>CAXXCM010000005.1:0-1352500 GCA_963662845.2 Longimicrobiales bacterium | reverse complement strand
TATTCGGTGGCGGTGCAGATCGACGAATTCCGGGAGGAGGAGGATCCGGTGTACATCGCGGCCTCCCTGCATGTCGAGCGGAAGTCCCAGAAGGGCTTGGTCATCGGAAAGCGAGGTGTCGCGATCAAGGCGCTCGGCCGAGCCGCCCGGAACCGGATCGAGCACTTTCTGGGTCGGCGCGTGTACCTTGATCTATGGGTCAAGGTCACGGAGGGGTGGCGTCGCAGGCGAAAGGGACTGGCGATGTTCGGCTACAGGGTGCCCGATGAGTCGGCCTGACCGTCGGATCGGCGGTGCTCCGGATCGACCGCACCGGCGTTGCGACGTGAGGGTGGCGCTGGCGGGAGCTCTCGTCGCGGTGCTCGCCCTTGCCGCCGCGTCGCCGGGGTCGCTCGCCGCCCAGGAGGGCGATGACGATGCGGGCGGCAGCGAGGAGGCGCTCTTCCTGCTGTTGCCGGTGGGTGCGCAGGGGGTTGGACTTGGCCGCGCCATGACCGCGCTGGCCAGCGAGGAGGGCGCCTTCTGGAATCCCGCTGGGCTGGCCGAAGAGGACGAACGCCGCGCGATGGTGTACCGCGGGGACCAGCTTGCCGGCGAAGCGACGGCGATCAGCCTGCTCGTCCCGTGGCAGAGGGTGGGCACCTTCGGAATCTCGTACCTTCTGCTCGACAGCGGCGACCAGGACCTCCGGGACGAATTCGGAGACGTGCTGGGCTCGATTTCGGTGCGCAACCACCTGGCGGTCGCGAGCTACGCCACCTCCTTCCCGTGGGGCATCCACGCCGGTGTGAACATGAAGCTGGTGCAGTTCAGAGTCGCCTGCCGGGGCCAGTGCCCCGACCTCGAGACCACCAGCACGGCCTACGCCCTCGACGTGGGGATACAGGCTCAGCCCTTCAGCCAAATCCCGCTGCGCTTCGGCTGGATGCTCGCACACGCCGGAACCGAGTTCCAGGTCGTCAACCAGGAGCAGTCCGATCCTCTTCCCACCCGCGTGCGCTTCGCCGTGGCCTACGAAGTGCTCCAGCGATTCGTCGAAGAGGTGCCGATGGACCTCTGGCTTACCGTGGAGGCCGAAGATCGGGCAAGAAACCCGGGGTCGCCCTCGGTCTACGTGGGCCTGGACTATTCCGCCGCGGACCTCTTCTTCGTTCGAGCCGGCTATGTGAGCGGCAAGTATGACCAGACCAACGGAGCCTCGGTGGGCGTCGGCTTCAGCTTCGACCGCTTCGACCTCAATCTGGCGAAATCTCTGACCCGTTCGATCGTCACCGGCGAGAGCCAGCCCATTCACGTCACCCTGGGGGTGACCTTCTGACCGGGCCGGCGCGGACCCCGATGGTTGCGGCGCTCCTGTTTGCGACCGCTCTGGCGCCGCCGGCCCTCTTGCGACGCCGCAGTCCGGGGGGCACTCGCTGCAATGGGCGCGATCCGCGCTTGTGTCTGGTGCCCTCGTGCCCGGAGGAGGACCGCCCGTCGCCACCGACAATGTCGCCGGGGACCGTCTCGGCGAGGGCGAGGCCTTTCTGTCGTCCCTGGTGGTTCCCGGTCTTGCGCAGCACCGGCAGGGGAACCGTCGCTGGATCGCCTATGCCGGGCTCGAAGTCCTCTCGGCGGCGCTGTTCCTCGGTGCCCGAGCCGATGCGTTGAGCCTGAGGTCCGACTACAGGGACTTCGCCTGGGCGGCGGCCAGAGCCGGCTTCAGCGCCGAGCCTCGTCGTGACGGCGACTTCGACTACTACGAGCGGCTCTCGAACTGGGATACGTCCGGTCGATGGGACGTGGACCCCGGCGTCAGTGGGTTGCAGCCCGAGTCCGATCCCCTGACCTACAACGGTTCCGTGTGGCTCCTGGCCATGCAGATCTTCAACGTCGACCCGGCGGCCCCGGAGCGATCTCCAGGATACGGCAGGGCGATGGACTACTACCGCGAGCACGGCTACGGATCGGCCTATCTGTGGGTGTGGCGCGAGGGGACGGACGACCAATCCCGCTTCTCCGAACTCATCGCCAGGAGCGACGGACGCTTCAAGGATGCCCGCAACGCCCTCTGGCTGCTCGTGGCCAACCACGTGCTCAGTTCCCTGGACGGTTTCGTGACGGCGCGGCTTCAAGCCCTGCCGCGGACGGACGCCATCGGCGTGTCGGTTTCGCTTCCGGTTCGCTGAGAGCGTGGGGCGGGGGTCCAACTCGCGGGGGCGCTTCCCTATCTTTCTTGGCGGTCGGCGGTCCTCGTCGGCCACGTCCTACATTCTTCGCCGGCGACCCGCCCGGGTGACCCCATGGGATCAGTCCAGGAACAGAATCAGCGTCTCGAAGCCGCCGCCAGACGGATCGAGGAGCTTCGGGGGTATCTTTGACATCGGCGCGCAGGGTGACCGGCTCGCCGCTCTGGAAGAGGAAATGGCCAGCCAGGGGTTCTGGGACGACCAGGCGGAGGCGCGGCGGCTCATCGCGGAGGCCAACGGGCTGAAGGAGTGGGTCCGGCCCTGGCGCAGACTCCACGCCCAGGCGGTCGAACTCGGCGAACTGAGCGAACTGCTGGCCGACGAGGACGACGCCGAGCTCGAGCGGGAGTGGGGCGAGGAGATCCATTCGCTCGAAGACGGAATCGGTCGCCTCGAACTCAAGACGATGCTTGGAGGCGAAGACGACCACCGCGAGGCCATGCTGACCATCCATCCCGGCGCGGGCGGCCTCGAATCGCAGGACTGGGCCGAGATGCTGTCCCGCATGTACATGCGCTGGGCCGAACGTCGAGGGTACGAGCTCAAGGTGCTCGACCTCCAGGCGGCCGAGGAGGCGGGGATCAAGAGCGTGACGCTCGAGATCAGCGGCGACTACGCGTACGGATACCTGAGGGCCGAGAAGGGGGTGCACCGGCTGGTGCGAATCTCGCCCTTCGACTCCCAGGCGAGGCGCCACACCTCGTTCGCGTCCGTGTTCGTGTACCCGGTGCTGGATGAGGAGATCGAGATCGAGATCGACGAGTCCGAACTGCGGATCGACACCTTCCGGGCATCCGGGGCGGGGGGACAGCACGTCAACAAGACGGACTCCGCGATCCGCATCACCCATGTCCCCACCGGGATCGTGGTGTCGTGCCAGCAGGAGCGCTCGCAGCACAAGAATCGCTCGACGGCGATGAAGATGCTCCGGGCGGCCCTCTACCAGCGAGCCAGGGAAGAGAAGGAAAGGGAGAAGCAGGAATTGGAATCGTCCAAGACTGAAATCGCCTGGGGCAACCAGATCCGATCATACGTCTTCGCACCCTACACCATGGTCAACGATCACCGCACCGAGGTGAAGAAGGGGAATGTGGGGGCGGTGATGGACGGGGCGCTCGACCCCTTCATCGAGGCCTATCTGAAGAGGTTCGGCCGGGCGGACGGCGCATGAACGATCTCTCGCGGGTCATGAGAGCGCGGCTGGACAAGCTCGAGGCGCTCAAGGCGCGGGGCGTGGAGCCCTTCGCGTACTCCTACGACGTAACGCGCCATGCGGCGCCGGCGATCGGTGCCTTCGAAGAGGACGAGGCGGCGGACCGGCTTGAGGACGGCCGGGGCCAGGGCGGTCGCTGGGCGGGCCGACTGGTCGGGTTTCGTTCCCACGGCCGCAGCGCGTTCGCCGATCTGGAGGACCACACCGGACGCATCCAGCTCTACCTCCGGCGCAATGTGCTCGGGCCGGACGCCTATTCGCTTCTGGATCTCCTGGACCTCGGGGACTGGCTCGGGGTCGAGGGCGCGCTCTTCCGCACCCGCATGGGACAGGTGACGATCCAGGTCGACGACTTTCGGCTTCTCTGCAAGTCCCTGCGCCCGCTCCCGCTGGGCAAGGTGGAGGTGGATGGCGAGACCGGTGAGACGATCACGCATTCGGGCTTCGCCGATCGCGAGGGGCGCTACCGGCAGCGCTACGCCGACCTGGCGGTCAATCCGCAGGTTCGCGACGTCTTCCGCGCCCGGACCCGCATCGTCACCACCGCACGGCGATTCCTCGACGACCTCGACTTCGTGGAGGTCGAGACGCCGGTCCTGCAGCCCCTGTACGGCGGCGCCTCGGCCAGGCCGTTCGTGACCCGGCATCTGGCCCTGGACCGGAGGCTCTATCTCCGCATCGCGGACGAGCTGTACCTGAAGCGCCTCATCGTGGGCGGCATGGACAGGGTCTACGAGATCTCGAAGGACTTTCGCAACGAGGGGATCGACCGGTTCCACAACCCCGAGTTCACCATGCTGGAGTTCTACCAGGCCTTCGCCGACTACGAGGACATGATGGACCTGGTCGAACGGCTGATGGTGGCGCTGGCCGAGGCGGTGACCGGCCGTCCCGGCTTCGACTACCAGGGCACCGAGATCGGCCTGTCGCGCCCCTTCGCGCGCCTCTCGTTCGTGCATGCGCTCGAGGCGGCGCTCGGCGACGACCCCCTGCGGCTGCCGCTCGACGAGATGCGCTCGCGCGCGGAGGCGCTCGGCGCCGACGATGTCGAGGGGGCCGGGCGCGGCAAGCTGATGGACAAGCTCTTCGGCGAACTGGTGCAGCCCTCGCTGGTGCAGCCGACGTTCGTGACGGACCACCCCAGAGAGCTGAGTCCGCTGGCCAAGGCGAAGCGGGGGAGACCCGAGCTGTCGGAGCGCTTCGAGCTCTATGCGGCCGGCGAGGAGCTGGCGAACGCCTTCAGCGAGCTCAACGACCCGATCGCTCAGAGAGCCCGCTTCGAGGACCAGGCGGCGTTGCGCGCGGCCGGGGACGCCGAGGCCCAGATGGTGGACGAGGACTACATCCGGGCACTGGAGTACGGGCTGCCCCCCACGGGCGGCGTTGGGATCGGCATCGACCGTGTGGTGATGATGCTGACCGACCAGGCTTCGATCCGCGATGTGATCCTCTTTCCCACGCTAAGAGAGGAAGAATGAGGCAGCGCGCCGCCCCTACCTCCCGCGCCCGCCTGGCCTGGTTTCTCGCGGGCCGATTCCTGGCGTCGCGAAAGCGGGGGAAGCTCCTCTCCTTCATCACCTGGATCGCGCTCGGCGGTGTGATCGTGGGCGTGACCGCCCTGGTCGTCGTCATCGGCGTGATGACGGGCATGCAGAACGAACTGCGCGAGAAGATTCTGGGCTCGCAGCCGCACCTGGTCATCCGGCAGGCCGGGATGTCGCTCCGCCTCGACGATCGGGAAAGGGTGGTCGAAATCGTCGAGGGGGTGGACGGGGTGGTGGCCGCCTCCGCGATCGGATTCACGCGCGTCGGGCTCCTGGCCTCCGACTTCGTGGACGTGCTGGACCTCTACGGCGTCGACTGGGAAGACCGGGGCGCACCCGTGACGCCCATGCAGGACAGTCTCAGGGCGGGACTCGTCCCCATGGAGCGGTCGCCGGGCGCCGCGCCGCGGGTGGCCCTCGGCAGCGGCGTGGCGAACCGCATGAACGTCTTCAGGGACGACACGGTGACGGTCATCGCCCTGGAGGACCTGAAGTGGAGCCCGAACGGCGATCCGGTGTTCCGGTCCGAGGACTGGGTGGTTTCGGGAGTGTTCACGACCGGCATGTACGACTTCGACCTGCGTCAGGGATACGCCGGGCTCGATGACGTTCAGCGCATCCTGCAGCTCGACGAACAGGTCACCTCGTTCGTGGGGGCGCGGGTGGACGACCCGTGGATGGCCGACGCGCTCGCCGACTCGGTGGCGCTGGCGCTCGGCAACTGGCCCTACGTCGTCGAATCGTGGACGCAGACCAATCGGCAGCTCTTCTCGGCGCTGAAGCTGGAGAAGCTGGCGATGGCGCTGATCCTCTCCCTCATCGTGGTGGTCGCCGCCCTCAACATCGTGGGCACGCTCGCCATGGTCGTGGTCAACCGCACCAAGGAGATCGGGATTCTGAGGGCGATGGGGCTGACGCGAAAGGACACGCTGCGCTCCTTCATGTACCAGGGGGTCTGGATCGGTGTGGTGGGGACCCTGGCGGGTCTGGCGCTGGGTCTCGTCCTGGCGCTGTTGATCGGTCGCTACGAGCTGATCCCCATTCCGCCCGACGTCTATTTCGTGGATCGGCTGCCCGTCGAGCTCTCACCGTGGGACATCGTGTGGATCGGCGGAGGGAGCCTGCTGATCTCGATCGCGGCCACGATCTACCCGGCGCGTCAGGCGTCGGCCTTGGAGCCGGTCGAGGCGATCCGGCATGACTGATCCCGGCGAGTTGGGGGCGGCGCTGGAGGCGCGGGGCCTCTGGCGCTCCTATTCGGGCGTGTCGGGGCCCACCCTGGACATCCTTCGCGGGCTGGACCTGACCCTGGGACGCGGGGAGGCGGTGGCGATCGTGGGTGCGAGCGGTTCGGGGAAGTCCACCCTTCTGCACCTGCTGGGCGCGCTCGATCGGCCCACGGCGGGAACCGTGCGTCTCGGCGGTGTCGACATCGGCTCGCTCGACGACGAGGCGGCCGCCGCGCTGCGGAACAGTCGGATCGGATTCGTGTTTCAGTTCCATCATCTCCTGCTGGACTTCACCGCGCTCGAGAACGTCATGATGCCTGCGCTGATCAAGGGCGACACCAGGGTGGCCGCTAGGCGCCGCGCGACCGAGCTGCTCGATCAGGTGGGGCTCGGCGACCGCGCGGGCCACAAGCCCTCCGAGCTCTCGGGAGGCGAACAGCAGCGGGTCGCGGTTGCGCGCGCCCTGGTGAACCAGCCTCTGGTGATTCTGGCCGACGAGCCCACCGGCAACCTGGACGCACGCACGAGCGGCAGGGTGCAGGAGGTGTTGTTCGAGCTCAAGGAGCGGTACGGAGTTGCGCTCGTGGTCGTGACGCACAACCGTGAATTGGCATCGAGGGCGGAGCGAGTATTGAGGCTGAACGAAGGCGTGCTCCAGGATGTCTGAATCGGAGAGAGTCTGCGAAAGGTCGGGGTGCAACAAACCCGCCGTGGTCCACCTCACGCAGGTCGTCGACAACCAGTCGTCGACCCACTACCTGTGCAAGGAATGCGCGAGCGCGAAGGGCGTCGGTGGCGAGCCACCGTCCACCCTGAACATCTCGGATTTTCTGGCTCAGCTCGGGGATCCCGGCGGTTCGGAATCGGCCCCGGCGGTTGAACCGTGCAGCTTCTGCGGTCAGACCTTCGACGGCTTTCGCGAATCGGGCCGGCTCGGGTGTTCCCACTGCTACACATCGTTCGAGTCCCGCTTGCGCCGTCTTCTGAACCGAATCCACGGCGCCCGCCGGCACGCCGGCAAGGTCTACCTTCCGGCCGATCCCGCAGCCGCCGAACTGGGGCGACGGCTGGACGCCCTGCGCCGCAGTCTGCAACGGTCCATCGCCGCCGAGGACTTTGAACGCGCGGCGGTGCTCCGCGACCTGATTCGACATCACGAAACGGCAGGATAGCGGTGAAGGACTTCCTCGCGGTCCCGGACTATGGCCTGGAATGGCTCGACGCCAGCGGTCCGCACTCCGACATCGTGCTCTCCACGAGGGTGCGGCTGGCGCGGAATCTGCAGGGTCACCGCTATGTCGCCAAGGCCAGCGCCGCCGATCGGGAGACCATCTTCAAGTCGGTTGCGGGAGCCGTGGAGCGGGCGGAGCGCGCGCGCGACGCGGTGCTGCTGAGGCTGGACGACCTGCGTGGGCGAGCCCGGCAGATTCTGCTGGAACGGCGACTGGTGTCCAGCGAACTGGTGGACGACGATGCGCCGGATGGAGGAGCCGGCGTCGCCGTCTGGCCGGACGATCCCCTTTCGGTGATGATCAACGAAGAGGATCACCTGCGGCTGCAGTGCCTGATGTCCGGGCTGCGGTTGATGGAGGGCTGGGCGTTGGCCGACGGACTGGACGAAGAGCTCGGCGACCTGCTGCAGCTGGCCTACCATCACGAGTTCGGATTCCTGACCTCGTGTCCCACCAACGTAGGCACGGGGCTCCGCGCATCCGCGCTCCTGCACCTGCCCGGGCTGGTGCTGACCAAGGAGATCGAGAAGGCGCTGCGGGGCATTGCGCAGGTGGGACTCACGACCCGCGGTCTGTACGGCGAGGGATCCGAGTTCGTGGGCAACTTCTTCCAGGTGTCCAACCAGACCACCCTGGGGCAGAGCGAGGAAGATCTCGTGGATCACCTGGACCGCATCGTCGCCACCGTCATCGCGAAGGAGCGGGAGGCTCGGCAGGTGCTTCTGCGCGACGCGGGAGCGATCACCGAGGACAAGATCTGGCGTGCCTACGGGTTGCTTCGCTACGCGCGAGCACTCGACTACGAGGAGTTGATGAACCTGCTTTCCGGCGTTCGGCTGGGTGTTTCCCTGAAACTCCTCCCGTCGCCTCCTGTATATTCGATCAACAGAATCATGATCTTTTCGCAGGCTGCGCACCTCGAGGAAGCGGCGGGCCAGACGCTCTCCGCTTCCGAGCGGCGTGCGCACCGGGCGGAGTACGTGCGCCAGGCTCTGCGCGACGAAGGCGGCTTCCCCACTTCCGATCCGGGGCCATGATCGCGATTTTGTTAGAGGGCAGCCACGGGTCGCGAGACGCGGGCAGGCGGCAGAGTGCCGGAAAAGATCCGAGAGGGGACCAAGCGGCATGAACTACAATTTCACGGAGCGCGTCCGAAAGGTTCTCTCGATGGCCCGTCAGGAGGCCATCCGCCTGCAACACGACTATGTGGGCACCGAGCACATCCTTCTGGGACTGATCCGCGAAGGCGAAGGCGTGGCCGCCCATGTCCTCGGGAACCTCAATGTGGATCTGGACCAGATTCACGAACGTGTGGACGAGTCCGTGCGCCGCGGCAAGGCGACCATCGCGCTGGGCGAGCTGCCGTACACCAATCCGGCCAAGAAGGTGCTTGAATTCGCCATGGCCGAGGCCCGCGAACTCAACCACTCCTATGTGGGCACCGAGCATCTGCTCCTGGGTCTCCTGCGCGAGAGCAAGGGGATCGCGGCCCAGGTGCTCAATTCCCTCGGGGTGACGATCAAGGAAGCCCGCTCCGAAACGCTGAAGGTTCTGGGTTCCGACGTGAGTTCCGGAGGCGCGCCGAGCGCGGGAGGCGGAGGAGTGGCCAGTCCGTCGCCGAACCCTGGACCTTCCCGGAGCGACAAGAAGTCGAAGACGCCGGCCCTCGACCACTTCTGCCGCGACCTGACCGGTCTTGCGCGTCAGGGAGAGCTCGATCCGATCGTCGGCCGAGAGTCGGAGATCGAGCGCATGGTGGAGATACTGTGCCGACGGAAGAAGAACAACCCGGTGCTCATCGGCGAACCGGGCGTGGGCAAGACGGCGATCGTCGAGGGGCTGGCCCAGCTCATCTCGCGCGGCGAGGTCACCGAGAGCCTGGGCAGCCATCGCGTGCTGGCGCTCGACATGGCGGCGGTGATCGCCGGCACCAAGTACCGCGGCCAGTTCGAAGAGCGGCTCAAGGCCGTGATGAACGAGATATCGAGCAACCGTAACGTCGTGCTTTTCATCGATGAGTTACACACCCTGGTCGGTGCCGGAGCGGCCGAGGGGGCGATCGACGCCTCGAACATGCTGAAGCCGGCGCTGGCCCGCGGCGAACTTCAGTGCATTGGAGCGTCGACGCTGAACGAGTACCGGAAGTACGTCGAGAAGGACGGCGCGCTGGAACGGCGCTTCCAGCCGGTGATGGTCGATCCGCCCACGGTCGAGGAGACGGTGGCGATCCTGGCGGGCCTGCGGGGACACTACGAGGACCACCACAAGATCACGATCCCGGACGAGGCCCTGACGCACGCGTCGCAGCTTTCGGACCGCTACATCACGGACCGCTTTCTTCCCGACAAGGCCATCGACGTCATCGACGAGGCTGGAGCCAGGGCGAGGATCGCCAGCCAGGTGCCTCCTCCCGAGGTCGAGGATCTGAAGGCGCAGCTGTCCGCGGTGGCCGACAGCAAGGAAAGCGCCATCCGGGACCAGGACTTCGAGAGGGCGGCGCAGCTCCGGGACGAGGAGCGCGAGATCCAGCGGCGGATTCGCGAGGAGAAGGCCGCGTGGAAGGAGGAGCGCAGGCGCTTCCGGCCCGAGATCAGCAACGAGGACGTGGCGTTCATCGTGAGCCGCTGGACCGGCATCCCGCTGACCCGGATCCGCGAGGCCGAGACGGCGCGGCTGGTGAACATGGAGGACGAGCTGCACAAGCGGGTCGTCGGACAGCACGACGCGATCACGGCGATCGCCCGCGCCATACGCCGCAGTCGGGCCGGGCTGAAGGATCCGGACCGCCCGATCGGCTCGTTCATCTTCTCCGGGCCGACGGGTGTGGGCAAGACGGAGCTCGCGCGGACGCTGGCCGAGTTCCTCTTCGCCGACCGGGACGCGCTCATACGGGTGGACATGAGCGAGTACATGGAGCGGTTCTCGGTCTCGCGGCTGATCGGCGCACCACCCGGGTACGTGGGCTATCAGGATTCGGGCACGCTGACGAAGGCGGTGCGCCGGAGGCCCTATTCGGTCGTTCTCCTCGACGAGATCGAGAAGGCGCACCCGGATGTCTTCAACATCCTGCTGCAGGTGCTCGACGAAGGGCACCTCACCGACAACTACGGACGCCGGATCGACTTCAGGAACACCGTGCTGATCATGACTTCGAACCTCGGCGCCCGGAACATCGCGCGCGGCGGCCTCGGGTTCCAGTCGACCGATCCGCGTTCCAGCTACGAGACGATGCGGGACAAGGTCAACGAGGAGATCAACCGGGCGTTCAACCCCGAATTCCTCAACCGGGTCGACGACACGATCGTCTTCCATTCCCTGAGCCGGGACGAGATCGGGCAGATCGTCCAGATCATGCTCGGCGATCTGCGGGAGCGGTTGGCGCAGAGCGGGATGCAGCTCCAGCTGACCCCGGAGGCGGTGGAGTTCCTGGTGAAGAACGGTCACGACGAGCGATACGGCGCGCGGCCGCTCAAGCGGGCGATCCGACGCTTCATCGAGAATCCGCTGTCCGAGAAGATACTCATGGCCGAGTTCGACGACGGGGACGAACTCGAGGTCGACGTCGCCGAGGACGGAGAGGCCCTCACCATCGGGGTTGCCACTCCGACGAAGACATGACCGAGACGGAAGCGACCTGCCGGACGAGGCGAGACCGCAGCTGGACCTACGGCTTGGCTGCGGCTCTTCTGGCGGTGCTCGCCACCGCCTCGGCGCCATCGGCCGTCGCGGCGCAGGATCCCAGCGGTCGGTCTGCGCTTGTCCGCATCGATTCGATCACGGCGCGTGGGAACGTGCGTCTGGCGGAGCAGGCGGTCACCGGAGTGGCGGGGATCCAGGCAGGCACGCGGAACAGTTGGATCGACATCCAGAGGGCGATCAAGAACCTCTGGGCGACCGGTCAATACGAAGACATCTCGGTGGTGATCGACGAATCCACCGGGCGCAACGTGCTCATCATCGAGGTCGCGGAGAGACCTCTGACCCGTCTGGTCCGGATCACCGGGCTGGAATCGGTTTCCGAGGACGACGTCGTCGAGGAATCTGGTCTGCAAGAGAACGTGCCGCTGTCGCGCAACGCCGTGGCCAGGGCCGAGGCGTACATCCGCGAGGAGCTGAGACGCAACGGCGTTCCCTATGCCGTGATCCAGCGAAAGGAGGAGCCCGTACCCGGATCGGAGGGCACGGTGGACGTGGTGCTGGAGGTCGACGAGGGGCAGCGGGTCACGATTGCCCAGGTCACCTTCGCCGGCAACGAACACTTCTCGGACGAGGATCTCCGCGGGGCCATGAACACCAAGCCGGAAGGCTTCTTCTGGTTCCGCACCGGCAGCTACAACGATTTGGACTTCGAGCTGGATATGCTCGAATCGCTGCCTCGACGATACCACGAGGAGGGGTACCTGGACTTCCAGGTCGTCGGCGACACCCTCATCGTGGACCCGACCACCGGAAAGGCCCGCCTGGAGCTGCAGGTGGACGAGGGGCGACAGTACCGTCTGGCCGACTTCGAGGTCGAGGGGGCCGGTGCCTTCGAGGCCGAGCAGCTCGAGGGGTACTTCGCGGACGACTCGGGCGGCATCCTTTCGGCGCTGGGGTTCGGCGGCGACGATTCGGAGGACGAGGCGGGGAGGGTCTTCGACGCGATCGCGTTCGAGGAGGCCGCCAACCGGGTTCGCGAGCTCTACCGCAACGAGGGATACCTGTACGCGCAGCTCGAGCCCCACTGGGAGAAGACCGGAGAGGAAGTCGCCGGCTACCCGACGATCCGCGCCGGATGGCGCATAAGCGAGCAGACGCAGGCCTACGTCAACCGGATCATCATCGCCGGCAACGACTTCACCTTCGACCGGATCATCCGCGAGAAGATCTTCCTGCTGCCCGGTGACGTCTACAGCGAGGCGCGCCTGCTGCAGTCGTACCAGAACATTCAGTCGCTCGGCTTCTTCGATGCTCCGATGCCGGCGCCCGAGATTCGGCCCGACGAAGAGACCGGCGACGTCGACATCGTCTTCAACGTTGCCGAAAAGCAGACGGGCTCCCTCCAGTTCGGCACCGCAGTGGGTGGCGGGGTGGGGCTCTCCGGCTTCCTGGGATACGATCAGCCCAACCTGTTCGGTCAGGCCAAGGCCGGCAGCATCCGATGGGACTTTGGCCGCTACATCAGGAGCTTCACGCTCAGCGTCACCGATCCGGCTCTCTTCCAGACGACGCTCAGCGGCTCCGTGTCGCTCTTCAACTCGACCGACCGATTCTTCCAGTTCGCAACGGGGCGGCGGCAGCGCAGAGGCTTCACGACGCGCGTCGGGGTGCCGTTCCCGGGCTCCCTGCGCACCCGGGTGTTTCTCGGATACTCGCTCTCGCGCACCAGCTACGAGTCCTTCCGGAGCGCCGAGGACCGATCCCTGTTCGGGCTGCCCCCGGGCACGCTCAGCTCGGTGTCGCTCGGCATCACCCGCCAGACGCTGAACCACCCGCTCTTCCCCACGTCCGGCTCGATGCAGACGTGGAATGTGGAGCTGAACGGCGGCCCTCTCGGCGGAGCGGGAGACTTCATCAAGCACACCGGACAGGCCCAGTGGATGATCCCCATCGGACAGCTCGGCGGCGAGGGTGCCACCCCGGGCAGCGTCCAGTTCGCCATGGGGCTGCACGTGCGGGGGGGAGCGCTCTTCGGCGACGCATCGCGCTTCCCCTTCGAGTCCTTCTGGCTGGGAGGGGTCCAGTTCGGCCAGCCTCTCAGGGGCTACGACGAGACGTCGATCACGCCGCACGGCTACTATGCCGAGCGTGGCGGCGGCATTCAACAGATCGAGAGGCTCGGAAACGCCTACTTTACCACGACGGCCGAATTCAAGGCGGTGATCAATTCGAACATCGGCCTGTCGGCCTTCTACGACGCAGGCAACAACTGGGAGGGTCCGGGGCACCTGAACACGTCGCGGCTCTTTCGCGGAGCCGGTTTCGGCGTGCAGCTTGTAACGCCCTTCGGGCCGATCGGACTGGACTACGCGTACGGCTTCGACAAGCCCGAGCCGGGCTGGCAGCTCCACTTCAAGATGGGCCCCAACTTCTAGCCGCCCGTGACGGGGAATCCCACGATGGGCAGATCGAGTCATCAGTCACAAGTCGCCGTTCCGCGTTCGGGACGGCCCGAATCCGAATGAACGGAGAGTAGCGCAATGAGTGTTTCCCGGTTGGGATTGGCCTTCGCCATGTCTGCCCTCGGGGCAGCGTCCCTGGGTGCCCAGGCGGCCAGGCTGGGGTATGTCGACTCCCAGGCCGTGCTCGCGGAGTACGCGCCCGCACAGGAGGCCCGCGCGCAGCTGGAAACCGCGCGTCAGGAGATTGAATCGGAGCTTCAGATGCTGAATTCCGGTCTGCAGGTCGCGGTCAACGAGTACCAGCAGCAGGCGATGAGCATGACCCCGGAGGCCCGTCAAGGTCGCGAGCAGGAGCTTGCGCGCCAGAACCAGGCACTTCAAAGCCGAACCCAGGAGCTGGACATTCAGTTCCAGCAGCGGCAGGCGGAACTCCTCCAGCCGATCACCGACAGGATCACGGCGGTGATCGAGGAGATTCGGGTCGAGGGCAACTACACCATGATCCTGGACCGGGCCTCCCAGGTGATCCTGGCGGCCGATCCGGCGCTTGACCTCACGCAGGATGTCATGAGCCGGTTGCAGGCGGAGCCCTCCGGGGGGGGATGACGGCCCTGCCCGGCAAGCGCGGTCCGGAGCTGACCCTCTCCGCAGCCGCCGAAGCGACCGGCGGACGGGTTCTGGGAAGGGGTGGCACGATCTTCCGGCGCGTCTCGCCGATACACGACGCCGGGCCCGACGATCTCGCGCTTCTCGCCGACCGGCGCTATGCGGCCGATCTGCCGACGTGCGGCGCGGGCGCGCTCCTCGTGTCCGAAGCACTGTGCCACCTCGACGAAGGGCCGACGGACCGGCTGGTGGTCGCCGATCCACGCACCGGGCGCTCGCGACGCTGCTTGCCGATTCTTCACCCGGCGCCGGAGGAGGAGTGGGGCGTGCATCCATCGGCGGTCGTCCACCCTGCGGCGTCCGTCGCCGAAGATGTCTCGGTGGGTGCCAACGTGGTGGTCGGCGCCGATACGGTGCTGGGATCCAAAGTGCGCATCGGGGCCAACTCGGTGATCGGCGCCGGCGTCGAGATCGGGGCCGAGACGGTTCTCTTCCCGAACGTGACCGTCTACGCCAACTCCAGGCTGGGCAGGAGGGTGATCGTGCACGCCGGCACCCGCATCGGAGTGGATGGGTTCGGCTACGTGCAGACGGACGAGGGGCACACCAAGGTGCCCCAGGTGGGGGGGTGCCTCATCGAGGACGATGTCGAGATCGGCGCGAACTGCACCATAGATCGGGGATCGATCGGCAACACGCGAATCGGGGCGGGGTCGAAGCTGGACAACCTGGTTCACCTGGCGCACAACGTGGTCATCGGGCGAGCCTCGCTGGTGGTGGCCCAGGTGGGCGTCGCGGGATCGACCCGCACGGGCGATGGCGTGGTCATGGGCGGTCAGGCGGGGCTGGTGGGACACCTGAAGATCGGCGCCGGGGCGAAGATCGGTGCCCAGGCCGGGGTGATCGGCAATGTGAAACCGGGTCAGGTCGTGTCCGGCTACCCCGCCAGGGACCACCGCACCTATCTGAAGGCGATGGCGCGGCTCATGCATCTTCCCGACATCGCCAAGCGCGTGGCGCGCCTCGAGCGCCGTCTGGCCGTCCTTGATGCCGAGCGGCCGCGAGGCGACGCGGACTCGTGAAGAGCCGATCCGCCGGCCCGGACGCTACGTTTACATTGGAAGATGGAACGTACAGGATGCGAGAGTGATGACGAGCGAGAAACAACGCACGATCGCGCGTGAAGTCGAGGCCGCCGGAACCGGAATCCACACCGGCGAGGCGGGCCGGCTGCGAATCGGACCGGCGCCCGAGGGGACCGGGATCGTGTTTCGGCGCACCGACCTGGCAGGCCAGCCCGAGATCCCGGCCCGTCTGGAGCACGTCACGAGCACCGAGCTCGGCACCGAACTGGGCGTCAACGGCGCCCAGGTGCGCACCGTCGAGCACCTGTTGGCGGCGCTGGCCACCCTCAACGTCGACAACGCGGTGCTGGAGCTGGACGGCCCGGAGGTGCCCATCCTCGACGGCAGCTTCGCTCCGTGGATCGAGATCCTCCAGGACGCCGGATTCGAGTCGCAACCGAGCAGCGCGACCGTGGTCGACATCCCGGAGGCGATCACCGTGACGGGGCGGGGCACCGGATCCTACGTGGCGCTTCCGCACCCCGGTCTGCGCATCTCGGCCACCATCGAATTCGATCACGCCTTGATCGGGCGTCAGTACGGGGACTTCAGGCTCGAAGACGCTGGATTCGAGAGGGAGATCGCGACGGCTCGGACATTCGGCTTCTACGAAGATGCCGAAGCCCTCCACGCCCGCGGATTCGCCCTGGGCGCGTCTCTGGAGAACACGGTCGTGCTCGACCGCGACGGGGTGCTGAACGGCGACCTGCGCTATGCGGACGAGTTCCTGCGTCACAAGGTCGGCGACCTGGTGGGAGATCTTGCGCTGATCGGGGCAAGGATGCGAGGCCATGTGGTGGCCGACCGCCCGAGTCACACGGGCAACATCGCACTGGCGAGGGCCATTCTGGACAAGCACCACCGGAGTCGGCGCGCATCCGAAATCGACATCGGACGCATCATGGACTGCCTGCCGCACAGGTACCCGATGCTGCTGGTGGACCGAGTGGTGGACTTCGAGCCGGGCAAGCGCATCGTCGGTCTCAAGAACGTCACCATCAACGAGCCGTTCTTCCGCGGCCACTTCCCCGAACATCCGATCATGCCCGGGGTACTTGTGATCGAGGCGATGGCGCAGGTGGGCGGACTCCTGCTCATGGACGTTGTCGACGACCCCAAGGACGCGGTGGTGTACTTCATGTCTCTCAACAACGTCAAGTGGCGTCGGCCGGTCACGCCGGGGGATCAGGTGGTCTTCGAGGTGGAAATGCGGAATCTTCGGCGCCGGATCTGCAAGATGGTGGGGAAGGGCAGGGTCGGCGGCAAGGTGGTCGCCGAGGCCGAAATGACTGCAAGGATCGTGGACAGGTGAAGGGGTTGCGCACCGGCGCGGTCACGATTCACGACACCGCCATCGTCGATGCCGCCGCCGAGCTGGAGGCGGGGGTCGAGATCGGCCCGTTCGCGATCGTCGGCCCCGGGGTGCGCATTGGGGCGAACACGGTCGTCGGCCCGCGGGTCCTGATCGAGAAGGACACGACGCTGGGCAGCAACTGCCGCATCTCCAACGGCGCTGTGCTCGGCACCGACCCCCAGGATCTCAAGTACGAGGGCGAGAGAACCTTCCTCGAAGTGGGCGACAGGACGGTGATCCGCGAGTTCGCCACCCTGAATCGAGGCACCGCCGCGTCGGGAAGGACCGTCGTCGGTTCCGACTGCCTCCTGATGGCGTGCTCCCACGTCGCCCACGACTGCGAGATCGGCAACCACGTCATCATCGCGCACGCGGCCAACATGGCGGGCCACGTGTCGATCGAGGACTGGGCGATCGTCAGCGGCATGGTCGCGATCCACCAGTTCGTCCGCATCGGCGCGCACGCCTTCGTGGGAGGAGGCTCCAGAATCCCCAAGGACGTGCCGCCGTACTGCCGGGTGGCGGGGGACCGGGCCGCCAAGCTCTACGGGCTGAACACGGTGGGGTTGGATCGCCGAGGCTTCTCGGCGGAGGTGCGCCGACGTCTCAAGAAGACCTATCGAACGCTCTTCCAATCAAACCTCAACCTGTCCCGGGCGATCGAGCAGGTGGAGGCGGATCCGACTCTCGAGGACCCCGAGGTGGCCTATTTCCTGGACTTCATCCGCAACAGCGAGCGCGGTATCACCTTCTGAACCCCCACCGCCCGTGGCCAGGCCGCGGTTGGGAGTCGTGGGTGTGGGTGCGCTGGGACGCCACCATGCCCGCGTGGCCCGCAACCTCGAGGGTGCGAGCTGCGCGGGGATCTTCGACACGGATCGCGCGCGCGCCGCCGCCGTGGGCCAGGAGTTCGATGTGCGCGTGCGCTCGTCTCTCGAAGAGTTGTTGGCGGCGAGCGACGGGGTGGTCGTGGCCGTGCCCACCGTCACCCACGAGGAGGTCGCGCTGGCGGCCATCGATGCGGGCGTTCACGTCTTCGTGGAGAAGCCCCTGGCCGCCGATCTGGCGAGCGCCGACCGGATGCTCAATGCGGCCCGGTCCCGTGGCGTGTTGGTGCAGACCGGGCATGTGGAGCGCTTCAATCCCGCGCTGGTGGCGGCCCGACCGCACATCGACCGCCCGCTGTTCATCGAGTCGCACCGGCTGGCGCCCTTCACGCCGCGCTCGCTCGACGTTGCGGTCGTCCTCGATCTCATGATCCACGACGTCGACCTCCTGTGCACGCTGATCGGCAGGCCCGTCGCCCAGGTCGCCGCCGCCGGCGTTCCCGTGCTGTCGCGCTACGTGGACATCGCGAATGCGCGACTGGCCTTCGAGGGTGGAGCGGTCGCCAACCTCACCGCAAGCAGAGTGTCGCTCGGAAAGGTGAGGAAGCTCCGCATCTGGCAGCGGTCCGGATACATGTCGCTGGATCTGGCAGCGGGGAAGGGCGAGTTCTTTCGGCTGAAGGAGGGGGTGTCCGCACTGGACGGGCCGTCGCTCCCCGACGGGATTCCGGCGCTGGCCGGCCTTGCCTCGGTCGTGGACCGGATCCCCATCCGCGGAGATCGCACCGAGCCGCTCGTCGCGGAGCAGGCTTCCTTCCGCGATGCAATCGCCGGACTGGCGCCGCCGCCGGTAACCGGCGAGGATGGACGCAGAGCTCTGCAACTTGCACTGGCCATCGAAAAACAGATTGAGGACCATGTCTCTCATACGCGTTCGGCGTCGTCGTAAGCGGGACTGGATCGACGCCAAGAAGGGTCGATCACCGGCCACGCTCGTGATCCTGCTGGTTGTCGTCACCCTGATCATCTGGTATCTCGGGCGAGCCTTCTGACCTGGTGGACTCCAAGGTCACAGCGGGCTCGTCTCGCCGCCTTCGGGTTCTGATCCTGGCCGGCGAGGCGTCGGGTGACGCCCACGCGGCCCGCGTGGCGGTCGAAATCCGTCGCAGGTGGCCACGCGCCGAAATGACGGGGCTGGGGGGGGAAGGCATGGCCGAGGCGGGTGTGCGACTGCTCGCCGGCCTGAGCGAGCTTTCGGTCATGGGGTTCGCCGAAGTCCTGCGTCGCCTCTCCTATTTCCGGAGACTCGAGGCCCGGCTCAAGGCGCTCCTGGACACGAGAGAGTTCGACATCGTGATACCCGTGGACTACCCCGGTCTCAACATGAGGATATCGCGTCACGCCGCGGCGGCCGGCATTCCGGTGCTCTACTACATCGGTCCCCAGGTCTGGGCGTGGAGGCCCGGACGCGCCAAGCGGCTGGCGCGGATCGCGCGAGGCATTGCGGTGATCCTGCCGTTCGAGGCCGACCTGTACAGGGTGCACGGGGGGCGCGCACAGTTCGTCGGCCACCCGTTGCTGGACGAGCAGACGCACGGGAATCCCCGGGCGTTGGCGCACGAGCTCGGCGTCGACCGCGAGAGGCCCGTCCTCGCGCTCTTCCCGGGATCGCGCGAACAGGAGCTGGAGCGGCACGGGCGACCGTTCACCGAGGTGGCCCTCATCCTCAAGCGTCGCGTCCCGGGGCTCCAGGTGGTTGTAAGCCGAGTGCCCTTCCTGCCCGCTTCGGCGTATCGCGTCTTCCCCTTTCCCACCACCAACGACGCGGCCTCCCTGCGCGCTCTGGCCACGGCCGGTCTGGTCAAGTCGGGAACGAGCACGCTCGATGCCGCGTTGGCCGGGATGCCCTTCGCGGTTGCATACATCACCCACCCGGTCACGCACTTCCTGGCTCGGAGACTGGTCCGGGTCCCGTCCATCGCGCTGGCGAACCTGGTGGCGGGCAGACGCGTGGTCCCCGAGTTCGTACAGCGGGACGCGGATCCCGTCGCCATCGCCCGCGCCATCGAGCCCCTGCTGGACAGGTCGTCCGAAGCGCGGCGGACTGCGGTCCGGAATCTGGCCGATGTGCGATCCGCTCTGGGGACGCCCGGAGCGGCCACCCGGGTCGTGGACATGATGGAGGCGATTCTGGACGAAGAAGCGTCCCCCGCGTCGAGATGAGGACGGGTTGGCTGCGCGGGTCGGTGCGCGACTTCTGGGCCGACGAAGAACCGGGCCCGGCGGCGCGACTGCTCGGCGCAGCGCTCGTGCCGGCCGAGGCGTCCTTTCGCATGGCCGTTGCCGCCAAGAACGCGTGGCACGACCGCTGGCCGCCACCCGGCACGCCCATTCCGGTGGTTTCGGTTGGCAACCTCACCGTCGGAGGCACGGGGAAGACGCCGGTGGTCCGATGGCTGGCCGATTGGTTGCGGCGCTCCGGAACCCGCGTGGCGACCGTGACCAGGGGCTATGGCCTGGACGAGGCGGCGCTCCATCGTCGCTGGTCCGGGGAAGGAGCGGTGTTTTCGGGCCGCGACCGTCTCGGATCCGTGCGCGAGGCCGCCGACCGGGGATACGGGGTGGCCGTCGTCGACGATGGCTTTCAGCACCGCCGACTCTCGCGCGCGCTGGACGTGCTCCTGGTCGCGGTGGAGGATCCGCTGGTCGCACGCCTGCTTCCGAGAGGGCCGTACCGGGAGTCGCCTGCGGCGGCGCGGCGAGCGACGCACATCCTGCTCACTCGGCGAACGTCGCGTCCCGAACGAGCGGCGGCGTGGCGAAGGAGGCTTGCCCGGATGGCCCCAGGGGTGCCAATCCTCGACGTGCGGATCGCCATGGGCGGATGGAGCGACCTGTCCGGGGTGCCCGACGCGCCACCCGAGGGCGATGTCCTGGCTGTCTGTTCAATTGCCCGGCCCGCTCCGTTCCGGTCGGGACTCGCCGAGCTGCTCCCGCTCGCCGCCATCGAGCTTGTAGCTTATGCGGACCATCATGCCTACACTCACCGCGATGTTTCGGCGCTCGTCGAGCGACTCGGGGATCGAACCTTGGTTTGCACCGCAAAGGATGCCGTGAAACTGGCTCGCTATCGTGAAATGGTTCCTCGCTGCGCCGTAGTGGGCCTTAGCGTCGCGGGCGAGCCGCAGGAGCCTCTTCGGGGTGCTCTGACGGAGCTGGTGCGAAGCCGATGCACATCTCGATAGTCGCCGTCGGCAGGGCCGGCAGGAGGCTGGCGCCGATGATCGAGGAGTACGAACGGCGTGCAGGTCGCTACTGGCGATTCGAGACGGTGACCGTTGCCCAGGGCAGGGGCAGGACCGCCGCGCCAGTTGTGCGCAGGGAGGCCGAGGGCATCCGGGCACGGCTCCGACCCCGCCACAAGAAGGTGGCGTTGACCCGCACGGGGCGCCGATTCACCTCGCCGGAGTTCGCCCAGTGGCTGGAACGGCTGTCCACCGGCCCCGAGCAGGGCGTCCACTTCATCATCGGGGGCGCATTCGGTCTCGACGCGGCCATCTGCGAGGACTGTGACCTCGCGCTCTCCCTGTCCCCCTTCACCCTGCCACACGACCTGGCCCGGTTGGTGCTGGCGGAACAGCTGTACAGGGCGGGAACGATCCTCCGGGGCGAGCCCTACCACAAGGGATCCGCATGAGCAGGGGCCCCAAACCCTGGTTCCAAGACTGGTTCGGCCACGAATACCTGGCCCTCTATCCCCACCGCGACCGCGCCGAGGCCAGACAGGCGGTGGAGCTGCTGCATGTCGCCACCGGGCGGCTGTCCGGCGCAAGCGTCCTGGATATGGCGTGCGGCGCCGGGCGGCACCTGGTCGAACTCCGCCGCATCGGATACCGCGCCACGGGCCTCGACCTCTCGCTGCCGCTGCTCGAAGCCGCGCGCACGACCTCCGACGGGGTCGCGCTGGTGCGCGGGGACATGCGCCGGCTGCCGTTCCGGCCAGACGGTTTCGACGTGGTCACCTCGTATTTCACTTCGTTCGGCTACTTTGAGGACGAAGCCGACGACATGCAGGTGCTGCACGAGGTGCGTAGGGTGCTGCGGGGCGGCGGCTGGTTTCTGCTGGACTTTCTCAACGCCGGCCAGGTGGTCGCCAACCTGCGGGAGCGGGACCGGCGGACGGTCTCCGGCGTCGACGTGGTGCAGGAGCGGCGGCTCCTGGAAGGGCGGAGGATCGTGGAGAAGAGGATCATGATCGGGGCTCGCGACGGCGCCGGACCAAAGGAATTCCTGGAGCGCGTGCGCCTCTATCGGCCGGACGAGCTGACCGAAATGCTGCGCGAGGCCGGCCTTGTCCCCGGACCGCGTTTCGGAGGGTACGACCGCTCCGCGCTCTCGCACCTCTCGCCGCGTTGCATCGTGCTCGCGGAAGCGTCGCCCTGATGCGCTTCCTGCAAGGGTCGCTGGGCGGATCGCCGCTGGTTCAGGACTACCTGGACGGCGCGGACCGCGCGGTGTCGCGCTTCCGCGGCCCCCCATCGCGTCTCGCGACCTATCGCGACCGGGCCGCCGAGCTGGAGGAGTCGGTGGGACCGGCCGCGATCGCACGAGTGGCGCCGATGATCAGGCCGGTCGGTCCGGCTGCCGAACAGGCCCTGAGCGCCGTCGCACGGCAACGGGGCTACTTCGTCACCACGGGACAGCAGCCCGGGCTGTTCGGCGGCGCGCTGTACAGCCTCTACAAGGCGCTGACCGCGGTGCAGCTGGCCAGGACCCTGACGACGGCGCTGGGACGACCGGTGATGCCGCTCTTCTGGGTGGCCTCGGAGGACCACGACTGGGAGGAGGCGAATCACGCGCATGTGATCGACCAGTCCAACCAGCTCCGGCGGCTCACCCTCGGTCCCGGGTCCGCCCCGGCTCGACACGCGCTTGGTCGAACCGCACTGGGCGAGGGCGTGCGCGATGTCGTCGCCGAGCTGACCGCCTGCTTCCCGCAGAACGACTTCCATGCGCGCTACACCGGCCTGATTCGCGAGGCGTTCCGGCCCGCGGCCACCATGGCCGAGGCGTTTTCGGAGCTGATGACCGACCTGCTCGGGGACACGCCGGTGGGCCTGGTGGACGCGGCCAACCCCGCCCTCAAGCAGGCTTCGCGGCCCGTGCTCAGGGCCGAGGCCGAGGATCCGTCCGCCTCCGAGACCGCCGTTCGCGCCAGTTGCGAGGCCCTGAAACGAGACGGCTACGCGCTTCAGGTCCCCCACATCCCCGGCGCCGTCAACCTGTTCGTGGATTCCGTCGAGGGCCGCGACCGGTTGCACCATTCCGGGTCGGGCAGCTTCGCCCTTCGCCGCTCCGGACGGGCGATTCCGCGGCGCGAGCTGCTCGCCATGATCGACGACGAGCCGGAGCGGGTGTCGCCCAACGTGCTTCTGCGACCCGTCGTGGAGAGCTCCGTCTTCCCCACGCTGGCGTATGTGGGAGGACCGGGCGAGATCGCCTACTTCGCCCAGCTGTCCGGGCTCTTTCGGCGTCACGGCGTGGGCATGCCGGTGGTGGTGCCGCGGGCGTCGCTTCTCGCCGTGGAAGCGAAGGTGACGCGGGTGCTCGACAAGTTCGGCCTGGAAGTCGACGAGCTGCGAGAGGGTGACGCCCTGCTCGGCAGATTCGCCCTGGATCAGGTGCCCCCGGATGTGGGCGGCGTGATCACGCGATGGCGGAACTCGGTCGAGTCCCTCGCGGTCGAGCTGATGGGCGCGGCGACGGCCATCGACCCGGTCCTCAAGGGAGCGGTGACGAAGACTCGCAATTCCGGGATGTCGGCCCTCGCGGCGCTGGAGAAGAAGGTTGTCAGGTCGGTGAAGCGCCGCAACGAGACGACATGGAGCCAGATCGCCAAGGCGCGGGTTCACCTGTGGCCTGCCAACAAGCCCCAGGACCGGATTCTGGGGCCGCTCCAGTACGCAATGCGATACGGAAGCCACTTCGTGTCGATGGCCCTTGACGACATCCGGGTGGATATGGTCGCCGAGAAACCGTAGGATTATCCCATGTGGGCTTCCATCCTCGTCCTCGTCCTGCTGATCCCGATCCTGGCGATCTTCCTGGATTCCGATCTGGGCAAGGCGCTTGCCAAGCGACTGGAACGCGGGCAGCGCAACTCGGCCAACCCCGGGCTCCACGACCGAATGGTCTTTCTCGAGGGCGAGCTGGAGCGGCTGGCGCAGGACGTCGAACGCCTCGAAGAGGAGAGTCAATTCCTGCACAAGCTCCTCGACGAACGCCCCGGGACAGGCGCCCTGCCCGCAGGCGACCGACCCGACTCCTGATCCGCGCGAGCCCTTGGCAGCCCCCAGGGTAGCAGCGGGAATCCTCGTCAGCCGCGCTCTCGGACTGGTGAGGGAGAGCGTGCTGGCCCACTACTTTGGCAACGGCGCTCTGGCCGACGCGTGGCGGGCCGGGCTGCGGATCCCCAACGTGGTCCAGAATCTGCTTGGCGAGGGAAGCCTGAGCGCCTCCTTCATCCCCGTATACGCGCGCCTGCTGGAAGAGGGACGGGAACGGGAGGCCGCGAGGGTCGCCGGCGCGGTGCTGGGTCTTCTGTGCGTGGGGGCCGGGCTGCTGGCCGCGGCGGGCGCACTGTTCGCGCCGCTGCTGACCAGGATCGTCGCCGTGGGCTTCGTCGGAGAACGGGCGGAGATCGTGGTCCACCTGTTGCGGATCCTCTTTCCCATGACTGCGGTGCTGGTGGTGTCGGCCTGGGCGCTGGGGATTCTCAACAGCCACCGGCGCTTCTTCGTCTCCTACGTGGCGCCGGCGCTCTGGAACGTCGCGATCATCACGGCGGCGGTGGCGGGCGCAAGCTGGGGATTGATCGGAGTCGATCTGCTGGTGGCCATGGCGTGGGGGGCGCTCGCCGGCGGAATCCTGCAGCTGCTGTTCCAACTCCCCTTCGCGGCTCCCTTCCTGAAGCACATGGTTCTGTCGCTCGGCCGGGGGATGGCGCCCGTGCGCGAGGTCTTCACCAACTTCGTGCCCGTCGTCGCGGCCCGCGGGGCGGTCAACCTAAGCGCCCTGCTCGACCTCGCGCTGGCCTCCCTGCTCGCCGAGGCCGCCGTCAGCATGATGGGGTACGCCCAGACCCTCTACCTGCTCCCGATTTCCCTCTTCGGGCTCTCGATCGCTGCCGCCGAACTTCCCGAGCTGTCGCGCGACACAACAACCGGTCTGCGGGCGGTTCGGGAGCGAGCCGAGGCCGCGGTCGACAGAGTGGTCTTCTGGCTCGTGCCGTCCGCGACCGGCTACATCGTCTTCGGGGAACACGTCACGGCCTACCTGCGGATCATGCCCAACGGCGAGTTCGGGGCAGGGGACTCCGTCGCCGTCGGTCTGCTCCTGGCGGTCTATGCGGTGGGACTTCCCGCGTCGGGCACTTCGCGGGTCCTCTCCTCGGCCTTCCAGGCGCTGGGCGACACGCGGACACTGGCCCGTATCGCCTTTCTCAGAATCGGCGTCTCGGCGCTCGTCGGTCTCTCGCTCATGTTCCCGCTCGACCGCTGGACCGTCGAGGGATACGCGATGGGCGCTGCGGGGCTGGCCGCGGGTGCGTCGGTGGGTGCCTGGCTGGAACTGCGTCTCCTCGCGACCAAGGTCAAGCAACGGCTCCCGGGCGTGACCCTGATGCGGGGGCGGCTCAAGCGGTATCTGGTGGCTGCGGCTGCGGCGACTCTGGCGGGCGCGCTGCCCGCGACGCTGCTGCCCCCGCTGCATCCGCTGGCGTCGGCGGCGACGATCCTGCTCCCCTTCGGCGTCACGTACCTGGTCGTCGCCGAGGCCCTGGGCGTGTCGCCGGTGCGGATGCGGTCGCTGCCGGCCCGGCTGCGCGGTCGCGACGAGGCCGACCGATGAAGGGCGGCATCCCCTTCGAGGCGGACGCGCTGCTCGGACTGCCGACGGAACCGGGCGTCTACATGCTCAGAAGCGCCAGGGGGGAGATCCTGTACATCGGCAAGGCGAAGTCGCTGCGCCACCGCGTCCGCGCCTACCTGTCGCAGGCGGCCGCGACATCGCTCAAGACGCGCGAACTGGTCCGTCACTCCAAGCGAGTCGAGACGCTGGTGGTCGGCACGGAGGCCGAGGCGCTCATTCTCGAGGCCAACCTGATCAAGGAGCACCAGCCTCGCTTCAACATCCAGCTCAGAGACGACAAGAGGTACCCCTACATCAAGGTCACCGTCGGCGAGCCCTTCCCCCGCGTCTACGTCACCCGTCGCGTCCACAAGGACGGGTCCAGGTACTTCGGGCCGTTCACATCGGTCGGCCGGGTGCGACGGGCCCTCGAGGTCGTCAAGCGCGCCCATGGGATCCGCTCCTGTCGCTACGCCCTTCCGCGCGAGGCGCCCGCCCGTCCCTGCCTGGATCATCACATCGACCGATGCGCCGCCCCCTGCGTCGGGCTCCAGTCGCGCGCCGACTATCGCGCCAGGGCCGACGAGGTGGTCCGCATCCTCTCTGGCGACGTGGCCTCGGTTCAAGTGGAGGTGGAGGAGGAGATGCGCAACGCCGCTGCCGCCATGAACTTCGAACGGGCGGCACAGCTGCGCGATGTCCTTGCCGGGCTCGACGGCATCGCGCGGCGGCAGCGTGTCCAGACCATCGGCGGCGGCGATCAGGACATCGTGGGCCTCGCACGGGACGGCCCGCTTGCCGTGGCCTCCTCCCTCCGGGTCCGCGACGGCGTTCTGATCGGCCGGGACATCCACACGATGACGGGGGTGGAGGGCGAGTCGGACGCGGGGCTCGTCGCCCGCTCGCTGAGCCACGGATACCTGTCGAGCGGAACGAGCGCGATCGAGCAGCCACCGCGAGAGATCCTGCTGCCGACCGACTTCGAGGATCGCGAACTGCTCGAAGAGGCGCTCGCCAACAGGGCGGGGCACCGCATCCGGCTGCGAGTCCCCCAACGAGGGCCCAAGGCCCGGCTGATCGAACTGGCCGTTGCCAACGCCCGCCACACGCTGGACGACCGCGTGCGCAAGGGACAGGCGCCGCAGCCCCGCACCGACGATGTCCTCTACGAGCTGCAGGACCTGCTGCGCCTGAAGGTGGTGCCTCGGCTGATCGCCTGCTTCGACGTGTCGCACATTCAGGGCGAACACACGGTGGCGGGCGCCGTCCTCTTTCTCAACGGCGAGCCGGACAAGGGGCGATACCGCCACATGCGCATTCGGGGAGACTGGGGCAACGACGACTACCGTTCGATGGCCGAGGCCGTCACGCGGTACTTCGAGCGCGAATCGAAGACGGACGATCCGCTTCCCGACCTCGTCGTGATCGACGGCGGCAAGGGGCAGCTGTCCGCAGCCAGGGAGGCGCTGTCGGCGCTGGGCTTCGAGGACGTTGCGCTCGTCGCGCTCGCGAAGAGAGAGGAGGTGGTCTTTCTCCACGGTCGCCGCGCCGGACTGCGGATCCCGAGAACCGCACGCTCGTTGCACCTGCTGCAGCGCATTCGCAACGAGGCGCACAGATTCGCGGTGCGCTACAACCGCAAGCTGAGGTCGCGTCGCACCGTGCGTTCCGACCTCGGAGACATTCCCGGCATCGGCCCCAGGCGTCAGCAGGCCCTCCTGTCGCGCTTCGGCTCGCTGCGGGCGGTCAAGGAAGCTTCGCCGACCGAAATCGCTCGCATTCCGGGATTCAGCGAGGCGATGGGCGTCAAGATCCTCCACTACCTGGGGCGACGGTCGGGCTGACCGGCGAAGGCGGCGCTCCGCCCAGACGATCTCTCCTTTGACCCACCCCAAGCCGACCTGTACATTTCGAGATTCGTGAAGCGGCCCTTCCGCGCCGGCGGGGTGGCTTCAGGACAAACGTCCCAAGGAGGAATGTTGTGATCATGTCCAGGTTCGGACTTCCGTTGGCGACCGTTGGTGCCCTCATGTTCTCCGGCTGCGCCACTGGCGGCGGGGGAGGAGGGGGCGGGCCGGATGCTCCGGGAGACAACGACTACACGCGAAGCGCGGAGCTGTTTCTGACGCAGGCCCAGTCCCTTGGGATGCCGGAGAGGTACCAGGAGGCTCTGGACGCCGCCCTGAATTCCATCTCCGACGACTCGGCCAACGCGCGAGGCTACTTTCTGGCCGCGCGGGCCCAGGTGGGTCTGGGCGACCATGTGGCCGCCGACAGCCTCTTCGACATGGCGCTCGAACGCTATCCCGGGTATGACGAGGACATCCGGATCGAGCGGGAATCGGCGTGGATCGAACTCTTCAACCAGGCGATCGGGCCCCTGGACGCCGGAGACAACGATGAAGGGATCAGGCTGCTCGAGGCGGCCGAGGCGATCTTCTCGCGGCAACGTCCGGAGGCGCTCATCAACCTCGGGGTGACCTACAACAACGTGGGACGGGCCGATGACGCCATCGACGCCTACGGGACGGCCCTGGACATCATCCGCGGCCCCCTCGCCGAGGCGGCGGACAGCGCGACTGCGGCCAACTGGCGCGCGCGGGAGCAGAGCGTCACCATCAACCGGGCGACCCTGTTGAGCCAGCTTCAGCGGTACGAGGAGGCCGCCGCCGAGTACGAAGGCTACCTGTCGATGAATCCGACGGACATGTCCGCACTCTCCAATCTTGCGGCCGTTCTCTCGGAATCCGGCCAGGCCGATTCCGCCCAGGCCATCTACGACAACCTCCTGGCGTCGACCGGGCTCGGTCTGCGCGAATACATGAACATCGGGGTGGGGCTCTACAACGCCGAGGTCTTCGACCGGGCGGCGGACGCGTTCGGACGCATCGTGGAGGTCGCCCCCGAGAACCGGGACGCGCTCTTCAATCTCGCGCAGTCCCTGTACGAGGGAGAAAACTGGGAGGATCTGGTCCCCATCGGTGAGCAGCTGGTGGAGCTGGACGGCCGGAACACCGACAGCTACCTCATTCTGAGCAGGGCACTGCTGATGTCGGGCGAAAGCGAACAGGCGCAGGAGGTCTACAACGTCGGAGAGGGCCTCAGCTTCAGCCTCGCGAACAGCCAGCTCCAGCCGCGGGCGGGCGGCGCGATGCTAACCGGCGAACTCGTCAACAAGACGCTCGACGCGGGAACCGAGGTGACGATCCGGGTCCATTTCAATGGCACGGACGGCGCCGAGATCGGGACCACGGACATTCGGGTGACCGCCCCCGACGCCGAGGTCGCCCAGGCGTTCAGAGTCGACTTCTCCAGCGACGAGGAAGTGCTGGGGTACTACTACGAGGTCGTCAGCCCACAATAGGCGCGAAGGCGCACGGAGGAATTGCTCGCGGGAGTAGCTCAGATGGTAGAGCATCAGCTTCCCAAGCTGAGGGTCGCGGGTTCGAGTCCCGTCTCCCGCTTTTGGTGGTCCCGTTGGCGCGGTGCGAATCGCGACCGTACCTTGAGGACGAGAACCCGTTCACTTCAACCTTTGGGGGTAGCCATGCGACGCTACACGTTCCTGCTTGCCCTGCTTTGCCTGGCAGCGGCGTCACCGGCCGCAGGTCAGACTCCCGCCGACGAACTCGAGCGCAGGATCAGCGCGGCGGCAACCTCTGCGGACTTCGACGTTATCCTGCGCGCCTCATCGGCCGCCCGGCTGCTCGGTCGGTTCACCGAGGCCGACGACCTTCTGGGGAGGGCCACGATGGCGTTGGAGCAGGTGGAGGATGCCTGGGTCAACGAGATGATCTTCAACGCGCTGGCCGCAGGCGAAGGAGTGAACGGAATGCAGCGGGCGTTCCGCGCGGTGCAGCAGCGCATCCGCATGTCGCCCCAGCGGGTCGCCTCGGTCGCCAACACTTTCCCGGCGCTCCTGACCGGGGGAGAGTACGACGCGATGATTCTGAGCTTCCGCGAAGACCACCCGGACCCCAACTACCGGTGTTCCTGTCAGGCCGAGAAGGCGTGGGTGCACAGGGTCGCGGGACGGCAGCACGAGTCGCGGGTACTCTGGGGTCAGCTCGTGGCGGCATGGGACCGGAACCCCCTCGAATTGCCCAATCCCGACGCACAGGCCAACTGGCAGGGCCAGTACGCCCGCAACCTCGCCCGCGCGGGCAGGACCGCCGACGCCATGGCCGCGCTGGAGAAGGCGATGTCGATGCCGGTCAGCGACGACGAGCGGCCCGCCGTGCAGCGCCGCTGGGCGCAGACCTACGCCGAGCTCGGCATGGTGGAAGAGGCGGTCGCGCTGCTGGAGCCGTTGATCACCAGTTCGACGCTGGTGACGATCAGCAGCTTGAGCACGCGCTACACCTGGGAGCCCGTGCGCAGCAACATTCTCTTCCAGGAGATGCTGGCCCGGAACCGCTAACGGTGCCGGGACGGGGCGTCGGCCCCACGGGAGCATCGGCCTGACGGCTGCACGGGAAGACCTCGATTCGTGGTGCGCATAGAGGAAGTCGGAGCGGGTTCGATCGCAGAGGCGCTGGAGCTGCGCATCGGCACACGGATCACGAGGGTGAACGGTGCCCGCGTTCGAGACAGCATCGACTTCCACTTTCTCACGGCCGAAGACGAGATCGAGATCGAAGCCATCGATCCCGAGGGTGCCGCATTCGTCTGCGAGATCTCTCGCGATCCGTCGGAGAGCCTCGGCATCGTGCCGGCTCGGGACAAGATCCGCGAATGCGCGAACGAGTGCGTCTTCTGCTTCATCGACGGCAATCCTCCGGACGCTCGCGCCCCGTTGTGGCTGCGTGACGACGACTTTCGCCTGTCGTTCACCTACGGCAGCTATGTGACTCTCACCAATCTGGGTCCGTGCGGACTGCAGCGACTGGTCGACCAGCGCCTGTCCCCGCTCTACGTCAGCGTCCACGCCACGAACCCGGCACTGCGTGTCCGTCTCCTGAAGAACGAGCGCGCCGGCCTCATCGTCGAGCAGTTGACCACGCTTCTGGAAGGGGGACTGACCGCGCACACGCAGGTGGTGCTCTGCCCGGAATGGAACGACGGAGCGGAGCTGGACCGCACCATTCGCGACCTCTACGCGCTCGGCGACGGGGTCCTCTCGCTCTCGATCGTGCCCGTGGGGCTCACGCGCTACAACCTGGGCCGTCCGGTGCGCCTGCTCGACGCTCGCGAAGCGGAACGGGCCCTGAGCCAGACCGAAGCCATTCGCCGTCGCGCCATGCGGGAGCGCGGTGGGCACTGGTGCTATGCGGCGGACGAACTCTTCCTGATCGCCGGACGGCATCCGCCCGAGGCGGAGTACTACGACGACTGGCCGCTGCGCGAGAACGGCGTCGGCGCGGTGCGCACGCTGATCGACGCCTTCCATGCGCGCAAGGACCGCCTCGCGCCGATCCCCGGTGTGGACCGGGTGAGGATCGTGACCGCGAGCTCCATGTCTCCGTACTTCCACGACTTCGCGCCCCAGATCGGTGCCCGCGTGGAGTGCCCCGTCGAGGTGGTCACCGTCGACAACCGGTACTTCGGACCGTCGGTGACGGTGGCGGGGCTGCTCGGCGGCGCCGATATCCTGGCCACCCTGACCGACTGTCGGCGCGGCGACCTCGTGATGCTGCCGGGGACCGCGCTCAACGACGACGAGGTCTTCATCGACGGGGTGGCGCTCGCCGACATGGCCGCGCGACTGGCGCCCGCGCGGGTGCGCTGCGGTCACGACGTCGTGGAGTGCCTCGTGCAATGAGTCTCCCCGTGGTGGCGGTGGTGGGCCGGCCCAACGTCGGCAAGTCCACCTTCTTCAACCGCGCGATCGGTCGGCGCGTGGCGATCGTCGACGACACGCCGGGAGTCACGCGCGACCGCAACTTCGGCCGCGCCGAGTGGACCGGCCGGCACTTCTTCGTCGTGGACACGGGCGGAGTCGTGGAAGGCTCGGATCGCACCATCGACCGCCTGATCCGCGAGCAGGCCATGGCCGCCGTGGCCGAGGCCGACCTGGTGCTCCTGCTGGTGGACTCCAAGACCGGCGTCCACCCCCTCGACCAGCGGCTGGCAGAGGTGCTGCGCAGGACCTCCAAGCCCGTGATTCTCACCGTCAACAAGGTCGACAACCTTCCGCTGGAGCGCTCCCACCTCGACTTCTGGGAGCTGGGGATGGGCGAGCCGCACCCTGTCAGCGCGATCTCGGGGCGAGGCTTCGGAGACCTTCTCGACGCCGTGCTGCCGTTGCTGCCCGAGGAGGACGACGATGCTCCGGCCGGCGACATCCGCGTGGCGGTCATCGGGAAGCCCAACGCCGGCAAGTCGACCCTGGTCAACCGCCTGTTCGGCGAGAACCGGGTGGTGGTGAGCGAAACGCCGGGCACGACGCGCGACCCCGTCGATCTCACCATGCGGTACCACGGACTGGACCTGACCTTCGTCGATACGGCGGGACTGCGCCGCCACGCCCGCATCAGCGACGCCGTCGAGTACTACAGCACCCTGCGAACGGCAAGGGTGGTCAGGGAGGCCGACGTGTGTCTGGTCGTCCTGGATGCGGCCGAGGGGCTGCACGTGCAGGACATCAAGGTCGCCGAGACGGCCTGGGAGGCCGGTTGCGGCGTCATTGCCGTGTGCAACAAGTGGGATCTGGTGGCCAAGGAGACCGGGACCGCGGACGCCTTTCACCGTGATGCCGCCGGCCGCGCCCCGTTCCTGAAGCATGTCCCCTTCCTCTTCGCCTCGGCGCTCATCGGCCTGCGCGCGCGCAAGACGCTGGACCTGATTCTGGGGGTCGCGGACCGTCGCGGTCGGCGCATCGCCACCCACCAGGTCAACGAAGCCGTGGAGGCCTTCGTGCGACGTCAGCCCCCTCCCCACGCGAGGGGACGACCGGTCAGGATCAAGTACGCGACCCAGGCCGACACCCGTCCGCCCACCTTCATCCTCTTCGCGAACCTCCCCGACGAGATCCCGACGCACTACAGGCGCTACATCGTGAACTCGCTGCGCGACCGCTGGGACTTCACCGGGGTGCCGATTCGAATACGCCTGCGCCGAAGCGGCGAGTGATCGCCCGAGCCGGTCTCTGGATTCGGTGTGGCGGTCGTGGTAACGTGCTAGCGGCCCCGAGATTTCGGAACCGACAGGAGACCTCCAGATGATCAGCGCACCTCTGCTGGTTGTGGCCGCCTACGCCGTGGGCGCCATCCCCGCGTCCCACTGGACAGGCCTCTTCATCTACGGCAAGGATCTCAGGACGCTCGGCAGCTGCAACCTCGGCGCGACGAACGTGCAGCGGGTGATCGGCTGGAACGCGGCCATACCCGTGGGCCTCTTCGACATCTTCAAGGGCTTCGCGCCGGCCTGGTGGTTCTCCCAGATCGACGACGGCACCGCGACCTGGTGGCCCGTCGTCTACGGCGGCGCCGCGATCGTGGGGCACTGCTTCTCGTTCTGGGTACGCTTCCGGGGAGGGAAGGGCGTCGCCACCAGCGCCGGCGTGCTGATCGCCCTGGCCCCGCTGGCGGCCGCGATCGGCTTCGGCGTCTGGCTCGTCGTCCTCGCGCTTTCGCGCAGGGTTTCGGTGGCCTCGATCGTTGCGACGCTGGCGGTGCCGGTCGCCGGCTTCACGGTGATGAGCGCGGACCCGGCGCTGCTGACCTTCCTGGTGCTGATGGCGGTGTTCGTGGTGTGGGCGCACCGCTCCAACATCCGTCGCCTGCTGGCGGGACAGGAGCCGACCATCGCGCAGGCACGCGGGTCCCACGGCAGGGATCCGTGAGCCCGGGTGCAGTCGGCCCGACCGGCGCACCGGTGGCGGCGTCGGTCGTCGGCGCCGGAGCGTGGGGCACGACGCTGGCCAACCTGCTGGCCGAATCGGGTGCCCGGGTGAAGCTCTGGGCGCGGGAACGCGAGGTCGTCGACTCCTTCCGCGAGCGTGGGCAGAACACCCTCTACCTGGACGGCGTCGCCCTCAACCGCGACCGGCTCTCGGTCACGAACGCGCTGCCCGAGGCCCTGCACGGTGCCGAGGTCGTGCTGTGGGTGTGTCCCGTGCAGCATTCGGCCGCCGTGCTGGCCCACGCCGCCCCTCACATTCCCGCGGACGCGACGGTCGTGAGCGCGTCGAAGGGGATCGAGGTGACCACCCTGCGGCGAATGGACGAGATCTTCGCGGGCGAGCTCCCGGAGGAGCAGGCGCGCCGGTTCTGCGTGCTGTCGGGGCCGAGCTTCGCCAAGGAGGTGGCGGCGGGCGCGCCGACGGCGGTGGTGGTGGCAAGCCGCGACGAGGAGGCCGGCCGCACGATGCAGTCCCTCTTCCAGACCGACCGGTTCCGGGTCTACACCAATCCCGACGTGATCGGGGTGGAGCTGGCGGGAGCGCTCAAGAACGTGATCGCGGTGGCCGCCGGGGTCGCGGCCGGACTCGATCTGGGCCACAACGCGGTCGCCGCGCTGATGACCCGCGGACTGGCCGAGATCAGCCGGCTCGGCGTCGCCATGGGCGCCCGGTCCGCAACCTTCGCCGGACTGGCCGGGATGGGGGACCTGGTGCTGACCTGCACGGGCGGGCTCAGCCGCAACCGGACGGTGGGGTACAGGCTGGGGCGGGGCGAAACCATCGACCAGATCCTGGGCGAGGCGCGAACGGTGGCCGAGGGGGTGGCCACGGTGCGGGCGGTGCACGAGCTTTCCAGTCGGCTCGGCGTGGAGATGCCGGTATCGGCCGAGGTGCATGGGATCGTGGCCGAGGGAGCGGATCCGATGGAGGCGCTGCATCGTCTCATGACCAGGGAGCCCACGTCCGAGAGTCCGCACGTCGACCGCATCGCAGCCCGGAGCTGAGGCTCATGGAACCAATCGTCAGAAAGACCTACTACTCGATCGGCGAGGTCAGCGATCTCACCGGACTCAAGGCCCACGTGCTGCGCTACTGGGAGACGCAGTTCGACATCCTCTCGCCGACCAAGAACCGGGGCGGCAGCCGGGTCTACAGAATGCGGGAGATCGAGACGATTCTCCTGGTCAAGCACCTTCTGTACGAGAAGCGGTTCACGATCGCCGGCGCCAAGCGGGAGCTGCAGAAGATGCGCGAGGGCGGAAAGATCTCGGAGTTCCGGAAGCTCAACGCCGAACCCGCCGTGCTGGCGTCGATACGCGATGGACTGGTGGCGCTGCGCGAGGAGCTGACCCTTCCTCCGAGCGAGGATCGGGCCACGTAGGTGCGCATCCTCTGCACCAACGACGACGGATACCTGTCGCCGGGGCTACGCGTGCTCGCCGAGGCGGCCCACGAGATCGGGTCCGTCGACATCGTGGCGCCGGATCGCGAGCAGAGCGCGTCGAGCAGCGCCCTGACGCTCCACCGCCCGCTGCGCATGCGAAAGACCCACGACGGCACCACGATCGTGGACGGCACGCCCACCGACTGCGTCATCCTGGCGGTCAACGAGGTGCTCGGCGAGACGCCCGATCTCTGCGTCTCGGGAATCAACTGCGGGCCCAACATGGGCGAGGACGTTCTCTACTCCGGCACGGTCGCCGCCGCCATGGAGGCAACGATCCTCGGGGTTCCCTCGGTCGCCTTCTCGCATGTGGGCAACCGCGTGGAGGAGGTGGAGGGATGGCAGCCGGTGGTCAGCAGCCTGCTGCGCCAGATCCTGGCCAGGGGGATCCCGCGCGGCGAGCTCCTGAACATCAACCTGCCCTCTCTGTCCCCCGACGAGGTCCGCGGCGTGCGCGTCACCAACCTCGGAAGACGCCGCTACAACGACTCCATCACCCGGGCGCCGGATCCCTCGGGCCGCGAGTACTACTGGATCGGCGGCGGCAGTCTGCGTTGGGACGGCGGGCCGGACTGCGACTACCTGGCGGCGGAGGAGGGGTACATTTCCGTGACACCGCTCCACCTGGACCTGACCAGCTACCGGCGGCTGGACGCGGTGCGCGCGTGGAACCTGCAGCCGTGAGGCACTGGCTCGGCAACTCCCTCAGGGGCCTCTGCATGGGCGCGGCGGACGTGGTGCCCGGCGTCTCCGGTGCCACCATCGCGCTCATTCTGGGGCTGTATCCCCGTCTCATCGACGCGGCCGGCAATGTGGGCTTCCGCATGGTCGGCCGCCTCCGCACCCGCGCGTTCTGGCGGCTCGCCGGGGCGTTGGGCTGAGGGACCCCGGCGCGCCTGCACGGCAGCCCGGAGGCGACGGACGTGGCTCGCGTGCTGCTGCTGGCTTCGGTCGCGGCCGGAATCGTCCCGGCAATCCTCGTCGGCGCCGAGGTGATCCCCCCGCTGATCGACAGCCATCCGGCCCGAATGCGCGGGTTCTTCCTGGGCCTGGTGCTGGCGTCGGTCGCGGTGCCGCTGCGCGAGATCGACCGCAGGGGGCCGTCCCGGTGGCTCCTCACACTCGTCGCCGCGATCGTCACCGTGTGGTTCGTGGGGCTGCCCGAGCCGTCCGGCGGACACGCCCGAGGCCTCGTGACGCTGGAACTCGACGCGCCCCCGGCCGCGGCCGTGACTCTCACCCCGAACGACCTCACGCTGCGCGCGCCCGACGACGGCACCCGCCCCGACATCGAGTACCGCCTGCGCACATCGCTCACCGTGCCCGCCGGCACGACCCTCGTGGAGGCGCAGATCCTCGCGAAGATGGCGGGCGACGCGGGCAACCTGCCCGCCCGGCGCGATCCGGGAGGCCGACGGGCCGCTCGAATTCGCCGCCGTGGTCCAGCCGGACGCCTTCGCCGGCGGCAGCGACCCCGCGCTGGCCTACCTGTTCCTCGGAGGCGTCCTCGCGATCTCCGCCATGACACTGCCGGGAGTGTCGGGGTCGTTCGTGCTCCTGCTCCTCGGACTCTACTACTTCGTGCTGCACAATCTGTCCGTGCTGATCTCGTACCGCGACCCGGGCGCGGCCATCGTCGTGGGCACCTTCGTGGCTGCACTAGCGATCGGACTGTTCACCGCGGTGCGCGTCCTCAAGCGCCTGTTCGCCAGAGTGGCACGACGGCACCCTCGCGGTCCTGGTCGGACTCATGCTGGGATCGGTCCGCAAGCTGTGGCCGGTTCACGGACTACACGCCGGAGGGCAGGGAAGTGCTGGCTTGGCCCGTGACGGGTGGTGGGGAGACGGTGGGCGGTGGGTGGCTGGCGTTCGCGGTGGGCGCGGTGGTCGTGCTGCTGCTTGACCGGGTGGGGCGGCGGGTGAAGGGGAGCTAACCTTGAGTTTGTCCGCCATCTTGGCCCCGAAATGGCGAACAACGGAAGGGCGAGACCGTCTCAGGCTGGCATCGTCGAGGTGCAGAAGGTGGGCCACTGCAGGGCGGACAAGGTCGTACCAGTCAAATCGCGAGATCGGGCGAGCCGACCGGCTCAACGGACCGTCCGGAGCAGCCGCTCCGCTACCGCACAACTCAGGGTCGCTACAAGACATGCCGCAGTCAAGTCGGTTATGCTGATCCCTCCACGCGATTCGGGCGGCCTACTAGTGACCAACCCGAGGTATCGGATGAGTAGTTCGGACATTCGGCCCACAGACCATCCCGATGAACGACTCGGCATCTCGTCGTTCCCCACGCGATTCGCGCGGTCGTGTCGCCGGCATCCTGACCGTTGGCGCAATCGCGATGATCGTCAAACTTGGAACGGGCTCCCTGTACCGATCCCTTGGGCCGTCGTCCCGAACACGCGTGCCTTCGGGCGTCAATCGGGTCCCCTACGGACACTCGCCGCCACGCGATCCGCTCCCGCCTGGACGCAAGGTCGAGGCAAGTGCCCGTCGGCACGGTGGAGGCGGGTCGGCCCGAATCCTTCGGAGAGGTCAAGCGGCTCGTTGGGTTTCGCAGATGGCGGCTTCGACGTAGGCTCGAGTCCCAGGCGCTGGAAATCCGGATCTTCGCTGCCCGTGCCGATCCCATGTCGTCGAAGAATGCCACGCGACGGCGGGGAGAGGTGCCCCGGTGCAGTCGTCGGCGCGAACGGATTGATGCTCCTCCCGATCGGGACGTGATCTGGCCACCTCGCCTGAGCATCGTAGGCAGTCCGCTTGTCCGCAGCGTCGAGCCTAAGGCCGGGTTCGTCGAGTCGTTCCACGTTCACCTGAGCTTTGTGACGAGGCTCAGTGTGGGACGTGGTGCACATGAGCGCTGACGGACGCATACACAATGGTCGTCGAGCAGCACGTTGCGCAGTCTCCCGATTCCACGATGACCGAGAACGCCGTCGCTCACGATTCTGTCGGCCAGCAGCTGAAAACGTTGGCAGACGAAGTCGCCCGGGAGGGACATCTTCCGAGATGGAGTCGGAGACCGGATGGCAGGTGCGCGACAAACCCGTTCTAGCCCGATCAAGCGCATCCACGCTCGATCACGCCCGGAGCAATGTGGTTGGCCATCGCTTGGCGACCGCGCGCAACGCGTCCACAAGTTGATGCCGGGAGGCGACACGACGCTGGTGGTGGACACGGGGCGGCCGCTGCTGCCCGTTGCGGCCGAACAGGCCGAGCGTGACTCTGTCCGCTTCGCGTGACGCACGTGCGTGACTTCCGGGAACTCGAGCCGCTCGAGACCGAGCCGCACACTGGTCCAGGATCCCCGATGCGAAGCCAGCGCGATACTCTGACTGTTCACTGCTCGGCGGAGGGCAACCTGTGGGTGCGGACGTCGACGCCGAAGGAGATGAACGGGTCGACTGCGATGTTCTGAGCTTGCGATGGAGCCGGCCTCGGCAGGCACGAAGCGATCGTCACGACTGCGAGACCGCAATCTGGCAGCGTCCCGATGGTCCGGGGCGATTACTGCTGCGACGGTCGTATGCGATGAACGGGACGTGCCCAACGTCGTCCGCGCCAAGATTACTCCCGCCGAGTAGGCCACCCGGAAAGCGTCACGGCTCTCCGCAACGGTCACTCGGGCACCCAGCTCGGCAGGTCGTAGCAGTCGATTGCGAGATCGGCGAGGCCGTCCTCGTCACGGAGACCGTCCCCGCCAGGACTCGAACCTGGGTCCGGCCTAGCAAGTCTTAGCTGATCAGCAGGTCGCTCTATCCGTGAGGGTGCTGAGCTAGTTCGGACCGGCCCACATGCTCGATGAACTTACTGGACGAATCCGGCGGTCGATGGTCTGTGGCGATTTATGTATGTCAATGATCGTCGAAGCTTGAACGGGCCCCTGTACCATCCCTTGGGCTTGTCCCGAAAGCGTTCCACCCAAGCTTTCCCTACGGAACTCGGAAGCGATCCGCTCCCGCCTCCAAGGCGGGCCAGGCCCGTGACGTATGCGTCCAAGTCGCGCTCGTTGGGGAACTCTTCGACGTAGGCCGGTGAGCGAACCACTGTGCCCGTGCCGTCCCTGTCGTCGAAGAATGCCAGCGCGGCGGGGAGGGTGCGGGTGCAGTCGCGGACGACGAGCCCTCCCGACGGGCTGATGGCCACCTCGCCGAGCATGAGGCAGTCGCTTTCCGCAGCGTCGAGCAGACCCTTTCGGGTCCACAACACTTGGCCCGTGAAGAGGCTCAGCTCCGTGGGCACATAGCGCGACAATACACAATGGTCGTCAGACCGGTCGCAGTCTCCCGACCAGTCGAGAACACTACCCACGATTCTGTCGGCCAGCAGCTGTGCGGGCAGGAAGTCGCCCGGGAGGGACATCTCCGAGATGAGGGATCCATCGGGCCGAAAAACCGTCAACCGATCGAGCGCATAGTCGATCACGCCCACACGGCCATCCGGGCCGCGCGCAACCGACAGTTGTCCAAACTCTCCGGGCCCCTCTCCCTTGCGGCCGAACAGGCCAGCAACCTGTCCGCTTCGCGTGACGCACCGGACTTGGAACTCGAGCCGCTCACCCACGCACACGGTGTCCCGCGCGACCAGCGCGATACTCTGGCTACTGCTCGGCGGCAACTCGGTGGACGTGACGGGAAGGAGATGAACCGGTGACTGCGTGGAGTTGCTGGCCGGCCCGCAGGCAGAAGCGATCGTCACGACTGCGGAAGCAATCGTAGCGCCAATGGTGGTCTGCGCGACGGTAGGATGCATACGGGAGTCTAACATGGGCCGGATCGAGCAATCAATCATGCCGAGTGGTCGCGGGGTACCGGAGACGACGCCCGGGTGGTCAATCCGGTCGGGTCTACCGCCGCCGCAGATCCGCTGCTAGAGTCAATGGACCATGAGCATTAGAGCCGAGTACAAGGACGGGGTGTTCACGCCCCTGCAGGAGATCGAAGAACCCGCACCCGGAGAGGTCTACCAGATCTTCTCCGAAAGCGAGTTGAGGCGGCTCGCGGCCGCTGCTCCGTGGCTGAAGGCCTCGGAGCGCAGCTTCGAGTTCTGGGACAACGAGGAGGACGCCGTCTACGATGGCCTATAGGCAGGGAGACATCGTTCTCGTCTCCTTCCCCTTCACCGACCTCACTTCATCCAAGAGACGGGCCGGCGGCCTCGCGGGGTCTCTTGGCTGTTCTCTGCTCATTCATCACTTCGAACACCTGATCCATGTAGTATCTCGCATCTCTGGTGGGGATTCAGGATAGTTGTGGGGTCGGGATTTATATATCAACTCGCTTGCAAACCATCCGTGTCCGGGCTTCGCGCAGGAGATCCAGCCTCGCGGGATGCGGTGGCCGTGTCCGGATGAGGTCCACAATACGATTTCACCATCGGTATACTCGGCATTGATAAGAAAAGATCCAGTGATGGGGTAGCTATGATGAACGCAGTTGCCGGTTTCGCACAGGTGCTCGTAATCGCCATCGGCGAGTGCTTTGTAGATATATGGTTGAGCCTTGTCGCGATGGACAATGCGCAATCGGCGAGCTTCTGGATCAGTTGGCTGTACGGCATACCCATCGTTATCCATATCGGTACAAAATCCAACAACATCACTGGCTGTGCCGTCCCAGTGGATTCTTCCCGTGAGCCGTCGATTCCAGCAGCTCCAATACTGCCCTTTCCCGATGGCCATATGACCGGGGGGTGGGTATGGTGAACGATAGATACGGTCCTGCAGTTCAACCCGGACACTGTCGTCGACTTGTATCGTCAATGAATCAGGCCAGTGGCCGCGTTCAAACACAACTACCACTAATCGATCTGGCAGTTCCACAGTGATCTCGGCTCTTCCTTCGATGTCTTTCGAAGTTGCTCTGATCAATACCTTTCCTTCGGCCATGGCCCGGATCAGTCCGTTGCCATCCACTTCGGCAATCGACGTGTTGCTGGACGACCACTCGAACTCGGTATGTACGGCATGTCCGTTTCGGTCGGTCGCTTTCGCGGATAGATGCAACGTATCACCTTTCACCAGCGTGTCCGATGAAGGCAGCACCTCCACCGCATCGATCTCTTGAGAGACCGTGACCCTTGCGGTTCCGCTGGTTGCCTCCGTGGTCGCCATGATCGTCACGGTGCCATTCGCCACGGCCGTTACCACACCGACCGTATCCACCACGATCACTGACGTGTCGCTCGACGACCACGCGAACTCCGCGCCGGCGACTGCGTGCCCGTTCGCGTCCAGCGCCTCCACCGTCAGACGGGCCGTGTCCCCGAACGCCACTAACGTGGCCGTCGCAGGTGCAACAGCTACCGACGAGACCGACTGCGTAACCGTGACCGCCGCCGTGCCAGAGAGCGTCCCCACAGTCGCGATGATCCTCGTCGTTCCGTTTCCCGTGGCTGTTCCCAGGCCGTTCGTGTTCACCGCCGCCACCGAGGGGTCTTCCGACGACCAGGTGATGCTCGGCGACTCCATTGCACTGCCATTCTGGTCGAATACCTGTGCGGAGAACTGTACGGATGCCTCAAGGGCCGGTAGAACGACCTCCTTCGGAGATACGATCAGGCTGGTTGGGGTCGATCGCTCCTCGACTTCCGTCGTGTCCGTGCAACCGTCGAGGAACAAGACCGCCGTCACGAGCAGGATGCCCGCGATGGCGACGAGTTCGTGTCGACAGTGCATCATCTCGGTCACCTCCGGTAGTGTCGGGCCGTTCGGGCCTGTCCGTTCACCTGTGGTAGCGGCACATAGCGCGACGGGTGGCACCTCCCCCAACGTCCCCGCCAGGACTCGAACCTGGGGCCTACTGCTTAGGAGGCAGTCGCTCTATCCATCTGAGCTACGGGGACCGATCACCGAGGCTCCCACCAGAAAGGGGCGGCCGGCTCGGTGCCGGGAAAAGATTGCCGAGGCGGACATCCAAGGCAAGTGCCCGGCTGGCCGCAGCGACGGGGAACGACTATCTATCCTTGCCGCATCGCCAAACGCAGCCGAGAGGAGGATCGGAGTCATGCGACAACGCCAAGCGGCACGGTTCGTCCGAGTGATCGTCGCCTGTGGCACCGTGCTGGCCACGGGCGGGAGCCAGGCCGTCGCGCAGGATCGGCCGCTCTCCGCCGACTTCCCGGAGGTGTACCGGGCGGGCGGGTTGCACGCGCCGGCGTGGGCCTACTTCGAGAATTCCTCGCGCGCGGCCTTTGACGGGGCCGGCAACCTGTATGTGCTCGACACCTCGGCCGGGCGGGTCGTGGTCATCGACCCGCAGGGACAGTTGGTGCGCGTCGTCGGGCGCAAGGGACAGGGGCCCGGAGAGTTCCACATGGCCATGGATCTTGCGGTGTGGCGTGACGGGCGCATGGCGGTCTCGGATTTGGGTCACGGCGCGTACCAGGTCTTCAGCCCGGACGGCGAGCTCGAACGGTTCGTCAGGATGGGTACCGGTCAAGGGCCCATGGCCATGTTCACCGGGATGAGGCTCGCGATGAGACCCGATCCGCTTGCAGACGCGATCGTCGCCCAGGGAGCGTCCCCGCAGTTGAACAGAATGGCGGGCCTGCTGGGCCAGATGATGGGCGACGAACAACGGGACGAGGCCGGGGTTGACGATCGCGGACTGGAAAGACTCAGTCTCGATGGAGAGGTCGTGTCGGCCGAGACCGTTCTCCAGGGGTGGAGCGTTCCGCAAGAGGAATCCACGGGGGACCTGAGTCCAAGGGATCTGGCGGACTTCTCGGCGTTCGCGAACATGATGGGCGGGGACATGTTCTTCGCGCCTGGCTTCCACTGGGACGTGCTTCCCGATGGCACCATCGCCTACGCCGACTCGTCGGCCTACGCGATCAAGCTCGCCACATCGGCAGGGGTGACGATCGACGTGCTCCAGCGACCGATCTCCCCTGAGCGGGTGACACAGCGCATGCGAGAGGGAGCGGTGGCGGACGCACTCCGCGAGTTCGAAGCAGGAATGAACGATCCGCGTGTGTCCGAGGTGGCCGAAGTGCCTGGGATGGAAGCAGCAATGGAGGCCATGCGGGAAGCGGTGGCCGACCGCGAGTCCTTCGATGAGGTCCCGGTCGTGAGCGGGTTGCGGGCCACTTGGGAGGGTGGCCTGTGGGTCCAGCGGCGTGGAGAGAGAGCTTGGGAGGACGATGGACCCATCGACGTCTTCACACCGGATCGCGAGTACGTGGGCACGTTCGCGGCGTCGGAACCGGGGATGCCGGCGGCCTTCGGACCGGATGGTCGGGTCCTCTACTGGGAGACGGACGAGCTCGACGTGCCGACCATCGTGGTGAAGAGGCTGCCGGCGGAGGTCAGGTAGGACCAGCGCCGAACGTCCGCGCCGTGACACGGGCGGTCCCGGTGCCGTATCTTTGCGACTGCTCGCGGTCGGAAACCGCTCCGTCCGCGCCGACTGAATCCCAGACCCTGACGACGCCGAAAAGAGGGAGTTCTCGCCGATGACCACGAGTGCGCTGCTAATGCTGCTGGCGGGTGTCCAGACCGGACCCGACCGGATCGATCTGGACCCGTCGAGCCTGACCCTGGACGCCGGAGAGACGGCGACCGTGACCGCGACGGTTCACGACGAGTCCGGCACCGTTCTGGCCGAAGCTCCGGTTCTCTGGATCGCGATGACGCCCGAGGTCGCCGCCGTGGACCAGAGCGGCCAGGTGACCGCCGTGTCGCCGGGCGAGGCGCGCATCGCCGCGCGTTCGGGCAACGTGATGAGCTTCGTCGCGGTGGTGGTGCGGGCCCTGCCGGTCGCCGCGCTGGAGGCGTCCCTGCCCGAAGCGACCATGGTCACCGGCACCAGCGCCCCGGTCCTCGTCACCGCCACGGGAGAGGACGGCGAGGTGGTTCGCGACGCCGCGCTTTCGTTCTCCTCCAGCGACGAGGCGGTCGCCGGCGTGGATGGGAGCGGCCGGGTGTACGCCCGCAGCACCGGGCAGGCCGTCGTCACCGTGAGCTCCGGTGCGGTCCAGACCGACCTGACCGTCGAAGTCCGCGACGGCGATCCGGGCCGGGTCGAGATCACTCCCTCCGAGGTGCGTGCCCGGACCGGCGACGTGATCCGCTTCCAGGCCCGCGGCGCCACAGCGCTGTACCCCGAGTGGAGCGTCGGCGGGGCAGGGGCGCTGATCGAGGCCGAGGGGATGGACGGCGTCTTCGTCGCGGAGCGCCCCGGCACCTACCGCGTCACGGCGCTGTACGGCGAGGGCAGGGCGGCGGTCACGTCCGTCCAGGTCACCGCGCGCATCGAGGAGGCGGAGCTGGTGAAGATCGGTCGCGGTGCTGCCGCCGACCACCACTCCGGCGACACCTGGGTCTTCGAGGGCGTGAACGGCCGGGACTACGCGTACGTGGGCACCTACATGCACGACTGGATGAAGTCGTGGGACGTCACCGATCCCGCGACGCCCATCCTCACCGACTCCGTGCAGCTCGACGCCCGCCGCATCAACGACGTCAAGATCCATTCGAACAACCGCATCGGCATCCTGACCCGAGAGGGCGCGTCCGACCGCCGCAACGGCATCGTGATCCTCGACCTCTCCGAACCGGCGCACCCCACGATCATCTCCGAGTACAAGCGGACGGTGCCGGGGGGCGTCCACAACGTCTGGATCGAGGGCGATCTGGTCTACGCGGTCCACAACGGCACCAGCGACATCCACATCATCGACATCTCCGACCCCGCGAACCCCGACGAGGTCGGGCGCTGGGGCATGCCCGAGTCCGACCACAAGTCGCTGCACGACGTCATCGTGCAGGACGGCTACGCCTACCTGTCGTATTGGGACGACGGGGCGGTCATGCTCGACGTCGGCGCCGGAACCCACGGCGGCACGCCCACCGAGCCCGCGTTCGTCTCGCGCCACAAGTATCCGGCCGGCAACACGCACACGGCTTGGCGCGCCGGGCGCTATCTCTTCGTCGGCGACGAGATCTTCCCGGACCAGTGGGACCCGGAGGCGCCGATCGAAGCGCGCGGATACATCCACGTGCTCGACATGGAGGATCCCGCGAACCCGGTCGAGGTCGCCCGCTACGAGGTGCCCGAGGCCGGGGCGCACAACATCTGGGTCGAGGGTGACCGCCTCTACGTCGGCTACTACCAGGCCGGGCTGCGGGTGGTCGACATCTCCGGCGAGCTGCGCGGCGATCTCTACCGCCAGGGCCGCGAGATCGCGGTCCTCAAGACCACCGACGCGGAGTCCACGGTCCCCAACTGGGGCATGACCTGGGGCGCCCAGATCCACAAGGGGCACATCTTCACCTCGGACCTGAACTCGGGGCTCTGGGTGGTCAAGCTGGTCGAGGGACAGAGGATCATCTCGTAGCGGAGTAACCGCTTGGACGCACGCGGGTTCGCGCGTGGCCAGGGGGCGCTGGATGTTGGCGCGCCGATGACGCCGGACTTCGCCGCGGCCCGCGACCGAATCGGCGGACTCGTGTGGCGGACGCCCGTCATTCCGGTCGACTCGCCGGTCGGTCCCGTCGCTCTCAAGCTGGAATCGCTGCAGCGCACGGGCTCCTTCAAGGTGCGGGGCGCGGCGAACCGGCTCCTCAAGCTGACCGAGGCGGAGCGTCGGCGCGGGGTGGTCGCGGCATCGTCGGGCAACCATGGCCGGGCGGTGGCCGAGGTGGCGGGACGGCTTGGCATCGCGGCCACGGTCTGCGTGCCGGACTGGGCCGATCCTTCCAAGCTGCGGGCCATTCGCGCGGCCGGAGCCCGGGTCGAGCGCTGCGACGGCGGCTACGACGATGCGGAGGACCACGCGGTCCGCCTCGCCGCCGACGGGATGACGCTGGTCCACCCGTTCGACGACGCCGACGTGATCGAGGGGCAGGGGACGATGGTCCTGGAGCTCGCGGAGCAGCTTCCCGACCTCGACGAAATCGTCGTGCCCCTCTCGGGCGGCGGCCTGGTCGCCGGGGTCGGACTGGCGGCGAAGGCGCTCGGGATTCGCGTGGTGGCGGTCTCGGCTCGCCGCGCGTCGGTGATGGTCCAGAGCCTCGAGGCGGGGAGGCCCGTTCGGGTTCCGGACCGCGAGACCGTCGCCTCCGCGCTGTCGGGCGGCATCGGGCTCGACAACAAGTTCACATTCGACACCGTGCGAGAGGTCGCTGCGGAGCACGTGATCGTGGAGGAGGGCGCGATCAGGGCTGCGGTGGCCCGATGCTTCCACGAATGGCGCCTGGTCGTGGAGGGCGGAGGCGCGGTCGGGATTGCCGCGCTGTGGTCGGGGCATCGACCGGCTGGCCGCACGGCAGTCGTCGTCTCGGGCGGCAACATCGATCCGGCCGCGCTGGCCGCGATCGCCGGCTGAGGCTGGCCGCGCCCGGTAGCGGGTCGGGCGGTGGCTCCACCCGCCGCGAAATCGCTAGATTGGTCGTGTGGCATCGACGGAGCATCGAGAGCAACCGAAAGGAACCTGACCCAAGTCATGGCAAAGTATCGCAAGCCTGGAACCCAGCCCGGCAAGGAGGTCAACCCGGCCGAGCAGGAGGACGCGTTCGTCGCGAAGATGGTGGACTTCAGCGGGTGGGCCCAGCGCAACCGCCCGGTTCTGACGCTGGGCGTGGTCGTTCTCGCAGTGGGCGTCGCCGCGTTCATGTACTACCGGAACTACAGGGAGACGCTCGATCTCGCCGCCGCCGCCCAGCTTGAGGAGTTGCAGCAGCGGCTCGAACAGGGTGACCAGACGGGTGTCCAGGCCGACCTGCAGCTCTACCTGGAGCGGTTCTCGGGGACTCCGTTCGCGGGCGAGGCGCGGGTGGCGCTGGCCCAGATCACCGCGACCATGGGCGACCACGTGGCCGCGGCCGAGGTGCTCGAGCCCGTGGCAAGGGACGTGGACGAACCGCTCGGGGCCCAGGCGGCCGGGCTGCTGGCGGCCATCTCGGAGGACGTCGGAAACCGGCAGGCGGCCGAGGAGCTCTACGAGCGGCTGGCCGACCGCGCCCGTCTCGGCTTCCAGGCGCGTGACGCGCTGGCCGACGCCGCGCGACTCCGTCGTGAAGACGGCGACATCGCGGGCGCGGTGGCCCTGTACGACCGACTCCTCGAAGAGATGGACGAAACCGATCCGGATCGCGGCGTCGTCGAGATGCGCAGGGCCGAAGCGGCGGCGCAGTTGCGGTAGATCGGACTGCCGCTGCGCTAGGTCGGACAGGGGCTGCGGCAGATCGTTCCAGGGAGCGGCAGGAAGAATCCTGTGGATAATGGCCCCGGAATCACCATTTTGGTTCGTATAATATGTATTATGTAAAGTGAGGAGGGGCGGGTGGGCAGAGAGTCGGAGTCTCGTATTTCGGCGCGCTGCCGCCCCCGAGGGGGTTCCCTACCGGAACAGCTCCTCCACCTGCCCCGCCAGCTCCGTGCTCATCGGGGCGCTCGACAGGTTGGCAACGATGGCCACAATGAGCCCGTTGTCGCGGTTGACGGTGAGCACGGTGCGGCCGCCGACCGATCCGCCGGTGTGCGACACGATGGCCTCGCCATGGTCGTTGGTGGACGAGCGCCAACCGATGCCGTAGCCGGTTTCGCTGCCGTCGCTCAGCGTCTGCGAGGTGAACAGCAGGTCCAGGGTCTCGGCCGTCAGGTAGCCAGGCGACAGGTGCGCGTTGCCGAAGATCAGCAGATCCTCCGGCGTGGACAGGAATCCGCCACCCGCCCACTTGTAGCTGTTGTCGACGTATGGGGCGTTCACCACTTGTCCTCCCAAACCCATGGTGTAGAAGCGCGTTCTATGCGGGATGATGGGCTGATTTCGGTCCGCGCTGGTGTTTTCCATGCCCATGGCGTCGAAGACCTCGCGCTGCATGAACTCCAGGAAGGGCTCGCCGGCGGCTCCCTCGACGACCGCGCTGATCAGGTTCCAGCCGTAGGAGGAGTACGCGTACTCGGTGCCCGGCTCGTGGATCAGGGGGTCGTCGTCGAAGATGTCGAGGCCGGAGAGGACGTCCGGATAGTTGACGGCGGAGAAGTTCTCCTCGCCCAGGTAGTGGCGGATGCCGCCCAGGTGTCCCGCAAGCTGCCGGGTCGTGACCGGCCACATCTTCTCCGGAAACGTCGGCACATAGGTCTGCACGGGCGCGTCCAGGTCGAGAGCGCCCCGCTCCAGCAGCACGCCGAGCGCCGCGGACGTGATCGGCTTCGACACACTTCCCACACGGAACCTGGTGAGAGGCGTGACGTTCACCTGGTGCGTCAGATCCGAATATCCAAGTCCCTCGGACCAAAGGATTTGGGATTCCCTCCCCACCGCCACGGAAAGTCCGGGAATCGACTCCTCGTCCATGACCGCCCGGAGCATGTCACGGGCCGACTCGATTGCGGCGACGTGCTCCGGTGCCGCGTGCCCGACCGACGACTGCGCGACGACGGACGCTCCCCCGGCCGTGCCGTCGCCGGTCTGGACGGCTTCCCCGCAGGCTGCGGCCAGCGCTGCGCTCAGAAGGATGGCGAAGACGGACTCTTTCCAACCAGACATAGACTTCGATGTGTGCATTTCGGTCACCTCGGCAGCAGACTGCGTAGTACGAATCCGATGTTCGCCGGACGTTCGGCCAGGCGTCGGACATACCACGGGAACCAGTGGACCCCGTAGCTGATGAGCACCCGGATGCCCTTGTTCTCGCCCGCCAGGCGTCTCTGCGCCCGGTCGGCGATCCCGTAGAGCATCTGGTATTCGTAGGCGTCCTTCCCCACCCCGTTGGCCTCGGCCCACGCGTCGATCCGCCCGATCAGGCCGGTGTCGTGGGTTGCCAGCCCCGCGCGAAGACCGGCCGCGCGGGCGTCGGGCGCGAGCATGCGGACCGTCTGGTCGAAGAACGCCTGGTCGACGTCGGCCTTGACGGGCAGCGCGATCTCGGGGGGCTCGGCGTAGGCGCCTTTCACGAGCCGGATCGCCGGGCCGATGGGAATCAGCGACTCCAGGTCGTCCGGCGTGCGGTGCAGATACGACTGAAGGCAGATCCCGAACCTGGGGTGATCGGCGCGAATGGCCCGGTAGAGGTCGAGGGTGGGATCGACGTACCGGCTGTACTCCATGTCGAGCCAGACCCAGTTTCCGCGCGCTTCGGCGGCCTCGGTGATCCTGCGGATGTTGTCCTCGGCCACCCCGCGACCCAGGTCGAGCCCCAGGTGCGTCGGCTTGATCGACAGCTCCACGTCGAGGCCCCGCGCGGCGATCGTCTCGGCCGTGAGGATGTAGTGGTCGGCGACCTCACGCGCCTCCGCCTCGTCGGCCACGTTCTCCCCTAGATAGGTGATGAGGGCGGGGATCCCGTGACCGTCGGCCATCGAACGCGCCGCCTGCAGGGCATCGTCGAGCGTCTCCCCCGGCATGAACCGCCGCACCGCGCGGCGAACGAAGCCGAACCTGGGGAGCGCGTTCTTGCACCAGTCGTTTTCCGAGACCCACAGCAGCGCAGATCGTATCATGGCCGGGAAACTGGGATGTCCCGGTGCGTTGCGCCAGAGGGGGGGTCTTACATGTCAAGGTCGCGGAACAGTTCCTCTGCGCTCTGGAAGCGGTGACCCTTGGCCTCGTCCAGCTCCTTCATGGCGCTGACGGTCGTCTGGTTCGGCACCCGGAAGCTGGACTGCCCGGGTCCCCTGCCCTTCGCGGGTGCGGGTCGCGCCTGACGCCTGGCGAATTCGTGAAGGGCTTCGCGCCTGCTCATGACATCCTCTAGCTCTAGCCGATTCTGTAGGAGCGGAGCGGAAGAGCGGTGGCCTCCAGCGATGACAGGTCGAGATGGTTTGACGCGCGATCGATGTCGAAGCCGACGAGATTCCCGCGAGCGTCGATATCCACGTTCACGCCGTCGGACACTTCCCTGGTCTCAACCCCGGGTCGGTCGCTGAACTCGATGTAGAGGCTGTCCGTGTCGGGGTAGTAGTGGAGCTTCATTTGGATCCTCTTCATCGCCGGGATACGTCACGGTTTTGGGGCGGCGGGGAGCTCTCGACGACTTCCCTGCCACTGGCCGGCCGCTGGCCCCGTCGCGACGTGCCGGCGACGCCGAATCGTTCCCAGAACTCGCCCAAGTCCGAAGCGGACAGGTCGGCGTCCCGGGTTTCACGGCGGGCATCCATCAGCCGCTTGGCGTTCGCCGGACACGAAAGAAGGTAGTCCGTTTCCGCCCAGTCCAGATCACATTGCTGAGATGGCCTTGCCTGGTCCGTCTTCGTCATCTGCCCTCCCCCTGATTGCCCGACACGTAGTCTCGCGGAGTCCCCTAGAGACGCTGTCATGGAAGCCCTTGCACGGAAGATACCGCTGAAACTCATGAGTCAACAACCTGGTGTCGGAAATCGTTCGTTCGGAGCGCCGCAGGGCTCCGGTGGATCGCAGCCCCCGAGTGGCCTGCTTGCTCAAGCCACTCTGCTCGTGACGGATGTTTTCCGAGCGGAGTGTGGCATGCCCGGATCCGCGGAGCAACCGGCCCAATCATGCGGCTTTGGGAGCCCCTTCCACTCGCTGACCTGCCGTCGCTCACCGACGCGTTGTGGACCTGCCCCGCTTTCACGGACGGTTAGTTGTTGGGGTTGATGGTGTCCGTTGTGGTTTCTCCTCCGCTCCTTCGACGCTGGAGAGGGGCAACGAGCGACCCGGACGGAGCGAGCGACCGGGGGAAGCCCGGAGAGCCGCCGGAGCCGCGTCGCTGCAGGTTCGCCTCACGCCGCATGGTTGAGTCTCTCGAAGTTCGCCGGCGACCGGTAGCCGAGCGCCGAGTGGAGCCGACGCGTGTTGTAGAAGCCCTCGATGAAGCTGAAGACTTCGCGCCGTGCCTCGGCCACCGTCGGAAACTGCCGCCGGTCGAGAAGCTCGCACTCGAGCGTCGCGAAGAAGCTCTCGCACATCGCGTTGTCGTACGCGTCTCCCACCGAGCCCATCGACTGCACGACGCCGGCCTCTCGGCACCGCCGGCCGAACCCCAGCGACGTGTATTGGGAGCCCTGGTCGCTATGATGGATCACCGGGCCCTTCGGTCGGCGGCAGGTGATCGCCATCGTCAGCGCGTCCCCCACCAGCTCGACCGGCATGCGGGGCGCCATCGCCCAGCCCACGATCCGCCGGCTCCACACGTCGAGCACCACGGCGAGGTACAGCCATCCCGCCCAGGTGCGCACCTGCGTGATGTCGGCCACCCACAGCTGGTCGGGGCCCCCGGCCGAGAAGTCGCGCCTCACCAGGTCCGGCGCGGCCCTGGCCCCGGCGTCCCTCTTCGTCGTGCCGATCCTGAAGCGTCTGCGCGTCACGCCCTCTATGCCCAGCTCCCGCATCAGCCGCGCCACCCGCTTGCGGCTCACGCGCTCGCCCGCGGCCTGGAGCGCCGCGTGGATCCTCGGGGCACCATAGGTCTCGCCGCTCTCGATCCACTTCGCCAGGATCCTGCCCTTGAGCTCCGCGTCGCGTCGCGCCCGCGCCGAGGGCGGGCGCCGCAGCCAGCCGTAGTACCCGCTGGGGGAGAGACCCAGCACCCGGCACATGGCCGCAAGCGGGAAGGTGGCCCGGTACGCCTTCATGAACGCATACCCCCGCCCGGGATCGATCCGCTCTCCCTCGCGAACCAGGCCGCCGCTTTTTTTAGGATGTCCCGCTCCATCCTGAGCCGCTTGACTTCCCGCTTCAGCTCCCGCATCTCCTTGCGGGCCTCGGTCGTCAGTCCGTCGCTCCGCCGGCCCTCGTCCAGGTCCGCCTGCCCGACCCAGTTCCGGATCGTCTGTTCAGACGGCTCGAACTCGCGCGCCAGCGACCCCGGACTGCGCCCGGCCCTCGCGAGCTCCACGATCCGCTCCTTGTACTCGGGCGGATACCGCCCTCGTCTGCTTCCCGCCATGACTCACCTCCTTGGTTGGCACCAATGGAAAAGTGTCCGTCATAGCGGGGCAACTCCATTGGCCCACCCGGTTCTCTGTGACCCCACTAAGGGGGCGTCCACATACGGTCTTGCGGTCGATCACCGGAGGCGCGTACATCTCGCCGGTACCTGTTGGAGCGGTCACCCCTTCATTTCACGCTGCACTCTCGCTACCTTCAGCGCCATGAGCGCCAGCGGTCCAGAGACACATGTCCGTGGAAGGGCCGCTGAGGCATCACTTCGGTAGCGACACCGAGGCTCGCCGCGTTGGGGTCGCACAGGATCTAAGATTTGGACGGAGCTAGTGAACATGGCAGCCATGGGCTTGTCTACGGAGACAAACGACAACGTGCGAGAGGAGTACTTCGAGAACGAAGCGACCGGTATCGAGGTCGAAACCGACGAATCGCCATCGCCGGACGAGCCGGAGCCTTGGGATCCGGAGAAGATTCGGATTCATACGAAACACTACTCGTTGCGACAACTACTCGACATGATCGCTGACGGCGATATCGACTTAGCGCCAGATTTCCAACGCCTCTACGTCTGGAAGCCTCGCCAACGATGGGATCTCATCGAATCACTCCTATTGGGAATCCCGCTACCTTCGTTCTACTTCAACGAAGATGCGTCAGGCCGGCTTCAGGTCGTCGACGGAGTACAGCGCCTGACTACTATCTTCCAATACGTGCGGGAACAGGACTTTAACCTTGGTCCGGTGACCTACCTCCAAGATCTCCACGGGCATCGCTTCGACGATCTAGCGGCAATGTTCCGGCGCCGCCTCAATAGTGCGCAGTTTGTTGCCCATGTGATCGACCCGCAAACCCCCTACCGAGTGAAGTTTGACATCTTCCGTCGGATCAATACCGGCGGTAGCCCTCTCAGCGCCCAAGAGATCCGCCACTGCATGAGTGGTCCCAAATCACGCAGGTTTCTAAAAAAGTTGACAACCGACGAGAGTTTCTCACGCGCTACGGGCGGTGCCCTCGTACGACATCCCCGAATGGCGGATCAAGAAGTGGCGTTACGACTCGTAGCCTTTAGGCTCTACACACCTGAGGCGTACGCAGAGTATGGCAGCTTTGACGAGTTCCTCGGAACGGCGACTACGCGCCTCGACAACTCGGATAAGGAAACTCTGCAGAGACTTCGTGCTGACTTCGTTCGTGGCATGACTAACTCCCAAATCGTGTTCGGCTCTCACGCTTTCCGCAAGTGGCCACATAAGACGACACGACGCAATCCGGTCAATAGGGCATTATTCGAGACTTGGGGCAGCGTCTTGGCTGAGCATGACCAGGCTACAGTCCGCGCTGGAACCGAGAAGCTGAGAGAGAGGGCACGCGATATGATGACCTACGACACAGACTTTATTGGGTCCATCAGTGGCAGCACCGGTGACGCCCGCAATGTCCGGATCCGCTTCCATAGTGTACGTCGAGCCGTGACGGAGGTGCTTCAGTGATCGCTCAGATCCGGCTTGGCAACTTCAAGCGTTTCATCGATTCCACTTTACGGATCGCCGACCTGACAGTCTTGACAGGCGCTAATGGCGCTGGCAAGACGTCCGTCCTCCATTCACTCTTGTTGGCGCGGCAGATTACGCGGAACCCTCACCAGAGGCACGTTGAGTTGAACGGGGTCGACACGCTCGAGTTGGGCAGAGCCGAAGACGTTATCCATCGTGAGGCGACCGACGACCTTGCGTCGATAGAAGTCGTTGACGTCAAAGGGGAACACTGGCGGTGGTCGTTTAGTTCCTCGGGGCATACGCGGTCCCTGAACGCTGCTGTCGTAGAAAGGCCGACCGCCTATGAGGGGCCACTCAGCAGGGCTGCCCCGTGGTTTGCGTATTTGTGTGCAGAGCGCCTTGGCCCTCGCGACGTGCTAAGTGCGAGTGCGGAAGACGTGGACGAACTTAGCGTCGGTCCACGTGGCGAGTTCGTAGCGCAGGTCTTGGCGTCGTTCGGTCGGTCGCACGTAAGCACTGGTCGGCGGATGCGCGACACTTCGGAGAAGCCGTTTTTGGGTCTGCTGCACCAAGTCGAGAATTGGATGGGCAGTATCGTGCGCCCGACACATATTGATGCGGAATGGTTTCCAGAAACATCGATAACTCGCCTGCGTTTCAAGACTCCAGGCCTTCGAAGCGAGTGGACACGGGCGCCCAACGCAGGCTTCGGTATATCGTATGCGTTGCCAGTCATCGTCGCCGCGCTTCGCGCTGAGGTCGGCGGCCTGCTCCTCGTGGAGAACCCGGAGGCTCACTTGCACCCGGCTGGTCAGTCCGCTATCGGTAGCTTCCTTGCACAAGTAGCTGGCGATGGCGTACAGGTGTTCGTGGAGACTCACAGTGATCACGTTCTGAACGGCATTCGGGTGGCGGTGGCCAATGGCGCTGCGGCGCTTCGCGAGGACCAAGCTGTAATCCACTTTTTCCGGGCCGAGGATAATGCGGAAGCCGTTGTAGAATCACTCGAACTGCGACAAACGGGCCAGCTCACAAGGTGGCCTGTCGGATTCTTCGACCAGACGCAGGTCGACCTCGCAGCCCTAGCGGTACGGCGGCGAACGTGAATCGCGACATCCGCTTCGTACTCGACGAATCGTCTTGGGCCGAAGCGGGGAAGGCTGGCCCAACCGAGGTGCTCAACGACGCAATCGAGCGGCTTGTCGAGCGGCTGGACATGGTCCGCATTCGCGGCGAAGGCGTCGTCAAGCACTGGGACTACTACTCGTCCGACCTCGGCGACGGGATTCAGATCCACTCGCTGCTGTTCGATCAGAGCTGCCCGGTGCGGCTGGACCGTGACTTGGCTTACCAGTTGTCTTTGGCCCTTGACCGGACCAACGACTTCGAGGATTCCTCGCTACCTGACTATGCTGGGTTCGGTGGTAGGGTTAGATTCGCTCCTGGATTGGTATGGGCACATACTGCGTGCCAACAGGGGCATCATGTCGCAGTTCTGCCCTTGCCCCTCAATGAGGTGCCCGCTGGAAGGGTGGCTGTGACCGTGGGCAATGCTACTTTGGACGTGTTTTTCGTAATCGGGGAGTCCCAGCACGTCGCCTTCTTTCGAGCGTTGATTTCGTTGGAAAACGCTGACGAGACCGCGTTCGAGCGGCTCGCGTCGTCCGCTTTTCCGGCGCTCGGCTGGGCCGATGACGTATGGCGAGGTCTCCGAGATTTCAGCCGCCCGTATGTCGGAGTGCGAGACGAACTCGTCCGCTGCCTAGGTGGTCTAAACGATTACGGTGCGATGTCCTTTGACCAGTTCGCTGCCGACCCCCAGCGACTGACGAGAGAACTATCAGCCCAGATCGGCGTGAGCACCTCGGATGAGAATGGGTCTACCAAGCGCCATACTCGTTCAAGGCGAGATCGTACTCGACGCCATCACGGCGTCGACAAGGTGTTCTGGTGGCACGTCAAGCTGCAGCCACATGTGGACCGGATTCACTTTCGCTGGGAGCGGCCATCGGCGGGTATCGCCGGACCTACAGAAGGCTGCATCGTCGTAGGTTTGTTCAAGGACCACTGCGTCCTGCCCGGCTGAATCCGTTGCGTGTTGAGCTAGATTGAAGCGCCACGCCGACGCCGTTCACGACATGGACGGCGGGATCTGACTCCGCGAAGTGCCTCCGGGCGACCACCCATGCCCCCACCGCATCACCCTGTCCCCCACCCCTGGATCGAGCGGATTCGCATCCGGGGCTTCCGCTCCCTGGCGGACGTGGAGTTCCGGCCACAGCCTGGGCCGAACGTGCTGATCGGGGCCAACGGGTCCGGGAAATCCAACGTCGCCCACTTCTTCAACATGCTAAGCTGGATGCTGCGGTCCCGGCACCTCGCACGCTTCGTGGGCTGGCAGGGCGGCGCGGACGATCAGTTGCACGGAGGAAGCGAGACGACCGGCCGGCTGGACGCCCAGATCGCGATGCGGACGGACGGCGGCCGAAACGACTACCGCTTCGCGCTTGCCCACGCGCATCCCGACCAGCTGATGTTCGCCGACGAGGCGTTTCGGTACAGCCGTGATGACACTGCGGGCGATGCGGACTGGATTCACCTGGGCAGCGGACACCGGGAAGCCCGCATCGTTGAGGTGGGACAGTCGGAGGGTGTATCCCCGGGCTCGGCGACCGACGCGACGACGGCTCGGACGATCACGTCCCTGCTGCGGGATTGCGCCGCATACCAGTTCGACAACACCGGGGACAGGTCGAGCTTCAAGAAGAGCTGGGACGCCGAAGATCATGTCTACATGCGAACGGACGGTGGCAACCTGGCAGCCATCCTGCATCGCCTGGAGCATGAGGACGTACACCGCTACGAGCTCATCTGCCGTCACATTCGGCGTGTGCTACCTAGTGTGGTGTCCTAATCATAATGGTGATTATGTGGAGGCGGCGGCCAAGGCCCGTCTGGCCCGTTCCACCTTCCTGAGAATGTCGGCTGCCGGTTTTCGTCCAGACCAGAGGCCTGGGATCTTCGTTGTACGTCTTGATGTAGTCCTTGAGGCACTGTTCGAGGTGGTTCACGGAGTGGAAGACGCCGCGGCGGATCCGCCTGTCGGTCAGTGTGGAGAAGAAGCGTTCGACCAGGTTCAGCCAGGATGCGCTGGTGGGCGTGAAGTGGAGGAAGACCCGCTTCTGCCGCTCGATCCACTCCATCACCCTGGCGTGCTTGTGCGTCGCGTAGTTGTCCAGGATGATGTGGATCTCCTGGTCCTTCGACACCGTCCCTTCGACCTTGCGCAGGAACTTGAGCACCTCCTGGTGGCGGTGGCGCCTGTACGTCTCGCCGATCACCGCGCCCGAGGCCACGTCCAGCGCCACGAAGAGCGATGTGGTCCCGTGTCGCTTGTAGTCGTGCGTCATCGTCCCCGCGCGGCCCTTCTTCAGCGGAAGGCCCGGCTGCGTGCGGTCCAGAGCCTGAACCGAACTCTTCTCGTCGAAGCTGAAGACGGCCGCGTTGTCGGGCGGGTTCAGGTACAGCCCGACCACATCGGCGAGCTTCTCCTCGAAGCGCGGATCCGTGCTCACCTTGAAGGTCCGCACCAGGTGCGGCTTCAGCCCGCAGGACCGCCACACACGGTGCACGAAGCTGTGCGTCGTCCCCGCCGCCCGCGCCATCGACCGGCACGACCAGTGCGTCGCGTCCGGCGGGTCGGTCTGCGTCGTCAGCCGGATCACCTCGCTCCTCAGCGCCGCCTGCGCCTCGGTGGACCTGCCCCCGTGGTTGCCCCCGCGGGGACGCTCCTTCGCGATCCCGTCCAGCCCCTCGTTCGCGAACCGCCGCCTCCAGCGGCCGACCTTGTTCTGGTCGGTGCCCATCGCCTCGGCGATCGCCTTGTTCGTCATCCCGCCCGCCGCCATCAGCACGATCCGCGACCGCTCTCTGAGACGCACCGCCGCACTCCGCGACCGCGACAACCGCTCCAGCCGCTGCCGGTCCGCATCCGACAGCTCGATCCTCACTGCCACCCGCATGGCCCCTCCTCTCCTCGCCGTGTATGATGAAGAAGGAAGGTAACCGGCCGTCACACGATAATCAATGATTTGTTCAGGACACTACACTAGGTTCGACCGGTTCCAAATCGACGAAGAGTACGGAAAGGTGGCCCTGCGCTGGGCGGTCGGAGCATTCGGACAAGAGCTACGGGGCACACCTCATGTCGGATGGGTCGCTGCGATTCTTCGCGTTGGTCACGTTGCTCAATCTGCCGGCGGAGATGCTGCCAAGCGTGATCCTGCTCGACGGGCCGGAGCTTGGTCTGCATCCCAAGGCGATTGCCCTGGTCGGCGGCATGATCCGCGTGCTGGCCGAGAGTCGGCAGGTGATCGTGGCGACGCAATCGCCCCTGCTCGTGGACGCCTTCCAGCTCGATGAGGTGTCCGTCCTCGAATTGCGCGACGCGCGTACGGAACTGCATCGGCCATCCGTGGACGAGCTCAGGACATGGCTTGATGAGTTCAGCGTCGGCGAACTCTGGCAGAAGAACCTGCTCGGCGGGAGGCCGTGAGAGCCCCCCTACAACCTCCCTAGCGAGAAACAGAGGGTGGACGCGGGCCGTTGTCCGCCATTCTGGGCCAAAAATGGCGGACAACGGGGCGAGTGGCCCTTTGATTAGCCCCCCCTACAACCTCCCCAGCAGGTCCATCAGCCGGAGCTTCCAGACTCGCCAGACGGCCTCGCGGGATGATCGCGCCGGACATCTTGGACTCGCCGACGTCGCGTTCGGTGAAGACGATCGGGACCTCGTGGAGGGCGAACCCGGCGCGCCAGGCGCGCAGCTTGAGCTCGATCTGGAAGGCGTAGCCGTTGGACTGGATGCGGTCGAGCCCGACGGCCTCGATGACCTCGCGGTGGAAGGCGTTGAAGCCGCCGGTGGCGTCGTTGACGGGGAGGCGTGTGATCACGCGCGCGTACCAGGATCCGAAGAGGCTGACCATGAGGCGCCGGAGCGGCCAGTTCACCACCGTGATGCGGCCCCCGACGTAGCGGGAGCCCACGGCCACGCCGGCGTCGTCCAGCGCGGCGACCAGCGCGGGCAGCCTGTCGGACGGGTGGGACAGGTCGGCGTCCATCTCGATCAGGATGTCGTAGCCGTGCTCCAGCCCCCATCCGAGTCCGGCCACGTAGGCGGCGCCCAGACCCTGTTTGCCGGGACGGTGCAGCACGTTCACCCGCTCGCTGCCCGCAGTCAGCTCGTCGGCGACGTCGCCGGTGCCGTCGGGGGAGTTGTCGTCGACGACGAGCACGTGGAAGGCGTCGCCCTGCGACAGGATCCGGGGGACGACGCGCGGCAGATTGTCCCGTTCGTTGTAGGTGGGGACGACCACCAGGATGCGTTGGCCGATCCTCATGCCGTGCCTCCAGGAACGGGGTCAGACGACCCGGACTCGCCGGACGGCCGCGACAGCTGCCCACGCAGCACTAAGGCGCCCGCCCCTGCGCCGAGCAGCTCGACCGCCGTCATCCACACGCGCTGGAGCGCGGCGAGGACGACTCCGGCCTGCGCGCCGACGACCGGGGTCAGCAGCACGACCAGCGCCGATTCGCGGATGCCGATCCCGGCTGGGGCGAACAGGACGACGTAGCCGGCGAAGTAGGCGGCCGCGAAGGCGGTGGTGCCGATCCAGTAGCCCGGCGCGAATCCGAGACCGAGGCACATGCAGGCGAAAGCCGCCCCGTGGACCATCCAGTTGACGACGTACCAGGGGAGCAGGAGAAGCAGTCGCCGTCCGTCCGGGCGCGGCAGGTCTCCGTCGTGGCCGCTGCGTCGCAGAGCCCAGCGGAGCAGCACCCCCACCCCGCCGAAGCTGAGGAAGGCGATCATGGCGGCCACGATCGCCAGCCCCGCCGCCAGACTCCCGCCGCCGGAGAGGTCCGCGGACCACAGCGCCACGCCGCCCCCCACCGCCGCAGCCCCAAGAAGGTTCACGATCTGCGAGGTGATCGCCGCTGCGGTCGCGCGCACGCCCGAGAGGCCTCTGCGACGAGCGAGCACGGCCAGCCCGGCCAACTGGACGATCTTGCCGGGCACGTAGCGGCCCAGGTTGGCGATGAGAAGGATCGCGGTCCCCTCGGCCACGCCGATACTCGCTTCGCCGAACTCCTCCAGCACGCGGGACCAGAGGACCGCGGCGATGCCGAAGGTCGCGGAGAGGAGCAGCACCGACAGGATCAGGAGGGGGACGTTGAGCCGCACGAGCGCCCAGTCCACCGTCCACGCCTCCGCCAGCCTGATCCCCGCCCCGCGCAGGATCAGCCAGGTCACCGCCGCCGTCAGGACCAGCTTGACCGGCAGCACCCACCAACGCCGGGTGGTGGCGGGAGTCCGGTGCTGGCGCGGGGCGTTCATCCCGTGCCGCGCCCGAACCGCAGCCACGAGGGCCGCGCCCGGATGAACGAGGACGCGAAGAGGAGCAAGGTGATCGCGCTCGCCACGACGCTGATCCGGAGCGCGCTCCGCACGGTCGGTGCCGTGAAGCGCAGCTCCACGGTGTGTTCACCCGCGCCGGGGATCTCCACGGCCTGCAACGTGATGTTGGCGCGGTGTACGGCCGCCGGCTTCCCGTCGATCTCGGCCACCCAGCCCGGGAACCAGTTCTCGGAGACCACGAGCAATGCGGGCCCGCCGGTGGTCACGTGCAGCCGCCGCCGGTCGGGCTCGAACATTTCCCAGGTGACGGGTCCCGCGAGCACCGAACCCGCACCGTCCGCCACGGCGGCCCCCGCAGGCTCCGCTAGGATCGCCTCGCGACCCGGATCGAAGTCGGGCGACAGGATGCGGGCCAGCGCGTCGTCGTCGTCCTCCACGACGCTGACTTGGTCCACGATCCAGGCGCGGTCGAGGCCGGGGTACGCGTACACCGCCTCCACGCCCCTGCCCCGCTGCGCCGTGCTCAGCGCCTGCGCGCCCGGATACGGCGGTCCCCCGGCGGCCTCTTCGGGCCACACCAGGTACCTGACGTTCATCAGGCGCAGGACGTTCGGGTGGCGGGTGTTCACGCCGCGGGCCTGGCTGCCCTGAAGCCCGAGCAGCGTGCGATACCGCGCGAGGTCGTTGGGGTGGTGCCCCGTGACGAGGTCGAGCCCGTACATGGCGAGGTCGACGCTCTGGTCGTTGCCGCGCAGGTCGGCCACCCGGAAGGGCGGTTCGGCGTCGCGGCGCTGCTCCAGGAGGCGCGTGTTGTTGTCGGGTGCGGCCCATGCGTGGAAGTCGATGGTGCGAACGAAGGGTCGATCTATCCGCCCGAGGTCGAGCCCGACGAGCAGGACGAGCGCGGCCAGCGCCCCAGCGAGGGGGACTCGACCCTCCCTCACCAGCCAAACCAGAGCGGTTGCGAGAATCGCCAGCATGAGCGCGATGCCGAAGCCGCGCGTGATGTGCGGAGTGGCGACCGCGAAGGCCGCGAGACTCCGTTCGGTCGCGTCGCTGTACAGCATGGTCGTCCAGAGGCTGCCGAGAGCCCCGCTGGACTGGAGCAGCAGACCGAGCAGGAGGATTCCGCAGAAGCCGAGCAGCGTGCGCCCCCGCCTGCCCCGCAGGAACGCACCCGGTGCCGGAGCCTCGCGGACCAGATCGTCGACGCCGAGCGCGAAGAGGGTCGTCACGCCGAAGCTGAGGAGGAAGGCGCAGATCGCCGGCACCCGAAAGATCGATATGCCGGGCACGACCTCGTAGAAGATCCGCCAGACGGGCGTGTGCGTGCCCAGCGCGAAGAGGAGCCATGTGACGCTCATCACCGCCATGAACCATCGCCGTCCCCTTCTCCGCCGCCCGAGGAGGCCGCAGAGGGCGAGCGCGAGAACCGTCACGCCCAGGTACTCGTGGTTGAGCTTGAGGGCGTTGCGTCCCCAGTAGGTTCCGCGCGCCCAGTCCGCGTCGGCGGCGGTGTTGCCCACGAACTCCGGCACGACCAGCGAAGCGACTTCTTCAGGATGGAAGGACCACGAGCTGGCGTACGCAAGCCGCTCTTGGGGCGTGGCATCCACCGTGGTCGCGATGCGGCGGGAGAATTCGGTGACGTAGCGCCCGGCGGGGATGAGCTGCACCGAGGCGATCCCCGCACCCAGCACGGAACTGCCCAGGAAGATCGCGAACGCGACGAGCGCGGGTCTGGGGCCGCGGGTGCGGGTCGGGCCGCCGTCGGCGAGCCCGGTCCCCTGCCCTCTCCAGAGCTGAACGGCCCGGAAGGCGGCGTACGCGCCCACCGTGCCGAAGAGGAAGTACGCGGTCTGGAACTGTGTGGTGAGGCAGGTGACCGCGACGGCGCATGCGAGGCCCGCCGCGCTGCGGCCCGATGGTGACCGCAGCACCGACTCGGCGGCCCAGAAGACCAGCGGTGCCACCGACGCCACCATGAGCTTGCCATCGTTGCCGGGAAGGGTCAGGGTCACGACGACCGGAGCCATCAGCCATGCCAGCCCGCCGACCGTCGCTGCGGGCCGCCCCAGCCCTAGGCTCCGCGCCCAGCCGTACATGAAGAATCCCCCGCCGAGCACGTGCAAGACCAGCTTCCAGCCCAGCGCACGGTAGGGCTCCACGAAGAAATAGAGGAGGCTGGTGGGGTAGATGCCGTCTCCTGCCGAGATCGCCTCGATCATAGGGACACCCCCGAGCAGCCTCGGCGTCCACAGTGGAAAGTCGCCGGCGCGCAGGTAATCCGCGAAGAAGGCTCGCCCCATGTAGCCGAGCGTCAGCGTGTCCTCGCCGTAGAGCATCTGGTCGGAGAAGATGAACGGACCGAAGAGAACCACGGTTGCGGCTACGAAGATCCCCGCAGTGACCCAGAAGCGAAGCCTGACCTCGCCTTCCGTCCCGTGGCCGACGCTCGCGTTGTGCCTCATTGCGTGTTCTCCTTGCCGAGCCCGGTTCCCCGGCCGGGAAACAGTGGGCTATCGGGCCTTGTCCGGGTTTCGAGGCGGCAGTGCTCGGGGTGCGGCGACCTATGGGGAATGGACGCCAAGATACGGTATTTCGGATCGTTCGGCGATTCAAGCGGGTTGCCGGGCGCGTTCCGGTGTCCCGGGCCATGGGATTCGATTATCGTATGGAAGCCTCCACCGCCCAGCCCAGCGAGAATGAGTTCCGCCATCCAGGTCAACGAGATCACAACCTCTAGGATCACGGTCGATCCGGCTTCGATGCGTGCGTTCGAGGAGCTTTCCGGAGACATGAACCCGATCCATGTGGACGACGAGTCTGCGCGGATGTTCGGCTATTCCCGACAGGTGGCCTACGCCGGGATTCTACTGGCGGAGGTCAGCCGACTGATCGGCACCCGCATTCCGGGTCCCGGTGCGCTGTGCGTTTCGTACCAGTTCGACTTCAAGGCACTTGTGTACGTGGGGGATTCGGTCGTCTTCGAGGTCATGGTGACCCACTTCTCGATGGCCGCGCGTGTGGTGCTGCTGAAGATCGTCGCCTATAGGGAACACGACAGGGTGGTAGCGATGGAGGGATCAGCCACCGTGCGGGTTCCATCGGAAGACTCTGTCGCCGACGCAGGCTTCAATCTGGATCTGGGGAACGACCCGTGACTCTCGGGGACGCTACTTCGGCACCCGCCGTCCCGGATTGGACCGAACGGCTGCGCGCCTCCGTTGCCGAAGTCGCCTCCGACCCTTCGTACGTCAACTCCCACCGGGCATATCAGAGCGGGTTGGACGCACCCGACGCGGTCGCCGGGTTCGTCGCCTTGTCGTGCGGAATCCTGCGGAACGCCACGGTCGAACCATGGTTGCCGGAACTCTACGTCGCCCTGCTGAAGCGCGGGATCAAGGCCACATTCCGCGTTGGCGATTACTCGGTGTACGAGCGATACGCGTCGGCGCCGTCCGAGCTCGGCACCCCCGAGCCGGGCTGTTTTCTCGTCTATCTGGACCCGGAGGCTCTGGCGGGAGATGCCCGCCACGACCCTCCCGAGGATCTGGAGGACGCGCTCGTCCACCGAGTGCGTGGCATCGTCGGCGGGCTGCTCGAGCACACCCGTGCGACGATCATCGTCAGCAATCTGGCACCCGAGCCGTACGCGATCCACACGCTGCACGGAGACCAGGATCCGTGCGGTTGGGCACATCACCGTAGAGCCGTGAACCTGGCGCTCACAGAGGAGTTCGCCGCCGCCCCCAGGGTGGCCATCCTCGACATGGACCGGATCGTGGCCGAGTACGGGGTATCCAAAGCCTACGACTTGCGGATGCGCCTGACCGCTCGCAGTCCGTTCAAAGTGGATTTCCTACCGCATTTGGGGCGGGCATTCGCGGACATCGTGGCAGCGGCCGTCCTGCCGCCGAAGAAGTGCGTGGTGGTCGACTGCGACAACACGCTCTGGCGGGGGATTCTGGGCGAGGACGGACCGGAAGGCGTCGAGCTGGGCACAGACTATCCCGGTTCGGTGTACCGCGAGTTCCAGCACTTCCTAGCCGGACTTGGTCGCCGTGGCTTCCTGCTTGCGCTGAACAGCAAGAACAACGAGGCCGACGTGATGTCCTTTCTCGAGACATCGCCGGACATGATCCTACGCGCCGACGACTTCGCGGCCCATCGGATCAACTGGCGCGACAAGGCCGCCAACCTGAACGAGCTGGCCCAAGAGCTGAATATCGGCCTCGACTCGATGATCTTCATCGACGACAGCCCCTTCGAGTGTGCCCGCGTAAGTGGCGCGCTTCCAGAGGTGCAGGTCGAGCGCTTCCCCGCCGAGCCCATGGAAGTTCCAGGATTTCAGGCGGCCCTTCGCGGTGTGGAGAGGCTGCGGGTGGGAACCGACGATCTGGCCCGGACCGAGTCGATTCGCGCGAACGTCAAGCGCGAGCGTCTGAGACGCGCAACGCCCGACTTCGAGTCCTTCCTCCGCAGCCTCGAGATCGAACTGGCCATCGTCCGTCAGGACCGGGCAGCGGTGTCTCGCGTCAGCCAGCTCTCGCAGCGCACCAACCAGTTCAATCTTACGACCAAGCGGTACGGGATCGGCGATGTCGAGCGACTCATGCGACGCGGAATCGTCTACACCGCGAGCATGAAGGACCGCTTCTCGGATTACGGAATCGTCGCCGTCGCCATCGTGAAGACCGGCCACGCCGCCGTTTGGGACATCGACTCCTTCATGCTGAGCTGCAGGGCGTTCGGCCGCAGGATCGAAGGTCAGCTCCTTCAGGCGCTCCTCGATGACGCCGCAGCCTCGGGGGCTCGCTCGGTGAAAGCCACCTATCTCGCCACACCGAAGAACGAGATGACACGAGACTTCTTTCCAGAACACGGTTTCGCCGTGACCGAACGGGCGGAAGAGGTGCACCGGTTCGAGCTGACCCTGGCCCATCGGCGGGTGCCGACCTCGCACGCTCCCTACACCATTCACCGGTCAGGATTCTCCGCATGAGCGCAGACCCGGCAGTTAGCTTGGAACGGATCTTCCGCAGCGTCTTCAAGGTGGAGCCCGGCACCGAGGTCGCCTCAATGTCGGTCGAATCGCACGGATGGGACTCCATCGCGCACCTCAACCTGATCCTCGCCGTGGAACAGGAGTTCCGCATCATGCTGACGCCCGAGGAAGCGGCAGAGGCGCAGTCCTTCAACGCCATGCTACGCCTTGTCGACCGCCGGGAATGAAGCGGTGAGGGGTGCAACCCAACCCGCACGCCGATGCCTCGCGTTGCGCTTCGACGTGGACTCCATCATCTGTCTTGAACGGGGCGTCCCTGCCTTGATGAGCCTTGCCGACCGACGAGGGGTTCGATTCACCTTCTTTGTGAACATGGGACGCAGCTTCAGCTGGAGGTACACGGTAGGCCGGATGCTGCGGCGGCGTGGCAAGACGGCGCACCCCCCCCCCCATTTTTGTCTGCGCAGCTGAAGCTGTCCGCAGCCGCCAAGCTGGGACGTGCGGGCGTGTTCAGGACCATGATGCTGAACCCGCGCCTGGGCCGCAAATATCGCCCGACGCTTGACCTGCTGCACGGAGAGGGCCACGAACTGGGACTTCACGGCGGCACGGACCATGCAGCCTGGCAATACGGGCTGGACCGGCTCGGGGACGAGGGATTGAATCGCCTGTTCGCCCCGGCCTTCGCGGACTTCCGGGATCGGTACGGACCTCCACGGGGATTCGCGAGCCCGGGATTCTGCTACAACGATGCCGTGTTGGATCTCCTTGACAGGGAAGGTTTCGAGTACGGGTCGGACATGGTTGGCGAGGAGCCCTTCCGCCCGCTTGGCAGGGACGGTCACTCTCTCCATGCTCACTATCAGGTGCCGGTCAACGTCGTAGGGGGAAATCAGGTTCCTCTTGTCGAACAGGGGCTGGCCCGCGGCGACTCCGATGGACGCATCGTGAAGCGCGCTTGTGAGCGGATCGGGGCACGTCCCTTCGCCCTCATGTACGGCCATCCGTATGTGGAAGGCGTTCACTGGAAGCTTCTCGACGCGATTCTCGGTGAAATGGCCACCAGCCACGAGGTCGTCACCGTCGCGGAGTATCTGACTCGTTGGAAGGAGACGACTGGTGATGGGTAAGGTCATACGCTACCTGGCATCGATGCTGCCGATTCCCCTGGGCATGCGGGCCTCGCTCTACCGAATGAGCGGCATGACGATCGGGCCCAAGACGGTGTTTGACCGCAACGTTCAGGTGACGCGCCCGGACATGGTCACGATCGGATCGCGAGCGACCATCTGCAACGCGGTATCCATTTTAGGCGAGGTCACGGCCGTGCACTCTCGCCTGGAGGAGGCGTACAGCCTCCGGAAGACGGCACCCGTCGTGATCGAGGACGACGCCTACATCGGCGTCAAGGCGACCATCGTTCCCGGCGTGCGAATCGGCCGCATGGCGACCGTCGGAGCGAACACGCTCGTAATCGCCGATGTCCCGGCGTATGGTGTCGTGCTCGGCGTGCCGGGGCGCGTCATGATGATCCGGCCCCACGATGACGCGGGGGAGTCCACGTAGGCCGAGTTGGCGAGGGTGCTGCGGAATCTCGGGCGACGCGACCTGGCAAGGCGATGGCACCTTGATCTCATCTATTGAATGAGATAGTCTCGTTAAGGACCGTCGCGATTCAAGCCCCCCCGCCCCGTGAACTACTATGAGTGCCTACCTGAAGAGAGTATCCACCTCGTCCGGCTTCCTGAAGGATTGCCCCGTCGAATTCGCACCTAGCCTCACCTGCATTATTGGCGCCCGGGGCACCTGTAAGTCCACGCTGATCGAGAGCATCCGGTTTGCGTTCGAAACGGAGGGTATCACAAAGTCACCCAAATACGCCCAGCTAAAAGTAAGCTCGAACGCCTTACCAGGGATGCCCCCGTTGCGAGTCCAGCGTTGGAAGCGGAGCGCCAAGCGCATGAGCGCCGCCAGCGAATCCTAGGAGCTCTAAGGAAGGTCGAAGCCGAGCGCAGAGATCTTGCGAATCGCCTCGCAGGTGCTCGCACGTCAGCCCGCCAACTCGCAGAATCTGTGACGACAGTCACGGAAGACTCAGGAGACGCTTTGTCAGACGACGCTTCGCTTCTACAGGAGCTACATGCTGCGGTTGGCGAACTCATGATCGCAACCGAGAAGATCGATTCGACGCACTTGGAGGGCCTCATCGGTGACCTTAATCAGCGCTTCGAAGATGCCAGCGAGCGATTCTATAAGTTGCGGCAGCAGGAACAAGCGGTGAATGAGTCACTCAAGCAACGAGACGCCCTCGAGCGACAAGTAACACACTTGGAACAGTTGCAGGGTCAGGCAGACGTTGCACGTAACGAGGAGTCGGATTTGCTCAATAGGCGGCGGATGCTGCGCAGCCAACTACAGCAAGTCGATGACGAACTCTACGAGTTGCGAATCGCTGAAATCCATTCGATCAATCGTGAGCACGGAGACACCGTGCAGCTCACGCTGGGCTCATCGTGGAATACCGGCGCGTATACGAAACGACTGCGTGAACTCCTACGTCGTTCGCGGATCCACTCGCAAGACGAGGTGGCGCAGTCAATCGCACACCGTATAGAACCTGGTGCGCTGATCGACTTGATTGAGGAAGGCGACGCGCACCGCCTCGCGGCCCTACTCGGGCGTGATCTGGGACAGACGACGCGGATCGTCGCACAGCTCGGGGATCATCCCCAACTATATGACCTTGAAACAGAGCTGCCAGCTGGTCGCTTGGAAGTCACCTTTTTCGATGACGGGGAGCCCAAATCGGTCGAAACGCTTTCCAAAGGGCAGCGGGCTACTGCTCTCCTACCGATCATTCTTCGGCCGCTACCGTATCCGTTGCTGTTTGATCAACCGGAAGACGATCTGGACAATCGTTTTATCTTCAAGTCGTTGGTAGCCACCATACGCAAACTGAAATCGGAGCGACAACTGATTTTTGTCACTCATAACGCCAACATCCCAGTGCTGGGTGGAGCAGAGAGGGTGGTAGTGATGGGAATGGCAGGCCCGACGGCCGCAACGCCAGCAGAGGTCGGGACCGTGGACGGTCGAAAACAAGATATTCTCGACCTCCTGGAAGGTGGCGCAGAAGCATTTGCGGAGCGTGAGCGTCATTACGGCGACCTGTTATCTGAATCGAATCCCGAGACGCTGTAGAATTGGGAGACTGTGATGACCCGCGATGAGTTCGTCGGGCGTGTCGCGGCCGACACTGAGCAGACCGCACAAGACGCCCTGGGTTGGTTGATTAGTCAGGGCGCGGATAACCACACAGATGTGCATCTCGTACTTGACGTGGCGAGTGCTCTCAGCCAGAATCGCCGTCTTTCCAAGCGCACCCAAGCACACCGATTGGAGTTGCTGCTATGGTCTCATCCACCACCTCGAGACCAAGAGTCGCCGATTGCTCAAGCGGCACGTGGTTTCCCGCCTCACTTGCAAATGGCGGTCGCAAACGCCATTCCTGCGGGAGCCCGCTTGGAACTGTACGGGTCGCGTCGGCAATCGGAGACACGTACGGCAGAAGACACGGGGACTACGTCGGCGCCAGTAGTAGAGACCGACCATCAGGCGTCAGGGTCGCCTGACACAGAGCAGGCAACCGTGAGCTACTCGACGGTTCTTCTCCTAGCACATCCAGACCGTCTGGCTGCGAACCGAAGACAGATCGAGAACGCTGGATTGGACACGATAGCTGTGGAGTCCCCGTCAGAGGCGAAGCGCGTGCTAGCCGATAGCGCCGAGATCTGTGGGTGCGCGATCGACCAGTCAGCACTCGCTGTCCTTGATACGAAAACCCAGGAAGCCCTTTTCAAGACTCTAGCGGAATACTCCAGCTTCATTGCGATTCGAGTGCACGAGACCGATGCGCTAAGGGTTTCGCATAACAAGGTACGTCAGATCATCAAGACGGCACGACAGCTCAGCACTCTTGTTCCTAGCGACGCCATTTCTTTTCGATCGGATGGGACGATTCAAGAAGCAGAGCTGTCCTTCTATCAACACGCGGCGAAGCTCCTGGAGAGTCACAGATCCACACCTATCATCTTCGGTGACTTGAACTCGGCCGAAGCTCACCTACTGGTTGCTGCAACCCACGCCCGCGTACGGGCTGAGCGTGTTGATACGGAATTGGCCTCCGGTCCGTTAACAGTTCGCTTTCTAACAGGGGGCCGTTCTGGAGCAAAGCTGGCGACCGTCGTGTGCGGTGACACTCCAACTTTTGTGGCCAAGATCACGTCAAAAAACTCCGCCTTGGAAGAGATGCGGAGATTCAAAACGCTTGTACAGCCCTGGAACGATCTGCCGAGGCTAGAGTGTCACTTTCATGGAGAAATCGCGGTCGTCCTCTCCACCCTATTCCGTGGCGACGACGACCCTTCGACTCCAGCCGAATCCCTGCAGAAACGATTGCGCGATGTGTGGAATGGACAGTGGTTCCAGGACAATACGGAAGAGGCGAAGGACGCAGGGAAGTTCTTGGAGAAGGCACTCCCTCGCGTCGCGCAGACGTTAGCAGAACTGAACAGGAAAAAGCCCCCTCCCAGTGGCAACTTCCAGTCCTGCGTAAACCCCCCAGCGACGCACCTCGACACACTCGATCACAGGGGATTTGTCTGGGGTTTTAATGAACGTGCTATGAGAGCACGAAGGGCGGCTTCGAAACGTGTGCGGCGCATGGAGAACTCGGCCATAGTGCATGGGGACATTCATTTGCGAAACATCCTTATCCGGGGCGAGAGCGAAGTGCACGTGATCGACTACGCAGCGTCAGCCTCCGGCCATCCGGCTGTTGACCTGGTGAGATTCGAGCTGGCACTCTACCTGGGTCCGGTCCGTCAGTTCGAAGATGAGGCATCGAGTGTCGAGTTCCAGAGGGCGCTTTCCATTGATCGGGCTCCGTTGGAGGTCTTACGTAGGAGCTTCCAGGACTTCTTTCAGTGCCACATCAACTCGGCGTGTGCAGCGGGCATGACGGAGGCGCGCGATGCTGCGCTCGAAGTTGTTGGGAGCCACGGCGGTAACATCCGTGACTACTTGGCTATGAAGTTCCTCGTGGCTTGGCAGCATCTCGGGTTTATAGGCTCTCAAACGGGACTGGCTAGGGCAGTCATCTTAGCGACAGCTGAAGACATAGCAGCTTGGTAACAGCCGGCACCTACCGGGACCGAACCGCATTAACACCTACCGCCTTCGGAACGGCTCCGCCCCTGGCGGATTTCGGACCCTTGAAGAGGCCCGAGGGGCTGCGATAGACAGAATTGACAATCCAGCTTAGGCCGCTCGTACTGCCAGGAAGGTCGTCACGATTCCGAGAGAATCTCCGTCGCCCACCACCGCCTTTGCTGGTGGAGGAGACTGGTGCTCACGGAAACCCAACCGCCAGCCGACTCCCCTGTATCGCCCGCACCTTGATCCGGCCGGCTACCTCGTCCACGGCGCGACTCACGTCTTCGAGCATTCCGTAGTCGTGCCAGACGATCGTGCCTCCCGGACTCAGCACGCGCAGGGCGTTGCGGGTATCGGAGAGCGCGTACTCGTAGGTGTGGCACCCGTCGATGAGGATGAAATCGTAGGGGGCGAAGCGAGCCCAGTCGAATTCGGCGGAGTCTCCCCAGAGCTGGGTGATCTTGTGCGCGTGGGGTGAATCTCCTCCGAACTGCCTGCCCGTGTGGTGTCCGACGGCAGCGTTGCGATGGATGTCCGGCACGTCCAGCGAGTACTCCTGGCCCCAGTCGGGAGGCAGGTCCAACGTGTACACACGGGCATCGGACGGCGCGTTCGCCGCCATGTTCACGGTAGTGTTGCCCTCGAAGGTCCCGATCTCGAGGATGCGCGCCGGTCGCAGGGCTCGCACCATCGCTCCGATTGCCATCACCTCGGACGGCGTCATGGACAAGAGGGGCTCTCTGTCGAAGCATCGAACCACGCGGACATCGGTTGACTCGATGTCCGGGAATACGGCATTCAACGGCTCCCTCGGAAGAGTTCCGAACGACCACCGGCTCATGCGCCGAAACTCTGGATCGGGAGTCCTGCTCGCGAACGGGCCGTAGCGCGGCCAGAGCATTCGCCACGCGACAATGGGGTTGCGGGCGATCTTCACCATGGCGTTGCCTACCCGCTTTCCGAGCTGCGCCAGGCGCCGGCTCCCGCTGGCACCCCGGCCCTCCCAAGCCGACGGCACACCATTTGATGCCTTGGCCACTCGATTCTTTCTCTTGCCCCCTTGAACTCCGGTCACAGGCGGGCCGCTCCGCCCGTGCTCTTGATCGAATGGAGATCCGGGCTTGATGGCCAGCACTGCGATTCTCCGCCGCAACAACGGCAACCACCGCTGGGCGAGCCACTCAACGACCATCAGGCCTGGCAGGTGGGACTCGGCGAAATAGGCCCGTTCGATCGCGAATCCCGCCCGCTCCAGGATTCCCCTCATTCTGGGCATCGACTTGTAATCCACATGTGTGACATCGCGCTTCAGCAGGACATCGTTGTTCTTGAGGATTTCGATGATGTGGCTTCGGCAGGGCGTCCAAACCGCGAACCGTCCGCCGGGCCTGAGCACTCGGAAGGCTTCTTCCGCCACCGCCTCGGAGTCCTCCGGGTAGATGTGCTCGAAGAGATCTGCCGCCACGACCAAGTCGAACGACGCCGTGTCCAGATGGCTATCCCGTCCGTCCCCGACGCGGAAGGAAACGTTTTCGAGACCGAGCTTGGCGAGACGTGCGTTGCAGTTGGCTACGGCCCGTTCGGCGTAATCGAGCCCGACGACTTCGTTAACCTTCGGGCCCAGCGCGAAGCTGATCGTGCCCCACCCGCAGCCCAGGTCCAGAGCCTTGTCGGTGGGTCGTGGAGCACAGAGCTCTAGCACCTTCCTGATGCGGTAGCGCTGGAATCGGGAGTCAAAGTCGGACAGGTGGCTGGGGTCGAAATAGGTTGACTGGTTGTAGTAGGACCTGCCGATGTGTCCGTCGGCAGCCTTGGCCCCGCCAGTCGCAGACTCAACCGCCACGCGCGGCTCAGACTCCATGTCCACTCAGCCTTACCTCATGCATTGCTCGCATCGCGCTACCCAGAACCCCCCACCAGCCCCCCATACACCTCCAGATGCCGGTCCACCAGTCGCTCGTTGCTCCAGCTCGTCACCACCTTCTCCCGGCCCGTGACCCCGCGCGCGGCGAGCCGTTCGTCCGCCAGCAGTTCCAGCACCTTCGCCGCCAGCGCCGCAGGATCGGCGGGCGGAAAGAGTCCTCCGACGGAATCGTCCACGATCTGGGGAAGCCCCCCTACCGCCGACGCGGCGACGGGAAGCTCGCAGGCCATGCACTCCAGCGCCGCAACCGAAGTTGCCTCCACCAGCGACGGGAACACCGCCAGATCCGCGGAGCGCAGCAGCCCCGGCATTTCGGCGTGGGGCCGGGCGCCGAGGAAGTCGATCCGGTCGGCGACGCCCAGCTCCCCCGCAAGCGTCTCCAGCCTGCCACGTTCCGGACCGTCCCCGATCACGATCACGTCCACATCGGCACCCGCGGCGATCTCGGGCATCGCGCGCACGAAGAACTCGACGCCGTTCTTCGGGAAAAGCCGGCGCGGCACCACGAGGCGACGCCGCCCGTCCGCGCGCGGCAGCGAGCCGTCGCCCGGACGGAAGATGTCGGTCTCGACGCCGTTGACGAGCACCTCGACCTCGATTGTGGGACCGAGGCCCTCGCCGACATCCGCGATCTCCTTGCTGGCCGCGAAGTTGTGGTCGCTCAGCTCGACGAGCCTGCCCAGCGAGGGAGAGAACAAGCGGTTGGCCGCGAGGCGCAGGAAGTGCGAAGTGTGCAGGGTGCAGACCAGCGGCGTGCTGGAGCCCGCCAGCGCGACCGAGCACGGGAGCAGCGACGGGAACGCCTGGGCGTGGACCACGTCGGCACCCTGCACCGCCGCGCGCGTCCGAGGCGTGGAGCCGACCGCGTGGGCCAGCCAGCCCCACCAGTTGCGGGCGGGCAGCGGCGTGCGGTGGACGCGGATGCCGTCGATGTCCTCTTCCGGTGCCAGACCGGGCTGCGACAGCGACGTGACGACCGTGACCTCGTGGCCGCGCTTGACCAGGCCCCGGCACAGGTAGTGCACATGGCTCTCGAGCCCTCCCACCTCGGGCGGGAAGTACACGCAGTGGACGACGATCTTCAATTCGGCTCCCAGTCGCGGGTTCGGCGGGGGGCGCCGGTCAGCGCCGCCAGCAGGATGTCGGCGATGCGCTCCCCGGCGTGGCCGTCGCCGTAGGGGTTCCGAACCCGAGGCCCCTTCCCGTCGGCCGACAGGCGCGCCGTGGCCTCGTCGAGGATGCGGGCCGCGTCGGTGCCCACCAGCGTTGCCGCCCCCGCCTGCACGGCTTCGGGCCGCTCGGTCACCTCGCGCAGCACCAGCGTGTGCACGTCGAAGGCCGGTGCCTCCTCCTGGATGCCTCCCGAATCGGTCAGGACGAGGCTGGCGTGGGCGAGCACGGCGAGAAGATCCCCGTACGACAGCGGATCCAGAAGGTGGACCCGTGGTCGTCCACCGAGAATGCGCAGAGCGGGCTCCCGCACGCGCGGATTCGGATGCACCGGGTACACGATCTCGATGTCGGCAAAGCGGTCGGCGATCTCGGCGACCGCACCGAAGACGCCTTCGATCGGATCGCCGAACGACTCCCGGCGATGGGCCGTGAGGAGCACCAGCCGGCGCGGCGACTCCAGGAGGTCGGCGACGCGCGGGTCCTCCACTGCGGGCGGGTGTGCCCGCATCTGCAGAAGCGCGTCCACGACGGTGTTGCCGGTCACGAAGATCCGGTCGGCCTCGACGCCGTCGGCAGCCAGGTTGGCCGCGGCGGCCGGCGTCGGCGCGAAGCAGAAGTCGGAGACCGTGTCGATCATGCGGCGCAGCATCTCCTCCGGAAAGGGCGACCACTTCTCGTGGCTGCGCAGTCCGGCCTCCACGTGCGCCAGCCGGCCCTGTTGGAAGAACGTCACGACGCCCGCGAAGAAGACCGTCGCGGTGTCGCCCTGGACGATGGTCACGTCGGGGCGGAAGTCCTCGGCAACCTCGCGCAGCCCGTCCATGCAGGCGTGGCCAACGTCGTAGAGGCTCTGGCCCGGCTTCATGATCTTGAGGTCGTAGTCCGCGTCCAGACCGAAGACGCCGAGCACCTGGTCGACCATGTCGGTGTGCTGGCCGGTCAGCGCGAGCCTGTGGGCGCATCCGCCGCGTCGCTCGAGCGCGCTGACCACCGGCGCCATCTTGATCGCCTCGGGGCGCGTGCCGATCACCGAGAGGATGCGCGGGCCCTGGACGGCCTTCACCAAGCGCACCAAGCCCGCAGAGTCGCGATTACGCCGAGCTGCCCCTGCTGCGGGCGCGACCCTCGCTGGTGGACAAAGTTGGTCATGGTGTGCCTCCGGTGACGGGCGTGTCGATTGCGTTTTAGCGGCTCCCGTCACGGTTGTCAAGCGTGCCCCGGCGGTCGCCCTGCGAGGTTGTCCCATCCAGCCATTCAATCGCCCCCGGTTTCCGCCCACGTTGTTCGTCCCCCAGACGAACCGGAGACCCACCCGTGCACGACCCCGCGTTCAAGACCGTTTTCTGCCACCCCACGGCCATCGAGAAACTGGTCCGTCGCTACGCCGGCGAGCATGCCGACAGGATCGACTTCTCGACGCTCACGAAGCTGGACGCCGAGCTCGTCGGCAACGCCCTCGTACGGCGCTATCCCGACATGCTGTGGATGGCCGAGGTCCGCGACGGCGACGGCCGCGTGGTGATCCAGCTCGAGTTCCAGGGCGACTGGGACTGGCTCATGAAGCTCCGGATGGCCATCTACCAGCTCATGACCGCGCAGCAGATCTTCCAGCGCAGGCCGTCCCTGCGTCGCGAGGGGTCGCTGGAGGTGCTGTCCTTCGTCATCTACCACGGCCGGGGCACCGGGAAGGGTGCGGTCGGGCTGCGAAAGCTCTTTCCGCGCTGGGCGGCGGGCGAGTACCGGCTGATCGCGCGGCACGGCAGCGGGTTCGAGGGCGATCTGGCCCAGACCGTACTGGCGCTCGAGCTGGACCGCTCGGTCGAGGGGACGCAGGCGGTGCTGGCGGAGCTGACGCGAATCGCGGAGCGGACGGGCAGCGACTACGCCGGCCTGATGGCCGAAGGCGTGGCGGAGATGCTAGTATCAACGGGACGAATCACGAGAGAACAGATGCGGGAGGCGAAGACGATGGCCGAGGTGGCAACGACCTACCAGCAAAGCCTGGAGGAGTACGGGAGAAGGCACCGCGAAGAGGCGATGGCAGAGGCGGCAGCGACCTACCAGCGGAGCTTGGAGGAGTACGGGAGAAGGCACCGCGAAGAGGCGATGGCAGAGGCAGCAGCGACCTACCAGCGGAGCTTGGAGGAGTACGGGAGAAGACACTTTCGCGAGGGGCGTGACGAGGGGCATCGCCAGGGGCGCGACGAAGGGATCCGTGTGGGACGCGACGAAGGGATCCGTGTGGGACGCGACGAGGGGCAGGTCGCCCTGCTGCGTCAGCTTGTGCTGAAGAAGTTCGGACCCGAGGCGGCCAAGGCGCTCTCACCGGTCCTCGGTGGGACCTCGGACTCAAAGCGCACGGATGCGGTTGCCAGCGCAATGTTGGAATCGGCCAGCGCCGACGAGTTCCTCGCCCGGCTGCGCAGCCTCTGAGTCTGGGCTCCTGAGGCGTGCCTATAAGCGTGTGCCTCTAAGAACGTCCTCCCGAAGCGTTTTTGTCCGCCATCTTAGGCCCAGAATGGCGGACAACGGTGGCGTGAAGGCTAAAGAGCGCCGCCACTCGCTCACTCCAAGGTGAATCGGCATGCGGTGGAATCCACCACCGCTCCATAAGCGTCTCTCCGGGGAGTGAACCTGTAGTCCGACTTTGCCGGTGTGGGCTAGATTGCGGGGGCCAAGACCTGCCCAGTGGAGACCCGCAGGATGACCGAAGAACTCAGGAATGCCCGGGACAAGGTTCTCGTAGACAATACGGCGCAGGCCGTCTTCAAGCACCTCGACCGCATCAAGGACAAATGCACAGCGACCGCATGCGGCGTTCTGGGTGATGGGTAACGATTGGTCACGGATCGAGACGGGGAAACTGAAGCGTGTCCTGCTTGCCATGGCCTCCGCAGAACCTGAATCACACGATGAACATATGATGGCGGACCATTGGCTGGAGAAGGCACTTGAATCTCTAGAAGGGCGCAACGATGTGACCCCGGACGAGCTAGCTCAACTGGAGTATGCCCACATAGACTCCTTGGCCAACATCCCACTCGGAATACCGAACTTGGAACGGCAGGTAGCTGAGTCACCTACCCTGTACTTCCAAGCCCTAGCCATCGCATATCTGCGTGAGGATTTCGGTCAGGATCCTCCGGGGGTGGTTGATCGAAGATCAAGAGCAGGCCGCCAGGGTGCTGCGTGCATCTCGGCACCTCCTCAGCAAAATGCGACGACTTCCGGGCACCGGATCGGATGGCCGCGTTGACCCTGATACCTTGGTGGCATGGGTGGTCGAGGTGCGACGGCTCTGCAAGAAGCACGATCGCTCACGAATCGGCGATGAGCTCCTCGGTCAGTTCCTTTCACGAATCCGGCCTAGGGATAATGATTCCGTCCCTTCGCGTCCGGTTTGCGAGGTCCTGGAAAGAACCACGTCGGCGGACATGGCTCTCGGCTATCGGATAGGTATCCGCAACGCACGGGGTGCACACTTTCGCCCGGACACTGGCGAACCGGAGCGACATTTGGCTACTAAGTACCAAGACGTATCCAAGCTACTCCAGTTCGAATACCCCTTTGTAAGTCAGGTATTCCTTGAACTTTCAGAGGAATACGCACACGATGCAGATTGGCACGATGCCCAAGGGGCTGCCCGGAAGAGAATCTGGTAAGCGGAGTGAGCGGCAGTGATGGGTTGGTCCCAGATATGGCGCAGGACCCCAGACCTGAAAACCTCGTTCTGTGTTGCTGATTTCGACCCATGCCGTCCATTCGTTCCGAGGATATGAGGCGGAGGTGCCCTTGAGTGCCTCCTGACACCAGTTTGTCCGCCATCTTGAGCGTTTTGTGGCGGACAAGCTGGTTGGCTAGCTTGCCCTGGCTAGCTTGCCCCCTCCCCTTCGCACCGACTCCAACTCGTCTTGGACAGCCTTCACCAAGCGCGCCAAGCCCGTGTCTCGATGACGCCGAGCTGCCGACGCTGCGCCGCCTCTGAGTCCAGCCGTTAGGTCCAGCCGTTGGGTCCATTTTGCCCGCCACCATGGGCGCTTCATGGCGGACAAGCGGGACAGGACAAGGACAAGGAACGAGTGTCGGGCGCACCCTGTCTGGCAAGACGATCCGGCCTCGGGGACGGTCCTCATCGGCCGTGCAGCAGCTAATCCACGCAGCCAGTGGGGCCACTCTCGTGCTGGTGTGTGCCCCCTCGCTGTCTACCATCGTTGGGATTAGGTACCGCCGGTGGGCGCTTGTGCGGCAAGGGTCTGATCTGCCTCCGCACCGTTGCCTTGGCGTTTGCCAGTTGTTCTCGCCTGATCTTTCTGATGTTGTCGCTTGGTAGTTTGTCTCGCATCTTGGTCTCCCTCCTTTGCGAATCCGATCTTCTTCGAGTTCACCAGCTCAATATATTGTCGTTCCTTATGTGGCAGTCTCCCCAACGCTGCCTCCAGCGCTTCTTCTGCCTCTACGGGTCTACGGACTCTATCTCCTAGGAGATGACTAGCTTCACGAAAATCGATTACGAATCCGTGATCCGGGTAGTTGCGAACGAGTTTCTCCAGCGGCTGTTCCGGAACCCCCAGCCGTTTCCCATACGCTGTGGCGACATTCATCGCTCTCTGGCGACGACCTAGGCCAATCGGATCTATACGCCTTGCGATTGGCTCGATTACACCGGAGGTTAGTTTGGCCGCGATATCGGCAGCCAGTCGTGTCGAGATTTGTGTCTCCAGCTGGATCTCAAATAGGTGATGAAGAAAAGTAGCAACCCCAGTGGAGGTCAAGATGTCCAAAGAGGTGAACAGCTCAAGGCCAGACTCAGAATCAAACAATTCGTCCTTCTTTGAGACTTGCATATCCAGCGGCCCAAGTTCTCCTTGTCTTCCCATGACCACGCGCCGCGCACCCAAGACGAGCAGTGTACCCGCGCTCTTGCAAGGACCGGAGACAAGAGCGGTGAAGCCATCTCCATAACATTCGCGCAGGTAGCTAGAAATGATGTAGGCTGAATCGGGATCTCCTCCTTGAGTTCGGAGCACAGCTAAGACACACTTTTCCCTCCGCTCGGTCTTGGCGTGTTCCTCAACCAGTCGTCTGGCCATGGAACGGCTGATGATCGGGGAGGCCAAGAGGAATACATCTGCAGACAGAGCATCAGCTGCAGCCCTGGCAGCTTGCAGAGCTATCCGACGCTGTCGGTCAACTGTCCGGCTCATGCCGTCACCTCCTTCGGGGTTCGGAAATACTGGTCAACGAGATGCGAGAAGGTAATCGGCTGCCGGTAGTTCGCAAGTGTCTGCTCGTCATTAGACTCCGACAGGCGCGGCGAAAGAGGGTCATCGGTCCGGAATGCCGGCTCTCTACCTGCCGAGGACGCACGGGGACCCCATGCGCCCGCTCCACCTAGCTCCCCCCCTCCCCTCGCCCCGCGCCCCCACGCCGCCGTCGCAACGCGTCCATCTCGTCGTGGACTCCGGCGATCATCTCCCCCAGAAGACCGGCGACGAAGCACAGCACGCCCACCGTGACCAGCATCGCGACCAGGTACAGCAGCGGTCGGAACCCCTGCCCCAGCGCGAATCGGTAGAAGAGGGCGACGAGGCCCGTGAGCACGCCGGCGGCCATCAGAAAGACGCCCGGCAGGCCGAAGGCGACCATGGGCTTGCGCGAGAAGCGGAGCTGGAACCAGACGGCCGCCAGGTCGAGGACGCCGCCGACGATGCGGCTCTTGCCCGAGTACTTGGGCTCGCCGGCCCGGCGGGGATGGAGCTCGATGTCGATCTCCGTGGCGGTGAAGCCTTTCTTGTGGGCGATGACCAAGAAGAAGCGGTGCCAGTCGTGACGGAGGCGCACGGCGCGGAGCACGTCGGAGCGAAAGGCCTTCATCGAGTTCAGGTCGCTGACGGGCACGTCGAAGATGCGGCGGCTGAGCGCGTTGTAGATCGACGACACCGCACGCTTGTCGTATCGCCCCACCTTGCGGCCGGCGACGATGTCCCACCCCTCTTCGAGCTTGTCCAGGAAGCGCGGGATTTCGGCGGGCAGGTGCTGAAGGTCGGCGTCAAAGAGCACCAGGTACCTCTTGTCGGTCGCCTCGGCGGCGGTGAGCAGCCCCTCCGTCTTGCCGAGGTTTACCCGGTGGCGCAGCACCCGCAGACGGTCCCAGCCGGCACCCTCGGCCTCGGCCAGCGCCGCCGTCCCGTCGGTCGAGCCGTCGTCCACCAGAATGACCTCGCCGGTCAGGCCGAACTCGTCGAAGGCGGCGCGCAGCTCGGGGATCAGGTGGGGGATGTTGGGTGCCTCGTTGTAGGCGGGGACGACCAGGGCGAAGTCGTCGTAGGCGGCCGGCCGGGGGCGCGAATCGATGCCCGCCACTCAGATCCGCTTTCTCATGCGGGCCGGCAGGATGCCCAGCTGGTCGCGGTACTTGGCCACCGTGCGGCGCGCGATCTTGACCCCCTCGCTCCGCAGCAGTCTGACCAGGGCCTGGTCCGTGAGCGGCCGGTGCGGATCCTCGCCGTCGACCAGGCTCTTCACCTTGGCCTGCACGCCGCGCGTCGAGACCTCCCTGCCCGTGGCGGTGGGAAGCCCGCCCGAGAAGAAGAACTTGAGCGGGTAGACGCCGGTCGGCGACTGAACGTACTTCTCGTTCGTGACGCGGGAGACGGTGGATTCGGCCATCTCGATGTGCTCGGCGACCTCGCGCAAGGTGAGGGGCTTCAGGTGCTGCACGCCCTTCTCGAAGAACCCCCGCTGACGCTCGACGATGAAGCGCATGACGCTGAGCATGGTCTGGCGGCGCTGCTCGATGACCTGGATCAGCCAGTTGGCCGCGTTCAGCTTGTTGGCGATGAACTCGCGGTTCTCGCCCACGAAGCTGGCCCTGTCCGCCGCCACCTCCCGGTAGGCCCGGGCCAGGCGCAGCCGGGGCAGTCTGGTGTCGTTGACGAACACGAGGTATTCGCCGCCGACATTGTCGACGATGAGGTCGGGGACGACGTAGTGGTCCGGGTCCGAGGCGTGTCGCCGGCCGGGTCGCGGATCGAGCTTGGCGATCTCGTCGGCGGCGTCCTGGATCTCCCTGGGCGGCACGTCGATGCTCCGCGAAATCTCGATCCAGCGGCGCTGGCCGAGCGCGTCGAAGTGGTCCCGCACGATGGTGTGGGCCAGGGTGCCCTCCTGTCCCGCGCGCTTGAGCTGGAGCTCTAGGCACTCCTGGAGGGTGCGCGCCCCGATCCCGGGGGGGTCCAGCGACTGCACGATCCCGAGCACATCTTCCACCTCCGGAACCCGGTGCTCCGCCAGGAGCAGGGCCAGCTCCGCCAGCTCCTCCTCGCGCAGTCGGTCGTCCTCGATCTCCTCGGCGCGCGCGACCATCGGCTTGCGCACCATCTCCAGCGACCCGTTGAGGCCGTCGGCGACGTCCTGAAGCGTACACGCGAGCAGCCCGTCGTCGTCGATGTTGCCGATGATCTCGCCCGCGATCCACAGTTGGCGGTCGTCGAGGTGAAGGAGGCCGAGCTGCTCGTTGAGGTGGTCATGCAGATGCCGGACCCCCACGATGGGCGATTCGAAGTACTCGCGGGGCTCGTACCGCTCCCTCGACCCACCGACGTCGAACCCGTCCAGGAGCACCTCGTCCCAGTCGACCTCGTCCTCGTCCTCGTCGCGATTGTCGTCGTCCGACTCGAAGTCCTCCTCGGCGTCCGGCTCGGAGAACTCGAGGAAGGGATTCTCGGACAGCTCCTGCTCGAGTCGGGTTTGCAGCTCCAGAAGCGGCATGTACAGCAGGTCCATCGCCTGGTAGAGGCGCGGGTTGACCCTCAGCTCCTGCCGAAGGTCCATTCCCTGCTGCAGGCCTGGCTTCATCCGGTTCACCTCATGCTCAACTATCGGGGCGCGGGAATCTCGACCTCATGCGCGCCGTCAGCGTCGGTCCAAGGTAAAGGTCGGCTACTTCGTCGTTCCAGACCAGTTGCGAGACCGTGCCGTGAACCCGGATCCGGCCCTCGTACATGATGTACGCCCGGTCGACGATCTCCAGCGTCTGCTCCACGTTGTGGTCGGAGATGATCACGCCGATGTCCCGGGTCTTGAGCTGTCCGACGATCTCCTGGATGTCATGCAGGGCGATGGGGTCGATCCCCGCGAAGGGCTCGTCGAGGAGCATGAACTTGGGCCGTTGGACCAGCGCGCGCGTGATCTCCAGCCTGCGGCGCTCGCCGCCCGAAAGCGAGAACGCCCTGGCCTTGCGAAGGTGGCCGAGGGAGAGCTCGTCCAGCAGCTCGTCGAGCCGCTCCGCCCGATCCCGGCGGCTCAGGCCCAGCGTCTCGAGGATCGCGAGGATGTTCTGCTCCACCGTGAGCCGCCTGAAGACGGACGGCTCCTGGGCGAGATACCCGACGCCCATCCTGGCGCGCTTGTACATGGGAACGCCGGTCAGCTCGGCCTCGTCCAGATAGACCTTTCCGCCGTCGGGCGCGATCAGACCGACCAGCATGTAGAAGGTCGTCGTCTTCCCCGCCCCGTTGGGACCGAGGAGTCCGACGATCTCGCCCTGCCGCACCTCGATGTCCACGTCCGAGACGACGCGCCTCTTCTTGTAGATCTTGGTCAGTTGCCCGCCCCTGAGGGTGGAGGACTCCAGGACCGCGGTGGCCGCCGAGCTCAGGTCGAGCGGATGCTCACTCGTCATTCGTTCCCCCTGTTCCCTGCCGTCGGGGGCCGTCCGACCGCCGACGAATCGTTGGGAACCGCCGTGGAGTCCGGCGGGGTGCCGGGAGGAAGCGGTTCCAGGTGATACCCCACCGTCTGCCCTTCGACGTCCATCTTCACCACCTCGCGACCCTCGAGATAGACGATGATTCGCTCTCCCTCGACCCAGTGCAGCGCGGGTGGGGGCTCGGGGGCTGCCTCAGTGGTGTCGGACTGCGGGTCGACCGGGGCGGCTTCGGGCTCCGTGGCGCCCGCGTCGCTTGGGGCGGCGGCGGCTTCGGCGGTGTCGGGCTCTGCGGCATCGGTTGCCGTCGCGGTTGCCGTCGTGTCGGTGGCGACGAGCCGATACAGGCTGCGGGCACTTCCGACGGCGGTCAGGGTTTCCAGACGCGGGAGCGCTGTCCGTCGGGGGCCGGGGTCGCCAGGCTGTCCTCGGGCACCGGCAGCACGAAGTCGGCGAAGATCGTGTCTCCCTCCATCCAGTCGCGTCGAGCGGCTTCCGGCAGCATGGAGGCGGCGAGCGAGTCGTCGGGAATGCCTTCGGCCCGCGCGACGCCGACGGCGGTGACGAGGTCGAGAACCTGGCCGGGCGAGAGCACGTCGATCGAGTCGCCCATGAGGTTGAACTGGTCCGCCGCCACGGCCGGCTTGAACAGCGAATCGGCGACCGTCAAGGAATCGGCCCGGCGGGTGTCGGCCTCGGCGAGAGCCAGCAGTCTCTCCGCGTCGCCTGCCGACAGGCCCTGGGTGTCGATCATCTGGGGCTCGCCCGGGAGTGGGGGGATCTCGCCGATGGCCACCAGGCGGTTCACCAGCCCGTCTTCGAGGAACATCCGGATCGCGGGCGCGGTCATGTCCACCTGTTCGCCCGCAAGCCTGGCCTGCTTCCTCGCCAGGAGCTCCTCGCGGAGTCCGTACGTGGGGGTGACCGACACCGTGCTGGCGTCGAGCCGGTAGCTTCGTCCATCGACCTGGGCGTTCCCGATGATCGACATCGCCCCGACCTCCTGGTCGTAGTCGAGCGAGTCCCCCTGCGCCAGCAGCGAATCCCTGACAACGACCACGCTGCCCCCCGCGCGGAAGAATCGGCGCCCCTCAAGCGTGAATCGCTCGGCATCGATCTCGTAGGGAGGGAGACGGACGGTGTCGGGTGCGGCCTCCTCGACGGGTGCGTCCGGAACGGTGTCCTCAACCGGCACGGTCTCCTCCACCGGCAAGGTGTCCTCCACGGGCGCGTTCGGCACACTGTCGCCAACTGGCACGCTATCCCCAGCGGGCACGCTGTCGCCGCCAGGCACACTGTCGCCAACCGGCGCACCCTCCCCTTCCTCGGTGCCCTCCCCTCCTTCTCCTTCGGCCACCGGCTCTTCCTCCTCCGGCGGCGGTTCCGCCCGCGCCACCGGAAAGACGGTCGCGTGCGGCTGGCCCTCGTACACGATCATGCGGTCGAGGGGCCGGACCTCGGTGACCTGATCGTACAGCAGCCGTCCTCCGCTGATCACCGCGCCGCTCTGGCGATCGGTCACGCGGACGTTCGACCAGGCGATCAGTTGCTTGAGGCCGCCGAAGTACTGGGCCGTGTCGGCGTCCAGCTCGGTATCGGTGTCCTCGATGCGGACCCTGCCGAAGAGATGAACCTGCTCGTTGGACTCGAAGACGACCGCCGAATCGGCCAGCATTCGCATCCCGTCGGAGCAGCGGTAATCGATTCCGCCCGAGGCGTGATGCACGAAGCTGACGGAATCGAACCGGGTGCGAAGGGTGTAGCCCCCCACCCTCACGAGCTCGCAGTCTCCCTCCTGGGCCGGAGCGGGAGCCGGGACGACGAGCGCCGCGACCACGCACCAGCCCAGAACCGCAAGGGGGACGGCGACGCGCACACGCCTCATCGCTCCGTGCATCTCCCTTCGGTCGGGCTCCATATCCTCACGTTGTCGAACGACATGTCGGCCTGGAAGCGGTCTCCCTCGATCACGCAGCCCGCCTCGCGCATGACAATGGGTTCATCGGACCAGACCCGGTCTTCCTCGGGCGCGAAGTGCAGCTCCTCGGTGCGGATCTCCTGATCGGTGGCCGGGATCCTCAGAATCGCGTTGCCGCGCGCCGTGAGTTCGGTGGTGGCCGTGCTCAGCCGCCCTCCGTCGGCGTTGATGTTGGCGCGCCGCCGGCCCTGTTCGTCGAACACGAGCAGCGTCAGGCCGATCACAAGCGCGTAGGTCGAATCCCTCCACATGAACATGCTGTCGGCGTACAGCAGCGCCTCCTGCACCCCCTCCTGCGTGAGCCTGCGCGAGACGCCGTAGACGATCTCGTCGGCGTTGATGGCTTCGAGTTCCGTGGCCGGCCCCTCCTCGGTCTCGGTCGTGCACGCCGCAACCGTCGCGGCCAGCAGGAGCGGGACGGGTGTCGACGCCTTGAATCGGATCTTCATCAGAGCACTCCCGCGCGCAGCAGGTCGTGAAGGTGAACGATGCCCGCCAGGCCGTCCTCGTCGACGACCGGCAGCGCCATGACCCCGTGGTCCTCCATGCGTCGGATCGCCGTGGCGCCCAGCTCGTCGGGGCCCGCGATCCTGGGCGAGCGGGTCATGAAGCCCGAGACCGGCAGGCCGAGAAAGTCCTCGGTCCGCTCCATCAGTCTGGCCAGGTCGCCCGCCGTGACGACGCCGACCAGCGCGTTGTGGGCGTCGATGACGGGGACGGTGCCGCGCATGCGGGCAAGCGGCACGATGATCTGGCGCACGGTGGCATCGGCGGCGACGGCGGGATAGTCCTCGGCCACCATGACATCGCGCACCCGCAGCGTGAGGCGACGCCCCAGCGCACCACCTGGGTGGATGCGCGCGAAGTCGGCCGGACCGAAGCCTCGCCGCCTCATCAGCGCCACCGCCAGCGCATCGCCCATGGCAAGCGCGGCCGTGGTGGAAGAGGTGGGGGCGAGGTCCATCGGGCAGGCCTCGGCGTCGACGCGGCAGTCGAGAACGGCGTCGGCTCGGCTCGCGAGCGGCGAGGTCGGATCGCCGGCCATCGCGACGAGGGGCATCCGGTGCGTCTCGGCGAAGGCGAGCAGTCCGTCGAGTTCGGCGGTGGCGCCGCTTCTCGAGATCAATACCATGACGGTGTCCGGGGCGGCGATTCCGAGGTCGCCGTGCACCCCCTCCACCGGGTGAAGAAAGACCGCCGGCGTTCCGGTTGAGGTGAGCGTCGCGGCCACCTTGCGCGCGATCAGCCCCGACTTGCCGACGCCCGAGACCACGACCATTCCCTCGGAGGCGACGATCAGCTCGACGGCGCGCAGAAAGCCGTGCCCCAAACGATCCGCCAGCGCCGCCACCGCGCGGGCCTCGGTGCGCAGGACGCGCTGGCCCTCGCGCAGAACCTCCCGGCGCCCAGCTCCGGGCGGCGCCTCAGCCGCCGCGCTCGCGACAGTACTCATCGACCAGCCTGTTCCATTCCTTGCGCGCCCGCAGCAGCGCTTCCGCGAACTCCCTGACGGCTCCCCGTCCGCCTTCTCTCAAACTCTGCCACACGGCGACCCGGCGCACCTCGCGGACCCCGTTCGCAACCGTGGCGGGAAAGCCCACCCTGCGCAGCACAGGCAGGTCGGGCAGGTCGTCCCCGAGGAGGGCCACCTCGTCCCACCCCACGCCCCGTTCGGCGAGCAGCTTCTCCAGAATCGGAATCTTGCGGGCACCGCCGTCCTGGAATACGTCGCTGACACCGAGTTCGGCCGCGCGGAGCGTGGTCGCCTCCGAGACTCGGCCCGACACGATCGCGACGTGCAAGCCCGCCTTCATCATCATTTTGACTCCCAGCCCGTCCTGAATGTCGAAGCGCTTGAGCTCGACGGAGACGCCCTCGCGGGTCATTCCAATGTAGACGCCGGCATCGGTCAGCACTCCGTCGACGTCCAGTACGACCATGCGAATGCGGCGTGCGGTTGCTTCGTCGATCTCCATCGGAATGGCGGTCATCGCGATCCCCCGTCGTTGTTCGTGCGGGCCAGCGCGCCCCGTATGGCCACCACCTCTCGCAGCACCGACGGCAGTTCGGCGAGCGGCAGCATGTTGGTGCTGTCCGAGGGGGCCGAGGCGGGGTCGGGGTGCACCTCGAGGAAGAGGCCATCGCAGCCGGCGGCCACGGCGGCGCGAACCAGGGGGCGGATGTGTTCGGGCGCTCCCCCGGTGGATCCGTCCGGCGTCGATCCCGGACGCTGCACCGAGTGCGTTCCGTCGAAGATGACCGGCGTGTCGGCGGCCTCGCGAATCCGCTTGAAGTTGCGCATGTCGACGACCAGGTCGCCGTATCCGAACGAGGCGCCCCTTTCGGTGACGGTCACGCGCGAGCTTCCCCCCGCCCTGACCTTCTCGACCGCGCCGGCGATGGAAGCGGGCGGCACCCACTGCCCCTTCTTGATGTTCACGGTCCTTCCCGTCCCCCCCGCCGCGAGCAGCAGCGATGTCTGCCGGCATAGGAACGCGGGGATCTGCAGAACGTCGGCGACCTCGGCCGCCGCTTCGGCCTGGTCTCGCCTCGTGGATGTCGGTAAGCACCGGCAGGCCCGTCTCCGCGCGAACCGTGGCGAGCTGTTCGATCCCGCGCCGGAGCCCCGGCCCCCGATGGGAGCGCAGACGCGAGCGATTGGCCTTGTCGAACGACGCCTTGAACACGACCGGCAGCTCGGCGTCGCGCGCGGCGTCGCGCACTCCCGCAGCCACTTCGAGATTGAGTTCGTCGTCCTCCAGGACGCACGGTCCCGCGATCAGGGTGAAGCCATCCAGCAGGGGCACGGCGTCACGCTCCCAGCGCGGCCGCCTTCGGCGCGCGGACACCCGAAGCCCGGATCGCGGCCGCTTCGATGAAGGAGGCGAAGAGGGGGTGCGCCCGCGTGGGCCGACTCTTCAACTCCGGGTGCGACTGGCTGGCGACGAACCAGGGATGGTCGGGCAGCTCGATCATCTCGACGAGCTTGCCGTCGACGGTGGTGGCCGAAAGCACCAGACCCTTCTCCTTCAGGACGCTCCGGTAGTCGTTGTTGAGCTCGTAGCGATGCCGGTGTCGCTCGGTGATCTCGGTGGCGCCGTACACCGTTGCCGCAACCGATCCGGGGGCGAGCTTCGCCGTGTAGGAACCGAGTCTCATGGTTCCACCCTTGGTCGTCACCTTGCGCTGCTCGTCCATCAGGCAGATGACCGGGTGGGGAGTGTCCTGCTCGAACTCGAAGGAGTGGGCTCCTGCCAGGTCCGCCACATTGCGGGCGAATTCGATCACCGCGCACTGCAATCCCAGGCAGATCCCCAGGAAGGGAAGTCCGTTCTCCCGTGCCCAGCCGATCGCGCCGATCATCCCCTCGATGCCCCGGTCGCCGAACCCTCCGGGGACCAGCAGGCCGTGGTAGCCGGCCAGGAACGAGGGATCGAGCCCCTGCTCGAGCTTCTCGCTGGCGATCCAGTCGATGACGACCTGGAGGTCGTTCGCGATCCCGCCGTGGATGAGCGCCTGCTCGACCGACTTGTAGGCGTCCACCAGCTCGGTGTACTTGCCCACGACCGCGATCCGCACCTTGTCGCCGGACGGCGCCTTGATGCGCTCGACGATCCTGGTCCAAGCGGTCAGATCCGGCGCCGGGGCCCGCAGGCCGAAGCGCGACAGCACGAAGTCGTCGAGACGCTGGCGCCGGAACTGCAGCGGCACCTCGTAGATCGTGCTCACGTCGATCGCCTCGATCACCCCGGCCGGATCCACGTTCGTGAACCCGGCGATCTTGCCCTTGATGCCGTCGCCAAGAGGGTGCTCGGTGCGGCAGATCAGCACCGCGGGCTGGATGCCGGTCTGCATCAGTTCGCGCACCGAGTGCTGGGTGGGCTTGGTCTTGAGCTCGCCGGCGGCCTGAATGTACGGCACCAGCGTTAGATGCACATGCAGGGCACGGTCGCCGACCTCCTGCCGGAACTGGCGGATTCCCTCGAGGAAGGGAAGGCTCTCGATGTCGCCCACGGTGCCCCCGACTTCGCTGATCACGACGTCGTGGCCCTCCGAGAGGACGCGCACCGAGCGCTTGATCTCGTCGGTGATGTGGGGAATGACCTGCACGGTCCGCCCCAGGTAGTCGCCCCGGCGCTCCCGGTCGATGACCGTGCGATAGATGCGTCCGGTCGTGGTGTTGTTCTCCTGGGACAGGTTGGCGTCGATGAAGCGCTCGTAGTGACCCAGGTCGAGATCGGTCTCGGCGCCGTCCTCGGTGACGAAGACCTCTCCGTGCTGAAGCGGTGAGAGCGTCCCGGGGTCGACGTTGATGTACGGGTCGAGCTTCTGCAGCGTGACCCGCAGCCCGCGCTCCTTGAGCAGCACGCCCAGGGAGGCCGCGGCGATCCCCTTTCCCAGCGAGGACACCACGCCCCCGGTGACGAAGATGTACCTGGTCCGGTCAGATCCGATCGGCGTCATTCTGCGCCATTGCTCCCTTCAGAAGAAGCTCCATTCGCGCCAGGTCCTCCGGCGTGTCGACTCCAGCGGCCGCGGCGGCCACGATGGCCACCCCAATGCTCATTCCGTTCTCGAGGGCGCGCAGCTGCTCCAGTCCCTCCTCCAACTCGAGCGGCGAAGGACCGAACCCGACCCACCGCTTCAACGCCGCCCGACTGTATGCGTAGACGCCCACATGCCTGAGGCGGTGGGCTGCGATCCGGCTGCGGCTCCGTCCGGAATCCGTGCGAGGAAACGGTATCGCGGCCCTTGAGAAGTATAACGCACTCCCGTCGCGGGTCCGCACGACCTTGACCGCTGCGGGGTCGCGGAACTCCGCGTCGCCGGCGATGGAGGTCGCGCAGGTGCCCACGTCGAACCCGTTCTCGACCATCGACACCGCCGCGCGCACCACGTCCGGATCCACGAGGGGCTCGTCGCCCTGGATGTTCACCACGATGCCGAACCCGGGCCCCAGGCGCTCGGCGGCCTCCCAGGCGCGGTCGCTTCCGGACGGGTGGTCGGGCGATGTGAGAAGCACATCGGCGCCCTCGCGCCTGCAGACGGCGGCCACCTCCTCCGAGTCCGTCGCGACCACCAACCGGTCGAGGAAGTCCATCTGCCGCGCACGACGCCACACCCACGTAACCAGAGGCACGCCCAGAAGGCGCTGGAGGGGCTTGCGAGGGAGGCGGGACGACCCGATCCGCGCCGGAATGACACCGAGAACGCGGTTCAAGCGGGCACCCCGAATCGGGTGCGACAGAACGAAGGGGCCGTGAGATTCACGGACCTTAAGCTACTCGGAGACCGGCGTGGCGGCAAGCCGCAGGAAGTTGGCCAGGAGCCGGCGGCCGTGGTCGGTGAACCAGGATTCGGGGTGGAACTGCACGCCCCAGACGGGGTGTTGGCGGTGACGCATCGCCTGGATCTCTCCCCTGTCGGCGGGATCGGCGCTCCAGGCGATCGCAACCAGCGGATCGGGCAGCTCGGGGGCGGCCACCAGCGAATGGTAGCGCGTCACCTCCATCGGCGACGGGATGCCGTCGAAGAGAGGATCGCCGTTGTGCACCACCGACGAGATCTTGCCGTGGACCGTTCGCGTGGCGCGGATCGTGCGGCCGCCGTAGGCCTCGCCGATGGCCTGATGGCCCAGACAGACTCCGAGCGTCGGCACGTCGGGCCCGAGTTCGCGGATCGCCGCGATGCTCACGCCCGCCTCGGACGGGGTCTTGGGCCCGGGCGAGACCACCAGCCGGCTGATCCCGGCTCGCCGCAGCTCTTCCGGGGTGGCGGCATCGTTGCGGTAGACGCGCGGATCGTGCCCCAGTTCGCCCAGGATCTGCACCAGATTCCAGGTGAAGGAGTCGTAGTTGTCGATGACCACCAGCATGGCCGCTCCGGTTGGCGAGGAAGTCCGGCGGGCGGGCGGCGCCGATGAGCGTTCGACCCGTGCCCCGCGTATAATAAGGCCGATCATGATCGACATGTACCGTAACTGCCTCGTCTGCGGCAGCGAATTCAAGCCGAACGACACGCTGGAGCACCTCAGCCGCGGCCGTCGGGTGGCGTTCGATCCGGTCCGGGGCCGTCTCTGGCAGGTGTGCCGGTCGTGCAAGCGGTGGTCGCTCCTGCCGCTGGAATCGCGCTGGGAGGCGCTGGAGGAGCTGGACAGACTCGTCACGGACAAGGCGCGCCTCCTGTCCCGCACCGACAATGTGGCGCTGATGCGCGCGGGCCCTCTCGAGATCGTGCGGGTGGGGCGCGCCGAGCTAGGGGAGGAGGCCTGGTGGCGCTACGGCAGGGAGTTTCGCGAGCGCCGAGAGACCCACCGCAAGCTGACGGTGGCCGCCGCGGCCGGAGCGGCCGGGGTGATCGCCGGTTCGGCCGCGACCGGAGGCATCAGCTTCGTGGCCGCGTGGCTCATCTGGCGCCGGGCGCCGGGCATCGTCACGGGTGGGGCGCGCTGGCTACGGTTCGGGAACACGGCGTGGAAGGGCCAGGCCGAGTGCGCGCGCTGCGGTGCCCGGCTCGCCAGGGTAAGGTACAAGGCGCGCGAGCGTCTGGTCCTGACCGGGGACGAGGAGACCCCCGGCGTGATCGTCACCTGTCGCCGCTGCGGCGGTCACGAGGACGCCGGCCAGCGACTTGGCGGCCACGAGGCTGGCGATGTGCTTCGCAGGGTCCTCGCCTACCATCACTTCGCCGGGTCATCCGAGAAACGGGTCGACGGCGCGGTGAAGCTGATCGACTTCGCCGGCGGAACCGAGACGCTGCCCGCGAAGATCCTGGGTCCGGGAGCCGCGCTGGGCAGCCTGAGCGAAACGGGAAAGGTGGCGCTGGAGATCGCCGTTCACGAAGAGCACGAGCGCCTGCTGCTGTCGATGGAGGTGGCGGAGCTGGAGGCTCATTGGCGACGCGAGGAGGAGCTCGCCAGCATCATCGACGGCGAGCTGACACCCGGGGGCGACGCGCCCGGGCTTGGTAGTCCACCGGCTAGTAGTCCACCGGCCTGAGGTACGACTCCCCGATCGCGCTGTCCGAAAGGAGGGCCACGGTGGGCAGCTGGCGCTTCCAGTGTGTCGACGACAGGCGCTCCCAGACGGTGGCGACCTCGGTCCGATCGAAGCCTCTCCGCACCAGCGAGTCGACGTCGTGACCCTTGAGCAGCCAGTGCAGAATTGGATCGGCGCGGTGGTAGGAGATGCCCAGCTCGTGCTCGTCGTGCACGCCGTCGATCAGGTCCGCGCTCGCCGGCTTGGCCACGATCTCGGCCGGGATGCCCAGGTGCCGCGCGAGCTGCCAGACCTGGGTCTTGAAGAGGTCGCCCAGCGGATTGATCGGCGGCGAATCGTCGCCGTGCCAGGTGTAGTAGCCCAGAAGCCGCTCGCTCTTGTTGCCCGTGCCCAGGGGCAGCGCCCCCAGCTTGGCCGACTGGTCGAAGAGGACCACCGAACGCAGCCGGGCCGCGAGATTGCCTCGCCTCATGGCCGAAACGTCCGGTTCGTGGGCCGCCACGTAGCCATCCACCGCCTCGGTGATCGACACGGTGTGCTGGGCCGCGCCGGTGGCCGCAATGACGGTCGCGGCGTGCTCAAGGCTCTCGGCGCTCGATGTCGTGTACGGCAGCCGGAATCCGACCACGTTCTCGGGGCCCAGCGCCTTGCACGCCAGCCACAGCGACACGGCCGAGTCGACCCCGCCGGACACGCCGATCACCACCTGTTCGAACCCGCGACGGCGTCCGACCTCCTCGCTGATGAACTCGACCAGCGCCGCCTCGACCAGGCCGGCGTCTATCTCCAGCGTGGCAACGTCGGAGGCGTTCGGGCGATGGGGGGGGTGCGCGGCGGCGGCGGCGGGCGCACCCGCACGAGGCTCCGGTTCCACGGCGCGGCCGGTCGAGCCTTCCTGGCGCAGATCCACCCGCGGCGATCCGGACCAAGCGCGGTCCAGCGACCCGCGCAGTCTCGGCAGGGCCGTGCTGAGGTCCGAGAGAAAGGGCGACTCGGTCCGCACGCGCAGGATTTCGTCGAAGTCGACCGAGACTTCGGTACGGGCCTGGGTGAAAAGGGGAGCTCTTTCGATCAGCGTGCCGTCCGGCGCCCACGCCGACGATCCCCCGGGGAAGAGCTTTCCGCCTTCGGATCCGGCGAGTTGCGAGACCATGACGAAGACGCCGTGCTCCTTGGCGGCCCGCGCCGCGATCCTGTCCCACTCGTCCAGGTTGGCCGGACGCGATGCCGACGCGCCGAAGCCGCGCGCCGGGGACGCGCACCCCGCCAGGATCAGTTCGGCACCGTCGAGGGCGAGGATCGACGCCGTCATCGAGTGCCACAGATCCTCGCAGATCAGCATCCCCATCCGGCCGAAGCGGGTGTCGAAGGCGCACACCTCGCGCCCCGGCTCGATGAATCGGCCTTCCTCGAAGAGTCCGTAGGTCGGCAGGAACACCTTGCGGTGGACGTGGACCAGCTTGTAACGACCGCGACCGGGCGCAAGGTAGGCGATGCTGTTGTACACGCCCCGTCGGCCGCGCTCGTAGAAGCCCAGCGCCAGATCGCACCGACGCCCTTCGGGCGGGGCTCCCATGGCGTCGACCAGAGCGCTGCGGGACAGGGCCACCTCGTGGGCCGCCCCCTCGACGAAGTATCCCGAAAGCACGGTTTCGGGAAAGACCGCCAGGTCGGCATCGGCGGGCAGCGTGTCGCGCACCAGCGCCAGGTTCTGGCGGACCGCCCCCTTCTTCGGCTTGAGCTGACAGAGCGCGACGCGAAGGGTGTGGCCGTTGCCCATGAAGCGCTCTCCAGCTTGTTTTGTTGAGCGAAGCCTATCCGGGGGTAGCCCCGGCGGCGGACTTCGTTCCATAATCTAGAAGGAATCCGCCACACAGAAAGAACATGCCAATGCCAAGATTGCTCCGCTCCGCCGCCGTTGTCGCGGCCCTTGTCGTCCTGGCCCTGCCGGCCGCCGGTCAGAATCCGCGCCCGAACGGGCAGGCGAGTGGCGACTCCCCAGTTAGCCTGGCCTCCGATCAGGCCCAGGTCTTTCTGCACGCGCTGTCGACGATCGCTCGCTTCCACAACACCACGCTGGCCGACTCGGCGCTATGGGACCGGGCTCTCGACGGCCTCCTGGAGCAGCTCGACGATCCGTACGCCAACGTCTTCACCCCGGATGAATACGGCCGTTTCCGCGAGACCAGCACCGGGAACTACGCCGGCATCGGCGTCCAGATCACGCTCATCGACGCTCGCGTGACCGTCACCGCCGTCTTCAGGGGCACTCCCGCCGAAGGCGTGGGCATGCTTGTGGGCGACCGGATCGTGTGGGTCGAGGGAATTGACGCGCGCGACTGGACCCTGGACCAGGCACGCGATTCGATTCGGGGAGATCCGGGATCGGTGGTGCAGATCAGGGTCGCGCGCGATGGCTTCACCGAGCCGATTCCCTTCTCGATCGTGCGCGACAACGTCCATGTGGCGGCGGTGTCCGCGACCTGGGTCGAAGACGGCATCGCCTACTTCGGGATGGACAGGGTCGCGCGGGGCGTCGCCGAGGAAATGGACGCGGCGGTGCGCGAATACGGCGATGCGAAGGCGCTGATCCTGGACCTGCGCGGCAATCCCGGAGGCTATCTCGACGAGTCGCTGCGCGTCGCCGACATGCTCCTCGCTCCGGGTCAGAAGCTCGCGAGCGTGGATTCCCGGGGACCGACTGGGACCGTCTCGAACCAGGAATGGGAGGCGCGCAGCCCGGCCCGGCTCTCCGAGACGCCCATCGTCGTCCTCGTGGACGCGTACACGGCGTCGGCGGCCGAAATCATCTCGGGCGCGCTGCAGGACCACGACCGGGCCGTCGTGATCGGTCAGCGAACCTTCGGCAAGGGTGCCGTGCAGACCCACTATCCCCTCCCGGCGGGCCGACAGATCAGCATCACGACCGGGTCGTGGTACACGCCCATGGGAAGATCGCTGCAACGGGCGCGCCACCGAGACGGCTCCCTGAAGCCCGAAGACGCGATCGAGGGCGACCCCGTCGTCACCCCGGCGGGCAGGACGCTGGCCACGGGAGGAGGCATCATCCCCGATCTGGAGGTGACTTCGCAGCTGCTGGACGAGGAGCTGCGACTTCTCCGGAGTGCGAACGAGGCCCAGATCCCCTTCGCGGTGCGGATTCAGGAATACGCCTTCGATCTGGCCAAGAAGGCGCTCGCCGCGGGCAGCGTCGAACGGCTTCCCTCGTCGGCGTTCGACGGCCTCGCCACGACGTTGGTCGAGGCCGGCATGGACGCCGAGGTGGTGCGGAATCCGGTCGCCCGGGCGTATCTGGATCGTCAGGCGCAGCTTCACTACCTCTATCGAGCCGACGCTCCGGCGCTGCGGCTGCTGGTACAGGCCGAGCGCGACGACGCGCTTGCCGAGGCGCTGCGACTGGCCCGTTCCGCGGGCACGCCCGCCGAGCTGTTCGAGCTGGTGGACGAGGCCAGAGCCAGGGCGGAGGCGGAGGCGCCGCCCGGGCGGTAGGGGGGTCTCAACGCTGGTTGCGCGGATGGTACTTGCGGTGGGTCTGCCGCAGGTACTCGCGGTCCAAGTGGGTGTAGATCTGCGTCGTCGAGATGTCGGCGTGTCCGAGCAGCTCCTGGACGACGACCAGATCGGCCCCTCCTTCGAGCAGGTGGGTGGCGCAACTGTGGCGCAGCGTGTGCGGCGAGATCTTTCGCTGGATCCCCGCCCTCGTCGCGGCCCGGGTCACGATCGTCCACACCGACATGCGACTGAGGGGCGTTCCGCGCTGGTTCAGGAACACGACACCGCCTCCCTTGCCGCCGTCGAGCGCGGGTCGAACCGACCGAAGGTACCTGTCGACGACCTCGACGGCTGTCGAGCCGATGGGAACCAGACGCTCTTTGCCGCCCTTGCCGAACACCAGGCAGCTCGCATGGTCCAGCTCCAGATCCACCAGTCGGAGGCGGGTCAGTTCGCTCACCCGCATGCCGGTGGCGTAGAGCAGCTCCAGCACCGCCCGGTCGCGCCAGTGGACGGGTGAATCTGGATCCACGGCCTCGACGACGCGCACCGCCTCGTCCTGGCTGAGGAACTCGGGCAGCTTTCTCGCTGCCTTGGGGCGTTCCATCCGGTCGGACGGATCCTCGGCCACGATGCCTTCAGCGGTCAGAAAGCCGAAATAGGCCCGCAGCGCCGACTGCGCCCGGCGGATCGAAACGGGGGCCATCCCTTCGTTGTGGAGGTGCCCCACGTACGCCCTCAGGATCGTGTGGTCGACCTGGCGCGGTTCCTCGGCCTGTTCCCGCTCCGCCAGATACCGCAGGAAACGCCTGAGATCGCTGCGATAGGCGGCGCAGCTTCGCGGCTTGAGTCCACGTTCGAGCGCGAGGTAGTCCAGAAAGGGCTCCAGGTGGAAGCGGCGTTCCATCGCCTCGCGCCCGCCCGCCCTACGGGACATGACGCCGCCCGTGCCGCCACAGGGCAGCGGCGAGGACAACCGCCAGCACGCCCGAAACGGCGAGGAGCGCGCGGTTGGTCTGCGAGAAGGCGGCGAGCACCACGTCGAGATTGTCTCCCGCAAGGTACCCGATGCGGACCAGTCCGCCGTACCAGATCGCCGAGGCCGCCACGAGGGGCGGCACGACCTTGGCGGCGCGGAGATCGGCCACCCCGGCGAACACCGGGACCAGCGCACGAAACCCGGGGAGGAAGCGCGCCACGAAGATGGCCGCCACACCCCAGCGGCGGTAGAAAGCCTCCATGCGCCGCATCCTTCCCTTCGCTGCCAGGCGTCGCCCCCGCCCCGAAGTGAAGAAGGAGCGCCCGTACCTCAGGCCGAGGACGTAGACGCCCACCGCGCCCGCCACATTGAAGAGCCAGACGTTGAGGAACACGGGCAGGATCCCCACTGTGCCCAATCCGGCCACGAATCCACCGACGACGATGAAGGTGTCGGCCGGGACGACGGGAAGGATGTTCTCCACGACCGCGCCAAGAGCCAGAACCGGATGGACCAGCGAGGGCGGCAGCCCGGTCAGCAGGTCAAGGGCCTCGTCCACGATCGCCGTTCGGGTCCGCTATCCAACGGAGCGGACGACCGCTGCGACGGTGTGCACGGCGATCCCCTCCCCTCGCCCGATCCACCCCATCCCCTCGTTGCTCTTCCCCTTCACCGACACGGCGTCGGCCTCGACCTCCATCCGCTCCGCCAGACACGCTCTCATCTCGCCGGCTCGCGGGCCGATCCGCGGACGTTCGCAGATCACCGTCACGTCCACGTTGCCCACGCGCCAACCGCGGCCATGCAGCATCTTGGCGACCAGCGCCAGCAGCTCCATGGAGTCGGCGCCTCGCCACTTCTCCACGCCGGGTGGGAAGTGGGTGCCGACATCGCCCATGCAGACCGCGCCGAGAAGGGCATCGATCACCGCGTGGGCAACCGCGTCCCCGTCCGAGAAGCCGCTGAGCCCGGGGCTGTCCGGGAAGAGCACCCCGCCCAGGATCAGGGAGCGGGCCGGGTCGAAGCGGTGGGAGTCGTAGCCGGTTCCGACTCGCAGTCCCGTGGAGCCAGGCTCCCATCCTGCCGGGGCGCCTGGCGAGCCGCTCACGTTACGCCTCGTGCTTCCGGACGACCAGGCAGGCGTTGTGGCCGCCGAACCCGAACGAATTGCTCAGCGCCGCCGAGACCGATCGCTCGATCATCCCGCCGTGCGCATACTCCAGATCGCAGTCGTCGTCCCTTTCGGAGAAGTTGATCGTCGGCGGGATCTTGCCGGTGCGACACGCCATCGCGCAGATGACCGCCTCCACGGCGCCCGCCGCGCCGAGGAGATGGCCGGTCATGGACTTCGTGGACCCCACGACGATGTCGTAGGCGCGGGGTCCGAGCAGATCCTTGATCGCCATGGTCTCCGACCGGTCGTTCTGCGGGGTCGAGGTGCCGTGCGCGTTGATGTAGTCCAGGTCGGCGTAAGAGAGCCCCGCGTCCTCGATCGCGGTCTGCATGGCGAAGCGGGCGCCCACCGCATCGGGAGGCGGCGCGGTGATGTGGTAGGCATCTCCGGAGATTCCGTAGCCGGCGAGCTCGGCCAGGATCTCGACGCCGCGCGACCGGGCGTGCTCCATCTCCTCCAGCACGAAGCACCCCGCGCCCTCGCCGATGACGAACCCGTCGCGGGTCGCATCGAACGGTCGGCTCGCTCCTTCCGGGTCGTCGTTGCGCTTGGACATCGCCTTCATCGAGGCGAAGCCGGCGATCGTGATGGGCGTCACTGCCGCCTCTGCACCGCCCGCCAGCATCAGGTCCGCGTCGCCGCGCTCGATAAGCCTCGCCGCGTCCCCGATCGCATGGGCGCTCGAAGCGCAGGCCGAGACCGTGGCGTAGTTGGGGCCGCGCAGCCCGTAGCGAATCGATACCAGTCCCGACGCCATGTCAGGGATGAACATGGGAACGAAGAAGGGGCTTACCCTTCCCGGTCCCCTGGTGAACAGGGTGCGGCAGTTCGCTTCGAGCGTGGCGATCCCGCCCACCCCGCTGCCGATGATCACCCCGAAGGTGTTCTCGTCGCCGCCCGGCGGAGGTCCCGAGAGGCCTGCCGCCGCCATCGCCTCGTCCGCGGCGGCGATCGCGAGGAGCGAAAACCGATCGAATCTGCGGGCCTCCTTGCGAGTCACATGGGCGCTGGGATCGAAGCCCTTCACCTCGCAGGCGATCCGGGTGGCGAACCCTTCCGCGTCGAAGTGCGTGATGGGGCCGCCCCCTGGCGTGCCCGCCAGCAGCGCGTCCCAACTGGACGGCAGATCCAGGCCCACGGGCGTCACCAGCCCCATGCCCGTGACCGCGACGCGGCGCCTGTTCGCTGTGTCCTTCACCGTCCCCACCGCGAATCTGCCGTGTGTTCCGCGACGTCCGACGTCAGTCCTGGTTCCGTTCTATGTATGCGACGGCATCGCCGACCGTCCGCATCTGCTCGGCATCCTCGTCGGGAATGTCGATCTCGAATTCCTCCTCGAAGGCCATGATCAGCTCGACGGTGTCGAGAGAATCGGCGCCGAGATCGTCGACGAACGATGCGTCGCTGGTGACCTTGTCGGCTTCCACGCCTAGTTCGTCGACGATGATTTCCGTGACCTTGCCTGCCACTTCGGACATGCTCGCGTTCTCCGTGGGTGAGATGGTGCTGTGGGTGGTCTCAGGTGGTGCGCGCGGCTGGTCGCTTCGCCAATCCCCCGTCAAGCCGGCGCTGCCGGAAACGCAAGGGGAGACGCTACATGGCCATGCCGCCGTCTACCGCGATGATCTGGCCTGTAATGTAACGCGCCTCCGGTCCCGCCAGAAACCGGACGACGCCCGCGACATCTTCGGGCTCTCCAAGTCGCGCCAGGGGGATCCGCCCCTTGAGGTCGTCAACCACGGCCTCGCTCAGCCCGGCGGTCATGTCCGTTCTGATGAAGCCCGGAGCCACCGCGTTGCAGCGAATGTTGCGCGAGGCCAGCTCCTTCGCGACGGACTTGGTGAGGCCGTGCAGCCCGGCCTTGGAGGCGGCGTAGTTGGCCTGCCCGGCGTTGCCGGTGAGGCCGATGACCGACGTGACGTTGATGATCGACCCGGACCTCCGCTTCATCATGCGACGCGCGACGACCCGGATCATGTTGAAGCTGCCGCCCAGGTTCGTCCCGATCACCTGGTCCCAGTCGTCGTCGCGCAGGCGGAGGATGATGTTGTCGCGCGTGATCCCGGCGTTGTTGACGAGAACGGACACCGGGCCCTGCCCCGACTCGATGGCGGCAACGGTCTTCTTGCAGGCTCGGGCATCGGCGACGTCGCACGAGTAGGCGGCGTGGCCCGTCCCCTCGAGGCCATCGAGCGCGGCTGCGGCCTTGTCGCCGTCGCGCGCCACGATGGCTACGGCCGCCCCCGCGTTCGCGAGGCTCTGGGCCACGCCGAGCCCGATGCCGCGCGACCCGCCCGTGACGATCGCCACCGATCCGGCCAGTTCCCTTGGATTGGTCGTCATGCGGCCTCCATGGTCTCTATGGACTTGAGGGTGCCGAATGCCTGCGTGGGCACTCCCTTGGCGTTTCTCCGATTCAGTCCCGTCAGGACCTTCCCCGGCCCCAGCTCGGCAAAGCGGGTCACTCCCAGTCTCCTCATGCTCGTGATGCACTCGATCCACCTGACCGGCGAAGTAAGCTGCCGGACGAGCAGGTTGCGAATCGACTCCGGGTCGTCGGCCGCCTGGGCAACCACATTCGAAACCACCGGAAAGGAGGGTCGGCTGAAGGAAACGCCGTCCAGATGCTGGCGGAACTCCTCGGCCGAAGGTGCCATGAGGGGCGAGTGAAAGGCCGCCGAAACGACGAGCTCCACCACGCGCTTGGCGCCCTTCTTCCTAGCGGCCTCGGACACCCACTCGATCGCGGCGAGCTCGCCGCTGACCACGACCTGCCCACGCGCATTGAGGTTCGCCGCGACCAGGGTCATTCCGGCCGCCTGGGCCTCGCGGCAGAGCTCGAAGATGGCGCTCGGGGCCAGACCGAGGACGGCCGCCATGGATCCGGGCGACTCGTCCCCCGCCCGCGCCATGAGCTCGCCCCTGCAACGCACGGCCCGCAGGCCGTCGGAGAACGAATAGGCACCCGCCGCCGCGTAGGCCGTCATCTCACCCAGCGAATGGCCTGCGGCGGCACCGACGCTGCCCAGTCTTCCGGCGAGGACCCGATAGACTGCCATGGAATGCACGTATAGCGCCGGCTGCGCGTTCTCCGTCCGGGTGAGCTGCTCGAGGGGCCCCTCCCACGCCAGGCGGGAAAGGTTCAGCCCGAGTACATCGTCGGCTTCCTCGAAGGTCGCCCGCGCCACGGGATGACATGCGGCAAGGTCGTGCCCCATCCCCACCTGCTGGGATCCCTGTCCCGGAAACAGCAAGCCAATGCTCATCGGTTCGCGTCCACTCGAGGGAACTACCAGCGCATGGTCATGGCGCCCCATGTCAGCCCGGCGCCAAACGCGGCCATGAGGACGTGCGAGCCCGGCTTGATCCGTCCTTCCTCGAGGGCTTCGTCGAGACCCACCGGGATGGTCGCGGACGAGATGTTGCCATAGCGATGCAGATTCACGAACACCCGGTCCATCGGAACCCGAGCGTACTTCGCCGTGGCCTCGATGATCCTGGCATTCGCCTGGTGCGGCACGAGCAGGTCGATGTCGTCGGCGCACAGCCCAGCGGCCTTCATAGCCTTCGCACTCGCGCCGGACATGGCCCTCACGGCCGCCTTGAAGACGGCGGGACCGGACATCCGCAGCATGTGCTCCCGGGAGCGCAGCCGCTCCGGGGTGAGCGGTCGCTTCGCGCCGCCAGCGGGCCGCGTGATGAGCTCGGCGAGGTCACCGTCGGAGCGATGGTAGCTGGACAGGATCCCTTCGCCGTTGGTCGATGGTTGCACCACCGCCGCGCCGGCCCCGTCTCCGAACAGGATGCATGTGGCGCGGTCGTCCCAGTCGATGATCGTCGACATCTTCTCCGTGGAGACGATCAGCACGTTCTCGGCGCGCCCGGTCGCGATCTGGCCCTCGGCCATGGTGAGCGCGTAGAGGAATCCCGTGCAGGCGGCGTGCAGGTCGTAGGCGAAGCAGCGCCGCGACGCCCCTATCTCGGCCTGGATGTCGCAGCTCGTCGTCGGCAGGTACCGATCCGGGGTCGCCGTCGTGACGATGAGCATGTCCACGTCGCGCCCGGACAGCCCGGCCTTCTCCAGCGCGATGTGCGCGGCGCGGCTGCCCATCGTCGCCGCGCCGGTCTCGTCGCAGGCGATGCGACGCTCGTGGATCCCGGTGCGCTCCCGAATCCACGAGTCGCTGGTATCGACCATGTCCTCCAGTTCGGCATTGGTCATCACCCGTTTGGGCAGGTAGCGAGCGGTGGAGGCAATCCGTGCGACAGGGCTTGGGGGGCTCATGACGCGCTCCGTTCGGCGGTGAGATTCCGTGCGGTGTGGGCGACCATGTCCGAGCGCACGACGCGCGTGGCCACGGCGATCGCCTTGCCGATGGTCTTCGCGGACGACTCTCCGTGGCAGACGATGCTCACACCGTTCACCCCGAGCAGCGGAACCCCGCCGTATTCCGTGTAGTCGAACACGCGAAACTGCTTCTCCAGGCTTGCGTCGAGCTGGTCCGACTCGACACGCGAACGAAAGACCTGGAAGAGGAACTGGGCGAGCGATTCGTAGAACTTCATGAGGACGTTGCCGTTCAGGCCGTCGCAGACGAGGACGTCGCAGCGCCCGTGGATGATGTCGCGACCCTCGATGTTTCCGACGAAGTTCAGCGCGCTTTCGGAGAGACGGCGGTGGGTCTCCTGGAGCACTCCCGTGCCCTTGCCCGCCTCGCTGCCGACGTTGAGAAGCCCCACCCTAGGTCGCTCGATCCCCTCGACATCCTGCATGTAGATCGTGGCAAGGCGCGCGAACTGGACCAGATGCTGCGGCTTGCACTGCAGATTCGCTCCGACATCCACCACCAGCGTCGTCCCGGCCGTGGTGGGAAAGGGTGCAGCAAGGGCGGGCCGGTCCACGCCGCGGAGCGGTCGCAGCACCATGGACGAGGCCGCCATGACGGCCCCGGTGGAACCGGCGGAGACGAATCCGTCCGCCTCTCCCTGGCGTTGCAACTCAAGTCCGACCGCAATGGAGGACCGTGGGTTGCGGCGAAGCGCCGAGATCGGCGAGTCGTCGGACTTTATGCTCTCGGGGGTGTGGACGATCCTGACCCGGTCGTGGAAGGTCTCGTTGGCCAGACAGCCGTCGATGACCGCTTCGTCGCCGACCAGCAGCACCTCGAGATCGGGGTTTTGCGCGACCGCGCGCACGGCCCCGGCGACCTCGCTGGAGGGCGCGTTGTCCGTCCCCATCGCGTCTAGGGCGATCCGCATCTGCAAGACCTGGCGCGGCCCGCGAAGGGCAGGCTAGTCTTCGTCGACCTCGTAGATGAGCTTGCCCCGGTACCTTCCCGAAGTGGGACAGACCCGATGGCGGAGCGTGGGGTCGCCCGTGCGCGAGCAGGTCGCCAGCGTGGCTGCCGACGCCTTGTAGTGCGTTCGGCGCTTGCGCTTCCGTTGCTTGGAAACCCGCTTCTTGGGTACGGCCATTCCTATGCCTTCCTAGTCCGTTTGCAGCGCCTTGAGCGCCGACCACCTCGGGTCGGTGCCCGCTCCGGCCTCTTCGGCCACGTATCTGAATCGTTCCACGGAATCTCCGCACTCGGTGCAGTGCCCGTCCTCGTCCTCTGGAACGTGGTAGCGCGGAACATCCAGCAGCACCTCTTCCCGAATTGCGTCTCCCAGGTCCAGAACCGCATCCCCATATCCGACCGTCCGCACATCGGTGTCGTCGGGCTCCCATCCGTGGTCGGGCGTGTAGAGCACCGTGAGAGGCCTTTCGATGGTCAGGTCCAGTTCCTTGAGACAGCGTCCACAGTCATACCGGACCGGGGCCCGCCATGACCCTTGCACGACGACTCCGCCGTCGGCCGTCAGAACCGCCGAGCCGCTGACCTGAACGGCAGCCGAGAACCGGAGCTCGGATCCAGTCCAGAGATCGGCGTCCGGATCGATCGATGCGTCCAGCGGCAAGGTTCGGGTTCGTCGCAACCGCGACAGGTCGATATGCAACATAGACTATAAAGCTAGCGCTTCGCTCTGAGGCCCGTCAATACGCCCTCGCCGGGGATTCCGGGCCCGTTCCCGGCTACCCCAGACGCTCCGCTTCCGCGAAGAAGAAGGCGATTTCGTGGCGCGCGTTCTCGTCGGAGTCGGAGCCGTGAATCGCGTTGCGCTCCTTCGATTCGGCATGGAGTTGTCGCACCGTTCCTTCCTCGGCCTCGGCAGGGTCTGTGGCGCCGATGATCCTGCGAAGCAGCGGGACCGCGCCGTCGGCCTCGAGGACCATCGGCATGCAGGGGCCCGAGGTCATGAACGCGACCAGGGAGTCGTAGAACGGGCGTTCGCGATGGACCGCATAGAATGATCGGGCCTGCGCGGGCGTCATGGTGAGCAGGCGCGCGGCCCTGAGCGTGAATCCGGCGGACTCGAGGTGGGCAAGGATCTGCCCCGCCCTTCCGTTTCCGGTGGCATCGGGCTTGATGATGGCGAGAGTCTGGTTCATCGGGCGGTTCGATTCGGGTTGGAGTGCAATGGTGTCAAGGGGTGGACGCGCGGTCGATCCGTGTCGGGGACCGCGATGTCACGTAGGCTTCGGCGAACGCTCGCATGACGGTCTCGGCCGGCAGGAATCCGACCAGCCTGCCATCGACCACCACCGGCAGCTGCGACACTCGTCGGGAGATAAGCGAGCGGCTGGCCGCACCCAGGTCCTCGCGCTCGGACACGCAGAGCACCGAACGCGTCATGAGGTCGCGGGCCACCAGCCCACGACGTCCCGAGGGTGGGCCCCCGTCGCGGCTGGGCAGGATGTGGCGCAGCACGTCGTCGGCCGTGATCAGCCCCAGCAGCTCGTGTTGCTCGCCCACGACGGGCACGGCGTCGATGCGGCGCCTGAGCAGGAGGTGCTGGACTTCTCCGACCGGCGTGTCCGGGTAGATGCGGTACGTCAGCGGTTCCATGACGTGCTCAACTCGGACTGTGCTCTCTATGTTGCTTTCCAGAAAGGATTTGGATGATACCAGTTCAAGAACCGCATCATGCGTCACCGGGGTCTTCAGTCCAGTCGAAAGACTAGCCAGCTCGGGTGCGAGGAAGAGGTTCACCGATGGTCGCGACAGCCCCCAGGCCACCCAGGTCAACCGAGGCCGCGCACCCGCCCGGTCCGGCTCACCGGCCAGACACGCGACCAGCCCCCTGCCCCGGTGGTGGCTCCCAAGATTGACGAAGCCGACATGGGCGGTCAGCGGCACCCGCCACGGCGGTATCCCACCCTTTGCCGATGTCCGTGCGGCCTCGACGACCGGATGATCGTCCGGAATCTCCGATTCGCCGGGTTCGAGGCACGACAGAGGGTCGTCGCCGGACCCCACGGCGATCCCTGGTGCAACCAGGAGCTGCCCCAGCGTCATAGCAGCCATGAGACAGCCGCCCCGAACAGCGGGCTACCCGCCCAACGCCTCGGCGACAAGCACGGAGATTTCCGCCGGACGATTCGCGACCCTGATTCCGTTCTCCTCGAAGGCCTTCGTCTTCTCGTCCGCCGTCCCGGACGACCCGCTAATGATCGCCCCGGCGTGCCCCATCTGCTTCCCCGGAGGTGCCGTGCGCCCCGCAATGAAGCCAACGGCGGGGATGTCCATGTTGGCGCTGACCCATGCTGCGGCTTCCTGCTCGGCCGTCCCACCGATCTCTCCGATCATCACGACCGCCTCGGTTTCGGGATCCTCCGCGAAGGCGGCGAGGCAGTCCACGAAGCTGGTGCCGATGAGCGGGTCGCCGCCGATTCCCACGCATGTGGTCTGTCCCAGCCCGTCGCGGGTGAGATGGTGCACGGCCTCGTAGGTGAGCGTCCCCGATCTTGATATGAGGCCGACGGGGCCGGGGACGACCATTCGTCCCGGAATGATCCCAAGCGTTGTCTTGCCCGGACAGATGATCCCGGGGCAGTTGGGACCCAGGACGCGGGCGCCGCGGTCTCGGGCGAGCGCATGCGCTCGGGTCATGTCGAGGACCGGAATGCCTTCGGTGACGCACACGATGAACGAGACGCCCGCGTCGGCCGCCTCCATGATCGCCCCGGCAGCGAACGCCGGAGGCACGTAGACCACCGATGCGTCGGCCCCTGTCTCGGCGACGGCGTCGGCGACGGTGTCGAAGACCGGCACGTGCCGACCGTCCGGTCCCTCGAAATCGACTCCTCCCTTGCCGGGGGTGACGCCCGCGACGATTCGGGTGCCGTACGCCATCATCTGGCGGGTATGGAAGGAGCCGTCGCGCCCGGTGATGCCCTGAACGACGACCCGTGTGCCCTCGTCAACGTAGATCGACATGATCTCCCTTGGTGCCCTTTGTCGGTGTCGGAGTCATCCGGCGAGCCGGACCGCCTCCTGGACCACCTCGTCCATCGAGGTGCCCGCGCTGAAGCCGGCGTCGGCCAGGATCTGCCGCGCCAGCGTTTCGTTCGTGCCGGTGAGCCGGATCACGAGCGGAACGTCGATGCCGCTCCGTGTGGTCGCCTCGACGATTCCCCTGGCCACATCGTCGCAGCGGGTGATGCCGCCGAAGATGTTGAACAGGATGACCTCAACGGCCGGGTCGGAGGTGATGATCTCGAGCGCCGCAACGACCTTGTCCGGGTTCGAGGAGCCCCCGATGTCGAGGAAGTTCGCGGGTTCGCCCCCGTAGTACTTGACCAGATCCATCGTCGCCATGGCTAGCCCGGCCCCGTTCACGCAGCAGCCCACGTTCCCGTCGAGCTTCACGAAGCTGAGTCCGGCTTCGCGCGCCCGCGCATCGGCTTCGGTCTCCGATCCGGGATCTCTCATCTGCGCGACGGCGGGACGGCGGAAGAGCTCGTTGCCGTCGATGCTGACCTTGGCGTCGATCGCCTTGACCTGGCCGTCGACCGTGGAGATGAGGGGATTGATCTCGGCCATCGACGCCCCGTTGTCCACGAAGACCTTGTAGAGCTGCGCGATGATCTTCGCGCACTGCCTCGCCAGCCCCGGATCGTCGTACAGCCTGGTCGCGAGGACGTAGGCCTGGTGCGGCATCAGCCCGTAGCGCGGATCGACGCGCAGCTTGTGGATCGCCTCCGGGTTGATGGCGGCGACTTCCTCGATGTCCACCCCGCCCTCGGCCGACACCATGAAGACCGGGCACTGTCCGTCGCGGTCCACGAGAACTCCCACGTACGCCTCCGTGGCGATGCTCTCGGTGGGACTCACCAGAACCTTCTCCACCGTCAGTCCGTTGATCGTCATTCCCAGGATCGCCGATGCGTGCTCGGTCGCCTCTTCGGGACTGTCGGCGAGCTTGACGCCGCCCGCCTTGCCGCGCCCGCCGGAATGGACCTGCGCCTTGACGACGACCCTGCCGCCGTAGTCCTCGGCAATCGTGCGAACGGCTTCGGAACTGTCGGCGACCTCGCCGGGGTTCACGGCCATCCCGGCGGCGCGGAATAGGTCCTTCGCCTGGTATTCGTGAAGGTTCATGGAGTGGTGTGGTTGTTGGGAAGCGGGCACGCAGTCGTCCCTGCGGCCTTCGTATCATATTACAGAGCACCCGCAACCTGAAAGGACAACCCCTTGTTCACCGGCTCGCAGCCCATCTACCTGGATCATGCCGCCACGACGCCGGCTCGTCCCGAAGTGGTCGAGGCGATGGTCGGGTGCATGTCGGACGACTTCGGGAATCCGTCCAGCCGTCATGTGTGGGGACGTGCGGCCAGACGCCGCCTGAACGAGGCCAGGAGCACGGTCGCGACCGCGCTCGGTGTGAAGGCGGACGATGTGCATTTCACCCGAGGCGGCACCGAGTCGGACAACCTTGCGATCCTGGGGCGCACGAGACACGTCGCCGCGACGGGAACCGCGCCGCATGTGGTGACCTCGGCGATGGAGCATCCGGCGGTGCTCGCGGCGGCCGGACAGGCGGTGCGCGAGGGGGGACGGCACACGGTGGTCGGGTTCGACCGGGGCGTGTTCGACCTCGATGGATTGCGGCGGGCGCTCCAGGAAGGGCCGGCCGTGGTTTCGTGCATGTGGGTCAACAACGAGACCGGGCTGGCGCTTCCCATCGACCGGATCGCGGCCGAGTGCCGCGAATGGGAGGTGCCGCTGCACAGCGACGCGGTTCAGGCCGTGGGCAAGATGCCGCTGCCGCTCGCGGAGGCGCACGTTGACCTGCTCACCGTTACAGGGCACAAGATCCACGGTCCCAAGGGGACGGGAGCGCTCGTGGTCCGCGAGGGGACAGGGATCTCGCCGCTTCACTTCGGCGGCGGGCAGGAAGGGGGTCTGCGACCCGGCACCGAGGACGTGGCCGGCGCGGTGGGGCTGGCCGAGGCGGTCCGTCTGGCCATCGCGGAGGCACCCGCCGAGTCCGTCCGGATCGCGGCGCTGAGGGACGAGGTGGAGGCGAAGCTGCTTGCCGCGATTCCGCGACTGCGGGTCAACGGACGCGGCTTGCCGAGGGCGCCCCACATCCTCTCGTGGCGGTGCGAGGGACCGACTCGGACACCCTGGTGGCCGCGCTGGACACTCTGGGAATCGCCGCCTCGGGGGGGTCTGCGTGCGCCAGCGGATCGCTGGAGCCGAGCGCGTCGCTGGCCGCGCTCCACCCCGGCGACACATCACCTGTGCTGCGCCTCAGCTTCGGCAGGCTCAATTCGGGCAGCCAGGTGGAGCGGATCGTCGCGGCTGTGACCGAGGCCGTCGCCGGAACGCGGGCCGTGTTCGCGTCATGAGCGCGACTCGAAGTCGGCGACGCATTCTGGTCGCCATGTCGGGAGGCGTGGACTCGTCGGTCGCCGCGGCCATGCTGGTCGAGGCCGGACACGAGGTGATCGGCGCAACCATGAAGACCTTCTGCTACGGCGACGACGAGGTCGCCGCGAGCAGCCGCACCTGCTGTGGGCTCGACGGGATCCAGGACGCCCGCACGGTTGCCGACAAGCTCGGGATCCCCCACTACGTCTTCGACGTCGAGCGAGAGTTCACGCGTGACGTCATCGACGACTTCGTCGCCGAATACAGCCGCGGACGGACGCCGAACCCCTGCGTGCGCTGCAACTCGAACACGAAGTTCCGGGACCTCTTCCGCCGTGGACGCGCACTGGGCTGCGATGGCGTGGCGTCGGGGCACTACGTGCGACTCGACCGGTCGGAGGGTGGGGCGCGATTGCTTCGCGGCATGGACCGAGCGAAGGACCAGTCATACTTCCTCTGGGGCCTGCCCCGCGACCTGCTCGACCACCTCTGCTTCCCGCTCGGAGAGCTCACCAAGCCCGAGGTGCGCGATCGAGCCCGTGCTCTGGGCCTCGTCACCGCCGACAAGCCCGAGTCCCAGGAGATCTGCTTCGTGCCGACCGGCGACTACCGCGATTTCCTGGCGAAGAAGCTCCTCCCGGTCCACCCCGCCCTGCTGCCCGGCGCCATCGTGGACCACGAGGGCCGCATCCTCGGACGCCACCAGGGCTATTCCGGCTTCACCGTCGGCCAGCGCAAGGGGATCGGCGGCGGATTGCCCGAGCCCTACTACGTGCTCGAGATACGGGCCGAGACGAGGGAGGTGGTGGTGGGACCGCGGCACCTTCTGAAGGTGGACGGCGTCGTCGTGGGCGAGCTGAACTGGCTGACCAGGCGTCCGCCGGAGACCGCCCGTCTGCGGGTTCAGATCCGCTATCGCTCGCCACTGGTCCCCTGCCGAGTCGAGTCGTACGGAGAGCAGTCGGTGCGCCTCTCCTTTGCGGAGCCCACGAGCGCGGTGACTCCCGGGCAGTCCAGCGTCTTCTTCGACGGCGATCAGGTGCTCGGCGGAGGCAGGATTCGGCGCGTCACCACTTCAAGCCGGCCGATTCGGCGAAGTCGCGGATCTGGTCCCGCTGCTCCTCGGTCAGGGAATCGGGAACCGCAACCTTCACCTCGACGTACTGATCGCCCGCTCGCCCTTCGCGGCTGATCCCCTGACCGGGCAGCTTGAAACGGGTCCCCGGCTGGGTTCCGGGAGGGATGCGGACCACGGCCTTGCCCCCGGAGATCGTGCTCACCCGGATCCTGGAGCCCAGCGTGGCCTGGACCAAGTTGACAGGTACCGTGACGTGGATGTCGTTGCCCTCGCGGCGGAAGAATCGGTGCGGCTTCACCTTGAAGGTGATGACGAGGTCGCCGGGAGCTCCGCCCTTCGTGCCCCGCTCGCCCTGTCCAGTCAGGCGAACCTTGGACTCGTTGTCCACGCCGGCGGGAACGGACAGTTGGATGCTGCGGTTTTGGTGCACCTTGCCGTCCGCGCCGCAGGCCGCGCAGGTCTTGTCGGCCTTCTTGCCGCGGCCCACGCACGCCGGACAGGGCCGGCTGACCGCGAACCCACCCTGCCCGAATGAAACCGTGCCGGACCCATTGCACTCGTCGCAGTTGCTCCACGTGGCGTGAGGGTCTCCGCCCGACCCCTTGCAGGTAACGCACTCCTCGCTGATGGGAACCGAAATGGGAACCTTTCCGCCCCGGGCCGCAACCAGGAACGGAACTTCGACCGTGTAGTCGACCTGCGCGCCCCTGGCCGGCTTCGCCGGGCGGCGGGATTCCTCCTTTCGGCCCCGGTCGAACAACGACGAGAATATGTCGGAGAATCCACCCAGACCTCCCAGGTCCTCGAAGGAGAAGCTGGTGGACTCCTGCGCCCCGGGGCGGGGTTCGGGGCGGGCGCCGCCGAAGCTGAAGGCGCCCAGCTTGCGCATCTGGTCATACTTGGCGCGCTTGCGCGGATCGGAGAGGATCGCGTTGGCCTCGCTCACCTCCTTGAAGCGCTCGGACGCCCTCGGATTCCCGGCGTTCGCATCTGGGTGATACCGCTTGGCCAGCTTCCGATAGGCCTTCTTGATCGTCTCCGAGTTGGCCTTGGCATCCACGCCAAGGATCGCGTAGTAGTCCTTGTCGGTCTTCGTCATCGATCTCGCACGGCTACTGACACTTGAAGACGCTCACGCGCGCGGCGCGAATCAGCATCCCCTTGAGGGTGTAGCCCCTCTGAAACACCATGGCGACGGTTTCATCGTCCTCTTCCGAATCGGTCGGCACACTCATCATGGCCTCCATCGTGTTGGGATCGAAGCTCTCCCCTTCGGGGTCCACGATCTCCACGCCCGCGTCCTCGAGAACGCGGAAGAACTTCCGCTCCACCAGATCCACGCCCTCGACGATGGCCTCCACGGAGGAGTTGCTCTCGGGGTCCAGAGCGGTGACCCGCAGCAGGTCGTCCAGAGGATCGAGAAGCCGCGACACCAGGTCGGCCTGGGCGCGGTCCCATCGCAGCCGCAATCTGTCGTCCGTCCTCTTTCGGTAGTTGTTGAAGTCGGCCGCAAGCCGAAGGTGTTGATCCTTCAGACGGTCACGCTCGGCCCGAAGTTCCAGGATATCGGACGGTTCCTCGGTGCCACCGTCGTCCTCTTCGCCTTCCGCGGCGGTCTCCAGGGTCGGCGTCTCGGCTGCCTCAGCGCCCTCCGTGGTCCGGTCCTCGGTCGCTTCCTCCCCTGCGAGATCCTGGTCCGCTTCGGAAGTCTCGTCGTGGCGGTCTGCGACGCCTCCGTCGCCAGCATCGGCGCGTGTCTCGGTCTCGCCCTCGCTGGCCGCCGTCTCGCGGGCTTCGCCCTCGTTCGCGTCGTACTCCTGAGAGTTCATTTCCTCGCTCGCTCCTTCGGCCACACTTTGCACGCCGGACCGCCGCCCGGGGAATCGCCGGATCGTACCGATTCTCCAAAGTCGCTGATTCGCGCGCCATGGTCCATACGCTCGCGTCCCGGGTCCGGCCCGGACGGCAATTCTACGGCGTCATCGCGTCGAGACCCATCGACAGCACCGCTGCGACGCTGCTCCTGCGCACAGCGGCGCGATCGCCCCCGAAGTGCCGCACCTTGACCGCGCTGGCCGCGCCCGACCGAGCCGCCGCCAGCCACACCGTGCCCACGGGCTTCTCCGCGCTGCCGCCGCCCGGCCCCGCGACGCCGGTGACCGCCATCGCCACATCGGCCGAGTAGGCCCGGCAGGCGCCGCGCGCCATCTGCAGGGCCACGACCCGGGACACCGCGCCGTGCCGCTCCAGCGCCCCGGGGTCGACGCCGAGGTGGTGCACCTTGAAATCGTTGGAATAGGCGACCAGTCCACCGTTGTAGTAGGCCGAGGCTCCGGGCAGATCGGTGATCACCTTCGCCAGCAGGCCGCCCGTGCAGCTCTCGGCCGTCGCGACCCTGAGGCCGCGCGCGACCGCCCTTTCGGCCAGCAGCCGCACCCTCTCGCGCAGGGATCCGGAACTCGCCTCCGGTGAAGGATCGGTCATCGCCCCGTGATCACGGATCTGTATCGCCACAGATAGTCCAACAGGGAAAACACCGTCATGAAGACCGCGAGGGCCAATGTCACGCCCACGAAACCGAAGTGGAACACCCGCCAGCCCTGCCATGCGGCGCCTTCCCAGCCGCCCTCGGTCGCCGAACGGAGCAGCGGGCGCCACAGCAGCAGCGAACCGATGAACACGTACACCGAGAACGACTTGTACTTGCCGAGCCTGCCCGCCGCCATCACGACCCCCCGGCGGACCGCGTAGCCGCGGAAGAGCGTGAGGAACAGGTCGCGGCCGAAGACGACGACGATCACCCACAGGGGCAGAGCTCCCCACAGCGGAATCTCGCTGAACCCGTCCGCGCTTCGGGTGATGAAGTAGAGGGGGATGAAGGCGCTGGCCACCAGCAGCTTGTCCGCGATCGGATCGAGCAGCTTGCCGGTGTCCGAAACCAACCCGTGCTTGCGGGCGAGATGGCCGTCCCAGACATCGGAGACCGCCGCGGCCAGGAATACCACGAAGGCCAGGTACCGTTGGAGCTGTCCGGGCGACAGCGCCAGGTAGGCGATGACCGGGCAGAGTGCGATCCGCAGGACGGTGATGGTGTTGGGGATGCTCACCGGCTTCGCGCCCTTTCCCGGAGGTCGTCCTCCATGCGCGCGAGAATCGTGGCGGCCCTGCCGCGCAGCAGTCGCCGCGGCTCCCACGACCTGAAGTCGCGAAGGAGGGTCACCGCGCCGACGCTGGCGGGCTCCCCGGCCAGATGGCCCAGCGCCGCCAGGCGACGGAGGGGACTCGGGCTGAAGAGATTCCGTCGATGGCGCGACACCTGGTCGCGGAGGATCAGCGCCGACAGCGCGGCGACCGCGCCGACGCCGAGAAGAAGAATGCCGACCCTGCGTACCCGTCGGTTCATCGGTTCGCTACATCTCCCTTCGCCCCGCGAGGGCCTCGGCAATGGTGGTTCCGTCGACGTATTCGAGGTCGCTGCCTACGGGAATGCCCCGCGCCAAGCGGGTGACGCGCACCGCGCGGGGGCGCAGCAGCCCCTCGAGATACACTGCCGTGGCCTCGCCCTCGACGCTCGCGTTGGTCGCGAGGATGACCTCGCCGATGCGGCCTTCGTCCCCCTCGACACGCGCCAGCAGCCCCTTGATGTTGAGACTCTCGGGGCCGACGCCATCGAGGGGAGACAGGCGGCCGCCGAGCACGTGGAAGAGCCCGCGGTACTGTCCGGCCCGTTCGATCGCGCCGATCTCGAAGGCTTCCTCGACCACGCAGATCACCTCCTGATCGCGCGACGGATCGTCGCAGACGTGACACAGCGCCGCTTCGCAGTAGTTGCCGCATTGGGGACAGGGGTGGATGCGTTCGGCCACGTCTTCGAGCGCGCGCGCCAGCCGACGCACATCGGCCTTGGCGCCCTTGACGAGGTGGTATGCCAAGCGAAGGGCGGTCTTGGTCCCCACGCCGGGCAGCCGTCCCAGCTCGCCCGTGAGAGTTTCGATGGCCGACACCGGGAGACCGTCTGCTCAGAAGAGTCCGGGAATCTGCATGGGCAATCCGCCCGCCGCACCCCGCATGCGGTCCTCCGAGAAGACGCGCGCCCGATTCTGGGCCTCGGCCACGGCGGCCACCACGAGGTCCTCGAGCATCTCCACGTCTTCGGGATCGACCGCTTCGGCCTCTATCGACACGCCGATCAGGTCACCCTTGCCGGTCACCCGTGCCGTGACCATGCCCCCGCCTGCGGACGCCTCGATCTGCTCGGCTTCGAGGCTGTCCTGCAGCTCCTTGACCTTCGCCTGGATCTGCTGCCCCATCTTCATGAGTTGTTGAATGTTTGTCATCGCTCGCTTTCGTCGGTCTCGCCTGGTGCGATGGTCAGTCCACCAGCTCCAGGTCCAGTTCCTTGACGGCCCGCTCAATGTGGGGCGCGCGTTCGACCAGATCGCGCAGCCGGTTGCGGCGGACCGCTTTTTCGGTGACCCTCGCCGCGCCCCCGGATTCGGCCGCGGCATCCTTCGCGATTGCAATTTCGGCAGATTCCCTGCCCGCATGAAGTGCCAGCCCCGTTGCGAGCTTGCGGCGCAGCGGTTCCTTCTCCAGCTCCTCGGTCGCCGGGCTGCCGTGAAGCTCCAGGGTCAGGGTGCCGTCCGCCTCGCGGGTGCGGGCACCGCGCAGCATGCCGGCCAGTGCTCCGGGCATGTAGGATCTGTCCTTGAGGAGCACGTCCCATGCCTCCGACAGGCTTCTGGCGACCCTCTGTGGGGGCGCGGCGCGGGCGGGGGAGTCTGGGGCGGCTTCGCGGGCGGGCGGCTTGGGTGCAGGAGTAGGTCGGCCCTGCGGGGCCGGGGCGGGGGCGGCGGTCGGGGTCGGCTGTCGTGCCGGTTCGCCGCCCAGTGCCCGAATGACGTCCTCGAGCTCCACCGTGCGATCCAGGTAGCTCATTCGCAGCAGCAGCACCTCGATGAGAACCCGGGGCCGGCCCGTGCGCCGCAGGCTGCCGTCCGATTCCAGTGCAGTACACATGGCGAGCATGCGCACTAGGTCGCCGGGTGAGAAGGCGGCGGCACGCTCCGCGAAGGCCTGTCGCAGCTCGGCTCCCATGATGCCGGAGGTGGTTCCGGGATCCACGGCCAGACGCAGCAGGAGCCGCAGCTTCTCTGCCAGCCCGTGGTAGAACTCGACCAGATCGTGTCCCTCGTCGATCAGCGTCTCGACGAAGTCGAAGACCGCCCCGTGGCGCTGCCCGATCACGATGTCGAAGATCTCCAGGTAGCGCTGCTCGGCCACCACGCCCAGCACCTGAACCACCGACTCGACGGTGACTTTTTCGTCCGAGAGCGCCAGCACCTGGTCCAGCAGGGACAGTCCGTCGCGCATGCCGCCGTTCGCCTTCCGCGCGATCGCGCGCAGGGCCTCGGTGTCGAAGTCGATGCCCTCGGCTTCCAGCACCTCCTGCAGACGCTTGACGATGTCGTCGGCGCCGATCCTCCTGAAGTCGAAGCGCTGGCAGCGAGACAGGATCGGCGATGCCCTCTGCTGAATGCGGCGCGGCTCCGTGGTGGCAAAGCAGAAGATCACCCGCGGCGGCGGCTCCTCGAGGATCTTGAGCAGGGCGTTCCAGGCCTCCCGCGTGAGCATGTGGGCTTCGTCGACGATGTAGACCTTGTAGCGGTCCTCGTCCGACGGGGCATACATCGCCCGTTCCCTGAGCTCGCGGGCGTCGTCCACCCCCCGGTTGGAGGCGGCGTCGATCTCGACCACGTCGAGCGACGTCTGTCCCCCCCAAATGCTGTCGCAGTCGTCGCAACTGTCGCACGGCTCGCCCGCCTCCGTGCGCTCGGCGCAGTTCAGAGACATGGCGAGAATGCGGGCGAGGGTGGTCTTGCCCACTCCGCGCGGCCCGCAGAAGAGGTAGGCGTGCCCCACCCGGTCTCCAGCCACGGCTCGGCGCAGCGTTTCGGACACGTGCTCCTGAGTCGCCACCTCTCCGAAACGGCGGGGCCGGTACTTCCGGGCTAGCGCGAGATAGGACACGGTGCCGTGGGTGGGAGGCTGCAGGTTGGCCGCGCGAAGTGCCCCAGGCGCTCCGCGGCGACGGTCACCACACTTACCGCTGCTACCTGCGGGGTCCTGACGGGGTTCATGAGCTTCCGACCCGCGGACCTGGGGCACGAGGAAAGCTACCCGGATTCGCGAACGAGCGTCAACCGGGGCGCCATGCGTCCGGGATGTGCTCGATCTCGACCGCCTCGCCCCTGATCCCCACCCCGATCGCGTCGAACCGGTATGTCGTGCCCGGTCGGCCATGTTCGTGGATCCAGCGTCGTGCCGCCGCCACCACGGCGTTCCTCTTGGCGCGCCCGATCGGCTCCAGCGGTGTCCCGCCCGTCGAGGTGGCCCGAGTCTTCACCTCCACGAAGGCCACGACGCCACCCCGCGACGCCACCAGATCGATCTCCTTGGGTCCGGCCCGGTAGTTGCGCGCGAGCACCCGCCAGCCTCGGGAGGTCAGATGCGCCGCGGCCAGCGCCTCTCCTCTCCGCCCGAGATCCCACCTGCTTCCGTCACTCTTCGCGTCCATGGCAACAAGTTGGCGACGGATCGTGGGCGTTGGAATGTCTGGATGGGCGCGGCTCCATCGGCACCGCCGGCCGCGTCTTTGTCCCGGCCTTCAAACGGCCATCGCCGGCATCCTTCCCAGGGACCGGCCGATCGCTTCCGCGATGGGGCCGCACTGCCGCATCAACTGCTGGAACTGCTCGGGGTAGAGGCTCTGGGCCCCGTCCGACAGCGCCTCCGGCGGGTTCGGATGCACCTCGATGATCAGACCGTCGGCACCGGCCGCCACTGCGGCTCGGGCCATCGGGGTCACCTTGGTTCGCACCCCCGTGCCGTGACTGGGGTCGGCGACGATCGGGAGATGCGTGAGCGACTTCACCAGCGGAATGGCCGTCAGGTCGAGAAGGTTGCGGGTCTGCTGGTCGAAGCTGCGCACCCCGCGCTCGCAGAGGATCACGTTGGGATTGCCCTCGTTGAGCAGGTACTCGGCCGCCAGCAGCATCTCGGTGATCGTGGCCGACATGCCGCGCTTCAGAAGCACGGGCTTGCCGCACCGTCCGGCCCGCTTGAGCAGCGGGTAGTTCTGCATGTTGCGCGCCCCGATCTGGATCACGTCGGCGTGTTCGGCCACCAGGGACACGCCCTCCGGTTCGACCGCCTCCGTCACCACGGCGAGGCCGGTCTTCTCGCGCGCTTCGGCCAGGAGCTCCAGACCCTTCGGACCCAGTCCCTGAAAGGAATAGGGCGACGTGCGCGGCTTGAAGGCCCCGCCACGCAACGCGCTCCCGCCGGCGTCGCGCACCCGCGCCGCAATGTCCAGAATCTGCGCTCGTCCCTCGACGGCGCAGGGACCCGCGATGACGACCACCTCGGGTCCGCCCAGTTCGACCCCGTTGCCCAGGTCCACCAGGGTGTCCTCGTCGCGCCATTCGCGCGAAACCTGCTTGTAGGGCTTGCTCACCTTGATTAGCTCCCGGACGCCGGGGAGGCCGGCGAGCCGCGCCGACTCGACCCGTCCGTCGTTGCCGACGAGCCCGATCGCGGTGCGCTGCCGTCCCGGCATGGGCTTGGCGCCATACCCCATGGACGAGATTGTGTCGACGACTCGCTGTATCTCCTCGGGCGTCGCCCTGTGATCCATCACGATGAGCACGATTCCGCCCTCCCAAAGCTGAAGTGGTGTCCGTCGCGCGCGCATACCACGCGACCCGTGTATCCGGCCTCGCGCACCAGCGCGGGAACGGATTCCGCCTCGAGCGGCGGATAGAGGTGTGTCAGTACGAGGATTCGGGGTCGGGCGCGGCGGGCCATGGCCGCGACCGAAACCGGAGAGAGGTGACCGGTGCCATCGCTCGGGTCCGCGTATGCGCACTCGCTCACCAGGACCTCCACCCCGCGAAAGAAATCGCCGAGGGCCGGATCGGGCCCAGTGTCGCCGGTGTAGCCCACCGCCCGGTCGCCCACCTCCACCCGAACGGCCAGCGAGCTGTCGGTGTGGGGCGTGGGGGCGAATCGCAGCCGCAGGCGACCACGCGGGTCGGTCCAGGTCGCGTCGCGCGCCACCTCTTCGTACTCGACCGGGAAGCCGGGGGCGACGATGAAGTCCCCGTGCGCGTCGCGCAGCGCCTCCACCCTGGCCCGCAGTCCGGGCGGGCCCAGCACGTGAAGCGGCCGAGCCCGCGGCGACGGAGCCGCCCACTTGAGCGCGAAGAGAAGGTGGGGCAGATCGCCGAAATGGTCGGTATGGTAGTGCGTGAGCACGAGATGGGTGAGCGCCCACCACCGCTTGCCCTGCCGGGCGAGACCGTGCACGGCGCCGGGACCCACGTCGAGCAGCAGGCTGACCTCTTCCCCCTCGACCAGGTGACTGGCACATGCGCGATCCGGGGACGGAACCAGGGTGCCCGATCCGACAACGGTGAGGCTCGATGTCATGCAGTCGTCTCGGCGGCGTCGGCGGGCGACTCCAGCCGGACTCCCACGATCGCGGACACCCCCGGCTCCTCCATCGTGATTCCGTATATCCAGTCCGCCGCCGCGATCGTGCGCGGATTGTGCGTGATCACCACGAACTGGGTCTGTGCCTTGAACCCCTGCAGGAGCCGGATGAAGCGCCCGATGTTGGAATCGTCGAGGGGGGCGTCCACTTCGTCGAGCACGCAGAACGGACTTGGCTTGACCAGGTAGATCCCGAACAGCAGCGACAGCGCGGTCAGCGCACGCTCGCCTCCCGAGAGCAGATCGATCCGCTGCGTGCGCTTGCCGCGGGGGGCCGCGTGGATCTCGATCGGCGATTCGAGGGGGCTTTCCGGGTCCGAGAGCCAGAGATCCGCCTGGCCTCCGTTGAACAGATGTCGGAAGGTCGACCGGAAGTTCTCCTTGATCGCCTCGAAGCTGTTCATGAACAGTTCCGTGGCGGTCGCGTTGATCCGGCGGATCGCCGAGCGGAGATCCCTGCGGGCCGAGTCCAGATCCTCGCGCTGCTGGCGCAGGAATTCGAGGCGCGCGCTCTCTTCGGCGTGCTCCTCCACCGCCAGCATGTTCACGGGACCGATCCGGCTGAGACGGCGAACGATATCCTCCAGCTCGGTGCCGAGCGTCTCCGCGTCGCCTTCGGCCGGCTCGGCCTCTTCGAGAAGGGCTTCGACGGGACGGCCCCACTCCGCCTCGAGCCGCTCCCCGATTCGGGCCGCGCGATTGCGTATGTCCTGCTCGCGCAATTCGAGATGGTGTCTGCGTCCGATCGCCTCGCGCTCGGTCGCCCGCATCTCCCGCAGTTGCCGCTCGGCCTCGGCGACGGCGGTTGCAGCGTCGTCGAGCACGCGGTCATGGTCCGTCAAGTCGGCTCGAAGTTGATCTCGGCGTTCGAAGAGGGCCTGCAGGGCCTCCTGACCCGCTTCACGCGACTCGCGAACGGCCTTCATTTCGTCGGCGAGCCTGCGGCTCTCCGCTTCGAGGTCGTCGAGCTGGCGCACGGTGCGCTTCAGCGTGGCTCCGGTGTCCGCCACCTGCCCGCCCAGCCGTTCAAGTCGGCTCTCGAGGCGTGCGGCGCGAATCGTCACCTCCGACGCGGCCTCGCGAGCCTGTTCCCATTCGGCCTCCACCGCCGCAAGCCGCCTGCGTCCGCTCTCGACCTGTCCGGCCAGCGCCGCCTCCCGCTCACGGTGCCGGATGCCGGCCGCCTCGGCGGTGCGGCGCCTCTGCCGGGCCCGGTCGCGAGTGGCGCGAGTCTCTTCAAGCCGGCGGGCGGTCTCCTCCTGATGACGGGCCAGCCGCTCGCTCCGGTCGCTCTGCGTCACGGAGTCGGACTCGGCGGCCCTCGCTTCGTCGCGTGCCGTGAGCACCCGGTCCGACGCCGCGTCGGTATCCGACTCGCGGACCGCGTGGTCCCGTTCGAGATCGGAGCGGATCGAGCGCGCCTCCTCCAGCCGTGCGCTCGCGGCATCGCGCTCGGCCTCGAGCGCCTCGATGCGTCCCTGCCGCTCCAGACGGCCCTCGGCACCGCGTTCCGGGAAGAGGTGGACGGCGCCCCGGCAATCGGTCCAGTCGCGACCCGCCGCTTCGATCCCCCCCAGCAGCGCCTTCGCCCAAGGAGCCCCGTCGCCCACAGCGGCGACGCCGGGCGGAAGCGCGCCCGGCGGCTCGGGCACCGCGTCGAGCGGCAGCAACAGCAGGGTCGCCGGCCGCTCGTCGGCCCCGTGATACCACCGCGCGATTCGCTCCACATCGTCCCGCCCACCCACGACGAGCGCCGACCCGAATCGGCCCAGCACCTCGTCCACCCCGCGCGCCAGCCTCCCCGAGACCCTCACGAAGTCGGAGAGCACGCCGCGCACGGCGTCGGGCATGGCCTGGCGCACCGCACTGACCACCGAGCCGGTTCCTTCGTCGGACTCGGCCACGCGCCTGAGAGCGGCAACCTCCGCCTCCAGCGCCGACACCTGCGTGTCCGCCTCCATCTCGCGGTCGCGCGCCTCGCGAAGTCGTTCCCGCACCCGCACCAGCCCGCTCCGCGCGGCCTCGAACTCCCTCGCGGCCTCTTCGGCCGATCTGGCGGTCGCGCTGCGGCGATCCGAAAAGAGATCTCGCTGGGATTCGACCTTCCGCAGCGCCCCGGCCCCCTGTCGCGCATCCTGGGCAAGGCGCTCCACCCGCCGCTCCAACTCCATCAACTGAAGGCGCGCGCTGTCCCGATCGCCCTCCATGCGCGCGATGTCCCTGGCGACGCCGCGTCTCTCCTCGTCCAGCCCTCCGACCTCGGACCGGGCCTCGTCCAGCCGACCCCTGACCTCGGCCGCAGCGTTCCTTCGCTCCGCAAGTCCCGCCTGGATCGCCGTGAAGTCCGCGTCACATCGGTCGCGCAGATCCCGCAGAGTCGTCAACTCGTCCTCCGCCCGCGCGCGCAGTCCGGTCAGCGTCTGGCGCTCGGCGGCGATCTGCGTCAGCCGGCGGTTCCCGTTGGCGAGCCGCTCGTCCGCGACCGCCACCTCGGTCTCGATGCGCGAGAGCTCGATCCCCACGGAGTCCAGCCTACCGGCGCAGGCGACGCGCGCCTTCTCGGCATCCACCTTTTCGAGCCTCTTCCCCTCGAGCCCGGCCTCGGCCGTCGCCATCGCCGCCGCCATCCCCGCCGACTGCTCCCGATCGGTCTGCAACTCCCCTTCGACGCTGCGCAGCGTCTCCTCCAGCCCCTCCAGCTCCGCCCTCGTGACCGCGACCTCGACCGCCAGCCGACGCGTCCGCAGATCGCGATACCGCTGCGCCTTCGCCTTCTGTCGGGCCAGGGAGCGCACCTTGGTCTCGACTTCGGCGATCACATCCTCGACGCGCTGCAGGTCGACCTCCGACGTTTCCAGCCGGCGCAACGCCGCTCGCCGCCGCTCCTTGTACTTGCCGATCCCCGCCGCCTCCTCGAAGAGGGAGCGGCGCTCGTCCGTGCGCTCCGAGAGAATCGCGTCGATCATCCGGATCTCGATGACGGAGTAGGCGTTGGCGCCGAGACCCGTGTCGCGGCAGAGGTCGACGATGTCGCGCAGCCTGCACGACGCCCGATTGAGACGGTAGTCGCTGCCTCCGTCCCGATAGACCGTCCTCCCGATCTCGACTTCCTCGTAGGGGATCGCCAGGGCGCCGTCGTCGTTCGTCACCACCATCGAGACCGTACCCCGGTTCACCGGCCGCCGCGAGGACGTGCCCTGGAAGATCACCTCCTCCATCTTCGCGCCCCGGATCGCCTTGGGCCGCTGCTCCCCGAGCACCCACCGCACCGCGTCCCCGATGTTGGACTTGCCGCAGCCGTTGGGGCCCACGATGGCGGTGATCCCGTCGTGGAACTCCACGCGCGTGGGATCGGGGAACGACTTGAAGCCGTGGAGCCTGAGGGACTTGAGCTTCACTGGATCGTGGATTCCCGGACCAGAATCGAGGGCGCGTCGCCCCAGAGCGTCTCGAGCCGGTAGAAGTCGCGCACGGCAGGGTGGAAGATGTGCACCACATGGTCGATGTAGTCGAGGAGAACCCAGCGGCCCTCGTCGAGCCCCTCGATGTGCTCCGGTCGGTTCCCCTGCCGCTTGGCCGAATCGATGACGTGATCGGCGATGGCCTTGACATGGATGTCGGAACGGCCCGTCGCGATCACGAAGAAATCGGTCGCGCTGGACAGGTCGCGCAGATCCAGTACCATCACGTCGATCGCCTTGCGGTCCAGAACGTGGTCCGCCGCCTGGCGCACCTCCAACGGCATCTCGAACTCGTCGTGGCTTTTCACCGGGGAGGCCTCCTGCTCCCTGCGGGTGCTCCCACTCGCTCCGGTCCCCATGCGCAACCGGGTCAGTCCTCTTCAGCCTCCACGATCACCCGCACGTCGGTCTCCACGCCCGCGTGCAGCCGGATCGGCACAACGTACTCCCCCACCGCCTTGATGGGCTCGTCGAGGAGCACGGAACGCCGGTCCAGCTCGAAGCCGATGTCCGATTCCAGCGCGCGATCGAAGATGTCCTTGGCGTTCACGGAACCGAACAGGGTTCCCTCGGCGCTCGCCTTCGCCGTGAAGGTGAAGGTGATCCCCTCCAGGCGCGACGCCCGGCGGTTGGCCTCGAGGTACGCCCGGCGAGCCTTCTCCTCGGCGATGCGCCGCTCCTCCTCGATGCGCCGGACGTTCGCCTCGGTGGCGCGGTAGGCGAGTCCCTGCGGAATGAGGAAGTTGCGGGCATAGCCCGGCTTGACGTTGATCAGGTCGCCGGCCTGCCCCAGGTGCGCGACCTCTTCACGGAGTATCAGTCTCATCGGTTGCTCCGGTTGGGTGCTCTGCGGACTCAGGCCTCGTGGTCTCTGATGTAGGGAAGCAGCGCCAGATGCCGGGCGCGCTTGACCGCGGTGCCGAGCTGCCTCTGAAAGCGGGCCGTGACCTTCGTGGTCCGCTTGGGAAGAATCTTGCCCTGCTCCGTCAGAAAGCGGGAAAGCGTCCGCACATCCTTGTAGTTGAGCAGGACGATGGGTGGCCCCTCGTGACGGCGGCGCCGGCCCCGAGCTCCGGAGAAGATGGGCGGCCCCAACGGCTCGGGGGGGGGCGGTTCGCCGTCCTCCTCCTGATCGTCGGCGGATGCTTCGCCGGCATCGCTCTCCGGGTCGGAGGTCTCCTCCGGCTGCGCGGTATCTTCCCCGGGGTCGTCGGCGACTGCGGGCGCGCGATTCGCCACCACCGAGTCACCCGACGTCGGCTGCCCCACGTTGAGCACGACGATGTACCGCATCGTCTCTTCGTCGAGCTTGAGCAGACGTTCGAACTCGGGAAGGGAGCGGGGATCGGCGGTCACCTGGACGATGACGTAGTAGCCGGTATTCGACTTGCCGATCGGGTAGGCGAGCTGGCGGACCCCCCAGTGCTCGACCGCCGTGATCTCTCCGCCCAGCGTGGCGTGAAAGGTGTCGAGCTTCGCGTCCACGGCTTCCTGACTCAGGGTCGAGTCGAGGATGTAGACGATTTCGTATTCTCTCATTCGCGGGAACTCCCTCGGACCGCGGGTAAAGACGGGCTCCGCCTTCCCTGGGCGGAGCGGGCAGGACTTGTGGAAGAAATGTAGCACCTTGCGATATGGCGCGGGAAGATGACCTTATGTACGGTCCGCAACAACATGAATCAATGGAGACGCGTCACCCATGGACTTCACCTTCGTCGGCTCGCCGGAGAGCCCGACCTTCGGCTGGTTCTCGCGGGGCCTGCGAGAGGCGATGGAATCGGAAGGCCACCGTTACACCGACGATCCGCACGACGCCAAGCTGGTTGTGACCTTCTTCCCTCGGGGTCGGCCCAAGTCCGTGCGCCGAAGGGCGAGCGCCGTGTTCGTGTGCGCGGTCACGGAATTCCCCGTTCCGTTCACGGAGCACCTTTCGCAGGGGTATCCCGTCCTGCTGCGCGCCCTCGCCAACCTCGTGATCGGACTCATCCCGTCCCGGGAAGGCGTTCCCGAAGCTCATTTCATCACCCCCGAGCAGGGGCACTACATCGTGCCAGGCGGTCTGGAGCGGGAACGCTACTTCAAGGACGTGTACGCCAGGATCGAACCCATGGCCGCCTCCACCCTGGTGATCGACAACATCTTCGAGCCCGACCTGCCGCGAGCGCTGTGGCAGGGGGACGGCATCACGGAGTCGATCCACCGGGCCGGCAGACGCCTCGACGGCCTGGACCTGCTGCCCGCGCCGTTCCCGATCGACCAGTATCTGAGCGAGCGGGACATTCGGCACCTCAAGCGCATCTTCGGGATCGGGGGCCTCAGCTACGGCAACATCTCGGCCCGCTACGACGACGAGTGGTTCTGGATGAGCGCCAGCGGGGTCGACAAGTCCCAGCTGCGGGACATCGGACAGCACATCCTCATGGTGAAGGACTACGATGCCGAGAGGAACGCCATGTTGGTGAGCCACCCCCCGGGGGTGGAGCCGCGGCGGGTCTCGGTCGACGCGATCGAGCACTGGATGATCTACCGCGAGCACCCCGAGGTCGGCGCGATCCTGCACGTGCACGGCTGGATGGACGGAGTCCCGTCGACCGAGTTCAACTACCCCTGCGGCACCAGGGAGCTTGGCCAGGCCGTCGCCGACATCGTCAGGGAGGCGGACGATCCCTGGCCGGTGCGTGGTGGGGCTGAAGAACCACGGCCTCACGATCACGGGGAGAAGCCTGGACGAGGTCTTCGACCGGGTGGGAGACCGGATCGTCCAGACGGTGCCGATGGACTAGGCCGCCGGTCTGGCGTCAGCGGGTCCGGCTGGACGCCGCCGCCTGCACCGCTGGCACAAGATCGAGATACTTGCCGTAGCCCCACCGCGCCTCGTCCAGATCGAGCCGCTCGGTGTTGGTGTGGGCGTACCGCTCCTCGCCGGGAGCGAAGCCGATTGTGGGGATGTCCCGGACGCCGCACGTCCAGCCGCCGTCGGTGGCGAAGACCCACGGTCTCACCCGCGCGGACGTGCCGTTGCCGCCTCGCCTGCCCACCGCGCTGGCCGCCGCCGTGACGATGGGGTGGCCAGGATCCATGAGAAAACCCGGGCTGAAGATGCGGCGTTCCTCCTCTACGCCGGTGTAGGCGCGCTGCGTCTGGGTGGCGAGCCCGACCTCGACGGAGGCGCCGCGCTTCCCCCCCTCCTCGGCGTCAAACCTGTTCAGGTGGGGTCGGAGCGCGTCGTTCACGCGGCCGATCAGGCTCTCCTCGGTGTCGCTGGGAAGGATGCGCCAGTCGAGGGTGATCGCGACCCGGTCCGGGATGACGTTGAGGCTGGCCGGGATCGCTTCGACGCCGGTCGCCACCACCGACGACGGGCCGAGGACGTCGTCCGCCTCCTGTCGCGCGGCCAGGTCGCTGACGCCCGCGAGGATGGGGGGCACGAGGTCGAGGGCGTTCCGGGCGCGTTCGGGGGCCGACGCATGACCCGCCAGCCCGGTGGCGACGATCTCGACCTCGGCGCGCCCGCGGTGTCCGATGGCGATGTCTCCCCGGGTGGACTCGCCGATGATGACCGCGTCGGGTCGGAGTCCGCCTTCGCGCCGGGTGAGGTGGTCCATGCCCCACCCTCCCCGCTCCTCGTACACGGGGTGCGCGACGATGATGTCGCCGGGCGCCCTGCCCCGCAGCGCGGCGGCGGCGTGGGTCTGGATGGCGAGCGGGCCCTTGATGTCCATGGCGCCGCGTCCGTGCAGGTGTCCGTCGGCGATGACGCCGTCGAAGGGAGGATGCTCCCACTCGGCGGGGTCGCCGGCCGCGACCATGTCGAGGTGGGCGCTCAGCATGACCCTGCCGCCCGAACCGCCGCGGACCACGCCGACGACGCTGCCCAGCTCGTCGATCCAGGCCTCGTCGTAGCCGAGAGCCTCCATTTCGGCCACGACGCGGCGCGCCAGCTCGCCCTCCTCGCCGGGCATGGAGGGGATCCGGATGAGGTCCTGGGCAAATGCGATGGCGCCATCGAAGGACGCCGTCCTGGAAGTGGTCACCTGATTTCTCCCTTCAGCCGACGAACCACGGTGCGAGCACCAGCGATACCACGGCCATCAGCTTGATCAGAATGTTGAGGGACGGGCCGGAGGTGTCCTTGAACGGATCGCCAACCGTATCGCCGACGACCGCCGCCTTGTGCGAATCGGAGCCCTTGCCGCCGTGCGCGCCGCCTTCGATGAACTTCTTGGCGTTGTCCCATGCGCCGCCCGCATTCGCCATGAAGAGCGCCATGAGCACCCCCGTGACGGTTGCGCCGGCGAGCATTCCGCCCAGCGCCTCGATTCCGAGGAAGCGGCCCACGACCACCGGAGCCAGCACCGCTGTGACCCCCGGCAGGAGCATCTCGCGGAGCGCGGCGCGGGTGGAGATGTCGACGCAGCGGGCCGAATCGGGCTTGGCGGTGCCTTCCATCAGGCCCGGGATCTCCCGGAACTGGCGGCGGACCTCGGCGACCATCCCGGCGGCGGCGCGGCCCACCGCGGTCATGGTGAAGGCGGCCACCAGGAAGGTCAGCATGCCCCCGATGAACAGGCCGACGACGACGAGTGGATCGATGATGTTGATGCCCGTCTCGTGGAGCCCGACCGAGGAGGCGTAGGCCGAGAAGAGCGCCAGGGCGGTCAGCGCCGCCGAACCGATCGCGAAGCCCTTGCCGATGGCCGCCGTGGTGTTGCCGATCGCATCGAGGGAGTCGGTGACCTTGCGGGTCTCGGGTCCCAGGCCGGCCATCTCGCTGATGCCCCCGGCGTTGTCGGCCACCGGGCCGTACGCGTCCACCGACATGGTGGCGCCCACGGTGGCCAGCATGCCCACGGCGGCGATTCCGATGCCGTAGAGACCGCTGGCCAGGAAGGAGACCAGAATGGCCGCGCAGATGAGGAGCAGGGGGATCGCGGTCGACTCCATGCCCACCGCCAGTCCGGTGATGATGTTGGTCGCCGAGCCGGTCTCGGACGAGTCGGCGATCTTCCGCACGGGACGCGATCCGGTGTAGTACTCGGTGACGACGCCGATCAATATGCCCACCAGGGTTCCCGCGAGAATCGCCCAGAACGGGCCCATGGGCGAGCGGGCCCCGCCGGTCACCGTGTCGGCGATGGTCATGTCCAGCGCCCTGACGACGAAGAACATGATCGCCAGGAAGAGCCCCGCCGCGATGAAGGTGACGTTCCGCAGCGCCGCCCCCGGATCGGTCCGCTCGAGAAGCTTCATCGCGCCGATCGCGATCACGGAGCAGACGAGCCCGACCAGGACGGTGATGATGGGAAGCGCCACCGCCTCGACGCTGCTGGCCGCCAGCGCCACCGAGGTCGCCCCGATCGCGATGGTGGCGACGATCGAGCCCACGTACGACTCGAAGATGTCCGCCCCCATCCCGGCCACGTCGCCCACGTTGTCCCCGACGTTGTCGGCGATGACCGCCGGGTTGCGCGGATCGTCCTCGGGGATGCCCGCCTCGACCTTGCCCACCAGGTCGGCGCCTACGTCCGCCGCCTTGGTGAAGATGCCGCCGCCGACCCGCGCGAACAGGGCGATCGACGAGGCCCCCATGGCGAAGCCCGAGATGATCTCGGCGAAGCGCGGCAGGTCGCCGGTCATCGGAATCGCGTCGGCCGCCAGCAGCGCGTACAGCGCGCCGATGCCGAGCAGTCCGAGCGCCGCGACCGACAGGCCCATGACCGCGCCGCCGAAGAAGGCGATTCGGAGCGCCTTGCCCTGGCCCTCCTGGTTGGCGGCGGCCGATGTGCGCACGTTCGCCCGCGTCGCCGCCTTCATCCCGAAGAAACCGGCCAGGACGCTGCTCGCGGCTCCGGCCACGTACGCCAGCGCCGATGCCTGGCCTATGGCCACGTACAGCAGGATCGCCACGATGGCCACGAAGCCTCCCAGCACCGTGTACTCGCGGCGCAGGAAGGCCATCGCGCCATCGTGAATCTGGTCGGCCAGATCGGCCATGACGTCGGTTCCCTGCGGCTGCCGCACCACATAGCGGTACACCAGCAGCGCGGCCACCAACCCCAGCAGCCCCGCAGTCCACGACCAGTCTGTCAAATCCAGGGGATTCATCGCGTCTTCTCCAATGTGTGGTGTTTCTGCTTCATCGATTGAAGCGGTTCATGGCGATCTGGACACCCTCGTCCGCCCAGGTTCCCACGGCTTCGCTGAGCTCCGGGAGCAGCTCGACGATCCGGTCCTCGTCCTCGACCGGCATGGGCGAGAGGACCCATTCGGCCAGATCGAAGCCCGCCGGAGCGATGCCGACTCCGACGCGCAGGCGTGCGTAGGCGGTCGTGCCGAGCGCCTGGCTCACCGACTTCAGGCCGTTGTGACCTCCTGCCCCGCCGCCGGGGCGAAACCGGACACGGCCCACGTCGAGGTTGGCGTCGTCGGCCACCACCAGAAGATCGGTTTCCAGTTCGAAGCCCTCGATCCGCCTCAGGTTGGTCAACGCAAGCCCGCTTCTGTTCATGTAGGTTCGCGGCTTGATCAGGAGCAGCGTCCGCCCCTCGATCTCGCGCGCGGTCTCCAGCCGCTTGCGGTCGCGCGCAAACGGCTCGAAATCGTGATCGTACGCGAAGCGATCCAGGATCCACCACCCCACGTTGTGACGCGTCGGGTCGTAGCGGGTTCCGGGGTTTCCCAGGCCGACCACCACCTTCGTGCGCGTCTCGGGTGCGGTGCGTGTCTCGGGGGCGCGACGCTCCGGCTCCCCCCCCGGGATCACCCCTGGTCCCCGCCGGATCCCCGCCGATTCGGCGCGGAGAAAGTCGACGTGGAGGAGCTCGGTGCGGTACGGATGCACCTGCACCTCCTGCACCACGGCGCGCTCGGTCGCGCCTCCCTTCACGTTGAGCTGCACCACCGTCTCGTCCAGCGAGATGGACTGGAAGAGGTTGAGGGCTTCGCGGGCCTCCATGGAGACCAGCACCGTGTCGCCTCCGCCGCCGTAGATCACGCCGGGCACGCGGCCCGCGCGCCGCAGCTTGCGGGCAACACCCTTGCCGGCGTCGTCACGGGTTTCGATGTCGAGTTTTGCTTCCATAGCTTTCATGGGACAGTTCCGTGCGTCAGCGCAGTCCTTGGATCAGCTGTGGACCACCGTGGGCGGCCCGTACTGATTCGTGAGTTCGAAGAGCTGGCTGACCGATGCGTTCGAGTGGATGTAGGTGATGGCGCGGGACAGCAGGTCGGCCACCGAGAGCACCGTCAGGCGGTCGAAGCGCCTCTCGCGGGGGACGTGGATGGTGTTGGTGACGACCAGCTCCTCCAGAGGCGCCGCCGAGAGTCTGGCCACCGCCTCGCCCGACAACAATGCGTGGGTGGCACCCACGTAGACACGCTCGGCGCCCCGCTCCTTGAGCGCGTTCACCGCCTCCGCGATGGTTCCGCCCGTGTCGATCATGTCGTCGGTGATCAGGCATGTGCGTCCGTCGACGTCCCCCACGACGTTGAGCACCTCGGAGACGTTGGCGAAGGGGCGTCGCTTGTCGATGATCGCGAAGGAGGCGCCGAGTCGCTTGGCGAAGCCCCGGGCCATCTTGGCGGATCCCACGTCGGGCGCGACCACGACCAGATCGGAGAACCTCTTCTGGCGGAAGTAGCTGGTGAAGACCGGCGCCGCATAGAGATGATCGACCGGGATGTCGAAGAATCCCTGAATCTGATGCTGGTGAAAGTCGATGCTCACCACGCGGTCCGCTCCCGCCGCCACGATGAGGTTGGCCACGAGCTTGGCGCCGATCGAGACGCGCGGCTGGTCCTTTCGATCCTGGCGCCCGTAGCCGAAGTAGGGGACCACGGCGGTGACGCGGGCGGCCGAGGCGCGCTTGGCTGCGTCGATCAGGAGGAGCAGCTCCATGATGTTGTCGGCGTTCGCCACGGTGGGCTGCACGATGAACACGTCCCTGCCCCGCGCGTTGCGGTCGATCCGCACGAAGATCTCGCCGTCCGCGAAGTTGTAGATGGTGACGCCGTCCGCCGTGGTTCCGAGGTTGTCGGCGATCTCTCCTGCTAGCGGCCGGTTGGCCCGTCCCGCGAGCAGGAGGAGGGGATTCAGTCCGCTGGATTCTTCCATGACCGTTGGTTGGGGGAGGGTGGACGGATCATCGTTTCGGCGACAGCCGTATAGTATAGCGAAATCGCACTGGGTTGGGTCAGGCGCATGGGATCGGTGCAGGAGGCCGCTGGTCGTCGCGTGCCGCCGGGTGTCGGGAGAGCTGGCCCCTGGAACGCTAGCGGACGCGGAAGCTCCGGCGTCCCGCGAGGGGGGAGCGGCCCGCGACCGAAACCTCGACCACGAGGTCGTACTCCCCCGCCTCCAGTTGCGGCAGACCGATCCGGAAGGCGCGGAACAGGGGCTGCGGCCGCTCTGGGCCGGACTCTTCCCAGGCCACGGAGACCTCTTCCCTGGGGCCGCCGATGCCCAGCCAGCGAACCGCGCGGGAAAGTCTTCCCACGTTCCTCCGCTCCACCCACGCATCGATGCCCACGACCTCGGATCGGAAGCCCAGCCCATAGACCTCGAAGGCGACGCCGAGGCTCTCGTCGGAGGCCACCTCGGTCGAACCGCGCAACAGCGGCAGCGCGGCGGCCAGATCGGTGGGTTGCTCGGCACCCTCCAGGAGCACGATGTCCGAGATGGAGAGGATGTCCGGCGGCACCCGCCGGAGCCCCATGCCCGTGCGCAGTCGATGCGCCCGGCGCAGCCCCGGCGTCCAGGCCTCGAAGCTCACGACGCCCCAATCCGACCACGGGGCGCGGCCCCACAGCCGCACGGTGCTGCCGGAGCTCGCCTCGCCGCGTACATCGAGCGCCAGAGCGCCGCCCTGCTCCACGAACAAGCCCGCCTGCACGGGCTCCGCGCGGAAGGCGGCCGTGTCACGTGCCGGCCGTGGCGACGGCGTCCACGAGGCGGCGATCAACACCCCGTCGTCGCGCCAGAACCGTCCGATCTGGCCGTCGAGCGGGGCGAGGGTGTCCAGAAACGGGGGCAGATGCGCGCTGCGTGTGTGGCCGTCGGGAATCTCCCAGGGAACCGCGTCCTGGTCGCCGGATGCGAGCACGTTCACGGGCGGGAACGTTCTGAACGCGGCCGGATGGTCGCGGCCCGTGACGGTGAACGACTGCGGGCCTCCGCGCGGCCAGGATCGCTCCCAGGCCACCGGCCAGCCGTACCGGACCATGGCTTCGGCGAGGTCGTCACCCCACCGGAGCAGATGGGGGCTGCGTGCCCCCTCCGAGCTCATGGCGTGGACCCAGCGGCTCAGGTGACCGGTCCAGCGATCGTTGCCCGCGGCGAGGAACAGCGGATCGGCGAGCGTCCACAGGCGCTGCACCGCGCTGGAGGAGTCGGCCTGGTCGGCGAGCCATTCACGCAGGCGGCCGTCCAGCAGCGGGACGGGGTCGGTCCACACGCTGCGAACGGCGGCGGGCATGGCCGCGATGGCGTCCGCGAAGGCCTCTTCGGCGCGCTCGATCTCCTCTCCGCGGTGCAGCACGTAGCCGAGGTAGGCGTCACAGCGCCACCGTCCCGGCAGTCCGCACCTTCGGGCGAGCCCCTCGGCGTCATCCAGACGCCCGGCTTCGACCAGGTAGCGGACGCGCTGGCCGAAGATCCAGTGGTCGCCGGGGATCAGAGCGCCCAGCGAGTCGAGCTCGGCCAGCAGCGCGGTGCGCGCCGCGCCGATCTCTGCCGGCTCCTCCTGCGGGCGCCAGCCCTCGTCGCCGTCGTCCCAGATGCACAGCCTGCCGATGATCTCGTCGCACCGATGGCTGCCGCCGGACAGGGAGCGGGGCAGAAGACGGACCCTGCGTCTCTCGAAGCGGGTCTGCAGAGTCCGGGCCCGGTCGCGCACAGCTGCGGAATCGGGCCGGGGATCAATGTCCTGCTCAACCACTGCGGGCGGTACCGGTCCCGCGACTTCGGTCCGATTCGTCGCGTCAACCCACACGGGAGCGGTGGAAAGCGCCGACAGGGCCGCGAAGAGGGTGGCCGGATTGGTCATGGTGGTGAGGCGTTCGGGTTGCGGTATACCTTGAAGCGACGTTCATTGCCCCGCAACGGCGAGCAGTTCCGCCATTTCGCGTGGTTGGCCGGCCAGCGTAGCAGCCAGCGGGTTCGCACCTCAATTCATGGAGCCGCAGAATGCCGCAGTCCCCCCGCAGCCGACTTCCCGTTCGGGCCGGTCGAGGCGTCACGATCCGCGACTTCGTGGTGTTCCAGATAAAGCTCGCCGCCGACGGGGTGAAGGATGTCGTGGCGATCAACCTTTCGATCATCGCCATCATCATCGATCTGCTCTCGGGACGCGGTGCCCGTCCGCGGCTCTTCTACGGGGTGGTACGGCTGAGTCGCCGGTTCGAGAGTTGGCTGCGGCTGCATCGAATGAAGGGCCTTCCCGACCACGACAGCGGTGAGGATCGCGTCGGCCCGCCAGCCGCGAACGCGGACGACATCATCGCCAGTTTCGAGACCGTGGTTCAGCGCAAGGCCTCGGAGATGCGCGCCGGAGGCGAACCCGCAGACCCAGCAGGGTGACCAGGCTCAGGAAGGCTGGGGAAACCGCCGAATAGTTGGCCCGGGTGGATTCGAACCACCACCGCCGGTTCCAAAGACCGGTGTCCTGCCATTAGACGACGGGCCAGTCCACGCGCGTCCGGCACACGGAATCGTAGCGCAATCGCCCGGATGGTTTCAAGGCGTCCGAGACCGACGGCGCCCGAGCTCGGGTCAGGCCCGCGTCGCCCCTGGAACGGTCGTCAGGGTTGGTGCCACCAGAGCCGCCACGACGTCTGGGCGCCCGCGAAGCCGCCGAGCCGCTTGGCGAGCCGCTTCGCCGTCGTCGAAGACTCCGAACACCGCCGAACCACTGCCCGTCAGGCGAGCGACCAGCGCACCGTCCCCCTCCAGGGCGGCCCGGACATCTGCGAGCTGCGGAAACCGGGCGAACACCGTGCGTTCGAAGTCGTTGGCCTGCACGGTGCCCAGCGTGTTCCAGTCGCCCGCCGTCAGGTCACCCAGCAGCGCCGCCGGCGCAGGCAGCGTCAGCAGCGCGGAGGTCTCCCGGTAGGCGACGGCCGTGGACACCCGGTCGCGCGAAATGACGAGAACCGCATGTGCGGCCGTCGGTGGCGTGCACCGCAGCAGGCGATCGCCCCTGCCCCAGGCCATGGCCGAGGGCAGTCCGGCGCAGAAGAAGGGCACGTCCGCACCGATGCGCCCGCCCAGCTTGATCAGGTCCTCCAGGGCGAGTGGCTCGCCGTGCATGAGATTGAGCGCAGCGAGCGTTCCCGCGGCATTGGACGACCCGCCGCCGAGACCGGTCCCGGCGGGGATTGCTTTGGTCAGGCGTAGCGACACGGCCGGCGCGATCCCGGTTGCCGCGAAGAAGTCGTGGGCGGCCCTGACCACGGTGTTTCGACTCGGGTCGCCGAGGTCGCCGACGATGTCGCCGGTACCGGGGCCGGACTCGCGCCGATCGATCTCCAGGGAGACTCCGGCGCTGCCAGGCCGGACATCGACCCGGTCGAAGAGCCCGACCGCCTGAAACAACGTCTCGATCTGGTGGTGGCCCGAGTCCTCGCGGGCGAGGATGCGGAGGAAGAGGTTGACCTTCGCCGGGCACGCCACCGTGGCTGCGGTCATCGTGCGGTCTCGCCGTGTCGTGGTTCCTCCGCTTCTTCCGCGCCGCGCTGGCCATGGCCCCGGCTCTTCAGCTCGCCCAGCGACAGCCCGATACGGTGGGCGTACCACAGCCCCATGAGGGTGATGGGGATGAATCCACCGAAGTGGAATCCGAAGGCGAACCCCAGGGCTGGTGCGCCGGCGACCCCGTACACGTTGGCGAGGGACAGCGTCGCGGCGGCGTGAAATGGCCCCACGAATCCGGGCGTCGACGGTGCCGCCACCGCGAAGGCAACCGCGGCGTTGGTCAACAGGGCCGCCGAGAACGGAAGGTCAATCCCGAAGGCGAAAAACCCGAGCCAGAACGCGAGCGACTGCCCCAGCCAGACGCCCAGGCTCCATCCGAGCGCGGGAACCACGAGTCGCCAGCCCCGCAGGGAAGCCAGCCCCGTGACGACATGGCCCGTCAGGCCCACTGCGAAGCGGGCCATCCTCTCAGGCAGCAGGGCACCGGCGATCCAGGCGACCGCCCGCGAAGTCCTATCGGGGAACGCGAGGAGGACCAGGGCTCCGAGGAGGACAGCCGATAGAATCAGAGAAACCACGCGGATGCTCGCGACGAGCTCGCCGGGCAGATCGCCGGACGGAAACGCGGGGCTCGCCAAGGCCACGAGAAGCAGAAACAGGATGACGACGCCGTCCAGAAAGCGTTCGACCACCAGCGTGGCAAACGCGGTTGTGGCGGAAACCGGTTCCACCCTGCTGTAGGCAAAGGCTCGGGCGACCTCGCCCACCCGGGCCGGCAGGATGTTGTTGGCCATGAAACCGATGCATACCGCCGCGAATCGGGACCGGAACGGGCTGTCGGGTTGGGCCGGCGCGAGGAAATGGTGCCAGCGGATGGCTCGGATTGGGAACACCGCGGTGGCGACGGCGACGGCCAGCGCCAGAAGGGCGAAGTTCGCTTCGCGGATGTGCGCCCAGACCTCGGCAGGATCCTCCTGGCGGAAAAGCCACCAGATGAGGCCCCCCGCGATCGCGAGCCCGAGAATCGAGACCCACCGGACGCGCATGTCTTCGTCCGCCTAGAAGCCGATGGGCGGAACCCAGGCCCCCGGCCGTGCGACGCGGGCCGGAGCACCCTCCACGATCTCCTTCATTTCGCGGACCGCCCGCTCGATCCCCACGAAGACGGACCGCGACACCACGCTGTGCCCGATGTTCAGCTCCTCGATCAGCGGAAGCGCGGCGACCGGCACCACGTTCTCGTAGGTGAGCCCGTGTCCCGCGTGGACCGCCAGTCCGGCAGCGTCCGAATGAACGGCGGCATCGTGCAGTCGCGTCAGCTCGCGGGCCTTGTCGTGGTCGCCCACCGCGTTTGCGTACTCGCCGGTGTGCAGTTCGACGGCCTCCGCTCCCAGCTCCCGCGTCCACCGCACCGACTCGGCGTCGGGATCGATGAAGAGCGACGCACGGATCCCCGCATCGGAGAGCCGGGCCAGCGCGGACGAAACGGACCCCCTGACCGACTCGGATCCCAGATTGAGTCCGCCTTCCGTGGTGACCTCCTCTCGCTTCTCGGGAACCAGCGTCACCTGCATGGGCCCGACTCCCACCGCGAGATCGACCATGCTCTCGTTCGACGAGATCTCGAGGTTGATCCCGGTGCGCACGGTTCTCTTCAGCAGATCGACGTCGCGAGCCGAAATGTGGCGAGCGTCCTGCCGGTGGTGGATGGTGATGCCGTCGGCCCCACCCAATTCGGCCAGCACGGCGGCCCGGACCGGATCGGGCTCGTCCGTCATGCGCGCCTGCCGCACGGTCGCGACGTGGTCGATGTTGATGTACAGTCTCATCTCACCCTCCTCGTTTGTGCGTTCATGCGTCCGGCACCCCTTTGCCTGTCACGCAACGTCGGTGACCTGGACCCCTTCGAGCCGGACCAGACGTCCGATCAGCGCTGGAGACGCCTGCGCGATGACGCTGACGGTGCATCCGTCCTGACTCTGCGACAGCACCTCGCCCTGCTCGTAGAGCGCCGCGAGTGCCCTCCCCTCGGTTGCCGGCAGATCGACCCGGACATGCCGCAGCCGGGCACGGATGCGAGCCAGCAGCTCTTCACGCAACGGCGCGAGCGTGGCCGGAACGACCGCGGAAGTGTAAAGGCTTTGACGGTCGCCGGGAACGGTCGTCCGTTTTCTGAGGGCAAGAAGGTCGTCCCGGGCCAGGAGGTCGGTCTTGTTGTACACCTGGATGCTTGGTCGTCGCGCCAGCCCAAGATCCTCGAGCACGCCGTGCACGACACGCAGGTGGTTGTCGCGATCGGGGTGCGACGCGTCGATCACATGGAGGAGCACGTCCGCCTCGCGCGCCTCCGCCAGGGTGGATCGGAACGACGCGATCAGGTGGTGCGGCAGCTTGCGAATGAAGCCAACGGTGTCGGTCACGAGCGCTTCGTGCCCGTCGCCCAGCGGCACCACTCGCGTCGACGGGTCCAGCGTGGCGAAGAGCCTGTCTTCGACGAACTGCTCCGAGCCCGACAGCGCCTGCAGCAGCGACGATTTTCCTGCGTTCGTGTAGCCGACCAGGGCCGCTCGGAAATGGCTTCGGCGCGCCTTGCGCTGCGTGGCCCGCGCGCGCCCGACCGCTTCGAGCTTCCGGCGCAGCTCCGCAATCCTGGTGCCGATGAGCCTTCGATCCGTCTCCAGCTGGGTCTCGCCCGGTCCTCGCAGCCCGATTCCCCCCCGGATCCGCGAGAGGTGAATCCACATCCTTCGCAGCCTCGGGAGCAGGTACTGGAGCTGCGCCAGCTCGACCTGCATCCGAGCCTCGTAGGTCCTTGCCCGGGTCGCGAAGATGTCGAGGATCAGCTCCGCCCGGTCCATGACCCGCACACCGCAGAGATCTTCGAGGTTCTTGCCCTGCGCCGGGGTCAGCTCGTCGTCGAAGATGACCAGCTCGGCCTCGCGCTCCCGGACCAGTTCGGCCAGCTCCGCCGCCTTCCCCTTCCCCAGATGGAAGCGCGGGCCGGGCGTGCGGATCCGCTGAACCACCTGGCCGACGATCTCCCCGCCGGCGGTGTCCGTGAGACGCCCAAGCTCCGCAAGATTCTCCCTCGCCCGCGCGTCCGCCTGGTTTCCGCGAGGCGTCCCCACGAGGACGGCCCGCTCGACGTCCTTCCGACGATCCAGCAACTGGGTTGGTATGGGCGCTAGCTCCTCTTCCGTCGCCACTCGGCCAGGCGTTCCCGCAACGCCGACTCCCAGCCGGCGTCGCCGGGTGCGTAGAACTCCTCCCCCAGAAGACGTTCCGGGAGATAGTGCTGACGTGAAACGCCGCCGGGCTGGTCCGGATCGTAAAGATACCCCTTTCCGTGGCCCAGGTCCTTCATAAGCTGCGTGGGTGCGTTCCTGAGGTGCAGGGGGATGGCCTCGCCCGGCGTCTCGCGCGCCCGACCGAGCGCCTTGTTCCACCCCTTGTAGAGGCGATTCGACTTGGGACTTCCGGCCAGGTACACCGCCGCCTGGGCCAGGGCCAGCTCGCCCTCTGGGGATCCCAGAAAGCGGTACGCGTCGCGCGCGGCAATGGCGATCGCCAGCGCTCCCGGGGCGGCCAGGCCGATGTCCTCGACGGCCATGCGCACCAACCTGCGCGCGATGTACAGGGGATCCTCGCCTGCGTCGAGCATGCGCCCAAGCCAGTAGAGGGCGGCGTCGGGGTCGCCCCCGCGCACCGACTTGTGGAGCGCCGAGATGTGATCGTAGTGCTGGTCGCCCGACTTGTCGTACACGGCGAAACGCCTCTGAACCGCCGTTTCGACCGACTCCAGCGTCACGGTTCCGTCTTCGCCGGTCAGGGCCGCCGCACGCTCGATGATACCCAGAGCGCGGCGGGCGTCGCCATCGGCCGCTTCGGCGATGCGCGCCACGACCTCGGGGGCGGCGGTGATCCCGGTCGCGCCCAGCCCGCGCTCGGGGTCCGCGAGAGCGTCCTGCAGGACCGCCGTCAGGTCGTCCCGCGAAAGCGCCTCCAGAACGATCACCGGGGCTCGCGACAGGAGCGGCCGCACGACCTCGAAGCTCGGATTCTCGGTTGTGGCGCCGATGAGAACCACTTCGCCGGCTTCCACGCACGGTAGAAAGGCGTCCTGCTGGGCCTTGTTGAAGCGGTGGATCTCGTCGCAGAACAGAATGGTACCGCGCCCCGTGGCCTGCCGCCGCGCCCGCGCCTCCGCGATGATCTCGCGCACCCGAGCCACGCCTTCGGTAACCGCGCTGAATGAGACGAAGGCGGCATCGGCCGACCCGGCGACCAGCCGGGCAAGCGTGGTCTTCCCGGATCCGGGCGGCCCCCAGAGGATGAAGCTGGAGACACGCCCGGTCTCGATCATCGCGCGTATGGCGCCGTCCGGTCCGACCACCCCGTCCTGGCCGCGAAACTCGTCGAGCCTGCGTGGCCGCATCCGAGCAGCGAGGGGGGCCGCAGCGTCGAGTTCGTCGCCGGATCGCCCATCCCCACCAGGAGGCGTCGCCGAGCTGTCGCCCGGGAAGAGCTCGAAGCTGCCGCTCATTCCGGCGCGTCCAAGCTGGTCGCGAGGTCGAGCAGGGTGGCTCGGTCGTTCAGCGACGGATCTTGCCAAACGGCCTCCAGCAGACGCTGCAGGGCACGCCCGATCTCGGGGCCGGGCGACCATCCCAGCCCGAGCAGATCGCGTCCCGCGACCGCCATTTCGCCGATCGACATGGGAACCCCCGCGAAGTGGTCGCGCCGCGTCGCGGCGACCACCCGGCGCACGTCGTCGTAGTTTGCCGGAGAGGTGCCGGCCCGCAGCGCGGCCAGCCACACCAGCAGCACGTCGCGCAGCGCGCTCCGACCCAGGGCGGCCATCCAGCGACGACGGGCCGCCGCGTCGTGAACCAGGTCGCGGGCAGGTCCCAGCCCGCCGCCAACCACGTACGCGACGCGCTCGGTCTCCGCCTTCGAGAAGCGGAGGCCTCTCAACGTCTCCGCCACCGTCGAGCGGACGGGGCGCATGGCGGCGCCGAAGAGGAGCAGTACCGCAAGCCGGATCTCCGCGCGTCTGCCCGGCCGCCCCCGCAGCGCCCGCACCGCATCGATCGTGGCGAGCGCGGGACGCCCGAACCCGTTTCGCAGCTCCGGCAGGATCACCGCCCCAGCGCCACAGCGCTCGTACAGCGCAAGCGCGCGCGACGGTTCGCTGCCGCCAAGCACCTTGAGCAGCTCCTCGCGCACGCGTTCCATCGACAACTTCGCGAGCCCCGGCACGGCCGCGACCATGCCGGTCCAGGTGTCCGGGTGTATCTCCATCTCCAGCGTCCCGGCGAAGCGCAGGCCGCGAAGCACGCGCAGGTAGTCCTCCCTGAACCGAGCGGCCGGATCGCCGACGGAGCGAAGCACGCCGTCCCGGAGGTCCCGCACTCCCCCGTGCGGGTCGCGCAGCTTGCGGTCCGGGTGCCAGGCGATGGCGTTCATCGTGAAGTCGCGCCGAGCGAGGTCTTCCTCCAAGCTCGATGCGAAGGCGACCACGGCCTTGCGTCCGTAGGTGATCACGTCGTGGCGAAAGGTCGTGACCTCGTAGAGCTCGCCGTCGCTGCCGAACACCCCCACCGTGCCGTATTCGGGACCGAGCGGCACCGTCCGCCGAAAGAGCCTCCTCATCTCGTTCGGGGTTGCGCGGGTGGCCAGATCCCAGTCCTCGCGCGCCAACGGGTGCCCGCGCAAAGCGTCTCTGACGGCGCCTCCCACCGTCCAGGTCTCGAAGCCGGCCGCTTCCAGCTGCTCCAGCAGTTCGCGCACCGCTTCGGGGACATCCAGGTCCGTCTTCACCCGACCAGCACCGCTCCCCCGTTCACGTTGAGGATCTCGCCGGTGATGTGCCGCGCCAGGGGCGAGCAGAGCAGCACGATGGGACCGGCCACATCCTCGGCGCTGGCGACCCTGCCCAGCGGTATGGCGTCGTCGATCGAGGCCCGGCCCGGCCCGTCGAGCGCGTCCCGCGACATCTCCGTATCGATCCATCCCGGCGCCACCGCGTTCACCGTGATGCCGCGACGGCCCACCTCGACGCAGAGTCCCTTCACCATCGAGATGATCGCCCCCTTGGTGGCGGCGTAGTCCGAATGGTACGCCTCGCCTCTCTGCCCCGCCGTCGAGCTCACCAGCACCACGCGACCATCGTCGGTCATGCGTCGAAGCGCCGCGCGGGTCGTGAAGAAGATCGAGTCGAGGTTGACGGCCACGGTCCTGTGCCAGCGCTCGTCTTCCATGTCGGACACCGGCACGTCGGCCACCGGCCAGATCCCCGCGTTGCCCACGAAGATGTCGAGTCCCCCGAACTCGGCGTCGACGCGAGCGAAGAGGTTGTCTACGGCGGCGCGCTCGGCAAGGTCGCCCCCCTCCGCCCAGCACCGCACACCCGTGCGACGCGCCTCTTCGACCACACTCCCGGCCTCGTCGGCCCTGCGGTGATAGGAGATGCCCACATCGGCGCCCGCCTGTGCGAGGAGCCGGACGGCGGCGGCACCGACCCCGCGCGAACCCCCGGTCACCAACGCCCGCTTTCCCTTCAACTGCAGATTCAATCCGCTCAATTCGCGCTCCTATTTCCTGGGTGGCTGCCTGCCTGACAGATGTTCCTCCACGTGGCGACAGACGATGTGGCCGATCGCCAGGTGCATCTCCTGAGCCCTGGCAACGCTCCGCGTCGGCACCACAATGGCGGTGTCGACGAGGGAGCGCAGGCGTCCGCCGTCACGGGCCAGCACTCCAACGGTCCGGACGCCAGCCGCCCTGGCGGTGGCCGCAGCGCGCAGAAGGTTCGTCGATTCGCCCGAGGTCGAGTGCAGGACGAGGAGGTCGCCGGGCGTCCCGAGCGCCTCGACCTGACGCGCGAACACCTCGCCGTACCCGAGATCGTTGGCGCATGCGGTCAGTACCGACGTGTCGGTGGTGAGCGCCAGGGCGGGCAGGGCGCGTCGATGCGTCGAGAAGCGCACCACGTACTCGGCGGCCAGATGCTGGGCGTCGGCGGCCGAACCGCCGTTGCCGCAGAAGAGGAGCTTCCCGCCGGCTTGAAGCGTCTCCAAGGCATCGTGCGCGTAGGCAGCGATGGAGTGCTGACCATCCTCCGCAACCGCGAGAGCGAGGCGGGCGAGTTCCCGCAGGCCCTCGCCGAGACGGTCTCGGTCGATCCTTCCTCCCCTGCGTCCTTCACCCACGGGACCATCCTCGCGACGGCTGGGGCCGATGCGGTTGCATGACCAGCGGCGGCACGGGAAGCGGCGGCTTGTCGTCGAACAGCCGAGAGGGGTTGACGCTGCCGAGGAGCGAAAGCTGTCCTTCTCCTCCTCGGGCCAACAGCTCCCGCGCGCCCGTCTCCAGGTAGAACGTGTACTCGCGGCGCCCGTGGAAGTCCGCACACAGGTAGTCGAGGAGACCTTCGGCCAGCAGACGCAGGATCAGCGTTCGCGCACGGGAGCCGTTTTGACCGGCGAGCGAACCGTAGTTCCCCTGAAGGAGTGCACCCGCGCGCCTCCAAGCTCTCACGACGTCGAGTTCGGCGTCGATTCCGTGGTAGCGCTCTGGATGCGCGACAATGGGGGTCAGGCCGGCCTCGACGATGTGTCGGAGCGTTTCGGGAGTCCCCCTGTGGACCCGAAATCCGGGCCACTCCACGAGCACGAAGCGGGTGCCGCCCAGAAGGGCCCTTCGGTTCAGAGGGCTCGGAAGCGGCGCGTCGAGTCTGATCTCGAAGCCGCGCCGAAAGTCCAGTTCGGGATGTCGGTCGCGCACCGCGTCGCGGATCTGCGTCCAGCGGGCGTCGAAGAGGCGCATGCGATCGGTGAAGTCCGGGCTTGCGATGAGCGACGCACGCAGATGCGGTGTCGTGGCCACGCGGGTGACCCGGCTCGCGACCATGCGGCCGACCGAGTCGAGCGCTTCCTCCAGGGTGCGGGAGCCGTCGTCGACCCCGGGAACGACGTGACAGTGGAAGTCCGCGTACTCCAGCATGATGGGCCCTACTCGCGCCACCCGGGAGCGGCAACCCGCGCGGCGAGCGCCGACAGCGCCTGGGCTCCGCCGTCGTTGAGCACCAGCCACAGGCACGCGTACGTGATGTAGGCGTCCGCGGCCAGCAGCGAGAATGCGGCATCGTGGTCCCGACGGCTTCCAGCGGCGCAGGTGCGCAACTCCCGCTCGGCGGCCTCGACCAGCGCATCGGCCGAGACGGAGGCGTCGGCCGTCAGGTGCGGCAGGAGTGGTGGGGGGACCGGGCGCTCCCGCCGATCAATCCATTCGCGGATGTCCATCCCAGTCACCGGCCGGACACTTCGGCGACGATTGCGGGCCCCCGGCGGACCGCTTCGACGATGCCTGCGGGATCACCGACTCCCGCCTGGGCAAGGTGCGGCCGCCCTCCACCCCTGCCACCCACCGCGGCTGCGACCTCGCGCACCACCGCGTCGGCCCGGACTCCGGCTGCGATGGCGCGGTCGGTCGCAAAGGCGAAGAGGACATGCTTGTCACCCGGCATTTCGGCGGCCACGACCGCCACGCCGGCGGGCACCGAGTCCCGGAAGCGGTCACCCCAGTTGCGCGCGTCCTGCGCGCCGCGGGCCTTGAGGCGGACGCCGCGGTACGTCAAGCGGCAGCCGTTCACCTCGCATTCGGTCTCGGCGAGAACCTCGGCACCGCCGCCGCCCTGCTGCTGCAGATCGTCAACCAGCGCCTCGAGCGCGGCCTTCTCCGCCAGCAGTTCGTCCACCCGGCGTTCCAGGTTGGCGGGCGCGGACTTCACGGTCGCGGCGATCTTGCCGAGCCGCTGCCCGAACGCGGCGAGATGGTCGAAGGCCTTGCGCCCGGTCAGAGCCTCCATGCGCCGCACGCCGGCCGCAACGCCACTCTCCGAGGTGACCACGAAGAGTCCGATTTCGCCCGTGTGGCGCACATGGGTGCCGCCGCACAGCTCCAGGCTCACGTCGGGGATCTCCACGACCCGCACCTCGTCGCCGTACTTCTCCCCGAACAGCGCCATCGCCCCGGACTTGACGGCGTCGGCGTAGGGTCGGATCGCGGTCCGCACCGGCTGGCTGGCCCAGATGCCGTCGTTGACCAGCGCGGCCACGTCGGCCAGCTCCGCGTCGGTCATGGGCGCGGTGTGGGCAAAGTCGAAGCGAAGCCGATCCGGCGCCACCAGGGAGCCGCGCTGACGCACGTGGTCTCCCAGCACCGAGCGCAGAGCCGCGTGGAGGAGGTGGGTTGCCGTATGGTTGCGCTCGGTGTCCCGACGATGACGGAGATCGACCTGGGCGGTGACGGCGCCGCCGAGGACCGCCTCGCCGGGGAAGTCGCCGGTGGGGGTGCCGAACACCAGGGACCTGTCGCCGTGCGGCTCGACGCGATCCACGGACCGCACCTCGAGCTGCCAGCCCGGCGCCGACACGACACCCCGGTCCGAGACCTGACCCCCGGCCTCGCGGTAGAACGGGTTGTCCTCCAGGATCAGGGCCGCCTTGTCGTCGACCGGGAGGTAGCCGACCACTCTGGTGTCGACGCTCAGGACATCGTGCCCGACGAAGCTCTGCCCCGCCGCGCCCGGCATCTCGCGCCATGGCGCCGGCACGATCTCTGCCGTGACCTCCATGCTGCCCTCCAAGCCGGCCGCCAATTCCACGGTCGCCGTCACCCCCCGCGAACGCTCCCGCTGCGCCTCCAGCGCCTCCTCGAACCCCGCCATGTCCAGGTCATAGCCCCGCTCGCCGGCCACGATCCGGGTCAGGTCCACCGGAAACCCGAAGGTGTCGTACAGTCGGAAGACCTCGGCGCCGGGAATCACCGGACGCGGCGATGTGCCCGCCTCGATCGGGGGCGCCACCCTTCCCAGCCGCTCCATGCCGCCGTCGACGGTGGCGAGAAAGCGCTCCTCCTCCCGGAGGGAGCTCGCGAGGATGGCGTCCCGCCGGCCGGCCAGATCCGGATAGGCCTCGCTCATCTCGTCGATGGCGGCCTCCACAACCTCGGTCAGCGTGGGATCCCTCCTGCCCAGGAGCCACGCGTGTCGCACGCCCCGCCGCAGGATCCGCCTCACGACGTAGCCCCGTCCCTCGTTCGACGGATGGACGCCGTCCGCCAGGAGGAAGGCGACCGCACGCGCATGGTCGGCAAGCACCCGATAGGACACGCCTTCCTCGGCGGAGGCCTCGTAGGGTCGGCCCACCACCCCGGCCACGCGGTCCAGCAACGGAAGGAACAGGTCGGTGTGGTAGTTCGAGTCGACGCCCTGAAGTACGGCGGCCAGCCGCTCCAGTCCCAGACCGGTGTCGATGCTGGGAGCCGGAAGCGGAGTCTGCTTGCCCGACTGGTCCCGCTCGAACTGCATGAACACCAGGTTCCACAGCTCCAGAAACTCGCCCGCCTCGCCCCGAATCACGAATTCGTCCCGATCGGGGAGGACCCCCCATTCCGCCTCGGGCCTCAGATCGTAGTGGACCTCCGAGCAGGGACCGCAGGGGCCGGTGTCGGCCATCTGCCAGAAGTTGTCCTTGTCCCCAAGGGCGTGGATCCGCTCGGGAGGCACCCCCGCAACCTCCGTCCACAGCCCTGCGGCTTCGTCGTCGGTGTGGTGGACCGTGACGAACAGGCGATCCCGATCGAGTCCCATCTCCTCGGTGAGGAACTCCCAGGCATACGCGATCGCGTCGCGCTTGAAGTAGTCGCCGAACGAGAAGTTGCCCAGCATCTCGAAGAAGGTGTGATGCCGAGCCGTGCGGCCAACCTCCTCCAGATCGTTGTGCTTGCCCCCGGCGCGAACGCACTTCTGCGAGGTGACCGCACGGACGAAGGGCAGCTTCTCCACCCCCAGAAAGGTCTCCTTGAACTGGACCATTCCGGCGTTGGTGAAGAGCAGCGTCGGATCGCTGGCGGGCACCAGAGACGAGCTTGGACGGACTTCGTGGCCGCGGGCCTGGAAGTACTCCAGAAACCTGCGGCGGATTTCGGCGGATTTCATCGGGGTCGAGTGTCGGAAGGGGCCGCGAGGCCACTCACGTTCGGGGAGCCGGCGGCCCGGTCGAGCAAGCAGCTAGTCTCTGGAAAGCTAGCCCAACCGGGCCGCCCCCGCCTCCGGCGCGATCTCGTTCGCAGCAGTCCGTGGATAATCTCCGCGTCGCACCGAGGGCGGTGAGGCGCCGGGCTGGCAAGGCGCGACGAAGGGCGAATAGCGGCGCTATTCGTCCGAGGAGCAACGCAGAGCGGCGCTATGGGCACTCGTGATGTAAAGAAAACACGACTTCTGTAATGTTGTCCTTACAGTGCGAATGGGTGAGCGCCGCAGTCAGCGCGGATGCATCACAGCCCGAATGCAGCGGGGACTTATTCCACGGACTGCTACACCACCTTGACGGCTGGGGCTCCTCCCGTTGCCGAAGGATCCTTGTCCTCGGTCGGCTCCGCGATTCCCAGAGCCACCAGAAGCCGCGTCTCGATCTCCTCGGCCACGTCCGGATTCTCTTCGAGGAAGGTGCGCACGTTCTCCTTGCCCTGGCCCAGCCGGAGATCGCCGTAGGAGAACCAGGACCCCGACTTGGCGACGATGCCCTCGTCGACGCCGATGTCGATGAGCAGCCCCGTGTGGCTGATCCCCTTCCCGTACAGGATGTCGAACTCGGCCTGCTTGAAGGGCGGCGCGCACTTGTTCTTCACGACCTTCACGCGCGTCCGGTTGCCGATGATCTCCGGGCCGTCCTTGAGGGCGCCGATCCGGCGGATGTCCATGCGGAGCGACGCGTAGAACTTGAGCGCGCGTCCGCCCGACGTCGTCTCGGGGCTGCCGAACATGACCCCGATCTTCTCGCGAATCTGGTTGGTGAAGATGATCGCCGCGTTGGACCGGCTGACCGCCCCCGTCAGCTTGCGGAGCGCCTGGCTCATGAGCCGCGCCTGGAGTCCCACGTGCGAGTCCCCCATCTCGCCCTCGATCTCCGCCCGCGGCACCAGCGCCGCGACCGAGTCCACCACGATCACGTCCACCGCGTTGCTGCGGATGAGCACCTCGGCGATTTCCAGCGCCTGTTCCCCGGTGTCCGGCTGGGAGACCAGAAGGTCGTCGACATTGATGCCGAGCCTCTGCGCGTACTGGATGTCGAGGGCGTGCTCGGCGTCGATGAAGGCGGCGACGCCCCCGTCGCGCTGCGCGTTGGCGATGATGTGAAGGCAGAGGGTGGTCTTGCCGGAGGACTCCGGGCCGTAGATCTCGCTGATCCGGCCCCGCGGCACGCCGCCGATGCCGATGACGGCATCGAGGTTGATGGCTCCGGTGGAGATGCTCCTGATCTTCAGGCTGGGCTGATCGGAACCCATTCGCATGATGGCTCCCTTGCCGTAGGACCGCTCGATCTGCGTGAGAGCCGTGTCGAGCGCCTTGCTCCTGAGCTTCCGATCCCGATCTTTCGTCGTGGGCTTCTTCTTTCTGGACATCGTGGCTTGTTCCTTTGCTGCTTGAGTTGCACTAAAACCGAAGATAACACGAAATGCTTCATCGTCAAGGAGAACCCGCCCCGCAGGGACCCACCCCGCAGCCTGGGGCGCGCCGCCCGGACGATGGAACCAAGCTATTCTTATCGGGGGGCGTTTCCATGTCTGAACGCGCCAATCTGCAGCACGGCCTCCGCGACGCACGGCGCAGGCACCCTGGATCGCCGGGATGACCGCACAATACGACCTTGTGGCCCTGGGCGGCGGCACCGGCGGACTGGTTGCCGCCGCAGGGGCCGCCTACCTGGGCCTCGACGCCGCGATCGTCGAGAAGACGGCGCTCGGCGGCGACTGTCTGTGGACCGGCTGCGTGCCGTCGAAGGCGCTCATCGCCTCCGCCCGACGGGCACGCCGGATGGAACGCGCCGCCGGACTGGGCCTCGCGGCCTCGCGGGAGCGCCACGACTTCCGAGCCGTCATGAATCGAATGAGGGCCGCCCGCGCCACCGTGGCCCACCACGACGATCCCGAGCGTTTCCGCAGGATGGGGGTGGCGGTGCACTTCGGCGGCGCGCGCTTCCTCGACGCCTCGACCGTCGAGGTGTCGGGCGTGGGAACGATCCGCGCGAAGCGGTTCGTGATCGCGACGGGGGCGGTCGCCGCGATCCCGCCCATCCCCGGTCTGGCGCAAGCCGGGTACTGGACCTACGAGAACGTGTTCGACCAGGACGAACTGCCGGCCTCCATCGCCATCCTGGGCGGCGGGCCGATCGGAACCGAGTTCGCCCAGGTGTTCGCGAGACTCGGCTCCCGTGTCACCATCGTCGAGATGGCCCCGTCGATCCTGATCCACGAGGATCCCGACGTCTCCGAATTCATGCGGAACCTTCTGCGCGCGGAGGGGATCGATGTCCGGGTCGACGCCAGGGTCGTCGGCGTGCGCACCGAAGACGGTCGCAAGGTGCTGCGGACGGAGGACGGGGAAGACATCCCGGCCGACGAGATCTTCGTCGCCACCGGGCGCCGTCCCTTCACCGATGGATTGGATCTGGAGGCCGCCGGCGTCGAGACGTCGGCAGGAGCGGTGACCGTCGACGCCCGCCTGCGCACCTCCGCCCGTTCCATATGGGGGGTTGGCGACGTGACCGGGGCCATGCAGTTCACCCATGTCGCCGACCAGATGGCGAAGGTGGCGCTGCGCAATTCGGTGCTGCCCCTGAAGACGAAGATCCGCTACGACAGCGTGCCGAGGGTGACCTTCACCGATCCCGAGGTGGCGCAGCTGGGCATGTCCGAGGAAGAGGCGGTGGCGCTCGGCGGCACCACCTACAGGTACAGCCTGGACGATCTGGACAGGGCGATCGTGGACCGCGCGGCCGTCGGCTTTGTGAAGGTGACGGCCGATCGGAAGGGCAAGATCATGGGGGCCACCATCGTCGCGCACGGCGCGGGCGATCTGATCCTTCCGTTCGTGCTGGCGAAGGAGCACGGCCTTGGGCTCGGCCGAATCGCCAACACCATCTTCCCCTACCCCACCATGGTCGAGGGCGTCAAGCGGGCCTCGGCGGAGTACCTGCGCTCCCGCCTCGACACGGCGTCGGGCCGCACCCTCAAGCGAGTGATCCAATGGCTGAAATAGACCGTGCGACCGAGGCCGGGCGTCCGTCGCGAGGCCCTCTCTTCAAGCTGGGCGTGCTGATTGCGGTGCTCGTCGGGGCCTATGTGGTCGCCTCGCGCACGCCCCTGGGCACGTACCTGACCCGCGACGGAGTCTTCCAGGTGATCGATTGGCTGAGGGGACACCCGTGGGCGCCCGCGATCTTCGTGGCCATCTACGCGACCGCCACCGCCGTCGCCGTTCCAGGCACGATCCTGACCCTGGCCGGGGGCGGGATCTTCGGCTTCTTCTGGGGCACGGTGCTCAACCTGACCGCCGCCAACATCGGTGCCAACGCCGCCTTCCTGATCGCCCGCGCCCTGGGCCGCGATGGCGTCAGGCACCTCGTGGGGAGCGATTCGACGGCACTCGAAAAGCTGGACGGCGTGGTGCGGCGGCACGGCTTTCAGGGGCTGCTGACGCTTCGGCTCATTCCGCTGGTCCCCTTCAACGCGCTGAACTTCGGGTCGGGCCTCATGCCGCTCCGTTGGCGCACCTACGCGCTCGCGACCCTCGTCGGCATCGTGCCGGGAACCGTGGTGTACACCTTCTTCGCGGACGCGCTGCTGCAGGGCTCGCAGGAGGCGTCCCGCGGAGCGCTTGTGAGGGTGCTGATCGCGGGCGGCCTTCTCGTCCTGCTGAGCTTCCTCCCGGCGCTGCTCCGGCGTCTCCGCATCCGGCTCCCGGGCATGACCGCCATCGTCGCCCTGCTCGCCGCCGCATCCGCGGCAGCGGGACCCGGACCTGCCGTCGCGCAGCAGACGCCCGCCGCAGGGCTCCCCGACCACGCGCCCTTCACCGCAGTGCTCGCCACCGTCGTGGGCGAAACCGATGTGGACTACCGGCGCCTCGCGTCGGACCCCTCGGGCCTCCGCGCCTACATCGCCGCGCTGGAGGCCGCCGACCCCGCCGCCGTCGCCGTCGCAGCCCCGCAGGACCGGCTCGCGTTCTGGATCAACGCGTACAACGCCTGCATGCTGAAGCGCGTGATCGACAACTATCCGATCAAGCCCGCCACAGGGGTGCTGCGCCTCCGGAACGCGGCAGCTCGACGACCGGCCAATTCAGTCTGGCAGATCCCGGACACCTTCACGGGCGCCCACTGTCCGGTGGCCGGCGCCCTGCGCTCCCAGGACGAGATCGAGCACGAGATCATCCGGCCCATGGGAGATCCGCGCATCCACTTCGCGATCAACTGCGCCGCACGGAGCTGTCCCCCCCTGATCCCCAAGGCGTACGCGGGGCCGTCGCTCGACGCGCAGCTGGACGACAGAGTGCGCGCCTTCGTGGGCGACCCCCTCCACTTCCGGATCACCTCGGACGACGGGCGACGGACGGTGCGGGTCAACACCGTGCTCGACTGGTTCAAGGAGGACTTCGGCGGGCACGAGGGCGTTCGCCTGTTTCTGGCGCGCTACGCGACCAGTTCCGACGCCGAGGCGCTCCGGGATGCCGACGTCGGGCTCGAATTCATCGACTACGACTGGACGCTCAACGACGCGTCGCGGTAGCGGCCCCCTTTGTCCGGCACCCATTCCCCAGGCGCCGAGATCGGGATCGTCGTCCCCGCGCTCGACGAGGCCGACGCCCTGCCCGCGCTCCTGAACGACCTCGCCGGGCTGGATATTCCCCACAAGGTGCTGGTCGTCGACGGAGGCTCGGTCGACGGGACGGTGGAGGCCGCGCGAGAGGGTGGCGCTCAAGTCCTGAGGAGTCGGCCCGGACGCGCCCGGCAGCTCAACTCAGGCGCCGTCTTCCTGGGAACGCCGTGGCTCCTGATGCTGCACGCCGACTCGCGACTTGGCCAGCCCGCCCTCGCCGCGATCGCCGAGCACGTCCGCAAGGGTGGCCCGGATGCCGGCTACTTCGACCTCGCGGTCTCTCATCCCCACTTCTACTACCGCCTCATCGAGGCCGGCCTGCGTGCGCGCGTGCGTCGCCTCGGGCTTGTCTACGGCGACCAGGGGCTCCTCGTCCGGCGCAAGCTGTTCTTCGACGTGGGACCCTACCCCGACGAGCCAGTGCTGGAGGACGTCATCCTCAACCGGCGGCTCCTCCGCGCGGGCCGGCTGCAACCGCTCTCGGCCACGATTCGCACCAGTGCACGCCGCTACGAAGAGGAGGGGCGCATTCGCGGAGTGATTCGGAACGCGACGGTTGTTTCCCGGTTCCTCCGCGGCGCGGCACCCGCCGAGTTGGCGCACAGGTATCCGGCCCGCAGGCAGGCGCACCCGACCGTCGAAGCGCGGCGGTATGGGGACGAGGGAGGCAGGGCGATGCTCCTCGTCTTTGCCAAGGCGCCACGCCCGGGGAAGGTCAAGACGCGGCTCGCCGGCAGCATGGGGGACGAGGCGGCCGCGGCGGTGTATCGGCGCATGGGTCGCTCGGTCGTCGCTCAGGTGGCCGGTGCCGGTGCGTCCGTGACCGTGTGCTACGACCCTCCCTGCGCCGAGGACGAGGTCAGGGGATGGCTCGGCGACGGGCCGGCGCGCTACTGGCCGCAGCCGCACGGCGATCTCGGCCGCCGGATGTCGCGCATGTTCGACCGCGCCTTCGAGGTCGCCGACCGGGTCGTGGTGATCGGCACCGACGCCCCCTCGGTGGACGCGGCCATCGTCGATCGCGCTCTGGCGGCCCTCGACACCGCCGACGTGGTGCTGGGTCCGGCCGCCGACGGGGGCTACTACCTGCTGGGGCTGCGCGCCCCCCTGCCCGCCCTCTTCACCGGCGTGGCATGGAGCACCGCCGCGGTCCTTCGGCAGACGGCCGCCAGGGCGCGGGACGCGGGGGCGACCGTGACCTACCTGGAGGTGCGGTCCGACATCGACACCCCGGACGACCTTGCCGCCGAAGCGGGGCCCTGGCTCGGGAGCGGCCTGTAGACCTGCCACGAACCGGGGGCCACCGGTACATACACCGGGTCGTACGGCTGCGCCGCGCCACGCTCGGCGAAGACGGGCACGCCCCTGTGGTCGCCGACCCGGACGATGGTGGCGCAGTCGAGCCGAACGGGGTCGCCCGATCCCGTGTAGCTGCGCCCGTTCAGGACCAGCGGCTCACCCTCGTCGAACCACGACTCCGCACCGGCGTAGACACCCGCGAAGTCCACGCCCGGACGCAGATCGGCGACGGGTGTCCACGCCGGACCGACCAGGGTGTCACCGGCGGCGGTGAGCACCACGGGCACGTCCACGCCGGTGGCCAGACAGAGCGTCGCGGACCTCCCAACCGGCGGCGACGCGACCGTTCTCTCGATCACCACCGTATCCGGTGGAGGCGCCGGAAGCACCACGGTGTCGGGCGGGACGCCACCCGAAGGGGTCGAGCAGCTCCCTGGCAGGCCGGCGCAGAAGAGCACGGAAGCCAACACCCCCAGCTTCCTGGCGCGGAAGATGGAGCGGTCGTCGCCCCAGAGGCCGAGGACGAAGGCCCCCACCCGGATCCCTCCGAGGTCGAGCTGAAGTCCGGCGTTGGCGTCGAACCCGTTGTACTCGGCCACCAGGTCGAGCAGCCGTCCGCGGTCGAGCCTGACGTGAACCGCGGATCCCACGAAGAGTCCTCCCGAGGAGTTCGCGGCGTAGAAGTCCAGATCGCCCCCGGCCGAGAACATCCCGCCGCCCCATCCGGCGGTAACCGAGACATCGTAGTCGGGGCCGACTCCGGGCCCGGGCAGCAGAGCCGTGGCCGCCACGTACGGGCTCAGGGTGCTGCGGAACTCGTCGGCCCCGCCCCGACCGTTGAAGACTCTGGGGTCGGGATGGCCGAAGCGGCCCGGTTGATGGTCGCGCTGCGGCCGATCGTCGTAGCTGGGAGCGGACACGTGCCGCGCGCCCACCGCGACGTCGACGTATCGGAGGGCGGCGGGCAGCAGCGACAGCCGCCCAAACGTCCCGAGCATCCTGCCGCCCTCGTCGTCGTCGAGATGCTGAACGGTTGCGCCGATCTCCAGACGGTCGAAGAGGCCGATCGTGATCGAGCCGTCGGAGAGCCACCCGTCGTAGGCCTCGCCCCCGCCCGGAACGGTCCCGTCGTCGTCGACCAGCAACATCTCGGGGACCGAGACGCCGAACCCCGAATAGGTCGCCCTCAAGGAAAGGTGCGGGAGAACGGTGGCGACCGGGATGTCCAGGAGCCCCGATCCGTAGCGCAGGGTGCTCGGCATTCGTCTGCTCTGCGCGGTGCCCGCCTGAACCAGGAGAGCTGCCGCGAGAACACCCCCGACACCCGCCGACCAGCGCGGACCGAGGCGGCGGATCATCCGGCCTGTGGCGGTTCCCCCTCCTCGGCCACGGAAGGTCCCAACCGCTTGAGGGCGCGCGCGATCCGCCAGACCCACACCAGGATCAGGATCCACGCCGCCGCGTAGGCGAGGAAGACGTGCACATATGGCCGCAGCGAGGCGGCCGCGTCTGCAAAGGCCCACAGGATCATGTCGACACCTCACTGGCCAAGCGCGTCCCTGTCGGCCCTGAACGCCGGCTCACCAGCTCGACCGAGTAGCGAAAGAGGAACAGCCCGAAGAACAACATGGTGAATCCGGCGAGCGAAGTCAGCAGCGTGGCGAGCATGTCGGGGTGCAGCGTGGGTCCCTCGGGCTTGATGACCACCGGCTCGGGGTGCAACGACCGGAACCAGGTGACGCTGACGTGGATGAGGGGGATGTTCAGCGACCCGATGATGGCCACCACTGCGGCGAATCGCCTGCCCTTCCTGGGATTCGCCACCGAACCGCGGATGAGGAAGTAGCCCAGGTAGGTGAACCAGAGGAGCAGGGTCAGGGTGAGGCGAGGCTCCCAGGTCCAGTAGGTGCCCCATGCGATCCGTCCCCACAGCGGGCCCGAAATCAGCATGATCGCGCCGAATACCAGGCCTCCCTCGGCGGCCGCAACGGCGGCGGCGTCCGCGCGCTCGTCCTCGAGCCACAGGTAGGCGGCGCTCGCCAGGGCCACGACGCCGAAGGCGACGAACGTCGTCCACGCGGCCGGGACGTGAATGTAGAAGATCCTCTGGACGATGCCCTGCTCCGCCTCGGTCGGCACCCAGTAAACCACCATCCAGTGCACCAGGAGGACCGTGGCGACTCCGGCGGCCACCAGGAGCAGCCCAGGTATTCTCAGGCCGTCCGGAACACCGTCGCGCGCCGCGCTCACGCCCGCTGCTTCTCCTCGTGTCATCGTGCTCCTGTAGTCGTGATGGGTGGGGCTCCAGGTGGGCTGCTACTCCTCGGCAACGTACCGAAAGAGGACGGAACCGATGGCCACGAAGCCGATTGCGAAGGCCCACAGCAGTCTCACCGAGCCCGAAATCTCCGTCCACGGCCTGTCCATGAGGATGCGGGCCGAAGCTGTCGCCCCGAAGAAGATAACGGGAACCAGCAGCGGAAAGGTGAGCGCCGGGAGGAGGGTGTCGCCCAACGAGCTGTGGCGCGAGATCAGTCCGAAGAACGTCCCCGTCGCCGCCAGGCCGATCGTCCCGGGAAGAAACACCGCCCCGTGCCGGACGAGCGATCCGGGATCTCCCACGCCCAGAAAACCTGTGAGCGCCGTGCAGGCGAGGATGGTCACGATCCAGATCAGCACCAGGTTGGCCGCCGACTTGCCCAGGAAGATCGCCTGTCTGGACACGGGAGTCAGGAGAAGGTGGCGGAAGGCGCCGTCCTCCTCTTCCGCGTCGAAGGTTCGCCCGGCGCCCGTGGTTGCGGCGAACAGCACGGTGAGCCACGCGAGACTGGCGGCCACACCCCGGGCCGGAACCTGGCTTCTGTCGAGGGCGAAGGCGAAGAGGAAGCAGGCGAGCACGACGAAGGCGATCATGGCCAGGAGCCTCCCCCCCGATCTCATCTCGACCCTCAGATCCTTCCACGCGATCAGGCCGATCCAGCGCAGGGAGTTCACGCCTCCCGGCCCCCGCCCGCCGTGAAGAACGGCAGCAGATCCTGGGCCTCGCAGTCCGCCGCCTTGGCGTCCAGCACCTTCCGACCCCGCCGCAGCATCACGGTCCGGTCGGCCAGCTCCAGCCCTCGCCTCAGATCGTGCGTGACCAGCAGCACGATCGTCCCTGCGGCCCTGCGGGCCACGAGCATCGCCGCGAGCGTCGCGGCCCCCGCAGGATCGAGCCCCGTGAAGGGTTCGTCCAGGAAAAGCACGTCGGGATCCGAAACGAGCGACCGGGCCAGCGCCACTCGTTGCCGCTGCCCCCGCGAGAGATCCTCGACGGTCATGTCCGCCAACCCCGGCGCCCCCACCTCGTCGAGCGCCCGGACCGCCCGCTCCGGGTCGCGCGAGAGACCGTGAAGCGCGGCGAAGAAGTCCAGATTCTCGCCCACGGTGAGCTTCCGATACAGGCCGGTGCGGTGGGAGACCAGCCCCACGCGCGACCGCCACGCTGGATCGGACCCCAAGACCGCCGCGCCGTCCAGCAGCACCTCACCCCGGTCGGGCCTGCGCTCGCCGCTGAGCGCTCGCAGCAGCGTAGTCTTGCCCGCGCCGTTGGGACCGAAGATCGCCAGGATCGATCCGCTGTCGGCATCGACGTCCACCCCGTCCAGAGCGCGGGTCGGACCGTAGTCGCACACCAGGCCCCGGGCCGCCAGCTTCACGCCCCCGCTCCCGAGCCGGCAAGCGCCTCGCCGCACTGACTGCAAAAGCGCGCGCCCGAACGGTTGAGATGCCCGCACGAGGCGCACTGGAGGCCTGCGCGGAGCACCTTCCTGAGCTGGGCGATCTCTTCTTCCAGCACCCGCGAGGCCCGCTCGACGGCAGAGTCGTCGCCCGGCCCATCCGACTCCGGTCCCAACTGGCGCAGAGCGTCTCGCGACAGCTCCGCCTTGAGGCTTCGGTAGTCGCTTGCGTCCAGCTTGCCGGTGGCGCGGTCGTACTCGAGGTCCCGGAGCGCGGTGAGCGCCACGCGGCGACGCGCCGCCCGCTCGTCGTAGTCGTCCTCCCCCGTGTAGAGGGGAGCGCTGCGGCCCGAGAACACGGGCTCGATCACATAGAGCATGACCCCCGCCGCCAGGAGGATCCCGCCAATCAGCGCAGCCATGTAGCGTTCAGCCGGTCGCCCCGGCCGGCACCGGTCCGCGGGCCCGTCGCGCAACCGGTGCTCGGACGGGAACGGTCCCGGCGGGCCACAGCCCGACGAGCGCGCCCACGGCCACAACAAGTCCGCCACACCAGATCCACGGCACCAGCGGCAGCGCCTTGACCTCGAAGACGACCCGGTCCGCACCACTGTCGAGATCGACATCCTTGGGGATCACGTACAGGTCCTCGAGCAGGGAGCTGGATATCCCGACCTCCGTGGACTGCGATTCCATCACGGGGTACAGCCGCCGCTCGGGGCGCATGATTCCGATCCGCTCGCCATTCCGATACACGGTCATGAGCGCCGTCCAGCGCCAGTCGTTTTCCGGAACGCCCTCGGCTACGCGCGGGCGTGAATGCGACAGGCTCTCGTACACGAGCCGATACTCGTTGCCGAAGGCCGACCGCACCGTCACCGCCTCACCGGGCGCAAGTTCCTGCTCCACCGCAGCGTCGAAGGCGGCCCCGGCGAGCCCCGTGAACACCACCACCACTCCGGCGTGCACGACGTAGCCTCCCCATCGGCGCCGGTTCCGCCTGACCAAGCCGCGGAAGGCACTGAAGACCCCCTCGCCGGCGATCCGCGCCCGGGCCTTCGTCCCCTTCCAGAACTCCCTGACGACGATGGTCATGACGAACGCCGAGATCGCGAAGGTGGCCAGCGCCATGGAGTGTCGCACGCCACCCACCCACAGCCCCGCCAGCGTCACCGCGCCGACGAGGAGAGGCGCCACGAAGTTCCTGCGCAGATTGCGCGGCGACGCGCGCCGCCAGGCGATGACGGGCCCGATGCCCATTAGCGCCAGCAGGATCAGGCCGATGGGAATGTTCACGCGGTTGAAGTAGGGCGGGCCCACGTTGCGTGTTTCGCCGAAGAAGCCCTCGGTGATCAGCGGGAAGAGCGTGCCCCAGGCGACGGCGAAGGTGACGCCGACCAGCAGCAGGTTGTTGAACAGGAACGCCGATTCGCGCGACAGGAAGGACTGGATCTCGTTCTCGGACTTCAGCAGCGGCAGCCGGTGGACGATCAACAGCGCCGAAAAGGCCGCCAGCCCTCCCATGAACCCCAGAAAGATGTAGGCGATGGTCAGGTTCTCGGCGAAGCTGTGCACCGACTCGATCAGGCCGGACCGCGTGAGGAAGGTCGCGAAGAGGGTGAGGAGGAAGGTGATGACCACCAGGCACATGTTCCACACCTTCAGCATGCCGCGGTTCTCCTGGATCTGAATCGAGTGCAGGAAGGCCGTGGCGGTCAGCCAGGGAAGCAGCGAGGCGTTCTCGACGGGATCCCAGAACCAGTAGCCTCCCCAGCCCAGCTCCTCGTAGGCCCAGCGCATGCCGAACACGATGCCGCAGGTGAGGAAGAACCAGCTCAGCAGTATCCAGCGTCGTGTGATCGCGATCCAGCGGGAGTCGAGGCGGCCGGTGAGGAGTGCCGAGACGGCGAAGGCGAACGGCACCGCGAAGGCGGTGAACCCGAGGTACAGGGTCGGGGGATGAATGGTCATCCAGTAGTTCTGCAACTGCGGATTGAGGCCGCGTCCGTTCGCCGGTGTGAATCCCATCCGCTCGAAGGGGCTGACGTCGGCGAAGAGCAGAACCACGAGGAGAAACGCGAGGAGCCCGAGCAGCGTGCCGCTGACGTACGGCATGAACTCGCGGTTGCGGGCGCGGTTGAGGAACACGGCGATCGACGAAAACACCGAAAGTAGGAGCGTCCAGAAGACGAGGGATCCCCGCTGCCCGGCCCAGAGTCCGGCGACCTTGAAGTAGGTCTCCAACTCGCGGTTGGAGTAGTTCGCGACGTAGCTGTACTCGTAGCGATTGCCGACGAACGCGGCGCTGATCCCGATCGACGCCAGCAGGATCAGCAGGGTCAGCACATGGACCGTGCGCTCGCCGCTCAGGACCAGGTCGCTTCGGTCGCATCTGCCGCCGATGAAGGATACGGCAGTGCCCCACAGGGCGACGGGCAGGGCGATCCAGAGGGCGATCTCGCCCAGGATCGTCACGCCGCCAACTCCTCCTCGGCTGCCTCGTAGCGGCTCCCGCACTTCGTGAGCACGGTGTGCGCCCGGAAGACGCCGTCCGCGTCGTAGACGCCTTCCACCACCACCTCGGCCTCGTCATTGAACGTGTCGGGAACGACGTCATCGTAGCGGACCGGGAACGCCACCTCCGGCCGGTCCAGATCCGCAACCACGAAGGCGTGGGTTCCCGTGCCCTCGACGCCGCGCTCCCAGGATCCCTCCACAACCCGACCGCTCACCTTGACGCCCACTTCATGAAAGGTCGGATCGGCGTCCACGCGCTCCATTAGCTCGACGGGGGTGAGGTAGTAGACCATGCTGTCGCTGATTCCCGTCCACATCAGGTACGCCACAACCGCCGTGACGCCGACCAGCCCCACGAAAAAACGTCCGTTCTTCATGGCAACCCGCGCTCCGTTTCCGTTCAGGGGATCCGCCAACGATAATCAGAGGATCCGCTTCTGCACCGTCTCGCCCGATTCGCCTGAGGGCGGACTGACCAATAATGTAGGCAAGCGGGACGCTACGGGGACAGTCCGGATGCCGCCAGCGCCCCGCCGACGGCACGGTGCCAACCCTCGACGAGCGCTCTCCGCGCCTCGTCGTCGAGTCGTGGCTCGAAGGTCCGCCCCGCCGCGAAGGCGGCGGCGAAGTCCTCCGGCGCAGACCAGACGCCCGCCTGCAGCCCGGCCAATCCGGCAGCTCCCAGGGCAGTCGTCTCCACCATCCGAGGGCGACTCACCCGCGCGCCGAGCACACCGGCCATGAAATCAAGGAGCCAGTCGTTTCGAGCCGCTCCTCCATCGACGCGCAGCTCGGTCGTTTGGATGCGGGCATCCCGCTCCATCGCGACCAGCAGATCCCGTGTCCCGTATGCCATCGCCTCGAGGGCCGCCCGAGCCAGGTGCGCCCGCCCGCTTCCACGCGTTAGGCCGGTGATGGCACCACGTGCCTCGGGACGCCAATGGGGCGCGCCGAGCCCCACAAACGCCGGAACCAGGTACACCCCGTCGTTGCCCTCCAGCGATCTCGCCAGCTCCTCGCTCTCGCCGGCGTCTTCGAGAATCCCTAGACCGTCCCTCAACCACTGGATCGCCGCCCCGGCGACGAAGATCGACCCCTCCAGGGCGAAGGCGGATCCGCCCCGTGCATCGCAGGCCGCTGTGGTGAGGAGCCCGTGACCGGACGCGACCCGCTCGGGCCCGGTGTTGAGCAGCAGGAACGCGCCGGTGCCATAGGTGCACTTCCCCGCCCCCGCCTCCCAGCAGCCCTGGCCGTAGAGCGCGGCCTGCTGGTCGCCGGCAACCCCGCCGATGGGGACCGAGACGCCGATGGTGCTCCCGTCCGTCACCCCGAAGTCGGCCGAGCTGGGCCGGATCTGGGGCAGAATGCGCCGCGGCACACCCATGAGCGCGAGGAGATCGTCGTTCCAGTCCCCCTCGTCGAGGTCGTACAGGAGCGTGCGCGAGGCGTTCGTCGGGTCGGTGGCGTGAACCGCTCCAGCAGTGAGACGGGCCACCAGCCACGCGTCCACCGTCCCCACCGCCAACTCACCCGCTTCGGCCCTGGCCGCGAGGTCGGGCTCGTTCTCGAAGATCCAGCGGAGCTTGGTGCCGGAGAAGTACGGATCCAGGAGCAAGCCGGTACGGCGCCGGACCATCTCCTGGTGCCCCGCCTCCCGGAGCTGGCCGCAGAGACCGGCAGTACGCCGGTCCTGCCAGACGATTGCCCGCCGGAGGGGCTTCAGCGTTGCGGGATCCCACACCACGATGGTCTCACGCTGGTTGGTGATGCCGACGCTCCGCACCTCGACCTTCGCGGCGGCCAGCGCCTCACGCGCAACCCGCGCCGTGACGGACCAGATCTCCTCGGGATCGTGCTCCACCCATCCCGGGCGCGGGAAGTGCTGAGTGAATTCGGAGTACGCGCGGCCGACGACCTCGCCCGCCGCCGTCACCACCAGCGCGGACGACCCAGTCGTGCCCTGGTCCAGGGCGAGCACCGCACCGCCGCTCATGCGCCCCCCGGTCCGAATGCCCGAGAGACGACCATGCCGCCGGGGTGATACTCGAACCCCATCTCAGGTAGCAGCTCCACGAAGGTCGCCACGGACAGCCCGACGACCGTGAAGTAGTCCCCCTCAATGCGCCGCACGAGGGCCGAACCGCGGCCCTGAATGCCGTAGGCACCCGCCTTGTCCAGAGGCTCCCCCGTTTCCACATAGCTGTCGATCAGGCGGCGGTCGAGGTCGCGGAAGACCACCCGGGCCCTAGCCACCCGCGAGGCCACGCGGCCCTCGGTGGCCAGCGCCAGACCAGAGTAGACCCAGTGCGCACGCCCTGACAACGAGGCGAGCATCTCGGCGGCCTCGGCGCCGTCGGTCGGCTTCTCCAGCACGCTTCCGTCCAACACCACGATCGTGTCGCCCGCGACCGTCAGGGCCTCGGGGTGGGCCGGCGACACCGCCAGCGCCTTCTCGCGGGACAGGCGCTGCACGTACTGACTGGGCGTCTCGCGCGGCTCGGGGCGCTCCGCCACCCCGGCCGGCGTCACCGTGAACGAAAGGCCCAGCATCTTCAGCACCTCGGCCCGCCGGGGCGATTGCGATGCCAGCACCAGGGCCGGACGCCCACCTGCCGGCCCGTCCACAGTCCGCGCATGTCCGCCCACGCTACCGTTCAATCACCAGGGTGACCGGGCCGTCGTTCACCAGCGCGACCCTCATCTCCGCCCCGAACCGGCCGCACTGCACCGCTCCGGGCAGCCGCGCATCCAGATCGGCCACCAGCCGCTCGTACAGCGGAATCGCGGTCTCGGGTCGCGCCGCGCGCACGAACGACGGTCTGCGACCCTTTCCAGCATCGCCGTAGAGGGTGAACTGGCTCACCACAAGCACCTCGCCGCCAACGTCCTTGAGCGAACGGTTCATGCGACCCTCCGCGTCGGCGAAGATCCGCAGGTTCACCAGCTTGTTCGCCATCCACGAGACCTTGTCAACACCATCATCCGGGCGGAAGGCGACGAGAACCAGAAGCCCCGGCCCGATCGCGCCCACGACCCCTCCGTCCACCGTCACCGACGCCTCCGCGACGCGCTGCACGACGACCTTCACCGACGCCTCACTCGACGGTCACGGACTTGGCGAGGTTGCGAGGCTGATCGACGTCGCAGCCCCGCATGACCGCCACATGATAGGCAAGGAGCTGAAGCGGAACCGTGGACAGCACCGGCATCAGCGCCGGGAGCGTCTTCGGGACCACGATCACGTCGTCCACGCGGTCGGTCACCTCGTGGTTGCGATCGTTCACGACGGCGATGAGTCTTCCATGCCGCGCGCGCACCTCCTCGATGTTGGAAAGCGTCTTGGCGTACACCATGTCCCGAGGCGCCAGCACCACCACGGGCATGTTCTCGTCGATCAGCGCAATGGGTCCGTGCTTCATCTCCGCAGCGGGGTAACCCTGTGCGTGAATGTAACTTACCTCCTTCAGCTTCAAGGCTCCCTCGAGGGCCACCGGAAACTGGTATCCGCGGCCCAGGTACAAAAAGTTCGGTGCGTCCCGGTACTGCCGGGCGAGCTCTCTGACCTGCTCGTCCACTTCCAGCACCGCCTCGACCTTGTCGGGCAGCTCCGCCAGCGCCCGCACCAGCCGGCGGCCCTCGAGCACCGACATGCTGCGCCGTCTGGCCAGGTAGAGGGTGAAGAGAGCGAGCGCAACCACTTGGCTGGAAAAGGACTTGGTGGATGCGACCCCGATCTCGGGCCCCGCATGCAGATACACGCCGAAGTCCGTCTCCACCGCGATGCTGGATCCCACCACGTTCACGATCCCCATGACGGGGCAGCCTCGCCGCTTCGCTTCCTTGAGCGCGGCCAGGGTGTCCGCCGTCTCGCCCGACTGGCTGACACCGATGACCAAGGTTCTGGGGGTGAGCACCGGATTGCGGTAGCGGAACTCGGAGGCGTATTCCACCGTCACCGGAATCCGCGCCATCTCCTCGATCATGCGCGCGCCGATCAGTCCCGCGTGCCAACTGGTTCCGCACGCCGTGATCACGATCCTCTCCACGGCCTGGAGCTCGTGGTCGGACATGGTGACCCCGCCCAGCCGCGACATGCCCTCGTCCTCGATCAGCCTCCCGCGCATGACATCGCGCAGGGACGCCGGCTGCTCGCGGATCTCCTTGTACATGTAGTGGTCGTGGCCACCCTTCCCGATCGCCTCCACATCCCAGGTGACGATCTGGGATCCGCGCCGGACCGCGCGCCGGGTCGGGTCGAAGGTGCGGTAACCGTCGCGCGTCAGAACCGCCGAGTCGCCATCGCGCAGCCGGACCACCCTCTGCGTGTGGGCCACCACGGCGGCCGCGTCCGAAGCCACCAGGAAGCCGTCGCTGCGACCGATGCCCAGGAGGATTGGACTGCCGTTGCGCGCGACGACGATCTTGTCCGGATCCCTCGAGCTGACGACCGCGATCCCGTACGTGCCCTCGACGCGGGACAGAGCGGTCGCGACTGCATCCTCCAGGAGATCGCAGTCGCGGAAGGCGAGGTCGATCAGGTGCACCAGGACTTCGGTGTCGGTCTCGCTCCGAAACTCGTAGCCCATGTCGCGGAGTCGCGGACGCTGCCGGGCCGCGCTCTCGATGATGCCGTTGTGGACCAGGGCGATGTCGTTGCCACCTGATAGCTGGGGGTGGGCGTTGGCCCGGTTGGGGGGACCGTGGGTCGCCCAGCGGGTGTGCGCGATCCCGCAGCCGCCAGCGGGCAGGCCGCCGTCGAGGGCGTCTTCGAGCTCGACGATCTTTCCCGGCTGCTTCTCGACCGTCATCCGCCCCCTGTCCAGCACCGCGAGCCCCGCCGAATCGTACCCTCGGTATTCCAGGCGCTTGAGTCCCTCGATCAGAACTGGCGCGGCCTCGCGCGGCCCCACGTATCCGATGATGCCGCACATCAGCCCGCGACTTCCTCCAGCACCGCCCGCGCCGTGTCCACAAGCGACCGCGCGGCCGCGTCGTCGCCGGCTTCCGCAATCAAACGCACGACGGGCTCCGTCCCGGACGGCCTGACGTGAAGCCAACTGCGCGCGGACGGCCATTCGATGCGAAGGCCGTCGCTCCGGTCGCGTCCTCCATGGGGCAGCTCGTCCGAGAGCGCCGCATAGGCGGCCTCCAACGCCTCGCGGGGGAAGGACACCTTCTCCTTGACGATCCGATACGACGGCAGGCGGGCGACCCGGTCCGACAGCGGCACGGCGGGCTCGTCCGCCAGGAACTGAAGCAGGAGCGCCGCCCCCACCGGCGCGTCCCGGGTGTGGTGCAGCTCGGGAAGAATGATGCCTCCGTTCCCCTCGCCCCCCACGACCGCCCCCTCCTGCATCATGCGCACGACCACGTTGATCTCGCCTACCGGGGCCCGGATCGTCCGGCAACCGTGGCTCGCGGCCACGTCGTCCACCACGCGGCTGGTCGACAGGTTGGTCACGACGATCCCGCTCCGGCGCCGCAGCACGACGTCGGCGGCCAGCGCCAGGGTGAGATCCTCGCCCAGGGGCCGCCCCCGTTCGTCCACCAGCGAGAGCCGATCCACATCCGGGTCCACGGCCAGCCCGATTCGCGCACCCGATTCACGCACCAGCTCTCCCAGCGCCACCAGGCTGGCCGCCGTGGGCTCGGGGTCGCGGTGAAACCGGCCGTGAGGCTCGATGCCGATGGCGTGGACCTCGCACCCGAGCCGGGACAGCAACCGCGGCATGATGACGCCCCCTGCCCCGTTCACGCAGTCGAGCGCGACGCGCACCCCCTCCATGCGGATCCGCTCGGCATCGAGAGGGGAGAGGCGCAGGATCCTGTCGACGTGCCGCTCCACCGCGCCGTCGTCGCGTTCGACCGGCACGATTCCGTCCCACGGGGCTCGCGCCGGATCCCGCTCCCTCACCTGCGTCTGGAAGCGCTCCATGCGATCGGGAGGCAGAAACGTCCCTCCCCGGACCGCGAACTTCAACGCGTTCCACTCGGCGGGGTTGTGGCTCGCGGTCACCCCCAGTCCCCCCGCCGCGCCGCTCTCCCTGACGGCAAGCATCAGGGTCGGCGTGGGCACGATCCCGAGCTCCACCACGCGGCAGCCCACCGACGCCAGTCCCGCCACCGCGGCCCGCGCGAGCATCGGACCCGAGGTTCGCGAGTCGCGTCCGACCAGGATCGGGCCGTCGTCCCCGTCCTCCCTGAGAAACGCCCCGTACGATGCGGCGAGCCCGGCAACCAGCTCGGGGGTGATGGAGCGCCCCACGCGGCCGCGGAATCCGGAGACGCCGACCATCAGGTCGTCGGGAAGTCGAATGGGCATGCCGAGAAACTACTATAATTCAGCCTGCACGCCCCCAGATTTCGATGGAGAAGCCCTTGTCCGAGCCATCAGGACGCTTCGATACCCGCTGCGTTCACGCGGGACAGTCCCCCGAGTCGGCGACCGGGGCGATCACCACGCCGATATTCCAGACCTCGACCTATGTCCAGGAGGGCCTCGGACGTCACAAGGGCTACGAGTACGCCCGGCTCCAGAACCCCACCCGGGAGGCGTGCGAAGCCAACATCGCCGCGCTGGAGGGCGGCCGGCACGGCATCTCCTTCTCCAGTGGCCTTGCCGCCATCGAGTGCCTTGCCAAGACGGTGGCCGGCGGCGCTCACGTGATCAGCGAGGAGAACACCTACGGCGGCACCACGCGCATGTTCCTGGAGATCTTCGGCCGCCTGGGCATTTCGGTCAGCCTGCTCGACACCCGCGACCTGGGCGCGGTCCAGGATGCCCTGCGCCCCGAGACGCGACTGATCCACCTCGAGACGCCGTCGAACCCGCTGATGCGCGTCACCGACATCGAGGCGGTGGCGGACATCGCCCACGGACATGGTGCGCTGGTCTGCGTGGACAGCACCTTTGCGTCGCCGTGCAACCAGAATCCGCTCGCGCTGGGCGCGGACGTCGTCGTTCACTCCACCACGAAGTACCTCGCCGGCCATTCCGACGTCCTCGGAGGAATCCTGGTGGTCGACGACGACGGTCTGGCCGAGGACATCCACTTCGTGCGCAAGTCCACCGGTCCCATCCCCGGCCCCCTGGACTCGTGGCTCACCCTGCGGGGCACCAAGACCCTTCACCTGCGCATGGCCCGCCACAACGAGAACGGAATGCTGCTCGCCAGGTTCCTGGATTCCCACCCGGCCGCACGGGCCGTACACTACCCGGGACTCGTCACCCACCCGGAACACGATCTGGCCTGCCGGCAGATGCGGGGCTTCTCGGGCATGCTTGCAGCCGACTTCTCCCGGCAGGACGCAAAGCGCCTCGCCGAGGGCACCTCCATCTTCCGTCTTGCCGAGAGCCTGGGGGGCGTGGAGTCCATGATCTGCATCCCCTCGCTGATGACGCACGCGTCCGTTCCCGAAGAGATTCGGCTGCGCATGGGTATTACCGATGGACTGGTCCGCTTTTCGGTGGGCATCGAAGACGGGCGCGATCTGGTCGAAGATGTGGAGCGTGCCCTCACTGGATAGCAAAGCGATGAGGTGAAGATGAACTACGACGATTTCGATACCTCGTATGGACACGATGCGCCGGACGGCACCCACGACGAGCGGGACGGTGCCCGGGCGACACGCACCCTGACCGACATTTCGTCGCGCTCCTGGGAGCACAGCGCGGACCGCGCCGCACTGGCCGCGCTGCGCAAGCTCCCCGGCTTCGATCAGGTGCTGCGCGCGCTCTTCGGCATCTTCGGCGAGAAGCCTGTCCGGCTCGCCTTCCAGGCCAACGCCGTCCGGGTGGGACCGAATCAGTTTCCGCGCCTCTGGGACATGTACTGCGACGTCTGCACCACCCTCGACGCCCCTGAGCGCTACCCGATCTTCGTCTCGCAGAACCCCGTCGTCAACGCCGGCGCCTACGGGATGAAGCATCCCTTCATCATCCTGAACTCGGGCACTCTGCAGCTTCTCACCGACCGTCAGGTGTCATACGTCATGGGCCACGAAGTCGGCCACGTGATGAGCGACCACGTCCTCTACAGGACGATGACCGTGCTCCTCACCGAGCTGGCCAAGCTGGGCTTCCCGATCGTGGGGCTCGCGGCGCGCGCCATCCTGATCGCCCTTCTTGAGTGGTCGCGAAAGAGCGAGCTCTCGGCGGACCGCGCCGGGTTGCTGGCGATCCAGGATCCGGACGAGGTCATGGGCTCGATGCTGAAGATGGCCGGGGGCGGGCGCGACGAGGAGACCTCCCTGCCCGAGTTCATCCGCCAGGCCGAGGAATACCGCGATTCCGGCGACATGGCCGACCAGGTCTTCAAGGTCCTGAACCTTCTGGGACAGACGCACCCGTTCTGGGTGCTGCGGCTCTCCGAGCTGCGAGGCTGGATCGAGGAGGGCGAGTACGACCGCGTGCTTCGTGGCGAATACCAGCGTCGGGGCGACCCCGATCCGGCCTACACCGAGGATCTGACCGACGCCGCGGACAGCTACAAGGCGGGGGCCAGGGACATGCTGGACCAGATGGCGGGCGCCGCCCGACGGGTGGGAGAGAGCTTCTGGGACAACTTCAAGAAGCAGCCCTGAGACCCCATGCGCATTCTCATCGCAGGCAACGGTGGACGCGAACACGCGCTTCTCTGGAAGCTCCGCCGCGACGCCCCTTCGGCGTCCTTCTACGCAACGAGGCCGAATGGGGGCATGGCATCCGAGTGCATCGGAGTGGACATCGCCCCGACCGATGTCGTCGCGCTGGCCGGCTGGGCGGCCGCGAACCGGATCGATCTGGCGGTGGTGGGTCCCGAGACCCCTCTCGCGGCAGGCCTCGCCGATCGCATGAGACGATCCGGCGTCCCGGTCTTCGGGCCTTCGGCGGGCGCGGCGCGAATCGAGTCGAGCAAGGCGTTCGCGAAGGAGCTGATGGCCGGCGCCGGAGTGCCCACGGCGGCGTTCGAGGTGCACACGGCAGCCGACGAGGCCGCAGCGTTCATCGAGGCGACGGGAGCGCCCGTGGTCGTGAAGGCATCGGGGCTGGCGGCGGGCAAGGGGGCGGTCGTCTGTCACACGGTCGACGAAGCCGTTCGGACGGCCACGGACATGCTGTCGGGCTCGTTCGGCGAGGCAGGCCGCGAGGTGGTGATCGAGGAATTCATGGAGGGGGAGGAGCTTTCGGTCTTCTATCTTGCCGACGGCCAGGACTACGTGCCGCTCCTGCCCTCCCAGGACCACAAGCGGATCGGCGAGGGAGACGAGGGCCCCAACACCGGCGGCATGGGTGCCTACGCGCCGGTCGGCTTCGTCAGCGACACCCTCATGGCCACGATCGGCGAGAACATCGTGGCACCCGTGCTTGCGGCCCTCGCCGAGGGAGGCAGTGCGTTCAGCGGTCTGCTCTACGCGGGACTGATGATCACCGACGAGGGCCCGAAGGTCGTCGAGTTCAACTGTCGCTTCGGGGACCCCGAGACCCAGGCGGTGCTCCCGCTGCTTTCGTCTTCGCTGCTCGATCCGATGCTTGCGGTCGCCGAGGGCTCCGGCCTGGCGACGCACACGCCCGTGTTCGACGACGCGGCCGCAGTCACCACCGTGCTGGCCGCCGAGGGCTACCCGGGCGACTATGGCAAGGGCGCCCCCGTGACCATTCCGCCGCTGCCGCAGGGCACGGTGGTCTTCCACGCCGGCACCGCGCTGGAGTCGGACAGGCTGGTCACTTCGGGCGGGCGCGTGCTCGCCGTGACGGCGGTCAAGCGCGATTTCGAACGTGCGCAGGCAGTGTGCCGCGCGGTCGCCGATGCGATCGCCTTCGAGGGCAAGCACTTCCGGAGGGACATCGGCTGGCGCGAGGCCGAGCGGCGACGGTGAAGACACGACACTACGACATCACGACTTTCGGAGGAACACGACATTGATCATCACGACCACTTCCGTCATGCAGGGACATCGCATCAGGGAATACCTCGGCATCGTCACCGGCGAGGCCATCATTGGCGCCAACATCTTCAAGGACTTCATGGCCGGAATCCGCGACATTGTTGGCGGGCGGTCCGGATCGTACGAAAATGCCCTGCGCACGGCGCGCGAGGACGCCTTGCGCGAGATGGCCTCGCAGGCGCGTTCCCGGGGCGCGGATGCGGTCCTCGGCGTGGACCTGGACTACGAGGTGCTGGGATCGTCCAACGGGATGCTCATGGTTTCGGCCACGGGAACCGCCGTGGCGCTGGAGTAGCGCCGTGCCCGAGCTCCCAGAGGCCGAAACGATTGCACGGGGGCTGAACATGGTGATGCCCGGCCGGGTCGTAAGGACGGTTACGGTGCTGCGCGAGGACGTGGTGGACGGCCCGCCCGCCCGGTTCGCGGCAGCGTTGGCGGGGAAGCGCTTCGGTTTGGTTGGCAGGCGAGGAAAAAACGTGATCCTGACCTTCGAGGATTCGACCCGGGTCGCCATCAATCTCGGAATGACCGGTCGTCTTGTGCCCGGATCGGGTCCGGCCCCAGGCGCAGGATCCACTCATCCGGCCGTCCTCTTCGATCTCGCCGACGGCGGATCGCTGACCTACGACGACGTGAGACGCTTCGGCCGACTTGTCCACCTGCCGAATTCCGAGTGGACGCGCTGGTCCCGGCGGCTCGGTCCGGAACCCCTCGCGCGGTCGTTCACCGGAGCAAGGCTCGGTACCATACTCGCAAGCTCGCGGTCTCCAGTCCGCTCGCTCCTGCTCGACCAGCGCAAGATCGCCGGCGTGGGAAACATCTACGCCGTCGAGGCGTTGTGGTTCGCCGGCATACACCCGCGCACGCCAGCCAACCGGATCGGTGCCCGTTCGGTCGCGCGGCTGCACCGGTCGCTGCGGCGCGTGCTGCGGCGCGCCGTCCAGGCCGGGGGCACCACCCTGCGGAACTACCGGGCGCCCGACGGCAACGAAGGGCGGTTCCGCCGTGCGCTCCACGCATACGGCCGCGAGGATCGGCCCTGCCCCCGCTGCCGCGCGAACATCGAGCGAATCGTGTTCGGGGGTCGCTCCGCCTTCGTGTGCCCTCGCTGCCAACCACAACCATCGGCAAGCGAGGGACACCCGTGACCGGCCTGGGCACAATGCACGGCAAAGCGGGCAACGCAACCGTCGTCCACCCGGCCTCGTTCGCACGGCGTCGCGTCGTCGTCGCGGGCCTCGCTGCATGGGCCCTCGCGAGCTGGTCCGCCGCAGGGTTGGGCGTCGCCGGGGCGGCCGCCCAGCAACCGGCCGCCGCCCCGCCCGCCGGAACCGAGCTTCCCGTCGTCCGCCACACGCTCGACAACGGCATGACCTTCCTGATTCTGGAGCGCCGCCAGTCGCCGACGGCGGCTCTGGTGGTCCACTACCCGGTCGGCTCTGTGAACGAGCACCTGGGAAACACGGGCATCGCGCACGTTGTGGAACACATGCTCTTCAAGGGATCGGATGAGATCGGAACGTCCGACCGATCGCTCGAAGCCCCGCTCCTGGACACCATGGACGAAATCCGCGACTCCCTGGTCGTGGAGCTGGGTCGCCCCGTCCCGGACACGGCCGCGATCCGCGAATTGCAGTCGGCGATCTCGTCGCTGGAAGATCGCGCGCGAGTCCATGTCGTACCGAACGAATTCGACCGCATCCTCTCCGCCCACGGCGCGCGCGGGCTCAACGCGACCACATCCCATGAAGCGACGCGCTACTTCGTCGAACTCCCGGCCAACCGGGTCGAGCTTTGGTTCGCGCTCGAGTCCGACCGCATGACGAACCCGGTCTTCCGCGAGTTCTTCACCGAACTCGACGTCGTGAAGGAGGAGCGCCGACTGCGCCTCGAGACCAGCCCGGGCGGCACCCTGCAGACCGCCTTTCTGGCCACGGCGTTCCAGGTGCATCCGTACGGCGTTCCGGTGATCGGCCACACCGCCGACCTCGATGCCCTCACGAGGCGGCAGGCGGTGCAGTACTTCCGCGACTACTACGGCGCACGCAACGCCGTCGCCACCATCGTCGGCGATGTGGACGCCGACCAGGTGATGGACTGGGCCGATGAGTACTTCGGACCGGTGGCCGCGGGACGCGCTGCACCTCCCGTGCTGGCTCGAGAGCCCGAGCAGGCGGGAGAGCGCCGAATCACCGTGGAGTTCGACGCCGAGCCCAGGCTGATGATCGGCTGGCGGACCGTTTCGGGCTTCCACGAGGACGCCCCTGCGCTCACCATGCTGGCCTCGCTGCTGACCGGGGGCCGCACGACGCGCCTCTACCGGCGTCTGGTTGCCGAAGACCAGTCGGCGGTCCACGTCTCGGCCTATCTGGGACCCGGCTTCCGGCATCCGCGGCTCTTCTCCGTTTCGGCAGTCCCGAAGTCGCCCCACACGACCGACGAGATCGAAGCCGCCATCTACGACGAGATTGGCCGGATCCAGGAGACGGCGCCCGATTCCATGGCTCTGGTCCGGATCAGCAACCAGTTTCGCGCCGGCGAGTTCCGCAGACTCGCGTCCAACCTTGAGCTGGCGATGCAGCTCGCCGAATCCGAAGCCACCCTGGGCGACTGGCGCGAAACCTTCCGCCTCTCGCGCCGAATCGCCGAAGTCACGCCCGAAGACGTTCGGCGTGTTGCGGCCAGGTACCTGACCGCGCGTTCCAGGACCGTCGCGACCATGGTGCGGAGAAGCCCCTCTTGAAGCGCCCCCGGCTTGCCCCGTGCCTGTTGGCGCTGCCCGCAGTGGTTGCCGCGCCCGCTCCGGCCCACCCCCAGGAGTCGGTCCGCGAACAAATCGCCCGCATCAGCTTCCCCGACCTTCGCTTCAGCCGGATCGAGGCGCGCGAAGAGAGCGTGCGCGGCGTCCCCGTGTACTACATGGAGGACAGGGAGCTCCCCCTCGTGACCCTCTACGCAACCTTCGAGGGCGGAGTGCGCAACTTCCCCCGAGACTACTTCGCCGCGGCGTCCGCGATGCCGGGCCTGCTTCGGACCGGCGGCACCCTCGCGATGCCACCCGATTCGGTCGACGCGCAGATCGAGTTCATGGCGCTCGCGATGAGCTTCGGACAGGGAGGCGGAAGCGCCTCGTCGTGGGTCAACACCCTGGCGGGACAGACGGACGAAGCGGTTCGGCTGTGGGGCGACATGCTTCGCACGCCCCGTTTCGACTCGGCCCAGGTCGAACTCTGGCGCGGAGCCGAGCTGGAGCGCGTTCGGCGCAGGCGCGACGAGCCCGCATCGCTGGCGTTCGGGCGCTTCAACCACATCATGTACGGCGAGCACCCCGTCGGCTGGGAGATGGGCGCGGAGGACCTGGAGCCGAGCGATCTGACCGAAGACCGGCTTCGGTTCGTGCACGAGGCCGTCGTGTGCCCGGACAACATGGTTCTGGGGGTGACCGGAGACCTGTCCTGGGACCGCGCCGCGACGCTGTTGCGCGAACTGCTCGCCGACTGGCCCGCCTGCTCCGGCAACCTCATGGACGATCCCGTCCCTGCGATTCGGTCCGACCCCGGCGTGTTCGTGCTGCACAGGGAGATCGAACAGAGCGTCGTCGTGATGGCGCACTCCAGCGGGATCCACCAGGAGGACGACCCAGGCTATTTCGCGTCCCGGATCGGAAACGCGATCCTCGGCGCGTCCGGGCTGTCGAGCCGTCTGGCGGCCGGCGTTCGGACGCGCGAAGGTCTCGCCTACAGCGCCTCCTCGATCTGGACCACATCCCGCGAGAACGACGGCCTGGCCGGCGCGCTCACGCGAACCAAGCCGGAGAGCACGCTTGCAGCCACCAGACTGCTCCTGGCGACCATCGACTCGATGCGGACGGTCCCCCCCACGCGAGCCGAGGTCACCCATGCGGTGGACGAGGTCGTCAACGGCTTCGTCTTCAACTTCCGCACCCCCTTCCAGATCATCGCGAGGGGCATGGCCTACCGCAGACTGGGTCTGCCCGCCGACTGGCTCGAGCGATACGTCGACGGGATACAGGAGGTCACCCCCTCCGCCGTTCTCCGAGTGTTCCGCGAAGAAGTGGATCCGGCGCGGATGACCGTGCTCCTGGTCGGCGACACGACCCGCTTCGACGGATCGGCCTCGGAGCTTGGCAATGTCACCGTGCTGGAAGACGCGACGGGAAGCCCCGCGGTCATTCCCCCGGACGCTTCGTCGCCACGTGAATGGCCGCAATCCCCCCGCTGATCCGGAACCAGTTCGCCGTTGCGAATCCGGCGCGGCGCAGCAACCCGGCCAGCTCGTCCGGCCCGGGAAAACCCTCGACCGATTTCGGCAGGTAGGTGTACGCCCAGGGGTGACCCGACACCAGCCTCCCCACGCGAGGCAGTACATGGTTGAAGTACAACATGTAGGCCCGGCGCATCAGGGGCCCCGGCGGGACCGTGAACTCGAGGATCACGAAGCATCCCCCCGGCTCCAGCACCCGATGCACCTCGCGAAAGCCCGCGAGCGGCTCGGCGAGGTTCCGCACGCCGAATCCCACGGTGACGCCCGCGAACGAGTCGCTTGCGAAGGGCAGACGCTGCGTATCGCCGCACACGGGCGCGATTCTGGCTCGGCCGATCTTGGGCAACCCCTTCGCCAGCATCGGAAAGGCGAAGTCCGAGGCGACCACGCGACCGTCGAACGCCGGCTGCGCCGCCAGTTCCATGGCCAGGTCGAAGGTTCCGGCACAGACGTCGAGGTAGGTCCCGCCGGGCGCTCGATCCCATTGCAGCTCCCGAACCGCTCGCCGACGCCAGCGCCGGTCGATGTTGAGGCTGAGCAGGTGGTTCAGCAGGTCGTAGCGCGGAGCGATTTCGCTGAAGAGCCTGCGCACCTGCGCGGCCCGTGCCCTTCCGCTGGCCGGCTCCGCCCGCTGGGAATCGGTCAAGTGTCACCATCGTGCATGACGAAAGTTAGGCGGCCGCGCGGCCCGGTTCCAAGACCCCCGGCAACCCCGTCTCGCTGTTTCCCGTCAAGGTGGCAGGCGCCCGTCGTTGGCAGGGCGGCGGGCGATTCGATCCCCAAACGAGATTGTGCAGCTCGCGCGTAGTGTAACGAATGAGACCCCGAATCGCTGTCCCGACCGAGTGCCATCGCCCCAGGATGTGAGAATCCCCATGGACCCCGGACGACCTTGAACAACCCGGCCCCCGACGACAAGACGCTCGCCGCGCAGGCCGCCCAGGGTAGCGAGCGCGCGTTCCGCGACCTGCTCCGGCGCTACGAGCGGCCCGTGTTCAGTCTGATCGTTCGCATGGTCAGGGATCGAACTCTGGCCGAGGATATCTCCCAGGAGGCGTTCATCCGTGCATTCAAGGCCATCGGGAGCTACGACCCGCGCTACAAGTTCTCGAGCTGGATGTTCAAGATCGCCCACAACCTGACCATCGACCATCTGCGCAGGAAGCGGATCGAAACCGTCTCGATCCACGGCTCTCCGAACGCCGTCACAGCAGAGGAACAGGCCCGGACCAGCCTCGTTCTCGAGTCCTCCCAGGAGCGCCCCGACGCATACGTCGAGAACATGGAACTGGGCAGCCAGATCGAAGCCGCGATCGGCAAGCTCCGGCCCGAGTACCGGTCCGTCACCCTGTTGCGTCATGTCGAGGGCTACTCCTACCAGGAGATCGCGGATATTCTGGGACTGCCCCTGGGCACGGTGAAGACATATATCCACAGGGCTCGCCTGGAGCTGAAGTCCGCACTGGCTCCGCTGGTGGAGCCGTGACGGATTGGCGGTCCGCCTGAAACCACCGAACTCCAAGCGGCGTATTGGGACCGATAGTCAACGGGGGATGTCATTGTGAACCGGAAGAACTCAGAATCCGAAGGGCTCGATCCAGGGACGAGGCGGTTGTTCTCGTACCTCGACGGCGAGCTGGATCCGTCGGATCGGGCCGCCTTCGAGACCGAGGTCGCGAGCGATCCCTCGCTCGAGGCCGAGCTTCGGTCTTGTCGCGCCATCTTCCGGGCACTCGATGCGATCGAGCCGTTGGCGCCCTCCGCAGATTTCGGAGCGAGCGTCCTGGTCTCCGTGCGGACCCGCTGGACTTTGGGGCAACGCTTCCGCAGCTGGTTGGCGGGCGGCTCCGACGTCGCGACGCCCAGTGTCTTCGACGCGATGCTCGACGGGCGTCTGCCCGCGAAGCAGGCCGAGGTGCTTGAAGCGCTGGCCGCCCGCGATTCCGAGGTCGCCGGAGTGCTGGCAGGCTGGCGTCGACTGCACCGTGAACTCGGTCGGCTGCCCGAGCTGGCCCCTGCCGCCGGGTTCGCCGACAGGGTGATGGCACGGGTGCCTCTGTCCGCAGTCGAGCGGTCCCCGGGTCGTCTGGCCACACTCCTTGGCGGGCTGTGGCCTGCCGGGCGGAAGCGGCTCGCGGCGGTGTCGGGGATCGCGGTCGGCCCCACGGCCGTCGTGGCGGGCATCGCTTATATGCTGTTCACGAACAACCCTCTTGTCACAGCGTCCAACCTGGGCGGTTTCCTGTGGAACAAGGTCTCGGATTCAGTGGCAGTGGCCTCGCAGGGAATCATGGATTCCGCCACCAACATGCTGGCAGCCATGGGGGCCGGGGGAGTGCCCTGGACCTTCTCGCTGCCAATCGTTCTGACCAGCGCCTCGCTCTTCGCGGGGCTTACGCTGGCGTCCGTCTGGATTCTCTATAGAAACGTGCCCAACACCTCGGGATTGGAACCAAGGCATGCATCGACCTAGACACCTCCCTTCGTTCACCGCCGCGCTGGCGGCGTCCTTCGCCCTTGCGGCCGCGGCGGTGCCGTTCCCGCCGGCCGCGGCGCAGCAACGCGATCTCGTGTCGAGCCAGGTCGAGGTCTCCGGCAACGAGGCCTCGCTGCGCCTCGAATTCGCCGATGGGCAGCGACTTGCGCTGAGCTTCCACGACGGAATCGCCACGCTGGACGGCGAGACGCTGGGGACGTACGAACCCGGCGATGCCACCGACCGCGCCTGGCGAAGCCTGCTGGCCGAAGTTCTCTCTCTGTCCGATGGCCCCTTGGCCCACGAGCTGGATCGCTGGAGTCCGGACCCTGGGATCGAAGGCCAGAACCTTGAACTGCTTTACGAGGTCGACGGGGTGCTTGCGGGCGCGGTGACGGGCGCCGGCCAGCCACCGAGCGCGCAACCGGCGGATCAGGAACAGGCGACGATCGAGGAGTTCCTCTCGCGTGTGGCCAGCGGAGACAATCTCGCTGCGCTTGGGATGGCTCTGGAGGATCTCGATCTGGAGACGCTGGACATCCGCATCGGCCCTGGCCACTCGGTGGGCGAGGGCGTCACGTTCGACGGCAGCATTCTGGTGGTCGACGGCGACATCGAGGTGGAGGGGCGCGTCGCCGGCGATGTCGTCGTGCTGGACGGCGTGCTTACGCTTGGCGAAGGAGGTCTCATCGAGGGCGATGTCCGGCACGCTCGCTCCCGGATCGCTCGGCTTGGCGGCTCGGTGGGCGGAGACGTGGTGGATCTGGTCGACGCGACGCGGGCCGCAGAGGCGGTGACCACCGAGGCCCTGGCGGCTCGGCTGATGGACGCCGCAGAGGCCCAGGCGAGAGCGGTCGACGCCATGTCCGAGCAACCGCCGACCCCGGTATGGAGCGAGCAGCGCGGTCGGGATCGACAGCGTGGGACGGGGTACGGCTGGCGGGCCCTGCGCGCCGTGGGGGGCGTCCTCGAGGCCATCGTCACATTTCTCGTGATTGCCGGCCTGACCCTGCTCCTGACGCGGTTCGCGGGGTTGCGTGTGGACTCCGTGACCCGCGAAGTCGGATACCGTCCCGGGCGGGCCGCCGCAGTTGGGTTTGCGGGCGGCTTCCTGCTCCTGCCCGTGTTCGTGATCGGGATCGTGGCCCTGGCGATCTCGCTGGTGGGCATCCCGTTGCTCGCCGTGTGGATCCCGCTGTTCCCACTTGCGGTCTGTCTCGCTGGGTTCATGGGATATGTCGGTGTGGGCCATCACGTCGGCCAGTGGGTCCTGGACCAAGGGCACGCGTGGCTCGATCGAGTGGATGGCAGCCGCGCCACACACGTCCGGCTCACCGGTCTGGCCGTGATGCTCCTGCCCTTCGCCGTGGGAAGCGCACTCGGCGCGCTTCCCTTCGTCGGCTGGATCGGCGGTGTCGTGAAGGCGTTGGGCGGGGTCGCCTGGATCGCCGCCGGCATGATCGGGTTCGGCGCGGTGATCATCACACGGGGCGGCAGGCACGCGATGGCCTGGCCCGCGAATCCGGACGACGAACTGGAAACAGCGGCGGAGTGGTCCCCGGTCGACGAGGAGCGGGAGACACAGGAACACGACGCAACCGAGGGGCGGGCAGCCTTCGAGGAGGACGAGTGAACAGATTCCTGACCACCGTGCTGGTGCTGGCGGGGGCCGCACCCCTTCACGCAGCTCAGCTGAAGACGGCCACATGGTCGCGCCAGGTGACGGACGAGCAACGCATCGAGGTCGACGTGGGCTACGGAGCAGGCGAACTCACGCTCCGGCCGGGCGAGTCGGGACTCCTCTATCGTGCGCGTTTCGACTACGACGAGACCTTCATGGTGCCCACCGCAGAGTATGAGGACGGCCGTCTGGAAATCGGATTGGAGAGCGCGAAGCAACGTCGATTCGGCTTCGGTCGGTCCACCGATTCGTCGCTCGACCTCTGGTTGGCGGGGGACGTCCCCATGGATCTCAGTCTCGACTTCGGCGCCGGCACCGCGGACCTGGACCTGTCCGGCCTGCGACTGCGGAGCCTCGAGGTCAACACCGGGGCATCGGAATCGGAGATCCGGGTGGGCGAAGTGAATCCCGAACGAATGCGGTCGGCCACCGTCAACGTGGGTGCCGCGGAGCTGACTTTCGTGGGGATCGGGAACCTGAACGCGGAGAGGATCGAGATCAAAGCGGGACTCGGGTCGGTGACGCTCGGGCTGGACGGAGAATGGCCGGCGGACGCCCAAATATCGGTCGGAATGGGTTTGGGATCGCTGCGCATCCGCATCCCCGCCGCACTGGGCGTCGAGGTCCGCCGCGACAATGTTCTTGCCGCCGTCGACATGGACGGGTTCGTGAGGAGCGGCAGCGACTACCGCTCGCGAAACTGGGAAACGGCCGCGCGCAGGGTCCGACTCGACATCTCGGCGGCATTGGGCAGCATCGACATCGACTGGATTCGCTGAGCGGGGTTCGAGGGTCGCCACAGTGTTGGCGCGGCGGAAGGTGTTACACTTAATGCTGCCCGGGGAGCATCCAGTGATCTCCCGAACCCTGATTGGAGAGCGCTGCAGAGCGTCGCTGGAGGAAGCATGATCGGAACCCTGTTGACATTCCTGGCCATGGGCATCGTCAGCATCGTCGTGGTCTGGATCGTGCTTTCGGTCGTGGGGGCGCTCCTCGGCCTGACCCTCGGAATCGCCAGCTTCCTTCTCTTCAAGGTCGCACCGCTCATGCTCGTGGGCTGGGTCGTCCTCAAGCTGCTGGGACGAGGTCGGAGTCGCGGCGCGCTGTCGACGGCGGACAGGAAGTGGCTGGAGGGGGAATGACCGGAACGAGGGAGAGCCGCCGGCTGCTCTAGGGGCGTGCCGGAAGCCTCTCCAGGTCTGACAGGAGCCTTTCGCCAACCTCTCGCAACGACGTCCCCGCCGGAGACCCTGGTGCCGTCAGCACGGTGGGGAGCCCCCTGTCGCCCGCCCTGCGAACCTCGATGTCGAGAGGAATCCTGCCGAAGAAGGGGACGGAAAGCTCGCGGGCCAGCTCCTCCCCTCCACCTCGCCCGAAGAGGTCCACCACTTCGTCCGAGCCCGGGATGTGGAACCCACACATGTTCTCGACGATCCCGAGGACGCGCGTGTTGACGCGCTCGAACATCTTCACGCCGCGGCGCACGTCGCCGGTGGCCACCCTCTGCGGCGTGGTCACCATCAGGGCCCCATCCAGATCCACGGTCTGAACGAGCGAGAGCTGCGCATCGCCGGTGCCGGGCGGCATGTCCACGATCATCAGGTCGAGGCGGCCCCACGACACCTGCTCCATGAATTGCTTGAGAATTCCCGCGATGAGGGGACCGCGCATGATCGCGGGCTGCTCCCTTTCGAGAAGGAATCCCAGGCTCATGAGTCGCACGCCGTGAGCCTCCAGGGGAACGATCATCTCGGACCCCTTGGCGCCGGTCACCGACGGGCGACGCGCCTCGCCGAACATGGTGGGGATGTTGGGACCGTAGATGTCCGCATCGAGCAGGCCGGTTGCGAGACCCTTCGACGCGGCGTGGGCGGCCAGGTTGGTCGCAACCATCGACTTGCCCACGCCCCCCTTCCCCGAACTCACCGCAATGATCCGCTTGACGCCCGCGAGCACGCCCGGCTGCGGCGTGGGTGGGGGCACGGAGCCGGGCTGAAGCCCCGGTCGGGGTGCCGGTGCCGCACCGGCGACGCCGGGACGTGGGCCGGGACCCGTCGCGGCAGCACCGGGCGCCGAAGCCGAGGCTGCCCCCGCTGCGCTTCCTCGCTGAGGCAGCTGCACGTTCACCTTGACTCGGCTGACGCCCTCCACCGCCTCGGCGGCGGCGCGGGCATGCCGCACCAGAACGCCCGGATCGCCCTTTTGCAACGAGAACACGAAAGTCGTCCTGCCGTCGCCATCCACGGCGACTTCGCTCACCTGGCCGCCGGCCACCACATCCTTGCCGGTTGCGGGGTTGACCACTCGCGTCAGCGCGTGCGTCACCGCGGCGGTGATTCCGTCCGGGCTCGCGGAGGGTTCAGGTCGCTTCAACGGTCGTCACTTCGGGCACGGCGGCGCGGAGCCGCCTCTCGATCCCCTCCTTCAAGGTCAACATGGAAATGGGACAGGACTCGCAGGCTCCCATCAGCCTGACCTCGACCCTGCCCTGCTCCTCGCTCCATCCCACGAGCTCGACATCCCCGCCGTCCAATCGAATCGCGGGACGGATGGATTCCAGAACCGCTTCGATTCGATCTCTGGTGCCCATTCTCCCGTCCGTGAGGCAGCGCCTTCCTGATTGGGGCCCGCATCGGCCTGAAGAGCGCCAACAAAGCTACCGCATGGATTTCGAAGGCGTCAACGGGTACGCCGGAGTGGCGCGGTTGAGCCACGGGTGTGGCATCCGTCAGCCGCATGGGTTGCGCGTCCCAGCCGCTCTGTTGAGATTGGCTTCGACTCCGGATTCGATCCGTGTTGAATCACCCGATCCGGAGACTGCGCTCGAACCGCACGTTGCCCGGTTCACGCGACCCCGTCAACCGGGATCTTGCGTGCTGGAGAGGGTCGTCCGGCTGACTCCAAAGGGTCCGAGCGCTCCCGCCAACCACAAGACTGGGAAGTAGAATGTCCGCATCGATCCGTGTCCCGGAACCCGCCAACGAACCCGTCCTCTCCTACGCCCCCGGCACCTGCGAGCGAGCCGAACTGAAAGCCGCCCTGCGTCAGTTGAGCGGCGAGGAAGCCGACATCCCCGTAATCATCGGCGGACGCGAGATCCGCACCGGCCGGACTCACGCCGTTCGCGCCCCGCATGACCATGGACTTCGCCTGGGGACCTGGCACGAGGGCGGGGCTGCCGAAGCGCGCCAAGCGATCGCCAATACGCTCGACGCGCAGCGAGAATGGGCGTCCTGGCCCTGGGAGGACCGCGCAGCCGTATTCCTGAGAGCCGCCGAACTCCTCTCCACGACATGGCGAGCCAAGCTCAACGCGGCCACCATGCTCGGGCAGAGCAAGAACGCCTTCCAGGCGGAGATCGACGCGGCCTGCGAGATCGTCGACTTCTTCCGTTTCGGCGCCCACTTCGCCGAGCGGATCTTCGAACAGCAGCCCCACTCGGAGAAGGGGATTTGGAATCGCATCGAGTACCGGCCTCTGGAGGGGTTCGTCTACGCGGTGAGCCCCTTCAACTTCACGGCGATCGGCGCCAACCTGGCGGGGATTCCCGCCATGGTGGGGTGTGGGGTCCTGTGGAAGCCGTCGAAGCACGCCATGCTCTCGGCGTACCACACGTACAAGCTCCTGGAGGAGGCGGGGCTGCCCCCGGGCGTGATCAACTTCGTTCCGGGCGATCCGGTGGAGATCACCGCCGCCGCCCTGGGCCATCGCGACTTCGCGGGACTTCACTTCACCGGCTCCACCGAGGTCTTCCAGTCTCTCTGGGCCACGGTCGGCCGCAACGTCGGGTCGTACCGGACGTACCCTCGCCTGGTAGGGGAGACGGGAGGCAAGGACTTCATCCTCGCGCATCCTTCCGCCGATCCCGCCGCGGTTCGCACCGCCATCGTCCGAGGCTCGTTCGAGTACCAGGGGCAGAAGTGCTCGGCCGCGTCGCGCGCCTACGTCCCCGCATCGATGTGGAAGCGCATGCGCGACGATCTCGTCGCCGAGACGGATGCTCTCGCCATGGGCCCCCCGACCGATTTCAGGAACTTCGTGAACGCGGTGATCGACCGGGGAGCCTTCGACTCGATCAGCGGCTACATCGACCGCGCAGCGGCGAGTTCGGACGCCGAGGTCATTGCCGGCGGGCGGCATTCCGACGCCGATGGCTTCTTCATCCGCCCCACGATCATCCAGGCCGGCAGGCCCGACTACGAATCGATGTGCGACGAAATCTTCGGTCCGGTCATGTCGATCCACGTCTATCCCGACGACGACTGGTCCAGCACGCTCGATGTGGTGGACGCTACCTCGCCGTACGCGCTCACCGGCGCCGTCTTCTCCCACGACCGCACCAAGGTACGCGAGGCCATGAACCGCCTGCGCCACGCGGCCGGCAACTTCTACATCAACGACAAGCCCACCGGGGCGGTCGTCGGGCAGCAGCCCTTCGGCGGCAGCAGGGCGTCCGGCACCAACGACAAGGCGGGGTCGATGTCGAACATCTCGAGGTGGCTGTCGCCTCGCAGCATCAAGGAGAACCTGGTTCCGCCCACGACCTCCGGATACCCGTTCATGGCAGAGGAGTAGCGAGCGGGATCGCGGCGGCGACGGCCGCCCCGAAGTCGGCCTTGAGGTCCGCGAGGTTCTCGAGGCCCACGGAGATGCGCACGAAGCCGTCGGGGATGCCCAGGGCGTCCCGCTCGGCGGGGCTCAGGTCCACATGCGACGTGTGACGGGGCTGCGAGACGAGCGTCTCCACGCCGCCGAGCGAAGGCGCCGGCACGGCCAGGCGCAGATGCGAGCAGAAGCGATCGGCTGTCTCGCCGCCGCCTTCGAGCACGATCGACACCATGCCGCCGTATCCGTCCAGAATGCGCGCCGCGCACGCGTGGTCCGGGTGGCCGGGGAGGCCCGGGTAGAGGACGTGGTGCACGCCTTCGACTCCGGTGAACCACTCCGCGAGTGCGTGGGCGGTGCGGTTGTGGCGTTCCATGCGGGCGGGCAGCGTGCGGATGCCACGCTCCAGGAGCCATGCGGCCTGGGGATCGATGGAGCCGCCGTAGAGCTTCATCATCTTCGTCACGCGCGCGACAAGGGCCGCGCTGCCCGCGACGACGCCTGCGATCAGATCCGAGTGGCCGCCGAGGTACTTGGTGGCCGAGTGGATCACCGCATCGACGCCGTGCGCGGCCGCCCGGATGTTGATGGGAGTTGCGAAGGTCATGTCGGCTGCGAGGATCGCGCCGGCCGACCGCGCCGCCTCCCGGGCGGGGCCGATGTCGAACACGCGCAGCGTCGGGTTGGTGGGCAGTTCGATGAGCACGACACGGGTGTGGGGGGTGAGCGCGGCTTGCCATGCCGATGGGTCGCCCGGATCCACAAACGTGGTGGCGACCCCGCGCCTCGGCAGCTCGTGCGTGAGCAGGGCGTGGGTGGCACCGTAGAGGTGTCTGCTGGCGACGATGTGGTCGCCCGCCCCGCAAGCGGCGAGCAGCGTCATCGAGATCGCGGCCATCCCGCTCGCCACGGCGAGCGCTGCCTCGGTGCCTTCCAGCGCCGCGACCTTCTCGGCGACGGAGCGCTGGTTGGGGTTGTTGCCGTAGCGGCTGTAGAGAAGATCGATGCCATCGCCCGGGCCCGACCAGTGGAAGGTCGAGCTGCGTACGATGGGCGCGACCACAGGCGCGCCGGGTCGTGGTGCCGGTTGTCCCGCGTGGACCGCGTGGGTGGCCGTGCCGTGTCTGTCGTTTCCGTCTCCGTCAAGAGCCATTCTCTTCTCCCCTGGACGTTGTCATTGGTGCGCGTGGTGCGACGCGACCGCGCTCAAGGCGTGTGTCGTGCCGTTCGGTCCGCGGTAGACGAGGCGCCGCGCGGCGAGCCTCGCGAGGAGAGCGTCGCCTCGGTCTCCCAGCACCGAAACCAGACCGCCGGCATCAATCCGCCGCCGCCGCTCAAGGGCACGCCAGGCCCTTGATTCTTCCGTCGAGACCGTGCCGAGGAGCCGGCAGCCGCCGTCGCCGAAGTCGCAGACCGCAGCCAGGCCGTGCCTGCCCAGAACCGCGTCGACCGCTTGCCGATGGATCGCGCCCGCAGCCCGGAAGAGGAAGAAGGCGTCGCGTGGGCGGTCCGGCTTGAGGTATTTGACGAGAAGTCGAGCAACGACCTCATCGGCGCAGCTGAAATCGAGCACGGGCACCCGCGTGAAGTCGATCAGCGAGACGAAGGGCGCGCTTCCATTCCCCGTGAGACTCCTCTCGATGGCCTCGCGTGCCGCACGGCCCGTGGGACGCGTGACCAGGATGGGGCTGGACGGCGCGAACGTCTCCTTGAGGAGCGCGCCTACATCGATGTGCACGGACTTGGGCCGGATCCGATTCACGCGAGGCGCTCCGGCAGAATGATGTTGATCTGGGCGCCGGGGAACGGCCGCAGACCCTCTTCCACCGGTGGCTTGCTGCTCCACTCGGGTGTGTCGGCGATTCGGGCCGTGCCGCTACGGATCGAGAGCAGTCCCTTCCAGCGAGCCACCTGTTTGCGGATCTGCTGAATCCCCTGCCCCCTGCCGGTGTCCGGAAAACGGGTAAGGCCCAGGAGGAATGCGGCCTCGAGTGCGGCCACGTCGCCCCAGCGCTCGCCGAACCGGGCCGCATGTTCACCCGCGAGCGATGCTCGAAAGCCGCGCCCGATGTCGGCCACCGCAATCACCGCGACCTGCCGGCCCAGTCGCTGCTTCCAGTTGTACGCCTGGGCGGCGACCCAGCCCGGCCCTTCGGCGTGCTCGATGATGTTCTGGCACACCTCCGAGAGGATCACCGAGAACTGGACGACCGCCGAGGACGGATAGCGCAGCGTCTTCGAAAGGATGGCACCGGCCCGGGCCTGCACCTTCTCGACCACCTGGTGAACATCCGAGTTCCTCGTGACCGGCGTGACTTCGAGCAGCACGTCGGACGACCGGGGGCGACGGCGCCACCTCGAGCCTGTGCCGAACTGGAAGACCTCGCGGGCGGCGTTGGAGAAGCCCATGCGGTCCAGGTATCCGGCTACGTCCGGCCGGTCGGGAAGCGAGATGCGTGGCGCTGATCCGCCCTTCGCGGCCACCTGGCCGGCGGCCAGCAGGCAGAGCATTCCGTTGGGATCGATCCAGCGCAGCCTGCGGGCATCGAAGAGCACCGGGCCGGTCTCGTCGGGGTCGATCCGGTCGTAGAGCGACTCGATGTTGCGATAGTCGAAGGAGCGGGGGACCTCGATGACTCGCATGTCAGGAAAGGGCGTTGCGGAAGGCTTCCGCGCCGCTGAAGCCCAGCTTGCGAGACGCCATCGCGTTCGCGCGGCGAGAGGCGTCCAGTGGCGATGCTCCGTCGACAACGGCTGCGAAGAAGGTGGCCCCCCAGACGTCCCCGCACCCGGTCGGGTCTCCCGCGACCGGCCCGCCGACGACCGGCACGCTCTCGCGGATCGGCGGAGCGCCACCTTGTCCCCTTGTCATGATCTCCGCTCCACCGGCTCCCAGGGTTACGACAATGGCGTTGAGTCGGTCAGCCATCGCTTCCTCGGCCACTGACCATGGATCGGGCGCACCCCGTACGAAGAGTTCGAACTCGTTTTGGTTCATCTGCACCGTGTCGAAGCAGCCGGCCCATCTCGCGCTGGAGGGAAGATAACGAGGACTGCGGCGTCCGTCGCTCTCGACGTTCAGGAACAGAGAGTGAAGGTCGGCGTAGCTCGGCCCGTCGAGGCCGTCGCGCACCCTCCCAGCCCCGGTCAGATCAAGTTCGTTGCCCGAAATGAAGTTGATGTACAGTGCGTCGAGCGTTGGAAGCACCACGTCGATCTCGCGCGGCGACCATCCGGGCACGCCTCCGCTCAGCACCTCGACGCGCTCGGACCGGGTCCGATAGGTGAGTTCGACGCGATTGTTCGGCTCCGGCACCATTCGCACGAATCGCATGTCCCCGATGCTGGCGAGGGAACGCAGGAAGGGCAGCGTACGGTGCGCGAGGTCCTCTCCCGCCTTGATCACCGGGACGACGGTCCAGCCGTCCGCGAGAACGCGGTCGAGGGCTGCCAGCGCGTACGCGATTCCGCCCCAGGCCTGCACGGGAGGGCCTCCGCCTGGCGGATGGATGGTGTCCCGCACCAACGTGCCGAGAACGCCCAGTCGTTTCACGGGCCCCGACGCATACGCCTCCACGCAACCCCGCGACCCGCACGCGCAGCGCCGCCCATTGTGATCGATGGACATATGCCCCACCTCCGCGGCCGCATCGCCCTCACGACCCGGTGCCATCCAGTTCCAGCACGGCCATGAACGCCTCTTGCGGGATTTCCACCGAACCCACCTGCTTCATCCTCCTCTTCCCCTCCTTCTGGCGTTCGAGAAGCTTGCGCTTGCGCGTGATGTCGCCGCCGTAGCACTTCGCGGTCACATTCTTGCGCAGCGCCTTCACGGATTCGCGTGCGATCACCTGCCCGCCGATCGCGGCCTGCAGCGCCACCTCGAACTGCTGCCGAGGGATCAGCTTTCTGAGCTTGCGGATCAGGGCGCGCCCGTGATGGTAGGCGTTCTCGCGGTGGAGGATCACCGAGAACGCGTCGACCGGGTCCCCGTTGACCATGACATCGAGCTTGACGAGGTCGTTGGCGCGGTACTCCTGGAACTCGTAGTCCAGGGAGGCATAACCGCGGGTGCCGCCCTTCAGGCGCCCGTAGAAGTCGAGGACGATTTCGGCCAGCGGGAGTTCGAAATCCAGCTCGACCCGGTGTGGATCGAGGTAGGTCATTCCCTTGAAGACGCCGCGGCGCTCGTGGCACAGCTTCTGCACGTTGCCGATGTAGGTGGAGGGGACGACGATGCGCGCGCGCACGACGGGTTCGGCGACCGACTCGACCAGGGCGCGATCGGGGAGTTCGGAGGGATTCTCCACCCATACCTCGCCGCCGCCCTGCATGTCCACCCGGTACTTCACGTTGGGAACGGTGGTGATGAGCCGCACTCCGAACTCGCGGTCCAGCCGCTCCTGCACGATCTCGAGGTGCAGAAGCCCGAGGAAGCCGCAGCGGAAGCCGAATCCAAGCGCACGCGAGGTCTCGGGTTCGAACTTGAGCGACGCGTCGTTCAGGTGGAGCCTGTGCAGGGCGTCGCGCAACTCCTCGTAGCCGTCGGAATCGGTGGGATAGAGCCCTGCGAAGACCATCGGCTTGACCTCCTGGTACCCCGGGAGCAGCTCTTCGGCGGGGCGCGAGGAGTCGAGGATCGTGTCACCGACGCGCGTATCCGACACCGCCTTGATCGCGGCCACCAGGTATCCCACCTCGCCGGGCCCGAGGGCGTCCGACGGACGGCGGCCGAGCCGCATGTGTCCCACTTCGGTGACCTCGTAGCGGGCGTCGACGGTCCCGAAGGCGATCGACATCCCCGCCCGGACGCTGCCGTCCACGACGCGTATCGAGGGCACCGCACCAAGGTACTGGTCGTAGTAGGAATCGAAGATCAGCGCTCGCAGCGGTGCCGCCGCGTCTCCGGACGGGGGCGGAATCCGTTCGACGACGGCATCGAGAACCGCCTGGATGCCCACGCCCTCCTTGGCACTCGTCTCCAGAACCGACTCCGGGTCGATGCCCATGAGATCCGCGACTTCGTCGCGTCGCCGGTCGGGCTCCGCGCCCGGAAGGTCGATCTTGTTGAGAACGGGCACGATCTCCAGGTCGGCGTCGAGGGCCAGGAAGAGGTTGGAGAGCGTTTGCGCCTGGACACCCTGGGTGGCGTCCACCACCAGGACCGCCCCCTCGCAGGCCGCCAGCGATCTGGACACCTCGTAGGTGAAATCGACATGGCCGGGCGTGTCGATGAGGTTGAGTTCGTACTCGCGGCCATCGCGGGCACGATGGCGCATCCGGATGGCGTGGAGCTTGATCGTGATCCCGCGCTCCCGCTCGAGCTCGTTGGAATCCAGCACCTGGTCGCGCATCTGGCGTCGGTCAACCGTGGCAGTGGCTTCGAGGAGCCTGTCCGCCAGGGTGGACTTGCCGTGGTCGATGTGGGCGATGATGCAGAAGTTGCGAATCAGGTCGGTCCGCACGGGATGACAATACCGGGATGGGGGAGTGTGGACGGAGATACGGAGGAGCCGTCGCAATGCGAAGCGACCGCGGCTGCGACGGCTCACGGAAGCTAACTGGCGGTTCCCGCCGGTCAATCCTATTGTGTTGATAGGGGTGATGGACCCTCGTAGTGGACCCTGGTCATGGCGCAGGCGGGTAAAGCGGCATTCCTTGACATCGGCTGGAACACTTACACGGGAGGAGTCAAAATGTCGAAATCGATCAAGGTTGTGTTTGTTCTTGGGTTCCTGGCGGTGACGGGAGCCCCGCCTGACGGACCGCTGGCCGCGCAATCCCCCGGCACGATCACGGGCACCGTGGTGGACGCCGAAACGGGGGTTGCCCTCTCGGGAGCGCAGATCAGCGTGCCGGCGCTGGGGATCGGTGTGCTCGCTCGCGACGAGGGTCGCTTCGTGTTGCCGGGCGTGCCCGCGGGCACTCACGAGCTCCGCGTCGAGCTGGTCGGCCACCTTGCCATTACCCAGTCGGTCACCGTCGGCGAGGGAGAGACCGTGTTCCTCGAGTTGCGGATGGCGCGCTCGGTTCTACAAATCGAGGGGGTGGTGGTTACGGGCACCGCCTTTTCCGAGTCGCCTGTCCAGCTGCCCTACTCCGTGACCGTCTCCGGTCGCAGGACCCTGGCCGAACAGGGGTCGCCGCAGGTCGTCGACTTCTTCCGGAATCTCGGGGCCTCGGCAGGTGTTTTCGGAGACCGGCAGGGGTGGTACAACACCAGGCCTGCGGTGGCTTTGCCCGAGTCCGTGGCCAGCGTCAACCTGCGGGGCCTGGGCGCTTCGCGCACGCTGGTGCTGCTGAACGGCCGCCGCCAAGTGTACGTGCCCGCCCGACTCGCGGGGGGACGATTCGTCGATGTCAACGTGTTTCCGTCGATAGCCCTGGACCGGATCGAGGTGCTGAAGGAGGGCGCGTCGGCGATCTACGGGTCCGATGCGGTCGGCGGGGTGGCCAACTTCCTGACGCGAAGTGATTTCGAGGGCATCGAGGTCGAAGCCGCCCACGAGTACTACGCCGGCGCGGGCGACACCAACGTGGGCGTGATCTGGGGACGTCGCTTGGGAGAGAGCGCCCATCTCGTCGTCTCGGGCGAGGTGGCCACGCAGCAGGAGCTGAGCCCGGAGGACCGGGACTGGGCGCTGCGCGACTTCACTCCCGGCGGGGGCGCATGGTCCTACACCGGCAATCCGGGAGCATTCCTCATGCCTCGGCTGACCGGCACCGAGAGCAAGGCCGACTTCGTCGCGGCGCTGTCGGACGCGCAGTTCGGCGGCTGGGGCGGCGTTCTGATCGACCCGCAGTGCAGAGCCTTCGGGGGCCATCCGGAGGCCGCCACCTGCCGTTTCCGCTACCAGCCGTGGGACAACCTCCTGCAGGCGAACCGGATCACCCGCCTGTTCGCCGAGTCGAACGGGGAGCTGGGCGACAATTCCAGGTATCACATCGAGGCGCTGTGGTCCGAAGCCGTCACCCCCGAGTGGTACACGACACCGTCGTTTCCTCCCATTTCTCCGTACAACGGCGCCCAGTTGGTCGAAGCGGGAAACCCGGGCAGACAGCAGTTCTGCCGCGCCCACGGACCGAGCGCCGGATTCGCGACGACCGAGGGGTGCCTGGAGGACGACTGGTACTTCTACGGTCGTCTGGTAGGCAACAGCGGTCCCGGACGAACCCTCCGCCGCGAGTCGCGCACGCAGCGAATCGCCGCCAGCATGGAGCACGACTTCGAGGCCTTTGGCGGGCGCTCGGCGACCTTCGAGGTGGCGGCGAGCTTTTCGCGGTCGCAGGGCAACGCGAACCTGCCCGCCGAGTACGCGTACCGCAAGTTCCTGGCCTTCAGGGGCTTCGGAGGCCCCGGCTGCGGCGTGTCCGTGGTCGTGGACCCGTCGAGCTACTCGGGCATGGCGCTCGGCAACCTCAACGGCGCGGTTGCCGGTCAGGGCAACTGCATGTACTACAACCCCTTCAGCAACGCGCACCAGAACTCCGCCCAGCCGGGTGCCGCCTATTTCAACCAGCAGAACCCGGACTACGTGGCGGGACTCGAGAACAGCCCCGAGCTCATCGACTGGATCAACGAGGAGGTCAACCTCGACAACGTGGCCGACCTGTTTGTGGCCGACGCCCTGTTCAAGGGCGAGCTGGTCGAGGACCGGGCGGACTACGCGGTCGGCTACCAGGTCCGTCGCCTGGGCGTGTCGTCCGCACCCAACCAGCCCGGCGACCTCGCGATCAACCCCTGCCCGGTGCTCGGCGACCGGAGCTGTGTGGAAAAGGCCGGCGCCTTCACCTTCACCTCGGGCTTCTACGAGTACGAGGCTTCGCAGGTCGTCCACCGCCTCTTCGCCGAGATCCCAATCACGCTCTCGGAGCGGGTGAACGGCCAGGTCGCGGCCAACTACGAGACCCATGACCTCGCCAGCAGCTTCAATCCCAAGGCCGCCGTTCGCGTCCAGCTGGCCGATCCGCTGGCGCTGCGCGTGTCGCTGCAGACGACGTTCCGCACCCCGTCGGCGGACGACCTCAACGAGGACCAGAACACGTCGCTGGAGTACGTGAGCGAGGCGGGCATCTACAAGGCGGTCGACACGCACGGAAACCGCGACCTCGTGCCCGAGGAGGCTCTGACCTACAACGTCGGGCTCACCTACGAGGGATCCCGGGCACGGGCGTCTCTCGACTACTGGAACTACGACTTCAAGAACGTCATCGACGTGGTGCCGTTCGCCGGAGTCACCCGCCTCTACGACCAGGGCGGAGCCTCACGCGTCGCCATTCAGGACCTGGTGACCTGCCCGGACGGGCCCGGCACCGGCACGTGCCATGTCAGCGCGGTGGAACGCATCCGGGTCAACAGCGTCAACTGGCCGGGCATCGAGCTGTCGGGCATCGACTGGCACTTGAGTGCGCGGCTGCCGGCCGGCGAGGCCGTCGTCTCGCTCAGTTCGGACGGCACCTTCGTGAACAAGTACTTCGTCAAGGCGCTCGACCTGAACAGCGTCGAGGTCTTTCCGGAGCAGGAAGCGGCCGGCAAGCTGAACTGGAACAATCCGATCGCCCCTCCGCTTCCCCGGTGGAAGTCCCGCGCCTCGCTCGGTTATCATTGGGGAGACTACAGCCTCGTCAACCATTTCAACGTCGTGTCCTCGTACGAGAACGAGGTCTTCGCCGACACGGAGTTCGCCGACATCGATCGACACGCCACGTGGGATCTCAGCCTGCTGCGACGGGCGCGCGGCAACTTCGATGTCGCCCTGGCGGTGGTCAACCTGCTCGACTCGCCACCGCCGCTAGTGAACTGGGAACAGTCCTACGACGGTCAGACGCACAGCCCCAAGGGTCGACGGATCAAGCTTTCGGCGACCTATCGACCCGCCGGTTGAGGCGTTCCCTGGACGGCCCGCGGCGCCGGCTCGCCCGCCGACCGCCGCGCTGCGGGCCTTGCGGCGCCCCAGCGCTCCGGGATTGAGGGGCCATGGCCACCAATGAAACGGTCACACCCCATCGTGACCGGCGAAGCGACCTGATCGATCCGGCGACGCTCGCGCAGCTGGGGGGCATCGACATCATTGCGAGGCAGGTGGTGCACGGGTTCCTTCTCGGACTGCATCGGTCGCCGAACCGGGGATTCTCGGCGGAGTTCGCGGAGAATCGCGCGTATCAGCCCGGCGACGACCTCCGCTCCCTGGACTGGCGCATGTACGCCCGCTCGGACCGGTTCTACGTCAAGCAGTACGAGGAAGAGACGAATCTGCGCGCCTACATGCTCATCGACATCAGCGAGTCGATGGCGTGGTCGTCCCGTCCGGGCCTGCCCACCAAGCTGTGGTACGCGAAGCACCTGGCCGCCGCCATATCGCTCATCCTCACGCGACAGGGCGACATCGTGGGCTTCATGGCCTTCCACGACAAGATCGTCAGGCAGGTTCGCGCGCGTGGCGGCAAGGTGCACTGGCGCCTCCTCCTTCAGCACCTGCACGCCCTGCAAGGCGGCGGTGGAACGGATTCCGAGTCGGCCATACGAAACGTCGCCATGCGCCTGAAGCGAAAGGGCCTGGTGATCCTCATCTCGGACCTCCTGGTCGACCCCGCCGGCACGGCCAAGGCGCTCAAGTACCTTCAGCACACCGGGCACGAAGTCCTCGTCTTCCACCTGATCGATCCGGGCGAGCGCGACCTTCCAACCACCGGCGAGACGCGTTTCGTGGATCCCGAGACCGGGGATTCGCTCCGCGTGTCGGTCGCCGACATGCGCCGGCAGTACAAGGACGCGGTCGAGAACGCCATCGCCGAATGGACGACCAACCTGACCAGCCGCGGCATCGCGTACTCGCCGATCGGGACCGACGAACCCCTTTCCCGCGCGTTGCGGTTCTATCTCTGGAAGCGCCAGCGACTTCCCTGAATGGGCTTCCTCAATCCCGTCTTCCTGCTGGCCGGTGCGGCCGTGCTGATCCCGGTCATCCTGCACCTGTTCCATCGCCAGGAGAGCAAGATCTTCACCTTCCCGGCGATCCGCTACCTGCTGCGGACCGAACGCGACCACGCCCGCCAGATTCGCACCCAGCAGATCCTCCTGCTTCTCCTGCGCGTGGCCATCGTGGTCCTCGTCGTCGTTCTCGGCGCCCGCATCCACTTTCCCGGCCAGGGGGGCAGCCACGACCCCACCGCTCTTGCACTGGTTCTCGACAACTCGCTGAGCACCACCATCATCGAGGACGGACGGAGGCGGCTGGACACTCTCAAGGCGGTGGCGCGACAGAGCGTGGCCGGCGCGAGCCACGACGATGTGATGTGGGTGCTGCGGGCGGGCACGCCCTGGGAGCCGGCGGTGCCCGGAGGCGCCGAGCAGGCTCTGGCGGCAATCGACGCGACCCGGCCCGGACACGGCAGGGGGGACCTCGGTCGTGCCGTCGCGCGGGCGCGCGCCCTGGTGGGCCAGAGCGAGCTCCGCGACCGCGAGGTTCATGTCTTCACCGATCTCCAGGCGACGGCCTTCTCCGAATCGGCTGCGACCGGCGACGACATCCCGGTGATCGTCTTCGGAGCGCCTCCAAGCGATCCGCGCAATCGAGGGATCGGCAGCATCTCCTTCGGCGGTGGGCTTCCGCCCCTCGCCGGACGCCGAACCGAGGCCGCCGTCTCCGTGCTCGGCGACGACGCGACCGACACGGTGGGCGTGCGCCTCTACATCGACGGACAGGTGCGAGCCGCGGCCACCGCACCGGCGGGCGCCACCGTCAGGCTGCCGGCGGGTCCGTTTCCACCGGGTCGTGTGGAGGGGTACGCCGAAATCGACCCCGATCCGCTCACCGGCGACGATCGCCGCTACTTCGCGTTCACCGTGCGCGACCCCACGCCCGTGACGGTTCTCGGCGCCGCGCCATTCTTCCTGACGGAGGCGCTTGCCGTCTTGGAGGAGAGCGACCGCATCGCCCTGGGTGGCCCGGGACGCGCGGTCACCCTGGTCAGCATCGGCGGCGAGGGCATCGAACGACGAGGCGTCACCCAGAGCGCCTTCATCGCTCCGCATCCCGACCCGACTCAGCTTCCGGCGCTGAATCGACGGCTCGCCGAGGCTGGGATTCCGTTCCGCTACGATTCGGAGGTGACCGGCGGAGCTCGCGTCGCCGTCAACAATCTGGCCATCGACGTGAGCGAGCTGCAGATCCGACGATTCTTCCGACTGGTCTCCACCGGGGCACCGGGTCTCGGCGGCACGGAACCCGCAGTCACGCTGTCGAGCGGCGACCCCTGGCTGACCGCAGGCGCTTCGCCCTTCGGCCCCTATGTGCTGCTGGCCTCGCCGCTCGACGAGCAGTCGACCAGCCTTCCCGTTTCGGCAGCGATGATCCCGCTCCTGGAGTGGGCGATCGAGCGCTGGTCCGAAGGGGGAGACGGACGGGCTTCGGTGGACGCCGGATCGATCATTCGCCCCCCAGCTGCCACCACGACCGTGCGAAGCCCCGACGGCACCGACCACGCCGTGGATGGCGACCAACCCTTCGTCGCGACCGACCGCGCGGGATTGTACCAGCTCTTCGCCGGCGACAGCGCTTTGGGCGCCGTTCCCGTGAATCCCCCGGCGGAGGAGACGGATCTGGCAGCGGCGGCAGCGGCCGAAGTGAGACGCGCGATCCCCGGCACCGTGGCCATCGTCGACGACCCGGCTTCCTGGTCACGCCAGATCTTTCGCGCCGGGAGAGGGCCCGAACCCTGGCGCCCCATCGCCGCGATGCTGCTGGCGCTCCTGATCGTCGAGACCGTCGTCGCGGCGGCTCGCGGTCTGCGGTCGCGGCCGGGCAGCGAAGAGCACCGCCCCGGGCGCAGGCGCACGAGTTCGGGCGACGGCACGAGGCCCAGGCGGGTCGGGAGCAACCCGGCCGCAAGTGCCTAGCCGCTTCTCGCACCCCGCCACGAGGGCCGCCGCGTCGACGCCCGCCTTTCGGGCGCTGCTGCGCGGCCTCCCCGGGACGGGAACGGCCCGGACCGTGGGCGGCGCCACCGGTTCCCTGCCCCTCGTGGTGTTGGCCGCGCTGAGCGAGCACCTTCCCAACCGTCTCTGGGTCGTCGCCACGCCCTCGCCCGGCGAGGCTAGCGAGGCGCTCGGTGACCTCGAGGCGCTTCTCGGCACCGGCTCGGTGGCCCACTACCCTCAACGCGAGGACCTTGCACCGGGCGACGACGGCGATGACCCTCGCATCGAGTTCTCGGGCAGACGCGTCGAGGCCTTCGAAGCCCTGCTCGGAGGCCGCGCTCGCACGATGGTGACCACGCGACGGGCGCTCCAGGAGGTGGTTCCCATCCCCGACGATCTGGCCGACCTCCGCCTCACCGTGGCATCTGGACAGCGCCTTCGTCGCGACGCTCTCATCGAAGCCCTGGAGGCACGCGGCTTCGAGCGAGCGCCCATGGTCGAGGGCGCCGGAAGCTTCGCGGTGCGCGGCGGCCTCGTCGACCTGTTCTCGTTTGGCGCGGCGGCGCCAGCTCGGGTCGAGTTCTGGGGCGACGAGGTCGAGTCGATCCGCTTCTTCGACATTCTCGACCAGCGCTCGACCGAGAACACCGAGCGGATCGACATCCTTCCGGTCCGCTTCGGCGGACGCACCGGCACCGCGCAGACCACGCGCCGTTCCATTCTGGACCGGCTGCCGCGCGACACGATCCTGGTCCGCAGCGGCGACGGCAGCCCTTGGGAAGAGGGCGCGCAACCGATCTGGCGCCAGGCCGAGGCGCGCCATCGGGCGGCCCTTCGCCATGGCAATCCCGTCGTCCCGCCGAGCACGGTTCTGCTGTCTCCCGAGACGCTGGCGCAGCGCGCTCGCCGGCACCCGCAGCTGATCTTTGTGGGGGAGCACATCGGTGACGCCGTCTTCCAGGCACGTCCCCCGCCGTCAATCCGGCGCGACACGCGTCGCCTGCGCTCGTTTCTCGCGGGCGCCGCCGCACGGGGCGCCGAGAGTCACATTCTGTGTGACAACGAGGGTCAAGCGGCACGATTGGAGGAGCTGATCGGCGACCGTGCCGGCGCGCCACCCAGGGGGAGTCATCTGGTCGTGGGCTCTCTCGCGGGAGGATTCCGTCTGACGGACGCGGATCCTCCGACCAACCTGCTCACCGACCATGAGATCTTCAGCCGCAGTCGGAAGTTGCGGCGCGGCAAGCGGTTTCGCGGCGGGGCGGCGCTCGAGAGCCTGGCCCAGCTCTCGCCCGGTGACTACGTCGTGCACATGGAGCACGGCATAGGACGCTTCCGAGGACTTGAACGGGTGGTGATCGGTGACGAATCGATCGAATCGCTGGTGATCGTCTACGATGGCGACGAGGTGCTGCGTGTACCCGTCTACCTGCTTGACCAGGTCGAGCGCTGGGTGGGTGCGCATCCGGACGACACGCCTCCGGCGCTGCACCGCATCGGCGGGAAGCGCTGGAAGCGCCTGAAGCGCAAGACGCAGGCGGCAATCAACCGCATGACGGCCGAGCTGCTCGAGCTCTACGCCGCACGGCGCGCTCGCCCCGGACACGCCTTTCCCCCGGACACCCGCTGGCAGCGCGAGATGGAGTCGTCGTTCCTTTACGAGGACACCCCCGACCAGCGCCGTGCGGTCGAGGACGTGAAGCGGGACATGGAGTCGCAGGGCGTCATGGATCGCCTGGTTTGCGGCGACGCGGGATACGGGAAGACCGAGGTCGCGGTGCGCGCGGCATTCAAGGCAGTGCAGGACGGACGACAGGTGGCCGTGCTGGCCCCCACCACGGTCCTGGTCGCACAGCACGCGAAGACCTTCGGCGACCGGCTCGCGGACTATCCTGTGCGCGTTCTGTCGCTCTCGCGCCTGGACACCGCGGCACGCCAGCGCGAGGTGATCGCCGAGCTACAAAAGGGTACGGCGGACATCGTGATCGGGACGCACCGCCTGCTGTCGAACGATGTGGCCTTCCGCGAGCTGGGGCTGGTGATCATCGACGAGGAGCAGCGCCTGGGCGTGCGCCAGAAGGAGCGGCTCAAGCGCCTGCGGACCACCGTGGACGTGCTCACACTCACCGCCACGCCGATTCCGCGGACGCTGTACCTGTCTCTCTCCGGAGTCCGCGACCTGTCCCTGATGCGCACCCCGCCGCGGGACCGCATGCCGATCATGACCCATGTGATCTCGTGGAGCGATCACCTGATCACCGAGGCCTGTCGCAAGGAGCTGGATCGGGGCGGGCAGGTGTTCTTCCTGCACAACCGGGTCGAGACGATCGACACGGCGGCGGAGCGCGTCCGTCGCCTGGTGGGCCCGGCGAGCGTCGACGTGGCGCACGGCCAGATGCCGGCGCGACGCCTCGACACCGCCATGACGCGCTTCGTGGAGGGGAGGACGGACGTTCTGGTTTGCTCCTCGATCATCGAGAACGGCCTGGACGTGCCCAACGCAAACACGCTGATCGTCACGCGCGCCGACCGCTTCGGGCTCTCGCAGCTGTACCAGATCCGGGGCCGGGTGGGACGCTGGGATCGCCGCGCCTACTGCTACCTGATCGTCCCCGAGAAGATGACCCTCGACGCCGAACGGCGCCTGCGCGTGCTGGAGCATTACACGGATCTGGGCAGCGGCTATCAGATCGCCTTGCGGGACCTCGAGGTCAGGGGCGCGGGCAATCTCCTGGGCGAGGACCAGTCGGGCTTCGCCCACGCGGTGGGTATCGACACATACATGCGGCTCATGGAAGATGCCGTGCGGCGGATGCGCGAGGATCCCGGCAAGCGCGAGCACCCCCGCCCCGAGGTGACGCTGGACTCGGACGCCTATCTGCCGGACAGCTACGTGGTGGACCAGCGACAGAAACTGCACCTCTACCGGCGCCTTTCCAGGCTCTCGAAGCGGGAGGAGCTGCGGGAACTGGCAAGCGAGCTTGCAGACCGCTTCGGCAGACTGCCGCCCGAAGCCAGCCGGTTGCTCGACAAGGCGCTGCTGGCGATCGTGGGCCAACAGGCCGGGGTGAGCAGGATCCTCGTGCGCCGTGGGCGGGCGCGCATTAATTTCCGCCGTGGTCCGGTGCCGCGCATGTCGGCTCTGGAAGATGCGCTCCGGGGCGAGGCGGTTCGAATCGAAGTGCGCAGGGTGGCCCCGCTGTCGGTCGTCCTGGAGTGTTCGCAACGGCATCGGTTGGCTAACCTGATGGTGCGTGCGATCGACGCACTGGCCGGGATTGAGAGGCCGTCCAGCACATGACAGACAGCTACAGCGTGGAGAGGTGCAACATGTCGGGGACGGTATCGCGTGTCGCGGCGTTCGTGGGGCTTCTGACCGTGGTTGCCGTCGCGGCTTGCGGCCCGTCGCCCCTGGCCGAGGCCGGGCGACAGCAGCTCACGGTCGAAGATGCCGCGAGGCTGATCGTCGATCACAGCACCGTGCGCGCCGACACGCAGGTCGTCCGCGCCGTGGCCGAACTCTGGGTGGACTACTCCCTTCTGGCGACCCACCTCGACGCCGACACCACCCTGGCGCCCCTCGACGTGGGGCTGATCATCGAGCAGCCGCTGCAGGAGATCATGCTCACGCGGCTCAGGGACGCGGTCATCGAAGTGGACACCGTCGTCACCGACGAGGAACTTACCGAGCGCTTCGCGGCTGATCTGCCGGGAGCCCGGGCGACGGCGTCCCAGATCGTCCTGCTCTTCCCCCCGGGCGCCACCACCCGCCAGCGGGACAGCGTGCTGATGGTGGCGCGGGCGCTGCGAGAGCAGCTTGGCCGAGGCGCGGACTTCGCCACGCTGGCCTCCCGCCACAGCGGCGATCCGGGGAGCGGGCCACGCGGCGGTGACATGGGCACCTTCGGGCGCGGCCAGATGCTGGCACCCATCGACTCGGCCGTCTTCGGATTGCAGCCGGGCGCCCTGAGCGACCCGGTCGCGACGGACCTCGGCTACCACCTCCTGCGGCTGGATCGGCTCGCGGTGCCCGAGCTGTCCGAGGTCGGGGCCGAATTCCGGGCCCAGATCCAGCAGGAACGGATGGGCGAGGCCGAAGCGGCCTACATCGCCGAACTGGATTCCCTCGCGGGACTGACGCTCGCCGAAGGCGCGCTTCAGGTCACGCGGGCCCTCGTGGAGGCATCTCCAGCGCGCCTTTCCAGTCGAGCGGCGGAGCGACCCCTCATGACATGGAACGGGGGCGTGTACACCGTGGGCCAGTTCCTCGAAATGGCACAGGTCTCCCCCGATGGCTTTGCCGAAGGCGTGCTGGCCGCATCCGACGAGGAGCTGGAGGCCGCGCTGCGCAGGCGAGGCAGGCAGGAGCTCCTCCTCGCCGAGGCTCGCGCTCGTGGTCTCTCGCCCACCGACGCACAGACCGACTCCGTGGCGGCCGAGGCGAGAGCCGCGGTACGGGACCGCGCCGACGCAATCGGCCTGATTCCGCGTCCGGACGGCGGCGCGGGCGCGGCAGACACCATCGGCACCGGCGCGACGACTGCGGAGGAGCGCGTCCGGGCGGCTCTGGTTCGTGTCGTCTCCGGCCAGCAGGAGATCCTGCCCCTGGGCGGGGTTACATTCCTGCTGAGGGAAACGGGCTCCTGGCGCATACACGAATCCCGGATTGGTGCAACCGTCTCGCGCATCGAGGAACTCGAAGCCCGGTAGGTCGGCTCGAACAACACAGATTCGCAGGCAGGATTGAGATGAAACCAGCTCGCAGCCAGGCGGCCCGTGGAAGGACCCCTCTCGGCATCCGAACGGCGTTGCATCCGCGCTGGACCGCTTCGCTTCCCCTCCTCCTCTGGACAACCTTCGCCTTGCCGGCGACGCCCGCGCGGGCGCAGGAGGAGGCGGTGGACCGAGTCGTCGCCATCGTGGGCGATTCGGTGCTCCTGTGGTCCCAGCTCTCCCAGGCGGAGAGCCAGCGCCGCCAGTCGGGCCAGCCCGTTCCGGAAGCGGGCACTCCAGAGCACGACGAGTTCCTCGAGACGCTCCTGCAGGCGTTGATCGCGACTCAGATCGTCCTCCAGGCTGCGGCGCAGGACACATTGCTGGAAGTCGACGAGGATCGAGTCGATGCCGCGCTCCAGGAACAGCTTACGCGGGTGGAGAGCGGCTACGGCAGTCGAGCCGAAATGGAACGGGCGCTCGAAGCCGAGGGGCTGTCGATGCAGAGTTATCGCGAAATGCGCCGAGAGGACATCGGCCAGGGCATGCTCGTCGAGCTCTACATGCAACGCTACGGCGACCAGGGTGCCGTCGAAGTCTCGGAGGCCGAGGTCCGCAACGCATTCGAGGAGGGGCGGAGCGTGCTCCAACAACGTCCCGCGACCGTCTCCTTCAAGCAGATCGTCGTGACGGTGGACCCATCCGATTCGACGCTGGCCGAGGCCCGAGGCGAGGCCGAGGAGCTGCTCGAGCGCGTTCGCGCCGGAGAGGACTTCGCCGCTCTGGCGGGCGAGCACTCGCAGGATCCGACGTCGGCCGCCGCAGGCGGAGACCTCGGCTGGTTCCGCAGGGGATTCATGGTCGACGAGTTCGAGGATGCGGCGTTCAGCCTCCTCGAAGGCGGAATCAGCGACGTGGTCGAAACCCAGTTCGGCTATCACATCATCCTGGTCGAGCGGGTGCGGTTCGCCGAGCGCCAGGCCAGGCACATCCTCATTCGCCCGGAGATCGGCCCGCGCGACATCGGCCGGGCGCGGGTGTTCGCCTCGGAGCTGGCCGAACGGGCGCGTGCTGAGGACTTCGACGCGCTCATCGACGAGTACCACGACCCCAGCCTGCCCGACTCGGCCACGGTGCCGCAGCGACAGATCGCCCAGATGCTGGCGCCCGCCTACATCGCCGCCCTGACAGGGCGCGAGCCGGGCGAGGTGGTGGGCCCGATCCAGTTCACGTGGGAGCAGGACGAGATCTTCGCAATCATCAAGATCCTGGAAATGCGAGAGGCGGGCGAGTACAGCTACGACGATCTGGCACCGCAGATCCGTGCCAGCCTGATGCGGCAAAAGAGGGAGGAAGTGCTGCTCGACGGGCTGAGAGCGAAGACCTACGTCGAAATCAAGGATCTGCGGCGGTAGCCGATGGCCGACGCCCGCCAGCGTGTGCGGCTGGCCATCACCCTGGGCGACCCGCGGGGAATCGGGCCGGAGGTGGCTGCGAGAGCGATCGCGGCCGTGACGCCTGCGGCCGGGTCCACCTGGGTGATCGGGCCGGCGGAATGCGCAGGGGACTTTTCCAAAGGGTGCCGCTTCGAGGCGGTCGAAGACGGGGCCATCGGACTGCACCCGGGCCGGGCAGCGGGGCTGGCGATCGAGCGGGCCGTGAATCTGGCCTTGGCGGGCGAAGTCGACGCCGTGGTGACCGCCCCCGTGCACAAGCCGGCGCTGGCCGAAGCGGGATACCACCCCGGCCATACCGAAATGTTGATGGCGCTGGCAGGTGTGCCGGCGGTGGGGATGCTGATGTGCGACGAGGGGGGACACCGGGTCGCCGTCCCCCCGAAACGGGTTCTGCTCGCGACGATCCACATTCCTCTGGCGGAGGTCGCCGGATCGGTGACCAAGTCCCTGCTCGTGTCGCAGACCCGCATCCTGGGTTCGGCTTTGCGGTCGGACTGGGGACTGGATGCACCGCGAATCGCCCTCTGCGCCCTGAATCCACACGCGTCGGACGACGGCATGTTCGGCACCGAGGAGCAGGAGGTGTACGTTCCCGCCGTGGCGGCCCTCGCCGGCGACCCGTGGCGGGTCAGCGGACCGGTGCCCGCCGACACGGTCTTTGTCCGCGCGTTCTCGGGTGAATTCGACGCCGTCGTTGCACCGTACCACGACGTGGGTATGGCCGCCTTCAAGACCGCGTCCTTCGGCAAGGGTGTCAACGTGACCATCGGGCTTCCGTTCGTGCGCACATCACCCGATCACGGCACCGCGTTCGACATCGCGGGGCTGGGGGTGGCCGATCCATCCTCGATGATCGAAGCCACCCGCCTGGCAATGCGCCTGGCAAGGGTGCGATGGGGCGGGCATCGGGCCGTCGCGCAAACACCGGTCACCCGACCGACATGACGACTCGCCGCAAGAGTTCGGCTGCGCCCCCCCGTTTCCGCGGACACGAATCGCTACGCGGGTCCCTGCGCCAGGCCCTTGCCCGCGGCGCCCTGCCGGCGACGCTCCTGATCCACGGCGCTCCAGGTTGCGGGAAGCAGTCGCTGGCTCTGTGGCTGGCGCGAACCCAGCTGTGTAAGGCATCGAGCAAGCCATGCGACCGATGTACCAGCTGCCGACTTGCGCTGCGCCTCGAGCACCCCGACATCCACTGGTACTTCCCCCTACCCCGGCCAAAGAGATCGCACAGCCAGAGGAAGCTGGCCGAAGCGCTGGAGGAAGCGCGGCACCTGAGGCTCGCCGAACTCCGGCGGCAGCCGCTTCGGGCCGTGGGAGACACGGAGGTGAAGGGCATTTACCTGGCAGCGGTGGGCACCATCCGCAAGCGTGCGCACCGCCGGCCGGCTGTGAGCGACGAACAGTTCTTCATCGTCGGAGACGCCGAGCATCTCGTGCCGCAGGAGGCCAGTCCCGAAGCCGCGAACGCGCTGCTGAAGCTTCTGGAGGAACCCCCGGAGAGAAGTCGCTTCATCCTCACCTCGGGAAAGCCCGGCAGCTTGCTCGACACCATACGCTCGCGAGCCCTGTCCATCCACCTGCCTCCCCTTCCGGTCGCGGAAGTGGCCGCCTTTCTGACCGACGAGTGCGACGCCGAGGCCGAGGCCGCGCAGCGCGCCGCAACGCTTTCTCAGGGATCGATCGGTGCGGCCCTCAGCCATCTGGATCCCAAGGGCGCTCACTCCAACGAGCGGAAGCTCTCCTTGCGCCTGCTGCGCGCGGCCACCGGTGGAAGGCGCGCCGACGCCTTTGCCGCAGCGCTCGACTTCGGTCCAGGCGGGGCACGCGGCCTCGTCGATCTGCTGGGCGCGCTGCAGCTCTGGATCCGCGATCTGGGGGCCGCGAGCCTTGGCCGGGACGACCAGGTCGTCAACGTCGGCGAGCTGCCGTTTCTGCGGCAGACCGCTGAACGTCTGGCGCTGACTCCCGAGCGCGTCGCGGACGCGGTGGCAGAGGTGGAGAAGGCGAGGATGCTGGCGCTGGGCAACGTCAACCCGCAACTCTTCATGGGCAGCCTCTTGCTGGACCTGGAGGACACTCTGCACGTGGAAGCGGACGACGCGCGCCGGAGAGCCCCGGCACGGAATCCGTGATCTCCCACCGGAAGAGTCGCGAATGAAAGAACCCGACCCCCGTTCAGGAAGCACGCTCACCCACCTCGATTCCCAAGGGAAGGCGACGATGGTGGATGTGACGCAGAAGGGCACCGGCCAACGGCGAGCCGTCGCCCGCGGCATCCTGCGTTGCTCGCAGCATGCCTACGACCTCCTTGCCGCCGGCGCGAACCCCAAGGGAGACGTGGAGCAGGTCGCGCGCATCGCCGGAATCATGGGCGGCAAGCGGACCGGCGAACTGATTCCGCTGTGTCACATCCTGCCCGCGGCGAGCATCGGCGTCGACATCGAACCGGATCCGTCGCTGCCCGGGCTGAGGGTGACGGCCACCGCCGTGATCGCCGGGCGCACCGGTGTCGAGATGGAGGCCCTGACCGCAGTGTCGATCGCGCTCCTCACGGCCTACGACATGCTCAAGGCCGCCGACCGCGGGATGACGATCGAAGCGATCGGTCTGGTCCAGAAGTCGGGTGGGCGGTCCGGGCATTGGCGCGCGGAGGATCCGCCCCGGAAGTAACGGGATCCGGCGGTCGAGGCTATCTCGCCGCGGGAATCCAGATGGTGTCGCCGGGCTGCAGGAGCACATCGTCGCCGAGGCGATTGTGCGCCCGGAGCCGAGCCAGGTCCACTCCGTACAACCGCGCGATCAGCCACAGGCTGTCGCCGCGAACAACCACGTGCGATCCACCCACGCGCTGGCGGGCAGCCGACAGGCGGGCATCGTTCCCTGCCGGGGCATCCGGAGGCAGGTTGGCCAGACGGTCTACGGCTGCGGGGGCGGCGTGGTCCGCGAACGGAATCACCAGGGACGCACCGATTTGAAGCCGTCTCGGCTCGACATTCGGATTGGCCGCGAGCAGCTCGTCCACGGACATGCCATAGGAGCGCGCGATGGTCCATGGGTTCTCTCCCGCCGACACGATGTGGCGGGTGACTCGTTCGCGCGGCGGGATGAGCGCGAGGCGCTCGCCGAACCCCTCGCTCCGACCCTCCGGCAGGCGCACCGGGGTCGAAGCCCCGGCCGGTGTGATGCCGACGCGGAGGTGTGGGTTGAGCCGCCTCACGTCCTCCTCATCGGCCCCCGCCGCACGGGCGATGACATCCATGGACGCGGCACCCTCAACGTTCACCACGTCGAAGCGCAGCGGGGGTGCCTTCGGCGGATCGGGGATTCCGTAATCCGAAAGCGAACTCGCGAGTTGAACGGCGGCCAGATACTTGGGCACGAAGTCGCGCGTTTCCGAGGGGAGGCGGCTCCGGATCCGCGTGAACAGGGCGTCGGTGCGGGGACGGCCGCCGCCATGGCGCCGGATGGCGGCCTCGACGCGCCCGGGTCCAGCGTTGTAGGCGGCAAGCGTCAGGAACCACGACTCGAACTGCTCCTTCAGATCCACAATGTAGTCGAGGGCGACGGGCGTGGCGGCGACGGGATCGAAACGCTCGTCCAGCACCGCGTTGACTTCGAGCCCGAGCCACTGCGCCGTCCGCGGCATGAACTGCCACAGTCCGGCCGCGCCGACCGGAGACACCGCTCCGGGGTAGTAGTTGGCCTCGATCAGGGGCAAATAGAGCAGCGAGGACGGCAGGTCCCTGCGGGCCAGCTCGGCGGCGATCAGGTCTTCGTAGGAACCCATGCGCGAGAGACCCCGCTGGAAGGGCGCGCGGGACCGGGTGCGCCAGTACTCGATCCACCAGGCAACGCGCTCCTGAATGACCTGGTCGCGCGACGTGGGGGACCCCACGATGGGATCGACATCCGCCGGTCTCGCGAGATTGGGCGCCGGGACGCCGGACGTCGGGTCGCCCGAGCGGCGGGCGGGCTGGGGCACGGGCCGGCGCGCCTCCTCGGCAGGCTGTCCGCCCACGGCTGGACGCCCGGCCGGGACCGGCGGCAACGGGGGCGGCTGCCTCGCACAGCCCAGCGCCGAGACCGCCAGCACCACCAGGCCACTTCGGGCCACCGGCCATCTCAGCGCGCGCCAGGTCATTGGATCAGTTGCTGTAGTTCGGGGCCTCGCGCGTGATCGTGACGTCATGGGGATGGGACTCGCGCAGTCCCCCGGGCGTCACTCTCACGAAACGGGCCCCCGCGCGCAGCTGTTGCAGGGTTCGGGCACCGCAGTAGCCCATTCCGCTTCTCAGCCCTCCGGACAGTTGGAAGACCGTGTCCGACACCGGGCCCTTGTAGGCCACGCGCCCCTCGATCCCCTCGGGAACCAGCTTCTTGATGGCGCGCCCCTCCTGGAAATAGCGGTCGGCCGTGCCCTCCTCCATGGCCGACAGCGACCCCATCCCGCGCACGGTCTTGAAGCGACGCCCTTCAAGGAGGAACGACTCGCCGGGCGACTCCTCGGTGCCAGCGAGCACCGAGCCCATCATGACGCTCTCCGCACCCGCAGCCAGGGCCTTGACCAGGTCGCCGGAATAGCGGATGCCTCCGTCGGCGATCACGGGCACCCGGCCCGCCGCCCCGTCGACGGCGTCCATCACCGCCGTCAACTGGGGGAGACCGACGCCGGTCACCACCCGGGTCGTGCAGATCGACCCCGGTCCCACCCCCACCTTGACGGCATCGGCGCCGCGTTCGACGAGCGCCCTGGCGCCCTCCGCCGTCCCGACGTTGCCGGCCACAAGATCGTGGTCGGGAAACGCCTCGCGCATTCGGGCCACCGCGCGCAGGACGCCCTCGGCGTGTCCGTGGGCGGTGTCGATCACCAGGAAATCCACCCCCGATTCCACAACGGCCCTGGCTCTCTCCAGATCCGCCCTGCCGGCACCCACGGCCGCACCCACGCGAAGTCGTCCGTGTTCGTCCTTGCAGGCATTGGGGAACTGGCGGCGCTTGAAGATGTCCTTGACCGTGATGAGCCCCCTGAGTCTGCCCTCGTCATCGACGACCGGCAGCTTTTCGATGCGGTGACGGTGCAGGATTCTCTCGGCCTCGGCCAAGGTGGTGCCCACCGGAGCGGTCACCAAGCCATCGGAGGTCATCAGCGAAGCGATGGGACGATCCAGGTCGGTCTCGAACTGGAGGTCGCGATTGGTGATGATCCCGACCAGCGTGCCGTCGGGTTCCACGATCGGCACGCCGCTGATCGAGAAGCGCGCCATGAGACGGTGTGCATCGCGGAGCAAAGCCGCCGGCCCCAGGGTGATGGGCTTGAGGATCATGCCGCTCTCGGACCGCTTGACCCGATCCACCTCCTGCGCCTGCCGATCGACCGACATGTTCTTGTGGACGACCCCGACTCCTCCTTCGCGGGCGACGGCGATCGCCATCCTGGCCTCGGTGACCGTGTCCATGGCGGCCGAGACCAAGGGGACCTCAAGGGTGATCCGATTGGTCAGCCTGGTCGAAACGTCGGCATCGTTCGGGTGAACGCGGGAATGACCGGGAACGAGCAGGACGTCGTCGAAGGTCAGGGCCTCCTTGACGATCCTGCCGCGCAACGCCGGTTGGGGCTCCTTGCCTCTTGCCATGGACAATTGTATCCGCCGCAGGGGATGTGGGTCAATGCAGGGTGAGGTGGATCAATGCCGGGTGGGGTCGGATCACTCCCCGCTCCCATGGGGTCGCGACGTGCCGTCCTCGCCCTCTGGCGACGTTTCCTCGTCCGGTGAACGCCTGGCTTCGCGGTCATCCCCCGTCACCCCCCCGGCGATCTCCTCGAAGAGCTGACGGCCCGCCTGGGCTACGCCGCTGAGCGCCCGGTCGGCGGCCGCGATCACCTGAAACGCCTCGCGGAGGTTCGACGGATTGAAGGAGCGCTTGCGCATGCGGTCCTCCAGCCCCTCCCCCATGCGCTGGAATCCGCTGGCCGGCTTCTCGCCTTCGGACGGCGCGTACCTCGTCTCGAGGAACTCGATGTAGTCGAGAACCTGGTAGATCTGCTCCTCGGGCAGACTCTCGATCTTGCGCATCACACGCGCTCTCAGGACATCGTGCATACTACCAAGAAGCCGCTGATGGACCGTCGGCGCAAGGACGGGTTATCCTTCGTTGAAGGCTGCGGTGGCGCTGTCACGGGCCGAGACGTCCCTTCCCGGACCGCACAAGAAGGCAAATCAGCCATGTCGCGCAACAGCGATTACCGCTTCCTCCCGCTACGGCGGGTTGCGGTCGGCCCCGACGCGAAGAGCCGGTGCGACCGTTGGCTCTCGCAACTGGACGAGGAGCTTTCCGATCCGGGAACCGATCGCAACGAGTTCTGTCGCCGGGTGCTGGAAGAGATCCACTTTCCGGATTCGGGCCACTTTCCGGATTTGGGCCGCGCAGCCGGGACCGGACCGGCCGGCCATGCATCGGGCACAGCCGTTGAGCGCGGCGTCCCGCTCGTCGGGCGCATCCTGCGCGATCAGCTCGACCCCCGAAACATCACGCTGGAGCCCGAGTACTACCGAGAGACGGACCTGGATCGGTACTACCGGGTCAAGCCGCTCATCTGGCTGTGGGAGATGTTCGACAAGAGCATTCTGGGAGAGAACGTCCACCTGGGGGTGAGGTTTCGGCGCATTCTGGCGAGGCGGATCTTCTCACGCTGCGGCCGGAACTTCAAGGCCTTCCAGTTCGTGAAGCTCGGCTTCGGCTACGGAATCGAGGTGGGCGACGACGTGGTGGTGCATCGCCATGTCCTGCTGGACGACCGGGGCGGGATCCGGATCGGCGATGGCGCGTCGATCTCCGACTACGCGAACATCTATTCGCACAGCCATCACGTCGGCGATCCGCGCGAGGTAAGGACCCCGTGCACCGTGATCGGCGACGGGGTGCGGATCGCCTACCACGCGACGGTCCTCGCCGGAGCCACGCTCGCTCCCAATTCGATGGTCGGCGCGGGAGCGCTGGTGACACGGGACACGGAGCCGGGCGCGGTCCACGTCGGAGTGCCGGCAAGGATGGTCAGGCGAAAGCCCGTCACCGAGCGACGTCCGCCAACGGTGGATCCGCTGGCCGACCGGAACGACCGGCACTAGCCTCGCCTGGCAGGCCTCTACTGCCGATAGTGCGTCCGCAGGTGCTCCACCACCGCCGGATCGGCGAGCGTGGTCGTGTCGCCCAGGGCTCGCCCTGCGGCGATGTCGCCCAGCAGCCGCCGCATGATCTTCCCCGAGCGGGTCTTCGGAAGGTCCGCCGCGAACAGGATCACCTCGGGACGAGCGATGGGACCGATCGCGCTGGCCACATGGGCCTTGAGCTCGGCTACCAGCGAGTCGCTCCCCTCCCGGCCTCCCATCAGGGTGACGAAGGCGGCGATGGACTGCCCCTTGACCGCGTGCTCCTTGCCCACCACGGCGGCTTCGGCAACGGACGGATGCTCCACCAGAGCGCTCTCCACCTCCATGGTGCCGATCCGGTGTCCCGCGACGTTGAGCACGTCGTCGACGCGACCGAGGATCCACAGGTAGCCGTCCTCGTCCATCTTGGCGCCATCTCCGGGGAAGTACACGTCGTCCCACTTCGACCAGTAGGTCTCGCGGTAGCGTTGATCGTCGCCGTAGATGGTGCGCAGCATCGCCGGCCACGGCCGCGTGATCGCGAGGTAGCCTGCGTCGACCGGCTCGCCAGCGTCGTTCAGCAGCGCGGTCCGAATGCCCGGTAGACCCCGGCAGGCGCTTCCCGGACGGGTGTGGGTGACGCCCGGCAGCGGCGTGATCATCATCGCGCCGGTCTCCGTCTGCCACCAGGTGTCGATGATCGGACAGCGCTCGCCACCGATCACGCGATGGTACCACATCCATGCCTCGGGATTGATCGGCTCTCCCACCGAGCCCAGCAGCCTGAGCCGCGAGAGGTCGTGGCGTCCGGGCCACTCCTCGCCCCACTGCATGAACGCGCGGATCGCCGTGGGCGCCGTGTAGAGAATGGTGACGCCGTAGTCCTCGCACATCTTCCAGAAGCGTGCCTTGTCGGGCCAGTCGGGCGCGCCCTCGTACATGACCACGGTGGTACCGGCCGAGAGCGGTCCGTAGACGATGTAGCTGTGCCCGGTGACCCAACCCACATCGGCAGTGCACCAGAAGATGTCGTCTTCCTTGAGGTCGAACACCATCCGCGTGGTCGCGTGGACCTGCGTGAGATACCCGCCCGTGGTATGAACCACCCCCTTCGGCTTGCCGGTGGTGCCGGAGGTGTAGAGGATGTACAGCAGATCCTCCGCGTCCATCGCCTCGGGTTCGCAGTCGTCGTCGGCCCGGGTGGCCAGATCGTGGTACCAGTGATCTCGCCCAGCGGTCATTTCGGGGGCAGGCAACTCGTCGGGGCCACCCCTGGCCACGACCACGACGTGTTCGATGCCGGGACATCGGCCCACCGCCCGATCGGCATTCCGCTTGAGCGGTACCAGCGACCCTCGCCGATAGCCTCCGTCGGCGGTGATCAGCACCCTGGCGTCGGCATCGTTGATTCGATCCGCAAGCGAATCGGGGCTGAAGCCCCCGAAGACCACCGAGTGGGGCGCGCCGATCCTCGCGCAAGCGAGCATGGCGAATGCCGCCTCGGGAATCATGGGCAGATAGATGGCGACGCGATCGCCCTTCCCCACGCCAATTCCCTTGAGGACGTTCGCAAATCGCCCCACTTCGGCCGCCAGCTCCGCGTATGTGAAGGTCCGCCTGTCGCCCGGCTCGCCCTCCCAAACGAGCGCCCGCTTGTCGGCCGAATCGGCCAGGTGGCGGTCGACGCAGTTGTAGCACACGTTGAGCTTGCCGCCGACGAACCACTTCGCGTGCGGTGGCTTCCACTCCAGAACCCTGTCCCACTTCCTGAACCAGGCAAGCTTGTCGGCCCATCCTGCCCAGAAGCGCTCGAAATCCTCGGCCTCTTCGTAGATCGAGGGATCCGATACGAGCGCCGCCGAGGCGAAATCCGAGGGCGGTGGGAACTTCCGCTTCTCGGTCAACAGCGCGTCGAGTGCGGCGGGATCGTGCGTCATCGAGTGTTCTCCTGTGCGGGAAGGCCGGTCTTCGTTCGGGGGCAGGCGGCGAGACTTCGAGTATCGTCTGGCGAGGTGTCGGCGGGCAACTCCCGCGTCCTGACGGTTTCGGGCCGGGGGTTGACACGGAGCCCCGGGTGTCCGCATCCTAACTTTATGTGAGCAAAGGGCTTTCACCTTGGGATGACCAGCGCTTGAGGAGGGCCAGCTTGTCGCCAACCCACCAGACCGTGCCAGTCGACCGACTTCGGGACGCGCTCGAGGCGCACGGACATCGGTTCACGGAGCAGCGAAGCGCCGTGCACCGCTTCCTCTCGGGAACGGATCGTCATCCGACGGCCGAGGAAGTCTTCCACGGCGTGCGCGAGGACATGCCCGCGATCTCGTTGGCCACCGTGTACAAGAACCTCGAAACCCTGGTGGGCTGCGGGATGGCGATCAAGCTCAGCTACTCCGATGGCTCCGCACGATACGACGGACGAACGGACCCCCATCATCACGCCCGCTGCAATCGCTGCGGGTCGGTGATGGACGTGCCCGGCAGTCTGCCCAGCGAGATGGTGACGGATCCCGAGGCTTTCCCGGGCTTCCAGGTCACCGGATACCGGCTCGAGTTCACTGGCGTGTGCGCTGCCTGCGCCTGAAGCGGCTCGGTCTCTTCGCCTCTAGCAGTCCGTGGAATAAGTCCCCGCTGCATTCGGGCTGCGATGCATCCGCGCTGGCCGCGGCGCTCACCGACCTGCACTGTCATGACAACATTACATAATGTCATGTTCTCTTTACAACGAGAGTGCCACATAGCGCCGCTCTGCGTTGCTCCTCGGACGAATAGCGGCGCTATTCGCCCTTCGTCGCGCCTTGCCAGCCCGGCGCCTCACAGCCCTCGTTGCGACGCGGAGATTATCCACGGACTGCTAGACCGTGGAAGCGCTTCCCGCCCTTCCCAGCGCCGAGCGGAGGCGCCGGCGAAGTTCCACCGCCGACATGGTGTTCATGGTGCGCGCGGCCGTCTTCCGCGAATTCCAACGAACGTCGGCAAGGGTGATCGGCTCTTCGCCGGGCCGGTCCAGGCGGCGCAGGGCCAGGTAGTATCGTCCCTTGTAGTCTCCGCCCGCCTCGGCAGCTACCGAAGCTTCCCAGTCAACTCCGTGGTCATCTGTGAATCGTCGCACAGGGGCCCTCGCTGGTGGTGTTCGCAGTCGAATCCATTATAACGCGAAATGCGGACTCCCGGCCCCGGCACCGCCGTTAGGCCCGGTTGGAGGCCCGCAGCTTCTTCTGGTGCACGACCTCTGGGAACTCGTAGTAGATGACGCCCTCTTCACTTATGTCCGATCGCACCCTGAAGCCATCGTCCATTCCCACCATGAGCTTCTCGGCGGCCTCGAGGCTGAGATCGAGCTGGGCGGCGACCTCGGTCACCGTCAGAACGCCACCGCGTTCGGTCGCAAGCATCAGCACCCTGCGGTTGAGGACCTGGAGCACCGCCTGGCGTCGTTCCTGCAGCGCCCTCCATCCCCACAGGAAGAGACCGGATCCACCCATTCCGAGCATTCCGCCGACCACGACGGGCCCGGCGAAGCTTTCGGCGATCCCGGCGGTGATGAGTATCGTGGCCAGAATCCCCAGCCCGGCTCCGAAGACCCTCCGGCCGATGCCGCTGGGAGGGAGGGGCTTCTCGCGCGCGGAAGGTGCGGCGGGAGTCGCCCGAGCGGGCATCCCCGGGGCTGGATTCCAGTCGTCGGTATCGCCGGGCTTCCGGGAATGCTCCCATCCCAGACCGCAGTTGGGGCAGACCTGGCGCCTTCGGCACCTCGCGTAGTAGACCAGACCGCCCACGCCGTAGGTGAACACGCTGAGGCCCACCAGCAAGGCCAGATGGCCCGTCTTGCGGAAGTAGGGCACGCCCTCGCTGTGATGTCCGCAGCGGGGGCACTGCCGGACGTTGCCCTTCGCCACGGGCACCGGTCGCCGCTCCACGACGGCGCCGCAGGTGGGACATCGATCCTCGCCCGCAAGAAGGTTTTCGCCGCAAGTCGAACACCGCATCAGGCACCCGATCCCTTCGCCGGCTCCGGTCCGGCAACGTTTGACACCCTCGACACCCTCTCACTACGGAAACCCCGCCCCAATGAGTCACGCAATGGGCGGAGCGGGGGAACTCTCGCACCGAATCAGATTACATTGACTGGAGTCCAGCGCAAACCAGGCCCCTCGACCGGAACGATGACCCCAGCCCGCACCGACCGCGCCATCGCGCTCCTGCTGCTGCTCGTGCCCTGCCTGCCGGCTGCGGCACAGGCCCAGACCATCCCGTCGCCGTATCGCTTCATCGAGGATCGCCAGGAAACCTCCGTCTTCTGGGGGACGATGTTCCTCGCTCCGGGATCGCTGGACCTTGGGCCCAAGTCGGGTTCGTTCATGGGGGCTCGCTACTCCTTCGAGGCCAGCGGACCGCTCTTCATCGAGGGTCTGGCGACCTATCTGCCCACGAAACGGGATGTCGTCGATCCGCGCCGCGCCATCGGCGACCGGACGATCGGCGAGACGGACGTCGACCTGCTCATGCTCGACGCCCGCCTCGACTTCAGCCTGACGGGTCGGCGCACCTGGAACGGCCTGAGTCCTCACCTCTTCATGGGCGGCGGCATCGCCATCGATCTGGCCGGCCAGGGTGAGCTCGCGGACGTCCTGCTTCCCGAGGACGTCTTCGACTTCGGGACCGCGTTCACCGCAACTGCCGGGTCCGGATTCAGGTTCGAGCTCACCAGGAGGCTGATGCTGCACGCCGAAGCCGGACTCACGCTCTGGAAGCTCAACACGCCGGGCGGCTTCGACGACCCCACCAAACGACCGCAGGATCCGGACGCGGAACCGGAATCGGTGGTGCAGAGCGAATGGGTCCGCGGGTATGGCCTGACTCTGAGCCTGGGCTGGCGCTTCTGATCTCCTGAAACGAATGGCGGACTTCGAACGACTCCGGCCGGACTGGCTCTCCTACGACGACGCCCTGGCGCTTGTCCTGGATTGTGCACGTCCCCCGCCCACGACGACCCTGACGCCCGAAGAGGCGATCGGACGGTCCCTCGCCAGGCCGGTTGTGGCCCGCGCCACCCTGCCCTCGTGGCCGAACAGCGCCATGGACGGCTTTGCCGTGAGGAGCGAGGATCTGGTGGGTCGGGATGAGGAGGAGGTTCGCCTCCCGGTGGCGGGCCGATCCTATCCCGGTTCGGTCCCGCTCGCGGACGTGCCCCGTGGAGCCGCGATACGCGTGATGACCGGAGGACCGGTTCCGATCGGCTTCGACACGGTGATCCGCGTGGAGCACACAGACGGGGAGGCTTCGCCCGGGGTGGTGCACATTCACCGCGCCGACGACCTGGGCAAGCACGTCCGGACGCCGGGCAAGGACATGCGGCGTGGCGACGAGACGGTTCCCGTAGGCACCCTCGTGCACTCGGGATCGTTGCCGGTCCTCCTGGCGAGCGGGGCCGACCGCGTCTGCGTGTTTCGGCGGCCCCGTGTGGGCGTGCTGTCGAGTGGCGACGAACTGGTGGGGCTGGAGCGCTTTGAAGCGGTCGTGGAAGGCAGGGGCGTCCCCGATACCAATCGGGGTATGATCGCCGCGGCGGTGACCGAAGCTGGGGGCGTGCCCGTCGACCTGGGCGTGGCGCCGGACGACCAGGTCGCGCTGAAGGAGATGTTCGGGTCCATCGAGGGGGTCGATGTGCTGGTGTCGACCGGCGGAGCATCCATGGGCGAGAAGGATCTGCTGAAGAGGATTCTGCTGGGACTGTCGTTCCGGCTCGACTTCTGGCGATCGCGCGTGCGCCCCGGGAGCCCGCTCTCGTTCGGACACATGCTGGGCAACGGCACCGATCTCCCCATTTTTGGACTTCCAGGCAATCCGGCATCGGCGTTCGTCACCTTCCACGTCTTCGTGGCACCGTACCTGCGGGCGATGCTCGCTTCGCCGCAGCCAACCGGCACGGTGGTGACCGCCCGTACCGACGACGTGCTGAGCTCACCGCCCCGCCTCACCCAGTTCCATCGGGTCAGGCTGTTCGCGCCGGAGGCCCCGGGGGGGACCACCCGATGCGCGCTGACGGGGCCGCAGGGCAGCGGCCTGGTGAGGTCGCTGCGCGATGCGGAGGGACTGGCGGTGGTGCCCGAAGGCACGGCGCGGATCGAGCGAGGCGAGCAAGCGTCCGTGATGCTGCTGCCCCACCGGCAATGAGGACGGCATCGGCGGCTCGGTGCATCCCCCTTGTCCTCGTGGCCCTGGTGCTTGCGATCCAGGGGTGCCAAACCCCCCAGTGGCCCGTGCCGGGAGCGATGCAGGACCCCTTCGGACTCCGGTCTCTGGGTGGCATCGATCTGCACCGTGGAATTGATCTCGTCGCTCCCGTCGGCACGCCGGTGCGCCCTGTGCTGCCGGGGAGGGTCCGCTTCGCCGGCACCATGAGCGGCTATGGCAGAGTGGTCTGGATCGACCACGGCCGGAGCCTTCTCACCGTGTATGCCCACCTCTCGGAGATCGCGGTCGAGGTTCGGCAGGCGGTGTCCAAGAGCACCGTGATCGGCAGCACCGGCCAGTCGGGGAACGCGATCGGTCCGCACCTCCACCTCGAGGTGTGGCGCTGGGGGCGCGAGGTCGACCCCGTGGACTTCATGGGACGCCCGCCGGAGGACTGAACCCGGCGAGGGCGGTGCGACGGAGACCTATTCGGCCCGTAGCTCGCGAACGGCCTTCGCGAGTTCGGGGGCGATCTCGAACACGTCGCCCACGACGCCGTAGTCGGCAACGCCGAAGATCGGCGCGTCGGGATCGCGGTTGACTGCCACGATGACTCCCGAAGTGCGCATTCCCGCCAGGTGCTGGATGGCGCCGGAGATGGCCAGCGCAAAGTAGAGCTTCGGCGTCACCGTCTTGCCGGTTTGCCCCACCTGCTCCGCGTGTGGACGCCAGCCCGCATCGACGACGGCCCTGGAAGCGCCGAGCGCGGCGGTCTCGCCGAGCGCGTCGCGAAGGTCTTCGAGGATGTGCCAGTTTGCGGGATCCTTCATCCCTCGGCCCCCCGACACGACGATCGCCGCCTCGGACACGTCGAGCGAAGCGCCGACCGATGCCTCGAACCCCCTGACACGATAGCCCCCGCCGGCACCGGTCCGATCCGGGTTCACCGACTCGACCAACGCGGTGCGAGGCGACCGGCTGGCGGCAAAGACGTTGGGCCGGATCGAAAGCAGAGCCGGCGCAGCGGGTACACGAACACGCGCCAGCGCCTTGCCCGCAAAGACGGGGCGAGTGGCCACGACCTGGCCGTCGTCCACCTCCACCGCGGTCACGTCGGTGAGGAGCGGACGAGCCAGCTTCGCCGCCACCCGCGGCGCCAGATCCCTGCCCGGCCCGCTCGCGGCGAACACGACCGCCCCGTAGCGCCCGGCACCGACGTGGTCGGCCAGGGCCGCAGCCAGCACGTCGACCTGCGTCGCGACGTCGAACGCCAGCACGCGGTCTGCCCCCTGCTCCCCCAGAGCGACGGCCGCCGCCCCCGGCGCGGGTCCACCCGCCACGGCAACGTCCACCGATCCGCCCAACGAATCCGCCAGGCCGCGCGCCACCGAGACCACCTCTCCGGACACGCTCCGTACAACTCCGTCCCTCACCTCGGCTACGGCAAGAACATCAGCCATCAGAGTGCCTTGGCCTCCTCCCTCAGCAATCGGACGAGTTCGGGAACCGCCTCGACCCCCTCGCCCACGATCCGCCCCTCGGGCCGCTCCGGCGGATAGTCGATTCTCTCGACGACAAGCCCGGACTCCGCCTCCGACGCGTCCTTCTCGATCAGCGGCTTCCGCTTGGCCATCATGATGCCTCGGAGCGAAGCGTAGCGCGGCTCGTAGCGGCCCTTGGTGATCGTGGCCACCGCGGGCAGGTCCATTTCGACGACTTCCTGGCCGCCCTCGACGGCCCGGCGGCAGGTTGCCACGCCTCCCTCGACATCCATGGCCGCCACCGCCGTCGCGCAGGGCCGACCCAGCAGCTCGGCCACCATGGGACCGACCTGCTGCTGGTCGTCGTCCACGGCCTTGACGCCGAAGAGAACCAGCGCGTCGTCGCCGTCCGCCAGTTCCGCGGCGAGGACGCGAGCGGTGGCCCAGCCGTCCATTCCCGGCTCCCCCTTCAACAGCACCGCCCGATGCGCGCCCAGCGCCAGCCCCGCGCGTAACGACTCGGCGGCGGCCGGCGGTCCATGGCTCAGCAGCGTCACCTGACCCTCGCCGCAGGCCTCCACGAGCTGCAACGCGGCCTCGACGGCGAATTCGTCGTAGGGGCTGAGCACGTGCTTCACGCCGTCCTCGAGAATCTCCCGACCGTTCGGTGCGATTCGGATGCGGGTCCCCGTGTCGGGCACGCGCTTGACGCATACGGTGATGTTCACGGCGCTCCTCGGCGGTTCAGAACGGCCTGGACCACGGCACGGCTACAGGAAGGCCCCCACCGCCGCGAAGCAGACGGTCGCGACCGCGCCGCCTGCAAGAGCGTAGGGCAGCTGGGTCCTGACGTGGTCGACGTGGTCGGTGGCGGACGCCATGGACGAGATCACGGTGGTGTCGCTGATCGGCGAGCAGTGGTCGCCGAAGATGCCTCCCGAGAGCGCGGCCGCCAGGAAGGGCGCCAGGTCGAGCTGAAGGGCGGCCGCCGCCGGCACCACGATGGGGATCATGATGGCGAAGGTGCCCCAGCTCGACCCGATGGAGAAGGCGATCGCGGACGACACGACGAAGACCAGGGGAAGAAAGACCACGGGTGCCAGCACGCCCTCGGCCAGACCCGCGACGTAGGCACCGGTTCCCAGCTCGCGCGTAACGTCGCCGAGCGCCAGGGCGAACAGCAGGATGAGCGCGAGCGGGACCAGTCCTCCAGCACCGCGAAGAGCGATGCGCACAAGCTCCTGGACGGTGTAGGCCCTCTGGAGGAGAAGGAGGATCCAGGACGCCGCCAATCCGCCGAGCGAGGCCCAGAGAACCGCTATGGAGCCATCGCCCGCCCGCAGGTCGCCGCCGCCCGTGGCCCAGAGTCCGAACGGCATGAGTCCGACGAGGACGATGACCGGAATGACCATGTTCCGGGCTCGCGGGCCAATGGGTGGCTCCTCGTCCTGCCCGAGAACACCCTCGTCCATCATGGGGGTGGCCCCCGCGGACAGCACCTCTCCCCTGGCGGCGCGTGACTCGGCCCTCTTCATGGGCCCCCAGTCCAGCTTCATGAGCACTACGGCCAGCGCCAGGATGACTGCGGCGAAGGAGTAGAAGTTGAAGACGATGGAACGCAGGAAGACCCCGAGGGAGTTCTCCACGCCGAGCCCGTTCAGGATGCCCAGGTTGTAGGCACCCCACGCGTTGAGCGGAATGAGGATGCAAATCGGGGCACTGGTGGAGTCGATGAGGTAGGCCAGCTTCTCGCGCGAGATCCGGTAGCGGTCGAAGAGGGGCCGCGAGACCGAACCCGCGACCAGCACCGTGATGTTCGACTCGATGAAGATCGCAACGCCGAGCACCCAGGCGAGCAGCTGGGCGCGACGCCCGTTCGTGACCCATCGATTGCGCTCCAGCCAGGCGACGAACCCGGCCACGCCCCCGGACGAAGACAGCGTGGCAATGAGGGCGCCGATGACCAGGGTGAACATGATCACCCTGGCGTCGTAGGCGTCGCCGAGCACCCTTACGGTCGATTCGATGGACTCGGCCATCCCCGCGACGACGTTCCAGTCCAGGAGGATCGTCCATCCGAGCCAGATGCCGCCGGCGAGGGACAGGTACACCTGGCGCGTGGCGATGGCCAGCCCGATCGCCAGCAGCGGTGGCAGAACGGAGATCCAGGTCGGTTCACTCATGTCTGTAACCTACCACTTCGGAGACTTCACCGCCGGATGTCCCCGGACAAAGAACCTCAGCGGCCAGTCCGCGGCTCGGGAGACACCGATCCGCCCCGACGTGCCCACCTCCGATGGTGCCGCGGGGACGCCGGGAAGAAGCCGCACCGGAGGCCGTGAGAGATCGTGATGGTTGTGGCGCATCGTGATCCCGAGCGCCTGCGAGAGTCGTCCGGGACCGCTGCACAGATCGGTGTCGCGACCCCGTCGCGCGGCCATGACATCCTCGCCGCGCACCGGATCCAGCGCGCGGATCAGGACGGCGGCTGGATCTCCCTCTTCGCCTGTCACCACGTTGATGCAGTGGTGGATTCCGTAGGAGATGTAGACGTAGAGAGTGCCGCCGGGCCCGAACATGGCGTCGTTGCGCCGTGTGCGCCCCTTGGACGCGTGGGCGTGACTTGCGGGGTCGTCGAGCCCGAGGTAGGCCTCCGTCTCGACGATGCGACCGACCGTCTCAAGACCGTCCACGGTCGAGACCAGCGTGGATCCGATGAGGCTCCGGGCGACGCCGGCCGCGTCTCCCGCAAGGAACTCGCGGAGGTCGGCGGCGGTTTGCAGGCCCGAAGCTTCAGCTGCCTCCACCACCACGCTCCCGTGAGCGGCGAGCCCACGGAAGCAGGCCCAGCAGACCGCTTCTGGCCGGCGGGTCCTCTTCCACCGCCGTACCCTGGACGGTGTCGGCGGTCACACCGGCCGTCCGCGTGGCGCGAGCCACCCGTTTCGTCCCGGTCCCCTGTGTCGCACCCGCCGCCGCGCGAGTCGCCGGATCGCCGCCGGGCTCTGCGGGGCCGGAAGGCCTTTTCCCCCGTGGCCGCCGCGGCCCGGCCGTGTCGCCGGAGGTGCGGGCCTGCCGGACCACCGTCGCGGCGCGCCGCTTGTAGTCCCCTGCCCAGGCGGTGAGCACGCTCTCGGCACGAGCTCGAAGAAGCACCTTCCTGACACGGTCGGGTTGACTCCACAGCACTTCGAACACTTTTTCGCCGAAGTGATCCACCAGGCGTTCCGCCGTCTTGATCCCTACGCCCTTGTAGCGATGGGCCAGGTAGCTCTTGATCGAGCTCTCGGAGGTGGGCAGCCCGAGGGCCTTGGCGTCGAAGGCGGCGGCCCCCGCCGCGCCCGAAACGAGCTTCACGCCCAGACTCCCCCCCTTGCCGCGTTCGAGGGCGACCGCGCCCTTGCTCTCGGCGTGCAGTAGGAACTTGCGGAACTTGGAAAACCCGAACGCGCTCTCCTTGAAGCTGCCGTCGATGGCGAGCATCTTTCGCTTGATATCGGAGTCCCGCACCGCCCTCTCGCTGCCGCCACGCAGCTCCCTGACCGCGCGCGCCAGGAGCTCCAGCGCGGGCCCAGGGTCGGGTCTGGGCGCCGATTCCCGCACGGTCGCCGTCTGCGCACGGCTGGCGTTCGCGCCCCTCCGTCGCGCATCCTTTGCAGTCGCGTCGGGCGCCTTGGCCGCCTTCTCGGCGGGCGGACGCCGGATCTGCGGCCCTCGCCTCTTCCTCCCGCGCCCCTCATCTCCATTCGTCGCCGCCTCCCGTGCGAGAGGCTCGCCCCCTTTCGCGCGTGCCGCGCCTCCGCCCACCGGCGCGACGTGGTACTGTCCGTTTTGGCCACGCTCGATCTCCAGCAGCCCCTTCTTCGCCGCTGCCACCAGAAACTTGGAGAAGTTCTTGAACCCCAGGCTGCGCTCATCGAAACCGGGCGACGACTCCATGATCACCTGTTTGAGGCGATCCGAGCGCATGACATCGCCCCTCGACGCCATGCGGCTCACCGCCGCTTCCACGCTCTCCCAGGCGTCGGGGGTTGAGGCACCGTCCTCGGTGGCCTTGTTCAGCCCGGTCAGGGCCGTGTACGAGTAGTATTCGTCGCAGTTCTGGACGAGGATGTCGGAGGAGGACTCCTGGATGCCGATCCCGATCACGTACTTGGCGTATTCCTTCAGCTTCAGCACCAGACTCGAGAAGTCGGAGTCCCCGGTCAGCAGGATGAAGGTGCCGATCTCGGGTCGAATGAAGACGAGCTCCATCCCGTCGATGGCCATCCGGATGTCCGTGGCGTTCTTCTTGGAGCTCCCGTACGCCGGAGCGAAGATGAGGTCGATCGAGGCTTCGGAGAGGGGGACGATGTACTGGGGATAGCGGCGCCAGTCCGCGTAGGCTCTCTGGACCGTCACCTTCCCCTTGATGATGTCCGAGTCGAGGAGGTTCTTGAGCTCCTTGGCCAAATCGCTCCGCATGCCCATGGTGACGTTGTCGAAGTCGATGAGCAGGGCGGCGTTCGGTGCTTCCGAGGAGACCGGACGGGCGGCGTCGGCGTGGGGAGCCTTCAGGTAGGGATTGACCATTCTGTCTTTAGTCCAACGTGTCTTCGCGCTTCGCCTTGACCGCGTCCGGTCGCTCCGCGGAGACACGGCGGGCCAGTTCATGCCGCCACACCTTGCCGGTGCGAGTCAGGGGAAACTCCTCCATGAAGGTAACAAGATCCGGAACCTTGTAGTCGGCCAGCGTTGCGGCGCACCAGTCCCGGATCTCGTTGCCGGTGACGACACCGCCCTCGACGCGGACCACGCAGGCGCAGATGGCCTCGCCCAGGATTTCGTCGCCGACCCCGACGACGACGGCACGCTCCACGGCGGGATGGGCTGCGAGCCGATCCTCGATTTCGCGGGGATAGACGTTGAATCCGTCGCGAATCACGACATCCGCGCGCCGACCAACAAGATGCAGGTACCCGTCCTCGTCGACCATGCCCAGATCCCCGGTGCGCAGGAAGCCCTGCGAGTCCATCGCGGCCGCCGTCTCCTTCGGTTGCCGATGGTATCCACGCATGACACCCGGGCCGCGCACGCGAAGCTCGCCCACGCTCTCGGGCGGCAGATCGGCTCCGTCGTCGTCGGTGACCCGCACGGTCGTGCCGCCGATCGGTCGTCCAACGGTGAAGATTCGCTTGTCCGGGGGGTCGTCCCGGCGGCCCACGGCGAGGGTCGAGGCCGTCTCGGTCAACGAGTAGGACGCGAGGACCGGCGCGTCGAAGGCTTCCTCGATGCGGCGTGCCAGATCGTCCTTCAACGGAGCTCCCGAGACAAGGCAGACGCGGATTGATTCAGGTCGTCTGCCGCGGCTCTCGATCACCCTGGCCTCGCGCGCGAACATGGTCGGAATCCCGTAGTGGACCGTGGCGCGGTGCCGATCCACCAGATCGAGCGCGTCGGAGGCGTCAAGTCCCTCCGCAAGGACAAGGCCGGCTCCGCCGAGCAGCGACCCCAGAAGTCCCGGGCCGAGGCCGAAGACGTGGAAGAGCGCGCTCACGCCCACCACGACGTCCCCGTCGGCCAGACCGGCGGCGGCGGTCGTCGCGGCCGCCGCGTGGATGAGGTTGCGGTGTGTGAGCTCCACGCCCTTGGGCTTCCCTGTGGTGCCCGCGGTGTAGACGATGGCGAAGGTGTCGTCGGGATCGGCGGGCGACGCCGAGAAGTCGCGGCCGCTGCCCGCAGACAGCAAGTCCTCCCACTGGAAGATCTGATCGTCGTACCAGAGGTCCTCCTCGCCCACGGTGACCACGTATCCGAGTTCGGGGAGTTCCTCGAGCAGATCCTCGAACAATTTCAGATAGTCGTTGCCGAACGCATCCTCGGCGGTCACGGCACACGCCGCGCCCGAGTGCCGCAGCATATAGCGGAGTTCGCTCCCCGGCAGACGCGGGTTCAGCGGAACGATCGTCGCACCGAGCTTGGCGGCGGCAAACACGGTAACTGCGAATTCGGGCCAGGCCGGAAGGACGAGGGCGATGCTGTCACCCGCGTCGATGCCCAGGTTGGCGAGCGAAGCGGCCAGCGCCTCGGACTGCTCGTCCACCTCGCGGCAGCTAAGGACGCCGGCATCGGCAAGCAGGAACGGGGCTTCGGGGTCGCGGACGACCCGCTGTTCCAGTACCGACGAGATCGTTGGGTTCGGGGAGCGCTCGAAAGGCGCCATTCATCCTCCAGCCAGCATCGCGGCGCGGCGGGTAGCCGGTGCCCGCCCTATCTTCGCCCGTGGACTCGGTGTAGTCAAACGTCGAACGCGGTTCGCAGGACGGGCACGCCTCGTCGCGGGATTCATCGCGACGCCACCTGTCGCAGGAGCCGCACCAGCTCCGGCTCGGGTATCGGCACGGTCGTGTCGGTGCCGGATCCGGTGCGGCCCAGCTCTTCGAGGCGCACCATGTGCACCACGCCCGACCGTGTCTTCTTGTCGCGCACCATGAGCTGGGCCATGCGCCGCGCCTTCGCCAGGGACGGATGCCCGACGGGGAGGCCGAAGGATCGCAGAAGTGCCCGCAGGGCCGTCGCGGTGCCGGGTGTCGTGATCCCCAGCGCCTCCCCCATGCTGGCCTCCGCCACCATGCCCGCCGCCACCGCATGACCGTGGGGAAGCGAGTACCCGGAATCGAGTTCGATTGCGTGCGCGACCGTATGACCGAAGTTCAGGATCTGGCGCCGACCGGCCTCGAACTCGTCCCCGGAGACCACTTCCGCCTTCAGCTGCACGGAGCGAACCACGGCCCGCTCCACGGTCTCGGGGTGGCCGCCCAGCAGGCCGGTCGCGTTCCCCGCCAGCCACGCGGCGTACGCAGCGTCCAGAATCGCGCCGTGCTTGACCGCCTCGGCGTATCCCTCGGCCCGGAGCCCGCGATCCAACGTGCGCAGGAAGTCCGGATCGACCAGCACCTGTGAAGGTGCATGGAACGCCCCCACCAGGTTCTTGCCGGCCGGGTGGTCCACCCCGGTCTTCCCCCCGACCGATGCGTCGATCATCGCCAGCGTGGTCGTCGGCGCCTGGATGAAGGGCACGCCGCGCATGAACGTCGCGGCCACGAATCCGGCCACGTCGCCCACCACCCCGCCCCCCAGCGACACCACACAGCAGTCCCGGCCGAGTCCCGCGTCCATGAGGACGTCGGTCAGGCGAATCCACGTCTCGCGCGTCTTGTGGGCCTCCCCGGCGGGAAAGACGGCGGGCACGACCTGCGTCCCTCCGCCGCCCAGCAGTTCCGCGACCTCGTCGTGCCATAGCGCCGCGACGGTTCGATCCGAGATCAGCGCACACCTTCCGGACGGCGCGACCGCCGCAACCGCGGCCGGGAGAAGGCTCCGCACCCCGCTGCCGACTCTGACCGGATAGCCGCCCGAAGACGACTCCACGGATACTTCGCTGCAACGAATCAGGACCCCTGCCTCGTCGTAGGTGGACATGGGTGGCGCATGGGGGCGTATAGCTTGATTGCCCGTGCGGACGGGGTCAAGGAGAAGGTGCTAGATTCATTGCGGACGTGTGGCGTCGCCCGCGCAGGGCCACCACAGGGCGGAGGCAGAACGAAACGTTGTCGAGGAAGGCGTTTGGCATGGTTCGCGGCGTGCGAGTACCGCGATTCGTCTGGTTGATCTGCCTGTTTCTGTGCACGGCCGGAATCGGTCTGGCGGTCGGCAGCTGGCGGAATCTCTGTGCGAACTGCCCCTCCGTCGCCCAGATCTACACCTTCGAAGCGCGACAGACGAGCAAGCTGTACGCGGTCGACTCGACGCTGGTGGGGGAGTTCGGCGAGCAGCGCCGCACCCTGGTCCCCCTGGCGAGCCTGCCGCCGTACGTTCCCGAGGCGTTCATCGCGATGGAGGACCGCCGCTTCTACGAGCACAACGGTCTGGACTGGCGGGGCATCGGCCGCGCAGCCGTGGGGGTTCTGCGGACGCAGTCGCTGTCGGGTGCGGGTGGAAGCACCATCACGCAGCAGCTCGCCCGTCACATGTGGACCGACCGCATCGGGTTCGAGAAGCGGATCCTGCGCAAGCTCAAGGAGTGGCAGGTCGCCCTGGAGCTCGAGCGCGCCTACAGCAAGGATCAGATCCTCGAGGCATACGTGAACCAGATCGGGTATGCCCATGGCTGGTACGGGATTCAGAAGGCATCGCAGAGCTATTTCGGCAAGGATGCGGTTGACATGAACCCGGCCGAGGGGGCGCTTCTCGCCGCAATCGCGAACCGCCCGGAGCGGTACAGCCCCATCAACGACCCCGAAGCCGCAGTCGGTCGGCGCAACCTGGTGCTCGATGTCATGGCGCAGGAGGGCTTCCTCTCGACCGACGAGGCGGCCCTCTGGAAGGCGGAGCCGGTGCCGCTCGAGCCGGCGAGCCGCCCGAGGGCCCAGGCGCCCTACTTCGTGGAGTGGGTCAGGGGCATTCTGGACGACAGGTTCGGCGGCAAGCTCTACACCGATGGCCTCGAGATCTACACGACGCTCGACCTGGACATGCAGGCCGCAGCCCAGACGGCCATGGAGAACGGGTGGCAGAAGATCGAGGGCTGGCCCGGCTACCGTCACCCCGCCTACGAGGAATTCAAGGCCGAGAACGACCGAGCCAACATTGCGCGAATCCCCTATGTGCAGGGGATGTTCATCGCCACCGACCCGGAAACGGGTCACGTCCGCGCCATGATCGGCGGCCGCGACTACATCCAGTCGAAGTTCAACCGGGCGACCGACATGCGACGGCAGTCGGGATCATCCTTCAAGCCCATCGTCTACGCGGCGGCGCTCGAGAGCGGTATCCCCGCCTCCGAGGTGATCGTGGACGCCCCCGTCGTGATCGATCAGGTCGACGGCACCACCTGGCGACCCAGCAACTACGATCCGGAGTTCATGGGGCCGATCACCATGCGGACGGCGCTGGCCCGCTCGATCAACATGGTCGCGATCAAGGTCGGAAGGCGGGTTGGACTGGAGGCGGTGGGTCAGATGGCCACCCGGCTGGGGATCCGCACGGAAGTCGAGCGCTACCCTTCGACCGCGATTGGCGCGGCCGAGGTGATCCCACTCCAGATGCTCGAAGCGTACTCCACCTTCGCCAACCTGGGGACGAGGGTCCGCCCCTTCCCGATCGTCAGGGTGGAGAGCCAGGATGGCGAAGTCCTGTGGGAGCCACAGCCGGAGCGGACGCGCGTGCTGGACCCGCTCGTGGCTCGCCTGACCGTTTCGATGCTCGAAAGCGTGGTCTCGGCGGGCACCGGCAATTCGGGCGTGCGGGTGGTGGCGGGCCTGCCGTCCAGCGTCCCCGCCGCAGGCAAAACCGGGACCACCAACGAGGGCAGCAACGTCTGGTTCATGGGCTTCACCCCGAACCTGGCGGCGGGTGTGTGGTTCGGGATGGACGTTCCGGTGTCGATCGTGGCGAGGGCCACCGGCGGAGGATTCGCCGCGCCCGTTTGGGGCGAGTTCATGAGACGAGTCTACTTCGGAGGTCCGGAGGACGAGGGTGCTGCGGACGCCGCCGTCGAAGCCGGACCGCTCCTGTCGGTCCCCGAACCCTGGCCCATGCCGAGAGGACTGGTCACGCGTCGTGTCGATGCCAGGACCGGTATGCTGGCATCGAGGTGGTGTCCGCCCGAGGACGCCTACGACGAAATCTACCTGCCGGGCACCGAGCCCAGCACCGAGTGCGACCGTCAGGCGCAACCAGTCAACCGATAGACCCACCCTCCGGGGCCGAGGCGATGACAAGAGAGCCAGGATCCAGCGTCTTCATCTTCGACACCACCCATCACGCCATGTGGGCGGAGGACGTGGCGCGCGAACAGGCGATTCCGGCCGAGGTCGTCCCCGCACCTCCCGATGGCGGGGCGAAGTGCGGCGCCGCCCTGCGCGTGACGGAGCGACGCCAGGACGATCTGGCTGCCGCGCTCAGCGGCGAGGGCATCCAGTTCAGGATTCTCTAGCTCCGGATCCGGGCGTCCGATCCCGAATCCTCTCGGCGATGAGCGGGAGGTGGGCGGGAACCTGCTTCTCGCCGAGGCGCACCGCGTACCTGACCGCCTGCGCCCCCACTGTCAGTCCACCCGGGGTGGCCGCATGCACCACGGCGAGCGGATCGCCGCGTGAGACCCGCTGCCCTGTCTCGACACGCAGGACAAAGCCCACTCGGGGGTCGATCTCCTGATCCTGGCGGGTTCTGCCGCCGCCCAGCGAGATGATCGCGTGACCGAGCGCGAGGGGATCGATGGTGCCGACCACGCCGCCCTCCAGCGCAGTCACCACCTCCTGGCAGGGGGCGACGGGCAGCCCGCCGAGATCATCCCGCGACGTGTCCAGATGGCCGCCCTGCGCCCGGACGAGGCGCAGAAAGCGTTCCCGCGGCCGCCCGCCGGCCAAGGTGCGCTCCGCGAGCCCCCGCGCCGCCATCAGACCCGGAGCCAGACCCCCAACCATGGCCATCTCGGCGGCCAGCTCGATGCACAGGGCGCGAAAGTCCGGCGGGCCTGCGCCCGAGAGGCACTCCACCGCCTCGCGCACCTCGAGCGCATTGCCCAGCGCCCTGCCAAGGGGCCTGTCCATCGCCGATAGCACCGCGCTCACCCGCAGTCCGCGCGCGGTGCCCACCCGCACCATGGCCTCCGCCAGCTTCCTGGCGTCCTCGATCCGTGCGAGAAAGGCGCCGCGCCCCACCTTTACGTCCAAGACCAGACCATCGAGCCCCTCGACCAGCTTCTTCGACATGATCGAAGCGGTTATGAGCGGCAGCGACGGCACGGTGGCCGTCACGTCCCTCAACGCATAGAGTCGTCGATCCAGAGGGGCGATCTCGCGGGTCTGGCCGATCATGGCGCACCCGGCATCGCGCAGGACGCGGTCGAACTCCTCCAGCGGCAGCCGCGTGCGAAATCCCGGAATGGATTCGAGCTTGTCCAGAGTGCCGCCGGTGTGTCCCAGTCCGCGACCCGAAATCATTGGCACAACCATGCCCATCTCTGCTGCCAGCGGCGCCAGGACCAACGACGTCTTGTCACCGACCCCACCCGTGGAGTGCTTGTCGACTCTGGGACCCGGCCATCCGTCGCCCCGCCCGACCACCTCGCCGGAGCGGATCATGACATCGACCAGGACGTTCAGTTCGGCTTCGTCGAGTCCGCTGAAGTAGACCGCCATGAGAAACGCGGCCATCTGGTCGTCCCCGACGACGCCCTCCAGATAGGCACCCATGAATTCGCGGAGCTCCCGGGGGGACAGCGCCTGCCCGTCCCGCTTCTTCGCGATGAGCTGCTGCGGGATCACAAACCCGCGTCCCCTCGCCGCAGCAGGACGGCGCGGAAGCGAAAGCCGGCACCGGCCATGCGCGGCCCGACGCGCGCCAAATCAAGGGTTTCGAGCAGCAGCCTCGCAGTCCACACGTCGCCGGACAGATCCAGGGTCATCTCGTCGGGGGCAATCTCCATCGGCTCGTCCTCGCCGATCGCCGGCACCCCGTCTTCGGCGGCACGAGCGCGCATCTGCCGGGCCCTGTCGATCAGCGGCGCAAGCGAGGCGCGTGCCACCGGATCTCCCCCCAGCTCCATCACGATATCGAGGCCGTCGTCCGTCAGGACGAACCGCACGGTGTCGCCATCGATCACATGGCCTTCGCTTCCGTCGTCGAAGACCACCAGATCGAACCCCGCGACCGAAACCGGGCCCGTACCCTGCGAGGCGGTGAGTCGGGCGGGATGGTCGTCGACCGCTGGTCGCACGCGAAGCGCAGCCATGGTCCGCGCCACCTCCTCGGTCGCGTCCTGCGGCGGCGCAGCCGTATCCGCCGGCACCGGGGCGACGGATTCGGCCCCATGGTGCCACACAAGGTACTCCACCGCGGCCCGCGCCTCGGTCCAGGCCGCGAGCGGAATCTCGACCGTCTCCGCCGATGGCCGTCCGTCGGGCAGGGCGCCGCCTTCGGTCAGAATCCCCGACAGGCGCGCCAGTTGACTCCGTTCGGCCACGGCGTAGGCTGACCATGGCCCAACGAAGCTCAGCACCCCGAACACCGTCAGCGACAGCGGGATGAAGCGGATCCGTCGTGTACGCGTCGCCGCGGCGCAAACGGCGATTCCAACCAGCCATACCGCGAGTCCCGCGAGGAGATAGCGCCGCTCGGTGACTCCGTACTGCCCGATCCGCTGCCACACGGCCATGAGAACCATGGCCGCCGACGGCAGGATCGCTACCCAGAACGCCAGCGCATAGACGTCGATCCAGCCGCCCTCCCTCGTCCGCCGCTCCGGATGAATCATGAGCAGCGAGAAGATGCCGACCACGGCCAGGCTGGAGACCAGGTAGCTGATCCAGCCGCTCGGCCAGGTTCCCGTGACGAGCACCTTCGCCATGTACGCGGTTAGGATGGCGACGTAGACGGCCACGAGCGGAAGCATCACGTAGACGCAGAAGACCCTGAGCCCGACCGGATAGCTGCGGTCGCGGGCCAGCGCGGCGAAGTCGGACGGCACACCCGCCAGGAAGAACAGCGGGTGGAAGACGAACGCCACGATCATCCAGAGGCGCGGGTAGCTGACATCTTCGATGTTGACCCCGAAGAGATTGTCGATCGCGGCCAGCGCCACCGCGAGGCCGAGGAAGATCACCCCCGCATAGAGGGTCGCCAGGAGAAAACGGAAGAACAGCGCGCGGTTGAACTGCCAGAAGCCGTGGGACTCGTCGCCCTTCGTCGCCAAGTATGGGACCACGGCCACGGCCAGATGCAGCGTCGCGGAGAGGTGCCCGTACCGCTGGGGAATGCTCGCATCTTCCCACCGTTCGAAGAGGAGATGGAGGACAACCAGCCCCGCGAGGCCCAGACCCCGCGCAATCCATCTTCCGGTCGCGGGGACGCTGGCGCGTTCGCAGTGCAGCGCGATTGCGACGAAGAGCGGGATTCCCAGGCTCGCGACGCGCCATAGGTGCCACCACCGCGGAGCGGTGTCGGGGTCCAGCGCCACCACCGCGGCCACCCCGGCCACGGCACCGCTGGCAACGACCGCCGGAAACCGGCGAGCGGTCGCCGCCGCGCCCGAGAGCAGGCGTCGCAGGGACGCCAGGAACAGGCCGGGCAGTCGCCGGCTCACGACACCGGGGCCACGCTCTCCGCGGTTGAGGCGTCGGGACGCTCCGGAGGCTGCCAGTCCGTGATTCCCTTCACGAACCGGTGGAGCCACCGAACCTCTTCGACCATGAGCGTCCGCCGATGCCTCGGCTCGGCGATGCCGTGTCCCTCGCGTGGGAACAGAATGAAGCGCGCTTCGACGCCGAGGTGGCGAAGCCCGGCGAAGAAGTTCATCGTCTGCTCCATCGTGTCCGTCCGGTCCTCCGCACCGTGGAAGAGGATGGTCGGGGTCTTGATCCGGTCCAGGTGCGTGTAGGCGGAACGCTCGGTCCAGTGGTCGCGGTTGGACCACGGATCGCCGCCCAGATACCAGCGGACGACATCGTGGTTGAAGCCGGCGCCGAATTCGCTGCGCCAGTCGGCGACCATCGCCCCGAGGCTGGCCGCCTTGAACCGGTCGGTGCGCGTGATCGTCCAGCCGCCCAGAATGCCGCCGTAGCTCCAGCCCTTGACCGCGAGGGAATCGGGGTGCGCCACCCCGCGTTCCACGATCGCATCCACTCCGGTCATCAGGTCGTGGTAGTCGCCGCCGCCGATGTCGTTCATGTTGCCGCGCAACAGCGCGTCTCCGTACCCGGACGACCCCCTGACGTTGGGCTGCAACAGGGCGTACCCCTGGGCCAGAAGAAGCTGCGCGTCGGCGTCGAAGCCGCGCGTGAAGACGCCTGCCGGGCCGCCGTGGATCTCCAGAATCGTCGCGCCGGGCGCGTTCCTGTCGTCGGGCGTGTACAGCAGGCCCTCGATTTCGAGACCGTCGTGGCTGTTCCAGCGGATCACTTCGGGGCTGGCCAGATCCTTGCCTGCAATCCAGGGGTTCGCCTCCGTGAGCCGCTCCCGCGTGCCTTCGCCCAGGTCGACCATCCACAGGTCTCCCGGCTCCGAAGGGCTCGCGAACTGCAGCGCGGCCCGGTTGTGGTGCGCGTCGTAGGATGCCGCCGAAGCCACTCCCGGATAATCGGTCAGCTGCTGCAGCTCACCGGATCGAATGTCGAGCCGGTACAGGTTGGCGTCCGTTCTGTCGAGCGCCACAAGGTCGATCGTCCGTCCGCCCGGATTCCAGCGATACCCCCGCATGTCGACATCGGCGTCGGGCATCAGGTGGATGACCTCGGCGGTCGGAATGTGGTAGCGGTACAGGTTCCCCTGGTCGAGCTCCCAGGTATGCAGGTCGGGTGCCACGAAGGTGATCGACGCGCCATCGGGCGACCACTCGATCTGCGATTCGGGAGCGTCGTTCTCGGTGATGCGCTCCTCCTCACCGGTGGCGATCGCAAGCAGCGCTATCTCGGACAGGTGGGTCGCGTTCCTACGGTTCTCGCTCCGGTGTGCGTAGGCGATGAAGTTGCCGTCCGGCGATGGCGCGAAGCTTCCGACGCGTCGGCCTTCCGGCGTCAGCCGAGTGGCCTGGTGAGGCGCGCCGGCCAGCTCCACCGCGACCGTCCACACCGCGTTCCACGATCCCTGGGTCTGCCCGCTGGGTCCTTCGTCGATGAACACCGCGTCGTCGCCCTTCTTGCGCTCCTTCTCTCTGTCGTCGGGCAGCGAGTCGTTGGCCACGAAGAGGATCGAGCGGCCGTCGGCCGCCCATCGATAGTTGCCGACTGCGGTCACATGCTCGGTCAACTGAGCGGCCTCTCCGCCGTCCACCGGCAGCACGAAGAGTTGGCGCACCTTGTCGTCGTCTCCGACCGGGCGGGTGAACGCGACCCAGCGTCCGTCCGGCGACCATTCCGGCGAGCGATCCTCCGTCGATCCGGTGAAGGGCCTCGCACCCTGTCCGTCGGCGCCGACGACCCAAATGCGGCTCTCGCGCTTGTTCTCGTCCCAGTCGAGCTCACTTCTGACGAAGAGAACGCGCGATCCGTCCGGCGAGAGCTTCGGCGACGAAACCCGCACCATGTCGATGACCTCGTCGATGGTGAGCGCGCCGCCGGGCGCCGCCTGCGCCTGCAGCGGCTTCGGACACAGGCCGGCCACGGCGAGCGCGACGATCAGGAGGGTGGAAGAGTACCGGCGCATGTCAATTGCTCCCTGGTAGCGGTCCACGATGGTACGGCGACGCGCGCCGGGAACGGAAATCGGCCCACGGAGCAACGCCTCTCGGGTAGAAAGGTGTGGCGGGCCGGGACGAGCCGCCAGAGAGCAGGAGACCCGCCGACCAGGGTCGCCGCCCGCTACCGCGCCGGGATGATCAGCTCGAGCAGCTCTCCCGGGCTGACCGGGATGGTCTCGGTGTAGAAGTCCTCGCCGGCCAGCTGCTTGACCCTGAGCTGCAGATCGGGGAGGTGCCAGCGCATTGTGAAGGTGGCTTCGCCCTTCCCCGGAACGATCCCCAGGCGGCGCACCGGCCCACCCCGGGCCGTGTACACGGTGACCTGATGGAAGTTGTAGTTCCGGACGAGCAGCTCGATGTCCTCCTCGGCCGATTCGAGGGGGTTGCCGGCCGTCCTCCCGGAGCTGGCGCAGCCCGCCATGGCTGCGAGCAGGAGGCCGAGCGCGAACGGGGTCAGGCGGTAGCCGCCGGGTGTCTTTCTGGTCCTGTGCATGGATGCCCCCTGTTCGGCAGGGATGAGATGTCAGGCGGTCGTACACCCGAGTCGCCCAGGCGGTTCCACGGTGCGGCCCCCGCGACCGCGTTCAGCGCGATTCGATCGGTACGTAGTCGCGACGTGGGTTGCCCTTGAAGACCTGTCTGGGACGAGCGATTTTCTGTTCGCGGTCGACCACCATCTCCTCCCACTGTGCCAGCCATCCCACAGTGCGCGGTATGGCGAAGAGGACGGGGAAGAGCTCGACCGGGAAGCCCATCGCCTGGTAGATCAGCCCCGAGTAGAAATCCACGTTGGGGTAGAGGTTGCGCTTGATGAAGTAATCCTCTCGCAGCGCGATCTGCTCCAGCTCCAAGGCAATGTCCAGCAACGGGTTGCGCCCCGTCACCTCAAACACCTCCTCAGCCGTGCGCTTGATGATCGAAGCGCGGGGATCGTACGCCTTGTAGACCCGGTGACCGAACCCCATGAGCCGCCTCTCCCCCCTGCGCACGCTTTCCATGAAGGCGGGAATGTTGTCGCTGGTTCCGATCTCCGTCAGCATCCGCAGCACCGCCTCGTTGGCACCGCCGTGCAACGGACCGTACAACGCCGCCATCGCCCCGGCCATCGCCGAATAGGGATCGACCCGCGAGCTCCCGATCACGCGCATGGCGGTGGTGGAGCAGTTCTGCTCGTGGTCCGCGTGGAGCACGAAGAGAACATCGAGCGCCCGTTCCAGCACCGGGTTGGGCTTGTACTCCCTGCCCCCGATCCTGAACAGCATGTTGAGGAAGTTGGCCGTGTAGGACAGCCCGTTCTCGGGATACACGTAGGGCAGTCCCTTGTGGTGGCGGTAGGCGAAGGCGGCCAGGGTGGGCATCTTCGCGATCACACGGACGATCTGCGCGCGCCGGTTCGCCGGGTCGTCCACCTGCTTCGCCTCGGGATAGAAGGTGGAGAGCGCGGCCACCGTCGAGATCATCATCCCCATGGCGTGGGCGTCGTAGCGGAACCCCTGCAGGATGGTGGTGACGTTCTCGTGAACGTAGGTGTGAAAGGTGACGTCGTGGACGAAATCGTCCAGCTCCTCCTGGGTCGGGAGTTCGCCGTTCAGGATCAGGCTGGCCACCTCCAGATAGCTTGACTGCTCCGCCAGCTGCTCGATCGGGTAGCCCCTGTACTCCAGGACGCCCTTCCCGCCCTTCACGTCGGTGATGCGGCTGGTGGTGAAGGCGGTGTTTGTGAAGCCGGGATCGTAGGCCATCATCCCGAAATCGCCGTCGTTCACCTTTATCTGGCGCAGATCCATGGCGCGAATCACGTCGCCGTCGTGGATCTCCACCTCGTAGTCCCGCTGGGTGCGGTTGTCAGTGATGGTCAGCGTGCTTCTGGGGGCGTTGTCGGACATCTCGTCTCCGGTGCCGGGCTGAGGGCTCGCGTTGGCTGCACAGCCCTAATTCTATCACGTGAAGCGGATGGTCCAAAAGGGACTCGCTACGGCTGGATGCGCTCGAACACGCCGCGGTTGCCCGCCCTGTCGAAGGCGACCACGTCGTAGGGCCTCGGGTTGGGCCCCTCCATTCCAGGCGATCCGATGGGCATCCCGGGCACGGCGAGACCGGCAAGCTCCGGCCCCTCCTCCAGGAAGTCCCTGATCACCCGCACGGGTATGTGCCCCTCGAAGACGTAGTCGCCGATCAGCGCCGTGTGGCACGACGAGAGATCCATCGGCACGCCCTCGCGACGCTTGACCGCGACCATGTCCGTGACATCGTGTGCGGTCACCGAGAAGCCCGCAGCCGTCAGATGGTCCATCCACTTTGAGCAGCAGCCGCAAGTGGGCGACTTGTAGACGACGACCTCCGTGCCTGCAGCCACTTCGGCCTCCGCCGACGGAACCTGGGTCCTGAACAAGAGAACCACGGCCGTACCCCCCAGCAGCAGCGCCGGAACGATCAGTTTCCTGAGATTCATGCTGAAACCCTCCTCTGGTTGTCAGGAGCACCCTGTGGGCGCCCGCCCTTGCGGGATCGTGGCGACCCCGGACTGGAATGCCGAGGGAGGGACTCGAACCCTCACGCCCGCAAGGGCAAAGGTTTTTGAGACCTTCGCGTCTACCGGTTCCGCCACCTCGGCCGAAATGGGGAACTCGGAAGCTAACGCTGGAGCGACCGGGCCGCGAAGGACCGCCGGCCTTTCTATCGGGTCGGGTCGCGCACTATTGTAGAGATTGCAGAGGAAGGCCAACCTGCATGAAGGCAGCCCGCAATCTCCACCCTTTCGGAGGCTGACCCAGCGTGCGACATCCCAAAGACCCCTTCGGCGCTCTCGCCACCGTGGACCTCCCCGAGGGTCCGACCTCGTTTTACCGCCTCGGCCGCCTGGAAGAGATGGGCCTCGCATCCCTGGACCGACTGCCGTTTTCGATCCGTGTGCTGCTCGAGAACGTGCTTCGCAACGCCGGGGCGGGCCATGTCTCGGCGGAGCATGTCGAGGCCGTGGCCTCGTGGAGTCCCTCGAACGCGGGCGCGGACTTCCCGTTCATGCCCACCCGGGTGGTGCTGCAGGACTTCACCGGCGTGCCCGCGATTGTGGATCTGGCCTCCATGCGGGACGGGATCCGAGCAATGGGCGGCGACCCCGCGCGCATCAATCCGCTCGTGCCGGCCGACCTGGTCATCGACCACTCGGTCCAGGTCGACTTCTTCGGCACGGGATACGCCTTCGAGCGGAACGTGGCGCGGGAGTACGAGCGCAACCGGGAGCGCTATGCGCTGCTGCGCTGGGCCCAGGAGGCGTTCGAGAACTACCGGGTGGTTCCGCCCGGAACGGGGATCGTGCACCAAGTCAACCTGGAATACCTGGCCTCCGTCGTCCATCGGCGCGAGGAGGACGGCGTTCACCTCGCGTACCCCGACACCGTGGTCGGAACCGATTCCCACACCACCATGATCAACGGACTGGGCGTCGTCGGGTGGGGTGTCGGCGGCATCGAGGCCGAGGCCGTCCTGCTGGGCCAGCCCTACTACATGCTGCTCCCCGAGGTCGTGGGCGTGAAGCTGACGGGATCGCTCCCCGAAGGGGCGACGGCGACCGACCTGGTGCTGCGCGCGACCGAGCTGCTGCGCGGGCACGGCGTCGTGGGCCGATTCGTCGAATACTACGGCGCGGGCCTCTCCGGTCTGAGCCTCCCGGACAAGGCCACGCTCGCCAACATGTCGCCCGAGTACGGCGCCACGGTGGGGTTCTTCCCCGTCGACGCAGAGACCCTCCGCTATCTGGCCGGCACCGGACGCAGCCCGGAGCTGGTCGCAAGGGTCGAGCGCATCGCCCGCGAGCAGGAGCTGTTCCGCACCGACGACACCCCCGATCCCGAGTACACCTCCACCCTCGAGCTCGATCTCTCGAGCATCGAGCCGAGCGTGGCCGGTCCGAAGCGTCCGCAGGACAGGATCGCCCTGACGGATGTGCGCCGAGCCTTCGGCCGCGATCTGCCCGCGCTGGTGCCGGCAGGCTTCGATGCCTCCGGTACCGGAGCGACGGGCGGGGGCAACGGAACGGCAGTGGCAACCGACCGGCGCAGGACGGTCGAGATCGAGATGGACGGCGAGCGCCTGGAGATCGGCGACGGCACGATCGTCGTGGCGGCGATCACCAGCTGTACCAACACCTCCAACCCATCGGTGATGGTGGGCGCGGGACTGATGGCGAAGAAGGCGCGCGAGCTGGGCATGGAGGTCCGCCCGTGGGTGAAGACGAGCATGGCACCGGGGTCCCAGGTGGTCACCGACTACCTCGAGGCCGCTGGACTGATGCGGCACCTGGAGGGGCTGCGCTTCAACCTGGTGGGCTACGGCTGCACCACGTGCATCGGCAACAGCGGACCCCTGCCGGAACCCGTGGCGGAGGCGGTGTCGCGGCACGGTCTGGTGGTGGCGTCCATACTCTCGGGGAACCGCAACTACGAGGCCCGGATCCACACTCTCGTGCGAGCCAACTATCTCGCCTCGCCGATGTTGGTGGTGGCCTTCGCGCTGGCCGGACGGATCGACATCGATCTCTACAACGAGCCCCTGGGCCGATCAGCGGACGGACGCTCCGTCTTCCTGGCCGACATCTGGCCCTCGCCCGAGGAGGTGCGGGACACCGTGACCGCATCGCTCAAGCCCGAGATGTACCACCAGCGCTACGCCCGGGTCTTCGACGGAGACGAGCACTGGAGGGCTCTCCCGTTGCCTGAAGAGGGCAGACTCTACGAGTGGGACCCGGACTCCACGTACATCCGGAATCCTCCCTTCTTCGAGGGGATGACGGCCGAGCCGTCCCCGCCAGAGGACATCGCGGGTGCTCGCGTGCTGGCGCTGCTGGGCCAGACCGTGACCACCGATCACATCTCCCCCGCCGGCGCCATCCCTCGGGACGAGCCCGCCGGGCGCTACCTGCAGGAACGCGGGGTGGCGCCGATTCGCTTCAACACCTTCGGGTCGCGGCGCGGAAACCACGAAGTGATGATGCGCGGGACCTTCGGCAACGTCCGGCTCCGGAACCTCCTTCTGGACGACAAGGAGGGGTGCTACACCGTCCACATGCCCACGGGCGAGACGACCACGATCTTCGAGGCGGCGGACCGCTATCGCGCCGCGGGAACGCCGCTGATCGTGATCGCGGGGCGCGAATACGGCACCGGGAGCTCCCGCGACTGGGCGGCCAAGGGAACCATGCTGCTCGGCGCAAGGGCAGTCATCGCCGAGAGCTACGAGCGAATCCACCGCTCCAACCTGGTGGGGATGGGCGTGCTGCCGCTCCAGTTCCAGGCCGGAGAGGGCGCCGAGAAGCTTGGGCTGGACGGGACCGAGCGCTACGACATCGCCGGGATCGCCAGCGGGCTGGAACCCGGAGGAACGGTCGACGTGAGGGCGTCCCGGGACGACGGGGCGACGGTAGCCTTCCGCGCCACGGTGCGACTGGACTCGGAGGTCGAGCTGGACTACTACCGGAACGGCGGGATCCTCCACACGGTGCTGCGGAGACTGGCGACGGAGTAGCATCCGCACCCGGGCCTTTTCCAAAGCCGCGCCGCGGACTATCCTGCCGTCGGCGCGTCCCCCCCAATGCGCCCGACGACCGTGACACCCCTGCTCCCGGAGGCCCCCATGCGGCATCCCGTCGCTGCCCACCCCGCCCGCCTCTGTCTCGCGCTGGCGCTGTTCGCGTCCACGATCGCCGCGCAGGCCGATGCCCAGACCGTGGACTACTCCCGCGCCGAGCGCTTCCTGGCGTGGAACACCGAGCGCCTCATCGCGGGCGCGGAGGTCGTCCCCAACTGGATGGAAACGGGTGACACCGACCGCTTCTGGTACCGGAACAACACCGGGTCGGGCCACGAGTTCATTCTGGTGAACCCAGCCGTCGGGAGCCGCACACGCCTCTTCGACCACTACCGACTCGCCAGCGCCATGTCGCTGGCCAACGACACCAGCTACGTCCCGGACAAGCTGCCGTTCGGCACCTTCCGCTTCGGCGGCAGCGAGGGCGAAATCGAGTTCAACGCCGACGACAGGCGCTTCGTCTGCGACATCGTGCAGTACGCCTGTTCGGTCGGCGACACGCTTCCGTCGTCGCTGCCCTACGTGGAATCGCCCGACGGTCGCTGGGAGGCGTTCTCGCACGAGCACAACCTATACGTGCGTCCGGCGGGGGGCGGCGACTCGATCCAGCTCACCACCGACGGCGAGAAGCACTATGCGTACGGCTACAACGAGCCAAGCCCCAACCAGCAGCGTCAGGGTCCCGGTCCCCGTACGCCGACGGTCTCGTGGTCGCCCAATTCGCGCTACCTCGCGGTGTCCCGACGGGACGAGCGCAACGTGGAACACATGCACTACATCTCGTACACGCCGCAGCGTCCCCGCCACTTCTCCCAACCCTACGCGCTGCCCGGCGATTCCGTGATTCCGCTGCCGAACGTTCACATCATTGCGCTGGAGGAGACCGAACCGTCGGACACGGATCGCGACGGCGACCCCCTGCGCGCCTCCGCCAACCACCGGGTGGAGGTGGCACCGACCCCTCACCAGCTCTCCTTTGCCGGCTCCGCCCCCGACTCGGCGTGGAGCGCAGACGGGACCAGGCTTCACGTCAACTACTTCACGCGCGGCTCGCAGCGGGTCTTTCTGGCCGAGATCGATGCGGCGACCGGCACGTCGAGGGTCATCCTGGGCGATTCCACCCGCACCTTCGTGTCGCTGGGGCATCGAGGCGGCGGTTCGAGCGGCGGAACGCCGTCGTGGCATGTCTCCGAATCAGGCGACGACGTGATCTGGTGGTCGGAACGCGATGGATGGGGACATCTCTATCGCTTCGACGGCGCGGGGAATCTCCAGAACCGGATCACCTCGGGCGCATGGGTCGTGGGCGAGGTGCTCCACGTCGACGAGGCGCAAGAGAGCATTCACTTCGTCGCCCGTGGCCGCGAACCGGGACGCAACCCCTACCACGCGCACCTGTACCGGGTCGGGTTCGACGGCTCGGACCTGACGCTGCTGACGCCCGAGGACGCCAACCACGAGATCTCGTTCTCGCCCAGCGGTCGCTATTTCGTGGACACCCATTCGCAGATCGACGTGCCGCCGGTAACGCTGCTGCGCAGCGCGCGCGACGGCCGCGTCGTGCGCGAACTGGAACGGGCCGACATCTCCGCACTCCAGGAGATCGGCTTCACCCCGGCCCAGGTGTTCTCGGCGAAGGCACGCGACGGCATCACCGATCTGTACGGCGTCCTGTATCTTCCGCCCAACCTCGACAGGAGCGCCAGGTACCCGATCATTTCGCACATCTATCCGGGACCCCAGGTGGGCAGCGTCGGCAACTGGGCCTTCAAGGGAGGCGGGGAGGACTTCGCCCTGGCGCAGATGGGCTTCGTGGTGGTGCAGATCGATCACATGGGAACGCCGCACCGCTCCAAGGCGTTCCACGACAACTACTACGGCAACTTCATCGACAACGGCATCCCCGACCATGTCGCGGTCATCAAGCAGCTCGCCGCCCGCCATCCGTTCATCGATCTGGATCGCGTGGGCATCTACGGGCACTCGGGCGGAGGGTTCGCCTCGACTGACGCCATCCTTCGCCACCCCGACTTCTTCAAGGTTGCGGTCTCGGGAGCGGGGAACCACGACAACCGGAGCTACCACATCTACTGGGCCGAGAAGTACCAGGGCGTGATGCGAACCGATTCCGCCGGCGGGGACAACTTCGAGTCATCGGCGAACAAGACGTACGCCGCGAACCTGAAGGGCAAGCTGCTGCTGATGCACGGCGACATGGACGACAACGTGCATCCCGCCATGACCGTTCAGCTGATCGACGAGTTGATCAAGGCCAACCGCGACTTCGACCTCGTCTGGGCACCGGACCGCGCCCACGGCCTGAACGAGCCCTACTTCATTCGCAGACGCTGGGACTACTTCGTGCGGCACCTGCTGGGCGCGGAACCGCCCAGCCAATACCGGATCGTCCGGCCGGAGGGATAGGGCGCCGGGCAACTTCGGTCCGACCGCCGCGCGCACGGTCCGTCGGCGTTGGCCGCCGAGGCTAGCGTCAACTGCCCCCGAACCGCTCGTCGTCGCCTCGCAGGGCTCGCGGTGGGCCGATGATCTCGCGGGCCACGATGGCAGCTCGCAGGCCGCCAGGCGTCCTCAACCCGAGCCGGTCGCCCGCTTCGGCGTCCCGTGTCCGACGGGAGCCCGTCGCCGGCGGCGGATGCCGGGGCCGTCGCGGAAGCGGCCGATCCGGAGGCCGATCTTCCGGAAGCTGGCGCGCACGGATGGCCAGGTCGTCGTCCGCAGCGGCGCGCTCCGGCCTCGGCGTCACGGATCGGGGCTCCCGGGAGCGCACGATGATGGGCCTGGCGGCGCGATCCCGGATAACCGGCTCCACCATCGGAGGCTCGCCTACGAGTTCCGGCTCGACGGGATCGGGCCTCGGCCTCCGGTCGAAGGCGTCGGCCTCCTCCGGCGCCGACGGAGCCGGCGACCACAGCTCGAACCCGCCCATGACCTGCTCCCGGCGAACGGGACGCGCCTCTCCCTCAACTCCCCGTGCCGGGCCCCTCGCTTCGGACAGCGCCGTCAACAAGTCCTGGTCCTGGTCCGGGTCGTGGCCGGGCAGTCCCTGCCCCTGTTGCTCAATCGCACGCTTCTTGGCCATGCGACCAAGCATGTCCATGATGATGGCGATCGCCATCAGGACGGCGACGAAGCGAAGGTCCACGGCTCCGCCCTCAGCTATCCGGCAACTGCTCGGCCGAATCGCCCTCGGCGATGGCCTTCCGCATGTGCGTGTCGGACTCGATGTTGCGATACCTGGTGTAGTCCATGACGCCCAGATTCCCGCTCCTGAAGGCATCGGCCATCGCCAGCGGGACCTGGGCCTCGGCGGCGATCACCTCGGCGCGCATCTCTTCGACCCGTGCCCTCATCTCCTGCTCCCGCGCAAGCGCCATGGCCCGCCGCTCCTCGGCCCTCGCCTGGGCGACCCGCTTGTCGGCCTCGGCCTGATCGGTCTGCAGTTCCGCCCCGATGTTCTTGCCGACGTCCACATCGGCGATGTCGATGGAGAGGATCTCGAACGCGGTGCCCGAATCCAACCCCTTCTGCAGCACGGTCTTCGAGATCGCGTCCGGGTTCTCGAGCACGGCCTTGTGGGAGTTCGCGGAACCGATGGTCGACACGATGCCCTCTCCCACACGGGCCAGAATCGTCTCTTCGCCGGCGCCCCCGACCAGGCGGTTGATGTTGGCGCGAACCGTCACCCGGGCGACGGCGATCAGCTGGATGCCGTCCTTGGCCATGGCCGCGACCCGCGGCGTCTGAACCACCTTGGGATTCACCGACACCTGAACCGCCTCGAAGACATCCCTGCCTGCGAGGTCAATGGCGGCCGCCTGCTGAAACGGCAGCTCGATGGCCGCCTTGTCGGCGCTGATCAGCGCCCGCACGACGCGGTCGACATCGCCCCCGGCCAGGTAGTGTGCCTCGAGGTGCGAGACATCGAGAGGAAGTCCTGCCTTGGTCGACGCGATCAACGGCCGGACCACGGCGGGCGGGCTGACCTTGCGCAGGCGCATCCCGACCAGACTGCCCAGGCCAAGCGAAACGCCCGAGAACGTTGCCTCGATCCACAGGCGGACCGGCACGGCCCACAGCAGAACGAGCACGCCGACGACGATGAGAAAGGTGACCAGCAGCGTCATAAAGGGAAGCGGGCCCATGGATTCGGTTCCTTCAGGTTTGGTTGGATATCTGCCCGGGACGCACGGCACGAACCACATGCCGGTAGCCCTCGGCGCTCATGATGCGGATCGGCGTGCCCTCTTCGATCCATTCGCTCTCGGAGACGACATCGACCCGCTCGTCGGCGAACAGTCCCACCCCCGCCGGGCGCAGCGAGGTGATCGCGACGCCTTCGGTGCCCACCAGCTCCGGTCGCAGATCGGCCGAGGTGTAGCCTTCGTCCCGGTCGGTGGATTCGGGGAGCACGATCCCACTCCGGCCCAGACGACGGTTGGCGAAGATGGACCGCAGGAAGACCCACGCCGTAAGGACGACCAGCAGCGCCGTGGTGGCGATCACCCCACTCGCCCGCGCAAGATCGTCCTGGCTGGGCAGGCTCCCGATCTGTGCCATGAACAAGCCGCCCAGAAGGGCCAGCCCTCCGGCGACCCCGAAGATCCCGAACCCGGGAACGACCAGGATCTCCACCAGAATCAGCACGATCCCCGCCGCGACGAGGATCAGGTCCTCGGCACCGGCGAGGCCGACCAGGAGGTGGGCGCCGAAGAACAGGCTCAGCGAGAGGAGGCCCGCGATCCCGGCCAGTCCGAATCCGGCCGTCTTGATCTCGACGAGCAGTCCCAGGAACCCGAGCGAGAGCAGAAACGGCGCGATCACCGGATTGGTGAAGAAACGGACGATGCGCTCCGCCCAGTTGACCTCGGCCTGCACCACCGTCGCCTCGTCGCTGCCGATGGCCGCGAGCACGCCGTCCCAGCCGTCCACCGACACGGCGTAGCCGAGCGCCACCGCCTCGCCCGTCGTCAGGGTGAGGAGCTTGCCCCCCTCGACGACGCCCTCGATCGCGATCTCCTCGTCGACCATCGCTTCCGCAACCACCGGATCGAGGCCGCGGGCTTCGCTCAGGGCACGCATCTGCGCGCGCATGGCCGACACTATCTTCTCAGAAGCCTTGGTTCCGCTTCCGTCCACCGGAGTCGCGGCGCCCATCACCGCGCCCTCCTGCATCAGGACGCGTTCGGTCGCCAGCGCGATCATGGCCCCCGCCGAGTACGCATGCATGTTCACGTAGGCGTAGACGGGCACCTCCGAGCGCACGATCGCGTTCGTGATCCGCTCGGCCGAGTCCACCCGCCCTCCCGGCGTCTCGATGTCGAGGACCACGGCGGCGGCCCCGGCGGACGCGGCTTCCTCGAGGGTCCGTTCGATGAACGGCGCCATTCCCATCTCGACGACCCCCTCGACGGGGACTCGAACCACCTGCTCCTGCCCGGCTGCGGCCGTGGCCTGGAGCAACGACAGTGACAGTGCCGCCAGGGACCCGGCACGGCCCCTTCCGGCGAAGCAGATTCTACCCATGGCGCTCAATTCCTGCGGTCAAAGTGGCATCCCGGCTCTACAACCGCTGAAATACGTCTCGGGCTGCCGCAACAATCTAAGGCTCATCGTGGAAGAGCGCCCAGGAGGCGACAGGCGTAGTAGCTCCGCCGAACGGCCCGAGCATGGTCTCCCGAATTGAGCGCCGCCTTCGCCCAGCCGATCAGTTCACGGGCGCGCTCCCGGTTCTCGGTTCCACCCTCGTTGCGGTCGGGGGCGCCGTTGCCGCGTTCCACCGATTCGGCCTCGGCCCGCTCGACTGCGGCCAGCGCCGCTTCCGCGACCGCAATCAGGCGCAGCGCGACCATGGGAGGCGTGACATCGAGGCTGTCCCCCGCGATGATGTCGCCGAGTCCCGGCAACTCGTCCGGCAAATGCAGCGCCGAACCGATGGCCGGCGGCATGAGCTGCGGCTCGACCTGCGCAAGCGTCTCGTGGCAGCCCGCCAGCACGGCCGCGGCGACGGCGACGCACGCCGCGCGTTCCAATGTGTCCATGGATTCAATGTAACGTCGCCGGGGTGTCGCGCGTGTTATCTTTTCCTTCTTCACCCACACCCCCCACAGGATCCTGCCAATGGCCGACAAGACTCTCGTTCGCTACTCCGACGCCGGAGGCGGCGTTGCGCTGATCACCCTGGACGATCCGCCCGCGAACACCTACACCCACGAGATGATGCGCCAGCTGGACGACGCGATTCTGCAGGCGCGCTTCGACGATGACGTCCACGTGATCGTCCTCACCGGGAACGGCGAGAAGTTCTTCTCCGCCGGGGCGAACATCGGGATGCTCGCCAAGGTGACCACCGGCTTCAAGTACTGCTTCTGCCTGCACGCGAACGAAACGCTCAACCGGCTCGAGCACACGCCGAAGCTGACCATCGCCGCCTTGAACGGGCACACCGTGGGCGGAGGCCTCGAGATCGCCATGGCCGCCGACATCCGCATCGCGCGCGCCGGACGCAGCATGTGCGGTCTTCCCGAGGTCAACCTCGGCGTGCTCCCCGGCACCGGAGGAACGCAGCGTCTCACCCGCCTGGTCGGCAAGGCGAAGGCCATCGAGCTGATGACCACCGGCAAGACCTTCGGCTTCGACCGGGCGCAGGAGCTCGGGATCGTCAACCAGGTGTGGGAAGCCGAGACGCTGGACGACTTCATGACCAAGGTGACCGACTACGCGCGCGGATTCTGTCCGCCGGGTCGCGCGTCGAAGGCGGTGGGATTGATCAAGCGATCGGTGCAGACCGGCGCCGAGATCCCCTTCGAGACGGCCCTGGCTCTGGAGCGCGAGCTTCAGCAACAGCTTTTCGCGAGCGAAGATGCGCGCGAGGGGCTGAGTGCCTACGTCGAGAAGCGCAGGGCCGCCTTCCAGGGCGGCTGAAGCGGAACGGCCCCATGCGGCAGACCGAAGACATCCGGAGCCGGCTCTGGATCGGGAACGAGTGGGTGCAGGCGGACGAGGGACGCACCTTCGCGACCGTCAACCCCGCCACCGAAGAGGTCATCGCCGACGTGGCCGAGGCGCGCTCGGCGGAGATCGACCGTGCGGTCGAGGCTGCACGCCGAGCGTTCGCCGACGGCCGCTGGCGCCACATGAACCCACACAAGCGGTCACGCCTGCTGTGGCGGCTGGCCGACCTGGTCGAGGACAACGCCGACGAGCTGGGGCTGCTCGAGACGCAGGACAACGGCAAGCCGTACTTCGAGGCCCGGCGGATCGACGTGCCGAGCGTGGCGCAGACGCTGCGCTACTACGCCGGACTCGCCGACAAGGTGCAGGGCGACACCGTGCCGGTGCCCGGCCCCTTCCTCAACTACACCTTGCGCGAGCCCGTCGGGGTGGTGGGTGCGATCATCCCCTGGAACTTCCCCCTGTCGATGGCGGCGTGGAAGGTGGCGCCCGCGCTGGCCTGCGGAAACACGGTGGTCCTGAAGCCGGCCGAGCAGACCCCGCTGACCGCGCTTCGTTTCGGCGAGCTCGCCGCCGAGGCGGGGTTCCCTCCGGGCGTGCTGAACGTGGTGCCCGGCTTCGGTGAGACGGCCGGCGCGGCGCTTGTGCGGCACCCGGGAGTGGACGCGATCTCATTCACCGGCTCGACCGAGGTGGGCCGGACGATCATGCGCGAGGCGGCGGCCACGCTGAAGAAGGTTTCGCTGGAGCTGGGGGGCAAGTCGCCGAACGTCGTCTTCGCCGACGCGGATCTGGGGGTCGCAGTAAAGGGGGCGTCGACGGGGGTGTTCTACGGGAAGGGCGAGGTGTGTGCGGCCGGAAGCCGCATTCTGGTGGAGAGCGCAGTCCATGACGAGTTCGTCGCAGGGCTGAAGGCACGCGCCGCTAAGGCGACCGTGGGCGACCCGATGGCCCCCACGACGCGGCTGGGGGCGATCGTCAGCGGGGAGCAGCTCGACCGCGTGATGGGGTACATCGAGGCGGGCCGGCGCGACGGCGCGAAACTGGTGGCGGGGGGCGAGCGGGTCAGGGTGGACGGTCGCGGCAACTTCGTGACCGCGACCGTGTTCAGCGACGTCGACCCCGCGATGACCATCGCCCGCGAGGAGATCTTCGGCCCAGTGGCGGCCGTCATCCCCTTCGACGACGTGGACGACGCCGTCGCCAAGGCCAACGATTCGCTCTATGGACTCGCCGCCGGCGTGTGGACCCGCGACATCGGGAAGGCGCACCGCATGGCCTCCGAGATCGATGCGGGAACGGTCTGGGTCAACACCTACAACCAGTACGCGCCGGGCTCCCCGTTCGGCGGCTACAAGGAGAGCGGCTTCGGCAGGGACCTGGGCTTCCAGTCGGCGCTGGAGAAATACACCCAGCTCAAGAGCGTCTGGGTGGCGCTGGACAGGTAGCGGCGCCCGGTGGCGAAACTGCGCAATGGGCAGGACCATGCGTGAGGCGTGGATCGTCGATGCGGTGCGAACCCCCATCGGACGCCACGGCGGGGCGCTGGCCCCCGTACGACCCGACGACCTTGCCGCAGTCACGATCGGTGCGCTGCTGGATCGCAACCCGTTCCCCGCGCACCGCCTCGACGATGTCGTCTTCGGCTGCACCAACCAGGCCGGCGAGGACAACCGCAACGTGGCCCGCATGGCGCTGCTCCGGGCCGGCGTACCCGTGGAGGTCCCCGGCCAGACCGTGAACCGCCTGTGCGGGTCCGGGCTGCAGGCCGTGGCGAACGCCTTCCACGCGATCCTGGCGGGAGAGGGCGACGCCTTCATCGCAGGCGGCGTCGAGTCGATGAGCCGTGCGCCCTTCGTGATGCTGAAGCCCGAGCGCGGGTACCCGCGCGGCGTGCCCGAGGTGGCCGACACCGTGCTCGGGTGGCGGTTCACGAACCCCCGGCTGCCCGAAGCGTGGACCATCGGCCTGGGCAGTACGGCCGAGGTGGTCGCGCGCGAGTTCGGCGTGACGCGCGAGGATCAGGACGCCTTCGCGGCGGTTAGCCAGACCCGGGCTGCAGCGGCGGTCGCCACCGGTCGCTTCGACGACGAGATCGTGCCGGTGAGCGTGCCGGCACGGCGCGGCGATCCCGTCATGGTTGCGGGCGACGAGCACCCACGACCGGGCACGACTACCGAGGGGCTTGCCCGCCTGCGTCCCGTATTCGACCGGGACGGGACCGTCACGGCCGGAAACTCGTCAGGCATCAACGACGGGGCCGCCGCCCTGCTCGTCGTCGAGAGGGAGACGGCGCGGGTCCGCGGTCTCGAACCGATGGCCGTGATTCGCGGGTCCGCGGTGGCGGGTCTGGAGCCGCACCGCATGGGGATGGGTCCGGTGCCGGCGACGCGCCGGTGCCTCGCGCGGCTCGGGTTGAACGTCCGGGACATCGGTCTGGTGGAGTTGAACGAGGCCTTCGCCGCGCAGGCGATTCCCTGCATGCGAGAGCTGGAGCTGGATCCGGCCTGCGTGAACGTGAATGGCGGCGCCATCGCGCTGGGTCACCCCGTGGGGTGCTCCGGAGCTCGCATCGTGACGACTCTGGTGCACGAGATGGCGCGGCGGAATGTGGCGCTGGGACTCGCCACCATGTGCATCGGGGTCGGCCAGGGCATCGCCGCAGTGGTCGAGAGGGGCTGAGGTGGCCGAGACCGGCATCGGCCGGGTGGCCGTGATCGGGGCCGGCACCATGGGTCACGGCATCGCGCAGGTTGCGGCAATGGCGGGCCACGACACCGTCTTGTGCGATGTCGACGCCGGCCGCCTCGAGAGCGCCCGCGCCCGGATCGAAGCGACCCTGAAAAAGGGCGTGCGCCTGGGCAAGGTCGCGGAGGCGGCCCGGGACCGGACGCTCGCGCGCCTCGCCGAGACCGACAGCCTGTCCCGGGCGGTGGAGGGCGCGGACCTGGTCATCGAGGCCGTGCCGGAGGCGATGGCGCTGAAGAAGCGCATTTTCGCCGACGCGGAGGCCGCAGCGGGCGAGGGGACGATCCTGGCCACGAACACGTCGTCGCTCTCCGTCACCGAAATGGGGGCCGGGCTGGCGGCGCCGGGCCGCTTCCTGGGGCTCCATTTCTTCAATCCAGTGCACATCATGGCGCTGGTCGAGGTCGTGAAGGGCGGACGCACCGACGCGAGGACGGTGGACCGCTGCCTCGGCTTCGTGCGGGCGCTCGGCAAGGAGCCCATCGTGGTGGCCGACTCTCCCGGCTTCGCCTCGTCGCGACTCGGGATCGTGCTCGGCCTCGAGGCCATCCGCATGGTGGAGGACGGCGTGGCCTCGCCGGAAGACATCGACAAGGCCATGGTGTTGGGATACCGCCACCCGATGGGCCCGCTGCGTCTGACGGATCTGGTGGGCCTAGATGTCAGGCTCGGAATCGCGCGCTACCTCCTCAAGACGCTGGGTTCCGAGGCGTTCCGCCCCCCCGCCCTGCTGGAGCGCATGGTCGCCGAGGGCCGACTCGGGAGGAAGTCGGGCCGGGGCTTCTACGAATGGAGCGACGAACGATGATCCAACCGACCGTCAACCGCACCAAGGTGTCCCTCTCCGTCCGCGCCGGAGTGGCCGAAGTCGCGATCAACCGCCCCGAGAAGCTGAACGCTCTCAACGAGGTCGTTCGCCGGGAACTCGCAGAGGTGTTCGACGGCCTGGCGGACCGGAGCGACGTCAAGGTCGTGATTCTCCATGGCGCGAGCCAAAAGGCCTTCGTGGCCGGTGCCGACGTCTCCGAATTCGCCGCGCGCACCCCCGAGGAACAACGCGAGCTCTACGCTCGGCGCCGGGTGTACGACGCCCTTGCCGACTTTCCCAAGCCGGTGATCTGCGCCATCCATGGCTTTTGCATCGGGGGCGGCAACGAGCTGGCTCTGGCGTGCGACATTCGCGTCGCCGACTCCACCGCCCGCTTCGGTCAGTTCGAGATCCGACTGGGCCTGATCCCAGGTGCGGGAGGCACACAGAGACTGGCCCGCCTCGTTGGCCCGGGACAGGCGATGAGGCTTGGATTGTGCGGCGACTTCGTCGACGCGGCCGAGGCACACAGGATCGGGCTGGTCGAGTTCCTGACCGAAGAGGGACGACACCTCTCGAGAGCCCGCGAACTCGCGGCCCGAATGACCCGCTGGAGCGCCACCGCGCTGCAACTTGTCAAGAAGTCCGTGCGAGAGGCATCCGAACGGCACCTGTCCGACGGGCTCGACTTCGAGAAGGAGCTCTTTCTGCAGGCGTTTGGCTCGCACGACGGCAGGGAGGGCGTAAGAGCGTTCGTGGAAAAGCGACGGCCACGGTTTCGAGATCGGTAGCGGCGCTCCCCTCGTCCCCCATAGAATCCTACCCGTGCCCAGCTCCACCCCAGCATCGAGGAGTGCCACAACCATGCCTTTCGTGACTTGGCAGCGCATCGCGTGGGCCTACCACATCGCCTTCGCGGTCGCCGTCACCTGGCCGGTCCAGACCCTGGTCAACGAACCGATGCCCCTGATTCTGGGACTCCCGCGGCAGATGGCATGGTGCGCTGCGTGGCTGCTGGGAAGCCTGGTGGTCCTCTGGCGGCTCGACGCGGCCCGTGCGCGGAACGTGCGATCCGAAGGCGCGAGGGGTGGGGAATGATGCCACAGTCCACCCTGACCACCATCATCATTTTCGCCTATCTGGCGGTCACTCTGGGCGTCGGCCTGATCGCGGGACGGCGCGCATCCCGGAGCGTGCAGGGGTACGTGGCGGGCGACCGGGACTTCGGACTGCTGGTGATGTACTTCATCACAGGGGCCACGGTGTTCTCGGCGTTCGCCTTTCTGGGCGGCCCGGGATGGGCCTATTCGCGAGGTGCGGCCGCCTTCTACATCCTGACGTACGGCGTGCTGGGCATGGCACCCTGGTACGCAATGGGCCCCAAGGCCGGCGCGCTCGGTCGGCGCTTCGGATTCGTCACCCAAGCCCAGTTGCTCGTGGGCCGATTCCCATCACGGGGACTCTCCCTCACAATGGCGGTGCTGACGCTGGCCGCGTTCGTCCCCTATGTGACGATCCAGATGCGGGGTGCGGGAATCGTGATCGAGGCTGTTACCGAAGGCACCATTCCGCTCTGGGCCGGCGCCGCGCTGGCCTATGGCATCGTGATGCTCTACGTACTGACGAGCGGGGTGTCGGCCGTCGGATGGACCAACACTTTCCAGGGCGTGTTCATGGTGGGGATCGCGTGGGCCCTGGGCATCTACCTGCCGAACCAGATGTACGGAGGCGTGGGGCCGATGTTCGAGCGGATCCTGGCCGAGCGCCCCGAGCTGCTGTCGTTGCCAGGCCTGGATGGGGGCGGCAACCCCTGGAGCTGGGGAGGCTATTCGACCGCCATCCTGGCCAGCGCCATCGGACTGACGATGTGGCCGCACCTCTTCATGAAGGCGTTCACGGCCCGTGACGACGCCACGATTCGCAGGACCGTGATCCTGTTCCCAACGTTCCAGCTTTTCCTCATTCCGGTATTCCTGATCGGTTTCGCAGGCGTGCTGCTGCCGGAGTCGCCGGATCAGGCCGACTTCATTCTGCCCTTCCTGATCCTACGCTCCGATCTGCCGGCGCTGGTCGTGGGCCTGTTCTGCGCCGGCGCGCTTTCGGCCTCCATGTCAACGGGTGACGCCCTGCTCCACGGGGCGGCCTCGGTGGCCGTACAGGATGGGGTGCGACCGTTCAGGAAGCTGTCGGATCGCGCCCAGCGAAGATGGATGCGAATGCTGGTGCTGGGCGTCGGAGCCGTGGCCTATCTCTTCGCACTGTACGAGGGATTCTCGCTGGTGGAACTGCTCCTGGCGTCCTACGGGATCATCTGTCAGTTCATGCCTGCGCTGCTGTCGGCCATGTACTGGCGGCGTGCGACGACCGCCGGCGTCATCTCGGGGCTTCTGGCGGGTTCGGCTGCGTCCGTCTTCTTCTTTCTCTATCCGGACCTGAAGCCGTTCGGCATGCACGAGGGCATACTGGGCTTGATCGTTCACATCCCCGTGCTGCTTGGCGTGAGCCTCGCCGGCGTCCAGCAAGACGACGAACATGTGGATGGATACCTCCGTGTCTGACGTCGGCCGGCTGCAGGATTCCGACACGGACAGTATCGAAGGGATCCGTGAAAGCATCGTGGAGTGCGACCGCGAGTTGATCGACATCCTCCGGCGACGCGTCGACCTGGTGCGGCGGATCGGAGCGTTGAAGGCTCGTCAGGGACTGCCGGTGACCGACCCCCAACAAGAGGCGACGGTCGTTCGCAGGGCCGCCGAGCTGGCACGGGCCGCGGGCCTGGACGAAGAATTGATACGCAACCTGCTATGGCAGATCATGTCCGCTGCCAGAAACCAGCAGTACTCGCCCCCGGACTCGCCCTCGGGGTGACACCAAAGCGGGTGTGACACCAAAGAGAAAGCCCCCGGCGGGTAGCACACTACCCGCTCGGGGGCCTCGTCTCGCTGGCGAGCCGGGAAGCTCCGTTTCGGCACCGCCATGTGCGACGGCCGGTTCCCCGCCTCTTCGCCCGTCCGGCGTCACCCGCCGCTCGGGTCGCCCCAGTCCCCTGAGGCTTCGGCTGCATCCAGCGACCTCGCAGCCGGCGCGGCCTCCTCCGAACCCGGATCCGCGCTCGCCTTGGAATGCCGTTTCCGGCACCCTCGGCGCATCGGATTCTGTCTGGCTACCCTTCCGGGTTTCCCCTTCAAGGTCTCCTTCAGCACCCGATCCGTAGCTCCTGGTCCCTTCTCCCAACGGGTTCGTTTCCGTTCCCCTTGGGGTCCGCTTCCCTTCGCTACGGATAGAAAGCTTAACACCCTCTGGGCAGGAACGCAAGGCCGATCTACGCCATTTGGGGTGAAAATCGTCGAAAAACCACCTATTTCGGCTCGGAGAGGCCAAAAAAGACCCCCGAACACCCCCGTTGCGCCTCCGAACACCCCCGTCGCACCCCCAAAACACCCCCGTTGCGCGTTTGCGCACCCCAGCGGTGCGGGCCGGCTAGTTGGCAGCCGGGTAGACCGAAACGACCTTGCGGCGCCGCAGATTCTCGAACTTGACCACGCCGTCCGCCGTTGCGAACAGCGTATCGTCCTTGCCGCGCCCCACGTTGTTGCCCGGGTGCAGCCTGGTTCCACGCTGGCGGACGAGGATGTTCCCTGCCAGCACGCGTTCGCCACCGAAGCGCTTCACCCCAAGGCGCTGCGGATTGCTGTCGCGCCCGTTCCTGGACGAGCCTACGCCCTTCTTGTGAGCCATGGGATCCTCTCCTAGACGACGATCTCGGCGATGCGCACCACGGTGAAGCCCTGGCGGTGCCCCTGCTTTCGCCTGTAGCCCTTGCGGCGCTTCCGCTTGAACACGGTGATCTTCCGCGTGCGGTCATGGGCGATCACCTCCGCCGTGACCTTCGCTCCCTCCACCGTCGGCGCACCCACGGAGACATCCTCACCCTCGGCCGCCAGCAGAACGTCGTCGAAGGTGACGGTCGTGCCGGGCTCGGCCTCCAGCGTCGGGATCAGCAGAGTCGCCCCGGGCTCGGCCCGGAACTGTTTCCCGCCGGTCCTGATAACCGCAAACATGGCACTCCCGCGATGAACATGGTGATTCGTGAATGGGGCCAGAAATGCTGCACAGCATTTAAACGTATGAAACCTGCCACCGAGGTCAAGCTCAGTCCTGTCCTGGACCCCTGCGCCCGCGCGATCCTACCAAACGAAGTGGAAGTGGGATTGACGCCGGAAGACCCAGTGCCTCCGCCCCTCCGCATCCAGATAGGCTTCCTCTTCCTGCCGGCAGCTTGCCGCCTTGCCTCCCCACTCGGGAATCGGAGTCGTGGCCTGCAACTCGATCGAATGCCAGGTGGATGGCAGCAGCCGCGCGTCGCCGCGCACCGGAACGCCTTCCTGTGAATCCCAGCGGCCGATCAGCGGTCCCGCGCCGTGGCCGTGGTCGCCGATCGGATGCGTGTAGATGGTCCCGTCGATTTCTTCGGCGCGCATCTGGGCGAGCGCATCGGCGAGTATCCGGTTCCCGGTCATGCCCGGCTCCATGTGCGCAAGCAGGATGTCCTGCAGGCGATTGGAGTTGGCCAGGCACCGACGCAACCCCGGTGGAGCTTCGTTCTCTCCTTCGCGGAGCACGTAGCCCAGATGCTGCGTGTCCGTGTGCAGGTTCAGCGCCACCACGCCGAAGTCGGTCCAGAGCAGATCGCCTCGTTCGATGACCGCCGGCCCATCGGCCGGAACCTCGTCCGCACGCTGCACCGACACCGAGGGCTGGAACCAGACGGGGTAGCCCAGGTCGGCCACTCGCTGCCGCATCCACCATTCCACGTCGTCCGTCGTTGTCAGGCCCGGAGTGATCACGGCGTTCGAAAACGCCTCCGAGATCACGGCGTGCACCGTTTCCTGGACCTTCCGGTAGCGAGGCATCATCTCCGGCAGCCGGATCGCGATGTAGTTCATCGCCAGACGTGGCTCCCGCTTGACCCGTCCCAGCAGGTTCGCCCCCAGAGCTTCGTCCAGCGCCTCCCTCTCGCCCGCGTGGAGCCCGTCCGAGAAGGCCCAGTCCGGGTCGATGTTGAGGACGATGTTCTCCGGATCCCGGTCCTCCACCAGTTCGCGCAACAGGCGCCACTGCTCGTTGCCGACCAGTTCGGCCGTCTCGGCCGTGGGCGCGGGTCGGGTCGATCGATAGGCCTCGAAGACGCCGCCCTGACTCGTGCCGCCCAGCGCCAGACGCTCGACGGTGCCGTCGTCCCGGCGCGTGAAGACGTAGATCGAGCGTCGGCGCGCGGCGAAGGTCGTGGGCGACGTGATCGACCAGAACACGGGATCCTCGGCGTACTCCCGCATCGAGAGGATCCACATTCGCACGTCGTACTCCTCCATCAGGCGTGGCAGGACGCGTCCCACCCGCAATTCCAGCCAGCGCTGTTGCTCGGCCGCCTGTTCCCGGAGCGTCGGCAGCGGTTGGATGCGCGCCGGCACGCCTTCGGGGAGGAGGATCGGATTCTGGGCGGCTGCGGTGGCGGCGAGTCCGCCGGAAAGGGCGGCCGCGAGCAGCGACGTGGCGAATCCGCGGCGCAGCGTCTCGGTGGAAGGGGTCATCGGGGTTTCCTCCAGGTGAGTGGTTCGCGGTCTCAGGCCACCTTGTACTTGGACGTCACATCGACCCTTGCCTTGCCAGCGAGGAGCCGGAACTCGTCGTGACGCATGAGCGGGTCGTCGCGCAGGTCCAGACGCATGCGCGTGCGCTTCGCGAGCTTGCGTACGAAGCGGGGTTCGAACTCCATGACCCGGAGCGCCACCTGCGGGTGAACCCGGACCAGCAGGTCCTTGTCGTCGCCCAGCGCGGCGGCGCGCTGGACGCACCGTTCGATCTCGCGGATGAGCGTCGGAGGCGTCCAGAGGTGGCCGGTGCCACCGCACGTGTCACAGGGCTCCGTGAGCGCCTGGAGGAGCGACGGACGCACGCGCTGCCGGGTCATTTCGATCAGTCCCAGGTCCGAAACCTCCCAGGTTCGGGTCCGGGCACGGTCTCTGCCCAAGCGGCTCCGCAGTTCATGAAGGACCCGATCACGGTTCTCCTGCGACTCCATGTCGATGAAGTCGATGACGATGATGCCGCCGATGTCACGCAGGCGCAGCTGCGTGGCGATCTCGCGGGCGGCGTCCAGATTGGTCTTCAGGATCGTGTGCTCGGGGTCCTTCCTCTTCCCCGTGAACCGGCCGGTGTTCACATCGATCGATACCAGCGCCTCGGTCTGCTCGATGATCACATGTCCCCCCGACGGCAGATCGACCTTGCGGCGGAAGGAGCGCTGGATCGCCTCCTCGATCCCCGCGTGGTCGAAGAGGGGCTTCGCGGCCCGGTAGAAGTGAATCCGGTCCAGGAGATCCGGATCGAAGGTGCGCACATACTGAACGATCTGCTCGTGCGCCTTGCGATCGTCTATCGTCACCGCGTCGAACCGACTGGTGAAGAGGTCGCGGATGACGCCGGAGATGAGCTTCGCCTCCTGGTGGATCAGCGTGGGAGGCTGCGCCTTGGCGGCCTTCCTCCGGATGGCCTTCCACTGGTCGCGCAGGTGATGGTACTCCTTCACGAGCTTCTGCTGCGTCAGCTCCTCGCCGGCCGTGCGGACGATTACGCCGCCCGGGTCTCCCGCGACCGCCTCCGAGGCCATGCCGCGCAAGCGGGCACGTTCCTTGCGATGGTCGATCTTGCGGCTCACCCCCACGTGGTTCGAGTCGGGCATGTACACGAGGAAGCGACCGGGTAGCGATATCTGCATCGTCACCCGAGGACCCTTCGTCGAGATGGCCTCCTTGGTCACCTTGACCAGCACCTTCTGACCCTTGTTGAGGACGCTCTGGATCGGCGGCGAATTGCGATTGCGTCCCCTGGATCCGTTTTTCCCCGGACGTCCGTCGCCATCGTGGGCAAGGTCCGAAGCGTGCAGGAAGGCGGCCTTCTCCTCGCCGATGTCGACGAAGGCGGCCTGGATGCCGGGTAGAACCGCTTCGACGCGGCCGACGAAGATGTCCCCGACGAGTCGACCCTGATCGGGCCGGTCGAACATCAGCTCGGTTAGCCCTCCATCCTCCTTAAGCGCTACCCACGACTCTTCGTCCGAGGCGCTGATGAGAATCTCTCTCTTCAATTGAAGTCTCCAATCGTCGATCTCGGCCGCAACGGCCCCCACCCACCCGATCCCGGAAGCGTCCCGGCCCGAAGCGGGCGTCGAACGCGCGCCGGCCATCGGAGAGCAGGGTCATGCCTGCGGATGCCGGATCGTGAAAAAGTGAGGCACCGCCGAAGAGTGCCCGGCGGGTCGCGAGCGCGAGTCCCGTCACAGGCCTGCCTCTCTCAGCAGGTGCCGACCGATTACGAGTTTTTGGATTTCGCTGGTGCCTTCGCCGATCTCGCAGGCCTTGGCGTCGCGCATCATGCGCTCGACCGGATAGTCCGACGTGTACCCCACACCCCCAAGGCACTGCACGGCCGCCCTTGCGGACTTCGCGGCCAGCTCCGCGGCCAGGAGCTTGGCCATCGCCGCCTGCCGCCCGAAGGCGCAGGCCTGGTCCTTCAGCCACGCCGCGTGATAGGTGAGCTGTCTGGCGGCCTCGATCTCCGCCGCCAGCCCCGCCAGAGTGAACTGGACATCCTGGAAGTCCCAGACCGGACGTTTGAACTGGCGCCTCCGCACCGTGTAGTCGAGCGCGGTGTCCAGCGCGCCCTGCGCGATGCCCAGCGAAAGTGCGGCAACACCGATCCGGCCCGCGTCGAGCGTCTTCATGAAGTTGGTGAATCCCCGGCCTTCATCGCCCAATCGCTGCCCCTCGGGTACCCAGGCGTTCTCCAGAAACAACTGCCGCGTATCCGAAGCGCGCCACCCGAGCTTGTCTTCCTTCGCACCTGCGGTCATACCCTGGCTGTACGGCAGGTCGGGGCGATGGCCGACGCCGACGCGCTCTGCCTCGTCGATGTCGGTGGTCGGCTTGCAGACCACGAAGCTGGTGATGCCTTCATGATCGGCCTGGGGATCGGTCAACGCGGTCACGACGAAGATCTCGCCCACGCCCCCATGCGTGATGAAGATCTTGCTGCCCGAAATGCGGTAGCCGCCCGCCTCCCTCACCGCACGCGTCCTGGTCCCCGACGCGTCGGAGCCCGCGCCCGGCTCGGTGAGACCGAATCCGCCCAGTACCTGGCCGGACGCGAGCAGTGGCACGAACCGCGCCCGCTGTGCCGGCGTCCCGAAGGCAACGATCGGCGACATGGCCAGCGTGGTGTGCGCGGAAACGGTTATCGCGTGGCTGGCGTCGTGTCTGGCCAGCTCCTCGACGACCAGGATGTAGCTCAGGTAGTCCCGACCCATCCCGCCCAGTTCGACGGGCACCGGAACGCCGAACCAGCCCCGCTCCGCCATCGCGGCGACGTTGTTCCAGGGGAAGCGGGCGCTCTCGTCCAGTTCGCGAGCCACAGGGGCGATTGCCGCGAGCGCAAACTCCCGAACGGCGCCCTGAAGGTCGTGGTGGTGCTTGTGGAGGTATGGGGACATGTGTGACAGGTGGAGCAACCCGCTTGATGCCGCCGCTTCAGCGCCATCGCGGCCAGCGTCGCTCGCACCGGTCGCACGAGCCGCACGTTCGCCAGCCAACGGTCTCACCAAGATAACGCAATAGCGTCGATCTCCGGCATGCCCGCCTGCCGCAGTATCGCTGCATGGCGCTGAGCCGGTCGCGGGCCTGCCGGCGCGCCGAGATCAAGGGTTCAAGGTCGGGACGGTCGCCCGTAAGCGTCAGAGCGGGGCCGGAGACCGGCGGTGGCCCCTCTGCCTCGCCGTCCGGCCAGTCCTCCACCCACTTCGCCAAGTCGGGTGCGAGCCTGATGGCACCGGAGCGTTCCAGCCACTTCAAGTGCGGCACGTTGGCCGAACCCTGCCCGAGAAGCGCGGTCGGCGAAGGGATGGCGGTGGCGCGGCGGGGCGAACCCAGTCTGGCGAGGAATCTCGCCACGTCCCGAGGATCGGGATAGGCGCGGTCGAGGAAGGCTTCGGGAACCTTCCAGTCATCGCGGTGAACGAAGCCCAGCGCCAGTGACGGGGTGCCATCGCGTCCGGCCCGGCCGGCCTCCTGGTAGTAGCTCTCGAGGGAGCCGGGAAAGGCGTAGTGCAGGACCGCCCACACGTCTCCCCGGTCGATGCCCATTCCGAAGGCGCAGGTGGCGACCACGACGTTGGACTCGCGAGACATGAACCTCTGCTGAACCGCCTGGCGCTCCTCCTTGGGCAGAGCGGCGTGGTAGGCGTCTCCGATGACTCCCTGGCTGGCCAGGGCACGCCGCACGCTCACGACCTGGCGCCGCGTGGGGGCGTAGACGATGAGCGCGCGCTCGGCGCACTCCGGTGGGGCCCGGCGGATCAGCCGCACCATGGCCCGAATGCGCTCCGGGCCCGCCCGCTGCCGGGCGACCAGCCAACGAATGTTGGGGCGGTCGAACGAGGTGACCACCCTGATGGGGTCGCGCATGTCGAGCACCTGCACGATGTCGTCGCGGACGGCGGGAGTCGCCGTGGCCGTGACGGCCAGAACCGGCGCGGCCATGATCGGGCGAAGACGGCTGATCCGGCGGAATGCGGGCCGGAACTCGTGGCCCCATTCGGAGATGCAATGCGCCTCGTCGATGGTCATGAGCGAGACTGGGGAGGCACCGAGCAGCCTCCTCAACCTCGGAGCTTCGAGTCGCTCGGGGGAGCAGAACAGCAGGTCGAGCCGTCCCTCGGCAAGCGCGCGCTGGCACTCGTCCTGAGCGTTCTGCGGGTCCTGTGAGGTGAGGGACGCCGCCCTCAACCCGAGACGGCGGGCGCGGTCGACCTGGTCCTGCATGAGCGAGATCAGGGGACTGACGACAAGAACCAGCCCGTCGAGCATGAAGGCGGGCAGCTGGTAGCAAAGCGTCTTCCCGCCTCCGGTGGGCAGCACGCCGAGCGTGTCCCGTCCGGCGAGGACCCCGGCGATCAGACGCTCCTGTCCCGGTCTGAACCCCTCGAATCCGAATCGCTCGCGCAGGACGGCACGGGCTTCGGGGCTGGTGGCGGGTGCGTGTTCGTTTCTCACCCATGGGAATAAAGCCGCCCTGAGGGGCGTTGGAATGGCTGAATGGGACTGATTCAGTCGGACCGGGGCAGGAAGCGCAGCGCCATCCCCGCCGCGAGGGCGCCGATGCCCACCCACACGAGCCAGCGCCAGGTCAGGGCCATTCCGGCAAGCGCGATGGCGGCCCCCACCGCAAACAGGCGCACCTTCCACACCAGGAAGGCGTCTGCACCGTCGCGACGCGTTCGAGAAGGCCGGAACACGCCGCCCCTCAGTCGCCCCGCCGCCGCGCGAGAAAGTCGGCCACGCCCCGCTTGCAGTCGGCGGTGAGTCGGGCGATCGCGTTCACCTCCGCCCCACGCGCGACGGCATCCTCCAGACCGACGCCCTCCATGCCGTGGAAGAGCCGCTTGGTGAGCTGCACGGCCGACGCCGGGCGAGCCGCCAGCGCCGCCAGGTACTCATCCACCGTGGCCTCGAAGGCGTCGTCGGGCACCACCTGGTTGACCAATCCGATGGAGGCCGACTCCTCCGCCGTAATCCCGCGTCCCCGCAGCAACAGTTCGAAGGCGGCCGACTCGCCGACCTTCCTCCGCAGGATGGCCATCACGAGGGCCGGCACGAATCCCAGGTGCACTTCGGGGTAGCCGAAGCTGGCGTCCTCGTGGGCGACGACCAGGTCGCAGGCGGTCGCAAGGCCGCATCCGCCGCCGAGAGCCCGCCCTGCAACGACCGCGACCACGGGCTGGCGCAGACGCCGGATCGCCACGAGGACATCGCCCAGGCGTTCCGCATCTGCCAGGCCGGCTTCGGGACCCAGCGCCTGCGATGCCGCGATCTCGTCGAGATCGGCGCCCGCGCAGAAGTCCCGTCCGGCACCGCGCAAGGCCACCACTCGCACATCGGGATCCGCACCCACTTCGCCGAGGTGGAGGCGGAGTTCAGCCACCAGCGCCGCCGACAGCGCGTTTCGCTTCTCGGGTCGGTTGAGGAGCAGCGTCGCGATACCGTCCCCGGAGCCCTTGCGCAGCACCGATCCGCCGTTCATGGGCCTGCTCCACCCGGCGCGAACGGCACCCGCCCCCTGCCCCGCACCCGCGTCGCCACCTCCTCCGGCACCTCGACGACCATTCGCAGCAGCGCGGTGCTGAAAACCTTGCCCTGTGCGTCCGTCATCAGAGACACCGTGCCGCCTCCGTCCAGAGCCCCGTGCAGGAGAAAGTTCAACGCGTGCAGGTTTTCGAGTTCGTGGCGCTCCACCGGACCCTCGATCATGCTTCCGAAGTGCTCCCTGACCCGTTCGGCCGTCACCTGTTCCCGAATGAGGGGGTAGTCCTGGGGATCGTACGCGATTACACCGACATTCGCCGTGTTTCCCTTGTCCCCCGAACGGGCGTGGGCCAGTTCGAGAAGCGGCACCCGTGACATGCGTCGTCGTCCTCCTCTCATACCTCCACAAAGTCCACCGAAAGATGCGGTTCGACAACCGTGCGATCGACCAGGGCGGGCCAGTAGCCCACGATTTCCTGCACCCGCGGGCGTCCGCCGGCGAACCCTGTGACCGACGGAGGCCCGGTCAGCACAAGAGGCGCGATCTCGCGGGTGAACCGCTCCACGGACCTTCGTTCGGACCCCCTCACTCCCACTCGCAGCTGGACTTCCGGGAGATCCGCCGGCGGATCCCCTGCGAGGGGTCCGTGCGTTGCGTCCCACCCCACCAGTTCGACCAGCACTCGGTCGAAGGTCAGCCCGAGGCGGTCGAGCCGCTTGCGAAGGATCGTCGCGGCCGCCCGTGCCTTCGCGGCGGCATCCGGCCACGCGTAGACCAGGGTGCCCACAGCCTTGAACCCCGCCGCGTAGGCGACCGAGACCTTCAGGTACGGCGTCGGGCCCCGGCCGCGGACGCCGTGGACGCGTACTCGGTCTTCCCCATCCGCAGCCAGGCGGATCGTCGTGAAGTCGGCGATGACATCGGGGGTGACATAGTGCGCGGGGTCGCCCATTTCATAGAGGATCTGCTCCTTGACGGTGCGGATCGACACCGTGCCCCCCAGCTCGGGGTGCTTGGTGACGACGAAGCTGCCGTCGGGGTGAGCTTCGATGATCGGGAAGCCGACGTTGGCGAGATCGGGGATGGTCCACCAGTCGGCGAGGCAGTTGCCGCCGCTCGCCTGGGCACCGCACTCGTTGATGTGGCCCGCGACGACGCCGGCGGCGAGCAGGTCGTACGCGTTCCAGGACCAGCCGAACTCCTTCGCGAGGGGAGCGTAGGTGAGCGCCGTGTCGGTGGAGCGTCCGGTGACGACGACCAGCGCGTCGCCGTGCAGGGCCCGGGCGATGGGGCGCGCGCCCGTGTAGACGTTGGCGCTGAGAACGCGGTCCCGCACCGACGCGAGAGGCTCGCCCGTCTCCATGTGGCGCATGGCATGTCCGCTTGCGAGGAGATCGTCGAGGCGCTCCATCAGGTCGTCCCCGCCGACCACACCGATCCGCGCCCGTCCCCCGACTCCGGCCCGCCTGCCCGCTTCGGCCACCGCCCGCGCACACTCCGCCGGGTTGATGCCGCCGGCGTTGGTCACCACCCCGATGCCGCGCCGCACGCACGCCGGAAAGATCCTCTCCATCAGCGGCACGAAGTCTCTGGCGTATCCGGCCGACGGGTTCCGCGACCGCTGCTTCTGCATGATCGACATGGTGACCTCGGCCAGGTAGTCCAGCATCAGGTAGTCGATCGGCCCCCCCTGCACCTGCCGGACCGGGGCTTCGAGATCGTCGCCCCAGAACCCCTGCCCGCTGGCGATTCGGATGGAGTCGTTCCTCATGGACCCCTTCCGTCCAACCCCGGCGGGAGCACGAAGGGGCCGATGTGCGGACCCGGGTTGTTGAGGGCGGCACGCAGCAGCAGCGCAAGCCAGTCGCGCAGCTCCTCGGGGAGCACCACCGCGTCCACGAAGCCCCTTGCCGCCGCGAAGGTGGCGTCCAGCTGGCGGTCGTAGTCCGCGCGCACCGACTCCATCTGCTCTGCCAGCGCCTCGTCCGGACGCTCGCCCTCGGCCCTGAGGCGCCCCAGCTGGCGGCCGAAGAGCGCGACCACGGCGCTGTCGCCCTCCATGACCCCCATTCGGCCCGTGGGCAGCGTGAGGATGAAGTCGGGATCGAAGCCCTGCCCCGCCATCGCGTAGTAGCCCGCACCCGAGGCGTGGTTGAGCGTGACCACGATCTTGGGGACGACCGCGGTCGCCATTGCCTCGACGAAGCGGGCACCGGCCCGAATGATCCCCCGGTGCTCCGCGTCCGGCCCCACCATGAAGCCGGACACGTCCTGGACGAAGACGATCGGGACTCCCTGGCGGTTCATCGCCTCGATGAAGTAGGCGGCCTTCTCGGCCGATTCGGTGTAGATGATGCCACCGAAGCGCGGCGGGCCCTCGCGGGAGTCCTTGATCACGCTGCGCCGGTTCGCGATCACGCCGACCGCGATCCCCGCGACGGTGCCGGTTCCGCAGATGAGCTCTGCCGCGTGTTCCGGCTGGAATTCCGTCAGTCCGCCTCCGTCCAGCACCACTTCGAGCACGGCCTCCATGTCATAGGCGCGCCGGTGGTCGTCGGGGAACAGGGTGTAGAGCTCGGTCGCGGGCCGCGCGGGCGGCTCGAAGCGCGTCGGGACCGCGCGATCCGGCCTGCGGTGCGGAAGATCGGCGACAAGCGCACGGAGTCTGTCGATGCAGTCCTGGTCGTCGGCCGCCGCATAGTGGGCGACGCCGCTCACGCCCGTGTGCACGTCGGCTCCGCCCAGGGTCTCCCGGTCCACCGTCTGGCCCGTGGCCCCCTTCACCAGATTGGGGCCGCCCAGCCCCATGAAGCTGGTCCCCTTGACCATGAGAATCACGTCCGACAGGGCCGGAAGGTACGCGCCGCCGGCGATGCACGGGCCCATGACCGCCGCCAACTGTGGGATGCGGAGGTAGCGGCGCATGATCGAGTTATAGTAGAAGATCCTCGCCGCACCGTATTGACCCGGGAACACACCGTCCTGGTAGGGAAGGTTCACGCCCGCCGAATCGACCAGGTAGATGATCGGGATTCTGCACCGCATGGCGATTTCCTGGGCGCGCAGGATCTTGGTGATGGTCTCCGGCCACCACGATCCGGCCTTCACCGTGGCGTCGTTGGCCACCACGACCACCTCGCGCCCCGCCACCGTCCCCACCCCCGTGACCACACCCCGCCCCGGGCGCCTTGCCGTCGTAGCGGTCGTGCGCCACCAGGAGACCCACCTCGGCCCAGACCGTGTCCCGATCGAGGAGAAGATGGAGCCGGTCGCGGGCAGTCAGCTTGCCGCGCTCCCTTTGCCGTCGAATCCGCTCGGTCCCGCCGCCAATCCTGAGGCGGCCGCGCAGTGCAACTAGCTCGCGGCCCAGTTCGCCCATGCGGCCCGGGCGCGCGGCCATTCCGGCGTCGGTCGGCTTCACCTAGTAGGGATCCTCCCGATCGGCGAACCACTCGCGGACGTACGCGATGGCCTCCACGGTGGACGTTCCGGGACCGAACACCCGACCGACCCCGACTCTGCCCAGCGCGGCGGCGTCGTCTCGTGGAATGATGCCGCCCCCGGTCAGGAGGATGTGGGCGAGCCCCTCGGCGTCCAGAAGCTCGCGCACCCGCGGGAAGAGCGTCATGTGGGCTCCGGAGAGAACGGACATGGCCACGACGTCCACGTCCTCCTGAACCGCCGCCGCGACGACCATCTCGGGGGTCTGGTGGAGACCCGTGTAGATGACTTCGAAGCCCGCGTCGCGAAACGCCGCCGCAATGACCTTGGCGCCCCGGTCGTGCCCGTCAAGGCCGGGTTTCGCCACCAGGACGCGAATCCTCCTGTCCGGTTCCGACATTCAATCTCCTCGACCAAGGGGAGCCGCATCCAACATAAGTTCGCTCAGTGGACCTCGAAACCGCTTTCTTCAAGCTCGTGCGCGCCCTGGCTCCGGCGCCGGCGGACGACCCTGCCGTCGAACAGATGCACCGTGCGATCCGCCACATGTGCGTATCTGGGATCGTGAGTGACCATGCAAATGGTGGCACCGTGCTCGTGCAGCTCCTTCAGCAGGTCGATCACGGCTTGCCCGTTGCCGGAGTCCAGGTTGCCGGTGGGTTCGTCGGCAAGCACGATCAGAGGCTTTCCCACGATTGCGCGTGCCACCGCGACCCTCTGCTGCTGGCCTCCGGATAGCTGGGAGGGATAGTCATCCTCCCTGTCCGCCATCCCCACCCTCTCCAGCTCCCTGCGGACACGGCGCCGACGCTCCGGCGCGGCGATGCCCCCATAGACGAGCGGCAGCTCCACGTTTCCGAAGACCGTGAGGTCCCCGATGAGGTTGAAGGTCTGGAATATGAAGCCGATGGACCGGTTTCGGATTTGCGCCCGCCGTGCGGCCGACAGCCTCGCGACCGATTCGCCGGCGAGCAGGTAGTCCCCCTCGGTCGGAGAGTCCAGAAGCCCGAGGATCGACAGAAGCGTCGTCTTGCCGCAGCCCGAGGGACCCGCGATCGACACGAATTCGCCGCTCTCGACTTCCAGGGAGATTCCGCTGAGCGCGCGAGTCTCCACCTCGTCCGTGTGGAAGACCCTGCTGACTTCATTGAGGCTGATCAGGGTTCTGGCCATATTCGGGGGACGGTCTCGACACGCCGAGAGATGGGCGTCGTGGGTGTGCTCCAGTACCGTCAATCTAGTGCAATCGTCATTCCCTGCGACTTCGGCGGGCCGCCCTTGAGCCAGCGAGAATCCACGCTCCTGGAACAGTACATCCGAATGGTCGGTCCGGATCGAGTGTGCAGGAACGTCCCACTGGGCCCCTTCACGACATTCAGGATTGGCGGTCCCGCGGACCTGTTCTACCGGGCACGCACCGCCGAGGAACTCGCATTGGCCGTAGGCGTCGCCAAGCAGCTCGGAATCCCCAGCTTTCTGCTCGGACGCGGCGCCAACATTCTCGTGGGGGATCGCGGGTTCCGCGGCGTGGTCGTCCGGTGCGAGATCGCGAATCTGGAGTTTCTGCCGGGTGGACGCGTGGTCGCCGGCGCAGGGCTGGACACCTTTCCCGATCTCATCAACGCGACCGTCGCGCGCGGCCTCGGCGGCATTCACCACTTCGTGGGCATCCCGAGCACGGTTGGAGGCGCCGTTTGGCAGAATCTGCACTTTCTGGCCCCGGCCCCGGCCCGCGAGCGCACCATGTTCTGGGACGAGGTCATGGAGGGCGCCACCATTCTGACGCCCGCTGGCGAGGTCCGGCGCGTGGACACCGACTACTTCCAGTTCGGATACGACTACAGCGTCATCCACGACACGGGTGACGTGGTGCTGGACGTTTCGCTGAAGCTCGCCCCCACCCCCATCGAGGAACTCCGAAGGGTGATACGCGAAAACCTGGCCTGGCGGGACGAGCGACATCCGGACATGTGGCTCTACCCCTGCGCGGGCTCCATCTTCAAGAAGATCGAAGGGATCGGCGCGGGCCGGTTGATCGACGAGTGCGGCCTCAAGGGGCACGTTCACGGCGCCGCGCAGATCTTCCACAAGCACGCCAACATCATCGTGAATCTGGGAGGCGCCACTGCGGCCGAGGTGGTCACCCTGATCGAGCTCTCCCGCGCCACGGTCGCTCGCGAGACGGGCTACGAGCTCGAGACCGAGATCGGCCTCGTGGGAGAGTTCTGAGGTCGTCCCTGCCCCGCCTCAGTGCGAGTGCGTCGCCGCGTAACGCACGAGAGGCCCCTGGAAGCGCGTCCACATTCTCCAGAGGAGCAGGAGCGCCACCAACCCCAGCCCCGCAGCCAAGCCCCACCAGAGTCCGACGGGCCCCGCTTCGCGATGAAAGCCGAACCAAAGGCTGATCGGAAGGCCGAAGCACCAGAAGCCAATGACGTTGTAGATCATGGGACGCAGCGTGTCGGCAACGCCCCGGAGAGCGCCCGCGCAGACCACCTGCAATCCGTCGACCAGTTGGAACATCCCGGCAATGGGGATCAGGACCGCAGCCACCGCGACCACCTCCCCCTGGTTGCTGAAGACGCCCGCCAACTGACGCGGGACGGTCAGGAAGACCGCCGCCGTGGCCGCCATCACCAGGCAGCATGTCAGGATCGCGCCGCCCCCACGCCGCCGAGCCAGCCGTGGCCGACCCTCTCCCACCGCCCTTCCCACCAGAACCGCCGCGGCCTGGGAAATGCCCAGCGGGATCATGAAGGCGAAGGCCGCCAGATTGAGCGCGATCTGATGGCCCGCCATCGCCGTGGCGCCCATCCATCCCATCGCCACTCCGATGGCCCCGAAGGCTCCGAACTCGAGAAACAGGTGGAAGCCTATGGGGGTGCCCAGCCGGATCATCCCCCACAGCGGAGCCATCCGCAGGATGTCCCGGTGCATACGGCGCAGATAGGGGGCGAGCAGACGCAGCGCCAGGACGAGAAGAAGGAGGCACATGAACCAGCGCGAAATCGCGGTCGCCCATCCGGAGCCAACGGCCCCCAGTGCCGGTGCGCCCAGATTGCCGAAGACCAGGACCCAGTTCGCCGCAGCGTTCAACACGTTGGCCAGAACGATGGTCCACACGATCGGGGCGACCCTTCCCACCGCCTGCAGCACCTGGCGAAAGACGATGAAGGCGTAGAACGGCCACATTCCCGCGATCAGCGCGCGGGCGTACCCTGCGGCGACCGGCACCACCTCCTCCGGCTGCCTCAGCAGAGTGAACACGGGGCCCGCGAGCGCCAACGGCACGATGGTGGCGAGCGTGAGGACGACGGTGAGGACCAGGGCACGCTGGACGGCCGCATGGATCGCGTCGTCGTCCTCGGCACCGAAGGCCTGCGACACGATCGGGTCGAGGGCCAGCAGGAGCCCCATGCCGAATACGGAAACGCCGAAGAAGTAGAGGTTGCCGAGGGTGACCGCAGCCAGTTCGGTCGCGTTCACCCTTCCCACCATGGCCGTGTCCACGAGGCCCTGGGACGTCAACCCCATCTGCACCACCGCAACCGGCAGCGCCAGCTTCGCCAAATCCCCCAGCTCGACTCCCGAGGGGCGAAACGCGGCCAGAGGCGCGCTGTCAGCCTTGGCCAATGTAGGTGATCAGCCGAGCGGCCCGGTGGACAATGGCCCCTTGCGAGGCAGCGTGATGACGAACTCGGTGAACTCGTTCGGCTTGGTCCGCACCTCGAGCTTGCCGCCGTGCTCCTGGATGATCTCGTGCGAGATCGAAAGGCCGAGTCCGGTGCCTCCGGTGCCGGCCTTGGTGGTGAAGAACGGATCGAAGATCCTGCCGACGATTTCGTCCGGGATACCGGTGCCGTTGTCGTGCACGGACACCTGCACCTTGTCCTCGCCCCCCTTTGTGCTAACCGTCACCGCCGGGAAGTAGTCGGGATCGTCCGATTTCTTGCGGCGCAGCTGCGTCGCGTGGCACGCATTGGTGACCACGTTCAGGAACACGCGGCTCAGGTCGCGCCCGATCGCTTCGACCTCGCCGACCGTGGGGTCGAACTCCTTGATCATGTCCACGTTGAAGGACGGGTCGGCGCCTCGCATGCCGTGGTACGCGAGCTTGGTGTACTCGTCCACCATCAGGTTGAGGTCCACAGACTCGGCGTGACCGGCCTCGTCCCGCGAGTGGGCGAGCATCCCTTCGACGATGCGGTTCGCTCGTTCGCCGTGCTGGTTCACCTTCTTCACGTTGGTGTCCAGATCACCGAGGATCTCGTCGATGTACTCGCGGTCGACTTCGCCGTTCTCCTCCGCGCCTTCGTCGAGCTCCTCGCGCAGCTCCTCGATCAGCTCCGTGGAGAGGGCGGCGAAGTTGTTCACGAAGTTGAGCGGGTTCCTTATTTCGTGGGCGATGCCCGCGGTGAGCGCGCCGAGCGACGCCAGCTTCTCCTGCTTGATGACCTGTTGCTGCGTGCGGCGGAGGTTGTCGAGGGTGTCCTCCAGCTTTTCGTTCTTCGCCTGGACCTCGGCGGCGAGCTTCTCGACCAGGTTGAGTCGCTGGACCTCGACCGCGTGCTGGCGAAACACTTCGAGGGCGCCGGCCATGTCCGTGAGCTCGTCGTTGCCCTCGATCTGGACCTGGACGTCGAGGTCGCCCTTGGACATCCGGCGCGTGGCGCGCGACAGCCGCCCCATTCGCACAACCAGACGCTGCCCGAAGAACCTCCACCCAAACACGGCGAACCCGATGGTGAAGCAGGTGACGACCAGCATGAACCAGAACCCGAGGCTGACGATCGCGCCCGAACGCGCGGCCGCGTCCCCGGCCGCCACCTCGGCGCCCCCGACCAGCCGCTCCACCCTGGCCACGAGTTCGGCGGTGGTCTCCCGGCTGTGCGCGACCAGCTCCTCTGCATTGGCGAGCTCTTCGAGAACCCCGTTGCGGGTCGCGAACACTCCCTCGGTCGAGCCGTAGAGGTCGGTCAGACTCTCCACGAGGGACTGGAGGCGAGCTCTTGGACCCGACCGGATGTCCGCAAGCGCACCCACGACGTCGCTGAGCGCGGTCTCGATTCGTTCCTGGGTGGCTCGCAGCACCCCCAGATCGGTCTCGGCGATCGACCGCGCGATCAGAGCGGTGGTCTCGTTCTGGTAGGCCTTGAAGGTGAGCAGCCCCGAGTAGTGTTCGATTTCCGCAACGGTTCTTCGCTGCGCCACCGGCGCCGCCCCCCCGTTCAGTTCGCGGAACCCCGTGAAGATGAAGAAATGCTGGTCGTCCACGGCCTGCTCGACCTCCAGCTGCAGGTCGAGGCTCACGGTCGCCACCTGCTCGTCCAACTGCTGCAGGCGGTCCTGGTAGGTCATCCTGCGGCTCACCGACTCGTGCATCTGACCGACGATCTCCTCCAGGCTGTCGACCAGCGGCACCACATTCCCCTCGTCGCCCTCGCCGAGAGCCTCGGTCGCTTCGGCACCGACGACCTCGGCCACCGCGAACCGCAACGCGCTTGCGGTGGCCACCGCGTCGAGCCGAATGTCGTCCAGCACGTCGGGATCCTCGGCCGCCACGAGACGCGGCGTCGCGCGCACCAGCTCCTGGCTCAGCCGGGCGACGTCGAACGCCCCCACAAGCGCCGGCATGTGCTGTTCGGTGACCTCGGCCTGACGAGCGCTGACGATCCGCATCAGCACCAGCGCCATGACGATGGCAAACAGCGTAAGGAGAACGCCGCCGCCCAGCCCGACAACGATCTGAGTCCCGATGCCGAGACGGCCACCGGTCCACCGTCGAACACGTGCGTCGAACCGGTCGGGCAGTCTGTCCAGGACCCAGGCAAAGGCCGCGTGCAGCCGATGGTCCAGCGTCTTCGTTCGATCCTTCATCGGCTCAGCCGCGTTACCGGAACGAACCTGCCCTCCCGAATCACGGTCAGAAACACGGCGTCCGAGCCTTGATTGTCCTGTGGTCCATACTCGACCTCGAAGCCGTCCAGGTCCATCGGTCCGGCCTCCTCCAGGGCGCGCAGGAAGGAATCGCGGGTCGGAGCCGCGCCGCCGGCTTCGGTCGAGGCCCGCAACGCCTCCACCACCAGCCTGCCGGCCAGGTAGCCCTCGAGGGAGACGAATCCAACCTGTGCCGAGGAGTCGATCTGCTGTATCGCCCGCTGGTAGCGAGCCACGACGGGAAGCCTGGTGTCGCGCGGGAATGGAACCACCTGGGTCACGACCACGCCGTCGCCGTCCCGGCCCAGTTCGGTCAGGAGGGCATTGCTGCCGACGAACGAGATGTTCACGAAGACCGCGCGCAATCCGATCTTGCGGGCCCACAGAATGAACTGCGCCGCCGCCCGATACGCGCCGATGATGATCACCGCCTGGGGACTCTCGCTGCGGATGTCGAGGAGGGCCCGCTTTATCGCCGTGGTGTTGCGGACATAGGTGCCCTCGGCGACCAGGCCCATGTTGCGCCTGTCGAGCGCCTGCACGACGCCGCTGCGTCCGGCCTGCCCGTAGCTATCGTCCTGATACAGGATGGCGATGCGCCGGAACCCAAGGTCGACGGTGAGTCTTTCCACCATCTCCTCGGTCTCCTGATTGTAGGAGGCGCGCAGGTTCACCACGTGTCTCTGATCCTCGCCTCGGAGCAGCGCCGCACCGGTGAATGCACCGATGTAGGGCACCTGCGCGGCGCTGGCGATGGGTTCGGCAACTCTGGACGTCGGGGTTCCCACCGCACCGATCAGCCCGAAAACGCCGTGGGCGATCAGCTCTCGGGTGTTCGTCACAGCCACCTCGGCCTCGTAGCCGTCGTCGCGCAGCCGCAGTCGCAGCATGCGACCGTGGATTCCGCCCTCCCGATTGGCCTCTTCGAAGGCCGCGCGCACCCCAAGATTCATGTTCTCGCCGAGTTCGCGGGCGTTTCCACTCAACGCCGCCGACTGGCCGAATACGATGGAATCTGGGAAGACGCCGTTGCCGCCGGAATCCTCGGTCTGTCCCCCGGCGCCGCTGGCGCAAACGACGGTGAGGAGCGTCGTTGCCGACCCGACGACCAGAGCCCGGCGGCGGGACATCAGGCGCCCGTGCCCCCGTAACGCACACACAGGCATGTGATATCGTCGGACTGCGGCGCTTCCCCTGCATGCTCGCGCACTGCCTCGACGACCTTCTTGCTCATCGTCTCCGGATCGGAGCCCGCGATCTCGCCCAGCACGGTCGCCAGGGCGTCGTCGCCGTACTCCTCTCCCTCTTCGTTCATCGCCTCGGTGATTCCGTCGGTATAGAAGAAGACCGCGTCGCCGGGCTCGAGCTTGAGGGTGCCTCCGGGGAAGTCGAAGCCCGGCAGCACCGCCAGCACGACGCCGGAATCACAGTCGATCTGCTCGACCTCGCCGCTGCGCTTCACGACATAGGGAAGGTTGTGTCCCCCGTTCGCGAACTCCATGACGCCTGCGTTGGGATCGAAGCTGGCGTAGAACAGGGTCACGAACATCGATTCCTCGTTGGACTCGACAAGAAGCTGATTGGCCTCGGCGAGAACCCGCGTGGGATCGGGCTCGCCGATCGCGGTCCCCTTCATGACCGTCCGGCTGACCATCATGAACAGAGCGGCCGGCACCCCCTTGCCGGAGACGTCCGCCATCACGATCCCCAGACGACCGTCTTCGAGTGGGAAGAAGTCGTAGAAGTCGCCACCCACCTCCAGAGCCGGGGTCATCGTGGCATGGATCTCGAAGCGGGGGTCGGTGGGGAACTCCGTCGGGAGGATCGACTCCTGCATCCGGGCGGCGACACCCAGTTCCCGACGAAGCGCAACCAGCTCGTCCCGGGACCGGAGCGCCTCGCGCATCACCTCGAGGTGCGCGAGCGTCTTCGCGATCGTGGCGTCCAGGTCCTTGAAGTCGATCGGCTTGGTGATGAAGTCGAACGCCCCCCGATTCATCGCGGTGCGAATGTTCTTCATGTCCCCGTAGGCGGTCACGATCACGGCACGGAGGTCGCGGTCCAGCTCGTTCAGCTGGTGAAGGAGCGTCAACCCATCCATCCGAGGCATGTTGATGTCGGACAGCACCATGTCCACATCGTCGTGCTTCTCGAGTTGCTCGAGGGCCTCCACTCCGTTCTGGGCGAAAACGAGCGTGAGAATCCCCTTCCGGATCTTCCTGCGGAATTTCTGTCGGAGCAGGAGCTCGAGGTCCGGCTCGTCGTCGACAACAAGAATCTTCGCCACTTCAGACCACTCCACCGTTGCTTGGTGTCTGGAGGCCAGCAGTCACCATGGGTTTATCGTCGTGTGGGAACGCGAATCGTGTGGGAACTCGGAAAACGGAACGGCCCTAGTAGTGTAATCGGGACACCGCCTCGTCGCTACGGCCAGCCCGGGCGATCGCGGAGCCGGAGGCCGGGGCTCTGGACGGCAGATCATTTCGCACATACCTTTTTTCGGTCGAATAGGAACGAAGCCACTTGTGGGGGATTCGATGATCGCGCCACACGACATCGGGCCACGAGGGGCGGCGTCGAGTCAGCCCCCTCCCGTCTAGGAGGACGAAGGTGGAGGTCACCAGTGAATTGCGTCTCAGCGTGGACGGCGACCAGCCCCGAAAGGCTGTGGAGCAATTCGAGGAACTGGCCCATGCCGGTGGGGTGCCCTCCGGAACTCTGTTCAAGTTCCAGCTGGCTCTCGACGAGCTTCTCACCAATGTGGTCTCCTACGCATTCGACGACGACGCGTCCTCGTCCGCTGTCATCAAGGTCATGCTCAGCGTGACGGACTCACGGATCGAGGCGGTCATCGAGGACAACGGTCGTCCCTTCAACCCGCTAACGGACGCCGCAGCCCCCGATTTGGAACTTTCCGCCGAAGACCGAACGATAGGCGGTCTCGGCATTCATCTCACCAAGGCGTTCGTCGAAACGCTCAGCTACGAGCGGACCGACGGATGGAACCGCCTTAGCCTCGTGCAGCCGTTCACGGCTCACCCGGAGGAAAATGCATGAACGTGGAAACCAGCTTCTCTGGAACCACAGCGGTCGCGACGGTCAGTGGTCGTGTCGACTCCGCCAACGCGAAGGACTTTGATCAGGCCTTGCGGGCGATCATCGACAAGGGCGTTAGCGGACTGGTGGTCGACTGCAGCGGGCTCAGGTACATGAGCTCCGCAGGGCTGAGAGTGCTCTTGATCGCCATCCGAAAGACCAACGCCGCCGGTGGAGGTCTCGCCCTCTGTCGGGTACCCGACCACATCCGCGAGGTGCTCGAGGTGAGCGGGTTCGTTCGCCTCACGAAGGTCTTCGACGGCCCGGAAGAGGCGCAGGCGAGCTTCGGCGGGTAGTCGGACAGGCTAGGATCCCCGCAACACGTAGCTGGAACGCGGCGACGCTTCCAGCCGACTCGCGATCCAAGGGTCTCCCGGCCCTTGGGAGTCGGCTGGATAGCTTCTCCGCGTTTTGGCGTCCGTGGGGGTCGCTACCCGACGCGCCGGCGGTGTCGCAGAGCCAGCGCTAGAAGAACGTGAACGCCTGGACCTTGAAGGACCAATGACTCCGGTCGTCCGAGGACCGATACAGGTCGAGATTCGCGGAGATTCCATTCCTTCCGGTCGCGTAGATCATCACGCCGGGGGTGATCACGGTTCCGGTGACGCTGCCATGGTCGTGCGCGCCGGAGTCGGCCCAGCTCACACGCAGCAGCGGCTCCCAGGCAGCCAACGCCGATCCTTCAGGGAACGGTCTGTACCACAGCCCCATCACCTGGAGAGCGGAGAAGCCGGCGTCGTCGTCCAGCTTCCAGTTTCGTCCCCGCAGGCCGTTGACCAGAAGGTGGGGCCCCTGGCGCCAAGTGCCCAACTGGAGTTCCGCACCGTACGCCGGCACCCCCAGCGTCTCACCGTGCGAGTCAAGGGTCTCGTCCATCGCGACGTAGGCGGACAGCCGGCCGTTGTCACCGAAGAAGGTCGAGAGCCTGCCCGAAACCGACTTCCGCGTGTTCACATCCCTTGCGCTGAGGCCCTCGCCGTTCGTCATCGTGACTCTGTAGCCCATGCGCCCCTGCGCGAATCGGCCCGTCACGAGAACGCCCGGTTCGTAGTTGTCCAGTCCGAGCGCGCCGGTAAACCGGCCAAACGAGCAGACGCCACCTACACCAGGACAGTGATCCACCCCCGTCACTCGCGCGTCACGTTCAATGAGGGGCAGGTCGGCGTTCGAGGCCAACCAGAAATAGGACATCGCGCGCTTGAACTGTCCGATCTGGACCTGGAAGGCATCGGAGGGGGTCAATTCGAGATAGGCCTCGAGGACCGAAGACCCTTGGGCGCTGAACTGAACCCGCCCGCCGACGAGGTCGTTGAGCCTCCCGTCGATCGTCACCCAGGCGCGCCGAATGAGGAACGTGGCGGGAACCTCTTCCTCGCTCGATGCCTCGTACTGGACCTGCACCCGCGCGCCCAGCACAACGCTGGACCCGTTGCGGGCGCTGATTTGCTGGGCCGTCGCCCGACCCATGCCAAAGGGCAACACGCCGAGAGACCACGCGACCAACACCAGGGCACGATTCCTCATCTACGCTCCTTCACCAAGCAGGTTCTTGCCCGCTCACGGGCGTTCCAGGGCTCGGTTGACCGTTTCATCGGGCACCGTTCGGACAGACCAACGTGAACGGTAAGGCTTCTCCTGCGTCAAGACCAGCGGACGCATCGGCGATCCGCGCCACTGGACCCTTGCGGCCACGGCACGGGACCCCCATTCTCTTCCCGTCCTTCACTCCCTCAAGCCACTCGTGCACTGGAGAAACCATGAACGTCAGCCGATTCTTCGCCCGCGCGCGCATGCGGATCCGCCGGTCACACCCTGGAGGCGTCGTCGCCGGACTTGTCGCCGCAGGCGCCCTGATCCTCCTTCCCGAGTCGCTGGTCGCGCAAGAGGCCGGATCGGACACCGGCTTCGTCCTCAATACCTTCTCGTTCCTCGTGTGGGGCGCGTTGGTGATGTGGATGTGCGCCGGCTTCACGATGCTCGAGTCGGGATCCGTGCGATCCAAGAACGCTTCCGTCATCTGTCTGAAGAACATCGGACTGTACGCGATCGCGGGGCTCACCTACTACGTCGTCGGCTACGGGCTGATGTACACCGACGTGGCGGGCGGATTCATCGGGAAGCTCAACCTGTTCTACGGACCCTCCCCCGACGAGATCGCTCTGCTGGGCGGAGACGAGGGCGCAGCCGCGGCCGTGGTGGGCAACGGCTACGCCGTCACATCGGACTGGTTCTTCCAGATGGTGTTCGTGGCCACAACCGCCTCCATCGTTTCGGGTGCCCTGGCGGAACGGGTCAACCTTTGGGCCTTCTTCGCCTTCACCGCGCTCCTCACGATGGTCATCTACCCGATCGTCGGCGCCTGGACGTGGGGCGGAGGCTGGCTCGCCGAGTTCGGTGAGACGGGCTTCCAGGACTTCGCCGGGTCCACGATCGTCCACTCCACCGGCGGCTGGGCGGCTCTCGCGGGGGCGCTGGTGGTCGGCCCGCGGTGGGGCAAGTTCCGCAAGGACGGTTCCGTGAAGCCGACGCCGCCATCGAACATTCCGGCGGTCACGCTCGGGGTCTTCATCCTCTGGCTGGGGTGGTTCGGCTTCAACGGGGGGTCGGTGCTGGCCCTCGACAGCGCGGCCAACGCCGTGCTCATGAGCAACGTCCTAGTCAACACCAACCTGGCGGCGGCGGCCGGGGTGGTCACCGCGATCTTCGTGTCAAGGCCCATCATCGGGCGTCTGGATCTGTTCGTCGGCCTCAACGGGGCGATCGCCGGTCTGGTGGCGATCACCGCGGGGCCCGACATCACCGATGCGCGCTGGGCGATCGTGATCGGCGCGGTCGGTGCGCTGGTGTGCACGCTGGGCCTCCGGTTCCTGGAGCAGCGTCGGATCGACGACGTGGTCGGGGCCGTCCCGGCACACCTCTTCGCCGGCATCTGGGGCACGCTGGCCGCCAGCATCGCCGCGGGGGCCGACCTGTGGACCCAGTTGATCGGCGTTGTGAGCGTCGGCGCCTTCGTCTTCACTGTCTCCTGGGTGCTCTGGACGGTCCTCGACAGGGTGATGGGCGTCCGCGTGACCAGGGAGGTGGAGGAGATGGGGCAGGACGCCGCCGAGCTGGGGATCGATGCATACCCCGAGTTCGTCCTGATGGTGGATCCGGACGACGGCACCGACTTCCGGGACAACTAGGCAGAGCGGAAGACATGGAAGGGCGGGCATGACCGTTTCCGGATCATCGCGCAACGGCCATGGCGAGCGACCCCGGACCCGTTCGGTTGGGTCCGGGGCGTTCGCCAACTACGAGCTGGAAGATCGCTTCCACGACGAGATCTTTCGCAGCGACGGGACACCGCGCGATTCGTGCCGTCAGCTCGTGGCCGCACTGTCCGGCGCGTCTTCCGACGAACTCGCCGCCCTGCAGGAGGGGGTGGCCAGACGCTTCGTGCACGAGGGCATAACGTTCACGGTCCTCGGCGCGACCAGGATGTCCGAGCAGATCATTCCGATCGACTGCGTGCCCCGCGTGCTCACGGCCGCCGAGTGGGACCACATCGATCGTGGGTTGAGGCAGCGGCTGACCGCCATGAACCTGTTCCTGAAGGACATCTACAACGAGGGCAGGTCCCTGGTGGACGGCGTGGTGCCCCCGGAGCTGGTGCTCGGGTGCCCCCAGTACCGCGTGGAGATGCGGGGGATGAAGGTGCCCTACGATGTCTACGTCGCCGTCTGTGGCACGGATATCGTTCGGACGCACGACGGTTTCGCGGTGCTGGAGGACAACCTCCGCGTCCCCTCGGGCGTCTCCTACATGCTGGCCTGCCGATCCGCGATCAAGCAGGCCTTTCCGCGACTCTACAGAGCGCAGCGGGTCCGAGAGATTTCCCAGTACCCGGAGCATCTGTACGAGACCCTGTCGTCGCTGGGTTCGTGGGGAAGCGATCCGCGCATTGCGGTCCTGACTCCCGGCCACTACAACTCCGCCTACTACGAACACGCGTTCCTGGCCGGAGAGATGGGGGTGGAACTCGTGGAGGGACGGGACCTGGTGGTGCACGACGCGGTGGTGTACGTGCGAACCACTGCGGGTCTCAAGCGGATCGACGTAATCTATCGCCGCATCGACGACGATTTTCTGGACCCCGTGACCTTCCGCGAGGACTCGCTGCTCGGTGTGCCCGGACTGTTCAACGCCTATCGGGCCGGCAATGTGGTTCTCGCGAACGCTCCGGGTACGGGGGTCGCCGATGACAAGGCGGTCTACTCCTACGTGCCGCGCATTATCCGCTATTTCCTCGACGAGGATCCGATCCTCGCCAATGTGGAGACCCACCTCTGCCGTGAGCCTGGCGGGCTCGCCTACACGCTGGACCACCTCGACGAGCTGGTGGTCAAGGAGGTGGGGGGATCCGGCGGATACGGGATGCTGGTCGGTCCGCACAGCACCGCCGCCGAAAGGGACGCCTACGCGGCTCGCCTGAAAGCGGATCCCGACAACTTCATTTCGCAGCCGGTTCTGAACCTGTCTCGGGCGGGGTGCTTCGTTGACGGAACCCTGGAGCCCAGGCATGTTGATCTACGTCCCTTCGTCCTCCATGGTCGCCGGGACATCCACATAGCACCGGGCGGACTGTGCCGGGTTGCCCTGCGCAAGGGCAGCCTGGTGGTCAATTCGAGCCAGGGGGGCGGGTGCAAGGACCTCTGGATCCTTCGCGACTAGGAGGGTCGGGCCGATGCTAGCAAGGGCCGCCGCCGACTTCTACTGGATGGGCCGCTACCTCGAGCGGAGTGAACAGACGGGCCGCCTGCTCGAGTACCAGTTGACCCGGCTGGTCGATACTCCCGCAGAGGAGTTGGCGCTCGGTTGGCGCGTCCTGCACCAAGCCCTCGGGCATGCGACGCCACCCGTTCCCGCCGACGCCGACGAGGCGGAGGAGTTCCTCACCGCCGACGCCTACACGCTGGCCGGAACGTTGGTGGAAGACGACACCAACCCCGACTCGATCGTTTCGTGCTGGTCGACGGCGAGGGAAAACGCCAGGCAGCTCCGTCCGTGGCTGCCGGTGAGGGTCTGGACCTGTCTGAACCAGGGGTTCCTCTGGATCCGCGACTGCGATTTTGCCCAGGCCTGGGCCGACGGGCCGGCCGAGCTGGCCCTTGAGGCGGTCGATCGGCTGCGGCTGCTCGCAGGTGTGGTGGAAGCGATGATGGCCAGGGACGACGCCTGGCGTTTTCTCCAACTCGGTCGTTTCGTCGAACGGCTTCAACACCAGACGGTCCTCGTGGACACCTGGGTCAACGTGGGTCATCCTCCCGATCCGCCGCGCCTTTCCTGGTCGGACCTGCTGCGTGTGTGCCGGGCATACGAGCTCTACCGCCGCCGCCGCTCGACCTTCGTTCGCCGGGAGTCGGCAATCGGGTTCCTCGTCCGCAACCCGGAACTGCCCAGGTCGCTTCGATTCGCCGTGCACCGCATAGAGAGACTCCTAGCCGGAATCGACCCGCGAGGGGCACGCTATCCCCTTGCGGCCCCGCATCGCATGGCCATCAGGCTCGCGGCAACGGTCGAGATGGACCTTGGCGCGGAGGAGGGCGAATCGGACAGCGAGAACGAATCGTTCAAGGCGCTTGCGCGGGACGGTCGCAGGCTGCACGACCTCATCATGGCCAACTACGTACACTACCCGGTGGAACGAGGACTGCCGTCGTGACGACTCGCTACTCCATACGGCACAACTTCGAATTTCGGTACGACGCTCCGGTGACCGGTTCGGTGACAGTCCTGCACGTGTCTCCGGCCCGTGGCCGCCGGCAGACGCTGGAGGACATCTCGATCGAGACCAGTCCGGCAGGACCGGTATTCGATTTTGAAGGCCCGTTCGGAAACAGGCGACATTTCTTCGACCGTCACGCGAGTCACGACACGCTTTCGATCGAAGTCCGTTCCAGGGTCGAGGTGGTTCCTCCGGCAGCCCTTCCGGATCGGCTGGATGCGAGCTCCTGGCAGGCACTCGCGTCCGGCGCAAGGACCCCGGAACGGTGGCTCATGCTCCAGCCCAGCCGCTTCGTGCGCATGTCCCGGTCGCTGGAACAATTCGTGGCCATGCATGGGATCACCAAGGGCGCCGATCCCCTCACCAGCGTCCGCGCCCTGCGATCCACCCTTTTTCGCGTGTTCGAATACGCTCCCGGAAGCACCACCGCCCAGTCCCCCATCGAGCAGATCCTCGAAACCGGTCGCGGCGTCTGTCAGGACTACGCGCACGTCATGGCCTCGATCCTGCGCAGCTGGGGCGTCCCGACTCGCCACGCATCGGGCTATCTCGGCCCGACCTGCGACGACACGGTCCCCGCGCAGGCGCATGCCTGGGTGGAGCCCTGGTTGCCCGGACTGGGGTGGTGCGGCTTCGATCCGGCCAACGACTGCGATTGCGACGATCGTCATGTGCGCGTGGCCGTGGGACGCGACTACGCCGACGCCCCGCCGGTGCGCGGGACATTCCCGGGCGACGCAGCATCGACGCTGACCACCGAGGTCGCCGTAGTCCGCGATGCCCCCGAGCAGGCGGACCGATGACCGACCGACCACCACAACCCATCCGACAGACACACCCCGCAACACGAGGAGCCAAGGAATGAGGACGACCACTACCTACACCGCTCATCGCCGGGCCCTGTGGCTTCCGGCCATCCTGCTGTCTTTGACCTTGACCAGCCCGGCGACCGGACAGTCCGTCTCCATCGGCGCCGACGTCGTGAGCCGATATGTCTGGCGCGGCGCGGACTTCGGAGAGTCGCTGTCCCTCCAGCCCGCGCTCACCCTGGGTCTGGGCGGTCTGGAGGTCGGCGCGTGGGGCTCCTACTCCATCTCGGCCTCGGGCGCCGGCGCCAACGAGAACGACCTCTGGGCGACCTACACGGTGGAACTGGCCAACGGAGCGTCGGTTTCGGTGGGCGCCACCGACTACTACTTCCCAGCACCGGGCAGCGCGGGCTTTTCGTACACCGAGGCCCACACCCTCGAGGTGTCGCTTTCGTTCACCGGACCCGAGAGCTTCCCGATTTCGCTGTTCGGGGGCATGATGGCCAGGAACGATCCCGACAATTCCATGTACCTCGAGGCGAGCCTGCCGGTTTCGGCGTTCGAGGATGTCGATTTCGGGATCGTCGCGGGCATGGTGGCCGGGGCCAGCGGTTTCTACGGCACCGAAGGCGCCGCGCTGGTCAATCTCGGAGTCAGCGCGAGCAAGGAGCTCGAGATCACCGACTCATTCGCGCCACCGGTCAGCGTCTCGTACATCGTGAATCCAGACGCCGACCGCGCGTACCTGGTGTTCGGGTTCAGTCTGGCTCCGTAGCGCCGAAACCGACGATCGGCGGGATTGTCGGGAATCAACAGCGACGACGGCGTCCAGTCGGGGCACCCAGATTCGAACCGGGGACCTCCTGCTCCCAAAGGGGTCCGTAAGGGCCGCGAATCACGGCAAGAAACCTCCTAAGTCTAACTGGGACTGCACGATCTACGCTCCCTGACGGTGGGGCGTGTCTGGGTCTGCCGGACTGAGAGAGCGGGAAAACCGGGTCGAGTGGAGGGCGTTGGCGGGATCGCGACGCCGTGTACTTCGTTTGGCTTGGACTTAGCGCCCTGTTAGTGTGTGCTTGTACCCACGCTCCCCCTCGCCGTCCGGACGGGTTAGAGGCGCGCTAGGATCTCGGCCTTCTTTGCCGAGAATTCCGCCTCAGTGAGGACACCGGCGGCGTGGAGCTTTCCGAGCCTTTCCAGTTGGTCGACGGGATCCGCAGGTTGCTCAGACGCGGGCTCTGCGTTCGACTTCGCTGCGGCCATCTGCGCATTCACCGTGTCGACGAACGCGCGTACGTCTCCGGCGTTGATCCACTTCATTTTGCAGCTCTTTCCAGACGCGAAGAAACTGATGTAGTGGCCCATCAGGTTCTTGCCCATCTCCATTGACGAGATGTTCGAGTACGGGAGCACTTCGAAGTCGTACCCGGTCAGCTTCTTCGCGTAGAATAGCAGCCGACGATCCGTGGCGATGAAGATCCCGTCTCGGTCAGTATCTTGCCCCATGATGCTGGTCTCGTAAAGACCGAGAACGGTCTGTAGCGGCTGTTCTCCTTCGTCGAAGTGCTCCCGTGCTCGCTCCAACTGCCTGTCCAACTTCGCCATCTATCGACCCCCAGCGGTACGAGGTTGTAGATCGGGATGTGAGATCGGTGGCGGATTCCTCCACATGCACGATCAACATCCCCTGACGGACGGCTGCACGAGGAAGACCGCCACGCCCAACATACTCGGCCAATGTCCAGAAGACAACGCTCAAGCAGCCCCGAAGCAGCTCCAGCTAGATGACATGCCCGAGAAGCGCACGGCGCATGTTGATCGCAGCCTGCGGCCGGCTATAAGCGGGATGAATCGACCCTGTTTCGGCGATGCTAAGTCAACCACCATCCGCAGGGTATCCTCAGCACGTCGTCGCACGCAGCCTGTATCCATTCCGGAATGTCATCGTCCGTGACCCCGACGTAGGGATCCCAGATCTTTCCGTCACATTCCCGTTCGGCACTCGTCCAACCGCAGCGATCCGGGGCGTAGTAGACTGAGTGCGTATACGCTGAGAACTCGGGTCGTGGCCATGCCTCCAGTACTCCGACCCCGACCACATCCGGTAGGTCACCGTACTTGTTCTTCCTCTCAAGAGCGATGGTCATGGCGGTACGCATCATGGCTTCCATGATTCGGGAAGCGGAGGTCTCCCTCGTGGTTATTTCGACCACCAGCCGAGCACGATACTGGGGGACCTCAGGTCTCAGAATGTGCGGTCTTCCACCTTCCGGATCACATACTCCACGTCTGGTTCCATCGCCCGTGTTGCTAGCGCTTCACGCTTCCTCGCGTTAGCCATCTCTCGCGCCGCCGCTTCCCGCTCCGCGCGCACGGCAATCACGGAGTCTGTCGCAGCGCGAATCTGCTCATCTCGTGCTCGGTCTTCCGAGGAAGTGCATCCGAACACTACCGACATCGCTAATGTCCATGCTGCGATCCTGATGGCCATATTCGCTCCTTCCCTGGGGATACGGCTCTCCGTGTGTCGAGAGGCTCCTGCCGATCACACTGCCCAACTTGCCATCTGAGGCGGGGGTCTATCCATGCTCGCCGTCACTTGGACACCTCGGTCCTCCGTCATGAGATCCTCGGCGACCGGGGACCGTCCTTGACAGCCCAATTTCTGTAGTAACATTAATCATGCGGATCGAGTTCGACGAGGCGAAGCGCGTGGAGACTGCCAAGGCCCGAGGGCTGGACATGGCCCGGGCGGCAGACGTGTTCGCCGACGCGACGCTGACCGTCGAGGACGACCGGCAGGATTACGGCGAGGTTCGCTACATCACCATCGGCTTTCTGGACGAAGCAATGGTGGTGCTCGTCTGGACGCGCCGCGACGACGCCTACAGGATCATCAGCATGAGGAAGGCCAATGAACGAGAACGACGGCTCTACGGCCCGAGGTTTTGATCCGGACACCGCACCCGATCTCTCGAAGCGCGGCTGGCCCGAGAAGTTCGCCAAGGCACCTGTTCGTCGGGGGCGTCCCCCCAAGGCACGACCGAAGATATCGACCACCATCCGGTTGTCCCAGGATGTCATCGACCATTTTCGTGCCGGAGGCCGGGGCTGGCAGACGCGGATCGACCACGCCCTACGCGACTGGATCGAGCAGCACGACGTTGCCTGACGGGGGCCTGACTTTTGGGGAGGGTCGATGTGGGCAGTGCCCATGCTCCCGAAAGCCGCTCTTCGCGAGTGTATCGGAGGGCGGGCTGACCTGACCGATCAGCCTCGTGACACGCGGGGGTCACGGCAGCTTCAGCGCGGCTTGTCTTGTGCTTTCGACGGTAGCGGCGCTGGGAACGTGGGAAGTCGGAGGCCGCTCCAACGCCTGCTCGCGAAACAGGCCAAGCAGGCTTTGCGGCACCGTCTCGGGGCGCCCCACATCGACGGTCGCGGTCTCGAGGCGGTAGTCGGCGCCGGTCACGGTCCATCGCCGGTGCATCCCCTCGTCGCCGATCCCCCTGTGCCACGGATAGACGAGGATGACGCGCTTGGCACGGTAGGCCTGACCGTACACCAGCATCTGCCCCGTGTCGGACTTGCTCGGCGCGCCCGCAGGGTTCTTCCATTTCGTGTCGAGGACCACCGGAGAGCCGTGTGCGTCCACAACGATGTCGGGGCGCAGCCAAAAGAGACGCCGGCCCGTTTCGGAGTTCAGGGCGTACCGGCTCGGGCCCTGCAGCCGCACCCGTCCCGGCCCCAATGCCTTCTGCAGTGACCTTCCGACGAACCTCTCGAACAGCACGTTCATGGGGAAGAGGAACGAGAAGCCGGGCGTTCCACCGCTCCTGGTGTCCTGCCAGGGGTCTGACAGGAACACCCGCGCGAGTCGATAGACATCGTGGAATGCCGCGTTGGTACGGTCTAGGGAGATCGACTCCTTCAGGGGCGACGCCGAGTCCGCCACGTTGTCCAGCCGAGCGAGCAGCTCCATCAGGCGACGGTGGTTTTCCTGCGAGCGCGTCATCCCGGCGAGTCTCGTCGCGGCGGCCCTGCACACTCGATTCAGGGGAGTGTTCTCCGAGAGCTCGTCGAACCGGCACGCGACCAGGTCCGGGCGAACCAGGAGGTGCGTGAACTGGCGCTTCACGTTGAGCGTGCCGCGAAGGACCACCAGGTCTTCCTCGTGCCGGACGTAGCGCCGCGGAAGGCCACGCCGAATGGCCGTCCGCAGACGTTTCGCGAAGAGCCGGATCAGCAGTTCCAGCCAGTTGTGCCTCTGGGTGCTCATGGCCGCCAAGTCGCTGGTGGGCACGTTGAAGTCCCGGACCACCGCCAGCATCTGCACCAGCGCCGCCCGAACGGCTCCGTCCAGACCATCCACCTTGGGCAGAATCTCGACGGCGATACCGGGAGCGGCCAACACCCCGACCACCTGCTGCGCCGCGAGGCCCTTCTCCGTGCGTTTCAGGATGGCGTCTTCCGCGAACCCCGCGCGACGGGCCTCGTTCGTGGCGGCGCGGTGCAACACTTCGAGATCGGCATCTGTCAGCTCATCCGTGGGAAGCTCCTGCCACTCACGGCAGGTGATCAGCTTGGACGGCCTCAAGTCTCATCGCCCAGGAGTTCCAGATATGCGTCTTCCGCGAAGGACGGTCGCACAGTCCACCTAAAGCGCGTCTCTCCGGCTCCGTCGAGGCCCGGTGGGGTCTCCAGCTCTTCGCCCGTGACGAAGGCGTCCGTCCCCCCCAGCACCGCCCGCACCTTCTCCCAGTCGTCGTAGAAGTACTCGGCAATCAGCGGGATCACCTTGCGCCGCATGACCCCGTCCACGTCCTGCCGCGACCTCGCGCCCAGAAACCAGGCGTGGCCGATCCGATGGTCGCGGTCCACGAGCCATTCCAGACGGTCGTTCATCGTCCGAAGCACATCCGGGAGCTCGATTCCGACCTTCTCTCCGACCTCCTTCAGCAACGCCGGCTCGGGCGCAATCTCCTCGAACGTGAAGCGGCGCCGCAGCGCCGTGTCGAGGAGCGCGATCGAACGGTCCGCCGTGTTCATGGTGCCGAGGACATGGAGGTTGCCCGGAAGGGTGAAGCGGTCGCCGGAGTGCGGCAGCGTCACCGCGATTTCGTTCTCCGCCCCGGTGCGCTTGTCGTCTTCGAGTAGGGTGATCAACTCGCCCATGACCTTGGCGATGTTGGCGCGATTGATCTCGTCGATCACGAGGACGTATGGGAGGCGCTGCGCGGGGTTCTGCTTGAGGTGCTTGAGGAGGGTATTGGGCCGGTTGGGGTAGAGTTGGTGCAATGCCATAGCACCGAACCGTTTGTCCTGGAAAGCGGACACAGGTTCCGGGTCGTCAGCCGATACCCAGTGCCAGCGAACGGCGCGACGGTGGGGAAAGCGCTTGCCCTCGTGGAACTCGTAGTCCCCGACGACCTCGCCAACGGCCCGGTAACGACTCAACTCCCCGGTTTCCCAGTCATTCGTGCCCCCGCCGCTCACCGGTACCACGACGAGGTCGCCCCGCTTCACCTTGCTTCGAAAGGTCACAGTTTCCTTCGGGGCAAAATTTGCCAGCGGGCCCAGCTTCCCCTCCTTGATGCGGTTCCTCACGGCATCGTGGGAGTCGTACTGCGGATCGGACCAATCCTCGTTCTTGGGCCAATAGTACCCCGCCCATCCGTCGCGCATGCACTCCTCGAACAGCCCCTGGTCCTCCATCGAAACCTTGAAGAACCGCCGATTGCCCACTTTCTCCAACGGCGCATTCTCCGCCCTCGCCGCGATCTTCTTCAGCACCCCGTCCCGCGAAACCAGCCGCAGCCCACCACTCTCCTGCGCCTCCGGCCTCAAGCCCTCGACGAACTCCTCGTATCCGTAGGACTGGTGGAAGGTCACGAATTCGACGCGCTTTTCGTCCAACAGTTGGTCATAGCGCGAGCGGATGGCCACGGCATCGACGTCGTCCGCCGACCCGTCGCAGATCTCAACGCAGCGCCGGAACGTGGCGTAGGTCTTCCCGGTGCCCGGAGGGCCGTACAGGATGGTGTTGAGCGGGTGATTCATGGGTTGGGGGTCCTGATGGGTAGACGCCGAGCCGGTTGGTCGACCGCACTAACGCGGCGGTGAGCGTTCTCTCGTTTGGTCATGGGCTCCCAATGAGACGGTCCTCCAGTGCCAATGGCGGAGTACCGGGGGTTGGCTCCGCGTCCAATTAGCGGACATAATTAGCGAGCATCGAACCCCCCAAATCACGTAAGCTCAATCGGGGCGGCCGGATTCGAACCGGCGACCTCCTGCTCCCAAAGCAGGCGCGCTACCGGGCTGCGCCACGCCCCGCACAAGGTGTGAAATGGTCTTGAAAGATCGCGGTTCCATCGTCTCGGCGGTAGTTGTCGCGCTGGCGGCGGGGGTGACCATGGCAGCGCCATCGTGGCTCGCCGCAGCGTCGGAGCTGGCGGGGCCGTCGGATCTGGGCACGCCGAAGGACGCCGCGCCGTGGAGCGCCCGCCAGGATCCGCCGCAACCGCCGCCGGCGAGCGTTGGACCGGGCGAGACGCTCACCGTCCATCTCCTCACGATTGGGCCGGGGGATCGGGTTGAAGAGCTGTTCGGCCACAACGCCCTGCTGATCCGCGATTCTGCCACCGGATACGAGCAGGCGTTCAACTACGGTCTCTACGATCCGGAGGCGGCCGGATTCTTGGCGAACTTCTTCAGGGGCCGCATGATGTATCGCGTGGCTCCGCTGCCCCTCGACTACACGTTGGCATCCTATCGGGCGGCGGGTCGCCGGGTGTGGGCGCAGGAGCTCGATCTGGAACCGGCGGCCAAGGCGGAACTTCTGGACCTGCTGGAGACCGAGTCTCTTCCCGAGAACAGGTACTACCGCTACGAGTACTTTCTGAACAACTGCTCGACCAAACTGCGGGACGTCCTGGACACCGTGCTGGATGGACAGCTTCGCGCAGCCACGGACACCCCCGATGGCGGAGAGGTCAGCTGGCGGCACCACACCCGGCGACTGTCTGCGGACCGGCTGCACTTCTACGCCGGAATCGATCTTCTGCTGGGTCCCAGGGGCGACGAACGCACGACGACGTGGCAGGAGATGTGGGTGCCTATGAAGCTGCGGGACACCCTTGGCGCACTGCATGTCACCCGGAGCGACGGGAGCCGCACCCGACTGGTCCGTTCCGACGAGGTCTGGGTCGAGTCCGAGAGGCAGCGCGAAGCGCAGGCCTCGCGATCCATGGAACTCCTCTTTCTCCTCTTTGGGACCGCGCTGGCCCTGGCGTTCGTGATCCTGGGAAGGCAGGCGGCGAACCGCTCGACGGGAGGTCGAATCGGACTCGGCCTTCTGGGTCTTCTCTGGGGTGGCTTCTGCTTCGTGACCGGGACGCTCCTCGTGGTCATGCACTGGACCGATCACGAGTTCATGTACTGGAACCGGAACATCCTGGTGTTCAGCCCCCTTGGCCTGGGCGTGGCCGTCGGTCTGGTGCGGGTGGCCGGCAAGGGAACGACCGGGTTGTGGAGCCGTAGGTTCGCCCTGGGGTCTGCGGGCCTGGCGGTCGCGGCGCTCGCGCTCAACCTGTTGGTGTCGGCCGATCAGGACAATCTGGTCATGATCGCGCTGGCGCTTCCGGTCCACCTGTCAGTGTGCTGGGTTATGCTCGGCATCCACCGGATGGACGACAGCCTCGTCTACGGCCCTTCCTTCCAGAAAGGCGGCTAACGCCCGGAATGCCTTGCCCCTGTGGCTTCGCGCGTCCTTTTCCGCCGACGTGAGCTCGGCGTAGCTTCGGCCCAGCTCGACGTCCAGGAAGATGGGATCGTAGCCGAAGCCACCCGTGCCCCGCCCCTCGGTGAGAATCCGTCCCGGGCCCTCGCCGCGGAAGTGGATCGGCCCGCCCGAGTCCGGATCCAGCAGACACGCCACGCACACGTAGCGGGCTGAGCGCATGGCCGGCGGCAGCCCGTTCAGACGCTCCACAAGGTGCCGGTTGTTGGCCTCGTCCTGGTCGAGTCCCGGGTAGCGCTCCCGCGGAGCGAAGCGTTTGGTTCTCACACCGGGGCGCCCGCCGAGGGCGTCCACGGCGAGCCCCGAATCGTCGGCCACGGTCACGAGACCGGAAAGTTGCGCGAAATGGCGGGCCTTCGAGGCGGCGTTCTCCTCAAAGGTCTCGAAGGGCTCCAGGTCGTCCTCGGCATCGGACCGGGGGATGCCTGCCTGATCGAGCGTGAGCACCTCGGTTGGCCCCCGCCCCGCCCGTGCCTCCCGCGCCAGAATGCGCACCACCTCGGCCGCCTTGTGGGCGTTGCGCGTCGCCAGCAGCAGCCTCAACGGTCGGCGGCGGTTCGTGGGCTGTCCGTCCGCCCCCTCATTCTGTCCACCAGCGCGCTCGTCGAGAATCCCGGCAGCAGGGGCGCGACCACCACCCGTCCCCCGTAGGCGCGCACGGTCGCGGCGCCCGCCACCTCGTCCTCGCCGTAGTCTCCGCCCTTCACCAGGACGTCCGGCTCCAACTCGGCCACCAGCGCACGGGGCGTGTCCTCGTCGAAGAGCGTCACCATGTCCACACATTCGAGCGCAGCCACCACCGCCGCCCTGCTCCGCTCGTCGACGATGGGCCGCCCTGCCCCCTTGGCGAGCCGCCGCACCGACGCGTCCGTGTTGATCGCCACGAGAAGGGCGTCGCCCAGCCGCCGCGCGTGGTCGAGGCACCGGACATGTCCCGGGTGCAGCAGATCGAAGCACCCGTTGGTGAAGACCAGGCGGAACGACCGCCCCGGACCCGCCCGCCGTACCGCCTCGCTGCGGTCGATCACCTTCGAGGCCGGAGTCCGGACCGGCGGGGCGTCCTTCACCACCGTGGACGACCCGGTCAGAGAAACTGGAAGAAGAGAAACGCGGTCAGCAGGATCGTGACCCAGAGCACCATGCTTCCCGCCGGCCAGGTGCGGGCCAGCACGCCGCGTGGGCCGTGCGCCCGGAAGGCGCCTCGAACGCCGCGACGGACGACGCGCAGCACCGCGCTCCGGAAGGCCGCGTCCGCCGCGCCGACCAGCGAGCCCGTCACGCGCACCACCTTGCCCGCGGCGCGCCGATAAACCCAGTCCGCGTCGAGATTCACCGACGGGATTTCGGCCGGGTAGATCTTCCACAGGTGGAATGCGGCCACCGCGCCGATGGCGAAGCACAGCAGTTGAAGCTGGGTCAGGATGTGCGTCCAGTCGTACGGGTGGTAGTCCACCGAGAAGGGCAGCAGCTCGTAGAGCAGCCCCGGCCTGACCCCGATCAGGATGCACATCGCCGCCCCGATGCCCATTGCCACCAGCATGTTGCGAGGGGGTTCGCGGGTGCGGATGCCGGAATCGTGCGCGAAGAACGCGAAGTAGGGGATCTTGATCCCCGCGTGCTCCACCACGCCGGCCGACGCGAAGAGCATGACCGGCCAGATCCAGTTGTGGTGCTCCTCCAGCAGCGCCGACATGATCATGCTCTTCGACACGAAGGCGTTGAAGAGGGGCACGGCCGAAATGGACAGCGCACCGACGATGCAGAGGGCGGCGGTCCACGGCATGGTCTTGTAGAGTCCCCCCAGCTCCGAGGCCTTGGTCTTGCCCGTCATGTACATGACCGCGCCCATCGCCATGAAGAGCAGTCCCTTGAAGAGCACGTCGTTGAAGGCGTGGGCCACGGCACCGTTGATCGCCAGCGCAGATCCAACCCCGATCCCGCACACCATGAAGCCGATCTGGTTGATCATCGAGTAGCCCAGGGTGCGCCTGAGATCGTTCTCGATGACCGCGTAGAAGATCGGGAAGCAGGCCATCACGGCGCCGATGTAGATGAGCACGTCCTCGCCAGCGAAGCCGCGGGCCAGCGCATAGACGGCGACCTTGGTCGTGAAGGCGCTCAGGAAGACGGTGCCGGTGGGGGTCCCTTCGGGGTAGGAGTCGATCAGCCAGCTGTGCGCCAGGGGGAAGGCCGCCTTGACCCCAACCGCGAGGAACACGAGCCAGGCGGCCAGCCCTTCGAGTCCCATGTGACCGAATTCGAGGCTGCCTGTGTGGTGCGCGTGGGCCATGGCGCCCGCGAGCAGGGTCACCCCCGACACCACGTGGACCAGCAGGTATCGCATTCCAGCGGACACCGCGCGGGGGGTGCGCCGCGTCCAGATGAGGAAGACCGAGCTGATCGCGAGCAGCTCCCAGAAGACGAAGAGGGTGATGAAGTCACCCGCGAAGACCGCGCCAAGGGCGCTGCCCGCATAGACGACCGCCGAGGTGTGCTGAAGGGTCGCGCCGTCGCCCTTCTTGAGGTGGAGCGAGTAGACGATCGCGATGAAGGCGCCGAGGTGGAACAGGTAGCCGAAGAGCAGGCTCAGCCGATCGGCGCGCACCGGCGTGAGCGTGTGCCCGAGGAGCTGGTACTGGAGCTGGTAGCCGTCCTGGAGCCCCCAGACGTTGAGCGCCCCCACCACGGGGATGAGGAGCAGCCACGCCATGCGAAGACGCGGGGTTTCGCGGAGGAAGGGCACCAGCAGCGCCCCCGCGAAGAAGATCAGGAACGGTGGGACGCTACTCGGCATCGTAGTAGTCCTCCGAGCGCATCACCAGCCGACGCAGTCCCTTGGCCAGCACGATCAGCAGGGCGATCCCGAAGAAGCCGAAGAATGGGTACATGAACGGCCATTCCTCGAGGGGGTGGTGCGCTTCCCGTCCCACGCAGTCGAGGCCGAGAACGATCGCGCAGAGCGCGAAGAACCCGAGCAGGATCCGTCCCGCCCAGGGAGGCGGCACGCTGTTGGGCTTGTGGTCGCTCATTGTCCCGTCACCATCGCCATGAGCCTGTACAGCGGCTCGGGATACACGAAGAGCACGAGGCACGCCGTCGCGGTCGTGACGATCGCCGCGACGGACCAACTGGGGGCGCCGTGGCTCCCGTGGCCGTGGTCCCCGCCGTCGGCCTGGTGGCCGTCCGGTTCGTCCGGCTTGCCGAAGAACCCCTTCAGCGGAATCTCCATCAGGTAGGCCAGCGACAACAGCGAGCTGAGCATCAGCACCGCCACGAGACCGATCTGTCCGGCGTCGAGCGCGCCCATCCCCAGGAACCACTTGCTCCAGGCGCCACCCGTTGGCGGCAGCCCCACGATCGAGAGCGTTCCGATCAGAAACGCCACGAAGGTCACGGGCATGGTGCGGCCAAGACCGTTCAACTGACTCACCTCGGTCTTGTGGGCGCCCACCATGATCGCCCCCGCACAGAAGAAGAGTGTGATCTTCCCGAAGGCGTGCATCGCGATGTGCATGCCGCTGCCGACGACCCCGGCCGGAGTCGCGAGCATCGCTCCGAGCACGACGTACGAGAGCTGGCTCACGGTGGAATAGGCGAGCCGCGCCTTGAGGTTGTCCTTGGTGAACGCCACGAGGGAGCCCAGCAGGATGGTGGCGGCCGCGATCCACATGAGCCAGTTGGAGGCCCCCAGCTCGGCGATGAAGTCGATCCCGAAGGTGTAGACCGTGACCTTGAGCACCGCGAAGACGCCCGCCTTCACCACCGCCACCGCATGCAGGAGAGCGCTGACCGGCGTCGGCGCCACCATCGCCGCGGGAAGCCAGCGATGGAAGGGCATCACGGCGGCCTTGCCGATGCCGAAGACGAAGAGCGCCAGCAGCACGGGCACCACCGCGGGGGCCGCGTGTCCTCGCAGAATCCCGCCGGGCTGGAAGTCCAGGGTGCCCGCGAGGGCGTACACCCAGACGATCGCCAGCAGCTGGAACACGATCGAGGTCGAGAAGAGGATGCCCAGATACACCCGTCCCGCCCGCTTGGCCGCCTCGGTGCCGGCGTGCGTGACCAGCGGGAAGGTGGTGAGCGAGAGCACCTCGTAGAAGACGAACAGGGTGAAGAGGTTCCCCGCGAAGGCCACGCCCATCACCGATGCGATGGCGAAGGCGAAGAAGAGGTAGAAGCGCGTCTGGTTCTTCTCGTGGTGCCCCCGCATGTAGCCGATCGAATAGGCAGTGGTGACGATCCACAGGAACGAGGCGATGAGCGCGAAGAGCACGCCCAGCGGCTCCGCCTCGAGTGAGATCGAGATGCCGGGGATCGGCTCGGCCAGCACGACTTCGGGACGCGCCCCGCCGGCAACCGCGAGGTAGATCCTCAGGACGACCGCGAAAAGGACGCCTGCGGTGACGAGACTGGCCGCCTCGCGCGCGTTCGGATTGCGGCGGAGCAGCACGATGAAGGCGGATCCGAGGATCGGGACCAGGAGCGAGAGGAGGATGTGTCCGGTCATGGGCCGATCCCCGACATCAGCACCTCGGCGGCCTGCTGCGCGATCCCGGCCGTCCGGCTCGCGTCGATTCCGAACCAGAGGTTGAGCGCGACGAGCGCCCAGGTGGGCCACAGCAGCGTCCAGGGAGCCTCGCCGGTCTTCTCCTCACCCGGGAACTGCCGGAAGTACGCGACCTCGACCACGCGCCAGATGTAGACCAGCGCCATCAGCGAGGTGAGCAGCACCAGCACCGCCACCGGCCACCAACCCCGCTCCAGCGCTCCCAGAATCAGGTACCACTTGCTCACGAACCCGACGGTGAGCGGCACGCCCACAAGACTCAGGCCCCCGGCCACGAAGGCGGCCATGGTAATCGGCATGCGCCGCCCAAGTCCCGCCATGGCTTCGATCTGCACCGACCCGATGCGGTACATCACGCACCCCATCGCCATGAAGAGCGCCCCCTTCATGAGGGCGTGGTTGAAGAGGTGGAGGAGGGTCGCGGTCAGGCCGGTCACCGTGGCGAACGACAGCCCCAGGATCATGTACCCGATCTGGGCCACCGACGAGTAGGCCAGCAGCCGCTTGACATCGACCTGGAAGATCGCGACGAGCGACATGCTGACGATCGCCACCAGCGCCAGCGGCAGCAGCACCCGGTCCAGCCCCATCACTCCGAACGAGAAGGCCGCGCCGAAGATCGTCAGGAAGAACCGCAGCAGCATGTACACGGCGACCTTGGTGGCGGTGGACGCCATGAAGGCCGTGACCGGCGACGGGGCGTAGGCGTAGGCGTTCGGCAGCCACAGGTGCAGCGGGAAGAGCGCCAGCTTGAGGCAGATGCCCACCGCCAGGAACCCATACGCCACCTTCACGGTCCGCGACTCCCACACGCCCGGGAGGAGTTCGGCCAGGTCGGCCATGTTCAACGTGCCGGTCATCGAGTAGAGCAGCCCGATGCCGATCACGATGAAGGTGGCGCCGACCGACCCCATGACCAGATAGCGGAAGGCCGAGGTGAGGGCGCGCCGGTCCTGCCCCAGGGAGATGAGGGCGTACGCCGACAGCGACGAGATCTCCAGGAAGACGAAGACGTTGAAGACGTCGCCGGTGATCGCGATGCCCAGCAGCCCGGACAGGCACAGGAGGTACGCGGCGTAGAAGAGGGGGATGCGGCGCGCGTCGATCTCGCGCTCAGCGCTCGCAAGCGAATAGGGGCCCACCAGCGCGCCGATCATGGACACGATCACGAGCACCCAGGCGTTGACGATGTCGACCCGGTACTCGATCCCGATCGGGGGAAGCCAGTCGCCGAGCGCGTAGGACACCACGCCCGTCCCCATGACCTGACCCAATAGCGCCAGGGAGATGCCGAACGCCGCCCAGCTCGCGAGGACGGCCAGTCCCCACGCGGCGCGTCCCCTGCGCAGGAAGAGACAGACGGGCGCCGCCAGGAGGGGGATCACCACCTGCAGGATGGGGAGATGGTCGGACATCAGACGCCGGCCTCGGTCTTGGCCTCGATGCCGTTGATCTCGTCCTCCTCCAGGGTCCCGTATGCCTCCTTGATGCGAATGGCGAGCGCCAGCCCCACCGAGGTCGTCGCGATGCCCACGACAATGGCCGTCAGGATGAGAACGTGCGGCAGCGGGTTGGAGTAGACGACATCTCCGTCCATCAGGATCGGCGGGGTGCCCCCCGTGATCTTGCCCAGGCTGATGTACAACATGAAGACAGAGGTCTGAAATACATTCAGGCCAACGATTTTCTTGATCAGGTTCCCCCGCGAGATCAGGATGTAGAATCCGACCATCATGAGGAAGATGACGACCCAGTAGTTGTAGTGGGAAACGAGGAGGTCGAGGGTCATGACGCCCTCCTGCGTCGCCCGGCGAAGAGGTAGAAGACCGAGGCCATGACACCGAAGACGGTGACCAGCACGCCGAGCTCGACGGCCAGGATGCCGTAGTGCTGGCCGTGCTCGGGATCGTGGGCGAGGGCGTTGTAGCCGAGATAGCCGTGACCCAGCGCCATCGTGACGACGCCCACACCGCCGTAGATCAGCACGCCCAGCGCGGCGCAGCTCCGCACGAACCAGGGCGGCAGCACCCGCTGGACCTCGTCCAGTCCGTAGACCAGGGCCAGCAGCGCGAACGCGGCGGCCAGGATCACCCCGGCCTGGAAGCCGCCGCCCGGGCTGTAGTCGCCGTGGAACTGCACGTACAGCGCGAAGGTGATGATGAAGGGCGCCAGGACCTTGGCCCCCACCCGCACGATGACCTCCTCCCTCATCGGTCGTCCCCCCGCGCCGTCCGCCTCAGACGCCCGCCACCGAGCAGGATCATGACTCCGACCGCGGCGGCGAAGACCACCGTGGTTTCGCCCATCGTGTCGTAGCCGCGGTAGGACGCCAGGACCGAGGTCACCACGTTGGGGATTCCGATCTCGTGGTAGCTCTCGATCAGATAATGGTCGGCTACATGGTGATGGACCGGGTTGGCGGCATCGCCGAAGCCGGGCATGTCCATGGTGCCGTAGACCAGGGCGATGCCGGTGAGGCAAACCACGAAGAGGGGCAGCAGGGGCGTATGACCGGGCCTGTTCTCGTGATGGCCACAGAGCGCGAGGGCGCCCAGAAAGAGGATCGTCGAGATCCCCGCACCCACCGCCGCCTCGGTAAAGGCCACGTCCACGGCGTCCATCACGGTGAACAGCCCGGCCGAAAGGAGGGAGTACACGCCGGCCAGCATGACCACCGCGAAGAGGTTGCGGATGCGCACGAGGGCGAGCCCCGTCGCAGCCAACAGGGTCAGCAGCACGATGTCGATGACGGTTACGATGGCGCACCCCCCTTCGCATTGCCCGCTTCGCCGTCGGCGCCAGCGAGTTCGTAGGGTCGCAGCCCGCCCGAGAGGGCCGCCTTGGCGACCGCGTGGGTCGCGATCGGGCTTGTGAACCAGAGGAAGGCCAGAACCAGCAGCAGGCGCACCGTCACGAGATCGGCGCCGTTGTGAACGGCCAGGCCGGCGAGGATCAGACCCGCGCCCATGGTGTCGGTCATGCCCGCCGCGTGCATGCGCGTGAACACGTCCGGGAGGCGCACCATCCCCAGGGAGCCCGTGACCAGGAAGGCGGCGCCCGCAAGGAGCAGCAGCCAGCTCAGGGCGGTGACGACCGGCTCCATCAGTTCGCCTGCCCGTCGGGGGGCGACGCGCTGCCGAGGTCACCGTACTCGATGTACTTCAGGACCGCGATCGTGCCGATGAAGTTGATCAGCGCGTACACGAGCGCGAGGTCGAGGAATTCGGGCCGTCCGTTGAGAAAACCGAGCACCGCGATCAGCACCACGGTCTTGGTGCCGATGTTGTTCAACGCGAGCACCCGGTCGTAGGCGGTGGGCCCGAGGAGCGCCCGGCACATGACCAGGCACATGCCCACGAGCAGCGCCGCAGCGGTGACCACGAACATCATCGGCCGCGCCCCCCTTCCAAGGCGGCCACCCGCTGGTTCATGTCGTTCTCCTCGGAGCCGTCGATCTCGGCCTGGACGATGGCGTGCACCTCGAAGTCGTCCCCGACGATCCCGGTCGTGACCGTGCCCGGCGTCAGCGTGATCGAGTTGGCGTAGATGAAGCGACCGAGATCCGTCCGCTGCGACGCCCGAAAGTGTACGATCGAGGGATCGACGCGAAGCCTCGGCGAGAGGATGATCCTCGCCACGCGCACGTTCGACTTCAGGATCTCCCACACCAGCCAGGGCAGATACGTGGCGGCTCCCCGAACCAGGTGTACGGGCACCGACTCGCGGTCCAGCGTCCCCATGCGGACCGCGACCCAGACAGCGAGGGTGCAGGTCAGCACACCGAAGGAGATGAGAAGCGGGGTGAAGTGCCAGGACAGCACCACCCACAGCGCGAAGAGAATCGCCCACAGCCAGACCCGCAGCACGAAATCGCGGTTCAAGTCGTCAAGCTCCCCGGTGCCTGGTTTGCTGTGGTTCCGTTTCCCGCAGGCGAATCTACCAGTTGGACTGGGCTCCGTCCACTATCTCCTGCACGAGCAGCTCGATGGCCTCCGTCCGCCCCACGTCCTCGGTCTCGCTGGCGTCAAGGTATTGACCGACCACCCGCAACTGCTGCTGGTCCCAGAGGATCGTGTAGTTCTCCCGATCCAGCACCTCGACGCGAACCACCAGAACGACCTCGCGCTGAAGGACCTGGACGGTTTCGGCCTGCTGACCCCGCCGATAGAGGGGCGCGCTCAGCTCGTAGCGCAGAATCGTCCCCGAAACGACGGCGTCGGCGGTCTCCTCGCCGGCCGGGTTCAGCCCCAGCGAACGCGGAAGCTGACGCAGCAGCGCTTCGTGCACCTCCTGCGTGAGCTCGAAGCGGTTGGTCTCGTTTTCGAAGGGAACGACGGCGACGGTGCGGATGTAGTCCGGGAATCCGGCGCCTGCGGTGAAGGAGTAGTTGCAGGCCCCCAGGGTGATGGCGACGAGGGCCGGCGCGGCAAGATGCCGTCCCGCAGGCACACGCAGCCATCCGGCGGCGCGCCGCGCGGCCCCGGTAGCCACCCCCGTCACGCAGCTCTCGCGCAGGCCGCTACGGCCCACTGGGCGTCCAAATGTCCAGAGGGAACGGATCCACATCTTCCACCGACTCCAGTGTAAGCCTGAGTTCACGATAATCGGGCAGGTTGCGATAGGTCGCCTGCCCCGGATAGGACTCGTCGCGATCGAGGTCGGCGACGAAGACGCGCTCCACGACCGACCGGTCCTCGATCACCTCGGCATCCACCAACGCACCGTCGCGCAGCCGAAAGCGGATCTGCCCGCCGACCGGCAAGCGATACATCACCTCCATCACGCCCCGATCGAGCCTGCCCTGCAACATCTCGGCGCCGGCGCCTGGGCGAAAGACCCCGAGCGCGGCCCAGAGCAGCGGCGCCGGCGGGACCAGCTCGGTGGGCAGCGATTGCGGGATCCGCAGTTCGTCGTCCACGAGCGCGGCGATCGCGGCCGTCTCCCCATTGTCGAGAAACAGGTCCAGTCGCGCACGGTACGGAGGCTCGACGCGCGCCACGCCGAACCCCGACCCGCGGAAGTCGGGCTCACGGGCCCTCCAGCGGAAGGTCACCCTGCTGGGCCGAACGGGACGGGTGCGCTCCCCCGCCCTGGTCGCTTCTGCCTGCACAGCCGCATCCGGCGCGTCCGTCTCGCTTCGCGGCGGGGAGCCGCTGGGAGCGGGCGCCGAGCCGGGCGCGCCACCGGACGGGGACACGCAGGCGGATAGCGCGACCGCCGCCATCACTACCATCGGCCGCCGGGTCCCCCTAGCTTCGGCTCTCATGCCCTCCAAACCGGTCTTCATCGTCTCCGACGTGCATCTCGGCGCCGTCCCGTCCGAAACGGAAGCATCGTTCCGGCGCTGGCTCCTCCATGTAAAGGAATCGGGAAGCGCCCTTGTCATCAATGGGGATCTCTTCGATTTCTGGTTCGAGTACCGCCGTGTCGTGCTCTCGGAGCACGTCAGAGTCCTGGCGCTGCTGGCGGATCTGGTCGACGCCGGGGTGAGCGTTCTCTTCATGGGGGGCAACCACGACTGGTGGGGCGGAGACTTCCTGCGCGACCGCATCGGCGTCGACTTTCGCCGGGAACCCGCCAGGGTGCGGCTGGCAGGAAGGCGCGTCCTCGTCGCCCACGGTGACGGATTGGGTTCTGGAGATCTGGGATACCGTTGCCTGAGACTGATCCTCCGAGGCCGGCTGACCCGATGGCTCTTCCGGTGGCTCCACCCCGACCTCGGCGCCCGCCTGGCCGGCTGGATGTCCGGCACCAACAGACCGCCGAACACATGGTCGGCCGACGTCGGCAACGGGAGACTGGCGTTCCTGTCAGCCTGGGCGTCGGGACAGCTGGAGAGTGATCCCACCCTCGACATCGTGGCGACCGGACACGCCCACAGCCCGGTCGTCAAGGAATTGGCGCCGGGCCGCTACCATGTGAACTCGGGAGACTGGGTGGTACATCGCAGCTACGTCACCCTGGGGGACTCCGAAAGGCCGACCCTGCACGAGTGGACGGGATGACCATCACCCCAGCGGCAGGCGCACCGCCAACTCGACGGTCCCCCCCATCGGGTCGCCCTCGACCGTCAGGGGCTCGGGGAACCCCTTGAGGTGGGACGACACGAAAGCGTCGACGCCCGAGAGCAGGAGCGTGAAGAGGGCGATGGCCATCCAGTCCTCACGCTGTTCCGTCCTCGCGTCCACCAGCCCGCGGAAGCGCACCACCTGCTCGTGGTCGGCCAGGGCCGCATCGATCGCATCGAGGTCGGTCACGCCCGCCGCGGCCAGATCGGCGACTACCCTGTCCTCCCAGAGCGCGGCCTGGTCTCGCGCGACTCCCAGGCGCCGCTGAGTCTTGAAGACCATCCACCCCGAGAGAGCCTCCATGCTGAAGTAGAAGGCGCCCCGGGTGAGCGAACCGGTGGTTGCGTGACCCCAGCCCGGAACGATGGAGCCCCTCAGGAACGCGCCCGCCGGACTGATTCCGGACACAGAATCGATCACGGCCGAATCCGTTGCTGCAGCGGTTGCCGCAGGTCCGGCCGAGTCCGCGGCGGCCTCCTGTCCCTGCGCGAGGCCGGCCCCTCCCAGGAGAAGCGCGACAGCGGTCGCCAGCGGCCCGCGCAACCCGCTAGCCACGGGCCGGCACCATGACGGGCAGCGCACGCGGCACCACCTCGACCCGGAGTTCGCGAGCCGGCTCCGGCGCAAGCTCGCCGTCCACCTCGAACCAGAGCGGCTCGCCATCCTGCCGGCGCACCACCGCCTCGTCCAGCCGGCACATCGTCACGAACGGCGACTCGCCGTGCGTCCCGCGGATCACCCGGGGCACGAGCGCCAGAAGCTGCAGCCAGTTCAGCGCAGCGACGTGACACAGATCCAGCCTGCCGTCGGAGGCCTCGGCGGCAGGGTTGATCATGAATCCGCCACCGATCGACGGTCCCACCGTGATCACCGACAGGATCGTTCCCGCCTGGATGCGACGCGTCCCGGCAGACTTCGTCCCGGCCACCCCCGTCTCGATGTCGATCTCGGGCGCGCGGAAGGTGACCATGGCGTTGAGCAGCGCGGCCAGATACTGCAAGAGCCCCCGGAGCCAGTGAAACCGGGTTCTGCACCTCAGGATGTCCACATCGATCCCGACCCCGAACAGGTTCACGAAGATCCTCTTTCCGTTCTCCCACCGTACCCGCCCCACATCGAAGCGCTCCACCGCCCCGCCCTCCAGGAGCTCGGCAACGGCCTCGGCGCTCCTCTCCGCCCCGATCATGCGATGGAAGTCATTCCCGGTGCCCACCGGGAAGAGCGCCACCGCCGGCAGCGGATCGGCCCCGCTCCCGACCAGCCCCTGGGCGACCTCGTGCATGGTGCCGTCGCCTCCGACCACCACCACCCCGCTCACACCGTCGCGAACGGCCTCGGCGGCCAGGTCCTCCGCGTGTCCCGGCGCCTCGGTGTGTCGCACGTCGGACCGAATCGCGCGACGCTCCAGAACCTGCACGAGCGTCTCGGCCGCCTTGCGCCCGCGCCCCCCCGACGCGGCGGGGTTGACGATCACGCGGAGGGGGTCGGGCACCACGCCGTGGGCCGCGTCCCGAGTGGAATGCGGTTCGCTCTGCATGGCCCCAAAGATAAGCGATTGCGCCCCTGGGGTTGCCCGGCCGCCGCCCCAGGGTTGGCGGGGGCGTGTGGGAATCGAACCCACCCACCCGGGTTCTAGCCGGGCACACTGGTTTTGAAGACCAGACGGGACACCAGCCCCGATCCGCCCCCGCAGCCAACCCTAACCCTCGCGGCCCGCGCCGGGACCGGACACGTTGCCACGGTTGCCGGCCGCAGGCAACTTCTCCTCTCTCCAGCGCCTCTCCAGGCGGCGGAAGGTTGCGGTCAGGTCGAAGCGGAGCTCCGCGAAGCGCTTGCGCAGGTCGGGCCGACCCTGGAGCCGCAGGAACAGGGAGGTGTCCTCGCGCACCTCGCTTGCCAGCTCGACCCAGTGCACGGCCACGAGGCCGCACAGCGGCGCCAGCAAGGCACCGGCCAGCGCCAGGGGCGGCCCCCCGGCGAGATAGCCCACCGCCACCCAGAGGACCCAGGCCGTGACGATCCCGGCCAGCAGCGCCAGCAGCTTGATCGTCGCCGTGACCTCGAACTCGGGCCGCACGCGCCTCACGACGAAGCCGGGAAGCCGGGTCACCGGCGCCCACAGCACCGATCCGGCCACCGCGAACGGGAGCCCCAGAGCCAGCAGGGCACCCCGCGCCAGCACGTACTTCGCAACCGGTCCGAAGCGGTAGCGAGGCGGCACGTCGCCCTCTCCGGCGCGCAGCTCGGCGCTGAGTTCGGCGTACTGCTCCACCTTTTCGACCAGTCGCCGATGCTCTTCCGGGTGCGCCCGCCGCAGCCATTCCAGACCCCTCGCGAACCGCTGCAAGCGGGGGAACCGCCTCCCCAGCCGCTCCCGGACCCGCCATGGGACCCATCGCGACTGACGCACGTAGAGCTGCTCGGCCACCTCCACCAGCGTCCGGTCGCGATGACGGTCGAAGTTGAGGGTCTGGCGCCGTATGCCCTCCTCGATCCGCTCCGTGAGGGTGCGCGCGGCGACCACGGGATCGTCCCGGTACGCCTCCATCAGGTCGCCGCACCCGAACGGCCTGCCGAAGCGCACCGCAACCGCGGTTCTGGCGATCTCCTTTCGCGAATAGGTGATGCCCACAGGCACGATCGACAGGCCGAGCCGCCAATCGGCGCCATCCTCCGCCTGCAGCGCGATGCGGGCGGCACCCGTGCGGAACTCGGCGAGGCGAGCACCGGAGTGACTCTTCCCCTCCGGATAGATCTGGATCGCGGCGCCACGGTGGAGCGCATCGACCGCCGCCCGAAACATGTCCTCGTTGCGGTGCACCGCATCCGGATCGTCCTGCCTGCGATAGACCGGGATGCCGCCCAGCGTCCGCAGCACGGGCCCCAGCAGCAACCCCTCGAAGAGCGGCGCCCGGGCGAGCGGCTGGGCCATTCGATCGCTGCAGCGGAAGATCAGGAGCGCGTCGACCAGGCTGTTGGGGTGGTTGGCGGTCAGCAGCAGCGGGCCCTCGGGGAGCGGCGGTCCGTGCCGGTCGATGCGGTAGAACAAGGCGGCCGCCGCGCCGGCCACGCCCGCGATCAGTCTGGGTATCCGCTTCTGGTCCATAGTCGCTATCTTGGCTCCCTAGCCCGCGCTTCGCCAACCGAAGCCATTTGGGAGGGTCAGAGCGGCCATGACCGCACACGCCACGACAACGGTACAACCGGCGCGCGCCACCACGCCTTCGAGCCTGCGGAATGGGGGGACGCCGCTGGATCTGGAGCGCGTCCGCAAGATCCACGTCAACCGCGCGGCGGCCGACCACCGGGCCTCCACCCTAACCACCCGCAGGTCGGTGAAGCGCGAGTGGCAGGCCGGGTGGCTCCTCCGCGCCGTCACCCTGCTCGACCTCACCACCCTGGCCGGCGACGACACCCCCGGGCGCGTGCGACGCCTGTGCGCCAAGGCGAGGCGGCCGGTCCGGGGCGACGTGCTGCGCGCCCTTGGCGTTCCGGCCGGCGACGTGACCGTGGCCGCCGCGTGCGTGTACCACGGCCTTGTGCCGGCGGCGCGCGAGGCGCTGCGCGGGACCACGATTCCCGTCGCCGTCGTTTCGACCGGCTTCCCCGCCGGGCTGTCCCCCTTCGCCACCCGGCTCCGCGAGATCGAGGAGTCGGTGGCGGCGGGCGCGTGCGAGGTGGACATCGTCATCACGCGCGGGCTCGCGCTGCAGGGTGAATGGGAGAGGCTGTACGACGAGGTCGCGGCCTTCCGAGACGCCTGCGGCGACGCGCACATGAAGGTCATTCTCGGCACGGGCGAGCTGGGGACGCTGGCCAACGTCAAGCGTGCCGCGACGGTCGCCATGATGGCCGGAGCCGACTTCGTGAAGACCTCCACCGGCAAGGAGAAGGTCAACGCCACGCTGCCCGTCGGGCTCGTCATGGCCCGGGCGATCCGGGACTACTTCGGGGCCACGGGATTCCGGGTCGGGCTCAAGGCCGCGGGCGGGCTCAAGACCGCGAAGGACGCGCTGGCCTGGCTGATCCTGGTCAAGGAGGAGCTGGGCGACCCCTGGATGCGCCCCGACCTCTTCAGGATCGGCGCGAGCTCCCTCCTGGCCGACATTGAGCGCCAGCTCGAACATCACGTCACCGGACGCTACTCCGCGTTCCACCGTCATCCCCTTGGGTGAAGCCGATGAGCAGCGTCAACACCGCGTTCCAGGACCTCGACTACGGCCCCGCGCCCGAAGGCCGGCGTCTGGCCGATGAATGGCTGGAGGGCGGCGATCGGGTCTTCGGCCACTACATCGGGGGACGTTGGACCGAGGGCGAGGGTGCCGTCCACCGGACGCGCTGTCCGGCCGACGGCGAGCCTCTCGCGGCATTTCGCTACGGCACGGCAGCCGATGTCGACCAGGCGGTCGCGGCCGCCCGCGGAGCGATCGATGAATGGGGGGCGATCGGCGGTCATGCCCGCGCGCGCCACCTCTATCGCCTCGCGCGCCAGATCCAGAAGCGGTCGCGCCACTTCGCCGTCGTGGAGTCGCTGGACAACGGCAAGGCGATCCGCGAGGCGCGGGATCTCGACGTTCCCTTGGCCGCGCGACACTTCTACCATCACGCGGGCTGGGCGCAGATGGCCGCCTCGGAGTTCCCGGACCACGAACCTGTCGGCGTGGTGGGTCAGATCATCCCCTGGAACTTCCCGCTCCTCATGCTGGCGTGGAAGGTCGCGCCCGCCCTCGCCGCCGGGAACGCGGTCGTGCTCAAGCCGGCCGAGTACACCCCCCTCTCGGCCCTGCTCTTCGCCGAGGTGGCCCACGAGTGCGGGCTTCCCCCCGGCGTCCTCAACGTCGTGACCGGCGACGGCGCCACCGGGGCCGCCCTCGTGCGACATCCGCAGGTGGCCAAGATCGCCTTCACCGGATCGACCGAGGTGGGGCGCGAGATCCGCCGCGCGACCGCCGGATCGGGCAAGCACCTGTCGCTCGAACTCGGCGGCAAGTCCCCCTTCGTCGTCTTCGAGAGCGCCGACCTGGACGCCGCCGTCGAAGGCGTGGTCGATGGCGTCTGGCTGAACCAGGGGCAGGTCTGCTGCGCCGGATCGCGGCTGCTGGTCCACGAGAGCGTCGAGCAGAGGATGCACGACCTTCTGCGCGCCAGGATGGAGCGCATCCGCGTGGGCCATCCGCTCGACAAGTCGATCGACATGGGGGCGATCGTCGACGCCCGCCAGGTGGAGCGCATCGAGAGCTTCATCGAGGCGGGCAGAGCCGACGGCGCGGTGATCTGGCAGCCGTCCACCGCCCTTCCCGACGACGGGTGCTACCTGCCCCCGACCCTGTGCACCGGCGCTCCGGCGTCGAGCACCATCGTCACCGACGAGATCTTCGGCCCGGTGCTGGTCAGCCTCCCCTTCCGCACGCCGGCGGAAGCGGTGGCGCTGGCCAACGACACCCGCTACGGGCTGGCGGCGAGCATCTGGACCGAGGATCTGAGTCTTGCGCTCGAGGTCGCGCCCGCCATCAAGGCGGGAACCGTTTGGGTGAACTGCACGAATCTGTTCGACGCGGCGTCGGGGTTCGGCGGCTACCGCGAGTCCGGATTCGGCCGAGAGGGCGGGCGTGAAGGGATGTGGGAGTACCTGAAGCCGGTGGGGAGCGGACCTCCCTCCGCTCCGCCGTTGCCCCCGGCCGACGCGGCGACACGACCCGCGAGCGGCGACCACGCCCCCGACCCCATCGACCGCACCCGCAAGATGTGGGTCGGCGGCAGGCAGAGGCGGCCCGACGGGGGCTACTCTCTGACCCAGATGGATGCGCGGGGGCATCCCCTCGCCGAAGTGCCCCGAGGCAACCGCAAGGATGTCCGCGATGCGGTCGAGGCGGCGGCCGGGGCCCGGCACCGATGGGCGGCGACCACGGGACACCTCCGGGCCCAGATCCTCTACTACGTGGGCGAGAACCTGGCCGTGCGGGCCGACGAGTTCGCGAGTGCGCTCCGGCGCGCGACCGGGGCGAGCGACGAGGCCGCGCACGCCGAGGTCGACGCCGCCGTCCGGGCCGCGTTCACCTTCGCGGCCTGGGCCGACAAGCACGACGGACGGGTCCACTCCACGCCGTTCCGCAACGTCACCTTCGCCATGAACGAGCCCGTCGGGACGGTGGCCGTCCGCTGTGGCGACGCCGCGCCGCTGGCGGGCGTGCTCGGCTCCATCGCGGCGGCGCTCTCGCTCGGCAACGTGGTCGTGGCCGCGCTGTCCGAGCGGTTCCCCGTTCCCGCGCTGGACCTCGTCCAGGTGCTGGAGACATCGGACGTGCCCCCCGGAACCGTGAACATCCTGTCTGGAATCCACGACGAGATCGTGCCCACCCTGGCGGCCCACGACGACGTCGATCAGCTCTGGGACTTCGTCGCCGATCCGCTCACGGCCCAGGCCGAGCGCCTTTCGGCCGGCAACCTCAAACGGGTGTGGGTGGATCGCGAGGGCGTCGTGGACTGGCTCGCGCCCACCCGCCGCGGCACCCAGACGCTCCTGCGCAACGCGACGCGCGTCAAGAACATCTGGGTGCCCTACGGCGTGTAGGGTCGCAGCGCTCAGGCTGCGTCCAGCGCCTGATCCAGATCGGCGACGATGTCGTCGATGTGCTCGATGCCGACCGACAGTCGGATCATCTCGGGGCGCACCCCGACGCTCAGCTGCTCCTCCTCGGAGAGCTGTCGGTGCGTGGTCGAGGCGGGATGGCAGGCGAGCGACCTCGCATCGCCGATGTTGACCAGCCGCTTGAACAGCCCGAGCGTGTCGTAGAACCTCACCCCGTCGTCGAAGCCTCCCGCAAGACCGAAGGTGAGGATCCCCGAGGCGCGCCCGTCCAGGTACTTGAGGGCGAGGTCGTGGTAACGGTCGCCCGGGAGACCCGCGTAGTTCACCCACGCCACCTTGGGATGGCTCTGCAGGTGCCTCGCCACCGCCAGCGCGTTGTCGCAGTGACGCTCCAGGCGCAGGTTCAGCGTCTCCAGCCCCTGCAGGATCAGGAACGCGTTGAAGGGCGAGATCGCCGAGCCGGTGTTCCGCAGCGGAACCGTGCGCGCCCTGCCGATGTAGGCGGCCGGCCCGAGGGCTTCGGTGTAGACCACGCCGTGGTAGCTGGGTTCGGGCGTCGAGAACATCGGGTAGCGCTCGGAGTTGTCGGCCCACGGGAAGTTCCCGGAATCGACGATGGCGCCGCCCAGCGAGTTGCCGTGTCCGCCCATGTACTTGGTGAGCGAGTGGACGACGATGTCGAAGCCGTGCTCGATCGGCTTCAGGAGGGCGGGCGTCGCAACGGTGTTGTCGACGATGGTCGCGATTCCGTGGGCGCGGGCCAGGTCCGACAGCGCCGCGAGATCGACGATGTTGCCCGCCGGGTTGCCGATGCTCTCGCAGAAGATCGCCTTGGTGCGGCCGTCGATCAGCTTGGCGAGATCGTCCGGGCCGTCGCCCTCGGCGAAGCGCACCTCGATGCCCATGCTCGGCAGGGTGTGCGCGAAGAGGGTGTAGGTGCCCCCGTAGAGCTGGGGCACGCTGACGATGTTGTCGCCGGCCGTGGCCAGGTTGAGGATGGAGTAGGTGACCGCCGCGCTGCCCGCCGACAGTGCCAGCGCCGCGACGCCGGCCTCGATCCCGGCCACGCGCTCCTCGAGAACGGCCTGGGTCGGGTTCATGATGCGGGTGTAGATGTTGCCGGGAACCGCCAGGTTGAAAAGGTCCGCGCCGTGCTGCGCGTCGTCGAACTGATACGCCACCGTCTGGTAGACCGGGACCGCTACGGCGTGCGTCGCCGGGTCCGACTCGAAGCCCCCGTGGATGGCAATGGTTTCGTCTCTCATGGTCGCTATTCGTCCTTTGGACTGATGGTTTGAGGGATTGCCGCCGCATGGCGACGGCGTAGATACGACGTAGCGACGCAAAGATGACAGGGGGCCGTCCGGATCAGGGGGCCGACGCCTGGGAACCGTCGGAGAACGGCGCGCCTAGCGGCGCAGCAACGACCGATAGACGGGATTCTGGATGGTCAGATAGACCGACTCGCCGGGTCCCACGGACACCCGGTTGGTGGTGAAGCGATCACCGGCGAGGATGTCGATTCTGACTCTGAGATCGTCCACCGTCGGCCAGTTGAGGGTGAAGGACTCCCTGCCGTTGCCGGGAACGACTCCAAGCCGCCGCTCGATGCGGGCGACGGCACGCACGGTGGCCTCGTTGAAGTTGTTGTTCTCGACGTGGATCCGGATGCTCTGGGCCGTTGCTCCGGCCTCGAAGGGATTCGACGCGGTGCGGGAACCGCCGCACCCCGCCGCCACGGCAATCGCCGCAGCCGCAGCCAGCATGGGGGCCGCCCGGCGCCTGCCGGGGCTTCTCACACGGCGTCTCATCTGTACCTCCCTCGGCGGACGGTCGCGCGTCCGCGTTCTTGCTAGCTCACGAGGCGACGATCCTCGATCGGCTCGAGTCCCTCGCGAATCAACAGATCGTTGAGCCGTCCGAGATCCCTCTGGATGACGATCTGCATCTCCGACATCTGCTCGTCGAGCAGGGCCGAAAGGTGCTCGAAGACTTCGTATGACTGGTCGGTGGGCCGGTTCTCGGAGCCCTCCACCACACCCAGCAGGGCGGCAAGCTTGTTGTTCAGCTTGATGGGATAGTTCAGGGGGTCCTGGTTGCTCTGGTTCTGGACCTGGTAGATCTCCGCCTCGACCACCCCGAGGTTCTCCTCCACGGTGGCGGCCTGCGACTCGACCTCGCCGTCGTCGGTCTGCTCCAGACGCTCCTCGATCTGGGTGCCGATGTCCCGCACCTTGATGACCGCCTCGTTCGCCTCCGAGACGCGATCGCGGATCTGGATCGCGAGTTCGAAGCGCTCGCGCAGATCGGCCACGGTCACGCCTTCGAGGTTCGGGTTGATGCGGATGTCGAAGTCGCGGCTCTGGGGGGCGCCGCCATCGACCGTCATGCGCACCGTGTACGTGCCGGGCACCGCAGTGGGACCCATGGGCCGCGCGGCCCACATGATCCGCCCCTCGAAATCCGTCCACGACGGGTAGCGCATGTCCCAGCGGAAGGCGTGGGATCCCTGCTGCACCGACGGGCCTCCCCCTCCTCCACCACCAAAGAACGCAGCGAAGGGACTCACCTCCTCTTCCTCCTCCTCCTCGCCCGCGACCGCCTCCCACGTGCGGATCACCTCGCCGCTCGCGTCCACGACCTCGAAGGTGACGCTCTCGGCGTCCTGGGCCAGGTGGTACTGGAACCGGGCGCCCTGGTCGACCCCGCGCACCGGGTCGGTGGGCTCGAAGAGCCACGCGCTGGCTGCGGCCACCTCGTCGGCCATCTGCCTCAGCGGCCCGATGTTCTCGAGCACCCAGAAGGAGCGGCCGTGCGTGGCGATCACCACGTCGTTCTCCTCGACCACCAGGTCGGACACCTGCAGGACCGGAAGGTTGAGCGACAGGGGCTGCCAGCGGGCGCCGTCGTCGAAGGAGACGTACACCGTGCGCTCGGACGCGGCGTAGAGGAGCCCGGGCCGACTCGGATCCTCGCGCGTGGCGCGGATGAAGTCGTCCTCGGGGAGCCCGCCCACGATCTTGGTCCAGGACTCGCCGTAGTCGTCGGTCTTCCAGATGTAGGGCGCGCGGTCGTCGTCCACGAGGTAGCGGATGCCCGACACGTACGCCTTGCCCGGCGTGGTCGGCGACGCCTCGACGGTGTTGATGCGCACGAAGTCGGGCGCGTCGGGGGGCGTCACGTCCATCCAGTCGAGGCCGCCGTTGCGGGTGACGTGCACGAGGCCGTCGTCCGAGCCCGCCCAGATCACCTCGGGGTCGTGGTAGGACGGCGCGATCGCGAACACGGTGGCGTAGGTCTCGACGCCGGTCTGGTCCTTGGTGATGGGGCCGCCGGAGGGGCCCATGGTCATCGCGTCGGCGCGGGTCAGGTCGGGGCTGAGCTGCTCCCAGCTCTGTCCCTCGTTCGTCGTCCTCCAGACCTTCTGCGTCCCCGTGTACAGCACCTCGGGATCGTGGTGCGAGAAGACGATCGGGAAGGTCCACTGCACCCGTTCGATCAGGTCCTCCGACGACTGCCCCATGGGGTTCTCGGGCCACACGTTGACCGCGCGGGTCGCGCCCGTGGCCATGTCGAAGCGGGAGAGCGCGCCGCCGTAGCAGCCCGCGTAGAACACGTCGAGGTTGATCGGGTTGGGGGCGACGTAGCCGCTCTCGCAGCCGCCGACCGCATAGTACCAGGAGCGGTTGCCGGGGCCCCGGGCCGCCATCTGGTTCCACCCGCGCACGGGGATGCACGCGGTGGAGTTGTCCTGCTGGCCGCCGCAGATGTGGTACGGCGTGTGCTCGGTGGTGATCACGCGGTAGAACTGGGCGGTGGAGTAGTCCTGGTCGGTCCAGGTCTCGCCGCCGTTCATGGTGACGTTGGCGCCGCCGTCGTTGGCGTTGACCATGCGGTCGGAGTCGCTGGGGGCGATCCAGAGGTCGTGGTTGTCGCCGTGGGGCACCTGGATGCCGCGCGGGAAGGTCTCGCCGCCGTCGCGGGAGCGGTACAGCCCCGTGTTGAGGGCGTACATCACGTCCTCGTCGTTGGGGTCGGCGTAGATGCGCGTGTAGTAGAAGGCGCGCTGCCGCAGCTTGCGTTCGTCGTTGACCCGCTCCCAGGTCGCGCCCGCATCGTCGGAGCGCCAGACGCCACCGTCGGGCTCGTGCTCGACCAGCGCCCACACGCGGTTCGGGTTCGCGGGCGAAACCGCCACCCCGATCTTGCCGACCGGTCCCTCGGCCAGGCCGATGTTGGCGGTGATCTCGGTCCAGCTCTCGCCGCCGTCGGTGGACTTGTAGAGCCCGCTGTCCTCACCCCCGGACGACATTCCCCAGGAACGGCGCCACGCCTCCCAGATCGCCGCATAGATGATGTCGGGGTTCGTCGCGTCCACGCTGATGTCCACGGCGCCCGCCTTGTCGCTCTTGTAGAGGACGCGGCGCCAGGTCGCCCCGCCGTCGGTCGTCTTGTAGACGCCGCGCTCGGGGTTCTCGGCGGAGTGCTTCCCGAAGGCGGCGGCCCAGGCGACGTCGCAGTTCTCGGGGTGGATGCGGATGCGCGCGATGTTCTGGGTCTCGGCCAGCCCGACGTGCTCCCAGGTCTCGCCGGCGTCGGTGGACTTGTAGGCCCCGTCGCCCTGCTGGATGTTGCCGCGAATCTGCGTCTCGCCGGTCCCCATGTACACGATGTCGGGGTTGCTCTCGCAGACCTGCACCGCCCCGATCGACGCGCTGTTGATCTGGCCGTCGGTGACCGGATCCCAGTTGAGCCCGCCGTCGTCGGTCTTCCAGAGACCTCCGCCCGTCGTGCCCATGAAGTACTCGAAGGGGCGGGCGTCCGAACCCGCGGCGGCGATCGAGCGTCCGCCGCGCGGCGGACCCACGTTGCGCCACTCCAGCGAGCCCCAGAGGGCTTCGTCGTAGGCCTGCTGGGCGTGCGCGGGGTTGTTGGACGAGGCGATGGCCGCGAAGATGGTCGCGATCAGCGCGGTCAGGGGTGCGTAGCGATGCCGATGCCGCATGTGGCGGTTTCTCCTGTGCATGGAAGGTGTCGAAGGCGCAGCTCCGACGCGGTGCTGCGACCGTGAACCATAGGGCGGCACGACGGATGGATCAAGGAAGGGATCTCCCCGATGGCGCCGCGCTACCTCCCGATCGGGATGCGGAAAATCGGAACGAGCGTGCCGATCGGCTCGCCGTCGTCGGTGTCGTCCTGGTTGGATCCACCGGCCACCACCTGGTTGATGACCAGGGCGACCCCCGATGCCGCCAGCACGCCCATGACGCCGCTGCGCCACACGGAGAGTTGGCGCGACGCCAATGTCTCCATTCCGTCCCTGGGGATCGTCACCGACTGCCGCAGCTGCCTCGACCCCGAGACCTCGGACACGGCCCGGAACGTCACCACGGACACGACGACCGAATCGCCCGTGGCCCCGACGAGGCGGCCGTCGACGGTCCGCGAGAGCTCTCCGGTCTGGCGGCTGATCCGCAGGGCCTCCTCGTCCGTCAAAGTGGCGCGGACATCGCTCCCGACGGGTGCCGGCCCCTCGATCGGCACGAAGGTGTAGCAGCCGGAGGCGAAGCCGACGGCCAACGCGATCAACATCCGGCAAAGCGCGCTTTCGTATCATCGCTTGCACCGTCAGAGAAGGTCGAAGTCCGGGATGACTTGCTGATTGAACAGGTAGATGTAGCGAATCGGATCCTCGACCGACGTCCCCAGCGTGTTGTCGTAGTCCGGGGTGCCGTCCAGGAAGACCCTGAGCCGAACCGTGACTGTGCTGGAGTCGGCCGGAAACGCGTATAGGAGAAAGCGGTTCTGGTCCTTGATGTTCCAGGTGTGCTCGAACGGGAAGGAAACCGCCGTCGTGTCCGCAGCGTAGACCTGGACTCCCATCTCTCCGGCCTCGTTGGTCGTCGGAATGAACTGGGTGGACGTGACCACCAACAGCGGGCCTGCGTCGCCGTCGATCATCACCTGGACGAACTCGGGGGTGGGATCGTCGAACCAGTTGCACCCCGCTGACACCACTAGGAGCGCGGCAAGCCCCCAGGAACGCCTCCGTCTATCCATCGGAAAACTCCGCACCTGCACCACTGTCCTCCGGTCGAGCGTGATTCACCTGGTTGAAGATAACCATAACGAGTCGTGGGGTTCCGACGACGGGCTCACCCCAACGACGACGGGGCCCAGGAGAACTCCCCTGGACCCCGTCTGACCAACCGTCAGGTTGCGGCTTGCGCTACCTCGTCAAACTCAACCTATCCAGCGCAGGGATGGTTGGGGTTCTGCGGATGGTGGCAGTTCGCCTCGATCTCGATCCGGGTGATCGGCAACATCGTGCCCGGGGTGGTCATCGCCGGCGAGCCGGGAGCCAGTTGCTGCTCGGCACCCCGAAGCGGTAGTGGTCCTGCAGCCGCTTGAACTGCATGAACAGGTTCACTCGGCGCTCGTGCTGGAGCATTTCGGACGCCGGAATCTGCCCGGAATAGGCGGTCAGTCCGTCCAGCCCCTCGCGAATCGCGTTGACGTGCTCGGTGAAGCCAGCCTCATCGCCGCTGGCCAGCGCCGACTCGGCGAGGATCAGGTGAAGGCCGCGCTCACCCACCACCGTCAGCGGAGAGGTACCCCCGCCACCGGCCAGGAACTCGTCCACGCGAGCCTTGTAACGCGTGTCCAGCGCTCCCTCGATCGGATCCATCAGATCGTGCGAGTTGAGCGTCGGGGGGTCCGCAGGATCCTTGGTGGCATAGTCGGGACCGATCTGCAGCTCGCCCCGCTCGTTCACCTGCCACGACAGGTTGTTGGTGACCGTCGCCGAGCTGTACGCGAACCGATAGGCCCAATCGGAACCGCCGACCGAGCCGAGCACCGCCGCCGCATCGCTGTTGGCGTTGGCGTCGTTGACCAGCGGGTTGCCGGGCGTCGAGCCAGCCGGGTTCAACAGCCCCCAGATGGCCTTCTGGTGATATGCCTGGGCCCGTGCAGCCTGCGCCTGCGTCGCTACGTCACCCCCGCCAGCCATGGCCGCGGTGAAGTACGCGATCGCCTGGTCGAAGACCTGGCTCATGTTGGCCGGCCCGATGAGGGGCCCGGGCTCGGTGCGGTCGCTGAAGGCGAAGTCGTCGAACATCTGGGCAATGGCCGAGTACGCCACGCCCGCGTAGAGGTTCGCCCGGGCCAGATGGGCCTGAAGATCCGAGTTGCCCGCGTCCTCCGACACGTGGCCCTCCATGAGCGTCACCGCGAAGTTCGCCATCCACCTCGCCTGGGCAATCCCAGGAAACGCTCCGTCGGTGAACTCGTTGCCCGAATTGTCCGGCGTCCCCTGGTCCAACTCGTTCCAGGCGTCGCGCGAGCCGATCCAGGTGATCTCGTCGCCCACCGTCGAATACGGTGCGTAGATCCTGCCGATGCCGCTGGCCACCAGCGCCTGCGAGCCGTTCACGGCCGCCGCTGCCGCCGCGACCTTCTCGATGTCCGCCTGAACCAACGCGTTGGGGTTGTCCACCTCCAGGAGGTCGCACGCCCCGAGGAGCGCGGCCATGCCGAAGGCCGTCAGGATGGACCTTGAAGTCTTGATCGTCATTGTCTCAATCTCCTCTCTCTAGAACCCGATGCGCGCGGACAGGGTGAATCGCCGCGGAATCGGGACGCCGAACGCCTCGGTTCCGGTGAGGAAGTTGCAGTTGACGCCGCCGCCGGTGCAGGCCGACTGCGGATTGATCTCGGGATCGATTCCGCGATAGTCGCCAAGCATCCAGAGCCTCACGTTGCGCCCACCCAGGGTGAGGGTGGCGTTGTCGAGGCCGAATCCCTCGATCATCTCGGAGGGCACCCGGTACGACAGGGTGATCTCTCTGAGCCGGATGAAGTCCGAGGTCCAGATCTGGTTCATCCCGGACATGGGCGCCAGCGCACGATACTCCCTCGCCCACTCCAAGCGGCCTCGAGCCGCTGTTCGGCCGTGGACGCCGGGTTCTGCATGATCGACGCCACCCGCGCGGTGCCAGGCACGTTGCGCCCGATGACCGCGTTGGCCTGCCGGAAGGCTCCGGTCAGATCCTGGGTGTGGTAGTCCCCCAGCTTGTACTCGAAGTTCGTCGAGAGCTCGAAGCGGCCCATGAAGCTCACGTCGAAGCCGGCGGAGCCGGCGTAGTCCGGCGTGGGCTTGCCGATGTACTGCTTCAGGTACTCCGCCGCGCCGCCCGAGCAGCCGACCGGGATGACCTCGAAGGACGAGGGGTTCCGAGCCACGCTGAAGAACTCAAGCGCCTGCGCCCGGGTCGGCTCCATGCAGGCCGTCCCCGAGAGATCCAGCGGGATGGCCATGGTCGGATCCAGAATCGCCCCGAAGAACGAACCCGGCGCATATCCCTGCTGGAGGTAGTTGCGATAGCGGGGATAGGAACCGCCGGTCTTGAGCGGCGGCGCCCCACCCATGTCGGTCACGATCTCGTCGATGTACGCTGTGTTGGCGAACACGTTGATCGACAGATTCTCGCTGTTGTAGACCGAACCGTTGACCGAAAGCTCGATCCCCTTGGCGTCCAGCTGCCCGATGTTGTCGAGCTGGGTCGCCGTGAAGCCTCCGGTGACCGGGAACTGGCGGGCCACCAGGGCGTCGGTCGTCGAGCGGTCCCAGTACGTGACGTCGACAGCCACACGGTCGTTCAAGAAACCGAACTCGGCGCCGAACTCGATCTCGTTCGAGATCTCGGGCCTGAGCGCCTGGTTGCCGAGGTTGCCCGGCCGCAGTCCCGGACCGACTTCGGCCGGTGCCGGGGTGAAGGTCGTGAACTTGTCGAAGGCACCCGGCTGCAGTCCGGAGCGGCCCCATGCGGCCCGCACGCGGAAGGTCGAGAGCGTCTCGTTGCTCCAGTCGAAGAGATCGGTCGGGATGACCGAAATCGCGGCCTTCGGGTAGGTCGCGGTTTCGAAGTCGGAGCCGAAGGCGCTGTTGGCGTCGAAGCGCGCGCCGACGGTCAGGAAGGCCCAGTCCTGGTAGCCAAGCTGTTCCTGGAAGTACGCGCCGGCGTTGACGACTCTGGTCCAGCCCTCGCTGGTGTACTGATCGGCACCGGCGCTCGCCACCTCCAGACCGGGACCCGGGAAGCCCTGGCCACCGCCGCCATGGTAGACGTTCTGGCTCAGGAAGCCCTGTCCACCGGCAAGGAACTGGCTGCTGATGTCGTCCGTGAAGTTGTTGTCCCAGGACAGCTTGAAGTCCCCGGTGACCTCACGGTTGTTGCGGTCGCCGAAGCCACGGTTGCCCTGCGTGTAGTAGGTGGTGAACCCGTCCACGTTCCATCCGAAGGGGAAGAACGAGACGTTGGTGCCGTTGGTCACGTCGACGCCGAAGGTGCCGTCGAAGACGATCTGGTCGGTGATGGTCCAGTTGGCGTTCATGCTGCCGGCGAAGTGCTCGACGTCCTCGTAGGAGTCGCGCTCGGCGGTCTCGCGCAGGGTCGCGAAGGCGAGGCTGCCGTAGCGGTTGTTGTCGTCGGCGAGCCGCAGCTGGCCCATGAGGCCGAGCGAGAAGACGCCGAAGATGTTGTTACCGCCCGCGAGACGCGTCTGATTCGACTCGGAGTAGAGGCCGCTGACCCGGAGACGCAGGTTGTCGAACGGGAAGATGTTCAGATTGACGGTCGCCTGGCGCCGCGTGATCGTGTCCTCGTTCTTGAGTCGTCCACCGTCGGCGAAGACGCCCTCGAGCGTGCTGAAGGGACCGTTCTCGGTGTAGTAGCGGCCCGAGGCGAAGTAGGTGATCAGATCGCCGCCACCGGAGACCGAGCCCGAATAGGTCTGGCCGTAGCCGGTGTTGTAGAGCTCGCTCATGTAGTCGACCTCGTACACCTCGTACGGCTGCAGGCTGACGCCCCAGCGGTGCTGCATTCTGGCGACGTCCTCGGCGCTGCGAGGGAAGTCGGCGTGAGGAATGAAGCGATCCGTGGGTGCCGTCACCGCCGTCTGATCCGTCTGGAAGGTCCAGCGAGGCGCACCCTGGCGGCCACGCTTGGTGAAGATCTGGATCACGCCGTTGGAGGCTTCCGTGCCGTACAGTGTCGCGGCGGCCGCCCCCTTGAGGATCTCGATGCGCTCGATTGCGTTCGGATCGATGTCGTCGATCCGCCGCGTCTGCGCCTGGCCGGCGCCCCAGCTGCCGCCGGAGCCGCGGTCGATGCGCACGCCGTCAAGGTAGATGATCGGCTCGTTGGACTGGGAGAGAGAAGCCGAGCCGCGGATGCGGATGCGGCCGCTGGCCCCCGTGTCCCCGCCGCCCGGAAGGCCGACGACGCCGGGCTCGCGGCCCTGCAGGACATCGCTGAAGCTCGTGATCGGCTTGTCCTCGAGCTGCGATACGTCAACCGTGGCGATCGAGTTCCCCAGCTTCCTCTTCTCGGTCGCGACGCCGGTCCCGGTCACAACGATCTGGTCAAGCGCGATCGCGGTGACGCTGAGCCCGAAGTCCACCCTGGCGGTCTCTCCGGCGGCGACGGTGACGGTCGATGAACCGGCCCTGTAGCCGACCAGCTCCGCGATGACCGTGTGCTCGCCCGGGGGCGCGTTGACGAACAGGTAGTTGCCGCTGCTGTTCGTGAGCGTGCCGAGCGCCGTGCCCTCGATGTAGACCTGGGCCGACTCAAGCGGCCGGCCCGACGCGGCGTCGGTGACCTGTCCCGTGACGGTGCCCGTCTGGGCATCCGCCACGGACGCGAAGGCCAGGCTGGCCGCAAAGGCCAGGCAAAGCCCTCCTGCCCCATTCCTGAGGCTTCCTGCTAACCAGTTACGTGTCATTGTGGTCCTCTCCTTTTCGAGTGACTGGACTGTCGACACACCCTGCTATTTGCACCGGGTATCTCCCGGCAAGGGCCAACACACCGGCTGAAATAGTTGCGTCTCGCTCCGCAACTGTCAAGCGAAGCCCGCACGCCGCCCCCTCAGGCATGGGGCCACGCCGCCCTGAAAACCTGTTCCGGGAGTGGCGTCAACCGACTCTGGCGACCACCTCGATCTCGACGTCGACGCCCTGCGGCAGTCCGCCGACCGCGACCGTGGCCCGCGCGGGCCGGTGATCGCCGAAGTGGCGCGCGTAGACCGCGTTCATGTCCGCGAAGAGCGCCATGTCCGAAAGGAAGACGGTGGTCTTCACGACCGTCTGCAGGCTGCCTCCCGCGGCCGCCAGCACCGCCGCCAGGTTCCTGAGCACCCGGTCGGCCTGCTCCTCCACCCCGCCCTCCACCAGTTCGCCCGTCGCGGGGTCGATGGCGATCTGCCCCGACGCGAAGATCCAGCCGTCGGACACGATGGCCTGGGAGTAGGGGCCGAGGGCGCCGGGGGCGTCGTCGGTGTGAATGGCGGTGAGCAGGGACATTGGCGTCGTCTCCGTGTTGGTGGGGGGTGATCGGGGTGCCGTGGCCCATACGATAACGGTTTCGCCCGGCTGCGCCCCTTCAGGAGGATGGGAGAAGCGCGGCGATCTCCTCGGCTGCGACCGTCGCGACGCCGACCTTCGCGACACCGGCCGCGGCTGCGCTTGCGGAGAGGGTGACCGCTTCGGCGAGGGAGGCGCCCGCCGCCATGGCCGCCGCGACCACGGCGGCAACGGTGTCGCCGGCACCCGACACGTCGTAGACCGCGCGGGCACGCGAGCGGATCCGCTCCAGCACACCGCCCGGCGACGCCAGCGCCATGCCCTCGGCCCCGAGGGTGAGGAGAAGGTGTTGCGCCCCCGTGCGCACACGCGCCGCCTCCATCCAGTCGGCGTCTGCGGGATGCGCCGCCTCGCCGAGCGCGGCCTCCAGTTCGGCGCGGTTGGGCTTGAGGACGGTCGCCCCGGCGAAGGCGAAGAAGTTGCGCCGCTTGGGGTCGGCGACCACGGGGACGCCCCGTTCGGCGGCGCCGGCGATCGCGCTGCGGATGAGGCGGGCCGACAGCGTCCCCTTGTCGTAGTCGGCGAGCGCGAGGGCGTCGGCCCCAGGCAGACACTCGCGCAGCCGGGCCTCCAGCGCGGCCCGTGTGGCGGACGACACGGGCGCGGTGCGCTCCCGGTCCACCCGCACCACCTGCTGGCCACGCGCCAGAACCCTCGTCTTGACCGTGGTCTCGCGGCTTCCCGTCCGCACCAGGCGACAACCTCCGCCCATTCCTTCGAGGGTGCGCACGACCGCGCGACCCGCGTCGTCCTGCCCCACCACCCCTATCACATCGCAGCGGGCACCCAGCGCGAGGACATTCGCGGCGACGTTGGCAGCGCCACCCACCGCGTCCCACTCGTCCTCGACGCTCACCACCGGAACCGGCGCCTCGGGCGAGACGCGGTCCGCCGGGCCGGCCAGGTACCTATCGAGCATCACGTCGCCCACGACCACCACCCGCCGCCGGGAAAACCCCGCCGCGATCTCCGCGAAGCGTGCCCGATTCATTGCGTCGCGCTCTGCGAACGCCCCCGCGCCTCCAGCGCGATCGGCCTCGCGGGTCCGTCCTCGCGCTCGAATCCCCACAGGTGGTCCTGCAGGTTGACCGAGGCGCAGACGTGGTTCGGCACGATCCGCACGCGGTCGCCGACGGATGGGCGCCAGTCGGTCCCCCGCAGGTCGAGCATTCCGTGCTCCTCGTTGATGGCCCGGACCGTGACGCCGGGACGGTCGAGCAGCATCCCGTATCCGGGTGCGCCCGATCCCAGCACCTCCTTCGAGACCGCCTTGGACCCTGCGTCCACCACCGCCTGGTCGGGCACGGCCACGCTGATGACGGTGGCCAGCACCGAGTACGCCAGCTCTTCGGGCGCGGCCACGTCCATTCCCACGATGTCGCGGTCGTTGTAGATGCAGGTTCCGCCGCGCACCTCGGTGATGCCCGGCAGGCGGTGCGAGTCCCACATGGTGGGCGTCGAGCCGCCGGAGACGATGCGCGCCGGGAGCCCCGCGCGCTCCAGCGCGGTCAGGAAGGTCTCGAGCCGGTCGGCCAACCGTGCCAGGCGCCCGCGCTGATCGCCGCGCGGGATGCGGATGTGGCCCGGGTAGAACATCAGGCCGTCGAAGCGGCCGCCTGGGAGCGAGGCGGCCACCTCGGCCAGACGCACCGCGTCGGCGACATTGACGACCCCGGTGCGCCCCAGTCCGGCGTCGAACTCGACGAGGATGCCGAAGACTCGTCCCGCGGCCGCCCCGGCGCGGCAGAGGGGACGCAGCGCCGCGACCGAATCGAGCCCGACCTTGACGTCCACGCTCGCCGGGAGCGCGCACAGGCGGGCGACCTTTGCGGGGTGCGCCGGCGGATGCGCCACGAGGAGATCGTGCGTAGCCGCCGCCATGACCTCGGCCTCGCGGGGCGTGGCCACCGTGAGCCCCACGGCCCCGGACGCGATCTGGAAGCGCGCCATCTCGAGCGACTTGTGGGTCTTGACGTGCGGCCGCCAGGCGATTCCGTGCCGTCGGCAGTAGGCTGCGGCCCGCTCCACGTTGCGGCGCGCCTTCGGCAGGTCCACCACACCGACCGGCGTCTCGGCGTCCGCCAGCGTCACCGCTACGGCTGCCACAGCTCGAGGTCGAAGACCGACGCGCGGACGCGCCCCTCGCCCGCCGAATCCGTCCATCCCAGCATCAGCCGGTCGGAGCCCAGGCGCGCGATCCTAGGGAATCCAGAGGCGCGCGCGACCTCGGTCGTCGCCAGCGTCACGGGATCGCCTGCGGTTCCGTCGCGGCCCACCCTGCGGCCCAGTATCGAGGCGCCCCCGGCACCCCCCGCCACCTCCAGCCAGGTGACGAGCGCGGCGCCATCGTCGAGGAGCACCACGTCGACCCGGCCCGCGGCGCGTCCCTCGTCGACCCGCACCGGCGGGCCGAAGGTGGCCGCGCCGTCGGTGGAGAACGCCACGTTGACGCGCGGCTCGGCGTCGGGCGCCGTGAACCAGGCCACCGCGACCAGACTCTCGTGGGCCACCATGGCCGGGCCGTTCACCGGGCAGCCGCCGAAGACCCAGCCGTCGTCGTGGACGGCGCTGCTCGGAGTCCAGCCGGAATCGAGGAGGCGGCTCACATGGATGTCGCGGATCTCGCCCGGGGCGCGGTTGCGGAACACGACGACCGGCACCCCGTCCGCGACCACCGCGTCGGTCTGGCAGCACTCGCAGCTCATGTCGTCCACAATCGTCTCAGGGCCGGCCGGCGCGGCTCCAGGCGGACCGGGACCGGCGAGCATCCGCGCGCGCAGCGACATGGCCCCGCCCGGCTCCACCATGGCGCGCCCGTCCAGCCAGGTCGCCCACACGCCGTCGTCGGCGCCGAAGAACGACACGAAGCCGTGTTCGGTGGGGGTGCCGTCGTCGTGCGGAGTCCAGGGCTCGGTCCAGCTTTCGCCGCGATCGTCGGACACGGCCACGCGGACGCCGTAGTCGTAGGTCGCCTGCCCTTCCCTTTGGAGCCAGTGCGCGAAGAGCCGGTCCCCAAAGGCCCGGACCGACGGGAAATCGGCCCAGTTGACGAAGAACGCATCGCCCTCGGCAATCGTCGCCGGTTCACTCCACTCGCCGTCGTAGAACGACACGGCCACGCGGTGCCCTCCGGTCGCCGGCTCGGTCCAGCTCATCCAAACGCCGTCCCCGGCCGCATCGAGAAACGGCTGCCCCGAGCCGGGCCCGGCGGGAGTCGCGATCTCCGCCGCCGGAACCTTGTCGGAGGGCTCCCCGGCGCATGCGGCGAGGGGCGTGAGGGCTGCCGCCGTCAAAGCGGCGAGTCTGGTCGCGGTGGTCATGGCGTTCCCAAGGGTGTATTGTCGAGGTGGCCGTTGCGGACGGTGCGGTCGGGGAACCGGTAAGGATCCCTGCCCGGAACGTAGTGTATATCCATGGCGACACGAGCCGTGGGCTCGGCTAACGGAATGAAGATACTCGGCGGTCCTGTTGGCGGGACATCACTCGCCCGACTGCCCATCAAGGGGAAGAGGTTGGTCATGGTCGCAACGAACCGCACCACCCGGAACCACATCGCCCGACTTCTCGTTTCGGGGGCGGGCATGGTCGCCCTGCTGATCACCTTCCCGATCTCGGGCTCCGCCCAGTACTTCGGACGCAACAAGGTCCAGTACGAGGGTGGCTTCGACTTCCAGGTGCTCACGACCCAGAACTGGGAGATCCACTACTACCCCGAAGCGGAGACGGCGGTGGAGGACATTGCGCGCCTCGCCGAACGGTGGTACGAGCGCTTCTCGCGCGCCTTCCAGCACGACTTCGACACCACGAAGCCGCTCATCATCTACGCGGACCACCCCGACTTCCAGCAGACCAACACCCTCTCGGGCGCCATTGGCCAGGGCACCGGCGGCGTGACGGAGTCGCTCAAGAACCGGGTGATCATGCCGCTCAACGCCTCCTACGGAGAGACGGACAGGATTCTGGGGCACGAACTCGTGCACGCCTTCCAGTACAACATCTCGCAGAGCCGCAGCGGCGGCGGGATCATGCGGCTGGCGGCGACGCCTCTCTGGATCGTCGAGGGGATGGCCGAATACATGTCCATGGGGCGCGAGCACCCCCATACGGCCATGTGGCTCCGCGACCACATTCTGCGCGACGACAAGCCCACCCTGAAGGAGATCACCCGCGACCCGAAGTACTTCGCCTACCGCTTCGGCCAGGGAATGATCTCGTATCTCGGCGGCACCTACGGCGACGAAGCCGTGCAGGACTATTTCCGCACCGCGCTGCGCACCGGTTGGGAGGCGGCGATCGGCCAGGTGTTCGCGATGTCCGAGGACAGCCTTGCGATGGAGTGGTGGGAGGCGGTCGAGGCCGAATACCGACCGCTGATGGCGGGCAAGAGCGACCCGTACGAGACGGGCGACGTGCTGCTGTGCGTCGAGTGCGGCGGCGGCCGCACCAACGTGGCGCCCTCGCTGAGTCCGGACGGACGCTACATCGTCTTCCAGTCGGAGAAGGACCTGTTCTCCATGGACCTCTTCCTGGCCGAGGTGGAGACCGGACGGATCCTGCGGCCCCTGCAGAGGAACCAGACACCGTACATCGACGGCATCCGCTACATCGACAGCAGCGGGTCGTGGTCGCCGGACAGCCGGAAGCTGGCGTTCGTGATCTTCTCGGGCGGCGACAACCAGTTGGCGATTCTCGATGTGCAGAGCGGGAGGATCGAGGACCGGATCTCGATCGAGGGGCTCGGGGCGATCCAGAACCCCGCCTGGTCGCCGGACGGCCGCCGCATCGCCTTCACCGGGCTCAGGGGCGGGATCAGCGACCTGTACCTCTACGACCTGGAAGGCGAGAGCGTCCAGCAGTTGACGAACGACAAGCACGCCGACCTGCACTCGGCCTGGTCGCCCGACGGCCGCACCCTCGCCTTCGTGTCCGACCGGGGCACGGACACCGACTTCGACGAGCTCGTCTTCGGCAACTACGTGCTGGCGTTTCTGGATGTGGAGACGCTGGCGGTCGAGCCCATGACCGTGTTCGCGGGCTCGAAGCACACCAATCCAGTCTACGACGGCACCGGAGAGGGCATCTTCTTCATCTCCGACCCCGACGGGTTCCCCGACATCTACCACATGAACCTCGCCGACGGCGAGATGCGGAGGATCACCCGGGCGGTGACGGGGGTGAGCGGGATCACGATGCTCTCGCCGGCGTTCTCGTACTCTCCGGCCCAGGACCTGCTGGCCTTCTCGGTGTTCCACGAGCGGGGCTACATCGTGAACACCGGCAGGCCGGGAGACATGTCGACCCTGCTCGATGTCGCAGCCGACGGCAGCACGCACCCCGGCCGCCTTCTGCCGCCGGGCAGGCCCGGGATCCGCAGCCGCGTGGCGGGCTACCTGTCCGATCAGCACACCGGCCTGGTTTCGGCCGAGGTGTACACCGGAGAGCAGGCGGAGGATTACGAGGCCTCGCTGGAGCTCGACTACGTGGGCCAGCCGCAGATCGGGGTGGGCGCCGACACCTTCGGCTCCTACGCCACCGGCGGCACCTACGCGATCTTCACCGACATGCTGGGCGACCGGTTCCTGGTGACCGCCCTGAACGCGAACGGGACCTTCAAGGACATCGGCGGCCAGGTGTCTTACCTCAACCAGAAACACCGCTGGAACTGGGGCGTCGGGATCCAGCACACGCCCTACCTGATCCAGCAGTTCCTGTTCGGCTACGACCAGTTCCAGATCTATCGCCAGCGCATCTTCATCGATGCGGTTCAGGGGATGCTGGCCTTTCCACTATCGGCCACGCGCCGACTCGAGGGAGGGCTGGGCCTCACCCGGTACGGGTTCGACCTCGAGCGAGAGGTCTACTACACCGACCCGTTCCAGCGCATCGTCGCCTTCGAGCGCGTCAACGAGGACTGGCGCGACCCGCTGCACTTCGCCTCGGCGTCCTTTGCCTTCGTGGGCGACAACTCGTTCGCCGCATTCACGAGCCCCGTGCGGGGAGAGCGCTTCCGCTTCGGCGCCGAAGTCTCGTACGGCACCGTCAACTTCCAGACGCTCACCCTCGACTACCGCCGCTACTTCAGCGGCGGCGGACCTCTGACGCTGGCCACGCGGGGTCTGCACCTGGGCCGGTACGGCGACACCCGCGGCCTCGACCAGGAGCAGCTCGGAACCTACTTCATGGGCTTCGAGACCTTCGTCCGGGGGTACGCGTGGAACTCGTTCGACAGCGGCGAGTGCAGCGAGAGCACGTCGATCAGCCGCAGCGGATCCACCTGTCCGCTAATCGATCGCCTCTACGGGCATCGGCTGGGGGTGTTCAACATCGAGTTCCGCTTCCCCTTCACCGGAATCGAGGAATTCGGCCTGATCAACTTCCCCTACATCCCGGTCGAGCTCACCGCCTTCACCGACGTGGGCCTGGCGTGGGATCCCGACCGGCCCGCCGAGCTGGTCTGGTCGCGAGATTCGCTGGCCCGGATACCCGTGGCGAGCAGCGGCTTCTCGGCACGCCTGAACCTGCTCAACTTCCTGATCATGGAGGCGTACTACGCCTATCCCTGGCAGCGCCCGGCAAAGGGCTGGCACTGGGGATTCCACATCGCGCCGGGCTGGTAGGCGACCTCGATCAGAAGATCTCGATCGTGACGTAGCGGCCCGGGTTCTCCCGGATGTCGTCGAGGAGTTCGCGCAGGCTCTGCGCCGCGCCGTCGAGGGAGTCGTAGAGGGCGTCGTCGTTCAGGAGCTTTCCGAGCGTCCCCTCGCCCCGCTCAATGCGTCCCAGGATGGTGTCCACCGACGCCACCGATTCATCGAGGGTCGTGGAGGTCCGCTGCAGGGTGGTCATGGTGCTCTTGGCTGCAGCCAGCGTCTGGCTCCAATCCTCCGCCCCGGTGATGCCCTCGACGCTCTCGGCCGAGCTCTGGAGGCTCTCGATGAGCTGGCCAAGCTCCGCCGCCCGACCATCGGTCACATCGGCCATGTCCGCCAGCATGTCGCGCAGCGACAGGATCGCCTCGCCGGCGCCGGCGATGGTCGAGTCCGCGAGGACCCTCTGGACCCTGTCCAGCACGTCGGCCGCTGACCCGGCCATGTCGCCCGCCTGCTCGAGCACGCCGGCCGAGGAATTGCCGGGGAGGATGCTGCGGGGAGCCTCGTAGTCGTCGCTGTCGCCCGGGATGACGGACACCACCATGCCGCCCAGGAAGCCCATCGCCAGCAGCTCGGTGCTCGCCTCGGCGGGGATCCGGTATTCGCCGTCCAGCTCCATGGTGATGTAGACGCCGCCGCTGGGCGCGAGTTCGAAGGAGTACACGCGTCCGATGTTGATCCCGCGCATCCGCACCGGATCTCCGCGGCGTATGCCCTGGGCGTCCGCGACCTCGGTCACCATCATGTAGCGGCCCCGGAACAGCGCCGGGCTCGTCATGAGGAAGAGGACCGTGAAGAAGCCCACGATCCCGAGAATCACGAAGATCCCCACCCGAAACTCCCGCGCCCCGGAAAGGGGCGGCACGGCCCGCATGACTTCTTCGTCGGAGAGCCGCTTGCCGCTGGACGATACCGCGTCGTTCATGTCATCTCCACAACGTCGAGTGCGGCCTCGGCGGCCGCGCGATCCACGAATGCCCTGACCACCGGGTCGGCCTCCTCCTGGAATTCGCCCGGGGTTCCACAGAAACGAATGCGCCCGCCTTCGAGCATGGCCACGCGATCGCACATCCAGAGTGCGCCCTCGACATCGTGGGTGACCAGGATCGAGGTGACCCGCAGCTCTTCGGCCAGTCCCTTGATCAGGCGCTCGACGGCTGCGGTGTTGACCGGGTCGAGACCGGTGGTGGGCTCGTCCCAAAGCAGGATGCGGGGCCGCCCCACGATGGCGCGGGCAATCCCGACCCTCTTCTTCATGCCGCCCGACAGCTCGGCGGGGAGGATCGACAGAACCTCCGCCGGTTCGAGGTTGACGAGCTCCAACGCCCTCCAAACCGCCCGCGCCGCGCCCTGCGGTCCCATGCGTCCGATGCGGTCGACGGGAAGGCCCATCTCGACGTTTCGGTACACGTTGAGCGAATCGAATAGAGCCGCCTGCTGAAAGACGTACCCCACCTGCCGCCGCACGGCGTCCTTGGCGCCCTCGCCACCGAAGTACACCGAGATTCCGTTGACCTCGACGTCGCCGCGATCGGGCACCACCAGGCCGATCGTGGTCTTGAGGAGGACGCTCTTGCCGGTGCCGGAGGGGCCGAAGAGCGCGAACATCTCGCCCTCGCGGACGTCCAGATCCACGCCGGTCAGCACCGGACGCTTGTACGCCTTCCAGGTGTTGCGGTAGCGGATTACGGGGCGGGGATCCATGCGACGGACTTGACGGTCAGTTGAGGAAGAGCGGCGGGAACATGGCGTCGAGGATGAGAACGGTCAGCGTCTGGAACATGACCGAGGCCGTCGTGGTGCTCCCCACTCCCTCGGCGCCGCCGCTGGTGCGGAATCCCATGTGAATCGCGATCACCGGAATCGCGAAGCCAAAGGTGATCGCCTTCATGAACGAGTACCACAGATCCCATGAGTGCCAGAAGAGACGGGCGCCGTAGAGAAAGGTCTCGAAACCGAGATCCAGCGTGAGGTCGGCCGCCACCATGCCGGCAAAGATGCCCACGATGTTGGCCATGCCGACCAGGAGGGGCATGACGAAGAGCCCGGCCAGAATTCGCGGGGCGCCCAGCATGATCTGAGGGTCGCGCCCCAGGGAACGGTACGCGTCGATCTGCTCGGAGACGACCATGGTGCCGAGTTCGGCCGTGATCCGCGCACCCACCCTTCCGACCAGCACGACGGCGGTGAGCACGGGCCCCAGTTCGAGCACGACGCTCGTGACGGTGACGCTGCCCAGCACGTAGAGAGGGATCGTCGCGGTGATCTGGTAGCCACCCTGCTGCGAGGTGACGATGCCCGAGAGCACCGCCGTGATCATCACGATGGGAATGCTCTGCACCCCCATCACATAGACCTGGCGGACGAATTCGCTCCACGGGACGCGGAGCCGGACCGTCGCGACGAAGGTGCGCCCGACGAGGAGCCCCAACTGCCCCGCGTGCTCGGCCCAGAGCTGCCACCACCGCCCGACGGCTCGCAACGGGCGCTGGTGGAACGGGATCCGGCTCAACGCGAGAAGGGAGCGCTGGGTGCGCTGCGCGCGCGCGTCGGACTCAGCATGACGCCAAACGAGAACGTCTGCTCGTTCAGGTTGTCGGACCCGAACTCCTGGCGGAATTCCAGGAAAGGCACGATTACCGGAAGGTTGGTCAGTCGCAGTCCGGCGGCGTAGCTGAAGACCCAGTCTCCCGAGTCATCGGACCCGCCGCCTGCATCGGCTCCCTCGTGACGCTGATACCCGGCACCCAGTCCCAGAAACAGGGGGCCGCGGGGGGCCAACAGCAGCTGGCCGCCCATCTCGCTGGACGAGCACTCCTCGCAGTCCGGGAACAGTCGGTCGTAGAGGCCCGCGACGACCAGCCCGCGGCGCACGAAGTTCAGATCGACCTCGACGCGGGCGCCGACCCCGAAGGTGCCGGCGTCGAAGGTCTGCGACTTGTACAACGCGTGTGCTCCCGCCCGCACCTGGGCGTGGGCGGCGTCGGTCGCCAGCACGCTTGCCAGGACTGCGATGGTTGCGGCCACCGCCCTCGCCGCCTGCGGTGATCTCTGTTCGCGCACCCTGCCTCCGGTTGATTGAGTGGTCACGGACCCGCCAGTATTCACGGGCGACCTTCTTCCATGCGACGACTTCGGACGCCGACACAAGAAATGTACAGAAATCGACCTGCCGCGTTCCGCGCCGGGGACGCCTCGGCGAATCAACCCAGTGCACGCCGGACGCGAGGCATGGCGCGACCGACGGCCCGCGTCGTGGCGGCGGCGATCTGCTTCCTGGCCGTGAGCGCCTTCGCCGCGCCCCACGCCTTTCGCCTGTCCGTCGCCGACGCCAGCGTGAACGGGGAGGTTCTCGACGTTCGCATCCGCTTCTTCTGGGACGACCTCCAGTTCGCGGTGATGGAACGGACCTCGGACATGGACTTCCGCCTGGCCGAGAGCTCGGAGGTGGACGCGATCGTGGAGCGGTACATCAACGACATGCTGACGATCGAGGTCGAGGGCGCCGTCGCCGAGGGCGCGGTCGTGGAGCGCGGAATCCAGCCGGCCAGAAACCCGGACGAGGTGATGTGGTGGTACCGGCTGGAGTACCCGCTGGAGGGGTCGGTCGACCGCATCCACGTGACGAACCGCCTCCTTTTCAACATGTTCGAGGACCAGCGCAACATCGTCCACGTCCAGACGCGGCGCGGCGCGGAGAGGGCGTACTACTTCGGCTGGGACGAGGACAACGCCACGATTCGGCTCCGCTAGCTCGGCCCCCGGCTGCGCGCTAGCGGGACTCCATCTTCCAGAAGACGATGCCGCCCGCCTGCTGCCCGACCTCGACATCGGCAACCCGCGTGAAGTCGGCCAGATCGAAGATGTCCACCTTGCCGGGTTCGGCGCCCACCCCTTCCACCGAGACGAAGGCGTAGCGCCCGTCGGGGCTGACGGCGACGCCGTGGGTCACGGTGGTCGAGGACGGGGTGGTCGCGGCGGGGCGCCCCGTCTCGAGATCGACGAACTGGACCGCGGCACCCGCCTTGAGGGTGGCGACGAGGATCCCCTCGTCGGGCGTGAGGGCGAGGTTGTAGGGGCCCGGCCCGGTCTCGATGGTGCGGGTCAGGGACCACGACTCGCGGTCGATCTCGAGGATGCGGTCGCCGCGGTTGCAGGCCACGAAGAGCGACGCGGTGCGGCGGGCGGGCACGACCCAGGTGGGCGAGCAGGGGGTGGCCACCGAGAAGCGGCGGGCGACCTCGAAGGTGCGAGTGTCGATCTCGACGACCTGGTCGTCCATCATGCAGGCCGAGTAGAGGAACACGCCGGCGGCGTCGAGGCGGGCCCCGTGCGGCATGGTACAGGTCTCGATCTGCTCCACCTCGATCATGTCCGGCGTGTAGACCACCGAGACCGTGGACGGCACCATGTCGCCGTGCAGGTTGAAGTTGGCCACGAAGGCGTAGAGACCGTCGGGGGTGAGGTCGAGGGTGGCGGGGAAGTAGCCCAGGAGGATGGGGTCGGCGACGAGGGTGTCGGGGCCGGCGTGGAACTTCCAGAGCTTGCCGTCGGGGACGCCGTGGCCCGTGGTCATGAAGAGGAAGCGCCCGTCGGGGGAGACGTTCAGGCCGTGGGGGCCCTCGGTCTCCGTGGCCATCTCGCCGACCGCGATCGTCCGGTCGAGTTCGGCGCCGCCGGGACCGAAGCGGATCCGGTGCAGGAGGTCCGCGGATTCGGCTCCGACGTACACGTAGTAGAGCGCGTCGTCCTGCTGCTGGCCCGCCGAAGGACACGGACCCATCGGACCGGCCAGGTGCAGGGCGAGGAAGGCCATGCCGCCCGCTCCGATCCGCAGAATCTTCCCAAACACCCGCCTCGTTGTCACGCCAGTCTTCCTTTCCGCAGGTTGCCCGCGCCAAAGGTTAGAGTCAGCTTTGCGATAGGGGCAAGACCCCGTGCCCCGAACCGGGTGGACCCCCGCCCCGCCTCAACACGCTCACCATGGTCGTCGCCACTTGCTAGTCCAGCTCGTCGCGGTTGTGGGGACCTCGCTGTCGGTCTCCTTCCTCTGCTCGGTCCTCGAAGCCGTCCTGCTCTCCGTCAACCACTCCTACGTCGCCGTCCTTCAGGGCCGCGGCGACAGGGCTGGAGACATCCTGGCGCGAATGAAGCGGCAGATCGACGAGCCGATCGCGGCGATCCTCACCCTGAACACCATCGCCCACACGGTGGGTGCCACCGTCAGCGGGGCGCTCGCGGAGCGCGTCTTCGGCGGTGGCCTGGCCGTCGGCATCTTTGCGGCGGCGCTGACCTTCGCCGTGCTGGTGCTATCCGAGATCATCCCCAAGACCATCGGCGCCACGTTCTGCAAGCAGCTGGCACGGCCCACGGCGCACCTTCTGCGCATCATGGTGTTCGTGATGAAGCCGGCGCTCGTGCCGCTGGGCTACCTGAGCCGCTGGATCAAGCCGAGGCGGGCGCGGCAGGTAACGATCAGCCGCGCCGAGATCGAGGCCCTGACGGAGATCGGGCGTCGCGAGGGCGCCATCGACGAGGACGAGTTCCAGGTGATGTCGAACGTGATGCAGCTCGACGAGATCGCCGTCAGCGAGGTGATGACGCCCAGGATCGACATGGTCGCCGTGCCCGTCGGGACCTCGGTGCGCGATGCGATGGACATCGTGCTCGACCGCGGCAAGCTCCGCCTGCCGGTTTACGAACGGGAGCTCGACCGAATCGTGGGCGTCCTGCTCGCGCGAGACCTGTGGAGAGCCGCGCGGGACGGGGTCGACGGGATCGCCGATGTCATGCGGCCGGCCCAGTTCGCGCCCGCCACCAAGCCGGTCGAGGATCTGATCCAGGAGATGCGCGCGAGTCGGGCCAAGATGGTCATCGTGCTCGACGAGTTCGGTGGGACGGCGGGCCTGGTGACGCTGGACGACCTCATCGAGGAGATCGTCGGCGAGTTCCAGGACGAGCACGGCACCGACAAGCCCCGCGAGTTCCGGGAGCTGGAGGACGGTCGCGTGATCATCTGGGGTGGCACCCCGGTCCGGGACGTCGAGGAGCGTCTGGCACTGGAGCTCGGCGAGGAGTTCGACACGATCGGCGGCCACGTCTTCGGCGCGCTCGACCGCGTGGGAAGACCCGGCGACGCCGTCCAGACCGCCGCAGGCCGGTTCACGATCGTGAAGGTGAGGCGCCGGCGAATCGAGTACCTGGTCTTCGATCCGCCAGCGCGGCCCTAGGAGCGCGAGCTCTTCGGCGATGAGCCGTCGCTTTCGCTCGCCTCGCGGGCGGCTCGGCTCAGGTTGCGCTCCTCAATCCAGAACGAGATCGCCAGCAGGACCGCACCGCACGAAATGGCCATGTCGGCGATGTTGAAGATCGGCCAGTGATAGAACCCGAGGTCGATCGGGCCGATGAAGTCGACGACGCCGCAATCCCACCGGACGCGGTCGATCAGGTTGCCGATGGCGCCGGAAATGACGAGCGCCAGCGCGATGATCCGCGTGTGATCGTCCCTCTGCGCACGCACCATGAGGACGATCATGAGCCCCAGCGCCAGCAGGGCCACCGGGATGAAGAACCAGCGCGGGTCGTCGCCGATCGAGATTCCGAAGGCGGCACCCCGGTTGAAGGCCAGCGTGAGCGGCACATGGCCGCCCAGAAAATCCCGCATGGGAGTGGCCGCCTCGATGAAGCACCCTCGCAGTGCGCCCGCAAGCGTGTCGAGAGCCCACCGCTTCGTGGCGATGTCGGAGACGATGACGACTGTCAGCAGAGCGCCGAGTATCGTGAGCTTTCGATTCAATGTGGTTCGTCTCCGCGAGCGGCCGCACGCCGCCCGATCCAGGGAATCGGAGCGACGGCGGGTTGTGTTGGGAAGTGGAGGCGGCGGGAGTCGAACCCGCGTCCGCGAATGGTTCCTTCAAGACCTCTACGTGCGTAGAATGCCGGTGCGTTTCGCTAACGGAAGGGCCGGCGAACCCCCCTGCCCGCGCTAGCCACCTGTCGCTCTCGTTCCCCGATCCAGTGGCGGAACCGGTGAACCAGCCCGAATCGTCGACGCGTCCTCGGCCCGCCTCGGGCGGGCAGACCGGAACGCGGGCTGCCTAATGGCTAGGCGGCCATGGCCAAGTTGTGGTTGGCATTTCTGATGTTTTCCGGAGTTTTTACGAGGCCCCCGGACCTCGGCACGCAGCCTCGAACTCGCCAGACACGTCGAAGCCGTTTCGCCCCCAACACCTAACGATAAGACAGCGCCCCGACGGGCAACACCCCCCGGCGCGTCAGATACTCGTCCAGCACCGCTCGCACTTCGCCCAGGGCGACGACCTGGAAGAGCCGCTGCCGCAGCTGGCGTCCCTCCGGGATTCCCTTGGTGTACCACCCCAGGTGCTTTCGGAACTCGCGCACCGCCTTGTCCCGATCGACTTCGAAGGCCACCGCGTTCTCCGCGTGCCGAATGCAGATCGAAAAGCGCGTGGCGATGTCGGGCTCTCCGGGCACGGGCTCGCCGTCCAGCGCGGCGCGCGACTGCCGGAACAGCCAGGGTGCCCCATGCGAACCCCTGGCGATCATCACGCCGCGGCATCCGGTCTCCTGCTTCATTCTGCGGGCGTCCTGGCCGGTGCGGACATCGCCGTTTCCGATCACGGGAACGTCGAGGGCGCTGGACAGTGCGCGAATCTCCTCCCATCGGGCTTCGCCGGAGTACATGTCGGCGCGGGTTCTGGGGTGAAGGGTGACCATCTGCGCGCCGGCGTCGCGGCACACCCGTCCGATCGCGACCGGATCGCGGCTGGTCTCGTCGAAGCCGGAGCGGATCTTTGCGGTGACCGGCAGGCGCGTGGCCCGTTCCACTGCCCGGACGATCCGGCTCACCAAGCCCAGGTCGCGCAGGCATCCCGACCCCCCGTTTCGCTTCACGACCTTCTTCACCGGGCACCCGAAGTTGATGTCGACGAAGTCGGGGGCGTAGGTCTCCGTCACCAACGCCGCCGCATCGGCCATGGTGGCGGGATCGGCGCCGAAGATCTGAACGCCGATGGGCCGCTCGTCGTCGTCGAAGCGGAGATAGCTCGCGGTGCGTTCGTTCGCCCGCACGATCCCCTCGGCGCTCACGAACTCGGTCAGCACCACGTCGGCGCCGAAACGCCGGCACAGTCTGCGGAACGGCGATTCCGAAACGCCCGCCTGCGGCGCGAGGAGGAGCGGGGTGGCGGGATCTCCCGGCACGTCGAAGGGAAGTGTGCTCATGATTTCAAGGTAATGACGCGCACCGGAAGGGGTAGCCGGGCACGATGGCCGCCCTTACCTTCGGCTCGCCGCCTCCCGCCAACGGAATTCTCACGGAGCCTTCCCGCCGATCATGCTGCTTCGGGACTATCTCAGCGCGCCGCGAATCGATCTCGACCTCGCCGGCGACACCAGGGAGGAAATCCTGCGGGCGATGCTGCGATTGCTGGGTCTGGACGGGCGGTCGCGCAGGACCCTGCTCCGCACGCTGCTGAGGCGCGAAAGCCTGGGATCGACCGGGATCGGCCGAGGCATCGCGATACCGCACTGTCGCTCCCTCGTCGTCAAGCGACTTCACCTGGCCTACGGGCGCCGGCGCGGCGGGGTGGACTTCAATGCAATGGACAGCCATCCGGTGTCGCATTTCTTCCTGATCGTGGCGCCACCGCTCGAAGTCGCGGGTCAGTACCTGCCGGTGCTGGGGAAGGTCGCCCAGTTCGCCAGGGATCCGGAGGTGCCCGAAAGGCTGGAGGCCATGATCAGCGCCGAGGAGTTTCTGGATCTGCTTGCGGCGAAGGGAGTCTGATCCGCTACTTGGCGACGAACATCTTCATCCAGGTGGTTCGACCGTTGACCAGCATCTGGACGAAGTACACCCCCGACGCCACCTGGTTGCCGTTCCGGTCGCGCCCGTCCCAATAGGCTTCGTAGCGGCCCGGAGAGGTGTATTCGAGCTGCAACGTGGGCAGCCCCTCTCCACCCGGAAAACCGAGGGCCACGGGCGCGGCCACAAACTGCTGGAGGATGTTGAAGATGCGGATCGAAACCGTCACCTCTTCCCCCTCCGAGAACAACGATTCCGTCAGTTCGAACGGAATCCGCGTCTCGGGGTTGAAGGGGTTTGGGTAGTTCTGCTCCAGCCTGAAGCCGGAATCCCGTTCGTCCACGCGCAGGGGTGGCTCTTGAGCGACGGAATCTCCGCCGCCGATGCAAATCAATCCCGCCAATGGAAGAAGCAGGAGTCTCATGGCCAGCCCTGCTCTTGAGTCAGTAGCGATCGGACGAAAGTCCCTCCCAAGGCCAAGCGAATATGAGCACATAGTATCGGGGGCCGCCTTCGAAAGTCAAGAGTGCTTCGCCGTCCGACCGGCTGGTTGGTTGGACACCCAAACCGACTCGAAAGTTGCTCCGAACCCGGCTTAGGGGAGTGTTTCCGCGACGCTCCGGCCGCTCTCCGTCCGCCTGGTCACACCCGCGCCGTCGAAGTGGGCCAGCACCGGGATCAGGTGCTTGCGGGTCAGGGGCAGGGCCTCGCGGAAGTCGGTCGGCCCCAGTCCGCTCCGGCCGCCGAAGCGCTCCACCACGCTGGCCGCGGCCCGATCCAGGGCGTCGGCGGCGACCCAGAAGGCATCGCCGAGGAAGCGGACGCGCCCCTGCGCCGCCAGATAGGTCAGCACGGCTTCCACCTCCGGAGCCGGACCGGCCACTTCGGCGATGATCTCGCCGGTTGTGGGACCCTGCAGTCCGACGGCGCCCAGAGCCGCCATTACCCGACGCAGGATGATCTCCTGTTCGGGAGAAGGGGTCGCCTCGAAACCCGGCAGCCGGGCCACCTTGCCCTCGATGACAAGGCGCTCCACCTCTGCCAGTCGGGCCGCGAGTCCGTCGGCGAGCCTGGCGTGGGAGCCAGGGGGAAGCGCGGAGCGCAGGATGGCCAGAGGCGCGCCCGCGTCAAGCGAATGGTCCAAGTGATGGCGTTCGACGACGGCGAGGATGCGCTCTTCTCCGTCGGCTGCGATCGCCGGATCGAACAACCTCCCGCCGATCCGGGGCAGGACGCCCGGCAGTGCGGCAGCCCCCCCTTGCCAGCCGGCGAGGACAGCGACCATGGCCGGGTCGAGGCCCTCCCATCCTGCCAGCGCCACGGCTCCCTGAACGGCGGCCTCGCCCCCGCGCGACAGTCGCAGCAGGGCGTCGCGCTCCGGTCGGGTGAGACGCTTTCGCTTTGGGGGACTCGGCTCGAGGACGCTGCCCCCGGCGATGGTGGTGACCGGCGAGTAGGAGCGAATCACGAGGCGGTCGCCACAGCGCGCGACGACGGGCTCTTCGAGCCGCAGCTGTGCGAGCGCGGGCTCGCCCGGCACGACTTCGCCGCTGCCGAAGAGCGCGACCCGGGCCATCGCCTCGACGGTGCCGACGTGGACGCGGACGCGCTGGCCCGCCTCGAGGCGCCATCCGCTGTCGTGCAGAGCGGTCAGCTCCACGGTGAGCATCATGGACGGCGACCAGCTTGGGTGCGTGACCAGGACGTCGCCGCGCGCGACCATTCCCCTTCGCACCGACGCCCCGGTGAGCGCCAGCGCGGTCCTCTGTCCGGCGCGCGCGCCGTCCACTTGGGCGCCGTGCACCTGCACCGCCCGGACGCGCGCCTCGCCGCCGCTCGGAAGGATGCGGACCGTGTCACCCCTGGACACGGCACCCGACCAGAGCGTTCCCGTTACCACGGTGCCGGCCCCCTCGACCGCAAAGACGCGGTCCACCGGCAGACGGAACAGATCCTCGGCCACACGCTCCCGGGCCGCCGCGCCGGACCGCACGAGCGCCGCCGACAGCGCCTCCAGGCTGGCCGCGTCCTCCACCGAGACGGGTACGATCTCGGAGTGCTCGTACGGCGTGCCATCGAGAAGATCCTGGACGTCCTCGGTGACGAGTTCCAGCCACTCCTCGTCGACCAGATCGGTCTTGGTGATGGCCACCACCATCTCGGCCACGCCCAACAGGCTGACGATTGCGAGGTGTTCGCGGGTCTGGGGCATGACGCTCTCGTCGGCGGCGACCACCAGCAGAACGACGTCCATGCCGGTGGCGCCTGCCACCATGGTGCGCACGAAGCCCTCGTGCCCGGGCACGTCCACGATGCCGAACGAACAGCCCTCTGCGGGGACATAGGGCGCGAACCCCAGCTCTATGGTGATTCCGCGCTTCTTCTCCTCTGCCAGGCGGTCTGTGTCCACGCCGCTGAGGGCGCGCACCAGCGACGTCTTGCCGTGATCGATGTGACCCGCAGTCCCCAGGATCAGGCTGGAGCTAGGCATGTTCCAGGAAGCGAAACGAGCCGAGGCGGCGGCCGTCGAGCATGTGGCAGGTGGTGAAGTCGTCGAGCAGCGAGAGGTGGGCGGCGTGACCGCGGAGGTCGTCGGGGACCAGTCCGTGCAGGAGCGCTTCGAGCTGTTGTCGAGCCACCGGACCGATCCGTCGCGATCCGTTCGACGCGGGACAGCCGGAACCGCGAATCCCCCCGGCCTCCAGATCGAAACGGCCCATCTCTTCCGCCTCGAGGGGCTTCCCGCACGCAGTGCAGAGCCTCAGCTCGGGCCCGAAACCCAGGATCTGCACGATCCGCCAGCTCAGGGCCAGCACCTCGCCGATCACTCCCGGGGGCTCGGCCACCTCCAACCGCTCGAATCCGTGCGAGAGGGCATCGAACAGCGGGGGATGGGGCTCCTGATCGGCATGGCGCAACACCAGTTCGGCGGCCACCGAAGCGCCCGCCAGGCGCCGAACGTCCTTCGCGAGCCCAAGGTGCGACCGCACGGGCGCGAACTCCCGCAACGACTGGAGTTGGCGGTTCGCGCGGAACGAAATGGCGGCCGTCCCCTCGGCAAACGTGGCAGTGCCCCCCCGCCCCTTGGACGCTCCCCTCTGCACCCCCCGCGCCATGACGCCCACAAGACCCAGGTCGCGAGTGTAGAATCGCAGGACGCGACTGGTCTCCGAGTAGGGGTGGGTGCGCAGCAGGATCGCCTGCGTCGTCACGTTGGGCATCGGTCCACGATCATCGTCCCAGTTGTTCCAGCAACTGCAGGCGCCTGCGAGCGTAGTCCTCGACCTCCAGTTCGCCGTCGCTCCAGCGCTCGTCGAGGCGCGCAATCTCGACCAGCACACGTCGGCGCCGCGCGCCGGCACCCGCGACGGGCCGCCTCTGGGCCCGGAGTGCCACGAGCGACCCGATCACGGTCAGCGCCGCCGCCAGCAGCACGGCCACCAGCTGGACCGAGCGGGCTGGGGTGAGGGGTCGCCCGGGCCGGACATCGACGACCGCCGACGCCAGGTCCCGGCCCGCAAAGCGCCGAAAGGTGCCCCCCTCCATGTCCACGGGACCGACCTCGGCAAGGCCGCCCACCGTGAGTTCGCCGACCGGCTCGCGGAAGAGCAGCTCCATGGACCTGGTGCCCGGACCAAGCGGCAGGGTGAAGGCATCGGCGGGGATGCCGTAGCTGAACAGGTAGACGCTGGTTCCGGGCGGTACGGGGGCGGAGACGTGGACGGTGCCGCCCCGGAACGAGGCCGCCTCGGGAGGGAGGTCGCTCTGGCCGACTTCGAAGTCGACGGCCCCCGGCGGCAGAGGGTGCGACCAGGACGCGCCCTCCTCGCTCGCGATCAAGGTCGCCTGAAGACTGTTCTCGACCTCGAAGAGATCGGTCACCGCCCATCCCGGTCCCGGCTCCAACGGCTCCAGGAAGGTGTTTCTCACTCGCACCGCGAGACGGTTCTGCGGCCCGGCGCCGATGGTCGGGTAGGCGCGGATCAGGTAGGTGCCGTCGGTGTCGGCCGGTTGCGCCACCGGCCCTCCGAAGTAGAGCACCCCCTGGTATCGTGTGGATGCGAAGTACACGTCGCCGCCGGCGAACGCGGGGACCTCCGGGATCGCCACTTCGAAGCTGCCATCTCGTCCCACGGCCACGCTGTCGACCTCGCCCGAGAAGAACGCGGATACGCGATGGAGAACGACCGTGCCGCCCTGTGCAAGCTCCTCGCCGATGCGAACCTCGCCCGAGATCACGAGGCTGGACTCGCTCCGGGCCTCGGCGGTCTGGGCGGCGGCACCCATGGGAAGTGCAGCCCATGCGAGGCCAAGCAAGAGGAGCACCAAGCTGGGTCCGGCCCGCCGCCAACGTCCGCAACGGGGCCCACTCGAAGCCGACCCGGCCAACGGTCGGAACCCTCGGGCAGCGGAGAGCCTCAGCGCTCGAACCGCCCCAGGTCCTCGGGGCGCATGCCCCTTAGGTACTCCTCCAGCGCCTCGCCGCTGATCCTGTCGTCGTCGTCCTCGGACGCCTGCTTCTCCTTGCCGGCCTCCATGGCTCCGGCGACCGATTCCAGAAGGGCTTCGTCGGCGAAGATGCGCGCCTGCGCCCTGAGTGCGATCGCAATCGAATCCGAGGGGCGCGCATCGACGGAGATCACCTCGCCGTCGCGGTCGATGATCAACTCGGCGAAGTAGGTGCTGTTCTGGACCCTCGTGATGATGACGCGCTGGAGCGTGCCCCCGAGGCCTCCGAGCACGGACAGGAGCAGGTCGTGGGTCAGCGGCCGCTGAACGGCCACGCCTCCGATGTGCATGGCGATGGCGCTCGCCTCGCCAGGACCGATCCAGATCGGGAGAACCCGGTCGCTCTCCAGGTCCTTGAGAATCACGACCGGGGTGTTCGACGTCTTGTCGAACGCGAGGCTCTGGACGCTGACTTCGATCACGGTCTCCTCCCGGGGTTCGTGTCCACGCGATGTCTACATGTCCAGGGCGCTGCGCAGATCGTCGACCCTGTCGATCCGCTCCCACCCAAACAGCTGCACTTCGCGCCCGCCCACCACGGCCTTGCGCGGGCTCCGGCCGAAGTGCCCGTAGGCCGCCGTCGGACCGAAGACCGGGGCGGCCAGCTCCAGGTCGCGGATGATCGACTCGGGGCGAAAGTCGAACACCTCGCGCACAGCCTTGGAGAGCGCCTGGTCGTCGAGACCGTGCCGGGCCGTGCCGAACGAGTCCACCCATGTCTGTACCGGCTCCGCGACTCCGATCGCGTACGCCAGCTGGACCTCGCAGCGGGAGGCGGCGCCCGCAGCCACCAGGTTCTTGGCGGCCCATCGGGCGGCGTAGGCCCCGGAGCGGTCGACCTTGGTGGGATCCTTGCCCGAGAAGGCGCCGCCGCCGTGGCGACCCATTCCTCCGTAGGTGTCGACGATGATCTTGCGACCGGTCAACCCCGCGTCTCCGTGCGGTCCGCCCAGCACGAAGCTGCCGCTCGGATTGATGTGATAGGTGATGTCGCCTCGGTCCGGCACGAACTCGGCCGGCAGCACCGGAGCGATCACCTGCGCGATCAGCTCCTCCCTGATCCGATCCGCCGCGACACCGTCGTCGTGCTGTGCGCTGAGCACGATCGTAGTGACCCGCTGGGGCCGCCACTCCTCGTCGTAGGAGAAGGTGACCTGGGACTTGCCGTCCGGCCTGAGCCACGGGATCCGGCCCGACCTGCGCGCCGCCGACAGCTGCTTGACCAGGGCGTGGGCGACGGAGATGGGGGCCGGCATGAGCTCGGGGGTGTCGTCGCAGGCGAAGCCGAACATCATGCCCTGGTCTCCGGCGCCGAGGGACTTCCGCTTATCGCCGTCGTTGCGGGCGTCGACGGCAGCGGCGATCTCGGGAGACTGGCGATCGAGCGTCATGAGAACGGCGCAGGTCTCGCCGTCGATGCCGTACTCGGGACGGTCGTAGCCAGCGCCGAGGATGGTGCGGCGCACCAACGCGGGGATATCCAGGTGACCGGCGTTGCTCACCTCGCCGGCGACAAGCGCCAGCCCGGTGGTCACGAGGGTTTCGCAGGCTGCTCTTCCACCGGCCTCGTCGGCCAGAATCGCGTCGACGACGGCATCCGAGATCTGGTCGGCGATCTTGTCGGGATGACCCTCGGTGACGGACTCGGAAGTGAACAGGCGATGGTTCACGGTATCGGCTCTACAGGAAACGGGGGGAATGTGGCGCCGGGTGCCGCGAGGCCCGCCGGGCCGCCATGCTGGAGCGGACAACTACGATAATGGTCATGGTCCAAAGGGGAATAGGCGCAGACCGGAGGCACCCCGCAGGGACTTCGCCAAAGCCTGTTTGGCGGCGGCGGTCGAAGGCGCTTCCAGGGCGGACTCGGCAGCCTTGCGAATGTCCTCGATGCGATGGCTGCGGATCAGGCTCCTGATCTCGGGCAGAGAGGGCCAGGCAACCGAAAGGACCCGCACGCCCAGTCCCACGAGCACGATCGCCCCCGCCGGGCTCCCCGCCATCTCGCCGCACGCGCTGACCTCGATCCCCGCCTCGCGGCCCGCCTTCGCGACGTGCGAGAGCAGCCGCAGCACCGCCGGGTGCAGCGGGTCGTAGAGATGCGCCAGACGTGTGTTCGTGCGATCCACGGCCAGCGTGTACTGGACCAGGTCGTTGGTTCCGATCGAGAGGAAGTCCACACGAGAGGCCAGCGCGGCCGCGTCCAGTGCGGCTGCCGGCGTCTCGATCATCGCACCCAGCTTCGTGCCGGTTCTGAACGGGACCCCCTTGGCGGACAGTTGATCCTCGGCCAGGCCCAGCAGGTCCCTGACGGTGCCGATCTCGGCGGCTGTGTTGACCATGGGAACCATGATTCGCACGTCGCCGTGGACCGACGCCCGCAGGACGGCACGCAGCTGGGTCAGAAACAGCTCCGGTTCGTCCGCGCACACGCGCACCCCACGGCGCCCGAGCAGCGGATTCTCCTCGACGGGAGCGCGGAGGAACATGGGGAACTTCTCGCCCCCAAGATCGAAGGTCCGAATCAGCACGGGGCCGGACGGAAAGCTCTCGGCCACCGCCCTGTACGCCCGATACTGCTCTTCCTCGCCAGGCAGGGTGCTGCGCCCCGCCACCAGGAACTCGGTCCGGAAGAGACCGATTCCCGCGGCACCGTGCTCCCGCGCGCGCCGCGCCTCGCCGGGCAGGTCCAGATTCGCCCGCAAGGTGACGCCCTGCCGTTCGAGACCGGTCGCCCCTTCATTCGCCTCCGCGGATCGGCGCCAGCCCCTGATCGTGGAGCGGCGCCGCTCGAACCGTTCCGCCTCGTCCGCGCCGGGCTCGATCACGATCCGGCCTGCACCCCCATCGACGATGATCGCCTGACCGTCGACCGTCCTCTTCGAGACGTCGCCCAGGCCCACCGCCGCGGGAATCTGCAGCGACCTGGCGAGAATGGCCCAGTGCGAGGTTCGCGAGCCTTCGTCGGTCGCGATTCCGACCACCCTGACGGGATCGAGGCGGGCGACGAAGCTGGGCGTAAGGTTGCGCGCCACCGCGACCAGGTCGCTCCCCGTCTCGAAGGTCCACGGGTTCGGCAGGCCCAGAAGGCGGCTCAGCACTCTCAGCTTCAGATCCTGCAAGTCGTTCAGGCGGTCGAGCACCATGGCGTGCGAGGTGCGCGACCAGCGCTCCTTCAGTTCCAGCATGCGCCAGTCGAAGGCGCGGGCGGCCGTCAGGCGGTTCTCTCGTATGTAGCGCTCGGTGCCATCCACCACCTCGGGATCGTCGAGCATGAGGAGCTGCGGATCGAAGATCCTGGCCTCGACGGTTCCCAGACGGGCGGCGGTCTCCTCCTTGAGCGCTTGCAGCCAACGGCGGGCCCAGCCCAGGGCCGCGTGAAACCGCTGGAGCTCGTCGGCACGTTCGTCCCGCCCCGCAGTGGTCGCCAGAGGCACCTCGGGGACGCTCAACGCCACCCTGCCGACCCTGCCCATCGCGATGCCCTCCGACGCGGGGAAACCGGATAGAACGATCCGTTCGCCGCCGTCGAGGTCACTCATCGAACCCCCTCCGCACGAGACTCGCCAACGCCGCCACGGCCGGATCGGCGTCCTCCCCTTCGGCGGATATGGTCAGCGAACTCCCCTGCTCCGCCGCCAACATCAGCACGCCCATGATGCTCTTCGCGTTCACCGACAGGTCGCCCTTCGCCAACGCGATGGACGAGGAGAAGCCGCCCGCCAGCTTCACGAACTCGGCCGACGGGCGCGCGTGCATCCCCAGAGGGTTGGGGACTTCGACCGTCACGGTGCGCTTCATGGGTCAGCAGGGCCTGGGGCGGTTGCCGCCGATTGCCGCCCGGCCCTTCTCGGTCAGGCGCGGGACGAGCTCCTCGAACTCCAGTCCGCGGTTGAACACGAAATCGAGCAGCATCGGCAGATTGACGCCCGTGACCACCGGAACCTCGGGCAGCCGCCGCGTGACGATCATCGCCGCAAGATGGCAGCTTCCGCCGGGCAGGTCGGTGAAGATCAGGTTGCGGGGCCCGGACAGAGCCTCGACCGTGCGGGCGCAGAGCTCTTCGCGGCCAAGTCCGAGGTTGGGTACGCCCACCAGGGCTTCGGGCGTCACGCCGGCGATCTGCCTGACGGCGCTGACGAGCCCGTTGGCCAGCTCGCCATGGGCGATCACCACGCCCCTTGCAGGCTCTTGCGCCGGCGTCTCCCGGGTTGCGGGTTCGGGTGCTGGCGGCGCGCGCGTTGCGGGAGCCCGCGCCTTCCCCTCTCGGTCACTCATAGTCCTCGATCAGGGAATCGCGCGGGTTCATGGCCCGGCGCAGCCCGTCGTTGAAGCGGGTGGGCACGTCCACGCCCGCGTAGGCGAGAAGCTGGTTCATCGCGATGACCTCGCTGATGACGGTCAGACTCTTGCCCGGGTTCAGCGGGATCACAAGGCGGGGGATGTCGACGTCCAGTATGGTCGTGGATTCCCGTCCCAGGCCGGTCCGATCGTACTCCCGCGCCTCATCCCACGGCTGAAGATCCACGATGATCTCGATCCGCTTCCGCTGTCGGGTGGCGCGGGTCCCGAACATGGACGCGATGTCGATGATGCCGATGCCCCGGATCTCCATGTGGAAGTTCTGCAGCTCGTGCGCCTTCCCCATCAGGACGTCGTTGCCCCGCCTCGACACCAGCACGAGGTCGTCGGCGACGAGGCGGTGCCCACGCTGAACGAGGCCGAGCACGCACTCCGACTTGCCGATCCCGCTGGGACCTGTGAAGAGCAGCCCGATGCCGTAGACGTCGGCAAGAGACCCGTGGACGGTGGTCGTCGGCGCCAGCATGTCGTCCAGGTAGGGCTTGAGGACTCGATACAGGTCCGCAGTCGTCAGGCGGGTTCGGAAGATCGGCGTCCCCGCCTCCTCGGCAACCGTCAGAAACGGCGAGGGAACCTCCAGACCTCCGGTTACGAAGGCGGCGGGCACGCCGCGAGCGAACACGGCCTCGAGGCGCCAGCGGGCCTGGTCCAGGGGGAGGGTGGACAGATAGCTCATCTCGGTCTCGCCGAAAACCTGGATCCGACCCTCGACGATCCGGGCCGTGTAGCCGGCGAGCGAGAGCCCCGGATTCGAAAGCTCGGCATCGGTCACCCGGCTCTCCAGCGACACGTCCGGGGTCAGGGATTCGAGTTCCAGCAGCGACTCCCTGGCACTCAGGAGCTGGCGGACGGTGAGCGACGCCGTCACGAAGTCCGGTATTCCTTTCGCCGGGTGCGATCCCTGATCAGGATGCGCCTGACGTGCTCGTCCAGCTCGTCCAGCGCAGCCCGGAAATTCGATCCCCGTCCGCGCGCGACCACGGGCTGACGGCGGCGCCGCGACACGATCGCCTCGGCGGTGTGGGAGCGGCCCTCGATCTGGAAGACGAACCTGACTCCCATGGTGGCCGGGTCGAAGCGGGGCCAGCGCTCGGCGAGCGCTCTCGCCCTGTCGCGTGTGGCCTCGGTGATTTCACATCCGTGCGCTGCTATCCGTGTCGGCATCACGTCGCGAACTCCTCGCCAGAGGTGTGGGTGGGTTGCAGACTGCTCACCGGCCTCCGGCAGCCGCCGGAGGTGCGCGGATGACAATCGTAGTCTAACGAGCGTCGGAAGTCCGCGCCCCCCGTCGCAGGGAGAGCAGAAGGGCTTCGAAGGAATCGGATACGGCTTCCCAGGAGTGCTCCTCCGCCATCGCACGCGCCGCGCGGCCGAGTCGATCCCTGGTCTGCGGTTCCAGCACCCGCAGCAACGCCCCGGCCAGGGCCTCGACGTTGCCGTGTGGCACGACGAACCCGGTCTCTCCATTGCGCACGGTCTCTCGCAGGCCGGGGGAGTCGGACGCCACCGTCGGCGTGCCGCAGGCGGACGCCTCCATGCTGACGATCCCCCATCCCTCCTTCGGCGACGTCAGCACGTGAGCCCAGGATCGGGAGAGCAGCTCCGCCTTCTCGCGCTCGGAGACGAATCCGGCGAAGCGGACCTGCCCCGCGATCCCCAGCGCTTGCGCGGCACGTTCCAGCGAGGCCCTGGCGTCTCCCTTTCCGGCCACGACCATGTCGATTTCGGCACCTTGTTCCCGGAGCCGTGCCACTGCCCGGAGAATGAGATCGACCCTCTTGTAGCGCTTCAGGCGTCCCAGGTAGACGATTGTGGGCGTCGCGTAGCGTTCCACGGCCGGCTGCAGGCGGGCAAGCTCCACCCCGTTGTGGATGACTTCGATGCGCGAGTCCGCGAGTCCGCGTCGGACGAGATCCTCGCGGGTGCTTTCCGACACGGCGACGCACGGGAGCCCCCGGTAGACGACCGGGATGGCGCGTTCGAAGAGCCATGTGGCGGCGGCGAGCCCAAGGTTCGCCTCCTGGAAGGCGGTGGCGCCGAAGAGGTGGTGCACGAGGAGGAGTCGCACCGGCGCGGGCGCCCACACGGGCGCAAGCATCGGAACCTTGTTGAGGTCCTCGACCACCACGTCGAAGCGCTCGTCTCCGAGATGTCTGGCGTGGTAGAGGGGCGCGGCCAGGTTGAAGGTGTAGCGACGGCCGGTTCGGTGGACCTCGATGCCGTCGATCTCCTCGGTTCGCGGAGCACCCTGCCATCCGGAGCACAGAAGCGTCACCCGGTGCCCCCTGGCGGCCAGACGGCCGAAGACCTGATGCAGGTGCTCCTCGGCCCCGCCCGCGTTGGGATTCCTGCGATCCTGCCAGTTCACCACCAGGATGCGGAGCCGAGTCCCCAAGGACATTCAGCGCGACCGTCCCGCCTCAGCGGCTTCTGGCTGCGCGAAAGACTGCGTCGAGCACGCCGTTGACGAAGCGGGGCGAGTCGGCGCCGCCGTACCGCTCGGCCAGCCGAACCGACTCCTGGATCGCAACCTTGCCCGGCAGATCCTCCAGAAACAGGATCTCGGTGGCGCCCAGCCGCAGGATGCCGCGATCCATGACCGAGAGGCGGTCAAGCCGCCAGTTGTCCAGCGAGGACGAGATGGCCTCCTCCACGCGATCCCGCCTGCTGCTGAACGCCTCCACCAACCGTTGCAGGTAGGGCAGCCTGGAAGGAGACACCAGGCGTTGTTCGCACGTTTCGGCGAGAGCCTCGTGGAAACTGAGATTGCCGCCTTCGCTCTCCCACCTGTAGTGCACCTGGAGAAACCAGGCGCGAGAGCGCGTGCGGTCGCGTCGCCGCCGAGGATCGAGGGCACGCGGCACGGCTATTCCTGGCCGCGCCTGCAGGAATCGAACACGCCGATCATCTCCAGCGCCGCGTCGGCCAGTTCGCTGCCTCGGTTCGCGCCGAACAGGTCCGCTCGCGACATCGCCTGCTCGGCGTTGTCCGTGGTGAGGACCCCGAAGACCAGCGGGATGTCGGAGGTCAGCGCGACATGACCCAGTCCGTCGCTGGCGTGACCGGCCACATAGTCGAAGTGCGCCGTCTCCCCGCGAATCACGCACCCGATGGCCACGATCGCGTCGAATCGTCCCGATCTGGCGATCTGACGCGCGGTTTGCGGCATGTCCCAGGCGCCGGGCACGCGGAACACCCCGATCCCGTCGTCGGGAATCCCCTTGGCCAGGAGGCGTTGCCGCGCCCCCGTCAGCATCTGCTCGGTGACCATGTTGTTGAAGCTTGCGACCAGCAATGCGACGCGCGCGCTTCCACCCCTCGCCGCATCAGTCACAGTCCACCTCCCCACCCTCCCCAACGCCAACCGGCGCTGCTGCCAGATCAACCGTCGCTGCACCCATCATACGCATTCCGCTGAAAGCCTCCCTTCCAGTCACAGTCAGGGCGTATCCGTCAAGGCCCACGATGTGCCGCTTGCTGTTCGTGAGGAGCCTTACCGAACTCAGACCCAGGTCGAGCAGAATCTGCGCACCGATCCCGTAGTCCCGCAGCACCGCCCCCTGTGTTGATGAACCGGACTCCGGCGATGGGCCGCTGCCGATACGGCTCAGCCGCTCGATCAGGCGATCCCCCGCGTGGTCCCGATGTATGTAGACGATCACCCCTTCGCCCTCCTCGCGCACGCGTTCCATCGCTCCGGCGAGAAGGTTGCCCCCCGGTGCGTCCCGCGAGGCGAAGGTCTCGGCCAAGGGGTTTTCGGCGTGCATTCTGACCAGCACGTGCCCCTTGCCCTCCACATCCCCCTTCACCAGCGCCATGTGCACCCGGTCGTCGATTTCGCTCCGGTAGGCGATGGCTCGGAAATCTCCCCACCAGCTGCGGAGCGGCGCCTCGACCACCCTGGTGACGAGTCGTTCCTGCGAGAGGCGATGGGCGACGAGCTGCTCCACGGTGATGAACTTGAGATCGTGCCTGCGAGCCATCACATCCAGCTCGGCGCGCCGCGCCATCGTGCCGTCCTCGTTGAGGATCTCGCAGATGACCCCCGCGGGAGCGAGGCCGGCGAGGCGGGCCAGATCCACCGCAGCCTCCGTCTGGCCGACGCGACGCAGCACACCCCCCCGGCGAGCGCGGAGAGGGAAGATGTGACCGGGTCTTCTCAGGTCTTGGGGAGCCGAGGCCGGGTCGGCCAGCACTTCGACCGTCCTGGCCCTGTCGTGCGCCGATATGCCCGTCGTGACGCCGAAACGGCGATGCGCGTCCACCGACACCGTGAAGGCCGTGCCCTCAGGGTCGGTGTTGCGCTCCGTCATCGGCGGCAGCTCCAGGGCGTCGGCCCGCTCGGGCGTGATCGACACGCAGATGAGCCCGCGCCCGAACTTGGTCATGAAGTTGATCAGGGCCGGTGTGATCCGGTCGGCCGCGCACACCAGGTCGCCTTCGTTTTCGCGGTCCTCGTCATCGGCGACGATGACCAGCTTGCCCGCCGCTATGTCCTCGATCGCGCCCGGCACGGAGTCAAACGGCATGGGTCTCCATCATCCGTCGTACGTACTTGCCGACGAGGTCCGCCTCCACGTTGACGCGGTCTCCGGTTTCCAGGGACGACAGGTTCGTGTTCGCCCAGGTATGCGGAATGAGCGCGACCTGACAAGTCGCCGCTCCGCAGAGTGCGTTCACGGTCAGGCTGATGCCGTTCAAGGCGATGGAGCCGTGGAGGACGGTGGTCGAGAAGACGCTCGCGGGCAGCTCGAAGTCGAGGAGCCTGGTTTGGCCGACCGTTCTGTCGCGACGAAGGGTTGCGAGTCCGTCGACGTGGCCCTGCACGAGGTGTCCATCCAGTCGCCCGCCCGCCCTGATCGCACGTTCCAGATTCACCGGTGAACCGGCGCGGTAGGAACCGGCGATCGTGCGCTCGAGGGTGGAAGCGCCAGCCTCCACGGTGAAGGTCAGGTCGTCCGACTCGATCACTGTCAGGCAGGCACCGTCAACCGCCACGGATTGCCCGACGTCCAATTCGGTCGCGAACGGCACCGAGATCGCCAATGTTCGCCCCTTCGCACCGCCCGATACCGAATGGACTTCGCCCACGGCTTCAACGATGCCTGTAAACAAAGGTTGCTCATTCTCCTCGTTCGAGGACCACTAGTGTGTCGTCTCCGAATCTGACCGGGTCCAGTCGCGACTGCCAACCCCGAATCTCCCCGCTTGCGCGACCATCGCCGCCCCCGTGCGCGGGGAACGCCGGGACGCCCCCGGCTCCGATCAGCACCGGCGCCACGAACAGATAGATCCTGTCGACCAGACGAGCCGCAAGCAACGACGAAGCCAGAACGCCGCCTCCCTCGCACAGCACGCTGGAGACCCCTCGCTCGTGCAACTCCCCGAGGACGGCCCGGAGGTCGAGGCCACCGGGGTCCTCTTCAACAGCCAGGACCTCCGCCCGACGGCCCAGACGACGTCGGAGGCCGGCGGCCTGGCCTGTGCGGGTCACCACGATGGCGCGCCCGCCCATCTCACCGTCCAACGCACGCAACCCGACCGTCGCGCGGCCGCGCCGATCGAGCAGGATCCGTGCGGGGGCGACGCGCGGCACGGTCTCGCCGCGCGCTGTCAGGTGGGGATCGTCCGCCTCCCAGGTGCGGCTCCCGACCATGATCGCGTCGAAGCCGGCGCGGAGCCGGTGCACCTCGCGGCGGGCGGTCGCCCCGGTGAGCCAGACGCGGCGCCCGCCGCCCGGCGCGATGCAGCCATCGAGGCTCATGGCCAGCTTCAGAGCCACGTACGGTCTGCCCAGCCCCCCGTCGTGGAAGAAGAAGGGGTTCTCGGCGGCCCAGTCGGCCCGCTCCCCGAAGGGACCATCGACGGCCAGGCCCTGACGGCGCAGCCACTCCCCCCCACCGCCCGCCTCGGAGCCCGGCTCGGCCGCCCAATAGACGAGCCGCGCGATCCCCGCCCTGAGGACCGCGCTCGTGCACGGCGGGGTCTTCCCGACGTGTCGGCACGGCTCCAGGCTCACGTAGAGCGTCGCGCCTCGCGGGTCGGGCGCCCTTGCCAAGGCCTCGATCTCGGCGTGCGCGCCCCCATGGACCTCGTGGTGGCCCTCGGCGATGACCTGCTCGCCCATCGCCACCACCGCGCCGACCATCGGGTTCGGGTGGACGCGACCCCACCCCCGCCGTCCCAGCTCGATGGCGCGACGAAGGAATGTCCGGTCCGAATCCGTCAGGTCGCCGATGGCTGACCTCGACCCGGCGGCACCGCTCAAAGCGTGATCCTGAAGGCGGTGGAGGCGAACCAGGTGGACCGGGACGGGTCGAAGCCTGCGCTGCGGTTGGAGAAGGGGTCGTCGACGCCCTCCGCCATTCCCGCCTCGACCGACAGCCGCGTCAGGAGGAAGTTGAACCAGCCGCTGACGAAGTAGAGGACCCGCTCGGACGCCACCGCGCCCGCCGCCGAAGCTGCGCCGCCCGACGAGCGCGGCACCGACAGCCGCACGTCTCCCTCGTAGCGATCCCAGCCAACGCCGCCCATGACGCCGATCACGAACCAGTTCTTCCCGGCGGTGGCTCGCAGTGACGTGACCATGAGGCCGGTCGTCGCCTGACCGGAGTGCCCGTCCGCCGTGGATCCGGCCTGGGTGTCGTCGTGCCAGCTGCGGCTGGCGGCAACGGAGATGCCGGGCAGGGTGAAGGACTCGCGGATGAGTCCGAGCCGCGCCCCCACGCCCAGCCCCGATCCCGATCCGGTCAGCCCCGCGCCCGAAGGAACGCGCACCAGCGAGTAGGAGCCGATCACGTCGACGGACAGCACGCCGCCAACCGTCGGCGCGAGCTGGAAGCCATCGAGCAGGCCCGCCACCGCGTTGGCGCGCAGTCCCAGAAGGGTGCTGTTCTCCGCGTCGGCCAGTTCGGCCGCAGTCGCGGCGTTGACTCGCGGCAGACCGATCCGGGCCGCCGAGGCCGACACCGCGACTCCGATGCGGGGCACAAGGCCGAGACGCCGTCCGTGCGTGCTCGAGGTTCCGGGGATGTCGCTGCCCAGCACCGAGGCCAGGCCCACCCCCTGCTGCACAGCCATTGCGGCGAGAGACATCTCGCGACACGGCGACACCAGACTCGGATCGCCGGCGGAACACTGTTCGGCCAGCTCCACCACGCCCTCCACCCTGGCGTAGTCGGCACCCAGGCTCTGGCCCGATGCCTCCGGCACCAGAACGGCTCCGAGGAGAGCCAGCGACACAGCGACCGGCACCGCACCCCTCGCCGACAGTGCCCCGCCCTTCACCTCAGTCAACTCCCGCCAGCTCCACGCCGGGCTCCGAGACCACCTCGCCGACGCTCCAGCCGTCGTCGCCCAGCGACCTCAGCACTGCAGCCTCGTCTTCGGCGGCCACGACCAGAATCATGCCGACGCCCATATTGAAGACCCGATACATCTCGGCGTCCGCCACCCCGCCGGCCTCGCCGAGTCGCCGGAAAACGTTCGGCACCGTCCACGACTCGCAGTCGATGCGGGCACCCAGTCCGGCCGGCAGCACACGTGGCAGATTGCCCTCGATTCCGCCTCCGGTGACGTGTGCCATGGCGCGCACGGTCCCGGTCTCCAGCAACGGCTGCACCGGACGCAGGTAGGAACGGTGTACGCTCAGCAGCACCTCGGCCACGGTGGCCGACTCGCCGGGGAAGGGGTCGTCGATCGCCAGCGCCATGCGTTCGAACACGATCGTGCGGGCGAGGGTGTAGCCGTTGGTGTGAAGCCCCGAGGAGCGAAGGGCGATGAGGCGGTCTCCGGGGCGGACCGCCGAGCCGTCCAGGATGCGCTCGCGCTCGACGACACCGACCACGAAGCCCGCAAGTTCATACTCGCCCCTGTCGTAGAAATCGGGCATCTCCGCCGTCTCGCCGCCCAGCAGGGCGCACGCGTTGTCGCGGCACGCGGCAGCCACCCCACCGACCACCGCAGCAGCGACGCCCTCGTCGAGTTGGCCCACCGCCAGATAGTCGAGAAAGAACAGGGGCCGGGCGCCCTGAACCAGGATGTCGTTCACACAGTGATTGACGAGGTCGCGGCCCACCGTGTCGTGGCGGCCCGATAGGAAGGCCACCTTCAGCTTCGTGCCGACCGAGTCGGTGCTGGCGACCAGCACCGGGCGTGACATCCCGTCCGGCAATGCGTACAGGCCCCCGAACGCGCCCAGACCCGAAAGGGTGTTCTCGTCGCTGGTGGCGTCGAGCAGAGACGAGAAGGCACGATTGGCCCGGTCGGCGGCCTCCAGATCAACGCCTGCGTCCTTGTAGGTCAGTGAATCGCTCATGCGTGCTCCGTCCTAGCGGGTCGATGAATCGCTCATGTGTACCGGTTCAAGAGAGGTCGGCTCGGGGGCCGCCCCAGCCAGTGCGGCGACCCTCTCGTCGACCTCGCCTGCGTCAAGGTGCCGGAAGCGGTCCACCGAGAACGCCTCCACCGCGTAGGAACCCATGGCCGAGCCACAGATGACGGCCCGCTGCAGATCGGCGCGCGAGCGTGCGGGCACCCCCGAACCCACCCTGTCGAGGTATCCGAGAAACCCTCCCGCGAAGGCGTCGCCGGCTCCGGTCGGGTCGATCACCGCGGGAACTCGGTGCGCCGGACAAGAGAAGCTCCAGTCAGCCGCGAACACGGTCGCGCCCCTCTCGCCCCGCTTCACCACGACGAGGCCGGGTCCTCGATCTCGGATCCACCGCGCGGCTTCGGCGAGATCCTCGTGACCCGAGAGCTGTGCCGCCTCTTCGTCGTTCACGAACAGCAGGTCGATTCGGGAGACGACTTCGAGCAGGGCGTCGCGCGCCCCCTCGATCCAGAAGTTCATCGTGTCGGCGGCAACGAGCCGCGGCGCGCGCACCTGATCCAGCACGCCGAGCTGCAGGACGGGATCGATGTTGCCGAGGAACACCGCCTCGGAATCGCGAAAGGCGGGTGGAATGACCGGGTCGAATGCGGCGAAGACGCCGAGGCGCGTCTCCAGGGTCTCGCGCGCCTTGAAGCCGTCGAGATACCGGCCTGCCCAGAAGAAGCTCTCGCCGGGAAGCTGAACGAGTCCCGCCAGGTCGACGCCCCGGTCCACGAGGAAGCGGAGCCTGTCGACCGGATAGTCGTCGCCGACCACTCCGACAACGCGCACGCCGGTGAACAGCGAAGCGGCGGACGCGAAATAGTTGGCCGACCCTCCGACGACGCCGTCGACGGCGCCCGACGGGGCCTCCACGGCATCGAGCGCCACGCTCCCTACCACCAGGACGGACACGGGGCCTCAGTCATGGCGTTCCATTTGCCGCGGTGCCGACAGGCCCAGCAGGGTCAGCCCGTTGCGCAGCACAATCCGGGCGGCGCGGGCCAGGGTCAGGCGCGCCGCACGTACATCGGCATCCTTCACCAGCGCCCTGCGCGAAGGATCCCGCGCCGGGTGACCCGCCTGGTACCAGGAGTTGACCAGACCCGCGGTCCTCTCCAGGTAGTCGCAGATCAGGTGGGGCGCCCGGGCGGCCGCGGCCCGGCGGAGGAAGTCCGGGAATTCGGCCAACTGGTTGATCACCTCCCGCTCGATGTCGCCGTCGAGCAGCGATGTGTCGGACGTGGCGGCGACCTCGCGTCCGTCGCCGAACTGCTCCGCCGCCAGCGCCATGAGCCGGCACAGCCGCGCGTGGGCGTACTGCACCTTGTAGACCGGGTTGCGGTCGGACTGGTCGAGTGCCAGATCCAGGTCGAAGGCCAGTTGCGCCTCCGGGCGTCGCATGAGGAAGAAATACCGGGCCACGTCGGCGCCCACCTCGGCGACGAGCTCCGCCAGCGTCGTGTAGGAGCCCGCCCGCTTTGAGAAACGGACCTCCACGCCCCCGCGCTCGACCGTCACCATCTGGTGCAGCACGTACTCGGGATACCCCGCCGGGCGGCCCAGCGCCTGAAGCCCCGCACGCACCCTGTCCACGGTGCTGTGATGGTCCGCTCCCTGGACGTTGACGACCTCGTGGAAGCCGCGCTCCCACTTGCCCATGTGATACGCAACATCGGGGAGGAAGTAGGTCGGCGAGCCGTCGCTCTTGACCATCACCCTGTCCTTCTGGTCGCCGAAGCGCGAGGTGCGAAGCCAGGCGGCACCGTCGCTCCGGTAGGTGAGGCCGGTGTCGTCGAGCGCCCGGAGCGTCGCCGCGACACGCCCCTCGGAGTACAGCCGCGTTTCGGGGTAGTACTCGTCGAAGTGGACCTTGAAGGCGGCGAGATCCCTCTTCTGCTCGTCTCTCAGCACCCCGACCGCGAACTGCCGCATGGCCTCCAGGGCTGCGGCGCCCCGGTCGCCCTCGTACTTCCCCCCAACACGACTCCGCAGCGCCTGCGCGATCTCGGATACGTACTCGCCCTGATAGCCGTCCTCGGGCATCGTATCGTCGTGGCCGAGCAGTTGCTGGTAGCGCGCCCACACGCTCGCCGCCAGCCGGCTGATCTGCCTGCCCGCGTCATTGAAGTAGAACTCGCGGTGGACGTGCCAGCCGGACCATTCGAGCAGCGACGCGATCGCGTCTCCCAGAGCCGCCTGGCGACCGTGGCCGACGTGGAGGGGACCGGTCGGGTTGGCCGAGACGAACTCGACCATGATTCGACGTCCGGACCCGTCCTGGCTGCGGCCATACTCGGCATCCTCGGCCAGAATCGTGTGCAGCGCCCCGCCCACGACCGCCGTTTCCATGAAGAAATTGAGGAATCCCGGACCGGCGACATCGATGTGGTCGACGCCATCGAGGCTCTCCAGCCGGAGCTTCAGATCCTCGGCGATCTCGCGCGGCGGCCGTCGCAGCCGCGAGGCGAGCGCGAGCGCCACGTTCGACGCCACGTCTCCATGGTTGGGATCCTTCGGGCGATCGAGACGAAACCGCGCGTCCGGCGCGCCCAGCTCGGCGACGGCCTCGCGCAGCGCGTCCGAGATTCGCTCGCTGAACATGCCGGTCACCCGTCCGTCCCGGTCGAACGCTTCTCCGACGATGACGCCGACTTCGGGGTCGCGTCCGACGGTTTCGGATCGGACGTCCCCTCCTTGGTGCCCTTGCCGCCCTTGGCGTCTCCACCCTTGCCTGCGCCCACGCCGGCTTCCTCCCGAGCCTGCTTGCGGTAGTCGTCCGAGCGATAGTCGGTGATGTAGAAGCCGTCGCCCTTGAAGAGCAGACCGGCACCTCCCGAGATGAGCCTCTCCGCCCCGCGACCGCAGTCCGGACACGGTGCGCCGGGCGTGTCGCTCATCCTCTGGAAGACCTCGAATTCGCGGCCGCAGTGGCGGCATTTGTACTCGTACGTGGGCATCTCGTGCGCCTTGCCGGTGTCCTCGTGGCAGATACGAGGGGTGGGACTTCAATGATAACACGACATTCGCGGCAGTCCGTTCGCTGCGGCCCACCGGATCATCCGGGGTTGTCGTACGCCCCCCACAGCTCCCGCAGCACGTCGCTGATCTCGCCCAGTGTGACCCCGTTCCTCACGGCATCGATCATCGCCGGGAGCAGGTTGTCGTCGCTTGCGGCAACCGCGCGGATCGCGTCCAGCCGTTCCGTCACCGTCGCCGAATCCCGCCTCTCCCTGAAGGCGGCGAGCGCTGTCCGCTGACGCGCCTCCAGCTCCCGGAAGTCGGGTCCGGGCGGCGGCTCGTGCGCGCCCTCGGTCTCGTACCGGTTCACGCCCACGACGACCCGCGTCCCCGCCTCGATCGCCAGTTGGTGCCGGTAGGCGACGCGGTGGATCTCCTCCTGCATGAACTCGATCGCGCCGGACGCCCCGCCCATCTCCTCGATCCGCCGCATCAGGGCCAGCGCCTCGGCCTCGACCCGGCTGGTGAGATGTTCGATCAGAAAGCTGCCGCCGAGCGGATCGGCCGAGTCCGCGACGCCGGATTCCTCCGCCAGGATCTGCTGGGTGCGCAGCGCCAGCGCCGCAGCCTCGCCGGTGGGCAGCCCTAGCGCCTCGTCGTACCCGTTGGTGTGCAGCGACTGCGTCCCTCCCAGAACGCCCGCCAGCGCCTGGATGGTGACCCGAACCACGTTGTTGAGGGGCTGCTGGGCGGTCAGGGTCGAGCCGCCGGTCTGGGTGTGGAAGCGCAGACGGCAGGACCGGTCGGAGGCGCCGAAGCGCTCCCGCATTATGCGGGCCCAAAGCCGCCGGGCCGCGCGGAACTTGGCGACTTCCTCGAAGAGGTCGTTGTGAGCCGCGAAGAAGAACGAGATGCGGGGGGCGAAGGCCTCCAGGGCGATCCCGCGGTCCAGCGCCCGGCGCACGTACTCGAGTCCGTTCGCCAGGGTGAAGGCGACCTCCTGGGACGCGGTGGCGCCGGCCTCGCGAATGTGGTAGCCCGAAACCGAGATCGTGTTCCAGCGAGGCAGCTCGGTCGCGCAGAAGGCCATCAGGTCGCCCACCAGTCGCAGCGAAGGCCCGACGGGGTAGATGTAGGTGCCGCGCGCGACGTACTCCTTCAGAATGTCGTTCTGGACGGTGCCCCGCAGCCGTTCGCGCGCCACGCCGGTCTCGTCGGCGACCGCGACGTACAGCGCCAGCAGGATCGGGGCGGTCGCGTTGATGGTCATCGAGCACGAAACGCTGCCGAGGTCGATGCCTTTGAAGAGGGTGTGCATGTCGGCGAGCGAGTCGATCGCCACGCCCACGCGGCCCACCTCCCCGGCGGCCATGGGAGCGTCGGAATCCAGGCCCATCTGGGTGGGCAGATCGAAGGCTACCGAGAGGCCCGTCGTGCCCCGGTCCAGCAGGAAGTGGTAGCGCCGGTTGGTCTCCTCGGCGGTTCCGAATCCCGCGTACTGGCGCATCGTCCAGCGCCGTCCCCGGTACATGGTGCGGTACACCCCGCGGGTGAACGGGAAGCCGCCCGGCTGCCCGAGGTCCGTTTCGGGACGGAAACCCTCGGGCGGCCCCTCGTACGTCGCCCCACCGTCGCTCGGGCTCACCGCGCCTCCACCTCGCTGAACTCCACCAGAATCTGCGCCTTCTCCACCGCGTCGCCCGGAGCCACCAGGATGCGCGCGACCCGCGCGGCGCCCGGCGCGCCGAGTTCGTTCTCCATCTTCATCGCCTCGACGATGACAACGGTCGCGCCAGCCTCGACGACCTGACCCTCCTCGACCGGCACCTTCACCACCAGGCCGGGCATGGGCGCCTTGAGCGCACCGCTCCCGGATCCCCCCGCGGCCGCAGCCGACATCTCCCGTATCCGCGCCTGGCGTTCGTCCATAACCTCAACGCCCACGCAGCGGCCATCAAGGTCGATCTCCCACTGTCCCGGGGCCCGGCACCGTGCCAGGAGCGGCACCGATTCGCCGTCCAGAATGAGCGAGTGGCCGATGGAGCCACCGGTGGCCGCGAGCGAGAAATCGCGGCGACGACCGTCGACCACGACTTCGCCGCCGTCCTCGACCACGACCTCGTGCTCCTCGCCCTCCAGCGACACGATGTAGCGGACGGGCGGGGCGGACATGCCGGCGTCAGCCATCTGGCCCGCCGCGGGAGGTCGTCGCCGGGCCCAGCGGGGTCGCCGCAATCGCCCGGCCTCCGTCGTGAGCGCGGCGCTGCCACGCCGAGAGCCGCGCCCCGCCCCCCTGGATGCGTGGGGCCGCGCGTTCGCCCCGCCTGCGATGCTCGAGCAGCGCCGCGGCCGCCACCAGCGCGTCCCGCTTCCGGGAGGCGATCCCGCCGTCGAAGAGGGCTGGATGCTCGGGCAGGTACGCCGTCGACAGCCGCCCCGCAACGAAATCCGGCTCGTCCATGATGCGGCGCAGCAAGGGCGCGCTCGTCTCGACGCCGCCGATCCTCAGCTCCGCGAGCGCCCTCCTCATGCGGGCGAGCGCCCTGCCGCGATCCGGTGCCCACGCGATCAGCTTCCCCAGCAGCGGGTCGTAGTGCAGCCCGATCCGCGATCCGCGCGCGACGCCGCCGTCCCAGCGAACGCCCGGTCCGCCCGGCACCTCGAGTTCGTCGACGACGCCGGTCGCGGGGAGGAAGCCATCGAAGGGCGACTCGCTCGTGATCCGGGCCTCCACCGCATGGCCGCGCAGCCGGATCTGCTCCTGCCGCAACGGCAAAGCCTCGCCCGACGCGACGCGGAACTGCCACTCGACCAGATCGACTCCAGTCACCATCTCGGTGACGGGGTGCTCGACCTGCAGTCGCGTATTCATCTCCAGAAAGAAGAACTCCCCGCCCGCGTGCAGGAACTCCACCGTGCCCGCGCCCCGGTAGTCCACCGCCCTCGCCGCCCGCACCGCCGCCTCGCCCATCCGCCGCCTCTCGTCGACGGTCAGAAGTGGCGAGGGCGCTTCCTCGACAAGCTTCTGGTGGCGCCTCTGGATCGAGCACTCGCGCTCGAAGAGGTGTACGACGTTGCCTTGCGCGTCACCGAAGAGCTGGATTTCGATGTGGCGCGGACGTTCGAGGAAGCGCTCCACGTACACGGAACCGTCTCCGAACGCGGTCTCGGCCTCGCGCACCGCCGCTTCGAACGCCCCGGCCACCTCGGCCGCACGGTGAACCACCCGCATCCCCTTCCCACCGCCCCCGGCGGCCGCCTTGAGCACGACCGGGAACCCCACCGACTCGGCCGTCTGGCGCGCCTCGCCCGCGGAGGAGAGAGCGCTGTGCGTCCCGGGCACGACCGGAACCCCCGCGGCGGCCATCCGCTGCCGCGCCTCCGTCTTGTCGCCCATGGCCCGAATCGTCTTCGCCGACGGCCCGACGAAGACGATCCCGGCGTCGGCCACCGCCTCTGCGAAGTCTCCCCGCTCGGCCAGGAAGCCGTACCCCGGGTGAATGGCGGCCGCCCGGGATCGCTTCGCCGCCGCAAGCAGCTTCTCCACCGCCAGGTAGCTCTCCGAGGCCCGCGCGGGGCCGATCGGGTAGGCCTCGTCGGCGTGGAGCACGTGGGGAGCGGTGCGGTCGGCTTCGGAGAACACCGCGATCGTGCGGATTCCCAGTTCGCGCGCGCCTCGAATGACGCGGAGCGCGATCTCCCCCCGGTTGGCGACAAGGACGGATTCGATCAAGGTGTCTGCGAGGCGCTCCGGGCCCTGCCCGGGGGCCACGGGCTGCGGGTGGCGGATCGTGGGTGTGAACGACCTTCAGGGTCGGTTAATGGTACCCACGACCGTGGTCTCCGCGCCATCTCGCCAGATTCTGAATTGGATCTCCTCGTCCTCGGCATAGGAACGCAGGATCCGTCGCAGCTCGCCGGCGTCGTCCACCTTGCGACCCTCGACCTCGACCACCACGTCACCCGGAAGAAGACCCAGCGGCGAGTCGTCGCGCGCGTCGGCCACCAGAACCCCCTCGGTGGTGCCGAAATAGGCACCGAGCCCAGGGTTGAGTTCGACCAGGTCGAGGTCGTGGTCGCCCACGACGTAGGACAGGTCGAAGCGCCAGTCGTCCCCCGGCTCCACACGCGGAGTGCGCACGATGGTCAATCCCGATCTGCCCTCGCGAGACGGGCGCAGGACTTCGACATCCTCGTAGCGGCTCCGTATCGCGTCCCGCATTTCGCGCAGCCGGAGGTTCACGGTGTCGAGAGTGGGCGTCGCGAAGATCGTCCTGAGCCCCTGTCGTTCGGGAACGACCGTGAAGGTCAGGATTTCGCCATCGCGGTCCACCGTCACCTCCACCGACTCGCCCTCGGGAACCTCGCTCACGAGCGCGCGCAGTCGGTGCTCGGGCAAGGAACCTTGTCGGGCAAAGTCACGTTCCGCCTCGTCCTCCAGCGGTTCGCCCAGATCGTGACCGTCGATCGACACGATGACATCACCCGCTTCGATGCCGGCCTCCTCGGCCGGACCACCTGCCCGCACCCGGTCGACCAGCAGTGTCCCCTCGCCGTCCTCGGCGCGTCCGAGCCACACCCCGAGCTTGGGTCCATCGGACAACGAGACGTACCAGGAGAACTCCGAACCGCGTCTGTCCTCGTCTTCCTGCGCGCGAGTGGCCGGGGCCGAGGCCAACGACCCGAAGAGCCCCACCACCGCCCAAACGGCGAACATCGCCACACGTTTCCTCAACTTCGCCGATCCCATCGTTCATCCCTCCGTTGTTGGTCCTGCAGCCCCGGCACAACCCGCACTCAGGCTACTCGGCAGGTGAGACGCCGAGGCCCGTCCGTGGGGTTGCCCGCGCTACAGCGGGATGTTGCCGTGCTTCTTCGGGGGATTGGCGTCCCGCTTCTCCGAGAGCATGTCGAGGGCGTTGACCAGGCGGGGGCGCGTGTCGCGCGGATCGATCACATCGTCCACGTAGCCGCGGGCGGCGGCCACATAGGGATGCGCGAACTTCTCCCGATACTCGGACATCTTCGCCTCGGTCGCCGCCTCCGGGTCCTCCGACGCCGCGATCTCCTTGCGGAAGAGGATCTCGACCGCGCCCTTCGGGCCCATCACCGCGATCTCGGCCCACGGCCATGCCAGGTTGATGTCGCCCCGGACATGCTTGGAGTTCATGACGTCGTAGGCGCCGCCGTATGCCTTGCGGGTGATCACGGTGACCTTGGGCACGGTGGCCTCGCAGAAGGCGTAGAGGAGCTTGGCGCCGTGGCGGATGATCCCGCCGTGCTCCTGGCCGACCCCGGGCAAGAAGCCGGGGACGTCCTCGAACACCACCAGGGGGATGTTGAAGGCGTCGCAGAAGCGCACGAACCGAGCCCCCTTGTCCGCACTGTCGATGTCCAGCACTCCGGCGAGGACCGCCGGCTGATTGGCCACGATCCCCACCGAATGGCCGCCGATGTGCGCGAAGCCGGTTACCAGGTTGCGCGCGAACTGGGCGTGGACCTCGTAGAAGCCTCCATCGTCCACCACCTCCCGTATGATGTCGACGATGTCGTAGGGGCGATTGGGGCTCCTTGGCACGATGTCGAGGAGCTTCGGGCTGCGGCGGTCGTGCGGATCCCGTCCGTCCCCGCTGGGCGCTCGCTCCGAGTTGTTGCGCGGGATGTAGCGGAACAGCTCCCGGACCGAGGCCAGCGACTCGGCCTCGCTGTCGTGCGCGAAGTGGGCGACACCCGATACTCCGGCGTGGACGTCGGCACCGCCGAGTCCCTCCTTGTCGATGTCCTCGTGCGTCACCGTCTTCACGACCTCGGGTCCTGTCACGAACATGAAGCTCGTGCCGCGCACCATGTACACGAGGTCGGTGATTGCGGGAGAATAGACCGCCCCGCCCGCGCAGGGCCCGAGGATGACGCTGATTTGCGGAATCACGCCCGAAGCCAGCGTGTTGCGCAGGAAGATGTCGGCGTAGCCCCCCAGAGAGACGACCCCCTCCTGGATCCGCGCGCCGCCCGAGTCGTTGAGGCCGATGATCGGGGCGCCGTTCTTGAGGGCAAGCTCCTGGATCTTGACGATCTTCTCGGCGTGGGCCTCGCTCAGGGAGCCGCCGAAGACGGTGAAGTCCTGGGAAAAGACGTACACGAGGCGACCGTCGATGGTGCCGTATCCGGTTATCACGCCGTCCCCGAGGATCTTTTGCCGTTCGAGTCCGAAGTCCGTCGAGCGGTGGGTGACGAAGCGGTCCAGCTCCACGAACGACTCGGGGTCGAGGAGGAGGTTCAGCCTCTCTCTCGCGGAGAGCTTGCCGCGAGCGTGCTGGGCCTTCAGGCGCGCCTCGCCTCCTCCCAGCTTCGATTCGCGCTTGAGCGCCTCGAGCCGCTTCAGCGGATCGCTCATGGCCGTGCCGGTCTCGGGGCCTCGTTGCCGGGCGGTGGCGCGACGTCGGCGCCCAAGGGGTGCAGGGCCGCGTCGTAGATCCGCACGGGAAAATATTCCCGCACGAGACGGCCATCCACGAAGGAATAGGTCCCCGTGGCCCCTTCGAAGCGTTGCAGAGCGTCCATCGCGGCCACGAAGTCGCGGCCCGTCCGATGCCCGTCGCCGTGGGCGGCCAGCACCATTCGGAAGAGATCGAAGCCGGTCGCGGGAACCGGGCTGCGGAGCGTGCGGCGAAAATGCTCCTCGTAGGCCGCCACGAATTCGGCCGCGGGATCGCGGGTCGCGCCGGGAAGCGACGTGCTCACGGCGATCACCAGGTCCGTGTGGCGGCGGGCCACCGATTCCAGCACCGAGGGCGTCGTCCAGGCACCCGTTCCCGCAACCTGTATGTCCAGCGTGTCGAGTCCGTAGAAGGAGATCTGGGGCGCGAGCAGTTCCACGTCGGCCGCCGGCGCCGCGACGACCAGTAGCTCGGGCACCAGGGATTCCACCTCCAGGAGCGCCTCGCCGAAGGTCGTCAGGCCCGGGTTGTAGGTCAGTCTTCTGCGGACGATCCCGTTGGCGGCGGTGAAGGCCTCGCTGAAGGCCGCCGCCTCGAGTGTCTCGGCCGGACTCGCCGGGTGGATCACGACGGCGTCGGAGTACCCGAGCCCCGCGACGGCATTTGCCAGCGCACGCCCCGCACCCGGATACCCGCCGCCCATGCTGTATATGCCCCGGCGCGACGGCAGGCGTGTGGCGGTGGGCGAAAGGAGAGCCACCCTTTCCGAAACGGCGGCCGCCACCGACTCCATGTTCCCGTCGGAAAGGGGGCCCAGGATGGCGACCGCTCCATCCGATGCCAGCGCCGCGGCGGCACGCGCGCTGCCCGAGGGCGTTCCGGAGTTGTCCTCCACCGTGAAGTCCACCCGCACGCCGGCGCCGAGTGCAAGCGCGACCGCCACCTCCACGCCCTCGAGGAAGAGCTGGGCGTACTCCCGGTTCGAAGGTGAGCCCGAGACGGGGAGGATCGCGCCAATCGCCGGAACCTGTGGAAGGAATTCGGACAGGTCGGCCTGCAACACCCCCTGAACCGCTTCGAGCGCCTTCCCGCTTGCACCCGTCTGAAGGCCCCTGCGGGCGTAGGCGTTGGCTCGCGCCGTATCTCCGATGCCGGCGTGGCTCAAGGCGAGCTCCGCGAAGAGGAGGCTGGCTCTGCGGTCGTCGATTGCACCTCGCGATGACGCGACCAGGGACTCGATGTCGTGGCGCGGCAACGCCGCCAGAGCCGTTCCGAGCTGTTGCAGCATGACATCGGTCACCGAACCGGCGGGGACGCCGACCAGTGCCTCGGCCGCCGCCCGGTGGTCCCCCGCACCGAGCATCGCTTCGACCCATCCGACCGCGACCAGCGAGTCCTCGGGAGGTTCCGGCCGGCCTTCGCCGCTGGCGGGCGGACCATCGGCGTCAGGCGACCTCCGTCCCTCGACGGCCCCGGAGGCACACCCGATTCCATGACCGGCGAGCAGCACGGCCAGGAACAGCAACGCCATCGGTCTCTGGGTCATGGTCATGCGCCTCGGCGCGCTGTGCTCCCTCGCTATTCCGGTTGCGGGTCGTCGCTATTCCTCTTCGCCGCCATCCTCTTCGTCGCCATCCTCTTCCTCGGGCGACTGGTGTTCGGGTTCCGGCGTCTCGGTGACCTCGGTGACGATGCCTTCGTCGTCGGCGTCGCCGTCCTCTTCCTCGGGCGCCTGGCGTTTGCGTTCCGGGGCCTCGGTGACCTCGAGGACGATGCGCCGGTCGTCGGCGTCGGAGTTGATTACGCGCAGCGGGACGGTCTCTCCAACCCGGAAATGCTCCGCGAGCGAGTCCGGCCGCACTGCGCTGTGCGAGCCGGGCACAAAGCCCTCGACGCCGTCTCCGAGATCCATCACCACACCCTTGTCCTGCAGCCGCGCCACGGTGCCGTCCTGTTCGTGACCTCGCGTGAAGCGTGCCACCAGCTCGGGCCACGGATCGTCGTAGAGCTGCTTGAGGCCGAGCGAGATCCGCTTGTTGTCCGCGTCGACGTGGAGCACCATGACATCGAGCTGCTCCCCCTTCTGCAGGACTTCGGACGGGTGCTCGACGCGCTTGGTCCAGCTCATGTCGGAGACGTGGACCAGGCCATCGATGCCCGGTTCGATCTCGATGAAGGCGCCGAAGGTGGTGAGATTCCTCACCGTGCCCTCGAGGCGCGTGCCCGTGGGATACTTCACCGGAAGCGCGAGCCAGGGATCCTCTTCGATCTGCTTCATGCCGAGGGAGATCTTCTCCTCGTTCGGATCCACCTTGAGAACGACCGCCTCGATCTCGTCGCCGATCGACACGAGCTTCGAAGGGTGCCGAACGTTGCGCGTCCACGACATCTCCGAGATGTGGACCAGCCCCTCGACGCCCTTCTGCAACTCCACGAAGGCACCGTAGTTCGTGATCGAGACCACCCGACCGCGCACGCGGGCGCCGACCGGGTAGCGTTCCTCGATGTCGGTCCACGGGTACGGCATGAGCTGCTTGAGGCCCAGCGAGATCCTCTCGCGGTCCCAGTCGATGTCGAGGACCTTGACGTCGAGGCTGCCGCCAACGTCGACGACCTCGGAGGGGTGTCCGACTCGACCCCACGACATGTCCGTGATGTGCAGCAGCCCGTCGAGGCCACCCAGGTCGATGAAGGCGCCGAAGTCGGTGATGTTCTTCACCACGCCTTCCCGCACCTGCCCCTTGAGCAGCTCCTTGACGAGGGTGGAACGCTTCTTTTCGCGCTCCCGCTCGAGGATGATCCGCCGCGAGACGACGATGTTCCGGCGACGCTTGTTGAGCTTGATGATCTTGAAGTCGTAGGTCTCGCCGATCAGCTCCTCGATGTTGGGAACCCTGCGCAGCGCGATCTGCGAGCCCGGGAGGAACGCGTCCACCCCCATGATGTCGACGGTGACGCCGCCCTTGATCTTGCGCGTCAGGAGACCCTTGACCGGTTCGTCCTCTTCGTAGGCCTCCTTGATCAGCTCCCAGACTCTGAGGAAGTCGGCCTTCTTCTTGGAGAGCACGACCACGCCATCGTCGTCCTCGAGGCTTTCGAGCAGAACCTCGACCTCCTGCCCGGGACTGATCTCCTCGGTGTCCTTGAACTCTTCGAGCGACACCGAACCCTCGCTCTTGAAGCCGAACTCGAGGATGACCACCGAATCCGTGGTCCGCAGAACCCGGGCCTTGACGATCTCGCCTTCCTTGATCGTTCCGCGCGCCGTCTGATGATCGGACAGCATCGCCTCGAAATCGTCGCGCGAGAAGTCGAGAACCTCTTCGCCGTAGGGATCGTGTAGGAGCTCAGGTGAGATGTCCCCCGAAGGGTCCGATCCGGTCGTTTCGGCGACCGGGGAAGTTTCTTGGGTATCGTTCATCGTTGTGTTCACCGACACGGGGTCGGCGCTCCGGAAACAGTCCAGCCCGGCTGCGGCTGTGCGGAAAGGGCTGGAGTTGAATGGATCTGCGGGATCCCATGGCCGTCCCGCAGACGGCAGGGAACCCACGTTGACTTGTGGCGCTGCGGATGCTTCGCCCCTCGGACATTGATACGCCAGAACCCATCCGGCCGTTGCAGGCGGGACCGAGAGGAGGTGGCCGGGGTACAGTCATTAAATATAGTCTGTGGCGGGCAGAAACGGGAGTGCCAGGCGGACCACGGCGTCGGTTTGCGCGGATCGATCGAGGTGCGTGGTGTCGATCGTGACGGCGCCTCGGGCACGAGCGAGGGGGGCGATGGCCCGTGACGAATCGCGGTGGTCGCGCGCGGCCAGCCTCGCCGCCTCGGCCTCTACTTCAGCCTCGGGCTTGATCGTGGCTCCGGCCCCGGATTCGTTGGCGTCGCGATCGGGGCCGCTCCGTTCCAGGATGCGTCTGCGCGCCCGCACGCGAACATCCGCGTCCAGGTAGACCTTGACCTCCGCATCGGGGAACACGACGGTCGCCATGTCCCGCCCTTCGGCGACCAGACCGGGCGCCTGGGCGGCTTCGCGCTGCAGCGCCAGCAGATGCGAGCGCACGAGCGGCACCGCCGCCACGCGCGAGACCGCCCCGGTGACCCGTGCGTCGCGCAGAGCCTCGTCCGGCACGCGCCTCCCTCCGACCCGCATCCGCATCGTCGTGCCGTCCCAGTCAACGCACACGTCCAGCGCCGCGAGTTGCTCGGGGGTGACCTGCTCCACACGGTCGATGCCGCTCTCGGACTCCAGGAGAGCGAAGGTGACGGCGCGGTAGATCGCCCCCGAATCCAGGTGCCGGAACCCGAGCCGGGAAGCCACGGCGGCGGCGGTGGTGGACTTCCCCGCCCCGGCGGAACCGTCGATGGCCACCACCGTGCAGCCGCGCGGCGGGGCGGGGCCTGCCTCCGCCGGCCCTCGCGGAGCTGCCCCCGTCACAGAACCTTCCCGCTCCGGCTTGCCGACCGCACCCGCGCCAGCAGCTCCCAAAAGCCTGGAAAGCTCACGTCGGCCACACGCGGATCGTCCACCACGAGGTCGCATGCGGGCGTGGCGCCGAGCACACCGAAGGCCATCGCGATGCGGTGGTCGCCAAAACAGTCGACGCGCCCCGACAGCGGCCGCCGCGTGCCCTCGATCTCCAGCCCGTCGGCGAGCTCCTCCACCTCCACCCCGATTCGTCGCAGGTTCACGGCGAGGGCCGCAAGCCTGTCCGACTCCTTCACTCGCAGCTCGCCCGCGCCGGTGATGCGCGTGACCCCCTCAGCGCGTGCGGCGAGAACGGCCAGCACCGGGACCTCGTCGATGAGGCCTGGGATTTCGTCGCCTCCGACCTCCACGGCCTCCAGAGGGGCACCGGAACCGGCGATGCGCAGGTCGCCGCTGGGCTCACCACCGGTGGCCCCGGTGCCAAGGATCTCGACCTCGACCCCCATCCGGGCGAGCACCGGGAGGAACCCCGTGCGCGTGGGGTTGACGCCCACCGCGCGTATGGTGAAGGACGATGGCGGTGCGGCCAGGGCGGCCCAGGCCAGGAAGAACGCCGCCGACGAGAAATCGCCGGGCACGCGCATGTCGAGCGGCGCCAGCCGAGGCGGCGGATCGGCGAGGCGCACCGACCAGAGGTCTCCGCGCCACCCCTCGACCATCTCGGCGCCCATGGCCTCGAGCATCCGCTCGCTGTGGTCGCGGGAGCGTCGCGGCTCGCCCACCTCGACCGCGACGCCCGCGCCCACGCCCGCGAACAGGATCGCGCTCTTGACCTGAGCGCTGGCGATCCGGCCATCGTGACGAATCGTGGCCAGCGCTCCGCCCGTCACCCGCATCGGGAGCGTTCCCGGCCGCTCCAGGTGGTCGATGGTCGCGCCCATCCTGCGCAGCGGCCGGACGATCCGGTCCATCGGGCGCTGGGAAAGGGACTCGTCTCCGCCGAGAACCACCGAGAGCGGCTGGGACGCCAGCGCCCCGGCGAGCAGGCGTGTGCCCGTGCCGCTGTTGCCGAGATCGAGTGGCGCGTCCGGCTGACGCCAGGCCCGCAGCCCGGGACCGCGAATTCGAACGTCGCGATCCGCTGAACCATCCAGGCCGTCGATCCGCACTCCCAGCCCCGCGAGCGCCCGGGCGGTCGACAACGGATCCCCCCCGCGCGGCACGGCCCCGACCCGACTCTCTCCGTCGGCCATCGCGGCCAGGATGAAGGCGCGCTGGGTGATCGACTTGTCGCCGGGAACCCGGATCTTCAAGCCTTCGCCGACATCCATTTCCTACCCCGGGCCATGAGTGCATCCAATCCTTCAAGGTCGCCGGACTCCAGCATTCGGCGAATGTGTCCAATCTGCCGTTCGACGGCGCCGAGCGCAGCCGCGTCCTCGTCGGCGGCCGCGTCCAGCAGGGGCATCCACATGGCGCTGCTCGAACCGGCAAGCCGGGTCATGCCGCGACCTCCCGGGCCCAGCAGGTCGCGGCCCACCCCGGCCTCGTCCAGCGTGGCGGCCAGGGCATTGGCCAGCAGCTGCGGGAGGTGGCTGGCCAGCGCCATGATCCGGTCGTGGCGCTCGGCGGAGACCGTCCTGGTTCTCGCCCCGAGCATGGTCCAGAACGCGGCCGCGGCCGAATCCCCCGCGCCAAGGGGGCAGAGCCACACATCGGCGCCCTCGAACAGGTCGGCGCGGGCCGCCACGTACCCGGAACGCTCCGACCCGCACATCGGGTGAGCCCCGACAAATGCGGCGCCACCGGACTGCGCCGACGTGGATGACTGCGAGGCCCTTGCCGCATCGAGAATCGCGGCCTTGAGGCTGGCCACGTCGGTGACCAGCGCGGCCCGGCGCCAGGCCGAAGCCGTCTCGCGGACCAGCTTCGCCGCCACATCGAGCGGCGTGGCAAAGACCACGACGCCGCCATCGAGGTCGCAGTCGTCGAGGCGCGGCAGGACCCGCACCCCGTCCCGCGCCGCCATCTCCGCACTGTGCCGGTCGGGTTCGATCCCGAAGACGGGGATGCCCGGCGCACGGCGCAGCACGGCCTTCGCCACCGAACCTCCCATGACGCCGAGGCCGACCACCGTCACGCTGCGGGGCGTGCGCTCACTCACGGTATCCGATCTCGATTTCGAGTCCGTCGTGGGCGACCTTCGACGCGGGAAAGACGGCCCGCGCCTGCTTCTCGAGCACGCGCGGGGCGTCGGCATAGCGCGCGGAAAGGTGGGTCAGGACCAGGCGCTTCGCCTTCGCCCGCGCGGCGACGCCAGCGGCCTCGGCGGCCGTGGAGTGCCGGGTTTCCCACGCGCGCTTCTTCTCCTCGGAGCCAAAGGTCGAGTCGTGGATCAGCAGGTCCGCACCCATCGCCATCGCCGCGGTCACGCGCGTCGGCCGCGTGTCCCCCGTGTACACGACCTTGCGACCCGGCCGCGGCGATCCAACCACCTGATCGGGCGTGATCGTGCGTCCCCCGACTTCGATGGTCTCGCCGCGGTGCAGTCGCCCGAAGAGCGGTCCCTCGGGCACCCCCAGGCGCCGCGCCATGTCGACGTCGAAGCGACCGAGACGCATCTCCTCGACCAATGCGTATCCGAGCGCGGCAACCCCGTGGTCGACGTTGAAGGCGTGGATCGCCCACCCCTCGAAGTCGATCCGGTCGCCGTGCGCGAGACCCTTCACCCGCACCGGAAACGCCAACCGCTCGAGCCCCATCCGCACCGCGGCGTTGAGGAGGTCCGTGGCGGCCGCCGGTCCGTAGATCGTCATTCCCGCCTCCCTGCCCTGCAGCCCCATCGTCCGGAGCAGCCCGGGCAGCCCGAGGAAGTGGTCGGCATGGCCGTGCGTGACGAATATGTGCGCGAACGAGAAGCCGGTGCCGTACCGCATGATCTGGCGCTGGGTCCCCTCGCCGCAGTCCAGAAGGAAGGACTCGCCTCCCCGCTGCACGGCGATGCCGGAGACGTTGCGGCTGACTGTGGGGCACGATGCGGCGGTGCCCAGAAAGCGGACTCTGATCATCTGGCGGGGCCCGGAGGTGGGTCGGAGAGGACCATAAAGGTAACGCGCAAGTCGCCTGGCAGAGCCGCCGCCGACAAGGGGGTTTGCCGCTGCTTCGCCTCGCGTCTTATTGTAGTGTGACCCCCGGCACCGGCGCGGCGGATCCGGTGCGACTACAATTGGCCCACGCTGGAGGACAGATGAACGGCAGGTCCAGGACGAGCACCAGAAACCACCGGGCGCCGAATCGACGCGTCTTCCTCGGATCGGCGGCGGCCATGCTGGGCGCGTCGCGGCTACCGGCGTTCACCTCGGACGCCACCGCGATCTCCCGTGAACTGGCGCAGCACCCCGGCACACCGGCCGAGACCGCCGACGACGAGGCCTTCTGGGGCGAGGTGGCGCGCGCCTTCACCGTCGATCGCACGCTGGTCAACCTGAACAACGGCGGCGTGAGCCCTTCTCCCACCTTCGTCCAGGATGCGATGAAGCGGCACCTCGACTATTCCAACGAGGCGCCCACCTACACGATGTGGCAGATCCTCGAGCCTCAGCGCGAGGGCGTTCGGGCCCGGATGGCGCGCGAGTGGGGAGTCGACGCCGAAGAGGTCGCCTTCACGCGCAACGCGTCGGAGGGCCTCCAGATCTGCCAGTTCGGCTACGACCTGGAGAAGGGCGACGAGGTCCTGACGACGACCCAGGACTACGGCCGCATGCTCACCACCTTCAGGCAGCGCGAGCGCCGCGAGGGGATCGTGATGCGGCAGATCCAGGTGCCGGTTCCGGCCGAGGACCCCGCCGAGGTGGTGCGCCGCTTCGAAGAGGCGATCACGCCCAGGACGCGCCTGATCCTGATGTGCCACATGATCAACCTGACGGGCCAGATCCTTCCCGTCCGCGAGATCGTGGCGATGGCCCGCAAGCACGACGTGCCCGTGATCGTCGACGGCGCCCACGCGATGGCGCACTTCCCGTTCAAGCTGTCGGAGCTGGAGTGCGACAACTACTCGACCAGCCTTCACAAGTGGCTGTTCGCACCCCACGGCACCGGCCTGCTGTACGTTCGCCGCGAGGACATACCCAACATCTGGCCGCTGATGGCCGCACCCGACCGCATGGACGGGGACATCCGCAAGTACGAGGAGATCGGGACGCATCCCGCGGCCAACTACCTGGCCATCGGCGAGGCGCTGACCTTCCATCAGGGGATCGGAGCCGAGCGCAAGGCGGCCCGTCTGATTCATCTGAGGGACTACTGGGCCAATCGCCTCCTGGAAAACGACCGGGTGACCCTCAACACGAGCCAGAAGCCCGGTTTCGCCTGCGGCATCGCCAACGTGCACGTGGAGGGCCTGGACACCGGTGCGCTCAGCCGGTGGCTCTGGGACAAGCACAGGATCATCAACGTTCCGATCGGTCACGAGGAGTGCGAGGGACTGCGCATCTCGCCAAGCGTCTACACGACCCTGGAAGAGATCGAGCGCTTCAGCGAAGCGATGGAGTGGGCGATCAGGCACGGCCTGCCGGAGGCCTGACATGCTTCGCCAAGGCGAGGCCATGACCGTGTGTCCCCCGCTGCCGCAACGCCTTCCGCCGCGCTCCCGCCGGGCGACCGCGGCCACCTCTCGCGTTCTGGTTCTGCTTCTGCCGCTCGTGGGAGCGGTGGCCGTCGCCGCCGGAGCACCGTCCACGGGGTTTGCCCAGTCCCGCCAGACCGACCTGGAGACCCTCGTGGGCTGGCCGTTCCCGACCGCGCTGACCGCCGCGTCGTCGGCCCCGGTCGTGGCCTGGGTTCGCAACGAGCGCGGAGCGCGCAACGTCTGGATCGCCGAGGGACCGGGGTGGACGGGTCGGCCCGCGACCTCGTTCGCCGGCGACGACGGGCAGGAGGTCGGCGGCGTCTCGGTCTCGGCGAACGGGACGACCATCGCGTTCGTGCGCGGAGGCGCTCCGAACCGCGCGGGCGAGATTCCGAACCCCGAAAGCGACCCGGCGGCGGTCGAACGCGAGATCTGGGTCGTGGGCACAGATGGCGGCGATGCGCGCAGGCTCGGGTCCGGGCACTCGCCGATCCTGACCGCCGACGGAGCCTGGGTCGTCTACATCGATGGTGGCACGATCCAGCGACGCCCGACCGCCGATCCGTCCGCCGCCGCGGAGTCTCTGGTCAGGGGCCGCGGCAGCCCTGGCGAACTGAGGCTCTCGCCGGACGGCACTCATCTCGCGTGGACCAGCCAGCGGGGCGACCACGCGTACATCGGGGTGCTGGAGCTCGGCACCCGCGATCTTCGGTACCTGGATCCCTCGCTCGACGTGGATGGGAGTCCGGCCTGGTCCCCCGACGGAAGCGAAATCGCTTTTGTGCGGGTGCCGAACCGCAAGGGTGCCCTTCCCTTCTTCGCCGTGCGCGAGTCGCTTCCGTGGAGCATCCGGGCCGTGCGCCTCGAGGATGGGGCCGCACGCACCGTGTTCACCGCGCCCAAGGGCCGCGGCAGCGTGTTCCGGGCCATCTCGGCCTCCAACAACATCTTCTGGGGCGCGGACGACCGGATCGCGTTTCCGTGGGAGGGCAACGGTTTCACCAATCTGTATTCGGTGAGCGCCCGCGGCGGCGACGAACCCCGCCCCATCGCGCCGGGCGAGTTCGAGGTCCAGTACGTGGCCCCCACGCCGGACGGCGAGGCGCTGGTCTTCTCGTCGAACCAGGGGGACACGGACCGTCAGCACCTATGGCACGCTCCCCTCGACGGGGGCCGGAGCCCGCCTGCTCACCCCGGGAACCGGGATCGAGTGGCAGCCATCGCCGACGGTCGATGGGTCGGTGGTCTTCCTCGCCTCGTCCGGCACGGTCCCGGCGCACGCGGAGGTGCTGGCCGGAGACGAGCGGCGGTGGCTGGTCGAATCGGCGCGGGACGCGCTTCCAGAAGGCCTCGCCGATCCCCGTCAGGTGGTCTTCCCGGCGGCGGACGGCCTCGCCATCCACGGCCAGCTCTTCCTCCCCGAAGGCCCTCCTCCGCCCGGTGGCTGGCCCGGCGTGCTGTTCCTGCACGGGGGTTCCCGGCGTCAGATGCTCCTCGGCTTCCACCACCGCGACTACTACCACCACACGTACTCCTTCAACCAGCACCTTGCCGCGCGCGGCTACGCGGTCCTCTCGGTCAACTACCGCAGCGGGATCGGCTACGGCATGGAGTTTCGCGAAGCGCGGCACTACGGCGCGGACGGAGCCTCCGAGGTCAACGACGTCCTGGGCGCGGGCGTGTACCTGGCGTCGCGGGACGACGTGGACGCCGACCGCATCGGGCTTTGGGGAGGATCCTACGGCGGCTACCTGACCGCCCACGGCCTCGCCCAGGCCTCGCACCTGTTCAAGGCGGGCGTGGACGTTCACGGGGTCCACGACTGGAACGCCGTCATTCGCAACTTCGTGCCCTCCTACGACCCGGCGGCCCTGCCCGAGGTCGCTCGCCGGGCCTTCGAGTCCTCGCCCATGGCCCACGTGGAGCGGTGGACCTCGCCGGTGCTGCTGATCCACGGCGACGACGACCGCAACGTGCCCTTCAGCGAATCCGTCGAACTCGCCGAGGCGCTCCGCGGCCGGGGCGTCCACGTCGAGCACCTGGTGTTCCCGGACGAGGTCCACGGGTTCCTCCTGCACCGCAGCTGGATGGCCGTCTTCCGGTCCGCCGAGGACTTCTTCGACCGGTTCGTCAAGGCGGGCGGCGATTCCGGGCCGGACGCAAGTTGAGTGCGCGTCGTGGCTGGACCGCTTCCCCGCGCCCTGCCGTCGCTCATCGCCGGTTCCGTTCTGTGCTCCTCGCTCGCAGGCACCACACCGGTCCTGCGCGCCCAGGCACCGCCGCCTGACTCCACGCGCGCCTTCACCTTCCGCGGCAACGTCCGCGACTACGTGACCGAAGGACCGATCCCGGGCGCCGTGGTCGCGTTCGCCGAGCTGAACCGGTCCGCGGTCACCGACGCCAACGGGTACTTCGAACTCCCCGACCTCTTGCCGGGCCGCTACACCATCGTCACCGAGGGTCTCGGATACGAGACCAACCGGGAGCCGTCGGACGTCCCCTTCGGCGCGATCATGGTCGTGCGCCTCAACCCGCTGCCGATCGAGCTGTCGGGGGTGGAGGTCAACGTGGAGCGTCTGCTGCGACGGATCGAGGTGCGCCGTCTCGCGACCCCGATGCCCTCAACGGCGTTTGCGAGCGAGATCCTCGAAGCCACCGTCGACAACGACGTGGCCGAGTTCGTCGGCGAACGGACTTCCCTCGAGATCATGCAGGACAACTTCGGCCAGCCTCTGGTGCGGTTTCGCGGGCGGATCACGAGACTGCGGGTGTGTCTGGACGAGGTGCCGGTCGATGCAGGGTTCCTGCAGAACCTGCAGCCCCAGCAACTCTCACGGATCGAGGTGTTCGAATCGCTGCGAATGGTGAGGATGTACACGAAGAGGTTCATCGACGAGGCGGCCGAACGGGGCTTCGAGCTCCTGCCCATCAACCTTGCGACCAGCCAGGGCTGCTGACTATGAACGACCGGACCGTCCCCTGTGCGCTTCTGCTCGCGGCCGCGCTGGCCTGCGCGTCTCCCGCGCCGGGGCCACCCTCGCCGACCCGCACGGCCACCCTGGACCGATTCGCGGGCACGTGGAGCTACGACGAGGCCGCCACCGCGCAGGCCGCCAACCTGCCCGGCACGAGACCCCGGGACCACATCAATCAGCGCGCGTCGGACATCGCCATGGAGATGATGCGGGAGCAGGGTGCCGGCGGCGACGCCGTGACGGGCACGCCGGCGGGGCTGCGCCAGACCATGCTGATGGTCGGCATCACCCCGGAGACGCTCGCATTCGAGCCCTCGCAGGGCACGGTCGCCGTCGCCTTCGACGGGGAGCCGCCCGTTCAGGTCCCGAGCGACGGGGGTTGGGTGGATGCGACGACCCCCCAGGGCGAAGTCGAGGTGCGCCTGCGCTGGCGGGGAGAGGCGTTCGCGGTGGAGAGGAGGATCCCCGGGGGCGGCACGATCCGCGACGGTTGGTCGATCATCGAGAGCGGACACCTGCTCGTGACCCGCGAGATCGTGTGGAGACGGGCGCGTCCGGTGGGGCTCATCGTGTATGGGAGAAGGCCCTGAAGTCGCTCCCGGTGGGGGACTGGAAGGCCCGCAGCCCGAATTCGGGCAGAATCGCGATCAGGTGGTCGAAGATGTCGGCCTGGAAGCCCTCGTAGCTCGCCCAGACCGTATCGTTGGCGAAGCAGTAGATCTCGATCGGCACGCCTTCGGGACCCGGCGCCAGTTGACGGGTGAGCAGGGTCATGTCCTTGTGGGTCTTCGGATGCGCCTCCAGGTACTTCTGCACATAGACGCGAAAGGTGCCGAGATTGGTCAGCCGGCGGATCTCGGGGTTGACGCCCGGGTTGCCGGCGGCCTTCGCCGCGTTGTGGCGGGCGATCCTGTCCACGCTGTCGCGCATGTAGTCGCGCAGCAGTTCGCGACGGGACATTTCCTCGATCTCCTGCTCGTGCAGAAACCGCACCGAGTTCATGTCGATCCTGAGCGAGCGCTTGATGCGTCTGCCCCCCGATTCGCTCATGCCGCGCCAGTTCTTGAACGACTCGGTGATGAAGCGGCTCGTCGGGATGGTCGATATGGTCTTGTCCCAGTTCTGCACCTTGACGGTATGCAGGGCGATGTCGACGACTTCGCCGTCGCAGTTCGCCTGGGGCACGCTCACCCAGTCGCCGATGCGGATCATGTCGTCGGAGGCGATCTGCACGCTGGCGACCAGTGACAGAATCGTGTCGCGGAACACCAGCATGAGCAGCGCCGCGAGCGCCCCGAGCCCGGACAGGAAGACCACTGGCGAACGGTCCACGAGGATCGCGACGACGACGATGGCCGCGGCGAGATGGGCGACCAGGCCGACCACCTGCAGGTAGCCCTTGATCGGCCTGGACTTCGCCTCGGGATAGCGCTCGTTGTAGACGTCGTTGACCGCGTCCAGGAAGGCGCCGAACGATCTGGCAAGGGCGATGGCGATCCAGGCTGCCGCGACTCGGCGCACCACGGTCCAGGCGACCACGACGACCGCGCCCGGGTCGGTCGCCACCGTGGCCTCCGTCACGCCCAGCGCGGGCCCGATCGCGAGGTACGCAACCAGCGCGGGCACCACGTGCGCCAGCCGCTGGATCACCTTGCGATCGGCAAGACGGTCGTCCCAGATGGCACGCGTCCGGGCGGCCACCCGCCCGAACGCCCTTCGCATGGTGCCCGATGTGATTCGGTGGGCCGCCCAGGCGGCGATCGCGAGGATCGCCACCCGAAGCAGCAGTTCGGGCCAGTTCTGCGGAATTGCCGGCTGTGGCATGGGGTCCAGGACGAGGTGGAGGAGTCGTGGCGCGGGGCGCGCGTTTCGCGACCGGCTACTATGTTACGCCCTTGCAGGGACAAGTCCACTCTGCTCACCCAGGCAGGAGGATGGCCCGTGATCACTCTGGCGCGCGAACCGGGGCGCAGGCCGCCCGTTCTCGACGACGAGATGCGCATCAGCGTTCAGCCGGTCTACGCGCACGGCCCTTCGCGCCCGCCCCGGCGCCACGTCTTCGTCTACTTCATCCGCATCGAGAACGTCGGTCGCGAGGCCGCGCAGCTCTTCTGGAGGCACTGGAGGATCCACGACGCCGTGGCCGGCGATCAGGAGGTCGAGGGCGAGGGCGTCGTGGGCCAGTCCCCCGTCCTGGCGCCGGGCGACGTTCACGAATACAACAGCTTCTGCGTGCTGGAGGGGCGCAGCGGGCACATGGAGGGGTTCTACCACTTCCGGCGCGATGACGGCTCCGTGTTCCGGGCCCCCATCCCGCGCTTCGATCTGCGCGCGCCCCGCGATGGCCCCGGCAGCCAGGGACCCGGAATCCAAGCCTGAACCGCACGGGCGGCCATCCCTACTTCGGGGTGCTCCGGACCTCGCCGCTCGCGCGGGGGCGGCGCCGCGAAGGGTTCAGCGGCCTACTCGATCCTTCTATAAACGGCGTGGCTCACGCTCTCCGTCCCGTCCTCGCGGGTGCGGCGGTACTCGTTGTCGATCGTGTTGCCGTCCTCGGAAAGCACGTTGACGATGATCTGGTAGACCTCGCCCCCGCGCGCGTTCAGGATCCGGTTGGTGCGCTCGTCGACGACCTCGACGGCGGTCTCGGCGTCCTCCTGCCCCTCGACCGGACGGAAGACGCCGTCGAACATGGTGGTGTAGCTCCACTCGGACGACTCGCCCTCGGCGTTCGTCATCGCCACCGTGATCTTCATGCCCCCGTCGCCGTAGGGCTCGTAGGTCATGATGTTGCTCGTCGGAGGCGGCGCGTCGGACTCGAGCCTCCAGACGCCGAAGCGTGGATTGGCGGGGGCTGCGGCCGTCTCTTCGGCGGTCACGGCGGATTCGTCCTGCTCGCTCCCGTCTTCTGCGGGGGCGCAGGCGAAGGTCGCGGAACCCGCAACCATTGCGAGGGTTAGGATCGTCAGATTGCGCATGCGCATTCCTGAAACTCCTGTCGGTGGAGGTGGTGGTGGACACTGGTGGTCAATGTAGCGATCCGCGCGTGAGTTCGCCCGAGCGGCGAGCGCGAGCGGGCGCCGGACCGCGGCGAACCGTGGGGATCGGACGCAGTGGCACGAAACCGAGGAGCCGACAATCGCGTAGGCCCGAAGACGTGCGTTCCCCGGCCTCGATCCCCGCCGCGTCCATGCTTCCCGTCCGCCCTTCGCCCATCGCGCTCCGGTTCGCGCTCGCCGCGTTTCTCCTTGCGGGCGCGCCCGGGTTGCACGCCCAGCCCGACGATCGGATCTGGGGGCGCGTCGTCACCACCGACGGCGAGGAGCACGAGGGATTCCTGGAGTTCGGCAGGGGGCAGAGCGCGGCCAGCTGGTGGGACGTGCTGGCGGGCAGCCGCCGGATACCCGACGAGAACTACCGCGCCTGGATTCAGGCGGTGCACGACGGCAGGCCGTCGCTCCGCACCGTGGAGGTGAGGGGACACCGCGTCTCGTGGGAGGAGCGGCATCGAGAGTTCGCGGACGAGGTGAGCACGCGCATCCGTTTCGGGCACCTCGCGGCGCTCGTGCGGGACGACGACGGGCGGATGGAGGTCGTGCGGCGCGCGCCGGCAGAGACGGCGGCCCTGGATGTCGGCGGCGCGCCGCGCCAGGGCAGCGGCAGCGTGTCCCTGTCGCCGGCCGGTGTGCGCGTTTCCACGGCCGGCGGCGAGGGGTCCGGGAACGGGATGAGGGTGCGGATCACCGTGGACGACCCCATCGAGGGAGAGGTCACGGTGTCGGGACGAGATCTGGCGCGGGTCGATTTCGGCACCGCTCCGCCGGGGGCCGTGCCTGCCGCCACCCGGGTCCGCGGGTCGGTCGAGGACCGGTTCGGGCGCACCTTCACCGGGTTCGTCAGTTGGAGCGGCGCGCCGGTGTTGCGGTCGGATCGGTTTCTCGGTCGGGACGACGGCGGCGATTCCAGACGGATTCCCTTCGACGAGATCGACGCGGTGGAGGCCAGGCTCGGGGGAGCATGGGTGACCCTCGCGTCCGGGCAGGGGCTCGACCTCCGTCGTCCGCTCGTGTCCCGCTACGAGCAGTCCGACGTCAGGTGGTATCGCAGGACGATCCGGATCGCCGATCCGGGGCTCGGCATCGTCGAGGTGGACTGGGACGACTTCAGGAGGCTGCGCGTGCACGCCGGGTCCGAAGCGACGGGATACGGCGACTTCGACGGGGGCGGTCCCTTGTACGGGGTGGTCGCGGACCGCTCCGGCGAAGAGGCCGAGGGGTGGATCCGCTGGGACGCGGACGAGGAGTGGACGTGGGAGCACCTGGACGGAAGCTCGGACAACGTGGAGTTCGACGTGGAGTTCGCGAACATCGCGTCCATCGAGCGGAACGGTGACGAGGGCGCCCGGGTCACGCTTCGCGACGGGCGCAGCTACGAGCTGTCCGGCTCGAACGACGTGGACGCGGGCAACCGCGGCATCTTCGTGTTCCTCGAAGCGGCGCCAGCGGCGGGAGACCGGAACGGCGGGGGGACCGATGCCCCGGGGGATCGCGGCGAGTGGCGCCATGTCGCCTGGGAGGACTTCCGCGAGGCGCACTTCCGGCGTCCCCCGGCGGGGTCGGGGTCGTGAGGGGTCGGAGCGGCGGGGCCGGGGTCCCTGGTCTTCGCGCTGGCCGCGTTTTCGGTCGCTGCGCCGTCCCCCGTCGCCGCACAGAACCGCTTCGCCGACGACGCATTCCTGGATCCGGTCGCGCGCGAGATCTACACGGCGGCGTTCGACGGCTGGAACACGCTCGACGAGTCGGTCGTCCGCTACACCTCCAGGATCGACCAGCGCATCGCCGCAGCGATCCGCACCCCCTTGCGGGACCGCGTCATCTACCGCAACGAGACGGCGGTCCGCGCCTTCTGGGAGCGCGACTACGACGCCCTGGTCCAGGTGCTGGGGAGCCGTTCCGAGTATCCGGGACGCACGATCGCGATGCGCGAGGGCGACCTGGACTGGCTCGAAGACCTCCCCTTCGACGGGCCGTTCGAGCCGGGCAGCGACCGTCTCTTTCTGGGCATGAACGTGGACGAGGAGGCGACCGAGAACGAGTTCGACCTCATCCATCCGCTGGGTCCGCAGGCCGACACGGTCTACCGCTTCCAGAGCGGCGACACGATCACGCTCTCGCTCCCGGACGGGCGGCGCCTGGTCGCGATCCAGCTCGACGTGCTGCCCCGCGAGGCGAGTCCGCGCCGAATCAGCGGCATTCTCTGGATCGAGCCCGAAACGGGGGCGCTGGTCCGGGCCGCGTACCGCATGAGCCGGGAGTTCGACGCCATCCGCGACGTTCCCGAGCTGCAGGAGGAGGACGAGGCGGGGACGTTCAGGTTCGTGCCGGGCCTCTTCAAGCCGTGGACGTTCAGCCTCAACGTCGTGTCGGTGGACTACGCGCTCTGGGACTTCAAGGCGTGGCTGCCCCGCAGCATGCGCATCGAGGGCGAGGCCAGGGCCGGGATCGTCAAGTTCCCCGTCTCGATGGACATGGCGTATCGAGTCGAGTCGGTGGTCATGCGGGAGGATGTGGAGGTGGAGGTGCAGGACGACGTCGCTCGTTCGGGTGCGTTGGCCGCGCCGGGCGAGGTGACGACTTCGGCGGATGACGGGATGAGGGAGGTCCACTTCGCGACGAGAGCCGAAGCCATGGCGTTCATCGCCGCGCTGCTCTCCGAGGACGACCTTGTCGCATACGAGCTCATGGACGAATCGGAGACGCCGGCACGCGAGCGCGAATCGCTGTTGATCGTCCCGGAGGAGCGCAGCCGGGTGGCCGAGAGTCCCCATCTGCCGCCACCGATCTGGGACGACGCGCCCGGCTTCACCGATCTTGAGGAGCTGGAAGAGTACGTGGACGACCTCGCCGACCTGCCGGCACCCCCGATCCAGGTGATTCCGTGGGACTTCAACTGGGGATGGGCGCGCCACGATCTGATCCGCTACAACCGCGTGGAGGGTCCGGCGCTGGGGGGTCGTTTCGACTGGGATGTGGGAAACCGCTACGCCCTGGGAACCTCTGCGTTCTTCGGGCTGGCGGACCTGCGGCCCAAGGTGCGGGTCGGCCTGGAGCGCTCGACCGTGCTGCGCCGTCTGACTCTCGACGCCTACCACGAGCTGCAGGCGACGGCCGCTCAGGAAGGACACCTTGGATTCGGAAACTCCTTCGAGGCCCTGTTCCTGGGCCGGGACGGCGGAGAGTACTACCGTGCGACCGGCGCCGACTTCACCTGGCGTCCCCCGGAGGGCCGTCGCGAGTCCTTCCAGTTCCGTGCCTACGCCGAGAGGCACGCCGCAGTCGAGAAGAACATCGACTTCGCCATCTTCCGCGCCTTCGACGGAGATTGGGGCTTCCGGCCCAACCTGGCGGCGGACGAGGTCGACGAGGCGGGGGCGGAGGTGCGGATCTCGCCCTGGTGGGGTCACGACCCCATGAGGCCGCAGTTGGGGATGGAGTTCAATGGCCGCGGCGCGGCGTGGCAGCCGGTCGCCGGAGGCGAAAGAGGCGAATACGTGCAGGCCAGCGCCACGGCTCGCGCGATCATCCCCCTGCGAGGCGAGGGCTGGGAGGGGTGGCGGCTGGGGATCGAAGCGGCGGCGGGCAACACCTGGGGCGACGCTCCGGTGCAGCGTTGGTGGTTCCTGGGCTCGGCCGCGACGCTGCGCGGCTACCCCGCCTCGGTGGTGTCGGGCCCGTCGTTCCTGCGTGGGCGCGTCGATGTGAACCGCATCTACCACGGCGTCGGCGCGAGCCTCTTCACCGACTTCGGCTGGGCCGGGACGGCGAGCGACTTCGACGCGGGCGACCTGTTGTACGGCGTCGGACTCGGGGGGAGCATTCTTGACGGGCTCATACGCCTGGACCTGTCACAGGGCCTGAACGGGCCACACAGGGGCTTTCGCGCCGAGCTGTACCTGGACGCGATCCTGTAGCCGGGTCGCCCCCCGAACTTGACGGGCGGCGGACGCCCGCCTACAGAATCAGAGCATCCATTTTCCGGGCGCTCGGCGTCGCTGCCTGCGCGTCCCGGCCAGCCACCTCAGGACAGGGCGGAATCATGCCATTCAGGGTCGCCACACGTTTCTTCACCGCCATCGCCGGGGCCGCCTGCCTCGCGGCCGCCACGGGCACGACGCCCGGCTCCGCACAGGCCGCAGGGACACTGGACATCGCCGAGCCCTTCAAGGTCGGAACCTTCGAGATCGACGGCGAGGCGCGGGTCGCCCTCGTGCTCCGGGACGCGCTGGCCGTGGACATCGGCGAGGCCAACCGCGCGCTGGAGCGCAGCCCCGCGTATCCGCAGCTCCCCATGCCCGCGGACATGCTGGATCTGATCGGGCGCTACGAATACGGCGTCAGGCTGCGGCTGTACGAGATCGTGAACCACCTCGCCGCGAACGACATGATCGACGGTGGCGCGCGTCCCGCGTTCATCCACGCGGTGGACGAAGTGCGGACCCTGCCGCCGATCATGTACCCCGGCAAGATCATGAACGCGGCGGTCAACTTCTACAGTCACGTCAACGAGACGGGCACGCCCGAGGCACGGGCCGAGGCGCGGCGCCAGCGACGCGAGAACCGGGGGGTCCCCTATCTCTTTCTGAAGCCCAGCCGAGGCGCGGTGATCGGCAACAGCGACGAAGTGGTGATCCCCTTCGGGCGCGACCGCACCGACTGGGAGGTCGAGCTGGGCGCGGTGATCGGGAGGACCGCCAAGTACGTTTCCGCCACCGAGGCCCAGGACCACGTCTTCGGCTACACCGTCACCATCGACATCTCGGACCGGGGCGGACGGCCCCCCGGCGGCAATCCTCTCACCTCCGACTGGTTCGTCGGCAAGGGCCACGACACCTTCGCGCCGATGGGCCCGTGGATCGTGCCGAAGGAGTTCTACGGCGACCCGATGGAGAATCTGCGGCAGACGCTGAGCGTGGGAGGGGAGCAGATGCAGGAGGCCCGCGCCGGAGACATGATCCACACCCTCTGGGAGCTGATCGAGTACGGCTCGTCGATCATCACCCTCTTCCCCGGCGACGTGATCAACAACGGGACCTCGGGGGGCGTGGGGATGGGCACCGCAGTGCGCGGCGAGCAGCGCTTCCTTCAGCCCGGCGACCTGATCGAGGCCAGCATCGACGGGATCGGAACCCTGACGATCCCGGTCGTGGGCGAGGACGAGCCGCCGGGCGGCACGGGCGCGCGCCTGCCACCGGTGAGGTCGTACCGACGACGGTAGCCGAATGCCGGGGGCGGGACTCGAACCCGCATGGGATTGCTCCCGGGGGATTTTAAGTCCCCTGTGTATGCCGATTTCACCACCCCGGCCCGGCATCAATCATAGCACGCCGAGCACGCCTGGCACGCCTAGAGGATCGTGGCGCCGAGTGCCGAGGCCACAAGGCCCACGCCCAGTTGCGCCGTCTGGTTGCGGTCGTCCAGGACCGGGTTGAGTTCGACGACCTCCAGGCTGAGCAGCGCCCCCGACCGCGACGCCTTCTCGCACACCAGGTGCCCCTCCCTGTAGGTGAGGCCTCCCCGGACCGGCGTCCCGACTCCGGGTGCGACCCTCGGGTCGAGCGCGTCGAGGTCGAGGGAGAGGTGGAATCCGCACGTGCCGTCGCCGGCGCGTCCGAGCGCCTCGTCCATGCACGCCGCCACGCCGCGCTCGTCGATCTCCGACATCGTAAAAACCCGAACCCCCAGCCTGCGGATCAGTCGCCTCTCGCCCTTGTCGAGGCTCCGCGCACCCAGGATGCTCACGTTTTCGGGGCGGACGCTCGCCCTGCCGCGGGTCAGCCGCTCCTCGCCGAACCCCAGCAGCACCGCAAGCGGCATCCCGTGGATGTTGCCGGTGGGCGACGTGTGCGGCCGGTTCATGTCGGCGTGGGCGTCGACCCAGATGACCCCGATCGCTGCGCCCGCCTCTCGGTGATGGTCCGCCACCGCCGCCACCGATCCCATCGACAGGGAGTGGTCCCCGCCCAGCACGAGCGGGGTGCAGCCGCGAACCAGACCTCGTTTGACCGCCGCCCGCGTCCGATCGGCGACGTGCGCCACCTCGTTCAGGAACGGCAGCGCGCCCTCGCCCGCCTCGGTGGTTTCGATCCCCCCGGCGGTGATGGTGCCGAGTTCGGTCACGCTGTGGCCGATGGCCTCGATCTCGCGGGTGATTCCGGCGATGCGCAGCGCGGACGGACCCATGTCCACGCCGCGACGCCCCGCTCCGAGGTCGATCGAAACGGAGATCAGCGCGATGTCCCGATGTGTACCCGGCGGCATGTTCTCCTGGAATCTCCCGTGTGGGAAGGAGGGATCGGAAGCAGGCGGTCTCGCTTACGTGGTCGCGAGCCGCTGCTGACACTAGTATTGACGCAGATCGGTCAACTGCAACCCCGGACCGGAGTCGGCGCATGCGCTTCTTCGAACGCGGCCCCCTGACGACCGCGCTGCTACTGCTCGCACCACTCGCCACGCAAGCACAGGAAGCCGACAAGGATCCCGACCGCGGCCTTCCCCTGGAACCCGCCCGCTGGGCTCGCTTCACCACCAACGAGGGCACCTGGATCTCGCTCGACGTCAGCCCAGACGGGCAGACCCTCGTCTTCGACATGCTCGGCGACCTTTACTCGATGCCGATCGCGGGGGGCAACGCGACCCGACTCACCAGCGGGATGGGGTACGACATACAGCCGCGCTTCAGCCCCGACGGCGAGCGCATCGTGTTCGTGTCGGATCGCAGCGGCGACCAGAACGTCTGGCTGATGCCCGCCGGCGGGGGCGAACCCGTGCAGCTCAGCAAGGGGGTCGGGAGCGCCTTTCTGTCGCCCGAGTGGATGCCCGACGGGAAGTACATCGTGGTGTCGCGGGCGCGGCCGTTTGCGGGGCTCGAGAAGCTCTGGCTCTACCATGTGGACGGGGGCACGGGGATCGAGATGGTCGGGGGTTCCGGGGGACAGCGGATGATGGGCGCGGCGGTCGACGCCGAGGGGCGCTACGTATGGTACGCCCAGCGGCAGGGGACGTGGCAGTACAACGCGATCTTCCCGCAGTTCCAGCTCTGGGTCTACGACCGCCGGTCGGGAACGCGCACGCCGATGACCAACCGCTATGGCTCGGCGTTCCGGCCCGCGCTGTCGCCCGACGGCACGATGCTGGCCTACGGCAGCCGCGACGACGCCGACACGGGGATTCGGCTCCGGGACCTCGCCTCGGGGATGGAGCGCTGGCTCGCCTATCCCGTGCAGCGCGACGACATGGAGTCGACCGCGACCATGGACGTGCTGCCCGGCTACTCCTTCACCCCCGAGTCGGACGCGCTGGTGATGTCGTACGGCGGCCGCATCTGGAGGGTGCCGGTGGACGGAAGCGATCCCACCGAGATCCCCTTCACGGTCGACGCCGAGGTCGCGATCGGCCCCGAGGTCGAGTTCGAGTACCCGATCGAGGACACGCCGACCTTCACGGTCAAGCAGATCCGCGACGCGCGCCCGTCGCCCGACGGCAGCCGCATTGCCTTCACCGCGCTCGACCGGCTGTACGTCGCGGCGCTGCCGGACGGCACACCGGAGCGGCTCACGAGCGACGAGGTCGGCGAGTTCCAGCCGATCTGGTCGCCCGACGGTCGCCACGTCGCCTACGTCACCTGGGACGACGACGCCGGCGAGGGTCACATCCGGCGCGTCTCGGCGGAAGGCGGGGCGAGCGCCGTCCTGACGACCGCCCCCGCCTACTATCGCCAGATCGCCTGGTCGCCCGACGGCGAACGCATCGTGGCCGCCCGCTCCTCGCGGCGCGACATCCAGGAGGCGGTCGACCCCTTCGCGTCCAACATCGACTCGGAGTTCGTCTGGATTTCGTCGGACGGTGGCGACGCAACGGTGATCGGACCCACCATCGGTCGCCGCACGCCCCACTTCACCGACGATCCCGACCGCATCTACTACTACGGGACGGCGCGGGCCGACGCGGTGCCCGGTTCGCCCAGTCCTCCCACACCGACGGTCGCCCTTTCGTCGGCCCGCTGGGACGACACGGACCGGAAGCGGCACCTGCAGGTCACTGCGCGGGCCGACCTGTCCGCCGGCGGCGTGCCCATCGGCTACGAGCGCTCCACGACCTCGGATCTCGTGATGCCGAAGGACTTCTCCGACGGCGAGCCGCAGGAGCTGATCCTGCGCCTGGGCGCCGGCTCGGTGGTGATGGCCCCGCGGGGCGACCTCGCGCTCGCCCAGATCGGCGACGATCTGTACGCGGTGACGGTTCCGGATCTGGGCGCCGCCCTGCCGACCATCGACGTCACCAAGCCGGACTCGGCCGCCGTTCCGACCTGGAAGCTGAACCAGCTCGGCGTCGAGTTCCCGACCTGGGGCGCGGACGGACGCACGGTTCACTGGTCGCTCGGCAACGGCCTCTTCACCTACGATCTGGACGCGGCGTCGGGCGATCCCGAGTACGAGCCCTCCGAGCAGCAGATCGCGGTGACCGCAGACCGCGACATCCCGCAGGGCACGGTCGTGCTGCGCGGGGCCCGCGCGATCACCATGAACGGCGACGAGATCGTCGAGAACGCCGACATCGTGGTGACGAACAACCGCATCGCGTCGGTGTCGGCGGGGCCGGGCGACGTGCCCGAGGGCGCGACCGTGATCGACCTTTCGGGCAAGACCGTCGTGCCGGGCTTCGTGGACACCCACGCGCACATGTGGAACCTGTGGGGCTTCCACTGGGCTCGACCCTGGATCTACCAGGCGAACCTGGCCTACGGCGTCACCACGACGCGCGACCCGCAGACGGCCACGACCGACGTGCTCTCCTACGAGGACATGGTGCGCGCCGGAAAGATGGTCGGTCCCCGCGTGTACTCCACCGGGCCGGGCGTCTTCCAGTTCGACTTCATCAAGAGCTACGAGCACGCGGTGGACGTGCTGACCAAGTACAGCCGCTACTACGACACCAAGACCTTCAAGATGTACATGTCCGGCAACCGCCGTCAGAGGCAGTGGCTGATCATGGCGGCGCACGAGCTGGAGCTGATGCCCACCACCGAGGGGGGGCTGGACTACCGGCTCAACATGACGCACGCGATCGACGGCTATCCGGGCATCGAGCACTCGATGCCGATCATTCCGGCCTACGGGGATGTCGTCGAGCTCTTCGCGACCTCGGGAACGGTGAACTCCCCGACGCTGCTGGTCTCCTACGGCGGACCCTGGGCGGAGAACTACTTCTACACCCGCGAGGACATCTTCGGCGACGAGAAGCTCACGCACTTCACGCCCAAGCTGGAGCTGGACACCAAGGCGCGCCGGCTCCAGACCACGGGCCCCGGACCCGGCGGCTGGTTCATGGAGGACGAATACGCCTTCCCGAAGCACGCAGCCTGGCTGACGCGTCTCGTGGAGGGCGGAGGCAAGACGGGAGTCGGCAGTCACGGACAACTGCAGGGGCTGGGCTTCCACTGGGAGCTGTGGGCCATGCAGAGCGGTGACATGGATGAACACGACGCGCTGCGAGCCGCGACGATCATGGGCGCCGAGGCCATCGGGCTGGGCGGCGACCTGGGATCCATCGAACCCGGCAAGCTGGCCGACCTGGTGATCCTCGACGCCGACCCCCTCGCCGACATCCGCAACAGCAACACGGTGGACCAGGTCATGATGAACGGACGGCTCTACGACGGCGACACCCTCGACGAGGTGTGGCCGAGGCAACGACCGGCGCCGGACGAGCCCTGGCGAAACACCGCGCCCAATGTCCGCGCCGGGATTCGGGGAGGTGAGAAATGAGAGCCCCCACGCTGGCCCTGGTCGCCATCGCCCTCGTGGTGGCCCCCCTCGCGGCGCAGCCGCCCAGACCCGGCGGCGCGCGCCAGAATCCCCTTCCGCTGCGCAGCGCCCGCACCGCCGAGTTCACGGCCACCGAGGGCACCTGGATCTCGCTGGACGTGAGCCCCGACGGTCAGACCATCGTCTTCGACCTCCTCGGCGACCTCTACACCATGCCGATCACCGGCGGCAAGGCATCTCCGCTCCTGACCGGAATGGCCTTCGACGCCCAGCCGCGCTTCAGCCCCGACGGCGAATCGGTGGCGTTCGTCTCCGACCGCAGCGGCGGCGACAACCTCTGGACGATGCGCCTCGACAAGACCGATACGACCCAGGTGTCGCGTGGCAACAACAACCTCTTCCTGTCGCCCGAGTGGGCACCCGACGGCGAGTACATCGTGGTCAGCCGCTCCGGCGGTCTGGGGGGCTCCGCCAACCTCTACATGTACCACACCGAGCGCTCGTCGCCGATCGCGATCCCCGGGGCCCCCACGTCACCGATCTTCGCGAGCCTGTTCGGGGGCATCAAGCGCATCGGGGCCGCCTTCAGCCCCGGCGGACGGCACATCTGGTATGCGCAATCCTTCGGGGACTGGGAGTACAACGCGCGTCTTCCCCGCTACCAGGTGTACCGGTACGACCGCGAAACGGGCGCCGCCACGGTGATGACCAGCCGGTACGGGTCGGGCATGCGCCCGGCGATCTCGCCCGACGGCGAATGGCTGGTCTACGCGTCGCGCTACAACGCCGACACGGGGCTGCGGAAGCGCAACCTGGCGACGGGCGACGAGGAGTGGCTGGCCTATCCCGTGCAGCGCGACGAGCAGGAGTCGCGCGCGCCCCTCGACGTGCATCCCGGCTACGCCTTCGTTCCGGACGGCTCCGCGATCGTGGTCTCGTACGGCGGCAAGATCTGGAACGTCCCGATGGACGGAAGCGAGCCCACGGAGATTCCGTTCGAGGTCGACGTCGAGGTTGGCATCGGCCCCTCGATCAAGTTCGACTACCAGATCGACACCACCGCGATGGTGACCGCAAGCCAGATCCGCAATCCCGTCGTGTCGCCGGGCGGCGACCGGGTGGTCTTCACCGCCTTCGACCGGCTGTGGGTGCGCGATCTGCCCGAGGGCGACGCCACGCGCCTCACCGACGCCGACGTGGGCGAGTTCCACCCGCAATGGTCGCCCGACGGCGGGTCCATCGTGTACGTGACCTGGGACGACACCGACGGCGGCCACATCATGACGGTGCCCGCGTCCGGGGGCGCGCCCAGCCAGCTCACCGCCACCGCCGCCATGTACTACAACGTGGCCTGGTCGCCCGACGGCGGGCGCATCGTCGCCTCCCGCGGCGCCGCCCGCGACCTCATGGAGGCGTCGGGCCTGTTCTTCGGGCCGATGGGGGCCGAGTTCGTGTGGGTCCCGGCGGATGCCGCCGCGCCCGCCGAGGCGACGGTGATCTCGCCGACCGGCCTGCGCGACGTCGCGCACTTCGCCGCCGACGACCCCGACCGCATCTACGCCTACAGTCCGGTGGAGGGACTGGTCTCGTTCCGCTGGGACGGTACCGACGTCAAGCGCCACCTGGTGGTGCGCGGGCGTCAGGGCATCGCGGGAATCGCGAATCCGCACCCCGACGAGTGGGAATACCTGCCGCGGAGGGTCTATCCCTGGCGGAAGGGCTCCGACGCGACGGACGTCGATCCGCCGACCGAGCCGGGGCTGCCGCAGCCCGCCGGGCTGATCATGCTCTCACCCGAGGGCGACCGCGCCTTCGTCCAGTTCGGCCAGGACATCTTCATCGTCGATCTGGCCGAGGTGGGCGCGACGCCGCCCAGCATTCTGCTCACCAATCTGGGGGCCTCGCCGGTGCCGGTGCGCAAGCTCACCGACGTGGGCGGCGAGTTCCCCTCGTGGGCACCCGACGGTTCAGCACTGCACTGGGCGATGGGCAACGTGCTCTTCACCTACGACCTCGACCATGTGGAGGAGGAGGAGGCCCAGGAGGAGGAGACCGCGCACGCACGCGCCCTGATCCGCGTACGGGCGATGGCCATCTCGGACACCTTGAGCGACAAGCGCGCCGAGGCCGACAGCCTCAGGAACGCGGACGAGGAGGTCCCGGAGGAGCTGGAGGACGAAATCATGCGCCTGCAGGCCGACTCGGTGCAGGTCGTGGCCGATTCCCTCATGGCGCGCGCCGACTCGATCCGTGCGGCGGCGGAGGAAGTCGCCGCCAAGGCCAGCGCCGTCCGGGACGGAGACAAGGAGATCCTGGCCGACACGACCGACAGCTACGAGGCGCACGAGCGCAGGATCGAGGCGCAATTGCCGCGCGACATCCCGCGCGGCCTGGTCGCCCTGACCGGCGGCCGCGTCATCACGATGGCGGACATGCCGGACGACACCACGGGCGCGCCCCACGTCATCGAGAACGGGGTGGTGGTCGTCAGGGACAACCGGATCGTCGAGGTCGGCATCGCCGATTCGGTCGAGATCCCCGACAGCGCCGTCGTCATCGACGTGACGGGCAAGACCCTCGTCCCCGGCTACATCGACATCCACTACCACTCCATGTGGCTCGTCCCGGAGATCCACCCGCAGGAGGTTTGGCAATACCTGGCCACGCTGTCGTACGGCGTCACCACCACGCGCGACCCGCAAACCGCCGTCACCGACATCCTCAGCTACACCGACCGCGTCCTGACGGGCGGCATGACCGGCCCGCGCATCTACTCGACGGGGCCCGGCGTCTTCAACAGCGAGAACATCCGCAACGCCGACCACGCCAAGACCATCCTGCGGCGCTACTCGCAGTACTACGACACCAAGACGCTCAAGATGTACATGAGCGGGAACCGCCAGCAGCGCCAGTGGATCATCCAGGCCGCCCGCGAGCTCGAGCTGATGCCCACCACCGAGGGCGGGCTCGACTACAAGATCGACATCACGCACGCGATCGACGGATACCCGGGGATCGAGCACAACCTCCCCATCGCGCCGATGTACTCGGATGTCGTGGAGCTCTTCAAGGAGTCGGAGACCACCAACACGCCCACCCTGCTCGTGTCGTACGGCGGGCCATTCGGCGAAAACTACTTCTACGCCACCGAGAACGCCCACGACGACCCGAAGCTCAACATGTTCGTCCCCAGCGACAACATCGACGCGCGCACCCGGCGGCGCGGCTCGGGTGCCGGCAACAGCCCCGGACCCGTGGGCTGGTTCCTGGAGGAGGAGCACGTCTTCCCACGCCACGCCGAATTCGTGAAGAAGGTGCTCGAAGACGATGGGCGCATGGCCGTCGGAAGCCACGGGCAGATACAGGGCGTGGGCTTCCACTGGGAACTGTGGGCCATGGCGGCGGGCGACGCGTCCAACCACGACATGCTGCGCGCGGCGACGATCCTTGGCGCCGAGGCGATCGGCTTCGGCAAGCAGCTCGGCAGCATCGAGAAGGACAAGTTCGCCGACATCGTGATCCTGAACTCGAACCCGCTCGACGACCTGCGCAACACGGTCGACATTCATCGGGTGATGAAGGACGGCCGCCTCTACGACGGCATGACCCTCGACGAGGTGTACCCCGAGCAGCGCGCGCTGGAGCGGAGGAGGCCCGCCGAGGCCGATCCGGCGAGCACCTCGGCCGGAATCCGGCGCGACTGAGCGGCGACGACGAACCGGTCGGCGGTCCGCGTACGGGTCACGCGGGCCGCCGGCGAGTTCCCTCCCGGCCCGACGGCAACGCGGCCGCACCGACCTCCCCCCCGCCCTCCAGCAGCCTCGCGAGCGTGAGCGCGAGCTCGGCGGCGAACTCCTCGGCGATCAGCCGATCGGCGCGCTTGACCCGCAGCACAAGCTTGGAGGGGTGCTTCAGCTTGAGGCCCTGCTGGCCGGCGATCTTCTCGAAGGCGAGGAGGTCGGTGGCGGTGATCACGAGCCTCGGGCCAAGCGGATTCCACCACCGTCGCTCCGGCACGATGGCGCCCGCGACCTTGGACAGCGGAATCACGATCTCCCTCACGGGCTCGATCTCCTCGCGCGTCTCGTAGCCCGCGCCCTCCATCGATTCGGTCACCACCGCGACGCGCCACTGGACCACCAGGCGATCCGCCTCCAGCCGCACGAGACCGTGCGCGGTCTCAGTCGTCGACTCGTATCCCCCGCCGGAGGTGTACAGGTCAGAGCTGCGCTTCAGGGTGAACGGCACGGCGCTCATCGGCGACCTCCGGAGGCATCGTGGAAAATCAGTCCCATCCGAACATTCCATCGCCCATCGTTCGGGGAGACAATGTACGGCGCGAATCGTCGCCGCACCGGTCGCGGGACCGCTTGACCCCGGCGACGACCGCATTCACTTTCAACATGCAAGGGGTTTGGGAGATGACGACATCAGTGTTCAGGGACACTCATCGGGCCGTGACGGAACTTAGCGAGGCAGGGATGGACGGGGGGGTGGCCGCCGCAGTGGTCGGCCTCGTCAAGGAATCGATCACCGAAGGGTGCGCCTCGAAGGCGGACCTCTCCGCCGCCATGGCGGCCCAGAAGGCCGATCTCGACAACGCCATGGCGGCCCAGAAGGCCGATCTCATCAACGCCGTGGCGGCCCAGAAGGCCGATCTCGACAACGCCGTGGCGGCCCAGAAGGCCGATCTCGACAACGCCGTGGCGGCCCAGAAGGCCGATCTCGACAACGCCATGGCGGCCCAGAAGGCCGATCTCATCGCCGTCATGGCGGATCGCGACGCCAAGGTTGACGCACGGTTCGACGCCATGGAGGAGCGGTCCGACGCAATGGACAAGCGCCTCATCGTCCTCGAGGAGCGGAGCAAGACGTTCGTGACCAAGGCGGAGTTCACGGCGGCACTCTTGGAGGAACGGAGGTACACCGACGCTCAGTTCGAGAGGGTCTCGCACGAGATCAAGGACGTCGGCAAGAGTGTGACGACGCTCCAAGAGAAGATGTTTGGGAGGACCGCCAAGAGCATTCGGATCGCGGCCACGCTGGCGGCACTGATCTTCATCGGGCTGCAAGTCGCCATGTTCTTTCGGATGTAGGCGGGCTACCGGCCGCATTGCGACGGCCGGTTCCCAAAAGCCGCAGGGATCAGCGCCGGGTCCAGATCAGAATGACGCCGCACGACGACGACGCGCCCCCGTACTGCGCGGGCACGCCGGAGGCGGTCGGAAACACCTCGACGCCAGCCACGGCCTCGGGCGCGATCATGCGGTCGAGCTCGGCGGGCTCGTCGCCGCCGTTGCTGACGATCAGGCCGTCCAGGATGACGCGCGGGAAGCAGCGTTGATACGGGCCGGACGAGAAGCTCGCCTGGCGCCCGCCGCGCAGCACGATGTACCGCTCAATCGGGTTTTCGGGATCGGCGAAGAGCTCCACGCCCGGAAGGCGGCTGAACACGTCGGTCATCTCGGCGGGCCGGCGGGTCTCGATCTCCTCGCGGTCGATGAACTCGCCGAAGCCCTCGGCCGCCCGGGTGTAGAAGCCCGCGTCCTGGAGGGCGATCTCGCGGCGCTCGACGGTGACCTCGATGGGGGCCAGCTCCACGGGATCGGGCGACAGCGAGACGCGCAGGTTGGTCACTCGATCCAGCTCGACGTCGATGGCCTCGGTGCGGGTCGCGTACCCGACGGCGCTGAACCGAACCAGCTTCGGCCCCGGCAGGAGGTCCTCAAGCGCGAAACGGCCCCTGGCGTCGGTGGTCGCGCCTCGCTGTCCTTGCTGGACGTAGACGCTGACGTCGCCGATGGGAGCGCCGCCGCGGCCGTCGGAAACGGTGCCCACGATCCCGGTCATGAGCTCGTCGCGCCCCTCCAGCACGGGCTCCATGAAGGTGTCGAACTCGCCCGAGCGCATGATGGTGAAGTCGCCGACCGCAGGGTGATAGTCGGGGTGGGACAGCTCCAGCGTGTAGTTGCCCACGGGCACGTCGCGCAGCGTGAACCGGCCCGCTGCGTTGGTCTCGAAGATGAACCCGCGGCTGGGCAGCTCCACGACCACCCCCTGGATGGGCCGGTTCGTGACCGCGTCGTAGACGTTGCCGCTGATGGTGACGACGTTGGCGCCTTCCTGAGTGTCCTGGGCTGCGGCCGCGACCGGCGACACCGGTGCCGCCAGGGCGGCCAGCAGGAGCGTCGCGAACGGCCTCACGTCACCGGCCCCTCTCCGCGCGAGTGCTTCCGGAACCAGTCCATGCGGTACATCCATGTGCGGATGGTGTTGGTGGGCCGATGGAAGTACGCGTGCCACTCGTCCTGGAGGCGGACCATGGCCGTTGGCACCTTCAGCATCTGGAGCGCCTGGTAGTACTCCTCGGTCTGGGCCATGGGGGTGCGCAGATCGCCTTCGCCGGTGATCAGCAGCGTGGGCGTGGTGACGTTGCCGACGTACATGAGCGGGGAGCGGCGCAGGTGCTCGCTGGGATCCTCCCACGGGAGCTTCTCGAAGTTGCGGTACCAGCCGAGCCCGTCGGTCGTGCCCACGAAGGAGAGCCAGTTGGTGACCGGGCACTCCGACGAGGCGGCGGCGAAGCGATCGGTGTGGCCGACCACCCACGCGGTGAGCACGCCCCCGCCGCTGCACCCGTAGACGAACATGTTGTCCTCGTCGATGTAGCCGCGCTCCAGCACCTCGTCGACGCCGGCCATGAGATCGTCGTAGTCCATGCCCGGATAGGCGTTCTCGATCTCGTTGCCGAACTCGCTGCCGTAGCCCGAGCTCCCGCGCGGATTGGTGTAGAGGACGACGTAGCCGCTCGCCGCCTCGAGCTGCCACTCGTACCACATGTACGGCGTGCCGAAGCCGTAGCGGCCGTGCGGTCCCCCGTGGATCGACAGCATCAGCGGGTACTTCCTGGCGGGGTCGAAGCCCGGCGGCTTGACGATCCAGCCCTGAATCTCAAGGCCGTCCGACGAGGTGTACCACACGTCCTCGACCTCGCCCAGCTCGACGTTGGCCAGGATGTCGCCGTTCACGTCGGTGATGGCGTCGATCTCGTCGCCGTTCGCCACGTCGAAGACGATAACGTCGCCGGGTTCGTGGGCGCTGGAGAGCACCCCGGCCGCCGTACCGTTCGCCGCCATCGAGTAGACGGTGAGGTAGTGCTCGCCCCGGGTGATCTGGCGGACGGGGCCATCCAATGGCGCGAAGTACAGGTTCTCGGCGCCGCCGTCGGGCGCGTTGTAGTAGACGCCGCTGCCGTCGGCGGCCCAGCGGAGTCCGGAGGGGTCGCGGTCGCGGTCGGTGGCGATCTCGCGCGCCCCGCTCCCGTCGGCGTTCATGACGTGGATGTTGTCGGCGTAGTAGGCGTCGTCGGTCTCGTCGTGGCCCAGGTAGGCGATCAGACGGCCGTCCGGCGACGGCACGGGGGAGTGGTCGGATCCGGCGCGGGTGGTGAGCTGGCGGATCGCGCCCGAGGCCACCGACACCGCGTAGATCTCGGACTCGCGGAAGCGGTGGTCGGGGTCGGGTTCGCGCAGGCTGGTGAAGAGGATCTCGGCGCCGTCGGCGGACCACACCGGAGCGCCGTGGTTCCAGTCGCCGTCGGTGAGCTGGCGTGGGGTGCCGCCCGACGCGGGGAGGACGAAGATGTGCCGATATCCGCCGTCGGTGTAGCCCACGTAGTCGCGCCGGTAGGCGGGCCGAGTGACGACCTTCGGCTCGGCGGTCCAGTCGGCGCCTTCGGGGCGTCCGGGGATCGCGACCGTCCACTCCGGCTCGGAGGGCACCGTCATCGAGAAGGCGAGGTGCTCGCCGTCGGGCGACCAGGTCAGGCCGCCGGGCGACTCGGTAAGACGGCTGATCTGGGTGACCGCCCCCTCGGCGTCCATCCAGCGCACGAAGATTTGGGCACCGCCGTCGTCCATGGCGCGGACGAATGCGATGCGATCGCCGCTGGGGGACCACGCCGCTCCGCCGCCGTCGATGAGCCGCCGATTGCGCGTGCCGTCCGCGTTCGCGAGGTGGAGTTCGGAGACCCACCGATCACGCATCTTGTCGATGTGCCTGCGCTCGTAGAGCACCTGGCCGCCGTCGGGCGAGATCTGCGGCCCCATGCCGCCGGCGAGGAGGAAGGGACGCACCTCCTCCCATTCGAGGTAGAGTTCCGGCGTGAGGCGGCCAGTGGGCTGCTGGGCGGCCGAGGTGGTGGTGGGCGGGGGGGCGAGGATCGCGATTGCCGCGGCGATCGCGGCGAGGGGGCGACAAGGGTCCATCGTGGGGCGCTCCGGCGGGGGTGGTGGATGTACCGTGAGGTTGGGGTGCCGGGACCGGGAAGGCAACTGCGGGCGGGGGGACTCGGAGCGGGGCCGGATGTCCCTTCCTGCGCTTCCCCGCTAGTCGTTGGACCGCACCGTCAACGCCTGGCACTCCTCGGCGGTCCGGTTGGGTATGTCGCCACGCCAATAGTGCGACACGTTGTAGTCGGCGGATCCTACCTGCTGCATGTCCACTTCAAAACCGCCATGGATGCGCGCCGCCGTCGCCGTCAGAGGCGAGATCCGTGTCGGCCACTGCCAGACGGAATTGGCGATGGGGAAATAGCTCGATCCGGCCATCATGTCCTGCGGGGCTGAGCAGTCGTGCCAGTGCGACCAACCGTTCACGTCCATCGCCACACCGACGTCCTTGCCGATCCAGTTCCACTGTCCCCCACCATAGAGCTCATACACCCTTATGATCTCGGGGTGCGTCTGCACCCAGATGCTGTCCGCACCGAGAACCTCTCGCTGAATCGAGTCCAGCGGCAGCTTCACGACGTGGTCCGACCATTCACGACGGCCTGAACCGCTCATTGCTATCGCGTGACCAATCTCATGCATCGAGGTCCGGCGTTGTTCGTAGGGAAGTGTGTACCGTGAATCGACAACCACATGCAGCATGCGCACCAAGCCGTCGTAGCCGCCGGGTTGCCGCACAGGTGAACCGGTTGCGCAGGTTAGGCCACAGACCTCTTCTTCACGCGTGCCCGCCACGAGCACGTCCAACCCCGGCGGCACCGTGTCACCCGGCGTGAGGCCCCACAGATGAGGCGGCGTCTCGCGGTGCCAACCGTCGACCGGAGCCACCCATGAAGTTCTGGCCGTCGGGCTCAGGACGCGCCCCCACTCGGCGGCTACGTCCTCCATCGCGTCTACGATCATGTTTCCGTACTCCGCACGAGCGTCATCGACGAGAACACAATCGGAGCGTTCCGGCACCCGGGTGATGCCCCTATGCCGACACAGAGCCCAGTGAAGCCGGATCGGGTAGGGATCGGCCACCGTCGGCGGTTCCTGGTCAACTTCGCATGGAATCGGGTGGAAGTCCCTTTCCCGCAGCCAAGCCTGTAGCTGAGGATCGGCGGGGGCACAGTGATGTGCATCCAAGGTCAGGCGCCGCAGTCTCCCCAGACCGCTGAACCTCACCGGGATCGAGCCCGTCAGGTCGTTGCTTTCGAGATCCAGCCGCACCAGGTTGGACAACCCACCCAACTCCGGTGGCATCGCGCCCGAAAGCTCGTTCCAGCCCAGATCCAGCCGCGTCAGATTCGACAACCCTCCCAGTTCGGGCGGAATCGCGCCCGAAAGCTGGTTCACGCCGAGTTCCAGCCGCTCCAGGTTCGGCAACCCGCCCAGCTCCGGTGGGATCACACCCGAAAGCTCGTTCCAGCCCAGATCCAGCCGCTCCAGATTCGACAGGTCGCCCAACTCCGGCGGGATCGAACCCGTCAGATCGTTGCCTGCAATCGTCAGCTCGACCAACTGCGTCAGGCCGCCGAGTTCCGGTGGGAGTTCACCCGCCAGCCCCTGGGACTGGGACATGTATTGGCCATCCACATACGCGCCACCGAGCTTCAGCCGCACGACCTGCCCGTAGGCGTCCGTCTCCACCCCCCACCACTCCTCGAGGGGCGCGTCGGTCAGCCAGTTGTCGGAGTTCCGCCAGTTGGGGCCGTCGGTGGCGTTGTGGAGCGCCTCGAGCACCTCCCGGTCCGACGGGCAGGACGAGAGATCGGCAGCGTCGTGGTCGACTCCGGCCAGCCAGTCGGCAACGACCGCGACCGAACGCCGGACGCAGAGTGCGTTGTTGGCCACCCGCAGGTGCTCCAACGTCCGCAGTCTGGACAACTCCGCCGGAACGGCTCCCCTCAGCCGGTTCGTGTGCAGGGACAACCGGGTCAGGCCCGAGAGGAGACCCAGCTCACGCGGGATGGTGCCCGTCAACTCATTGCGGTCGAGGAGGAGTTCTCTCAGGCCAAACAGGTCGGCCAGCTCCGGCGCGATCGTGCCCGTCAACCCGTTCTGCGAGAGATCGAGGTGCGTGAGGCGGCCCGCCGAGTCGACCGTGACGCCGTGCCAGCTCCCCAGCGGCTCCTCCGTCAGCCAGTTCGTGGCATCGGTCCAGCCGGGACCGCCCATGGCGTCGTAGAGGGCGACCAGCACCTCCCGGTCCGAGGGACACGACCGCAGGTCGGTCAGGTCGTGGTCCGTGCCGGCCAGCCAAGCCACGAAGACCGAATCGCTCCTGGGGACGCACACGTCGTTGCCGGAGACCGTTAAGGATTCCAGGGAGTCAAGACTGGCAAGCGAAGCCGGAACTGGGCCCCCCAGGTCGTTCCGTGACAGGTGCAGTCGCTCCAGGTCGGCGAGACTGCCAAGTTCGGAAGGGATGGAGCCCGTGAGGCGGTTGGAGTCGAGGTATAGCCTCTCCAGGTTGGTGAGGGCGCCGAGTGTGGCTGGGATCGGACCCACGAGGCCGTTGGAGTGGAGGTAAAGCCGCGCCAGCTTGGTGAGACTGGCGAGTTGGGTCGGAATCGCACCCGTGAGGCCGTTGTTGTCGAGGTACAACTGCTCCAGCTCGGCGAAGTTGCCGAATGCGGGCGGGATGGCACCCGTGAGCTGGTTGCTTCCAAGATTCAGGAAGGTCAGGTGGTCGAGACCACCCAGCTCGGGCGGAATCGGGCCCGACAACTCGTTGTCACCGAGTGATAGCCTGGCAAGGTTGACCAGACCCCCCAGCTCTGCCGGAATCGGACCCGCGAGGCTGTTGGAGCCGAGGTCCATCCGCTCCAAGTTGGCAAGGCTGGCGAGTTCAGGCGGGATCGGACCCGTGAGGTTGTTGGAACGAAAGTCCATCCGCTCCAGTTTGGCGAGATCGCCGAGTTGGGCAGGGAGCGGGCCGGACAGGTTGTTGACGATCCATTCCCTTCGATCCCAGTCGTAGTGGGTCATTTCCAATCTGACCACCCGCCCGAGGCTGTCGGTCTCGACCCCGAACCACTCTCCCAGAGGCGCGTCGGTCAGCCAGTTTTCGCTGTTGACCCAGTTGGGTCCGTCCGTCGCTTCGTAGAGCGCTACCAGAGCCGCCCGGTCGGGGTCGCCGTCCGTCATATGGGATGTCGCCGAAGCGTCGCCCGCCGTCGTCGCGTGCGGCCGCGACGGTGCGGGGGTTGTCGGCTCGACCGCTCCATCGCCGCACGCGAAGATCCCGGTGCCTCCCGACAAGGCAGCCAGGAACAGGACGATGAGACGACGACGGGACATTTTCGCGGCCGCTTCCTACTCGGGGGGACGACGCGAGGTGAGACTGACCAGTGTTGGGACGCCAGCCTCACCGGACAAGAGCGAGCGGTGCCTTTCGTCCAGCCTCCCGGGTGCGTCCTGTTACATTCGGATGCTCGGAATCGAGAAACGATTCGACGACTGGGGCCTTCTGCCCCGTCGAGGACCGGGGGCAACCGCGACCGTGAACACACGCGCCATACTCATCGGGCTGGCGCTCGGGCTGGGGCTTGGGGTCGCCGCCTCGGTGACCGGGTCTCCGGCGCTCCTGGGGGCGGCCGACGCCGTCGAACCGCTGGGCCAGGTGTTCCTGCGCGCGATCCAGATGGTCGTGATTCCGCTGGTGGCGGCCGTGGTCTTCGTGGGCGTGGCGCGGATCGGCGACCTGCGGAAGCTGGGCCGGCTGGGCGGGCTGGCGTTGGGCTTCTTCTGGGTCACCACGCTGCCGGGCGTCCTGATCGGGATGGGGGTCATGGGATTCGCCCTCACCTTCACGGCGCCGGTGCCGCCGCCCACGCCCGTGCCGGAGCTCGACACGGCGACGCAGGGGGTGGTCGACTTCCTCGTGAACCTCGTCCCCCGGAATCCAGTCCAGGTCGCGGCCGACGGATCGCTTCTTCCCCTCCTCATCTTCGTCGTTCTCCTCGCCGCGGCGACGACGACGCTGCCGGACGAGAAGCGGCAGTCACTCACCTCCTTCGCCGAAACACTCGGCGACGCCCTCATCAAGCTGATGACGTGGGTTCTGTGGACGGCACCCGTGGGCGTCTTCGGTCTCGCGGCCCCCGTGACCGCACGCACGGGCATGGCGATGCTGCAGAACCTCGCCGTCTTCATCGTCGCGGTCGTCGTGGGCCTTTTCATCCTCAAGGCCCTGGTCCTGCTGCCGCTGGTCCGGATTCTGGGCAAAGTGGGACCGGGGCGCTTCGTCCGGGGCACGGTGGGCACGTACACGGTCGGCTTCACCACGACGACATCGGTGGGGACGCTGCCGATGATGCTGCAGGAGGCGGAGCGGCTGGGCCTGTCGAAGAGCACTTTCTCGCTGGTCCTTCCGCTGGCGGCCTCGATCAACCGACCCGGCAGCGCGCTGTTCCAGAGCGCGTCGCTGGTCTTTCTCGCCGCCATGTACGGGGTGCCGCTCGACGCGGCGCTGATCGCGACGGCGGTGCTCGCCATCTTCCTCGCCTCGATGACGGTCGCGCCGGTGCCGAGCGCCAGCATCGTGTCGCTGGTTCCCGCGCTCAACGCGGTGGGCGTGCCCGTCGCGGGGCTCGGCATTCTGCTTGGGATCGACCGCGTGCCGGACGTCTTCCGCTCCGCGACCAACGTGGTCGCCCACATGGCAGCCGCGACCACGGTGGACGCGATGACTCGACGGAAGGGTGCGTCCAAGCGCGACCCCCCGGACACGGCGTCAACTCGCGAACCGCCCCCCGGGTAGCGAACAAAAACCGAAACCGCTACATTGGGGTCCGGCTGCACTCCCTGCCCGGAGGACCCGTGCCCGACCGCAGCGCCATCGAATGGACCGACGCCACCTGGAACCCGACCACGGGATGCACCCGGGTGTCGGCCGGCTGCGATCACTGCTACGCCGAGCGGCTCTCGAGGAGGCTGCTGTCGGCCACCTACCGTTCGCGTCTCCCGGTGGTAAACACGGCGGCGAACCGCCGGGATCCCTTCGCGGTGCGTGTGTGGCCCGATCGGCTGCGCGTCCCGGCGTCCTGGCGCGAGCCCCGGCGCGTGTTCGTGAACTCCATGTCGGACCTGTTCCACCACGATGTCCCGGACGACTTCGCCCGCGAGTGCTTCCGCGTGATGCTGGAGGTGGACCGGCACGTCTACCAGGTGCTCACCAAGCGACCCGCCCGCGCCGCCAAGTTTGTGAGGCGGCACGCCGACCTGTTCCCGCAGGGCCTGCCCGGTCACGTGTGGATCGGCACCTCCGTCGAGGACCAGTCGGTGGACTACCGGGTTCGGCACCTCCTCGCGGTGCCGGCGACCGTGCGGTTTTTGAGCTGCGAGCCGCTGATCGGGCCCTTGGACCTGAGCGCATTCATGGATGGCCCGTTCGGCTGTCCGGGCCTTCACTGGGTGATCGTGGGCGGCGAGAGCGGGATCGGCGCCAGGGCCATGGATGCGGGATGGGCGAGAACGCTGCGGGACCAGTGCCGGGGGGCGGGAGTGCCGTTCTTCTTCAAGCAGTGGGGCGGACGGACCCCGAAGGCGGGCGGGCGAAAGCTGGACGGGGCGGTCTGGGACGAGTTTCCGGGGGGAAGAAGGAGTGGCTATGCAGGCACAAGTTGATGGTGACACCGTAAAGAAGCTCATGGTGGATTCCCAGCGGGACGGAGTCCAGAGATTCGTTGTCGGAGCGGTTATCCGCGGGAATGACGGGTTTCTGCTTCTTGAGCGTAGTTCAACGGACTTCATGGGTGGGCTTGTGGAGTTGCCCAGCGGTGCGGTCGAGGCGGGTGAAGATCTGTTGACGGCATTAGATCGCGAAGTTAGGGAAGAAACGGGTCTTTCGATAAAGGCGGTTACTGGCTACATCGGGTCGTTCGACTATGTCTCGGGCTCCGGCAAGAGAACACGCCAGTTCAACTTCTTGGTGGATGTGACACAGGGTGAACTCCGGGTGGACCCCCTGGAGCATCGGGCACACTTTTTCTTGGACGTGGCGGATGATGCGTTTGGTACGCTAAACATCTCAAGTGCTACGCGGAAGGTCCTTATGAACGCGGCGGCGACATGCCGTCTGTAGTATGGTGGGGAATAAGCTGTCACGTCGATGCAGCGGCGGGCGAAAGCTGGCCGGTGCCGCCCTTGAGGAGGAGTTTTTGGGGATTGGGGCGGAGTAAGTCGATGAACGAAGGGAGATCGAATGGCGGCACCTAGAACGAAACTCTGGTTACGGGATGAGCACACCGAGGGCAAGCACTTGGTACTGGAACAGTATCTGAAAGCGTGGTTTCCGATACTCGGGATGGGTAACACGAACAGGCGGATTCTGTTCGTCGATGGCTTTGCTGGACCGGGCCAATACCGGGGGGGAGAAGACGGCTCACCGGTCGTCGCCATGCGAGTACTCGCCGACCACTCCGCCAGGTCCAGAATCAAAGCTGAGGTCGTCTTCTACTTCATTGAGCAGGACGCTGCTCGGTGCCAGCATTTACAACAACTCGTCAAAGATTGGAAACCAAGGCTGCCCGCAACCGCAAGCGTGCATGTCCGACGGGGGTCGTTCGACGACTCCATGACCGAGGTTCTCGACGACTTGGATGAACATGGAAGACGCATGGCCCCAGCGCTCGTTATGATCGATCCATTTGGCGTGAGTGGCATGCCGATGCAGACTATCGGTCGGATTCTAGCCAACCAAAAGTGCGAAGTGTACGTGAGCTTTATGTGGGAGGCGATGAACCGGTTTGTGTCACAGCCGGAATTCGAGGATCCGATGGATGAGTTGTTCGGATCTGCTGAATGGCGAGAAGCGAGGCAGCGTAGCGGAAACGATCGGAGAGATTTTCTGCACGAGCTCTACCGGCGTCGGCTGAAGGACGTGGGAGCGAAACAAGTTGTTTGGTTTCATCTCTTCGCCGGAAACCGACTCAAGTACTCCATCTTCTTTGGCACGGGCCACAAGACGGGGTTGGATCGGATGAAGGAAGCGATATGGAAGACCGTTCCTTCTGGCGATTATCGCTTCCACGGGGGAGACAGGGGGCAGATGAGTCTTCTTGAACCAGACTATGGCCCCTTACAGGACGCGTTGAAGGAGCGCTTCAAGGACTCTGGTTGGGTGTCAATCAAGAAGGTTGAGGAGTTCGTGAGATCGGATGCGACGATCTACTACGCTGGGCAGCTACGGTCACACGCCCTGAAGCCAATGGAGCGGGACGATCAGCTTGAGGTGAATCCAGAGACCCGGAAGAGACGATTCACCTATCCGGAGGGATGCCAGATCAACTTCCGCCCGCAGGTTCTGCGCCTCCTGTAAGCATGGCCTCAACTAAGTCGATTCAAACGAGCGGCGCAATGTTGCGATCAATCGCCGACAGAAGCCACGGGGGTCGTCCGAGGACCAGGGGATGGTAGTGCAGTGGTTTGTATCGAAATGGGTGCCCTTGTCTTCGAATACAGTCTTCTTGCAGATGTACACGACGGGCTTGCCCAGTCCTTCGGCATAGCCAGCCTCCCAGTATGCGCCCGGATTCCCATGGGTCAGGTCAGCTAGCACGAACGCCGCGTCGGCGATCTTGACCCGCATGATGTTGTCGATGATCCCAGCCTCCTCAACGTCGCGCATGTCTACGAGATCGTAGCCCATTTCAGCGCTTACCGATTCCTTGGTGGCTTCCAGTAGTCCGTCCAGTTCGGGGTCGTTGAACTGCAACGCAACGAAGCCGTAGTTACCCACGAAAGTGCCCCGCTTCGCACGTTCGTATTCCTCCCAGCCGTCTAGCGTGAGAGTCACGGTCAGCAGCACGGCCTGATACACCCGGGAGTTGTCTTGGAGCCGCAATGGGGTGTCACTGGTCTCCCCGCCCACATCGACCAGTCCCTTGTCCCGAAGCTGCCTTACCACCCAGCATCCCGCCTCGTAGTCGGAAGCACCGATGGCAGCGCGAAACTCGTCGGGCATCCTTGGCAAACTCTCACCTCGCCGAGTCACGTGATCTCCAATGAATCGAATCGCATGCTCGGCTTGTTCGGCCGGTGTCGGCTGTCGGGCGTCGGACCGCAAGCGCCCAAGAATGTCTGCTGTTACTCGATACCAGCCGTCGCCGGGGTGTTGGCGGTCGCTCTGTTCAGTGGACCCGAGGCGCGATCGGCGCTGCCGTCCTATCTCAGCGTCGGTCCTCAACCGGATTCGGTGAGAAAGCACGGCGCGCTGGGTCTTATTGAGCTGCCAATGCTCGGTGTCGAACGTACCGTGCTGGTCCTGCGTTGCGAGGTCCAGACCCATGCTGTAGGTGCCACAGACATCACAATCGAATGTATCCATGTCTGTACCCATTTTGGTATGCCGACACCGGGGCCCGGCGTCAATGCTCAAACACACCGGGCACTTCATCTCGTCACTCATTGCGGCCGTTCCAAGTCCGACTGCGCCCCACCACCCGTCCCCACGAACCGGCTCGCTCTGCCGTGGCTCAGCACCACCAGCTCTCTCCGGGCCCTCGTCGCCGCCACGTATACCAGCGCACGCTCCTCCGTCTCGGCCCAATCGCGGGCGCTGTCGTCCGCGTGTCCTGCCATGGCTTGCGGGAGTGGCACGAGCCCCTCGTTCACGCTCGCCATGATCACGCGGTCGAACTCCAAGCCCTTGACGCGATGCATGGTGGCCACACGCACGGCATCACCGTCCGCGTCGTCGGGCAAGTCCCGTTCAAGGACGGCGGTTGGCAGACCGGCATCCCGAATGGCATGGGCGACGGCATCCCGTTCGGCGCGGGTGCGAGCAACGATGCAACCTTCCCGTAGACTCTCGCCACGCTCGACCAGCTCGCGTAGCCACCGGATGATGAACTCCGCCTGCTGCTCGAAGGAATCGAGGGTGACGGTCTGGGGTGCCGGCCCGTGTGTGAGGGACTTGAATCCCCGGTTGTCGTCGCGTCCGCCATCGAGATCGTCGATCTCGCGACCGTCGAGAAGGCGCACCGCCCAGGATCGGGTTTCCTCCGTGGTGCGGTAGTTCAGCCGGAGCTTGCGCGAGCGTCCGACGATGCGGATGCCACAGCGCCCCAGCACGACCCGGCTGCGTCCGTAGATCCGCTGGTGCCCGTCGCCGACGATGAAGATGTCGTCGCGTCCTTCGGGGACCAGCGCGCGAATCAGCCTATATGCCTGGGCACCCATGTCCTGCGCCTCGTCGACGATGGCGGAGGCGTAGCGCCGGCCACCCCGGTCGGTCGCCAACAGGGCAGCTGCGTCGCGGTAGGCGTCGTCCATCTCCTTGCCACCTTGGTGGGACAGGTTCAGGCGGTAGTTCTCGAAGACCGGCCACACCCGAGCCCTCTGGGGTCGGCGTAGGGAAGTCCCTCTGCCGACGCGCGGGACCCGGAGATACTCGGCCTCGGAGGTAATGCCGTTTGCCAGCACCACCTGCTCGAACTCGTCAGCGTAGAAGGCATCGGGCAGGTCGAGACTGGGATCCCTCAGCGCCAGTGCCTGACGCCACACTTTGCCCCAAAGGCCTTGGGAGCGGTTGTAGACGATTTGGAAATCGTAGTTGCGACGGCGCAGGAAGCCGTGCACCCAGCGGTCGAGATTGGCCACTTCGATGCGCCGCATCTCCTGTGGCGAGCAGATGGACCGCAGGTTGTTCTCGATGTCCGCCGCCAGATTGCGCGTGAAGGTGACGAAGAGCACCTGTCCCCCTTCGGGCAGGTTGCGGGCAAGCCAGCGTGCTCGGTGCATGGCTACCACCGTCTTCCCTGTGCCCGCACCACCGAGAACCCGCACGGGACCGTTCCAGGGCCGCTCGACCAAGCGGCGCTGCGACGGATGCAGAAACACCCGCCATTTCTCCAACGGAGCGTTCAGTACCTCCTCGAGCTCTATCTCGTTCTCGACGACGACAAACCGCCCGCGCGACTCCATCCGCTCCAGCGCCTTGGCGATGTCGTCGGTGTCGACATCGGGGTCGGGTGTCTCTCGGGCCCGGATCAAGTCCTCGTAGCTGTCCCCGGCCAGGTAGAGAAAGAGGGACTCGTAGACTTCCAGGGGCAGACGCTTCTGAATGGCGTCGAGCGCTTCTTCCCCGTCCAGCGCGCGAACCTCGGTCAGCATCACCTCGGGAACGCCGAGCCTGCGGAGCTGTCGGTCCCGCAGGTCAGCGAACGGTCCGCGTGTCGGAACGGATTCCGTAGATTGAGGCGGGCTGCCACGGTCTCTCGACCCTGCGGCGTCCGCCGACTCGCGCGGCTGGTAGACCTGGAGAGCACCCGTCTCCGGGTTGACGCGGCAGTGATGTCGGCGCGCCCACGCGTATGCCTCGTCGTGCTTGTCCGCCCACAGCATGAGATGGATGTTGCCGTGCTCCGGCTTGAGAACGATGGCTCGGTAGGACTTGTCGATGCGGAGGGAACGCATGTTGTCCGTGGCCTGAACGCGCTCGTAGTTCAGGCCGGGTGAGGTCGGATCGGCCGCGAACTGGGTGATCAGCGTGCGGATCTTGCGCTGCTGCGGCCTCGGAAGCACCGCGAACGCCTCCAGGAAATCGCTGGACATGGCTAGGCGAGGGCGCGGGGTCACGTCGGGTCTCCCGTGAGGAGGTCGGCGATCGAATCGGCGAGGTCGGCGGTCGGTGCCATGAGAACGCGCCATCCGCACGATTCGAAGATACCCCGATCGCCACCCCGGTCCGTCATCAGCACCGCCACCTGGTGCTCCGGCCACGCCAGCTCCGCCTCACCCAGCACAGTCCCACTACGCGCGACCAGTTCGAAGCCGACTTCGGGTGCAGGCGTGGCCCGATCCGAGAGCCGTTGCAAGTCGATCCTGACCTCCGGGGCGGAGAACCGAAGCGCGTCGGTCCACGCGGTCGCGGCATCCCCTTCCGTGGTCGCATCCGGCCCCGAGGCGGTCTCCTCCCTTCCCTCCCAGTGCCCGGAAAGGCCTCTCGACCAGCGCACGGACTTCTCGGGGAGCCCGTCGTACATATCCGCTTCCCTGCCCCGTGTCGTCGACCACCAGGACTGCGGGAGAAACTGGAGCAGGTTGAAGATCCGCAGCGAGTCGTTCCAAGCGGCCCGGAACCCCTCGTGCGAGCGGCTGGCGTCGTCGTCGTGCAGGTGAACCGCCACAAGCATCGCCGCAGGATCGAATCGCTGCAGGGCCGTGGGCGGCATGGCCAGGAACAACTCCGGACCTCCGACAACCGCATCGTCGGGTGCGCGCCACGGCCCTCGTCCCGCGAGGACGACAGTCTCGGACGCGTCCTCAACGAGACGATCCACGACATCGGCGACGGGCTCGGGCAGGATCGTGCCAGCCGCCGCCGCAAGTCGGGACGCCAAGTCCGGAGATCCCATGGTCGCAGGATCGAACTCGCCGAGGAGTCGGGTGAAGACGGCGCGTCTCCACAGCTCTGGATTCGGCTCGGCCAGATAGCGCCCAAGCAGGTCGACAGCAGGGTCTCCCAGCGCCGAACGCAGCTCCGCCGTCTTCCAATGTGAATCCAACTCTTCCTGAACCGTAGCGATTTGTGTTGTAGGATCCGCGCCCGGAGGGCCGTCGGTTGATGCCTGAGCCTCGTCAAGTGCCACAGCGACGTCGTCCCAAGTCGCCGACCACACCACGAACCCAGCCCTGGCCAGCGCCATACGCTTTACCGAGTCGTCGTGCGTGCGATCACGGTGGAACTCGAACCCGTCCAGAAACACTGCCACGGGCGGATGCCCGGCGGATGCCCGGGCGGGTCGCATCAGGAAGTCGGGGCGACTTGGCCTCGATACACCGTCCGCCTCCCCGAGGCCAATCTGGGGAACCACGTACCAAGCTTGTGCGTCCGGTCCCCCCGCGCCTAGGTGAAGCACGTACCCCGGCTTGCCGTCCACCAAGTCGTATCGAAGGGAAGCGGTCCGGTCACGTCGTCCGACAACTCGCCGGAGCGCCGCAACAAAACGCTCCTCCAGCACACTCTCGGTTCGCACCACCACCGGCACTTTGCGCAGCCCCTCGACCCTTTCCAGCCGGTCGCGGGCACTCAGAATGGCTCGCAGCATTTCGCGGGCCGTCTCCCTGGAGGTGTGCTGTATGTCGCGACTGCGACGGTAGCCGAGGACGCAGCGGTGGCACCCGTCCTTCTCCGGATCCTGGTTGCACGAACAACCTTCGATTGCCGTAAGTGCCGCTTCGAAGACTGCGAGCAGCTTTTCGGGGGTCGTCATCCGGTCCTTCAGATAGCCGGTGCCGCCGGGGACGATGTCATAGAGCAGGACGTACCGTTGCAGCCGGTCGGACCCATCGGACGGGTAGGAGCACGTCATGGCGCGAAGGTGTCCGATCTCTCCACCGAATCGGTGACGTAGCCCCAACTGCAGGGCCGCCACGAACGAGCGCTCGCAGCGTTCCGCGTCCGGCCCTGCCGTTCCCGGCAGCAACATCCGAATCGCCTCCGACTTGAACTCCCGATAGAGATAGAGACAATCCACGATGTCGTCCCGACCCGAGTGGCGTCCCGGACAGTTGGGCATGTGCACCGGCTTCGACGCCGATGCCGGGTTGACCGTCCCACACCGCCGGCAGATACGGAAGCCCTCGCGTGGGAGCTGCACGCCCGCGACCCTGACGGACTTGTTCTGTTGTCCCAGTCGCCCGAAGTTGATCTCTCGGAAGGTGGCGGACGGAATGTACTCGAAGCCGAATGCCGTGTCGGCGCGTTGGAACGCGTAGGCGTTTTGGACCGAGTCCTGATCGAAGTCGGCGACTAGGCTGCGGACATAGAAGAGGTGTTCGCGGTCGTCCCTCTGATCGTCGATGCGGCTCTCTTCGGCCTTGGCCACGGCGTGCACGAGCGTCAGCCTGATCAGGTCCAGTCGCTGCCCGCGGTCCTGCCAGTGCAGGTCGCCGCAACGAGGGCAGGTCGTGTGGATGTCGCCAGCGTCCACCCTCTCCGCGTAGACGCACGTCGGGCACATCCGCCAGCGTTCCATCTTAGAGACCCGAGTGTCGACACGGGTGATCTTGACTTGGTGCGCACGGGCGTAGAAGCGGTTTTCGGGCGCGAATTCGCCCAGCGCCACAGCGGCAGGCCGTGCGTACTCGTGGGTGACGGCCTCCACGCCGGGATCCCCTGAATCTCCGCTGCCGCCCCTTCGGTGCAGGATGACCGAACGGAGCTTCACCCCCTCCTCCGGGAACGCGTAGTTGGGCACCAGCCCCTCGTCAGTGAGGAAGTTGAAAGTGTCCCGGCCGTTGATCTTGCGGTGGACGGCGCGAAGCCCCTTGCGGGTGTTCTCCAGTTCGTGGATCTCGGTCTTGGTGGCTTCGTCCGGCGGCTGCTGCTTGAGCCTGCGGATCCGATCGCCGAGCGACCGGATGTCGGCGGCCACTGACCTCCGCTCTTTGATCGCGTCGTCCAAGCAGCTAAGGATCTTGAGGATGAGTGATGGCTCTTTCTCGTCCAAGTCACCGAGGAGGAATCGCCGGAGCGCCTTCTGTGAGGACTCCAATAGGTCGCCCGCAAAGGCTTCGAGGAAGCCCGCGATCAGCTCCTCTTCCCGACTGCGCACGAAGTCGAAGAACGGGTACGGGAACCCAGTGTGTCGCTCCTGCTCCACATTGGTCAGCACCGTGCCTATCTGCTGTGGCACCGCATCTTCCGACACCCCCGATGCCACCCAGCTGTCGAGACAGTACGCCGTGAGCTGGCGCTCAAGCACCGCCACCGCGTCCAGAAAGATGCCCGGCGGGTCCACTCCCCCCGCCAGCATGTCCAGCGGCTCGGCGTAGAAATAGAGGTCGTGCGGTTCGGCGTTGACGACGGTCAGCACCAGCGCGTTGCCGTCTCGGCGCCCCGCCCGACCCGCACGCTGGCGGTAGTTGGCCGTCGCCGGGGGCACGGAACAGAGCGTGACGGTGGACAGATCGCCGATGTCGATGCCCAGTTCCAAGGTCGGGGTGGCCGACACCAGATTGGGCTCCCAAGGCCGCCGCGCGGCGTGTGGCTTGGCAAAGGTGCGTTGCAGCTGTTCCCGTTCCTCACGCTCGACGAGGGCCGTGTGTTCGGCGGCGACGATGCGACGCACTCGGCCGTGCCGGTACAATCGGCCGAACCAACTGACATGGGGAGACGGCTCACTAATGTGGGTGGATGGCTCGTCAGTATGGGTGAACGGACGGGAGGCGGGTTCTTGCGGGCTGCCATAGCAGTTCGCATCGGCCGGGCCGTCAAGACGGGGAACACCCACCCAGAGATCGGCCTCGCCCGCCGAGACGGTCAGTGGCCTTCCCGGACCATCAAGGGGAAGCAGGCAAGCCTCGGTAGTGACCGTGAGGCCTTCCGCGTCCAGTGCCCAGACAGACCATGATCTCGTTTCAACCTTGGTCGCCAGCCCCGCGTTATCGAGCGCGCCGAAGACGAGCCGGAGGACATGGTCGGCCTCGGCGGGACCGAGCGGGCTCTCCTGCGCCAGCACCGACTCGCACCACCGGCGGTACCAGGAGCGTCGTCCCTTCCATCCGTGGACCTCCTCCAGACCGTCGTTGACGCGTGCCGGGCGGGAGTGGGGCGGTGGCCCCGAGGCGTCGGGGCAAATGGGAAAGACGGGGATCAGCGAGCGCGGCCCGAATCTGGGCAGGGCCGGGTTCCTGTGCCACGTCGCCCATTGGTTGCCGTCAGAGCTCAGGTAGTCGCTCATCAGCTCGTGACGCACCGCGCCTCGGTCCTTCATGTGCCGCAGTACGCCAAGCACTAGCGCGCGCACGGCTACCTCTCCCATTCCTCGAAGTCCACCCACCTCCTCCCGGATTCGCGTGTGCACGGCACGCACCGCCGCCTCCACCCGCTCCCGGTCCAAGGCAATGGCCGCCGCGCCGGTGCGTTCCAGAGTTCGGCCGATCCCAGAGCCGAAAGTCAACTCACGAAGCGTCTCCCACGCCAGGCGGCGCGCCACCAGTGCGGGCAGGTTGGAGCCCGGTGGCAGGGTGCCCTCGCGCTCGAGGTGCCGCATGTCCCGCATCCAGCGCCGGTCGTCGGCGATGTGTTCGCCCGCGAAGCGTTCGCGCGAGCCCTCCCGCTCCTGCCAGTGTTCGGCCACGAGGCGCGGCAGCCGACCCAGCGAGATGCCCTCGTTCTTGGCCACCACCTGAGCGATCGAGGCCCGGGTGTGCGTCTGGCGACTGCGGGCCGCCACGAACCCGGCACGGTGGGCGGCGTTCTGCACGTTGTCGGAGAAGGCCAGCACTTTGGGGTCGTCGTTGTGGCGCGAAGCGAACGTCTGGCTGCACAGCACGCTGGTCAGGCTGGCCGCACGCGCCCCAAAGATGATCAGTGCCTCTCGGGCGTGGCAGTAGGGGCAGTCGCGGCTCAGCTCCGCGACCCTGTCTCCACGGCGCAAGCGAGTCTTCACCGCATCCGGCACATGCAGCTGGACCACCCGGTCCGATTCGCATCGTGAGCAGCTGCGCTTTTCGTCCGAATCCGTTCCGGCATCCTCCGGGCCAACACTGCTCGACGGAGCAGTAGCCAGCTTCCCGCACGCACCGCAAAACAGGTGCGACACGGACCGACCCGGCGGCGGATCCCCCGGGAACAGGAAACGCACGTCCACGTCGCGCTGGAAGAACATGTTGTAGAAGACGCGCAGGTCCAGCTCGACGCAGGGCTGGTTCGCTCGCTTCACCGCCGCCCAGCCGGTCACGCGGCACTCCCGACACTGGATTAGGGGCAGGTGGATGGCGCGGGCGCTCCGTGAGGTCCCATCCCCGTACGCGTCCGGCACCTGAAGGTCGTCGGAGTGACGTAGCCGGCTGGTCGGCGAAGACAACGCCGTCCCGCTCTCCCCCACCTCCCACACGCTGCACACCATCCGCGCCAGCTCGCGGATCCAGAGATGCACGCCCACATCTAGGAAGGGGCGAAGCTCTCCGTCCTCGCGCAGGCGTGCCATCGAGATGAGCGCGCAGAGCGCGTCGAGCACCGCTGCTGCGCCTTCGTCGTCCTCCACAGGCAACGTCCGACGCAAGTCCGCTGCGATATCCGGCAGCGACCTCGGCTCTCCACCGAGCACCTGCAGCAGATTCCGGAATGCGGTGTGTTCGCGCAGCCGACGGGCGAGAGCGACCCTCCATTCGTCCGAATCGAAGTCGCCCGGCGGCGGTTCGCCGAAGAATGCCCGGTGGGCTGCCCGCAGATACGACGCGCCTGTCGAATGTCGGCGTGGATCCAGAAGCGTGCCCAGATCCTGCGCGGGAGCCAGATGGCCCGTGATCAGCGAGCCGCCCAAGAACTCCTCAGGTCGCTGGCGCATTTCGCCGACGACCGAGCCCGGCCCGAACTTCTGGTTGAAGACGCGGGACGCGTATTCACGCACCGGCTCGTCGTCGCCAGTTCCCAAGGTGGCCGACGTACCGACGCACACCAGTCCGTCGGGCGCCACCCGCAGTCGCGCCCGCAACCGTCGGATCAGGCAGGCCAAGTCCGTCCCCTGGGCACCATCGAAAGTGTGCAGCTCGTCGACCACCAGATACCGGAGCGTGCCCGGCCCGTTGTGCCGCCAGAGGCGTTGATCGCTTGGCCGGATCATCAGGTAGTCCAGCATCTTGTAGTTCGTCAGCAGTATGTCCGGCGGCCGGTCGCGGAGGGTCTCGCGGTCGGTGACCACGTGCGTGTTAGTCATTGTCTTGCGGGGCATCTCCTCGTACCCACCCACGTACAGCCCCGCCGTGACCTTTCGGTGGAGCGCCTTGTTGCCGCCGATGGCCGCCGCGATGCGGGCCGCCTGATCCGTCGCCAGCGCGTTCATCGGGTAGATGAGGATCGCCTTGATGCCGCGTCTTCCGGTACGTTCGCGGCAGTAGTCCAGGATGGGCTGGAGGTAGCACTCGGTCTTGCCCGAGCCCGTGCCGGTGGCGACGAGAGTGGACTCGCCCCGCACGCCCGCAAGACGCTCCATCGCGACGCGCTGGTGGTCGTAGGGCGTGAACCCAAGCGGCACCTCGGGAAACGGCTCGTCGCCCTGCGTCTTCCGAAACGGCAGCGCCAGAGAGAGGTAGGGGCCCCGGGCGAGATTGCTCGGTTCGGCCAGGAAATCGTCGAGGACGCCCGCCAGCTCCGGGTTCGAGGGCTTGAAGCCGGTTAGCAGGAAGTCGCAGAGAGCATGCAGAACCTCGGCGGCGACGACCGATGGGATCATGATGGGTTGGCCAGCGCCGCGAACCCCACTGTCAACGGGTCAAGCCGTGGCAAGTTGGTATTCGCGGAGCAGCACATCGCCCGGAAGACCCCATTCCGTGGCCAACGTGCGGATCATGGTGAGGGAGAGAGGACGGCGACGGCCTAGCACTTCCGAAGCATGGGACTGCGAGCCGATGAGCTCCGCGAGGTCCTTCTGTCGCAATCCGCGAGCCTCCATAACGTGATGGATCGCCGAGATTGGGTCTGGGGCTTCGATGACCCAATGCTCCGACTCGTACTTCTCGACCAGGGTCACCAACACCTCCAGTCGGTCGGACTCCGGCGTGCCCGCATCGGCATCCATCAGTCGGTCGATCTCCGCCAGCGCCTCGTCGTAGTCGGTCTCGTTCCTGATCGGCCTTATGGTCATGTTGGATTCCTCCTACACTTGCGTGGCGTCGATCCGATCATACGCCGCGTGGGATCCTACGAAACGGACGAAGCCGATTCGACGAGAATAGTTGAACCGGACGACCAATCGATACCTGTTCCCGCCAATGTTGAACACCACTCGATTGTTGGCGACGATGCTTGCGTGTCGGTACACTGCCTTGACCTCCGATGGGGAGGACCAGTCGGCCTTCCGGGCAACTGCGTACCATGCCTTGAGGGCTGTTCCGCCCTGGGCTCCTGTTCCCAGAAGATCCGCAGCGCCCTCTTTGAGATGATCCGCATGGACCAAAGCTAGATATCCCCGTTCGGGATGGGTAGGGATAGCCGCCTACTGTGGATGATCCACGGAACCTCGCTGCAAGGATGTCGGGACAGCGTTCCATGCCTCCAAGCGAGCAGCATGACGACCTAGAGCGTCCCGGTATTCGGGTCGGACGTAGGGCTTGGAGGCCGAGTAGGCCGGGCGGATGCACGTAGGCCAGCTCGTGATGGGCGTACTGGAACTCCAGCCCGCACACCCACGATCCGACGTCGGGCTCGCCTTCGACCGCAGCCTCCGGCAACCGGGTCGTGCCGGGACCGTTCCCACCGTTCGCCGAAGCACTTGAGTTTGGCGAGTCGAAGACGGCGGATCATAGATTGGCCTCCCCCGGCTGGGTTCGGTTTGGAGCTCCCCGGTGCCGTGGCTAGCCGAAGCGCTCCTCGAACACGCCCCAGACCGCACGGTAATCCTCCTCGCGGTCGCAGCGGTCGAAGGGGGCGTGGTACTCGATGGTCCGCTCGAACGGCCCGCCCGGCAAGGTATCGTCCATGATGGTGCGCGTGACGACGCCCCGCTTCAAGTCGCGTACGTCCTCCCAGCCGAGCGCGATTCCGTCTTCATGGCGACGGTCCGTGTGGATTCCGTAGCAGGTTTCGCCCTTCTTCTTCTTGCGCGGCAGCCCGACCCCAACCAAGCCCCTCGACACGGTGAAGACGATGCGGCCATTGCGGTCGTACCAAGTGTCTCGCTCGTTCTGGTTGAGCACGGGGAACTGAACGCGGTAGATGGTGCGAAGCTCCTCGACGGTGAGGCCGAAGGCCATGGCGCTGAGGACATCGATCTCGACCAGTGCTTGACGGCGGGCGTAGTCGGTGCGCAGGGCCACATGGCGGGTCCAGTGCGGGGTGAGGTCGGTGAAGAAGAATCGGCGGAGCCGGGGGTCGGGCTTGGCCCAGCGGTCGAGCTCGAAGTCGGGGTTGAAGAGGTCTTCCCAGAGTTCCGCGTAATGGGTGGTGAGACAGTTAAGAGTGAGGGCACGGAGGCGCAGGGCAGAACGGATGTACGGGGTGCAGTTTTGGGAGAGGAGGGGGAGGCGGTGGAGGTAGGAGCTACGTAGGTGGCCAGTGCCAGTCGTCTTGACAAAGAAGTCAAGTGGGATGGAGTGGGTCAGGGCAGCGAACTCAACACAATGGTGGCGCTGCTCCCACGCGGTGGTCAGACTGGAGTGAACAGTCTGACCACCGCGTGGGAGCAGCGCCGTTGATAGTGTTCGTTCGCTGCCCGGGCCGACCATTTCACGGTTGATCACCCGATAGTAATCCGTCACCAGGCGCGGCGTTGTCGCCTCCACGTCCACCCAGCCCACTCGGTCAGTTCGAATGTCGTAGGTCTCCCGGTCGCAGGCCCTTGCGTAGTTGGTACGCGGCAGGTAGTCGTCCGGCAGTTCGCATAGGTCAAGCACGTCATAGTCGCTGTTCCTACTACATGATCGCCTAGGATTCTTGTACAGAGGATTGCCGCAGAAGAAGTGTGGTCCCGAGACTATGACCTCAGCCGAATCCGACGCAAAGTCAGTCACTCGCTTGATCGTGCCGTCGCGCTGGGCAATCGTCTCGTTCCAACCAGAACTGATTCGAATTTCGTCCTGCCAATCGCCCAACGACGTCGGCTGATCCGCCAGTTTTCCCAGAGCGACCAGGAGCTGTTGGGAATGTAGTGCGGGTAGGCGCGCTTGAAGCGGCGGAGTTTCCGGCTCATCATACAACGTTGCAAACAACTCGAGTTCGTCCAGTGAAACGCCGACTACTCGATGTGAATGCCCGGCGACACTCCATCGGTTGCAATCATCCTTTACCCCGGGCACTGGCCCTTGGCCATCGTGTCTCAAACAGGAATCCACTGTGGCGGGCGCAAAGAGGTTGGAAATGTGTACAAACGAGACCGTATCGTTGAGATCTCCATCCTCAAGGGCAGCGCGCTCAGCTCCATAGATGTTTATGCTAAACTTCGTGTGGTGATGCACCTCCGCGAATAGCTTGCGTTCGTTGATGAACTGAAAGTGGCACCGCAATCGCGGATACAGGTCGCCGCGAAAGACTCCCGCGTTCGGATCGTCGTACACACCTTCTGGATGAAGCAGGCCGACCACACCACACTTGCCAACTGCCCGCCATGACTGCGGCAAAAAGCACTTGTAAAGGTTGACTTTCTGACCTGCCAACAACGGGTAGTTCTGCGTTGCGTTCAGAAAAAGCTGTGTCGCCGCTGTCGTCTCCATCTCCTTGAACCATGCGCGGCGCACAGCTGGCTCCGCCGTCACTTCCTCCATTGCCCTACGTTTGGCATCCTTGGGCCGGATCGTCCGCAGCGCAACCACCGGGTCGAACTCGCCCAATACCCCCTTCTCGTCCCACTCCACCTTCACCCACGGCGGGTTCCCCACCACAAGGTCGAAGCCACCCCGAACCGACCCATCCACCCGCCGTCCGTAGAAGACGTCCGCAAACACGAGCTCCCAGTGGTGGAACCGGTGCCGCGCGGCCAGCTCCTCAACCAGCTTGAGACGTGGAAACAACTGGAACATCTGCGACATGTCCAGCATCCCCACCTCTTCGAGGATCTCGGTCGCCATCTCGCCCGCGTGCTCGGCGTACTCCTCGCCGAAGAGCTCGCTCTGGTCTGGCTTCGCACCCGGCCGGCGCACATCCCAGGTCAGGATCAGTGCCATCTCGTTCAGGAACTCGTCGCGCGACGGCAGTTGGTCCGCCCGCGACACTGGCCAGAACCATAGTGCGCACCAGTAGTCCATCGCTAGCTTTAGACGCCGGTAAGGGCTGGCGGTGTTCTCGGCGAAGATCCCCTGGCGGCGAATCCGGTCCTTCCACTCGTTCGAATGTTCCGTGCGCCGGGATTCGGGTCGTCCCCACACCGGCAACGGATCCTCGGTCTCGCGGTGGTCGCGGGCCAGTTGCCGCGTGTGAAGCGTCCAGAGTCTGTCCACCGCGTCCGAGAGCCGCTCCAGCTCGGCGATTTCATTGTCCGCGAATCCCGTGAAGAACCCGCGCCGCCACTGCGCCAGTCGCTCGAAGTGCGCGGCCTCCAGCGTCTTCGCCAGCTTGTTTCGGTAGTCGGCCATGCCAGGGTCGGGCAGGAGAAAGTGGTATATCGTCCCCGGCGGTCTCTCCAACTCCGGCCCCTCCAGCCCCGGCCTCACCCGCTCCGGCGCCTCGTTGAACCACAGGTCAGTCTTCTTCTGCCCCTTCAGCCGGGCCGCAGAATACACTTGCCGCCTCGCGCCGATCAGCGAATTGCCGCACGCGAGTTGGTATCCGAACCACGGGACGTGCCCGTCCCCGTGTATGCAGTTCAGCCAGAGCGACACCTCGGCCAACTCCACCGCGACCGGGTTGAGGTCCACCCCGTAGACATTGCGGTCGGCGATAAAGTGCCGGGCCTTTTGGAGCTCGTCCCGGTAGTTTTCGTGGGGAATCCGCTCGCCTAGCTCCTTCTGCCTGCGCTCAAGATAGCGCTCCGCAAGCTGGTTCACCGCCTCGTTCAGGAATGCGGCCGACCCCATCGCTGGCTCGCACACCGTCAGGTCCAGTATCTCTTCTGCTGGCATATCATCCGGAATCAGTTCGCGGAGACTGTATCGAACGACACACCTCGTCAGCGATTCCGGCGTGTAGTAGCTGGCCGACTTCTCGCGGTCCCGCCCCCGCACGCGGTAGATGAACGCCCCCTTGGCGTGCCGGCGAAGCCGCTTGTGCCCGTTCTCGTCGGTGTCGTAGACGCGCTCGCTCTCCTCGTACCGATGGAGGTCCCCCGGGCGCACGAACCAAGCCCCCGCTAGATCATCCTGCTTGCCCTTCGCCTTCTTGACCTCGTGAAGGTCGGTCTCGGCGAAGAAGCCTCGGTACGAGAGCAGCGACTCGTAGACCGAGCCGAGCTGGTTGACGCCGAGTTGAGCGTACGAAATGCGGCCACGCCGCTTCCGACGGGCTCCCCGTCCCTTGGCGGGCCGGCTCAGCGACATGAGCTCGACGACCTTCTGCAGGACGTGGTTGCGCAGCTTCACACGGTCGAGCAACGGGGTCGAGCCCCTGCGAAAGAGCGCGCTGTCGAGCGCCCGGATGCGGAAGCCGTGGCGGAGCGGATCGGCGTCCTCACGGACGAAGAGGTCGGCACTTCCACGCCGTTCGCGCCCGTCGAAACCCTCGCGGATCAGGCGGAAGAGGGCTTGGATGCTGTGGTGCAGGTGGAAGCCATTGCGAGCCTCCTCGGTTGCCAGTTCGACCAACTCGAGATCGCGGAGGCGTTCCAAGCTGTACCCCGCTCGGTAGGCGTCCGAATCGATCGGGGCGTAACCCAGTTCCGGCCGGGCCTCGATGTAGAAGAGGAAGAGGAGGCGGTACATGTAGCGGACGCACTCCAAGCCGAGCTCACCGGCCAGCCGGTCGTCGAGGTTGTAGACGCGCTCGTGGCGCACTGCACGCATGTAGTGGATGGCCTCGTTGCCGATGAGCTCGATCGACTCGCGCATGGCGTGCTTCAGATCCGCCGAAACCGCGAAGGCGTGCCGGTGGCTGTTTTCGTCCAAAGCGTCGAGCAGCGGCTGGGCCCCCTCGCCCGGCAACAGCGATTCACGGTGGAGCAGCACCGCAGCGCCCTTGATCGTAGCGTCGTCGGCCATCCCCAGTATCTCCTCAAAGTCGAAGCGCAGCAGGCGACTGTGCGCCCACTTGCCGCGCTCGATGAGGAGCAGCCGACTGAACGAAAGGAGCAGGATCCAGCGCGGCGGACGGTCCTGAGCGAAGACCCGCCGTGTGATGACTTGCTCCCAGTCCTCCTCAAGTAGCTCCGGGGTCGGAGGAACCTCGCCGTGGAACTGGCAACGGGCTAGCCGGGCGGCGAGGGGATCTGCGGTCGCATCGGCGTCGGCGGGATCGAATGCGGCCAGCGCGAGGAGACCGGACGTCGCGCAGAGCACGGGGATCTCGGTTCCGTCCTCCAGGCGATGGTTGACGGGCTGGCAGTCGTACCCCAGTACGCGGAGGAGCCCCCGGTGCCATTCCCGTTGGTGGGCGAGCCGGGTCGCCGGATCACGCGCGCTCTCGTAGCGCCGTCGCAACCGGGTGTGCGTCTTGCGCAGGGCGCGCAGGCGCCTGTGCGGCGTGATGCGTTCCCGGTCGTCTCCCTCGGCTTGGTTCCACCGCTTGACTGTGTTCTTGATGTCGCGCGTGAACAGTTCGGACAGATAGTGGTGGCTGAAGAATTCGTTCTCGTTCGAGATCCCGGCAAAGACCGCGTGTACGGGATTAGGCATTAGGGCGCCCCCTCCCCGTCAAAACAGCGACAACCGAGATGTGCGGGTCACCCGCAACGGTCATTGTATCCTCGACCCAGCGCGCGTAGTCGTCGAACGCCTCCTCCACTTCGCGCAGTTCACTGTCGGCGCGCCAGTTGACGATTCCGGCGATCTGGAGCTGGCCTCCGTCGCCCCGTCTGGCTGCGATCGTTGCCCGACGACGTTCGTGCAGCTGCGCCAACGCCTCAATCTCCCTATCGCGTTGGGCCTCCATCCGGGCTTCGCGCGCCCGGACCTCGTCCTTCACCCACAACCGCGCCAGCTCGACCGCCTTCGGCAGAACGGCCAGAAGGCCGTCCATCGCCACCTCCGCACCGGGATTGGGGAGACTCGTGCGTCCCAGTCCGACGCGCTCGGCGAAGTCGCCGAAGAGCTCCAAGTCCGCAGGTTCGGTGCCGCGCGACGAAATGGCCAGCCACACCGAGACTAGCGGGTGCCCCTTCCGGTTGGCGACCTGTCCAGACACGATTACCACCGCCTCGTCCGACCCCAGGCCCGGCACCCCGGCAAGTACCGGTGCCTCGTGCCTGCCGAAGGCCGCTAACATTCGGTCGTTGAGCCACTGCAGGACCGGGTTCAGGCACCAGAGGTGATGGACGCGCGGCCAGTCGGCTTCGCGGCGGCGGCTCTCCGCGATGGCTTCCTCCATGGCTTCCCGGTCCGCCGTGAGAACGAAGCGCCAGTCGCTGGGCTTGATCTCCGGCGGCACAGAGCGGAAGCGGTCGCGCAAATCGGGAGGTGCATCCAGCGTGAGGGTTCTTGACGACCAGTCGACGTCGTAGTTCAGGTTCGCGTTCGAGTCGCGCAGGTGTTCGAGTGCGGCTTCGCAGTAGGCGAGGTCGTCGGCGTAGAGGGAACGCGGAATCGCGTCATCTCGCGACCGCTCCCGCCGGCCACCCTGGCCGCCATCGAGATCCGCGACGCCCTGTGCGCGCGCGTTTTCGGTTCGTGCGCTCGGATCCGCGCCCGCATGTGGCGTCTCCAGAAACAACGCCATCAACTCGTCCCCCTTGTTCGTCTCGGGTGCCAGCCCGGCGTCGAAGTCACGAGCGCTCTCTCCCGCAGCGATGGCATTCCGGGTCACCTCCTCTTCGGCTTGGACATCGTGCTGGTTCATGAACACGGAGGGGTCGCCGATGTTCTTGTGGGCCTGCTGGTCCTTCTCGATCAGCACCTCCAGCACGCGGGCGTCCCCCCGGACGGTACTATGCGCGCTCTCGGCAAGAAGGTAGACGATTTGCGGATCGCGCCGCTGACCGTAGCGGTCCACCCTTCCGTTGCGCTGCGCAAACACCATGAGCGACCACGGGATGTCGAAATGGATCAGTCGGTGGCACTGATGGTGCAGGTTGATCCCCTCGGAGGCCACATCGGACGCCAGGAGCAGCCGGAGCGGCGTGGTCTCGTTGCCGAATGCCTCGACCATTTCCTGCTGGTCCTTGTCGGCGAGGCCGCCGTGGAGGAGAGCGACCTGCTTGGGCTTGAGCCGTAGGTCGGTCGAGAGGTGTTCCCGAAGCCAGCGCAGCGTCGCGAGCCGCTCACTGAATATCACGAGCCGATCTCGGGTGCGCCGGGCGTTCCAGCGGAACGGCTCGCCCCCGCGAATCGCACGGAGCAGGGCCCGGTACTTGGCGAAGTGGGCGGGGCCGATCACTTCGAGCGCCACAGCAAGCGTTTCGAGACCTTCAAGTTCGCGTTGGATAGCGGCGGTGCGCTCTGTCCGGGGTCCCTGGTCCAGCTTCCGCCCGAGCTTCCGCTTGCGCTCCCGGACGGTCTCCAAGCATGCCGCTGGACTTGAGAACAGAGCCTTCTCCAGCGTCACCGAGAAGAGCTGCCGACTCGCCTTCCCGCTCGTGCCAGCCACGGGTACGGCAAGCATGGCCTCGTTGGCGGCCTCCTCCGGTTCGGAGAGCGGGAAGCGGGTGCGAATGATCTCGCGGTCCCGGAACGACTGCGTCACCTGCTCTCTCACGTCCTTCTTGAACCGCCGGATGACCAGTCCCTTGTCCCGGAAGTCGTCCTCTGTGAACTCGTCCGGATCCCCGATGGCGGTCGGATCGAGCATGTTCATCAGGCTGGCAAAGGATCGTGCCTTGCCGTCGTGCGGCGTGGCGGAGAGCATGATCAGCGTGTCGGAGCGCTTGCACAGCCGCTTGGCGAGGCGGCTGCGCTGCGACCGGGTCGCACGCTCGGCCACGTTGTGGGCCTCATCGATCACGATGATGTCCCACCAGGCGTTCTCCAGATAGGTGCGGTACTCCCGGTCCTGCTTGAGCGTGTCGATGGAGATGATCGATCTATCGTGGTAGTGGAAGGGATTGTGGTTCGAGGGAATACGCCGCCGCACCCGCTGGATGCCAACGGAGTCCAAGCGCGTAAGCGGAATCGCGAACCGATTCCAGAACTCCTTCTGGAACTGCGTGAGCATGCTCTTGACAGCGACCACCAGAATGCGCCGTCCACGCCCCCTCGCCACGAGCTCGCTGACCAGGATCCCGGCCTCGATGGTCTTGCCCAGCCCCACGTCGTCGGCGATGAGGATCCTCTGGCGCGGCTGGCGAAGCGCCTGGCGTGCGGGATCGAGTTGATATGGCACTTCGTCCATCGCGGCCCCGCGCGCCACCCGAATGCACGCGTCGTTGGGCACCGCCCTACGCAGCAGGCTCTCCATGTAGAGCAAGCTGCGGCGGAAACGTGGCGACGTGTCGGTGACGAGTGCGGTCGTGGCCGGATCGAGAACCTGGATCTCGTCCTCAAGTCGCGTCAGGAAGATGGCCTCGCGCTCCCTCACCAGCTCGGAGACCCCCGTGCAGGTGAGCTGCGCCCCGCCGTCGGGCAGGAGGTCGACGCGGCAGACCACCCACTCGGCGTCGCGGACGACGATGCGGGTTCCGGGGGGTGGGGTGGTGGTCAAGGGGTCCGTTCTGACTGCTTGTTGGTTGTGGTGGGTGTCAATGGCATGCTGGATACGCCCGTGCGCGGACCGCAGATCGACGCCACTTCTCTCCTCCCGCGCATGTCGGGCAGCTGCGGTTGGAATCTGCGGTGAACAGGCACTACAACCAAGGGAGGTCGGTCGTCTTTTCCGATTCTGACCACCGCATCCTGCCCAATGGTGATGGTGGTCGGGTGTCCTTCTCCGTCACTCCGGGCATCGCCGAAAATGGCCGCCCGACTCACTTTCCGTGGTTGGCTCTCATGGGCACCGGGGCCCATGCCACCTGTGGCACTAAGTCCCGCTATATTCCTTCAATCTGAGAGGGCATTCAACCCTGGTGCCAGCCAGCACCCAGGCCATCATCCTAGCCCAAGAAAGGCACGCCATGAGACTTGCCCCGCCCCCGCTCTTGATCGAGGAAAAGGAGGGATTCTCCAAGCGTGACACGTTCCGAGTCAAAGAGGCCGCAGACCGGCTGGCCGACCTTGTGAATGGCCTAGAAGGGCACTCCGTCATTCTCCTCGACGGCGATTGGGGAAGCGGGAAGTCCACCTTCGCGAAGCAGTGGGCTGGCCTCCTGCGGACCAGAAAGCACCCAGTCGTGGAATTCGACGCATTCGAAGCGGATTATCATGATAACGCTTTCGCTGCCATGTTCGCGGCCCTTCTGGACGGTCTCGGAGATGCGCCCGACGGACCTAGTAGCCGACCGGTCTGGGTTCAATCAATGAGGAAGGCCTTTGTGGACTTGGCACGAGCCACGCCCAGTATCTTGGCTGGGGTTGCGGCCGGATCTCCGTTCGGACCAGTGGCCACAACGCTTTTTGAGGCAACCAAACACATGGTGGAACAATCGGGACAACGGCCAGATAACGGCTTTGATGAATACCTTGAACAGCAGCTCGATCGGATCAGAGGCGAAACCCGCGCGGTCTCAGAGTTCAGGGGCAAGCTTGCCGAAGCCGTTACGGCCATGACGGCTTCAGGAGATGGCATCGCTCCGCTCGTGTTCATCATTGATGAGCTCGATAGGTGCAAGCCATCCTTTGCGTTGAACGTACTCGAGCGAATGAAGCATGTGTTTTCGGCCGACGGAGTATGTTTTGTGTTGGTTACTCACCTGTCCGAATTGACGAACATGGTTCGGCACGCTTACGGCCTTGAGAGACCGGAACTCTATTTGGACAAATTCCACCACCTCAAGGTCGATGTCGACCAGCTCCTATCCAGCGGTGGCACGGATGTCAGCTCCGAGTACATTTCCTATTTGTGCGAAAAAATGGGCCTGGGCAAACCCGACAAGGACTACGATTGGTTCGCGACGCTTGTCAATCTAGCGCGTTTGCATGAGCTATCGCTCCGTTCGTTGGAGCGCGTCATCCTCAACCTGTCATTGTATGCAAGAACGCAACGGAACTACGATATCAAGAAGCTCATGCCAATCGCAGCAGGACTGTGTGTGATGCGAGTGGTGGAACCTGCGCTTTATCGTTCGGCATTGGCCGGACAATTGATGACCAAAGACGCGATGGAATTCCTGAAGCTTGATGAATGGGACATCGGGGTGGGGAACGCCCTGGAGCATTTCTGGAAGCAGGTTACTTGGTCAGACGTGCGATCCCTTGAGGAAAACCAGGCGGGCTTGCAAGGGGCCCCTGCTAGCGTTATGCAGAAGGGAGCGGGTGGACTAGTGACAGTCAGATTGTCGCATGTAGTAGGGCGTGTTTGTGAAGACATTGACTTGTTCGCGCAGCACGGCAACGGATAGCAGATGAGCCCTTAGCACGGTCGGCGGAGTCGTCAGGCACCAGCGTGCGACGGGGACATCGGATTGGTCGGGCGTCACGTCGGCGGCCTCCTTTTACTCCCTCGCAGGAGCTGTCTCTCGCGTCGGTCTCCTCTTGCGTCACAGGTGGGTGATCTTCACGTTCTCCCAGCGGGCCAGTAGGATTCCGCGGCGAGCCGTCGGTGGCAGCGCCGCAGCTCGGCCTCGCTACACAGCAAGCAGCCGTCCTCGATCACGACCGGATCGATTTCTTCCTCGATCCGCCGGGCCACCATGAGGTCGTTGAAGCGGGCCGCGTAGTCCCGACAGCTCATCCGCCCCTTCTTCCGATAGGCCGCAAGCATCTCCTTCGTGAGAGCCAGGGCGGGAAGGTGAACGTAGCCCATTCCGTAAGAGCCGCCCTCAACGCTAGGCGCTGCGGGTCCGACGCGGCTGTCGCGGTCGCCCGCACCCCATAGTCTGGAGTCCACCCGCCGATTCCGCTATGTTTAGGGATTGCGGTGGTCCTCCGCCCTCCTCTTCGTTCCGAAGGGTGGCGACGGGCCGAGCCGCAGGCGATTTGTGGCGTATTGCGGCCAGGAACAGCTAAAAAGCCACGCCCGCCCGGAGGGGTCCGAACACTGGCGCGACGGGTTCGGCCCCCACCCGACGGGCGTATCGGCGGGAAGTGCGGAAAACAGAGTGAGTGCCAAGCGGTCCGACCCGGGTCCGGCGACGGAGACCCGCCCCCCCATCGACCAACTCCTCGCCGACCGCATTCTCGTGCTCGACGGCGCGATGGGCACCATGATCCAGCGGCACGCGCTGACCGAGGCCGACTTTCGCGGCGACCACTTCCCCGCCCACCCGCTGCCGCTCCTCGGCAACAACGACCTCCTCAGCCTGACGCGACCCGACATCATCGGCGACGTCCACCGCGCCTACTTCGCCGCAGGGGCCGACATCGTCGAGACCAACACCTTCAGCGCCACGCGGCTCCCCATGTCCGACTACGGGGTCGAGGACGCGGTCGGCGAGATCAACCTTGCGGCGGCGCGGATCGCACGCGAGGCCGCCGACGAATGGACGGCCCGCACCCCCGACCGCCCCCGCTACGTGGCCGGCATCCTCGGGCCGATGAACCGCACGGCCTCGATCTCGTCCGACGTGAACGACCCCGGCGCGCGCCAGGTCACCTTCGAGGAGCTCCGCCGCGCCTACGCCGAGCAGGCCCGCGCCCTGATCGAGGGCGGCTCGGACATCCTCATGGTCGAGACCGTCTTCGACACCCTGAACGCCAAGGCGGCGCTCTTCGCCATCATGGAGGAGTTCGACGCGCTCGGCCTCCGCCTGCCCATCATGATCTCGGGCACGATCACCGACCAGAGCGGCCGCACCCTGACCGGACAGACCCCCGAGGCCTTCTACAACTCGCTGCGCCACGCGGAACCCCTCGCGTTCGGGCTCAACTGCGCGCTCGGGCCGAACGCGCTGCGCCCCTACCTGCAGGAGCTCTCGACCGTCAGCGAGCATCCGGTCAGCTGCCACCCCAACGCCGGCCTGCCGAACGAGTTCGGCGGCTACGACCTCACCCCCGAGGCCATCGCCGCCACCATGGGCGACTTCGCGCGCTCGGGCTTCCTCAACCTCGTGGGAGGGTGCTGCGGGACCACCCCGGAACACATCGCGGCCATCGCCGAAGCCGTCGAGGGGGTCGAGCCGCGCCGCCCGCCCGTGCCCCCCGTCCGCACCCGTCTCGCGGGGCTGGAGCCGCTCACCATCGGACCCGAGTCGCTCTTCGTGAACGTGGGCGAGCGCACGAACGTGACCGGATCGCGGCGCTTCGCCCGCCTCGTTCTGGACGGCGACTACGAGGCCGCGATCGAGGTGGCGCTCCAGCAGGTCCGCAACGGCGCGCAGATCATCGACGTGAACATGGACGAGGGGATGCTCGACTCGGAGGCGGCGATGGTGCGCTTCCTCAACCTGCTCGCCGCCGAACCCGAGATCGCGCGCGTCCCCTTCATGATCGATTCGTCGCGCTGGGAGGTGATCGAGGCCGGGCTGCGGTGCGTGCAGGGAAAGGCAGTCGTCAACTCGATCAGCCTGAAGGACGGCGAGGACGCGTTCCGCCGGCAGGCGCGGCTGATCCGCCGCTACGGCGCGGCCGTGATCGTCATGGCCTTCGACGAGGAGGGCCAGGCCGCGACCGCCGACCGCAAGGTGGAGATCAGCGCCCGCGCCTACCGCATCCTGGTCGACGGCGAGGGGTTCCCGCCCGAGGACATCATCTTCGACCCCAACATCTTCGCCGTGGCGACCGGGATCGCGGAGCACGACGAGTACGCGGTCGCCTACTTCGAGGCGGTGGCGCGGATCAAGGAGACGCTGCCGCGTGCGCTCGTCAGCGGGGGCGTGAGCAACGTGTCGTTCTCGTTCCGGGGCAGCCACGGCGTGCGCGAGGCCATGCACTCGGCGTTCCTGTACCATGCGGGCAAGGCCGGAATGGACATGGGGATCGTGAACGCGGGCGCGATCGCCGTCTACGACGAGATCCCCGACGAGCTGCTGGCGGCGGTCGAGGACGTGCTCTTCAACCGCGACGCGGAGGCGACCGAGCGTCTGACGGAGCTGGCCGGGCGATACCGGGGCAGCGCGGCGGGCGACGTCGAGGACCTGTCGTGGCGCGAGGCACCCGTCGGGACGCGGCTCCAGCACGCGCTGGTGCACGGGGTCACCGACCACATCGAGGAGGACACCGAGGAGGCGCGCGCGGGTGCCGAGCGGGCGCTGCACGTCATCGAGGGGCCGCTGATGGCGGGGATGGACACGGTGGGCGACCTCTTTGGGTCGGGGAAGATGTTCCTCCCGCAGGTGGTGAAGAGCGCCCGCGTCATGAAGCGCGCGGTGGCGTACCTGGTGCCGTTCCTGGAGCGCGAGAAGCCGGCCGGGGAGGCGGACCGGTCCGCGGGACGCATCGTGATGGCCACGGTGAAGGGCGACGTTCACGACATCGGCAAGAACATCGTCGGGGTCGTGCTCCAGTGCAACAACTACGAGATCTTCGACCTGGGCGTCATGGTCCCCGCCGAGCGGATCCTGGAGCGCGCCCGCGAGGTCGACGCCGACCTGATCGGACTCTCCGGGCTGATCACGCCGAGTCTGGACCAGATGGTGCACGTCGCGTCGGAGATGGAGCGCACCGGGATGACGCAGCCGCTGCTGATCGGTGGCGCGACCACTTCGCGCGCGCACACGGCCGTGAAGATCGAGCCGCGCTATTCGGGCGCCACCATGCACGTGCAGGACGCGTCGCGGTGCGTGGCCGTGGCGGGCAGGCTGCTCGACCGGGGCAGCCGGGAGGCGTACACGGCGGCCGTCCGCGAGGAATACGAGGCCGTGCGGAGGCGGCGCGGGTCGCCGGGTCGCCGGGCCCCGCTGCTCGCGCTCGACGCTGCCCGCGCGAATCGTCTCAGGCTCGACTGGGGTCGCCATGCGCCGGTGCCGCCGACGTTCACGGGCACCCGCACCTTCCCTGCGGACGGCGCCGGGGCGGTCGCGCACGGACACGGTCTCTCCGCGTCGCCAAAGGCCGCGCTGCCCTCCCCCCCAAACCCGACCGCCGCCTCCTACGATCTCGATGAACTGACCTCGCGGATCGACTGGACCCCCTTCTTTCGGGCCTGGGATCTGAAGGGCCGGTTCCCCGACATTCTCGAGGACCCGGACGTGGGCCCGCAGGCCTCTAGCCTGTACGAGGACGCGCGCGCGCTGCTCAGACGGATGCGGCGCGAGCGGCTGGTGACCGCAAGGGGGGTGATCGGCTTCTATCCGGCGAACGCCTCGGGCGACGACATACTCGTTTGGGACAGCGAGTCGCGCGACCGGCCCCGGGCGGTCCTCCACTGCCTGCGCCAGCAGTTCGCCAAGCCCGGCCGTCCCAACCTCTGCCTGGCCGACTTCGTGGCCCCGGAATGCTCCGGTGTCCGCGACTATGTGGGCGCGTTCGTGGTGACCGCCGGCGAGGGCGTCGCCGAACTGTGCGCACGGTTCGAGAAGGCCGGGGACGACTACCAGAGCATCCTCGCCAAGGCGCTCGCGGACCGTCTGGCCGAGGCCTTCGCCGAGCGCATGCACGAACGGGTGCGCCGCGAGTTCTGGGGCTACGCCGCCGACGAGTCGCTCACGAATAGCCAGTTGATCGCCGAGGAGTACGCCGGCATCCGCCCCGCTCCGGGCTATCCCGCCTCGCCCGACCACACCGAGAAGAAGACGATCTTCCGCCTTCTGGACGCCCGCGCGATCGGTGTGTCGCTGACGGAAAGCTGCGCAATGATGCCCGCCGCCTCGGTCTCCGGCCTCTACATCGGACACCCCGACAGCTTCTACTTCGGGGTTGGCCGCATCGCCGGCGACCAGTTGGAGGACTACGCGAAGCGCAAGGGGATGAGGGTGGACGAGGCCGCCCGGTGGCTCGCCCCGAACCTGGCGGAGACCCCGCGTGGCTGACCTGCGTGAGATGCTGGCGGGCGAGCGCGTCCGCGTCATGGACGGTGCCATGGGCACCATCCTATACGTGCGCGGAGTCTTCCTGAACGTGTGCTACGACGAGCTCAACGCCACCGACCCCGAGCTGGTCGAGGACGTCCACGAGCAGTACATCCGGGCCGGCGCCGAGATCATCGAGACCAACACCTTCGGCGCGAACCCCGTGAAGCTGTCGTCGCACGGGCTGGACGATCGCACCGAGGAGCTCAACGAGCGGGCCGCGGCGATCGCACTGCGGGCCGCCTCGGGGCGCGCCGCGGTGGTCGGCGCGATCGGGCCGCTGGGGATTCGGCTCGAACCGCTCGGCCCCACCTCACGGGAGGAAGCCCGCGAGTACTTCGGCCGCCAGGTGGACGGGCTGCTGGCGGGGGGCGTCGCCGGCTTCGCGCTGGAGACGTTCTCGGACCTCGTCGAGCTGGAACAGGCGTTTCGCGCGGTGCGGAGCCGCTCCGATCTGCCGGTGCTCGCACAGGTGACGGTCGGCGAGGACTGCGTGACCGAGTACGGCACGACGGTGGAGCAGGTCGCGCGGGCGGCCGAGGCCTGGGGTGCGGACGCGGTGGGACTCAACTGCTCCGTGGGGCCGGCGGTCATTCTGGAGGGGTTGGAGCGGATGGCCGAGGTCACGCGGCTGCCGCTGTCGGCCGCGCCCAACGCGGGGCTGCCCCGCGCCATCGGCGACCGCAAGATCTACGTCACCGAGCCCGGCTACATGGCGCAGTACGCGCGGCGCGCCATCGAGGCGGGCGCGCGGATCGTGGGCGGCTGCTGCGGCACGACCCCCGAGCACATCCGCAGCATCGGCGAGGTGGTGGCGGCGATGCAGCCCCAGCGCGCCTCGGTCCGCGTGATTCGCTCGGCCGACGAGTCCTCGGCACGCAGATCCCCCCCCCCGCTGGCGTCGCGCTCGGAGTTCGGCGCCCGTCTCGAGAACAGCCGGTTCATCACGGCGGTGAGGGTGTTACCCCCCCGGGGGTGGGACGCGGCGACGATGCTCGACGACTGCCAGGTCCTGGCGCGGGCGGGAGCCGACGTGATCGGCGTCCACGAGGACCGCCGCACCGCGCGGCTGAGCGTCCTGGCGCTGGCGGGCCTGATCGCGGACGCGTGCCCGGTCGAGCCGCTGGCGCACTACACCTGCCGCGACCGCACCCTCTTCGGCATGATCAGCGACCTTCTCGGCGCGGCCGCCTCGGGGGTGCGCAACCTGCTCCTGCTGACCGGCGACCCGCCCGGCGCGGCCCCCTACCCCGACTTCCGGTCCGTCGTCGACGTCGACTCGATCGGCCTCACCAACGTCGTCACCGCCATGAATCGCGGCGTCGATCCGTCCGGCAACGACATCGGTCCGCCGCCCGGCTTCGTGGTGGGTGTGGCGCTGCGCCAGGGGACCCGCGACCCCGACCGCGAGCTGGGCCGGTTTCGCTGGAAGGTCGAGGCCGGCGCCCACTTCGCCGTCACGCAACCCGTGTTCGACGCCGAGCACCTGCTCGGCTTCCTGGCCGCGATGGGCGACGGCGGGCCGGGGGTGCCGGTTCTCGCGGCGATCCAGCCGCTCGGCTCGCTTCGCCACGCGGAGTTCCTCCAGAACGAGGTGCCGGGCGTGGTTCTGCCCGACCGCGTGGTCGAGCGGATGCGGCGGGCGGCGGCCCGGGGCGCGGATCACGCCGCCGCCGAGGGGGTTGCGATCGCGCGCGAGACGGTGGCGGCGCTGGCGGGAGAGGTCGCCGGGCTGGAGGTGGCCGCGCACCGGGGGCCGGGTGTGGGGGCGGCGGCAGCCGTGCTGGAGGGAATCACATGATCGCGTCGAGGTGCACGTGCAGCCGGATCCGAGGGTCGGGACCGTTCACCGCCCGCGCCAAGTCGACCCGCACAAGCCCGTCCACGATGGTGAAGCCGAATCCCACGCTGTAGAGGACTTCGTCCACTTCCAAGGCCCTTCGGCCGCCCGCCCAGCCCGCGTCGCCGAAGATGACGTTGCCCAGATGGCCCGCGGTCCGGCCCAGCTCAAGCCGCCCTCGCACGAACGTCGTTCCCGAGAGAGCGCCGGGATCGAATCCGCGCAGCGTGCCGGGACCGCCGAGGGGCCACGCCCGCTGCACCGGGGGACGGCCCCACGCCGTGCCTGCGCCTGCGGCCACGCCCAACCGCCAAGGGGCGTCGACGTCGCCGAACAGAGGCAGCACGGCACGCACGACGGCGCTCGCGCGAATGTAGCGGTCCGGGTCGTCCTGGCGATCCCGGTGCCCGGGCGCGCCGCTGTCGGATGCACGCCAGACGGCCCCCTGCGCATACAGCTCCACCCCGAACTGGGCGCTGGCCGGATCGGCGCCCCACCACGGCGACAGGCTCAGCTCGGCACCCGCCTCCTCGATCTCGTCGACGACGGGGTTGGGGCGAAAGCTCCAGTCGTCGCTGAACGCACGGAAGAGGGCGAACCCCGCTTCCGTCTCGACCGTCGTCTGACGCTCCCCGTACACCCGGAGGCCGAAGGACTCGGGAGCGATGGCCGAGGGACGCCACCTGAATTCGGCGCCGGTGGCCCGGTAGTAGTCCCCGTAGTCGCGACCGACCAGGAAGGCGCGGGCCGAGTTGCCCAGATCGAGGTAGTCCCCGGCGGCGTCGGTCGCGCGCAACTCGTGGTACGCCGCCGCCGACAGGCGACGCAGAACCATCGAGCGCTCGATCTCGACGCGGGCCTTGGGCGCAAGATCGGCCAGCCCGAGACGCCCCGTGGCGACCAGCGAGAACTGCCGGCCCAGCGGGGCCGCGATTCGGCTGGCGGCCGCCAGTCCCTCGACGCGGTTGTAGCGTAGCAGCCCCTCGCGGGTCCACGGCCAGTCCAGAGTCCATCGGCCCGTGGCCACGGCGGGCGGAGCCGCAGGCAACGCGGCCAGGGCGGAGAGGAACTCCTCCACCTCGTCACCGGTCTGGAATCCCGTGGCCTGGTTCCAGATGGGAGGCGGCAGATGGGCGCTTCGCTCGCCGATCCCGGGGTCGATGGGCACGATGGTCATGGACTCGGGCCTGCTTGGAGAAGCCGTCCGCTCGACGACCTCGTAGGACACGCCCTCGTCGCCCTCCAGCGAGCGGGCGATGAAGGCCGAGGACACGTCGGCGGCTTCGCCCGGCCCCACCACCGCCGATTCAATCCGATACGACATCTCGAAGGCCACGGGGAACTTCAGCGCCCCCATTCGGATCTCTGCCTCCATGCGCATGGCCTGGGGCAGCCACACGTCGCCTTCCCAAACGCTGTAGCTCACCGAGACGAAGGCGACGTCCATGGTGAGCGGTCGGAGCATGGGGGGTATCGGCGGCGGACCGAGCTCGCCCGGCTCCGGCTCCGGCACGTCCCGCATCATGTCGAGGGGCCGGGCAAGCCGGTAGACCGCCCGCACCAGAGCGCCTGAGCCGGGTTCGATCCACAGCGTCCCCGAGATCAGGTGCGGGTCCGCCTCTCTCGGCAGAACATCGAGCTGCACCGCGCTGAGGCGACCGCCGTCCCCATACGAAAGGGTGAGGGTGTCGCCGCTGCGAAAGCGATAGTCGGCGTCGGCGCCGGGCGACAGCGGATGGGCGAACCAGAATTCGTCCGAGGGACCGACCACCCCCAGATTGCGGATTTCGGTGCGCGCCCGACCGTCCGAATCGCCCGAGGCCGGCATGTCCCTGGCCAACCCGAACAACAGGCGGTCGCCCGACGGATCGAAGGGTTCGTCGAAGGGCATGTCACGCAGCCAGCGCAGGCTCCGCGTGCTGGGGCCGCGACCGGGGTAGCGCGTGCGATTGCCCAGCACCTGGGTGACCTGTGGGCCGTTCCGTTGCCACAGCACGCGCAACGCGGTCTCGTTGCGATACACGACCCGATCCTTCATGCCGATGCGGACCGCAGCCGCCATCCGCTGCTCGATGCGGGCCGCGTAACTCGACAGGGACTCGTCCACACGGTCCCAGTTGGCGACCGCCCGAGCGTGCAGCTCGCGGGCCACCGAGTCGGCGAAGGCGCTCTCTTGAGCTGCCGTCTGCTGGGGGCGCGCCACGGCGTGAATCGGTCCGGCGATGGCCAGGAAGGTCGCGGTCAGGGCGACCACGAAGACCGCGACCGACCGAATCCACCGCGTGCGGCTCGGCGCGACGCTCGATTTCACGCCGTCGCCACTCCGGCTCAGGCCAATCCGCGCCGGGTCCGGGCGGACCTCCACCTGCGAACACCAAGCCACAGGCCGGCGGTTGCGAGCAACTGCGAGGCGGTCCAGGTCCAGTACCCCACGAAGAAGCTCCCCTTCCGAATCGTGTCGCCGATGATGATGGTGATGTTGCCGCGAACGAGTTCGTCCACCCCGACGAGGACCAGATAGCAGGCCGCGGCCGTGTTGAGCCAGACCAGCGCTCGGCGCCTGGCATTCTTCGGGCGCCATGCCGCCCACAGAGTCAGGATCATGGGAAGGCAGATCGGCCAGCGGTCCCGGAAGACCTGGTATCCGTATTCGACCGTGAACATCTCGAAGACCGGCAGGAAGGCGGAGACCGCGAACAGAACCCAGCCCGCGACCAGCAACCGGTGCCACCTGGGCCGCCCGGCCTTCACGAACTCCCGCGACAGGGCCTTCGTATCGCCGAGTTCGCGGGCGACCCGGCGGAACACCCGGGCCGGTGCCAGTCCCGCGTTCAGCTCCATCTCCAGTTCCACGCGCACCCGGAGATGATCCTCCAGCTCGTCCACCTCGCGCGGCGACAGATCGGACTGTCGCTCCAGCTCCCTCCGCCAGCGCAGGATTCCCCGCTCCAAGTCAGACATGACTGCCTCCCCACGACATCTCGAGGGCCTCGTGCACCGTGCGCCAGCCTTCGCGGTCGCGAGTCAGCTGCCGCTTCCCCCCGGCGGTCAGCCGATAGTACTTCCGCCTCCGACCCTCGGCGGTGCGTTGCCATCGGCCCTTGATCAGTCCATCGCGTTCCAGCCGATGGAGCACCGGGTAGAGCATCCCGTCCGACCACTCCAGCTCACCTCCCGAGAGAAGCTTCACCTGCTTCAGGATGTCGTAGCCGTAGTTCTCGCCGCCGGCCAGAATCGACAGCACCATCGGGCGCGACGAGGCGGCCACCAGCTCCTTGGAAACGCGTGTCTTCATGCAATGCTCCCGTTGGCCAAGGTTGTCAGCATACCTTGAGGTACAAGGTATACGAAGCGGGGCCGGGCCGCAAGGGCGCGACGCCCGGCCGAGAGGCTATTCCGCCGCCTTCGCGATCCGGTCCAGCCGTCTCGCCGCGTCCCGGTTGGGCAGGTTGCTGACGTAGACCTTGTCGGCGCCGAGGGTCCGCAGCGCGCGGATGGTGCGGACGCAGATCTGTTCGCCCGTGTCGCCCGCGCCGAACTCGCGGGTGACCTCGCGGGCGGGGACCGGGAAGTAGCGGCCCAGGTAGTCGAGCGTGCGGGGATTGGCGCTGTGGTAGTGGAATACGCCGTAGACGACCGGCAGCCGGACGCCCAGGCGCGACAGCTCCGCCTGGAAGCGCTCCACGCGGTCGAGGCGGTGGTGCGAGACGATCTGCGTGAGCACGAAGTCGGCCGTGAAGGCGGCGTCGGCGACGTACCGGGCCTGCTGCACGGGATCGCGAAGCGGATTCGCCCATCCACCGAGCGGCAGGGACGGCTGGTCGCTGCGCAGAATCCGGCGAAGATCCTGGCCGTGCGGGACGCACCGGTCCGGGCCGACGGAATGATCGCCCCCGACGACGGCGACGGCGGCCACACCCAGACCGGAGGCGCGGCGCGCGAAGAGGCGGCAGTACTGCCGGGGATGCTTGCAGGTCAGGAAGGGAACGACCGCGCCGAGGTCGGCGCTGCCCCCCAGATTCGCCGCAAGGTGCGCAAGACTCTCCTCTTCGAGGTCGCCGGCGGCATCGTCGGTGAGGAGCACGAAGGTGTCCTGTCGCGCCAGGCGCTGCACCGCATGATGCATGTCGATCCAGACGCTCATGCTGCGGGCGCGGCCCATGCCGAGTCGCGGCGGCCTGAGCTCGACCCCGACCACGGGATCGCTCCCGGCCAGACGCCGCAGCAGCGCGCTGCGCGCCGGCACCGTGGAGGGGGACATGCTGGAACTCACCCGTGCCGCCCCACCAGGGGCGCCAGCTCCGCCAGGGCCACGGGCAGATCCGCGGTCAGGACCTCGGCGCCGTCCTCGGTGATCAGAACGTCGTCTTCGATGCGGATGCCGGTCCCCTCCAGCTCGGGTACGCGGTCGCAGCTCCCCGGCGCGAAGTACAGCCCGGGTTCGACGGTGAAGACCATGCCGGGATCGAGCACGACCGGGCCGCCCGCGTCGCGGTACGCCCCCGCGTCGTGCGTGTCCAGGCCGAGCCAGTGCGAGGTCCGGTGCGGGAAGAAGACGCGCTGGTCTCCGCTCTCCAGCGCCTCGTCCACCGAGCCTTCCAGCACCCCCAGCCCCACCAGCCCCTCCGCGATCGCGCGGCTGGCCGCCTCGTGCACATCCTCCAGCGTCGCGCCCGGCCGACACGCCGCCAACGCCGCGCGGTGCGCGCCCCGCACGGCCTCGTAGGCCTCGCGGCGCGCGCCCTCCAGTCGCCCGGACGCGGGCACGGTGCGCGTGATGTCGGCTGCGTGGAGGTCGAACTCGGCGCCCGCGTCGATCAGCACCAGATCGTCGGCCCCGATGCGGGCGCCGTTGGCCGTGTAGTGGAGCGTGCACGCGTTCGCCCCCGCAGCGACGATCGTCGCGAATGCCGGGCCGTTCGCGCCCCGGCTGCGAAACCCGCTCTCCAGCGCGGCCTCCACCGCCCACTCCCCCACCCCGGGCCCCACCCGGCCCAGCGCCTCGCGAAAGGCGGCCACCGAGATCCGCGCCGCCTCCCGGAGCCGCGCGATCTCGGCCGCGTCCTTGCGCATCCGCAGCTCGTCCAGCACCGCCCCCGGGTCGGCCACCACGAAGGCGCCCGCTCCCTTTCGGGCCCGCCGCGTTCGCCCGGTTCGCAGCGCCTCGCGCACCACGTCGTCGCACATCGCCGACGCGCCCAGGCGGTAGTGGATCCGGTCGCCGTCGGCCAGCAGACCGGGGGCCCGATCCGGAAACTCCCTCATCGGATGGACGGCATCGGCGCCGAACCGGGCCTTCACCTCGTCCAGATCGAGACGCGCACCCGTCCACCGCTCCATTCGGGGGTCGCGCTCGGGCACGAAGAGCACGAAGCGGTCGTTCGCGGCGTGGCCTCTCAGCACGGCGACGCTGCCCCCTTCCTCCCAACCCGTGACGTAGAACAGCTCCGAATCGGGGCGGTAGCGGTACTCCGAATCGCCGCTCTTGTACCTCACCTCCGAAGCGGGCAACAGCATGGATCCGTCCGCCATGCGCGACAGGACGGCACGGCGGCGGGTTGCGAAGGGAAGTTGCGGCAGGGGCGTCACGGCACGGGCGGCGACGGCGGCGATTCAGTCACGTGGCTCGCCCCCCGCCCCGGCGCGTGCCCCCGGCGGGTTCCGGATCAGGAAGTGCTCGAACCAGCTGCGCAGGCGTTCGAGGCGGTCCACCAGGAGCCACGGTTCGCCGGTTCGCGACAGGCCGTGTGACGAGCGCGGATACCGCACGAGTTCGACCGGAACCCCCAGCTTCTTCAGCGACATGAACCACTGCTCGCCGTCGCCGATCGGGGTCCTGTAGTCGTTTTCGCTGTGGATGATCAGCGTCGGCGCGGTCACGTTCTCGACGTACGAGATCGGAGAGAGGCGCCGGTATAGGTCGCGCTGCTCCCACGGCGGCCCGTAGAACTCGTACTCGGTCAGCCCCTGGGCGTCGGACATGCCCCACCAGCTCTCCCAGTTCGTGATCGAGCGCGACGTGACGGCCGCGTGGAAGCGGGGCGTGGTGGCGGTGAGCCAGTTGGTCATGAAGCCGCCGTAGCTGCCTCCCGAGACTCCCAGACGTTCGGGATCGATTTCGGGGTATCGCGCGAGCGCCTGGTCGACCCCGGTCAGGTAGTCCTCGCGGTCGACGATTCCCCACTCGCCGCGGGTCGCGTACTGGAAGTCGTGCCCGTAGCCGGACGAGCCCCGGGGGTTGGTGTACAGCACGAAGAACCCCGCCGCCGACAGGACGTGGAAGGTGGGGAAGAAGGTGTTGCCGTAGGCCGAGTGCGGACCTCCGTGGATCTTCAGCACCATCGGATAGGATCCCCCCGCGCGGAAGCCGACGGGCCTGACGACCCATCCCTGGATCTCGGTGCCGTCCTCGGCGGCCCAGGTGAGCTCCTCGGCCGGCATGAGGGTCACGCGCGACAGCCAGCCGTCGTTGAAGCCCGTGGCCTTCTGCTCCGTCGAACCGTCGGTCGAGCCGACGTAGAGCTCGGGGGGGGTCACGGGGTCCGTGGCGGCGAAGGCCATGAAGCCGCCGGAGGTCGAGAAGGAGAACGAGGACAGGCGGCGCGCCCCGCGGGTGACCTGCGCAACCGGTGCGGCGGGCGTGCCCGGGGTGGCGCGGAAGAGGTGGCTGTCGCCTTCGATGCCGGCGGAGAAGAGGATCGCGGCGCCGTCGTCCGTCCAGGTCGGCGCGCCGGGACGCAGATCCCAGGCCTCGGTGAGATTGCGGGGCCGACCGCGGAAGTGGCCGTCGGAACCGATCTCGGCGACCATCAGATCGGTCTGGCTGCCCCGCTCCGGCGTGGACAGGAAGGCGAGCATGCGTCCGTCGGGGGATACGGCGGGCGCGCTCTCGGTGCCTGGGTTGGAGGTCAGCCTGCGGACGGTGCCTCCCCGCGGATCGACGGCCCAGATGTCGCCCGAGTTTTCCGCGTCGAGTTCGTCGTCCTGGCGCTCGTCGCCGGTGAAGAAGATGATGCGACCGTCCTCGGACCACACTGGGCTTCCGGCGTCGAAGCTCAGCCGGGTCAGTTGGCGAGGGGTGCCGCCGTTCGATTCCACGACCATCAGCTGCCGCTTCGCCTGCGACAGGTAGTGGGGCTGGAATGCGAGCCGGCCGTCGCGCTTGTAGCGGATCGAGGTCACGACCCTGCCGTCGAAGCGTTCGGCGTCCAGCGTGCTGCTGATGGCGTCGGGGGCGATCCAGCCCCGCCGGTTCTCGGGTCCGTCGCCTTCGTCGTCCTCGGGCTCGGGTTCGGGGGCCTTCACGAACGCGATCCGCGAGCCGTCGGGGGACCAGACCGGAGGCGCATCGACCCCGTCGATGTGGAATGCCTCGCCGCCCGGGCCGTCCACGCGAAGAAACCAGACCGGGTTGGGATCGTCGCCCCTCGACGACGAGAAGGCGAGGAGGGAGCCGTCGGGGGACCAGCGCGGACCGCTGGACTCCTCGTTCGCGCTGGTGACGGGGAAGGGATCGCCGTCGGGTCGCCCGCCGGAGAGCGGCTGGAGCCAGACTTCGCGGTGGCGCCGGTTCTCGGCCTCGACCACGGTCGTGACGGTAAAGGCGACATAGGCGCCGCTGGGCGACACGGCGACCTCGCCGACGCCGACGAGCTGGTAGTAGAGTTCCGGCGTGTAGCCCGCGTTCTGGGCACCCAGCCCGCCGGACGTCAGCAGGATCAACGTCGCGCCGACGATGGCGCCGCGAGCGACGGGGAACGGTCGATTTGCCATTTCTGACTCCGAGACGGGGTGGCGCGGCGCGCCAAGGCAGACGGGCACGGCAAGTTACGCGGGTCGGCCACCCGGCTCAAGTCGCGTTGCGGGGGCACCGAGCCATTGTCACGGACCGACGCCCGCGTGTTACCTTGCACACTTGGGAACCAGCAGCTGGAGGCATGCGGTGCGCGGCTCTTCGACACCCGGGGCAATCTGTCTCGCCCTGGTCGTTCTTCTGATCGGCGGACTCGCGCCGGCGGCGGATGGACAGGTCGTCCGCGGAAGACTGCTGGACATCGACGGGTCCACCGGCATCGGCGGTGCAATGATGAGCCTGGTCGATGACCGGAATCGGCAGTTCGGACGCGTCCTGACGCGCGAAAGCGGCCTCTTCCAGCTCAGCGCCGAAGCCGTGGGCAGGCTCCGCATTCGGGCGGACCGGATCGGCTACGCGACGACTTACTCGGACTACTTCGACCTGTCCGCCACGGACACGATCACGATCGAGGTCGTCGCTCGGGTCGAGGCCGTCTCGCTGGCGGGAATCGAGGCCGAGGCGGAATCGCGGTGCCGGGTGCGTCCCGAGGAGGGCCTGGCCGTGACGCGAGTGTGGGACGAGGCGCGGAAGGCCCTGGAGGCCGCGGCCTGGACCCAGGAGCGGGGCTACTACCGCTACGAGATGATGAGTGTGAAGCGCCTGATGGATCGTGACAACCGCAAGGTCATCTCGGAGGACAGGAGCTACGGCGGAGGCTATCGGCAGAGCCCGTACGTGTCGCGACCGGCGGAGGAGCTCATCGAGGAGGGCTTCGCGCGCCTCACCCCCGTGGAGTCCGTCTACTGGGCGCCGGACGCGGCGGTGCTGCTGTCGGACGCGTTCCTCGACACGCACTGCTTCCGCGTAAGGGTGGACCAGAACCGGGCGCCGGGCCTGATCGGCCTCGCCTTCGAGCCCGTGCCCGGCCGCAACCTCCCCGAGATCTCCGGGACGCTCTGGATCAGCCCCACCACCTCCGAGCTGGAATGGCTGGACTTCAACTACGAGAACCTGAACCTGCCCTCGGCGCTCCTCGCCGGACCGATCGGCGGCAAGGTCGAGTTCGAGGCGCTCCCCAACGGAACCTGGATCGTCGACTCGTGGCGGATTCGCATGCCCCGGTCGCGCAGGGCCACCAACGCGCTCACAGGGCGGGTCGAGTCGGTTCTGGACGGCCTGACCGTGCAGGGCGGCGATGTCCTGAGGGTGCACGGCAACCAGGGCACGGTGCTGGAGGCGGATCGCGGGGGCCGCATCGCGGGGATGGTGTTCGACAGTCTGCGAACCGGTCTTCCCGGCGCGCGGGTCTACATCGAGGGGACGGGGATCGAGGTCTTCACCGGCCGCGACGGCAGGTTCGAGCTCACCCACCTGGAGTCGGGGATCTATTCGGTGACCTTCTCGCATCCATATCTCGATCGGTACGCGTTCGTGCCCGAGCCGTTCGAGGTCGAAGTCGTGGACGGGGCGAGGACCCCGGCCCAGATCAACTTCGTCGCCCCGACGGTCGGCAGGGTCGTGGACAACCTCTGCCGCGATGTCGAGCGGCCCGACGACACCGCCAACATTCCGGGTGGCGGGGCCCTGCGTAACCACGGCATCCTGGTCGGACAGGTGACGGACAGCACGGGTGCCGCCATGCCGGGAATGGTGGTGCGGGTCGTCTCCAGAGACTTCGACATCAACCAGGACGTCTCGGCGTCCTCCGTGGTGACGAGGACGCTCAGAGCCGGGCACAGCGGCGTCGCCGCCACGACCAACGCCTCCGGATTCTATCGGGCGTGCTGGGTGCCGGTGGACACCAGCCTGCGGGTGGCGGTGCTGAGGCCAGGCGAGGATCTCGACCCGAACCAGCTGGAGGTGGGGTACACGATCTCGGACTTTGTCGAGATTGGCGAAGAGACCGTCATCATTGCGTCCGACAGGCTCTTCGAGACGCTGCACCTGCGGGTTGAGTCAAACTAGCCCGACCGGGTAGCTTCCTCCGGCGGCAGTCGTCCGGCGACACGCGCCGCCCGTCCCTCCAGAAACAGGATCCAGAGTTGAGCAGAACACCGTCCTCGCCATCTTTCCGGGCACTCCGCTTCGGCACTGCCCTGCTGCTGTCCGGCCCCGTGGCCGCAGTCCTCGTTCCGGCTGGGGGCGTGGCCCAGACCGAAGCGGAGGACACGGTCGAGCTGGCGCCGATCGTCGTGACGGTGCTGCGATCTCCGGTGCGCCTGGACCGGCTCCCCTTCTCGGCTTCGGTCATGGCCGGCGCCGACCTCGCCGAGGGCAACACGGGACTGTTCATCGAGGAGGCGCTGCACGGCCTGCCCGGCGTGCGCGTGCAGAACCGCTACAACCCGGCGGTGGGCGAGCGCATTTCGATCCGCGGCTTCGGTGCCCGCTCCCAGTTCGGCGTCCGTGGAATCAAGATTCTGGTCGATGGCATTCCGGCCACCCTCCCCGACGGGCAGACGACGCTCGACCACCTCGACATCGGCTCCCTGGGAAGAGTGGAGGCCCTGCGCGGCCCGGCCGCCGCCCTGTACGGAAACGGCGCGGGCGGCGTCCTCCTCTTCGAGAGCGCCCGGCCGCACGCGGGACCCTACCGCCAGCAGGCCACGGTCGTGGCCGGCGCGGACGGGTTGTTCAGGCTGCAGGCGACCGGATCCGGCACCGCCGGGGACGTCGCCTATCGCGCCAGCGTCGCGCGGCACCGGTTCGACGGCTTCCGCGACAACCCGACGGACTCGGGCGAGGATCCCTACAGCCAGGCCACGCGCACCACCGTCAACGCCGGGTTCACCTCGCCGGTCGCCGGGGGCGTGCTCGCGGTGCAGTTGAGTGGTCTCGACCTGGACGCGCTCAACGGCGGATCGCTTCCTGCGGAGATATTCGAGGAGGGAAGCAACGAGGCGTGGGGGTTCAACGTCCGGCGTCGCACCCGCAAGTACGTGAAGCAGGGCCAGGCCGGGGTGAGCTGGAGGGGCGCCCTGGGCGGGATGGAGGGGGTGTTTTCGCTCTACGGCGTCAGGCGCGAACTGGACAACCCCATCCCCACATCGGTGATCGACCTGGACAGGAACGGCGGCGGAGTCCGCCTCGCCCTGGCACGGGCGTTTGCAACGGGCACGGGCACGGGCCGGGTGGATTTCGGCATCGAGGGGGAAGTCCAGAGCGACGATCGCCGCAACTTCGCCAACGACGGGGGCGAAATGGGCGGGCTCACGCTGGACCAGCAGGAACGCGTCCGGGCCTCCGCCCTCTTCGGCCAGCTTCGGCTGCCGCTGGCCACGCGTCTCGACGCGGTCGGCGCGCTGCGCTTCGACCACTTCAACTTCCGTGCCGAGGACCGCTTCACGGCCGCCGACAACCCCGACGACTCCGGCAGTCGAGGAATGGGCGGGCTCAGCCCCTCCCTGGGCCTCCACCTCGACCTTGGCGACCACGGGCTGTTCGCCTCGGTCGCGCGCTCCTTCGAGACCCCGACCACCACGGAACTCGCGAACCAGCCGACCCGCGCGGGTGGGTTCAACCCCGAGCTCGAACCGCAGCGGGGCTGGACGGTCGAGGGCGGGATTCGCGGCGACCTCGGCGGCCGCGTCGCCTACGATCTCGCGGCATTCTCGTCCCGCCTCGCCAACCAGCTCGTGCCGTTCGAGGTGCCAAGCGCGCCGGGCCGCCGGTTCTACCGGAACGCGGGGCGGTCGCGCGTCCGCGGTTTCGAGGCCTCGGCGCGCACGGTCCTGTCGTCGTCCCTGAGCACCCGCCTGGCCTACGGCTACGTCGACGCCCGTTTCAACGAGTTCTCCGTCGGCGGCAACGACTTCGCCGACAACAGCGTTCCCGGCATCGCGCCCCACCGCTTCGAGGCGAGCCTGCGGGCGAATCGAGGCCCGTGGTTCGGCGAACTGCGTCTGGAGGCGCGGGGCACCATGCCGGCCAACGACGCCAACGACGCGCACGCCGAAGGCTTCACCCTGGTGGATCTGCGCTTCGGGGCCTCAAGCGTGCGTGCCGGCAGCCTGACCCTGTCGCCGTTCGCCGGGATCGCCAACGTGACGAACGTGCGCTACGCGTCGTCGGTCGTGGTGAACGCCTTCGGCGGACGCTACTTCGAGCCGGGGCCGGATCGGGGCGGGTTCGTGGGTCTCTCGATGACCTGGGACAGGCGTCGCTGAACCCGGCTCGGCCAGCCGCTAGCAGCCTCCGGGAACCCGGACCAGCCATAGGCTGTTCCCCACCGGACGCTCCCCCTCGGCGTCGGAGGGCCGGCTGACGAGCTCGTCGCCGACCAGCATGGCCGAAGATCCGCCGCCGTCCAGGTTCAGCGCCTCCTCAACGCCCAGCCACAGAAAGAGACCGGCGAGTTCGGGCAGGGTCATTCCCGCCGATCGCGGAGTCTGGCGCCCGTCCACCACCACGAGCCAGAGCCGTTCCTCGTCGCGGTCGTAGCCGATCGCCGTGCGCGGGTGGCGAGCCGCCGCGAAACCGGGGCGTTCCGCGACGCCCAGATCCCCGGCCACGCGCCCATCGTCGATGAGCTCCGGATAGCCACCCAGGACCTGCGTGCCGCGTCGTCCGTCCCCGGGCGCGATGGTGTCGGGGCCGAACAGCATGCGGTCCCCGTCACGTGCCGGAATCCCGATCCAGGGCACCCGCGTGCTCCCCCATGCCAGCGCCGGGCGGGCCGAAAAGCGGCCCGTGACACCCGTGACCTCGGATCCAAGCGGGGCTCCGTTGTCGAGGCGAAAGAAGTCGCCGTTCACACCCGCCAGGGGCACGAAGGGCGCCGAGGGCACCATCTGCGTGACCCGCGTCCGCACGCGCGTGCTCCCGTCCTGGCCGATCGCCGGGACCACGAGAAGATCGAGCTCGCACCTGGTCAGGTCCGCCGAAACCAGGTGGATGGCCCAAGGCCCCCTGGCGGACCAGAGGAAGCGGTAGAGGGCACCTTCGCCGAGCGGCCTTGCCAGCAAGGTGTCGGGAGCGAGTTCGGAGAGCGCCGCGGGAGGAAGCGGCGGTGCCGGGGCCCCACCTTGCCGCACCGCAGGCGCCGGTCCTTCCTGCGACACCTCGCAGGCGGCGGTCAGGATCGCCAGAAATGCGCTGGCCACCCCGACCATCCTTCCTCGGTACGACCACCTCCGATTCATGGTCGGCCACCCTCGTCGCGAAGCGTCTGGAATTCGTGGAGCATCAAGATGGCTCCGGAACGGCACACGTCAACCCGGTGCGCGGCACTCCCGCTGGAACCGCGCGACCGCATCTCGTATACTCCCCCGCCATGTCTTCCGTTACCGCCGCGACGCCGAGTTTCCGACGCCGGGCGCTGGGCGTCGCCGTCTGGATTCTGTGGATGGCCGTGATGGCCCGGCCCGACGCGGCTTCGGCCCAGTATCGCTTCGGCGTTGCGCTCGGTGGAGCGAGCATCGTGGCGCTGGTCGCCGAATACAGATGGGACCACCAGGGCGTGGAACTGCAGGCTGGGACCTGGCGCTTCCGCGACCTGAGCCTGTCGCTGATCGCCAAGCAGTACGTCGGCTCGTACGCGGTCGAACCCTACGCAGGCGTCGGGCTCTGGGGCATCGCGGCGCGCGCTCCCGAGGGGACGGGCTACGGACTCATCCTGCGCCTTCCCGTCGGGCTGGACTGGGGTTTCGCCTCCGGCCACACGGCGGGTGCCTCGCTCAACTTCAGCCGCGCGCTCGCGCTCAGACGCCCCGACCCGGAGGACCGCCGCCCACCGCGTGGAGCCTACATCCCGCTACCGGAGCTCACCTACAGGTGGCAGCCACGCTAGGCGGCAGCGAGGCCGCCCAACCAGCGGCGCGTCACGACTGGACCGGCTCCATCCCCACGTACTTGAGACCGCTCCCCGTGTTGAACAGGACGACCTCGTCCCCCGCCTCGATCAGTCCCATCTCCCTGAGGCGCGGAACCGCCGCCGCGGTCGCTCCCCCCTCGGGCGCGGCGAAGATTCCCGTCGCGGCTCCCATCGCCTCCACCCACCGCTGCATCTCCCGATCCGGGACCGCCACCGCCCCCCCCTCGGACTCGCGCAGCGCACGCAGGATGAGAAAGTCGCCGACGGCACCCGGAACCCGCAGCCCCGCAGCGTATGTGTTGGCGTCCTCCCACATCCCCGCCTCGTCCCACCCTTCCTCCCAAGCCCGCACCATGGGCGCGCAGCCGGTGGACTGAACCGAAAACATCCGAGGTCGCTCGGTGCCGATCCACCCCAGCTCCTGCATCTCGGCGAACGCCTTCCACATGCCGATGAGCCCGGTTCCTCCGCCCGTCGGGTAGACGATCGCGTCGGGCAGCCTTCCTCCGAGCTGCTCGAAGAGCTCGTAGCCCATCGTCTTCTTGCCCTCGACGCGGTACGGCTCCTTGAGGGTGGACAGGTCCCACCAGCCGTCCTCGTCGCACCGCTCGCGCACGACGCGTCCACAGTCGCTGATCAGTCCGTCCAGAAGCTGGAGATCCGCGCCCAGCGCCCGGATCTCGGCCAGGATCGGCAACGGCGTATCCTCTGGAACCACCACGTGCACGGAAAGTCCGGCGGCGGCCCCGTACGCCGCAGTCGATCCGGCGGCATTCCCGGCGGAGGGGATCGCGATTTCGCGCGCACCCAGTTCAAAGGCGCGCGAGACGGCCAGGCAGAGCCCCCGGTCCTTGAACGATCCGGTCGGATTCTGGCCCTCGTCCTTGATCCACAGCCGCCGCACGCCGAGCGAGCTCGCCAGACGCGGCGAGTCCAGAAGGGGGGTGAAGCCCTCGCCCAGTGTGACGCGAAAGGACGGGTCGCGCACGGGAAGAACCTCCTGGTAGCGCCAGAGGGTGGGGGCGCGGCAGGCAACCGCCGCCGGCGTGAAGCGTCCCTTGAGGGCGTCAAGGTCGTACCGGGCGAAGAGTGGCTTGCCGGCCGGCGAGAGGCCGATCAGCTGCTCGGACTCGAAGGTGTCGCCGGTGGCGGTGCATTCCAGGAACGCGGCGCCGGGAAGGCGAGGGGTGGGTGAAGTCATTCCGGGGTCTCGGGCCCGTGGGGCCGGGTTGAAGGGATCGTCGGCGCAGGCAACCTTTATTGGGGTCGGGCGCATCGGATGACACGACCGCAACAAAGGTAATGCGCCACGAAACGCGCGAGGTCAGGTGGAGTCACCCGTGGAACGAGCATGGAGCAACCCGCGGTGAAACACACGCCGAGCGCATCGACCGGGTCTGGAGACATGGAAGCGCAACTGATTCGCCGAGCGTGCGATGGAGACGGCAGGGCCGTCCGCGCTCTCTACGACCGGTATTCGCCGAGAGTGTACGCGGTGGTGCGACGAATCGCCGGCGACGACGATCTGGCTCAGGACTACGCGCAGGAAGCGTGGATTCGGGCCATCCGGGCGCTGCCCACCTTTCGGGGCGAGGCGCGGTTCTCGACCTGGCTTCACCGGATCGCCGTCAACTCGGCGCTGCAAGCTGTCAGAAAGGCCAAGACCCGGCAGGCGCGGGAGGTGGCGATGCCGGATGAGGTCGGCGTTCCCCCGCGCATGGGCGACGCGCTCCTGAAGCGCAAGCTGGAGGAGTCGCTCGACCTGCTCCCCGACGGGATGCGAAAGGTGTTGGTCCTCCACGATGTGGAGGGATACACGCACGAAGAAATCGGAGCCGCCCTGGGCGTGACCGCGGGCACCTCCAAATCCCAGCTGTTCAAGGCGCGAGCGAAGATGCGCCGCATGCTGCGTGGATTCGAACCCAGTCCGAAGGAAGTCGAAGCATGGAGCGTTTGAATTTGGAAGATCTGGCGCGGCTGGTCGACCGGGAGCCGACCCCGCGGGAACAAGCGATTCTCGACGCCGACCCCGGTCTGCGCCGCGAACTCGACGCCCTCAAGTCCCAGGCTCGAGCCCTCGGGAACCTGCCGGCGATCCTGCCCCCTCCGGGAGGGTGGCACGAACTCGAGCAGGAACTGGTGACGACCGGGCTCATCCGAGGACATGCTCCGGGCGCCGGAATCTGGCGAAAGTGGCTGCAGGTGGCGGCCGCCTTCGTCCTCTTCATCGGCGGGACGGCCCTGGGCTGGATCACCGCATCGGCACCCGGCGTGGATGCCGGGGCGGATCGCGAGGCGTCGGCGCGTGCGGAAGCCGCTCCGGCGGTCTCGGCGGCGTCTCTCGACGAAGCCCGCAGGGCGGTCGAGGAGGCCGAGCGCGAATGGCGAAGGGCCTACCGGGACCATCAGGATCTGTTCCATGCCCTGAACGGGCAGGAGCCTCGTCGCGATCCGGTGGCCCGGCTGGCAGGCATCGAAGCCCTGGTGGCGGCGGGCGAAGCGGCCGTGCAGGAGTCCCCGGAGGACGAGTTCCTGAACTTCCTTTACGTGAACACGCTGATGGAGCGGCAGCAGACGCTCCACCAGATCGGCCTGGAAACCTGGCACTGATGACCATCGCCATTCGATCGCTCGCGCTGCTGGGCGCCCTGGGAGGCGGCATGGCGGTTGCCGGGCACGCCCAGCAGGCTCCCGGCGCCACGGTGCCACAGACCTGGATCGGCATCCTGACCGAGACGGGCGCGCTTCCGGGCGACGACAGTCCCTTCGCCGTGCTGGTGACCGACGTGTTCGTCGCCGGACCCGCCCATCGCAGCGGTGTCCTGCCGGGCGACATCGTCGTCGCGGTGAACGGAAGTCCCCTGACGGCCTACGACGCCTGGCTGGGGGTGGTCTCCGATCTGGAGCTGGGCCAATCCCTCCACGTGGGGCTGATGAGACAGGGCATCCCCATGGAGGTCACGATCACCGCCGACCGCCGGCCCGGCACGGTCGGCTCGCCCTTCGATCTTGCGCGGCTCGACATCGTGCACGCGCGCGTTTCGAAGCGGGTCGATTCGATCATGCAGCTCATGGTCGATGAACGTCCATCCGATTCGCTTGTGTTCAGCTACATGAGCACCAGCCAGCGCCTGCGCGCCGCCGAGGCCCGCTTCGAGGTCAGCTGGCAGTTCACCGCCGAGGTGAGGGATCCCGCGGCGGTCGAGGCGGCCCGCTCGGCCGCGAGCGAGCGCGCCAGGGAACAGGAGCGCAAGGCCGACGAGATGCTCCGGCTCGCCGAGGAGAGCTTGGCGCCTCCCGTCGACGGGGGCGGGGGAACGCTCCGAATCGCCGTGGTGCGCGACACGGCCGCTCCGCCGACACTGACGCCGTTCATTCTGGGGCGGCCGGTGGTGCTGGGCGGCGCCCAGGTGCGCGACCTCAGCCCGGCGCTGGGCCGAAGCCACTTCTTCGGGGTCGAGTCCGGAATGCTGGTCACCGACGTGCTCGACATGAGCGCTGCGGCGCGCGCCGGTTTTCGCGCCGGCGACGTGATCGTGGCCGTCGGCGGGCAGACGGTCGAGTCGCTGACCGGGCTGCGCGCCGCGCTCGCCGCCGCAGTCCTACCCGTGGCCATCACCATCGTGCGACGAGGGGAGATGCTGGACCTGATCTACCCGGCGCGCTAGCTGGGGTTCTTCCCCGGGCCCGTCGTCTCGGACCTGTTCGGTCGCTGCGGCCCTACTCGTACCGCAAAGCCTCGATGGGATCCAGGACGGATGCGCGGCGCGCGGGCCAGATCCCGAAGAACAGACCGATCGCCGCCGAGAACCCCAGGGCCACGGCCACCGCCTCGGGGGCCACCGCCGTGCTCGACCCATAGAGCTGGGTGATGAGTTCCGCGCTGCCGAACCCGCCCGCGACGCCCAACAGCCCTCCCAGCACGCACAGAACGAGCGCCTCGACCAGGAACTGGAAAAGAATGGTCTTGCGCGTCGCGCCAAGCGCCTTCCGCACCCCGATTTCGCGCGTCCGTTCGGTCACGCTGACCAGCATGATGTTCATGATGCCGATGCCGCCGACCAGCAGGCTCACCCCCGCGATCCCCGCCAGCAGCATCGAAAAGGTCTGCGTGGTCTCGTTGAAGGTCTCCAGGATGTCGGACGACTGCTGGATGCTGAAGTCGGCTTCCTCGGTGGGCAGGATGCGGTGCTCGCGGCGAATGACCCGGTCGATCTCACCCCACGCGGGATCGAGCTCCTCCGGCGAGGGCGCGGCCACATAGATGGATCGGAGGCGGTCCCTGCCCCCCATCACCCGGTACATCGCGGTCGACAACGGAATGAAGATCTGGTCGTCGGGCTGCATCCACATTGCGCCGCCCTTCTCCTGCAGCACCCCGACGACCTCGAAGGGAATCCCGCGAATCTGAATCTTGCGACCCACCAGCAGTCCCGGCGGAGTGGCGAGATCGTCCGGCACGTTGGACCCCAGCACCGCAACCCTGCGGCGTCCCTGAACCTCGCCCTCGTCGAAAAACCGACCGTAGGCGAGCTCGTGACTGTGCACCGGGAAGAACGAGGGCCAGGTCCCCACCACCGAGTTCGAGGAGTTGGACCGGGAATAGCTGACCTGGAGCCGGCTCTCGATCTCGGGAGCGATCTGATACAGGTTGCCGATCTGGTCGCGCAGAGCGAGCGCGTCGTCCTCCTCGAGGCGGCGGCTTCCGCTCGCGACGCCGCGGTAGAAGCCCTGTCCCGGGCGCACGGTCAGGATGTTGGTGCCCATGTTCTCGATCTGTTCCTGCACCCTGCGCTGCGCGCCTTCACCCAGGGCCACCATGGTGATCACGGCGGCGGTTCCTATGACGATGCCGAGCGTGGTGAGCCCCGAACGGAGAGCGTTGGCACGAATCGACGCCATCGCCACCATCACGATTTCCCTCAGGATGAACATGGCTTTCCCCCGTGGTCAGAAGGGCCGGAACCTGCCGCGCATCTGCTCCATTCGCTCCTGCTGCCTGGCCTGCAGCTGCGCCGCGCCGATGAGCGCCAGATGTTCGCCTTCGTCGAGCCCTGCGAGGATCTCCGCGTAGTCCCAGTCGTTTACGCCCATCACCACGGGGCGCGCCTCGATGTTCCCGGACTCGTCCACGACGAAGGCCACGGCCGCCTGGAAGGCCGGATCGCCGCTGGAGCCTCCCATGGCGGCCATCATGCCACCACCGAAGCCCTGCCCCCCGCCCCGACGGCCACCCGGAACACGGCCCGCACCGTTCGCGCCATCCTCGGCGACGCCGTCACCCAGGGCCGCAGCCGCCCCGTCTCCGGGCATCCCAGCCGCACGCTGACCACCACCCTGCCGACCTCCGCCTCTCTGCCCGCGCATGGCCATGAACAGCGCCCTGGCGGAGTCCTGGTCGATCTCGCCGGACTCGACTCTTGCGCGGATGTCGGCCATCTGACCTCCTGCGGGCATTCCCTGGCCCAGCATCGCCATGCCGGCCATCCCATCCCCGGCTTCCATCCCGGCCCGCGAAGCGGCCTCGGCCATCAACTCGCCCCAGACGCCGCGATCGATCGTCACCGTCTGCGGATCCAGCCCCAGCACTTCGGCTGCGGGCGCGAGCTCCTGCGGCTGCACGACCGCGTTGTTCGGCACGGTGAGCGTCGCCATGCGCTCGTCCACGAGCACCTCGACCTCGGCGTTCATTCCCGGCTTGAGGAGTCCCGCCCGATTGTCCAGCAGCACGATCACCGGGAACATGGTGACGTTCTGCTGCACCACCGCCTGGGGTTCGATCTTCTCGATCGCGCCCCGGAAAGTTCTGTCGGGGAACGCCTCCACGGTCACAGTCGCGGCCATGCCGGCCGCGAGCTGGCCCACATCGGTCTCGTCGACCAAGGTCCGCACCCGCATGTCGTCCAGATTGGCCATGATGAAGAGCGTCGTGCCCCCGGACACGTTCTGGGTGGCGGACTGGATCACCTGGCCGTACTCCACCTGCTTCTCCAGGATCGTGCCGGCCATGGGTGCACGGATGGTCACATCGGTCAGCCGCAGCGTGGCCAGCTCCAGGTTCGTCTCGGCCCGCACGTGCGCGGCCTGCGCGTTGGCGAACTCCAGTTGGCGAGACTCGTATTCCTGGGCGGTGATCACTTCGGAATCGAGGAGCGTCCGGGAGCGGGTTTCCTGGTCCCCCGCGATCCGCAGCCTGGCCTTCGCCACGTCCAGGTCGGCGGTCGCCTGATCATGGGCGTTCTGAACGTCGCGCGGATCAATCCTGGCCAGGAGCGTGCCCGGCTCGACCTCGTCGCCGGAATCGACGTACAGGTCCAGGATCTCGCCCGAGGCCTTGGACTTGACCTCGACCCTCAGGACGGGCTCGAGTTCGCCCGTGGCCTCGGCGGTGATGCGAAGATCGCGGATCTCGGCGGGCGCGGTCTGGAGGGCGATTTCCGTCGCCTCCTCGGGGGCGCCCTGGCACGCAGATGCCGCCAGCAGGAGGGCCATTGCACGCGCGGCCATGAGCGCGCCCGTATGGCGAGAGTCGCAACGTGACATCAGTCTGTCTTCCCTTCGTTCATGAAGTCGCGCTCCACGAGCCCGTCGCTCAGGTGGATCTGACGGGACGCGGAGGCCGCGATGTCGGCTTCGTGCGTGACCAGCACGATGGTCTGCCCTGCCTTGTGCAATCCGGCGAGGATGTCGACGATCTCCCGCGATGTGACCGAATCGAGGTTGCCGGTAGGCTCGTCGGCCAGGAGCAGAGCGGGATCGTTCACCAGTGCGCGGGCAATCGCCACGCGCTGCCTCTGTCCACCGGACAGCTCGGGGGGCTTGTGGTCCATGCGGTCCGCCAACCCGACCAGCGCCAGCTTCTCCTCCGCCCGTCTGCGCCTCTCCTTCGACGGCACGCCCGCGTAGACCAGGGGGAGCTCGACGTTGTGAAGCGACGACGCCCGGGGCAGCAGGTTGAAGGTCTGGAAGACGAAGCCGATGTCGCGGTTGCGCACCCGCGCCAGCTGATCGTCCGACAGCTCCGACACCTTGCGTCCGTTGAGCCAGTAGTCGCCTCCGGTCGGCGTGTCCAGACAGCCGATCAGGTTCATGAAGGTCGACTTGCCGCTCCCCGAGGGTCCCATGATGGCGACGAACTCGCCTCGCTGGACATCGAGGTCGACGCCCCTGACGGCACGGACGGTCTCCGCGCCCAGGATGTAGTACTTGCGCAGCCCCTCGGTGTGGATGACCACACCGTTCGCGCCCGCGCCGTTGCCGTGCATTTCCGTCTCGCCTGTCATGTTCCCGTTGTTCTTGCTCAAAGCTGTCTCCCGACGATCGATTCCAGTTCGGCCTTGGCCACCATGTAGTCATACCGGGCGGAGACCAGATTGGCTTCAGCCTGGTCCAGCGCCACCTGACTGGTGATCACATCCAGGACGGTCGCCATCTGCACGGCGTACCGCTCCCGAATGAGCCGGAGGTCCTCTTCCGCCACGAACACCGCCTCGGCGGCGATGGCGATCGCCTCGTCCTGGGTTTCCAGCGTCCTCAGCGCCGCGTCCACATCCTGTCTGACGCCCCGTCGCGCGTCTTCTTCGGTGAGCCGGGCCACGCGCCGGCTTTCGGATGCCTGGCTCACGCTCTGTTCCCGCTGGAATCCGTCGAAGATCTGGTAGCTGCCCGACACCCGCAGGTTCCAGCTGGTGTTGCCGCCGACGAAGGAACGATCCTGGTTGGCCCAGGTGTACCCCGACGACACCGACAGGTTGGGCAGGTAGGAGCTTCGCGCGTTGCTGACACTGGCGCGGGCCACCGCGGCTGCGGCCTCGGCCGCGCGCACGGCCGGCGACACGGACTCGGCCAGGGCGATGATCTCCTGCTCGCCGAGGGCGAGGGGTCCCGGAGCGAGGTTGCCGGGCAGTTGCGGCACGACCGGGCCGTCCGCGCCGATCTGGCGACCCAGGGCGAAGCGGGAAGCGCGCAGCTGATTCTGCGTCTGGAGGAGGTTCTGGCGGGCGTTGGCCAGCTCGAGACGGGTTCGGAGGCTGTCGGAGCGCGTCCCGGTGCCGACCTGCACCTGCGTGCGGGTGATGGCGAGGCTCTCTTCGGCGCGCGAGACGCTCGCTTCGGCCACCTGGACCAGTTCGGACTGCCTCAGCGCGTTGAGAAACAGGGTGCGCGTCTGGAGCAGGATCGCGAAGCGCTGATTCCTCAGACGCGCCTCCGCCTCGGCCATCGCCGACTCGGTGCGGCTCAGCTCGTGGAACTTCCGGCCGCCCTGGAAGATCTGGTAGTTGGCGTTGAGCGACGCGTTGTACGAGTCGCTGCTCCCGGTGACCAGGCGCTGCGTGGTCGGATCGAAGCGATTCTGGCTCTGCACCGAAGCGCCCGAACCCATGCTCAGATTGGGCAGGAAGGATCCCCAGGCCCTTCGTCGGGTGCCGCCCGCATTGTTGAACGTCGCCTGGCTCTGCGCCAGCTGCGGGCTGTGCACCAGGGCAAGCTCCAGGGCCGCCTCCAGCGTGAGCGTCCGTTCGGATTCCTGAGCGGCGACGCGGGGCGCCGAAATCCCAAGCGCCAGCAACGCCAGCGCCGCCACCGCATGCCTTTCGTGATGCCTCATGTCAGCGAGCCCCCCCTTCGCCCGAGCGATCACCCCGTCGTCTGTCGCGGCCCGCCTCGCCCCTGCCGTCCCGGTTCGGCGGATAGCGCACCGCCAGGAGCGAATCGTACTGGGCGATCTGATCCGGATTCAGGATGGCCTTGATGGAATCCTGGGTGGCCATCAGAAGCTCCGTCCGGTTGTGGTCATACCTCTCGTAGTGCGTGCGGGCCTCCGCTTCGAGAGCTCGCATGCTGCTTCTGAAGTGCGTGATGATTTCATCGACCCCGGCGCGCTGCTCGGGCTCCATCGCCACTTCGTAGATCACCGGTCCACGGTTCCGCGTGCTGTCCGGCTCTTCGTCCGCCTCCGCCTCCTCGGCATCCGCGGACACCTGGGGAGCGTCGGCCACTTCCGCCGCAGGAATGCCCGGCACCTCCCGGTGGGCATCCCATGCCAGGCCGAACATGAACCCGGCGGAGAAGGTCAGGACGAGGAGCAGAACCGAAATGACTCGGGCGTGTCGTTCTCGTGCCATCAGGGTCTGCCACCCTCCACGAGCGCCATGAAGGTCACTGCGCTCGCTGCCCGGTCGGCGCTCAGCAGGGCCTCGAAGGGACGGTCGCCCTCTCCCTCGCCGAGGATGTCCTGCAGCACCAGCTGCGGTGCCGGCTCGGCCTGCCGCCGCGTTTCGGCGGTGACCAGCACGGCGGCGATCACAGCCGCCGCCACGGCAACGGGAATCAGGCTGCGGGACCACCCCGACAGAACGGCGGCGACGGACTCGCGAACTGCGGCGCGCCGCCTCGCGAGTTCGAAGGCGACCCTTTCCATGATCCGCCCATGCTGCCGTTCCCAGTACTCGGGGCGATCGTACCCGGGATCCAGCACCGCAAGCGGTGTCACGCGATCGTTGTCTTGCATGTTCACCTCGGTGGGCTCACGCACGGTCTTTCCAATCGGCCAATTCGGCACGCAACGCCTTCCTCGCAAAGTGGAGATGCGACCGGATCGTGCCAGACGGCATCTCCAGTCGAGCCGCGATCTCGTCGTGCTTCCACCCCTCCAGGTCGTGGAGGAGGACGATTTCCCGCTGCAACTCCGACAAAGTGCTCAACGCCTCCTTCAGCCGGCCCCGCAGGGCCGATATGTCTGCCATCTTGTCCGGGCCCGGATCGGAGGTCCTGGCGCTGACCGGGATCTGCTCCCCGGCGCGCAGGCTCTCACGCCGTATCAGGTTCCGTGCGCGGTTCCGGACGATCGCCAGCAACCAACCCGCGAACCGCGCGGGGTTGCGACAATCGTCGAGCCGCTGCAATGCAACCAGAAACGCCTCCTGGGCCGCGTCTTCCGCGTCCTGGGGCTTCCCGGTCACCGACAGGGCCACTGCGTAAGCCGCCCGCTGGTATCGGCGGACCAGCTCGCCGAATGCGTCCCTGTCGCCGGAACGCGCCAGAATCACGAGTTCCGCGTCGGACCGTCCCATCGTTCCCTGTGACTAGACACCTGTCGCGGCTTCCTTGTTGAGGCCGAGCGTGTCGTCGTTGATGCTGGACAGTCGGATGCCCGCCAGCGTTAGGTCGTCCAACCGCTGGCAGATGGTGCCGGGCTCACTTGCGACCGCGCCGACGGCCGCCTCGCGCACGGTCACGGCCCCGTTGTCGAGATCGTCGCCGGTTGCGGTCGGGCGAGTCGGGGTCGGGGTCGGGAGTCGTGGCGACCTCCCTGACCATGGACACAAGATCCTCTTCGGTCACATCGGCCAGAGTGCGCCCCACCAGGTACCGTGCGCCGCCGACCTCTCTCCGGTCTGCGGTGGACTGCACGCCGACGCTCAGGATGCGGGGTCCATAGCCACCTCCGTAGCCAACTCGACCGGCACCCTTCTGGTGCACCGTCCAAACGACATCGTCCACCTTGACTTCGCGCTCCGGCACCGCGACTTCGGCGGGCGCGGCGACGTCACGCACGGAAGGCGGACGCCCGCTCGGACGCGCGGCGCGGGGCTTCGCCCCGATCGAACGGGCCGGCAGGGGCGGCGAAGAGGGCTTGCCGGAACGCGCGTCGTCCATGGTGGCTTCCTCCCGCTCCTATCCGCTATCCGCGCACGTAGGGCACGGCGTCGTCGCCGAAGAACATCCGGATGTACTTTGCCTGGATGGGGGTGACCTTGCGCACGGCCCAGACGAGCTGCACGTGGTTCGGTTCGATCGGACGCGTGGCCAAGCGCATCCCGGCCTCGTGCGGCAACCGGTTGCCCTTGCGGTGGTTGCACGGCGAACATGCCGTAACGACGTTCTCCCAGGAGTTCCCGCCACCCCGCGAGATGGGCAGGACGTGGTCGCGAGTCAGGAACTCCCGGCTCCGCAGTTCCCGGCGGTGGCGCCCGCAGTACTGGCACGCATATCCGTCGCGGGCGAAGAGGAAGGTGTTGGTGACCTGCCGCCGGAAGCGCCGGGGGACGTGGACGAAACGGACCAGCCGGATCACGAGCGGGAACGGGTACCTGGACCGCACCGAACGGAAGGCGCGCTGCGCGTCCTGCTCCAAGATCTCGGCCTTTTCGTCGAGCACGAGGCGGATCGCCCTTCTGGCCGGCACGATCATCAGCGGCTCGTACGATGCATTCAGGGCTAGGCAGCTCACAGTGCCGACTCCCGTGTGGTCTGTACGGACGGTCAGGTTGACAATAACGCATCGGACGGTCCGGGTGAATCGCGACCGTCCCCTACATGAGCTGGAGCGGATCGCGGTCGAGCGAGACGCGCAGGTCGGTGCCCGAAGGTCGGAAGCGGTCCGCGACCGCCAGCAGCGCCCGCCCCAGTTCCTCGACGCCGCCGCGAAGCAGAATGTGCCAGCGGTATCGTCCGTGCAGCTTCTCGATGGGAGCGGGGGCCGGCCCCAGCACATCCGGTCCATCCCGGGTACGGGCGGCAAGCCAGGTGCTCAGCGAATCGGCCGCCGCGAGCGCGTCCGCCTGAACCGGACTGCTCAGCAGGATCCTGGCCATGCGCAGCCGGGGCGGATAGGGGGGGTCCAGCCTACCGGCGAGCTCCTGCTCCACGAAGCCGTGGTAGTCGTGCGCCACAGCCGCGCGAACGACGTAGTGGTCCGGCACGTAGGTCTGCACGACCACTTCGCCGGGCAAACGGCCGCGTCCCGCCCTGCCGGCCACCTGGGCGAGGAGCTGAAAGGTGCGTTCGCAGCTGCGAAAGTCCGGAAGGTGCAGGCCGATGTCCGCGTTGATCACGCCGACGAGGGTGACGCGCGGGAAGTCCAGTCCCTTGGCGATCATCTGGGTGCCCAGCAGGATGTCCACATCGCCGGAGCGGACCCGGTCGAGAATGTCGCGGTGGGACCACTTGCCCCCGGTGGTGTCCACGTCCATGCGCGCGACCCGGACCCCCGGCAGGCCGTCGAGCAGAATGCGCTCCACCTGCTCGGTGCCGAGGCCACGGTAGGACAACTCGGTCGAACCACACTGCGCGCAGCGCTTCGGCGGCGGCTCGGTGTGACCGCAGTGGTGGCAGATCATACGCCGCCGCGCACGGTGGAACGTCATGGAGACCGAGCACTGGACACACTCGAGAACGAAGCCGCAGCTCTGACAGAGCGCGAAGCTGGCGTATCCCCTGCGGTTGAGGAGGAGGACCGCCTGCTCCTTTCGCTCCATGCGGCGCTGAAGTGCCCGAAACAGGCGAGGCGAGATCACCCGCTCGGGCGGGGGGCGAGGACCGACGCGGTCGGCGGACGCCGAGCGATCGCTGCTCCGGGCGCGGACACCCTGGCCACCGTCGTCGTCGCCGTCCGGGGACGAGGCGGCCGGAGCCGTCGCGGCGGGGTTGCGCGAGCGAAGGTCCACGACGTGAACGTCGGGCAGGACACCGCCGCCCACCCGATTCGGCAGCTCTAGCAGCGTGTACTTTCCCGACGCGGCGTTAGCCCAGCTCTCCAGCGACGGGGTCGCCGACCCCAGCACGCAGACGGCGCCGGCCAGCTTCGCGCGCACGACCGCCACGTCCCTGCCGTTGTATCGGGGCGCTTCGGACTGCTTGTAGCTGCCATCGTGCTCTTCGTCCACGACGATCGCCCCGACGCGGGGCAGCGGCGCGAACACCGCCGACCGGGCACCGATGGCGATGCGCTTCGCACCCGACCTCAGCTGCATCCACGCGTCGAACCGCTCGCCGTCGGAAAGACCGGAGTGGAGGACCGCCACGAGATCGCCGAAGGCCGCACGGAAGCGGGACACCGTCTGGGGGGTCAGCGCGATCTCGGGAACCAGCATCACGGCGCCCTCTCCGCGGGCGAGCACCCGTCGGATCAGCTCGATGTAGACCAGCGTCTTGCCGGAGCTCGTCACTCCATGCAGGAGGAAGGCGCCTCCGCCCGTTCCCAGCGCCCCGTTCAGACGCCGGAGGACGCCGCGCTGCCCCGTGGTCGGCGTGTGCGCGGGCGCGGCCTCCATTTCGCGGCCACGGAAGGGATCCCGCAGAACCACCTCCTCTTCGATGGTCACCAGCCCCTTCGTCTCCAGGCCTCGCATCACGCCGCGGCTGAACCCGTTCTCCTCCAGGGCGACCAGCGTCTGACTCCCACCCGCGGACAACAGCCGCTCGAAGGCCTCGCGTTGGCGCCGCGCGCGACCGAACACCTCGTCGATCTCCTCCAGGGTGCCGATCTCGCGCAGCATCCGCGCGACCAGTCGCTTCCTCGGTCTGGTCCTCGCGGGCGCGGGCAGCATGGTCTTGAGCACGATACCCAGCGGCGCCACGTAGTAGTCGGCGATCCACCGTGCGAGGCCGAGCAGTTCGCCGCTGACCGCGTGTCGCGCGCTCATCACCGCAATGACGTCGCGCACACGGGGCACGGACGATCCGGGACCGATCACCCATCCGACCATGGTGCGGTTGCGAAAGGGAACCTTGACTCGCGTTCCGGGCCGGGGGACGCCCCCCGAGACGCGATAGGTGAACAACTGCCGCAGGGGCAGGGGGAGCGCAATCTCCACGAAAAACTCGTCGCGAGCAGGCACCGGCGCGCTACCGGGGTACGGGCCCGTCGCCGGCCCGTGGTGAAGACCCGGTCACGGGCTCCTAGTCCTGCAGAAGGAGGAACACCTCCTGCTGTGGCTCGTCGACGGTGACCTCGGGGCCGTCGGGGCCCATGTGCATATTGAGTTCGGTGCGAAGACCGACGTCGCCGGCGATGTAGATCCCCGGCTCCACGGAGAAGCCCACGCCGGGCACGAGGACGCGGTCGTCGCGCGTCTCGAGATTGTCCAGATTGGGCCCTCTGCCATGGATGTCGCGGTCGATGGAGTGGCCGGTGCGATGGATGAACCAGTCGCCGTACCCGGCGTCGGCGATGATCCCCCGGGCCACATCGTCGGCCTCGAAGCCGCGGATGACCTCGCCTCGGGCGTGGCGCTCCTGCAGCGACGCCACGACGCCGTCGCGCGCGGCCTTCACGACGTTCCACAACTCGGCGATCCGGGGCGGGAGCTCGCTGCCCAGGAAGCCCATCCACGTCTGGTCGGCGGGGACCGAGTCCTCGTTGCATGCGCCCCAGAGGTCGATGAGAAGCAGATCCCCGCGCCGGATGGGCTCGCCCACCTCGCCGGGGTCGTAGTGGGGGTCGGCCGCCTTGGGGCCGATCGCGACGATGCAGTCGGCCTGCACCGGCGCGCCCCGCGCGGCCAGCTCCCCGCGAATCCAGGTGGCAAGGGCGCCCTCGGTGATGGTCTCGCCCCGCGAAACGTGGTCGGCGGCACGGGCGAAGGCATCGCGCGCCAAGTTCTTGACCAGTTGCGACGCGCGGCCGTGCTCCTCCCGCTGGGCCGGGGTCCAGACGGCGTAGAACGTCGAGACGAGGTCGCCCGAGCTGTGGAGCTCGACGCCGGTCCCGGCGATGATGTCCCGCATGCCCGCGGGAAGGAGATCGAGGTAGGGGACATCGCCCCGCGCCGAGGTCTCGGCCGCGACCCGTTCGCAACCGGTCAGCAGCGTACGCAGCCCCTCCTCCATGCGCTGGCGGCTCGAGTAGCTCTCCCTGGGCCAGTCGAGGTGGCGCCACGAGGAGTGCTCGATCGCGTGGATGAGGAGGCGCGGCCGTCCGTGTGCGGGGACGAGCGCGAAGCCGCGGCGGGTCGTCCACTCCAGGCCGAGCAGCGACCGGCCGATCGGGTTGCGATCCTTGAAATCGTAGATCAGCCAACCGTCGAATCCACGCTCCCGGAGCGCCGCCTGGACTCTCGCCACACCCTCGGCGCTGGCCAGCAGCACGCCCGAGGTGTCCGACTGCAGCCTCGTCATTCCATTCCCTCCATCGCCTCCAGTTCGGCCATGGCCTCGTCCAGCCGATCCCGTTCCTCGTCGGTTAGCGCCGTCGCCGGTCCCCCGTCGCCGTCCGCCGGCGCGGCGCGACGCAGTCTGCCAAGCACCAGAACCACGACCCCCAGACCCAGGAGCAGCGCGGCGGGCGGCATCACCCAGGCGAGCAGTCCCGCGCCGCTCCGCTTGGGGAAGGCCCGGTACTCCTCTCCGTGCGCGGCGACCACCAGCTCGATGATGCTGTCGGCCTCGAGTCCGGCGCGGGCCCTCTCGTCGATGCTGTCCCTGAGGAACGTGGCGCTTCGGGTCGGGCACACCTCGAGCATGAGCCCGGGACAGTAGGGCGAACGGATCTTGGAGATGGCCTCCTCGGCCTCGGGATGAATCTGGCGGGGAACGACCTCCTGGCCGACGACGCCAAGGGGACCGCCGAGCGACGCCAGCAGGGTCAGCAGGGCCGCTCGCAGCTTCATTCTCGATCCCCCTCCTCGATCGGCGCGCCGTCCATTCCCACCCCGGCGAGCGCGCGAATCACCGCGACGCACCCCTCGCCGGTGCGCGGTGGGTCGTATCCTCCCTCCAAGAATACCACAACGCGGCCCCCGCAGCAGCGTTCCGCGGCCTCCATGACCATCAGAGTGGTCTCGTGAAGGTCTTCGGGCTCCAGCAACTGGCCGCCAAGCGGATCGCCGGCGAGCACGTCGAACCCCGCCGAGACCAGGATGAAATCGGGTGCGGAGCGTTCCACTGCGGTCCCGAGCGCCTTCGCGAAGGTCCGCAGGTAGTGCGCGCGGGGCGTCCCCTCGCGCAGCGGCACGTTCAGCGTGAACCCCTCCCCCCTGCCCCGCCCCGTCTCGTTCGCGGCTCCCGTGCCGGGGTAGTCCGGGTACTGGTGGAGCGAGAGGAAGAACACGGCGGGATCCTCGTAGAAGATGTCCTGGGTGCCGTTCCCGTGGTGCACGTCCCAGTCCAAGATCAGCACGCGCTCGGCCTCGCCCCGGGCGCGGAGGCTCTCGGCCGCGATGGCGACGTTGTTGAACAGGCAGAATCCCATGGATTGGTCCGGCGTCGCGTGGTGGCCCGGCGGGCGCGCGGCCACGAAGGCGTTGCGGAAGCGTCCCTGCGCCACGCCGTGCACCGCCTTCAGCCCCGCTCCCACCGTGCCCAGCGCGGCGTCCCACGACGCGGCCGAGACGCGCGTGTCGGGGTCGAGCTCGGCGTGGCGACCAAGCGAGCTGGCCTCGTCCACCGCCGCGCGAACGGTCTCGACCATGGCCTCCGTGTGCACGAGCGTCACGTCTTCGATCGCGCAGGCCTCCGACTCCACCTGGACCACGCGGCCGTGCAGCGCCACCAGGTCGTTCTTGACGGCAGAGGCCAGCGCCCGCAGCCGACCCTGGTGTTCGTGATGGTCCCAGCCGGTGTCGTGGAGCACGGCCGAGGGGTGCATCAGGAAGGCGGTCGCGGGGCCGGATTCGCTCATGCTGCGCACGGGCGCCACCTATCGGGCCCCGACGGGCTCGCGGCACCGCGCGATCCGTTCCTGGATGCTCAGGATCTCGGGGCGGCGCGTCCGCATCGCCGTGACGGCGTCGACCGCGGCGCGGGTGGCCGACATGGTCGTCAGGTACGGAACCCCGTAGGCGATGGCCGCGCGGCGCATGGCGTAGTCGTCGTACTGCGACTTCTTGCCGAGCGGCGTGTTGATGAGCAGCCCGACCTGGCCGCTCACGATCCGGTCCACGATGTGCGGCCGCCCCTCGCCGACCTTGTAGACCCGCTCGCAGGGGATCCCGAGCTGGTTGAGGTGGTAGCGCGTGCCGCGCGTCGCGAAGACCGCGAAGCCGAGGTCGGCCAGCCGGCGCACCAGCGGGGTGACGGTCGGCTTGTCGGCATCGTTCACGGTCACGATCACCGAGAGCTGGTCCTCTCCCTCGGGCAGGCGGTTCCCGGCCGACACCTGTGCCTTGGCGAAGGCCATCCCGAAGGAGTCATCCACCCCCATCGCCTCTCCCGTCGAGCGCATCTCTGGACCCAGCAGCGTGTCCACGTCGAAGCGGTTGAAGGGGAAGACCGCCTCCTTGACGGCGACCCCGTTGACCTCGGGCTCGGACGGCACGTCCAGGTCGGCAAGCCTCTCGCCCGCCATCACGCGAGCTGCCAGCCGGGCGAGCGGCACACCCGTCGCCTTGCCCACGAACGGCACCGTGCGCGACGCGCGCGGGTTCACCTCCAGCACGTGGACCTGCCCGTCCTTGACCGCGTACTGCACGTTGAGCAGCCCCACCACCCCCAGCTCCAGCGCGAAGCTGCGCGTCAGGCGGCGCATCTCGTCCAACTCGGCGCGTCCGAGCAGGTACGGCGGCAGGACGCACGCCGAGTCCCCCGAGTGGACCCCCGCGTCCTCGATGTGCTGCATTATCCCGCCGATCACCACGTCGGTCCCGTCGGACAGCGCGTCGACGTCGGCTTCGAAGGCGTCTTCCAGGAAGCGGTCGACGAGCACGGGGTGGTCGGGAGACGCCTTCACGGCCCGTGCGAAATAGTCCTTCAGGGACTCCTCGTCGTACACGATCTCCATGGCGCGTCCGCCAAGCACGTAGGACGGCCGCACCAGCACCGGGAAGCCGATCTCGCGCGCGATCCGCAGGGCCTCGTCCTCGCTCAGCGCCGTCCCGTTGGCGGGAACGCGCGCCCCGATGCGCCGACACACCTTCTCGAAGCGACGCCGGTTCTCGGCCCGGTCGATCGCGTCGACCGTGGTCCCCAGGATCGGCACGCCCAGCTCCTCCAGCGCGTAGGCCAGGTTCAGCGGCGTCTGCCCGCCAAGCTGCACGATCACCCCGACCGGCCGCTCGCGCTCCACGATCTCGACGACGTCCTCCAGCGTCAGCGGCTCGAAGTACAGCTTGTCGCTCACGTCGAAGTCGGTGGAGACGGTCTCGGGATTCGAGTTCACCATGATCGTCTCGAACCCGGCATCCCTTAGCGCCAGCACAGCCTGCACGCAACAGTAGTCGAACTCTATCCCCTGCCCGATCCGATTGGGTCCGCTGCCCAGGATGACGATCTTGCTGCGCTCCGAGGGGTCGCTCTCGTCTTCAGATTCGTAGGAGGAGTAGTAGTAGGGCGTCGCCGCGGGGAACTCTCCTGCACAGGTGTCGACCACGTTGTACGTCGGCCTGATCCCCCATTGCCAGCGCTGCGAGCGAATGGCGGCCTCGTCGACCCCGCGCAGGGCCGCCAGCTGCGCGTCGGCGAAGCCCTCTCGCTTCATGCGACGCATCGTGGCCGCATCGAGGGACGGCAGCGATGCGAACCAGCGTTCCAGCTCCAGGATCTGCACGAGCTGGTCGAGGAACCACGGGTCGATCCCGGTGGCGCGGTGCAGCTGTTCAACCGAAATGCCCGCCTCCAGAGCGCGCTTGAGCTGATATTTGCGCCAGGTCGTGGGCCTGCGCACGGCGGTCAGCAGCGCCTCCGGGTCGGTCGCTTCCAGCCCGTCGTCGCCCGGTGTCCGGCCAGTCACCCAACCGATGCGCCCCACCTCCATTCCGCGCAGCCCCTTCTGCCATGCGGACCTGAAGGTGCGCCCGATCGCCATCGTCTCGCCCACGGCCTTCATCTGCACGCCGAGCGTGTCGTCCACGTCGGGGAACTTCTCGAAGGCGAAGCGGGGAAACTTCACCACCACGTAGTCGAGCGCGGGCTCGAAGGAGGCGGGCGTGGTCCTGGTGATGTCGTTGGGGAGCTCGTACAGGTGATAGCCGACCGCCAGCTTCGCACCCACGCGGGCGATGGGAAATCCGGTCGCCTTGGACGCCAGCGCCGACGAGCGCGAGACGCGGGGGTTCATCTCCACCACCAGCATCTCGCCGTCCGCGGGATTGACGGCGAACTGGATGTTGCAGCCGCCGGCCTCGACGCCGATCTCGCGGATGATCGCGATCGCGGCATCGCGCATGCGCTGGTACTCGACATCGGAAAGGGTCTGCGCGGGCGCCACGGTGATCGAGTCGCCGGTGTGCACCCCCATCGCGTCGAAGTTCTCGATCGAGCAAACGATGATCACGTTGTCGAGACCGTCCCGCACCACCTCTAGCTCGTACTCCTTCCATCCGATCACGGAACGGTCGATCAGCACCTCGCGGATGGGGCTGGCGTCGAGTCCCTTGCGAACCTGGGCCTCGAACTCGGCCAGATTGTACGCCGTCCCGCCCCCGGTGCCGCCCAGCGTGAACGACGGCCTAATGATCGCGGGGTAGCCGGTGTCCTCGATGATGGTCAGCGCCTCGTCGAGGCTGCGGGCGAAGCCGCCGTGGGGCACGGCAAGCCCGATCCGCTCCATGGCCGCAGTGAACTGCTCGCGGTCCTCGGCCATCCGGATCGATCGTTCGTCGGCCCCGATCAGCTCGACCCCGTGGGCGGCCAGCACACCGTTGCGGTGCAGATCCATGGCGATGTTGAGCGCGGTCTGACCACCCATCGTGGGGAGCAGGGCGTCCGGCCTCTCGCGCTCGATCACCCGCTCCACCCATTCGGGAGTCAGCGGCTCGATGTAGGTGCGGTCCGCCAGATCCGGGTCGGTCATGATCGTCGCCGGATTGGAGTTGACCAGGACGACGCGGTAGCCCTCCTCCTTGAGGGCGCGCACCGCCTGCGTGCCGGAATAGTCGAATTCGCAGGCTTGACCGATGACGATGGGACCCGACCCCAGGATCAGGATCGAGTCGATGTCGGTGCGTCTAGGCAATGTTGATCAGCCGTCGCCGCTCTTCGCGGATTCCTTTCGAACCGCGGTGTGGAGGGCTTTGGCGAGGCCTCCCCAGATGAACGCCATGATCACGATCATCGTGATCCAGGTTGCGGTGGTCATGGGCGCGATTCCCTCGGCTTCGCGGTGGTCGTTTGGCGGTGGCCTCGGAAGAGGGGCCGGCTGCGGACGCCGGGCGGGGAGCGCCTTTCCCGTGGCCGGAATAAGGTGCGGAAACGGGGGTGGCGGGGCAAGGCGTGGGCCGTGGGCCGTGTGGCTGGAAGTGTGGGTCGGGCCGCTACCGCTCGCGACCGATCCCGAAGAACTGTTCCCGCCGGGCGAGCGCGCCGCGAAGCGCCTCGGGCTCGGCGCGGACGAAGCGGACGGGCGTGCCGGGGCGTGCCTGCGCGAGCCCGTCGAGCGCGATCGGATCGATGGAGCCGAGCTTCGCGTAGCCGCCGATCGTGGGGCGGTCCCGCATGAACACCAGGGGCAGACCGTCGCCGGTGACCTGGACGGTGCCGTCCACGAGGGGCGTCGAGTCGAGGACGCGGGGGCCCGTGGCCAGGGTGGGACCGGCCAGCCGGGTCGCGGTGCGGTCGCTCGCGGGATCCACGGTCCATGTCGCGTCGAACACGCGCGTCCGGTCGGCACGCGAGAACTCGGCCCACTCGTAACCGACGACCAGCGGCACCGTCAGCGAGCCGGCGACCGCCGGAATCAGGTCGTCGGGCACCCACCGGACGGGACACCAATGGTCGGGCGCCCGCCAGCGCAGCGGCTCGTCCGGACGGATGGGTCGACCCAGCAGCCCGGGCAGTCCGTCGCGCACCACCGCCGACGCCGAGCCGAACGCGACGGCGACGTCCAGCCCACCGGGGAAGGCGACATAGGCGCGCATGCCGGCTGCACCGTAGCCGAGACGGAGGAGCTGGCCGGTCCGCGCGTGCAGGGTACGCCACGTGCCGGTCTCGACGCCGTCGAGGGTGGCACGACAACCCGCGCCCGTCACCGCGACGACCGTGTCGACGGCGAAGCGCAGAGCGAAGCCGCCCAGGGTGATCTCGAGCGCCGCCGCCGCCGGGTCGTTTCCGAGGAGCCGGTTGGCCCACAGGCATGCCCGCTGGTCCATGGCACCCCCGGGCGCGAGGCCGGCGCGGCGGCCGGCCTGCCTACCCAGGTCCTGGATCGTGCAGAACGGCCCGGGGCGCTCCACCACCCCGTGCGGGCTCATGCGCACTCCGCCTCGTAGGCGGCCCGATCGATCATGCGAAAGACGACCGTGCCGCCCGGACGGAAGCGGGCGATCCGCTCGGTGGGGTCCGCGAACAACGCCGAGGGGACGCGACCGACGAGACGCCAGCCACCCGGGCCCGCCGCCGGGTAGATGCCGGTGCGGCGGTCCGCGATCCCGACCGAGCCCACCTCGACGCGGCGGCGGGGCGTGGCCAGGCGCGGCATGGCGATCCGCGCGTCCAGGTCGCCCAGGTACGCGAACCCCGGCGCGAAACCGGTCGCCAGCACCACGTACGTCGCGCCGCTGTGGACACGGGCGACCTCCGCCACGCTCAGCCCCGCGCTCGCCGACACGTCCTCGATGTCCGGCGCCAGCTCCGGGTCGTAGCAGACGGGCAGCGTGACGGGATCGCCCCTCTCGATGCGGGGCACCGCCAGAACGCATTCCTTCGCGGCGGCCGACAGCCGGGCCTCGACGGCCGCCGGATCCCAGCTGCTCGGCGAGCCCTCGATCAGCAGCCGGTTGAAGGCCGGAATCGTCGCACGGACTTCGGGCAGCGCGTCGCGCGCGAAGCGTTCGAGGCGGAGCACCCGCGCGATCCCGTCGCGGTCGGCGAACACCGGCAGGGTGACCAGGGCGCTGGCCGGGCCCGGAAAGGTGATCACCTGCGGCGTGGCACCAGCTCGCGGATGCGGCCCAGCACCTCCGGTGCCGACGGGTTGTCGCCATGCACGCACAGCGTCTCGGCCTGGACGGGCAGCGTTCCCTCGGGGGTCTCCACGAATCCGTCCAGGAGATGCGCCACGTGCGCTGCGACCGCCGCGTGATCGTGGAGGACCGCCCCCCGGATCGAGCGCGGCTGGAGCCGTCCGTCGGCCGCGTAGGCGCGGTCGGCGAAGGCCTCGAACGCCAGCGCCAGCCCCGTGTGCGCAAGCAGAGCCTCGTGGCGCTCCCGGTCCGGCGTCGCCTGCAGGACGAAGGTGAGCGAGGGATCGACGGCGGCCACCCCCTCGGCCAGGCGGGTCAGCAGCCGGTCGTCGTTCATCATGGCGAGGTACAGCGCGCCGTGCGGCTTTACGTGGCGTAGGCGCGTGCCCACTGCGACCGCCACCGCCTGAAGCGCCCCGATCTGCGCCTGCATCTCGCGCACGAGCGAATCGAGCGGCCAGTCCAGCCGCAGGCGCCCGAAGTTGCGACGGTCGGGATAGCCGGGGTGCGCGCCCGCCTGCACGCCGTGCTCCGCCGCCAGCGACAGCGTGCGCGCCATCGTGTCCGGGTCGCCCGCGTGTCCGCCGCACGCGATGTTGGCCCAGTCGATGAGCGGCATCACCGCCTCGTCGGCACCCTTCTCCCAGGGCCCGTAGCTCTCCCCCATGTCGCAGTTGATCAGCATGGAGGAAAGATACCCCCACCCCAGCGCCGTTCGCACTTGGCCGCCGTTCGCACTTGGCCGCGCGGGTGGCGCGGCGCATGTTCAGTCCGGTCAAACTTGTCCCGTCCAGCCATCAAGGGAAGCCATGAAACGCCTCGCCGCCGCAGCCATCGCGCTCGTCATCCTTTCACCCGCGCCGCTCCAGGGCCAGCAGGAGCGGTCCTACGACTACTTCGCGCCGCAGCGAGAAATGATCCAGCGCGGGGTCCAGGCCATCCTCCAATGCAACGGTCTGTTCACCGGCAACCGCACGCTGGAGCAGGTCTTCGACCAGGAGCTGGCCTACCTGGCAGACCCCGTCGGGACTGCCGAGGGCGGGGATTACGTCGTCGACTGGGAGCGCAAGGCGGTCGCGATCGGGGCGCCGGGCGCGATCCCGGTGATGCGGGCCGCGTTCCGCGAGGGGATCGGCTGCGTGATCATGGCCCCCGACCAGACCTTCGACGACATCGACGACCTGCCGGTCCTGCGGACGCCGCCCCCGCCGGGCGATCCAGCCACCATTCCGTGGCCCGACGGCGACCTTGTCGACGACCATCCGCTCCCGGCCGGCGTCGATCCGGCGGCGTTGCAGGCCGCATCGGACTGGACCTTCGAGCGCGAATCCCCGGAGCAGGTGACCCTCAGCCTCATCGTACTTCAAGGAGGCCGGATCCTCCACGAGCGGTATGCCCCCGGGGTGGACATGGCCACGAAGACCCGCACCTGGTCGACCGCGAAGAGCATCGCCGTGACCCTGATCGGCATGCTGGTCGACGAAGGGAGGCTGGGGCTCGACGATCCCCTGCCCTTCGACTGGCTCCCCGACAACGCCGGCTCCGCCGAGACCGACCCGCGCCGCCACATCACCCTCCGCCACGTCCTCAACATGTCGAGCGGCCTCTACCCCGTGGACAGTTGGGGCATGGAGTACGCCACTGGCTCGGGCTTCTCCTACTGGGCCGGAGCGAGTTCGGTAGACGGCGCGCGCAACCGCTCGCTCATGCGCGAGCCCGGCACCTTCTGGGACTACGAGAACTACGACACCCTGCTCGGGGTGTACGCGCTGAGGCAGGTGCTCGGAAGCCTGCAGGCCTACCTCGAATTCCCGCGAGAACAACTCCTCGACAAGATCGGAATGCGCAGCACGCTCCTGAGCACCGACCGCTTCGGCGACTTCATCCTCAGCAGCCAGGTCTACACGACGGCTCGCGACCTAGCCCGCTTCGGGATCCTCTATGCGCAGAACGGAGTCTGGAACGGCGAGCGGCTGGTCTCTGAGGACTGGATCGACTTCGTGCGGACGCCGGCTCCCGCGACTTCTGAGACCGGCAACTTCTACGGCGGTCAGTTCTGGCTGGTCCCCGACGACCGCACCGATGTGCCGTCGGACGCCTACTCCACGGCCGGCAACCGCGGCCAGTTCGTGGTCGTCGTCCCCTCGCACGACGTGGTCATCGTCCGCCGCGGTCTGGACTACGGCCGCCAGGGCTTCGACCGCTGGGACATGACGCGTGAGGTGCTGAAGGCCTTCGGCCCGGTGGCCGCCGGCGGTCGGTAGCGGACCCGGACAGGGCCTGCGTAGCGACCGAGCGCAGCGAGGCACCTTCCGACAAGGCACCCCCCGGATTTGACATTTACGACATCATGTCTTAACATTACGACATGTTGTCGCATGTCACCCTTGTGACTAGGGAAGGAAGAAGAGCGACCGTGACGATTCAATCGCTACCCAATTCCGAGCTCGCCGTTATGGAGCTGCTGTGGAGGAAGGGCCGCCTCACCGCCCGTCAGATACTCGACCAGCTCTACCCTGACGTCGCGAGGCCGCAGCACGGCACCGTCCAACGCCTCCTTCAGCGCCTCCGCGCCAAGGGCTTTGTGGTCCGCGACCGTGATCTCGGCGTGAACGTCTTCTCGCCCGCCCTCGGTCGGGAGGAATACGCCAGCGGGCAACTGGAATCCCTGGCGAATCGGCTCACCCAGGGCTCGCTCGTGCCGATGATCACGAGGCTGGTCGAAGACAACAAGCTCACGCGCACCGAGATCGAGAAGCTGCGCCGCATCCTGGAAGAGTCAGATGATTGACGTTCTGCTGCAGATCGGGGCAGCGAAGCTGGTGGTGTCGGCCCTGCTGGCGGGGTTGGCATGGGCGGTGCAGCGGCGTGTCGGCCATCCGGCCGTCGCTTATCCGCTTTGGCTGGCGGCGTTGGTGGCCCTGCTTCTGCCGGCGGTTGTCGCGCTGCCGGTGCTTCCGGGGGGTAGCGGTGCGGCAACCGAGACTGTTGGCGACGCGGGGATTGCCAATGACCCGGTGGTCCGCAGTGACGTCGGCTCAGCCAGCGTAGAAGCTTTGGGGCCCGACACTTCATTGTCCCCCCTGATCACCGAGAACGGCAAGGCAGCACTCGTGATCGTGTGGCTTGTAGTCGCCGCCGTGCTCCTCGGGTGGACCCTGATACGAGTGCTTGGCTTCAGACGCTGGCTGGTGCGTAGTTCGCGACCGCCGCCAGGCGAGCTTCGTCAAGATGCCGCCGAAATCGGGCGCAGGCTGGGGCTGGCCCGGATCCCGAAACTGCGCATCACAACCGCGCGCGTATCCCCGATGGTGTGCTGGACCGGTGGCAGGGTCCGGCTCGTGATCCCGTCATTCCTCCTGGCCAGCCTCGATCAGCAGGAACTGCGCGCCGTACTCGCCCACGAACTCGCACACGTGCGCCGGCGCGACCACCTCGTGCGCTGGATCGAATGGCTGGCGTGCTCGGCCTTCTGGTGGAACCCGGTGGCATGGTGGGCCCGCCAGGAGTTGAGGGCCGCGGAGGAGGCATCGTGTGACGGGCTCGGTGCGGCGGCTGTCGAATCCACGCCTCACGCCTATGCACGATCACTCCTTGGGGTCCTGGAAGTGATGTCCATGCCGCCCACACCCCCCACCCCGACCTTCGCGAGCGGTGTGTCCAGTAGGCGAAGCTCGGATTCTCTCGAGAAAAGGTTGAGATTCCTCGTCACCGGAGGATCGAATCACCCGGCTCCTCGCTGGATCCGTGTGGCAGGCGCTGTAACCGCGTTGTGGCTGCTGCCTCTCGGACTCGTGTACTGTGCCGTTGGCGATCAGACGACGCCGACACTGCCCGAGGAATCGCCCGTGCGCCTGGTCGGAACGACCCCGGTCGTCTTGCCGGGCCCCGTCCGTCCGGATTCCAGGGAACTGAAGGAGCTTTGGAGAGGCGATCCGGTCTACGCCTATTGGGTATTCGCCTCCAGCGGCAATATCGGTCCGTACGCCCTCGCCCACGCACCCGTGCAGCCCGTGGAATGCCGGTTGGACCTAGAAGATCCAGATGAGGACTCCCGCGACGAAGCCATGGCTGCGTGCGCGAGAGCGCTGTCCAGTGACCTGGGTGTACTCGGCGTTTCCGAGGACCGCAACGTGTGCTTGGTTTGGGGAAGCAAGCCCAGCGGTGGGCGAATGGTTTGCCAAGCCTGGGAACCGGAAGAGTGACACCGCCCTGCGGCGCCACGGCAGCTGGGGAGCGCGTTATCAGAGCGCATGGCAGTCGCCGGGAGTGAGAGATGAGAATCGAGTTCGTTGTCGCGGCGGTCGCTCTGGCGACGACCGCTTGTGGCGATCAGAGCCGTGTGGCCGAAATCGCATCCGAGGCCAGAGACAGCGCCGGGATCCGCATCGTCGAGAACGCACGCCCGCCCGATGGATCCAGGCTCGGCTGGAGAGTGGATTCGGTGCCGGCGCTGACCATCGGGGCACTCGAGGGCGAAGACCCCTACATGCTGCATCAGGTGTTCACTGCACTGAAGCTCTCCGACGGCCGCATCGTCGTGGCCAACCGAGGCTCGCACGAACTGCGGGTGTTCGACGCGTCAGGAACCCATCAGGCGACGTGGGGAGGACGGGGAGGCGGACCCGGCGAGTTCAACAGCCTGCTACAGGTCGCGCACTGGCCGGGAGATTCACTGATTGCGTGGTATTCGCAGCAGGACCGGCTTTCCGTGTTCGACGGAGACGGCAACTTCGGCCGCACGCTGCGCCCCGGCGACCCAGGCAACTTGGTCGAAGAGGCGTCGACCGGTGGCGTGATCCTCACATCTCGCTCTGGTGGGGAGGGGCTGGGACCCGCGGACGCGGACGGACTGGTGCGGCGAGAAAGGCGTTACGAAATCGCAGACGCCACAGGACGGTTAGTCGCGTCCCTCGGACCGCGTCCGGACGCCGACCTGCATGTCTCGGCTTCCGGTAACGCCTACACCTTCAGGACGATCCCTTTCACCCGCTCGACCCGCACCGCCACGTGGGGCGACCTGTTGGTCGTGGCACCCAACCACAACTATGAGATCCGGGCCTACGATCCGGACGGGACGCTCAATCTCGTCGTCCGGCGCGCGCATGCTCTGGTTGCACCGACACCCGCGTACCGGGACGCGGAAATCGAACGGCGCACGGCGCTCAGGCCCCCCGAAGAACAGGCTGAAAGGCGCCGGGAACTGCGAGAGAGATTCACCGAAACACCCATGTCGGAGACGTTTCCCGCCTTCGCAGCGATCATGGCGGATGCCGTGGGACATCTCTGGGTCCAGGAATACGACCTTCCGGGCCAAGAGCGCCCGAGTCCCCTCTGGACCGTGTTCGATCCCGAGGGACGTATCCTCGGCTTCGTCGAGACGCCCTTAGGACTGAGGATCTACGAAATCGGCGAGGACTACATCTTGGGCCGAGCCACCGATGAACTCGGTGTGGAGTACGTGCAGATGTGGTCGTTGGCGCGCACTGGTCGGTAGAGGAGCACGAGGCGCGAGGCGGCGTCGGAACGGGTGGGCATCCTCACAGGGCCCCAGGCGGGACTCTTCGGCGGGGATCATCGACTCGAAGGAACAGGGTCCGGTACGGGGCGTCCGGCGCGAGCGTGATCTCCTGAACTCTGCCGGGAAAGAGATCGGCCAGCGTGGCGGCTTCCTCGAAAGCGCCTCGGTCGAGCCTCTCGTCGCCGCTCAGCGCCACCACCTCCAGCGGCACGTCCAACGGCACCCAGCAGATGCGGTAGAGTCCCGAATCGCTGGTCCGTCCCCGGACCCTGGTGCGGCCCTCGATGGGACCGGCGACCCAGCGGGTGCCTGCCATGGTCAGAACGGTCGCGTCGGCGGCCGGATTGCCCTCTGCGTCGGTCACGGCGACGGAGAGGACGCCGTTGTACCGCAAGTTCCGGTTGTCCGCCTGGAGCGGCGGCCGCAGTCGGCTGACGTGGCCGCAGACGTCCTCGAGCACGTCTTCGAGAGAGGGCGCCTCGAAGTCGACGCGGATCGGATTGGGCCCTGCGGGCTCCACCTCGACCTCGGCGGGTTCGGGCTGGTGCCACAGCCGCTCCAGGTAGGGATGTGTGAAGTGGACGGCGTACTCGTACGGCCCAAGGTGGGTTAGCTCGAACCGGCCAGCGGCGTCCGTGACAGCCTCCGTGCCCTCGCCGTTCACGAATACGCGCGCGCCGGGCAGCCCGGCACCCAGGGTGTCGAAGACGGTGCCCGCTATGCGGTGGCCCGTGTCGCCTTCGAAGACGACGCCCCGTTCACCGTGAACCCGCAGCACTTCGCCGTGCTCCATGATGACGGCCTGGACCGCAACTGTCGGCCGACCGGTGAGAGGGTGCGGCGCTTCACCCGGACGGAACATGCGAAGGTGCCACGAAGGCACGATCCACGTGCCGTTCGGCAGCGTCCGGAACTCCACGCCCCCGCCGGGAGCCGCCTCCATGAGCCGCGGATGAACGTCGAGGTTGACGTACCGGAAGTCGAGCCGCGCCAGCCGCGCGGAAACCGGATCCAGCCACATGGTGCCGGCGATCTCCGCCACTTCACGGCCGGGCACGGGCTCGAACTCCAGGCCGACCGGTTCACCGGACTCGTCCCGGCGTCGCGCGAGCCGAAAGCAGTGCGTGTCGAGGAACAGGTCCGAGAGAAGCACTTCGGCGTCCGGGCCCCAGAACTCCGACCCCTCCTCCGTGAAACGTGCGAACCCGTCAGCCATAAGTGAGTCGGCGGGGCGCGAAGCGAAGGGTGCTGGGGCAAGCGCCTGCGCGCTGATCCGGTCCTCGCGCTCCACCCTGCGGCCCCGGCCGTCGAGCCGCCGCCTGATCGCGAGCATCTCGTACCGGTACAGTCCCCGTTCCTCGGTCCACGCAGCCGCGGCGAGTGCCTTCCGCGCCTCCTCCCACGCGCGGGCGACCGCCAGACCCTCCTCTGGACGCACGCGGCACCGGCGCTCTCCTTCCGCTTCGATGCCGATCAGGGAGACCGGCTCGATCCGTGCGACCAGCTCGATGGTGACCGTGTCCGCGGATGCCAGGTCGAAGTAATCCGAGAAGGTCGGTGCGTAGCCGATCCGGTCGGCCCTGATGCGGTATTCGCCGGCGGTGGGGGCGGTCAGTCGGAAGAGGCCGCCGGTGCCGGTGAGCGCCTGATCGATCCGCTGACCGCTTCGGTCCGCCAGACTCGCCATCGCACCGCTGATTCCGGTTGCGGAGGCGGCGTCAAGGAGCCTGCCCCGGATCACCTGGCCACCGGCTGTGTGGGGGACGGCGGCAACGAGGAGCAGTGCCGCCAGGATCGATTGCGGCGTTGCCGGCCAGTGCCGTTGCGGCATCCGGCGGCCTATCGGCGGACTGAGACTGTTCGACTCGAACGTTGGCACATATGGGTTAGACCCGCCGCCGCGCCGCAAGATCCACTCCCCGCACCTCCAGCACGTCCCCGACCGTTCGCAGTCCGTCGATCACGTTCTGGATGTGCTCGGCGCGCGGGAGCCCGATCAGGTCGATGCCGCGCTTTACAGCGTCGCGGTGCACGCCCCGCGCGAACGCCTTGTCCTTCATCTTCTTCGCCACCGACTTGGGCTTCAGGTCGTCGATCCCGTTCGGCCGCACCAGGCAGCAGGCGTAGACGAGCCCGCTCAGCTCGTCGCAACCGTAGAGCACCCGGTCGAGAGGCGACTCGGGCACGATGTCGGTGCGGTCCGGGTACGCGTGGGCTTCGATGGCATGGACGACCTCGTCCGGGTAGCCGAGTTCTCTCAGCCGGGCGACGCCGATGTGCGGGTGCTCGTCGGGATGCCTCTCCCAGTCAAGGTCGTGCAGAAGTCCGGCCAGGCCCCACAGGTCCTCGTCCTCGCCCATCATGCGGGCGTAGTGCCGGACGGCGGCCTCCACGGCGTACATGTGCCTTCTCAGCGCCTCGCTCGTGACCCATTCTTCGAGGAGCGCGACGGCGTCGGATCGGGTGGGCATCATCAAGTTCCTGGTGCGTTTGGGGTTACACGGCGCTCGACGGGCACAGGTGCGAGATCGCGCACTGGTTGCATCGCGGCTTGCGCGCATTGCACACCTGCCGCCCATGATAGATGAGCAGGTGGGCCAGCATCGTCCAGATGCCGCGCGGGAAGAGCTTCGTCAGGTCCTGCTCGATCTTGACGGGCGAAGCCTCCTTCGTGAAGCCCATCCGGGCCGACAGACGCTTGACGTGCGTGTCCACCACCACCCCCTCGTCGATCCCGAAGGCGTTGCCCAGAATGACGTTGGCGGTCTTGCGGCCGATGCCGGGCAGCGCCGACAGCTCCTTCATGTTGCGGGGAAGCTCGCCGCCGTGCTCGTCGAGCAGCGCGTTCGCCATGCCGATCAGGTTGCGGGTCTTGTTGCGGAAGAAGCCAGTGGAGCGGATCACCTCTTCCAGCTCCGCCGGGAGCGCGGCCGCGAGGGACACCGGGTCCGGGTAGCGGCGGAAGAGTTCGGGGGTGACCATGTTGACGCGCACGTCCGTGCACTGGGCCGACAGGATGGTCGCGACGGCAAGCTCGAACGGCGACGCGTGCTCCAGGGCGCACTTCGCGTCCGGATACTCGGCCAGCAGGATCTCGTAGATCTCGGCTGCGCGGGTCGTCCGGGCCTTCTTGGATTCGCGAGGGCTCATGTGGCGGTCACGGGACGGGTCACAGGGTGGCGAAGGGGAGCGCCGAAGGGGTGGGACCGGCGGCCGGGGATCGGGCCGGGCCATCGCCGGGAGACACCGGGCCCTCGCCAGGAGGCCCCGCACCGGCGTCGGACCGCGGCGACGCCGTCGGCTGCTCCAGCGCCAGCCGGCCAAGCAGCAGCGCCGCCAGCTTGAAGACCTCGGCCGGGGTGCGGATGCCCAGCAGGCCGTCGAGCTCGGCGCCGGGCAACGAGGTCTCGAAGTCGCCGCCCCCCTCGCGCGCGGGGCCCGTGGCCCAGTCGGAAAGGGTGCCGAGCGGCTGGGGGGGAACGGGGACGACGATGTAGCCGGGACGGTCGCTGCGCATGCCGGCCACGAGCGCCAGGTGGAGCGCGCCGCGGGCGTCGCCGAACCAGAAGAATCCGTCCACCGATTCGGGCGGACCGCCGTCCGCCTCCTCGATCCAGACGAGATGCTGGGGAAGCTGAATGTACCCGGTGCTTCCGCCAAGTGCCCTTGTCCACAACGACTTGCGAACCGCATGGGCCTGTCCCGCACCGCCGGACGCCAAGCCGCGCAACGTCCCCCGTCGCACGAGAGTCACCGCGCCGCCCGTCCGCCACAGGTGGTAGGCGAAGAAGAGCACGCCGCCGTGATCGTGGACCGATTCCGGCGCGGCGTCCTCCTCACGCAGCTCGACGAGCGTCGCCTGCACCGCCCCGAGCATCACGAAGGCGGCCGGGTTCTCGGCGTCCACCCCCCGCTCCGCCGCCTCCTCGCCGATCGCCGGGAAACCGCTGTCGGCGAAGTCCGGGTCGGGCAGGAGCAGCTCGTAGGGGGTGCGCCGGGCGTACGCATCGTGAACGGCCACGCTACCGGGGGCCGGGGCTCGCCGCGCCCCGTCTCAACCGTCCCCGTCCGAGGCTTCCGCCGCGCCCTGGGCGGCGGCGATCCTGTTCGCCAGCCACCGATTGAGGCCCAGCAGGACCAGCACGACCACCCCGAACTGGATGAGCACGGTGCCGACGTTGTACGGCGAGAAGAGCGTCCAGGTCTCGGCGGACCCGAAGTCGCCGCCTCCGGCCTGGATCAGCCACCACACCATCAGCACGACCGCCTGCACCATCACCAGTCGCATGGCCCAGTCCCACCACGCGCCGATCCGCACGTCCGAGTCGCCGGTGTTGATGAAGGTCTCGCGCCACTTCGTCACCCCGTACTTGATCACCGCGAAGGCGAAGAAGAAGCCCGAGAGCATGAGGCCGACGCCCCAAACCCAGTCCTGGTTCTGGAAGATCCCGATGCGGAGCGCCGAAGGAATCCCCAGCAGGAACCCGGCCGAGCCGACCAGCGCGATCGCGCGCTTCCGCGTCAGGCCGAGGTCGATGAGGATGCGCGACGGCAGCTCGATCATCGCCACCAGGCTCGACCAGGCGGCGAAGACGAGCGCGAGGAAGAAGAGCGCCATGAAGAACTGGCCGCCGGGGATCTGCGCGAACAGCTGCGGAACCCAGATGAAGGTGAGCCCCTCGTTGCTGGCTCCGACGATCTCGCCGGCCGCCTCGGGCATGACCGAGAAGATCGTGCACAGCACCATGATGCCCGCGAGCAGCGACATCGAGTTGTTGCCGAATCCGATCACGAAACCGTTCAGCGCGGTGTCCTCGCGCGAACGCATGTACACGGCGTAGGAGAGCACGAGACCCCATCCCGCGCCGGTGTCCCAAGCGTTCTGCGTCAGCGCCTCGATCCAGATCCTCACGTCGCCAAGCTGCTCGAGGTTGGGCGTGAAGAGGAAGGCCAGCCCCTCGGACGCTCCCGGCAGCGTCAGCGCCTTGATCGCCAGCACGAGCACTAGAATGATGAGCGAAGGGATCAGGAAGCGGGCTGCGGTCTCGATGCCGCGCACCCCCTTCGCCACCACGAAGACGCCCAGCCCGACGGCGAGCGCGTGGAAGAGTACCGCCTGGGGGGTGGAGTTGAACGCGTCCCAGAACTGACCCGGCATGTCGGTGGGGATCTCGCCCGTCACGGTCGCGAAGAAGAAGCGGATCGTCCACCCCATCACCACCGTGTAGTAGAACAGGATCGCGGTCGCGACCCATGCGATCCACGCCCCCATCCACGCGAACTTGGGCCCGATCGTCTTGACGAACGAGCCGATGGAGCCCTGGCGGGTGCCCTTCCCCATTCCGAATTCGAGGATGAGGAGCGGCACCGACCACAGGAGCAGGAACACCGCCCACGCCACGAGAAACGAACCGCCCCCGTTCGAGGCGGCGATGCGCGGGAAGCGCCAGATGTTGCCGGTGCCGATGGCCATGCCGAGCATGGCGAGCAGCATGCCCCAGCGGGAGGTGAAGACCGAGGATCGGGTGGACACGTTGCGGCGCACCATTCTCTTGAAGTGAAACTAGGGGCCAGACCTTCGCGGACAGCCTATCACATGCCGCGCCCGTGGGCCATAGCCGATTGGACGGCGGCGAGGTGCGCAGCCAGCCCGCCGGCCGCTACAGCCGCTCGCGGATCCAGTCCACCACGTGATCGAGCCCGACGCGCACCTGCTCCAGGGTGTCGCGGTCGCGGATGGTGACGCTCTGGTCGTCGCTCGTGCGGCCGTCGATGGTGACGCACCAGGGCGTCCCCGCCTCGTCCTGACGGCGGTAGCGGCGCCCGATCGAGCCGGCCTGGTCGTAGGCGGCGGGGATGCGCGCACCACGCAGCGCCTTGAGCAGCGACTGCGCCAGCTCTGGCTGCCCGTGCTTCTTCATAAGGGGGAAGACCGCGGCCTTGATGGGCGCCAGGCGCGGATGAAGGCCCAGCACGACGCGCTTCTGCTTCCCCACCTCCTCTTCGCGATACCCGTCCACCAGCGCGACCAGCGCCGCCCTGCCGACCCCCATCGCGGTTTCGACCACATACGGCAGGTAACGCTCGCCACCTGCGGGATCGATGTAGACGAGGCGCTTGCCGGAAAATTCCTGATGGCGCGAGAGGTCGAAGTCGGTGCGGTTGTGGACGCCCTCCAGCTCCTGCCAGCCGAAGGGGAACTCGTACTCGATGTCCACTGCGGTCTTGGCGTAGTGGGCGAGCTCGTTGGGGCCGTGGGCGTGCTGCCGCAGCTTCTCGGGGCGGATGCCGATCTCGTGGTGCCAGGCCACGCGCTGTTCGAGCCAGTAGTCGAACCACTCGTCGTCGCTGCCGGGCTTGACGAAGAACTGCATCTCGGCCTGCTCGAACTCACGGGTGCGGAAGATGAAGTTGCCCGGCGTGATCTCGTTGCGGAACGCCTTGCCGACCTGCGCGATCCCGAACGGCACGCGCTGGCGCGAGGTCTGCTGCACGTTGAGGAAGTTGACGTACGAGCCCTGCGCGGTCTCGGGCCGGAGGTAGACGACCGACGCGTCCTCCTCGACCGGCCCCATGAACGTCTTGAACATGAGGTTGAAGAGGCGCGGTTCGCCCAGTTCGCAGTCGCCGTGGCCACCGGGAGCGCGCGAGGGCTTGCGCGGGCAGGAGGCGTCCTCCAGATGGTCGGCGCGCCACCGCTTCTTGCAGGTCTTGCACTCCAGCAGCGGGTCGGTGAAGCCGGAGACGTGCCCGGAGGCCTCCCAGACGCGCGGGTGCATGAGAATGCCCGCGTCCAGCCCCTCGATGTCGTCGCGCGCGTGCACCATGGCCGACCACCAGGCGTCGGCGACGTTCCGGCGCAGCTCCACGCCCAGCGGCCCGTAGTCCCACACCGAGGCCGCGCCGCCGTAGATCTCGGACGACTGGAACACGAAGCCCCGCCGCTTGGACAGCGAGACGATCTTTTCCATGCGGTCGGACAACTTGGTCTCCGGCGTGGAAGTGTGGTGGATGGAGAACGACGCCGACCGGCCCGGCGGGTTGGGCCGAGCCAAGCCGGTGCGATGCGGGCGCCGGGGCGTTCGGGAGACCCTCCATTCTACCCGGTGACGGGGCGGGGTCAATGGGGGCGGGTCAACGCGGGGCGGGTCAACCGGTGTCAAACAGGCCGTTGTCCGCCATCTGAGTCCGATTATGGCGGACAAACTCCCGCAGGAGGTGCGCTACAGCCCCACTGCGGCCTCGCTCCACTCCCAGAGCCGTTCCTGGGCCTCGCGGTCCTGCGCCGCCTTCGAGGGTGCCTCGCGCACTCCCTTGTTGAGGTACGCCCCGCTGAGATTCTCGTCGCGGCGGCCAATGGCGAGCCCGGCCAGGATGGGGGCGGCCTTGTCCGCGTCGCTTCCGAGCACGCCGGCAACCGTTCCGCCGCCCGGGACCGTGCCCATGTAGTCCCGCAGCAACCCCGTGTCGTAGACGCCGGGGTGGAGGGCGACCGGTTCGACGTTGGTGCCGGCCGTGCGGCGCGCCAGGGCGCCCGTGAAGAGCACGTTGGCGAGCTTGCTCTGCTGGTAGACGCGGGTGCGCCGGTAGCGCCGGGTCTCGAAGTTGGGGTCGTCGAAGTCGAAGGGAGGTCCCCTGTGCGCCGCCGACGACACGGTGACTACGCGGCTCGTGCCGGGGTGCCGCCGCAGCAGGGGGAGCAACCGTCGGGTGAGAACGAAGTGGGCGAGGTGGGTGACGGCGAGCTGGATCTCGAAGCCGTCGCGGCTCAGCGTGCGCCGGGCGGGGAGTACGGCGGCGTTGTTGAGCAGCGCCGCGAGGGGCAGGTCGAGGTCGAGGACGCGGCGGGCCCCGGCGCGCACCGAGTCGAGCGAGGCCAGATCGGCGACGACGAGGTGGTGGCGGGCGTCGCCGGCGAGGTCGGCGAGCGAGTCGAGGGCATCGCGACCCCGGTCCTCGTCGCGGCAGATCAGGATGACGCGGTGCCCCTGCGAGGCGAGAAGGCGCGCGGTGGCGAGGCCGATGCCCCGGTTCGCTCCCGTGATGGCGATGGTGTTCATGCTAACACGTTCCTTAAGGCGACGGTCGATATGCCGCAACCGACCGCTGGAGGGCCCGGTACACCAGCGCCGGATCCCCCAGGCGGCGTCTTAGCTCCCGCTCCAGGCCCGCGATCGGGTAGAGGTTTTGGGGTGCGCGATCATCCTTGTGCGGCTCGGACGCGAATCTTGGCAGCGCGGCGGCCGTCGCGTCCGCCACCTTCCGCACCCTGTCCAGTCCACTCTCGGACCACGCTTCGCAGCGGACGATCCCGGCCCAGGGATGGCCCTTCGCCTTCGACAGGCGCAGGTACCAGGAAAACCGAGTCCACTTGGTCTGGAGCAGGAAGAGGGGCGTTCGCTGGCCAGGGGCGAGGCAGGCCACGACGGCACGCGGACCCGGGGAGAGGTACTGGACCCGGTGACTCTTGATGTAGCCGATCGCCCCGGGGATGCGCTGGCGGCCTCTAAGCGGACCATCCATGACGATGAGGCCCTCGCCGGGATCGGAACGCGCCACTTCGACCTCGAGCTGCCCCATGCGTTCCTGCACGCCGTTGATCAGCTTCTGGATGTCGTCCTTGGCCACGGGACACGCCTTGAAGGTGCCTGCCGGGGTGGGCAGATCGGGGGCGCCGGCCAATCCGAAGAAGCCGCGGCCAACCTTGAGTGCTCGGATCACGGCCCTTCGACCGCACCGCACCACGCCTCCCGCGAAGGACGCGCAAAGACCCAAGCGGGCGTCGCCGTTCGCGTCCGTGATCCAGACGCGCGCGTCAATGCGGCGCACTCCGTCAACGAAGTCCAGGTGTGCCGGGGTCCAGGCGTCTGCCGCAGCATCGAGCGGGTGCCACTCCCCCTCGGGAAGCTCGGCCCCAACGTCCACCTGCGCTGCAGGCGCTTCGTCCTGCGCACCCTCCATTGGGGCGCCGTACTCCGGCGACCAGCCCTCGATCGCCAGGCCGACGACGCGGCGTGGCTTCATGTCTCCACCCGCTCGACGGAAGAGCAGTTGCCGACCTTGGTCACGTGGTATTGAACGGGAATCTTGGCGGCCAGTTCCTGGACGTGCGTCACGAGCCCGACCATTCGCTTCGTGCCCAGTTGTTCGATGCTGTCGGCGACGACATCCAGCGTGTCATGGTCGAGGGTGCCGAAGCCTTCGTCCAGGAACAGAGCCTCGAGTTTGGGGCTGCCCTGCGCCGCCAGGCCCGCGACCTGTTCGGCCAGCGACAGGGCAAGCGCGAGCGAAGCCATGAAGGTCTCGCCCCCCGAAAGCGTCTTGGCCGGGCGCGGCTCGTCGGCGTTGCGATGATCGATGACGAGGAACTCGTTGCGAGCGTCCAGATCGAGCGAATACTGACCGCTGGACAGCTCCCTCAGTCTGATGGTTGCGCCTGTCACAAGCCATTCCAGGATCCGGTTCTGCATCCACCGCCCGAAGCCGGTTGCGCTCAGGTGGCTGCCCAGCGCCTTCGCGACTTCGGCGCCGCCGCGCGCCTCGGCAAGGGCGCCGGCGACCCGTTTCCTCTCCCGTTCCCGCTGTCGCAGGTGGCGAAGGCTGCTTCGCGCCCCTCCCAACGCCTCGGCGCATGTGGCGGAAGGATCTTCGTCCGTGGCGGGATCCAGCCCCTCTTTCCGGCAGAGGTCCCTCAGCTCCGACCGGATTCGATCGTGGTCGGAAACCGCGGACCTCAAGTCGGCGACGGCGACATCATGCTTGGACCGCTGCTCCGCGGCGCTTTCGTCGGCCCAGGCCCGGAGTCTCCGCCACGACCCGGCAAGGTCGTCGTCCTCGGCGCTGGGAGGCTTGAGCTCGGCGACCGTGTCGCGCCGCTTGCGGAGCTGCTCCCGCGCCTGCCCACGGCGCGCATCGAGGGCATCGAGCCCTTCGCGCGCAATGGAGCGCTTCTGCCGAGCCTCGGCTTCGCGCCGACGAGCCCGCTTGAGCGTCGCGTCGGCCGTGTCGATCGCAGCGATTTGCGATGCGATCTCCTCAGGCGCGGGCGCGCCCTCCAGCGACTCACGCAGCTCGGCGGCCGACTTTGTGCGCTCGTCGAACAGAGTTGTCGCGGTACCGGCGCTGAGCGCCGCCCCTTCCCGCTTCTCCCGCGCCAGGCGGACAGCCGTGTCGCAACGCTGCAGTTCCGCGTCGGCTTCTTCGATGCCAGCCTGCAGATCGGTGACTTGCTCCAGCGTTGGCTTGTCCGCCAGGGATTCCGCGAGCGCCGCAGCGGCCTCTTCTCCCTCCTTCATCCTGGTGGCGACGGCCGTTCGCTCCATGAAGCGCTTCTCCCGCTCTTTGCGGGCATGTCGGACCACCGACTCCGCCCCCGCCTTCGCCGCCTCGGCTGCCTCCAGGCCGGCCGGGGGTTCGCAGTCGGGCAGCTCGGTGACCTCTTGCAGGCAGACCGGACACTCCTGGCCCTCGGTGAGATGCCGCGCGATGTCGGCCGCGCCGTGTTGAAGTCGCAGCTCCTCCAGCGATTCGTTCGCCGCTTCGAGCTCCCGGGCCGCCTCCTTCTCCCGGTCGCCAGCGGCCGCAGCCATCGCCTCGGCATCGACGAGCCTCTCGTGGGTTCGGGCTATCCGCTTCTGAAGTTGGGCCAGGGCCGCGCGCTTCTCCCTGACTCCCTCGAGCGCCGCCTGGGTCGGCAGGCTGTCCCGGACGCGCTTGGCCCGCGACAACTGCTCGGTCGCGGCTTGCTCGTCGCGCACTGCGACCGAGAGGCTCTCCTCCGCCTCCGTCAGTTCCCGCTTCAGGGCCCCCAGCTCCGTCTCCACGGACGCGAGGGTCGCCCTCCGTTCCTCGATCGCAACCAGCCGCGCTCTCTCGGGGAGCCCCTCGCGAACGGCGCTGGCCTCCTCGCGTGCGGCAACAGCCTGATCAAGGGCCTCCCCGGCCGCGCGATGAACCTCCTTCGCCTGCGTCCATGCGTCCGCGAGCGCCTCCACGCCACTTGGCGGCCGGACCCGGCCAAGCACCTCGATCAGCCGTGCGGCGTTGTCTCGCTTCGCCTCGGCGTCCTTGGCGGCATCCTCCAGCTCCGTCAGCTGCGGAATGGACTCCCGGATCCTCTCGCGGAGCGCGAGCAGAGCGGAAACCCTCGCCTCCGCCGCGTGAACCGCCTCCGGCGTCGCGTCGCGGAGATCCGTTTCGAGCCTGTGCAGCAGCGTGGCGGCCATGCCTTCGCGCTCCCGCGAAAGTTGGTTCGCCCGGTGCCGCAGCCGTTCGTACAGGCCGAGACCCAGAAGCCGCACAAGCAGATCCTGGCGCTGACGAGGCTTGGCCCGCATGAAGGTCGCGAACTCCCCCTGCGGCAACACCACACACTTGGTGAAGTGGTCGAGGCCGAGCCCGATGACATCGTCCTGCACACGTGTTGTGAGGTCGTCGGCGGTACGGGCAAGGGTGGTGCTCCGACCGTCCTTCTCCTTGCGCTCGAGCACGGCCTCCTTGGTCGAGGCGCCGCCGGAAGGGGTTCGTCGGACCACACGCGCCGCCGTGTACTCCCGGCCATCGACCTCGAAGTCGAGCCGCACCCTGGCCTGCACCTTGCCCTGACTGACGACCGGAGCGACGAGATTGCGGTTGTCATAGCGCGGGACGGAGCCGTAGAGGGCGAACACCATGGCATCAATGAGGCTGGACTTGCCAGATCCGGTGGCCCCCGTCAACACAAACAGCCCGGTGTCCTCGAAGCTGACACTCCTCGGTTCACGGAACGAGGTGAAACCCTCCAGCTCAAGTCGAAGCGGCCGCATGCCCGTCCTCCGGCCCGTAGTGCTCCTCCAGGAGCTGGTCGAAGAGCTTCCCCAGTTCGTCCCCCTCGACATCCCTTTCCTCCAGATACTGTCGGAAGAGGGCACGCGGGTCGCCCCGCAGGGTGGACGGATCGACGGCACGGGGCGCGGCACCATCGGTCTCGGGCGCTTCCACGACGACGTCCACCGCCTTCGGGAACATCTCCCTGATTCCCGCCGCCAGTCCCGGCGAGGGCACCTCCTCGACGATCACGCGCAGGTGGTCGTCGCCGGTGGTGCCGGCAAGGGCCGCGATCTCGTGCTCCCGCCCCCTGATGGTGCGCAGGGCGTGACCGGCCGTGAGCGGAACGCTTTCCACCCGCGCCGGCCTCCCCGCTTCCGCCTCGACGATCAGCACGCCGTGCTCGTCGTGCGTTTCGCCGAAGTCCAGCGCGAACGGCGAGCCCGCGTAGTGAATGGGGCACTTTCCGCCTATCGATTGCGGCTTGTGTATGTGGCCCAGCGCCACATAGTGCGCCGTCTCGGGGAAGATGTCCGCCGGAACGTAGTAGTCGAAGATGTGCGCGCTGCGCTCGCCGCCTCCGGTGGCGGCACCCACCACGGTGAGGTGGGCCACAACCAGATTGACCGTGTCGGTCCCGAACTCGGTGCAAAGCGAAGCGGCGATCTGTCGGCACCGGTCGCTGTACGCCTTCTGGTGGTCGTCGGGGTCGCCGCCCATGAGGGCTTCCGCCTTCACGATCCCGCGCTTGGATTGGAAGGGGAAGAGGGCGATGCACGCGGTCTCGCCGGAGCTTGTCGTGTGCCGCACGACTCCGCCGGCGGCCGGTGCCCGCACGAAGGCCGCAGTCGTGATGTCGGCGAGCTTGAGCAGCTTCCGCAGCGCCTCGAGCCGCCTCGGGTTGTCGTGGTTGCCGGCGATCACGACCACATGGGCACCTGTGCGGGCCAGTCGCAGCAGCGCGTCGTAGACGATCGCCTCCGACTCCGGACTCGGGACGGCGCGGTCGAACTGGTCGCCCGCCACCAGGACCAGATCCACCGCCTCGCGCTCGGCGACCGCCACGATTTCGTCGAGAACCGCGCGGTGCTCGTCGGCGCGGCTCCTGCCCCGCAGGGTCCGGCCGACGTGCCAGTCGGCGGTGTGGAGGATCTTCACCCTGGGGTCGCCACGCTCAGCCCCACTCCTCCCCGCCGAGCCCGGCGAAGGGATCGGTCGACGCTTCGCCCTCGCCGTCGCCAGCGGGCGGCGCCTCCGCCTCGTCCGGTCGCGTGGCCCACGCCGGGAACGGGAACTCCAGCACCAGCGGGACCGGAAGCTCGGGCTGCGAGAGGATCATGGTGCCGGGCTTGGATATGGTCGCACGCTGACGGTGGGCGGGAGGGAGGAAGGCGTACTCGGGCCGTCCGGCCTCGGCGCTGTCCAGGCGGCCCACCACCCGCAGCGACGAGTTGGCGATGATCCGCCGCTCGACCTCGCTGGCCGTCTGCTGGGCACCGATCAGGATCACGCCCAGGGAGCGACCGCGCTCCGCGATGTCCAGGAGGATCTCCTTGATGGGGCTGCGGCCCTCGCGCGGGGCATACTTGTTGAGCTCGTCCAGCACGACGAAGAGCAGCGGCGTGCGCGAACCCGTCTCCTCCTTCTTCCGGAACGTCCTGCGCAGCACGACCCCGACCACGAATCGCTGGGCGCGTCGCGACAGCTTCGCGATGTCCACGACCGCCAGCTGCCGCTGGAAGTCCAGACGATGCTTCTTCGGGTTCGGCACGTCGCCGCGCACCAGGTGCTCCACGTCCCTGCGCGCCGCGTGCAGGCGCCGCACGAAGGCGTTCACGGTGCCGCTGCCGATCGAGCGGCCCGCCCACTCGGCGCGGCCTTCGTCGTCCTCCAGACGGTCGGCGATCGCGTCGATCAGCTGCTCGAAGGTGCGACAGGTGCGCCCGCCGATCCGCACTCCGCCATCGCCCACCGACTTCGCGTCGCGCCGCAGTCGCGCGGTGACGTTGTGCACCACGATCGTGTACTGCTGCCGCTCGTCGTCGGCGTCCGCGAAGAGGAAGGGCAGCAGCTCGTCCTGACAGAACTCATCGAGCGTCCAGAAGAACGAGGTCACGCCGTCGGCCCGGCTCCCCGTGCGCGGCGCGGCCGACGGGTCGCCGCCCCACGGCGGAGCCCACAGCTCGACGCTCTTGAAGGGCTGCGCCGGCAGTCCCAATGCGGCGTATTTCTCGACCTGTTCGCCGTCCAGCTTGCGGTTCGCCCGATCGAGAAAGAGAAGATCCTCGCCCTTCACGTTGAAGATCAGCGCCTTGGTGTTGTGGGCGCCCGCGCCCAGTTGGCCGGAGGTGAAGAGCGCGTGGAGCAGAAAGACCGCGTAGCTGGTCTTCGTGGCCACTCCCGAAACGCCGCTGATGTTGACGTGGGCGCCCCGGGTGCCGTCCAGGAACTCGATGTTGCCGTGGACGATCTCGCCGTCGCGCGACAGGCCCACCGGGATCCTCCGCTTCATTCCGTCGAAGAACAGGGCCTGGTCGCGATCCTCGCCGGTGGCCTTGCGCACCACCTCGCCCGGTACGGGCACGACGTAGACCTCGGGCTCGAAGCGCGTGGCCAGAACCTTGGCGGCCTCGGTGACCTGGGCCGGCAGCACACCGTCCTCGATCAGGAAGACATCGCTGTCGAAGCGGGCGCCCTCGTGCCGGGCGCGCAGGTCGGCGACCATCCCGTAGATCCTCACGGGTTCGCCCTGCCCGGGAAGCTTCCGTTCGAGCACCAGCACGTCGTCGAGCTGGAGGAAGGATCCCTCCTGGACCGCCACCCAGAATTCGAGCGGGGTCGCCGGATCGGTGCCGATGACCCGGCCAACCGGTGGAGAAGCTTTCGATGAGTTCATGGCAGGGTCTGAAACCTAACAGCCCGTGGAATCAGTCGCCGCCGCATTCGGGCTGAGACGCATCCGCGCTGGCTGCGGCGCTCACCCATTTGCACTGTCATGACAACATTACAGAATGTCATGTTTTCTTTACAATGAGTGCCGGGGTCCTCTTTGTGGACTCAGAGGTCACGCCAGGCATCAAGCTAGGCGACTTCTGTGCGCACATACCGAGGGTCTACTACGAGCGAGCCCTGGACCGTCAGGAGTTGCGCGGTGATCCCTACCTCGTCCGGCAGAAGACCTTCGACTGGGAAGACGACGACGGCAGAAACCGTGGGGAATCCGGACGATGGGGAAGGAACACTTCGTCTACGGAGACTAGTTTGCGCACCCACGCTTAAAGGGCGGGAGCCAGTCGCGGCACCAGGGTTCTGAGAAGAACCCCTCGGGCACCACTTCCGGCTCCGTTTGAAGGTTTAGGGTTGGAAGAGATTTTTGTCAACCCCTTAATCGAACGGGCTGGAACACCTCAATGAGACCCACGAAGCGCAATTGGCCGCCCGAGCCGCGCGACCCTTGCGCAACCCTGATCCCATGCGGAATGTCCTTCCAGGTGAAGTTCTTGGGCCTTCCGCCTCATTCAGTTCAGGAGTTCCCACATGACCGCGCCCCACCTCAGGCTCATCACACTCTTCGCCCTGTTTGCCATTGCGTGCAGAACGCTGGTTGCCTCCGGCGGGGGGAAGCAGCCGATACGCTGGTACGAGGACCGGGAAGGCGAAACGGAACGGGCAAATGTACGAATCGTTCATCAAGCCATCGTGGAGAGTGATTCCCCCCGTGAGGCAGACTTGGTGCTCGCCGATGAGCCTTTGGTGCGTATCGGCGTCCTCGATGGTCCGATGGAATACATGTTCGGGGAGGTAACCGGGGCGATTCGGCTCGAAGACGGGGGCGTGGTTGTGGCGGACGAGCAAAGCTACGAAGTCCGGATGTTCGACGCCGGTGGGCGGCATGTGTGGACGAGCGGGCGGCAGGGCGAGGGACCGGGAGAGTACGGGGGACTGCGGTTGCTGAGAGGCTGCCCGGGAGCCGCGATCACAGTTTTCGACTGGCATCTGGACCGAATCACGGAACTCGACACGGACGGCAATGTGACCGAAACGCGGGGGCTCAGCGCGGCCGGAGTGAATCCGTACAGCGAGCCCATGTGCGCGCCGGACGGCAGCTTGGTCTTCACGCCTTGGCCGGAAACGGACTACGCGTCCTTGACGGTGGGCGAGATCTACCGCTGGAGCATGTCGCTAAGCCATACGCGCGGTGACAGTGTGATCGTTCTGCGTTCCGGGATACCCGGTACGGAGCGTTTCTTTTATGGTGGGGGTGACGGGCCGAGGGAGTGGGGGAAGGTCATGGTCTTCGCTGCGACTGGCACCGGCGTGTGGCATGGGTCGGGCGGCGATTACGAACTCGAACACATCGACTGGAGCGGTCGTGTCACGCGCATCGCGCGGTGGGCTGGACCGGATCGGCGGGTGACAACCGAGCACCTCGACCGCTACCTACGCGCCTACCTGGCCCGGTACGACACGCCCGAGGAGCGTCGGCGCTTCGAGAGGGAGCGCTGGCAGGGCATTCGGGATGACCTGCCGGAGCGGTTCCCCGCCTTCGAAACGGACGGGCTCATGGCGCTCCCGGACGGCAGCTTGTGGGTCACGACCTTCGGCTGGCGGGCACCGGAGCAGGAACTCCATCTGCTGCATCCAAGCGGCGCGTGGGTCGGACGCGTGGTCGTCCCCGCGCGCTCGACGTTGCTGGACGCTGGCCCGGACTGGGTGCTCCTAATGGAGCGTGGCGAATTCGATGAGCAAAGTGTGGCCGTCTACGAGCTGGTGGGGGGATCTTGACCAGCGCATGCGGGTCAGTGACAGCGCCGGGATCTGACTCATCGAGGAATCCGCGTCCCCTCGATTGCTCGCAAAGGCTGGCGGCTCGGTTCTGAGCGGGAGATCAGTGCCCGCGGCGCTTCACTACGGAATGCCGGCTGACCCTAGGCGATCTCGGGTCATCTCGGAACGGTTTATTCTGTTCAGTTGTTGGGCTTGTTCAGCAGTCAGCAGGACAAGGCGGTAGTGTCGCCTAACGGACCGCCAACCCTACCTCCGCAGCCGCACCGCGTCGCCGAGGTTGCGCGTCGCTTCGATCACCAGGTCGCCACGCGTGCCGAGCGCTGCCGGGAGGACCGGTTCCACGTCACGCAGGATACCCCGGATCCGCCCGGTCGCCCGGTCGCGCACGACGGACAGGCCGCGCGGCTCGGTCGCGCTTGTTGTCACAACCCCCTCCGGCCCTGTCAGCGTGAGGGTCTCCAGCGATTCCCGCCAGCCTGGTTCGATGGGGATCGTGAAGAAGAAGTAGCTGTTGCCGAACTGGTCCTCTCCGGGCGCGAAGTCGAGCGAGAATTCGGTGCGCCCGTCCGTGCCCCTCCCTTCGAGTCGGTAGGGGCCCGCCTCGTCGGGCAGGCGCGGGGCGGTGCGCATCGGGAACGCCGGCTCCAGGCGAAGCTCGCCCTCCACGACGCCTCCCCACAGCACCAGCATTTCCGTGGGCGGTCCCGCCGCGGCCGCTCGCGCCCTCGCCTCGCCCTCGACGCGCTCGCGGTAGTCGATGACCTTCTCGAAGTAGAAGTCGCTGAGCCAGCCGCGTTCGTAGCAGTAGCCCATGATGTCGCGGCGGCGTTCCGGCGACACCACCGAGGCATTGCGGAAGTCGTAGCCCCACACGCCGATGCTTCCGTCGGCATAGGGGAATTCGGGGTCGGTGCCCAGGGCGCCCCCGCACGGCGCGTGGCGGAGGTCCAGATTGTGGCCGATCTCATGCGCGAGTTCGGTGTCCCAGGCCTTGCCTATGCTTACCCAGGCACCCAGTCTCGCTATCCCGCGCACGTAGCCGTTGACGCTGGCGGCCGCTCCGTAGTAGTAGCCCGTGCCGTTCTCGGCCGCCCGCAGCGCTTCGAGCTCCAGGACGAGGCCCCACTGTCCCTCCGAGCTGGTCAGATCGAGCGAGGTCACGTAGCTGTCCCGGGCCCTGGCGTTGATGTCGGCGAATGGGAACGCGTATCGGAAGAGGCCCATCTGGGGACCATCGGCGGACAGGCCGCGGGTCCAGTCGAAGATGGATGAATCAGGCTCGGCGGCTTCGAGAACCGGCACCACCGTGACCTCCATGGGCGGCACCTCGACGACGTTCAGCGGCTCGGCGCCCGCCGCCGGGAAGCGCATCACGCTGCCGGGCGCCTGCGGAATCACGCCGTCGGGGTCCACCTCGACCACCATCTCGGTGCCCGGCACGATGTGCCTCGCCGGGATCACCGCGTTGTAGGAGAGGTCGAGCTCGCCCTCGTCGGCCACGGTCGCGATCTCGTCGCCGTGGCGCTCGATGGTGACCTGGTGCACCTCGCGGCCGCCGCGCAGGAAGGTGGCGCGGACGGTGGGCTCGAAGAAGGCGCGGGGCTGGTCGCCGGTGACGAAGACGCGCAGCAGGGCGTCGCGGTCGGCGACGAGGCGGACGTTTCGCGAAGGGCTCTGCACCGACTGGGTCAGGTAGACGATCGGCAGCGACACCGCCACCTGGTCCGGATTCCCGCAAATCGCGCCCGAGGTGTCGTCGATGCCCGAGTACCAGGTCTGGAAGGTGGTGGACGGAGAGGCGCACAGGCCCGTGCCGGTGTGGTGGAGCACCTTCACGCTCTGGAGCCGCGTGAGGTCGAAGGGAAGCACGCCGTCCAGACGCGCGTTGTCGGGGACCCGGAGCTCGGCCAGGCCGGAAAGTGCGGCGAACGCTGTGGGCAGTTCCCCGGTCAGGTCGTTGCCGCGCAGGTCGAGCACCCTGAGTTCGGTCAGGTTGGCGAGCTCGGCGGGCAGCGGGCCGCGCAGCCCGTTGTTCGCCAGGGTCAGCTCGCGCACGCGTCCGCCCTCGGTCGCGATGCCGTGCCAACTGCCGAGGGGCCCGTCGCCGTTCCAGCCGCTTCGGCTGGTCCAGGAGCTGCCGGCGGTGCGGTCGTGCAGATCGGCCAGCGCGTACCGCTCGACCGTCTCGACATCGCAGTCTGCGGGGCGCGCGTCGCTGAGCGTCCGCATCCATCCCTGGAACTCGTCGTCGATCTGTGCGCAGATGCCGGTGCTGTAGAAGGCGAGCGACGAGAGCGACGGCAACTTCATGAGGCTTCGGGGAAGCAGTCCGGTGAGGCCCTCGTTGTAGACGACAGAAAGGCTCTCCAGCGTGCGGATGTTGCCGAGTTCGGGCGGCAGCGGCCCGCTGAAGTCGTTGCTGTGGAGGCCGAGATCCGTGAGGGCGGGGAGGTTCGCCAGCTCCGGCGGTATGGGGCCGCTCAGATTGCCTCTGCCGAGTTGGAGGTCGGTCAGCGCGACCATCTTGCCGAACTCGGGCGGTAACGGCCCGGAGAGTCGGTTGTCGCCCATCGCGAGTCGCTTGAGAGTGCGGAGATTGCCCAGTTCGGGCGGTATCGGACCGCTCAGGTCGTTGAGGAACAGCCACAGCGTCTCGATGGACGCAAGGTTGCCCAGCTCCCTGGGAATGGGTCCCGACAGTTGGTTCCTGGCGAGGTGCAGCCGCTCGAGCGCGGCCAGGTTCCCGAGTTCCCCGGGGATGCCGCCTTCCAGGGCGTTGTTCGACAGGGTAAGCGCCCGCAGCGAGGCCAGCGCGCCCAGCTCGGGTGGGATGGGGCCGGAAATCCGGTTGCGGAGGAGGTTGAGATCCTCCAGCGAGCGCATGTTGCCGAGTTCCTTCGGCAGCGGCCCCTCCAGCAGATTGTCGGTGAGCCACAGCTCCCGCAGCGAGACCAGGTTTCCAAACTGGCTGGGCAGGGGTCCGGTCAGCCGGTTCTCGAACATGGCCATCACCTTCAGCCCGCTCAGCTTGCCGAGTTCGGGCGGAATCGCTCCCGACAGGAGGTTGCTGGACAGGAAGAGCGTGTCGAGGCTCGACAGGTCGCCCAGCTCGGGAGGGATGGGACCGTCCAGACCGTTGCTCGCCAGACTGAGGTTCCTCAACCGCGACAGACGTCCCAGCGAGGCGGGTATCGCGCCGGTCAGCCGGTTGCCGTATAGCCACAGGTGTTCGAGATGCGCGAGGTCGCCCAGCACGGCGGGAATCGATCCGACGAGGTTGTTGTATGCCAGCGACAGCGAGGTGACGTAGCCGTCGTCGTTCGCCTCGACGCCGTCCCAGGTGTTGATCCCACTCGGGCCGAGCCAGTTCCCGTTCCTCTCCCAGCGAGGCCCTCCGGTCGCGTGGTAGAGATCGACGAGCACGTCGCGGTCCGGCGTGTCGGGCACGCAGGCGGTAGGGTTCTCGGTGCCGGACGGAATCGTGGCCAACCAGGCCTCGAGCGACTTTGGCACGCACAGCGAGGTGGCACCGAAGTAGAACGCGCCCAGCCTTAGGTCTGCGAAGCTCTCCGGGATGGGTCCGTGCAGATTCGTGGACTCCAGGAAGAGAAACCTGAGCGCCGCCATCCTCCCGAGCTCCGGCGGGAGCCGCCCCTCGAGGGGGTTGTGGCCGAGAATGAGGTCCCGGAGGCGAGCCAGGCTCCCGATTGAGGACGGGATGCTACCGTGAAGACGATTGCTGCTGAGGTCGAGAATGAAGAGGCGGTCGAGTCTTTCAATGGCGTCCGGGATCGGGCCGGTCAGATCGTTCCCACGCAGCAACAGAAAGCTGACCCGCCCGTCGGGGTCGGTGCCAACCCCGTGCCAAGTGGAGAGCGGCGCGGGGGTGAGCCAGTTGGTCCTGTCCCTCCAGCCTGGACCGCCCATGACCCGGAACAGGTACTCGAGGACGGCTCGGTCGGTGGAAAGGCTCAGGATCTCCACCGAGGCCGACGCGCTCAGCGGGCCGGAGGCCGCCGAAACCACCGTCGAGCCCAGCGCGACGGCTGTGACCAGTCCGTCGGCGTCGACTGAAGCCACCGACGGATCGGCGCTGGACCAGGTCGCGACGGCGCCTTCGACCTCGTGTCCATTGGCGTCGACGACGGTGGCCGAAAGCGTGGCCGTGTCGCCGATGGTGGTGAAGACCAGGGACGCGGGTTCGATCGAGATGGAATCGGCAAGCTGTTCGACCGATACCGTCGCGCCACCCTCGGTCTCGCCCGCGCTTGCGACCACCGAGGTGCGCCCCGCGCCGACCGCCGTGACGAGAACGCCCGTCTCCCCGACCACCACGGCCGCCACGGCCGTGTCGCCGCTCGTCCACTCCACCGCCACCCCCTCGATGGCGTGGCCGTTGGCGTCTGTCACCGTCGCCGCGAGCGACGCCGTGTCGCCCACTGCGGCGAAGGTCAGCGAGTCCGGCACGACCCGCGTCGCGGCGGCGACCTGCTCCACGGTCACGGTGGCGGTTCCGGAGACCGACGCGGCGGTCGCGGTGATCGTCGCGGTGCCGTTGGTCACCGCAGTCACGAGCCCGGTGCCGTCGACCGTGGCGACCGTGTCCGTGCTGGAGACCCAGGCCACCGCCGCCCCGGGCATGGGATTGCCGTTCTGGTCCCTGACCTCGGCCGTCAACTTGACCGTGGCACCCAGCGCGGCGATCTCGGCGGACGAGGGGGACACGGTCACCGTGGTGGGCACGGGCGTGGGCGGGGGCGGAGGCTCGGTCGGCGGCACCGAGTCGCCCGAGCACGCCAAGAGCATCAGAGCAAAGGCTCCCCGCCACAGTCCCCGGCCCCCGATCCGCGCACGGTTGCGGCGACGCCCTGCGTCGCGGGTTGCAAGATGGGGCTTCTCCGTCACAATCATCCCTTGCGGCTGCGCCCCTTCACCGACTGGCTTCGCCGTGGCTCCCAGTCCTCGTCGGCCGACGGCAGAAGCTTTGCCGTACCAAGATCTGTCGGCATATTCAGATGCGCAACCCGGCCACGCTGCCCGGTGGCAAGCCCCGTTTCACCAGCAAGCGAGAAACGAAATGAAGCTGACCTTTACAGATAGGGCCCGCGACATGATCCTGTCGTTCATGGATCACGAGGAGGACGAGCTGCAGGCCCTGCGAATCGCGGTCGAGGGAAGTCCCTTCGCGCCCAACTACGAACTCACCCTAGTGGACGCGGACACGCGCGGCGAGACCGATGTCGAGGTCGACGCGGGATCGTTCAGGGTGCTGGTCGACGAGGCGAGCCTCAAGCGTTTGAACGGAGCCCAGGTGGACTTCGTCGAGACGATCCAGGAGAGCGGCTTCCAGATCACCCCGGACCCCGATGCGGTTAAGGAAGCGATCGACGACGCGGGACCGGGGGGCGAGCTGGCCGAACGCGTGAGCCACGTGCTCGACACCGAGATCAACCCCTCGATCGCCTCGCACGGCGGCGTGATCAACCTGGTCGACGTGCAGGGCACGGAGATCTTCATCGAGATGGCGGGCGGGTGTCAGGGGTGCGCCATGTCTCGCATGACTCTTCGCCAGGGCGTCGAGCGCATGGTGTCGCAGGCCGTGCCCGAGGTGACCGCCATCCACGACGTGACCGACCACGCGAGCGGAGACAACCCGTATTTCACATAGGGTCCTGATCCGCGGTGCGACCGTGGTCCTGCCGCGGGAGACCGCACGCGCGTCCGTGCTCATCGAGGACGGGCGGATCACGGGGGTGGACGCGCCGCGCCACACGCGCGCCGACGAGGTCGTGGACGCGGCCGGGCTGCACCTGCTCCCCGGCGTGATCGACGACCAGGTCCACTTTCGCGACCCGGGCCTCACCCACAAGGAGGATCTGCGCACGGGCAGCCGCGCCTGCGCGGCCGGGGGCGTCACCGCGTTCCTGGAGATGCCCAACACCGTGCCCCAGACCGTCACGGCCGAGGCGCTCACCGACAAGCTGGCCCTGGCGAAGCGCCGCTGTGTGGTCGACTACGGCTTCTACATGGGTGCCACCACCGACAATCTGGCCGACCTCCGCCGTGCCGAGCGCACCCTCGGTCTCCCGACCCCCGGCATCAAGATCTTCATCGGATCGAGCACCGGAGACATGCTGGTCGACGACCAGGAGCGCCTCGAGGCGATCTTCGCCGAGACCACGCTGCCGATCACGGCGCACTGCGAGGACGAGGCCACCGTGCGGGCCAACCGGGCGCGGCTGTCCGAGCCCCTGACGGTCCACGACCACTCCCGCATCCGCGACCATCGCGCCGCGGTCACGGCCACCCTGCGCGCCATCGACCTGGCAACCCGCCACCAACACCGCTTCCACGTCCTGCACGTCTCGACCGCCGACGAAGCCGCGATCCTGGCGGGCCTGCGCGCCGAAACCCGCCACCTCATCACCGCCGAAGCCTGTCCTCACCACCTCTTCCTCGACACCTCCGACTACGACCGCCTGGGCACGCTCGCCCAGATGAACCCGTCGCTCAAGACCGCCGACGACCGCGCCGCGCTCTGGCGGGGGCTGAAGTCGAACGCCATCCAGATCCTCGCCACCGACCACGCCCCGCACACCCTCGCCGAAAAGCGCCTCCCCTACCCCGACTCGCCCTCGGGAATCCCCGCCGTGGAGCTCTTCCTCCCCCTCATGCTCAACGAGGTGAACCGCGGCCGCTGCACCCTCCAGGATCTCGCCGCATGGATGAGCGACGGCCCGGCGCGCATCTGGGACATCGTCGGCAAGGGACGAATCGAGCCGGGTTGCGACGCGGATCTGGTGCTGGTCGACATGTCCGAGGAGCGAGAGGTGAGAAACAGGGATCAGCGGACCCGATGCGGCTGGAGCCCATGGCACGGAACGAGACTTCGAGGCTGGCCCGTGAGGACGTGGGTGCGGGGCCGCACGGTCTTCGCGAACGGGCGCGTGGCCACCGAGCCAATCGGCGACGAACTCGTCTTCGACCACGAACGGGGCGGGTGGTGGGCCACGCGGGCGTGAGGCAACCCTGACGTTACGTTAGGGTTTGGCCGTTCCAGTGAGTGGGTAGTGGTCCGATCCGAAGGTGTCGTCCAGGCGGCGGTATTCGCCGTGCCAACCCGGAGGCAGCCGAAACATCAGGTGGTCGGAGTGCCGCAGCCAGCCCCCGATCTCGAAGTGGTGGGTCGGTCGGACATCGGGGCGTGTCGGGAGGGGGAACCGCGCCTGGGCCAGTCGGTAGGCAGCTTCGCGACGCCCGCCGACCCATGTGTTGAGGTCACCGCCGAGAACGTGGGCATCGGCGTCGGCGTCCCCGGGGAAGACATCGAGGAGACCGGACATTTGGCGGCGGCGGGCGGCTCCCAGCGTGCGCCACGCCCGGCGCCACGGCGCTCGGTTGTCGAGGTGGACCGAGCAGAGGGCGATGGTCGCGCCTGCGAGCGTCACGTTCGCCATGACCGCGACCCGACGTTGGCGCTCGAAGGGAAGCTCGATGGCGCGCGGCGATGAAAGGGGGATGTTCGCGACGATGGCGTTGCCGCGGTGCTCTGGCGGATCGTGGGCCGGGTCCCCGTTCCGCATCGACGGGACGTACACGAGCGAGAGGCCCGCCTTGCGAGCGAAGGAGGCGATGTCGGTGCGCGGCTCGCCGGACGGTGCGGGGGCGATGCGCTCGGCCCAGGTCCAGGCGGGCGTCGGCCCGGATGAGGCGGGCGTCGGCACCGAGCCGGGCGTCGGCGGCGCGGCGGGCGTCATGGGTGCCGAGGCGGGCGCAGGCGACGCGGTCGCCGCCGTGGGCGACGGGATCCCAGGGCCGGCTGCGAAGACCTCCTGCAGCAGGGCGACCGTGGGGCCGACGGCACCGTCCCGTCCCCTCGCAACACGATCCCAGAGAGCGTGAATTGCGCCGCCGCCGACGTTGGCGTTCCACACCGCCACCGTGAGCGGCCAGCGTGCCGCGCGATCGGGTGGCAGGCTGTCCGGGGCCGCGTCGGCCACCCTGACGGGTCCGACCGCGCGCCTCCAGCGCCGGAGCGCGGGGAGATCCCGGCGCGGAGCGGCGCAGGTCCACGTCACGGGCCGCGCGGGACGGCCGTGCAGGTCCAGGCTCTGCCGCCAAAGTTCGCTCAAGTGCCGCTCCGTGCTCCTGTTAGATTGATCCCATGAACGATAGCGGCAGGCCGGTCGTGCTGATCATCTGCGACGGTTGGGGGGTGGCGGCGTCGGACCCGGCCGAGATCGCGCGGCGCGGCGACGCGGTGGCGATGGCCCGAACTCCGGTGCGGGACCGGCTGCTGAAAACGCGTCCGTGGTGCCTTCTCGCCACGTCGGGCGAGGCGGTGGGGCTTCCCGCCGGCCAGATGGGCAACTCCGAGGTCGGGCACCTCAACCTCGGCGCCGGTCGGATCGTGCACCAGGACGTGACCCGCATCTCGATGGCGATACGGGACGGGTCGTTCTTCGACATCGCCGCGCTGCGCGAACTCGCGAACACGCTGCGGGGGTCTGGCGGCGCGCTCCACCTGATCGGCCTCTGCTCGGACGGCGGTGTGCACAGCGACATCTCCCACCTCCGGGCGCTGCTGGACTGGGCGAACCGCACGGGACTCTCCACGCGGGTGCATGTGGTCACCGATGGTCGCGACACGTCGCCGACTTCGGGGATCGGGTGGATCAAGGAGCTGGAGGCGCGATGCGCACGAAGCCGCAACAGCCGAATCGCCACCGTCTCCGGACGCTACTACGCGATGGACCGCGACCGCCGCTGGCCGCGCACCGAACGCGCCTACCGAGCCATCGTGCAGGGCACCGGCGCGCGCGTGGAGAGCGCCTCGGTGTACGTGGCCCGTTGCTACGACGAGGGGGTCACCGACGAGTTCCTGGATCCGGTCGTGGTGGGAGCACCGGACGGCATCCGCCCCGGCGACGGCATCCTCTTCTTCAACTTCCGCGCCGACCGCGCCCGGCAGCTCACCGCCGCGCTCATGGACGCGACCTTCCCCCACTTCGAGCGGCCACGCGGCCCGTGCGACCGCCTGGTCGCCATGACCCGCTACGAGGACGACTTCGCCCACCCCGTCCTCTTTCCCCCGCGCACCCACGACAACGTGCTCGGCGCGGTGCTCGCTGCGGCCGGGCGCACGCAGCTCCGCATGGCGGAAACGGAGAAATACCCGCACGTCACCTACTTCTTCAACGGCGGCGTCGAGGAGCCCTTTCCCGGCGAGGGCCGCCACCTCGTGCCGTCGCCGCAGGTCGCCACCTACGACCTCCAGCCCGAGATGAGCGCGCCGGAGCTCACCGAGGCGCTGATCGCGCACATTGCCGCGCGGGGCCACGATTTCGTCCTGGTCAACTACGCCAACGCCGACATGGTGGGCCACACGGGGAGCATTCCGGCGGCGGTCGCGGCGGTGGAGACGGTGGACGCCTGCGTGGGGCGGGTTCTGGAGGCCGTCGCCGAGATCGGCGGCACGGCGCTGGTGACGGCCGACCACGGCAACGCCGAGCAGATGCTGTGCGAGGACGGCAGCCCCTTCACGGCGCACACCACCGGGCCGGTGCGGCTGATCCTCTCCTCGACCGCCGGACAGACCGGCAGCGCCGTCCGCGACGGGATTCTCGCCGACGTGGCCCCCACCGTCCTGCATCTCATGGACATCCCCCAACCCCGCGAGATGACGGGGCGAAGCTTGCTGACCACGGCGCGGCGCGATAGTGTGGGCGGGTCATGAACGAAAACCCCTTCAACCGCATCGTCGACCGCGTCACCAGCAGTCTGGGCCGGTTCATCTCGTGGATGGCCCTCCTGATGGTGCTGATCGGCGCGTACAACGCGATCGCCCGCTACCTGGGCCGCTTCATCGGGGTGAATCTCAGCTCCAACCTCTACCTGGAGCTGCAGTGGTACCTGTTTTCGCTGATCTTCCTGCTGGGCGCCGGCTTCGCCCTCAAGGAGGACGCGCACGTGAGGGTGGACGTGCTCTACGGGCGTCTGCGGACGCGGGCCAAGTCCTGGATCAACGTCGTCGGATCGGTCCTGATGCTGATCCCCTTCTGCGTCTTCGTGCTCTGGGTCTCGTGGCCGTCGATTCGGAATTCGTGGGCGGTGCGCGAGGCTTCGCCGGATCCGGGGGGCCTGCCGCGCTACCCGCTCAAGGCAGTGATCATCGTGGCGTTCGTGCTGCTGCTGGCGCAGGGGGTCGCGGAGCTGCTGAGGGACCTGAGGACGCTGCGGCAGGGTGACGCCCCCGCCGAGGTGGACGACGAGACCCCGGAGGCCCGCGCGGCGAGGCTGGGAATCTGATGGAAGCGAACATCCTCGCGCCGCTGATGTTCGTGGTGGTCTTCCTGATCATCTTCAGCGGCTATCCGGTGGCGTTCGCGCTGGGCGGCGCGTCGCTGATCTTCGCGTTCATCGGCGTGCAGGCCGGCCTGTTCGACTGGAACCTGCTCTTCGCCATGCCCGAGCGGATCTTCGGGGTGATGTCGAACTACGTGCTGCTGGCCGTGCCGTTCTTCATCTTCATGGGACTGGTGCTGGAGAAGGCGAAGCTGGCCGAGGACCTGCTGACGACGATCGGCACGCTCTTCGGGAGGCTGCGCGGCGGGCTTGCGCTGGGGGTCGTGGTCGTGGGCGCGATGCTGGCGGCGGCGACTGGCGTCGTTGGCGCCTCGGTGGTGGCGATGGGGAGCATCTCGCTGCCGGTCATGCTGCGCTACAAGTACTCGGCGCGGCTGTCGTCCGGTGTGATCCTGGCTTCGGGGACGCTGGGGCAGATCATCCCGCCGAGCATCGTGCTGGTGGTGCTCGCCGACCAGCTCGGCATCTCCGTCGGCGACCTCTTCATCGGGGGACTGGTGCCGGGGCTGATGCTGGCCGCGATGTACGCGCTCTACGTGTCGGGCGTGGCGGTGGTCAAGCCCGAGGCGGCGCCCGCCCTGCCCCCCGAGATGACCGACGTGGACTTCCGGGTGCTGATGCGCCGCGTGGCGGTGGTGATGCTGCCGCCGCTGCTGCTCATCCTGATCGTGCTCGGGTCGATCTTCGCCGGTATCGCGACCCCGACCGAGGCCGGGGCGATCGGGTCGGTCGGCGCGATCCTGCTTGCCGCGGCGCGGGGCCGCATGTCGCTGAGCGTGCTGCGCGAGTCGTGCCTGGGCGCCACCAAGCTCACCACGATGGTGATGTTCCTCCTGATCGGCTCGACGGCGTTCGCGCTCGTCTTCCGCGGCCTCTACGGCGACATCTGGATCGAGGACCTGCTCACCACGCTGCCGGGCGGCCGGATCGGCCTGCTGCTGGTCGCCAACCTCGTGATCTTCATCCTCGGCTTCTTCCTCGACTTCTTCGAGATCGCCTTCATCATCATTCCGCTGCTGGCGCCCGCGGCCGCGCTGCTGGGGATCGACCTGGTGTGGTTCGGCGTCATGATCGGGATGAACCTCCAGACCTCGTTCCTGACGCCGCCCTTCGGATTCGCGCTCTTCTATCTGCGGGGTGTGGCCCCCCCGGAGGTGAAGACCACCGACCTCTACCGTGCGGTGATCCCGTTCATCATCATCCAGCTGATCGGCCTGATGGCGATCATCCAGTGGCCGGGGCTGGTGACGGGACTGGTGGACTGAGGGGGGACAAGCTTCCGGGTCACCCCACGGCGTCATCGAGGCCCTGCTGGGGATCCAAGGCGACGAGAAACGGGGCGACCGGCAGGCAAAGAACACCCTTGCGCACGAGTCGGTACCGGCCTCTGTAGAGCAGGATGCGACGCGCCTCGGGGTACTCGTCTCCGAAGGCGGCCAGGCCGCGCAGATCGGCGGGGCGCACGCGGTCGGCGTTCATGATGTCGAAGGCCCAGAGACCAGCGTCGCCGTAGAGCACGAAGTCAACTTCGGCTCCTCCGCGCGTGCGCCAGTAGTGGAGTCGGGCGTCGGCTCCGGAATAGGCCAGCCACGCCCGCAGGTGCTGGGCGACCAACCCTTCGAGGGCGGGTCCGGCCATCTCCGCGGGCCTGTCAAGGGGACCCATCGGACGCAGACTGCGGAATACGCCGCAGTCGAAGTAGAAGAATCGAGGGTGGGCCACCAGGCGCCGCCTCGCGCGTCGCCTGAAGACGGGCAGCCGGAAGGACAGCAGCAGATCTTCTAGCAACTCTAGATAGCCGGTGACGGTGCTCCGGCTCGCCTCGCACTCGCGCGCCACCTCGCTGACGTTGAGGGTTGCGGCGTGCGAGAAGGAGACCGCTTCAAGGAAGCGCGAGAAGCTGCCGATGTCCCTAGCCAGACCCTCGGCGCGAACCTCCTGCTCGACGTAGAGCCCCGCGTAGGCCGCCAGCGCCGCCTCGGGATCCTCCGCCGAGACGACGGTGGGAACGGTGCCGAGCCCGAGGCCGGCGTCAAGATCGAATCCTGCTCCCATCTCCCCCGCCATGAAGGGATGCATGGTCCGCAGAATCGCACGGCCGGCGAGCAGATTCACACCGCCTCGCCGGAGCTTTCGCGCGCTGGAACCGGTGAGCACGAACCTGTAGCCATTGCCGCTCTCGATGAGGCTGTGAACCACGTTCAGGAGTTCGGGAACCCGCTGGACTTCGTCGATGACGATGTCGCTGCCGGGCGCGACTCCCTGCACGAGTTCGTGCAGGCGCTCGGGGCGGGCGGCCAGTCGCCGATACTCCTCCGGCTGGAGAAGATCCACGACGAGGGCGTCCGGCAGCACTGAGCGTAGCCAGGTGGTCTTGCCCGTTCCGCGCGGCCCGAAGAGGAAGAAGCTGCCTCTTGGCAGGGTGAGGAATCGCGGAATCGGTGAAAATCGCGGCGAAGTCGTCATAATGACAGGCAAAATGACGACAGAAGCGTTATTTCGTCAAGACACTAAGCCTCAGGGGGTTCCGGGCCGACACCGGGAGACCGATCAGTTCGGCGACCCACCGTTACGCACGACATCCAGGAAACGTGCAAAACTCGCGCTCTTCGCAGTAATCGTGGTCGCATCCAAGTTACGGGAGATCCTCTCCGCCATCTCCGCCGTGTAGAGCCTCCCAGCCAGCAGGTTCCTCAGGTGGAGCTTCGGGTTGTCGATGCAGTCCGGTTGTGACGCGTCCACGTTCCCAAGATTCCTGTCCAAGTGTCCGCGGAGACTTGACTCGTCCGCGAAGAACCACGCCTCGAGATGCCACTGTGCATACGCGTAGGAAACCTTGAGGTCCAGATCGTCAAGTGACCGTCCAATCCGACGCCGGAGCGGCTCCAGCTGTTCCTCGGGGTCCCGACCATCAGCGTCAAGCAAGACCACCAACTTGTGAGGCCGTGGGTCACTCCAATAGCAGGCCTTGGCTATCTTGATTGCCACCTCGCTCGAAATCGCCCGGTGACGCGGCGGTTTGCGGACTTCAACGGATATGCCCTCGCGCCTCAGGTGCCGTAGGAGATTGGGCAGGGCTCGTCGTTCCGTCTCTCCCGACGCCAGGATGACGACGTGTCTGGGCACTGCTCAGCCTCCAAACCCCTTGGTCTCGTGCCATTCGCCCAGCCCGAAGCCGGACGCATCAAGGGCCCTGCGGACAAGTTGGGGATCCGATTCCCCGACCACCTTGGTGCCGCTCTCGGTGCGTCGCACCAACAGGATCGCCTCGGGCAGGTCAAGCACATCCAGCAATTGCGGGGAATGGGTCGTGATCACGATCTGGGCCTCGTGCTCGGCACGCAGGACATGCTCGGTGAATGCCGAAAGCGCACCCGGATGGATGTAGTTCTCCGGTTCCTCAATGCCTACGAGAGTACGAGTCGTCCCCAATAGCGCCGTCGTGATCGCAAGCATCCGTAGGGTGCCGTTCGAGCCCCCGGCTTGATGGATTCGGTACTTCAGCCCCGTTTCGTTGAACAATAGGGCCACCCGGCCGCCGTCATCGAAGGTGCGGAAGGTGATCTCTTCTGGAACCCCCAGGATGTCACGCGTGGCCGAGTGAATGCGCTCGAACCGCTCACGATCCGTCCTCTTCAGGGTGTGGAGGCGAGCCGCCAGGTTCTGACCGTAACCCGCCAAGGCGGGCGAATCGCTTTCCGTCGAAGCTCGGCGCAACGCTCCTGGATTGGGGTCGAAGAATCCCCAACCCCCTACGAAATCCGCCACGGCGCGAGCAGGGAACGACGCGTCCGCAGCAGCGGCGGCCAATGCGCTTCTTTCGGGACGCTCCTTCAGTTCCACTCGCCCCTCGCTCCCCGACCACCACCAGCCCGCGCCGTCCTCGGTCCGTTCGAGAAGCCGTTGGGGGGGCTGGCCTTGGGGCAAAAGGAAAACATCTTCGCGAACCTTGAACTCGAAATCCCGCCTCGAAAGAGCGACCGACCACTCGAACATCTGATCGTCGTCCCGAAACGTCGTGACGAGACGCACATCCCTCGCGTCCGACGCCTTGCAGGCCAAATGGACAAATCCGCCGCGGGACGCGACCGCGAATTGGAAGTCCCGCCGGATCGCATCGCGCAGGAAGCGCAGGGCATCCATGACATTGCTCTTGCCCGACGCGTTGGTGCCGATCAGAACATTGAGCCGATCCAGCGAGACTTCCTCGTTCTGAACACTCAGGTAGTTCCGGAGCTTCAGAGACACGACTTGCAAGGTGGGTGACTCCTCCGAAATGGACCTATTCTGTGGACTGAAGGGTGTCCAGCACCGACGCCGATCGACGTCCCCCTCAGCCGCTCTGCCCAGCCTCCGGGAACGCGAAGCTGGCGAAGCGCAGCTCGGCGGTGCCGAACCAGCGGTAGGACGCCTCCTTGAAGTTGCGCCAGTGGTCGTAGACCGCGCGGTACTGCTGGTCGGCCGCCGCGTAGTCCTCGAGGATCTCGCCGATGGTGGTGCGGGCCACGGACATGATGTCGTCCGAGAACGACCGCATCTGCGTGCCGCCCTCGATGAGCCGCTGGAGCGCGCCGGGGTTCTTGGCGTCGTAGTAGTAGAGCATCCTGCGGGCGCTGGCCTTGGCCGCCACCTCGAAGACCGCCTGGTATTCGCTGGGGAGCTGGTCCCACGCCTGCTGGTTGACTTCGTACGACACCGACGCCGACGGCTCCCACCACCCCGGGTAGTAGTAGTAGGGGGCGGCCTGATGGAGGCCGAGCTTCTCGTCGTCGTAGGGTCCGACCCACTCGGTGGCGTCGATCGCGCCGCGTTCGAGCGCGGGATAGATGTCGCCGCCGGCCAGCACCTGCACGGTGACGCCCATCCGGTCCATGACATCGCCGCCCAGGCCGGGGATGCGCATCTTGAGGCCGCGCAGGTCCTCGGCCGAATTCACCTCGCGACGGAACCATCCGCCCATCTGGCCGCCCGTGTTCCCGCCGGGGAACGAGATGATGCCGAAGTCCGCGAAGACGCCGCGCACCACGTCCAGCCCCCCACCCTCGTTCAGCCAGGCGTCCTGCTGGCGCGCGGTCATGCCGAAGGGCACGCCAGCGTCGAAGGCCAGGGCCTGGTTCTTGCCCGTGTAGTAGTAGCTCGTGCTCTGGCCGACCTGCACGGTGCCCTGCTGCACGGCGTCCATGACCTGCAAGCCAGGCACCAGCTCGCCCGCGGGGTACGCGCGGATTTGGAAGCGGCCTCCGGTCAGCGAGGACGTGATCTCGCCGAGGATCTCGGCCGACCCGTAGATCGCGTCCAGACCGCGCGGGAAGCTCGACGCCAGCCTCCATGTCACGCGGGGCCGGGTCTGCACGGCGGGCGCGCCGTCCAGGGTCTCGGCGTCGTCGCTGCCACACGCCACAAGGAGTCCCGCCCCCGTGACGCCAGCCGCCGCATGACTCAGGAAGTTGCGGCGACCGAGTGGCTCCGCGCCGGCGGATGGGGGGGTGGCGAGCGGGGTGGCGTCGGCAGGTGTCTTGCTCATCGAAAGGCTTCCAGGGTGCGCGGGGATCTCGTCCGGCCTGATCGTCAGGCCCGGTCGTCAACCGTAAAGATTAGCACAAACGCGTTGGAGTCGGCTAATGTGGCAGTCTCGCCGTGTGGCAGACCCGCTGCACTCTGAATGGAGGGAGGACTTGATCGGCACGTCCATGCGTCCAACCGCGCTGGCCCTGATCCTGGTGCTGGCGTGCGCGGCCTGCGTCGGCACCGGGCCCGAGCGGGAATGGGCCGTCGCCGAATCCGACGACCTGTCCGCCCGCGTCGACGCGCTCTTCGCCGGATACGACGAACCGGGAAGCCCAGGCGGCATCGCGGCGGTGATGCACCGAGGCCGCGTGGTGCACCTCAACGGCTACGGCTCCGCCAACCGCGAGTTCCGCATCCCCTGGACGCCGCACGTCCAATACCGCATCGCCTCCATCACCAAGGGCTTCACCGGGCACGCCACCCTCCTGCTGGCCGACGCCGGAGCGCTCAGCCTCGACGATCCGGTGCAGAGGCACCTCGCCGACTTTCCCTCGTTCTCCGAACCGCTCCTCATCCGCCACCTCGTCACCAACACCTCCGGGCTCTGGTACGACGAGTGGCTCCTGCCCATGGCGGGAGTCACCGGACACGCCACCCTGGACGAGATGTACGCGCTCGCCCGCCGCCAGGACACGCTCAACTACGTGCCGGGAACCGCCCACAACTACATCGACACCAACTGGCGGCTGATGGCGAGGATCATCGAGACCGCGACCGGCACCTCGTGGCAGGAGGCCCTGCGCGACCTGATCTTCGATCCGCTCGGCATGGACCGGACGCTCGCACCGCCCGACATCGCGCAGATCCACGACGGTCAAGGGACGACGTATCTGTATGCAGGTGAAGGTGTTCCACCCCATCGCTTCGAGTTTCCCTTTCAGACTTCGGGCGATGGATCGCTGCTCACGACGTTCGACGACTTCCTGCGCTGGCCCCTCCACCTGCGCGAGGACTTCGAGGCCGGCACCTCGATGTTCGACCGGCTCAAGGGCCCCACCCGGCTCGCCAACGGCGCCGACCTCCCGTACGGCCTCGGCCTCGCCGAGGAGCGGCACCGCGGGCTGCGCGGCTGGGGACACGGCGGCGCCACCGGCACCCACTGGGCCTTCTATCCCGAGATCGACCTCATCGTCGCCGTCTTCACCAACCAGCTCGGCAGCCTTTCGGCGAGCGCGCTGCACCGGCAGATGGTGGACGCGTTCCTGGCCTCGGACCTTGGCGCCGACGCCCGCGCGCCGGGGGAGATGGGCCCCGCCCCTCTCTCCCCCACCCAGCAGCAGCTCCTCGCGGGCACCTTCGTCGACCCCGAAACGGGCGACTTCCTGCGCTCGGTCGGCCAGCCCGGCTCGTTCACGCACCAGTTCTCGGGCGCCCCCGCCCCGCTCCTTGCATTCGACGACTGCACCTTCGAGACCATCCGCAACGTTCACATCCCGCCGCTGGAGGTGCGCGTTCCCGACTGCGAGACCGCCCCTCCAGGACAGATGGCCCCCGAACTACTCGTCCATTGGAGCGCGTGGGAGACGCCCCGCCTCTTCCGGCGCGTGCCAGCCGCCGCCGAGACTGCGGTGGACGACTACCTCGGCGCCTACCACTCCGACCAGCTCCGCGTCCACTGGCAGGTCGAGCGCGACGGGCCCGGCCTGACCCTTCGCATCGGTGCCGGCGTCCAGACCGGACAGACCTTCGACCTGGTGGCCACCGCGCCCGACGCCTTCATCGCCGAGCCGCGCCGCGCATCCAGGCTCGACCTGCTCGCGCTGCCGCCCCTGGCCGTGAAGTTCACCCGCGACGCCGACGGCCGCGCATCCACCCTGCACGCCTCGACCGACCGGATCCGGGGGCTGCGCTTCACAAGGAGGTAGCCGATGTCCCGCCCGTCGCTGCACACGGTCGTCGTCACGGGAGGCGCGAGCGGCATCGGTCGCGTGATCGCGCAGCGGTTCGCGGACAGCGGCTGCCGGGTCCACATCTTCGACATCGACGGCGAGGCCGTGGCGCGGGCGCTGGACGAGAACGCCGCCTTCTCCGGCACGGTGGGGGATGTGTCGGAGCACGCCGACGTGGCCCGCGGCCTGCGCGACGCTACCGAGGCCATGGGCCGGGTGGACGTTCTCGTGAACGACGCGGCCATCCCCGGTCCCCGCGTCCCGGTGGAGGAGATGCCGGACGACGAATGGGATCGCACGATGAGGGTCAACCTCCACGGACCCTTCCTATGGACCAAGGCGGTGGTGCCGGGCATGAAGGCCAGGCGCGAGGGCTCGATCGTGAACATCTCGACGGGCAGCGTCCGCACCCTGCCCCTCAACCGGTCGGTCTACAACGTGTCGAAGTGGGGGGTCGAGGGGCTGACGAAGACGGTGGCGCGCGAGCTGGGGCCTTGGAACGTGCGCGTCAACGCGATTCAGCCGGGGATGGTGAACAACGAGCGCATGCGCGGGATCGTGCGGCGGATCGCGGACCAGGAGGGGCGCACGGCGGCCGAGGTCGAGGCCGAGTTCCTCCAGTTCATCTCGATGCGGTGCAAGGTGGAGCCCGAGGACATCGCCGACATGGCCGTCTTCCTGTCCTCGGATGCGGCGAGCCGGGTCACCGGGCAGGTGGTCGCGGTGGACGGGCACATCGAATGGGAACAGTAGCGCCCCCCTCCCCGCAGGCCGCAGCGCTGCAGGTAGTCTCGTGTACCGTCTTATCTTGCGAAGTTGTATGCGTGACTGTATACGTATCCGTAGGCGCAGTGAAAGCGACGTAGCCCTACACGACGTCGCCACGGCAGGTGCGCCAGCGTCGGTGCAGGATGCGTTGGAGGTGCCCCATGGCGGGCCTGGCTGGGAATGCAGAACACACCCCCGGCCCCCTTGCGCGCGCGGTGCCCCCGGCGATCCACCGACGTTCCCGCAAGCGCCCTCTTCCGCCCCCGCGACGGGGCGGCCACCGACGACACGGCAAATCGCCACCCGTCATCCCCGACTCCCGCAGTCGAACCCTCACGGGGAGGAGCATGGAACGATGTCAATCCTAAGGAGACTCCTGTCCACGGGGTGCCTCGCCCTGGCCGCCGCGTTGCCCGCGGTCGTGCTGGCACCCCAGGTCGCCCTCGCCTCGGCCACCGAGGCCGACCGATCGCTCGTCCCCCGAGCCGCACCCGTGGCCGCACCGCTCCAGGAGGTGGTCACCGGAATTGTCGTGTCGGCGCGCACCGGGCAGCCGCTTGCCGGGGCCCAGGTCGTGATCGACGAGTCCGGCCAGGGGGTCACCACCAACTCCTCGGGCCGGTTCCTGATCACCAACGTGACCGGCGCCACCGTGACGCTGCGCGTCGTCCTGATCGGCTACCGCGAGCACACCGAGGCGTTTCAGGCTGGCGACGCGACCATCCGGATCGAGCTTGAGGAGACGGCCATCGACCTCGACGCCATCGTGGTGACCGGGACGGCCGGGGGCTCGCAGACCCGCGCCATCGGCACGACGGTCGCCCAGCTCGACATGACCGAGGCGCTCCAGGTGGGCCAGTCGGGCTCCTTCCAGGAGATGCTCAACTCGAACGTCGCGGGGCTGAACATGGCCAGCGGGCCGGGGAACGTCGGCACCGGCGGGGCCATCAAGATCCGGGGCATCGGCAGCGTGTCGCTGGGGAGCAGCCCGCTGGTCTACGTCGACGGCGTCAGGATCGACAACAACACGAACGCCCGCATCGGCAGCGACCAGGGCAACTCGACCATGCGCGGAGGCGCCGTCAGCCGCCTCAACGACCTGAACCCCGAGGAGATCCAGAGCGTCGAGGTGATCAAGGGCCCGGCCGCAGCGACCCTCTACGGCACCGAAGCCTCGGCGGGCGTGATCCAGATCACGACCAAGCGGGGGGCGGTCGGCGCGCCTCAGTGGGAGGTCACGGTCCGGCAGGGCGTCTCGTACCTGTCCAACGCCGTGGACCGTTGGCCGGCGGTGTACGACAAGGGGACGAACGCGTGTCCCAACTGCGAGATGCTGGCCAGCGGGGTGAGAAAGTTCGAGGTCCTCAAGTCCGAGCAGGCTCTGGGCCACGGCATTCCGTTCACGTACGGCCACGACCAGACCTACGGGATCTCCTCGCGGGGCGGCACCGACCTTCTCCGGTACTACTTCTCGGCGCAGGTCGACCGCGACGAGGGGTTCGTGGACTGGAACCACCAGAACAAGTACTCGGCGCGCGCGAATCTGGAGATCACCCCGAACGAGCAGCTCAGCATAGCGACGAACATGGGCTTCGTGCGCTCGAGGTCGCGATTCAACGGAGGAGGCCCCTTCCCCATCGAGTTCGTCTCGTCGATCTACTGGGGTACGCCGGCCGCGGCGGAGGACGAGCGGCGCCGGGGATGGAACTGGACTCCGCCCTGGGCCATGGAGACCGTGGATGTGACCGAGGGGATAGACAGGATGATCGCGAGCGGCACGGTCCGGCACAATCCGTTCCCCTGGCTCGTCCACCGGGTGACGGGGGGCGCGGACTTCGGCAGCGCCGTCTCCGGGCGCATGGTCCCCCGGTCGCCGCTTGGATCCGCCGACTTCTTCGGCTCGATGAGCCTGGGGCACGTGGAGACCACCGAGCGCGCCGTCACGCAGGCCAACGTGGACTACGGCGCGACGGCCACCTTCGACCTGCCCCTCCTCGGAACCACCTCCGAGACGTCCTTCGGTGCCCAGTACTACGTCAAGAAGACCCACGAGTTCGGCGCCGTGGGCGACCAGTTCCCGGCCCCCGGACCCGGCACGGTCTCGTCGGCTGCGGTCAAGACCGGCTGGGAGGACTTCATCGAGAACAAGACCCTGGGCGTCTACGTGCAGGAGCAGCTCAGCTGGAACAACCGGCTGTTCGCGACGGTGGCGTTCCGGGGCGACGACAACAGCGCCTTCGGCGAGAACTTCGACTTCGTCCTCTACCCGAAGGTCAGCGGCTCGTGGGTGATCAGCGAGGAGCCCTTCTTCGGCACGTCGTTCATCAACAACCTGAAGCTGCGGGCCGCTTGGGGACGCGCGGGCAGGCAGCCCGACGTCTTCGCCGCGCGCCGCCTCTACGCACCCATCACCGCCGGCGGCGACCAGCCCGGTCTGACCACGGACGCGGTCGGCAACGCTGACCTGAAGCCGGAGGTGGGCGAGGAGCTGGAGGTCGGGTTCGACGCCAGCCTGATGGATGACCGGATCGGCCTCGGGTTCACCTTCTACAACAAGGACACCAGGGACGCGATCATCGCCCGGCCGGTGTCGCCCTCGAGCGGATTCGCGGGCACGCAGTTCGTGAACGTGGGGCAGCTCAACAACCGCGGCATCGAGGTCGAGGCCACGGCGACGCTCCTGCGAAGCGAAAGCGTGGACTGGGACATCGGCTTCAACTACGCGACCAACGACAGCGAGGTGGTCGATCTCGGTGGCCTGCCCACGATCTTCCTCTTCGGACAGCGCCATCAGGAGGGGCTGCCGGTCGGCGCCGTCTTCGTCGAGAACGTGGTTTCGGCGGAGTTCGACGGCAGCGGCAACATCGTCAACGACCAGTGCGAGGCCACCCCGGACCAGGGCGGCGGCACCGTGCCCTGCTCCATGGCGCAGCCGGTCTACCGCGGACCCTCGGTGCCGACCTGGTACGGCGGCGTCAACACGTCGGTGCGCTTCCTGCAGAACTTCCGGCTCTTCGCCCTGGTGGACTTCTCCGGCGGCTACACCAAGATCAGCGGCGATCTGGCGGCCTCCCACCTGCTCTTCCAGAACTCGCGGCAGATCCTGGAGCGCGAGGACGCGCAGCTGGCGGCCATGAGCGAGATCGTCGGCAACTGGCTCCAGGCCGGCGTCCTCAAGGGCGGATTGGCCAAGCTGCGCGAGCTCTCGCTCTCGTACACGCTGTCTGACGAGATCGCGTCGCTGGCCGGCAGCGACGGCGGGTCGCTGACGATCGCCGCCCGCAACCTGTTCAACCTCTGGGAGGCCCAGTCGGGGACTTTCGGCCGCAGGGAGATCGACGTCGAGCTCACCCGGCAGTGGCATGCGGCGCGCGAGGGAGGTGTGTACCACCAGACCTCGATGCCGCCCGCCACCACCGTGGCCATGACCCTTCGCCTCAACTACTGACCCACCGCAACGAAAGGAGAGACGGGAACCATGCATACCCATGAAACGAACGGTGCTCGCGGGAGGAACCGGTCGCGCCTCTTGGCGGTCGGTCTCGCGACGATGCTCGCAATCGCCAGTTCGGCGTGCGAAGACCTGCTGCAGGTGGACCTGCCGACGAAGGTCGCCGCCGAGAACCTCGACAATCCGTCGGTCGCCGAGGTGCTCGTGAACAGCGCGATCGGAGAATTCGAGTGCGCCTTCAGCCAGTACGTCGCCGCCTCCGGGCAGCTCACCGACGAGCTCAGGCACAGCTCGGGCTGGCTGGTCATGACCGAGTGGGACCACCGCAAGATCGGACAGGACCGGGACGTCAGAGAGTGCAACACGAACTTCGGGTACGGGGTGTTCACGCCGATGCAGAAGGCGCGGTTCTCGGCCGAGTCGTCGCGCACCCGCCTGGAGGGCTGGGACGACGCCGACGTGCCCGAACGGACCGACAAGATCGCGACGGTGGCGGCCTACGGCGCCTTCTCGCGCGCCATCCTGGGCGAAGCGTTCTGCGAAATGACGATCGACGTCGGGCCCATCATGTCCAAGACGGAGATGATGCAGAACGCCGAGGCGGCGCTGGGCGAGGCGATGTCCCTTGCGCAGGCTTCGGGACGCACCGATCTGGCCGAAGCGGCGCGGATTCGACGGGCGGCCGTGCGCCTCAACCTCGGGGACAACTCGGGTGCCGTGTCCGACGCGATGGCGGTCCCGGACGGCTTCCGGTTCGACGCCAACTACTCGTCCGCCGACTTCTACCGCTACAACCGCATCTACCAGCACAACCACGTGGACGGGTTCATCTCGCCGGAGTTCAACGACGAGAGCGGCCAGCCCACGGTGGACGGCGAGAACCCGACCTTCGGCGGCGTGGTCGACCCGCGCGTGGAGAGCACGCTCTCCGGGATCGGCCAGGACGGCTCGCCGCTGCGGCTGATCCACAAGTATCCCGCGTGGACCAGCCCCATCGCGATCGCGAACTCCGCCGAGGCGAAGCTGATCATCGCCGAGGTCGAGCTGGGGCAGACCGCGGTGGACATCATCAACGGCTTCCACGCGGCCGCGGGGCTCCCGGCGTACGAGCCGGCGAATGTGGCCGACAACGCGGAGGTCATGGCACAGGTGATGGAGGAGCGCACCCGCGAGCTGTTCCTGGAAGGGAGGCGGCTGCCGGACTTCCTGCGCCACGACCTGCCCTTCGCGACGGGCACCCACCCGTACGACGGCAACACCTACGGCACGACCTCCTGCATCCAGATTCCACGCAGGGAGAGAGACTCGAACCCCAACATCACATGACGGAGAGACCCATGGCGAGGATCCTTGCGGGCCTGACGCTGCTGATCGTCGGCACCACGTCCTGCGGCGCGAACGCGCAGGCACCCGACGCGGGCGACTATTCGGACGCCGACTACGCGGTCGATGTCGAGCGGGGCGTTCTCGTCCCCATGCGCGACGGCGTCCACCTGTCGGTCGACATCTACCACCCGCGGGGTTCCGGCCCCCATCCCGCCATTCTGACCTCGACCCCCTACGACAACAACGGCTCGGCACAGGGCGCCATCTGGTTCGCCCAGCGCGGCTACGTGGTCGTCGCGGCGGACGTGCGCGGGCGCTTCGACTCGGACGGTGAGTGGGATCCCTTCAACCCGCTCCACAAGACCGATGGGTACGACCTCGTGGAGTGGATGGCCGCGCAGGAATGGTGCACCGGCAAGGTCGGCATGATCGGCGGCTCGTACCTGGGGTGGACGCAGTGGTGGACGGCCAGCACCGCCCCGCCCCACCTCGCCGCCATCGCGCCCAAGGTGGCGCCCCCCGACCACTTCGAGAACCTGCCGTACCAGAACGGCGTGCTGGTGGGCGGGTGGATGCTCGACTGGGCGGCCATGCTGTCGGGCCGCACGATGCAGATCGCAGGCGCGGGCGGCTACCTGGGCTGGTCGGAGAACCGCCAGGACCCGCCCCACACGCCCTACATCGAGATCAACAGCTCACGGGGACTGCGCGCGGGCCCGTGGTTCGAGGATTGGTACCGCAACAACCTGTCGACGGCCGACTACTGGCAGGGCATCGCGTACCAGACGCCGGAATCGTACTCGCGAATCACCGTCCCATCGCTGTCGTTCACGGGGTGGTTCGACGCCAACTACCCCGGCTCGCCCATGAACTACCTGGGAATGAAGGAGCACGGCGCGACGCCCGAAGCCCGGCGGCCCAGCATGGTCATCGGCCCGTGGGTGCACGGCATCAACACGCAGTCTTCCGGCGGGATCGACTACGGCCCCGACGCCGTGATCGACGTGGACGGCTACGTCGCCCGCTGGTTCGACCACTTCCTCAAGGGCGAGGACAACGGCGTCACGGACGACCCGCCCGTCTACGTGTTCGTCATGGGCGAGAACAGGTGGCACGCCGAGGAGGACTGGCCCCTGCCCCAGACCGAGTGGACGAACTACTACCTGACCAGCGCCGCGGGGGCGAACTCATCCGACGGTGACGGCCTCCTCACCACCCAGGCCCCGGCCGACGAGGGCCACGACACCTACGTCTACGACCCTCTCGATCCCACCCGCGACCCCTTCGACACCTGGCCGAACAAGAACGGCCACATCGACGGGGCGCTCGACACCCGCGCCTCGGCTGCGGGCGACGAAGTCCTCGTCTACCGCACGCCGCCCCTCGAGGAAGCGGTGGAGGTCACCGGCCCGATCGAGGTCAAGCTCCACGCCTCCACCTCGGCCCGCGACACCGACTGGTTCGTCCGCCTGGTCGACATCCACCCCGATGGCTACTCGGCGCTCCTCACCGAGGCCGTCATGCGCGCCCGCAACCGCGACCCGGACAACGGGGGCCGCTTCAACGGCGCCCAGCTCAGCGCCATCGAGCCGGACGAGGTGCTCGAATACACGCTTCGCTTCTGGCGCGGCACCGGGAACCTCTTCCGGGAAGGCCACCGCATCGGGATCGAGATCTCGTCGAGCTGGTACCCGTACTACCTGCCGAACCTCAACAGCGGCGCCGACAACGTCGCGATGGTGACCCGCGACCAGGCCGTGGTGGCCACCCAGCGGATCCATCACGGCGGCGAGCACGCCTCGCACATCGTGTTGCCGGTGATCCGGCGGGAGCGCTAATCCGGGGGCGCTGGCCCATTTTTGTCCGCCATAAATGGGCCAAGATGGCGGACAACGGCGAAGTGTTGCCAATTCTTGCCATTTTTCGCTACCGTTCATGCCATGAAGACCATGAACATCTCTCTACCGCCGAAGCTTCGATCGTTCGTGCGTGAACAGGCTGTCGAACGCGGATACGGAACTTCCAGCGCGTACATCCGTGAACTGATACGGCGCGATCAGGATCGCCAGCACCTCCGCAGCCTTCTGCTCGAAGGTGGAGAATCGCCACCCTCGGTGACTGCGGACGAGGCCTACTTCGAATCCCTGCGCACCGGCGTTCGCCAGCCCTCCAAGGAGTGACTCCCAAGCCTGCGATCCTCCGGGAAGCGGCCCAACGCGATGTCGACGAGGCCATCGAGCACTATCTGGAAGCGGGTGGGCCGGACCTCGCACTGGGCTTTGTCGCCGCGCTCGAGGCTGCCATCCATCACATCTCGTCCCATCCCCGATCGGAGTCGCCTCGATACGGACACGAGTTGAACCTGCCAGGCCTGCGATCCTGGGCACTGAGTTCCCATCCCCAAATCGTGTTCTACATGGAGGGGCGCACCCAAATCGATGTATGGCGCATTCTCCACGACAGATGCGACATCCCCAAGTGGATGCGCGAATCCGAACTGCGGAGACCGCCGTAAGCCACTATCGTGAATGGCAAGCCGCGCGCCGACGCGCGTGAGATCGCCCGAGAGACACCCCCGTCCATGGGAGCCCATCAGTGACAGCACCGACCGTTTCCGCGCCCGCCGCCATCGCCACCGCGATGCTCGCCCTCACCGCGGCCGCCGCCACCCCCCAGGAGCCCACCCGCCTCGTGCGCCAGCCCACGGTCAGCGCCACGCACATCGCGTTCGCGTACGCCAACGACCTGTGGATCGTGGACCGCGCCGGAGGGGAGGCCAGGCGCCTGACCACATTCCAGGGCCAGGAGACCGACCCTCACTTCTCCCCGGACGGCCGGCACATCGCCTTCAGCGCCCAGTACGACGGCAATGTCGATGTGTACGTCCTGCCCTCCGAAGGAGGGGCCCCCAACCGCCTCACCTGGCATCCCGGGGCCGACCAGGTCGTCGGCTGGACCGCCGACGGCACCCGCGTCGTCTTCAACTCCGGGCGCACCAGCGCGCCGATCCCCTATCCCAGGTTCTTCACGGTCGCACTCGACGGCGGGCTTCCCGAGGAGATGCCGATCCCGCGCGGCATGACCGGCGACTTCTCCGCCGACGGCTCGCGGTTCGCCTACCAGCAGCGGCGGCTCAACGACCCCGAGTGGAGGGGCTACCGCGGCGGTCAGGTCAACCCGGTCTGGATCGTGGACACCGACGACTGGGCGCTCGAAGAGGTTCCGTGGGAGGACAGCAACGACCTCGACCCCGTCTGGCTCGACGACCAGGTGTACTTCCTGTCGGACCGGGACTGGGCGACGAACATCTGGGCCTACGACACCGGCACGCGCGCCGTCAGCCAGGTCACCCGCCACGCCGACTTCGACGTCAAGAGCCTCGACGCGGGCGGCGGCGCGGTGGTCTACGAGCAGGGCGGCTACATCCACCTCCACGACCCGGCCACGGGTGCCACCAACCGCGTCGACATCACGGTGCGCGGCGACTTCCCGTGGCTGCGACCCCACTGGGAGGGCGTGGGCGGCCAGCTGCAGAACGCCTCCCTGTCGCCCACTGGCGTGCGCGCCCTCTTCGAGGCCCGCGGCGACATCTTCACCGTGCCTGCGGAGGACGGCGACTGGCGCAACCTGACCCGCACCTCCGGCGTCGCCGAGCGCAGCCCCGCGTGGTCCCCCGACGGCCGCCACATCTCGTGGTTCTCGGACGCGTCGGGCGAGTACCGGCTCATGATCGGCGCCCAGGACGCCATGCAGCCGCCCCGCGAGATCGTCATCCCGAACCCGACGTTCTTCTTCACGCCCACCTGGTCGCCCGACTCGAGGCATCTTGCCTTCACCGACACCGACCTCAACCTCTGGCGCGTCGAGATCGAGAGCGGAGAGGTCACGCTCGTCGACACCGACCGGTACGCGCACCCCATCCGCACCATCGACCCCGTTTGGTCCCCGGACTCCCGCTGGCTGGCCTACGCCAAGCGCCTCGACAGCCAGTTCCACGTCGTCATGGTCCACTCGCTGGCCGACGGCACCACCCGCCAGCTCACCGACGGGCTCTCCGACGCGCTCTCCCCCGCCTGGGACGCCGGCGGCGAGCACCTCTACTTCCTCGCCAGCACCGACTACGGGCTCAACACCGGCTGGCTCGACATGACTTCGTACGAGCGTCCGGTCCGCCGCGCGCTCTACCTGGCCGTTCTGCAGGCCGACGAACCCTCGCCCTTCCTGCCCACGAGCGACGAGGAGGAGATCGAGGGCGTGGGCGACGAGACGGAGGAGGGGGATGAGGGCGAAGACGAGGGCGGCGGCGACGATTCCGGCGCGGACGGCGACGACATCCGCATCGACTGGGAGGGGATGGGGCAGCGCATCCTCGCGGCCGGGATCCCCGCACGCAACTACTCGGGTCTCGCGGCCGGGCCGGAGGGCGTCGTCTTCTTCACGGGACCGGGCGCGGGCGGCGCATCGGCCGCGGCTGCCCTGACGGGACCGGGCGCGGGCGTCCTCTACCGCTATTCGGTCGAGGACGACGAGGCGACCCCGTTCCTGACGCCGGTGCAGCAGTTCAGCGTCTCGGCGGACGGGCAGAAGCTGCTCTACCGGAGCGGCCCGTCGTGGGGCGTGGTCGGCACGTCGGGGAGCCCGAGCGTCGGCGACGGCACGATCGACACCGCGGTGCGCATGCGCGTCGACCCGCGCGAGGAGTGGCGGCAGCTCTTCCGCGAGGCGTGGCGCTATCAGCGCGACTTCCTCTACGTCGAGAACGTCCACGGCGCCGACTGGCCGGCCGTTTTCGACATGTATTCGCCCTGGATCGAGCACGTCGCGCACCGCTCCGACATGAACTACCTCCTCGACGTGCTGGCGGGGGAGGTCGCCATCGGGCACTCCTACGTCTTCGGCGGCGACAACCCCGATGTCGAGACCGTGCCCGTCGGGCTGCTCGGCGCCGATCTGGAGGAGGACGCGGGCCGCTACCGCATCGCCCGCATCTACACCGGCGAGAACTGGAATCCGGGGCTCGAGTCCCCGCTCAGCGCGCCGGGGATCGACGTCGCGGAGGGTGACTACATCATCGCCGTGGACGGGGTCGAGCTGGTCGCGCCCACCAACCCCTACAGCCTCTTCGAGGGCACCGTTGGACGGCAGGTGGCCCTGCGCGTCGGCGCGACGCCGGACGGCGACGGTTCGCGCGTCGTGCACGTGGTGCCGGTGGCGAACGAGGGCGCCGTGCGCAGTCGCGCGTGGGTGGAGGACAACCGCCGCAAGGTCGACGAGATGTCGGGCGGGCGGCTCGCCTACGTCTGGCTCCCCAACACCGCCCAGGGTGGCTACACCTACTTCAACCGCTACTACTTCGCCCAGCAGGACAGGGAGGGCGCGGTCGTCGACGAGCGCTACAACGGGGGCGGCTCGGCCGCCGACTACATCGTCGACCTCATGGCCCGCCCGCTGATGGGCTACTTCAACAACCCCGCGGGCGATCGCACGCCGTTCAGGCTGCCCGGCGCCGGGATCTGGGGCCCGAAGGTCATGATCATCAACGATGCGGCGGGGTCGGGCGGCGACCTGCTTCCGTACATGTTCCGGTTCCGGGGGATCGGGCCCCTGGTCGGCACGCGCACCTGGGGTGGACTGGTCGGGATCTGGGACGTGCCGCCGCTGATCGACGGCGGACTGGTGACCGCGCCGCGCGGAGGGTTCTTCGATCTGGACGGCGAGTGGAAGGTCGAGAACGAGGGCGTCGCGCCGGACATCGAGGTGCGGCAGATCCCCGCCGACGTGATCGCCGGGCGCGACCCGCAGCTGGAGGCCGCGGTGGCCGAGGCGATGCGGTTGCTTGAGACCGAGGCGGTCGAGATCCTGGCGGAGCCGGATCCGCCGGTGAGGGCGAGGAGGCCGGGGGGGTTGTAGGGCTTTCCGGGCCTGGGCGGGCGGCCCGGGAACAGGCAGCTATGCGGGTTCTGCTATCTATCCGCAGACTCCTCGTCGGCGCATACCGAGCACGCGCCAACCTGGCAGACACGGGCACTCTGCAACAGAGCGCCGGCGAGGATCAGGCTGCCGACGGCCGACGTCACGTTCTCGGGCAACGGCTCCAGCCAACCGGCGAGGGAGGCTGCCCAGACCGCAGATCCGCCGGCAAAGGTGAGGATCAGCGCCGCGCTCCTGCGGGCCGGACCCAAGGCAAGCATCAACGCCCCCAGAAGGACGGTCCCGAGCCAAGCGGCTCGCTCGACGCCCTCCGAGAGCGCCAGTGCGGGTGCAGCCACGACCAGGAACGGTGTGAGCGCGCAGTGCACGCCACACCAGGCCGCAGCGCCAGCCGCCAACCGCGATCCGGAAGCCAGGTACGAAGCCAGATACGTCGACGGAATGTTCGCGATGGAGTATTTCATGGTGTCGGACTAGCGACCAGAATGGATGTACCGCCGTGGGGAAAGGTAGTGCCAACGACCGACACCCTACAAGGCTGCTGGCTCCGTGAACGGAGCGGGACACATTGCCGGGTCAGTCGATCCGTCGGTGCGTCGTCTCGATGACGGTCCCATCGGCGCGGGGCGGTGACAGGTAGACGTACGCGTCGCGGTCCAGCCGCGTGATCGGCTCCTCGCCCTCCACCCCGACCCAGAACGGCTCGATGGACAGGACCCTCGGTCCCACGACGAACATCGAGTCCTCGATGCTGTAGGTGCCTCCACTCGCCCAGAACACCGACTGGCCCCGTTCATCCCAGATCCGCGCGTGGCGCGCCGCGACCCTCTCGTCGAGCGTCAGGCTCGCGAGTTCGGCGGGAGTGACGACCGGGCGGCCCTTCTTCATCCACACATAGGTCCAGTGCGTGTCGGTCACGTGGAACCAAGCGGTCCTGTGCTGCCACACCTCGTCCACTTCGCCCGTGGCCAGGTTGCGCGTGGAGGTGATCTGCCAATTCCCGCGCAGATCGGCCGGATCGATGTCGCCCTGGGGGGTCACGGCCAGCTCGCCCATGGTGTCGAGGCGCCGGTGCGTGAATTCGAGCACCGCTTCGCCGGCGTCCGGCACGGTGTGGTACGCGTAGGCGGTGTCGTTGACGTAGACCACCCTCTCCACGCCGCCCATCTGGACCTGGTAGGGCTCGATGGACACGACGTTCGTGTAACCCATGACGTCGCCTTCGAGCCACCACTCTCCCCCGCTCCCCCAGAAGCGCCACTCGCCCTGGTCATCGAGCATCTTGGTCCTGTTTTCGGCGTGCTGCGCCTCGGGGGACAGCTCGGCAAACTGCTCCGGCGTGCTCCCCTCCCGGCCGGCGTCCATCCATACGTAGGTCCAATGCGAGTCGGTGTAGTGGGTCCAGATCGTGCGGTGGTTGGCGATCGAGTCGACCTCACCGGTCTCGAGGTTCTCGATGGTCATGATCTGCCAGAGACCGTGGAGCTTGGCCTTGTCGACCTGGTCCGCAGGGGTGCAGGCCGCCATGCCCATGAGGAGCAGCGCGGTGATCGTTTGACGGGTCATGTGGCCCTTCAGTCTTTCTCAGAAGTCCCGCACCAGCTCCCGCATCCGCCGTCGCGTCGCCTCGTCCGGCAGACGACCGAAGGCGGCCCGGACGTTGTCCACCATGTGCTCGGGGTTCGTGGTCTCGGTGAGCACGCACGTCACGGCGGGGTGCGCCAGGATGTACTTGAGCGAGAACTGGGCCCAGCTCTCGCAGTCGAACTCGGTAGTCCATTCCGGCAGCTCGCGTCCGTTCACACGCCCGAAGTAACTGCCGTTCATGAACGGGCGATTGATCAGCACGGCCATCCCGAGATCCCGGGCGAGCGGCAGCAGCCGATCCTCCGCGCCGGGCTCCATCACCGAATAGTTGATCTGCACGAAGTCGAGGGGCTCGGCCCTCATGACCGACTCGAAGGCGTCGTGCCGTTGCGTGTTCGACACGGTGACGCCGATGTAGCGCGCCTCGCCCGAGTCCTTCCAACGGAGAACGCTGGGCCAATGAACATCCAGATCGCGCATGCTCTCGACCTGGAGCAAGTCCACCGTGCGGCGGCCGACGAGCCGCTGGTTCTGCCGCATCTGCGCGATTCCCGAATCCCTGCCGTCCGTGTTGATCTTGGTGGCCACGAAGAGGCGGTCGCGGAATTCGGGCAGCGCGAGGACCTCACCGAACGCGGCGTCGATCTCCGGCGTGCGCGGCGAAGTGTCCACGACCCGGCCGCCGTGCTCAACGAGCGCCCGGATCACGGCGGCCAGCGGCTCCGTCCCTGCGGTCGGGATTTCGAGCACGGGCTTCGACGAGCCAAGGCCCACGACCGGGAGCTTCTCGTCGGTGTCCGGGATCGGGCGGGTGGGGAGCGCCGTCTGCAACGAAGCAGTGCTCCGCCGAGCCCACGGGTGCGGAGAGGCCAGCAGCGCGCCAAGCCCCGCGACGCGCATCACGAAGTCGCGGCGTGTCGTTTCGTTCCGGGTCGCCATGATGCCTGCGATACTAGTGTAGTGTCCTGAACAAATCATTGATTATCGTGTGACGGCCGGTTACCTTCCTTCTTCATCATACACGGCGAGGAGAGGAGGGGCCATGCGGGTGGCAGTGAGGATCGAGCTGTCGGATGCGGACCGGCAGCGGCTGGAGCGGTTGTCGCGGTCGCGGAGTGCGGCGGTGCGTCTCAGAGAGCGGTCGCGGATCGTGCTGATGGCGGCGGGCGGGATGACGAACAAGGCGATCGCCGAGGCGATGGGCACCGACCAGAACAAGGTCGGCCGCTGGAGGCGGCGGTTCGCGAACGAGGGGCTGGACGGGATCGCGAAGGAGCGTCCCCGCGGGGGCAACCACGGGGGCAGGTCCACCGAGGCGCAGGCGGCGCTGAGGAGCGAGGTGATCCGGCTGACGACGCAGACCGACCCGCCGGACGCGACGCACTGGTCGTGCCGGTCGATGGCGCGGGCGGCGGGGACGACGCACAGCTTCGTGCACCGTGTGTGGCGGTCCTGCGGGCTGAAGCCGCACCTGGTGCGGACCTTCAAGGTGAGCACGGATCCGCGCTTCGAGGAGAAGCTCGCCGATGTGGTCGGGCTGTACCTGAACCCGCCCGACAACGCGGCCGTCTTCAGCTTCGACGAGAAGAGTTCGGTTCAGGCTCTGGACCGCACGCAGCCGGGCCTTCCGCTGAAGAAGGGCCGCGCGGGGACGATGACGCACGACTACAAGCGACACGGGACCACATCGCTCTTCGTGGCGCTGGACGTGGCCTCGGGCGCGGTGATCGGCGAGACGTACAGGCGCCACCGCCACCAGGAGGTGCTCAAGTTCCTGCGCAAGGTCGAAGGGACGGTGTCGAAGGACCAGGAGATCCACATCATCCTGGACAACTACGCGACGCACAAGCACGCCAGGGTGATGGAGTGGATCGAGCGGCAGAAGCGGGTCTTCCTCCACTTCACGCCCACCAGCGCATCCTGGCTGAACCTGGTCGAACGCTTCTTCTCCACACTGACCGACAGGCGGATCCGCCGCGGCGTCTTCCACTCCGTGAACCACCTCGAACAGTGCCTCAAGGACTACATCAAGACGTACAACGAAGATCCCAGGCCTCTGGTCTGGACGAAACCGGCAGCCGACATTCTCAGGAAGGTGGAACGGGCCAGACGGGCCTTGGCCGCCGCCTCCACATAATCACCATTATGATTAGGACACCACACTAGCCCCGCCCCGATGCACTCCGCCAGGAACCGGTCGATGCGGACGATGCGTTTTCTGGAGACGGGACTTCCAGGTTGCCGCTGTCGTCGACCGCCCGAGTGAGGATCGAGATCTCGCTGGCCCCGGGGCCGGGGGTCCACGAGAAGCTCCAGCTTTCGCGGCCTCGGACCGGGTGCCAGGTCGCCCCTCCGTCGAGCGACACCTCCACCGCCGCGACCACGCCGCCACCGGCATCCGCGGCCGTGCCGGCGATCACCAGCGGTCCTTCCGGATGCTCGGGCAGCGACAGCCGGTCCACCGAAGATGTCGGGGGCACCAGGTCCGCCGACTGCGTGGCGGCCACCAACCCGGCCTCCAGGGTGGTCGGCTGGACCCCCATGTCGGCGAACAGGTTCACGGTCGCCTGCTGGATGACCCTGTCCGGGCCATGCGGGTCGATCCCGACCCGGGTGTCGCTGGTGTTCTGTCGCTCGGGTGGCACGCCGGTTTCGGAGTCGTGATGCGCGTCGAGTCCCCACGACCACTGCAGCGTGCCCGCGCCGAAGACGAGCGCCCCGCTCTCGTGTCGATACAACACCGCGTGGTGGGTGGCGGTCCCGGCCTCGCAGCCCCGGCCGGGGTGCACGCAGTAGAGCGTGTTGTCGATCGTGGTCGCCGCCACCCGGAACAGCCCCGGCGGCCGGAATCCGTTGTCGATGTCGGAATCCCACTCGTGACCGAGAATCCCCTTGATCGAGACATAGCGCTCGCCGGGACGCAACCGTGCGACCCGCGTGTGGCGCCAGAAGCGAAGATCCGCGAAATCGGCGTCCACGACGATCGGATCGTTCCGCCACGCATTCACCGTGAACAGTGTGCCGGTCAGCGCGTTCTCCGGCCACGGCCCCTCGGCGTTGATGTCGCGGTGGTCTCGGAACTCGCCCGTCCACTCCACCGGATCGAGCCGTCGATGGTCCTGCGAGTCCTTGTACGTCACCAGCGTGCGGTATGGCTGGCCGGAGCCGTCGATGCTCGTCTCCCAGCGCACCTTCCAGTAGACCTCGTTCGAGCTGAAGAAGGCGAGGTGCACTCCTGCGGCCCGTGCCGCCTCGACGTTGCGCCGCTGACGCCCGGTCCAGTACTCGTCGTGTCCGACCGAGAGGAAGATCTTGTGCTCCAGCAGTTCGTGCCCGCGCCGGTCGGTGTCGATCCCCGATGAATAGCTGACGTCGTATCCATTGCGCTCCAGCCAGCGCACCATCGGGTATTCGGAATTGAAGGGCATGTTCACCGCGCGGTAGTGTCGCGTCTCGAAGGGTCGGTTGTAGCTGACCTTGGGCGCGCGGGGTTCGCCGCCATGAATCCGCAGCCCCTCGGGGTGCAGCTTCCCGTAGACGCTGTGGCCGCCGTACCGATTGTAGGCCTGCCACGTCAGATCCGACGTCTGGAAGAGCATGTCGGACTCGCCATCGTCGTCCCTGACCACGAAGTAGATGTGGCTCGCGCGCGGCTCGCGCAGGGCGTTGCGCATCTCGGCCCTGAAGCCGTCCGCCTCCCAAAGCGAATCGCGTCCGGTCGGGGGCAGCGGCGTGGGCTCGAATTCGTCGTTCTTCATCCACCCGTCGACCGGGTCTTCGCGGACCAGACGGGCGAAGTAGATCCCCGAGGTGGCGTCGACGGGCGCCCTCCAGGAAGCCGAAACCGCCCAGTTGCCGCAGTCCACCAGCGGCGCCGGCCACGTCTCGATGCCGCCACCCTTGGCCAGCACCGGAATCGGCCCGCGCAGGCACGCCGGCTGCGACTGCGGAAGGGCAACCGCAGGCTCGAACGAGTCCACGCGACGCGCACCCATGCCCCCGTAGTAGCCCAATCGATATACGTCGATGCGGTAGTCGTCGGAATCGGTGTCGATCTTGAAGTCGATGGACTCCCCTTGGGCGATCGCGATGTCGGTGCCGAAGCCCTGGATACTGGGGTCGCCGTACCCGTTGATGTCCCATTCGGTCGCCGGGTGTCCCGCAAGGCAGTTCTCGGCGACGATCTCGTTGGCCGGACTGGCGCACGGGTCCGTGGACGTCAGCTCCGGTAGGGCGCACGCGCCGAACGCGAACAGGGCGAGCGCGCAGACGGCGGGATGGATCGCGCGCGGTCGGAAGCTTCGTCGTTTCAAAGCCGATCTCTCCGGAGGGCATGGAGGCGAACGAAATGTCATTGTCGCGACGAGATTTTGTCCAGCGTCAGCCGCCAGCGGGATCAGCGATCTGGATCTCTCCGTCGGCCAGCACCGCCTCCCCGTCGATCCATACGGTCGGAGCCCTGGCCACGGCGTCGAAGTGGGTCTTGGCCGACACGGACCCGCCGAGGTTGGCGGAGGTGCCGATCCCGATGTGCACCGTGCCGTTCACGCCCTCATCGTTGAGCATCTCCCCGGTGAACTCGGTGCAGGCGGGATTCAGGCCGAACGCGAACTGGGCCACGTTGTACACCCACGGATCGTTCTGTCGGGCAAGCAGCCGAGCGAGGAAATCGGCCTGCTCACCGCCCTTGATGTGCGTGACAAATCCCTCCGAGATGCGGAAGGTCACGGGATCGCTTACCGGACCCACGCCGTAGTAGGGGATGCTCCCGTCGCAGACGAAAACGCCCTCGGCGGTGCCCTGGGCGGGCGCGCAGTTGGCCTCGATGTTGGGGACCGCCGAGAAGCCGGGGCCGTCGAGCAGGCATGCGTGGCTGTTCCCGGTCACGCCGACCAGGCTCATGCGGAGGTCCGTGCCCGCAGGGTTGGTGACGCGCAGGCGCTCCCCAGCCGTCAGCGCTTCCGCGAGGGCTCGGCACAGCGGCCGGCGCGCCCGAAAGTCCGCGAACAGCCCGCCTTCGCGCATCATCCGCTCGGTGAACGCCGTCATGGACAGGACCCTGGCCCCGGCACCCACGGCTTCGCGAACCGCGCGGGTGTGGGCCATGGCGAGGGTCACCGGGAGAAACGCCACGTCCGCGGCGCTGAGGGCGGCGGCCACGGCCGAACCCGGCTCCTCGTTGTCGATCGCGCGTTCGGGTGCGACCACGATGCTCGCGACGGCTCCCGCTCCGAGCGCCTCGTCCGCCAGGGCCCGCGCGATCGCCATCCGTTCCGGGTCCGTGACGATCACCACGTTTTCGGCCGCCCGAACGTTCGCGCACGTCCGCACCAGGATCCTCGCGCCCTCCCTCATGCCGCACCTCTTGTCATACCAGCACCTGCCTGTCCCGCTGCACCACACGCCCGTCGACCGCGATGGTCGGCTCCCACATCAGCAGGTCGTAGTGCGTCGGCGCCACAATCTCCCCTCCGAGCGTGTGGCTGGTGCCGATGCCAATGTGGATCGTCCCCATGACCCCCTCGTCCTCGAGCATCTCGCCTGTCAGCCGAGCGTTGGGATTCAGCCCCACGCCGAGTTCCGCCACGTTGAAGCAGCGCGGGTCCGCGAAGGACTCCAGGTGCTCGCGCAGCAGGTCGGCCTGCCGCCCGCCGGTCATCGCAACGATCGCGCCCTCGCGCACCGAGCACGCGATGGGCTCGTCCAGAATCCCGATCCCCAGATAGGGCACCGAAGCGTCGAAGACCAGCCTGCCCTCGGCCGAACCCGTCACCGGCACCACGTTGACCTCGATGTCGGGGACCGGCGCCAGCTCGCCCGGTTCGGGGACGTTCGTGAGCACGTTGGCGACGCGCCCCTCGATGCCGAAGCGGAGATCGGTCCCGCGCGGCGACGTGAGCCGCACCGACGCGCCCGCCGTGAACGCCGCGCCCAGACGGCGACACACGGCTGCCTGCGCCACGAAATCGGTCGCGAGCAGCGCCGGGCTGGTCATGATCGCGTCGGTGTAGGCCGTCATCATGCAGACGCGCGCGCCGGCGTCCAGCGCGGCCCGCATCGCGCGCGTGTGGGTGATCGAGATTCGCACCGGGGAGAAGATCACGGCCGCCTCGGCCATGGCTCGCGCGACCGGCGCGGGAGGCTCCTGACCGTCCTGGTCCCGCATCGGAATGATGCAGACGGTCACGGCGGCCCCGGCCTCGCGCGCGACCGCCCCCACCGCATCGGCGTAGCGCAGCATCGTCGGGTCGGTCACGATCACCACGGCCTCGCCCGGCTGGACGCGTCCGTTGACGTGCACGAGCCGCCGCGCGCCTGGGACCAAGTCAGCCATGTTGCCTCGCGAAGTGCTCGTCGAACCTGCCATCGAAGATGATCGCGGTGTAGCCGTCCCCGGTGCAGTTGGTCGCAGTGCGCAGCATGTCGGGCACGCCGCCGGAAAGCGCGATCCAACTCGCCACGAACTCGCCCTGCTGCTGGCCCTCCAGCCCAAGGATGCTCGCAAAGAGCGTCGCGCTCCACAGAGCGGTCCCCATCCCGGCCGGCAGCCCCGGCGCCGCGATCGTGAAGAGAACGATGGCCGGCCACGCCGCCAGCATCATCATCCAGCTCAGCTCGAGGCCGAAGACGTGGCTCACGACGAAGGGCCCGTAGGCGACATAGGCCAGCGCGCTCGCGTCGAGGTTGACGACCGCTCCGAACGGCAGCACGAAGTCGGCCACCTCGTCGCGCACCCCGACCCGCTTCGCGTTCGCCAGGTTGACGGGAAGCGTCGCCAGCGAAGAGCAGGTGCCGGCGGCGAACATGGCGGTCGGGAGGTAGTACCCGCTCACCAGGGGCCCGACGCGCCGGCGCCCCACCCCGCGCACGAGCACGAACGTGTAGAACGCCCACCACACGAGGACGAGCGCGGCCGTGTAGGCGGTCATGGCGAGGTAGTGCGACAGCCCCAGCCGCGCCCCGAACCGCACGCCCAGAGTCACGCCGAACACCAGGATCAGCGGGAGCATGACGTAGGCCAGGCCGCCCCCCGCCCGCTCGATGCCGTCGGCGACGCGCCGCAGCACGCGGTAGGTGGGATCGTGGCGCGCGCCGAAGAGCCCCACCAACCCGCCCGCGAGTATCGCCAGCAGCGGCCAGGTGGCCCCACCCTCGCCGAGGCTCCGTAGCATGGCGGCGGCCTCCGCCCACACGCCCCGATCACCGGTGGCGAACGGAATGCGAAAGATCGCCGCCGAGGCCACGACCGCGATCAGCCCCGCGATGGTCGAGGTGAACACGTACCAGAGGACGACCGCACCGGCGAAGCGGCCTGCGAGACCGCGGCGCACCAGCGTCGCGATCGCCGGGCTCAGCGCGGCGAGGATCAGCACCGGCACGACGGCGACGATCCACGCAATCAGCGTCGACGTCGCGTTGGCAACGACGGCGAGGGGCCCGGGCAGGAAACCACCAGCCGCCAGGCCCACGACCAGCGCCACAAACGTCCACACGTATGTGGGGATCCCGCGTTTGGCCACCAGCCCCTCCTGCTCTTCGGTGCAGGTCCCGTCCATCTCTTCAGGAAGCGGGCAACGCCAGCCTGTAGCGACGCACTCTCTCCACACCCAGATCGTCCCGCTCAACCGCCCAGACGAATGAACGACCGAAGACGGGCGGAGCCGAAAGGCTGAATCCTTCGGGCAGGTCCACGGCGCCGAGGTACGTTCCGTCAGCTTCGAACACGTCGTAGCGGAGCGGCTGAACCCAAGTGTACGGAGCGGACGCGGGATTGCTTGGGTCGTGGTCCTCATTCGCGACCTGCCGCCCCTCCGTCCAGAGCCGCACCCAGATCCGGCCATCGGTCCCGGCGCGAAGGCCTCTGAAAGGCGGCTTGTGATCCGGAATACCGGGACCGTCCCAACTCCAGCCCGCATCCAACTGGCGCATCTCTTCCACGATGAGCTGTCGATGGTGGTCGCGCTCTTCGTCCGACACGGCCACCGGAACGTGCTCCCGCTCGATACGGAGCACGCCGTCGTCCCGCTCGAGGTCGATTCGGTATGCCGTGGACAGGGCCGACAGGAAGTGGCCGGTGGAGTGGACCGTCCAGTACCATCCCGGGCTGAACGGAATTCTCTCGGAGGCTGAGATCCGCTCGTCCTCGTAGTACACGCGGTATTCGTTGGCGTCGAAGTCGCCGGGGGCGTCGGGGCCCGAGATCGTATCGATCTGTGTGCCGTCGGAATCCATGACGATGAAGAGTTGCCCCGGATCGGAGATGTCTACGTAGATTCGGCCTTGGTCATCCGTGAACAGCGGCGTATTCATGAAATAGGGACTGGGCGTGTACTTCCACTCCTCGACCTCCCACGTATCGAGGTCGAACAGCTGCACGCGCCCGTTCGCCGGATCCCTCACCAGGACGCGGCCCTCGGAAACGGCGATCCCGATCGGCACCTCGAACTCGCCCGGCCCCTCGCCTTCCCTCCCCAGCGTTGCGACGTAGGCACCGGCCGAATCGTAGACACGAACGTGGCTGGCCTGTCCATCCAGGACGTAAAGGCTGTGGTCGTCGTCAACGGCGATCGCGCGCACCGAACCGAAGAGGTACTCCTCCGGTCCATCCAGCTCGCCGACGGCGACTTCCGGCACGAGCGTCGCGTTTCCCTGCCAGACGCTGCCGCTCACCGTCCTCACCACGGTCGTGTCGCCTATGGTCTCGGTTTCGACTACGTAACCGACCGCGTCCCGCGAGTCCGGGATCGGCCCGCAAGCGAGCGACAGTGGCAGCGCCGCAAGAGCGCAGCCGCAAGTGAACCTGCGGCGTCGTGGCAGGATTGCCATGATGAAGAGCCTTATGGGGTGGTGCGACCGTAGTCCCGGTTCATCGTAGTATGTCTCTGTATGGAGCGCCCATCAAGCCCGGCGCCCCGCTTTCGCCCACGAGATGTGACCGCCCTGGGATGCCCTCGCCGACCATGGTCTCCGTGCGTATCATGGAACGATGCGGGCCCCCAGTCCACCACACCAGCAACGAGGTTCAGAATGCGCATCCTCCTCGCCGCCCTCACCGTTCCAGCCGCGACGCTCGCGGCGCCATTCGACTCGCACCTCGCCGCGCAGCAGCGGCCGCTCTCCTTCATGGACGTGCAGGAGCTGAAGCGTGCGGGTTCGTGGACACCCAGCCCGGATGGGGCGCTCATGCTCTACACCGTCACAACCCCCGACTGGGCCAAGGCCGAGTCCCAGACCGACATCCACCTCGTGTCGCTGGCCGATGGCGTGGCTTCCGGGCGGCGGTTGACCTACACCGACGACAGCGACGAGACCAGTCCGGCATGGGCACCCGACGGGTCGTTCTTCGTGTTCTCGTCCAACCGCGACGGAGACCGCAGCCAGCTATACATGATGCGGCACGACGGCGGCGAAGCCCGGCAGATCACCGACGCGAGCGAGGGCGTTTCGGGTTTTGAGTTCAGTCCCGACGGTGGCTGGCTCGTCTACCGCTCCGGCGAGGGCGGCCAGGAACAGCTCTATCGGCTGCCGGTGGATGGTCTGGTGGGCGGCGCGGCCGAAGCGCTGACGCATGGCGACGCCGGGGTCGATCAGTGGGACTTCACCCCCGACGGCAGCCGGATCTACTTCACGCGGCCCGACTCGTTCGACGACGACGAGAAGGAGCGGCGCGAGAAGGGGTTCACGGTCGATGTGCGGAATGCGGTCACGCCGCTGTCGAGCCTGTGGAGCGTCGAGGTCGGGGCGGACACCCCCGCCGAGCGGCGCGAGACCAACGATCCGGCGTACAGCATCAACGGCTTCACGATCTCCGACGACGGGCGCTGGCTCGGGATCACGGGCGGCTCCCCGAAGCGGTACGAGCGCAACATCACGGCGCAGCGGCTCTACGCCGACCTCTACCTGATGGAGGTGGCGACCGGCGAGATCGAGCGCCTCACCGACAACTACGAGGTCGGCGAAGGCGGTCTCAGCTTCTCGCCCGACGGCCGCTGGATCGCGTTTTCGGCACCGCACAACATGGAGCGCTACACGATGACCGACAACCGCGTGTACATCCGCGAGGTCGGCGACCGCGGCGGCGCGTTCCGGAAGCTCGGCGCCGACTTCGACCAGAGCTCCAGTGTCGGATTCTGGTCGGACGACTCCGGGACCATCTACTTCAACGCGGGCGTCACGGTGACGACGCAGCTGCACGCGCTCGACGTCGAGACGGGCGCGGTGCGCCAGCTGACCGAGGAGCGCGCCGCGCTGTCGGTGTCCCGCGACGACGACACGGGCACGATCCTGATCGGTTACAGCGACCCCAAGACGCCCCCGACCGTGTTCACGGTGGCAAGCGTGGACGACGTGCCCAACCGCTCCGCCTGGACGCAGCTCGTGGACGTGAACCCGCACGTGAGCGAGATCGCGCTCGGCGAAGAGGTCGAGATCAACTGGCGCTCGTCGGACGGCAAGATGGTGGGCGGGGTGCTGGTCTACCCTGTCGGCTACGAGGAGGGAACGCGCTATCCGCTCATCGTCGCGATCCACGGCGGACCTGCGTCAGCCGACATCCTGCGCTTCAACGGCGGCTACAGCGCCCAGGTCTACGCCGGCGCGGGATACGCCGTCCTCAAACCCAACTATCGGGGCTCGCGCAACTACGGGAACGCGCATCGCACGGACATCGTCGGCGACTACTTCACGCTCGGCTACGAGGACATCATCACCGGCGTGGACCACCTCATCGCCGAGGGGATCGTGGACGGCGACCGCATGGGCGCGCTCGGCTGGAGCGCGGGCGGCCACTGGTCCAACTGGATCCTGACGCAGACCGACCGCTTCAAGGCGATCAGTTCGGGCGCGGGGACGATGAACTGGATCAGCATGTACGCTCAGAGCGACGTGCAGCGGAACCGCCAGTTCTACGTCGGCGACGGTTTTCTGTACGAGGACTTCGACACCTACTTCGACCAATCGCCGCTCAAGTACATCATGAACGCCAAGACGCCGACCATGATCCACGTCGTGGAGGGCGACCCGCGCGTGCCGAGCCCGCAGTCGGTCGAACTCCACATGGCGCTCAAGAAGCTGGACGTGCCGACGGAGCTGTTCATGTATCCGGGCCGAAGCCACGGGATCCCCGACCCGCGCAATCGTCTGGTCAAGGCCGTGAGCGAGATGGCGTGGATGGACTACTACGTGCGCGGCATCGGCGAGAAGTTCCAGTGGCGGCAGGTGCTGGAGACGCTGGAGCCCGAGGAGGGGCCCACCGTCGTCTCCCAGCGCTGATCCGGGAGGATTCTTCCATGACCACACGAAAGCAGGCGAGCGATTTCCCCCAAGGAGGTGCTGGCCCTCTTCGACGGCTACGTCCACGGGCACATCCAACGCCGGGATTTCCTGGAGGGGGCCGGAAAGGTGGTGGGCGGGAGCGCGGCCGCGCTGGCGGTCCTCGAGGCACTTCGTCCCAACTATGCGTGGGCGCGGCAGGTGACGCCCGACGATGCCCGCGTCCAACAGGAATACGTCACCTACCCTTCGCCGGACGGCTCGGGGACCATGCGCGGCTACATGGCCGTGCCCGCCGGCACGGCGGAGGCCAAGCCCGCAGTCCTCGTCATCCATGAGAATCGCGGCCTGAACCCCTACATCGAAGACGTGGTCCGCAGGTTCGCCGCCGCGGATTTCGTGGCGCTGGGGCCGGACGCGCTCACCCCCCTAGGTGGCTATCCCGGCAACGACGACGAAGGCCGGGTGATGCAGCGGCAGCTCGACAGGGACGTCATGATGGAGGACTGGGTGGCCGCGTTCCGGTTCCTGCGGGACCACGACGCGACCAACGGACAGGTTGGGGCCGTCGGTTTCTGCTACGGCGGCGGAGTGGTGAACCAGCTCGCGGTGCGGCTTCCGGATCTGGGCGCTGGCGTGCCGTTCTACGGGTCGGCGCCGGACTTGGAGGACGTACCTTCCATACGAGCGCCCCTAATGATCCAGCTCGCGGGTCTGGACGAGCGGATCAACGCCGCCTACCCGGCCTACCAGCAGGCGCTCGAGGCGAACGGGAAGGAGTTCGCGGTCCATGTCTACGAGGGCGCGAACCACGGGTTCCACAACGACACCACCCCGCGCTACGACCAGGAGGCCGCATCCCTCGCCCAAGAGCGCACCATCGCGTTCTTCAACGAGCACCTCAGGGGCTGAGCGCCTCCTTCCCGAAGCGCTCGGCAGCCTGCAGTGTCTCGCGCACATCGTTCCAGGTGGTGGCGTGGTTGACGATGCAGAGCCGCAGCGAAAACCTCCCGTGCGGCATGGCCGACGAGATGAACGCGGGGTCCTCCCAGAAGAGGCGGGCGAGGACGTCGCGGTTGATTTCGTCCAGGTCTTCGTCCGCTATGTCCTGGCCGGTCGGATCGACGCGGAAGCAAACGACGCTCAGCGAAGCGGGGCTCGTGCACTTCAGTACGGGACTCTCGTCGATGAACCGTTGTGCACGCGCGGCAAAATCGAGCCCGTTGGAGATTGCCCGCCTGAAAGCGGCCATCCCGAACGTCTGCACCGACATCCAGATCTTGAGCGCCCGGGCGGATCGGCTCATCTGCAGGCCGCGGTCCCAGAAGTTGGGATGACCCGAACCCCACAGCGCGTCCTGCAGGAAGTCGGGCCGGATCTCGAAGGGCTTCTCGAGCGTCGCGATGTCCTTGACCATGAGACAGCCCACTTCGTAGGGCTGAAAGAACCACTTGTGCGCGTCGAGCACGATCGAGTCGGCGCGCTCGATGCCGCGCAGGATTCGCTTGCCCCGTTCGGTTACGACGGCAAACCCGCCATACGCGGCATCGACATGCAGCCAGATGCCCTCCGACGCGCAGAAGTCGGCCAATTCCTCCAGCGGATCGACGGCCCCGGTCGCGGTCGCGCCGGCGTTCGCGCACACGGCGATGGGCTGCAAGCCCGCGGCACGATCCTCCTTCACCATTGAGGCCAGTTCGCCCAAATCGATCCGAAAGGAGTCGTCGCTCGGCACGAGGCGGGCGTGTTCCGGGCGGATGCCGATGATCTTCACGGCCCTCTGGTGCGCGCTGTGGCTCTGATCGCTCATGTAGACGCTGGCGCTGTCCGGGTATCCGGCGGCGCCCCTCGCGGCCACGAGCCCATCCAGGCTGGCGGCCGAGCCTCCGCTCGTCAGCAACCCACCCGCAGTGTCCGGGTAGCCGAGCCACTGGCGAAACCAGTCGATGACCACACATTCGAGCTGGCTGGTGCCGCTCGCGACCAGCCAGTTGCAGGAGTTGACGTTGTAGCCGGCGGCGAGAAAGTCCGCGACCACTCCCGGCCACGTGGGGGAGGAAGGCACGAAGCCGAAGCAGCGGGGGTGGTCGAGGCGAAGCGACAGTGGAAGGATGTCGGCCACAGCCTGCTCCAGAACTTCATCGGGCGCCCGCCCGTCCTCCGGCGGATCCTGCATGAGCTTCTGGACGAGATCGTCACGGAACTCTCCGTCCCATGCTTCCTTCCGGCCCAACTCCTCGCCGCGCCGCACGAGAGCCTCGGCCGCCCTGGCGGCCAGGTCAACCATGGCCGACGGGGACATCCGGAGGTCGTTCGCGGGAGGGTCCTCAGATTGTCGTCGCAATTTCTACGCTCGGTTCCTTTCGCGACCCGCCCTTTTTGGTTGGTCGTCCTCCGACGCCGCAACAAGGCTAGCGGCTACCGTGGCGCGCCGCCAGTTGCCACGGGGCACCGAAATGGCAAACTTCGAGCCGCTACCGGCCCTTGTGCGTCTCGATCAGCAGCACCCCGTGCGAGCCTCGTTCGCCGTATCGGTGGAAACCTTCGATTCCATCGAGGAAGCGGAGCGAATAAACGTCATGCGAACTCGTTTGATACGTCCAGCCTGCGGCAATCGGGTCGATCGGCAAGCCGTCCACGACGACCATTGCGCACACCTTTCTGCCCCTCTGGGTGACCAGCCTCAGACAACCGTTTGAGGTGGGATCGCGCGGGATGCCCCCGGGTTGGACCGGTGGTATGTACAGCACCTGTGGCAGCTTGCGCACCCTGAGGATGTGGTCGAGGCTGGGGTATGTCTCGCGGAGATCCTCGAACTCGCCCGGTCCGATGAACCCCTGCCGGCTCGTCCCCACTGGACGCCAGTCCAGATCGCTGAGCCCCACGACCTCAACCTCGATCCCTTCGAGCGGGATGGCGCCGGGGGTCAAGTACAGGGCGAGCACCTCCACACCGTTGACCGGAACGTCGGCTTCGAACTCGTCATAGCCGAGGCGGAAGACTCGGATCGCGTAGGCACCCGCAGGAACCGCTTCGATGCGGTAGTATCCCAGACTGTCGGTAACCGCAGTCAGTCCGAGATCCGGTAGGCTGACAATCGCGCCTTCCACGGGGAGGTTGTTCGACGCGTCGACGACTTCTCCCTCCAGAGTTACCGGATCCGCGTCCTGCGCCCCGATCCCCGCCGGGCACAGGAGGGCCGCAACGAGCAACCCAAGGCGGACAGTCGAGGTGAGGCGCGCAGCAAACATCACAGGTCACCGTCCGTCGGCGCGCGGCAAGCGCGGCACCGTCAGCGGACTCGCCTCCAGCACCTGGCCCCAGATCCTCCGCCCCACCGCGTCGGCCTCCCGGAGGATGGCGTCCTCGTCCATGGTGAGGACCTGGCGGTCTCGCATGACGAAGCGGCCGTCCACCATGACCGACTCGATGTCGCCCGGGTGGCCGCAGTGCACCAGCGCCGAGACGATGCGTCCCGCAGGCACCAGGTGGGCGCGCAGCGTGTCCACCACGAGCAGGTCCGCCTTCTTGCCCACCTCCAGTGTGCCGATCAGGTCCGGCTGTTGCACCGCCAGCGCACCGCCCTGCGTGCAATCCGCCAGAACGTCCTCCGGCTGGGGTTGCAGGCCGGGCACCTCGTCGCCGTCGCGGTTGCGGCGGATCCGCTCGGTCAGCATGGCGATTCGCATCACCTCGAAGACGTCGTTCGTGTTGTTGTCGGTGCCGAGGGCGATGGGGCAGCCGGCCGTCCGCAGCTCCGGGATCGGGGGGCTGATGCCGCGGTTCGCCGCCATCCCGGCCTGGTGCGCGATGATCGTGCCCGACCTGCCGAGCAGCGCGACCTCTTCGGTGTTGACGTAGCGGGCGTGCGCCGCGAAGAGCCGGGGGCCGAGGAAGTCGTGTCGGTCCAAGTACTCCGCCGGGCGAAGGCCATGGTGCATGACCATGAACTCGTACTCGGCGCGGCTCTGATTGAGGTGGATCGTGTACCCGAGGTCGTGCGTCTCGGCAAAGTCGCGCACGGCTCGCAGCAGTTCGGGCGAAGAGGTCTCGGTTAGCGCGGCCGCAGGGAACACCGAGACGCGGCCGTCCCGCGCGCCGTGCCAAGCGCTGAACAGATCGCTGATGCGCTGGAGCCCCTCGTCCCGCAGCCGGGCCGAGAACCGGGGCGTCTCGCTGACCGCCTGCGCCATCGCCCGCGTGGACACCGGGCCGGGAACGTTCTCGGCGTCGCGGATCCCCTCCGCCAAGACGCACCGAAGCCCCGAGTCGGCGAGCACCTCCGCCTGTCGCTGCACGTTGCCGGTGTACTCGACGATCGTCGTGGTCCCGGTGCGGATCGCCTCCAGCGCCGCGACCTGCACCATGAGGTTGCCCTCCTCGCCCTCGAGCAGACTCGCCGGCGAGATCGCCAAGCCCGCCGTGTTCGGAAAGCCGAAGTCCTCGTTGAAGCCGCGCGCGATCACCGCCCGCATGTGGGCATGCGTATTGACGAGGCCCGGAAAGAGCGCCTTTCCGCGACCATCGTACACCTCGGGGGCGTTGTATCCGGCGAGAACCGCATCGGTGGGACCGATCGCGACGATGCGGTCGCCCTCGACCGCGAGCGCCACGTCGTGCTGGACCGCGTCCGCGTTGGCCACGGTGGTGTTCGTGAACACGACGGGGCCCTCCTGCGCGGGCCGCTCCGTGCCCGACGACGCCCCCACCGAAGGCCGGCCATCCTTCAGCAGCAGTGCGGCCGAACCCGCCCCGGTGCCCGCGAGCCACTGCCGGCGGGTCAAGGTCGAGTCTCGTCTGGTCGGTGCTGCCATGATGACTAATCCTGCGAAGGGTACCCGGATCCCCACAAGGTAGTGTTCCCCGCGTCAGCGGTCGCCCTCGCTGTCCACGGCAACGTACTGGTCCCACGACGGCGGCTCGACGCCAAGCAGGTGCCTCACGAAGTAGTCATTGCGCTTTCTCGCTCCGAAGGCGCCCCCCGAGCCGTGGCCGCCGCCCGGAAACAGCAGGAAGTCGAAGTCCTTGTCGGCCTCGATGAGCGCGTTCACCACCTGAAGCGTGGAGGAGGGATCCACGTTCCGGTCCAGCTCGCCAACGACCAGCAGCAGCTTCCCCTGCAGGCGCCAGGCGTTGTCCACGTTCGAGGACTCGGAGTAGTGCGGGCCGATGGGCCATCCCATCCACGCCTCGTTCCACCAGATCTTGTCCATCCGGTTGTCGTGACATCCCACGGACGAGAACGCGACGTCGTAGAAGTCGCCGTGCCAGAGCAGGGCCGCCATGGCGTTCTGCCCACCGGCGGAACCCCCGTAGATGCCGACCCGGCTCACATCGTAGTGGTCGTATTCGCGGGCCACGGCCCGGTGCCAGAGGATCCGGTCCGGGAAGCCGGCGTCCCTGATGTTCCGCCACGCCACGTCGTGGAAGGCCTTCGATCGGTTGTTGGTCCCCATTCCGTCGATCTGCGCCACGATGAACCCCAGCTCGGCCACGGCGGTTCTGCTGGCGTGGGTGCCGAAGGTCTTCGGGACGTGCGATCCGTGGGGCCCGGCGTAGATGCTCTCGATCACCGGATAGCTCCGATTCGGGTCGAAGTTGGTGGGGCGGATGATGATCCCCCAGATGTCCGTCACCCCGTCCCGGCCCTTGGCCACAAAGACCTCGGGGTAGCGCCACCCGGTGGCGAGCAGCGCCGAGGCGTCGGCCCGCTCCAGCTCCATGACCAGGGACCTGTCGGCGGTCCTGCGGAGCTCCGCGATCGGCGGAAGATCCACCCTGGACCACCGGTCGACGTAGAAACGGCGGTCGGGGGAGAAGGTGACTTCGTGCATCCCGTCGGCCTCGGTGTACGCGACCAGCCCGGTGCCGTCGAAGTCGATGCGGTAGTAGTGCACGAAGTAGGGATCCTGTTCGGGGTTCATGCCGCTCGCGCGGAACCAGATCTGGCGGTTGGCCACGTCCACGCTGTCCACGCCCCGAACCGGCCACTCGCCCGTCGTGATCTGGTGCTTCACCCGCCCCGTCTCGCCGTCGAGCATGTAGAGGTGGTTCCACCCGTCGCGCTCCGACATCCAGATGATCTCGCGACCGTCGTCGAGGTCGTGCCGGAAGCGCTTGTTGGAGTAGTTGAAGAAGGTCTCGGGCTCCTCCGAGATCACGGCCCGGGTCCTGCCGGTCTCGGCGTCGATCTCGATGACACGGTAGACCTGGTGCCCGCGCTGGTTGTACTCGAAGACGACGTGGTCGCTGTCCTCGCGCCATTCGAGGGGGGACAGGGTGTAGGCGTTGGGAAAGAGGGCGTCGTCGATGACCGTCTGCCGCCCCGAATCGACGTCCAGGATCACCGGGACCTCCTTGTCGAGCCGGTCGCCGGGCTTCGCGTAGAGGTAGGTCGAGTGCTGGGGCTGAAGCTGGTCCTCGGGCGAGGATTCGACGTAGTGCACCAGCCGCTCCTGGCCTGGCACCACCCGGTAGACCGCCACCTTCCGGGAGTCCGGCGACCATGCGATCGACCGGTCGGTGTAGGTGTTTCCGGGCGTGCCCTCCCACGTCAGCATGGTGTAGTCGTCGGGCTCCGCACCCAAGTTCCGCACAGCCACGTTGTAGTTCTGGATGAAGACCTCGCGGGTGCCGTCCGGCGAGACGATCGGCTCCGTGCTCAGGTTCCGCCAGAGCTGCCCGGGACCCGCCGACCAGGACACACCGCTCGGGCCCACACCGCCACCCTGCCGCCGGGGTGCCGCCCCCTGGCTCTCGCACTCGTAGGCGTCCACATCGCACCGCCAGGTGGAGTCCGCCGCGACGAACTCGATGGCCTGCTCGTCGTCGGTGAACTCGATCCGGTCGAAGGGAAGTCCGACGGCGGAGATCGTTTCCTCGGAGAAGGCGGGCAGGGCCGAGAGCGTCGCTGCGAGTCGCCCGTGATCGAAGGCGGGGCCCTGTGCTTGGGTCTCGGCATCAACGAGTACGAAGCCATGCCCACCCTCCACCGTCTTGCGGTACCAGAACCGGCTGGCCTCGCCGATCCAGGACGGGCGTTCGGCGATGTCCACGACCAGGCCTTGGAGGCGATCATCGAGGCTGTCCGCACGCACGTAGTCGGCGAGCGTGCCCTGGGCGACCGCCGAGAGGGGCGTCCCGATGGCGACGAGGATCAGGATCAAAGCGAAGCGATGGGGTATGCGACGAGCGCGCATGGGTCCGACTCCTTCGTGGGTCGTAGCTGCGATGTCTGGATTCGACCTACGCCGACCCCGGCGGCAGGTGCTCCAACAGGTAGCGCACCATGAACATGCGGAGATGGACGGCGGTCCCCTCCCCTTCCGACAGTCCGTGGTTTCGGTTGGGGTAGGCGAAGTAGTCGAAGGTCTTCCCCAGCTCCACCAGACGGTCCACCAGCCCCTCGACGATCTCCAGATGCGTGTTCGTCTCCCCGGTTCCGTGGATGATGAGCAGGTCCCCTTCCAACCCTTCGGCGTAGTTGATGGGCGCGGAGACGCGGTAACCATCCGGATTCGTCTCCAGCGTCTCCATGTAGATCTCCTGGAACCATGCGTTGTAGAGGTGCGGCTGGGGCTTGGGGACCACGGCGATCCCCACATGGTAGACGTCGGGCTTGCGGAACAGTGAGTTCAGGGTGTTCGATCCGCCGCCGCTCCACCCCCAGATCCCCACACGGGACACATCGACGTAGGGGAGCATCCTGCCAAGCTCCCGGACGCCCGCCGCATGGTCCTCGGTCGACTGCACGCCGATGGTCGGAAAGGGCGCCCTGCGCCATGCCGCGCCCTTCGGAGCCGGGGTGCCCCGGTTCTCGATCGACACGACCAGGTAGCCGAGGTCCGCGATGGCGCGATGGTAGTTGCTGCGGGTCGACCACCGGTCGAGGACGGTCTGGGCGTGCGGCTCCCCGTAGACGTAGATGAACACCGGGTACTTCGCGGCGGGATCGAAGTCACGCGGCTTGATCATCCACGCGTCCACCACGATCCCGTCGCCGATGTCCAGTTGCAGAAACTCGGTGGGGTGCGAGATCGTGGCCTCGGCCCGGCGTCGGACCTCGTCGTTGTCCTCCAGGACCCGGACGACGCGGTGGTCGGGGAGGCTGATCAGCGCGGTCACCGGGGGCGTGTCGAAGGTCGAGTACGTGTGAAACGCCCACCGGAGGTCGGGGGAGAAGTCGTAGAAGTGGGTTCCCGGCTGGTCCCCGGGCGTGACCCGCTCGGGCACTGCGGCGCCGTCGAGCCGGACCCTGTGGAGATACCGCTGGGTGGCGTTGTCGGGCGAGGCGAAGAAGTAGAGCCAGCCATTCCGCTCATCGACCGGTCCGCGCTCCATGACGTCGCTGGGTCCCGGCGTCAGAAGATCCTCCTCGCGCCCCTCCCGCGAGTGCACGTAGGCGTGGCGCCACCCGTCCCGCTCGGTCAGGAAGAGGAAGGAGTCGCCCCCACGGATCCACTCCAGACCGGCGTTCAAGCGGTAGCTGGCGACGACCCACGCCGGATCGGACTCGTGATGGATCCGGTTCACCTCGCCCGTGTTCACGCTGGCGATGAAGAAGCTGCGTTCGTCTCGAAACCGGCTGAACTGCTCCACCAGCAGCTCCTCGGAGTTCCCGGCCCAGCTCACCTGCCCCAGGTAGAAGCCCTCGTTCGGAGAGGGGATGGAGACCCAGCGGACTTCCCTGCCCTGCGCGTCCACCACTCCGACCCGGAGCTTGGCGATGGTCTCGCCCACCCTCGCGAACCGGACCTGCCGGAGTTCGGGATACGAGGGGTCGGTGGGTACGAGCATGGACCTCATCCGCACTCCCGAGGCGTCCGTCTGGACGAAGGCGATGCGGTTGCCGTCGGGGCTCCAGACAGCGCGGCCGTTGGAGATGGACTGGGCGGTGGTCCGGGTAAGGCGGGTGGTTTGGTCGGTCGCGAGGTCGTGGACGTGGAGGTCGCCGTCGCGGACGAAGAGGATGCGCGTTCCGTCGGGGGAGATGGTGTTGCCGGAGCCAGCGTCCACCTTGGTCAGCGTGGAGGTGGCGGGTGAAAGGGTCCAGAAGGCGTCGTCGTCGGTTTCGAGGAGCGCCCAGGTGCCGTCCGGGGCGAACCGATAGGTGGAGATGCCGAGGGGCGTGGAAGCGCCGGCTGGCCTGAGGTCGGAGAGGGAGGCGAGGACGGTGCGGTCGCCGGTGGCTGGGTCGTGGTGGATGAGCTCGGGCCGCGTGGCGTCCGGGGGAGCTTCCAGGGTCGTGTAGCCGGACCCGTCTGGGAGCCAGCTGGCCTGGAAGGAGCGGGCGTCGAAGTCCCGTGCCTCGAAGATGGATCTGAGGCGGGCTTCGGTCTCCGGGGGGACCTGAGAGGAGGCGGGGGTTGGGGAGAGCGTGGGGGCGGCGAGGAGGCCAGCCATCCAGAAGCTCCGTAGGATTCTTCTCGCGGTCATGGCTCTCTCCCTCGGTCCGAGCGGCGATGCTTCCCCGAATGGTGGGGTATTCCAGAGGATAGGCCGGAGGCCCTTCGGTCGCAACGGTGCACAGTCGCGACGGTGCACATAGCTTGTCCGCCATATTTCGCCCGAGATGGCGGACAAACTGGACTTCAGGAGGATTCACACTTCAGGAGGATCAAGATGCGGGTCGTTTCCGTCGCGCTCACCGTTTCCGGCCGCAGTGCCCTCGGCGTCGCGCTGACGCTCTTGACCGTGGGCTGCGAAGCGTCGCCGGACGCCGGGGTCGCTGGCGGAGCACAGACTGAGGACAGTGCGGGAGTTGTCATCGTGAGGAATGCGCGGCCGACGTCCGACTCCCGACTGGACTGGCAAGTCGGATCCGAACCTGTTGTCTCGATCGGGGCCGTCGAGGGCCGAGAAGACTTTCAACTCCATCGGGTCGACGATGGGCTCAAGCTTGTCGACGGCCGCATCGTGGTCGCCAACGGGGGCTCGCACGAGTTGTTGGTGTTCGACGAATACGGAAGCCATCTGACTTCGTGGGGACAGCGTGGCGAAGGGCCGGGAGACTTCGGGGGCGCATTTGGCAGCGACGGGTTGGGGTCTCCGCAGCTCTTCTGGATCGAGCCCTGGGCGGGCGACTCGCTGGCGATCTGCCACGGGACGTACTCGGGCGGGAGCCATCTCGTGGCCCTGTGGGACGATCAGGGCAACCACGGTCGCACCGTCGATCTGGCCCGGAGCGATGGCATGGCCGTTTGCTGCGATGTTCTACAGAACGGGGCCATTCTTGCCAGCCGCTCCGCCTCTCCACTGTTCACGCCGCCCGATCCCGCCGAAGCGGATGGTCTCGTTCGCGCTGACCACGAGTTCTACGTCGTGCCGGCGGATGGCTCTTCCAGCGTCTCCCTGGGGCCTCATGGCGGCAACGAGACGTTCTGGCACCTCAAGGGCGAGACACCGTTCGTGCTCCTGGATCCGCCATTCACCAAGACGCTGGTGTGGGCCGCGTGGCGTGATCTGGTGATCGTGAGTCCAACCGACCACTACGAAATCAGGGCCTACCGCAACGACGGGTCACTGGCGCGAATCATCCGGCGCGAACACGATGCGCGAAGCCCCACACAGGCCGATCTCGACGAATATCGCGCGGTCCAGGCGAGCCCCCGCGAAGCGCTCGACGCCCTACCCCTCCCCACCTCCTTCCCCGCCTTCTCGGCCATCGAAGTCGACCTCCTCAGCAACCTCTGGGTCCGCGAATACAACCTTCCCGAAGACGGGGATCGCGCCCTCTGGACGGTCTTCGACCCGGACGGCGTGGCGCTGGGATTCGTCGAGACACCGCCGCAGCTAGTCATCCATGAGATCGGCGAAGACTACATCATGGGCAAGGTGACGGACGAACTGGGAGTGGAGTACGTGCAGGTGTGGGGACTGGACCGGGGTATGTAGTGGACGTGCGCCGTCGCGGGGTTGGTACCCTGCATCCCATTGGGCACCCTCATTGCCGTAGGAGATGCCCAAGATGCCACCGGATAGGCTACCGACATCTTCCAGGGTATCCGAACACGTCTCTGAAGCGGCTCCTTAGGACATCGACTCCGCAAAGTCATCGAGCACCGGAACCGCGCGAGGGCCTGATGGTCCGCTGTCACGCCTCCGGTGACGAGGCGGGCGGTGCCGCACAGCCGCGAACCCGCGCGAAGAACTCCTCCGCCGTGTCGCAGTCGACCACGGCTTCGAAGGCCGCTTCGGCGACTTCGGGATCCCGTAACGGTGGCGAGTCCTCGGCCAGCTCCCGAACCGCCTCGTCCCCGAACCTGCGCGCCACCTGCCGGCGCAGCCGCTCGATCCACTCCGCCCGTTCCTCATCCCGGCCGTCCTCGTACCAGCGGATCGCCCATTTCCCCTTCGGCTTGATCACTTCCATCACCTCCTTCGTCGTGGTGGCCGCCCTCAGTTCGTGGCCCAGTGCGGCGTCCAGATCCGCGACCACGGCCTTCAGCCATTCGGCGACTGCCCGGTCGAGCGCGTCGCCCTCCTCTCGCCCGTCCATCCGCTCCCGCAGACGCGAGACCGCGCGGACCATCTCCCCGCCCCCCCGCGCCCGGCACACCGACACGAGCTCGCGGACCAGGTTGTCCTCCGGCAGATCCTCCGTCCCGCCGCGCCGCTCCTCCAACAACAGGTATTCGAAGCGCGGCTGCCCCGCAACAAGGCGCTGCCGGTGTACTGGAGGAGGCGCAGAGGCATGTCGTGGTCGACGTCGGACTGGAACTCGACGACGATCAGGACGGCGGCGCCGTCGCGCAGATGGAACTCCCACAGCATGTCGCCGTATCGGGAGCGCTGGTCCGTGGCCGGGTACTCCGAGGAGAGCCTGGCGAGCCGGGTGAAGTCCATGTCGTCGGCCCGGTCCGGGGCCATGGCGCGGGCGAGGGCCTCGATGGTCTCCGGCAGGGAGTAGAGCATCTTGGATGTGGTGTCGTGCACGCACGGTCTCCGGGGTCGCGGGGGCTTCTGGATGCGGGTGCACGTAGTCTCCGCCGTTTCGCGGGCGCTTCAATAGCTGGATGGGACAGATTTTGGAGGGACACCCGGAGGAACGTCCGGCCTCGGTGTCAGTCAGGTGTCAGTCAGGTGGCTTGTCCGCCATCTTTCGCCCGAGATGGCGGACAAACCGAGCGCTACAGCGGCGCTACAGCGGCGACGATCTCTGGCGCGAATCGTCCGACATTCCAGCCCAGGGCTCCGAGCCATTCCAGTGCGGCGGCTTTGACCTCGGACTCGGTGATGGGGGTCATGTCTCCGGGCGCGCCAGCAGATTGACGATCAGGCGGACCAGCAGGTCTTTGTTGGCGGGAGCGCTTTCGGCAATGAGGAGGGTGAGCGCGGTGAGCGCCTGGGGGTTCAGGTCGTGACGCAGCCCTTCCTGGCGAAGGTAGAGCAGGAACAGAAGCGAGCCGATGCGCTTGTTGCCGTCGGTGAAGGGATGGTCCTTCACCAGGAAGTAGAGCAGGTTCGCGGCCTTCTCCTCGCGGGTACGGTAGAGGGGCTCTCCGAACATGGTCTGCTCGACGTTGCCGAGAATCCCTTCGAGCGCGTCGCCGCGGGGATTCCCGAAAAGGGACGACGCCTCTCCGCGCGCGATCAGCGCCGTCCTGAAGTCCGCGATCGCCGCGACCGCCTGTTCGTGGTCGAGTGCGGCGGACGGCGGCCGCGTTCCCGCCGGAGCCTCGAGACGATCCTCGTCGTATTCCAGCAGCAGCCGCCACGTGTCGGCGTAGCGCGTGACGATTTCCAGGACGGCCCGGCCCGCGTCTTCCACCAGGGCCTGATTCCGCAGTGTCCGAGCGAGCAGGTCGAGCGTCTCGCGCGCCTCCCGCAGGCCCCGTTCGGCAAGCCGCCGTTCGTTGAGGGTGTAGCCGCTGACCAGATGTTCGCGAAGCGTGCGGGTGGCCCACTGGCGGAACCGGACGGCGCGCTTCGAGTTCACCCGGTAGCCAACCGAGATGATCGCGTCGAGGTTGTAGTGCCGAATCCGCCGCCGGACCCGTCGGTCTCCCTCGGATCGAACTAGCAAGAAATCCTTGGTAGTTGCCGATTCCTCCAACTCGCCGTCGACAAAAATGTTCCGGAGGTGCTGCCGGACATTCTCCGAGGTGGATGCGAACACTGTCGCCATCTGCCCTCGGGTGAGCCAGATCGTCTCCTGCTCCAAACGCACGTCCAGCGCGGCATCCCCGTTCGGCGCGTCATAGACGACGACTTCGCCGCCGGGGCGGGATTCGGGGGTGGCGGTCATTCGGTCGGCTCCTTTCCTCGATGCGGCACTCGCTCATGCGTGAAACTCCTGATCCGTCGCCGGAGACCCCGGAAGCTAACGATTCCGCATTGCCCGTCCGAAGCTCGCCCGAGATCAGCTTCGGGAGCCGACTCGCAGCCCAAGATGCCACATGCGTCGCACCGCCGCCGAGAGCCCTACTGTCGGGTATGCATCTCGTACACCACGACGTTCTCCACTTCCATTTCGTCCCGGAGCACGCCGAGGACGAGCCCTCCGGTCACGTCGAGGATTCGGAACCGGGGCGGAGTCTCGACCTGTCCCAACCACTCTCCGTCCGGGGAAATGACGGTGTACGGCGACCCTTCTTCAGGGTAGGCCGGCCGGTAGGAGGGCAGCCATACGTTTCCGTCGGCGTCCGCGAAGGGGGAACCGAAGAGCGGCAGCGGCTGGCCGATCATGGCGCGATACCGGGACATGTCTCTCTGAACGATCTCATCGAGCCGGGCATCGGATACGCCGTAGTTCATCCGGCCTATCGTTCGGTTGTAGGCCTCGCCGCCCGCCAGGAGTTGCTCGGTCAGCAGGGTGGGCTCGGGCCGCCAGCGCACGATCCGTTCCAAGGTGCCGTCCGGCAGACGCCAGGTGATCTCGGACCTGTCCGACCTCGCATGTACGAACTGCCCCGCAGCGACCGTGACCTCGCCAATGGGCCGGATGATCGGCCTTGGTTGTCCCGACCGCTGTCGCGGCCAGTGGTCGTACGACGCGACCGTGTCCAGGGTGCCGGTTTCGGTATCGAAAAGGGTCATGTGCCCAGCGAGCCACTCCTCCTCAATATCGACCCAGGAACGGTGGGGGAATCGATTCCAGAGCAGCAGCTTCCCGGACGAACCGACCCCCGCCACACCGAAGTGCTGCGCCCGAGGCAGGCTCACGATGCGCACGACCGAATCGCCGACGAAGAGAGTGAGGCGAGAAAGACGAGCGTCGGGCACAAGGACGCTGTCTTTACCCAGCACGAACACCGCGTAAGGGGAGATCACTTCACCCGGTCCCTCCCCAACCCTGGCGAGCACCTCGTGCGTCGTCCCGTCGGGACTCAGGACGACCACTTCGCCGTACCAGTCGGCAACGACCGCGCTTCCGTCCGGGAAGAGCCGGCCGGCCTCGACGAACTGGAAGATGTAGTCGCCCGGGTCGGCCCCGTGGCGGTACAGCGGCTCCTCCGCGATGACGAAGGGCGGCACGACTTCGGGCACGCCTGCATACTCGACGATCCATACGCCCGCGCTGTCCTCGATCTGGACCTGGACATCGCCGGTGCGCCCTGTGTCTGTCCCGCAGGCAGCGAACGCTACGGGCAGCATCAGAATGAAGCGGCAGATGCCTCGCACAACACGCCTAATCTCTGTCCAGACGCACCGTCACCTGCTTCTTCCCGGGTGGGACCACCACTCGTGTGGTGTCGAAGAATTCGGCGCCGAGCTCGGGGATATCGGAGTAATCGATATCCTCATCCTTCATCCGGTCGAGCCTCCTCAAGTCGCTCTTCATACGCTTTTCGCTCACGACTGTTGGCCTTTCTCATCGAGATGATCCGAGACAACCACCGACGGATGCACGCCTAGTTCACGCGAATCGCCTCGGTCCTTTCGCCGGCCTGATCAATCACGAGGCTGGTCACGGTCCCGGCCTCGTCGGCGTTGAACGTCAGGTATACCGACACCACCGTCACCTTGAACCGTTGCTCCGATGTCGCGTACAGCTCGTAGGTTCTGCCCTCGAGCTCCACCGCAAGCTCCTCTCCGTCGAGGAAGAACCGAAGCCTCTCGTCGGGATCGTCGGGCACGACATACGTTCCCACGTACGATTCCAGCACGCCGACCGGCACGTCCACGATCTCGGGGAAGTCGGACAGGTCGACGCCGTACTCGGTCAGCTTCTCGCGGGCCGGACCGTTCCTGGGGTCGGTGCGCAGGGCGTGGCGATAGTGCTCGATGGCCTGGTCCCGGTCGCCCATGACGGCGTACGCTTCGGCCAGCCGGTTGCGGGCGGGCACCAGGTTGGGATCCCGTTCGACGAGACGTGAGAAGACGACTTGCGCGTCGGCGGCGTTCCCGTCTTCGAGCGCCCTGTCCCCGATCCGACCGAGGACTCCGGTGGAGGGCATTCTCTCGTAGCCGAACCTCGCCGATGCTCGCGCGAAGTGCCGATCGACGGCCTCGATGCCGCCCGCAACATAGAGTCCGACCGGATCGTGCAGATTCCAGCCGTCGAAGATCTTCTCGAACCCGTAGTAGGTCGATCTGTGCGGCACGGAGCCGTGACTCTCCTCCTCCATGTGCCTGAATGCCCACCGGAAACCCTCGGGTGCCTTCGCTTCGAGAACGCCCGCGAACTTGAGCGCCCCGCCGAGCATCGGACCGCCCTCGTTCCCCATGGTCATGTAGAAGTCGCCGACCAGGTCGCCGACTTGGTCGAACGCGGAATCCGCCTGCGCGACCAGACGCTGCTCGTCCCACCAGAGACTCGGACTGATCGAGATGTACGCGTCGAAGACGTCCGGTCGATGCACCAGAACGTGATTCGCGAACAGTCCCCCGAGCGAGTGCCCGATGAGAATGGAGTACGGCCTTGTCCTGTAGTGCTCGTCGATGAACGGCTTCAGCTCGCCGCTGATGAACTCCAGGAAGTTGTCGGCCCCACCCGCGTTCGGGCGCGCGGAACCCTCGTCGGAGAGAACGGGCGGCGACAGGTCGCGTGTCCTGTTGGTGTTGCGGATGGCCACGACGATGACCTCCGGCATGCGTCCGTTCCTCGCCAGGAACCGGGCCGTTCCCGTCGTGTGATGGAAGTGCGACGGGCCGTCGAGGAGATACACCACTGGGTAGGTCTCGTCGCCGCCGTCGTAGCCGGCCGGCACGCCCACGATGACCTCTCGCCGCTCGCCGAGCACCTTAGAATCGAGCGTGCGCGTCTCCCCGAGGGACAGGAACGGTTCCGCGTCCTGCGCAAGGCCCGCCCGTGGCGCAAAGCCGGCGAGGAACAGCAGGAAGAGCGCGCAGAGGAGGACTGGCGGCATCGCTTTCCGGTGGGTGGGCCAGCTCATGTGACGCTACCTTGGTTTCTTCGCCACCAGGGCGGCCAGCAGCAGCGCCGCCACGGGGACCGCGAGCGTCGGCTCGATTCCGTCGTTGGTCGTCACCGTGTAGATTGCGCCCAGCATGACGACCATTGCGGTCGCGGCGGCCAGGAAGCGTGTCCTTTTCACGAGGAAGCCGGCACCAGCCGCGACCTCCGCCACCCCGATGAGGTACTGGAACCAGGCCGGATAGCCCCACGCCTCGAACTGCGCCACCTGCATGCCGCCCAGCTTCATGCCGCCGGTGAGCAGGTAGAGCAACGCCAGCAGTACCGACACTATGGTGATCCCTCTGCTCTTCTCTTCCGCCATGTTCCTTGCTCCTTGAGTTGCCTGTGAGTTTTGCGCTTGTCGGCCCGTTCCGACTCACCGCATGCCGACCAGCCCCGCCACCGCAGCCGTGAGCCTTTCCGCGTCGTACCCCAGACCGTCCTTGAAGACGAGCCGCACGTTGCGGATGTCCGACGCCCTGCGGCGCATGTCGCCTTCGATCACGACCAAGTCCGCGAGCTTGCCGGCGGCGACGGTGCCCAGCTCGTCGTCACGACCGATCACCTTCGCGCCGTTCGCGCTGACGATCCGAACAACCGTGGCCGGATCGAACCCCGCACCGACGAGGATCTCGAAGTTGCGCTGGTCGCCGTAGCCCGGCAGCGCGCCCCAGGCGGGGTCCACGCCGGCCGCCATCAAGCCTCCGGCCTCCACGAACCGGAGTTCGAACGCGAGCAGGTTCCTGAACAGGTCCTCCATCCAGTCCAGCTCGCCGCCCTCGAACATCTTCCGCCGCTCCATCTCGGCCTCGACGATGTGGTCGGGCATGGCCTCCCTGTCGCGCTCGCTGAGCTCCGGCAACAGAGGGGTCGCCTGCTCCGCGACCGCCACCGTCGACGTCATCGCCACCCCCGCCTCGACCATCTGCCGGATCGTCTCGGCCACGGCCGGGTCGTCCATGTCCACCTCGGCCAAGCTGCGCGCGTGGTTGGGGCTGCACTTGTCTGACTCGCGGGTCGGATTGAAGTCCGAGTTGGCCCACAGCCCGTGCTCCAGATTGTCGATGCCGAGCGCCGTGGCCTCTCGGAAGCTCACCGAACACAGGTGTCCCATCACCTTGATCCCCTGCCTGTGGGCCTCGTCGACGATCGTGCTCAGCGCCGCCCGCGAGATCTGCGTGTAGACCTTGACCCATTCCGCGCCCTCCGCGGCCCAGTAGCGGACGTAACGGCGCGCGGACTCCTCGTCCCGGATCACGTACATGCCCAGGTCCCTGAGCCGCTCGTCGGGCCCGGGGCTGATGACGTAGGGCGCCGTGATCACGATGCGGGGACCGGGCGTCTCGCCGCGCTCGATCGCGCCCTTGAGCGCGATGTCCTGGTAGGGCGACATGCTGCCCGTCGTCCGGACGGTCGTGACGCCGGCGCCAAGGTAGAGACGCGGACCCGAGTACTGCATCTGCGCCACCCGCGGGGCATTCTGGTAGTAGTACAGGTGGTCGTGGAGACCGACCATGCCGGGCATGACCGAGTGCCCCGCGAGATCCAACCGCTCCGCACCCGAGGGGACGTCGACCGAACCCGTGGCACCCACCGCCTCGATGCGGCTGCCGCGAATGAGGACGGTCTGCCCGGCCTGGGCGGGTCCGCCGGTGCCGTCGAACAGCAGCACGTTGTCGAGCGCCACGACGGGCGCCGAGACGCTTAGATACGACTGTACCTCGTTGGAGAGCGCGTTTCGGTCCTGCCCGCTCGCCGTTCCCGGGAAGAGGGCGACCACCACCCCTGCAAGCATCCAGGCACTGTCACGCATCTCCGACCTCCTCGTTTCGCGTTTTCCGTTTGGCTACCTTGGCTTGCAGCGTAGAGCGACCCGCTCGGCCCGTAAAGAGGAGCGCCCTATGAAAGTCCCTGCCGGCGGATGAGATCTCCGCTCGGTCACCGAATCCCCGTCCTCGCCATCGCGGGGCTGACGGCCGTCCTGTGGGCCTATGCGTGTGGTGACGGTGCCACGGAACCACTGCCGGCCAATCCGCGGAAGGCGATATCCGCGGCTGTCGACTCCGTCTCAGGGACGTCAACGGTGACGGTGGCTCAAGCGGGTAACTCCGACCGGGCGGCGCTGGTCGCGCTCTACGAAGCGACGGATGGACCCAACTGGGTCAACAACGAGAACTGGCTGACCGACGCGCCGCTGGGCGAGTGGTTCGGGGTCGGGACCGACAGCCTCGGGCGGGTGGTCAGATTGGAGCTGACCTACTACAACCGGGATCGAAGGGAATGGATCGCCAACGATCTGTCCGGCCCACTCCCCGCCGAACTCGGGAACCTCGCCGAGCTGGAGCGGCTCTACCTCGGCAACAACAGCCTTACGGGTCCGATCCCGGCCGAACTGGGGAATCTCTCCAACTTGGAGAGCCTGTTCCTCTATTCCAGCAACCTCACGGGTCCGATCCCGGCGGAGTTGGGTGGTCTCGGCCAACTGACCTTTCTGAATCTTGGAGCCAACCAGCTCACGGGCTCCATCCCGTCCGCACTCGGCGACCTCGCCAACCTAGAGCGGCTCTACCTCGACAACAACAGCCTCACGGGTCCGATCCCGGCCGAGCTGGCTTCCCTCGCCAGCCTGGAGCGGCTCTACCTCCACAACAATGGCCTTACTGGGGCCATCCCCTCCGAGTTCGGCAGGTTCGCCAATCTGGAGCGACTCTACCTCGGCGACAACAGCCTTACGGGTCCGATCCCGTCCGAACTAGCTGCCCTCGCCAGCCTGGAGCGGCTCTACCTCAACTCCAGCGGCCTCACGGGTCCGATCCCGGCGGAGTTGGGTGGTCTCGGCCACCTGACCTTTCTGAATCTTGGAGCCAACCAGCTCATGGGCTCCATCCCGTCCGCACTCGGCGACCTCGCCAACCTGGAGCAGCTCTACCTCAACAACAACAATCTGTCCGGCCCACTCCCCGCCGAACTCGGGAACCTCGCCGAGCTGGAGCGGCTCTACCTCAACCACAACAACCTCACGGGTCCGATCCCGGTCGAACTGGCTGCCCTCGGTAGCCTGGAACGGCTCTACCTCCACTCCAACCGCCTCACGGGTCCGATCCCGGCCGAACTGGCTGCCCTCGCCAGCTTGGAGCGGCTCTACCTCAACCGCAACCGCCTCACGGGTCCGATCCCGCACAGCTTCCTGGGCCTGGACCAACTCCATGGCTTCCGAATTGAACGGAACGAGTCCCTGTGTGTGCCGGGTGTCGCGGCCTTCTCCCGGTGGCTCGAAGGCATTGAGTCCCGTGACGAAGCTGCAATCTCCTGCAACGCAGCGGACGTCACCGCGCTAACCTCGCTGTTCGACAAGGCGGGCGGAGCGGGCTGGACAAACTCCGGTGGCTGGCTGAACGACTTCGCCTTGGCCGAATGGTACGGGATCAGCGCCGATTCGCTCGGGCACGTCACCGCCGTCGACCTAGAAGGCAACGGTCTGGCCGGTCCGCTTGCGGGAGCACTGGGCGAGCTGACCCGGTTGACGGAGCTCCTGATCGGGGACAATGCGTTGTCAGGCCGTCTTCCGGGGTCGCTCATTGATCTTCCTCTCAGGCAATTCCGGTACGCGGGCACCGAGTTGTGCGCCCCCACCGACAGTTGGTTTCGCGCATGGATGAACGCCATTCCATCGCACGAGGGAACGGGCCTCGACTGTGCTCCGCTCTCTGATCGCGGAATCCTTGAAGCTCTGTACGACGCAACGAACGGACCGGGCTGGACCAACAACGACAACTGGCTTACGGACGCGCCGCTCGGAGAATGGTACGGCGTGCTTGCGGACAACCAAGGCAGGGTTGTCGGAATCAGGTTCGTCGTCAACGGCTTGAAGGGACGGATCCCGCCCGAGCTCGGCGGCTTGGCGCATCTGCAGTGGCTGCAACTGTATCGGGACGAGCTGACAGGGCCAATCCCCCGTGAGCTCGGTAGTCTCGCCAATCTCCGCAGCCTGAAGCTCGACATGAGCGGCCTGAGCGGGCCGATCCCACCCGAGCTCGGCAACCTAGCCAATCTGCGGACCTTGCGGCTCGACGAAAACCGCCTGACCGGCTCGATCCCGCACGAGTTCGGCACCTTGTCGAACCTCTCGTCGGTCAACCTCAGCGGCAACCGCCTGACGGGCCGCATCCCGCCCGAGCTCGGAGGCCTCATCAACCTGAGGGATCTGGCCCTCGGCGGGAACGAACTGACGGGGCCGATCCCCTCCGAACTTGCCAAACTGGTCAATCTGCGGGAACTGAACCTCGCGGCTAATCGTTTGACCGGCACGGTCCCGCCCGAGCTCGGCGACCTCGATGGGCTGGAGATGCTGTACCTCGGCGAGAACGGGTTGACAGGGCCGGTGCCGCCGGAGTTCGGCGGCCTGGCCAGCCTGCACCACCTCGCCCTCCAGAAGAACGCCGAGTTGTCCGGAGCCCTGCCCGACAGCCTGACCCATCTCTCCGTCCTGGAGACGCTGCAAGCCGGAGGCACGGGCCTCTGCTCGCCCCCTGGCCCCGGCTTCCGGAAATGGCTTGCCGGCGTGCCGAATCGACGTGTGGCACCCTGCGAAGGCGAAGCGGCCATGGCGTATCTCGTCCAGGCCACGCAGTCGCGGGAGTTTCCGGTTCCGCTGGTCGCGAGCGAGGAGGCGCTGCTGCGCGTCTTCGTGACCGCAGGTCGCGACAATGCCGAACGCCTGCCTCCCGTCAGGGCGTCGTTCACCTTGGACGGAATCCTCGCGCACGTCGTCAACATCCCCGGCAAGCCGGGACCCATCCCGACGGTGGTCGAAGAGGGGTCCCTGGCGGCTTCGGCCAACGCACTGATCCCTGCGGAAGTGGTCCGGCCGGGTCTGGAATTGGTCATCGAGATCGATCCGGACGGAACGCTGGACCCCGGTTTGGGGGTCGCGAAGCGGATTCCCGAGGCGGGCCGCATTCAGGTGGATGTGTATGAAGTGCTGTCAAACCGCAATAGAAATGTCCGGGGGTAGAGCGCAATAGAAATGTCCCCCCCGACGGGCTGATTGTACGCCCTGGCGGGGAGGTTTCGACAGGGGCGGACTCCCGATCGGAGGGACGGGCGAGCCCGGCCCGGAGATCGGGAGTCCGCGGCGCGGTGGTGTGGCGGGCCATCAGCGGGACGCTCCCGGAACGGCACCGGTGCGGGCCGGGACCCTGCCGCCGCGCTTGCCGGGGCGGCCGTTCGGATGCCCGGCCCCGGACGCGACGATCTGGTCGGAACCCACGCGGCGGGTGACCCAGCAGTGGTCGTCCCTTCCGGGCCGGGGGATGGGCGGCTCGAGCGTCTGGACCTTCGAGGGCCTCCGGGGCTCCGGCGGCCTGCGGCGGGCCCGCTTCGCCGGGCTGGGCGTGGGAAGGACCGCGAGGTACCGTTCGCCGGTGCGGAATCGGAGCTCCCCGTCGAGTCGCCGCTCGACGACCACCCGGGTGCCGGGACGGAGCCCCCGCGCCTCCCCCTCCGGAATCTGCCAGTGCCGGTTCGCGAAGCGGATCGTGAAGTCGCGGGCGACGACGCGATCCGCGGTCTCGGCGAAGAGCCGCTGCAGGTCGACGCCCGGGGGAAGGCGGCGGTGCGCATCGAGCGGCTCCCTCGGCTCGACCGCGAAGCGCGCGTTCCAGAACGGGATCCACTCCGCTTCGAGATGGCGGTTCGCCGCGTCCAGCGTGTCGATCCCGGCGACGCGCATCTCCTTGACCAGCCGGTCCTGCGCCGTGCCGAAGGCCCGCTCGACCCGTCCCTTCGCCTGCGGCGAGCCCGCCAGGATCAGCTCGATCCCCAGCGCGTCCAGCGCCCGGGCGATGATCGTGTCCGTGCGCCTGCCCGTCTTCGACTGCCACTGGCCGAAGTGCCCGGCGTGATCCGCGTACGCCGCCAGCGGGCGGCCGTGGCGCCGCAGGTACGCCATCATCGCCCGCCGGTTCTCCGCCCCGTTGTCGCGCTCCACGAACCGGGCGAACATCAGGCGGCTCGTCGCGTCGTCGTGGATCGAGATGAGCGCCTGGCTCCCCTCCGCCCGGTCCTCCAGCCAGGGATGCACCGAGCTGTCCCACTGCGCCAGCTCCCCCAGCGCCGCCCGCCGCGGCCGGCGGCTGCGGTGCTTCGCCCGCTTCCGCGCGCGCTCCCACAGGCCCGCGTCCAGCATCCATCGGCGCAGCGTGTCCGCGCTCACCCGCAGCTCGCAACGCAGCTCGAGGTGCTCGGCCAGCAGCGTGGGACCGAAGTCCCGGTACATCGGATCCGCCGCCACGGCCAGCGCGCGCTCCCGGACCTCCCGCGGCAGCGCCCGGTTCGACCGCCGTCCCCGCAGCCCATGGACCGCGACCGCGTCGCCCTCCGTCTCGAACCTCCGCAGCAGCCGCCGAAGGTGGCGTGTCGTCACCTCCGCCCTCGCCGCCGCCTCCGACACCGTCACCAGTCCGTCGTGCGCCTGCCTCAGCAACGAGATCCGATCTCTCTCCTTCACACCCAATTCCATCTGCTCCTCTCCCGAACAAGGTTCGCCGTTCGCTCACCACCGAACATGGTCCGAAAGAGGACATTTCTACTGCGCTGAGGGCGGACATTTCTACTGCGGTACGACAGGATGTGTATGAAGTGCCCGTCCTGGACCTCACGGTCATCCCGTTCCTCTGGAGCGAAGACCCGGACTCGGCGGTCCTAGCCGTTACAGCGGGCATGGCGGCAGATCCAGATGGCCACGAACTGCTTGCAGACGCTCGCGTCCTCCTTCCGGTCGACGATCTCGACGTGAAGAACCACGTGCCGGTGGTGACATCGACCAACCACGGCTACACAGTTTTCGGCGAAATCAAAGCGATCCGGGTCCTGGAAGGAGCACCGGCAAATGCGCGCTACATGGGCATGTTGTCGGGTCCGGTGACGGGCACGGGTGGTATGGGCGGGCATCGTACGCTTTTGTCGGTGCCGCACGCCAGCGTTATTGCACACGAACTCGGGCACAGTTTCGGCCTACCGCACGCGCCGTGCGGCGGGACGTCTGAAACGGATCCGGCGTATCCTTACTCCGATGGGACGATCGGTGCCTGGGGGTACGATGGCCGTAGGGGCGGCAGTCCAGTGGATCCGTCCACCCCGGACCTCATGTCGTACTGTGACCCCGCATGGGTCAGCGACTACAACTTCACCAAGGCGCTCAACCACCGCTTGGCCGATGAAGGTTCGCAGGCCACCGCGACGCTCGCCGCGTCCTTCACACCTTCCCTACTCCTCTGGGGCGGCGTCGACGCGGAAGGCAATCCGTATCTGGAACCCGCGTTCGCCGTGAACGCACCACCCGCGCTGCCGAAATCGGGCGGCGAGTACCGCGTTACCGGTCGGTCGGTCGACGGCACCGAGCTCTTCTCACTCGCATTCGCCATGCCCGAGACACCCCACGCCGGCAACGCATCGTCCTTCGCGTTCGTGCTCCCGGCCAACGGCGGATGGCGTGGCGCGCTCGCGACCATCACCCTCTCGGGGTCGGGCGGCACCTTCACGCTCGACGCCGACAGCGACACGCCCATGGCCATCGTGCGCGATCCACGAACCCAGGCGGTGCGGGCGATCCTCCGAGGCGTGGAGGATGCCGGCGTCGCACAAGCGGCCGCGATGAGCGCGCCCCAGAGCGGTACGGACGCGGGCCTGGAAGTGCTCTTCAGCCGCGGATTGCCTGACTTCGCAGCTTGGGGACGGTAGTCGTCGACCCAGCGAGTACCTCATCCCGTCCCTCGTCCCGGCCGTCCTCGTACCAGCGGACTGCCCATTTCCCCTTCGGCTTGATCACTTCCATCACCTCCTTCGTCGTGGTGGCCGCCCTCAGTTCGTGGCCCAGTGCGGCGGCGAGGTCCGCGACCACCGCCTTGAGCGCGTCGCCCTCCTCCCGCCCGTCCATCCGGTCCCGCAGACGCGAGACGGCGCGGACCATCTCCCCGCCGCCACGCGCCCGGCACACCGACACGAACTCGCGGACCAGGTTGTCCTCCGGCAGATCCTCCGTTCCTCCGCGCCGCTCCTCCAACAACAGGTATTCGAAGCGCGGCTGCCCCGCAACAGGCGCTGCCGGTTTACTGGAGGAGGCGCGGGAGCGCTGGTCCGTGGCCGGGTACTCGGCTCTGTCCGGCGCCATGGCTTCAATAGCTGGATGGGACAGATTTCGGAGGGACACTCGGAGGACCGTCGGGCTTCGGTGTCTGCCAGGTGTCAGCGAGATGTCAGCCAGATGGTTTGTCCGCCATATTTCGTTCGAGATGGCGGACAAGCTGGACCTGGGCCGGACCTGGGCCGGACCTTGGGCCGTTCCGTCCGGGGAAATGACGGTGTACGGGGACCCTTCCTCAGGGTAGACCGGCCGGTAGGAGAGCAGCCATACGTTTCCTTTGGCGTCCGCAAAAGGGGAACCGAAGAGCGGCACCGGCTGGCCGATCATTCGGTTAGAGGCCTCGCCGCCCTCCAGGAATTGCTCGATCAGCAGTGTGGGCTCGCACCTCGTGCGTGGTCCCGTGGGGACTCAGGACGACCACTTCGCTGTACCAGTCGGCAACGACCGCGCTTCCGTCCGGGAAAGAGCCGACCGGCCTCGACGAACTGGAAGATGTAGTTGCCCGGGTTGGCCCCGTGGCGGTACACCGGCTCCTCTGCGATGGCGAAGGGCGGCTCGACCTCGGGCGCGCCCACGTACTCGACGATCCGCACGCCCGCGCTGTATAACCGGATCAACCCTGTTCTCGGCGCGAACGCCTGCTCCGGCTCACTTGCGCCTCGTAGTACGCCCGCAAGACGGCGTTGATCCGGGTCTGGTATCCCCTGCCCTGAGCCTTGAGCCACGCCAAGACATCTCTGTCCAGACGCACCGTCACCTGCTTCTTCCCGGGTGGGACCACCACTCGTGCGGTGGCGAAGAATTCGGCGTCGAGCTCGGGGATATCGGAGTAATCGATATCCTCATCCTTCATCCGGTCGAGCTTCCTCAAGTCGCTCTTCATACGCCTTTCGCTCACGACTGTTCGCCTTTCTCATCGAGATGATCCGAGTTTTCTCGCCGCGCGGTGTGTGGGCGATAACCACCATCCGCCCTTGAAGGTGGCCCAACGTGATGTACCGTTCCTCACCATATGCAATGCGTCTGTCCTCGAAAGTCAGACATCGACCGTCGAACACCTCGGGTGCGTCCTCGAAGCTGATGCCATGTTTCCTAAGGTTCTCGTCTTTCTTGTGCCTGTCCCACTCGTACAATGATCTCTGAACCTTCTCGTGTCCCACGCCTTCCCACGTGTAACTACACTCGACACTACGAATGTAGCGCTTTCGAGCGGCGGCGTCAGCCGAAGGGCGGGCGGAAGCCCCACGACATGCGCGCCTAGTTCACGCGAATCGCCTCGGTCCTTTCGCCGGCCTGATCAATCACGAGGCTGGTCACGGTGCCGGCCTCGTCGGGCACGACATACGTTCCCACGTACGATTCCAGAACGCCGACCGGCACGTCCACGATCTCGGGGAAGTCGGACAAGTCGACGCCATACTCGGTCAGCTTCTCGCGGGCCGGACCGTTCCTGGGGTCGCTCCGAAGGGAGCGCCACGTAGAGGCCGACCGGATCGTGCAGATTCCAGCCGTCGAAGATCCTGCCCGCTCGCCGTTCCAGAGAAGAAGGCGACCGCCACCGCCCCCGCAAGCATCCAGGCACTGTCGCGCATCGTCGGCCTCCTCGTCTCGGGTTTCCCGGTTGGCTACCTTGGCTTGCAGCGTAGAGCAACACGCGCGGCCCGTAGAGAGGAGCGCCGTATGAAAGTCCCTGCCGGCGGATGAGATCTCCGCTCGGTCACCGAATCCCCGTCCTCGCCACCGTGGGGCTGACGGCCATCCTGTGGGCCTATGCGTGCGGCGATGGTGGCACGGAACCGCTGCCAGCCAATCCGCTGAAGCCGATGTCCTTGGCGGTCACCCCGGCGACCGCAGACCTTGCCGCAATCGGCGCGACCGTGCACCTGAACGCCGAGGTGCTGGACGAGCACGGACAACCGATGGCCGACGCTGGCATTACTTGGTCGAGCAGCGATACAACGGTGGCGACGGTAGATCCGTGGGGGCTTGTTACGGCGGCCAGCTACGGAACGGCGACGATCACGGCTGTCGGCTCCGTCTCGGCAACGTCAACGGTGACGGTGGCTCAAGCGGGCAACCCGGACCGGGCGGCACTGGTCGCGCTCTACGAAGCGACGGATGGACCGAACTGGGTCAACAACGAGAACTGGCTGACCGACGCGCCGCTGGGAGAGTGGTTCGGGGTCGAGACCGACAACCTCGGGCGGGTGGTCAGATTGGAGATGACCTACTACGACTGGGATCGAAGGGAATGGATCGCCAACAATCTGTCCGGCCCACTCCCCGCCGAACTAGGGAACCTCGCCGAGCTGGAGCGGCTCTACCTTCAATCCAACCGCCTCACGGGTCCGATCCCAAGCGAACTCGGCAAGCTCGCCAAGCTGGAGCGGCTCTACCTCGACAACAACGGCCTCGCGGGTCCCATCCCGTCCGAACTGGGGAACCTCTCCAACCTGGAGAGGCTGTACCTCTATTCCAACAACCTCACGGGTCCGATCCCGACCGAACTAGCTGCCCTCGCCAAGTTGCAGCGGCTCTACCTCGACAACAACGGCTTCACGGGTGCCATCCCCTCCGAATTCGGCAGCCTCGCCAATCTGGAGCGGCTCTACCTCGACAACAACAGCCTCAAGGGTGCCGTCCCGTCCGAACTCGGCAGCCTCGCCAACTTGCAGCGGCTCTATCTCTACTCCAACCACCTCACGGGTCCGATTCCGCACAGCTTCCTAGGGCTGGACCAACTCCACGGCTTCCGAATTGAACGGAACGAGTCCCTGTGTGTGCCGGGCGTCGCGGCCTTCTCCCGGTGGCTGCAAGGCATTGAGTCCCGTGACGAAGCTGCAATCTCCTGTAACGCGACGGATGTCGCCGTGCTAACCTCGTTGTTCGACCAGGCGGGCGGAGGGGGCTGGACAAACTCCGGTGGCTGGCTGAACGACTTCGCCTTGGCCGAATGGTACGGAGTCAGCGCCGATTCCCTCGGGCACGTGACCGCCGTCGACCTGGAAAGCAACGGTCTGTCCGGTCCGCTTGTGGGGGCACTGGGCGACCTGGACCGAATGACGGGGCTCCGGATCGGGGACAACGCACTCGCAGGCCGTCTTCCGGGGTCGCTCATTGATCTTCCTCTCAGCGAATTCCGTTACGCGGGCACCGAGTTGTGCGCCCCCACCGACAGTTGGTTTCGCGCATGGATAGACGCCATTCCATCGCACGAGGGAACCGGCCTTGACTGTGCTCCGCTCCCTGATCGCGGAATCCTGGAAGCTCTGTACGACGCGACGAACGGCCCGGGCTGGACCAACAACGACAACTGGCTTACGGACGCGCCGCTCGGAGAATGGTACGGCGTGGAAGCGGACGACCAAGGCAGGGTTGTCGGAATCGGGTTCGTCAGCAACGGCTTGACGGGGCGGATCCCGCGCGAGATCGGCGGCTTGGCGCATCTGGAGTGGCTGCGTCTGTATCGGGACGAGTTGACAGGGCCAATCCCCCCTGAGCTCGGTAGTCTCGCCAATCTCCGCAGCTTGACCCTCAGCGAGAGCGGCCTGATCGGACCGATCCCACCCGAGCTCGGCAACCTAGCCAATCTGCGGACCTTGCGGCTCCACGAAAACCGCCTGACCGGCCCGATCCCGCACGAGCTGGGCACCTTGTCAAACCTCTTGTGGGTCAACCTCAATCGCAATCGTCTGACGGGCCGCATCCCGTCCGAGCTCGGCGGCCTCACCAACCTTAGGGAACTGGCCCTCGGCGGGAACGAACTGACGGGGCCGATCCCCTCCGAACTTGCCAAACTGGTCAATCTGCGGGAACTGAACCTCGCGACGAATCGTTTGACCGGCACGGTCCTGCCCGGGCTCGGCAACCTCGATAAGCTGGAGGTTCTGTATCTCGGCGAGAACGGGTTGACCGGGCCGGTGCCGCCGGAGTTCGGCGGCCTGGCCAGCCTGCGCCACCTCGCCCTACAGAAGAACGCCGAGATGTCCGGAGCCCTGCCCGACAGCCTGACCAATCTCTCCGTTCTGGAGACGCTGCAAGCCGGAGGCACGGGCCTCTGCTCGCCCCCTGGCCCCGGCTTCCGGGAATGGCTTGCCGGCGTGCCGAATCGACGTGTGGCACCCTGCGAAGGCGAAGCGGCCATGGCGTATCTCGTCCAGGCCACGCAGTCGCGGGAGTTTCCTGTTCCGCTGGTTGCGGGCGAGGAGGCGCTGCTGCGCGTCTTCGTGACCGCAGGCCGCGACAATGCCGAACGCCTGCCTCCCGTCAGGGCGTCGTTCACCTTGGACGGAACCCTCGCGCACGTCGTCGACATCCCCGGCAAGCCGGGACCCATCCCGACGGAGGTCGAAGAGGGGTCCCTGGCGGCTTCGGCCAACGCACTGATCCCTGCGGAAGTGGTCCGGCCGGGTCTGGAAACGGTCATCGAGATCGATCCGGACGGAACGCTGGACCCCGGTTTGGGTGTCGCGAAGCGGATCCCGGAGGCGGGTCGCCTACCCGTCGAAGTGCGCGAGATGCCCGTCCTCGGCCTCACGCTGATCCCGTTTCTCTGGGCGGCCGATCCCGATTCGGCGATCCTCGAGCTGTCGGCCGAAATGGCGGCCGATCCCGATGGTCATGAAATGCTCGCCGATGCGCAGATCCTGCTGGCGGTGCGTGACATCGATGTAATCCGGCACGAACCTGTGGTCACTTCTAGCAACTCCACGTACGCGGTACACGCCGAAACGAATGCCATCCGGGCACTCGAGGGGGGCAGCGGTCACTGGATGGCCTTGATGTCCGGTACCACTATTGGTGGAGGTCTGGGCAGCAAGCCGGGCTGGGTCAGCACTGTATTCAAGCTCAACGCGAGCACCATCGCCCACGAGCTAGGTCACAACATGAGCCTGAGCCATGCGCCTGGCCGTGGCAACCCGGATCCGGCGTTTCCGTATCGTGACGGATCGAGCGGCGTGTGGGGATACGATTCTCGCGAGCGACAGCTGGTGCCTCCCGACGTGGGCGACCTGATGGGTCCCCGTACACCGAACTATGCGGATCGTGGACTACGCAGCCCGAGATGGATCAGCGACTACCACTTCGCCAAGGCGCTTGCGTTCCGCTTGACCGACGAAGGCAGAGGCGACACCATGTCCGCCGAATCCGCGCCTTCCCTGCTCCTCTGGGGCGGGACCGACGCGGAAGGCGAGCCGTATCTGGAACCCGCGTTCACCGTGAACGCGCCACCGGCACTGCCGGAATCGGGCGGCGAGTACCGCGTTACCGGTCGGTCGGCCAACGGCGCCGAGCTCTTCTCCGTCGCATTCGCCATGCCCGAGATAGCCCACGCCGGCAACGCATCGTCCTTCGCGTTCGTGCTCCCAGTCAGCGGCGGATGGCGTGGCGCGCTCACGACCATCACCCTCGCGGGGTCGGGCGGCACCTTCACGCTCGACGCCGACAGCGACACGCCCATGGCCATCGTGCGCGATCCTCGAACCCAGGCGGTGCGGGCAATCCTCCGAGGCGTGGAGGATGCCGGCGTCGCACAAGCGGCCGCGATGAGCGCGCCTGGCACTGGTACGGATTCGGCCTTGGAAGTGCTCTTCAGCCGCGGATTGCCTGACTTCGCAGCTTGGGGACGGTAGTCGTCGACCCAGCGAGTTCCTCATCCCGTCCCTCATCCAGGCCGTCCTCGTACCAGCGGATCGCCCATTTCCCCTTCGGCTTGATCACTTCCATCACCTCCTTCGTCGTGGTGGCCGCCCTCAGTTCGTGGCCCAACGCGGCGTCCAGGTCCGCGACCACGGCCCTGAGCCATTCGGCGACCGCCCGGTCGAGCGCGTCGCCCTCCTCCCGCCCGTCCATCCGCTCCCGCAGACGCGAGACCGCGCGGACCATCTCCCCGCCCCCCCGCGCCCGGCACACCGACACGAGCTCGCGGACCAGGTTGTCCTCCGGCAGATCCTCCGTCCCTCCGCGCCGCTCCTCCAACAACAGGTATTCGAAGCGCGGCTGCCCCGCAACAGGCGCTGCCGGTGTACTGGAGGAGGCGCAGGGGCATGTCGTGGTCGACGTCGGACTGGAACTCGACGACGATCAGGACGGCGGCGCCGTCGCGCAGGTGGAACTCCCACAGCATGTCGCCGTATCGGGAGCGCTGGTCCGTGGCCGGGTACTCCGAGGAGAGCCTGGCGAGCCGGGTGAAGTCCATGTCGTCGGCCCGGTCCGGGGCCATGGCGCGGGCGAGGGCCTCGATGGTCTCCGGCAGGGAGTAGAGCAGCTTGGATGTGGTGTCGTGCACGCGCGGTCTCCGGGGTCGCGGGGGCTTCTGGATGCGGGTGCACGTAGTCTCCGCCGTTTCGCGGGCGCTTCAATAGCTGGATGGGACAGATTTCGGGCGACACCGGGAAATCATCCCCTCCAAGGCGCGTTGTCCGCCATTATTCGGCCAATGTGGCGGACAAACTGTGTGTGCTCCCTACCAGCTGGCCGACCGCCTACCCGGTCCCACCCTCCCCCACACTCGCCGCCGGGAAGAACACCCCACTCGATCCCGGAAAGCGCGCGCCGAGCTCCCGCAGAATCAGCTCCGCCTCCTCGATGGTCACCTCGCAGGCGTCCGAGGTCCAGAATCCGTTGACCTCTGCGTACCCGAACCCGGCTTCGCGGATGTCTCTCACACCCTCCCGGAACCCGTCCGGATCCCAGTCGTCCCTTCCCCCGGGTCGAATCCGGGTCGCGGTGATCGCGTCCTCCAGACCGTCCGCCGGAATCTCGTCCTCGACCCCCACGTACATCCTGAACATCGCCGCGTACACGACGCCCCGGACGTAGGACACCTTCCACGCCCACTCCTCGGACGCGGGCGTCAGCTCCACGTCCGGAGGCTCGCCCATCAGCCAGTCCTCGACGAAGCCGGTGATCATCCCGCCCTCCGGCGACGGATCGGGCAGGCTCCACTGGTTTTGCGCCACCATGAGCGTCACGCCGAGCTTGGGCCACCCATACCCCTCGGTCATCCACCCGAACATGTGGCCGCCCGCGTGCGCGAACGACATGTTCCGCGCGCCGTGATTCCTGAGTCGCCAGACCAGACCCACCTTGATCCCGGGACCGATCTCGTCCTCGTACTGCGGCGTCAGCATCTCGTCCACGGTCTCCGCCTCCAGCACCCGGTAGCCGTCGTACTCGCCGCCGTTCATCATGGCCGTCAGCAGCCGGATGTGGTCGGCGGGCTTCGCCACCACGCCCCCCGCAGGGTAGTGGCTGAAATAGAGCGGCACGCTCGGAACCCACGCCGAACCCATGCGCGCGTACCCCGTGCTCATGTTCTCCCAGATGTCGGGTCGCACGTAGTCCTCATGCTGCGCCGGCGGATACTGCGACGACTCCATCCCCAGCGGGTCCATGACGTGCCGCTGCACGTAGTCCGAAAACGACAGCCCGTCCGGGTTGGCCGTCTGCACAATGAGCCCGAGCGTCGCGATGCCGGGGTTGGAGTAGTTGAATCGAGTGCCGACCTTGGCGATCCAGAACGGAGTGGTCCCCCCGAGCAGTGGGCTGCTGTCGCTGTCGTAGGATGCAATGAGAGCCTCTTCGAGCGGCACGGGTCTGTCCCACACCCCCTTGGCACCGCCGCCCGACAGCCCGGAGCGATGCGTGAGCAGATCGTGGACGGTCACGTCGCGGTCGCCGAGCGGGTTGTGCACCTCGAACGGCAGATGATCGTTGATCGGGTCGTCCAGCGCGATCACCCCGCGATCGACCAGGTGCATTATCGCCGTGGCCGTGTAGGTCTTGCCCAACGACCCGGAGTGGTAGACCGTCTCGGGTGTCATCGGCCTGCCCGCCGCCACGTCGGCCCACCCGAAGCCGGCCTCCCAGATCAGCTCGCCCCGGTAGCCCATGGCGAGGTTGAGCCCCGGCGTGCCGTGCGCGCGCATGAGGTGCAGCACCTGGTCGCGCGTGGCGTCGATCAGCCGCCGCTCGAAGGCACGCTCGGTGTAGACGCTTTCCGTGACGGGGATGTCGGATTGCGCCGTGGGAGCCCCCTGCCGCGGCTCGCAGCCGACGGCAGCAGCCAACGGCCCGGTGAGCACCAGGAGCCGTGCCGCGAGCGAGGTCGCGGAGCGGCTTTGGCGAGGGGAGCGGATTCGGGAAGTCATCGTCGCCTCCTGAAGTGAGTGGTTCAAGCGAACTCCCGGTGCAGCACGTCGCGGACCCGCGGCGTCGCGTCTTCCAGGAGGCGTTTTCTGTACGCGTCGCCGTCCGGGTCGCCTGGGTAGTGCAGGCTGGATCCGGCGGCGAGCAGCATTTCGGTCAGCTCCACATAGGCGTCCTGCCGCTCCTCGGCGCCGCCCGAAAAGCGGGAGCCGTGGGCGGCCCAGTGGAGAGGCGACGATTCATGCGCATCGCCGAAGACGTCGAGGGGCGCCCCGGCATCGATCAACAGGCGAGCATTGCCGGGTTGCCCGAACCAGGCGGCCTGATGGAGTGGCGTGCCGGCGTCGAGACCTCTTGCGTTCAGGTCGGCGCCCGCATTGATCAGGAACGTCACCGGCTCCCGGCCGTTGCGGCCAGCGACATCCGCCAGCAGGCGGTCTTCCTCCGGGTTGCCGGTTCGGGCCACGCCGGGGTGGGCTTCGAGGATCGCCCGCGCTTCGTCGAGACGTCCATTCACGACTGCGACGGCAAATCGGTCGGCTTCGTTGAGTTGCGTGCTGGCGCCCCGTTCTACGAGCAGGGCGGCGACCTCGTCAAAGCCTCTGCGCATGGCGTGCGCATACGCGGTCTTGCCGCCGGCCGTCCTCGCGTCGATGTCGGCGCCGTGCGACAGGAGGATGTCGACGGCCGTGGCACGCCGGCGCCGGGTGGCCACATGAAGGGGCGTCTCCGCATGCGGTCCGTGGCGTAGGTCGGGGTCATCTCCGTCGCCGAGCCTACGGCGCAACGTTTCGTCGCCATTCGCGCAGTAGTGGAGGTCCAGCAGTTCATGCAGCGTCATGGGGGGCGTTCGTCGTCGGGTGCGTTCCTGGTCACGGTGCGTTGGACGTGCCGGGGCCATCGCCCCAAGCTTCATGATGGCCGCTTGGGCCGCAAGCCAGGTCGTGAAGGAGGACTTCAGATGCGCATGCCCGTCACCCCCGCCGCGCCGGTCGGCCTGGTCGCCGCCTGTCTGGCGATCAGCACCGTCCACATCGCCCATGCCCAGCAGGATCGGTCCGGCACGATGGCGGGCCGCTCGACCGTGTACGCGCCGAACGGCGTGGTTGCGAGCAGCCAGCCCCTCGCGACCGGCGCCGGGCTGGCCGTGCTCCAGCGCGGCGGCAACGCGATCGACGCCGCCGTGACCACCGCCGCCATGCTCAACGTGGTCGAGCCCATGATGACGGGGATCGGCGGCGACATGTTCGCGATCGTGTGGCTGGCCGCCGAGCAGCGCATGGTGGGGCTCAACGCGAGCGGGCGAGCGGGCGCGCTGATGACCCGCGCGGAGCTGGTCGGTCGCGGCCACGAGACCATGCCCCGCTCCGGCGCCGAGACGATCACCGTGCCGGGCGCCCTCGCCGGGTGGCAGGCGCTCCTCGACGCCCACGGCACGATCTCGCTCTCTGACGCACTCGAACCCGCAATCCGCATGGCGGAGCAGGGCTTCCCGGCGAGCCCCGTGATCGTCGACTTCTGGGAGGGCGCGCAGGAGATGCTGCGCCGCGACGAGGGCGCGAGCGCGACGTTCCTGATCGACGGCGAGCGCGCCCCGCGGGTGGGCGAGTGGTTCGGCAACCCCGACTTCGCGCGCACACTGCGCCGCATCGCGGAGGGCGGGCCGGACGTGCTGTACCGGGGGGAGCTGGGCGAGGCGATCGTGCAGCGCGTGACGGAGCTGGGCGGATTCCTCACCATGGACGACCTGCGGGAGCACCGCGTCGACTGGGTGGACCCTATCTCCGTCCCGTATCGAGGATACCGCCTCCATGAACTGCCGCCCAACGGCCAGGGGATCGCCGCCCTCGAGATCCTAAGGCTTCTGGAGCCGTTCGATCTGAAGGCCATGGGGCACAACTCCGTTCCGTATCTGCACCACCTCATCGAGGCCAAGAAGCTCGCCTACGCCGATCTGGAGCACTTCGTGGGCGATCCCGCTGGCATGAAGGTGGCCCCCGACGATCTGCTCAGCGACGAGTTCATCGCGGCGCGGCGCGCGTTGCTCGACCCCCGGCGCGCCATCGAGAGGGCCGATCCCGGGAGCGCGATCACCGCCGGCGCGAGCGAGACGACGTACTTCACCGTCGCCGACCGTCATGGCAACATGGTGTCGTTCATCAACAGCATCGCCAGCGCGTTCGGGTCGGGCGTGGTCGTGCCCGGAACCGGATTCGCGCTGCAGAACCGCGGCGTCGGGTTCTCCCTCGACCCCGACCGCGCGAACGTCGTGGCGCCGGGGCGGCGTCCGTTCCACACGATCATTCCGGCCTTCGTCACGAAGACCGCCGCCGACGGCCGCGAGGAGCCGTGGCTGAGCTACGGGGTGATGGGCGGCGCGATGCAGCCCCAGGGACACGTGCAGGTGCTGATCAACCTCGTCGACTTCGGCATGGACCTTCAGCAGGCCCTCGACGCGGCGCGCTTCAACCACCTGACCGGCAACCGCGTGGCCATCGAGCCCGCGATTCCCGCCGAGGTGCGGCGGCGGCTGGAGGCCATGGGGCACGTTCTGGCCGACCCGGACGGCGTTTTCTTCGGCGGCGGCCAGGCGATCATGAGGCTGGCGCGGGGCTGGGCGGCCGCCTCCGAACCGCGTATGGACGGCATTGCTGCGGGGCACTGAGGGGCTGACTGCACCCCCTACCCGCAGCGCCCCTGCATCCTCCGGTTGAGAAAGTCGTACTCCGTGTCGTCCACGCCCACGCCTTCGGGCGCTCCGGCGGCGGCGAGGACTTCGACGACAGACTCGTACTTGAGGGCCGTTGCCTGGTCGAGGGCCGTGAAGCCGTCGGCGGTCGTCGCGGCGAGGTCGGCGCCCGCGTCCACGAGCAGGCGCACCTTCTCCAGCGTGTCGCGCTGGTGCTCGGGCGAGCAGACGTGGGGGTAGACCCAGGCCCTGCCGGCGTTGCTCATGCCCAGGGCCGCCATGAGCGTCGTCGTGACTTCCAGTTGGCGGGCCGCGAAGATGCCGGAGGTGAGCGCGCCGTCGTTGCCGGCAAAGTACTCGCTGCGGTGCACGAAGCGCGGGTCGGCGCCGTGTTCCAGCAGGCTGCGCAGGATTCCCGCCGTGCCGAAGCGGGCGGCAAGCCATACCGGTCGGGCGCCGATCCAGCCGTTGTGGAAATAGAAGGCCTGGTTGGACCCTCGCTGGTGGGGCGTGAACGCCGCGATCGGGAGCGAGACATCGGCCCCGTGGGCCAGGAGCAGGTCCACCGAACGCTGGTCGTGGCGCAGGATCGCCGCGTGAAGCGCCGTGAACCTGTCGGATCCGGCGTTGGGATCCGCGCCCGCCTCCAGCAGGAACTCCACGAGGTCGCCGAACCGGCCAGGACGGAAGCCCGCGCGGCCGCCCATCGTGTAGGGGCCGCCGGACGAGAAGGCGGGCGCGGCCACCAAGGTGCGGAAGTTGGAGTAGGCCGCCATGGCGAGCGCGGTCACGCCGAAGGCGGACCTGTCGTCGAGGTCGGCGCCGGCGGCCACCAGGTGCCGTGCCGATTCCACGTCGCCCACCCGTGCCGCGAACAGCAGGGCGGTGTTGCCGCCGTGCTCGAACCATCCCTGGTTCTGGATGTGCGTGTGCGGCTCGTGCGCCTTGAGCTGCGCGGTCGCTACCGTCCTGGCGTGCACGTCCGCCCCATGGTCCAGCAGCACCCTCACGACGTCCGAGGAGAGGCCCAGGACCGCCCACATCAGCGCGGTCTGGCTGCGCGGACCCGTCGCATTCGGATCCGCTCCGTGCTCCAGGAGCAACTCGGCCACCCGCGCGCTCCCCGCCCTGGCGGCGGCCATCAGCGGGGTCTCGCCGTGGCGCAAGGCAAGATTCGGGTCCGCGCCCGCGTCGAGCAGCAGGCCGACCACCGCCACGCCGCCGTTCTCTCCCGCCGCCCAGAGCGGGGTCGCACCCAGGTCGTTGGCCCGGTTCACGTCCGCCCCGGCCCGGATGAGGAGTTCCACGCTCTCCGGCAGATCTCGGTGGCTCGCCCATAGGAGCGCCGTCGAACCGTCGCCCGCCGCAGCGTTCACGGGCGCGCCCTGCTCCACCAGAGTTCGCAGCGCCGCCTCGTCGCCGTTCCGGGCGGCTTCCACCAGCGGCGGATCGCCCGCCGTCGCGAGCGTCGCCACGAGCACAAGCGAAAGCGTCATCCGATCCCCTCCCCCGTCATCAGCAGTTGCATGTGTTCCTGGGCGATGTACAGACCGCCCTCGCCCTCGTGCCAGGTGACCCGCCCGTCGCCGTTCGCGTCCGTGCCGTTGCGGAGCTGGAATCCCAAGGCGTTGAGGTCGTCGGAGAGCCGGTCCGCCTCCTCGGCCGAATCCGTCGCCAGGATGCGCTCGCCGATCTCCAGCATCCGCCGGGCGCGCTCCAGGGTGTTGCGCACACAGGTCGCGACGTGTCTGGCGTGGGTGTGCAGGCCGTTCGACGCATCGGTAGCGGCGGCCGCCGCCTCGACGTGCTCGATGGTTCTTCGCGAAGCCTCGATGAGTCCGAACCCGAGGCCCGGGCCGGTTTCCGTCCGCGTGGGATCGAGGGCGTGCAGGACGTGGCCGGCGTGGGTCTTCATCGCCCCGAGGTCGCCGGGTCGCTGCGGCCCCCCCGCCGCGAAGGACGCGTGCTCGGCCGCAGTGCCCGCCTCGCCCACGGCCTGCCGCAGGAAGCCGAGCTCCTGCACCGAGGCGGCTTCGGGATTCACCACGCGCAGAAGGTGGGCGTGGGCTGCTTCCTGGGCGCTTGCGGGGATGGCGGCAAGACCCAAGGCGGGCACGATGGCCAGGGCGGACAAGATCGCCAAGGCGACCGCAAGGTCCGCAGCAGCCACAATCGTCACCGCTCCCCGATGCCTCCGCCGTCTCACTGGTCCGCCACCTTCCGGTACTTCCTCAGGTACCAGACTTCGGAGGGATCGTCCCAGAATTGGCCCGTGGACGGGGCCGGCGTCGCGGCGTAGACGTTCCCCCGCCCGTCCACCGCGACCCAGTGGATGGCCTTGGTGTTCTCGATGGTTCCGAGCAGCTCGCCGTCGTCGGCCCGGGCGATCCAGATCCGTGCGTTGACCAGGTCGGCCACGTAAAGCCGGTCGTTGTCGTCGATCGCCAGGCCGTACGGCGATCCCAGGTGATCCCACACCGCGACGAGATTGCCGTCGAGGTCGAAGATCTGGATGCGGGCGTTTTCCCGGTCGCCGACGAGCACCCGGTCCCGGGCGTCGACGACGATGGTGTGGGGCAGATCGAACTGTCCCGGCTCGCTGCCGGACTCGCCCCATGCGGTGATGAACTCGCCGTGGCGGTCGTACTTGGCCACGCGGTTGTTGCCGTAGCCGTCCGAGACGAACAGCTCGCCGTCGGGGCCGAAGGCGACGTCGGTGGGCCGGTTGAAAAGGGCGGGCGTCTCGCCGGCCACCCCACGCTCGCCCAGGGTCATGAGGAGCTCGCGGCCGTCGTGGCTCCACTTCTTGGCCTGGTGCCCCTGTCCGTCCACGGTCCAGATCGCGCCGTCGGGGCCAATGCGGATTCCGTGCGCCCAATCGGCGAAGTCCAGGTCCCACTCATCGAGCAGGTTCCCGTCGGTGTCGAACTTCAACACGTCGTTGGCGTCGCGGCGGAAGGCGTAGACGTTGCCGTCGCCGTCGACGTCCACCGCCGAAACCGTGCCCACCGCTTCGCGCACGCCGCCCCAGCCCGGTACCAACTCGTAGCCCGCGTCCCGCTCCGGCACCGGGGCGGCCTCGCAGGCGACCCCGACCGCAGACACGAGGATGGCCGCCGCCGTCCCGATCGACGGCGCTGGTCGCATTCGTTCAGTGATCATCGGCAAGGTGCTCGCGAAGCTGTTTGTGGTCCTCGTGCCGCTTTTCGCGGCGGACCCCGCTGGCATGCGCCCGGGCGCTCCGTCGCGCGCGCCTCCTCGTGTGCTCGGAGCTGACCGCGTGCAGGGAGATCAGCCTCTCCAGGTCGCGGCCATCGCAGGTGGGGCATCGGGGTGGGCTGGACGATCGCAGGACCAGGCGCTCGAACACCTCGCCGCACCCCCGGCACCGATACTCGAACAGGGGCATCGTTCGGCCGCGTCCGCCTAGAGTTCGCCCAGGGTGTCGATGGGAAGCCGGCCCGTGCTGCCGCCGACCTTGTCCATCGGCATGTCCATCTTGTCCATGAGCGTCGCCAGCAGGTTCGCGTGCGTGGGTCCGCCGTCGTAGCGGATGTGCTGTCCCCCGTTCAGCTTGCCGTTGCCGCCGCCGAAGACGACCAGCGGCAGGTTTTCGCCCGCGTGGCGCTGGCTGTTGGAGATGCCCGACCCGTACAGCCCGGTGATCGAGTCCAGCAGCGAGCCGTCGCCGTCCGGGGTCCGGCCTAGCTTCTCCAGATGCCGCGTGAACAGCTCCACGTGGTAGCGGTTGATCTTGGACACGTACTTCACCAGGTCGGGCCGATTGCCGTGGTGCGACAGCGGATGCCACGCCTCGGGCACGCCGATCTGGGGATATGGCCGCGCGTTCACCTCGCGCCCGATCATCATCGTGGACACACGCGTGATGTCGGCCTGGTAGGCCAGGATCTGCATGTCCAGCAACAGCTCCAGGTGGTCCTCCAGCGTCTCGGGAATCCCCTGCGGCTGCTCCATGTTGGGCAGATCCACGTCCAATTGCTGTTCGGTCACCACGATGCGCCGCTCGACGTCGCGGACCGCCTCGGTGTACTGCTCCACGCTGCGCCGATCCTGTGGGCCTAGCTCGCGTCGGAGCGCCCGCAACTTGTCGTTCACCGAGTCCAACAGACTCTTCTGCTGACGCAGGCGGCGCTCGCGCGGCCCCCGCTCCGTCGTGCCGGTGTCTCCGAACAGGCGCTCGAAGACGGTCCGCGGGTGGTTCTCCATGGGCAGCGGCTGCGTGGGGCTGCGCCACGAGATCGTGTGCGTGTAGGCGCAGTTCAGGATGGCGCAGGTACCCGCGTTCGGCGGACCGTCCAGCGACAGTTCCAGCGAGCCCAGCTGCGTCTCCCTGCCCCATTCGCGCGCCAGCATCTGGTCGATCGACTCGGCCGCGATGATGTCGGTGTTGTCCACGGCTTCGGCGTCGCCCAGCGACCGACCCACCATTCCCGTGAGGAAGCTGGTGGGACCACCGGCGTGATTGAAGTTCCAGGACGCGTGCAGACCCGTGGGGACGATGATCGTCTCCCTGAACGCCTCCAGCGGACCGAGGATCTCGGACAGCTCGAAGTCGCGGCCCTCGCCTGTGGGCGTCCAGTACGGCATGGACTGCCCGTTCGGCGTGTAGTACGCCAGGAACCTGTGCGGGGACCGGCGTCGCGGGCCGCCGCCCGCCGTGAGACGGGCCGGCGTCATCGCCTCCAGGAAGGGCAGCATCAGAGCCGCGCCGGCGCCGCGCAGCACGGTGCGCCGCGAAATGTGCCTACCGGTGATGAAGTCCATTGTTGTCCTTTCCGGCTGGGATCGGGGCGTTCATCCGCATGAGGAACTGCGGGCTCTCCACGATCCCCAGGATGATTGACGACCAGATGTAGTTCGCCGTCCGCGCTTCGCGCATGATCCGGCGGATGGTCGGCTGGTCGTGGTGCTCGACGCTGCGCCCAAGCGCGTACTGCATGAGCTTCGTCGTGACGGTGCCGACGAACTGCTCCCTGTTCTCGAGTATGAGTCCCCGGAGACCCGCCAGTCCTTGGATCTCCCGCTCCGTCTCGGGCCACAGGCCGGTGTCGTCCACGGGGTTGCCGAGTTCGTCGATGAAGCGGAGACCGCCTGCGGCGTCGTAGGCCTCCAGCGCGAAGCCCAGCGGATCGATCGTGCGGTGACAGCTCGCGCAGGTCGGTTCCGTGCGGTGCCTGGCGAGCCGCTCCCGGATCGTCGGCATTCGCGCCGTTCCATCGTCCTCGGGGATCTCCAGGCTGGTGTCGAGGCCGGGGGGCGGCGGCGGGACGTGGCGGCCGAGGATGTTTTCGAGAATCCACTTGCCGCGGAGCACCGGAGTGGTGCGCTCGGGGTACGAGGTGATCGTCAGGATGCTGGCGTGGCCCAGAAGACCGCCCCGCTTTTCGAGGTCGGGCAGGTGGGCGCGGCGGAAGCGGCTCCCGGCCACGTTGGGGATGTCGTAGTGCTCGGCCAGCCGCTCGTTGACGAAGGTGTAGTCGGCGTCGAGGAGCTCGACCACGCTCTTGTCCTCGCGGATGTTGTGCTCTAGGAAGAGCCTGGTCTCCTCCGCCATGGCCTCGCGGAGGTTGTGGCCGTACTCCAGATAGATGTCGTCCTGCAGGAGCCGGTCGTCCAGCTCGCGCAGCTTCAGCCACTGGCTGGCGAAGTCGTCCACGAGGGTCTCGCGGGCGCGTGGATGGTCAAGCAGTCGCCGCGCCTGCGCTCTGAGGACCTGCGGATCGGTGAGCCGACCCGCCTCGGCCTCCTTCAGCAGCGCCTCGTCGGGGATGCTGCTCCAGAGGAAGAAGGAGAGCCGCGACGCGATCTCCAGGTCGCTCAGCGGGTAGGGATCGCCCTCTGCGTCGCGGTGGACGCGAAGCAGGAAGTCCGGATCGACGAGAATTCGCTCCAGCCCCAACTGTATGCCGTGGTCGAAGCTCCCGCCCTCGTCGCGGCCCATGTGGAAGAAGCGGCGGAGCACGTCGGCGTCCCCGCCCGTCACGGGGCGACGGTAGGCGCGCCTTGCTGTTCGCGTCAGGATCTCGGTGGCGCAGACTTCTTCGTCGGAGACGGACGTGGGCTCGCAGACGAAGATTTCATCCCGGCTCCGCGTGTCGCCCGCGACCGCCGTCTCGCCGAAGGGGCCGTCGATCTCCACGCCCAGCACGCCCGACATGCCGAAGTACTCGTTGTTGAAGTAGTCGATCTGGCCCCGCGTCTGGACGGGAACCTGGGGCAGAAGGTACTCCTCGCCGTAGCCCAGATCCCTGGCGAAGGAGAGGCCGACGACGCGGCTGCCCGCCTCGACCCGCACCGTGGCGGCAAGAGGCGCCTCGGCGCCGAACTTGGCGTAGTCCTCCCACTCGGGGGACCCCGGCCACCCCGGACCCCCACCCGCTCCGGCGTAGCTGTTGGCCACCGGCCGGTGCTGAAGCGCGTCGCCGCCGAACGAGAGCGTGGCCGCCAGTTCGCCGTCGATGCGAATCTCCAGCTCCTGCCGCCACCCCAGTCCGCGCGCGTACCCGGCGTAGTTCTTCTGAAGACGCACCCTGAATCGGTAGTCGCCAGCGACCGGGAAGGTGTGGCGCACGGCCATGCCGCCACGGGAACCCAGCGGCAGATCGTCGCTCATCCGCACGTTCTGGCGCCTGGCGTCGTCGGCGGCATAGCGCGACGAGCCCGGTCCGGCCGGCGGCAGCCCGACCGCGAGCCGGGTGACCGCGCGCGCCACGGACAGATAGCGCTCCATGTGGAGCGGCGAGATGCTCAGGGCATCGGCCACGTTGTCGAACCCGCCGCCCATGGTCTCGTCGCCGGGCAGCGCATCGACGACATCGACGTCGAGTCCCAGCAGGTCGTTCACCGCGTTGTTGTACTCGGTCCGGTTGAGCCGGTGGACCGCGTTGATGCGACCGACGTTCGGGTTCTCCGCCCAGGCGGCGTCCAGCTCCGATTCGAGCCAGCCCGCCACGGCCTCGTAGGTTTCCGCGTCGGGCCGACGCACCCCGCCCGGCGGCATGGCCCCCGCTCGCAGCTTGGCGACCACCTTCTCCCAGATCTCGGGGTGGGCGGCCGGGTTCGCGGCGTCGTACCGGTCCAGTTCCAGCGAGGCCGTGCGGCGGACGTCGTTGTGGCACCGCACGCAGTACCCGTCGACCATGGCCTGCGCCTCGGCACCCGTCGCCAGGGGTCGGGCGGCGTCGTCGCCTGGGGACTGGACTTCGCCGATCGTGGACGTGGAGCACGCGAGGAGCACGATCCCGGCAAGGAGCGGAATGGACTGCCGCGCTACCGACCGACTTTGGTTCGTCGGGCCTTTCGGCACCATTGTACCCCCGTTGAACGCCTTGAATCCGACGCTGGACGCCGACATTGTAGGCTACCGAGCCGACGGTCACAAATCAATTTCGCAGTTTGGCGGATCCGATGTCCGAAACACCGGCGAAGGAAGGCACGCGATCCGGCCAGGGAGCGATGGCCGAGACCCTGTTGGACGCGGTCCTCTGCCCCCGGTGCTCCGCGAGTGTCGACCTGCACGCCTCGACCCCCGGATGCCGGAAGTGCGGCCAGGTCTACCCGCGGCTGGGCGCGATCCCCGTCGTCCTGCCGGAGCCGTCCGCCTACCTCGCATCGTGCCGGCGCCAGTTGTCGGTGCTCGCGGCACAGGTCGAACGCACCGTGCGCGATGTGCGGGAGCAGCTTCAGGGGGCCGACCTCGTGCCGCCGACCCGGGAGCGCTGCCGGACGATGATCGAGGCGATCGTCGGTCAGCTTGCCGATGTCCGCGCCATCCTGGAGCCCCGGCTACTGCCGATGGCCGGGCCGGAAGCCCATTTACGGTCGGATCGCGAGACGGCGGACGCCACGCGGACCAACCCGGCACTGGCCGACGCCGCACCGGCCACCCTGGCACACCTGCCCTTCCTCTACCGGGACTGGGGATGGCCTCCGGAGGCCGAAGGCGAGAACGAACGGGCTCTGGGCATGGTCGAGGAGGTGCTGCGAGGCAGTGGTCCGGGGCGGACGCTGGTCATGGGCGCCGGTGCCTGCCGGCTCGCCTACGACCTGCACCACCGTCACCCGGATGCCGAGATCATGGTCATGGACCTCGACCCGCTCCTCTTCTCGGCGGCCCACGCGGTGACCCACGGCGAGTCCCTCACCATCCGCGAGGCGAATTTGGAGATGGCCGACCTGGACCGGGCGGTGACCACGTGGACGCTGACCGCCCCGCACGGCCCCGTCGACGACGCGCGCTTCCACTTCGTCGTGGCGGACGCCGTGGACCCACCGCTGCGCCCCGCCGCGTTCGACACCGTGCTCACCCCGTGGTTCATCGACCAGGGACCCGAGGACGTGCGCGACCTGATCAGCACGCTCCACCGCCTCCTGAAGCCGGGCGGGCGCTGGGTTAACCTGGGACCGCTCAAGTACGATCTCGACGTCCCCGTCTCGCGGCGCTACGCCAGGCAGGAGCTCTTCGACCTCGCCGAGCGGGCGGGATTCCGTATGGGTCCGTGGACGACCGAGACCGTGCCCCATCTCGTCTCCAGGCTCAACGGTCGCGGCAAGGTGGAGTGGGTGCTGGCGTTCTCGGCCACGAAGCCAGCGTCACCGGACAAGCGCGCACGCTCCGACCGCGACCCACCACCCTGGCTCGTCTTCCGGCACCTCCCGATTCCCACCTTCGAGGGGCAGACGCTCTTCTGGTCCGATGCCGCCACTGTGCGGATGGTGGTCGCGGCCATCGACGGACGCAGAACGCTGGACGACATCGCCGTCATGGTCGCCCAGCGCGCAGGCCAGCCCGACATCTCGATGAGCCAGGTCCGCACGGCGGTGAGACAATGCCTGAAGCAGGTCCATCCGGGGTGTGCTACGTGATGTCGCCCTGCCACGCGCGTCGCGCAGTGGCCCCCGAAGCCGCCCACGGGGCCTCCTTGGCGCTGGCCGCGCTCATCGCACTCGGCGGGTGCGCGGCCGAACCGGAAGCGGACCCTCGCGACGGACCGACGCCCGGCACGCCGCTGGCGATCGAGGCGGCGGCCGTGCTCAGCGTCGGTGTCGTCGCGGGCGACACGATCCAGGAGTTCGACCGGGTGACGAATCCGTTCGTTCTGCCCGACGACCGGCTTGTGGTGCCGCTTTCCGGCAGTGCAGACATCCGCGTCTTCGCGGCGGACGGGGACCTGGTGGAGCGGCTGGGCGGTCGCGGCGAGGGGCCCGGCGAGTTCCTGTACCTCTCGGCCGCATGGCCTCGGGGAGACACCATCGAAGCGCTGGACAGTCGGCTGCGGCGAGTAACTCGCTTCCTGCCCGATGGCTCGGTCGAGACGGTCATGCTCGCTGGCGGCTCGCAACGGGATCTGTCTGCTGCGGCCGGTCCGTTGGGGCGGGGCTGGGCGCTGGGCGGCGTCGCGAGCGGCGGTCCCGGGGAGCGCGATCTGGTCGTCTTCGACCACTTCGACCGCACCGGCGCTCACATCGGCCCGCTCGCCTCGGTCGTCGGGATGGCTCGCTACGCCGGGGGAGGTTTTGGCAGCGGCCCGGAGCCCCTGTCTCCCCGCGCAGTGTTCACGTCGGACGGAACCTTTCTCTACATCGGCGACACCCTGCTGCCATCGATCCGCCGCGCGGGAGCGGACGGACATGCGGACGGCGAGATCTCATGGGAGCCCGCCGAGACGGTCGCACCGGGCGATGCCTTCGACCAAGTGATCGACCTGGCGGTGTCCCGAGCCGGGGCGGAACGAGCGTCCGCCACGCGCGCAGGACTGGAGGCGGCCCGCAATCCAGATGCGCTCTCCGTGTTCTGGGACTTCCTCGTGGACCCGGAGGGGTTCGTCTGGATCCAGCCCTACGAGCCGACGGCACACGCCATGGCTCTGGGCGCGAGGCCGCTCGGAGGCGTTGGAAGCGGCGGCGCATGGTCGGTCCTCACCCCGGCGGCGCGCCACGTCGGTTCGCTGGAGGTCCCGGAGGGTATCGAGCTCGCACAGATCACCCGCACGAGCGTGGTGGGGATCCGTCGCGACGAACTCGGGGTAGAATCGGTGCATGTCCACGCGCTGCGGCGTCACCCGAACCGCGCTCGCGAGGATCGCGTCCCCGGCAGCTAGCTTTCTGCCGCTGGACCTACTCGCCGCCCCCCGACCCGTCCTCGCGCAGGAAGACCTCGATGCTGTGCACACGGTCCTCGAGCCGGCCGATCCGGGCTTCCACACGGCCGATGCGATCCTCCACCCGGTCGATGCGGGCGGTCAGGCGCTCCTCCACCCCGTCCGCATGGGCAGTCAGGCGCTCCCCTAGGCTACCGATCTGCCCCGACACCAGCACGGCGACGACGATCAGGCTGATGATCACCGCGATCACCTGACCGTTCTCCTTGAACAGCTTCATAAAGTTCCCCCCTCCCCAGGTAGGATAATGCCGGCAAAGAGCCGACGCGGCAAGTCGGCCAAAGGTTAAATCAAGATCGTGGGCGGTTCCATGTCTGGATGGGACTGATTTCGGGCATCGGCAGATGCGGAGCGCCGGAGGGCTGTAGCGCGCCCCTGGATCGCGGCATAACTTCTCTCGGCTCACGACCCGAGGAAAAACGCCACGCCCCATGAGACACTGGTAACATACTGTTGAGATACTGGCGAATCCATCTCTTCGCCGCGCTGATCCTGAGCGGCTGCGGCGACGGCGGCACCGCGCCCCCTCCCCCTCCCCCGCCCCCGGTCGCCACCTCAATCACGATCTCTCCCGCCTCGGTCGCCTTCCAGTCGCTCGGCGACACGGAGCAGCTCACCGCTACCGTCGCCGACCAGCACGGCCAGCCGATGGCGGGCGCAGCCGTCGAATGGACAACGAGCGCAGCCGCGGTCGCCAGCGTGAGCTCCGCAGGTCTCGTGGCCGCAGCGGGCAACGGAACCGCAAGCGTGACAGCGACTTCCGGGGCCGCCTCCGCCAGCGTCCCGGTCACCGTCGAGCAGGTGGTCGCCGAGGTGCGCGTCACGCCGGCCGTCACCGAGTTCGCGTCGCTGGGGGACACGGCGCGGCTGGTCGCGCAGGCCCTGGACGCCAACGGGAATCCGGTGCCCGACACCGAGTTCGCGTGGTCATCGGACAACGATTCGGTCGCGACGGTGGATGCGGCGGGCATGGTCACTGCGGTCGGCAACGGCAGCGCCACCGTGACCGTGACCTCGGGGCAACTGGGCGCGGACGCGTCCGTGACGGTGGCCCAGCGGGTGGCCGAGGTCGTCGTCACGCCGGCCGCCTCGACGCTTTTCTCGGTGGGCGACACCCTCCGGCTTTCTGCGGCTGCGCTCGATGCGCGAGGAAGTCCCGTTGCGGGCACGGGCTTCGTCTGGAGTTCGGAGGACGAGTCCGTCGCGACCGTCGATGCCACCGGACTCGTGACGGCGGTGCGATCCGGAGGCGTCCAGGTGTCAGCCGCCACCGAGGAGGCCACGGGATCGGCGGGCGTAACCGTGGCCCAGTTGGCCGTCGAGGTGCGCATGACCCCGGCCGCGGTCGCGCTCGAAGCCGTCGGCGACACGGCCCGGCTCGTGGCCGAGGCCCTCGACGCCAACGGGCACCTGGTCGTCGAGGCGCACTACACCTGGTCGTCGAGCAGCGAGCTCGTCGCGACCGTGGACAGCACCGGCCTCGTGACCGCCACGGGGCTGGGATCCGCCACCATCCAGGCCAGGGCCGGCGGCGCGGGCGCGGACCACGTCGGCACCGCCACCGTCTCCGTCGCAGGCCGGGTCGAAGAGGTCCGGCTCTCGCCCATCAGCGCCACCCTGCCCGCCGTCGGAGACACGGTGCGCCTCACCGCTTCCGCGCACAACGCCGACGGAGGCGTGATTCCGGGCGTCGCCTTCACGTGGCGGTCGAGCGACACGGAGGTCGCCACCGTCGACGACGCCGGCCTCGTGACCGGTCGCGGGGCCGGGCTCGCCACCGTGACCGCCTGGTCCCAGGCGCACTCCGCCACCGCCTCGATCGTCGTCGGCACGGCGCTGCCATCGGTCCAACTGGTCGCCCTCGACGAGGTGCGGTCCGGGGCCGCGTTCGACGTGGCGCTGCGACTGGACATGCGCGAGCTCCCACACACCGCCGGCGCGGTCGCCGTGCGCATCTCCTTCGACCCGCGGCTGGTCCGGTTCGACGACAACAAGACCGTCACGGCGGAGCACCACGTCACCGGATTCCACAGCGAGGGCGAGCTGCGGCTGGTGACCAGCGCGCCCGGCGGCCTGCAAACCCCGATCACCCTCGTCACGCTTCCCTTCTGGGCGGTGGGCACCGCAGGATCTCTCGCCACGTTGGAGATCGGCGTCGTGCAGACGATCGCAGCGAGCTCCTACGACGACATCTCCGACCTGCTGGTCCCGCTGGGCCACCACATCCGGATCCGGCCATGACGCGCCGCGCTTCGTCCCACCGGCCCCGGCTGACTGCGGCCCACCTCGCCGCCCTCGCCCTCGCGGCCAGCGCAGCCCTCGCACCGAGTGCCGCCAAAGCCCAGGATGTCCTGCTCAGGGGGCGCGAGACGGGCACCCCGCCCCCGCTCGAGATCGTCCGCATCCTGGCCCAGGATCCCACCGCCTTCGAGTTCCAGCGAGCGTGGAGGGCCAGAGCGGCGGCGGTGCGGGCGCGCCGAACCGAGATCGCGGCCACGCTGGGCGGCACCTACACGGCGTCGCAGCTCGCGCAGCAGGGCGCCGCGATCACCGGGGTGATGCCCGTGGCGGTGATTCCCGTGCTGTACTCCGACCGCTCCCCAGTGCACGAACTGTCCGAATACCAGGAACGTCTCTTCGGAGGTGGAAGCGGCGCGGTCTCGGTGTCGGAGCTCTACAGCGAGATGTCGGGCGGCGTCTTCACGTTCTCGGGCGAGGTGCTCCCGTGGGTGACCCTGTCCCGGCCCGCGTCCGACTACGAGCCATCGGGCGAGGACGACCGGTACGGCAACGTCGCCGCCTTCCTGCACGACGCGCTCGTGGTCGCGGACGACCTGGTCGACTTCGGCCAGTTCGACAGCGACGGCCCCGACGGCATCCCCAACTCGGGCGACGACGACGGCGTGGTCGATGTGGCCGCGTTCATCTATCCGAGCGCCGCCAAGTTCTGCTACGAGGGCGCCACGGGTATCTGGCCGCACCGCTGGACCTACGCCGCCGCCCGATACTGGGCGGGCGAGCCGGCCGCCCCCTTCTCCACCTCCGACCCCTCGGCCCGCGGCGGGACGATTCAGGTTGACGACTACATCATCCAGAACGGCGTGGAGTGCGACGGCGAGACCCTGATGGGCACCGGCACGATCAGCCACGAGCTGGGCCACGCCCTCGACCTCCCCGACCTCTACGACACCGATCTCGAAGACGGCACCGAGTCCGAGGGGATCGGGCACTGGGGACTGATGGGCGCCGGCGGCTGGAACCGGCAGATGTCGCCCGCCCACATGAGCGCCTGGTCCAAGGACCGGCTGGGCTGGCTGTCCGTGACCTCCATCACCCGTCCCGGCACCCCCGTGTCGCTCTCCCCGATCCAGCGAAGCCGCACGGCGGTGCGCGTCGACGTTTCCGGCAGCCGCGAGTACTTCCTCCTCGCCAACCGCCAGCCGCTGGGCTCGGACCGGCACCTCGTCGAGCCGGGCGTGCTGATCTGGCACATCGACCCGGACCGGATCAGCGAGCGCCAGTACTGGAACCAGGTCAACGCCGACGCCGATCACAAGGGCGTCGATCTAGAGGAGGCGGACGGCCGGGACGACCTCGACCACTCCAACAACCGCGGCGACGCCGGCGACCCGTTCCCGGGATCTGCGGGGACGACCGAGTTCACCTCGACGACCTACCCAGGCAGCGACGCCCATCGCGGCGACTCGCCGTGCACGGTGGGCGTGCGGTCCATCCGGATGAGAGGATCCACCGCCTCGTTTGTGGTCAACCCGGCCGAGCGGCTCAAGGTTCTGGGCGACGCGGACGGCAGCCTGACGGTGGACGAAGACGATGTCTACGAGGCCTATTGGTACGCCCTCGGCTGGCAGAGGCCCGGCAGCGCGATCCAGGTGGACAACGCCGATGTCGACGGGGATGGCGACGTGGACATCCGGGACGGGTTTCTGATCGACGCGTTCCGGAGCGGGTACAGGGTGCCGGTGGAAGGGATGGGGGTGCCGGAGCTGGTCGTGTGTGAGGGAGGCGCACCGCGAGCGCGGATAGCCCTCCCGAGTTACCAGGCCCCCTCTACCGCCTCCCTGATCAAAGCCTCGGCGTCGCGCTCAAGAAGGTAGCCGCCGGCCACCAACTCCCGGCACACGCGCTCGACCTGGGCCACGTATTCGTCGTGCGTCGCATAGCGCTCCTCGACGGCCCTCCGTGGATCTCCCAAGCGCGACCCCTCGGCCCGCGTCCGGGGAAACGCCAGATATGACCCCATCCACCGGGTCAGCATTCCACCGGCACCCCAGGCGGAATCCCGCACGTTCCAGCCGGTGTAGGTGGCGAGCGGCACCGCCACATGGGGCAGCCGGATGCCGGCCAACTCGTTCCCGTCCGGGTCGACCGTGGGCACGAGGGTCTGGTATGCCGGCCCGACCTTCGGAGGCACGTGGTCGGCAATCCCCTCGGTGTACCAGCGGGGGCCGGGATCCAGCCGCAACGGACGATAATGGTCCTCCGGCGCCTCAGCCCCCGGAATCCCGGGCCAGGCGGCACGGAAGGCGGCCAGATCCACGAGCGTACCGTCGTCGATTCGCGGATAGCGGCTCTCGGGCGGCTGAACCCCTTCAGCAACCCAACGGTCGAGCGCCACCAGCAGCGCCCTCATCGCGGGACGGGTGGTGGCGCGGTTGACCGGACTCCGATAGACACCCCCGGTCATCGAGTTGTGCGCCGTGCCCGCAATCATGTAGATGCGCACCGACGGATCAAGCTCGGCGTCGACCCTGCCGTCGACGTCGGTGTGCAGCAGCGAAGCCGCCCGCGACCAGTACTCGGTGGACGTCTGTGTGAAGAACACCCTGGGCACATGACCGCTCGCACATGCGCGGTCGAGCATCGAACCGCTCGCGCCGGTCACCGGATCGGTTTGCCGGACGGAGTTGAAGGGGAAGAAATCCGACGGATACAGCCCTTCCTCGTGATGACTTCCGTGGCGGGTGGTCTGGCCGAAGCGATGGTTGAAGATCCCCTTCCCGGCTCCGGCGACATGTGGCATGATGGCGTCGAAGACGTAGCGGCCCCGCAGATCCGCGTTGAAGCCCTCGTATACGAAGTGATGGAGGAAGCGGCCCGACTGCGATCCACCGTAGCCATAGGCGAACTCCACCGCCCCGGCGAGCGGGTTGGCGCGTGGTCCATCCCGGTCCGGGGCGTAACGGAAGAACGAGACCACGTCCCGCGTGGCCGCGAGTCCCAGCCCCGTGACGCGGGGATCCTTCCCCTCGTACACGAGGTCGTAGAGCCAACCCGGCTCGAACCCCTCCTCCACGTGCACCCAGGTCGGATCGGGCACGACCGCACCGTTCTCTGGACGGCCGAACCTCCACTCGTCCCGCGGAATCTCCACCCCGTCCGCGCCGCGGCGAGGCCGCTTCACCAGGGTCGCCCTGTCGTTATCCATTGAAATCGACGGATAGGGCCGGGAGCTCCCCCAATCGAAGGGAAGGCTGCGGTACCTGCGCATCGCGGCGTCGCTCCCCGGCTCCAGCACGTTCGCGATGTAGAGGCCGTAGACGGTCGACTCCAGCTCGGCGTAGATGCGGCCGACGATCGAGCTTCCGTCCGCGTTGCGGGCAACAGGCACTCCGATCTGGACCCGGTCGTTGCCGGCGAGCACGTCCCCGCTCCATCCGCTCCACAGGATCGAGTAGCCCTCTTCCATGAGGAAACCGTCGCCGACGTCCCCCAGCGCGGTCGGGTCGTTGCCGCCGCCTCCGTTGAAGGTCCCCAGCGCCACCTTGTTGCCGCGGTTGGCCACGTCGTAGAGCAGCCGCCTGTTGCCCCGGTCGGGGTCGGCGGGTTTGAGCAGGAAGAAGTCGGTCCAGACCTCGACGCGCCCGCGCTCGTTCGTCGGCGCCAGCGCGAGATCGCTCACCCGGCCGTTCGCCGGGTCATCCGGGTCGACCTCGAGGTACAGTCGCCCGACGATCTTCTCGTAGGGCCCGGTGCCGCCGAACGAATGGCCGCCCGCGAAGGCCGCGCGCTCGTCGACCTCCACCCGGACGACCTGGGCGTCCAGGGCGGGGGCGTGGGCGACGAACGTGCCGGCAGCGGCAACGAGGGCAGCGACTGGGGCGGCGGGTAAAGAACAGACGGATCGCATGGTGCCTCCGGTGTGCGGGTCATGCTGCCGAGCGTCGGTGATAGCGATGTGCCTAGGTGAGTACGGTCAGCGTCTCCCCACCCTCTTCAGCAGCTCACGCACCGATGGTTGTTCTTCGCCCCCAGGCGCTCCAGCAGCGCGACCGTCTCCACGAACGGCTGGATGCGCTGCACGGGCCCGTTCGCCATGTCCACCGTCGTCTGGCCGCTGCGGGCCACGGCCGTGACGTCGGCGCCCTTCTCGACGAGGTACAGGATCATCTCGTTGTCGCCGCGGGCGGCCGCGTGGTGTACGGGGGTGTAGCCGTTCAGGTCGCGGGCGTTCACGTCGGCGCCGAGTTCCTCGACCAGGAAGCGCATGGTGGGCATCCAGCCGTCGGGGACGTGGCGGTGCGAGTTGCCCGCGAAGCCCTGGCCGTAGCCGACGCCGGCGGCCGCGTGGACGGGGTATACGGCGGGACCGCCGATCGGGACGGGGGGCAGGCCGGAGTGGTCGGTGTCGTCGCGGGGGCCGAAGCTGCGCCGCGGCACCTTGATGGTGGGCAGATGGGGGTCGGCGCCGTACTCCAGCAGGAGCTTCATGGCGGGCACATCGGTGGCGTGGGCGGCGCGCCAGAAGGGGGTGGCGCCCGTGCGGTCCACGCCGAGGAGATCGCGGTTGTAGGTGGTGAACCAGAGGGTGCGGTTCAGGCGGGCGTTCACGTCCGCGCCGGCGTCGAGCAGGGCGCGCATGAGCTCGAGGTAGCCCGTTTGCTGCTGTTCGTGGACGAGCGGCTGCGGATGCCGCGCCTTGGGCGCCCAGTGCATGTTGAGGACCGCGTAGAGCGGCGCGGCCCCGGCCTCGCTGGCCAGGTTGGGGTCGGCGCCGAGCGCGAGCAGCTCCGCCACGAGATCGAAGTAGCCGTTGATCGCGGCCATCAGCATCGGCGTGGTGCCGTCGGCGGCGCTCGGCAGGTCGATGTCCACGCCGCCGTCGAGCAGCGCCATGACGGTGGCGGTCTGGCCCTCCCGAGCCGCGAGGTGGATCGCCGACAGTCCGCCGTGCTTGCCGACGAGCCCCGCGTAGTTGAGCGGGATCGGCTCGCCGGTGCGGCGCTGGGCCTCCAGGGCCTCCTGGGCGGCGTCGCGGGCCTGCGCCTCGCGGGACACGCTTGCGGCGGCGGCGTTGCGGTCCACGACCCCGGCCACGCCGGACTCGACGGGATAGGTCTGCGCGTCCGTGCCGCCTCGCAGCGCCGCGATCTCGGCTCGGCGCTTCCGCTCCGACGCGCGGTCGGCGATGTCGCGCTCCACCAGGTCCATCACCCGCGCGGTGAGGGTCGCGTCGGCCCCCGCCTCCAGCAGCGCGACGACCGCTTCGGTGCGCCCGAGCGCCGCCGCGAACATCAGGGGCGTCTGCTCCCATTCCGGCTCCCGCGCGTCGACCGGGGCACCGCCCTCCAGCAGCGCGGTCACCGCGCGCAGGTCGCCCGACGCGGCGGCGAAGTGCAGGGGCACCGCGCCCGTCTCGGTCAGCGCGGCCACGTCCGCACCCGCGTCGACCAGCGTCTCGACCACCTCGCCGTGCCCCGCCCTCGCGGCCACATGCAGCGGACGGTGCGCGCCGAGCCGCGTCCCTGCCTCCAGCGCCGCGCCCGCCCCGATGAGCAGCCGCGCGATCTCGGCGTTGCCGTTCAGGGCCGCCCAGTGCAGCCCGGTCATGCCGTCGCCGCGAGCCGCGTTCACGTCGGCGCCCTCGGCGAGCAGCGCTCGCACGGCGTCCGCGTCGTCGCGCATGGCGGCGTCTGCCACCGGCGAGTCCCCACGCGGCACCCCGGCCAGACCGACCAGGGCGGTCAGCAGGGCCAGCCCGAGCAGGTCGATCCGCAGCCGCTTCATATCGACAGCGGGAACGCGCCGGTGCTGTTGCCGAAGCTCTCCAGGTCGTCCATCCCCAGTCGGTGCATCAGGCTGAGCATGACGTTGGCCATCGGCGTTCCGGCGTCCGCGCGCAGGTGTAGGTTGCCGTCCATGCGGCCGTTGGCGCCGCCGACCACGAAGAGTGGGCAGCGCTTGTGGTTGTGGACGTTCGAGTCGCCCATCGGCGAGCCGTAGACGACCATGGTCTTGTCGAGAAGGGTGCCGTCGCCCTCCTGAATGCTCGCGAGCCGGTCCAGGAAGTAGGGGACCAAGCCCACGTGGTAGCGGTTGATCTCTGCGAATTCGAGCACGTTCTCGGGTCGGCCGCCGTGGTGCGACGACGGGTGGAAGCCCTTGTCGACACCGCTCTCGGGGTAGACCCGGCTCGAGGCGTCGCGGCCCATCTTGAACGAGAAGACGCCGGTCACGTCCGCCTGGAAGGCGAGCGCCTGCAGGTCGAACATCAGCTTGACGTGCTCGTCGAAGGAGTCCGGCACCCCCGCCGGCGCGCCGGGCAGCTCGCGCTCCTCGCCGCTCTCGTTGCGGGCGACCACGCGGGCGATCCGGCGCTCGATCTCGCGAATGTCGTTCAGGTAGCGGTCCACCCGCCGCCCGTCGACCGGGTCGAGCTGCCGCTTCAGCGCGTTCACCTCGCCCACAATGAAGTCGAGGACGCTGGCGCTGGCCCGCCGCCGCGCCGCCCGCGCCTCGGGCGTGCCGCCGGCACCGAAGAGCTGGTCGAACGCGACGCGCGGATCCCGGACCATGGGGAGGGGCTGGTCGGGGGCCGCCCACGAGATCGTGTCGGTGTAGACGCAGGCGTAGCCGTAGGCGCACCCGCCAGCCTGGTCCACGTTCTCGATGCAGAGCTGCATGGACGGGATGGGGGTGTCCTGGCCGAAGCGCTGGGCGTACATCTGGTCGAGCGAGGTGCCCACCCACACGTCGGAGCTCTCTGTCTGCTTGGGGTGCGCCTGGGTGAGGAAGGTCGCGCTGGACCGGAAGTGGTCGCCGCCGATCTCCTTCGGCTTCGTCGCCTCGGCGCCCTCGACGTCGGTGTCGCTGACGATGGTCAGATGGTCGCGATAGGGCTCCAGAGCGCTCAGCACGCTGGGCCCGAAGTCGAAGCCGCGCCCGGTCTCGGGGGGCGACCACAGGTGCTGGCTCGCGCCCCACGCGTTGCTACCCGCCGAGCCGTGCACCATCTCGATGGCGACCAGACGGGTGCGGTCCATGGCGGTGCGCGCGCGCGTCACGGTCCAGCGCTCCCGCGCCGGGGCCATCGCGTCCAGGAAGGGGAGCGCGACGCTGGTGCCGAGGCCGCGAAGGAAGGTGCGTCGCGGCAGATGCCGTCCGGTGATGATGTGCATCGCGCTCAGCCTCCGTTGCCGCCGGCCGGTTCGCCATCGACCGCAACCGGGGGCGCCTTCATGAGGAAGGCGTCGCTGCCGGCCACCCCGACGATGAACGCGGATACGCGGTGGTCCTGTTCGGCCGCCATGCGCGTGATGCGGCGCACGGCGGGCATGTCATAGTACTCCAGTCGGCGCCCGAGCGCATATGCCATGAGGTTTTCGGCGAAGGTGCGCAGCAGGGGCTCGGGCCGCTTCAGCAGCGCCGCGCGCAGCTCCGAGGGCGACGAGATCGGCGTGCCGTCGTAGAAGTCGCTCGCCGCGTCGATGGGAACCCCCTGGTCCTTGATGCGCCACGCCCCGCTCACATCGAAGTTCTCGAGCGCCAGCCCGATGGGGTCGATCATGCGGTGGCAGGAGTTGCAGGTCGGGTTGGATCGGTGCATCTCGAGCCGCTCGCGCACCGTGAGGAAGCGGCCGTCCTCCACTGCCTCCTCTTCCAGCTCGGGCACGTCGGGCGGAGGCGGTGGCGGCGGCGTTCCCAGGAACACTTCCATCACCCACTTCCCCCGGAGCACGGGCGAGGTCCTGCCGGCGTGCGAGGTGAGGGTGAGGATGCTGCCGTGGCCCAGCAGACCCCGCCGCTCGTCGTTCAGGTAGCGGACGCGGCGGAAATGGTCGCCCGCGACGCCGGGGATGCCGTAGTGGCGCGCCAGCCGCTCGTTCACGAAGGTGTAGTCGGCGGTGTACAGGTCCATCACCGAGGCGTCCTCGCGGACCAGGTGGTCGAAGAAGATCTCGGTCTCGCGCAGCATGGCGCGCTTGAGCGGCTCGTCGAAGTCCGGATTGACGCGCACATCGGGCTGGATCTTCTCCAGGTCCTGCAGGCGGAACCACTGCGCCGCGAACCGTGTGGACAGGGCCGCCGAGCGGGGGTCGCGCAGCATGCGGCGCACCTGCTCGTCGAGCACCGCCCGGTCGGACAGCCGCCCGTCGCGCGCCACCGCCATCAGCTCCTCGTCGGGTCCCGCCCCCCACAGGAAGAACGAAAGCCGCGCCGCCAGATCGTGGTCGCCGATGCGGTAGGCTCGCGCCGCGTCGTCGTCCGCGCCGCCGGCCGCGCCGGCCACCGTCGGCTCCTCGATCCGGAAGACGAAGTGCGGGCTCGCCAGAATGCCCTCCAGCGCCATGCGCACGCCGCCCTCGAAGCCCTCGACCTCGGCGCCCGCCTCGTACAGCCGCATCAGCGCGGCGACGTTGGCCTCGGTGAGGGGGCGGCGGTAGGCGCGGGTGCCGAGCCGCGTCACGATTTCGCGCGCGCACTCGCGCTCGGCCGCCGCGTCCCCACCCGCCTCCGGCTGGGGTCGGCACGAGAACACCGCCGCCCGGCTCGGCGTCTCGGACACCCCCTGCGGCTCGTACGGCCCGCCGATCGCCAGGTCGCGCAGGTGCGGAAGCACGGTGAACCCGTAGCTGCCCGCGATGCTGGTGCTGGCCAGCGACCAGTCGTGCGGCGAGATCAGGTCCTGCAGCGGCCCCTCGGAGCGGCGGATGAACACGGCCGACACCCGGCGCGGACCCGCCCGCACGAAGACCCGCTCGGAACGGATGTTGAGGCCGTCCGGATCGGAGGCGTGCATCCAGCGGCTGATCTCGAGGACCGCGACCGGCTCGCCGTCGATGGACACCTCCAGCAGCTCGGGCTCGCCTTCGCGCGTGTGCAGCGCGTTGCGGCCGTTGCCGACCAGTGCGCCCGTGGTCTCGTGGTGGAAGGAGACGCGGAAGGCGTAGTGGCCATCGGCGGGGAAGTTGTGCGTGACCGACACGCCGCCGCGGGTGCCGTAGGGCGCGCCCTCGACCCGTTCGTTCTGCGAGTCCCAGCGCGACACGCGATAGGTCGATTCGCTGGGGGTGACGTGGGGGTCGCCGATCGCCAGGCGGCTGATCTCGGCGGCGGCGCGCAGGTAGCCGTCGGTGAGGGTGGCCGAGAGGAGCTGCGCGTCGGCGATGTTGTCGAAGTTGGCGCTCTTGGTGTCGAGGGGCAGGAAGGCGCCCGCGTCGATGTCGAGGTCGAGCAGGTCGCGGATCGAGGCCGCGTACTCGGCCCGGTTGAGCCGCTGGAAGGTGCGCCGGCCCGGGTTCGGGTTCTCGGTGGCGGCCCGGTCCATCTGGCCCTCCAGCGATTCGATGAGGCCCAGCAGCGTCTCCTCGTCGGGACGCCGGGAGCCCGGCGGGGGCATCAGCCCGGCCCGCAGCTTCCGGATCATCCGCTCCGCGAGCTCCCCGTTGCCGGGCGCGTCGGACGCGTCGAACTCCTCCAGCGACATGTTGCCGAGCAGGCGGCGGTCGTTGTGACAGCGGACGCAGTACTGCTCGACGACCTCGTTGTCGCTGGTGGGGGCGGTGGCGACGACGGGAGGTGGACCGAGCGAGGGACTGGGCGCGGGGCCGGGTGCGGGTGCCTGCGACACGCTGAGCGCCGCAACGACGGCGCCTGTGGCCGCGATCGGGGCCGCGTGCTTCAGCATGGTGGCGTCAACAGGAGACGCAGTTGTGGTTGTTCACCGCCCCGAGGCTCTCCAGAAGCGCAATGGTCTCGGGGAACGGCTGGATCCGCTGGACCGGTCCGTTGGCCATGTCCACGGTCGTCTGGCCGCGTCGGCTGACGAGGGTGACGTCCGCCCCCCGCTCCACCAGGTAGCGGATGAGCTCGTTGTCTCCGCGGGCGGCGGCGTGGTGCATCGGGCTGTAGCCGTCGTGGTCGCGGGCGTTCACGTCGGCCCCCAGCTCCTCGACCAGATAGCGAACTGCCGGCACCCAGCCGTCGGGGACATGGCGGTGGGCGTTGCCCGCGAACCCCTGCCCGTACCCGACCCCCGAGGCCGCGTGAATGGCGTACACGGCCGGACCGTCCACCGGAACCGGGGGCAGGCCGGAGTGATCGGTGTCGTCGCCGCCCCGACCGTAGCGCCGCGACGGAACCTTGCGGGTCGGAACCGAGGGATCGGCGCCGTGCGCGACAAGGAGCTCCATGGCTTCGACGTCGAGCGCGTAGGCCGCCCGCCAGAAGGCAGTGGCACCCTTCGCGTCGATCTGCAGGAGGTCGAAGTTGAAGGACATGAACCAGAGGTGCTTGGCGAGCCGGGCGTTGGGGTCGGCGCCAGCCGCGAGCAGCTTCTCCATGACCTCCAGGTAGGTGTGGTCCTGCTGCATGTAGATGTGCTGCTGCGGGTAGCGCGACTTCGGCGCCCAGTGCGTGTTGATGGCGGCGAAGAGCGGCGTGGCCCCCGCGTGGCTGGCAATCGTCGGGTCGGCGCCGAGTTCGAGGAAGCGCATGGCCAGGTCGTAGTGGCCGTTGATCGTCGCCATGAGGATGGGGCTGGTCCCGTCGCCCGCGCTCACCCGGTTGAGATCGGCACCGGCGTCGACCAGTGCCAGCGCGGCCTCGGCGTGGCCCTCGCGGGCCGCGTGCAGCAGCGCGGTGAGGCCGCCGTGACCGCCCACCAGCTCGCCGTACGAAAGCGGCTCCGGCTCCTCGATCATCCGGGTCTCGTCCTCCACCCGGGACGCGGCTTCGGCCAGGGCCCGCCGGTTCTGCTCCGCCTGCTGCTGCCGCACCGCCGCCGCCACCTCGGGCCCCCACGCCTGCCCCTCCTGGACCCGCTTGTTGCGCTCGGAGCGCTCGATCCGGTCGGACACGGCCCGCGCGGCCACGTCCATCACCCGAGTGTGCACGGCCGGATCCGCGCCCGCCTCGAGCAGCTTCCGCACGGCGGCGGTCCTGCCGTTCGACGCGGCGAAGATCAGCGGCGTCTGTCCCCACGACTCCTCGGTGGCGTTCACGTCCGCCCCCGCGGCCACCAGCGCCGCGACCGCCAGCTCGCTCCCCGACGCCGCCGCCAGGTGGAGCGGCCTCGCGGCACCCCCCACCTCGATCAGCGCTTCGGCGTCGGCCCCCGCGCCCAGCAGCATCTCGACCACCTCCCCCGCTGCGGCCTGGGCGGCCACGTGCAGCGGCGTGTAGCGCCCGATTCGGGTCCCCGCACCGACATCGGCCCCCGCCTCCAGGAGGGTGCGCGCGAGAATGGGGTCGCCGTTCCGGGCCGCCCAGTGCAGCGCGGTCATCCCGTCGCCCTGGGCCGCGTTCACGTCCGCCCCGCTCGCGATCAGCGCAAGCACCGCCGCCCCGTCGCCGCGCATCGCCGCGTCCGCCACGGGACTGTCGGGGCCACGCCACGCGGGTGCCGTCAGCGCCAGCAGCGCAACCACCACCGGACCCACGGCGCTCGCGCGCAGAACCGGTCCGGTCCCAGCGCTCGACGCGGCGCTCCGCATCGCTCTCATCGGCGCGCTCCTGTCCCTAGACGTTCAGCGAAAGGTCGGTGGTGCTGTTCCCGAAGCGCTTCATGTCGTCCAGTCCGAGCTTGTGGGCCAGGCTGAGCATGACGTTCGCCATCGGCGTGCCCGGAGCCGCGCGCACGTGGAGGTTGCCGTCCAGCCCGCCGTTGGCGCCGCCGAGCACGAACAGCGGACAGCGCTTGTGGTTGTGGATGTTCGGATCGCCCATCGGAGACCCGTAGACGATCATCGTCCGGTCCAGCAGGTGCGCGTCGCCCTCCATGGTGCTTTCGAGGCGCTCCAGGAAGTACGGCAGCATTCCGACGTGGTACCGGTTGATCTGCGCGAAGTCGGTGATGTTGCCCTCGTTGCCGCCGTGGTGCGAGGCGGGGTGGAAGGGCTTCTCGACGCCGCTCTCGGGGAACACGCGGGCCGACGAGTCGCGACCCATCTTGAACGAGAAGACGCGGGTCACGTCCGACGCGAAGGCGAGCGCCTGCAAGTCGAACATGAGCTCGACGTGCTCGCGGAACGAGTCCGGCACCCCGGCGGGTGCCTCGGGCAGCTCGCGGCCCTCGCCGCTCGCGTTCTGGACCTCCACCCGCTCGATGCGGCGCTCCAGCTCGCGCACGTGTTCGAGATAGCGGTCGAGGCGGACCAGATCCGCAGGCCCCAACTGACGCTTCAACTGCGCCACCCTGCCGCCGATGAAGTCCAGAATGCTCTTGTTCACCCGGCGGCGCGAAGCCCTCTCCTCGGGGCTGCCGCCCGCGCCGAAGAGCTGGTCGAAGGCCACTCGCGGATCCCGCACCATCGGCAGGGGCTCGGTCGGCGACGCCCAACTGATCGTGTCCGTGTACACGCACGCGTATCCGTAGGCGCACCCGCCGGACTGGTCCACGTTCTCGATGCAGAGCTGCATGGACGGAATCGGCGTGTCCTGGCCGAAGCGCTGCGCGAACATCTGGTCGAGCGAAGTGCCCACGAAGATGTCCGACCCCTCCGTCTGGCGCGGGTGCGCCTGCGTCAGGAAGGTCGCGCTCGAGCGGAAGTGGTCGCCGCCGATCTCCTTGGGCTTGGTGGCCTCGGCGGGCTCGATGTCGGTGTCGCTGATGATCGTCAGGTAGTCGCGGTACGACTCGAGGGGACTCAGCGCGCTCGGCGTCAGATCGAAGTCGCGTCCGGCCTTCGCGGGGGACCAGTAGTTCTGCGTGCGACCCCACTGGTTGCTCCCGGCCGCGCCGTGCACCATCTCGATCGCGACGAGCCGCGTCGGGCCCTCGGTCGCGGCACTCCAACCCCGTCCGGCGGGCACCATCGCGTCCAGGAACGGCAGCGAGATCGAGGCGCCGACTCCCTTCAGGAAGGTTCTGCGCGGGATCGTTGCACCTGTGATGTATTTCATGTGGTTGCGTTCTCCTCGGCTGGCTCCTAGCGGGGGCCCTCTTGTTCGGCCGGCTCCTCCACCACCACGTCCGCCTTCGCCATCCGGAAGGGGTCGCTGCGGACCACCTCCCTGACGAAGGTCGCAAGCCGGTAGTCCCCGTCCGCGGCGGCCTTTGCGACGCGGCGGACGGCGGGCATGTCGTAGTGCTCGATCCTCCGCCCGAGAGCGTACGCCATCAGGTTCTGGGTGAATGTGCGCGCCAGCGACTCGGGACGACGCAGCAGCGCGGCCCTCAGATCGTCCGGCCCGTGAAGCGGCGTGCCGTCGTACAGTTCGCCGAGCGTCTCCACCGGCGTGCCCGTGTCCCGGACGCGCCACGTCCCGGTCACGTCGAAGTTCTCCAGCGCGATCCCGATCGGGTCAATGAAGCGGTGGCACGAGTTGCAGGTTGGGTTCGCCCGGTGCTGTTCGAGACGCTCGCGCACCGTCAGGAAGCGGCCGTCGCTCGCCTCGTCCGTGGCGTCCAGCTCCGGCACGTCGGGCGGCGGCGGGGGCGGCGGTGTGCCCAGCAGCACTTCCATCACCCACTTGCCCCTCAGCACGGGCGACGTGCGATTGGCGTGGGAGGTGAGGGTGAGGATGCTGCCGTGGCCCAGAATGCCGCGCCTCGCACCGTCGGTGTACTGCACCCGGCGGAAGTGGTCGCCCGCGATTCCGGGAATGCCGTAGTGCCTGGCCAGCCGCTCGTTCATGTACGAGAAATCGGCGGTCAGAAAGTCCCAGAGGGTGCCGTCGTCGCGCACCAGAGCATTGAAGAAGGTCTCGGTCTCGCGGCGCATGTCACGCGCCAACTGCTCGTAGAAGTCCGGGAAGCGCAGGGCGTCCGGGTGGACCTTGTCCAGATCCTGCAACCGCAGCCACTGCGCGGCGAAGCGGGTGCCGAGCGCCTCGGCGCGGGGGTCCGCGAGCATCCGCTCCACCTGGGCCTCGAAGACCTCGGGGTCGGACAGCGCGCCTCGTGCGGCGGCGGCGACCAGCTCCTCGTCCGGCAGGCGGCCCCACAGGAAGAACGACAGCCGCGAGGCGAGCGCGACGTCGCTGATCGGGCGCATCGCGCCGGGACCTGTGCCGCCGGCGACGGGCTCCTCGAAGCGGAAGATGAAGTCCGGGCTGGCGAGCACGCCCTGCAGCGCGGTTCGCACCCCGATGTCGAATCCACCCTCGGCGGCGCCCTCGGCGAAGAGGTCCATCAGGCCCTCGATCTCCGCCTCGGTGACCGGACGGCGGAAGGCCCGGGTGCCCAGCTCGTCGATGATCCGGCGCGCGCAGGCCGGCTCGTCGGCGGCTGCGGCGGGACGGCAGGTCATCACGCGCTGCCACGCGGGCGTGGGGCTGACCCCCGTGATGTCGTACGGTCCGCCGATGGTCATGTCCCGCAGGTGCGGCACCCCCGTGATCCCGTACGAGTAGCCGATCTTCTTGTCGGCCAGCGACCATTCGTGGGGCGACGTCAGATCCTCCACCGGCCCCTCGGTGACCTTGATGAACGCCGCCGACACGCGATGCGGCCCGGCTGTCACCGGAATCCGCTCGGTCACCACCTCGATGCCGCCGGGATCCTGCCGGTGCATCCACCTGTCGAGCGGGATGAGCGCCACCCGGACGCCGTCGATCGACACCTCGACCTCCTCGTCGAACGGCGCCGTCTGCCCGAAGAAGTTCCCGGTCGACTCGTGCTGGAAGGCAAGGCGGAAGAAGTACTCGCCGTCGGCCACGAAGTTGTGGACGACCGAGATCCCGCCCCGCGTTCCGAAGGGTGCGCCGGGAACGTGCTCGCGCTGCTCGGCGTAGCGGGACACCTCGTAGGTGGCCTCGGAAGGCGTCGCGTTGGCGTCGCCGAGTGCCAGGCGGCTGACCTCGCTTGCCGCGGTCAGGTACGACTCGAGCAGCGTCGCGGACAGGTTCTGCACGTCGGCGATGTTGTCGAAGCCCGCGCTCACGGTCTCGCCGGGCAGGTAGGCCGACGCGTCGATCTCGATCCCGAGCAGGTCGCGGATCGCCGCCGCGTACTCGGCGCGATTGAGGCGCTGGAAGGTGCGGCTTCCGGGGTTGGGGTTGCGCGCCGCGGCCTCGTCGATCGTCTCCTCCAACGCGGTCACGAACGCGGTCACCTCGTCCTCGGGCGGCCGCCGGACTCCCGGAGGCGGCATCATCCCGGCCCGCAGCTTGCGGATCATCTTCTCCGCAGTCGGTGCGTTCGGGACCGGGTTCGCGGCGTCGAACTCCTCAAGCGACAGATTGCCGAGCAGGCGTCGCTCGTTGTGGCAGCGAACGCAGTACTCCTGAACGAGGTTCTCGTTGGCGGAGACGGCGCTGGCGGCACCTACACGAGCCAGGTCCTCCACCAACCCCTCGCCGCCCTGTTCGGCAACGGGAGCCTTGGCGATCCCCGTGGCGAGGATCGTCGGGAGGGCCACGGCCAACAGCAGCGCGGGGGCGAGTTTCGTCATGCCTGCGAGTCCGGGCTCAGTGTACGGATCGGTACTCCATGGGCTGTGGTTGAATGGTCTGCCACACCATGGATATTGCGGCAGACAGGTGGGCTTCGCAAGGTGGGACGGCGGGACGTCCTATGGTCCGGGCCCCAGCCTCACCCTCCGCCTGCGGCGAGGACGACCGTGAGCGACAGCCGCTCTCCGTCCCGGAGGATCACGATCTCGACTTCGTCGCCCGGGTCGAATTCGTTCAGCGCCGCCATGTAGTCGTAGACGTCGTCCACCTCGTGCGGGCCGAACCCGACGATGATGTCGCCGCCCTGCATGCCCGCGTCGGCGGCCGGGCTGTCCTGGCGCACGGCGGTGATGGCCATGCCGCCCGACTCGCGCGAATAGTCTGGGATGGTGCCGAGCCGCACCCTGAATCCGCTACGCATCGAGTTCTCGTCGCCCGAGGCGGTCGTCCCGTGCGGGTTCCCCGCTCCCTCGACGAGCGTGAGCGACGCAAGACCGGAGGCGGGAACGACTTCGCGGACCACCTCGGTGAGGAGCTGCGTCACCCGGTCCATGCCTTCGGCGTTCACGAGCTCCCAGTCGTCCTCGACGCGGTGGTAATCGGGGTGCGTGTTCGAGAAGAAGTGGAGCACCGGAATGCCGCGCGCATAGAACGAGGTGTGATCCGAGCCGCCGAACCCGTCGCTGATGAGTCGGAGGTCGAGGGGGGCGTCGGTGCGTGCGTTGGCGCGCTCCAGAATGGTGGGCCATTCCTCGGCGGTGCCGGTGCCCAGGATCGTGAGCAGGTCGTCGCGAACGCGGCCCACCATGTCGAGGTTGAGCATGGCGACCGTGCCGTCCAGGGGCACGAGGGGCGCTCCGACGTAGTGCGCCGATCCCCAGAGGCCGCGCTCCTCGCCGGTGAAGGCGATGAAGAGGATGTCCTGCGCCAGAGGCGGACCGGACGCGAGTGCACGGGCCGCCTCCATCAGCACCGCAGTGCCGGACGCGTTGTCGTCGGCGCCGTTGTGGACGGTACCGGTCGCATCGGGGGACAGCGAGCCGAAGCCGCCGAAGCCCAGGTGATCGTAGTGGGCGCCGATCACCAGCGCCTGCGCGCCGGCGGGGTCGGAGCCGCGCAGAATGGCTGCGACGTTGCGGGCCTCGCCGTGTACGGCACCGCCGTGCGGAGTGTCGGAGCTGACGTTCCAGCGCTGGAAGTAGGTGCCGTCCTGGCCGGCGGGCTCGAGGCCGAGGGCGCGGAATCGCGCGGCGATGTAGTCGCCGGCGCAGCGCTCGCCGCGGGTGGCCACGGCGCGGCCCTCCAGACGGTCGTCGGCAAGGTAGCGGACGTGCGCGAGGGTTCCTTCGAGGTCGCCGACGATCGAGGCGGGATCAGGGCATTGCCAAGGCGTTTGCTGGGCTGCGCTGCGGGAGGAGGAGAGGGCCGCGGCAACCCCGAGGGCGAGCAGCGCGAAGGTCTTGGTGGTCACCGTTCCGCGCTCAGAGGATGATCGCCAGAGGCAGCAGGATCACGTAGCCCAGGACGAGCAGGAAGGGTGCGAGAGTGATCGAGCCCCGGGAGAGCAGGAAGTAGCCGAGCGCTATCGTCGCCAGCCCGCCCATGGCGAACCAGAGGTTGATCTTCGAGAACTTGAGCGTCGGTTCGGAACCGCGCCTCTTCCTTTGTCGTGCCATGATGGGACGCTACCGAGACGGCGCGTGAAGGTCAACCTTGGGCCCAGTACTCCGGCGCATCCGGGGGCTCGCCCGCCCGCAGACGCGCCATCTGCTCGCGCCGGTAGCGGCGACGATAGAGGAACATGGCCGCCAGGGCGGCGACCAGAACTGTCCAGAAGACGGCCGAGTGGGAGAGGACCATGAGCCAGCCGTACCGCCGCTTCACCCACTTGCGCCAGTCCGTCTCCAGTTGGCCGGGGGTTGCGCCGTAGACCTGGCGCAGGGCCCCGTCGAACGATCCGAGCCGCTTCCACGCCGCGATGAAGGCCTCCAGTCCCTCGGGACCGCTCGATTCGACGAGGTAGTGGATCACGGAGGCCGACAGAAGGTAGGCCACCTCGGCCGGAACGCGGTCGCGGGGCCAGACGAGGGCGAGCGAGTCCAGGGGCGGGGCCCCGCCGAACGCCAGCGCCAGCGCCAGCTTCATGCCCCCGTCGTCGCGCCAGCTCCCCGCAGCCCACTCGGCGTACCCCTCGTTGAACCACCTCGGAATCCTGAGCCGTCCCATCTCGTGGGCGAGGGCCAGATGGGCCCACTCGTGGCGCAGCACGCGCACTTCCTCCTGGCGCGATCCGGGCCAGAAGCGTCCGCTCGGGACGATCATCTCCATTCGCTCGGAGATCGCCACGGCGCCGGCCCACTCGGGAACCCGGCCGCCAACGAGCGAGTCCATGACTTCGCGGGTCGGAGCGACGGTCAGGGTCGCCCGGAGATCCGTGGCACGCAGCGCCGGCATCGGTCCCATGTCCGCCAGCGTGGCGACCGCCCGCGCCGCCCGGAGCGAGTCGCGACCCCGATATCGCGCGGTCACCATGGCTCCCTGCGCGGTGGGGCCTTGTACCGCCGTGGCCTCGAGATGGCGCCAGCCCGACGCCGTGTCCGCAGGCGCGACCTGAGCCGACTGGCCCGGCATTGCGCAAGCTATATGTGCATATGCGGTGCATTGCACAACAATGTTGCGCAACATTCGACGCCGATCGGCCCAGGACCACCGTCCCACAGTGTGCACCCTACGGGCCGGCCAGGGCCCACTCGCGCACCTTCGCCAGATCGGGCGGAAGAGGCGCTTCGAAGACCATCGGGGCTCCGGTCACGGGGTGGTCGAACTCCAGCCGTTGCGCGTGCAGGAACTGTCGCGGCGCGCGGCGCGCCAACGCCGTCGCCCAAGGACGCTGCGGACCCGCGAATCCGCGCTCCCTGCCTGCGCCGTAGAGCTCGTCGCCCACCACCGGATGGCCGATCGCCGCCGCGTGCACACGGATCTGATGGGTCCGTCCCGTGTCGAGTTCGGCCTCGCACAGACTCGCGGCCCGCCACCGCTCCAGGTGACGGAACGTGGTCCGCGCCGTCCGCCCCGTCGTCACCACCGCCATGCGCTTGCGATCGCGCGGGTGCCGCCCGATCGGCCTGTCCACCACCACGCGCGGCTCGCGCAGCGCGCCCCACAGCGCCGCCAGATAGGTGCGCTTCACCGTGCGCGCCTTCAGCGCCTCGGAGAGCGCCTGGTGGGCGCGGTCGGTCTTCGCCACCACCATGAGCCCCGAGGTGTGGCGGTCCAACCGGTGCACGATCCCGGGACGCAGCGTGCCCCCGATCCCCGCCAGATCGCCCACATGGTGCAGGAGCGCGTTGACCAGCGTCCCGTCGGGATGGCCCGGCGCGGGATGCACCACCAGCCCGGGCGGCTTGTCGACGACGGCGAGCTCCCCGTCCTGGAAGACGATCTCCACGGGGATGTCCTGCGCCTCGGCCCGCAACGGCACCGGCGCGGGGACCGCGACCTCCAGCGCCTGCCCCGGGGCGACCGGCTGCGACTTCTTGGGAACGCGGCCGTCGGCCAGCACGTGGCCCTGCGACAGCAAAGTCGCCACGCGGTTGCGCGAGAGGCCCAGCCGGGCGGCCAGGTAGCTGTCAAGACGACCGTCCGCATCCGTGCCGGCGGTCCAGCGGTGCCGGGTCACGGAGCCTTCCGCCACAGATCGCTACCCGGAAACGGAGAGCCCCAGAACCGCGGCCTCGCCGTCCAACCGGTCCTCCATGCGGAAGTCGTAGTCGTCGCCGGACGGCGCGCCCACCTCCAGCGCGACGGCAAGGGTCTCGCGCGCGATCGCATCGCCGTGCGCCCGCACCGCCGCGCGCACGCCGTCGCCGCCGGCGATCCCCAGGCGGATCCGGTCGGTCACGGCGAGCCCCGAGTCGCGTCTGAGGCGCTGGATGCGGCTGACCAGCTCCCGTGCGAGCCCCTCCAGCCTCAGCTCGTCGCTGACGGCGGGATCGAGGCCGACCGTGCAGCGGCCCTCGGAGCGCACCACCCAGTCGCCCCTAGCCTCCTCCACCACCTCCACCTCGTCGGGACCGACCTCGTGCCACGCGCCGCCCACCTCAATGCGCGCGGAGCCGCCCTCGCGAACGGTCTTCAGCGCCTCGGCGTCGAGTTCCCGGACGCGTGCGGCGGCCTCCTGGGTCAGCTTGCGGAACCGGCGGCCCAGCGCGCGGAAGTTGGGACGGGCGGCCAGCGCCACGAGCCCCTCCGAAGACGTGGCGAACTCGACCCGCTTGACGTTCATCTCGTCGCGCAGCAGCGCCAGCACGTCGTCGGACGGGGGCGCGCCGGGGACCACCGCGAGCAGGCGGCCCAGTGGCTGCCGCACGCGAATGCCGACCTCTTCGCGCGCGGCGCGTCCGAGGGTGCTCAGCGTGCGGACGTTGCCCATGTCGGTCTCCAGCCGCTCGTCGATAAGGCCCGCGTCGGCCTCCGGAAACGGTTCGAGGTGGCTGGATCGGCCCGTGAGGGCGCGGTGCAGCCAGTCCGATGTGAAGGGCGTGACCGGCGCGATGAGCAGCGCGGTCACCCGCAGCGCCTCGTGCAACGTCGCGAAGGCGGCGGCCGAGTCGCTCGCGTCGTCGCCGCCCCAGAAGCGCGAGCGGGAGCGGCGCACGTACCAGTTGGAGAGCTCGCCGTCCACGAAGGCGGCCACGGCGCGGTAGGCGCGGGTGGGATGGTAGGCGTCGAGCTCCGACCTGACCGTGCCGATCAGTCGGTGCAGCCGCGACAGCAGCCAGCGGTCGATTGCCGGACGCGAGGCGGCCTCGGAGCCGTGCGCCTCGTCGCCGCCCGGCGTCCAGTCCTCCAGATTGGCGTACAGGGCGAAGAAGCGGTAGGTGTTGAGCAGTGTGTCGAAGAAGCGCGATGCCGACTCCCTCACTCCGTCGGGGTCGAAGCGGGTGGGCAGCCACGGATTGCTCACCGTGACCAGGTACCAGCGCACGCCGTCCGCGCCGTGATCCGCGACCGCTTCCCAGGGGTCCACCGCGTTGCCCTTCGACTTGGACATCTTCTGCCCGGCCGCGTCGAGAATCAGGTCGTTCACGATCACGTTGCGGAAGGCGGGACCCAGCCCGAGCATGGTCGAGATGGCGTGCAGCGAGTAGAACCAGCCGCGCGTCTGGTCCACCGCCTCGCAGATGAAGTCGGCCGGGAAGTGGCGGTCGTACACCTCGCGGTTCTCGAACGGATAATGCCACTGGGCCCAAGGCATCGCGCCCGAATCGAACCACACGTCGATCACCTCGGGGGCCCGGCGCATGAGCGCGCCCGTCTCGGGGCAGCGCCAGGTGATCTCGTCGATGAACGGGCGGTGCGGATCGAAGTCGTCGGGCAGCTCCCCCGCCCTTTCGGCGAGCTCGGCGAAGCTGCCGATCCACTCGACGTGCTCGGGATCGTCCTCGGAGACCCAGACCGGAAGCGGCGTCCCCCAGTAGCGGTCGCGCGAGAGCGCCCAGTCCACATTCCCCCTCAGCCATTCCCCGAACCGGCCCTCGCCAACCTGCGCCGGATACCAGTTGATCTGCGCGTTGTTCGCGAGCAGGTCGTCGCGGAGGGTCGAGGTGCGCGCGAACCAACTGTGGCGGGCCATGTAGATGAGCGGGGAGTCGCAGCGCCAGCAGTGCGGATACGAGTGCGACTCGCGCGTGCAGGCGAACACCAGGCCCCGTTCCTCCAAGTCGCGCACCAGGCGCGCGTCGGCGTCCTTGAAGAACACCCCGCCCACCAGCGGCAGATCGGCGGCGAATGTCCCGTCTGGCTGCACGGGCTCCATGACCTTCAGCCCGAACTCGTTCCCCGCCACGTAGTCGTCGGCGCCGTAGGCGGGCGACATGTGGACGATGCCCGACCCCTCCTCGTCCGAAACGAAGTCGGCCGGAACGATCTCCCACGCGCGCCCCCGCACCGCGTCGGCCGGAATGAGCTCGAATGGCCGCCTGTACCCCGCCCCGATCAGCTCGGCCGCCGGCACCACGCCACCGATCCGTTCCTCGCCGAAGAGCTTCTCGGCACGACTCCGGGCGAGTACCAGCCGCTTGCCCGCATCCTCGACCTCGACGTACTCGATCTCGGGGTTGACCGCGAGCGCCGCGTTGGACACCAGCGTCCACGGCGTCGTGGTCCACACCAAGGCGTGCCTGCCCGATCCGTCGAGGAGTTCCAGGGTGACCCAGAGCGACGGATCCTCCACGTCCTTGTATCCGAGCGAGAGCTCGTGCGACGCCAGCACGGTCTGGTCGGAGGGGCACCATGGCACCACCTGGTGGCCCCTGTACAGAAGTCCCTTGTCGGCCATCTGCTTGAGGATCCACCAGATCGACTCGACGTACTCGGCGTGGAAGGTGACGTACGGCCGCGAGTAGTCCAGCCAGTACCCGATCCGCTCCGAGAAGCGCTCCCAATCGTCCTTGTAGACGAAGACGGACTCCTTGCACCGCTCGTTGAACCAGGCGATGCCGCGCTCCTCGATCTCGCTCTTGTGCTCGATTCCGAGCCGCTTCTGCGCCTCGATCTCGACGGGCAGGCCGTGCGTGTCCCATCCGGCGATCCGTGTCACGTGCTTGCCGAGCATGGTCTGGTAGCGACAGACCAGATCCTTGATCGCGCGGCTCATGATGTGGTGCAGACCCGGCCTGCCATTCGCCGTGGGCGGCCCCTCGAAGAAGACGAACTGTTCGTTGCCGCGCGTGCGCTCGATGGTGCGCCCGAAGGTGTCCTCGTCGCGCCAGCGCGCGAGCACCTCCTCCTCGAGCGTGACGAGGGTGCCGGGACGCTCGGGGTATCGCATCAGTCGGCGTCCGCCAGCCGACCGATGACGCCTGCCACCAGCCGCGTCAGCGTGGGGCCGGCCGCCACGGCGGTCGCGATGATCTGCTCCACGTTGGCCTCCTCGAGCGCGTCGGGAAGGCACTGGTCGGTGATGACGGCGACCGCCAGCACCCGCATGTCCATGTGCCGCGCCGCGATGACCTCGGGGACGGTGGACATTCCCACCACGTCGGCGCCCATTCTACGAAGCATGCGGTACTCGGCGCGGGTCTCCAGCTGGGGGCCCGGCACGGCCACGTAGATCCCGTGCCGCACCACGATGCGCTCGTCCCTGGCCACCGCCGCAGCCACGTCGCGCAGGCCGGCGTCGTAAGGTGCCGACATGTCGGGGAAGCGGGGACCCAGCTCGTCCAGGTTGGAGCCGATAAGGGGGCTGTCGCCCATGAAGTTGATGTGATCGTCCAGGACGACCAGGTCGCCGGGACCCCAGAGCGGGTTCATGCCTCCGCACGCCGCCGAGACGACGAGGGTGTCGGCGCCCAGAACCCTCATCACGCGAATCGGGAAGACGATCTGCCGGTGCGAGTAGCCCTCGTAGCGGTGGAGGCGACCCTGCATCGCGACGACGGGCACGCCCTCCAGGCTGCCCAGAATCAGCCTGCCCCGGTGGCTCTCGACCGTGGGGAGTGGGAAGTGGGGCAGGTCCACATAGTCGATGGAGACGTCGACGTCGATGGCGTCCGCCAGTCCCCCCAGCCCCGTGCCCAGCACGAGTCCCACGCGGGGCGTGCCGCCCCCCGCGCTCCGCACGGCGGCGGCCGCCTCGCGGATGCGGTCCATCTCGGCTGGCGGGCTCATCGGGGTCGCTCGCCGAACAGCGTCGTGCCCAGCCTCACCATGGTGCTCCCCTCCTCGATCGCGATCTCGTAGTCGTTGGACATGCCCATCGAAAGTTCGCGCCCCTCGACGCCGGTGATCGTGGTCGCGGCCTCAAGCGCCGCGCGGGTGCGCTGGAAGGTGGCCCGAACGGTGGCCTCGTCGGCGACGAACGGGGCCATCGTCATGAGGCCCATGACGCGCAGCCCGTCCAGTGCGGCGATCGTGCCGATGTCGGCCAGGGTCCGGTCCAGGTCAGCGGCCGCCGGGAAGCCGCCCTTGGTGGCTTCGCCGGAGGCGTTGACCTGGGCGAGCACGGGAACGCGGCGCTGCTGCGCCTCGCCGAGACGCGACAGCTTCTCGGCGAGGCGGATCGAGTCCACGCTGTGAATCAGCGCCGCCAGGCCGGCGGCCCCGCCTGCCTTGCGGCGCTGGATGTGGCCGATCGCGTGCCAGGTCACCGTTCCGTCCTCGAAGAGCGGCGCCTTCAAGCGCAGCTCCTCCACGCGGTTCTCGCCGATGTCGCGCAACCCAGCCGCGAGCGCCGCGTCGATGGCGGCGCGAGGGTGACCCTTCGTGACCGCCACGATCCGCACCTGGCCCGGGTCGCGCCCGCTACGCTCCGCCGCCGTCGCGATCCGGTCCCGCACCTGCGGGAGGCGGTTCGCGACGGCGCGGTGGTAGACCTCGTGTGCTTCCATCTCTCCGGGCTCGGTGGGTGGGTGGATGCCGAACAAGGAACGCCCCGCCGGCCCCTCGGCCGGCGGGGCGTTCCCGCGTCCTGGGCGGCCGAGCGGCTACTTGGTAGTGAAGGTAATCGGAAGCTGCACCCAGACCGGAACCGCCTTGTCGCGGTTCAGAGCCGGGGTGAACTTGAAGACGGGCGCCACGCGCAGGGCCGCGTCGTCGAGCGCCTGATGTCCCGACGTCATCTGCACCTGCTGGTTCTGCACCACGCCCTGCTCATCGATGAAGAACCACACGATGGTGGTGCCCCCGATCCCCGCGTCGCGCAGCAGGGGGGGGTACTCCCGCTCCAGCGCTCTCCTCACCTCGTCGCCGTTGGTGTAGTCGGGCTTCACGGTGTACGGGGTGAACACCGGCGCCGCCGACAGGTCGGTCTCGACCTCGTCCGGCGGAGGAGGAAGGTTCTCGACGGGATTCTCGTCGAAGGTGACCGGGGCGATCGTGATGTCCTCGTCGATCACGGCGCTGGTCACCACCGGCGTGGCGGGACGCGCGATCGCCTGTGGCGGCGGGGGAATCTCGATCTCGGGCGGGATGTCCATGGTGATGATCTCGTCCATGGTCATGCTCACGTCCTCCGGCTCGCCGAAATCGAGGTAGGCGAAGACCGCGAAGTGGGCGACCGTGGCCGCGAGCATCGATCCCCAGAACCAGGTGGAGAACGAACTCTTGAATCGATCGTTGGCGCTGTCGGTCAGCAGCGACTGCTGTTGGATGGCTTGGTCGGTCATCGTCTCTCCCTCGTCATCTCCTGTTCAAGTTCGGTCGCGAACACGACCCTCAGAAGTCCGGCCGCCACCAGCTCCTGCTGAACCGCGTCGATGTACTGGTACGGAACGGCCTCGTCCGACCGGATCGACACCACCAACTCGCGGTTGGTGCGGTACATGGGAGCGATGAGGGCGCTGATCTCTTCCATCGGCAGCGCCACGTCGTTGACGTAGACCTCGCCCGTGGACTCCACCCAGATGTTCTGGATGTTCTTCTGCTTCTGGTCGATCTTCTCCGTGGCCTCGGCCTGGGCCCACTCGATGTCCCGGTTCCGGTCCTTCTGGAAGACCGTGGAGACCATGAAGAAGATCAACAGCAGGAACGCGATGTCCGCCATCGAGGAAGACGGGATCTCCTGCGATGCCTTGGACTTCCGTTCCAATCCGCCGCCTTTGAGCATTTCGCGTTACTCCAGAATCTGTAGCGAGATACGTTCCGAGCCCGCCGACTGGAGGGCGTCGAGCACATCGATCATGAATCGGTACGGCGCGTCGGGGTGCGTCTTGACCGCGGCGATCAGATTCTCGTTCTGAGCCACGTCCTGGCGCCAGATGGCCTCCACGTCGTTCGGGCGCACCGACTGCTCCTGCTGGCTCTCGCCTCGCCGGATCGTCACGGTGCCGGTGGGATTGATGATGATGTGAAGGATGTTCTTCTGGCTGACCTCCACCTGCTCGCCCTGCTCGGGGAGCACGATCGCGAGCCCCTTGTCCTTCGGAAAGGTCGTGGTGACCAGGAAGAAGATGAGAAGGAGGAACGCGATGTCGGCCATCGACGAGGATGGGATCTCGTCGGAGACCTTGGATTTCTTGTTGCCGAGAACCGCCATGAGTTGCTCTCCGTTCCGATTGCCAGCTGTTCTGTCTTGCTACCTGCCTGCCGACCAAAGGTTCCCTTCGGGGAACCCGCGCGTCAAGTCGATGGAACCGTCACGACACGACCGTGAGCTTCCCTTCGCGCTCCAGGTCCCATGCGATGTTCAGGATTTTCTGCGTGCTCTCCTCCATGTCGACGACCAGCTTGTCGATCCGCGACACGAAGTAATTGTAGCCGATGTTGATGGGAATCGCGATGGTCAGCCCCGCCGCCGTGGTCAGGAGCGCCACCTTGATCCCCCCGGCCACCGTCGCCGGATCGACGTCGCCCTGCGCGGCGATCGACTCGAAGGCCAGGATCATTCCGGCCACCGTGCCGAGGAATCCCATGAGCGGGGCCACGTTGGCGATGGTGGCCAGGACCACGAGGCCGCGCTCGAGGAAGCTGAGCTCGATCGCCCCCGTCGTCGAGATGACCTGCTCCAGTTCGCCCTTGTTGACCTTGAGGTGCCTGATTCGGCGGAGCCCGGCCAGCAGAATGGCGGCGGCCGGACCCGGGGTCGAGGCCGCGATCTCGGTCGCCTCGTCCACGCGACCGTCCAGGGCCGCCTCCTCCACCTGCTCGATCACCTGCACCGCGCTCCGGTGGGCGACCCACAGGGTCCAGGTCTTGGCGATGATGACGCCGAGGCCGATGAGTGAACAGATGACGAGCGGGTACATCATCATTCCGCCGTCGCCGAATAGAGTCAGAAGATCGTAGCTGTTGCCCACGAACCGCTCCGGTTGAGCCGTGATCGAGTGAAGGGGAACGGGGCCAATGTACGCGGCAGGCGCGCTCGCGTCAACGACGGGGCGCCCGTCAAGCGCCGCGCCGTGCCCACGTCGGCCCCACCGGCTGTTACTCTAGAGGGTCATGAATGCACTCTTCCGGCAGTTGCAGTTCCTGCGTCCGGGGCTGAACGACCTCGTCGAGATCGCGATCGTCACCCTGCTCATCTACCGGGTTCTGCTGCTCATTCGGCAGACGCGCGCAATGCAGATGCTCTTCGGCATCCTGCTCCTGGCCGGTCTCTACCTCGTGGCGGTGATCGCGGAGCTGTCGCTGATCCGCCGGATGATCGAGGCGCTGCTCCAGTACGGGGTGATCGCCGCGCTGGTGGTCTTCCAGCCCGAGATGCGCGCCGCGCTCACCCGCCTCGGTCAGAGTCGGCTGGTCCGGCTCCTGGGATCGGCAGGGGAAGAACGAATGTTGGATCGGCTGGTCAGGGGCGTGGACCAGCTCTCGCAGTCCGGAGTCGGCGCCATCGTCGCGGTGCAGCGCGAGACCGGGCTCCGCGAGTACGCGCGGGAGGGTACCAGTGTGGCGGCCAAGCTCTCCCCCGAGCTCCTCGGGACCATCTTCGCCCCCGGATCGCCGTTGCACGACGGCGCGGTGATCGTCGTCGGCGACACCATCGAGGCCGCCGGCGCCCTTCTGCCGCTCACGCAGAATCCGGTCAGGGACCGTTCGCTGGGAACGCGTCACCGCGCGGCCATCGGCCTCAGCGAAGAGACCGACGCGGTCGTGATCGTCGTCAGCGAGGAGACGTCGCGCATCTCGGTCGCCCATCGGGGCAGCATCGAGATCGGGGTGGAGGTGGAGAGACTGCGGCGGCTGCTGGAACGCACGCTCCCGCAGGCGACCGGACTCGGCGCGACGTTCCCGCTGCGATCCGCGTAGGATTCGGTAGGGATCAGCCCGGCGAAGGCAGCGGTTCGGCGTTCCCGAGTCCCGGCTGAGGCACGGCGGACGGCTTTGCCGCGGAGCCGGGGAGTGCCAGGGTCCGCTGCTCCGATTCGAAATCGCTGGTGAGCGGCGGCAGCGTCTTGCCCTCCACCAGGAGCTGGATCTCGGACGAGTCCAGGGTTTCCCGTTCCAGGAGCGCGTTCGCGATGTCGGTCAGAAGCGTCCGATGCGATTCGACGATGGTCCGGGCTCTGGAGTGCGCGTCGTCGAGGATGCGCTTCACCTCTTCGTCCACCTGTTGCGCGGTATAGTCGGAGACTTCGCGCCGCTGCACGAGCTCGCGGCCCAGGAAGACCTCCTGTTCGCTGTCGCCTACGGCCATGAGGCCGATCCGGTCCGACATGCCGAAGCGGGTCACCATGCGTCGGGCCATGGCGGTCGCACGCTCGATGTCGTTGCCGGCGCCCGTGGTGACCTGCTCGGGGCCGAATTCCAGCTCCTCGGCGACGCGGCCGCCGTAGAGCATGGCCAGTTGGCCGTTCAGCCACTCGAGCGTGTGGGAGTGGCGGTCCTCCTCGGGGAGCGAGGCGGTCAGCCCGAGCGCGCGTCCCCGGGGCACGATCGTGACCTTGTGGACCGGATCGAGGCCGGGGATCTTCACGCCGATGATCACGTGACCCGCCTCGTGGAAGGCCGTCAGCCTTCGCTCGGCGTCGTTCAGAACCATGCTTCGCCGTTCGGTTCCGAGCATGACCTTGTCCTTGGCCTGCTCGAAGTCCTCCATCGCGACGCGATCCACGCCCCGGCGGGCGGCGAAGAGCGCGGCCTCGTTGCAGATGTTGGAGAGGTCGGCGCCGCTCAGCCCCGGCGTCCCGCGGGCGACCAGCGACAGTTCGACGTCCTCGGCCAGCGGCAGCTTCTTGGCGTGGACCCGCAGGATGCCCTCCCTGCCCTTCACATCGGGCAGGTCGACCACCACCTGGCGGTCGAAGCGGCCCGGACGCAGCAGCGCCGGATCGAGCACGTCGGGACGGTTGGTCGCAGCCAGGAGGATCACGCCCTCGTTGGCCTCGAATCCGTCCATCTCCACCAGAAGCGCGTTGAGGGTCTGCTCGCGCTCGTCGTGTCCGCCGCCGAGGCCTGCGCCCCTGTGCCTTCCGACGGCGTCGATCTCGTCCACGAAGATGATGCAGGGGGCGTGGGCCTTGCCCTGTTCGAAGAGGTCCCGCACTCGCGACGCCCCCACTCCCACGAACATCTCCACGAAGTCCGATCCGGACATCTGGAAGAACGGCCGCGCCGCCTCGCCCGCGACCGCGCGCGCCAGCAGCGTCTTGCCGGTGCCGGGCGGGCCCACGAGGAGGACGCCCTTGGGGAGCCGGCCGCCGAGGCGCGAGAAGCGCGGCGGATCCTTCAGGAACTCGATGATCTCCTCGAGCTCGACCTTCGCCTCCTCGGCCCCGGCTACGTCGGCGAACGTCACCTGGGGGGTGTCGGGACTGATCATGCGGGCCTTGGAGCGTCCGAACTGGAAGGCGCGGTTCCCGCCGCTCTGCATTGCGCGGAAGATCCAGATCCAGAAGGCGATGAACAGGAAGACGGGCAGGATCGATATGAGCAGCGTGCCCCAGCCCAAACCTCGGGAGCGCGCCTTGATCTCGACCTCCCGTTCCATCATCAGGGTCATCAGTTCGGGTGTCACGTCGGCTGCGGGGAGCTCGGTGACGAACTTGTTCACGTCGACGTCGTCGACCAGGATCGTGTTCTTGAACTCGCCCTCGACCCGGGTCCCGCCGTGGAAGGTGACATCGAGGAGATTGTCGTTCTCGACCTGCCGGTAGAGTTCCGAAACGGTGATCTCACCGACGGTCCGGTCGCCCCCGCGCATGAACTGGAAGGCGAGAATCGACATCAGCGCGAACAGGAACCACATGGAGGCCGCGCGCGACACGCGCTTCAACTTCGGGTCCTTCTGAGGGGTTTGCTGTTCTTCTGACATTTTCTATTTCCTATCCCGGCGGTGCGGGCCCACGACCGGATCAGATCGAGCCGATATAGGGAAGGTGCCGAAAATCCTCGGCAAAATCCAACCCGTAGCCGACCAGGAACTCCTCCGGGGCGTCGAACCCCACCCACCGCGCGTCGTGTGGCAGGCGGACGAGCCGCTTGTGCAGAAGGGCGCACAGCTCGAGGCTGGCGGGGCCCTTCTCCATGAGCATGGGCATCAGGTGCTTCAGTGTGCCGCCGCTGTCGATGATGTCCTCGACGAGCACCACGTTTCGACCTTCGATGGAGGTTGCGGGGTTGTATCGCAGCTTGATGTCGCCACTGCTCGTGCGCCCCTTGCCGTAGCTCGATGCCTGCAGGAAGTCGACATGGATCGGCAGGGGAATCCGACGGACCAGATCGGCCACGAAGATGAACGAGCCCTTGAGGAGACCCAGGACGAGCAGATCGTCGTCGGGTTCGTAGCAGGCGGCGATCTCCCGCCCCAGCTCGACGACCCGCTCCTGAATCGCCGTTTCGCTGAACACGACGCGCGGGAGCGGCCGACGCCCGAGCCGGGATCTGCCGGTCGGTGCGGGGGTTCGTTCAGGGTTCATGATCGAAAGATACCTCGACGCAGCACGAACGGTCGGCGGCCCCGTGCGAAGGGAGCGCGACCGGCCCGGTCACGCCGGGGACCCAGAGCACGGTGCCCTCGGCATCCACGACGACGGGCATGGTATTCCGCAGGTGCGCTGGAACGCGCGCCTCCAACAGGAGCTTCTTCACCTTCTTTCGCCCGTAGGGCAGCCTGATGCGATCGCCGGGCCGCCAGGGTCGCACGAGAAGCGGGAACGGCACGGCGTCGGGCGAGAAGGTCGCCGCGTGGGGGAACCCGTGCCGCGGCGATGGCCCCCAGGCCACGCGCACGGTCCCGATCCGAGCGGTGCCGGGCGAGAGGGTTCCTTCGCCGTTTCGGCAAGCGTCGATGCGCACGCCGGCGGTGGGCGGGAGCGGTGGACGATCCTCTTGGCCGCGTCGGAACCGCACCGTCGCCAGGTGGCGCTCCACAACCACACCGCCCCCGGCATCGACGCGGCGACCGCTCCGGGCCGTGCGCACGAAGCGCACCAGCACGCCGGTGGCGCCCCGCCCCGCTTCGCCGCCCAGCCGGAAGACCGCTCGCCGCAAGACGGCCGTCAGCACGGCGTCGGAGAGCGCGCCGAGGGCCTCGCGGTCGAGCGAGAGTGCGCCGGGTGCGGAGGCGTCGGCGTGTGCGTGCGCGTCAATCCACCCGTCCACCAGCTCGTCGAGGGCCGCCGCGTCGAGGCGGCTGGAGTCGGCCAGCGCGGCCAGGGCCCCAACCGCGCCCGGGACCGCCTCCTCCAGCGCGGGGAGGATCTCGTGACGCAGGCGATTGCGCGTCCAGCGCAGGTCGCGGTTGGTGGGGTCTTCGCGAAACGGGACCCCCCGCGACGCGGCGTAGGCTTCGATCTCGCTGCGCCGGAAGGCGAGGAGTGGGCGCACCAGCCTGGGGGACCGCCGTGGATGGATGCCCGCCAGGCCGCGCGGTCCGCTCCCGCGCGCGGCGCGGAAGAGCACCGTCTCGGCCTGATCGTCGGCGGTGTGCGCGGTCATCGTCACCGCGCCGGGGCCGAGGCCGCTTCCGACCTCTTCCAGGAAGCGGTAGCGCAGCTCCCTGCCCTCGGCCTCGGACGTGACCGGCGCGGAGGCGCGGCGCAGGTGGTAGCTCACACCCCACTCGGTGCAGACGTCGGCGACGAACTCGGCGTCGGCACCACTCCCTTCTCTCATCCGGTGATCGACGTGGGCCGCGTGGATGGACGCCCGAGGGTGCGCGTCGCCGAAGCGAACGAGGTGCAGCAGCGTCATGGAGTCCATGCCGCCGGACACGGCGACCACCACGGCCGGGGCGCCGTCCAGCCATCGGGACGCCCGCAGCTCGGCGGCGAAGCGCTCTTGCAGGCCCGTCATGGCGCGGGCTCGCCCTCGGATGCGGGTGCCGCTCCGGCACCGGGCGGCACCGGGCGACCGGCCACGTCGGCCAGCACCGCGGCCAGGAGGTCGGGCCGGTCGGTCATGATCCCGTCGACGCCCCATTCGAGCAGGCGGCGCATGTCGGCCGGTTCATCCACCGTCCAGACGTGGACCGGCAGGTTCGCGGCGTGGGCCGCGCGGATCAGCTTCGGGGTCACGACATGCAGGCGCCCCGACCACTCGGGAAGCTGGAAGCCGTCGGCGGCGGGCGCCGGCCACCGCCCAGCCAGACCGAGGTGGTTGAGGAGCCAGAAGCGAGCGGCTTGGATTCGGGACGCGCCCCAGGGGCCGCGGTAGCCTCGGGCCCGTGCGCGCGTGGATTCGAATTCGGCACCGATGAGCACCCGCTCTTCGGCGTCGGCGGCGCGGATTGCGCCGACCAGGGGCGCCGCGGCCTCCGCCGCCTTGGGCTCGACGATGATGCGAGTGTGCGGGAAGGCGGTGAGCACCTCGCTGAAGAGGGGCAGACGCACGCCCCGCCCGCGAAAGGAGCGCTCCCCGTTCGGATCGCGGAAGCGGTGACCGGCGTCCAGTTGGCGCGCCTCCCTCCAGGACAGCCCCCGGATGGGCCCCGTTCCGTCGGTCGTGCGGTCCACGGTCTCGTCGTGAATGACCACCAGGCGCGCGTCCGAGGTGAGGCGCACGTCCATTTCGAGCATGTCGGCGTCCCATTCGCGGACCGCCGAGCGGAAGGCGGCCACGGTGTTCTCGGGCGCCAGCTTGGCGCCGCCGCGGTGCGCAATGAGCAACGGTGCCCCTCCAAAGAAAGGGTGGCCGGGACGGTTGTGCCGCGCTCGCCGGGACATCTGGTTCGGCGTTCCTTCAGCGGCCCCGGGTCAGCTCCGCCACGATCCGTTCGGCCCCGTAGATGTCCTCCAAGGCCTCCAGGACGCCCCGCGCGTCCACCGCGACCGCACGATTCTCCGCCGGCAGATAGATGTAGTCGCCGAGGAGGCTCTCGATGTTGCCGTCGAACACGACGCCGACGACCTCCAGCTCCCGGTTCACGACCGGCGACCCCGAGTTGCCGCCGATGATGTCGGCCGTGCTCACGAAGTTGAGGGGGGTGGAGAGATCGAAGTCCGGAGCCGGATCGAGCCACCTCGCGGGCAACGCCCAGTCTCGGGAGCCCGGGTTCGAGTGGTGCCGGTCGTAGAGTCCGTAGAAGGTGGTGATCGGGGGTGCGACCGTGCCGTTGTAGGGGAAGCCCGTGACCACGCCGTCGGCGAGCCGGAGTGAGAAGGTCGCGTCGGGGGGCACGCTCGTGCCGCTGACCTCGAACCGGGCCCGCCCCAGCCCCGCGGCGATCTCCTCCTCGCGCTGGCCGGCCTCGATCATGACCTCCTGCCAGGGACCGAGGCGCTGGAAGAGCGTCTGCACGAAGCGGAAGGCAGGGCCGGGAACGAGGCCGCCTCCTTCCACGGCCTCGACCGCGCTCACCGAATCGGCCATGGGCGAACTCGCCATCAGCGACGCGGCGACGTCGCCGGGGCTCCGTGCCTGCAGGATGGCCGCGACCATGGGGTCGTCTTCGCCGAAGGCGTCGACCAGATCCTCGACGCGTGCCCGCAGCAGCGCCTCGTCCAGCTCGGCGGGCCGGTTCGCGACCTCGCGCAACGCCTCGACGAATCCTTCCAGCTCCTCGTCCGTCGCGCCGGACTGCTGCCCGATCAGCACCTGGAACGCGGCCAGCGTGCGGAGAATCACCCCGGATTCGTAGTCCGGGCTGCCGAAGGCGGCGTAGGCCCGGGTCTCGTCGGCCACGGTGGCCTTTCGGGTCTGCAGTTCGGCCATCTCGGCGAAGAGCGCGAGGTACTCGGTGCGCAGCTCCGGATCGGTCTCGATGGCTGCCTCGAACGCCTCCTGCGCGGCCGCCCGGCGCGCGACGATGTAGGGATCTCGCAGGCCGCCGAGCATTCCCGTGAAGGCCTTCTGCGAGTTCTGCAGACTGAACAGTTGATTGCGGATGTCGTCGATTCCGGGCGCGTCCTGCCGCCCCTCGACGTAGTCGCCGAACACTTCGATCCTGGAGTCGAGGAAGGCCAGGAGCGCGGGCATCTCCACATCGCGGCGGTACTCCAGCTCGGCGACGGTCTGCAGCCGCGTCGTGCTGCCGGGATTGCCGATCACGAACACCAGGTCGCCCTCCGCGACGCCGTCCCGGCTCCAGCGGAAGTGGTCGTCGGTCGCCAGGGGCCGACCCTCGTCGTCGAGCAGGCGCAGGAAGGCGAAGTCGAGGGCGTAGCGCGGATAGGTGAAGTTGTCGGGCTCGCCGCCGAAGAAGCCGAGACCGAGTTCGGGAGCCATGACCAGCGCGGCCCTGGTGTAGCGGCGGAAGACGTACGCGGAGTGGAGCCCGCCGTTGTAGAGCGACACGACCTCGACCTCGATGCCCGCTTCGGTCCCGCCCCGCTCCTCCTGGATGCGCTGCCCGACCGCCTCGGTCACGCTGTCGCGAACGGCCGTGCGGGCCGCCGCGTCGGGGGCGGCGTCCACCGCCGCGCGGATCTCGGGCGTCACGTCCACGATCTCGATGAGCTGGTCGGCCTCGAAGTCCTCGACGCCGCGCTCGTCGGCCAGCGTGGCCGCGTAGAAGCCCTCGTCGAGGAGGTTTTCGCCCTCTTCGGCGACCTGCGTGACGAACTCGCGGGCGCAGTGGTGGTTGGTGAGGACCAGCCCGTTGGGCGACACCAGCGAGGCCGAGCAGTTGGGGATCCTGAGCGCGCCGAGGCGGGCGCGGGCGTACCAGTCGTCGTCGGGCGAGAAGCCGTAGGTGTCGGCGAGATAGCGGGTCGGTGGAGCGTCGAAGGTCCACATCTTGCCGTTGTCGAAGGCGCCGGCCTGGACGGTGTCCGCGAGGAACGCGCCGGGGGATTGGGGAGTGGGGACCGGGGGCGCGTCGGGGGCCGGGGCGGCGGGATCGGTGGCAGGCGCGGCGGGGTCGGCGGGGGGCGGGGGCGCCGGGGCGATGGTCGGGGGCGGGGCGGCGCAGGCCGCTGCGAGCAGCATCGGAACGATGGTCAGGCCGGTGCGCATGGGGTGGATCCTCGTGGCATTGCGGTGGTGGTGGCCCCGGGTGCGTGGATCGGGCCGGGGTCTGGAAGGTCAAGCTCGGCAGGCGCTCCGGGCAAGGTCGGTCGCCGGTGGCGGGGGTCGCGGGGCCGCCGAGGCGGACTTCGATCCTTGACCCCAACAATCTTGTCCGGTCACCTTCTCGGGGCTTCCAGCCGCATGTCGACGATTCGTCTCCAGCCGAGGTGCCCGAACGATGACGCAGAAACGGTGGATCGTGGCTCGGGGTGCCCGCCCATGATCCTGCGAGTGCAGCACATCGGGATCGTCGTGCGCGATCTGCGCGACGCCTGCGACCGCTTCGAGCGCGTTCTGGGCCTGCCCGCCTGCGACTTCCGGGACGACCAGGGCCAGGGCATGCAGCTGGACGCGCGCATTTTGCTTGGCAACGAATGCTGGCTGCACCTGGTGGAGAACTGGAATCCCGAGTCGCGCGTCAACCGATTCCTGCGGGAGCGGGGCGAAGGTCTGGAGCACATCGCGATCGAGACCGACGGCATCGAGGCCGACGTGGCTCGTCTGCGCGAGATCGGCGTCGGCGTCTGGGAGGACCGCATTCTGGACGCCAACGACGGCTACGAGGCCTTCGTGTTCCCGGACCGGCTGCCCGGACTGACGGTGGAGCTGATCGAGTCGCACGAGCGTAGCTGGGTCTATCCGCCCGAGGCCGTGGGAGAGCCGGTGAGCCGATCTCTGCATCTGACTCGCCTGCACCACATCGGTCTGTGCGTCAACGATCTCGACGACGCGTGCCGGCGCTTCGAGCGCTACTTCGGGCTGGCCGCGGGGAATGTCGGTTCCGACGATGGTGTGGCGGTGCGCGAGGCTTGCATCCCCTTTCGCAACCGTTGCTCGCTGCAGCTCCTGGCGAGCCGGGATCCCGCGACGCGGGCGGGCCGATTCCTGCGCGAGAGGGGAGAGGGGCTGGAGCACATCGCCCTGGAGACGAGCGACATCGAGCGCGACGTCGCGGAGCTGCGCGGGCGCGGCGTCCGCATTCTGGACGACACGATCCATCGGTTCGACGAGGGCCTTGCCGCGTTCGTCCATCCCGGCGAGCTGCCGGGGATGACGGTCGAGCTGGTGGAGGTGCGGTAGCGGGCGCCGCCGCGCGGGGATTCCCTACACCGCCCTGGGGAGTAGATTCCCAGACAGTGACACGACTGCCATACCGTCGACCCCTGGAGGTCTCCATGCGCTCTTCGCCCCGCTCTCCCGATTCGTCCGTCCGCCGGCGCTCCTGCGCGGCAGCGGGCACCGCCTCCCTTGTCGTGCTGGCCGGCCTGTTCGCGGGCGGGGCGGCACCGGCAGCGGCCCAGGCCTTCGGCGGCTCCGTTCTGGTGGCCGACGGCCAGATCCTGGTCGGGGAATCCGCACACGAACGGGAGCCGGGCACGGTGCGCGGCTACGCCTTCGACGGCGAATGGACCGAGGTCTGGTCCCTGCGCGCGCCGGAGCCCGCAACGGGCGATGGCTTCGGCAGCGCGGTTGCCCGGACGGGGGATCACCTGCTGGTCGGAGCGACCGGGGTCGGCGAGGGGCGCGTCTATGTGTACAGCCTGGCGGAGGTCCGGAGCGGAACCGCGGATCCGATCCAGACGCTTGGCGACCCGACGCTGAACGGCTTCGGGGCGGTGCTCGCGACGTTCGGACCGGAGGTGGCCGCGTCGGCAACGCGCGGGGGCGACCGGGTCCTCGCCACCTTCCGGCTGGGCGACGACGGGATCTGGTCGCCGGGAGCGACGGTCGAACTTCCCGGTGGCACCGGAGCCCAGTTCGACCTGGGCGAGGACCTGCTGGCCACGACGGGCGGAACAGCCCGTGTGTTCGAGCGCGCCGCCGACGGGTCGTGGGGATCTCCCACCGAGCTCGCCACACCCGACTCCGAAGCTGGCGCGGTCACGCTTGCGACATCGGTGGCGGTGGTCGGCGACGAAGTCCTCGTCGGTCGGTTGACGATGGGCCCGTCGCAGGAAGCGGGCGTGCACCGTTTCCGCAAGGCCGACGGCGTCTGGACTGCGATCGGCATGCTGTCGCCGGAGGGCGAGGACGACCCGGGCCACGGGCTGTCGCTTGCCAGCGACGGGACCGATCTGCTGGTGGGCGGCGCATTGTGGCTGTTCTCGTACGCCCGGCAGGACGACGAATGGACCTCCACGGGGGTCGCCCAGATGCCCGGCGAGCCCGCCATGGCGATCGGCGGCCGGAAGTTGGTGTTCGGCAGCGACATCGCGGCCTTGGGAGACCCCAGCGCGGACTTCGGACTGGGGGCGGTGTCGGTGTTCTCCAGCCAATCGGGCGCCTGGGCGCATTCCGGCCGGCTGATGGTCGACCACGAGCCGTTGCCTGCCGTGCGCGGCGGCGAGGTCGTGTGCGACGACGGCGACGCCTCCGGCTACGACTGCGACTACGTGGACCTGCTTTCGTTTGTGCCGCGCGAGGAGCTGGGGGCCGGGCGGGGCGCGCGCCTCAACGACGTGTGGGGATGGACGGATGCGGAGACCGGACGCGAGTTCGCGCTCGTGGGCCGGATGGACGGGACGGCGTTCGTCGAGGTGACCGACCCGTACAACCCGCGCTACCTGGGCAACCTGGCTATGACCGAGGGCAGCCGGGCCAACACGTGGCGCGACGTCAAGGTCTTCAAGGACCACGCCTTCGTGGTGGCCGACGGCGCGGGTCAGCACGGGATGCAGATCTTCGACCTTACGCTGCTTCGCGACGTGACCGAGCCGCGCGAGTTCGAGGCGACCGCCCTGTACACCGAGATCGCGTCGTCACACAACGTCGCCATCAACGAGGCGACCGGCTACGCCTACCTCGTCGGGTCGTCGGACGGCGGCGAGACGTGCGGAGGCGGCTCGCACATGGTCGACATCAACGACCCCGTGAACCCGGTCTTCGCGGGCTGCTTTGCCCACCCCAACACGGGACGCCGCAACACGGGCAACTCGCACGACACCCAGTGCGTGATCTACCACGGCCCGGACGAGGACTACGCCGGCCGCGAGATCTGCCTGAACTCGAACGAGACGGCGCTGTCCATCGCGGACGTGACCGACAAGGACAACCCCGTCGCCGTGGCGGCGGCAGCCTACCCCAACGTGGCCTACGCTCACCAGGGATGGCTCACCGAGGACCACCGCTACTTCTACTCGAACGACGAGCTCGACGAGGTGGGCGGCCTGGTTGAAGCCACGCGCACGCTGATCTGGGACCTGGAGGACCTGGACGACCCGATCCTGCTCAGCGAGTACATGAACCCGACGCACGCCACCGACCACAACCTCTACGTCCACGGCGACCGGCTCTACATGTCGAACAACCGGGCCGGCCTGCGCGTGCTGGACATCAGCGACCCGGAGAACCCGTTCGAGATCGGCCACTTCGACACGACCCCGTGGAGCGACGACGAGGCGGGTTTCGACGGCACCTGGAGCGTCTACCCCTACTTCGAGAGCGGAACGGTACTGCTGTCGAGCCGGCGCGAGGGGCTGTTCGTGGTGCGGCCGCGGGCCCGGCAGCTGATTCCCTGAGGTCTGGGTCGCCGCCGACCCAGGGAGCCCACCATCGCCTACCAGCTCGACCATCGCGTCGGCGTCGACCGCTTCGCCGAGCCGTCCGTGCGGGGCTTCGCCGAGTCGGTGCTGCTAGCGCTCGGGGCCACCGACGACGAGGCGCGGATCAACGCGGACGGCGTGGTGACCGCATCGCTGTGGTGGCATCCGGGACAGGGACAGGGCCTGGAGAAGCTGTTCCGGTACGCGCGACGGATGCGGAACGGCGGGATCAGGCCCGCCGCGTCGATGCGGTGGGTGCGGGAGGGTGCCGCGACGGCCCTGCTCGATGCGGACAGGGGGCTGGGCTACGTGGCCGCCCGCCGGGCGATGGACCGGGCCATCGAGATGGCGCGCGGCGGGGGGATCGCCATGGTGGCGGTGCGCCACAGCAACCACTTCGGGATCGCGGGCTACCACGCGAAGCGGGCGGCGGACGCGGGGCTGATCGGGATCGCGATGACCAACGCGGGGGCGGAGATGGCGCCGTGGGGATCGGCCCGACCGGTGCTGGGCACGAACCCCTGGGGGATCGCGGTGCCGAGGGGGGCGGGTCGCGGCGATCCCATCATCCTTGACATGGCGCTGACGCAGTCGGGCAAGGGAATGATGCGGTGGCTGGAGCGCGCCGGGCTGCCGATGCCGGACGGGTGGGCGCTCACGCGCGACGGCGTCCGCACCACCGACCCCGCCGCCGCGATGGACGGTCCCCTGCTCCCGATCGGCGAGTACAAGGGCTACGGGCTCAGTCTGGTGACCGACATCCTCACCGGCGTCTTGACGGGCTCGCTCTTCGGGGGGCAGGTATTCCAGGACGATCTGAACTACGACGTCGCCCACACGATGATCGCGATCGACACGGACGCGTTCATGTCTCGGGCGCGGTTCGAGGAGCAGCTCGACGCGCTGGTGGCCGAGGTGCTGGCAGCGCCGCCGATCGACCCGGATCGTCCCGTGCAGCTTCCCGGCGAGGCCGAACAGCGCCGCGCGCGGGAGCGTCTCGCGGGCGGGGTGCCGGTCGACCGCAGCACGGTGGCGGGGCTGCGCGAGCTGGCCGCCGACCTGGGGGTGCCGTTTTCGCTGCGGCCGTGCTCGGCGCAGGCCAAGGAGGAGTGATGTCGGACGTGTTCTCGGTTGGGACGGCCAGGGCGGCCAACGGTACGCGGGCCAGAGGGGCGATCCCGGTGGGCCTCGACGCCTCCGGGCGGATGCGGGAGATCCCGGTCCTGATCTGCCGGGGCGAGGCGGACGGTCCTGTCCTCTGGATCAATGGAGCGACCCATGGCGACGAGCCCGAGGGCGCGCTCTCGATCTTCAAGCTGTTCGAGGATCTGCGGCCCAGCGACCTGCGAGGAACGGTGGTCGGCGTTCCGGCCATGAACGTGCCCGCGTTCGAGGCGGGGAAGCGCGGCGATCCGCTGGACACCTTCTCGCACGACATGAACCGGATCTATCCCGGGCGGCCTGACGGCTATCCCACCGAGCGGGCCGCGTGGGCGCACTGGCAGGCGATGCGGGACGCCTGCGATCTGCAGATCGCCATCCACTCCGGCGGCGAGCACTCGTATCTGGCGCACATGATCTTCGCGGCGGACAATCCGCCCAGCCTGGAGCTCGCGGCGGCGATGGGGCCACAGTGGGACCTGGTCTTCCGGAGCGGCGTCGGCGGCGCCAACCCCTCGTCGAAGATCGCCGAGCGCGGCAAGGCGGGGATCACGGTCGAGCTCGGCGGCAACTGCCGCACGCTGACTGCGGACTTTTCACGAGGTGGCCGAGGATCTGGCGGGGAGCTACGCGAACGTCATGCGGCACCACGGAATGCTCGACGGCGAGGCGAGCTACGCGGGGCGCCTGCGGATGGGCCACCAGAGGGCACTGCTGGCACCTGCCTCGGGGATGTGGGTTGGCAGCGCGGGACTGCCCTTCGAGACCGAGATTGCCGCCGGCACGCCGCTCGGGCGCGTCTACGACCTGTACGGCGAGGTGCAGGCGGAGGTGGTCGCGCCGGCGGACGGGGTGGTGTTCGGGCTGCGGTCGCGCCCCGCAGTGCTCGCCGGGGAGTGGTGCTGCTTCTTCGGGATCATCGAGGAGGTGCGGGAAAACACCTGGGCCGGTTGAGAGCTCGCCGCCCTAAGCGGAGGGTGGGTGGGGATAGATCTTGAGACGTCATGCCCTTAGTTCGGTTTAGAGGCTAAACCGTACTAACGGCTGCACGGGTGGTGTTAGCGACACGCCGGACACCGGCGGTTTGTCCGCCATGAAACGCCCTTGGTGGCGGACAAAGTGGACTCCGGGGCTCAGACCCGGGGCTCAGACCGCCGGGGCTCAGACGGGGCTCAGGGCAAGGTTGCCGCGGTGATCGTGCCCCGCTCGGCCAGCCGCCCGCGTCCGCGCCGTGCCACCGGCTCGCCGTGCTCGACGATCACCTCGCCGCGTGACACCGTCCAGGTCGGGAAGCCTCGCACCCGGAGTCCCTGGTACGGGCTGTAGTCGACCGCCGAGTGCAGCTGCGCTGCGTCGATCTCGCCCTCGGCTTCCGGGTCCACCACGATCAGGTCCGCGTCGGCGCCCACATCGAGCGTTCCCTTGCGTGGGTACAGGCCGAAGATGCGGGCCGGGTTGGTGGCGGTGATTTCCACAAACCGCTGCGGCGACAGTCTGCCCGTGGTCACGCCGCCGGTGAAGACCAGCGGGAGCCGCGTCTCGACGCCCGGAAGCCCGTTCGGGATGCGGGTGAAGGAGTCGCGGCCCATCGTCTTCTGGTTCTCGTAGTGGAATGGCGCATGGTCGGACGAGACCTGCTGGATCGACCCGGCGGCCAGCGCGTCCCAAAGCACGTCGCGGTGCTCGGCGGCCCGTATCGGCGGACTGCAAACGAACTTTGCGACCTCGAAGCCACCGTTGGGGTCGTACACGGAGTCGTCCAGCACCAGATACTGCGGACATGTCTCCGCCGCGACCGGCTCGCCCCGCTCCCGCGCGTCCGCCACATGCCGCGCCGCGCCGGCGGAAGTCACGTGCGCGATGCACAGCGGCGCCCCTGCCAGATCGGCCAGCATGATCGCGCGGTGCGTCGCCTCGGCTTCGACGGCGGGCGGACGGCTGGGGGCGTGGTACGCCGGTCCGGTCTTCCCGGCCGCCAGGTGGCGCTCGATGAGGTGGTTGACCGCGCTGTCGTTCTCGCAGTGGACCAGGACGAGGCCGCCGTGTGCACCGGTCACCTCCAGCACGCGCAGCAGGCCCGCGTCGTCGACGATCTTGTCGCTGTAGGTCATGTGGAGCTTGAAGGAAGGGAAGCCATCCTCAATCAGCGCAGGGATTTCGGCCAACACGTCATCGCGCACATCGGTGACGATGTTGTGGAATCCGTAGTCGATGACGGCGTCGGGCTCGATCTCGGCGAGGCGTCGGTCGCGTGCGTCGAGCAGCGATTCGCCGCGGCGCTGCAACGAGAAGTCGATGATCGTCGTAACCCCACCGCAGGCACCCGCCACCGTGCCCGTGAAGAAGTCGTCCGCCGTGGTGATGCCGAGCCGGTCGATGGGGTGCCGGACGTGCGTGTGCGTGTCGATGCCGCCCGGCATGACCCAGTGGCCGCGTGCGTCTATGACCTTGGCCGCGAGATCGGCGGCCCTCGCGCCGGCGACACCGGGCCCGACCGCAGCGATGCGTCCGTCGCGGACGAGCACGTCGCCGGGCTCCATGCGGGTGGCGGTGACGACCGTCCCGCCCGCGATGAGGAGGTCGCTACTCCGGCTGCGGGACAATGCGGATGTACGGCAGCGGTTGCTCCCAGCCGTCCGGGTACTTCTCCCTGGCCGCCTCGTTGGACACCGCCGGCAGGATGATCACGTCTTCCCCGTCCTCCCAGTTCGCGGGGGTGGCCACCTGCTCCTTGGCGGTGAGCTGGATCGAGTCGAGCAGTCGCAGGATCTCGGCGAAGTTGCGGCCTGTGCTCATCGGGTAGGTCAACGTGGCCTTGATGCGCTTGTCCGGGCCGATCACGAAGACGGAGCGCGCCGTGGCGTTGTCCATCGGGGTCCGTCCCACGCTGGTGTCGCCCGCGTCGGCGGGGAGCATGTCGTACTCCTTGACGACCTTCAGCTCAGGGTCGCCCACCAGCGGATAGTTGAGCGCGTGCCCCTGCGAGCTCTCGATGTCCCGGGACCAGGCATGGTGGTCGTTCACTCCATCCACGCTGATCCCCAGCACCTTGCAGTTCCGCCGCGCGAATTCGCCCTTGAGTCCCGCCACGGCACCCAGCTCCGTGGTGCAGACGGGGGTGAAGTCCTTGGGGTGCGAAAAGAGGATCGCCCAGCCATCGCCGATCCATTCGTGGAAGCTGATCGGGCCCTCGGTGGTCTCGGCCTGGAAGTCAGGCGCCACGTCGTTGATTCGGAGCGTCATGGTCCGTTCTCTAGCCTGGGGGGTGTGCAGCCGTTGCCGGGTTCGGTCAGAGCCATTCTAGCAAGACCCCCTAGCGCCGCGCCACCAGTCCGCCCACGAATCGTCCGATCCGCTCCATCGCTTCGCGAATGTCCGCCACCGGAGCCAGCAGTGAGACCCGCACCCATCCCATCCAGCGCCGTCCGAAGGCGTTGCCGGGAAACATCAGCACCCCGGCTTCGTCGAGCAGCCGGTAGCAGAAGGTCTCCGCGTCCATGCCGTACCGCGAAACGTCGGCCCACATGAACAGTCCGCCGCCGTGCGGGCCATGGGGGATACCCAGCCGAGCGAAGCCGTCCATCAGCGCGCGCCGCCGCACCCGATAGCGCGCCAGGTAGGCGGGGCGGGGATCGGGATTCGCCTCCAGGGCCGCCAGCGCCGCGCACTGGGAGAACGCCGGGCACGGACCCGAGGTCGTGCTCTTGAGCGCCTCCACGGCGTCGACGAACCGTGGCGGCCCGATCAGGTAGCCGACCCGGAAGCCGGTCATCGCATACGCCTTCGAGAAGCCGGAGAGCACGACGGTCCGCCCACGTGCGCCCTCCGACGTCAGGAACGAGCGGAACGGCGTTTCGTTGAAGACCACATCCTCGTAGATCTCGTCCGAGAGCACGACCAAGTCCAGATCCGCAGCGGCCCTAGCGAGCGCCTCGACGCCATCCGCGTCCACGCACGCGCCGGTGGGGTTGGAGGGGTTGACGAAGACGAGCAGCTTCGCGCCCCGTGCGTGCTCGCGCAGCGCGCCTGCTCCGAGCAGGAACGGGCGATCGCCACCGGTCGGAACCGGGACGAGCTCACCCCTGGCCACCCCGATCGCCTGGTCGTAGGAACTGTAGCGCGGATCCTGACACGCGACCCGGTCGCCCGGCTCGACGAGCGCCAGCATGGCCAGGAAGAGTCCCTCCTGAGCGCCGTTGGTGACGATGATCTCGCGGTCCGGGTCCACCTCGACGCCCCTCTCGCGTGCGTAGCGCCGGGCGATGCCTGCGCGCAGGGAGGCGAGGCCGCGGACGGGGGCCGCGCCGTGAGCGTCCGCTGCGGCGGCGAACCGCGCCAGCCCGCCTTCGACGATCGCCGGAGCCGTGTCGATGTCGGGATCGCCGCGGCCCAGCGAAATCACGTTGTCGCGCGTTCGCGCGAGCGCCATCATGCGGTAGCGCAGCGAGGTGCCCCGCTCTCCCTTTGCGGAGGGCGGCGGAGCCGGCGGCGGGGCGGTGTCCGGTCACGGCCGCACCCCCAGCGCCCACAGTGCGGCCCGCTGCGACGGCGCTGGCGAGCAGATCGACGACGCCTGCTTCCACTTCGCGATCCGGGTGAGGGTTTCGGGCTCGGCCGCCACGAACCCGAGGCGGAAGGGGCGCATGGTTCGGAGCCCGTCCAGGGAACCGACCACGATGACGCTGGCGAAAGCGTCGTCCGGGCGCCCTCGGTGGTCGGACCGGAAGAGGCGGTCGCCGGTGGCGTGGATCTCGGGCGCATCCGCTTCATCGGGCGGGCCGGGTGCCGGAGCGTTCGCAAGGTCGTGGTAGTGGAACACAGCCGCCTGGTCGTCGGGATCGGCGATCTCGGTCGGCGCCAGCCCCATCCAGCCGAAGAGGCGTCCGTGGCGGCCCGGCTCGCTCCCCGTGAAGCGCGCGCCCTTCCCCGCCCCCACGCCGAGCAGCGTCACGAAGAGCGATTCGCCCTCGCTCGCCGTGATGAGGATGCCGTCCGGACCGCGCTCCGGATAACCGATGCCCGGCAGTGCCGCGCCCACGAGCCGACGCAGGTCGACCATTCCCGGACGGTCCGGGTAGTGGGTCTCGCCGGCGAGGAGGTGGTGGCGCAAGCTTGCCAACAACCCGGGCGCCGGGGTCGTGGCGGCGGGACCGGTTCGGCCACCGGGTCCGGCTTCCAGCGCGGTGCGCGCGCGGCGCGCGAGCGCCTTCCCGACCGCGCTCACGGTGGCAGCGGCGGCGACGCGTTGGGCGCTCAACCCGGTGGACCGGCGTCAGCCACGGCCCGGCTCCAAATCTTCCCTCAAGAGGCCATAGTACACGTCGTCGACTCGCTCATCCCGGAACTTCCGGTGGCTGCGCAACGTCCCTTCGCGCGTCATGCCCAGCTTCTCCATCACCCTCTGCGACTGCACGTTCCGGGCATCGGCGTGTGCGTACACCTTGGCCAGCCCGCATTCGCGAAAGCCCCAATCGATGACGGCCCGGGCCGCTTCCACGGTCAGGCCCTTGCCCCAGTGCTTCGTCGCGATCGAGTAGCCGAGGTTTGCCCTCGAATCTGCGTCGGTCTTCAGTCCGATGCCGCCGACGACCTTCCCTTCCAGCACCATCGCCCAAGCCGCATCCTCGGGCCAGGACGCCAGGACGCGCCGCGCCACGAACTCCACCGCGTGTTTCCTTAGGTAGGGCATCGGCACCGGCAGGTATCGACTCCATTCCGGGTCGACGGCGTACTCGAATATGTCGTCCACGTCTCCCAGACGATGCGGCCGGAGCAGCATGCGCTCCGTCCTTATCTCGAACTCTCGTGTGCTCATGGTCCCGTTTCGGTCTTGGTGGACATGGAAGGTATGTGGCCTCTCCAAAGGGCGACAACCACCTCCGCGCATTGACGGACCAGCCCCGGCAGGGGCCGGAGTCAGGGCATGGCGGGGGCTACCCGCTCTCCGGCCCGTGGTCGGCCACCTCGGCCGCGCGGCGAACGACGCCCTCCGTCCCCCACTTCTTCAAAGCCTGCGTGAGCACGCGTGCATCGAATCGGCAACCGCTGACCTCGCCGCGCAGTCCCGCCAGGAACACGAAGGCGGGGCCCAGCTTCGCGGGATCCTCCCAGCGCGCCCGCGTCGCCTCCTCCGCAGCCTCCGCCTCGCGCCTCGTGAGGGAAGTGGGCTTCAGGCGGATGCCCGGGGTGACGGCGTTCACGCTCACGCTCGACCCGGCGAGCTCCAGGGCGAGGCAGCGGGTGAAGGCTTCGATCCCGAACTTGGACGCGCAGTAGGCGATCTGCGCGGGGAAGGCCTCGATCCCCGCGCGCGACGAGACGTTGACGATGGAGCCGCCGCGGCGCAGGAGCGTGGGCAGCAGGTCGCGGGTCAGGAACACGGGCGCCTCCAGGTTGACCCGCATGGCGCGGTCCCAGTGTTCGCGGTCCAGCGTCTCGAGGGGCTGCCGTTCCAGCACCCCGGCGTTGTTGACGACGACGCGGAGGTTCTCGGCCTCCCGGGTGATCCGGCGCGTCAGTCGGTCGCGTTCGTCTTCGCGGGAGAGGTCGGCCACGCAGGTCTCCACCCGCCCGCCCGCGTCGCGAATCCGCTCGGCGGTGCACTCCAGTTCGTCCGCCACTTCCGCCACCAGCCAGACCCGCCACCCCGCCGCAGCGAGCGCCGTTGCGACGCCGTGTCCCAGACCGCGCCCCGCCCCGGTGACAAGCGCATCGACGCCGTCGGTCACCCGACGAGCCCGCGCACGATATACGCACACGCAACGCCCAGGTAGTTCCCGAGCGCGTAGCCGAAGATGCCCACGATCACCGCCGGCGCGACCAGGCGGTGCCACTTCATCGCCATCCCGATCGCGAGCGCCGATCCCGGTCCGCCGATCGCGGCCTGGCTCGCGATGGACACGGTCGCGAGGTCCACGCGGGCGAGCCAGCCCACCCCGTAGGCGACCACGACGTGAATCGCGATGATCACGATCATGAAGGTGAAGATGGGAGCGCCCGCCTCGACGACCCTGCCGAGTTCGGACGCCGCGCCGAGCACGATGAAGAAGATGTGGAGTGCGAAATACGACAGCACCTCGGCGCCGCGCAGCTTTCTGACCCACGGCAGTTGGGCGATCACGAGCGCCATGGTCGTGAGCCACAGGACCTCGGGCACGACCGGGTATTGCGCGCTCAGAATGCGGGCGAGCCAGAGCGCGGCGAGGGGCAGCGCCCCTAGGATGGCCATGTCGGTGATGCTGATGTCGGTGTCGGTCCAGCGGCGGCGCATGGCCTCTTCGTCGACGCCGTCGGCTTCGCCGGCATCGGCTGGTGCCGCTGCGCCTCCGAACTTCGTCCGGCGCAGGAACATCGTGGCGAGAACGCCCGCGAGCCACACCTGAAGCAGCAGGTAGGGCACGGTCGACAGGTTGTCGGCGAGAGCGGCCGCCGCGAAGGTGCTCGGGTCGATGCCCAGGCCCTGGCCGACCGCGCTGAAGTTCATTCCGCCGCCCGCGAAGGCCGCGGAGAAGGCCCCGGCGAGCTTCCAGGTCTCGGGACCGACCCAGCCCGCCATCGTCGCGCCTGCCACAAGTCCGCCCACGAGGCTTCCCACGCACGCCGCGAGGTACGCCAGGAGCAGCGGCGCGCCGGCGTTGGCCAGCTCCCGCAGGTTGGTCCCCATGATCACCAGCACGATCGCATACGGGATCGCGAAGGTGAAGACGGACTCGTGGACGGGTCCCGTGTGCTCGATCACGCCGATGTTGGCCAGCGCGATGCCAAGGAGGGTGCACACGACCGCCGAGCTGATCTTCTTGATCGGCTCGTAGCGCTCTTCGAGCCAGCGGGCGAAGGCGACCACCGCCAGCATGAAGGCCAGGACAAGCACCGGCTCTCGGATCATTGGACCCTCCCGGTTCCCGCGACGAGGCCTTGGACCGGACTTCCGTCGGCGACAGCCGCCAGATTTGCGACGACGTCCCGCGCCATCCCGGCCTGGCCGCCCCCGGTGCCACCGCCCACATGCGGCGAGAGCAGCACGTTGGGCGCGTCGGCGAGGGGGTTGCCGTGGGGCAGCGGCTCCTCGACGAAGACGTCCAGCCCGGCGCCAGCGATCCGGCCGCCGTGCAGGGCCTCGGTGAGGGCGGCCTCGTCCACCAGCCCGCCGCGCGCGGTGTTGATCAGGATCGCGGTGGGTTTCATGCGGCGCAGGGCCGCCGCGTCGATCAGTCCTTCGGTCTCGTGGGTGTGGGGCGCGTGCAGGCTGACCACGTCGCTCGCGGCAAGCAGCTCGGTCAGGGGCAGGTGGCGCACCCCCGCCATCGCTTCATGGGCCGGCGGCAGCGGCGAGCGCTTGCAGTAGACGACATCCATGTCGAAGGCGCGGGCCCGCCTTGCGACCTCCAGGCCGATCCCTCCCAGGCCGACGAGGCCCAGGACGCGACCGTGAAGCTGATGGACATCGGGGTACCTGAGCCAGTTGAAGGCGATGATCCGCTCGGTGGTGCGGACGGGCTCGGTGCCGAGGCTCCTGTAGTCGGCGTCGCGGGTCCCGAGATGGCCCGGGACCACCTTGCGACAGAGCCCGAGCATGAGGGCGATGGTCTGCTCCGCGACCGCGATCGCACCTCGGTGCGGCAGCATCGAAACGGGCACGCCGGCGGCCGCAGCGGCGTCGAGGTCCACCGCCCAGGGCGCCCGCCCCTGAACCTGCACGAGCCGCAGCCTCGGGGCGGCGGCGATCAGATCGGCGTCCACGCGGCGCGTGACCGTGACGAGCGCGTCGGCCCGAGCGGCGGCCTGGGCAAGCTCTCGGCCGTCCAGTTTCCCGCCCCACTCGATCTCGACGTCGGATTCGCCGGCGGTCTTTTCGAAGAGAGCGCGGATCCAGCCCGCGAGCGGCTCGATGTGCAGGGTTCGCAATTGGCATCCTTGTTTGCTATGGTAGGCGCTGAAGGGCGTCCGCAAGGTAGATGGGGCCAGCCAAGGGCGCGAGACCCGACCGCCGGCCCGGCACCCGCCGCCGCCAGGGAGACGACCATGTCCATGAATCGCCGACGCTTCGCCACCGCAGCCGCCGCCGGCACGGGCGCGATGGCGCTGCTTTGGCAGCAGGCCTGTACGGAGGTGGCCGACACGGGCGAGGTCTCGGTCGCCACCGCACGGACGCTTCTCGACCATCAGGGGCCGCGCGGAATCTACGACGACGCGGCGGAGCTCGAGCGGCTGCGGGCGGCGATCGCCAACATGGTCGATGTGCAGCGCCAGCTCCGCGAGTTCCCCCTCGATCCCGACGAGCCGCCCCTGACCGTCTTCTGGAGGGGCTGACGCATGGGTGAACGCACCGCGCAGGCGCCCACCCCCGCCGTCACCGAGTCCACCCTCTTCCTCACGGTGCGCGAGCTGGCCGATCGGCTTGCGAGCGGCGCCGTCACCTCGGTCGAGCTCACGGAGGCGTACCTTGACCGTGCCGAGGCGCTCGATGTGCCGCCGTTCGAGCTGCCGAGCGAGCCGCGCGGCGACCACGACGGCAAGCTCGCCACCATGGTCACGATCGCGCGCGACCAGGCCCTCGAGGCCGCCGAGCGCGCCGACCGCGAACTCGCAGCGGGCCATCGCCGCAGCATCCTGCACGGTATCCCATACGGGGTGAAGGATCTGCTCGACACGCGGGGGATCCGCACCACCTGGGGGTCGCGCATCTTCGCCGACCGCGTCCCGGACCGGAACGCCGCCGTGATCGACCGGCTGGAGGAGGCCGGCGCGGTCATGATGGCAAAGATGTCGCTGGGCGAGTTCGCCGGCGGCAACACCAGCTCGGCGCTGAACCCGTGGAAGCTCGACCGCACCAGCTTCGGCTCGTCGAGCGGCACCGTGTCCGCCGCCGTGGCCGGGCTGATCGGCTTCGGCATCGGCACGGAGACGGGCGGCTCGATCGTCTTCCCAGCGTCGGCCGTCGGCGCCTCGGGCCTGCGCCCAACCTTCGGCCGCGTGAGCCGCTTCGGCTGCATGGCCCTGTCGTGGAGCCTGGACAAGATCGGTCCCGTGGGACGCTCGGCAGAGGACTGCGGCCACATCCTGCAGGAGATCGCGGGGCACGATGTGCGCGACAACTGCACCGTCGACCGCCCGTTCGCCTTCCGCCCGGAGCCGGGTCCGATGCGGGGCCGCCGCCTTGGCGTCCACCGTCCCGAGTTCGAGCTGTCGGGCTCTGAAAACACCAGACGGGTCTTCCAGGAGGCGCTGGACGTCTTCGCGCAGATGGGCGTCGAGGTCGAGGACGTGGCGCTGCCCCTGCGCCCCACCGGCGCCCTCTTCACGACGATCGTGACGGTGGAGAGCGGCACCAACTTCGGGGCGCTCTTCGACGACGGCAGCGCGGCCAACATGTTCTCGTTCAACGAGGATCGGCGTGCGGGCTGGATGGCCGGCCGAATGCTCCCCGCCGCCGACTACCTCACGGCGCAGCGGATTCGCAACCAGCTCGTGCGCGAGGCGGACGAGATTCTTTCGCGCTACGACGCGGTGATCGCCCCGACATGGCCCAACGGGGCGGCGATGCGCGAGGTGCGCGACGGCTGGCCGATCCCCGCGCGGAACGAGTGGGAGCCGCCCGGCGAGGTGAGCGCCCGCACCCCGCGCCTCAACTACATCGCCAACCTGGTCGGGCATCCGGGTCTGGCGATCCCCTGCGGCTTCGACGAGGACGGGCTGCCGCTTTCGCTCCAGATCGTCGGGTCGCCGATGGACGACCAGAGCGTGCTGGATCTGGGAATGGCGTATCAACGGGAGACGGACTGGCACCTGAGGCGCCCGCCCCATCCGTGGCGTGAGTAGGGCTAGGCCGGCGGCGCGAGGAGCGTCTCGTCCAGGAACGCGTTCCTGAACACGCCCTGCGGGTCGAAGTCCTTGCACACACGCCTGAACTCTTCCAGCCCGGGATAGTTGCGGTCCACTCCGGCGCCGCCCGCCGGAATCCACTTGCCCCAGTGCAGACGGGCCCCGAACAGCGACGACATCGCCTCGCCCAGGAAGGCGGCCACGCGCAGGAACCGCTCGCGCGGCTCCGCGAGCGTGATGAAGCTGATCGAGTACCAGTCCTGGACCGGCAGGCCTTGGCACGAGGCCATGGAAATCAGCGTGTCGTCGGGTCGGACGCGACGGACGCAGATCGGGTAGTGATGGACATGGGATCCTCGCAGCGACTCGAACGCATCCGTCGCGCCCAGCGCGTCGATCCACGCGCGCGCCTCCGCCGTCGGTTCGTGGGCTCGGTCGTCCGCCGCGCGCAGAACCTCGATGGTCAGGGCAACCGCAGCCGCAAGGTGCTCGCGCGGCACGAACGCCTCCATCTCGAGGTGGCGAAAGAGGTCGTGACGCATCAGCAGTTGTCGGTCACTGCGGTCGGTGACCCGCCACCGAGGGAAGATGAACGCCGGCAGGACGCGCCGATAAAGGAGATGGACCAGCCGTCGGCTCCGCGTCAGCGAAGCGGCGAACTTGACGCACAGATGCAGCAGCACGTCGATCGCCGTCAGCCAGTACACGCGATAGAGGGCCGCGCCGCCCGCACGACGGCCCTGCTCGGCGACCCTGCGCTCGTGCACTAGGTAGGTCCACGCGTGCGGCATCAGGTAGAACTGCTGCAGCGGCGCCTCCGGCTCGCGCTCCAGGACCGCATCCAGGCTCGGTCGCCAGACGCTCCGCTCGCGCACGTGGTATTGGGGCACGCACGGCAGCGTGACCTCGAGCACGACCCCCATCGCCCCCACGGAGCATCGTGCCGCCCGCAGCGCCACCCCGGAATCGACCGTGCGCGCCACCGCCGCTCCGCTCGCCGCATAGCACGCGATCCGCATCGACTCGACGTAGTGGGACATGGAATGCCGGCCCGATCCGTGTGTGCCCGTGGCAATCGCCCCCGCCACGCTCTGCCGATCGATGAGCCCGATCGACGGCAATGTCAGTCCCCGGCTGGAGAGGTGTTTGAGGAGAGCGCCGATCCGGCACCCGGCCCCCACGGTCACGCGCGTACGGTCGCCGTGTATTTGCACGTGGCGAAGGTGGTGCAGGTCGACGAGCACGTCCGGGGTCTCGATGCCTGGGTTCCAGGAGTGACCGGCGCCGACCACCCGGATCGTCGCGTCGCCGTGGTCGTCGAGGATCCGCAGCACGTCGGTCTCGGTGCGAGGCGCGTATCGGTGGCGGGGTCGGAAACGGATGTTTCCGCCGAAGTTCGAGACGACCGTCACGAGATGTGCCCGGGCCTGCGCGGCACTGCCGACAGGAGCGCCTGCGTGTACGGATGCGCGGGCTTGCGGAAGAGCGCCTCCGCTGCCCCGGTCTCCACGATCCTTCCACGGCGCATCACCGCCACCCGGTCGCACAGGTGCCTCACCATCCTCAGGTCGTGGGAGATGAAGAGGTAGGACGGACCCAGACGCTCGCGGATGTCTGCGAGCAGGTTGACGATCTGCGCCTGGATGGAGATGTCGAGCGACGAGATGGGCTCGTCGCAGACGATCAGGTCCGGGTTCAGCGCAAGTGCGCGAGCGATGCCGACGCGCTGTCGCTGGCCGCCTGAGAACTCGTGGGGCATGCGCGTGGCAAGCCCGGGATCGAGCCCCACGACGGTCATGAGCTCGGCGACTCGCCCAGCCCGCTCGGCTCGGCTCAGCGTCGTGTGCTGGAGCAGCGGCTCGGCGATGGAGCGACCCACGGCGAGGCGCGGATTCAGCGACGAATGCGAGTCCTGGAAGATCATCTGCATGCGGGGGCGCAGCGCGCGCAGCTCCGCCGCCGTGACGCCGTTGAGATCGGCTCCGTCAAAGACGACGCTGCCCGCCGTCGGTCGCGTCAGACGCAGCACCAGGCGGGCCAAGGTGGTCTTTCCGCAACCGCTCTCGCCCACCAGCCCCAGCGCCTCGCCCCGTTTCAGCCGGAGGCTCACGCCGTCGACCGCCCGCACCGATCCCGTCCGGCGGCGCATCGCCCCGCGTCGCACGGGGAAGTGCTTCACGAGGTCGGTGACTTCGAGAAGGGGGCGCGGGCGCGGTTCAACCGGCATGGGTCTCGCGCCCGTGCGCACCGTCGAGCCAGCAGGCCGCGCTGGTCCCGCCCCCGACCGGCAGCAGCGGCGGCGTCTCGCGACGGCAGCGGTCGAAGACGTGCGGACATCGCGGCGCGAAGGCGCACCCGGTCGTGGGCGTGGTCATGTCGGGCGGCTGGCCGGGGATCGCCTGCAGGCGCTGCGTGCCCATATGGTCCAGCGCGGGCATCGACGCCAGCAGGCCCCGCGTGTAGGGATGCGCCGGCGCGTCGAAGAGCCGCCGGTGTTCGCGGTCTCGACGATGGTGCCGGCGTACATGACCGCGACCCGGTCCGCGAGGCTCGCCACCACGCCCAGATCGTGGCTGATCCAGATCATTGCCATCCGCAGCGTGGCCCGCAGTTCGGACATCAGCGCCAGAATCTGCGCCTGCACGGTTGTGTCCAGCGCCGTGGTCGGCTCGTCGGCGATGAGCAGGTGGGGCTCGCAGGACAGCGCGATGGCGATCATCGCCCGCTGGCACATGCCGCCGGAGAACTGGTGCGGATAGTCGTCCAGCCGCGCTTCCGGGCGGGGGATGCCCACCGAGCGGAGCAGTTCGACCGCTCGCCCCCTGGCCTCGCGGCGGCCCATCCCGCGATGCACCTCGAGACTCTCGGTGAGCTGGCGCCCCACGGTGAGCACGGGGTTGAGCGAGGAGCGGGGATCCTGGAAGACCATGGCGATCTCGGCGCCCCGAACGCGCCGCATCTGCTCGTCGTCGAGCGAGAGGAGGTCGCGACCACGGAAGATCGCCTCGTCCGCGCGCACTCGGGCCCGCCTCGCGGGAAGCAGGCGCAGCAGCGAGAGCATGGCGACCGTCTTGCCGCTGCCGCTCTCGCCCACCAGCGCGAGGGTCTCGCCGGATCGCACCGAAAAGCTCACGCCGTTGACGGCATGCACGACGCCCCCTTCGGTCAGGAAGCGGGTGCGCAGGCCGCGCACGCGGAGCAGGTCGCCGGATCGGTCCGGCCCGCCATTCGCCGCCACGGGACGGTTTGGGTGCTCGGCGCTCATGGGGTGGCGGCGCGGGCGTCGTCCCCCGGTGGCGGCGCCGTCCCGGTGGCCAAGGAGAAACGCTCGCGCAGCTCGCGCATCTCGACCCATCCCCCTGTCTCCAGCGACTCGATGCACCCTTGCGTCAGGAGCAGGCTCTCAAGGTGATCGCGCGCTGTCGTCACAGGCTCGGCCTCCCCGCGCACCGCACGCAGGAACTCGCTCAGCAGCCGTCGCGTGTCGTCCACAAAGGGCAGGCAGGGCTCGAGCGGCTCCGCCACCGGCGTCTCGGCTTCGTCGTCGCCTTTGAAGTTCGATCCGCGAAGCGCCAGCCGGCAATCGAAGTCGACGCGCACGAGATCGTCGAACTGCTCGCGTTGAATCAGTGCCCCGCGCTCGAAGTCGCTGCGCCAGCGGAAGTCCATCCGGTTCCAGGCCGCGGTCCAGGTGCCGAGATAGCTGGCGTGCACCCCGTTCTCGAAGCGGAAGAGCGCCGAGACGCAGCAGTCGCCCCGGTAGGTGCTCCAAGACGGTCGCCAGGCGTCGCACACGAGCGACCGCACCTCGGCGTCGTAGCAGTAGCGGAGCAGGTCGAAGTGGTGGATGCTCTGCTCGAGCAGCATCGGGTGCGCCATCGTCATGACGTACTCGTTCAGGTCGTGCCGGTTGCCGTCGCGATGCCTGTGGTAGACGAAGTGCGCATGGCTGAGCGCGCCCAGCTCCCCGCTGCGGACGTAGCGCCGGATTCGCTGCGACGAGGGGAGGTGGCGGAAGTTCATGCCGACGAGGAGGTGGCGCCTGGCCACCGTGGCCCTCCCGATCAGGTCGACGACTTCGGCGAGGTCCTCGGAGAGCGGCTTTTCGCAGAGCACGTGAAGGCCGCGCGCCAGGACCCGGCTGACCAGAGCGTGATGGCTGGCTGGCGGCGTGGCGACGACCACGGCGTGCGGCTCCGTCCGGGCCAGCGCCGAGCCGAGATCGGGGTCGGCAAGCGCCTCGGGGGCGTGGGCGTCGCGGGTGCGCCGAGCCCGCTCCCGGTCGCGGTCCACGATGCCGGCCAGCGTTGCGTCGGGGGCTTCGGCGATGACGCGCGCCCATACCCGGCCGCGGACACCGGCACCCACGAGCAGGATGCGCACCGGCGGGGGTGGGGACGCGGGCGAGGTCGAGCGCGGTGAGGCTGCGGGCCGCCCCTCGGCCGTCACGAGGCGCGCACCCGTGCGATGAAGCGCTTCGTCCTGGCAAGCGCCTCTTCGATCTCGGCGCGCGGCGACAGCAGCGTGATGCGGATGTGCCGGTTGGCCGGGTCCGCGAACATGGTGCCGGGGAAGACCATCACGCGCTCGCGGCGCAGCAGCTCGAGGCAGAAGGTCTCGGCGTCCAGCCCCGTGCTCGATATGTTCGCGTAGACGTACATGCCGCCGCCCGGGCGCCCGTACGAGATCCCCATGTCGTCAAGGCGGCGCAGCACCATGTCAAGCCGGCGCTCGTATTCCGCCAGCATCGAGGCGACGGCCTCGTCCCCGCTCTCCAGCGCCGCGAGCGCCCCGCGCTGCATCGCGGGCGGCGTGCAGATGCTCACGGTGTGCTTGATCTCGACGGCCGGCTCCATCAGCCATGTGGGCGCGGCCAGGTAGCCCACGCGCCACCCGGTCATCGCGTACGCCTTCGAGAAACCGTTCACCGTGACCGTGCGCTCGCGCATGCCGTCGCAGGCGCCGAGGCTGACGTGCTCGCCTCCCGCGAAGACGAGCTTCTCGTAGATCTCGTCGGACAGGACCACGAGGTCGTGCTCCACCGCCAGCCGTGCGATGCGCTCCAGCTCGGCGCGCGGCGTGAGGCCGCCGGTGGGGTTGTTCGGGTTCGCGATCACGAGGAGCTTCGAGCGCTCGGTGAGCGCGCCCCGGATGGCCGAGGCCCGGATCGCGTAGTCGTCCGCCTCCAGCGTGGGCACCTCGACCACGCGGCCGCCGGCCAGGTTCACCATGTGGTCGAAGGCGTTGAAGCGTGGGGCTTGCAGCACGACCTCGTCTCCCGGATCGACCAGGGCGAGGATCGAGATCAGGAGCGCCTCTTGCACGCCGTTGGTGACGATGATCTGTTCGGGTGAATAGCGTAGATCGTTGTCCCGTGACAGTTTGTGCGATATGGCTTCACGTAGTTCATGAAGTCCGGGCGGGGCCGTGTAGTGGGTGAAGCCATCGGCCAGGGCGGCGGCGCCCGCAGAGACGATGGCGTCCGGCGTCTCGAAGTCGGGATCGCCGCGCCCGAGCGCGATGATTTCCTCCAGTCCGGCGGCGATCTCGAGCATCCGGGTGCGGAAGCTCGACTTCACGCGCACCGCACGGGCGGCCAGATGGGATCCCCGCGACATCGACGTCAGGTCGCGGGCCGAGAATGCAGGCAGCTTCCCCGCACGAACGTCATCTGCACGCGCTCCAGGTCGCGCAGGTCGTCCAGAGGGTTGCCGTCCACGACGATCACGTCCGCCTCCTTGCCCGTCTCGACCGTTCCGACGCGGTCGTCGAGCCGGTTCATGATCGCCGCCTCGCGGGTCGCGCTCATGATCGCGCCGTGGTTGTCCGCGACCACCCCCACCTCGATCATGAACTCCATCTCGGGCACCACCACCCCGTGCCGCACGGCGGGACTCCCCGCGTCGGTGCCGAACACGATGCGCACCCCCGCGCGCGCTGCACGCAGCAGACCGTCGTAGCGGCTCCTGTCGGCGACCGCGCGCTGCCGCTCGCGGATCTTCCACTCGGGAATGTTGTAGCTGCGCGCGATCTCGGGCTTCGCCTGGATGACCACGGGCGAGAAGGTGGTCACGATCGGGACGCCCCGCGCCACCAGCTTCGCGATCGTCTCGTCGGACATGGCGCCCCCGTGCTCGATGGTGTCGATGCCGAAGTCCACCGCTCGCGCGATCGCCGCGTCGAAGGTGGCGTGCGCGGTGACGGGAAGCCCGCCGCGATGCGTCTCGTCGACGATGGCGCGAAGCTCCTCGTCGGTGAACTCGAGCGTGTCGTGGCACATCATGACCTTGATGAGGTCGGCGCCGTCCCTGATCTGCTCCCGCACCGCGCGCCGCATCTCGTCGGCGCCGCTGGCCTCGCGACAGCACCAGTAGGTGTGGCCGCCCGTCTGCACGATCGCCTCCGCGCAGACCAGCAGGCGCGGGCCGGCGAACACTCCCTGCTCCACCGCCTGCTTGGCGAACGCGCCGCTGCGCTTCATGCCCAGATCGCGCACCGTCGTGATCCCGGCCCGCAGACAGGCCAGCATGTTGGCCGCCGCCTTGTAGGCGCTGATCTCGGGGGCGTCCCCGAGCGACTGCGCGGCCAGATCGTGGATGCCGTCCCAGGCAAGGTGGGCGTGGCTGTTGATCAGGCCGGCCAGGATCGTTCCACCCGTCGCGACGACCGCCCGACCATCCTTCGGCGCCGCGCCCCACTCCCCGACCGACTTGATCCGCCCAGCTTCCAGGGTGACGTGGCCGTCCTCGAGCACCTCATCCCCCACACCCGTGACGACTCGGCCCCTCAGCGTGAGCGCGGCGGCTTCGCGTGGGGCCAGATCCTGCAGGACCGGCTGAAACTTCCAGGGTGGTGCTTCGGGCATGGTGGTTGTCGCCTCCGTCGTTCCCGGCCGGCCGCTTCAGATCCCCAGTTCGGCCAGCGCCCTGGCGCCGCCGTCGAGATTCGTGAGCCGCATGCTCGCGTAGTTGGGCGAGTAGATGACCCCGGCCGCGCCCGCCTCGTAGGCCGCGTGCACGCTCTCGTAGACGATCTCCGGCGTGCAGACCGCCTGGTCCGGGCTCGACCGCGGCGCATCGACGCCGACCCCCATCAGCACCGGCAGCTCGCCGTCCAGAGCCGCGATCGTGGCCCGGCACTGCCCGCCAACATAGGTCGCCGGGGCCATTCCCGCCCCGAGAAGCTCGTCCCACGGGGCCTCGTCGAGCCCGAGAACGCGGTACATCAGCGGGGTCGTCTCGGCGGGCGAGAGGTCGCGCAGCAGGGTCGCGTGCAGCTGCTTCATCTCGCCCAGGTAGATCCCGCCCGACTGGTGCTGGTAGGTGATCGGCTTGACCCAGTCGGCGTAGTCCCTGGTCTCGGCCCACGGCCACTGCGCCTTGCGGAACGGGTTGAAGTGGTTGCGGTTCCACACGTTGAGCCCGAACTCCAGCGCCGGATCGCACCACTTGACGAGCCCGTACAGCTCGCGGTCCAGGTCCTTGTTGCGCCGCACCCAGTGCCGTTCGAGCAGCAGAAACTCGGGGTTGTCGAGAAGCGTGCGGAGACCGGTGATCAGGGGGCCGTCGGTGAAGTGCTCGCCCGCACGCGCCCGGCGGAAGTAGTTGTGGAGCTGAGCGCAGGCTCTCCTCGCCGCCTCGGGATCGATTCCGTCAGCCCCCATGCTGGCCAGGCAGTGCTTGCAGAAGCACCCCGGGGCCATCCCGGTGACGAGTTGGTCGAGTGGGCTCCGCCTTTCGTTGCACCACATGATGCCGTCGATGTCGTAGCTGCGGCAGTGGTCCTCGATCAGCGCGTGCCACCACCCGCGGTAGTCCGGGTTCTCCAGGCAGGGCGCGCCGCCGATGCGGCCGAGGTAGTCGACCTCCATCAACTGGACCAGATTGGGAATCTGCACGGTGTTGGCCGACCCGTGCCCCGCGTACTTGAAGAGCGGCTCCATGAGCTCCGGGATCACCTTCATGCCCCGCGCGCGGGCACCCGGAATCACCATCTCCAGGATGTCGCGGCCGCGCATGGACTCGTCCGGGGCGCGGAAGCCGGTGACGCTGGTGTTGCGGTAGAACTCGGGATGTTCGGCCAGGTAGGATCCGCCCTGCACTTCCAGGGGCTCGGCGACGCCGTGGTCGGGCCAGCCGTCGATCCTCCACGAGATGCTGCGCCCGATCTTCAGACCGAGCCAGCTGACCGTGCCCAGCAGCACGACGTTCACGCCCACTCGTTCCTGGAGCGTGTCGAGCACCACGTCGACGCCCTCGTCCACGAAGCTGGCGGGTCCGATCTGCACGCCCACGAATCTGTCGTTCACCGGCATCCCCCTCCTGTCGCTATCGGGATCTGAGCCTGGGATCGAGCATCTCCTGCAGGCTGTCGCCGAGGAGATTGGTGGCCATCACCACCGTGAATATGGCGAGACCGGGGAAGGTGGAGATCCACCAGGCCCGTCCCAGAACGTCACGACCCACCGCCACCATGAGCCCCCACTCGGGCGTCGGAGGCTGCGCGCCGAGCCCGAGGAAGCTCAGACCGGCACCGACCGAAATGGCGTGGCCGAACTCGAGCGTCGAGAGCACGAGCAGTGGAACCGCCGTGTTGGGAAGCACGTGCCGCAGCATGATCCTGTGGTCGGGCACCCCGATGAGGCGGGCCGCGTCGATGTAGGCCTCCTCGCGGACTGTGAGCACGGTGCTGCGGACCAGGCGGGCGTAGCGCGGGATGGTTGACACCCCGACCGCCACCATGACGTTGGCGATGCTGGGACCCAGCGCGGCGATGACCACGAGCGCCAGCAGGATGCCCGGGAAGGCCAGCATGGCGTCGACGACGCGCATGAGCACGGTGTCGATGGCACCGCGGTAGTAGCCGGACACGAGACCCAGCGCGGAGCCCAGCGCCGCGCCGATGGCCACGCTGATGAAGCCGAGCACGAGGGACACGCGGGCGCCGTGGACGACCCGGCTGAACACGTCGCGCCCGAGGCGGTCGGTGCCGAACCAGAACTCGGAGGACGGGGCCTCGCGGGCACCGGAGACGGTCGCCAGCGGGTCGTGGGGGGCGGCGGCGGGGGCGAGGAGCGCGAGGAGCACCCACACGGCGAGGATCGCGGCGCCGGCGATGAACGCGGGCGAGAGCGTGCGGCCCCCGATTCGGACGCCTCCGGCAGCCGCGCCACCGCTCGCCGAGCCGCCGTTCACGCGGGGGCCTCGTCGCGGATGCGCGGATCGAGCCAGGCGGCCAGCAGATCCACGAGCAGGTTGACGACGACGTACATGGCGGCCATGAACAGGACGATCCCCTGCACCAGCGGGTAGTCCTTCCAGAGGATCGCGCTCACCACGAGGCGACCGAGCCCGGGACGGCTGAACACGGTCTCGGTGACCACCGCGCCGGCGAGCATCGCGCCGAATTGCAGTCCGAGCATGGTGAGGACCGGGATCAGGGCGTTGCGGAGCGCGTGGCGCAGGTGGACGATGCGTTTGGGCAGACCCTTGGCCCAGGCCGTGCGGATGTAGTCCTGAACGAGGACTTCGAGGAGCGAGGCGCGGGTGAGGCGCGCGATGACTCCGGCGGAGACGAGCCCGAGCGACAGGCTGGGCAGAACGAGGGCGCGGATCCCCTCCGACCCCGCCGGCGGGAACCAGGGCAGCCAGAACGAGAAGACCAGGATGAGCAGAAGGCCCAACCAGAAGAGGGGCAGCGAGACCCCCGCGTAGGCGAGGACGCGACTGAATCCGTCGATCCACGAGCCCTGCTTCAGCGCGGCGAGAACCCCGGTGGTCACCCCGATGAGCACCGCGAAGAGAATGCCGCCGAGGCTGAGCGCAAGGGTCGATCCCAGGCGGTCGAGGATGAGGTCGAGGACGGGCTGGCGCAGCCGGACCGAGGTGCCGAGGTCGCCGGTCGCGGCCCCGCGAAGGAAGCGGCCGTACTGGGTTGGGAGCGGGTCGTTCAGCCCCATCTCCTCGCGCAGCTGCTCCTGCCGCTCCGGGGTGACGGACCCGCTCTCGGCCCCGGAGAGCATGAGCTGGACGGGATCGCCCGGCAGCGCGTGCATGATCGAGAAGACCGCCACCGACACCAGGAGGAGGACGACCCCGAGCTGGACGAGGCGGCGGGCGAGGTAGGTGGCGAGCATCGGGATCAGTCCGGCGACGAGCCGCTGACGTCGATGACGACGACCTGGATTCTGTGCCGATTTGGGCCCGTCAATTCCCCTTGCAGACGCTCGCGCAGCTCCTTGGGTGTTTCCGGTCGACGACCGGTGGGCGGGACTGGCACCTTACCCCCGCCCGAACCAGAGCACGAGGTAGATTCCGAAGCCGGCGGATTCGCGAGCGACCGCATGTACTTCGAAGCCAGTTGGTCGGTGACGGCGCTCCAGAGGCGTGGGTGCGAGTCCTTCTTGATCTCGACTGGGATCGCATGGCCATTGAACGAGATTCGGATGTCGGCCCGGTTGTCGCGGGCGTGGTGCGCCTCCGGCTGGGCGTCCACGCCGTCGGGCAGCAATCGTCTGAGGTCGGACAGCAGCGCATCGCGGCAGGTTTCCTCGTGTTTCGGCCCGGTCGGTCGCCGCGTCCGAGGATCCTCGTTCCAGTACTGCTGCCAGTCGTCGGTGTTGCCGCGAGCGATCTCTTCACCCAGACGTTGGAGCCGATCCGCGACGAGGGCGGCCATATCGGCTGGATTGGCAGGCTCCGCGTTCAGCCAGGGTGTACTGCACCGCAGACAGATCCGGCACCGCGAAGGTGGCGTCTCGTCGTGCGATGGTCTGCTCGTCGCGTTTGCGCTTGAGAATGAAGTGCCACGGATCGAGCGCGGGACTCGCGCAGAGCGCATTCAGCGCTTCGGACGCGTCACGGTCCGTGCGTGAGGCCAGCGTCGTCGCCCAGGACGAGATCAGTCCCTCCACCCTCCAACGATCCTCTTCAACATAGGAGGCCATTCCGAATCCCTCGGGACGCCACGGCGAGTAGCGACTGCCCAGAAGCTCGATCATCGTGCGGAGTTCCCTGGCCTGCCACCTCATCGGCAATCGTCCAATGTCGGTCGGAGCCAGGAGCCTCACGACCTGCCGCGATCGCGCCTCCTCGCCCTCCTCGAGAAACGTGGCGAGCCTCGGCACATTGGCTTCGGGCGACAGTAGCAGCCCGGCCGCGAGCCACAACGCCCGCTGGGCAACGTCCAGACCTGCCTTGGAGACCCTCGCCTCGACGAATTCCCCCAGCCCCTCGGCCTCCCACCTCAGGGCCGCCAGCAGAATCGCGTGCAGCGCATCCACCTGGGGCTCGGTGCAGCGGGTGGGAAATGCGCGCAGCAACGGCACCGCCGCCAGCCGCGCAACGGCGCGGTGGGCATCGTCGCGCGGCAGATCCCAGAGATAGAGGCAATCGCGGCGTCTCCTGACCCGTGAACGGGTGACCTTGATCAGCGCCTCGGCGACCGCTTCCGGATGGCGCTTCAGCGCCCACCTGTACCACGGCGGGTGTCCCTCCACATTGAGCGGCATCAGGTAGTAGAGCGCCGCAGCCCTCGCGAATCTCGCCGGAGCCGCGAGCGTCCAGCGATCCCGGGCTCATCAGGTCAAAGCCGGCGAGCACTGGGAGCGCATGGACCGAAATCCTCTTCTGCTCGTTCAGGCGGATGACCTCCCGCAGCGTTGGAAGATCCTTCCGGTCACAAACGCGACGGAATCCCTGCATCGCAGCGTCGGCCAGATCCGCATGTCCCTGCAGGAGCTTCAACACCCGCAGCCGAGGGGTGGCCGCGCTGCTGTCAAGAAACACATCGTGGTAGGCCTCGCCGATGTGATGGAGGAGTCCGGGCGGACACCGGCCTTCTGATAACTCTCTGACGTGCTTGCGGGTATAGGTTATCAATTCCTCCTGCTCTCGATGGCGCTTCGCACGGTATTCACTTCGCCGCTCCCTGACCTGCATCAGACTTTGGCGGGCTTGGGACTCGCGCTGACCCTTCACCAGGAGGGCCACTTCGGCTCGAAGCGCTGCCGAATCGTGAGTCGCCGCCCGTACGCTGGCGATCGACAATCCCGACCCGGACTCGTCGTGGCTCCAAGGACGACTCCAATCGAGCAGGGTCCGGGCAGTCGCAATGTTGGTCTTCGCTATTGCCACCGCCTGATCCAAGCACCAGGTCGCGAAGTCGGCCGGCACACCAGACCCGAAGATCGACCATCGGATCCCCCATGCACGGTATGCGGCACCCCCGTGATCGGATTCTCTGAACACCCGCCGCAGCCCTTCAAGGGACAACTCCTTCTGGAGGTGTGGACGCTCCGAAATCCATTCGCCGATCGCCCGATGTTCATCGTTGGGCCCTGGGGTGGGCCCCATCTCGTCGAATTCGATCAGCTCCAGCCAATCGTAGAGGGTCGAAGTCGGCATCTCGTCCCCCGTGGCCACCAACGCGTCGCGCACCAGCTTCTGAACCACGCGCTGCACCCGGTCATCCATGAGCTGCTTTCGCAAGGTCTCGCCCCGGCCTGCCAACGATCGGAGCAGGACGGCCAAGTCGTCTCCCCTGGTTCGGTTGGGCAGATGGGTGGACCAGAACAGCCGAAATGCTCCGCCGGGATCGGAAAGCCCCCGAGAAACCAGGTAATCCCATATGCGATCCGGCCCAACGTGAGCGGGGTAGAGGTGGTTGAGCAGGGTGCCCAGAAGCTCGCGGCTACGATCTGCCACCCGACCGCCCCTGAGGTCGTCCAACAGGGCAAGCCACTTTTCGGTGGTGTCGTCTCCGGATTGGTGGAGCAGCGTGCGCAACGCCGACTCTCGAACCCAACTGTTCCATGTGGCGTCCCGGACCGCGCGGTCGAGGATTGCCGGGCACACGTCGGCTTCGCGTGTCCGTGAGAGCGCGTGAAGGAGCAGACCCGCTACCGTCTGGCACCCGTCCGTCCGATCGTCGTGCCCCAGATAGCGCTCGAGCACCGCGACCGAATGTGGGTTGACCAGCGATGCCAGCGTTGCCGGGGGCCAGTTCCACGGCCGGACCTCGTCGCCCTCGTTGGCGAATGCCCGTAGCAGGTGTTCGAGCTCGTCGCCCCGAAAACGACTCACGTCGCCGTAGAGGGCCACTCCGATGGGATCTCTTTCGATCAGGGACCGCCTCGCAACCCCGTCAAAGGCCGCCAGCCACGCGGAAAGGCCGCGCATCTCGGTGACCAGACCGCCGTCATGGCCGGTCATGAGCGCCAGGACGCGACCGGCAGGGACGCCGGCCTCGATGCAACCGCCGAGGAAGCGCGCGGCCAGGAACTCGGAAATCTGACGGTGCACCGACACAAGGCCACCGTCCGGCCGGCCCTCGAACAGGTTGGACTTGACTGCTCGGAGGAGCGCGTGCCGATCGCCGTCCCCAATGTCTTCGAGGTGGAGGCTTTCGGCGTCCTCTCGCCCGTTCAGCGAAACTCGACACCGGTCCGACAGAAGGAGAAGCGCCGACAGGTGCCCCGCCGCAGAAGTGATTCGGTTGGCGGATATGGGCGGCGAACTCTGTTGGACCGCGCGGTGCTGGGCGTTCCATTCCCGTGCGAGCTTGCGACAGGCGAGCTCGAAGATCCCCAGCCGGTCTTTGGGCCATTCGCCATCACGGGTGGCCTTCGCCAGCAGCTTGAGCAGTTGCGGGTTGTCGAGCAGTCCATCCAAGTCGCGTTCCCGCGCCTGGGCCAGAAACACGCGCACGTCGCTCACGCCCAGGTCGGCAAGCATTCTCCGAATGTCGTTCCCTGTGAGCGGATCAAGGTGTAGAACAAGAGTGTCGTCGTATCCCGCTTCGGCAACGATTTCCTGCAAGTCATTGCGACCCAGCCAGTCCGCCGCTCGGCACGAGAGTCTGAGAGCCGGGTTTCCAAGGTGGTCGAGTTGCGCAAGCAGGCGGTCGAGGGGTCGCCTGGGATCACGACTTCCCGCCCTTGCTTCGTCCAGCCCGTCGATGAACAGCGTCTTGCCCTTCATGTCGGCGAGGCTATGGTGGCTCATTCGCCCAAAGCGGCGTGCAGTCAAGAACTCGCTGTCGGCATGAGCCGCGTGTTCCAGTCGAAGCGCTTCGGTCTTCCCCGCACCGGGGTCGCCAAGCAACACGTAGGCGCTGGCGGATCGGAAATCCACGAGCGGTTCGGAACGGCCGCCCCGGCCGTTTACCACCGTCACGGTGCGGGGAACGATCACACTCACGAAGCTTCCTCAAGCCAGTGGGACGCCGGCTGGGCCAGGAACTCGTTGATCGGAACGACCCGTCGGGCCGCACTCCGACCAGCCGCTGGATCGGCACCGACCACCAGTAGCGTTCGTGCCCCGGGGAATCGCTTTTCGAACGCCGCCAGTCCTCGAAGCGAGCGAGCGCGCCCACTGCTCTTCACCTCGATGCCGAGGACCGATGGACCCTGCGACAAGACGAAATCGACTTCGAACGGATCGTCCCGCCAATATGAAAGGCGCATGGAGACCGGCAGTGTGTTGTGCAGGTGCGCTCCGACCGCGCTCTCGACCAACCGGCCCCAGAATGTGCGATCCGCCATGGCCTGCATCATCGAATACCCGGAGAGCGCCGTCATCAGACCGGTGTTGAGCACGTTGAGCTTGGGATGGGACTCGGATCTCCGCACTGCGCTGCCCGAATGCCTCGGGAGCTGGGCGACGATGCCGGCATCGGAGAGCAGGTCCAGATAGTGCGCCACAGTTGCAGCGTGACCAGCGCCACGCAGGCGTCCGACGAGATGTTCGTACCTGACGATCTGCCCCGAATACTCCGGCACCAGATCCACGAGCTGGCGCATGAGGGCGGGTTTGTCCACCCGGGTCAGGGCGAGAACGTCGCGACCGAACGCGGGAGCGACGATCGAATACGCGACGTAGCGGCGCCACGCCTTCAGATCCCCGGTCAGAGGCGCCGCCCCGGGGTAGCCGCCGAAGAACACGTACTCCTCCAGCGAGAAGTTGAAGGCCCCCACCATTTCCGGCAGCGACCAGTGGCGCACGTCGAGCGGCATGTACCTGCCGGCGAGGCTCTCGCCCCGGCCGGTCAGAAGACTCCAGGGGGCGGATCCGAGAATGACCACTTTCAACGGACATCCCGTCTCGCGGTCGTGATCCCAGAGCCCCTTGACGGCCCGCGACCATCCGCGCACCTCCTGGATCTCGTCGAGGGCGAGCACGAAGCCGCGGTCGCCCTCCCAAGCGCGTTCTCGGGCCTGCCTCCAGACGCTCGCAAGCCAATCTACGTTGCGCAGTCGGGGATCGAGGGCGACGGCCGCTTCGGACGCCACGGTTGGGGTGCCGCCGGTCGATCCCGGATTGTCCACCGCGATGCGCATGCCCCGCAGCCCGGTCGCACGAACCCGTCTCAGCGCTTGCCGCACGATGGTCGTCTTGCCGGACTGACGTGGACCGGTGACCGCCACGATCCGCGGTGGAAGACGGTCGTCGGTCAGGAGGCGAACGAGCTCGTCGACATCAGGGCGCTGGAACGGAGTCATGCCAAAAATAATAACTCATATTTTAAGAGTAGCACAATGAGTAACAAATAGGTGGAGATCTACGGCTCGGCGTGGACCGCTACTCCCTCACCAGCTCCGCGTTGTGCAGGAAGTAGAACTGACCCTCCGACGCCAGTTGGAAGCCGCGGACGGCGTCCGACACCGCGTAGAAGATGGGCTCGCTGAGGGTCGGCAGCATGAGCGCGTTGTCCATGATGATCCGCTGGGCCTCGCGGGCCAGCTGGCAGCGCCGCTCATGATCGGGGATGACCCGCAGGCGACCGACGAGGCGGTCCAGCTCGGCGTCCACGAATCCCGTCCAGGCCCACCCGCCGACCACGTCGTGGGCCGAGTTCCAGAGCATGTCCATGAGCAGGGGGTCGGGGCTGCGCTGGCGCTCGTAGATCAGGTCGAAGTCGCGGGCGTTGACGCGCTCGAGCTGCACCGGGCCGGGGACGATCTCGATGGCGAGGTCGATGCCGAGCGCCCTCCACTGGGCCTGCACCGCCTCGCCCATCTCCTCGCGGTCGAGGATGGTCCAGCGCACCCGAAGGGGCGTGCCGTCCTCGACGCCGGGGATGCCGTGCGCCTCGCGGATGCCGTCGCCGTCGCGATCGGCGTACCCGGCCTGCTCCAGGAGGCGCCTGGCCGTTTCGGGATGGTGGGGATAGTGGTCGGCGCTGCCCTCCCGGTAGCAGCGGTGAACCGTGTTGAGGGGGCCGTCGGCCGTGAGGTAGTGACCGTCGTAGAGGAGGTCGTTGAGGGCCTGCTGGTCGGTGCCGTGAAGCAGAGCCCGCCGGACCCGAATGTCGCTGAAGGGCGGTCGCCGCACGTTCATGACCATCTGGAGGCCGGTTCCGGCCTGGTAGCCGGTGAGCAGGGAGAAGCCCTCGGCGTCGCGGTAGTCGTCGATGTAGGCGGTGGGCAGGTTCATGGCGATGTGGGCGTTGCCGGTCCGCACGACGTTGCCCAGGACGGCCTCCTCGCCGATGAAGCGGATCGTCACGCGCTCGACCTTCGCCGGGCCGGGTTCGTCGGCGATCGAGTTCCAGCCGCCGTAGCCGTCCCAGCGCCGCACGGTCACGTGGTCGTTGGGGACCCACTCCTCCAGCAGGAACGGTCCCGCCCCCACCAGGTGGCGGTCGAACTCCTCGATGCCCCAGCGTTCGGCCGCGGCCGGGGACCAGATCGGGACGCGCCGGAAGGCGTCGAGGACGGTGACCCAGGGCGACTCGTAGTGCAGCGTGACGGTCGTGTCGTCGACAATCTCCACGCGTTCGACGGGACCGACGTGGGCGGCCATTTCGCCGGAACGGGTCGCGGGATCCAGGATGCGCTCGACGTTGTACCGGACGGCCTCGGCGTCGAAGGGGGTGCCGTCCTGGAAGACAACGTCGCTGCGCAGGGCGAACGTCCACTCGTCCGCCACCTCGTTGGATGACCAGCCGGTTGCCAGCGCCGGGTGGAACCCGCCGTCGGGGCCGATGATGAGCAGGGGGTCGGCGATCATGTAGTCGATGAGCCAAGCCGTCTGGTACGGTTCGATGTGGCCGTCCAGCGAGGCGGGCTCGCGCGAGGCGGGCCAGGCGATGACGAGTTCGTCGGCGGGAGGGCCGGGACCGTCGCTCCCGGTGCAGGCGGCGAGGAGGAACAGGGGTGCGGCGGTGAACGGGCGGGTGCGGCGGGCGACTGTCACCGCTGCGGCGCCCCCCCTCCGCAGCGCCTTCGTCCCGTCCTTCAGTGCGTAGGCCTCGTAACCCACAGTCTGCAAGAGGTTTGCGAACTGTCCCGACTGGACTCCGTTGTCGCAGAAGAGGACGTACCTGCGGTCCTTGTCGAGTGTGGTGGCCAGGTCGGGGAAGTCGCCGGGAAGCACGCGCCGGGAGCCGGGATGCCGCCAGCCGTCGTCCTGGTGCCGGGGGCGGCAGTCGATGACGCGAGCTCCCGCCGGGAGGGATGCGACCCACAGGTAGTCGCGTTGCAGGTCGGATTCGGCGAGCCTCCGCACGTCCAGAACCCTGCGCGCGGCCACGGCGCGGTCGACCAGGCCGGGGTCCAGCGGCGCCTCCTCGCGGTCCACCGCCAACACCTTCGCCGCAGTGACGGGCTTCCCCGACAGAATCGCGCAGTACTCCTTGACGCGCGCGGAGAGGGCGGCGGTCCCGATGCGCTCGGCGATGCGAATGATCTCGTCCTTGTCGAAGCCGACCAGGGGACGCAGCACGGGAAGGCCGGCGGGCGCTTCGATCGCGCGCAGGTTGCGGAGGGTCTGGGACGACACCTGCCCCAGCGACTCGCCGGTGACCAGCGCGTCGGCGCCGGTGTCGGTGGCCACCCCCTCCGCCGCCCGGTACATGAGGCGCTTGAGGACGACCTGCCAGTAGCGGGGGGTCACGCCGCTTTGGAGCTCGCGCACCGGCTCTTCGAAGTCGACGACGTGGAGGCGGGGACGGTCGCCGTAGCTCCAGTTGTCGGCGAGGACCTTCGTGACCTGGATGACCGAGCGCTCGAAGGCGGGACCGGCCAGGTTGCAGAAGACGTAGTCGAGCGGGACGCCGCGCTTGAGGAGGAGCCACGCCGCGACTGCGGAATCGAAGCCGCCCGAGATGAGGCAAACGGCCCGGCTCTGGACACCCACGGGCAGGCCGCCGGGGCCCTCGGTGCGGCTGCTGAAGAGGTAGGTGCGCTGGTCGCGGACCTCGACGTGGACGGTGAACTCGGGCGTGGTGAGGTCGACGGTGCCGTAGGGGTTCAGCGCGGCGCCCAGATGGACCGCGATGTCGCGCGAGGAGAAGGGGTGGCGGCCGGTGCGGCGGGGGGCGACGGCGTAGCGGCGGCCGGCGACCGCGTCGCGGTAGAGGTCATGGCCCATGCGGACGATCTCGTCGAGTTCAGCGGCCACCACGGCGTCGACGCGCGAGAAGGAGTTGACGCCGAAGACGCGGGTGGCGGCGGTCATGGAGTCCTGCTCGGCCACCCTGACAAACAGGCGGCTCCAGCGGTCGCGGATCTGGGGGTTGGCACCGGTGGAGCGGAGGGCGTCGCCCAGGTTGCGGACCAACCGCTTCTGGAAGCGGCGGCGCGTGCGGTTGGACTTGCTCGTGACTTCTGCGGCGATGCGGACGATGTAGGCGGCGTCTCGGGCGTCGCGCCGGCTGCCGCGGGAGGGCGAGACGGGATCGGACCCATCCGACGGATTGGGCGGGTCAGCGCGCATTTGCCCTTGCGCCGATCTCCGCGCACCGATTCATGACGTCCTCGAAGTCTCCGGCATCGTCCAAGAGCATCCCGGAAGCCTGCATCTGGCGATAGTCTTCGGCCAGGACATCGTACAACTGGCGATCCGGGACCAGTTGAAGGTGGCCGGAAACGGCCGCGACGTAGTCGATCCAGTTCCCCGCGCCATCCTTTTCTCTGAAGAAGATCGCCTTGTGGCGGGCGACGGCGAGTGCCAAGTCGCGGTTGGACAAGGCCTTCTCGGCATAGCCGCCGTCGTCGAGTCGAACCAGATCGTGCCAGTGTCGGGAGAGATGTGTTCCGCGGTGGCGCGCGCGACGGCAGAAGACGTGGATGGCCGTGGCCTTCTCCCAGAAGGTGCGCTCAGGCACCATGACCGAAGGCCGTGCGGTGGGGAATCGGATGTCGGGCAGGGCGTCGGCCGCGTCGCACGCGATCAGCAATGGTTCATGGGGCTCGCCGGTCGACCGGGCACCGAACTCGACAATCACCTCGGGTTGGACGAATCCATGGTCGGTGAACAACGGATCGTAGCGCACGACCAGGCGGTCGCCGTCGGCACGAAGCCGAGCCGGCCAGCCACTCCGGGTCAATGCATCGGCGAGGGTGGGCAGCGCCTCGTCCCTCGTCCATTCCACCAGGCGTGCACGGATCGCGCGGGTCCAGCGACGCTCCTGGCTCCTGGTGGGCGGTAGTGCCTCGTCGCCGCTGCCAGCTACCAGATCGGGCGCGAACCGGCGGATGTCGTAGGTGACATCGACATCCTCGGAGAACCGTCGGATGGCTCGATGCGCCTTTGAGAGCGACGTGCCGCCCTTGAACACCAGGTCCGATCCGAACGGTGCCTCGAACAGCACGGACAGGGTCTGAACCACCCAGACGTCCTTTTCGAGCAGATATGCCCGCGGTCCGACCAGCGACGCTGCGGTTTCCAGCACGCGACGCCTGTCTTGCACCGACAGCGACTGAAACGGCGCGCTAACCACGGGCCACCATTTCGCTAACCGGCTCGCCCAGCCACGATGGCAGGACTGCCCGTGCTCCGGCGAGTTCCACCAAGTCGTTCTTGGAGAGTCTATCTCGGATTGCGGCCAAGCCGTTTTCGATCTCGTGGCGCCCGAGCCAGGACAACGCACGGACGGCGAGTCCCGCTGGACGACCTGGCGCGACCAGCTGCCAACGCGGAGCATGCCGAAGTTCAATGACCTGAGCCATGAATCTCAGCGTGCGCGTCGGTCCCGACGTCAGATACACCGATCGTATCGGCACCTGTCGGGTAAGGCCAAGCACGTTGGCCGCAGCCCCACCGCACCCAACGATCGTCTCGCCCCAAAGGGCCGAAAGTGCCGCAATGGCCTTTGTAACGGAAGGGGCGTGAACCCCGAACCGAGTATGGATTGGTCGCATGTAGACCCCGCGGCACACCCGCAGCAACTGCCCGCGTCGCGCCAAGCGCGACAACGCCTGATCGACCGCCGCTCGCTTGCCCAGGTGGAGCAGCGCCCCCGGGCAGATCGGCGCCGCCTCGGGCAGCGCCTCCGCATGCGCCATGATGCGCTTCGGCAGGCTGGCCATCGCACTCTCCGTTTCTGGGGATTGTCCGTGGAGTGTCAGAAACTCAATGGTAATGCTGACACTCTCGGAGAGCAACACTGAGCGGACCGGGACCCTCCGCTCGATTCAATTCCAGGACAGTCCCCGCAGCTTCCTCACGTCGAGATTCCCGCCGCTGAGCACGCAGACGGTCTTTGTCCCCTGGGGCGCGTCGACGAGCCCCTGCAGCAGCGCGCCCACCGGGGATGCGGCCGCGCCTTCGGCGACCAGCTTGGCGCGGGTCATGAGCCACAGCACGGCTTCAAAGATCTGCTCGTCGGGGAGGGTCACGATCTCGTCCACGAAGCGCGAGACGACGGAACAGGTGTTTCCCCCCACGCGCTTCACGACGAGCCCGTCGATGACACAGTCGACATGGTCCAGCGTCACGCGCGACCCCGCTGCCACGCTGCGCTTCATGGCGGGGGCGCCGGACGACTCGACGCCGACGACGCGCACCTCGGGCCGGATCGACTTCACCGCCATCGAGATCCCCGAGATGAGGCCGCCGCCCCCGATCGGCACCACCACCAGCTCGACCTCGGGGAACTGGTCCATGATCTCCAGCCCGAGGGTGCCCTGCCCCGCGATCAGATCGGGGTCGTCGAACGGGTGGATGTAGGTGTAGCCCTCCTTCTCGACGAGTTCGAGCGCCTTCTCGTTGGCCTCGTCCCAGATGCCGCCGTGGAGAACGACGCTGGCGCCGTAGCCCCTGGTGGCAGCGACCTTCGAGCGAGTGGCGTTCTCGGCCATGCAGACCACGGCCTTGACGCCGTAGTGCCGCGCCGCGATCGCCACTCCCTGCGCGTGATTGCCCGCGGACGAGCAGATCACGCCCCGCGCCCGTTCCTCGTCGGTGAGCCGGGCGATCTTGTTGAGCGGCCCCCGCACCTTGTAGGAGCCGCCGCGTTGGAAGAGCTCGGCCTTGAGCCGCACATCGAGGCCGCACGCCTCGCTCAGCGACCGGCTGCTCAGCAGCGGCGTGCGATGGACGTGCGGCGCCACGTTGCGGTACGCGGCCTCGAAGTCGGCCCGGGTGAGCGTCAGGCCCGGGATGCCCGGACGCGGCCCGGTCGGCGTGCCCCGCGTCGCCGCGCTCACGAGCTGATCCCCGGCAGCCGGAGCGGGCCGCCCAGCCAGCCGCGCACCTCGTGGGGTCGGTAGGGCGCCTCCAGCTCGGCGCACTCCTCGTCGGTGAGCACCAGGTCGACCGAGGCGGCCGCCGCATCCATCTGCTCGACCTTGGTGAAGCCGACGATCGGGGCCGCCACCGCCGGCCGCGACAGCAGCCATGCCAGCGCGACCTGCACCGGCTCGACGCCGCGCCGCTCGGCGACTCGCACGGTCGCTTCCACCACGTCCCAGTCGGACCGGTGGTCGTAGAGCTCGTCTGCGAGAGGGGCGTCGTGCTCGTCCCGCGTCGAGGCCTCGTGCCTCCCTCGCGAGCGCTTGCCGGTGAGTAGGCCACGCGCCAGGGGCGACCACGGAATGACGCCCACGCCCTGATCCACACACAAGGGCATCATCTCACGCTCCTCCTCCCTGTAGACGAGGTTGTAGTGGTTCTGCATGGAGACGAAGCGGGCCCAGCCGTTCCGCTCCGACACCGACAGCATCTTCATGAGCTCCCACGCGAACATCGAGCTGGCACCCAGGTAGAGGACCTTGCCGTCCTGGACGAGGCGGTGCAGCGCGGCCAGCGTCTCTTCGACCGGCGTGCTGGGATCGGCGCGGTGGATCTGGTAGAGGTCGATCCGCTCCAGCCCCAGGCGCTTCAGCGACGCCTCGCACGACTGCACGATGTGCTTCGCCGAGAGACCGCCTCGATTCGGCCCCTTCCCCATCCGCATCCGGCACTTGGTCGCCACCACCGCCTCGTCGCGGCTGGCGTACTCGCGCACGGCCCTGCCGGTGATCTCCTCGCTGACCCCCAGCGAATACACGTCGGCGGTGTCGAAGAAGTTAATGCCGAGCTCGACGGCGCGGCGGAAGAAGGGCATGGCCTCGTCCTCTTCGAGCATCCAGGGCCGCCATTCGCGGCTGCCGAAGCTCATGCAGCCGAGCGCGATGCGCGACACGACCAGGCCGCTGTTTCCGAGAAGGGTGTATTGCAACGGGGGCTCCGACGCTGGGGGGTGACGGGTTGACTGTGGACTATACCGCAGGGCGGGGTTGGGGGGCACCCCTTGAGGGCTCCGGGATCAGAACAGCCGCGGATCCCAGCCGACATCCACGACTTCCACAACGCGGACCCGACCGAAGTCCGGGTGACGCGGGTTCAGGAGAACGTTCCGGCCCCACGGCTGGGCGACATGCGAGGGCACCCGCAGGGCCAGGGATCGCCGCGATTCGACCCAGTCGCGGCCGATGTCCCTGGAAGCCGTCCGGTCGGACCAATCCGGGTAGTCATCCTCATCGAGGTCCAGCACCTCGCAACCAACGGGAAGGTCGATGCGGGATGCCACATGTCCGCGCGGGACGGGGCTCGCCTCCAGGTGAGCGAGGATCTCCAGCAGCGTCCCTTCGTAGGCGGGAGACGTGTAGACGACGGGTATGCCGCGCGGGTTCCACCGCCCGCCTCTGACGCCGGCTCCGAAACCGCTGAGGGCGTGGAACCGACGGTCATGGATTCGATAGACGTCCACGGAAACGTGCCTTCGTCGCTGCCTGCTATGCGGGAAGGCCGTAGTGGAGGCCCCACAGGATATCCTCCACGTGACGGGCACCGACCTCCGACAGCGCCATCTCGATGGGGACCGCGCCCCGCAGCATTCGGTGCGGATGAACCAGGAATCGCGCCGCCCCCTCCTCTTCGCCCCAAACGTAGACGGCCAATGCCATCACCGCGGCGACGCGAAGCACTGCTTCGCTTTCCTGCCGCTTCAGGCACGTCCGTCTCTGCCGGGTTGCCCGGGAGATGATTCTGTTCACGAAATCGGATGGCCGCTGTACCCCAAACCGCTTCAACTCCGCCTGCAGCACCCTGACTGCGTCCACGGGAAGGCCGGTCTCCGCGGCCTGGCGCAACCGCTCCAGCTGCACGGGCTCTCCGTAGACCGGACGGGCTTCGCGGACCAGCCGGGCGGGAAGCTTAGCGAGCTCATGATCGGAAAACATGTGAAGGGCCTGTTCCGTTCATATGAACCTTCAATACGTCCATATGAACCTGGCCGGTGGGGACCCCGGGTGCAAGTGATATGATTGTGTGCGTTGACCGCGACTCGAACAGCAGGTGATCGACGATGCCATTCCCGTCCTGCCGAATCCGCTCCGGGCCGTTGACCGTATGCGTGACCGCGACCCTCCTCGTGCTCTCCTCGTCAGCCTCCGCCCAGGACCGCCCAGTCGTCGCCCCCGACGATTACGGCCGGTGGGAGACCCTCGGCGCGGCTGTTCTCTCCCCGTTCGGCGACTGGATCGCCTACACCGTCACCCGGGTCGACGAGCAGTCCGAACTGAGGGTGCACAGGCTCGACGAGGACTCGACACGCGTCATTCCGTGGGGATCAGCGCCCGCCTTCTCACCCGACGGCCGCTGGCTGGCGTGGACAGTCGGCCTCGCGCCGGAGGAGCGGGAGCGGCTCGAAGACGGCGACGAGCCGATCCGTGAGCGGGCGGCGGTGATGGACCTGCAAACACGCGAGACCCGTGAGTTCGACGCGGTCTCCGAGCGCCGCTTCGACGCGTCCGGCCGCTTCATCGCGCTGCATGGCCACCCACCGGACGAGCCGGCCGGAAAGGGCGCCGACCTGCGCATCGTCGGCTTGGCGACCGGCGAGACCAGCACCTTCGGCAACGTGACCGAGATGGCTTGGAACCCCGTCGCGTCACTCCTCGCGCTGGCCATCGCGACCGGAACCGATGTGGGCAATGGCGTGCAGCTCCACGACGCCGCGACCGGTACCCTGCGCTCGCTGGACGCTTCGGGATCGGCGTACCGGAGCCTCGTCTGGCGCGACGATTCGCACGACCTCGCCGCCCTGCGTTCACGCGACGACGCGGCCGCGGACGGTGCCGCGTTCGATGTGCTGGCGTGGCGCGAACTGGACGACCGCACGGAGATGACCGTGCTCGACGCAAACGCCGCCGGAATCCCCGACTCGCTCGAGGTCGTCCGCCACCGGGCCCCGGCGTGGTCGGCCGACGGCAGCATGGTCTCGATTGGGCTGCGGCCTGTCGAGGCGGAGGACCCCGATGACGACGCGGAACCGGACCTCCCCGCCCTGCAGATCTGGCACACCAGCGACGTCCGCCTCTTCCCGGAGCAGCAGGTCTCGCGAGGCCGCGACGCCGCGCGCACCCTGCTCGCCGTCTGGCACCTCGACGAAGGCCGCGTCGTGCCGCTCGGCTCCGATCTCATGGCAAGCGCGCAGCTTCTGCACGGCTGGGAGCACGCCCTCGAGGACATCTCCGAGCCGTACCCGTGGGGCGCGATGTTCGGCCGCCCCTATCACGACGTCTGGGCGATCGACACGGACACCGGCGAGCGCAGCCGGCTCCTCACCCGGGTGCGCTACGAGTGGCCGAGCGCGAGCGGCGACTGGCTGCTCTCGTGGGACGGCTCGGCCTACCACAGCCTGCACATCGCCACCGGGGCAAAGCATGACGTAACGTCAGGGTTGGACGCCGAGTTCGCGGACACCGACTACGACACACCCACCGACGTGACCCCACCCCGGAGCTTCGGCCCCGGCGGCTGGCTGGAGGACGACCGCGCCGTGCTGCTCTACGACAAGCACGACATCTGGCGGGTCTCGCCCGATGGCACGGGGGCCACGCGCCTCACACGCGGCGCGGAGACCGGGGTCGCGCACCGCCTGGCCCGCGTGCCCGGCACCGACGACGACGCACCCGGCGTGGACCCCGACTCGCGCCCCTACCTCACCCTCCACAACGAGCGGACCGAGCAGCGCGGCTATGCTCGCCTGACCGGTGGCTGGGCTTCGGCGGGACCGGCAGCGCCTTCGGACGGGGGCTTCGCCGAAACCCTGATCCTGGCGGACGCCTTCGTGGGCGGCCTCGTGCACGCGGACAGCGCCGACGTGACGCTACACCGCGCCGAGCGCTTCGACGACCCGCCGGACCTTTTCGTGGCGGGCCCCTACCTCGCGAACCCCGTCCAGGCGACGGAGATCAACCCCTTCATCGACGAGGTGGCGTGGGGCCGGGCGGAGCTGGTGGACTTTGTGAGCGAGGGGGGCCGCGACCTACAGTTCGTCATCCTTCTTCCCGCGAACCACACGGCGGGGAGCGCGGTTCCCACGATCGTGTACACCTACGAGATCCTCTCTCCCCAAATGCACTTCTTCCGCACCCCAAGCGAAAGGGACTACTACAACTTCACGGCCTGGACGCAGCACGGGTACGCGGTGCTGCTGCCCGACATCGTGTATCGGGCGCGGGAGCCGGGGGTGAGCGCGCTGGAGTCGGTGCGGGCGGCGGTCGCGAAGGCCGTCGAGATGGGCGTGACGGATCCGGGCGCGGTGGGCCTGATCGGTCATTCGTGGGGAGGCTACCAGGCGACGTACCTGCCGACGCGGACCGACATCTTCGCGGCCTCGGTGGCGGGCGCGCCGCTGACCGACTTCGTGAGCTTCATGGGTCAGATCCACTGGAACCCCGGGATCGCCGAGGTGAGCCACTGGGAGACCGGTCAGGCGAGGATGGAGGTGCCGTTCTGGGAGGATCCAGAGGCGCATAGGCGGAATTCGCCCATCCACGAGGTGCACAACATGGAGACGCCGCTGCTCATGGCGTTCGGCGACGACGACGGGGTCGTGGACTGGGACCAGGGGACCGAGTTCTTCAACTTCGCGCGGCGGGCGGAGAAGCAGATGGTGCTGCTGGTCTACGAGGGCGAGGACCACGGGTTCCGGCAGGAGGCGAACCAGAAGGACTACCACCGGCGCATCCTGGAGTGGTTCGGGCACTACCTGAAGGGCGAACCCGCGCCATCGTGGATCACCGACGGCGTGCCGCTGGGGGCGCTGGAGGACGAGGGGAGGCGGGTGGCGCGCGGGAACGGGAAGGGGTGACCCGTCCCCTCACGACTGCGCGTTCCGTCTGTGGGCCGGCATCGACGCGACCACCACCTGCCGGGTCCGCTCGTCCCAGAAGTAGTAGATGCGCAGGCAGCGGCGCGGATCGCGTGTGTTGGCGCCCCGCTTGATGTGCCAGTCGACCGTGTGCGTTCGTCCGTCCCAGGTGCATTCGAAGCTGTCGCCGCCGCACGGGACGTTGAAGACGCCGTCCTCGATGTCGTCGATGCGCCCGTGCAACTGGGGATTTCCGCCCTTCAGACGGCCCTTGCGGTACTTGCCGGACAGCCAGCCCACGCAACGGGCCGCGAGGCCCACGTCCCTGAACTCGGCCCCACCCAGTTCGCGACGGGCGGATCCGGTCAGGGCGACGCGCCCGGCGAGACTCTCGTCGCACCACGGCGCAAACTCGTCCCAGGTCGTCGGGAACGGCACCGCGGCATCGGGATTCCCCCCCATGGATCGCACCAGCCCGGCCAGCTGCTCTACGCGCCTCACCGCTTCGTCGCGCTCGCGCTCGGCCTTCTCGGTCCTCTCCTTGGCCTGCTCGTAGCGGCTCGCTCGGGCGCGGGCGGTCTCCCGGGCAGCTCTGAGCTTCCGCCGCAGCAGCGGCGCCTCCCGCCGGGAGCCTCCCGCACGGGCGCTGCGGTCCACGGTAGGAGCGGCGAGACCGGCCGGTGGCGGCTCCCGGACGAGCGCCGGCGTTGGCGCGATCTCGGCGCCCTGGCCCTCGACCGGAGCCGGGCCCTGGTCCTGGCCGGTCGCCGAATAGCCCTGTCGCGCGCGCGAGCCGGCTCCTCCCAGGATCGAGTTGCGGAGGAACGAGACCAGACGCGCAGGACCCCGCACGATGCTGGCGGACTCTCGGGCGACGGCGTCGAAGTCGGGGAGTTCGTCGCCATCGGCGTCGCGCCGCATGCGCTCGTCGGCCGCCATCCCGAGAAACTGCGCCATCGCGGCCCGAACGCCCCGGTCGTCCATCATTCGGTTCCTGAGGATGAGCGGGTGGTCCGATCGTGGCGCGCGGGCGTCGAACCCCGGACGATAGAACCGCCAGGCGCCCAGGAACACCGACAACGGCTTGCCGACCGTGTCGCTCAGGCGGTAGGTCATCGCGGACGGGAGCACCCACGTGACCGCCAGCCCGGTCAGGAAGCGGGCCAGCGCGTCCCACTGGGCCTGCAGGGCGCCGTCCTGTTCGTCCGGGGGGACCGAGACCACTGCGAAGGGCATGTCGCGGCCGGGGTCCACGAGCATCTTGATGAAGGCGTTCATGGTCGCGTCGGACTCCACGACCACCGGCCGATGGGTTAGCCTGCGCCCCCCCTGCAACAGGGGCACGCGCTCGGCCATCGTCGCGATCAGGTCGGCCGGATACCGCTCCAGGGCGTCGACCGGAAGGACGGACCTGTCGCGAATCGAGATGCCCACCGAGGACGGGCTGCCCTGCGCGTCCGCGACCACGATCTCGGTCGTCACCTCCTGCTCCGGGCCCGGGGTGCTCTCGACCTGCACGGCCCAATGGTCCCGGCTCCAGTCCCGGATCCGCACCGCCCGGCACGTCGCGCCCTCGCCCGTGTGCGAGAAGGGACGGATGCGCCACGCCTTGCGCGGCAGCCTGCTCGCCAGCATCTCCTGCAACCATTCCAGCACCGTGGTGCGGCATTCGTGGACCGTGGACGGACCTGCGTTCGCCGCAAGTTCCGCCTGCACCTGCAGCCGCGCGTCGTCCACACCTGCCACGGGGGCCGTCGCCGGCCGGGTTACGGCTCGGAGGCGCCTGTCCTGCTCCCGGCGGCCCCACTCTTCGAAGGACTTGAAGCTCTTTCGTGACATTGCAATCCGTCCACTGCTCAATGGGCCAACTTTCGCGCTCGCAAACCAATCCTAGGACACGCCATCAGCATACCAGCAGAATCTGCGGCTCGGAAAGGGGCGCGTCATCGGGAATGCGCCCATTCGCTGATGATTCCGTGAAGCGCCTCGACCCCGTCGGTCAGGGCGGCGGGTCCCGGTTGCAGAATCAGCGCGGACTTGATCTCGCGGACGTGTCCGCTGGCCACCGCAGGGATCGCCGACCACCCCTCGCGGGCCGCCAGTCGCTCGGGGCGGAACTTCCGTCCGCACCACGATCCAACGATCAAGTCGGGTGCGCGGCGCACCACCTCGGACGGATCCGCGATGATCCGGTCCTTGGCGAGCGACCCCGCACGGTTCTCCCGAAAACAGTCCTCTCCGCCCGCGATCTCGATCAGCTCCGACACCCAGCGAATCCCCGAAATGAGCGGGTCGTACCACTCCTCGAAGTAGACCCGGGGACGTCGCGGCAGGTCGGCGGCCCGGGCGCGGATTCCATCCAGCCCCGCCTCCAGCTCGGCGGCCAGAGCCTCGCCCTTGCGCGCGCAACCCACCATCGCCCCGATCACCCGCACCGTCCGCAGAATCTCGGCCACGGAACGATGGTTGAAGATGTGCACCTCGACGCCGTGCCCGATCAACTCGGCGGCGATGTCCGCCTGAATGTCCGAGAAACCGAAGACCAGATCCGGTTCCAGCTCGATGATGCGGTCGATCTTCGCGCTCGTGAAGGCCGAAACCTTGGGCTTCTCCCTGCGCGCTCGGGGCGGCCGCACCGTGAACCCCGAGATGCCGACAATGCGCCGTTCTTCGCCGAGAAGGTAGAGGATCTCGGTCGGCTCTTCGGTGAGGCACACGATGCGTCGGTACAAGGCGTCTCCGGGAAGCCTGCGCAAGGGTCGCCGCTCGGGCGCGGGCGGGATTCCCGCGCCTTGGCCGCCAAGGGTAACGCTAACGGAGGTTCCGGCGCATCACATGCCGCCGCAGCCCGGCGCGGTCCACCTCCACGAATCCATGCGCCACGAACGTCGGCACGAACCCGCAGAACCGGTAGCTCGGCGAGTCCGGCGCCACCGGATACGCCTCCAGGCTCGTCGCCCCCCTGCGCCGTGCGTGGTCGGCGGCCTTCTCGATCATCCACCCCATGATCCCCCGGCGCCGCATCCGGCTCGTCACATGGAAACAGGTGATCGCCCACACCCGCGCCGGATCCTCGCCCGGCACATCGACGCCGCCATGCAACACCAGAGTCTCCCGCGGCGCCAGGGAACACCATGCCACCGGCTCCCCGTCCGGGTCGTAGGCCAGCAGTCCGACCGGCACACCCGCCTTGATGCAAGCTTCCATGGCACGCTTCCGATCGGCCTTGCCACGCGGAGTGCGGCCGGACGCGTCCCTGCGGAAGTGCATGCACCAGCAGCTCTTCGGTCCGCCGCGCCCCTCGAACAGGCGCTCGAAATCCTCCCAGCGCGAAGGCGTGACATCGCGGACGGTCAGGTCCTGCGGGCCGACGCCGGGGGCGCTCATTCCGCCGCCGCCAGCAGGAGAATCCCGGCGAACACGAGCGCGGCACCGGCCGTGCGCACGGCGCCGAAGCGCTCGCCCAGCAGCAGCCAGCCGGCCAGGGCACCGAAGACGATCCCGATCTCGCGCGCCGCCCCGGCATAGGCGACCGGGGCGATCCGGAAGGCGCTGAGCACGAGCGAGTACGCGGCCAGCGTCATGACGGCGATGACCACCGTGGGTACCCAGTGCGTGCGCAGAACCCCGAACACGCGCTTGCCCTCGCGCACGGCCAGAAGCGGAATGAGGACCGACCCCGACAGCGTGAAGACCAGCACGAGGTAGGGGATCGGCTGCCAGTGCCGCATCGCCGCGCCGTCGATCGCGGAATAGGTGGACACCAGGAACGCGACCAGGAATGCGAGGCCCGATCCTCGCAGGTGGGTGCGCAGGGGTCGCGGGCCGCCCGTCCGACGCCGCAGCGACCACAGCGGCGCCCCGCCCAGCACCACGAGCCCGGCGAGGATCGCCGCGATGCCGAGGTAGCCTGCCGGCGAGGGCCGTTCTCCCAGGAAGACGATCGCCCAGAGCGCGAGCATCGCCGGCGCCGTGCCGCGCGCCACCGGGTAGACCAGCGAGAAATCGCCGCGCTCGTAGGCCCGTGCCAGACAGGTGTAGTATCCGACCAGGGTGAGGGCGCTGAACACGGCATAGGGCCAGACCCGGGCCGGGGCCGGCCACGCCATGACTAGGCCGGGCGCGAAGCAGACCGCCCCGATCAGCAGACCCCACGACGTCACGAGCAGGCGCTCGCTGGTGCGTTTCAGGATCAGATTCCACGACGCGTGCAGGAAGCCGGCGGCGAGCACCAGGGCGAGGGCGGTGGGCGACATGCGTGCGGCGGCGGCGGTCGGCGGTTCGGTGCTGCCCCGCGGGCCGCGACGGGGCTACTGCGAGACCGGCGCGGACCGGCCCGATGTGCGCAGTATGAAGGCGTCCAACGTCTCCTTCCACTGCGGTAGCAGCGACTGCTCCACGTACATCATGTGGCCTGCGGCGAAGTCGGCCCGCTCGATGTTGTCGCGCAGATCCGGGGGCAGATCCATGTGGTCCATCGTCCAGACGGCTGCGAAGTACGGTGTCGCGAGGTCGTAGATTCCGTTGATGAGCAGGACTTCGAGACTGGGGTTGCGCTTCATCGCGGTGGCCAGATCCGGGGCCACGTTCGGCGTGCCGCCGCCGCGAACGAAGGCGCCTCCGCCGCCGAGACGGCCCCAGTTCCAGTTGCGCGTTCCCCCGCTCGGCACGTACTCCCGGTCTCCGTCGTAGCCGAGCTCGTCGCGCAGGTAGCTGTTGAACGCGGAGGTGTACGCCGAGCTGATCGCGGTGGACTGCGGGTCGTGCGAGGGCCGTCCTCCGAGGAGGTCGCCCGCCGGGCCGGTGAAGCGGGCGTCGAGGCGCCCGACGATTCGCCCCTCGTCGCGCAGCAGCTCGGCCTCGAAGGCGGGCGCGGTGACGCGCAGGTCGGCCTTGTCGATGTAGTCGTGGCTGAGACCGGTATAGCGGTGCATCTGCTCGATCACGCGCGAGCGGGTGTCCGGGTCCAGCGTCGCCCCCGCCAGCAGCGCGGTCGCGTACTCGGTGAGCGACCACTCCTCCACTTCGGCCATGAAGGCTTCGAGGTCGGGTGGATTCTCGCCCGGCAGCGCGTCCAGATAGCGCGCCGTGATCGCATACGAGGGCAGGTTCACGATGTAGGGCAGGTCGTCGCCCGGCGCGAACTGGATGGTGTTGAACTGGAGGACGGACGAGACCAGCACGATCCCGTTCACGTCGATGTTGGCGCGCTGCAGGTGGCTGGCCAGCACGGCCGACCGGGTGGTGCCGTAGCTCTCGCCGAGCAGATAGCGGGGCGAGTTCCACCGGTCGTGCTCGCTCAGGAAGCGCCGTATGAACTGGGCGAGCGACCGCGCGTCCTCGTCGATCCCCCAGTAGTCCGAACCGGGCGTCTCTCCCAACGTGTGGCTGAATCCGGTCCCGATCGGGTCGACCATCACGATGTCGGCGATGTCCAGGATCGTGTACGCGTTGTCTTCGAGCGGGTACGGGGGCGCGCCCTGCGGGCCAACCTCCGGGGTGACCACGCGACGCGGACCCATGATCCCCATGTGCAGCCAGAAGGAGGCGGAGCCGGGACCCCCGTTGTAGGAGAAGACGATCGGCCGCTGCCGCGACGGCGCGCCGTTGGTGCGGAAGTAGGCCGTGTGCCACAGCTCGGCGGCAGGGTCGCCATCGTCGTTCGTCAGGGTCGTGCCGGCCACGACCGCATCGTACTCCACCGTCTCGCCGTCGATGACGATCGAGTGGCTGGTCTCCCAGCGGGACTGGGGTTGGGCGTCGGCCGCCTGCTGGGCGTGGGCGGGGGCGGCGGCCGACAGGGCGGCCAGGGCGGCGGTCAGGGCAGCCGCGAAACGGGGCGCGGACGGGATCGATGTCACCGAGTGTCTCCTCGATTGGGGGGTATGGTTGAAACTGTCGCCACCGGGCTCGAACACGCCAGATGGCCTGCCTGCGGTGCCGTCCGGGCCGGACTCCTTCAATGCCTTCGCCGTCGTCCCCGATCTCGGACGTTCAATGCCACCGACAGCGACAGAGCCGCCAGGGCGGAGCCGATCACCAGGCCGTCCACGACCACCGGGCTCCAGTCGAGGCCGGTCACCCGGTCCGCGTAGTACTTCACCCAGGACGCGGGCAGGGCCGTTTCGCCCAGGGCCCGCTTGACGTCCCAATGCCAGTCCGTCAGGGGACAGTAGCCCCATCCGTACACGACCCCGAGACCGAACCACGAGAGCAGGGTCGCGCCGATGGTGAAGAGGTGCAGCCGCCGGGTGCGTCGCCACGCCCAACCGAGCATGTTGAACGTCACCAGCGCGGTGTGGAGGACGACGAAGAGCACGTCCAGCAGCCGGTAGAGGGTCAGGTCGGTCATGGCCTGGTCGTCGGGGTCGTGGGCACGGCTGCGCATGAACCGGCCACACGGACCGGCCATGCGCCATCGGGCGCGATGCTTCCAACGTGATGCCTCCAATGTTGTCCAACGCTGGGAGCGGGACTAGGATCAGGCCGCTCTGCGGTTCCGGCAGGGGCCCGCAAAGTCCGCCCTTGACCTTCCTCGGTGACCCATTCCACTCAAAGCGACACAGCAATGGCAACGTTGGATCCAAAGGATGATCGCATCCTGGTCGAGGACGACGGTCGCATCGCCGTCAGGCACGACCTCCGCCTTAGCGACCTACCCCGCCTTTGCGCGGCACTGCATCAAACGATAGGGCAGGAACGGGACCTTCGCGTCGTGTTCGATTTTGCTGGATGCACTGCCGCGTTCCAAGCCGTCATGCTTCCGCTAATGCCGATTGTGGTCAGATACCGGGAATTGCAGGGAATCGAGTTCAGCCTGATCGAGCCCGTGGATCCATACTTGAGAAGGCTCTTCACCAACGCCAACTGGGCCTACCACATCGATCCGGCGAGCCACGGTCCGAACCCGTACCGGGGTGGACACGTTCCCACGCTCAGGTTCCACCGGGACGGAGCGGACGGGCAGGAAACCATCCTGGACAGGGTCGTCGAACTCATCCTGGGGACTTTGGACGTGACTCGGGACACGCTCAGGGCGGTCGAATGGGCCCTCGGGGAGATCATGGACAACGTTCCCACGCACGCTGAATCCCCAGTCGGCGGATTCGTCCAGGCAACGGCCTTTTCGGGATCGAATGCGGTCGAGTTCGTCGTCGCGGACGCCGGGATCGGCGTGTCCGCCAGCATGCGGGCGAAGGACGATGTGGCGGCGCTCCGGGACGCCATCACCGAAGGCGTCACAAGGGACAAACGGAGCAACGCCGGCAACGGGCTCTTCGGAAGCTATCGGGTGGCCGCACTGTCCGAAGGTGAGTTCGAGATCAGGTCGAACCGTGGGGTTCTTCTCCGCACCCCCCGCGAAGGGCTCAAGGACTGGAGGCCATCGGCACCCTATATGGGGACGTCCGTCCGTTGCCGGATCGGACTGGCGGATTCCAGCTTGCTCCACCGCGCGCTGAGGTTCAAGGGCAAAGCCCACGACCCGCCCTTCGATTTCGTGGAAAGGGAGTTCGAGAGCGACGCGGGCACACTGGTCGTGAACATGGCGGAAAGGGCGGCGCCCCACTTCGGATCTCGCCGGGGTGGCCGTTTCATTCGTCGCATGCTACAGAACCTGCTGCGCGACCATCCGGCCATCGTCCTCGACTTCGACGGGGTGGGAGTCTTCACCAGCAGCTTCGCCGACGAGGTCTTCGGACGCCTCTTCGTCGCCATGGGGCCCCGTGCGTTCATGACCCGAATCGGCATGCACAACGTCGAGGCCACGGTCGAGGGGCTGATCGACCGGGCCATCCTACAGCGCACCCGGCTCGGGAACGGTGAGGACGACTCGGAATAGGGGTGGGAGGTAGCCGGGCGGCACGCCCTTGCAGCATATTACGCCGCGACACGCGACGCCCGCGAAGCCGTCGAGCCACGCGAACGCCACGAAAGTAGCACGAACATGCGGACCCTCCTCTGCGCAGCCGCGCTCCTCGCCCCCGCCGGGATCCTTGCCCAGGAGTCGGGCAGCGACGAGAACGGCGACCTCCCCCTCAAGCCCGACCGGACCCTCGCGATCGACATGACGGAGGGCTCGTGGATCTCGCTGGACGTGAGTCCCGACGGACAGAGCATCGTCTTCGACCACCTCGGCGACCTCTTCACGGTGCCGATCACGGGCGGCGACGCCACGCAGCTCACCTCGGGAATGGCGTTCGACGCCCAGCCCCGCTTCTCGCCCGACGGCTCGCGCGTCGTCTTCACTTCGGACCGCAGCGGCGGACAGAACGTGTGGATCATGTCGCTCGACGGCTCCGACACCGTGCAGGTCACCAGGGGGGCCGCCAACCGTTCCGAGTCGCCGGACTGGGCCCCGGACGGCGAGTACATCGTGTCGTCCAAGGGCGGCTTCCGCGGCGGCGGGCTGCCCCGGCTCTGGCTCCACCACGTCGACGGGGGCTCGGGCGTCCAGCTCATCGACGAGCCCGACAACCTGAAGACGCTCGGCGCGGCCTTCGACCCGAGCGGGCGCTACATCTGGCACGCCCGGCGCACCGGCGACTGGACCTACAACGCGCAGTTCCCCCAGTACCAGCTCGCCGTCTACGACCGCGACACCGGCCAAAGCTACGCGCGGACATCGCGCTACGGCTCCGGCGTCCGCCCCACCCTCTCGCCCGACGGACGCTGGCTCGTCTACGGCACCCGCCACGACGCCCGCACCGGGCTGCTCGTGCGCGACCTGGAATCGGGCGACGAGCGCTGGCTGGCCTACCCCGTCCAGCACGACGACCAGGAGTCGCGCGCCACCCTCGACGTGCTTCCGGGAATGTCCTTCACGCCCGATTCGCGCCATCTCGTGGCGAGCTACGGCGGCAGGATCTGGAAGCTGGACGTCGAGAACGGCGGTGCCGAGGAGATCCCCTTCCGGGTCAGCTACGAACTCGAACTGGGCCCGCTCGTCGAGTTCGACTACCCGATCGAGGACACCCCCACCTTCACCGTGCGGCAGATCCGCGACGCCGTGCCCTCGCCCAACGGATCGCGCGTCGCGTTCACGGCGCTGGACCGCCTCTGGATCGCGAACGCCGACGGCGCCGATCCCCGCCGCCTCACCGACGCGGAGCACTCCGAGCACCACCCCGCCTGGTCGCCCGACGGCTCCTGGATCGCCTACGCCACCTGGGACGGCGAGGCCGGGCACCTCCACAAGGTGCGCGCGGACGGCGTCGGGGCGTCGGTGCGGCTCACCGAGCGCGGCGCCGTCTACGTCACGCCGGCATGGTCCCCCGAGGGCGACCGCATCGTGGCGCTGCGCGGCTACGCGCGCGACTTCCAGGAGTCGGCCGGCGGGTTCGGGTCGGGCGCCCCCGCGCCGGGCGAAATCGTCTGGGTGGCCGACGGCGACGGTCCGGGCACCGCCACGCTGATCGCCCCGGTGGACGGGCGCCGCAGCCCCCACTTCGCCGCAGGGACCGGCGCGGGCGCGGACGGGCCCGGCGCCGAACGCATCCATCTGCACAGAAGCCCCGACGCGATCGTGTCGATCCGCTGGGACGGCACCGACGAGCGCGCGCATGTGCGAATCCGGGGTGCAACCCCCCCGGGGGGTCAGAGTGCGCTCACGCCTTCCACCTTGCGCATGGCTCCGCGCGGCGACCACGTCATGGCGCTGATCGAGGGTCAGATCTACACGGCGACCGTGCCGATGGTCGGCGGCGAGGCCCCGCTCATCAACGTGGGCGATCCGGGCAGCGCCTCCATGCCCGCGCGACGCCTGACCGACATGGGCGGCGAGTTCCCGGCGTGGGCGGCGAGCGGCCGCGCCGTGCACTGGTCGCTGGGCCGCGCGTTCTTCACCTACGACCTGGACGCGGCGGAGGCCTTCGATGAGGCTCGCGAGGCGGAGCAGGCCGAGCGCGAGGCGGAGAGCGGCGAGGGCGAGGAAGACGAGGATGAGGAGGCCGAAGAGGAGCGCGAGGACGACGAGGGCTACACGCCCATCGAGGTGTGGATCGACATCGAGGCCGAGCGTGACACGCCGCGCGGGACGGCCCTGCTGACCGGCGCGCGCGTGGTGACCATCGCCGACGCGGGGGTGATCGAGACGGGCGACATCCTGGTGCGCGACAATCGCATCGCCGCAGTGGGGCCCGCAGGTTCGCTGGACGTTCCCGGCGACGTCCGCGTGATCGACCTCGCGGGCAAGACCATCGTGCCCGGCTTCGTCGACACGCACGCCCACATGCGCCCCGCGCGAAGCCTGCACCGATCCGACGTCTGGCCCTATCTGGCCAACCTGGCCTACGGCGTCACCACGACGCGCGACCCGCAGACCGGCACCACCGACGTGCTCAGCTACGCCGACCGGGTTCGCACCGGCGAACTGGTCGGTCCGCGCGTCTACTCCACCGGCCCCGGCGTCTTCTGGCAGCACATGATCGACTCCGAGGACAAGGCGCGCGACATCCTCACCAAGTACGCGAACTACTTCGACACCAAGACGATCAAGATGTACGTGGCGGGCAATCGCCAGCAGCGCCAGTGGATCATCATGGCGGCCCGCGAGCTGGGGCTCATGCCCACCACCGAGGGGTCGCTCAACCTCCGCCAGAACCTGAACGAGACCATCGACGGGTATCCTGGGCTGGAGCACTCGATCCCGATATATCCCGTGTACGACGACTATGTTCAGCTTTTCGTCGCCACGAAGCGCGCCTACAGCCCCACCCTGCTCGTCTCCTACGGCGGACCCTGGGCCGAGAACTGGTTCTTCAGCCGCGAGAACCCACACGACGACGAAAAGCTGCGCCGCTTCGTGCCCCATTCGGTGATCGACTCGGGGACGCGCCGCCGCGCTCAGTGGTTCAGCGACGAGGAGCACGTCTTCGCCGACCACGCCCGCTTCGTGAAGGATCTGGTCGAGGCGGGTGGACGCGCCGGGGTCGGCAGCCACGGACAGTTGCAGGGGCTGGGATACCACTGGGAGCTGTGGGCGATGGCGGCGGGCGGGATCGGCGAGCTCGACGCGCTGCGCATGGCGACGGTCATGGGCGCCGAGGCGATCGGGCTCGACCGGGACCTGGGCACCATCGAGGCCGGGAAGCTGGCCGACCTCGTGGTCCTCGACGCCAACCCGCTCGACGACATCCGCAACACCAACCGCATCCACATGGTGATGATGAACGGCCGCCTCTTCGACGGCGACACCCTGGCCGAGCAGTATCCGGGCGACCGCGAGGTCGCGCCGCTGTGGTGGTGGGACGACGAGCCGGGCGAGCTTCCCGGCGTGGGCGACGGGCCCGGCACGGGGGGCAACTGACATGTGTCAACTGTGCGACGACGCACTCACGCGGCGGTCGTTCCTCTCCGGCTCGGTCGGGGCCGCGACGGCCTTCGCGCTGTCCCCCGCCCTGCTCCATGCACTCGGCGGCGACCACCGGCACCTCGACCGCCCCCACCTCCAGATCGCCGTCGAAGCCTGGAACTGGCTTGACGCCTCCCGCATCAGCACGGGCCGCGGTGCCACCTGGCCCTCCGACCCGGCCGATCCCGAATCCACTGGATACACACTATACACACACGGCACCGGCGTTCTCCCCTTCGCCCTCGAACTCCACCACGCCACCGGCGACCAGCAGTACCTCGACGCCGCAGTGGAGGGCGCCGCGCACCTCGCCGCGACTCTCTCGACCACCCCGACCGCCGGCCTCTACACCGGCCTCGCGGGCATCGCCTTCGTCCTGACCGAAACCTGGCGCATGACCGGCCTCGACATGCACCGGTCCCATGCAGGGCTCGCCACCCAGCTCCTCGTCGACCGGGCCCGCACCGTCGGCGCGGGCGTCGCATGGCCCCAGGGATCCGGCGACGCCGCCGTCGAATCCAACGACATCATCAGCGGCACGGCCGGCACCGGCCTCGGCCTCCTCTACCTCGACCGCACGCTCGGTCACCAAGGCGCGCTGGAAGCTGCCGAGGGGGCGGGCAGGAGGCTCCTCGAACACGCGATCGAGACCCCGACCGGCCTGCGCTGGGACATGTGGCCCGGCTACGCCCGCGAGATGCCCAACTTCTCGCACGGCACCGCCGGCATCGCCTACTTCCTCGCCACCCTGCATCAAGCCACCGGAGAGCGCGACTTCCTGGACGCCGCGCTGGACGGAGCCCGATACCTCACCTCACGGGCGACCCTGGACGACGGCTACCGCATCTTCCACTCCCGTCCCGGCGGCGAGGACCTGTACTACCTCTCCTGGTGCCACGGACCGGTCGGCACCAGCCGCCTCTTCCACCAGCTTGGCGAGATCACCGGCGACGCCGAGTGGCGCGGCTGGGTCGCACGCGGCGCCCGCGGCATCATGTCCACCGGAATTCCCGAGCAGCGCACACCCGGGTTCTGGGAGAATGTTGGCCAGTGCTGCGGGACCGCCGGTGCCGCCGAGCACTTCCTGACCCTGCACCGAACCACCGGCAACGACGAGTACAAGGTCTTTGCCGACCGCCTCAACACCGATCTGCTGCGCCGCGCAACGACCGTGGACACCCCCTTCGGCGCCGGTCGCAAGTGGACCCAAGCCGAGCACCGCGTCCAGCCCGAACTGCTCATCGCCCAAACCGGGCACATGCAGGGCGCGGCCGGCGTCGGCAAGTACTTCCTCCACGTGGACGCCATGGAGGAGCGTGGCGAGGGGCCCCGCGTGGTGCTTCCGGACGATCCCTGGTGACCGAAAGCGCCATGCGGTCCAACTCGAGCCGGGGACGGGCCCGGATTCTCGCACTGGAGGAGGCGGCGCGGTCGCTCGACCCCGATGAGGGCGAGCGCGACCGGCTCATGGGCGCGGCCCACGGCTTCGCCCAGCGCCTTCTGAGCGAATTCGGGAAAAGACCCGCCTACAACCACGAAAAGTCGGCGGTCGAGGAAATCCGAAGGCTCGGGGCGGGCAATGGGCCCCATCCCATCGGCCAGCTGATCGAGCGCATCGACGACTCCGTTGTGAGACCCGGACTCCTTCCCTCCCATCCCGGGCATCTGGCATACATTCCGGGCGGCGGGATCTACGCTTCGTCGCTGGCAGACTACCTCGCCGCCATAACGAACGAGTACGCCGGCGTGCGCTTCGTGGGACCGGGGTCCGTCGAGATGGAGGACCTTATTCTCGACTGGATGGCCGGGGTCGTCGGCTTCCCGTCGACCGCAGACGGGAACCTCGCCTCGGGCGGCTCCATCGCGAGTCTGACCGCGATCGTCGCGGCGCGCGAAGCGGCCGGGCTCCGGGCCCGCGACTTCGATCGAGCCGTGGTGTACGCCACGCCCCACATTCACCAATGCCTGCACAAGGCGATCCGCGTTGCGGGCATGGGCGAGACCGTGCCCCGCGACGTCGCCGTCGATGAGGGCTTCCGCATGTGCCCCCTGTCCCTCTCCGAGCTCGTCGCCGCGGATCGGGCGCGGGGACTGCTGCCCTGGCTCGTTCTCGGCTCGGCGGGAACTGCGGACACCGGTGCGATCGATCCACTCGACCGGATCGCGGACATCGCGCGGCGCGAAGGGCTGTGGTTCCACGTCGACGCCGCGTACGGGGGCTTCTTCGCGCTGCTGGACGAGTTCCGGCCGCGGCTCGCCGGACTGGAGCGTGCCGACTCGCTGGTGCTCGACCCGCACAAGAGCATGTTCCTGCCCTACGGCACCGGCGCCGTCCTCGTCCAGAACCGCGACGCGCTTCAGGACGCGCACGCGTACTACGCCGCCTACCTGCAGGACACGGTCGAGTCCGAGGGCGGAGGCCGCTCACCGGCCGCGGTGTCGCCGGAGCTGACCAAGCACTTCCGTGCACTGCGCGTCTGGCTGCCGCTCCTTCTGCACGGCGAGGAGCCGTTCCGTGCGTGCCTGCGTGAGAAACTGGAACTCGCGAAGTATTTCCACCGCGAAATCGGCAAGCTGGGATTCGAGGTGGGGCCCGAGCCGGATCTCACCGTGGTGACCTTCCGCTGGGTGCCGGAGTCGGGCAGCGCGAACGCCTTTAACCAGGCGCTGGTCGACGAGACGCACCGCGATGGACGCGTCTTCATGTCGTCCACGACGGTCGGGGGCAAGTTCATGCTGCGGATGGCCGCGCTGGCGTTCCGGACGCACCTCGACACGATCGATCTGGCGCTCGAAGTGCTGCGGCGGGCAATCGAGCGCGTTGAGGCACATCCCGAACGATGGCGTCCGACGGTGGCAGCGGCGGAGCGACGCGGATGAGTGGCCCAAGCCCTGCCGCAGCCCGCCAGGACGTCCGCTACGAGCCCGACGACCGGCCCCCGCTGCCGATCACCGTCGGGCTTGGCGTGCAGTACGCCATGCTCTGCATCGCGAGCATCGTGCTGACCCCGATGATCATGATCACCCTCGCGGGCGGCAGCGATGCATACCTTTCGTGGGCGGTGTGTGCGGCGCTCGTGATCAGTGGCCTGACCACGGCGATTCAGGCCCGCAAGGTAGGACGCATCGGGGCGGGCTACATCCTCGTCATGGGAAGCACCAGCGCGTTTCTGGCCGTGAGCGTCACCGCCATCGAGCAGGGCGGGCCAGGCATGCTGGCGACCCTGATCATCGCCTCCGCCCTGATCCAGTTCTTCCTGGCGGCGCGCATGGCGCTCCTGCGCAAGGTGTTTACGCCGACGGTCGCGGGCACCGTGCTGATTCTCATCCCGATCACGCTTACTCCGCTCATACTGAGGAAGCTGGCCGAAGTACCTGCGGACGCGTCCCCGCTGGCGGGACCGGTCAGCGCGGGCGTGACGCTGCTGGTCACCCTCCTCATCCCGCTTCGTTTCTCGGGTGTGATGCGGCTGTGGGCACCCGCCATCGGCATCTTGGCCGGATGTCTGGTCGCCGGCCTGGGCTTCGGCATCTTCGACATGACCACCGTTGCCGAAGCTGCCTGGATCGGCCTGCCGGATTTGGCGTATCCCGGAGTCGACCTCAGCTTCCGGCCGGAGTTCTGGGCCCTGCTCCCCTCGTTTATCATGGTCACGCTCGTGGGCGCGATGGACACGCTCGGGGACGCCATCGCCATTCAGCGGGTCTCGTGGCGCAGGCCGCGCGCGATCGATTTCCGCTCGATTCAGGGTGCGATCGGCGCCGACGGCGTGGGGAATCTCCTCTCCGGCCTGGCCGGCACTGTCCCGAACACGACCTACGGCATGAGCATCGCCGTGGCCGAACTGACCGGGGTCGCCGCGCGCCGCATCGGCATCTGCGTCGGCGCGGTATTCGTCGTCCTCGCGTTCCTGCCCAAGTTCGTCACGCTGATCGTTTCCATACCGGGGCCGGTGGTTGCGTCGTACTATGTGATCATCGTCGCCCTGATCTTCGTGTTCGGAATGAAGATCCTGCTTTCCGAAGGGCTGGACTACCGCAAGGGCCTCGTGGTCGGAGTCGCATTCTGGCTCGGCATCGCCTTCCAGTTCGACTGGATCTATCCGGAGTACCTGCAGGGTGCCTGGGGCGAGCTGCTCGGGAACGGAATGACCGTCGGCGGCTTGACCGTGATCCTGTTGACGGTGTTCGGGGAGATCGGAGGCGGAGGCCGATCACGGCTGAAGACCCGCCTGACGCCAGCCACCTGGCCGGAGGTCGACGCCTTCCTGTCGGAGTTCGCCGGCCGCAAGCGCTGGGGCGAAGAGATGGAAACGCGGCTGCGCGCGGTGGGCGAGGAAACGATGCAGATCCTGACCCGCGGAGAGGCGCAGGAGACGGGGGACCTGGAGCGGCGCCTCCTGCTGATCGCGCGCAGCGACGGCAACGCCGCCGATCTGGAGTTCATCGCCACGACGGACGCGACCAACATCGAGGATCAGCTGGCAGTGCTCAGCGAGGCGGCCGCGAGCGTGCCCGTGGAGTCGGAGACCCCGCTGCGGCTGCTGCGGCACTACGCGTCGTCGATACGCCACCAGCAGTATCACGACATCGATATCCTGACGATCCGGGTCGACGCCGTGGGGCAGGCGGGGCAGGTGGGGTGGGATTAGGCCTTCACAGAAACCGAAATCGCGGAGCAAACAGCGGGTGCCGATGAGCCATCAAGCCCCTATGTTGAATGTTCCCAGCGAGCCCCCAGTCCTGCCGCCACCCTGAAGCATCGGAGCAGCACGCATGGCCATGCCCCGCCCCACTCCGCTTGCACTTGCCCTGTCGCTCACGTTCGCCGGTGCCGGAACCGCCTGCGCGCCCGTCGACGACAGCGGCGAGGAATCCGAAGAGGCGATGATCGAACGCGCCCGCGACATCCATGCCCGCGTCATCACGCTCGACACCCACATCGACATCAGCGCGTCGAACTTCACCGCCGAGCGCAACTACACCATGGACCTGCCCACACAGGTCACCCTGCCGAAGATGGAGGCGGGTGGGCTGGACGTCGGCTGGTTCGTCGTCTACACCTCCCAGGGCCTGCTCAACGACGAGGGCTACGCGACGGCCTACGAGAACGCGGTCGACAAGTTCGACGCCATCCACCGCATGGTCGACGAGTACGCGCCCGACCGGATCGAGCTGGCGCTGACCTCCGACGACGTGCGCCGGATCGCGGCCTCGGGCAAGCTGGTCGCGATGATCGGGGTCGAGAACGCGTATCCCCTGGGCGAGGACATCTCGCGGGTCGAGGAGTTCCACGCCCGGGGCGCACGCTACATGTCGCTGGCGCACACGGGTCCCAGCCAGCTCTCGGACGCGCACTCGGGCGAGAACGACGGCGACTTCCTGCACGGGGGGCTGAGCGAGATGGGCCGCCACGCGGTGGCCGAGATGAACCGGCTCGGCATCATGATCGACATCTCGCACCCGTCGAAGCCGTCGATCATGCAGACGCTGGAGCTCACGCGCGCACCCGTCATGGCATCGCACTCCTCCGCCCGCGGGCTCAGCAACGTGAGCCGCAATCTCGACGACGAACAGCTTCATGCGGTGGCAGAGAACGGCGGCGTGATCCAGACTGTGGCACTTCGCTCCTTCGTCAACACCACCAGGAACGCGGCCCACCGCGAGGCCATGGACGCGGTCGAGGCCGAGGTCGCGGCGGAAATGGGCGTCGAAATGCTCGGACGGGGCGGCATGTTCGCGCTTACACCCGACGAGCGCGACGCCTACCAGGCGCAGATGGCCGAGGTGCGGGCGACGGCGGCGGAGCGGGCGGCCAACATGGACATCCCCCCCGACGTGAGCGTGGCTGACTTCGTCGACCAGATCGACTACATGGTCAACCTGATCGGCCTGGAGCACGTGGGCATCAGTTCGGACTTCGACGGCGGCGGCGGCGTGGCCGGCTGGGACGACGCGTCGGAGACCTTCAACGTCACGCTGGAGCTGGTGCGGCGCGGCTATACGGAAGAGCAGATCGGCCTGCTTTGGAGCGGGAACCTGCTGAGGGTGCTCGACGAGGTGCAGGCCGTGGCAGAGAAGCTTCAGGCAGAGGAAGGATAGGAAGAAGATGGAACGGACGAAAACCACCAAGCTGTTCATTCTGGGCGCGTGCGTCGCGGCGCTGGCCGCCGTGGCATGGGAGGCCGCGCCGAAGGGCACCAACTCGGCACCGGCGGCCAGCGAGGACGGCGTTGCGGGGGCCGCGGCGACCTTCCTGTCGCTCCTGGAGGGCGACGCGCTCGACCGTGCCACCTACGACCTCGGCGACGAGGAGCGGTTCAACTGGGCCTTCACGCCCGTGTCGCGCAACGGTCTCCCGCTGAAGGACATGACGCTGGAGCAGCGCAGCGCGGCCCACGCCATGCTCCAAGCGGCCCTGGGCAGCCAGGGATACCACAAGGCCAACGCGGTCATCGAGCTGGAACGGATCCTGGGCGTCATCGAGGGCCGTCCCGAGCGGCGAGATCCAGAGGACTACTACGTCGTCATCTTCGGGACGCCCACCGCGGGCGCGCCCTGGGCGTGGCGCTTCGAGGGCCACCACCTGTCGCTCAACTTCTCGTCGCCGTCGAACGAGCTCACCGTGACGGGGCCCGCCTTCATGGGGGCGAACCCGGCGACCGTTCCATCCGGCCCGAAGGCGGGCTGGCGCCCCCTCGGCCGCGAGGAGGACCTCGCGCGCTCCCTCGTGCGGAGCCTCACGGCCGAGCAGCTCGAGATGGCGATGATCGCCGAAGAGGCGCCCCGCGACATCATCACGGGGAACGACCGCGAGGCGCGGCTCGACGGCTTCGAGGGCATCCCCGCCTCCCGGCTCACCGACGCGCAACGCAGCGTGCTCACGGGCGTGATCGGCGAGTACGTGTGGAACATGGACGCTGGTGCCGCGCACGCCTGGATGGCGCGCATCGAGAACGAGATTCCGCCCGACGACCTCTACTTCGCCTGGGCGGGTTCCACCGAGTTCGGCGAGGGCCACTACTACCGCGTCCACGCGGCCTCGTTCCTAATCGAGTACGACAACACCCAGGGCAACGCCAACCACGTGCACTCGGTGTGGCGCGATCTTGAGAACGACTTCGGCGGCGACGCGCTGGCCCGGCACTACGAAGAGGGGCACCCGCACTGACCGGAAGGGGTTTCCCGGAAACCGGGCCATGGCGGTGGCGCTGGAACATCTAGATGGACAAAAAGAAGCGGTTGCGCTCCGCCTTGACGCCAGGCTGACGCGTAATTACGGTAATTACCGGAACAACAGCAAACTCGGAGTTGGTCAACGGGATGGGCAAGCCTAGTCGAGCGAGGGCGGTCAAGCTGATAGAGATCGGCAACTCGAAGGGAATCCGTATCTCCAAGGCGCTCAGGGAGAAGTACGGCTGGAGCAGTTCTCTCGTCCTTGAGGAGAGCGAGGAAGGCGTTTTCCTGCGGCGCGACGGGCGTGGCAAGCTTTCCTGGAGTGACACCTATCGAGCGATGGCGGTGGAAGACGAGGACTGGAACGATTTCGAATCGACGGTCGCCGATGGTCTGGACTAGTGGCGGACTTCCCCAGGCGATACTCCATCCACTACGCCGACCTCAACCCCACCGTGGGTGCGGAAATCCGCAAGGTCAGACCCGTCGTCGTGGTCAGCCAGAATTCGATGAACCGGTTTCTGCAAACGGTGGTCATCTGTCCTCTGACCACCAGCCTTCACCCAGCTTGGAGGAGCCGCCTTCAAGTCCGGTGTGCTGGTCAGGACGCCGAGATCGCGGTGGACCAGATACGATCCATCAGCAAGCAACGTCTTAGGAACGAGATCGACCGCCTGAAGGCTGAACAGGCTCGGCAACTACGACGCCTGATCGTCGAGATGTACGGCGAATAGCCGCACGTCTTGGCAACTGCGCCAGCTACCCCGCCAGCCGCAGCGACACATGCAGGTGGTCGGCGGTTCCGACATGCCGCAGAGTCTGGAAGCCCATGGCGCGGAAGACCAGCTCAGTGGCTTGGTTCCGCCATTCAGGGCGGTCAGCGGTCCGCAGGTCTAGCGCGTGGACGAAGCCGTCGTCCTGGCGGAAGTGTAGCGAGGACTCGTTCGCCGGGAGGCCGGCACGGGCGTAGAAATCAGGAGAGCGCTCCGCGTCGGTGATCACGGCACCGGGGTCTACGAGCACGACGACGGAAACCCCGATCCGCAGCAGTGGATGAAGGCCCGAGAACTCGGCCCGGATTTCCTCCGACTTGACGTTGCCGCCGGCGACGACCAGTACCGAGTAGAGCATGAACGCGGCACCGGTCAGCACCGTCATCCGAGTCAAGAACTTCCTCAATCGCTTCCCCGCCCCCATTCGCCGACCGACACCCCACGCGTAGAGCGCGAGAAGCAGTGTCGTGGCCGCAGCCGACAAGGCCAGCGACAACCAGGCGCCCAGCCCCCATTGGTGGTATGCGAAGACGCCGCCGCGGACGAGGAGGATGAAAGGAAGCACCGCGAGCACAATGACGGCGACGGCCCACCATGCGAGCCGCACCGGCCGCCCACCGCCAGCTTTCGGTCGGCGGGCGCTCCAGCGTCCGCTTTCGGTCGGCGGGCGCTCCAGCGTCCGGCTTCGGGTGCCCCGCCCCAGCGGACTGGTCCGCACCCGGATAATCGATTCTCAGCGCACTCAAATGTCCTCCGGCGTTCCTGTCGGTCACCCCCCCACCTGCCCCAGCAACCACGCGCACAGCAGCGCTCCGTAGATGCCGAGGATGTACCCCGCCACCGCCATGAGGAGTCCGATCGGGGCCATGGCCCGGTGGTACACCCCCGCCACCACCGGTGCCGAGGCGGCACCTCCGATGTTGGCCATGCTGCCGGTCGCCACGAAGAAGAAGGGGGCGCGCACGATCCTGGCGGCGAGGAGCAGGAAGGCCAGGTGGATCGCGATCCAGACCGCGCCCGCGGCAAGGTAGATGGGCGTGTCGAGGACCGCGCGCAGATCCGCCTGTGCTCCGATCCCGGCGAGTAGAAGGTAGAGGGCCGTGTAGCCAAGGTGGGAAGCCCCCACCGTCTCCAGGTTTCGGAGGCGTGTGAACGAGAGCAGCAGGCCACCGGTCACGACGATGAGGATCGACCAGGTGGTGCCGCTGATGATGGTGGGATCGCCGAGGGGCGGGATGTGCTGGCCCGCGCGCTGGGCCGCCACCGCGCAAGCCATGCCGAATCCGATCATCACGACGGCGTCGCGGAGCGTCAGCGGACGACCCTCGCGCTTCAGCGCCTCCAACTGGCGGTTGGTCCGCTCCATGGCGTCGGTGCGCGCATTTGTCCGGCGGTCGAAGCGGCCCTGAAGCCCGACCATCGCGATCAGCACCCCCATCCACCCGTAGCCGACCACGGTGTCCACGACGATCACCGGTCCCATCGCGTCCGGCGAAGTGCCCACGCTCTCGGCGATGGCCACCATGTTGGCGGTCCCCCCGATCCAGCTCCCGGACAGCGCCGCGAACCCCGTCCACGCGTCCTCGGGGAGCATGCCGCCGAAGAGCATGAGCGAAACCGGACCCCCGACGACGATTCCCACGGTCCCGGCCGCCACCATGAACAGGGCCATGGGTCCCAGCCGCGCGACGCTGCCGAGGTCGACCGAAACCATCAGCATGAGCAGGGCGAACAGCAGCAGGTAGGGAACCGTCCATTCGTACAGGGGCGACGCCGCCGGAGTGATTCCCGCCGTGGTGGCCAGCATGGGCAGGAAGTAGACGTAGATGACCGGCGGCACCACCTCGAAGAGCTTCCTGCACGCCGGCAGCTCGGAGATCCAGAAGATCAGCGCCACGAGCCCCGCCAGAAAGGCGAAGACGCCCATGGGGTCGTTGATCAGTGCGGTGGCTTCCTGTCCCATGTCCCTCACCTCGATCGGTCGCGTCCAGTAAATTGTGGCGGTCGGGTGGACCGCGACGCATCGGAGAATGCGACCACCCCCTGTTCCGTATCCCCGGCTGCAAACCTGTGACTCCTCCTGCCGACGGACAAGGAGCGCCGTGTACAAGTCCTGCATGTTCTGCACCCGACCGCTGGGAGCCAACACCGTCGTCGAGTCCTTTCCCGTCGGGCGCAGACTGGCGTTCGACGCCGCGAGGGGGCGCCTCTGGGTGGTGTGCACCAAGTGCGAGCGCTGGAATCTGACCCCGCTGGAGGAACGCTGGGAGGCGGTCGAGGACTGCGAGCGCATCTTCCGGGACACTCGCGTTCGCGTGTCGACGGAGAACATCGGCCTTGCCCGCCACCCCGAAGGGACTGACCCTCGTGCGGATCGGAAGCCCCCTGCGCTCGGAGTTCGCGGCCTGGCGCTACGGCGACCAGTTCGGCCGCCGCAGGCGCCGCCAGATCCTCTACGGCGCGGGCGCGGCGGCGGTGTTCGTCGGCGTCGCGGCGGGTGGCGTCGCCGCCGGCATCCTGAGCGGGGCCGTGCTCGGCCAGAGCGGGAACCTGGTCAGCCTCTGGATGAACCATCGCACCCTGGTGAAGCTCCGTCCCGACGACGGCGGGATCGTCAAGCTCAAGCGACCCGATCTGCTCGGCACTCGGGTCCGTCCCGACGACGGCGAGGAGGGATTCATGGTTCAGATCCGGAAGGGGAAGCGGAAGACGTGGCACCAAGGCACCGAAGCCCGTCGCTTCGCGGGGGCGATTCTGCCCAAGATCAACGCCATGGGCGGCAAGCGGGAGACCGTGCAGGACGCGGTCGGCGAGATCGAGACGGCAGGGCATCCCGAGAGGTTCCTGGTCGACATCGCGCAGGGCGACCGCTTCCAGGACAAGAAGGGCGTGCCGGGCTACGTCAACAAGATGCCCAAGCCCACCAAGCTTGCGCTTGAGATGGCACTCCACGAGGAGCAGGAGCGGCGGGCGCTCGAAGGCGAGCTGTGGCTGCTGGAGCGCGCGTGGGAGGAGGCGGAGGAGATCGCGGAGATCTCGGACAATCTCCTTCTGCCCGAGGGCACGGAGGAGTTCCTGCGCGAGCACGGCTCGGAGTCCAAGCGCGGGTCGGACGCCGGACGCTCCGGGACCGACGTCCCCTAGCGGCCCCGGCGTCGCCCCATCACCACCTGTAGCCGACCTTCACGTAGTAGAAGCCTCCGCTGGCGCCGAAGGGCGTTGCCGAGCTGTAGAGATTGCCCGCCACCGCCCTGGAGTCGGGGTTCTCCTGGGGATACTGGTTGAGCGCGTTCTGGCCGCCGATCGTGATCGCGGCCGATTCGCCGACGGCGTAGGTGGCCTCCAGATCGACGACGTATTCACCCGGATAGGCCCGGTCGTCGCGCGAGTCGAACCAGCCGGCGTAGTAGCTCAGCCGACCCAGCGTCGAGATGCCGCCCCAAGTGCGCCGCACCGACGACATCCAGCGCGTTCCGGGAAGCGCATCCTCGAGCTGCCGAATGCGCACCGCGTCGAGAACCTCGGGATTGTAGCGGGCCACCCGCGTGCTCGTGTGGTTCACCGCCAGGCTGAACTCGGTGCCCGCCAACTCCGAAGGCGCGAACGACGCCACCACGTCCACCCCCTGCGTGCGGGTGTCGAACTCGTTCGTGAAGAAGCGGAAGTTGGCCAGGTTCTTCGCGCTGGTGATCCCCTCCGAGATCAGCCGCTCGGCTTCGGCCGGATCGAGCGCGAAGACCTGGCTCAGTGCGATCCGGTCCGAAAGCGCGATCCTGAAGTAGTCGGCCGAGACCATGAACGCGCCCGCGTCCAGCACGACCCCGAAGCTGGTGTTCACCGACTTCTCGGCGTCCAGCGGCTTGCCCCCCTTGATCTCGGCCACCTTGGAGGTCGACGGGATCGTTCCGTTGTTGACCAGGTCGCGCAGGCTCCTGTCGAACTGCGTCGAGACGTTGAAGGCGTTCTGCTGGCCGGGCGTCGGCGCCCGGAACCCCGTGCTGGCACTGCCCCGGACCGCCAGCAGGTCGGTCAGCCCGTAGCGGACCGCGACCTTGCCGTTCGCGGTGGTGCCGAAGTCCTCGAAGCGCTCCGCCCGCAGCGCCGTGCCGAGGGTCCAGCGATCGTCCCTGGCCCGCACCTCCAGGTCGCCGTAGACCGCGAAGTTGGTCCGATGCCAGTCGCCCGCGGCGATGTCGCTGAACCCGGGGAAGCCGTTGGAGCCCGCGCTGAAACCCTGCGCCGCGAAGGGGCCGATGCGCCACGACGAGATCTCGCCGATCCCGATCTCGAAGTGTTCGTCGCGGAACTCGGCGCCACCGGCAACGTTCACCATGTCGTTGACGGCGTAGTTCAGGTCCACGTTGACGTTCAGCTCGGACTGCGCGTAGATCCCGGGGTCGAACGACGAGGGCGACTGCGGTCCCAATGACGCGTTCACCGTGTTGTAGATGAAGAAGTCGATCGCGTTCCGCCCGTAGCCGGCGCTCACGTCCCAGAGCAGGCCGCCGCGGGTCTGGCCCCTGACCCCCGCCACCACCGATGCGTCCACGGCGTCTCCCCCGAACTGGGGCGTGAACCCGCCGAGGAACATCTCCTGGAAGGTGAAGCAGTTGGGGTCGTCGAAAACGCGCGCCAGCGCGACCGGATCGGGCAGCGCGTTCGTGATGCGCACCTCGGGGCACCCGGCCGAACCGTCCAGCACGCCGTCCTGCGCGTCCAACAAGTCGCCCACCAGCAGCGTCTGGCCTCCGTCGAGGCTGAATACGCCCGCGCGCGTGTTGGGGTTGCGGTAGAAGAACCCGCCGGTCACGGTCTCGCTCGAGTAGTTGGCGTGGCCGTACAGCTGCAGTCCGTCGCTCAGGAAGCGCCCGAAGTTGCCCCACAGCTTGAGGTCGTTGTCGACGTCGGGCGCCCCCCAGATCTGCGCCGGATCCCGAACGGCGGTGTTGCCCGCCGCGATCAGCGCCGCGGCGTCGTCCCGCTGCACGCTGCGGCTGGTCGGGTTCGAGGACCCGAACTCGGCGCTCAGATTGGCGAAGCCCCCCTCGCCCAGCGGCAGCCCGACGTTCCCCGAGAGGGTGTACGACTCGCCGTCGCCCTCCCAGTAGGTGCCGGTCCTGAACTCGATGCTTCCTCCCGAGGGCGCGTCCTTGAGGGTGAGGTTGACCACCCCGGCGATCGCGTCGGAGCCGTACTGGGCCGACGCCCCGTCGCGAAGCACTTCCACCTGGCGGATCGCGATCGCGGGTATCGACGAGATGTCCGGTCCCTGCGCGCCGTCGGCGAACCCGCCCCCGATCCAGGTGATCACCGCCGCGCGGTGGCGGCGCTTCCCGTTGACCAGCACCAGGGTGTGATCCGGGGCGAGCCCGCGCAGACTGGCCGGCCGTATGATCCGGGCCGCGTCTCCGGTGGCCTGCGGGTTGACGTTGAACGATGGGATCACCGTGCGCAGCAGGTCGTTCAGGTCGGTGTCGCCTTGATCAACGAAGTCCTGAGAAGGAATCGCGTCGATCGGGACGGCCGACTGGGTCACGGTGCGGGGGCGGGCCCGACTCCCCACCGCGACCAGCCTTCTAGGGCAAGGGCCGTCTCGCTGAGCTCCGCGTCCAGACGCGCCTCCTGGCCGGCCGAAACGGTGACTTCGCGGGTCACGGTGGCGTAGCCGATCAGGCTGATCTCGACCGTGTGCGTCCCGGCCGGAACGTCCCCGACCTCGAATTGGCCGTCGGGGCCCGTGATCCCGCCCATGCTCAAGGCGGCGATGGCGACCTGGGCGCCCGCGAGGGGGAGGCCGGTGGCGGCGTTCCGAACGGTGCCCGCGATCGTCCCCTGGCCCATCGCGGACACGGGCAGCAGGTGAAACAGCAGCAGGGCAGCGGTGTAGACAGGGAGGTGCGTGGGCGCACGGTTCGTCATTTTCAGTCACTCCGAAGCGTTTGAGGTGCGATATGATCAACACAACACCGTGGCGGCGCAATGGGGCGGAGCCGGGATCGCCGGCACCGATTCCGACCTTCCCCGCAGGTCGGCTCGCGTCCGTCCTGACGCTCGCCTTCACGACCGTGCTCGCGACGGCCTGCGGAAGCGACGGCGACCGCGCCGCGAACCCCTTCGCGGGCACCCCATGGACCGTTGACGGCCCCGAACTGCGCATCGGCTCCGTCGACGACCCCGAGTACGTCTTCGGCCCGTTGACGGTTCTCGCCCAGGGTCCGGACGGATTGCTCTACACCGCGCACTGGCGGGAGGCCACCGTCCGGCGCTGGGGGCCGGATGGCACCCCGGCGGGTTCTGTGGGAAGGGAGGGCGAGGGGCCGGGCGAGTTCCGCGCGGTCGAGGGGCTGGGGTTCTTCGGCGACTCGCTCTGGGTGTGGGACGGGCGCGGCTACCGAGTCAGCTACTTCGACCTGGCGGGGAACTTCGTGGGATCGACCTCGCCCAAGGTCGACATCGGCAGCGCCGAGGGGTCGCCGCCGCGTCCCTCCACGCCGCTGCGCGACGGCACCTTCGTGGGGCGCGCACCAGGATGGTCGCAGGAGATCGCCCTGGGCAACCTGACCGGCACGCCTTACGTGCGCATGGCCGCCGACGGACAGACGCTGGCCCACATCTGGACGCTTCCCTACGAACCGCACGATGTCTTCGCGATCCTCCGCGACGATGGCGGCGCGTTCTCGAGCCAGCCCTTCGGTGACGACTTCAGGGCCGCGGCCGGCCCGCGCGGCCTGCTGGTCCTTGATCGCAGGGTGTGGACCGGCACCGGGGAGCCCACTGTCACTGTGAGCAGAATCGGCCTTGACGGCGACACCCTCTTCACGGCGACGGTCCCCTACGAGCCGGTGCCGTTGCCAGCCGAGCGCTTCGACTCGGTGGTCGCCGAATGGGCCGAACGCTGGAGTGACCGTGGCCGGTTCAGCGCCAGCGCGGCGGATGTCCGCGAAGCCATGTACAGGCCGTCGCATCTTCCGGCGGTCAGCGCAATGCTGGAGGCCCAGGACGGCACGATCTGGCTGAGGCGCTTCGACCCGATCCAGTCGGAGACCGGGGAGCCGATGACCGAGTGGTGGGTGCTGGATTCCGAGGGAGCGCCGCTGTCCCGCGCCCTGATGCCTCTGGACCTGAGCGTAAGGACGATCTCCGAGGACACCGTGTGGGGCGTCGAGCGCGACGAGCTGGACGTGGAGTACATCGTTCGCTACCGACTCGTGAAGGGCGCGTAGGAGTCCCGACACGCCGCTTGCGATCGCCGTTCCGCGTCGTCATCGTGACTCGTCGGGCCTTGCGGCGCTTGCCGCCCAGGCCACCGGATCCCGACGGAAAAGCGAGCGAAGCGATGACACGGCCATCCTCCACCGCGCGGGCCACCCCGACCGCGCCCATCTCCCTGGCGCTTGCCGCAGCCGTGGCGCTGACCGCGTGCGCCCCCGCCGCCGCGCCGACAGGCGGCCCCACCAACCCGGACGTGGACGCGATCTTCGCCGACCTGGAGGGCGACCGCCCGGGCGCGGCCGTGGGGGTCGTGTGGAATGGCGAGGTGGTGCATCGCGCGGGATACGGCACCGCGCACCTGGACCACACCATCCCCATCACGCCGGGAACGGTCTTCGACATCGCGTCGATCTCCAAGCAGTTCGGCGCCATGGCCGCCCTCCTCCTCGAATCCGAAGGCGGACTCGACCTCGACGCGGATGTGCGCGGCTACGTTCCCGAGCTGCCGGACTTCGGCGCGGCGATCACGGCCAGGCATCTCATCCACCACACGAGCGGCATTCGCGACTGGCCGCACACGATGGCGCTCGGCGGGATCGGCTTCACCGACGTGATCTCGTTCGAGAAGATCCTGCGGATGCTCCACCGCCAGCAGGCGATCAACTTCGCGCCCGGCTCCGAATACGCCTATTCCAACACCGGCTACAACCTGCTGGCGCGCGTGATCGAGGTGCAGTCGGGGATGACGTTCCGCGAGTACACCGAGTCGCGGATCTTCGGGCCGCTCGGAATGACGCGCACGCACTTCTCGGACGACTACCTGGAGGTGGTGCCGGGACGGGCCGAGTCGTACGCGCCGGTCGCCGAGGAAGAGGACGGGAGCGAGGGCGAAGCGCGCTTCCAGCGGATGCCCAACCAGCTCACGGCGCTGGCCTCGTCTTCGCTGCACACAACCATCGACGACTTCATCCTGTGGATGCGCAACTACGAGACGGGCCAGGTCGGCGGCGACGAGATGCTGGCCACCATGGTGCGGCCCGGTGTGCTGACCGGCGGCGACACGCTCGACTACGCGCACGGGCTTGCGGTCGGCGACCATCGCGGGCTGCCGACCTTCGGGCACGGGGGTTCGTGGGTGGGCTATCGCACCAACTTCACGCGGTACCCCGAGCAGAACCTGTCGATCGCGATCTTCTGCAACGTTTCCGACTGCGACCCGGCCGGGCGCGCGCGACGGGTGGCCGAGGTCTTCGTCGGCGACCTCATGGGACCCGAGCCGGAGTCGCCGGAGCCCGAGGCCGAGGCGGAGGGGCCGACCCTCACCGCCGATCAGCTTCGCGAGTACGCGGGCAGCTACCGCAGTCCCGAGCTAGACAGCACCTACGATCTCGATGTCGACTCCGATGGTCGCCTGGTCGCGAGCCACTGGCGCAACGATCCCACCGTGCTCTCGCCGACCGCGGCGGACGCCTTCGCCAGCGACCAGTGGTTCCTGCCCGAGGTGCGATTCGTGCGCGACGGGACCGGCCGGGTGAGCGGGTTCACCGTCACCGGGACGCGGGTGCGCGACCTGATCTTCGAGCGGACGCCGTAGCGGTGGGCCAGCCGCGGTGATCTTTCGGCGGTCGCAGGTCCTCTTCGTCCTCCTGTTCATCGTCGTGCTCAACGTCGTGGGCGCGGCGGGCTACCGGTGGATCGAGGACTGGAGCTGGGACGACGCCGTCTACATGACGGTGATCACGACCACCGCCGTGGGCTTTCACGAAGTGCATCCGCTGAGCGGCACGGGCCGGGCATGGACCACGCTGGTGCTGGGGGGCGGGCTGGTCGGTCTGGGCATGTGGTTCGCGCTCGTCACCGCGGCGATGGTGAGGATGGACCTCGGCAACAACTACACGACACGGAAGACGATGAAGAGGCTCAAGCGTATCAGAGATCATGTGATCGTCTGTGGGGGAGGCAGGATGGGACTCCAAGTCGCTCACGAGCTCGACGAGGCCGGTCAGGAGTTCGCGGTGGTCGAGCGGGACGAGGAGACGGTCGAGGCCCTGCGGAGGGCTTCCCCTCAGGTGCCCATCGTGCTCGACGACGCAACCGAGGACCGCGCCCTCGTCGCGGCGGGCGTGGAGCGCGCCAAGGGGCTCGTCACCTGCCTCTCGGAGGACGCGGACAACCTTTACGTCTGCCTGACCGCGCGTCATCTCAACCCCGAGCTCACGGTGGTCGCGCGGGCCGAGGGCAAGCCCGCCATCGACAAGATGTACCGGGCCGGCGCAACCCACGTGGTCAGCCCCAACGTGACCGGCGCCGTCTGGGTGGCCTCGGTGCTGGTGCGGCCGTCGGTGGCCGCGATCCTGGACGTGACCGCGCCGGGCCGCCACCTGTCGCGGCGCATCGACCACGCCACCGTCGGCGCGCACTCGACCGTCGCCGGCACGACGCTGGCCGAGGCGCGCATCCCCGACGAGACCGGTCTGGTGGTGATCGCCGTTCGCCGGGACGGTCGCGGGCACGACGAGGTCGAATTCAACCCCGACGCGGCGACCGAACTCGGAGCGGGCGACGACGTGATCGTCCTCGGCGACGACGAGCAGATCCGGAAGCTGCGCGCCTACCTTTCCTAGAAGGAGTCCCATGACCATGCAGCAGCGCACAACCGACTCGATCCCTTCCGCGCGGCCAGCCTGCGTCGCCCTGGCCCTCCTCCTCGCCCCGCTCCCTGCGGACCTGGTCGCCCAGAGCGGCGAGATGCAGGACATGGCGACCGTTCCCCGCCCCATCGCGGCCGCCGACAACGTGTGGATCGAGGAGCTCACCATGCTCGAGGTGCGGGACCTGCTCGCCTCGGGCACGCACACCGCGCTCATCCTCACCGGGGGAATCGAGGAGAACGGTCCCTACCTCACCACCGGCAAGCACAACCACGTCCTGCGCGTCATGGGCGAATCGATCGCGCGGGCGCTCGGCAACACGCTGGTCGCGCCGATCGTCACCATCGAGCCCGGGGATCCGGAGCGCGCGGCCACCCCCGGCGGCATCCGCCTCTCGCAGGAGACGTTCATGGCGGTGCTGCGCGACATGGCCGTGAGTCTGAAGGCGCAGGGCTTCACCCGCATCTTCCTGCTGGGCGACAGCGGCGGCAACCAGCGCGGCATGGCGGCGGTGGCCGAGGTGCTGTCCGCCGCGTGGGAGCGAGACGGCGTGGTGATCGCCCACATTCCCGAGTACTACAACTACGGCGACGTGCTGATCCACCAGCGCGACGTGCTGGGCATCGACGAGGATCCGCGCCTCGAAGGGCTTCACGACGACTACTACATCACGTCGATCATCATGAACGACGACCCGCGCCACGTCCGCCTGCAGCAGCGGATCGACGCCGGGAAGGCATCGATCAACGGGATCAGCATTCTGCCTGCGGAGCGGACCATCGAACACGGCAGGAGGCTGATCGAGTTCCGCACCGAGGCGACGGTGGAGGCGATTCGGCGGGTGTTGGGGACGGCCGGGAGCTAGCGTCAGCAGCGCCGGCTGGCGCGCCGACCCACGGGCCACCGGCGATCAGTGGAAGTTGCCGAAGTCCACTCGCGCCGTGGTCCCGTCGCTCCAGTCTACCTCGTAGCTCAGCGAGTCCTCGATCCGCGCCACGGCGACGATGTAGTCGTACAGCTCCGTGACGCGCGCGAACGCCGCCGGGATGTTCCCGCACTGATCCCGGTTGACCGCGAAGCTGGTCACCCCGACCTCCATCCACGAGTCCTCGTACGGCACCATGAGCGGGCCTCCGCTGTCGCCGAAGCAGACGCCCCGTCCCAGCCGCTCCGCGCCGGCGCAGATGACCTGATCGGTTATGCCGCCGAACATGAACCCCGCCACCTTGGCGCAGTCCTCGTTGCTGATGATGGGCTGGTCCGTCCGCTTCAGGATGTCGGTGTCCTCGCCGTCGAGACCGGTTCCAGTCTGTCCCCACCCGATCGCCGTGGCCGTGTCTCCCGGAAGCGAGTACTCGGGCTGATCGGGGGACTGGAGGTAGACGCGGGGATACAGATGCGACCCTTCGAGGCGCAGGATCGCCACGTCGTACGAGATCGTCTGGCCGAACTCGGGGTGGGAACGCACCGCCTGGACGTTGATTCGCTCGCCGCCCTTGGTGAGGTCGGCAGTGCCCACGAGTACCTCGATCTCGCCCGCCGGAGCGCCGAAGACGCAATGGGCTGCGGTGAGCACGTAGCGGCTGTTGAGCAGCGTCCCGCCGCAGAACTGGAACTGCGACTCGCGGGTTCGCAGCGCGACCTGGAACGGGAAGTCCTCGATGTCGGCGTCGTCCCCGTTGACGATCGCCGCCGTGCGGGGGGTGGACGGGCCGCTAGAGGGCGTCGAGAGTCCCGCGAAGGTGCTGCTCCAGCCGAACTTGAGGACCTGGGACACCGTGTAGCTGCGCCCGGCGTCGAGGCCCGCGAACTCGTAGGCGCCGTCGGCCGCCGTCAGCGTCAGGGGCTCGCCGTTGTCGTAGGCGCCGTCGCCGTCCTCGTCGAGGAACACCGCGAAGCCCTCGAGCATCCGCTCGTCACCGTCGATGGCCTCGTCCATGTCCCGGTCGTGCCAGACGGTGCCCTGGATGACGTTGGGGCCGCTTCCCGCCGGGCTCCACGCGACCACTTCGTCGGTGGCGGAGGCCTCTCCATCGCGGTCGTCCTTGACGGTGAGCTCGATCTCGAACATTCCCGCTTCGGCGTACGTGTGGGCGACCCGCACCCCGCTCGCCGTGCCGCCGTCTCCGAAGGTCCACTCGTAGGAGACCAGACTGCCGTCGGGGTCGGAGGAGGCGGACGCGTCGAAGTTGACCTCCAGCGGAGCCTGTCCGAGATCCACATCGACCGTGAAGCCGGCCGTCGGGAGCTCGTTGGGCTCCTGGGGTGGCGGCGGCGGCGGCGGGGGCGGCGCGACGGGGGACTCGTCGTCGTCGCCACAGGCGAGGGATGCGGCCGCGATCAGGATCAACAGCGGAGCGGGGATCGGTTTCGACATTGTGCGGCACCTTGCAAGCGGTACGAGATGGTCCCCATACCCGCCGGCCCACACGTCGGTTCCGAAGGGTACGACCGAAAAGTTAGATTCAAGGCTGGCCCGAGCAAACCCATGATCGAACCTCGTCTGGACGCACTGCCCCCGCCCCAGCGGCGGCTATGGCCCGAGTTGCGCGCGACGGTGGACGGCTCCCGTCTTCTGGCCGATGTCCCATACCTAAGGCGGGCCTCGGTCGTGCAACGCGAGGAGAACACGCTGACGTGCATCGTCGATCGCGACGGGCCGGTGCGGGTGTCGTTCTTCGGGGGATTGGCGCTGAATCGGGTCAATTCGCCGCAGAGAGCTGCGGCAGCAGGCATACTCGTGGCGTCGCTGCTCGATCTTGGGGCCACGAAGGCACACGTGGTGCAGAGCCGGGCGTTCTCCAAGGACTACATTGACCTCGATGCCCTGACCCAGTTGGGGGGGGTGCCGCTCTCGTCCATGCTCGGAGCCGCCGCAGCCGTGTACGGTAGGCACTACAACCCGCTGCTGACCGTTAAGGCTCTGACCTATTTCGGCGACGGGGATCTGGACGAACTCCCGCCGCAGGTCCGTTCGCGGCTGAGCGGGGCCGCCATGGCACTTGATCTCGGGGAGCTTCCCCGCTACGAGGCGCGGACTGGCATGGTTCCCCCGGGGCTGCTGCCATGACGCCCGCACCCCCGCCCCGCGAACTGCTTGCCGTCGCGCGGCGAATGGTCTGGTTCAAGCCCCCTGAGGTGACCCTGCGCGACGACATCCTCTTCCTCAACCACCTGATGACCTATGGCACCATCGAGGATCTAGAGGTGGCACGGCGCTTCTACGACGACGACTTCAGAAGGGCGTTGAAGGGCGCGTTGCCCGGTGTCTTCGACGCGCGGTCGTGGTCCTACTGGCACTTGGTGCTGGGGATGGGTCCGGCCCCGCCGCTACCAGTGAGGGAACTGCCGCAGTAGGTCGGGCGAGGCGGCAGAGGTCACTGCCCTTCGCCATCAGCGTTCGGCGCGACCTCGATGTTCAGACCGGCGATCAGAACGTCCAGTTTCGCCTCGACAGACGCCATGCGCGCTTCGAAGTCCACGCGAAGCTGGTGGATTTCGGTTCGCAGTTCGGTTCGAACATCGCCGATGCTGGTGGCGATCTGCCACGCCCCACCCGCTACCACCGCCATGCCGGCCGCGATGCTCGTTAGCAGTGGCCACCACTCCTTCAGCCAAGCTCTCATATCATATCCTCCGGTGAACCGTTAGGAATCGTAGACCCCCGTCCGCCCTGGTGCAAACGGGGGACCGCCTCCGCCAAGATGGCGAGAGGGTCTCTGAAGCATGTCATGAGGATAGTCTGACCGGGCTCATGACGTGATCATAACGAGCACGAGAACTGCGGACGCGTTCCCGGGGATGCTCGGCGGGGCAACCCTTGGACTTGAACTCACGGTTACGAGGGCGGTGGAGTGGACGCCCCCTCCCTACGGCATCGCAATGTGCCAAGGATGGTGTTGCTGACCGATAGTCTTGACCATCTGGGGGAGGGGGCATCCAAGGGAGGAGATTAGCACCGTCGGCGTCGCACTGGCAAGGCGATCTGGCTAGCGAGTTCATCGATTTCGAGGCATCCCCTAGCCCTTCGGCCCGGCGGCGGAGAAGCGGAGCGTCACGACTTCCATGTTCTGGAACTGCTGGTGGCGCACGGAGGAGGCGAAGTGTCGTAGCAGCCGCAGGGAGAGGTCCTGCTCGAGCGGCGGCACGTCGGTCTCCTCGCCCACCCACGCCACGCGGTCCTGCAGATTGAGCTGGTCGCTGTCGGCGGCACCCACCCGAAACTCCAGCACGGCCTCATCGTTCTCCTTGCGCGCGGTCAGGACCAGTTCGCGCCGTGCGCCGTCCGGCGCCTCCCAGCCCGGATCCCCCTCCTCGCCCTGCGGTCGCGACTCCAGAAGCGCGAGCAGCGTCTCCTCGGCGGCGGCCTCCAGCCGGTCCCTCGTCCCCTCCAGTCCCCGGCGGGCGGCGAAGGTCCGAACGAATTCGCGAATCTCGGGCAGCGCGGTCACGTCGAGACTGCACCGGAATCGGCTGGCGCGCGGCATCGTCGCCGCCGTCAGCAGAAGCGCGACCAGACCCCCGGTGGTCATTCCGTTGCTCAGCAGGCCACCGGCAAAGCTCGCGAAGTACTCGGGAAAGACCATGTCGAACTCGAACGCGATGCCGGTCCAGAAGGCGATGCCCGAGATCAGTCCGGTGCGCACGTTCGGCGCGTTGAGCACCACTTCGCGCATTCCGACCATGAAGAACATCACCAGGATCACCAGGATCGCCCCGGCCACGACGCCGACCGGAATTGCAAGGATCACGGCGAGCGCCTTCGGGAGCAGGGCCAGGGCGAGGAAGGTGATCCCGGCCGCGATGCCGACGCCGCGAGCCGCGACGCCCGTGACCTCGCTGGCAGCCACGCTGGGGGCCGAGGGTGTGCTCGGTATCGTACCCGCGATCCCCGCCAGGACATTGCCGACGCCCTCTGCGGCGACCGTGCGCTGCACGGCGCGGTAGTCGACCGCCCGGGGCCGACGCCAAGCCAGACGCTGGCCGGCGATGGCCATGGCCACCGACTGGGTCAAGCCGATCAACGCCGCGAACAGGAACGCCGGCAGCAGCCCCCAGAACGCGGGACCGAAGTCGAGGTCGAATCCGGGCAGCCGACCGGGCGGGATGCCGACCCAAGCGGCGTCGGCCACGAGTCCGACATCGTAGATGCCCAAGGTGGCACCCACCAGGGCGCCGGCGACGATTCCGATGACGGGCGCCCAAAGGCGGAGAGTCACGGTTCCCGTGAGCGCGATCCCCACGATCACGGAGATGGTCACCCCCGCGCTGAGCGGTCCGGCGGCCGGGGCGTCGGGCGGCGACTGGCTTATCATGTCCAATAGAATCGGCGCCACCGTCACGGGAAGGAGCATGATGACCGTTCCCATGACGACCGGCGTCAGAATGCGGTGCAGCAGCGAGAGCCGCCCGGACAGCCCCACCTGGAAGACCGCCGAGAGCACGACCAGCGTGGCGAGCAGCGCCGGCCCGCCCTGATCGAGCGCCGTGACGCAGACGGCGATGAAGAGGACGGAGCTGCCGTGCGCGAGGACGTAGCCGGCACCGATTCGCCCGATGCGCGCAGCCTGAAGGATCGCGGAGAAGCCGCAGGCAATGACGGAGGCGAACACCGCCCACAGCAGGTGCTCCTCGGCACCGGCGGCCCGGAAGACGACCGCCGGCAACAGCACCACGCCGTTGATGCACAGGCTGACGAGCTGCAGGCCGAGCCCCAGCGCGAGCGGCCAGGGCACTCGGTCGTCGGGTTCGTAGCGGACTTCGCGAAACTCGGACGTCATCGGACGGGCGTCGCGGCTTCCGCAGTTGCGGCTGCGGTCACCGCCCTTCGTCTGCGGCCTTCGGGGCGACCTCGATGCCGAGACCGGCAAGTTCAGCTCGCAGGCCAGTCTCCAGGGCGGCGATGCCGGCGGAGATCCGCCACACCCCGCCCGCGATCGCCGCCATCACCGCCGTGATGCCCGCAAGCAGTGGCCACCAGTCCTTCAGCCATGCTCTCATCCGATGCCCCTTGGTGAAACTCTCGCGGAATCGTAACGCTCCATCGGGCCGTTGCCAAACGCACGGCTGGTTACTGCCCCGCAGCAAGATGGCGGTGGACCTGCAGCGGCCCCCTCATGCTGCTGGATCTAGGACGCTCGATCCAGTTTGTCCGCCACTATTGGCCCAATGTGGCGGACAAACGCGGCGATCCGCCGGAAAGAAGGGCGTCGATCAGCGAGGGTATTTGTTCGCCAAGGACCTCGTATGGGCGCTGCTGGATTCGAACCAGCGACCTCCTGCTTGTAAGGCAGGCGCTCTGGACCAACTGAGCTAAGCGCCCCGTCCGCACGGCGGAGCTAGCGGATGGCAACGACACGGTGTCCCATGGGTGAGGCAGCGCTCGCCCGTTCGCCATGCATTGCGCGTTTGAACCTCGCCGGATCACCGCTTCCGCACCAGTCGCGGCCCGGTCGGTGCGCGTACCTATACGGGGTTGGTCTCCGCAAGCACCAGCCCGGGAAGCGTCGAGTAGTTGCGGCACTCGTCAAGGTGATCGATGGTCAAGGAAAGGAGAGGCAATGAGCGGCTTCGGAGAAGAGCTGATCCAGTCCCTGAGCGAGGCCTTGGCCCATGCCAAGGGCGAGGGCCCTGCCGTTGTTCACACGCCGACGGGCACCCGCCGGACGGACGTCCACGCTCTCGCCGACGCCCTGCTCCGCGCCGAGGCGGCGGGCGCGTTCGTCGAGACGCCCGCCGGCACCCGCGACCTGACCATGGACGAGGCCTACGAGGTCGGGGCCGACATCGCGCGGAGACGGCTGCGACGGGGATGGCGATTCGGCGGGTGGAAGGTGGGGTTCACGAACCGCGAGATCTGGCCGCGCTGGGGGCTGGACCGGCCCATGGTCGCGCCGGTGTATCGGGAGACGGTGTTCGAGGTGGGCGAAGGGCTTGGCGAGGGGATCGCCTCTGCGGTGCCGCTGGAGGTTCCGGCGGGCCGTCGTGCGGCGCTCAGGATCGAGGTCGAGGTGGTGTTCGGGTTCGAGGGGGTGGCCGGGTTGCATGAGGTAGCGGGCGCGCCGGACTGGGTCGCGCTGGGCGCGGAGCTGGTGGACTGTCACTACCCGGGATGGGAGCTGCATCCGGCTCGCAGCGTGGCCGACTTCGGGCTGCACGCGGGGCTGGTCGTGGGGCCGCGGGTCGCGCCGGTGTCGTCACGGATGATGGGGGCGCTCGACGGGATCGCCGTCTCGTTGGCGGCGGGGGGCGAGCGGGTGGCCGCGGGCGAGGGGCGGGCGGTGCTGGGCGGGCCGGCGAACGTGCTCGCGGCGCTGCGGGGGCCGCTGGCGGAGAGGGTGGCCGGGTATGGGGTGGCCGGGCGCGAGGGCGTGGCGGGGGAGCGCGATGACGTGGGCACGGCTGGCGGCGGGGCGTCAGAGGGCGGCCAGGGTTACCTTGTCTCGACCGGAACGCTCACGCCACTCGTGGAGGCGCGAATTGGTACCATTTGCGAGGTCGAAGCCGATCTGCTGCCGTCGTTTTCATTCGCACTGGTGTGACCCGGGGACCCGTCGTTTGGCCGGTGTGGTCGCTGCGCTGGTCGTGGTCGCGCTTGGGACACTCGCATGTCAAACCGGGACACCGGCCCCGGCCTCTGCGCCCGGAGCGGCCGCCGGGGGAGAGTTGGCCGCAGGCACGGAGCCGACTGGCGAACCGGAGCCGACCGGCGAGGCCGAGGCACCCGCGCGCCCCTCCAAGGCCGACGAGCCCAACACGACGGACGGGATCTACACGGAGGCGCAGGCGGCGAGGGGGCGCGGGGTGTTCGAGGAGATCTGCGTCGAGTGCCACGTGCCGGCCGACTGGACGGAGCCCGCGTTTCTGGAGCGGTGGGAGGAGGCTTCGGTCTTTCGCTTGTGGTACTGGATCTACGAGAGGATGCCGCACGGGAATCCGGGCAGCCTGACGCGCGAGCAGGTGACGGACGCGCTGACCTACATCTTCGAGCTCAACGGCCTGCCGCCGGGGCCGGGCGAGCTCGCCGACGACGACGATTCGATCGACGACTACTGGATCATCTGGACCCGCCCCTGAGAGGAAACATGCGCGTGCATTCCGAACGGACCGCGACCGCCCGGCTGGCCGCCGGCGTCGTCGCCCTTGCCACTCTCGCCCTGGCCGCGATCGGCGTCGGCTCCGCCACCACCCCCGCCGCCGCGCAGTCGTCCAGCCTGGTCTCGCCCGACGGCGCCGTCGACTGGAACCGCTTCTACACGGCTGCGGAGACGAACCAGATCCTGCGCGAGTTCGCGGCGCTGTACCCGGGGCTGACCGAGCTGTACCAGATCGGCGAGAGCTTCCACGGCCAGCCGCTCATGGTGATCACGATCACCAACGAGGCGACCGGCCCCGCGCACGAGAAGCCCGCGCTGTATGTGGACGGCGGCATCCACGCGGGCGAGCTCACCAGCTCGTCGGTGGCCACGCACCTGATCGGCCACCTGCTCAACGGCCACGGCGACGACCCCCGCGTCACCGAGCTGCTCGACGCGCGCGCCTTCCACGTGCGTCCCAAGTTCAACCCCGACGGCTCCGACCTGGCGCTCATCGACGACCAGTTCCTGCGCAGCACCCCCCACCCCTTCGACGACGACGAGGACGGCGTGGCGGACGAGGATCCCTCCGAGGACCTCGACGGCGACGGCTGGATCACGCAGATCCGCGTCCCCGACCCGGACGGCATCTGGGTGGCCGACCCGTCGGACGACCGGATCATGGTGCGCGACCCTGAGATGCGGCGCGCCGGTCTGCGCTTCTCGACCCTGCGCGAGGGCATCGACAACGACGGCGACGGGGCGATCGACGAGGACGGGCTCGGCGGGCTCGACATGAATCGCAACTTTCCGCGCAACTGGGAGCGCGTGCACCTGCAGCCGGGCGCGGGGGACTACCCGCTCTCGGAGCCCGAGACGCGCGCCGCGGCGGCCTTCATCAACGCAAACCGCAACATCACGGGGATCGTGCATGGGCACACCTCGGGCGGCTTCGTCTACCGGCTGCCGTCGGCGTCGGCACCGTCGCTGTTCCCGCAGATCGACCTGTCGCTGATTCTGCACCTGGGCGAGGAGTACACGCGCTCGACGGGCCGTCCGGTGGTGCCGAGCGCCACGCACCCCACCGAGCACCGCTACGGCACGCTGATCTCGTGGGGCTACTGGGACCACGGCGTGATCGGGTGGGTGCCGGAGTTCTCGCCGGGGCCCGAGGCGTGGGTGACCGACTACGACGGCGACGGCGAGATCAGCGAGGCCGAGCAGCACCGCTTCAACGACGAGGAGCTCGGCGGCCGCTACTTCTCGGACTGGACGCCGTTCGAGCATCCGCAGCTGGGCGCCGTCGAGATCGGGGGGTGGCACAGCAAGTTCTGGGGTCAGAATCCGCCGCCCGAGTTCCTGGAGGCCGAGACCGGGCAGCAGATGCACTGGATCCTGTACCTGGCCGAGCAGAGTCCGCTGATCGAGGTGGCCGAGCCGGTCGTGACGGCGGTCGGCGACGGGACGTTCCGCGTCGCGGCGACCGTGACCAACACGGGATTCCTGCCGACGAGCGCCACCGACCGGGGCGCGGTGGGACGCGAGCGTGCCGACGGCAGCGTGGATCGCCGGGTGGTGAGGGCACCGGCCGTGACGCTGATCCATCCGGGGTTGGAGATCGTCGAGGGGAGGGAGCGCACCGCGATCCCGCATCTGGCCGGGTCGAACCCGTTCCTGGAGGCCGCGACGGAGAGGTCGCACACGGTGACGTGGGTGGTGCGCCCGACGGGCGACGGGCGCGCCGTGCGGGTGGTGGCCGCGTCCGACAAGGGCGGCACGGCGCGGTCCGGCTGGGTGGCGGTGAGGTGAGCCGCGAGATCGCCGAGCGCGCCTACCTACGGGGATAGACCGTGCGGACCACCCGGCCCTTCTGGTCGATCAGCATGACGGGATAGTCCGCGATGTCGTTGCCCAGGTCGATCGTCGATTCGGGGTCCACTCCCATCCCGGCGGCGCCGTCACTCGAGATCCGGTAGTTGTCGGCCACCGACGGGTCCACGTTGTAGCCCAGATCGGCCATCGCCTCGATGGTGACTGCGCTGAGGGGTTCGATGCCGGTCGAGAGGAAGGGCGTCATGAGTTCGTTCTCGAAGACCGACTCTCTCCAGTGCGAATCGGCGGAACCCCGGGTGCCCCCGTTCTCCACGGGCACGATGGCACCGCCCCTGTAGTTGCGGCCCCCCGCTCTCTCGAACGCGTCTGTCGCTAACGAACCCGTGAAGTGCGTGTCGGAGTTGGGGTTGCCGTCCACCGATGGATTCTCGAGCAAGTCGAAGATGTCCCACATCGTGCCGAATCCGAGGACATGTCCCATCTCGTGCATGACCGTCGAGACCAGGACTCCCTGGGCAGCCAGGCGGGGGAGGTCGTCCTCATCGAATTCCATGGCGCCGACGGCGACCGACCGCGGAATATCCTCTGCTCCAATGAATGGTGTAAACCGCACCAAACAGGGGGCGGCGCGTGCAAGAATGTTGCCCGGTCCGTCGATCGAATCGATGGAGACGAACATCCGTACATCGTCGATTTCATTGTCGATCGCAGGGGAACCCTCCCCACACTGGCCGGCTGGGATCGGGCGTTGTGCCAGATCCAGATCCCACACATCCTGGACGATCACGGACTCCCACTTCTCCGCAGCATCCCGGACCACCTCATCCTGTTGGGGCGATCCATGCTGCAGGAACACCAGCTCGATGTCGAAGGGGTCCACCGGGATCCCGCCCACGGTGACCTTGAGCTCGACTGGGCCGAATCTGCTGTAGGCGTGGACCGCGACATGGTAGCTGCCGGGTCGCGTGGGCTGGAGCTGGCACAGTTCGGCGTCGCCCGGGTTCGCCCCGCTGAAGCACTTGTACTTGTAGTAGTGATCGGGCCGCTCCCCGTAGTTGACGAACAGGTCGGGGTCGCCCTCCCCCCCCGACACCTCGACGTTGAGCGCGTCCTTCGACCCGTCCTCGACATCGATGCGGAAGTGCAGGACTTCGTCCTGCGTCGTCGCCGAGATGTTGGAGGTGTGCCCAACCGAGATCACCTCCTGGTGGGCGACGGTGAGACTCTCGGTCCGCCGGTTGTTCTCCTTCTCCCATTCCTCGATTCCGCCCTCGGGATCGATCACCACGCCGAGACGGCGCGCGCCCGCTTCGAAGGGGCCGGCGGTGAACTCCAGCGTGGTCCTGGCGTCGGGCTCGAGCCTCGCCACGTCGACGGTCTCCTGCGCGATTCCGTCGAGCGTGAGCTGGACTTGGAAGGTGTCGGGACTGGCCGCGTCACCCTTGTTGGCCAAGGTCGCGGTGATGTCGAGCGTCTCCAGATCGGTGGGGTCGTTGCGCGAGAGGGTGAAGGTCTCGACGCTGAGATCGGCCAGCGGCGTGTCGGATGTCGCGGTGGCCGTGGCGCGGTTCTGGATGCCTCCCGGCACGGTTATGACGAGCGACTGCGAGCCGAACTTGCCGCCGAGCGTCCATTCGGTCGAACCCTCGCCGTTCTCGTCGCTGGTCGTCGATGCCACGCTCACCGAACCGCTCTCGGGTCCCGGCGCGAAGCCGATCTCCTGGCCGGCGACGCCGTGGCCGCCGCGGTCCTCCAAGCGCACCACGACGGGTTCGGGCAACGTGGTGCCGCGCAGCGCCTCCTGTCCGTCGCCCGAGACGACCTTGATCGCCGCAGCCCGCTGCTCCACCGTCACCGACGCGGTTGCGTTCAGTCCGCTGGAGGAGGCCTGCAGCGAGGCCGAGCCGTTGCCGGCGGCGGTGACCCTGCCGGTGCCATCGACGGTGAAGACGGACTCGTCCGCGCTCGACCAGGTGACCGCTACGGTCATGGCGGCCCCGTACTGGTCGCGCACGGTCGCGGTGAAGTTGGTGCTCTGGGAGATGTAGGTGAGGGTCGCCGAGGCGGGCTCGATCGTGATCGTGGCCGGGCGCGGCGGCTCCTGCGGGGTCGAGGGTCCGGCGTCGCCGCCGCCGCAGGCGGTCATCGCCGCGAGAAGAGGCAACGAGGCGACCGCCGCGAGCCTTGATCTGGTCATTTGGACAAGCCTTTCAGATGCGAAGAGGCGCGGGACGCGCGCACAACGGATCAACGATAGCCACTGGGTTCGCTCTATCCTAGCTCCGCAGCCTGTTTCGCTCCCCGGACGGGCCGGTCACCGGTCCCCAGGCTTCCCCACCTTCGCTCCAGGTGCACCGGCAGATAGCACAGCGCGAAGAAGACGAGCGCCAGGAACTCCAGCCAGAGGATGTACCAGGGCCAGTCGAAGAACAGGAACGGCGAGTCGGCGGTCGGCATTTCGCTGAGGTACATGTAGTTGGCCCCGGTGAGCAGATTCACGATGGTCACGACCACGGCCAGGGCGTTGAGCGCGAGGAACGACCGCAGCAGCGACCGGAACGTCGGCCGCATCCCGAGCCCCCAGGTCGCGAAGACCGCAGCGACCACGATGCCGCAGTGCGAGACGTAGTACTGGATGAACTGGTACTCGGGCCACCCCTCGACCAGTTCCGGGGTGACGACGGCGTTGGTGGCTCCGGCGAGTCCCCAGAAGTAGAGGAGCTCGTACGAGAGCCGGTTGCGCGTCAGGAGCACCACCACCGACAGGATCACCGATATTCCGCACAGGTGCAGCGGCATGTGCTCCAGGACGAAGACCTCCGCCCCGTCGGTCACGAAGCGGTAGCACCAGTGGACGACCTGGTTGACCGCGAGCACCGTGGCGAGACCGACGCAAATGCCGCGTGCGACCCTCTGCGAACCGGTTCGCCGAACCGTCCAGATCATGGCGATCGGCACGATGGCGTTGAGCGCCATGACCACGTTGTGGGCGGTGCCGAAGATCTCGAATGGGACAGGCTGCATCGGGCGTTCTGGCTGGACGGAATGTCGCGCAGGTCGTTGAAGCGCCGAAGGTAACGCGCAGGGACCGGAGCCGCGACGGGGCAGCTGCACGGGTCGCCGAAGGGATCGGAGCGTTACATTTGTTTGCGTCTCCCTGGGATCTCCGCCAGACCGAGGAAGCCACATGCGTCAGCTGGAAACCGGCAACCCGCTGAGGCTGCCACCGAAGCGATGGTCCGCACTGCTGCTCGTGCCCGGCCTGACGGCCTGCGAAGCCGTCAACGACACGCTGGTCGGGGCCAACGCGCCGATCTGGATGGTGCTGTCCCTGTTCGCCGCAATGCTGCCGGGAGGGCTCGCCATGTTCGTGGTCTTCCTTCGCAGGTTCCGCAGCCACGACCTGGGTTCCGGCGGAAAGTCCCCGTCGGCCTTCGCGCTGCCCGGGGTGCTTCTGTGCTCGACGCTGGGCCTCGTGGCGCTGGTGTTCACCTTCTACAACTGGTTCGCCGACGTCGGCATCCCGCCAGGTCAGCAGTGGAGCAACATCTTCGCCTGGTGGCTGGGCGCCGCGCTGGGCGGGGGCGCCGCCTACCTCGGCGGTCGCGAAATCGCCTTCCGCCAGTACGACCGCATGGCCGCGGCCGAGCACGGGGCCACCCGATCCACCCGAACCGAGGACCGCTGACATGGCCAACACGCTGGTGTGCTGTGGCGGTACCGGGGCCCACGTCGCCCTCTCGTTCATGCATCTCCACGCGCTGGGCCATCCGCTGGGCTGCTTCCGGAACGAGTCCACTGGCAAGCCCCTGGAGCTTCCGGACATGCGCCTCGTGGACCAGGACAGCGGCGACGCGGCGCCCGGCGAGGAAACGGCCTGGCAGAGGCTACGCGCCATCATCGAAGGGCACCCGTCGCGGGCTCAGTGGGGGGACGCACCCGGAAGGCAGCGCCCGCCGACCCTGGGCACGGTCACACCGTTGCCGCTGGGCAGGAACAAGACGTGGTTCAACCCGCCGCGAAACCAGTTGAAGTCGCGGTTCGACGGATCGCAGTACCTGGACTGCGTGGCGTCGCCGCGACAGCAGGCAATCCGCTATTCCCACGGAATGATGGGTTCGCCGGCGATCGGATCGCTGCTGTTCCGGCTGAAGGAGTACGACTGCGGACCCGACGGCTTCAATCATGATCGGGACTTCGATCAGTTGGTCAATCGCAGCGGACGGATCGCGGTGGTCGGCTCGGGCGTCGGCGGGACGGGCTCGTCGGTGGCGCCCACCCTGGCCCGCATGCTGGCCGGTCGCGACGGCACCGACGTGATGGCGGTCATGGTGTTGCAGTGGTTCCGGCTCCAGCACCCGGCCACCGCCGAGCCGCGGACCATTCGCGAGACCGAGGCGCGCAACCGGGACATGGTCGAGAACGCCAGCTCCGGGCTGCAGTACTACGGCAGGTTCCTGGCGAAGAGCGTGGCCACGGTGCCGGTCGGCGTGCCGGAGAACGGTCTGGTCGAGCGGATGTACGCCGGGGACAACCAGCAGCCCTTCAGCGAGGCCTATCCGCATGCGGTGGCGGCCCTCTGCTGCATGCTCCACTACCTGGCCGACAGGCCGTACAACGCGGGGCTGTACCACATGGGCGCGGTGGACCCGAGTCGGCTCGGCGGCGGCACGGAAGTCCCCGGCGGGACGCTCCAGTCGATCGCGAACCAGGGCGAGATGCTGGAGCGGACCGCCCGCGTTCTGGGCGGCACGCTGGCCGCGCACGAGAAGCTCGGCCGCTACGCGCCGGCCATCTGTCACAGGGTCGCCGAGGTCTCCTCGAACCCGGCCACCGTGGGTACGGAGCTGCTCGCCCTCGCGGACGAGTACCGCCAGCACCTGAAGTGGCTGTACGACGTGCTGGGCGTGGACCGCAAGCCGTGGCGGGGACCGACGCGCGAAGCCGAGGTGCGAGGCCGAATGGCTTCGTCGCCCCCGCGGCTGCTGCCCGACGCCTCGGCGCAGGACCATGCCGGGGAGCTCTTCCAGTGGACGGCGGACTGGGTTGGGGACGCGGCCGATGGAGACGAGGGTCTGCGGCCGCGCAGGGGTTCCGGGAGCGGCACGTACTGGCCCAGGCTGGTCAGGCCGGGACTGGCGGTTTCGGCCGAAGTTCCCGGAGCGCTCACCAGGCTCCCGTCGCAGAACGTGGACGCGATCCTCGAGGGCTTCGTGGATCCGCGCGAGATCTCGCAGAACGGCTGGCCGGACCCGTTCGCCGCCGCAAGCCAGTTCCACGACGCCGTGGACCGGCGGGATCCCGGCGGCATGCGCAGGCTGGAGCTTCTCATGGCCGGCCTGATCGAGGAGCGGCTGAAGCTTGAGCCGGTCGGGCGGGGCGCGATCGATTCTCTCTCCATCGACAGGATGGTCGACGACCGGCGGCGCGAGATGGGCGACGACCTGGCGCGGCTCGCGGTCGTTCGCGAAGGGCCGGGCGACAGTCGCACGGTGCTCGGATTCAGTTCGCCCCGGACCCTGTTCTGCCCCGCCCCGGGGGTGCCCGACGCGACCTGGGGCGAGCTCTGGGCCGAACTGACGGGCCTGGACGCGAGGAGCTGGAACCCCGGCTCGCTCGATTCGTGGCGGGAGGAGACCTGGGGCTCGGCGAGCGGCGCGGCGCGCAAGATCTTGGCCTGGACCAACGCGTGCAGGAACCGGCGTCCCTCGGCCTCGGCTCCATCGTGGACCCGGTTCTTCCCCGCCGTGCGCCGCGACCCGGGCAAGGGCACCACGCCGGCAACCTTTGGCGCGGGCGCCGAGCTGACGATCGACTGGGACGGCAAGCAGGTCGCGGAGTTTCTGCCGACTCGCGATTCGGGGAACCTGAGCTCCGACCTGAGACTCCCGACCACGGAGGACGCGTCGGCGTTTCTGCGCGACCACGGCAGAATCGTCGACGAATCGGGCGAGATGCTCTTCGAGGTGGTCGAGGACCTGCGGCTGCCGACCGACGAGGACCGGCGGGAGCGCTCGGCCGGGACTCGAGGCGTGCGCGGGATATGGAGGGAGCACCTCGACGCGCTGCAAGCCAGCGGCGCCATCGTAGCGTTTGGGGAAGATCGACGCCTGCAGGAGGTTCGCGTCGTCACGCACGGCCAGGACGGCAGCCGCGAGTGCATCGTCCTCGTGCGGACGCTGGTCCTCGCCCGCGAGACGATCCGGGTCAACAGCGTGGTCCCGCTCGGCCAGGATCCGGTGCCGCAGGGGTCGTCGCGGGGACAACAGGGTGCGCGAGGCACGATCCTGTACCCCGACCTGCCGCTGCGCTCCGACTACCTCGACCTCGCGCTCGACACGGGACCGTCCGGCGTCGGCCAGCCCACCATCCGGCGCAGACAGGGCGGCGACGCGGCGGAGTGGCGCCTGCGGCTGCGCGGCCGCGGCAGCGACCTGATGGTCACGGTCCTGCTGCCCGACACAGGCGACGGCGAGCGGCGCCACAAGGCCCACTGGATGGTGTGGCCGGGCTTCCGCACAACCGGCCCGAACGCCTGGCGCGCATACTACATGTACGAGCACTGCACCGATCCCCGAGTCGGTCTCGACGTACTCCACCGCGACCCCGCCGACGAGCGCACGGTCTTCAGGCGACGCAATCGCGGAGACCAGCGGACGAGCTATCCGGTCAGCTACGACGCCGACCAGCGGGTTCACACCGGCGGCGCGCCCGTCGCGGTCTCGCTGCGCAACCACGAACGGGACGAGGAGCACGGGATCTACCTCGTCCCCCTGCCCGAGCTCGACGAGCTGCCCGCAAACGTGAGCATCGGCATCGACTTCGGCACGTCGCACTCCTCCGCGGCGGTCGCCGTGGGACGGCGCGACAACAAGGATCAGCTGCTCGGGTCCGAGCTTGCCGAACAGCGTCGCGTGTCGCTCTCGCGCCACATCAGCGAGAACTGGGAACATGTGACGGCGCCGCTGAAGGACATCGGTCTGCTCGCGCGGTCGGCGTGGATGCCCACCTACGTGAGGGAGGTGGAGTCGAATCTGGCCGGCCTGGTGCCCACCGAGCTGCTGACCGTAGACCCCGTGCGGGCGATGAGCCGAGCGGTGGACACGTGGGTCCCCATGGAGCACTACGTGGTGGCGCCGACGGGCATCTCGCGCAGCGACTTCACGGACCATGTGATCGCCAACTTCAAGTGGGACACCCTGACCGCGTTCCACGGTCGCGAGCGGGAGCTGCGCCGGATCTACCTGGATCGTCTGGTCGAGCTCGCCGCGGCCGAAGTGCTCCAGCGGTCCGGTGTGCCGAACCAGGGCGTCAACTTCACCTTCACCTATGCGCTGCGGACGCCGCACGACCAGGTCACCGACTACCGGACGGTGCTCCAGGACGTGATGCGGCGCGGCACCGAGAGCCTGGGGACGCGCCTTTCGCTCACGGAGGGGGGCGGGCTGTTCAACGAGTCCCATGCGGCGCAGGTGGGCACCGGCAGCTTCCCCGAAGTCCGTGTGGTGGGCGACCTCGGCGGCGGCACCCTCGATCTCTTCATTTCCGCCGAGGGCAAGCCCAACGTGCAGTTCAAGGAGGTGGTGGACAGCGTCAAGATCGGCGGCAACCTGCTTCTGCGGACGCTCGCGGAGGAGCTGGCCGGGACGATGCCCCACGGTTGGGCGACCGACGACGAGAGCCTGGCCATGCAGTTGGCCGCCTGGATGCGAGCCAGGGGCGCCCGTCGTCTCTTCGGACGCGACGAGGGGGGCATTCCGACCATCGAGTCCCTGGGGCTGTCGGGCTTCAGCGACCCCCGGCAGAGGCAGCGGGGTCGGGGCGTCATCCAGCGCTACTTCTACCTGGTCGGCGAATACCTGGCACGAAGCCTCTCGGCCTATCTGGCGGCGCACTGGTATGCGGGGGTCGGCCCGGAGGACCGGGAGCGGCTTCGCGTCCAACTGTACCTGCGCGGCAACGGCTGGCGACTCTGGCCGGGCGACGAGGACTACGGCGGAGTGGAGCACGCGGTTGCGGCGCGGGTGTCCTCGCGCATCGGCGAGCTGTGGCGCCCCCTTGGCGCGGACGGGCTGCCGATTCCCTCGAACTCGCCGCAGTGCACGGCGGGGGGCGGCGACGGACACCCGAAGCTCGACGTCGTGCGCAACGTCGTGGGCCGGTCGCGACCGGACTCGGAAGTCAGGGACAGGTGGCTCTCGTACACCATGGTCGACCTGCGCGTGCTCGGACCGGACGGAGAGCGTGCCGTTCCGTGGCACGGCGAGATCCCGTTCCGCTCGGGCGGTGCCGGCGCCAAGGTTCAGATCGACGAGGTGTCGCCGCCGATTCCCCTGGGTGGTGCGGGGGCCGCGCACCGGACCCTCATCGACGATCTTGGCCAGCGTGGCCAGCGGTCCGTCAACCGGATGCTCGACGACGCGGATCACGTCGGGCCCGATGCGCTGGACCTGCTCGCGCCGGTGGGCGCCTACGTGTGGGAGGAGGCATTCAAGCTGGCCATCCTCAGGAAGGGCGTTTCGCGCTGATGCGGGGGGTCCACCGGTGACGGCGTCGGACCGGGGGGCCTTGGCCACCGCGTTTCTGGCCGGTGTCGTGGTCGGTGCCGTCGTGGTGGTCGCCGTGGTGTTGCTCCGCGATGCGCGCGACCCGATCGTGCAAGCCGCCGCGATGATCCCGCTGGCGGTGGCGCTGGTCGTGGCGGGTGCGGTGGTCGTGGTGTCCCGGCGTGGTGGCGACCAAGGTGCGCCCGCAGGTCAGCCGGAGGAGGCAGCGGCGTCCGAAACCGATGAGGCGGCAGCGGACGAGGCGCACCTTGGCGGCGGGGAGCCGCCGTCGGCGACGGCGAGGGGGTCGCCGTGGAGGAAGCCGGTGACTTCGCCACCGAGGAGTTCGACAGGCAGGTGGCGTCCGGTTCGTCGCCGCGCACCGTGGCCGAGCCGGACGAAGAGTCCGATGCGGATGCGACGAGCGGGGACGCCTCCGACATCGAGCCGGAGCCCGAGGCACCCGCAGCGTCGGTTCCGGCAAGCACCGGGACGAGCGCGCCGATCGACCCCGCGTCGTTGATCGGAGCCTGGCAGCAATACCGTAAGGACGGCGACGGCTTCTTCACCGCCAGCGGGCTGCGGACGCAGTTGGAGATCCTGGGCCTGGTCGCTTCGGTCCGGGAGGGCTCGGCGGTGGACGCGGCAGGCGACGTTCTGGTCGTGGAGGACGAGTCGGACGATGGCGACCGCTTCTTCGTGCTGCCAAGCTTCATCAAGTCGCCCGCTGCAGCGCCCGATTGGTTCGACGACGCGGGCGGCGGCGCACTGTCGGCGAGGACGCGGACAATACACAGACTGGCGGAGGGCAAGTGGACAGACAGCAGCTTCAAGGTGGTTCAGAGGGGCACGATCGAGTAGCCCACGCGGGACCGCGTCGGCGGGCCCGGTCGCAGGCGCTGCCGCTGCTTCTTGCGGCCCTGCTCTGCACGACAGCGGGGGTGGCCTGCGGAGACGGGGGATCGCGGGGCGAAGGCGACGAGGCCGCATTCGGCGCGGAGATCCCTCCTCGCGGCCCCGATCTCGACACCATTCTGATCGAGGCCGAGTTCGTCCCGCAGTGGCGAACCCCACCCACGCCGCCACCCGCCGCGGACGACGCCGAGGAGTCCGAGGGCCCGAGGACCGCGGCCATCTACCTGGACGTTTCGCTTCCCATGGGGGGATTCCTCCCGACGGACGCCGCCGCCGAGCCTGCGGAGGGAACCGGCGCGAACCAGTTCCGGACGCTCGTGCAGTGGATTCCCGATCAACTGACCCGCGCGTACACCTCGGCGACGCTGACGTGGCATGGGGTCGGCGAGGACGTCAGGGCCATATCGGGGATTCCGCGCATAGAGCGGTCCGACTTCGCGGCCAGTGAATCGCGCATCGACCTGGCGATCGGCCAAGCCCTGGCGGATCTGCGGTCCGGCCGATCCGAGGCGGCCGCAATCGTCACGGACCTGCTGGGCACCGGCGAGAATCTGGCCCCCGGTCCGCTGGCGCTCCTCCCGCACCTCAAGCCCTGGCTCGATTCCGCGCCGGTGCGTTCCGGCGAACTGCATCTGGGCATCCTGGGCGCGAAGGCCGCGTACTGGGGCGTCGGATCTCGGACCTGCGCCGTGCAGGAAGGCCTGGGATGCTGGTACAGCGAACGAGGGCGCGACTGGCGACGGATGGACGATGTCGCACCGGCCCCGTTCTACGTGCTGGTGCTGGGTCGCGACGCCGACGCGATCACCACCATCCTCGAGTCCATCGAAGGCGACGCCGAGGGCCAGGGCATCGAGACCGTCGCCGAGCTGTTGACCGCAGCCACCCGGCACCGCCCCGTCGCGGGATCGTGCCTGGCATTCGCATGGGACGATGACCAGCGGGCCCGCCAGTATTCCCTTCGCCTGCGCGACAACCACGAGTACGCCTGCGTGCGCGACGAGCCGGCCGCGCTGGCCTGCGGCTTCGACCCAGGGGTGCACCCGACGGACGTGGGCGTCACCGATCCGACCGATGGCTTCGCCGTGGACGCGACCGACATCGGGCCCGATGGCCAATTCGAGATCGGCGTGCAGTGCGATGTCCTGACCCAGACGGACCCCCTGCCCGATCTGCGGGTGGACGTCGAGGCCACGCTCGCCGGCGACTCGCCGCTTCCCCCGTGGGACGACTGGTCTCTCGACACCGACGATGTACCCTCGTTCCCCGGAAGGACCCTTCAGCTCGGATACTTCGTGCAGGACGTGCGCCTGGCACCCGACTACCACCGGACCGACTCGATGGTCGTTCTGCGCGCGAGAGACTCATGACGGCTTCGCTGGCGGTGCTGGTCGTCGTCGCGGCCGCCCTGGCCGTCTACCTGACCCGGTGCCGCAGACTCCGCACCGAGGCGGGCGGCGACCTCAAGGATCTCCTGAAGGTGTTCGCAACGGACATCACCGATCGCGCCGCCAGGGGTCAGGATCCCGACTGGCCCCGATACTCGGAGGAGGGCGACCGTCAGCACGAGTCCCTTTGCGAGGCCATGCGCAACCTCGCCACTGGCTCGCTCGCGACCGGCATCGGCGGCACGATGGCCATGCTGCTCCTGCACTTCTGGCTCGGCTACGGCGACGCGCCCGCCGACCCATCGGACCCGGCGACCGAAATCGCCACCGCGACCGCCACGGCCCTGCCCGCCCTCTTCAACGCAATGGGCTTCGCGCTCGTTGCAAGCGGCATGGGCGTTTTGACCAACCTCGTGATTCTCCTCGTGCTCCTCCCATCGGCCAACAGGCTGTTCGAGCGCAGGCGGGCGGCCTTTGTGGGCGTCCTGCAGCAGACGAGCGAGAACCACCCGCCCCAGAACATTGCCACGAGGCTCACGGGCACCATGACCGAGCGGCTCGACGATGTCTTGCGGGCCAGCGCGAAGAGCCTTCCCGACGTGATCCGCGCGTTCAATGACAACGTGTCCGACCTCGGCGCGATCGTCGAGCGGTTTCAAAGCAGCACCGACGCAATGAATTCGGGGGTGTCGGCACTGTCGGCGTCGGTCTCCAAGCTGGAGGCGCTTCCGTCGAATCTTCGCGACGAGTTCGATGCCTGGCAGGTCCAGTTGCAGTCGGTCACGTCGTCGCTCTCGGCGTCGACTGACAGTCTCGGCTCCTTCCCCGCAGCACTCGGCGACGAGCTGTCCAGTGCGCGCACGGCCTGGTCGCGAGCGGCCGCAGACGCCCAGCGAGAGCATGTGGTGGAGTTCCGCAGCCTGATCGACGCGCACGCATCGCACATGCGCGAGGCGCTCGACATGCTGGAGGCCCTGAAGGCGGGCGTGGCCGCAGCCGAGGAGCGGCGCCGCGAACTGTGGGAGGAGGAGCGGAGCAGGCACCAGAGCACGATGCGGGATCTGTCGGGCAGCATGTCCGACATCGCCGCTGCCGCAGCGGATCTTCCGAAGGGGTTCGCGGAAGAGATTCGACAGAGTGCGGATCGCCTGGGCAGGGAGTTCGGCCTGCGCGCACAGAACCAGGTTGGCGATCTCGTCGCCGCCCTCCGCGACCAGAACGAAAGTCTGGGTGCGGCGTGGGAGCGGCACGTGAATCGAATGTTCAACGAGATGGCGGGCATCGTGCACGAGGGGCTCAAGCCGACCCTGGAGGGCATTTCCGGGATCGGGGCGGATCTCGAAGCCCTGGGCGGACAGGTGAGCCGGGCGATCGGCGAGTTCGCGGACCACGGCAAGGGGTTCCGCGACAGTTTGCAGGGCGCGGCCGCGACGATCGACGACTCTTCGTCGCGGCTGGCGGATGTCCACGAGGTCACGCGCGCCTCCGTCGGGGAGATCCGCAACCGGTACGAGGCGATGCACGCCCAGCTGGTCGACTCGCTCGACCGCATGGAAGCGATCTCCCGTGCGAGACCGGGATTGATCGGGCGGCTGCGTGGGTGGATCGGCCGCGGGGCCGGCAGGTCGGGGAAGAGGACGGATTGAGACGCTCGCGCACCCCCACCACCGCCTGGCCCGCCGTGGCCGACCTCATGACGGTGTTCGCCGTGGTGGGTCTGTCCGCGGCGGTGGCGGTCCTCGACAGCCGACAGGGGGATGACCCCGAGACGCTCAGGAGGATGCTGCACCAGCGCGACTCCGTGATCGAGGTCCTCCAGGACAGCATTGCCCGCATCATCGACCCGTTCGTGCCGTGCTGGCGAGGCCGCACACAGGGCAAGCGGTACTTCTACACGTACGATGTCACCTACGAGGGCGGTCGCTACTCGCTGTCGCCACACGCCGACTTCGAGGCCGGGATCGAGGCCGGGCCTCGCCTGCCCGGGGGCGCGGAGCGCGTGATTCGCGAGCTCCCGGGCCCCATGGACGAGTCCGGCCTCCGAGCGTTCGGGCAGGCGGTTGAGGATGCGGTCGCCGGCCACTACCGGGAGGAGTGCAAGCTTGCGGTGACGATCAATCCGCAGGCCACCGGGCGCGAGGTGTCCGCGATCGTGCGAGCCGGGTTCTTTCCGGTGTATCGCAGCGGGAGGTAGGGCCGCCCCCGAGCGTGCGCACGGACAGCTCCGCGTTCGCGATGCAGGCACCCGCCGCGCCCCGCACGCCGTTGTGCGCCACGACCACCAGCGCGAGGTCGTGCGGGGAGGGCGCCGCGCGGATCCGCCCGACGCTCACGGCCATTCCGGCGGCGGCGTCCACGTCGAGGCGGGGCTGGGGGCGGTCGGGCTCCGTGCGCACGACCAGGGGCCGCGCGGGGACGGTGGGCAGGGCGCTTGCTGCGGGGGGCGGGCGGAAGTCGTGCAGCACGCGGGCCGCTTCCCGGGGCGAGGCTGGGCGGCGCAGCTTGCAGAAGGCGTGCGCCATGTGCCCGTCCAGCACGGGGACGCGGTTCACGGCGACCGCAACCTCGATGTCCGCGTCGAGGATCTTGTTGAGTTCGGGGCCGATCTTCTCCTCTTCGCCGCGAATCCAGGGAACCGCGTTTGCCGCGATCTGCACGGAGCCCACACCGCCCAGGCCCGCGCCCGAGACCGCCTGAAGGGTCACGACCGTGGCCGACTCGATGCCGAACGCCCGATGCACGGGGGCGAGCGCCAGGGCGAGACCAGCCACGACGCAGTTGGGATTGGCCGTGAGCGCGCCGCCGCTTCGGGCCCAGGGCTGGGCGCGAAGGCCGTCAGCAGCCGCAGGGTTCACCTCGGGCACCAGGAGCGGAATGTCGGGATGAAGCCGGTGGGCCGAGGCGTTGGTGCAGACGATGTGCCCCGCCCGGGCGAGGGATGGCTCGGTCTCGCGCGCCGCTCCCGATGGAAGCGCCGACAGCACCAAGCGGCTCCGCAGCTCGTCGCCCGGGGCCACCACCTCGAGGTCACGGGCACCCCCCGGAGGGTCGCCCCCGATCGCCCATGCGGCCGCCTCCCCGTAGCGTCGACCCGCGGACCGCTCCGAGCCCGCGACCTCGGCCAGGCGGAACCACGGATGCGCGTCCAGCATGCGCACCAGCCGCTGGCCGACGATTCCGGTGGCGCCCAGCACCGCAGTGGCGATCCGGGTGGGGGCGTGCCCGCTCATCCGACCGCCGTGCCGGCGCCGTCCAGGCCGACCACCCGGAAGCGGAGCCGACGACGCTGCGCGAAGTCGAGCGCCTTGGCCTGCACCACGCGTCCACCGATGGCGCGGGCCTGGGCCCAGCTCAGGGCGGGCAACGGGGTCGCGCCCGGATGGTCGCCCCCTGTCACCCGGGGGTCGGACGGGAAGATGCCGCCGACATCCTTCACCAGCCGCACCTCGGCGGGCTCGAGGGCGTGGCCCAGGAACAGCGCGGTCAGGTCCGATCCTCCCCTTCCAAGGACCGACGGAACCCCCGTGGCGTCCACCCCGATGAAGCCCGGAAACGCCACCGCGTCGTGCGACCGGAGCACTGCCCGGATGCGTTCGGCGTCCACGGACACCGGATCGGCGTCGTGCACCGGGCCTCGGGTGCGCAGGGGCAGCCGCCAGGCGTTGAACCCCGTCGCCCGCACCCCCCTGGCGGCGAGGGCAAGCACCAGCAGCGCCACCGACGCCTCCTCGCCGGTCGCGAGCAGCGCCCCGATCAGGGTGTCGGGCGGGGCCGGGGTCACCGAGCGCGCCGCGGCCAGCAACGAGTCGGTCGTCCCGCCCATTGCCGAGACCACCGCCACGACCTTGTCGCCGCGGGCGACCTCGGACTCGATCATCTCCGCGACGCGCAGGTAGTCCTGCGGCCGGGCCAGCACCGATGATCCGAACTTGAGGACGTGCAGGCGGCCCGTTCCGCACGGGAGCTCGCGCGGGGGGTCGTCGATCGTCGCCGCGGCTTCCATCAGACGGGAACGGGCGCGGCCGCCTGGGCCCGGTGGAGCGCCCGCTCGATGTCGGCCTCCAGATCCTCCAGCGCCTCGATGCCGACCGAGAGCCTGAGCAGCCCCTCGCCGATCCCCGCCGCCACTCGCGCGGGCTCGTCCATGGACGCGTGGGTCATCGTCCACGGGTGCGTGACCAGGCTCTCGACGCCTCCCAGCGACTCGGCCAGGGCGAAGTGCTCGATTCCGTCGACGAAGGCGTCCACGGCCGGCCTGCCTCCGCGCAGCTCGAACGAGATGAGGCTGCCCCACCCCGTCTGCTGGCGGCGCGCGATCTCGTGACCGGGGTGGCCCGGGAGGCTCGGATGATTCACCCGCGACACGGCGTCGCTGCGGACGAGCGCGTCGACCACCCCGAGCGCATTCTCCTCGTGTACGCGGCTACGCGCGTGCAGCGTCCGAATGCCGCGCAGCGTGAGGTAGGAGTCGAAGGGGGCCCCGGACGTGCCCATGGCGTTGGCCCACCAGGCCACCTCTTCGAGCAGAGCCTCGTCGGCGGCGACCACCGCGCCCCCCACGACGTCGCTGTGCCCGTTCAGGAACTTCGTGGTCGAGTGGACTACCAGATGGGCCCCGTGTTCGAGCGGACGCTGGTTGACGGGCGACAGGAAGGTGTTGTCGGCGATGCAGATGGCCCCGATGTCGCGTGCGACCGCAGTCCAGGCCGCGATGTCGGTGATGCGCAGATGGGGATTGCTGGGGGTCTCGATCCAGATGACCCGCGGACGCAGCCGGCGCGCCAGGTTCAGCGCTTCGGGATCCCACGGGTCGACGAACTCGACGCGGTAGCTGCCCCGGCGCGCTTCGGCGGCGAAGAGGCGGTAGCTGCCGCCGTAGCAGTCGCGCGGCGCCATCAGGAGGTCGCCCGAGGACAGAAGCCTGGTGGTCACGCTGATCGCCGACATTCCCGAAGAGGTGACGACCGCTCCGCAGCCACCCTCCAGGTCGGCGATGGCGTCGGCGGTGAGATCTCGGGTGGGATTCGCCGTGCGGGTGTAGTCGTACTTGCCGTACACGCCCGGCGCGTCGAAGAAGAAGTTGGTGGAGAGGTGGATCGGCGGCATGACCGCGCGGTGGGTCTTGTCGGTGCCGAGCCCCGCGCGGACGGAACGGGTGACCAGCGAGGTGGCGGGGACGGGGGACGGGACGGGCGGGTTGGACGGGCTGGGCGTGGAACCGTTCAGGATGCTCATCGGACAACCTCCGGGGTGCCGAGATAGACGTTGAGGACTTCAGCGACCTGCCCGACCTCCTTGAGGAAGGCGTCGTGGCCGAAGAGGGAGGGCACGGTCACGTGCTGGGGACATCGGCCGCTGCGCGCGGCCAGCTCGTCGACGAGCCAGGGCGGAACCAGGGCATCGGTGTCGAACGACATGAGGAGCGTGTGCGACGGCAGCGATTCGGGCCGCGTGCGGTGCAGATCGATGGACTCGGACAGGGTGACGAAGCGCTCGATGCCGAAGCGACGAACGAAGTCCGCGCCGCGGGCGTCGAGGTACTCCTCCACCGGGAAGCGGGCCGGGGCCCTGCCGGGCTCACCGGGGGTGAGCGGCTCGGTGGCGAAGCGCTGGTCGAACTCCTGCGGGCTTCGGTAGGTGGTCATCGCCAGGGCGCGGGCCAGCGCCAGTCCCCGCCCCGTCTGACCCGAGGCGACGCCGAGCGACGCGGCGGCGCGCTGCACCGACCGGACCGCCGTGGCCATGGGGTGCGTCCGGTGCGCCGCGCAGAGGACGGCGAGCCGCGCCACGCGCGCCGGGAAGAGTTCGGCGAAGGCGAGCGCGACCATCCCGCCGTACGAGGCGCCGACGATGGAGGCCGCCGCGATGCCGAGCTCGTCGAGAACGGCGGCGATGGCGCGGGCCTGGTCGTGGCTGGTCACCGGGCGGAGCAGGCCGTCCGGCGAGTTGCCGCCGAGGAAGTCGATCCCGATTAGCAGACGGCGTGCCGGGTCGAGGGCGCCGCCCTCTTCCACCAGGCCGGGCCACCATCCCCGCGAGGGGTCGGAGGCCGTGGGCGCGAGGTGCTTCCCGGCAGAGATGCCGCCGAGCACCAGGGTCGCCGGGGCGTCGGCGGGGCCGAGCGCCTCGTAGGACACGCCCGCGTCGCGCTCGCCCAGGTGATCGAAGGGGATCCGCGCCACGATCCGGCCGGGGCGGACGGGCGGCGGGGATGATGAAGCGCCGCGCACCGGCACGCGACTAGCCGTGGCGCGGGCGGCAGAGCAGTTGGCCATGACGACCTCTCCGAGTCTCGAGTTCACCTCATCGGACTCCGGAGATTCGACACCCTGGTACTTCCGGCTACCACCCCGAAGGGCGGTGGGCGGTTCATCTTTACGACGGACGCGCGTCCATCGCAGGAGTTGGCACCTTTGTGGGAATGCCACTTCCCACAGGTTGCCCCGGCTTCAACGGGCCTTTCCCTCAGCCGGTCTCGATGAGTTGTCGTGCCGACAGTGTAGGGGGATGGCCGGCGAAAGTCAACGGGGTGGTGGACGCGCGGCGCGCTACCGCGCCCCCACCTCCCCCATTCCGACCCAGTAGCCCGCGTCCCCCGACCGCCCCGCCACCACCACCGCCAGATACGGTCCCCGCCCCGTCGCGTGGGCCGCCGAAGCCGCCCAGCCGTGCGCAGTGGTCGTCCAGCGTGCGCCGGACGCGCGCTCCTGCGGCATGTCGATCGTGCTCACGGTGCCGTAGGCCGGGTTGAACACGACATCGAGGTAGCGGTACGTCACGCCCTCGGCCGGCACCGTGGCCGCGTCCACCACCACCTTCCATGTGCCCGGGGCCGGATCGTGCACCACCACCGACTCGTCGCCAACGGGGTCGCCGTCGGCGCGGGCGGCTGTGCACACGTCGCCCGTGCAGTCGAAGACGTACACGTCCAGATCGGCGGCGGCACCGGAATCGCCCAGCACCGCCGTCCGCACCATCAGCGCCGTCGAGCCGGGCAGCACCTCCACCTCGAAGACCTGCTGTTCGCGCGGCTGAATCTCGTGCTCGCCGCGCCGCGCGCTCCCGACCGGCGTGGTCGTCGCCCCGCCCTCGAAGGCCGCCATCCGGTTCGTCATCCACACCTGGTGGCTCTCCGCACCGACCACCGACTCCACCTCCACGGCCAGCGCGGAAACGGTGAGCGTGGCCGGGGTCGGCGGCACCGGCTCCTCCTTCTTGGCCTGCTGCCAGTCGAAGGTCTGGGTGTCGGCGATGTCCGCCAGCCGCACCTCCCAGGTGCCGGGGACCGGATCGGAAATCACCTGCACGATCCCCGCACCCCCGCTCTCCACGATCTCGCCCCGCTGATACCGCGTGTCCGGCCTCGCCACCGCCAGCGCGACCGCGCGGTCCTCCCACGTCACCTCCACCTTCAGCGCCCCCACCCCTTCGGGCACGTCGAAGAAGTGGCTCTGCATGCCGGGTCGCGGGACCTCCACGTCCTTCTTGACCATGTAATCGCCCGCCGCGTTCAACGGCTCGGGCGCGACGATCGCCGCCAGCATGCGGTGCGCGTAGCCGGTCACGTCGTCGTGGTGCAGCGTGAGGTGGGCGGTGTGGACGCCGTGCCCGGCGGGCGTCGCCGTGACGGGGAACTCGACCGGGGCGCCGAGCGGCAGCGTGACCGTGAGCGGCGACGAGAACGTCCCGTGGTCGTTGCCCTCCCAGCTCACGTCGAAGGTCATGGGGCCGGACGGACCCGAGGTGCGCGTGAAGGTGACCGTGCGTTCGCGGCGCACGCCGTCCTTCCAGCCGCTGCGCTCGTAGAGGCCAAAGCCCTCGTGGGGCGTGGGCAGCATGTGGCTGTACGGCGTCGCGATCGACGAGCGGCTTTCGATGTCGACCGTCATGCCGCCCGCGTGCAGCTCCTGCAGGATCGCCCACGCGCCGGCCACGCTGATCACGCCGTTGCCCTGCTTGTAGGCGGCGATGTTGGGCACGTACCGCGCCCCGCGCTGCACCGCGTACTTGATCGTGTGCGGGTCCACCTCCATGCCGGACTGCCGCGCCGCGCTGATCAGCAGCGCCACCGCGCCCGACGCGGTCGGGGTGGCCGTCGAGGTGCCGCCCGCGATGGTGTAGCCGGGCGGCAGCTCGAAGAGCCCCGGGATCGCGCGCCCGTCCACGAATCCCTGCGACGTGCTCACGTAGTTCGAGGGCGAGATGATGTCGGGCTTGAGGGTGCCGTCGCCCATGGGACCGTAGCCGCCGGTGATCAGCAGCATGTCGTCGTGCTCGACGCGCACGCCGTGGTTCATGAAGAAGTTGTCCTTGCCCTCGTGACCGCCGACCCCGATGACGCCGCGTCCCATGACGATGTCGTCGATGGCGCCGAGAACCGGGAAGTTGTGGGTGGGCGACAGGATCGACGGGCCGTAGCGCTCGACCAGGCGGTCCGCGATCACCGACGGGACCAGACGGCCATCGCGCAGCAGGTAGTTGTGGGTGATGTTCGAACTCTGCTCGAAGTAGATGACGTCGACCGAGGGGTGCGCCGCCGCCACGATGGTCGCTTCGGTCTGCCCGTAGGCCGAGCCGCCCTCGCCCACGGCCGCGAGGCGGGCGCCGGGGGCGACGCCGTCGAAGCGGCCGCTCTCGCCGCGGCTGCCGACCGACGCGCCGACGACCAGCGTTCCATGCCGAGCGATGCCGAGGTTGAGGGCAATGCGGTCCTTGTCGGCGTCGATCTGGATGCCGAACCCCACGGTTTCGCGCACCGGGGTGTCGGGGTCGTCGGTGCCGAAGACGCCGAACTCGTGGCGCTGGTCGTATTCCCCGAGCGCGGCCTCGTCGGTCAGGTCGAGATCCTGGTCGGTGTCTACCCACACGTCTCCGGTCGACTCGTCCCACAAAACTGCGAAGAAGCGACTCGATCCCTCGGGATTGCCGTCACGGTTGACATCGAGATCCAGCCCCTGGAAGCCGAAGATGCCGGCGGAATCGGCCTTGGACTCGTCGAAGAGCGCGATCCGGAAGACGCCGTCGCGCGGGGCCGTGTAGGTCGAGTCGCGGTAGGTGAAGCTGCCGCCGCTCGCCTCGACCATGTCGTCCATGTCGATCCAGCGGCCGTCGTCCTCGATCTCGGGGTCGAGCACGTTGCGGTAGACCTCGATCTTGGGCACGGGCCGGCCGTCGAGCGTGTACGCGGTCTGGAGCTCGGGGAGCAGCATGTCCGGGAACATGTCGATCTGCGCGATCGTGACGCCGCGCCCGTCGAAGGTGGGATTCGCCTCGCGGAACTCGATGGCGCGCAGGTCGCCGATCGGGCTGTAGCGGTTGGACAGCGGACGGTCGCTGAGGACGGGCGGCCAGATGGTGTCGGCCGGCAACCTCGGCGCGCCCTCCGCAGGCGACCCCCCCGCCAGCCCGAACGAGCGCGGACGGTTCGCGATGGCCAGATCGATGCTGTGGACGTCGGGGTGGTCGGCCAGGTCCTCGGCCCCCTGCACCGGCACCCAGGCCCGCACGTAGTCCACCTCGTCGAAGCGGAAGCCGATGCGCCCGCCCATGCCCTCGATGGCGGCGGCCACGCGGGCGTTCCGGCCGGGCATCGACGCGACCACGACCACGACCTCGGCGTCGCCGCGGGCCCGGGCCTGGGCGAGTTCGCCGCGTGCGTCCTTGAAGAGGTAGGGGCGGCGGACGGGCTGGGCGTCGGCGCCCGGCGGGGTTGCGAGGCCCAGCGGGACGAGGGCTAGGAATGCCGCGAGGATCGACTTCTGGCGCATGATGGCTCTCCGGGTCCGGGAGGGTGGGACACCCATGCAGAATCGGGTGCGGGGGGGGCGCGGCGCAATCGGCGGCGAACGGTTCCAGGTGGCGAAACCCGCAGGGCGTGATCAGTTTTCAAGGTCTATCCTGCACTCGCGATCAGGCCGCCCAATGCGTCAAGTTCACACGCCAGTTCAACCTGTTTGGAGGATAAGGGTGGAGGGCGACGGGGGCCGGCACGGCAGCGCGGGTCGCGCGGCGGCTCGGAACCGGGCGGCGGGAGCGAGGAGAGGGGTCGGGATTCTGGCGCTGCTGGGCCTCATCGCCGGGGCGGCCTGTGGGGCCATCGGGCACGAGGCGTTGCACTTCGAACTCGGCAAGTCCGCACCCGCCAAGGACGCGTCCGTCGCTCCACCCGACGAACTGCGCCTCTGGTTCACCGAGGCACCGCAGGAGAACTCGGTTGCCATCCGCCTGATGGCCAGGGACGAACGGGTCGAGACCGGACCCGCCGTTCAGGATCCCGACGACGCCAAGATCTTCAGCGTCGCCGTCGAACACGCGCTGGATCCCGGCGCATATACGGTCGTTTGGCGCGGGATGGGCCGGGACAGCCATGTGGTGCGCGGCGAAATTCCCTTCTCGGTGGCGGCCCAATAGGGGGCGGCTTGGACTCGGGGTCAATCCCGGCCGCCGCGGTCGGCTGGCTTCACTTCGCGGCGCTGATCGCCGTCTGGGGGGCGGTGTCGAGCCGCTGGCTGATCGTTCCGCGGGCCCCGGAGCGTTTGCGGCAACCACTTGTCGCGGCCGCTCGTCGGGTCGGCCTCGTGGCGGGCACGGTCCTCGTCGCGGCGATGGAGTTGGTCTACTGGCGCCAGTTGGTCGACTTCCGGGATCCCTTCCTGCGCTGGCGCGACGAGGCCGTGCTGCTCCTGACGACCGAGTGGGGCCGCGCGTGGGCGCTGGCAGCCGTGGGCGCGGTGCTGCTGCTCATGCTGTTCCTGACGGCCTCGCCCACGGGACGTGGCAGCGCCGCCCGCCGTGCCTCCTGGATCCTGGCCACGGTCGTGGCAGCGGCGTTGAGCGCGTTCCCCGCCTTCACGGGCCACGCGGCCAGCAGCGAAGGGCTTCGCGGACTGCTGATCCCGCTCGACATCGTCCACGTCCTCGCGGCGGGAAGCTGGATCGGAGGGCTCCTGTTCGTGCTGGTCGCGGACCTCGTCGAGCGTCGTCGGACCGGCGGCGGCAGCAGCCTGCTCGGCGACGTGGTGCCCCTCTTCTCTCCCGTCGCGCTCGTCTCCGCAGGCGTGCTCGTCGCGACCGGAACCCTGGCCGCCTTCGTTCACATCGAGTCGCCGGGCGCGCTCCTCTCGTCCACCTATGGGCGCCTCCTGCTGGCCAAGGTCGCGCTGGTGCTGCTGGTGATGGTCATGGGCGCGATCAACTGGCGTCGGCTGACGCCGCGGCTGCTCGGCGGCGAGGACGGCGGGGCCCTGCGCGGCACCGCCGTGCGGGAACTGGTCGTCGCCCAGCTCGTGATTCTGGTCACGGCCCTGCTGGTGCGCACCCCGCCGATGTGAGGGACAGGAAGCGGATGAGAAGCCCCGTACTACTATGGCCCCCGTCAACCCGCCGACCTACGATGTCTCCGACCCGCCACCGGGCCCGCCCCTTCCCGAGCCGGAGATGACCGCATGAAGACCGCAGCCCGCGCCGCGCCGCCCGTCGCCCGCAGGACCCTGGCCGCCGCCCTCGCCGCAGCGGGCATCCTCGTCGCCATCGCCTGCGCCGAATCCGGCGGCCCCTCGGACCAGCCATCCGACCCCTACCCCTTCGACGTCCTCCTCACCAACGCCCGCGTCGTCGACGGAACCGGCGGGCCATCCGCAGACGCCGATGTCGGACTGCGCGGCGATCGCATCATCGCCGTCGGCGACCTCTCCGACCGCGAGGCCGCGCGCACCATCGACGCAGCAGGCCGCGTGGTCGCCCCCGGATTCGTCGACATGATGGGCCAAGCCAGCCTCGTGCTCATCACCGACCCGCCGAGCGCCGAAAGCAAGCTGCGCCAGGGCATCACCACCTACCTCTCCGGCGAGGGAGGCTCGGCCGCGCCCCAGAGCGAGGCCACGCTGCGCAACCCGCCCGTGATCGACGGCGACACCCTCCGCTGGCGTCGCTACTCCGAGTACTTCGGGATCATGGAGCGCTACGGCATCCCGATCAACGTGGTCCACGACGTCGGCCTGACCCAGGTGCGGCGCGTGGTGCTCGGCGACGAGGATGTCGCGCCTACGCCCGAGCAGCTCGATCAGATGAAGGCGCTTGTGAGGGAGGGGATGGAGGACGGCGCCGTCGGCGTGTCCACGTCCCTGATCTATCCGCCTGCCGTCTACGCCTCCACGGATGAGTTGGTGGCCCTCAGCGCGGTGGCCGGCGAGTACGGAGGCGTCTACTTCACGCACATGAGAAACGAGAGCCACGCAGTCCTCGAAGCCATCCGCGAGGCCATCGCGATCGGCGAAGGAGCCGGCGTCCCCGTCCACATCTACCACCTCAAGGCGGCTGGACGACGCAACTGGCCCCTCATGGACCAGGCCCTCGCGCTGATCGACTCGGTGCGCGCCGCCGGCATGGACGTCACGGCCGACATCTACCCGTACATCCGCAACGGCATCGGCCTGGGGTCGTTCCTGCACCCGCGCCACTACGCCCGCGGCGCGGACGCCTTCCTGGCCACGCTCGGCGACCCCGATCTGCGGGCCCAACTGCGCGAAGAGGTCGAGACCGACTCCGAGTGGGAGAACTGGTACCAGCACGTCGGCATGGACTGGAACAACGTGCTGATCGTCTCGGCCCCGGATGCCGTGGACCCGCGCGTCGTCAACCGCTCGGTGGCCGAGGCGGCCGAGGTGCTCGGCACCGATCCCTGGAACGCCTTCTTCGATCTCGTGCAGGCGGGCGGCGTCGGCGTCAACCCGCTCAGCATGAACGAGGAGCAGAAGTGGGCCGCGCTGCGGGCGCCGTACGTCATGATCGACACCGACGCCTCGCCGGTGAACCCGGCCTCCGTGTCCAGCACGCATCCGCGAGCCTTCGGGGCGTTCCCCCGCGTCATCGCCAAGTATGTGCGCGAGGACGGCGTGATCACCCTGGAGGAGGCGGTGCGCCGCATGACCTCGCTGGCCGCGCGCCGCCTGGGCATGCGCGACCGAGGCACCGTCGAGCCTGGTATGGTCGCCGACCTCGTTGTCTTCGACCCGGCACGCCTGCGCGACCGCGCCGACTTCGGCGCCGACGCCACGCTGCAATCCGAGGGCGTGGACTACCTCTTCGTCAACGGGACGCTCGTGATCGACGGTGGCGAGCTCACCGACGCGAAGCCGGGGAGATTGCTGCGGCGGGCGGGTTGATGGGGGGCGCGAAGGTGAGTCCGATGGGCAGTTCGCAGCCCGTCACCAATACCGACTCGGAAGCGGGCAACCAACCCGTTGGTCATTGGATGCCGGGGATCTACGACCGATGCACCATTACCGAAGCTGGCCAGCATGATTCTGGCGAAGTGGATTCGTGGGCTGAACTTGCGGCCTCGGCGCGTCTCGATTGGGGCAGGGAGAACCCATTTTGAGCCGTAGGAGGCCACAAAATGAGGTTACCGGAATTCCCTTGCGGTCAACCCCTAAATTGATTATCGTGTTGAATGGCCCGGTAGTGCCCCCGGTGGGACTCGAACCCACGACCTGACGCCTGGCATGCGACCGCTCTATCCTTCTGAGCTACGGGGGCACTGTCGGGTCCGACTTCTCCCTGAAGTCGCATCTTCTTTCGCTTTTGCAAAGCGCGTCAGGCCTCTTCCCCCGAAGGGGGAATTCATGGTAGCGGAGCAGAATCGAATGCGCAACCCGCTACCCTCTATCCTGCCTGCGGGTACGACCCCAGCACCTTGAACATCGTGGCGCGGGCGCGGATTCCGTCCAGCGCCGCAGCAACGATGCGGTCCTCGCGGTGTCCCTCGATGTCGATCAGGAAGATGTAGCGGCCGAGACTGCGCCGGTCGGGGCGGGACTCGATCTTGATCATGTTGATGTCGCGCGACGCGAGCTCGCCCAGCGCCCCATGCAGCGTGCCCGCCGCGTCCTCGCTGAAATCGAAGCAGATCGAGGTCTTGTCGCGGCCGGTGGGTGGTGCGTCGCTCGAGGCGAGCGCGACGAAACGGGTCTTGTTGCTGCGCACGTCCTCGATGTTCCGGTCCGCGATGGGCACCTCGAAGATCTCGGCCGCGCGCACGCTGGAGATGGCGGCCGCCGGAAGGTCGCTCTCCTGCATGTCCCGCACCGCGCCGGCGGTGCTCAGCGAGGCGACGGGCTCCGCGGCGGGGAGATTGCGGGCGAGGTATCCGCGACACTGCGCCAGCGCCTGCGGGTGCGAATACACGGCGCGGACGGCATCGCGCCGCACCCCGGGCTGCACCAGCAGGCAATGGTGGATCGGCAGCACGATCTCCGCCCGGATCCGCAACGTGGTGTGGTGGATCAGCAGGTCGGTCGTGTGTGTGACGGCGCCCTCCAGGCTGTTCTCGATCGGGACCACGGCCTCGTCGGCGGCTTCCTCCTCGACCGCGCGCACCGCCGCCGGAATGCCGCCGAACGGCACGAGCTGGGCCTTCGGCGCGTAGCGTAGCGCGGCCTCTTCGCTGTAGGTCCCCGCAGGGCCGAGATGGGCGAGCTTCATGGAGATTCCTTGCGCGAGAAGCGGGCGGAGGTCGTCCTCGTGAGGGAGTTGGGCGGGTCAGGCCGCCGCGGGCGTCTGGTCCACGCGCACCGTCACGATGTCCGTGTCGTGGTACTTCTGGTGGCGCACTGAAGTTGCGAGATGCCTTAGGAGCCGAAGGGAGAAGTCCCGCTCCACGGGCACCTCCGCACCGCCACCCAGAAACGCCATGCGGTCCTCGATGTTGCCCTCGCCGGCCACCGCGAGAAACTCCATCTCGACGCCGCCCGCCTCGGCTCGGGCGGTGACCCGCAGCCGCCTCCTGCCGAAGTCGTCGTCCTCCGTCACCTGGTCCAGCAGGACCAGCAGCGTCTCCTCGGCCGCCATGAAGGTGCGCCCGGCCGTTTCGTCACCCAGCCCCGCGCGCGACGCGAAACCCTCGAGGAACTTCTGGATCCTGGGATGGGCGTCGACGTTCAGCACGGTCTCCATCCGCCGGCGCCTGGGCCCCGACAGCTCCAGGAACGCCGACAACAGGATCGCGGTGAGACCGCCAGAGGTCATCCCGTTCTCCAGCAGCTGCCCCGCCCAGGGACCGAAGTACTCGGAAGGGATCTCGCCGCTCTGAAGGCCGGCGCCGATCCAGAAGGAGACGCCGATGATCGTGGCCTTCCGGTAGTCGATTCCGTCCTGGGTGGCCATCTCCAGGCCCAGCACGAAGAGGATGGCGATCAGGACGATGATGTAGGCGCCGACCACCGGATTCGGGATGGCCAGGAGCACGGCGGTGGCCTTGGGGAAGAAGGCGAGCGCGATGAAGGTCAGCCCGATGCACACGCCCACGCGCCGGGCGGCGATCCCGGTGATCTCGACGATCGAGACGCTGTTCGAGTAGGTCGTGTTGGGCACTGTGGCGAACAGGCCCGAGAGGAGATTCCCCACGCCGTCGGCGGCCACGGCGCCCTGCACCGCGCGGAAGTCGGTGGCCCGCCGCTTCCGCCACGAGACGCGCTGGATGGCCATCCCGTCGCCGATCGTCTCGATGGCACCGACCAGCGTGACGAAGATGAACGCCGGCAGCATCGCCCAGAACTCGGGGCCCAGGCTCCGCTCGAAGCCCGGCCAGCCCCCGGACGGGACACCGAACCAGAGCGCGTCGCCCACGATCGCCATGTCGTAGATCCCGTAGCCGGCCGCCACCACGCAGCCGCCCGCAACCCCGATCACCGACCCCCACAGTCGCAGGGCGCCCCGTGCGCGCAGCACGATCACGACGGTGACCACCATGGTGGCCAGGGCCGTGAGCGGAGCCGCTTCGGGAGCCGCTCCCTCCGGTGCCATGAAGAGGAGGTCGAAGCCGATGGGCATGACGGTGACCGCGATCAGCATGATGACCGTGCCAGCCACCGTCGGGGTGATGATGCGCCGGAGCAGCGAGAGCCGCGACGAGATCAGGAACTGGAAGAGCGACGAGGCCACGATCAGGGTCGCCAGCAGCGATGGTCCGCCCCGCTCCAGAGCCGCCACCGACACCGCGATGAAGACGCCAGACGTGCCCATCAGCAGGATGTACCCCGCACCGATCCGGCCGCCGATCGGCCTGGCCTGGATCAGGGTGCTGATCCCGCAGACGATCAGCACGGCGAACGCGGCCCACGCCAGGTACGCCTCGCTGCCGCCGCCGGCGCGCACCACGATCGCCACCGTGATGACGATGCCCGCGATGTTGAGCAGGACGTACTGGAAGGCGAGGCCGAACGACACCGGGTAGGTGGGCGTCTCGTCGGCCTGAAAGCGCAGGCCCTGGCGCGTGTCGGGTGAGGTCATGGTTGGTTTCGGTGTGGAGGGGGCACAAGCCGCAGCTTGGATTGGCTGGGAAGACAAGCCTCGTGCATGATAACCGATGACCGAGGCAACGCTCCACCGCACGCTCGTGTGGGTCGTCCTGGCGCTGGCGGTACCGACGTTCATCGCGCTCATGCGCTTCAACGCACCACCTCGGAGGCTGTGAGTGTTACCCCTGCACCGCAGAGTCCACTCGCACCGTCACGACATCGGTGTCCTCGTACTTGTGATGCTGGACCGAGGTGGCCAGGTGGCGCAGCAGCCGCAGGGAGAACTCATGTTCCTCCGGTGACTCGGCGGCGTGCGCCCCGATCACCGCCAAGTGGTCCTCGATGTTGCCCTCGGCGCCCGAGGCCAGGAACTCCAGCTCGGTGCCGCCGGAATCGGTTCGGGCGGTAAGCCGCAGCCTACGCGGCCGAGACTCGTCGCCGCCCTCCTCCTCCCCGATCAGCAGCAGCAGCGTCTCTTCGGCCGCGTGCGCCAGCCGGTCCGCCGTGTCGCCCCCCAGTCGCTTGCGGTCCGCGAATCTCTCGAGGAAGCGCTGAATGTCGGGCAGCGACGCCACCTCCAGCTCCGTCTGCATGCGCATGCGCCGCGGCCCCGTCAACTCCATGAAGAGGGTCAGCACGAGCGCGGTGAGGCCTCCCGATGTCATGCCGTTGCTGAGCAGCTGCTGCATGAAGGGTGCCAGACCCTCGGTCGGAATCTGGCCGCTCTCGAACCCGATCCCGACCCAGAAGGAGAACCCGACGACGGTGGCCTTGCGGTAGTCCATTCCATCCTGCAGAACGATTCTCGTGCCCAGCATGAACAGCACGGAGATGATCACCATTGCGTAGGCGCCGAGCACGGGATCCGGGATGATGAGGAGCGCCTGCGTGACCTTCGGCAGGAAGGCCAGCACGCAGAAGGCGAGGCCGATGCACACGCCCACCCGGCGCGACGCGATCCCCGTGATCTCGACGACCGACACGCTGCTCGAATAGGTGGTGTTCGGCACGGTGGCGAAGAGTCCCGCGAGCAGGTTGCCGAACCCGTCGGCCGCCACCGCCCCCTGCACCGCCCGGTAGTCGGTCGCCCGCCGTTCCCGCCATGACACCCGCTGGATCCCCACGGCGTCTCCGATCGTCTCGATCGCCCCCACGAGAGTGACCAAGGTGTAGGCCGGCAGGATCGCCCAGAAGGCCGGCCCGAAGTCGAACCCCAGACCCGGCCACCCGGCCAGCGGCACCCCGACCCACATGGCCTCGCCGACCCGTCCGGTGTCCATGAGACCGAAGAAGGACGCGGCGACGCACCCGGCCACAATCCCGATCAGAGGACCCCACAGGCGCACCGGACCGGCGAACTTGAGCATGATCGCCAGGGTGACGACGAGCGTCGCGAGCACGGTGACGGGCGCGGCCAGGGGCCCGCTCTCGGCGGGCACGTTGTCCATGAAGTCGAAGAGAAACGGCATCACGTTGACCGCGATCAACATGATCACCGTGCCCGCCACCGTCGGCGTCAGGATCCGCCGCAGGATCGACAGGCGCCCCGCCAGCAGGAACTGGAAGACGGACGAGACGATGATCAACGTCGCCAGCAGCCCCGGACCGCCCTGCTGCAGTGCCGCCACCGACACCGCGATGAACGCCCCCGACGTGCCCATCATGAGCACGTAGCCCGATCCGAGACGCCCCACGCGCCGGGCCTGGATGATCGTGGCCAGACCGCTCGCCACCAGGGCGCCGAATGCACCCCACGCCAGATAGCCCTCCGTGCTCTCGGCGCTGCGGAGCACGATCACCACCGTGAGCACCACGCCCCCGATGGCCAGGATCGAGTATTGGAGCGCCAGCCCCACCGCCATCGGCCACGGCGGCTTCTCGTCGGGTTCGTAGCGCACGCCGTGTGCGGTCCTGGCTGGCTGGGATGCCATGTATGGTCCTCGCGGTTATGAGCGATCGGGTGGAGTCAAGTGGGCTGATCCGTCATCTCATGAAGCGGGCGGCCTCCCCTTCACATAGCGGTCGAACCACTCGATCCAGCGCGCCCACATGTCCAGGTTGTTCTCGATCGCGCGCGGCGTGTGCGACTCGAACGGGTACTCGTAGAGCACCGCCGTCTTGCCCAGCCCCGTGAGCGCCTGGATCATCCGCCGCGACTGGATCGGGTAGGTGCCCGAGTTGTTGTCGTCGGCCCCGTGGTACAGCAGCAGGGGGGTGTTGATCTGGTCGGCCTTGAAGAAAGGCGACATCTCCATGTAGATGTGGGGCGCCTCCCAGATGTCGCGCGGCTCGGCCTGGAATCCCATCGGCGTGAGCGAGCGGTTGTAGGCACCGTCCCCGGCGATCCCCGCCTTGAAGAACGGCGTGTGCGCCAGGAAGTTGGCCGTGGCGAAGGCGCCGTAGCTGTGGCCGCCGTGCCCGATCCGGTCCATGTCGATCACCCCGAGGCCATCGACGGCGCGGATCGCGGCATACATCCCATCGACCATGTTTGAGATATAGTAATCGTTGTAGTTTTCCCCTACGATTGGGATGTCGGGGTATATCAGCGCGTACCCCTGGGTCAGCCAGATGTCCGACCAGCGCAGCCAGGTCAACCTCGTGTGCGCGTTGCGGTTGCGGGCGCGTATGGTGGCGTTGTGGAAGGCGTCCTCGCTGCGGTACTCGCGGGGATAGGTCCAGAAGATGGCGGGCACCCGCGTTCCGTCCACATAGCCCACCGGCAGCGACACCCGTCCCTGGATCTCGAGGCCGTCGCGGCGGGTGAACTCGAAATCGATGCGGCGCGCCGCGGTAAGCTCGGGGAACGGGTCCACGTTGCGGGTGAGGTTCTCCATCGCGCCGCCCTCGCCCCGCACCCACAGATGGCTGTCCGGAAACGTGTTCCTGCCCTCGCTGCTCACGATCATGCGCTCCAGGTCGGCGTCGAGCGGCGCCAGCGGTCGGTCGAAGCTGTCCGCCGATCCCTCGAAGAGGCGTTCCGTCGTCCCGTCCGACACTGCAAGCCGGTCCACGAACGGCCGGGGCCGCAGGTCCTCCTGCCAGCCATCGCCGCGCAGGTAGACGCTCCCGCCGTCCGACGACATCCAGGCGCGGTCGATCCCGTTTCCAGTGCGGGCGGTCAGCAGCTCGCCGGGCAGCGCAAGCGCGTCGCCGGGATCGTGGAACGGGACCAGCACGCGGCCCTCCGCAGGCGCTTCGGCGGCAGGATCGAGCGCGAAATGGACGAGCGCGTCGTCGCCGTCCCCGCTGACCGAGGCGAAGGCGTGCCGTCCGTCGGCCGAATAGACGACCCCGTCGATGGCGTGCTCGCTGCGCGCAACCTCGACCGCGTCGCCGTCTCCAAAGGGTGGGGGAAGGAGCATGATGCGGTCCTCGCGGGGCCCGTCCGGCGCGGCTGCGGCGCCTCCCGGTGCGGCGGCGTCCGCGATGGCGTCGGCCGCGTCGCCGGAACTCCCGTCGCCTGGGTCCACCGCCTCGGCGCGGTGCAGATACGAGATCCCCGCGCCATCGGGCCGCCAGCGCCAGTCGCGCGGACCATCCGGCGAGCCCCCGCCGCGCCCCTCGCGCAGCTCGCGCTCCTCGAGCGTGGCCAGGACCTCGCCGGTCGCCACGTCCAGCACCTCGGTGACGCGCGGGAACCCGGTGTAGCTCGCGATGAACGAGAAGGGGCGCTCGATGCGCGTCGCGATCAGGTGGCGTCCGTCCGGACTCACCGCGACCGATTCGAACATGCCGGGGTCCCCGATCGGACGCGCGGGGCGGCCCGGGGCCAGCTCGACGATCTGGCTGCGCGTGTAGTGCTCGAAGAGGGCGGCGTCGTGCTCGTCATCGAGCAGGAAGGGCATGGTGCGGGTCGGGGTGGGCGCGGCCCGGGTGTGACGGATGGTGGGGCCGGATGGGAGCGCGGGCACCATGGGCGGGGCACCGCGGTCCGCCGGCGCGGCCAGCGTGATGAGCGAGCCGGAGGGCGTCCATTGCAGCATGCGCGACGGGTCGGCGCCCTGGCCGCGCGAGGAGGTGCCGATGCTGGTGATGAGGTGGACGTCGCCGGCGGCGCGGGCCGAGCCGTCGCCGGGCGACGCGATCCATGCCTGCGTGGCGTCTTCCAGGTGCGCCAGGAAGGCAAGCTGCGAACCGTCGGGCGACCACATGAGGTCGCTGATGTGGATGTCGTCGGGGAGGTCGACGTCCGTGAAGGCGCGGTCGCTGAGCGAATAGAAGCGGAGGCCGTACAGGCCGTAGATGTCCAGGTGCCACGGACGGTCGGTGCGCGCACGGATCTCCAGCATCCCGAGCCGGAGGGTCTCCTCGCCGACCTCGTCCAGCGTGGACAGCTCGGTCGAGAGCGGGATCGCGAAGTGGTTCCCGTCCGGGCTGATGTGGTCGAGGGTGGCGAAGTTGGGGTCGGTGGCGAAGAGATCCTGGACGGCGGTGGGCGGAAGGACGTAGCCGGGTCGCGGGTCGGGCTGCTGCGCCGAAAGGGACACGGCGAGAATCGGCACGGCGGCGAGGGCCAGGAGCGGGGCGGAAACGCGGGAGCCGCGAGGACTGGTCATGGCGGAGGTTCCTATGCGGATGGTTCGGCGAGTATCATTCGACTCATGGCCGCAACCTACGACATCACCGTGATCGGCGCCGGGTTCGCCGGGCTCGCCTGCGCCCGACGGGCGGCGGAGCTGGGACTTTCGGTCCTGGTGCTGGACCGGCAATCCGAACCCGGCGCACGGATCCACACGACGGGCATTCTGGTCAAGGAAGCCTGGGAGGAGTGGGCGGCTCCATCCGCGCTGGTCCGCAGGATCGATCGCGTCAGGGTCTACACGCCGAGCCACCGTTTCGTGGAACTGGGGCGCGACCCGTACTTCTTCATGGCGACCGACACCACCGCACTCATGCGGCACCTGGTCGCCGAGACGGAGCGCGCGGGGGCCGAGATTCGTTTCGGCGAGAAGTTTCGGGGCGCGGCGCGCAACGGAATCCCCCTGACACTCGATGGATCCGACATCAGCTGCCGGTTCCTGGTCGGAGCCGACGGCGCGCGGTCACGGGTGGCCGAGAGCTTCGGCCTGGATCGCAACCTTCGGGTGCTCAAGGGGGTGGAGTGGGAGTTCGAGCCCGAGGCGGGCGACGGCGACTGCCTGCATTGCTTCATCGACCCGGAGTGCGCACCCGGATACATCGGGTGGGTGGTGCCCGGCGTCAAGGTGACCCAGGTCGGGCTCGCGGTCCATCGCCACCACAAGGCCGACATGAAGCGGTTCGTCGCACGCATCGACCCGCTCTTCGGTCTTTCGCGCCGAGCCGTGATCGGTAAGCGCGGCGGCATCATTCCCATTGGCGGGCTGCTGCGCAGATTCCACGCGAACCGGGTGCTGCTCATCGGCGACGCGGCCGGCATGGTGTCTCCGCTCACCGCTGGCGGCATCCACAACGCATACCGTCTGGGCAGGCTGGCCGCCGACGCCATCGCCGCTCACCTCGATGGGAAGGGTCCGCACCCGGGCGTGGTTGTGCGCCGCGCGTACCCGAATCATGCGTGGAAGCACGCCGCGCGCTGGAGCTACGACCACCTGCCCGTGGTCAGCGCGCTGGAGGGCGGGCTGATGACCCGCAACCTCTTCCGCAGGCTGGCCGAGCGAGTCTTCTTCAGTCGGGTCTAGCTGCCCGCGCCGTCTGGTTCACGCCTGACCATCACGCGATGCGGCGGAGTCCCATCGCCCGCTCGCGCACGGCACGCATCCGGGCGGAAACGCTGACGCCGGACCCGGAATAGGTACGAATACGCTCGTACTCCAGGCGGGCGAGAATGCGGTCCCCCTCGTCGGTGTCCTGAGCGATGGCGGAAGCCGACGGATACACCACCGCGAGGGAGAGCAGCGGGATCACGAAGCGCAACGAAGCCATGGACTGCGGGGCTGTGCTCCTGCCCAGACGTGACTTCATCTTGGTCGGACTCCCCCGTGGCGGGCGTCAGTGAATCCGGAGTATACAAGTGAAGCGGCAGTCGCGCGCAATTCACCCCTTGCCAACGGACCCCCCGATTCGGCTAACATCAGGGTGCCCCCCAACGCTTTCGTCCACCCGAATCGGTCGCCCGCGATGAAAACCACCGGTCTGTTCGGCCTTCTTGTGTTCCTTCCGGCCCTGGCCTCCGCCCAGACGCCCGAACTGGTCTACCTCTCCAACGTCACCGGCACCGGGAGCGATGGTGTCTACCCGGCGACCGTCGAGGAGCAGACCGCCGGCGCGCTGGACGCGCTTGGGGAGCAGCTGCGGGCACACGGGCTCGGCTACGAGGACGTCGTCGCGATGAACGTGTTTCTGCGCGATGCCCGCCACTTTCAGGCCATGAACGGGGTCTACCGGGGATACTTCACCACCGACCCGCCGACCCGCGCCACGGTGGAGGCCGACCTCCCCAACCGCGACGCGCTGGTGCAGATCTCGGCGGTGGCGACGCCGGACGAGACCGAGGTGATCTCGCCGGCCGGGCTGCAGTCGCCGGCGCTGCCGTATTCGTGGGGCATCCGCACGGGCGACGTGCTCTTCATCGCGGGGGCGACCAGCCGCGACCCCGAGACGTACCAGCCGGTGGGAGGCGACGTGCAGACCCAGACGCGGCGCGTCTTCGGCAACATCGGGATGGTGCTGGAAGCGGCGGGCATGGGCTACGGCGACCTCGTCGCGTGCAAGGTCTTCCTAGACGACGTGCGGCTCTGGGGCGACATGAATGCGGCCTACCGCGAGTTCGTCACGGCCGAGGATCCGCCCGCGCGAGCGGCGGTGCGCGGCGGGCTCATGAACCCGGCCTTCCTGGTCGAGATCCAGTGCGTGGCCGAGCGGTCGGACGAGCGGCGGGTCGTGCTGCGCGAGGGTCAGCGGCGCGGACGCTCGCCGCTCTCGCCCGCGATCGCCACGGGCGAGCGGGTCTGGCTGTCCGGGATGCTGGCGCGCGGCGACGGCGCGGAGGGCGAGGCGCGCGCGACACTGGCCAGCCTGGGCGGCACGCTCGAGGCGGCGGGGCTGGGGTTCGGGGACGTGGAGGACGTGTGGGTCTACCTCACCGACGTGCGCGACGCGGAGGCGGTGCTGGGGGTGATCGCCGAGGTGATGCCCGAGGGCGTGCCGATTCCGACGGTTGCGGGACTCCCTCTGGTGGGTCGGCTCGGTGTCGAGATCCAGATGACGGCGGTGGTGCGCTGAGCCACTCGACACGCTCCCGCGCGGTGGTTGCGCTGCTGAAGCTGGTCGGCGGAGGGTGCCGGGTTGCCCCGCCCCCGGAGATGCCGCTATCGTGCTGCGTTGACGCGAGGGGGCCACCGGAAGTTCGGTCCGAAGCCGACGCGGCCCCGCCACTGTAGGAGGTCCGGATCCTGTGAAGCGGGTCCGGCACGACTCGCTTGATCGCCACTGGGTTGTCCCGGGAAGGCAAGCGCAGTCGCCTCGAGCCAGGAGACGCGGTTCCCTCGCCCATTGCGCACCATCCTTCGAGGGAGGGGACCCGGTGTACACGCACACCCCCCGCCGACTCGCCCTCCTCGCTCTGGGCGTCGTGGCCGCGCTCGCCCTCAGCGTGTCCTTCGGCGCCTCTGGAGTCGGCCCCGGCGACCTCTGGCGCGCCCTTTCGGGCAGCGGCGACCCCACCGCGCGGTCGATCCTGTTTCAGTTGCGGTTGCCCCGCGCCGCACTGGCCGCGCTGGTCGGCGGCGCGCTCGGCCTCAGCGGCTGCACGTTTCAGGCACTCCTTCGCAACCCGCTCGCCGACCCCTACGTGCTGGGCGTTTCGGGCGGCGCCGCCGTCGGCGCCGTGGCGGTCGTGGTGACCGGCATCGGCGTGCTCCTTCCCTGGATGCTCCCCCTGGGCGCGTTCGTGGGCGCGGTGGCGGCGATGGCCCTGGTGCTCGAGGTCGCGCGGCGCGCCTCGCCCGGACGCATGGACACGCGCGTCCTGATTCTCTCCGGCGTGATCGTCGGCGCCTTCTTCAACGCGGTGATCCTGCTCATGCTCTCGATGGCCGATGTGGAATCGTTCCGCTCGGCGATCTTCTGGATGATGGGAAACCTCTCCGGCGCCGACTGGGGATCCACCGGGCTCCTGGCCCTGCTGCTCGTACCCGGGGCGCTGGCGGTCCTTTCCCTTGCTCGCGCCTTCAACCTCCTTTCGCGAGGCGAGGAGGTGGCCTTCCACCTCGGCGCCTCGGTGCAGCGCGTGAAGCTCACCGCCTACCTGGCCGCGTCGCTGATGGTGGCCGCGGCGGTCGCGGCGGGCGGCGTGATCGGCTTCGTCGGGCTGATCGTTCCGCACGCCGTGCGGCTTGCGTGGGGGAACGACCACCGGATGCTCCTCCCTGCCTCGTTCCTGGCCGGGACCGCCTTTCTCCTGCTTGCCGACACGGTTGCCCGACTGGTGGTGGCGCCGGCCGAGCTCCCGACCGGGGTGGTCACCGCCGTCGCCGGGGTCCCGTTCTTCGTGGCGCTGCTGCTGCGGGGGGGACGGCGGTGAGAGACATCGCACCCTTGCGCGACTGGCGGCCCGCGCTCCGGGGCCGGGACCTGAGCTATACCCATCGACGCGCGGAGGAGGCCGCCGTGCGGGGGGTCTCGCTGTCGATCTCCCCGGGAACGCTGCTGGCGGTCGTGGGGCCCAATGGTGCAGGCAAGACCACGCTTATGAGGCTCCTCTCGGGGTCGCTGCCTCCGCAGGAGGGAGCCGTGACCCTCGACGACCGTCCACTGTCCGGCCTTGCCGATCGGGAACGGGCCCTTGCAATCGCCGTGGTGCCCCAGTCCGAGTCATCCCCCTTCCCCGTCACGGTACGGGAGATGGTGGGGATGGGACGGTATGCGCACCTCGGCCCGTGGGAGCGATCCGGCACCAGGGACCGGGCGGTCGTGGACCACGCGATGGCGCGATGCGCGGTCGCCGAGTTTGCGGACCGGCAGCTGAGCGAACTCTCCGGCGGCGAACTGCAGCGGGCGCGGATAGCCCGTGCGCTCGCCCAGGAAGCGCCGGTCCTCCTCCTCGACGAGCCCACCGCAGGACTCGACCTCCGCTACCGCATGGAGCTCTTCCACCTGTTGCGGCAACTCCGGGCAGCCGGGCTGGGTGTGCTCGTCATCACCCACGACCTCAACCTCGCCGCCCGGTTCGCCGACCGGCTGCTGTTGCTCGACCGCGGTCGCGCGCTCGCCCGGGGCACCCCGGACGAGGTGCTCGCGCGAGCGTCGCTGGAGGCGGTCTACCAATGGCCGCTCAGGGTGGTGCCGCACCCCGGACCCGGGAGCGACGCCGGCGCACCTCAGACCGTCCCGCTCAGGAGGGACGACCCGTGAGCGCGCCCCGCGAAGCCGCCGACCCCAGGTGCTCGACCGGAGACCGGGCCCCACGCCACCCCAATGCCCCCGTCCCGAAACAGAGGACCCCCGGTCCCTACCGGGTCCCGCCCCGCGAGAGGCGCACCGGCCTCGTCATCCTCAATACAGGCAACGGCAAGGGGAAGACGACCGCTGCGCTCGGGACGCTGCTGCGCGCTCGCGGACGCGACATGACCGTGGCCATGCTGCAGTTCGTCAAGACCGAGGGCGTCAAGCGCGGCGAACACATCGCGGCCGAGCGGATCGGCGTCGAGATCGTGCCGATGGGCGCGGGGTTCACCTGGCTCAGCGAGCGGATCGAGGAGGACCGTGCGCTGGCCCGCGAGTGCTGGGCGCGGTGCCGCGAGGTGCTGGAGTCGGGGCGCTACGACATCGTGATCTTCGACGAGCTCACCTACCCGCTCGCGTACGGCTGGCTCGACCACGACGAGGTGCTGCCGGTGATCCGCGAGCGGCCCGTCGGCACTCACGTGATCATCACCGGACGCATGGCCACCGAGGAACTCGTCGAGTTCGCGGACCTGGTGACCGAGATGAACGAGGTCAAGCACCCGTACAGGACTCGTGGAATCGGGGCGCAACCGGGGCTGGAGCTGTGAGCGCCCGAATTCGGCGGGCCCCCGTCCTCATGCTGCAGGGCACAGGCTCGGGCGTCGGCAAGTCGCTGCTCACGGCGGCGTTCTGCCGGCTGGCCCGTCGCCGCGGGATCGATGTCGCCCCCTTCAAGGGCCAGAACATGTCGAACAACGCCGCAGTCACGGCCGATGGCGGTGAGATCGGAAGGGCGCAGGCGCTCCAGGCCCGGGCCGCAGGCGTCGACCCGCACGTCGACATGAACCCCGTCCTCCTCAAGCCGCTCGCCGACACCCGCTCCGAGGTCGTCCGGCTGGGCCGCACCGACCGCGAGGCGACCGACCTGCCCTGGCGCGAGCGCAAGCCCCGCCTCTGGCCCGTCGTGACCGGCGCGCTCGCCCGGCTCCGCGACCGCTTCGAACTCGTGATCGCGGAGGGAGCGGGCAGCCCGGCCGAGACCAACCTGCGCGACTGCGACATCGTCAACATGGCCGTCGCCCGCCACACCCGCGCGGCCGTCGTGCTCATCGCCGACATCGACCGGGGCGGCGCCTTCGCCTCCCTCTACGGCACCTGGGCGCTGCTGTCCGCAGCCGATCGAGCGCTCTTCCGCGGCTTCATCCTCAACCGGTTCCGCGGCGACCCCGCGCTCCTCGCGCCCGCTCCCGACACCCTGCGCGACCGCACCGGCGTGCCCGTCCTGGGCGTCGTCCCCTGGATCGACCACAACCTTCCCGAGGAGGACGGCGGCCCGATCCTCGCCGCCGGCCCCGACGCCGCCCCCGCCATCGCAGTGGCCGCCTACCCGCGCGCCGCCAACCTCGACGACCTCGACCCGCTGCGCCGCGAACCGACCCTGCGTCTGCGGTGGATCCGCCGCCCCCGTGACCTGACCGCTCTCACGGCCCCACCGGGCCTCGCCGCCATGATCCTGCCGGGCTCGCGCAACACCCTCGACGACCTCCGCTGGATGAAACGCACCGGCCTCGCCGACGCCATCCGCGCCCTCGCGAAGGACGGGGTTCCCGTGGTTGGCCTCTGCGCCGGCTACCAGATCATGGGCCGCCGAATCGCGGACCCGGACGGCATCGAGGGCGGGGGCGAGGAAGCCGGCCTGGGCATCCTCGACGTGGCGACCGAACTGGCTCCCGCCAAGGAGGTGCGGCACACACGCGCGCGCATCACCGGTGCGGCACCGCGCTGGCTGGAGGGAGAGGGGGAGGACGACGTCACCGGCTACGAGATCCACCACGGCCGTACCCGAGCCGCGCCCGCGCTCCGACCGTGGCTCGCCGACGGGCCGCGCGGACTCGGGCACGCCGACGGCGCGCACTGGGGGTGCTACCTGCACGGCGCGTTCGGAAACGACCGCCTCCGCACGGCCTGGCTCCGCTCCCTTGGCCTCCGGGCCGGCACGGAAGGCTGGCACGGCACCGTCGACCGCGAACTCGACCGCCTCGCCGACATCGTCGAGCGCTGCCTGGATGCCGACGCCGTCTTCGCGGACGCGCTGCGGCGCCCGCTTGCCGCCAACCCCCGCGCGGGCTAAGACTGCACCTGCCAGCCAGTCACCCCAAGGCAGGAACACGGTCATGACGCCCACCACCCGACGTGCACCATCCGCCGCGCCGCCCCTCGCGGCCCTCGCCCTCGCGCTCGCACTCGCCGCCTGCGACCGCCCCGACCCCGCCCCCATCCCCGTCGTCGAGGCCACCATCGCCAGCGTGCACGAGGCCATCTTCTCGGGCGCCACCTCCTGCCGCATGGTCGTGCAGGCGTACCTCGACCGCATCGAGGCCTACGAGGACCTCATCAACGCGATCACGGTCGTCAACCCAGCCGCCCTCGACCGCGCCGACGAGCTCGACGCCGCCCTTGGCGCGGGCGAGCCGCCCGGCCCCCTCTTCTGCGTGCCGATGCTCGTCAAGGACAACTTCGACACGCACGACCTGGTGACCACCGCAGGCTCCGTTGCGCTGGCGAACAGCATCCCCCCCGACGACGCGTTCATGGTGCGGCGCATCCGCGAGGCGGGCGCGATCGTGGTGGCCAAGACCAACATGGCCGAGTGGGCGTTCAGCGCGCGCCAGTCGGTGAGCTCGTCCTTCGACACGACCCGCAACGCCTACGCCCTCGACCGCGTGCCGGCCGGCTCCAGCGGAGGCACCGCCTCGGGCGTCGCGGCGAGCTTCGGGCTGATCGGGCTCGGCAGCGACACCGGCAACTCGATCCGGGGACCATCGTCGCGGCTGGCGCTGGTCGGCATCCGCTCGACGATCGGCCTCACCAGCCGCGACGGGGTGGTTCCGCTCTCCTTCGACCGGGACATCGCCGGGCCGATGGGCCGCACCGTCGAGGACGTGGCCACCGTCTTCAACGTCGTGGCCGGGTACGACCCCGCCGACCCCTACACCGAAGCCGGCCGCGGCCGCGGGGAGGACGACTACACCGGCTTCCTCGACGCCGACGGCCTGCAGGGCGCGCGCGTTGGGGTGCTGCGGGCGCTGGTCGACACCGAGGACGCGGATTCGGCCGTCGTCGCCGTCTTCGAGCGCGCGCTCACCGAACTTGCCGGGCTGGGTGCCGAGATCGTCGACCCCTTCGACTTCGACGTGCAGGCCCAGCTCGAGCGCGAGAACATGTTCTGCGGCCGCTTCCGCTACGACATGCGCGTCTACCTCAACTCGCTCGGCGACGCGGCGCCCATCACCGACGTGGTCCAGGTCCTGGAGACGGGTGAGTACTCCGACCACGTCGAGAACTCGCTCCGCCGCGCCGAGGAATCACCGCTCGACGTGCACCCCGCCGACAGGGATCCCCCCTGCCCCGACTACCTCGAAAACGAGGGGCGCCAGGCCTACCTCGACGACCTCGTGGGCGCCATGGATGCGCTGGGCCTCGACGCCGTCGTCTACCCCAGCTGGCTCAGCCCGCCCGCCCACATCGACCGCGGCCGCGAGGAGTACAGCGGCGACAACTCGCAGCGCGTGGCGCCGGCGACCGGGATGCCCGCGATCACCGTGCCGATGGGCTTCACGGAGGGTACCCACCCGGCCGGGCTGCAGATTCTGGCCCGGCCCTACGACGAAGGCCTGCTGTTCCGTTATGCCTACGCCTACGAGCAGGGCACGCAGCACAGGCGCCCACCGGAGGGGTTCCCTGAGCTCTGACCTGCCGAGTTTACGTTTCCCTACCCCGGAGGCCACCTCGGCAGCGCCCGTCCCGTCGTCCACGGCACGCCCGCCTCCTCCAGCCGCGCCTCGAGCGCCGGCAGATCGGTCTCAACGAGCTGTTGCAGATCGGGATACAACCCGCCGAACAACCTCCGCGCGATCCGGTACTGCTCGCGGTGCGTCCCCGTCGGCCCATGCATGCCGTTCCAGTGCCCGCGCACGATCTGGTTCACCCGCCCCGCGATCCCCGGCAGGTCCGGCTCCGCACGCGATGTCCGGGTTCGCGACCCGTCCAGGGTCTCCCGCAGGTCGAGGAGCCTGAGCTCCAGGGCGCGGGCCGCGGTGGCGAGCTCGCCCGGCGCGGCGGGCCAGCGCTGCAGCGCCTGCTTGATGGCCGAGATCCTCTGCGCGGCCCCCGCCGCCACGCGCTGGCTGCCCGTAACCGCGCGGAGCAGCTCGCCCGTCTCGCGCTGGAACGCGAGGATGCCCGCCCGGTCCTGCTGTGCGATCGCGGGCTCGTTGAGCGGCGCGATCGTGAACGGCACCGGCCCGGCAAGCTCGGTCACCTCCCCGTCGACCCGCTGCGCCAGCGACACCGTGTAGTCGCCCGGCAGCGCCATCGGGCCGTTGCCGCCGCCGAAGCCGCCGAATCCACCGAAGCCGCCGCCACCGCCCCCACCCGTCACCGGGTTGTAGCCCGGGTAGCGGTAGTTCCACACCGCGCGGTGAACGCCCCGGCCGGTCGAGCCACCCACGACATTGACGACGTTGCCCGCGTCGTCGCGGACCGTGAGGTAGACCCGCGGCGCCTCCTCCCGATCCTCCTCCTCCAACTCCTCCCAACTGGGATACGGCGTGTCCTCGCCCGCCCGCTGCGCCCGCCGCTCGGCCGCGCGCCTCTCCGCCTCGCGGGTCCGCAGCGTCTCGCCCACCCAGTAGGTGAAGGCGACGCCCAGCGGCGGGTTGTCGGCCTGGTAGAAGTCGCTGCCGTTGGCGCCGCCGGGGTTCCAGGGCACATACATGTCCCCATCGGCCACCTCGAAGATGTGACCGCCCGAGGCCAGGATGTCGTCGGACGCGCGGGCCAGCTCGCGCAGCGGCGTGTAGTCGTCGACCACGTAGAAGCTGCGACCGAAGGTGGCGGCCACCAGGTCGCCCTCGCGCTTCTGGATCTCGAGCTCTCGCACGGGGATCGTCGGCAGTCCGTTGTCGAACGCCATCCACGACTCGCCGCCGTCGACCGAGACGAAGGCGCCGAATTCGGCACCAAGAAAAAGCAGACCCGGCTCCACGTGGTCCTGCACGATCGAGAAGCTCGGGCTGTTGTCGGGTAGGCCGCCGGTGATCATGGTCCAGTCCACGCCGCGGTTGGTGGACTTGAGCACGTAGGGGCGGAAGTCGTTGCGCTTGAAGTTGTTGACCACCACGAACACCTCGTCGGGGTCGTGCAGCGAGGCCTCGACGTCGTGCACGAAGCTCGTGTCCGGCACGCCCGGCAGGCTCTCGATCGCGCGCCAGGTCTCGCCGCCGTCCTCGGTCACCTGCACCAGTCCGTCGTCGGTTCCCACGTAGATCAGCCCCTCGGCCAGCGGGGACTCGGAAATGGCCACGATGTGCCCGAACGCCGACGTGGACCGGTTCTTGGCCACCGCGTCGACGCTCCACACGCGACCCATGACCTCGAGCTGGTTGCGGTCGATGTTGCGCGACAGGTCGTCCGAGATGGCCCGCCAGCTCGTCCCCTGGTCGTCGCTCTGGAAGAGGATCTGCGCGCCGAAGTAGATGCGGTTGTTGTCGTGCGGCGACATGTGCAGACCGGCGTCCCAGTACCAGCGCAGGGGCGGTCCGTCCGGGTCGGGCTGCGGCTGGATGTCGAGCCGCTCCTTGCTGCCCCGGTCGAAGCGCGAAAGCACCCCGTACTGGAGCTGCGAGATGATGATGTCGGGGTTTTCCGGATCGATCACCGGATCGAATCCGTCGCCGCCCAGCGTCACGTACCAGTCCGAATTGCGTATGCCGCCGCCCAGAGTCTGCGACGGTCCGCCCAGCGTGTTGTTGTCCTGCGTGCCGCCGTAGACGTAGTAGAACGGCTCGTCGTTCGAGGTCGCGACCTTGTAGAACTGGGTCAGCGGCAGGTTCGAGAAGTGGTGCCAGGCCTCGCCGCCGTCAAATGTTTCGTAGAGTCCGCCGTCATTGCCCAGAATCAGGTGCTCGGGATCGTCCGGGTCGAAGGCGATCGCGTGATGGTCGACGTGAACGCCCTGCGTGGGGAGCCGACCCCACGTCTCGCCGCCGTCGTCCGACATTTCGACGAAGGTGTCGAGCGAGTAGATGCGGTCGAAGCGGTGCGGATCGGCGTAGAGCTCGTGGTAGTACATCGCCGCGCCCGACTGGTAGCGCGAAGTGCGGCTCCAGTTCTCGCCCATGTTCTCGGAGCGGAAGGTGCCGCCGTTGTTCCCCGAGGCCTCGACGATGGCGTAGAGCACGTCGGGGTTGATCGGCGAGATCGCCATCCCGATCCGCCCCTTGTCGCCCCCGGGCAGCCCCCGGTTGATCGCGCGCCAGGTGTTTCCGCCGTCGGTGGACTTGTGGATGCCAGACCCCGGCCCGCCGTCGATCATCGTCCACTGATGCCGCCGCCTCTGCCAGGACGACGCGTACATGACCTCGGGATTGCGCGGATCGAAGTAGACCTCGTTGACGCCGGTGTGCTCGTCGATCTCCAGCACCTGCTCCCACGTCTCGCCGCCGTCGGTGGTGCGATACAGCCCGCGCTCGCCGCCCTCGGCCCACAGCGGGCCCTGCGCCGCCACGAACACCGTGCGCGAATCGTCGGGGTGGACCGCGACCATCCCGATGTGCCGCGATGTCTCCAGCCCCATGTTCGTGAACGAGCGCCCGCCGTCGACCGACTTGTAGATGCCGTCGCCGTATCCCACCGAGCGCTGGCCATTGTTCTCGCCGGTGCCGACCCAGAGGGTGAGGTGATCGTTCGGATCGAGCGCGATCGCCCCGATCGAATACGAACCGTAGTTGTCGAAGATCGGCGTCCAGGTGGTGCCCGCGTTGGTCGTCTTCCACACGTTCCCCGACGAGGCCGCGACGTACCAGGTGCTGCGGTCGGTCGGGTCGATCGCGATGTCGGCGATCCGGCCCGATGCCACCGCCGGGCCGATGCTGCGCCAGCGGAAGGAGGAGAGGAGGCCGGAGTTCAGCTCGGCGGGACCGTCCTCGTCGCCGCCGTCGCCGCCGCCGCGCTGCTGGGCGTGGAGGGTGGCGGGAGCCGCGACGGAGGCAAGCAAGGTCGTGGCGAGCAGGATCGCGCTCACCCGGCCCGCGAGGGGAACGGTGCGGCGCGGAAGGGCGCGGGCGTGAGCGGACGTGCAGCGAACGGGCGTGGGGGTGCGGTGGTCGTGCATCGTGGTTCCTGATGGGGTGGTCATGGTAGCCGTGCGCAGTGAGTCTAGGGCATTCGGGGGGATGTCACCATACCGGGGGTCGGCGTCGGCACGGCTAGCCTTGCCCTCGGATGGTCCAACGACGAGGGGGGCCAACCGCGATGACCGCGACCAGTAGGAGCACGCCGTATTCGACGTGACGACCGAGGACGGCCTCAACCGGTTCGAAAACAAGGTCGCCACCTACCTGGACCAGCAGGCGCGTCCGTTCTTCTGATAAGGGAACCGGGCCCGGAAGGGCTACTACGTGCAGTTGCGGGAAGGCCGGGTACGATCTACGCGGACTTCATGCTCACCCTGTAATGGGTGCGTGGCCATTGGCGAAAGTGACTCGCGGCCCTGCCCGGCAACCCTGACGTTACGTCAGGGTTCGCGGAACCCCGGGGCTGCCCACCCATGCCGCGTGCCGCAGTCTTGTCGCCGACATGAGCCTCCAGGAGGATTCCGCGACGGCCTGCGACATCGAGATGAACCCCCGAGTGGCGGACCTCCTGCCCGGAGCATGTCGACCGACACCCTTTCGCTCGCGCCGGTAGACCCGCCGTACCACAACGCGACCCCCCCATTTTGGGGTTGCGGGGATCGGGGTGTCATCTACTTTTGCCGCGACGATGGATGCCGGTCGCGGCATTCCGATCCCTCGACCGTTCCACCGATGGTGGAAAGGAGAGACACATGAGAAACATCTTCGCTGCGATGCTCATCGCTCTCGTCACTTCCCTCTTCTCTGTCCAGGGTGTCTCGGCGCAGTACCCGGTGGTGGAGGAGTTCGGTGGTCTCAACTTCATGGAGTACTTCGTGAACGGTGGATCGCCGATCGGGGACACTGACCTGGAGGTCAACTGTCGTCCGAGTGAGGAGGAGAAGGGTGTTCTGTTCAATGCCGTCCACGAAGGATTGAGGTACGCCACCCAGCCCTCTATTCTCTTCAAAAACGGAGAAGGACAGCGTACCCTCAACGACTACTTCTCTTGCCTCGGACTGAGGCAGTTTGAGGAACCTGAGTACTTTGGGTGCTCAAGTATCAAAACACTCTTCAGGTACCTTGAGATGTTCCAACCGAATCATCCGTCTCCTGATAGGGCTCGCTGGTCTGAGATGGACCAGGAGTTGTACTTTGCCCTCTACTTTCTTGGATGGAGTACCAAGAAGGATGATGAAAGAGGCTCCATGCGGGAGAGGTACAAAGCCCGCTGGACACTCTGCAAGGAGTTGTGGTAGCGGGTCGCGAGGGTGTGCGATCCTCCCACCGCCGCGAACGGCCGCGGGAGGGCGGGCGCGCCCGGTCCGACGCGCGACGGTTGGGGTGACATGACTCAGCGGGGAGGCGTCACGGTCGGGGCTGCGGACGGTCGAACCCGACGCACGATTCGGGCCACCGCAGCCCAGCCGTGGCGTCCCCGTCCCTCCCGCGCCTCGGGCGGCTCGACGCGCCACCACCACGGGATGGGAGCGGTCGCCGGCGGGGCCACAGCTCGGTTACCCTTCGAGCACCAACCCACGACCGAGTCCCTTGGAGGTCCCGTGACACAGGCAACCAATCAATCGCCGGATACGGGACCGGCGGATCGCTTTGCGGACCTGGCAGACGGCCCCGGCTTCTGGAAGTCCGTCGATCTGCGCCTCTGTGCCATCCGCAGCGGCGACCGCTGGGTGAACCTCGTCACCCGTGGCTTCCTGGACCACCGTCGCCCTGCATCGGTCCCGCAGTTTTCCCCGGTCAAGCGGCAGGACTTCGGTGCCTGGCAGGTCGTTCGTCCCATTGAGGATCTGCCCGCTGTGGTACGCGGAATCGCCGATGGAACGACGAAGCTGGGACCGCGCTCGGTCAGCTACATCCGGGCGGATCAGCTTGGGACCGAGATGAGATGCACCTTCAATGAGTGGACCGCATCGTACATTGCGGATTACGACCTTTGGAGCTGTCACTCACTCCGCGGCTATGGTTCCTCGATCTGGAAGGTGGTGGGACAGGCGGGTCACGATCCTGGGGAGCTGGACGGCATTATTCGCGGCGGGCCGAACCCATACGATGGGCTTTCCGATCTGGTGCGCAGATTCTGTGCAAGACTCCGCGGACTGGAAGTTCGCGACAACGCTACGGTGGTCGAACTGATCGCCCCTCTGGCGGTGCGCTTCGACCCCGAGGCGGTAACCTCTTCGTCCGAAGGCGTTACGGCTTGCCTGAAAGCTGCCCATCACGTCTATGTTGAGAATGCAAAGATTGCCTGGACGGCGGGATCTGCCGGGCAGCCCCCTCGTCATGGATCGCGCGAACTCTCCGAGTGCAAATGGACGGGGGAGCGAGGCGCTCTCCACGCAGAGTTGAACATCCCGGTTCAGAGGGGTGATTCGACCGCGACGTTGTTCATCCTCATCGGCGACCGATGCGTGGACCATGTGTCGGTGCCCCTGGCGGAGGCGGGCGCCAACATCCGGATAAGGGCGCACCGCACCGCCGACCCCGGTCTTCAACGCTTCCGCGAGCATCTCTACCCCGCCAGACCGGACAAGGCGAAGGAGTTCGAGGCCGCCGTGGGTCTGCTCTTCTTCTTCCTCGGCTTCCATGTGGATCCACTTTCGGCGCAGAAGGGGCTGGGCGATGCCGTCGATCACCTTGCTCACGCCCCGGGATCCTCCGTCATTCTCGTGATCGAGTGTACGGTCGGGTCCATCGACGCCGGCGGCAAGCTGGGCAGGCTCTTCGGTCGGTCACAACGGATACGACGGGAGCTTTCCGAAAGCGAAGTGATCCCGGTCATTGCGACGGCTGCGCGGCGGCGCGAGCTCTCCGACGCCGAGGTCGAGAAGGCCAGGCGCGACGACGTTGTGTTGCTCTGTCGCGAAGACCTGCAGGATCTGTGGGACGCGGCGCAGTCCGGAAAGCCCAGTACCGAGCTGGTTCACAGGTTACGGCAGGAGCTCGCGGTGGCGAAACTCGCACGGGCCAAGGAAGGAGTCGTGTGACTCGTTCTGAGGCAACGTGAGGGGGCGGACATTTCTACTGCTGTACGACACGAAGGGCCGAACCGCCCCGTTGTCCGCCATCTTGGGCCCAGAATGGCGGACAACGGCCGCGTCCACCCTCTATTCCCCGCCCCCTCTCTGATACGCGATCAGGTCGGTGACGGGAGCTGCGAACCCGCCTCGAAGGCATGCCGGGTTTTGGGCTACAGCCGTCAGCAGTCACCGCGTGCCGGCTCCACACGTCCAGGATGCCGGTGACCGCCGTTCAGATCCTGAACAATCACGCACTGCCGTTCTTCGAGACGCATCGCGTGAATGTGCCGACCATCCTGAGCGACAAACGGCCGCGAGTACTGCGGCTGGCCCGACAAGCACCCCTACGAGCTCTTCCTGCAGATCGAGGAGATGCAGAAGGATCTCGACGGCTATCTTGAGACCTTACAACACCCGCAGGCCCCACCGCGGCCGCAGGATGGAGGGCAGGACGCCCCACGAGGTCTTCAAGGCGGGGATCCCGGCCAAGCCACCGGCCCGGAATCGGAAGAAGCCAGCCAGAAAAGAGGTCAAGCCAGCCGCGTAGACCCTGACCCCGGCGAGGCCGGGTGTCAGGTGATCGCCGTACTTGTACAACCCTCCCTTGCCCACCCTCATCTTTCCCTGTAGCTTCATTCCAATCATCCTGGCCTTAGGCAACGAGCCACGATCAGGAAGACTACACCACACGCTTCCACGCGCCCGGGACCCCGGCCTACGGGAGGAACCACCATTGGGCACACGAATCGCAAGGTGGCATGGCGCACCGGATCTGTTGTGGACCCCGAACAGACTCGGGCCCCGCATCACACTCCCGTGCCTCCAGCACCCCTCCCCTTCCCAGAACCCGCCCACCCTGACCGTCGTCCGATGATTCGGTCTAGTCGCCTCCTCCGGTGCCGCACCCACGCCACTCGCCGACTCCACTCTGTTCAGATGGGCCCACCCACCTTCGTCCCATCGAGGTCCACATGAATGCGATCCGCCTTGAGTCTGTCCGCTGCCTCGCTGATACGGGTTTCATCGAGCTCCGTCCTCTCACACTCCTCGTCGGCAAGAACAACTCCGGGAAGAGCTCCTATCTGCGCTTTCTTCCACTCCTTCGGCAGACCGTTGAGACCAACCGGACCGAACCCCTCCATTGGTTCGGCGATTACGTAGACTTCGGAAGCTTCAACGAGACGATTTCGACGTTTCGCTCCACCCAGGAAATCCGCTTGGGTTTCAGATTGAACCTAGATCCGCAGCATATTCTTCGTCAACTGCGCCACGGCGACCTGCCTCCACCTCCACGTGCTGAGTTAACCGAGTCCATCGATCTCATCCCTTGTGAGCTAACCCTCACCGTCGTGCCGGACTCTGACGACCCATCTCTCTCGCGCATCGGCACAATTCGGATCGAAGCTGCGGGTCAGAGCATCCTCGTTGAACTGTCCGGTCGCCACCGACTAGACAAGATCTATGTCAATGGCGCGGAACCCTTACAAAGTTATCGTAAGCTACATGCTCTTCAAGGGTTTCTCGTCCCAAATATCCACTCCTTCCCTGAGACCGAGCTTGCGGGTGAATCTGATCTGCACCTCCCTGAGATCGAGCTTGACGGTGAATCTGATCTGCACTTCCCTCCGTTTTTGCGTGAGCCTCCGCTCGCCTTGTCTCAGCTCATGTCTCGGTTGGAACAGATGTCTCATGGCAACGCAGCCTTGCGGAAGATGCGGGACGTCGCCTATCGCATCCCCTTCGGCACCGACGAGCAGATTCTGAGCTTTCTCAAGCGAATCGATTACCTCGGCGAGACTTGGACGACATCGATCGAAGATATGTCGCTGGACTCCTCGGATTTCGCCAATTTACGCAACCTCTTGATCGTGAACGCCCTGGGAGCGATACTTCGCGTGTTGGATTACCAACTCTGGACTTTTGCCGACAGTGTACATTATATCAAACCTCTGCGTGCGACCGCCCAACGCTATTATCGCAAACAGTCTCTTGCCGTTGACGACGTCCACCCTGATGGCCGAAACTTGGCGATGTTCATTAGCAGCCTGTCTGACAGCGAGCGCAAGGAGTTCGATGCGTGGACAATGAGCGTACTGAACTCACGCGTTGTGAGTTCCGTCGACGGAGGACACTTTTCGCTCCGCCTTGAGAGAGATGATTCGAGGAGCTACAACCTTGCGGACGTCGGGTTCGGCGTCAGTCAAATACTGCCGGTCTTGGCGCAGTTGTGGGCGATGCGTCGGAATATCGATCAGACGTTTCGAGACCGACGTACGTGGACCTGCGTGATCGAGCAGCCGGAGCTGCACCTTCATCCAGGCCTGCAAGCGCGCGTGATGGAAACGATGATCAAGATGATAAAGACAGTGGAGGCGGACGACGTAAATCTGTCTGTAGTGATAGAGACACATAGTGAGGCGATGGTCAATCAGGTCGGCCGCGCAGTAGCTGACGGTCAGATCAACAAGGAACAGACGTCGGTTGTGTTGTTCGAACGGATGCAGGGGAGCGAGGAATCGGAAGTTAGGGTCGCGCACTTTGATGCGGAGGGGTTCTTGGTAGACTGGCCCTTCGGTTTCTTCCAGGCGAAATGAGAGAGGCATGATAATCGAGCTGGCCGAGGATCTGAAGCCACCCCTTGACGGACACGAACTGGAGGTAGTGGACCAGATATGTGCAGTTCGACGATATGGAGACAATGTGCTGATGGGGAAGCCAAGATTACTTCGAGCCCTAGCGGAGTGTGAAGGACTAGGTTTGAGGGCACGTGCGCTGCTGGAGCAGGTTGCGGATCGCCAGACGCAGAAGCAAGGACTGCTGAGGCTCGTTCGGCGTCGAGTGAGGATTTGCCGGATCCCGGGTGAGGTGAGAGAGGATGTGCGTGGAGCGAAGGTGGTCGATATTGGCGTGGCGCACATCAGAGAGTTGGCGACGATGAGCAAGACGGTCGTGCTAGGAGAGAACAGGAGGGACGCGCAATTGGCGGAACAGATGGCGCGATACTATTTGGCGACGATTAGGAAGGATGTACAGGGAGGAATGACCTTGAGCTGCGAGCTGCGGGGGGGAGGTGGAGATACAACAGCAGAGGAGTTTCGGGGGATCCGCGAGGAGGAGCGCTTCTGTGTGTGCGTTGTTGACACGGATCGCGCTGCTCCGGGGAGTGGTTGTGGTGCAACGGCGAGGAAGGTACTGAAGGAAGCGAAGGTGGGAGGGGGCCGGACGGGAGTGGTGCTGATGCCGGGGCGCAAGGCCGAGAATGTGCTCCCCACGAGGGTGATGCAGAAGGCGGTAGCGGAAGATCCGTCGAAGTTGGAGTGGATCCCGAGGTTGGAGGGACTGGAGCAGACGGAGATCGGACAGGAGGTACGAATGTATGGGGACTTGAAGAATGGATCGACCTGGAGGAAGATGCTCGCGAGTCGGGAGGATGCGGTGCGGGAGTTTCGGGAGAGGGTGGCGGGGACAGTTGCAGGGTTGCCGGGGACTCGGGAGGAGTGTGTGAAACGGCGGAAATGTATGGTAGACGGGAAATGCGAGTGCGTGATTGTGCCGAAGTTTGATGGGTTGCTTGCGCGAGCGGTAGGTGAACTAGAGCGGATGACCGAGCAGAAACTCCTAGAGGAAGTCCAGGGATGTGTGCGTCGGGAATGGCAAGAAGTGGGGGGGGAGATCTTCAGCTGGATTTGCGCGGGTACAAAGCAGTTCGTTTAGGGTGGGTCGGTAGGTGCGGAGGGCTGGGCGGTGGGGCTCGAGACCGCAGGCAGTCACTATCGCAAATGGAGGCCGCAGCCCGGTCCCGGAAGGGACGAGCGTCACCTCGCCGCAGGAACCGGGCACGACCGCGCGCCTGAAGACGGGGTGCCACGGGTTGACCTCACCACCACGGCGGGTTATCTACCCCAGATGCCGTCTCACCGTGGATGACAGCTTCTTCGATCCTCTCCCGGAGTCCGAACTGGCTTGATCCTCAAGACGACTGCCCCAGGCAGGCGACCGACCCCAAAGAGCGTCCACACCACATGTCCGAAGAACGCGCAGCAGCCCACTCCAGGCCCACCCGCCGCACCCCGCTGGCCATCGCGGCCATCGCCGCCGCCGCGATCCTCGTCGGCGCCACCACCGTCGCCCTCACCTACGACCCGCCCCCTCCCCCGCTCCCCCCGCTCGAAGTCACCTGGACGCCCGCCGAGCCGACGCAGGGCCACCTCTTCCTGATCCGCATCGCCGCGCCACCCGACTCGGGAGCAGTCGCGGCGACCGGTGCGGCCGGCGGCGAGACCCTCCACTTCCACGCCACCGACTCCACCCTCGAGAGCCTGGCGCCCGTGCCGATCAACGCCACCGACTCGATCGACGCCTGGGTTCGGGCCACCTATCCAGACGGACGCTCCCAGTCCGACTCGCTGCGCATCCCGATCGTGGCCGGCACCTACGAGCACGAGCGCCTGACCGTGGCGCCCCGGTTCGGCTCACCCCTCAACGAGGAGGACCAGGCGCGCTTGGCCCGCGACCGCGAGAGGGCCGCCCAGGTGGCCCGCGACGCCCGCGCCGCGCCCCGCCTGTGGTCGCCGACGCTGGTCATGCCGCGCCCATATCACGTGACCAGCGAGTTCGGCACCGGCCGCGAGTTCAACGGCCAGGTATCGAGCCGCCACATGGGGCTCGACCTTCAGGGGTTCACGGGCGACACCGTGGTCGCGGCGGCCGACGGCGTCGTCGCGCTCGTGGACGGCTTCCTCCTCGCGGGCAACATCGTCTACCTGAACCACGGCGGCGGCCTGGTCAGCGGCTACTTCCACCTCAGCGAGCAGCTGGTCGAGGAGGGCGACACCATCATCGCCGGAACCCCCATCGGGCGCGTCGGCGCAACGGGCCGCGTAACGGGGCCGCACCTGCACTGGGTGGTCCGCTACGGCACGACCAGCGTCGACCCGCGCAGCCTGTTCGCACTGGTGCGCTGACGACCCTTCCCCCGGAGCCGCACTCCCATGATGCCACGCACGATCCGCGCAGTTCTCGCGATCTCGGTCGCGCTGCTTTCCCACACAACAGGCTCCGCCGCGCAGCCGCTGCAACTCTCCGGCGCCACCATCGCCGACATCAACGCCGCCTTCGACGCGGGAACGCTCACCTCGGAGCGGCTGGTGGAGCTGTACCTGGCGCGCATCGAGGCCTACGACGACCAGGGGCCCCGCCTCAACGCGATCCTGACCGTCAATCCGCAGGCCATGGCACGGGCGCGGGCGCTCGACGAGGAACGGCGCACGCAGGGGCCGCGCTCGCTCCTGCACGGCATTCCCGTGGTGCTGAAGGACAACGTCGACACGCACGACATGCCGACGACGGCCGGCTCGATCCTGCTCAAGGGCTCGATTCCGCCCGACGACGCGTTCATCGTACGGCGGCTGCGCGACGCGGGAGCGATCATCCTGGCCAAGGCCAACATGAGCGAGCTTGCGTCGGGGGTGCAGATGAGCTCGATCGACGGGCCCATGCGCAATCCGCACGACCTGACCCGCAACCCGTCGGGATCCTCCGGGGGGACGGGCGTGGCCATCGCCGCCTCGTACGGGCAGCTGGGGATCGGCACCGACACCGGCGGATCGGTCCGCGGCCCTTCCACCGCCAACGGCATCGCCGGGCTGAAGCCCACGCTCGGGCTGCTCAGTCGAGACGGCATCGTGCCGCTCGCGCTCTCCTTCGACACCGCAGGCCCGATGGCGCGGCACGTGTACGACATCGCGGCGATGATGAACGTGATGGTGGGCGTCGACCCCGCCGACGAAGCTACTCTGGCGAGCGAAGGGCGCTACGAGACCGACTACACCTCCTTCCTGGACACCGCTGCGCTCGATGGCGCCCGCATCGGCATCGCGCGCGACTTCCTCGGCTACGACACCGAGGTGGACTGGATCGTCGAGGCGGGGCTGGACGCCATGCGCGAGGCTGGCGCGACGGTGGTTGACGTGCGCTATCCGCCGTGGCTGCTGGCGGCCAAGGCCGAGTACTACCAGACGATCCGCTGGCGCGAGTTCCCGGTGCAGATCGAGGAGTACCTGGCCACCCTGTCGCCGGGATATCCCCGCAGCCTTGAGGAGATGGTGGAGCGGGCGAAGGAGATCCTGGCGCCGCTGCCGGACGGCGGCGTGCCCAACCCCACCCGCTGGAACTTCTTTCACGAGGAGCTGAACGGCGGATCGCTCGACGACTACGAGTACAGCGCGATGCGCGACCACGGTCTGCCGCTGGTGCGCGCGATCCTGGTGGGCGCGATGGACGCCGACGACCTCGATGCCATCGTGTACCCAACCTCGCCGACCCGGCCCGGCCCCGCAGGCGTCTACCGCGGCTCGTCGTCGGCCAGCCCGGCGCCCTCCGCCACCAACCTGGCCAACCTGAGCGGCCTCCCCGACATGATCGTCCCGGCCGGCTACACCGGCGACCGCCTCCCGGTGGGGATCTCGTTCCTGGGGCGCGAGTTCAGCGAGGGCCGGCTGCTGGCGCTCGGCTACGCGTTCGAGCAGGCGACCCGGGTGAGGCGGGATCCGGTGCACGCACCGGCGCTGGAAAGGGAGACGATCCGGCGCTGAAAGCTCATGTGGGTTGCACGAGGATCGCGGCGCGCCGAACGGGTCGCCTATTCCGTCCTGGCCTCTGCAATCATTACCAGCGACGGCAGCAGGCAGAGTATGAAGAAGCCGGAGAATACCAATCCGCCGAGCATGCTCACAACGAATGGCACGAGAATAATCAGTTCCTCGCTCCGCGTGTAGAGCAGTGGTGCGAGCGCCAGGATCGTCGTCAGGCTGGTCAGAAACACGGCCCGGAAACGATGGCGGGTTGCAGCGGATGCGGCGGCGATCGCCGGGATCATACTGCTCTCTCGACGCAGCACGTTGTAGCGATCCATCAGCACGAGCGCGTCGTTCACGATGACGCCCGCGACTCCGATCACCCCAAACAGCGACATGGCGCTGAAGTCCCATCCCAGGATCCAGTGACTCACGACCGCTCCCGAAAACGCGATCGGAATACCGGCTACGGCGATCACGGGTTTCCAGTAGCTGCGGAGGAAGGCAGCGATCAGGACATACATCGCGATGAGCAGCAGGGGAACCAGCACGGCCAGGGTCCCAAGGAGGTTGCCCTCCGTGCGGGCGCTGCCGTGGGGTTCGATTCGGAGATTTTGGTATCTCTCGAGCAGCTCCGGAACAAAGCTCTCGTTTATCTCGCGCCTGGCCTGAAGGGGCGTCAGCAGTGCAGGGTCGGCTTCGGCGCTCACGAGGGCGGTCTGCTGGCCGTCGATGCTGACCAGTGCAGACAGGTCGCGCCGCTCGCTCAGATCGGCCACCGTTGAGAGAGGGACCTCTCCTCCAGATGCCGAGGGGGGCTGGCCGGCGCGATTCTCCCCGGTGCCGGGCCGATGGATCCGTTCGCTCGCAAGCTCGCGCATGCTTTGGCGCCGTTCCCTGGGGTATCTCACCATCACCTTGATCTCATCGTGGCCGCGCTGAATGCGCTGGACCTCCGCCCCATGGAAACTGGCACGGAGCTGTACCCCTATCGCCGCGGGCGTCAACCCCGCCGCCTTTCCCGCGGGAGTCAGTTCGATTTCGAATTGACGCTTGCCCAGCACCAGATTGTCGGAGATTCCGTATAGCCCCGGAATGGATGCCATCGACGCGGTCAGCTCGTTCGTGGCGGCTCGCAGGCTGTCGAGGTCGTCGTGCTTCAGGGCGTAGGCCACGCCCTGCCCTGACTGCGTGCGCTGAGTGTAGTAGGCCACACTTTCCAAGTACGACACATCGCCGATGTTTTCGCGCCATTGACGTGTGATCCCCAGTATCGACATGCGCCGGATCGGCCGCTCATTCAGATGAACTACCACGGATGCCAGGTGGCTCCTGTTGGGACCAGCTTCGGCTGTTCGCAGCGAGAGGATGTTGCCGGCCACGATGCTGACCGCCTCGACCGACGTTCCTTCGCTCTGATCATTCACCGCCAGTGCCGCGTCGGAAAATCGCTCCGCCGCGGCGAGCGTCACTTCGAACGGCGTGCCCACGGGCAGCGTGAGATCGGCCTGAATGTCCTCGGAGGCATTCAGCACCTCGTCGAAGTAGACGATGCGCACGACGTCGGCTCGGAGCAGCAGGAGTGCGAACAGGACGAGCAGGATTCCCAGGACGGGCGCAAACCAGACGCGGTGAATTGACCAGGAGACCGCGGGCACTACGACCATGTCGCGAATCGTCTGCAAGCCGACGTGTGCCCGATGCTGAATGTCTGACAGCGGCGGCAGGCCCCAGCGCTTCGGATGGGACAGGTGGGCCGGCAGTATGAAGAATGCCTCGATCAGCGAGACCGTCAGGACAAAGAGTGCCACATACGGAAACACGTTGACGATCTGGAGTCGAGGGGGGGTGACGAAGAGAAGCGGGATGAAGGCGAGCAACGTGGTTACCGCGCCGATCGTGATGGGCCCCACCATGGCGCGTGCGCCCGACACCGCGGCCTCGAGTGCCTCCTTCCCGCCCTCTCGTTCGGCCGCAATGCTGTCGCCGACGACCACCGCGTCGTCCACGACGATGCCCACCATGAGGAAGAAGGCGAAGATCGTTCCCAGATTGAGCGTGAGGCCACTCATTCCGAAGAAGATCAGGGAACCCAGGAAGGACAGGGGAATGCCCAGGGTGACCCAGGTGGCCACACGTAGGTCAAAGAACACGACAAGGCACAGCAGGACCAGTATCGTGCCCACCACTGCGTTTCCGACGATCGACGATATCGTGTCGACGGCATCGCCCGCCCGGTCGCTCCAGATGCCGATCTCGACGTTCGGAGGAGGTTGGTAGCTCGCAAGCCAGCTTCTGATGTCCTCACCCATGGTCACGATCGACTGCTGCTCGGTCGCGTCGACGCGAACCAGTATGGCGGGGTCTCCATCGACCCGGGTGATGATGTCTTCGTCCACGAACCCGTCACGAATCTCCGCAACCTCGCCCACGGTGAGAATCGAGCCATCGAGCCGCGTGATTACCGGAATGTCCTCGAACTCCTCGCCGAACTGCCGCTTTGAGACGGTGTGCAGCACGAGGCCTCCGGCGTCCGTACGCAGTTCGCCAAAGGTCAAATTCAGGGAGGCGCGCCGAATCGCATCCGAAATCTGGTTGATGGAGAGTCCGTTGCGGCGCAGCTCCACCTCGCTCAGCTCGATTGAAATCTCACGATCCCTCGTGCCGACGAGCGTCACCTGGGAAACGGACGGCAGCTCCAGCAGCCCTTCCCGCAACGCCTGGGCGGCCAGCCGCAATTCGTTCTCGGTGGCCGATGCGGACGAGACGGAGAGCGTCAGAACCTCGATCTCTACCCGATTGTATTCGATCTCGGGCTGTTCCGCGGAAACCGGCGGAAAATTCTCGATGCGGTCCACGGCATTCTTGACGTCGTCCAGGACGGCGGCGGCGTCCGCAAAGGTGGCCAGTTCGACCGTGACCTGGGCGAGCCCTTCATAGGCCACTGCGACGACACGCTCCACCCCCGGCAGACCGACCACGTTTTCCTCGAGCCGCCGTACGATGTCCTCCCGAACCTCCCTGGGCGAGGAACCGGGCGACCTGACGGAGACGGTTACGCTGCGGAGGTCGATCTCCGGAAAGTTCTGGACAGGGAGGTTGGAGCCCGCGATCAGACCGCCGACGATGAAGAACACCATAAGGAGGTTGGCGGCGACCGGATTCCCGGCGAAGTATGCGATCAGCCCGTTTTTCACAGTGACGGCCCTAAGACGCTGCGCCCGCCAACTCGACCGCCAATCCCTCCCGTGCTCCGGGCAGGGCACCGATGACGATGCCGTCGGCCGCGTCAAATGCCTCGACCATCAGACCCTCGCTGGTCCATGCGATCGCGTTGGGTACAACCCGACGCAGGGCACCGTTTTCGACAACCCACACGGCGTCGTCCTGCTGCAGCACCGATTCCGGTAGCAGATAGACGTTTCGGTATGGGGGGCCCTCGATCTCAACTTCGGCGAAGGTGTTCGGCAGTGGCAGCGAGCTGGCGCGGTGAGCGGGCGAGAACCGCAGGAAGATCGTCGAAAGACGCGTCCTCGGCGCAAGCACGGATGAGACGCGGACAATCCTCGCAGCATGGACCCCGGACTGTGTGGATACCCGGGCGGAGCGGCCGACTGCCGGTGCCAGATAGGCCAGGTCGGCGACTTCAATCGGTGCATTGACCTCCAGTGCTTCGGTGCTGTAGACGATCCCCAGCATCGCCTGGGCGCCGACCAGCTCCGGCGGGCCGACCAGCTCACCCACGCTCACGTCCGCGCTGATCACGCGAGCCTCGTAGGGCAAGGAGATTTCTGTTCGGCTGAGCGCGAGCTCGGCCAGGCGCAGCGCGGTTCGAGCGCTCTCGAGCGCTGCTTCGGACACGGGCCCGGGCTGTGTCGACAGTCGCGCCTCGGCCTCCGCAACCGCGTTTTGCGCGGCCTGTACCTCGAGCGAGTACTTGGCCGTATCGATCCTCACGAAGGGCTCGTCCGGCGCGAGTCTTCCCCCGTTGGTGAACTCGGGAGATACCCAGGTCACGCGGCCTCCCACTTCGGCCATCACAGAGACGCGGTCCGCGAGTGAGACCGTACCGGTCAGATCCACGGTCATCGACTCTTCGGTCGCGACCGGATCGAATGTGCTGACCGTGGGCGTCGCGGACTCGACGGTGGCTCTGGAACCCACTTCGACTTCGACTCGGGCGGGCGCCCGGGCCAGGCGCAGGGCGACTACGACCAGAACCGCGATGAGGAGCAGTTGCGCGTACCCACGCCACCTCGGTCGAACATTTCCGTCAGCAGAATCGCTTGGCATCTTTCAACCATTGCGTCGTGAAAGGGTCGGGCAGCCATCATAACCGCTTGTGTGAGTAACCACAACGGCACTCCACCCATCTGCCGCCAGCGTCGCGCACGGGGTTCGCCGTCAGCGGTGTCGGCCCTTACCTTCCTGTATCGACTGCATGCGGCCCAGGACACGAGGATGGAGTCCCATGACAACCCCATCACGGCTTGAAGGTCTCGTTTTTGTCGTTTCCGCGTTTGCGTTCGCTGCAGCGAGTGTCATTCCGGCAGGCACCCAGGCCCAACAGGGGACGATCACGGGCCAGGTCACGGACGCCGAAACGGGAGAGGCCCTTTCCGGTGCGGCGGTCGAGGCGCTTGGGGCGGCGGGGCCGATCGCGACCAACCAAGCAGGACGTTTCAGCCTTGGCGTGGCTCCCGGGTCGCACACGCTCGTGGTCACAGCTGATCGGATACGAAACCGTCCGGGTCGATGGTGTCGACGTGGTCGCGGGCGGCACTGCGGAAGTCTCCGTGCCGCTGCGCTCGCAGGCGCTGCTCCTCAACCCCATCGTCGTCACGGCGTCGCGCCGTCAGGAGAAGGCGCTCGACGCGCCGGCGTCGATTTCCACCGTCTCGTCCAGCGACGTGGCCCGAAAGGCGGCGGTCACTGTTGCGGAACACGTGCGCACGCTGCCCGGGATCGACGCGGCCCAGACCGGACTGAGTCGGGCAGCGGTTGTGGCGCGGGGGTTCAACAACGTGTCCTCCGGCGCACTCCTGACGATCATCGACAACCGCTATGCACGCATTCCTTCGCTTCGGTTCAATTCGTACAGCCTGTTCCCGACGACAGATCTGGACATCGAGCGAATCGAGGTCTCACTGGGCCCGGGAGCCGCGCTCTACGGCCCGAACGCATCGAACGGCGTGATGCATGTCATCACTTCGTCGCCACTCGACAAGCAGGGCTCCACCATTTCACTGGCGGGAGGTGAACGTTCGGTCTTCCACGGTCAGTTCCGCTCCGCCCATGCCGCTTCCGAGAACTTCGGCGTCAAGATCTCGGGACAGTACCAGCGGGGGAACGACTGGGAGTATCACGATCCGTTCGAGATTATCTCTCGCGACCATGAAACGTCGCGATACAGTGCCGATGCGCGGTTCGACGTGCGCTTCGGCGATGACGGCGCGTTCATCCTGAATACCGGAACCAGCAAGATCGGCAGCGGCATCTCAATGACGCGGATCGGTGCCAGCCAGGTGAAAGACTGGGGCTACAACTTCGTCCAGACCCGCCTGACGAATGGTCGGCTCTTCGCCCAGGCGTTCCTGAACCAGACGAACTCCGGCAGCACTGCAACGGGGGGAGCAGCTGAATCGGGAACATTCCTGCTGCGGACCGGCAGCCCGGTGGTGGACCAGTCGCGCACCATGGCGGCCCAGTTTCAATACGGCTTCGATGTCGGACCCTGGCAGAGCTTCATCTACGGCGTCGATTGGCAGCGGACCGAGCCGCGCACCGGGGGTACGATCTTCGGGCGGAACGAGGACGACGACATCGTCTCCGAAGCCGGCACGTATCTGCACTCCGAGACGTCTCTGGGCGACCGGGTGGACCTCGTCACTGCGATCCGCCTGGACGATCACAACCGCCTTGCCGACATGAACATCTCCCCTCGCGCCGCCCTCGTGCTCCGCCCGGCCAACAACCAGAACTTCCGGCTCACCTACAATCGGGCCTTCGCGACTCCGACCACCACCAATCTCTTTCTGGACATCATCGCGGCGCAGATCCCCGTGGCCGGAGGCATCGGCTACAACATCCGCGCGCTCGGCGCGCCCTCGGGTGGCTTCACCTTCGGGGCTCAGTGCCCTGGCGGCGTCATGTCCTACTGCATGCGCTCGCCCGTGGCTGCCGGCCCTATCCCGGCAAACGCCGCGCTGCTCTGGGAGGCGGTCCTCCAGTTGCTGCCCGCGCTCGATCCCAGGACGGCATCGCTCGTCAGTTTCCTGAAGGATCCGGGGGCCCGCCCCGGGGATCCGGCGCTCGGCACGGTGTTCCGCCGCCTGGACCAGTCGGCCATCGATCCCTCCATGAGGTTCCCGCTGGACAACTCGCCGGTGGAGAACGGGGCCGAACTCGTCCCGACCATCAACAACACCTACGAGGTCGGCTACAAGGGTCTGATCAAGAACAAGGTGCTCCTGTCCGTGGACGCCTACTTCAGCCGGGTGCAGAACTTCATCGGCCCGCTGCAGATCATCACGCCGAACGTGTTCCTCGATCCCGCCAGCACCGGGGCATTCATCGTCCATCGTCTGACACCGCTCATCCGGGCCGGCCGCATCACCCGGGAGAGTGCTCTGGGAATCGCCGAGCTCCTCGCTTCAGCGCCGCTGGGCACCGTCGTGCCGGATCAGTCGGAGTCCGCTGACCTCATCGTCACGTATCGGAACTTCGGCGAAGTGGATTTCTGGGGGACGGACCTTGCAGCGCAGATTCTCGCAACGGACCGACTGCGGATCGATGCGAACTACTCCTTCCAGAGCGACGAATGCTTCGATTTCAACGAAGACGGCCTGTGCACCAGCTCGGACGACATCGCGCTCAATTCCCCCAATCACAAGGGATCGGTGGGGTTTACTTTCGACAACCGGGCCGCAGGTTTCTCCCTCGGCGGACGGCTGCGGATGACCACCGCCTTTCCGATGAACTCCGGCGTTTACAGGGGTGATGTAGACGGATACAGCATTCTGGATGTCCAGATCGGATACCGGCTCCCCTTCCAGCCCGGCACCCAGGTGTCGCTCACGGCCAACAACGTCCTCAACAACCTGCACCGGGAGTTCGTGGGTGCGCCGGAGATCGGCAGGATGCTGCTGGCGAGGGTAAGGTACGACTTCTGAGGGCAGTCAGCTCGACGAGGCGGCCACCGCGGTCGCCACCGCGGCATTCGTCGCGGCAACCGCCGCCTGGGCTGCCGCCACCGCGCTCTGCACCGCCTGATGCGCGGCGACGGCGGGGTGGCCGCTCGCCCAGAACGCCTCGCCGGCCGCGATCGCCTTCAATCGCTTCTTCCGCGCCCGGAGCTCCTTGCGGTCGAAGTGAATCCGGAGCGACCCGGTCGTGTTGGCCAGCGACAGGACCACGCCAAGGCCGGGATCGACCTGCCCGTCTCCCATCACGGCGTCGCGGAGCGCCTCGACCACCCGGCGTTCGGGCCCGGGATCGACGGTGGGGTAGACCTTGCGGCTGAAGATCAGCAGCAGCTGCGACTCGGTCGCGCGCAGGATGCCCCGCCGACAGAGCCCCACCGCCGTCCGATGCCGCAGGCGCTTGATGGAGCCGAAGCGCTGTACCCACGAGGCGGCCCGGCGCCGCTTGGAGCCGCGCACCTGATCGAGCGCCTCGTCCATGACCTCGTCGCGCACCCGGCCCAAACCGCGGACGGCCTCGACCCACGCCTTCCTGCTCTCGTCGATCCGGATGTAGCCGTCCAGCGCCAGCTCGGCGAGGATCGCCCCGCCCATCGCCAGGTTGTAGTGCCCCGCCCGGTAGTCGACCGTGCCCTTCCTGTCGCGCAGGGCGAGGAGCAGGAGCTGTTCGTGAAGATGGAGGTCGTGGCGGGATGAGATCATGCGTGCGGTGTCTCCAATGGTCGCGTGCTCTGCCAGCGGTGATCTGGTCCAGGAAAGGGGTGCCCGGAATATTAGGTACATTCTCGCGCACACGCCTCCCTACGAACCCGCGATGGAGTTCCGAACTTGAGAGCCGCGTTCCTCCTGCTGGCGGCCCCGGTCCGCCAACCCCTCCCGGCGTTCGCCATCGCCGCCCTTCTCGCAGGCGCGCCGTGCTCCACATCCGCGCAGTCCACGCCCATTCTGATCCGTGCGGGAACGGTCCACACTGTCACCAGCGGCACCCTCGCGCCCGGCGAGATCCTCATCCGCGACGGGATCATCGCCGCCGTGGGATCGTCGATCGAGGCACCGCCGGGCGCGCGCGTCCACATGGCCGAGGTGGTCATCCCGGGGATGATCGACGCGCACACGCACCTTGCGCTGGACCGCTCCAGCCGCGCGGGCATACCCGGCCCCGTCACCGCCGAATGGAGGGCCGTCGACCACCTCGACCTCGACGACCCCATGATCCAGGTCGCGCTCTCGGGCGGCGTGACCTCGCTGATCACGCGCTCCGGCAGCGGCATCGTTTCGAGCGGCCAGTCCGTCGCGCTCAAGACGAAACGCCAGCCCGGGCCCGACATGATCCTGAAGCCCTACGTCGACCTGAAGATGGCCGTGCGGCCGCTGATCAACCTGCGGCCCGGCGAGACACCGCAGACCGTGATGGGCTGGTACGCCACCGCCGACGACCACTTCCGGCGGGCGCTTGCATACTCGGATCGGCAAGCGGCCCACGCGGAGGGACTCGGCCCGGCTCCCGAGCACAACGAGCGGCTGGAGGCCTTCGCGGCGGTCATCCGCGGCGAGGTCATGGTGCACGCGCACACGCACTACCCCAGCGAGACGATGATGGTGCTGCGCCTTGCGCGGAAGTACGGCTTCTTCGACCGGCTCGCTCTCGCGCACGCCGAAGAGGTCTTCCCCATGATCGAGGTGCTCGCGGGCACGAAGATCGTCCCGGTGATCGGCCCCATGATGATCGTGCAGTACTTCAACGACCTCGAGCCGCGCAACCTGCTCAAGGAGCTGCTCGACGCGGGCGTCCACGCCTCCATCCAGACCGACATGTCGAGGCAGCACCTCAAGGACTTCCGCGAGTACGGGGCGTTTCTGGCCCGCCATGGGCTGACCGACCAGCAGGCGCTCGAGGTCATGACCATCAACGGTGCACGCGCGATGGGCCTTCAGGACCGCGTGGGCAGCATCGAGGTCGGCAAGGACGCCGATCTCGTGCTTCTCGACGGCCACTTCCTCGACCTGACCGCCGACCGCATCGAGCGGGTGTTCGTGGATGGCCGGATCGAGTATGCACGCGCCCGCCAGCCGCAGTCCGAGCGGCCGCGCGCGGTGGGACCATTCGGGTCCGTCCGCGGAGCCATCGCCCCCGACGACGCGCGCTTCGCCATCACCGGCGCCCACGTCTTCACCATCAGCCATGGCGCCATCCGGAACGCGACCCTGGTCGTCGAGGATGGCCGCTTCACCGCCGTCGAGGCGGGTGCCGATCCACCTCCCGGCATTCCCACCATGGACATCGGCGGACGTGTCGTCATGCCGGGCACGGTCATCGCCCGCGCCTTCCCCAACGACTGGATCGGGGACCTCAAGTGGCAGGTTCAGAACGACGAGATCACCGAGCCCATCGTCCCCGAGATGAACGCGCTCTACGCCGTCGACCCCTGGTTTCCGTCGTACCGGGCCAACACGAACGTCGGCGTGACCGCAATCCACGTCACCCCGGGCACCCGCAATCTGATCGGCGGCAACGGGGTCGTGGTGAAGACACCCGGCATCGACTTCGAAGGGATGGTGCGCCGCGAACCGGCCAGCATGGCGTTCGCGCTCACCGCCTCGGCACGGCGCGAATGGCCCGACGACAGCGGCGCACCCCTTGCGCTCGATGCCGCCTCCGCCATGATCCGCGCGACCTTGGACGCCGCAGCGGACTACGCCGGCACCCGCACCGACCACCACCGCGCCACCGACCCCGATCACGATCCCCGCCTCGAAGCGCTTCTCCCCCTGCTCCGGCGCGAAGTGCCCGCCGTCATCCACGCCGACCGCGTGGCCGAGATCGCCGAAGCGCTCTCAATCGCCCGCGACCATGATCTGCGCCTCGTCGTGACCGGCGGCGTCGAGGCCCACAGGCTGGCGGACGAACTCGCGCACGCCGGGGCCGGCGTCATCCTCGGCAACTCCGGCAGCTACGCATCGGACATTCGCGGCGGGGGCGAGGGCTGGAGCGTGGAGGGCCCGGCGATCCTCAACCGCGCGGGCGTCAAGGTGGCCTTCTACGGGCCCGGCGCCTCACGTCGCGCCTCGCCGATCGGGCGGCTGGGCGGCGAGCCGATCCTCAACTCGGCGTGGGCCTTCCGCAATGGCGTGCCCGAGGTGGACGCCCTCCGCATGGCAACCCTCAACGCCGCCGAACTGCTCGACGTCGCGGACCGCCTTGGCAGCATAGAGCCGGGCAAGGACGCCGATTTCGTCGTGCTGGAAGGTCATCCCTTCGACTATCGCGTGCTGCCAAAGTGGGTCTTCGTGGACGGCAGGCTGGAAGCCGTGCGCTGAGCTTGGTCCCCAGTGTTGCGCAACCACCTTGCACAATCAGCCATACTTGCACCATCACATGGTGCAATGCGGGCCCACAGACGCCCCGGGTGCCCGGTTGCCCCGGCGCAGCGTGGTTGGGAGGGATTGAGAAGGCCGGTGGCGGCTTCGCGGGTCGCCGATTAAGCTGACATCGTGCCCCCTCACAACCGGAGAGAACAAATGATCGGATCGATTCGCACGGCTGGCCTGGCACTCATGGCCACCGCAGCGCTCGCCATCGCGCTCATCCCCGCCGCCCCCCTGCAAGCCCAGCACGACACCAGCAACCCCTTCCGACCCGTCTACGGCTGGGGCGAGCTCCCCGAGGGTCGCCAGTGGGGATCGACCAGCGCCATCGAGATCGCGCCGGACGGCAACATCTGGGTCGCGGAGCGCTGCGGTCGCAACTCCTGCGTCGGCTCCGACGTCGATCCCATCCTGCTCTTCGACACCGACGGCAACCTGCTCCGCAGCTTCGGCGGCGGCATGATCGCCTGGCCGCACGGCATCGACATCGACCACGAGGGCAACGTCTGGGTGACCGACGCCTGGCGGACGGGCGCCGCCACCACCGGCCACACGGTCCTCAAGTTCTCCCCCGAGGGCGAGCTGCTCATGACGATCGGCACGCCCGGCGAGGCCGGCGATCCCCCCACCCACCTCACGCAGCCGTCCGACGTGCTGGTCGCGCCCAACGGCCAGATCTACGTCGCCGACGCGCACGACCGCACGAGGGGCCGGATCGTCCGCTACGACGCCGATGGCAACCACATGGAGACCTGGGGAGAGCTCGGCTACGGGCCCGGCCAGTTCCGCGACCCCCACGCGCTGGCCATGGATTCGCAGGGCCGCATCTTCGTGGGCGACCGCTACAACAACCGCATCCAGATCTTCGACCAGGAGGGCGAGTTCCTCGCGATCTGGACGCAGTTCGGTCGCCCGAGCGGCCTCTACATCGACGCCGACGACAACATCTACGTGGCCGACTCCGAGTCGAGCCCCGCACTGAACGAATTCACCGGGCAGCGCAACGCCGGGTGGGAGAAGGGCATCCGCATCGGCGACGCACGCGAGGGGTGGGTGCACCACTTCCTGCCCGACGACCGCACCAACGTGCTGGGCTTCAGCGGCCCCGAAGGCGTCGCGGTGGATCACGACGGCAACGTGTACGGCGCCGAGGTCTCCCAGCGTCGCATCACCAAGTGGGTGCGGTTCAGGAAGTAGGGCGAGGCGGCCCATCCGAGCATCCGGGCGCCCCCCGCCAGGAAGAAGCTACGCCGCTACCCGCTCCTCCATCCGCACGGTGAGGATGTCGGTGTCGTGGTACTTCTGGTGCCGCACCGACGCGGCGAGGTGACGCAGCAGCCGCAGCGAGAAGTCGTGCTCGCCCGCGATCTCGACCGAGTGCTCTCCGGCCAGCGCGATACGGTCCTCCAGGTTACCCTCCCCCGCCACGGCCAGGAACTCCAGCTCCGTTCCTCCCTTGTCGGAACGCACGCTCAGGCGCAGCCGCCGATCCGCGGCGCCATCCTCGTCCTCATCCTCACCCCCCATCAGGCTCACCAGCGCCTCCTCCGAGGCGAGCAGGACCCGCTCGGTCATCGGGCCGTCCCAACCCACGCGGGGCGCCAGACCCTCCAGGAACTTCCGGATCGTCGGGAGCGCGTCCACGCTGAGCGTCGTCACCAGGCGCTTGCGACGGGGGCCGGCAAGCTCGACGAAGATGGAGAGGACCAGCGCGGTTAGGCCGCCCGCGGTCATGCCGTTGCGCATCATCTCGGCGAAGAACGGGCTCATCTGGTCGCTGTAGAGGCCGCCGCTCTGAAAGCCGTAGCCGACCCAGAACGACACGCCCACGATCGCGGCCTTGCGGTAGTCCATGCCGTCGCCGACCACGATGCGCATGCCGAGCACGAAGAGGATCGCGATCAGCACCACCGCATAGGTGCCGATGATCACGTCCGGGATCGAGAGCAGGAGCGCCACGAGCTTCGGCAGCAGGGCGAGCGCACAGAACCCCAGACCGATGCACACGCCCACCCGGCGCGCGGCGACCCCGGTGATCTCGACGATCGACACGCTGCTTGAATAGGTCGTGTTGGGGACCGTGGCCAGCAGTCCCGAGAGAAGGTTGCCCAGGCCATCGGCCGCGACGGCCCCCTGCACGCCGCGGAAGTCCGTGGCCCGGGTGTCGCGCCAGGACACGCGCTGCACGGCCACCGAGTCGCCGATGGTCTCGATCGCCCCGACCAGGGTCACGAACACGAAGGCGGGGAGCAGCGCCCAGAAGACGGGTCCGAAGCTGAAGTCGAATCCGGGCCAGCCCGACACCGGCAGTCCGACCCAGGGGGCGGCCGCGACCGCCTCCCCCGAGAAGAGGCCGAAGAACCCGGCGACGGCGCACCCCGCGACGATCCCGATCACGGGACCCCAGAGACGCATCGCCCCGGCCGCGCGCAGCACGATCACCATCGTCACGGCGAGCGTGACGAGCGCCGTGGTCGGCCCGGCCGCGGCGGAGGCCCCGGCGGGAACGCTCTCCGCCAGGTCGAGGACGAGCGGCATGACGGTGACCGCGATCAGCATGATCACCGTGCCCGCGACCGTGGGGGTGATGATGCGGCGCAGCAGCGACAGCCGCGACGCGAGCAGGAACTGGAAGAGCGCCGACGTCGCCACCAGCGTGGCGAGCAACGCGGGTCCTCCCTGCGCCAGAGCGGTCACCGACACCGCGATGAAGGCCCCCGACGTGCCCATCAGCAGAATGTATCCCGATCCGAAGCGCCAGATCCGCCTGGCCTGCACCATCGTCGTGATGCCGCTGACGAGGAGCGCGGCGCAGGCCGCCCAGGAAAGGAAGAGCTCGCTGCCCCCGGCCGTCCGCACCACGATGGCGACGGTGAGGACGATGGGCCCCAGGGTCAGCAGGCAGTATTGCAGCGCGAGTCCGATTGCGACGGGATAGCCCGGGCTTTCGTCGGGCTGGAAGCGGACGCCGGAAGTCGTGGATTGAGTGGACATGGGCAGCAATATGGCGGTGCGGCGGCCTGCGCGGTAGACTTGCCTGCACGCGGCCGCCGGGATCGTCGGGATCGAGGGGGCCGGCGACGCATCTCCCCAAGCGATGGAGTACTCCGAACATGCGAACCCCCAGAGACACGATCCGGCAGCCCCTGTTCGCGGCGATCCTCGCCCTTGCGCTCGGGTGCGCCGCCCCCGACGCCGGCGACGACGGCGCGATGGCCGAAGCCGAGCCCGCTGCGGCCGAAGTCGCCGAGACGCCGCCTCCGCCGATGGCCGACCCCGCCGACGTGGAATCGATCGACGCGATCACGACAGCGGTGTACGAGGTCATCTCCGGAGACGCCGGCGTGGCGCGCGACTGGGATCGCTTCCGCTCCCTCTTCGCCCCGAACGCGCGCCTCATGCCCGTGAGCAGCCAGGTGGACGAGAACGGCCACCGCACCAGCGCGGTCACCGCGATTTCGCCCTCGGACTTCGCGACGCTCACCGACGACGCGTTCACCGCCGAGGGGTTCTACGAGGTCGAGATCGGCAAAGTCACCGAGACCTACGGCGACATCGCGCACCGCTTCAGCAGCTACGCGTCCTTCCGCACCGACGATCCGGACGAGGAGCCCTTCAACCGCGGCATCAACTCGTTCCAGTACCTCTTCGACGGCGAGCGCTGGTGGATCCTCACCATCTTCTGGCAGCACGAACCGGACGCGGGCCCCATCCCCGCCGAGTACCTGGACGAAGGCTAGCGGCGGGCCGAGGGCTCGTCACCAGGGCGCATCGACGGGCCGCTTCTCGCCCGCGGTCACCGCCAGCGCCAGCCGGTTCTCGCGCGGCGGCAGGCTACAGACCGAGTACGGGGTGAAGACGCACGGCGGATTGTAGGCGCGATTGAAGTCGATCGTCGTCCAGCCGTCGTCGTCGGGGAACGGAACCCGCATGTACCGTCCGCCCTGGTAGGTGTCGGCGACGCCGGTCGAGTCCCACAGCGTCACGAAGTAGCTGCTGCTGGCGGCGGTCGCGAAGACGATCAGCCGGTGCTCGCGCCCGTCCGCGCGAAAGACCAGCTCGCCGGGGGCCTCGTTCGACACCATTCCGCCGGTCACGTCGGCCAGCGGCACCGTGCGCGGTTCTGGATAGGGGTCGAAGCGGGCCGGCACACGCCACTCGTCGCTGACCGCGAAGTACGGCGGCAGCTCGAACGCGGCCAGGCGGGGCGCGTCGGTGTCCCACACGCGCAGCCAGAGCCGGTCGGTCCCTCGTTCGGCGTGGATTCGCAGGCCGAGTGAACCCAGTGCGAGCACGGTCGTGCTGTCCGACCGATCATCGCGCATTTGCAGGGGAGCGACGACGGGATCGCCTGCGCGAAGGGTCAGGCCGCTCTCCCCGGCCGGCTCCAGCCGCACCTGGCCACCTTCCAGGTGCAGCGTCCCCGCCACGGGCGGCGAGTCCTCCACAGGCAGCACGATCTCCAGCGACGGATCGGACCCGAACGGGTTCGCGCCCTCGGCAAGCTCCCACAGCCCGGCCCAGCTGACCACCCCCGCATCCGGGTTCGCCAGGCTGTTCTGTCTCCGCGCGCGCCACTCCTCGTGCTCGGCGGCCAGCACCGCGGGGTCGATCGGCGGGGCACCTCCGTCCTCGCCTCGCCGGAGCACCCGGCCGCAGCCACAGCAACGACCACGGCACCCTTCGCACGCATCGACAACACGTCAAACTGCCACATTCTCGGCCTCCACTCGTTCCCACTCCGCCATCAGGCGGGCGATCCGGTCCATCAGGTTCTTCCGCTCGGCCTCCAGGGCCCGCACCTCGTCCTGGCTGGCTTCACTATAGAAGGAGGGCGCCGCGAACACACCATCGATCTCGGCGACCCGTGCCTCGGCGGTCTCGATCCGCCCGGCGAGCTCCTCCGCCCGCTCCTCCAGCCGGCGCTGCCGGTGAGACGGGCGGGCCGGGCGGCGCGCCCCCGACTTCGCGGCCCCGCGCCGACCCCGGCCGCCGTGGCCGCCCGCCTCTCCCCGCGCCCTGCGCTTGTCCTCCCTGGCCCGTTGCGTCACCGCGACGACGTCCAGGTGGTCGTCTCCGCAGAAGCGCACGTACTCCGCGTAGCTGCCCCTGTAGTCCCGGATCCCCTCGGCCGAGATCTCGACGATGCGGTTGGCCAGCCGTCCGACGAACCAGCGGTCGTGCGACACGAAGACGAGCGTGCCGGGGTAGCCCCTGAGCCCCGTGACCAGCGCGTCGATCGACTCGAGGTCGAGGTGGTTGGTGGGCTCGTCCAGGATCAGCACGTTGGGCTTGCGGATCATCAGGCTGCACAGGACCAGCCTCGCGGCCTCGCCCCCGGAAAGGGCCTCCAGACGCTTCTCGGCGTCGTCCCCGCCGAACAGCACCATCCCCATGGCGCCCCGCGCGAACCCGATCCCCCGCCCTTCGCAGAACTGCTCGATCCAGGCCTCGGCGGTCCGCTTCGGCGTGCGCAGGTGGTCGCCCGGATCCTGCGCAAAGTAGCCCGGGTGGGCCTCGTACCCCCATTCGACCGTGCCCTCGTCCGCGCCGGTCTCGCCGGTCATCACCTTGAGCAGCGTCGACTTCCCGATCCCGTTCGGCCCCACGATCGCGAGACGGTCGCCGCGCGCCACCCGCAGGTCGACCCCGTTCAGCACCCGGTTCTCGCCGTAGGACTTCGAGACGCCGCGAACCCGAACCACCACCTGGCCGCTGGGCCGGCGCTGCTCGAAACGGAAGGTGGGGTAGCGGCGCGAACTGCGTGGCAGCTCCTCCAGGCCCTCCGCCTTCTTCTCGATCATGCGGACCCGGCTCTGGGCCTGGCGTGCCTTCGAGGCCTTGGCCCGGAAGCGATCCACGAACTTCCGGTGGTGCGCGATCTCGCGCTCCCGCACCGCGATCTCCTTCTCGCGCCGTTCCCGCTCGGCCACCTTGGCTCGCTGGAAGCGCGTGTAGTTGCCGGAATAGGCGACCACGGTCTCGTAGTCCACGTCGAGGATGTGCGTGGCGATGTTGTCCAGAAAGCGGTGGTCGTGGCTGATCGCGACCACCGGACCCCGAAAGTCGCGCAGGAACTTCTCCAGCCACCGGATCGAGAGGATGTCGAGGTGGTTGGTGGGCTCGTCCAGGAGCAGCGCGTCCGGTGCGCTCGCCAGCACCTGGGCCAGGAGAACACGCAGGCGGAAGCCGCCCGACAGCGTGGAGAGCGGCCGCCGGTGCACCTCGGCGGGAAGCCCGAGCCCCTCCAGGATCGCGGCCGCACGCGATTCGGCCGTGTAGCCGTCGTGACGCCGAACGATCTCCTCCAGCTCCGAAAAGCGCACCGCGTCGAAGTGATCCTCCGCGCGGGCCAGCACCCGTTCCAGCTCGGTCGTGGCCCGCCACAGCTCGTCGTTGCCCATGAGCGTGACATCGAGGATCTTCTCGTGCCGATACAGGAACTGATCCTGACGGAGGACGCCGAGCCTGACCCGCCCCGGCATCGAGACCGACCCCTCGCTCGCATCCAGATCCCCGGCCAGGACGTTGATCAGGGTGGTCTTGCCCGAGCCGTTGGCCCCGACCAGCCCGTATCGTTCGCCGGGGCTGAGGACGAAGGAGACGTCGCGGAAGAGCGTGCGGTCCCCGAACGACTTCGCGAGCCCGCTGACGGAAATCACGGGGCGTTCCCCCCCGGCTGTGGTGAGCGTTGCGCGAAAGGTAAGCCGCCGCCCCCGGTCCACAAACGGCGGGCGGGTGCGTTAGCTTGGCTGGGATCGTCGCAGCCACCTTCGAAAGCGCACCCGCAAGGATCCTCCCATGGCCCGCATCGTCGCCAAGCGTCGTCCTCGCCGCCCGTTCGCGGCCTCCACCTTCCATTCCGACGCCGAAGCCATCGCCCGGACCGTCCTCGTGGCCACGGTCGCCCTCGTGCTCAAGGTCGCCCTCGCCCCCCTAGGCATCGCTGCCCAAACCGACGAGCCGCCGCCCGTGCTCAAGGTCCGCAACTACCTGCCCCACATGACGCGGCCCGAGGTCGAGGACCTGCTGACACGCACCGACATGGTGATCATCCCCGTCGGAGCGCTCGAACAGCACGGGACGCACCTGCCGATCGGCACCGACCACCTGAACGGGGTGGAGCGCGCCAAGCGGATCGCGCTGCGGACCGATGTGCTCGTGGCGCCGATTCTGCTGCCTGGGCAGTCGCCGTACCACATGGGATTCGCGGGGACGGTCACGCTGCCGTCCACCCTGATCCAGGAGGTGTACGTCGAGTCCGCCAAGAGCCTCATCCGGCACGGTTTCAAGCGCTTCCTGTTCCTGAACGCGCACGGCGGGAACCGCGCGATCACCAACTTCATCGTCGACCGCGTCAACCAGGAGACCGAGGGCATCGCGGTCGAGCTCGGCGCGGCTGCGGGTCCGTTCACAGCGCGCGGCGGCGACGACCCGGCAGCGCCGACCGTGCTCGACCGCCATGGCGGCACCGGCGAGACCTCGTCGTCGCTCTACCTGATTCCCGAGCTGGTCGACCTCGACGCCGCCTACCCGGCCACGCTCACGATGCCCCCCCACCTCCAAGCGATGGTCCCCGAGGTCCTCGCGGGCGACCCGACCGCCCTCGCGGTCTTTCTGGCCGAGGGACTGAAGGACGAGTCGACCGGAAAGGGCACGTCGTCGTCGGAGTTGTCGAGCACCGGGGTGTGGGGCGAGCGCGACCCGGCCTTGGCCACCGCCGAACGCGGGCGCGTCATGACGGAGCGGTTCGTGGACGCCGCGGTGGCGTTCATCGAGCGCTGGAACGAGCTGAGGCCGCCGGGCACGGGACGGTAGCGCGGGGCGGCGATCAGTCGGGCTGTTTCACCCGCGCGTCCAGCGGGACCGCCGTCGGGCTCCTGTCGCCGAGGCGCTCGATCTGGTGGCTTAGCCGCGACTCGACGTTGTGGGCCTGGCTCTTCAGCTCCACGCGGGTGTCGACCAGTTCCCGCTTCAACTCCACGCGGGTCGCGTCCAGGTTCTTCTCCACCCTGCCGACGTCCCGCTTCAGCTCCACGCGCGTCGCGTCGAGGTTCCTCTCGACCTTGGCAACGTCCTCCTTCAGCTCCACGCGGGTCGCGTCCAGGTTCTTCTCCACCCTTCGGACGTCCCGCTTCAACTCCACGCGGGTCGCGTCGAGGTTCCTCTCGACCTTGGCAACGTCCTCCTTCAGCTCCACGCGGGTCGCGTCCAGGTTCTTCTCCACCCTTCGGACGTCCCGCTTCAACTCCACACGGGTGTCGTTCAGGTTCTTCTCGACCCGGCCGATGTCCTCCTTGAGTTCGACACGCGTCTCGACCAGTTCCCGCTTCAGCTCCACGCGGGTCGCGTCCAGATTCTTCTCGACCCTTCGGATGTCCCGCTTCAGCTCCACGCGCGTGTCGTCGATCTTCTCCTCCATGCGAGAGAGCCGCGCGTCGAGCCGTCCCTCCCATGCCCCCAAGTGCGTCAACAGCCTGTCGTCGATGCGACCATCGATCATGGCGTACCAGATCCTCTTCACGACCGCCCCCTTCGTTCCACCCACAGCACCATCTCCTTCCAAGTGGCTAACATAGTGTGACCGCACAGACTGCGCCACGTCAGAAGTGGCCGCCGCACCCGGTCGTTCGGCTTCCCGAAGAGTCTAATCGGGCCGAGGGGCGTTGGAATGGCTGGATGGGACAAATTCAGGTCAGAGCTGGGAGGACCATCCCCGGACGGGCGGATCACACCTTTCCGCCGAGGTACTCCTCCGCCAGCCCCACCAGACTCGCCGATCCGATGAAAAGCGGCGTCCGGTCGTGAAGCCCCTGCGGCTGGATGTCCAGAATGTCGCGGGTCCCGTCCGAGGCCCGGCCACCCGCAGCCTCGCAGACCATGGCGAGGGGCGACGCCTCGTAGAGGATCCGCAGCTTTCCGCCCGGCGACTTCGCATCGGGGGGGTACATGAAGATCCCTCCCTGTAGCAGCGTCCGGTGGAAGTCCGATACCAGCGAGCCAATGTAGCGCGACTTGTAGCCGCCCATGCCCTCGCCGTTCATCCCCCGGAAACGGTCGACCAGCCGCTGCTGATTCCTCGACCAGCGCGCATAGTACGCCTCGTTGACCGAATAGACCCGTGCGGGCGGGTCGGGAATGCGAATGTCGCGGTGGCTCAGCAGGAACTCGCCGATCGATGGGTCGAGGGTGAACCCGTGCACCCCCTGGTCGATCCCTGTCGTGTAGACGAGCATGGTGGACGAGCCGTACACGATGTAGCCCGCCGCAAGCTGGCGCGATCCCCTCTGGAGGCAGTCCTCGATCCTGCCGGGACGGCCGCCGGGTGACACGCGGTTGTGGATCGAGAAGATCGTGCCGATCGAGACGTTGACGTTGATGTTCGACGAGCCGTCGAGCGGATCGAAGAGTAGCACGTACGGCCCGATGTCGAAGCGTTCGGGGATCTCGATGATGTGGTCGCACTCCTCCGACACCATGCAGCAGAGGTGCCCGGCGTGATCCATCGCCTTGAAGATGACCTCCTGGGCGAAGGCGTCGAGCTTCTGGACATCCTCGCCGTGGACATTCCTGTCGCCGGTGCGGCCCAGCACGTCGATGAGCCCCGCCTTGTTGACCTCGCGCGAGATGATCTTGGCCGCCAGCGCGATGTCGTAGAGAAGCGCGCTGAAGCGTCCTGAGGCGCCCGGGTGCAGGCGCTCCTGGTCGATGATGTGCCGATCTATGGTGACGACTTTGCTGCGCATGGGGATGGGGCGTGGGGAGGGTGGGAAGGTGGACGTGAAGGCGGGTTGTCGGGGCGCTTTCGCGTGAGCGGGAAGATGGTCGGTGGAGGGATAGGGGGCAAGGTGGGAGTGAGGCGGCCCCGCATTCGGCGAAATCCCGCCCACATCAATCGCGCGCCCTGCGCACCGTGACGCTGCCGTCGCGCCGCGCGACGACGGTGACCGTGCCGTGCAGGTCCGTTCTGTGTATGTCCGCACCCGCTCCGCGCAGTCGTGCGAGGACGACCGGGTCGGGGTGGCCGTAGCGGTTGCGGGCCCCGACCGTGATGAGGGCGTACTCGGGTGACGTCGCCTGCAGGAACGCTTCCGAGGTCGAGGTGATGCTGCCGTGGTGGCCGACCTTGAGCAGGGTCACGTCGTGGCTCCCGGGTGCCGCGCCGGCCGATCCCTCGCCGATGAGACTCGCCTCGACATCTTCGCTGGCGTCGCCGGTCAGCAGCGCCGAGAACTCGCCGAACTCGACCCGCACCACGATGGACCAGTCGTTGGGGACGGCGGGATCGAGACGCCGAGCCGGATCCACGTCTCCCGGAGCGGGCGGATGCAGCACTCGGAACACCACCCCGTCCATGGTCCACCTGTCGCCCGCGACCGCACGCCGCCACGGCACGCCGGCATCCCGCGCCTCGATCAAGCCCGCCATGTGGCCGGCCTGCCCTCGTCCAAGCCCGGGGCCGAGCACCGCTCCGGCACGCACGTTGCGCAGAACCGCCGCCAATCCACCCGCGTGGTCTTCGTCGGGATGGGAGAGGACGATCGCCTCGAGCCGGCGCGCGCCCTGCCCGTGCAGGTAGGGCACCACACGCGTCAGCCCGGCGTCGGAGCCGCCGAAGCCGCGCGGCCCGGCATCCACGAGCATCCACCGTCCTCGCGGGGTGCGGATCGCGATGGCATCGCCCTGCCCGACGTCGATCGCGACGATCTGCAAGGTTCCCCGCCCGACGACCGAAAGCGCAGCCTGCCCGGCCCACAGAACCGCCAGGGCCGAAAGCACGGACACGGCTGCGCGCACAACCGGGCGGATCCGCCACCGGGCGTGGCCGAGCACGAGCGGGGCGAGCGCGCCGATGGTGAGGAGCGCGGCCTCGCGGGGCGTCACCAGCGCCACCGTCCCGGGCAGCGCGCCCAGCCACGCGGCCACTCTGGTCACCGCGTACAGGAGCCCCTCCGAGCCCATTCCCGCGACCGACGCGCCGGGAAGGTGCAGCACATCCAGCGCGATCGTGGCGATGACGCCCGGAACCGCGGCGGCCACCAGCGGCGTGAGCAGGATCGAGGACGGAAGCGACAGGAGCGGGATCTGGCCGAAGTGGTAGGCGAGCGGCGGCGCGGTGAAGACCGACGCACCGATCCCGGCCGCGATCGGCGAAGCGATCCACTCCCGTCCCCGGTGCGCCGGCCAGTGCTTGAGCATCCACCGCGTCATGATCAGGATCCCCGCCGTCCCCGTGACGGTGAGCTGGAACCCCGCACCGGCCACCGCCGACGGGCGGAGGAGCGCGATCATCAGCATCGACAGACCGAGCGCGCCCAGCGTGCGCGACGGAGTCTGCCGAAGTCGTCCCAGAACGAACGCCGACGTCATCCAGGCCGCGCGCGTGGCCGATGTGGGCGCGCCGATCACGAGGACGTAGAGCCACACGCCGATTGCGATGCCCGCGGCCCTGCGGCGAGGGGGTTGTCCGGTCGCCGAGAGAAGGCCGCCCAGGAGCGCCGCGATCACGCCGACGTGGAAGCCCGAGATAGAGAGCAGGTGCGCCGTGCCCGATCGCGCGAAGGCGTCCCACAGCTCGCGCGGGATTCCGTCGCGCTCGGCAAGGACCAGTGCCGACGCGACGCCGGCCTGCGAACCGAGTCTTCGTTCGAGAGCCTGTGCGGCGCGGCCGCGAATGGCTGCGCGCACACGGGTGGACCATGGGACCCCGATCTGCGTGGTCCCATCCCGCCCCTCCCCGGACAACTCCACCACGCTGGAGGCACTCAGGTAGACCGCTTCGCTCCCGTCGGGGCGGACCGACTTGATCCAGCGACCCTCGACCGTGACCGGGCGTGCTTCCGGGGGCGCTTCGGCGCGTGCGTAGACCCTGACGTCGCTCCGGCAGCCATCGGCGTGCTCGACCCGCAGCGTCGAGGCTCCCTCGGCGCTCACCGAGGTGAAGTAGCCAGCGACGACCGCTCCGGCCCCATCGACGACCACTGGCGCGCAGCGCTCCAGCTCGCGGCGTTCGGCGGTGGCCCACATGAGTCCGCCCAGGAAGGACAGCAGGAGCGGCAGAACGCGCGATTTGGGACCGCGCCATAGCAGGATGGGACAGAAGGCGATCAGGAGTGAGAGGAGGGTCCGGTCGAACCCCATGGCCGTGCTGGCCGCCGCGCCCGCGGCGAAGCCCACGGCGTTCCACAGGATCGGGGGTGCGCCCCTCACTCCAGAAGCTTTTCTCCCTTGCGGTGATCGGCTCGCTCGGGGAGCCGGCGGTCCTCCATGTGTCGTTCGCGGAGCAGGCGACGGACCTTGAGGTCGGCGTTGATCCCGGCCACGAGCACGATGGCCATCCCCACAATCATGCCACCGAAGGCGACGAAGGTAACGGGAACGCCGTACAGGGCGAAGAGGCCGAAGTCGATCGTGACCTCACGCCCCGCGTTTGCGATCGCGAAGCCGACTCCCAGCACGATCACGACCGCCAGACCCAACCAGCCGAGGAATCGCTTCATGCGGGTCGAGGCTCCGCGATGCGCTCCCCGACGAAGGTTGGGCCGGTCGTGCGTGTCAGGCGGGCGGTCAGGTAGCGCCCGATGTCGGACTCCGCTCCCGGCACCACCACCGCCTTGTTGCGACGGGTGCGGCCCAGCACCATCCCGTCGCTGCGCGCCATCCGCTCGACCAGCAGCTCCTCCGCGCGGCCCACCTCGCCCAGGTTGATCTCCTTCTGGATCGACCGGGTCGTTTCTATCAGCTCCGTCAGCCTTCGCTGCGCGACGTCGTCGTCGATGAACTGGTGTGCGGGCAGGCGCGTTGCCGGGGTGCCGTCTCGCGGACTGTACTTGTAGGTGAAGGCCTCGTCGAACCTCACCTCGGAGAGCAGGGCCAGCGTCTCGCGGAAGTCCTCCTCGCTCTCGCCCGGGAAGGCGACGATCACGTCGGTCGAGAGTGCCACGTCAGGGAGCGCCGCACGGATCAGTGCCACCTTTTCCATGAACGTCTCGGCGGTGTAGCGGCGCAGCATGCGGCGCAGAACGCGATTGCTGCCCGACTGCACGGGCAGGTGGAACTGCTCGCAGACCGCATCCTCGCGAGCCATGACCTCGACGAGCTCCTCGGTCACGTCGTTGGGGTGCGGCGAGGTGAAGCGCACGCGCCGAATGCCGGGCACTGCGGCCACCGCTTCAAGAAGGCGCGCGAACGACCAGCCGTCCGACTCGTAGGAGTTGACGGTCTGGCCCAGCAGGGTGACCTCGGTAATGTCGTCCCGCACCGCGCCGCGCACTTCGGCAAGCACTTCGCGGGGGTCGCGGTTCTTTTCGGACCCGCGCACGTAGGGCACGATGCAGAAGGTGCAGCGATGGTTGCACCCCCGCTGGATCGGGATCCAGGCGGTGACCGTGGAACGGCGGCGCTGCTCGAGACCGCGATAGTTCTCGTCGACGGAAAGCTCCAGCACGGAAAGGCGCCTGCGGGTTCCGGGGCGCGCGACGGCGGGCGACCGGATGCGCTCCAGCGCGGTCCCGAGGCCGCGGTAGCCGTCGGGGCCCATGACCAGATCGACGTGCGGGGCCTTGTCGAGGAGGTCGTCGCCCAACCGCTGGGCCATGCATCCGGTCACGCCGATCACCATGTCGGGACGCTCGCGTTTCAGCGCGTTGAGCTGGCCGACGCGGCCCAGGACCCGGGTCTCGGCGTGCTCCCGGATCGCGCAGGTGTTGACGAGGACGACATCGGCCGATTCGGGGGTGCCCACGATCTCGTAGCCGTGCCTCTCCAGCACGCCCTCCATGAGCTCTCCGTCGGAGATGTTCATCTGGCAGCCGTAGGTCTCGACGTAGGCCCGATTCTTCATGGGGCACCCAATCCGGCCGGAGCCGCCGGCTCGTCAACGGCGACGCGGGAGCCATCGGGGGACAGCCGGCCCGTGTGGAGACGGCGGGGATCCGCTCGCCGCCGCGACCCGACCTCGACTCTGAGATAGTCACCCGTGAGCGCGGTGCCGCCGTGACCCTCCAACACCACTTCAACCTGCGAACCGCCCCGGCGTCTGGCGTGGCGTTCGCCCTTCTTCGCGGCGAGTGCCCTGAGTTCGCGGGCCCGTTCCCACGAGGTGCGCTGGGGAATCCGACCGGGCAGTGCGGCGGCAACCGTGTCGGCGCGGGGCGACCATGGGAAGACATGCAGGTAGGTGAACGGCAGCTCCTCGACCAGACTCACGGTGTCGGCGTGGTCGGCGGCGGTCTCCCCCGGGAAGCCGGTGATGATGTCGGCGCCCAGACCGATCGGCTCGACGGCCTCGGCGATTTCGAGGGCGCGGCGGCGGTAGTCCTCGCGGGTGTGCCAGCGACGCATGCGGCGCAGCACGGGATCGGCGCCGCTCTGCAGAGGCATGTGCAGGTGCGGCGCCAGGCGGCCGTCCGATGCGGCGAGCAGACGGAGCATGCCGTCGTCGATTTCGGTCGCCTCGATGCTGCCCAGCCGGAACCTTGAGGAGGGCACTTCGTCGAGGAGACGGCGCACCAGCGCGGTGAGCGAGCCGCGCGGACTCAGGTCGCGGCCGTAGTGACCGATGTGCACTCCCGTGACGACGAGCTCGGGGTGCGTGCGGGCGAGCGTCTTCGCCTCGGCCACGACTTCGTCGGGCGCACGGCTCCGACTCTCGCCCCTCGCGAGCCGGGTCGCGCAGAAGGAGCACTTGCGGTCGCACCCGTCCTGGACCTTGAGCCAGCCGCGTGTGGCGCCTGCTCGGCGGCGGAGCACGGCGGCGGGTCCGGCGGGCCGCGATCCCTCGCCCTGCCGCGCGAGCTGCACGAGGCGGGGACGGTCTGGCTGCGGCCGGCCCCCTCCACCAGGCAGCGAGCGCGCGGCGGCGGCCAGCACGGCGGCCGGGTCATGCCCCTCCACCACCTCGCCGACTTCGTCCATGGCGCGGTAGTCCCGGGCGCGCAGGACCGCCGAGCAGCCTGCCACCACGACCTTCGCCGTCGGATTTCGGCGCGAAACCCTGCGGATGAAGCGTCGGGCGTCGGCGTCGGCCTGACTGGTCACCGTGCAGGTGTTGACGACGCACAGGTCGGCGGCCTCCAGCCCCGTCGAAAGGACCTCGGGGCCCGCGGACTCCAACAGCTGGCGCATGCGTTCGGTGTCGTACTGGTTCGCCTTGCAGCCGAACGTCTTGTAGTGAACGCGGACCTGTCGGCGCTCGAATGCCGGGGTAGACGCTAGCATGGACGGCGCTAGAACCGCGAGACGCCCAACGAGATCGTGGCCCGCCAGAAGGACTCGTCGAGGGGCAGGCTGGTACGGCTGGCCCGCTCGACGGCAATGTCTATCCAGCCCAGGCGATAGCCTTCGAACTCGACGAGGTTCAGCCCCACTCCGAGCGACAGGGCGGACTCCGAGGGATCCTGGGACTGGTAGCGGAAGGGGGGCGCACCGCTCCGGTATCCGAGGCGGATGGGGATGCTGCGGGACTCCCGCTGGACGGCCCGCCATTCGAGCCCCGCGCCGTAGCTGAGCTTGCGGCTGCTCACCACCCCTTCGGGGAACCCCTTGGCACCGGACCAGTCCTGGTAGACGAACGACGTGCTGACGAGGAGCCGCTGCGTGAGGCGTCCCGTCGCGCCGGCGGTGAGACGGAGCGGGATGTCGTAGCTGTTCACGCCGCCGGCGGTGTCGTCGTCGGGTGTCTCCGTCAGGTCGGACGACCACTCGACCGCACCGCCGAGATGGAGCAGCTCGTGCGGATCGAATCCGAAGCCGGCCGCGAGGGTGAAGCCACTGTAGCCCCAGTTGTATTCCTCGGTGTACGGGCGGACCTCGCCGTCGACGGCGAGGGAGTCCAGGGTGCGGTCGAAGACCTGTGCGAGCCGTCCGACGTAGAGCCCGGCGTTGACGCCGAGCGATAGCTTGTCGCCGAGCGGCTGCGCCCAGCCCAGGCGCGCCACCGACGTTCCCCCGTCGGTCTCGAACCTGTCGGAGATGGGCACGTCCTCCCCGCCTAGTTCGATGAGGCGGTCGCGCTCCCCGACCCAGCGCTGCTCCATGTGCCCTGCGACGGACAAGGTGACGACGCCTCCGCGGGCTGCCGGGTATCCGATCGCGATCAGCGGGAAGCGAGTGGTGCGCGTGGTTCCGCTCTGGTCGCCGATCTGGAAGTCGCCCCACGACGGTTGCATCGAGACCGTCACCGTCGGCTCCAGGAGACGCGCCGAGATCGCCGGGTCGGTCGGGGACACGGCGACCTGCGGCAGCCCGATCCCGAGGTTGCCGAGGGCGATGGCGCGACCGCCCGCAGTTTCGATCGGCACGCCAAGAGCGCGAAAGCCGAGAAACGACTGTGCGGGGGCGGGCCTCGGTGCGCCGAGTGCGACGGTCACGAGGCCGAGGGCGAGCAGCGCGCGCAGGGCGAGGGTGTGAAGCGCGGGGATCGGGGCCACGGTTCGCATCGTCAGCTCCCCCCGCGGGCAAAGTTGAGAATCAGGCGCAGCTCGGGTGCTCCGACGGAGGACGCGTCGCCGGGCCGTCCCAGTCCTTCGAACGACGCATACTCGATCGACAGCGGCTCGAACGCGGACAGCAGCGCCACCGTGCTGCTCACCGGATCGCCGTCGGCGGTCTCGCCACGGAGGAGATCGCGGACCATTCCGGTGACGGGAACCTCGACCGCGTGCCGGGCGGGCGGCTCGAACCACTCGGGGGCCAGAATGACGCCGGCGATCCCGGTCAGGGAGGGTCCGAGCGGCGACTTGGGAAGCACATCGGGGACCATGACCATCCTGAGGTCCATGCTGATCGTGTCGGAGGGCGCGAAGGCGGCCGCTTCGGCGCGCGTGGTGAGGCGCAGCGCCGCATAGGAGACATGGTCCGCAGTGATTTCGACGGGACACTCCAGCTCGGCGCAGAGAGCCGGCGGCGCCGATAGGATCCGGGGGATGTCCAGGTCCAGGACGGTGCGCCACGCGGGGGCCCCGCCGACGCGCATGCCGTCGCGCGGCGCCGTCGGAAGGGGACTGTAGATGAAGGTGGTGTTCTCGGTGTCGGCGAGAACGTGGATGAGCGTGTCGGGGTTGAGGCTCGGGCGCGTGTCGAGCCACATCAGCGCCGAGCGAAGCTGAAGTCGCACGCCGGCCACATCGGTGCTGAGGCGGACGCCGCGCGAGAGGTCGGTCGTGTCGGCCCAGGCGGCCACGCGAGCCGAGTCGATTGTGATCACCATCGAGTCGCCCTTGGCCGGATCCCACACCGCGCTGCCGAGCGCTTCGAGCTCCCCGCCGCCTGGCCGCGACCAGGGTACCTGGTTCAGGAGGGTGTCGACGGCGTACTCCCAGTTGGCGCTCGTGCCGTCCCACGGCTCGGTGAGTGCGTGGGCCGTGATCGCCACCGGGCCCGCGCGGACGCTTCCCAGAGTGTCGAAGCGGGTCACGATCCGCGCGGAGATGAAGGTGAGGGACGAATCGGGCCGACTCGTGCCGGCGGTGTCGTTCACGGTCACCACACTGGGATAGCGGCCGAACCGCAGCAGCGTGGCGGCTTCGAGGCCGTCGTCGTCGCCGTCCGCCCCGAACGAATGCGCGATGAAACCTGCGCCCAGCTCGGAGGCCCGTCCGTAGCCGCCGTACACCCGCATCCCATCGACGAAATCCCCTGCGGGCAGGTTGACCTCGATGGCGACTCCCGCCCGCACGAGGTCGTCGCTCTGGGCGGTGGGAGGCATGTCGGTGCACGCCCCGAGGACGGCCATGGCCGACATCAGCCCGAGGGCGGCTCGTCGGCTAGACATCACTCTCCGTCCCACGCAGGCTGAAGGCGTCGGGGAGCAGATCCTTCAATTGCCAACGCATCGTCTCCTTGTTTCCGAAACTGAACACCTCCGTGTCGCCGCCGAACTCGGCCACGACCTGGCGGCACGCGCCACAGGGCGCCACGGCCCGATCCGAGTCGGTCACGATCACCAGGCGGCGGAAGCGTCGATGGCCCCTGGCGACCGCCTGCGCGACCGCCGACCTCTCCGCGCACATGGTGAGACCGTAGGAGGCGTTCTCAACGTTGCAGGCGGTGAAGACCTGGCCCGAGGCCGACTCCAGGGCGGCACCCACCTTGAATCTGGAATACGGCGCGTAGGCACGCGTCAGCATTCCCCGCGCGAGGTCGGCCAGCCGTTCGAGCGACACCTGCTCCATCTGCGCTATACCGAAACTCTGGGCAGTCTCTGCGAGAGCCCCGTCAGGATCTCGTAGGGAATCGTGCCCGCCAGTTCCGCGACCTCCTCCAGGGGCAACTCGGTTGAACCGTCACGACCGAGAAAGGTAACGATATCTCCGGGGGAAAGATCCATGGATGTCCGTACCACCGTGGTGTCCATGGAGATCCGTCCGATGATGGGGACCCGTCGGCCGCGCACGATCGCCGAGCCGCGATTGCCGAGAACGCGCGGCAATCCGTCGCCGTAGCCGATGCCAACCGCCGCCCAGCGTTCGGGGCCATCGGCCCGATGGGTTGCGCCGTAGCCAAGCGTGGTGCCCGGTGGGACATCGCGCACAAGCAGCACCCTCGCCCGCACGGAGACGACCGCTTCGGGGGTCGCGCGCTCGTCGCCGACCGGGCCGCCGTAGAGAAAGATGCCGGGGCGCACGGCGTTGGCGGCACTGGAGACGAGGCGGAGGGCGCCGGCGCTGTTGGCGCAGTGTACGAGGGCGTCGGGGGAAAGGCCGCCGGCACGTCGCGCCGCCTGGATGAAGTCGTCGAAGAGCGCGATCTGGCGACGCGCGCTGGCGAGGTCGGGGTGGTCGGCCGAGTGCAAGTGCGTGAAGATGCCTTGAAGGCGGAGGCCGGAGCGGGTGGCGCGCACGATGCGGGGCCACCACGAGGGGGTGGGCGGCGAAGGGAGGGGAAGGCCGGCGCGGCCCATGCCGGTGTCGACTTCGAGCTGGAAGGGGATGGGCGCCGAACGCGTGGGGGCCAGATCCTCCAGCGCGGCCAGGCTGGCGAGATCGGAGATGGCGGGAACGAGGCCGGCCGCGACCGCGCGCGAGAGGGCCTGAGGCGGGACGGGGGCGTAGACCATCACGGGCTCGCGCAGCCCAAGACGCTGCAGCTCGACGCCCTCCGCGACCGTGGCGACGCCCCAGCCGAAGGGCCGCGCGGGCCGCAGGGCCGCGACGACCCGCTCTACGCCGAGGCCGTATCCGTCGGCCTTCACCATGGGGATCAGCCGGACGCCGGATCCCGTGGCTTCGTTGATGCGGGCAAGGTTGCGACGCAGGGCTCCCGTGCGGACTTCGACCCAGGCGCGGTCGTGGGGTGGGGTCAATGGGGGTGGCGGCGGGCGTGACATCGGACCAATATGGCATGGATGCGGGGCCGCTACACCTCGAACAGGACGCACATTGTCTGAAAAACGACCCCCTTCGGCCCTGGCCGACGCCTTCTCCGTCCAGCACGAGGCAAGCCTGAAGGGCTTCGACTGGTCGGACCCCCGCGATGCCCTGGCCAAGGTCCGCGAAGAGAGCGACGAAGTCGCATCGCTACTGGGTGACGCGGCCTCGGCCGACGGTGAAGAGGCCCCGGTCGCCGGCCTGCGGCTCGAAGAGGAGCTCGGCGATCTCCTGTTCGCGGTCGTGAACGTCGCGCGGATCGCCGGCGTCGAGCCGGCCCGCGCCCTCGTGCGAGCGACGCGCAAGTTCGAGGCGCGGTTCGCCGCAGTCGAGCGTCTCGCCCGGCTCCGGCGCCTGCCGATGCCCGGCACCTCGCTGGCCGAGCTCGACCGTATCTGGGACGAGGTGAAGTCGGTCGATCCGGGCCACGCGCCCTGAAGCGCCACCGGGATCGGCCGGAGCCTCCCGCACCGACCGCTCAGCTCAGTAGCCCGCCGCCTTGTCCACCAGGTTCCTGAGCCGCTGCCCGCGCACAAACCGGCCCATATTCTCGGTGATCAGCTCGGTCTGACGGGTCCAGAATCCGCGCGTCGTGGCCGAGACATGTGGCGTCATCAGGATCCGGGGGTGGCGGTAGAAGGGGTGTTCGGCAGGCAACGGCTCCGTGTGGAACACGTCGAGGCCCGCACCCCTGAGCGGCCCGGACGGCCCCAGCGCATCGAGCAGCGCCTCCTCGTCCACCAGCCGCCCGCGCGCCAGATTGATCAGAACGGATCCGGGCTTCATGGCGAAGAGGCGCTCCCGGGTCATGATGCCGCGGGTCTCGTCGGTTTCGGGCAGGGTCAGCACGAGGTGGTCGGAGTCCGATATCACGCGGTCGAGCATCGCCGGCCCGGCCCCCACCTCGACGCCGCCCGGGGGCGGCGGACCGCCCGGCTTCCCCCGCCCCGCCCCGCCACCACGCCGCACCGCCATCACCCGGCTCCCCATCGCGGCGGCCCTCCTCGCCACCTCGCGCCCGATGCCGCCGTACCCGATCACGCCCACCGTCGACGCGCCCACCTCGGTGACCGGCGCGTCGGCCGCCCAGTACTCGGGCGCTCCCCATCGCCCCTCCCGCTGCGCCCGCACGGCCACGTCGAGACCGCGCGCGAAGTACAGGATCATCGCCATCACCGTCTCCGCCATCGGCACGGCGTGAATCCCGGCGGAGTTGGTGAAGAGGACGGGCCGCGACATCATCGCGGGGCCCAGCGACGAGGCCACTCCGGCGGCGCCCGAATGCACCCACTCGAGCGCTTCCCCGGCCTCCAGCACCTCGTTCGGGATCCCGTACCCCATGTAGACGCGGGCGTCCGCCACGGCGGCGAGCAGTTCGTCCGTCACGCGGGCGATCCCGTCCCCGGAGCCGTCCGAGAGCGTCTCCATGAAGTGCACGGTCCAGCCCGGCGGCGCCGCCGCGACGATCTCTCTGCGCGCACGGTCCGGCAGCTCCCAGATGGGGCGCCGGTCGCGCAGGTCGATCACGATCCTGGCCACGGTGGCCGGCGGTTCAGGGGGCGAGGCGGTTGATCAGCCGCGGGAACGGCACCAGCTCGCGAATGTGAGGGCGTCCCGTGATCCAACCCACCGTTCGTTCCAGGCCGAGGCCGAACCCGGAGTGCGGGAAGGTGCCGTAGCGGCGCAGGTCGAGGTACCAGTCGTAGGACTCCTCGGGCAGCCCCTCTTCGCGGATCCGCTCCAGCAACCGGTCGAAGTCGTCCTCGCGCTGGCTGCCCCCGATGATCTCTCCGTATCCCTCGGGCGCCAGCAGGTCGTTGCAGAGCACCGTCCGGGGGTCGTCGGGGTTCTCCTTCATGTAGAACGCCTTCGCGCCGACGGGGTAGTTGTAGACGAAGACCGGCCGGTCGAACCAGCTTGATATGGCTGTCTCTTCGACCGCGCCCAGATCGCGTCCCCATTCGAAGTCGCGACCTTCGTCGTTCAGCCGCTCCACCGCTTCGCTGTAGCTGATCCGGGGAAAGGGCGGCCGCACCCGTTCAAGCGACGTCAGGTCGCGCTCCAGCACCTCCAGCTCGGGCCCGCAGCGCTCCAGCGCCCTTGCGACGATGTGGCAGATGAACGCTTCCTGAAGGTCCATGTTGTCGTTCGAGTCGGCGAAGGCCACCTCGGGCTCGATCATCCAGAACTCGGTCAGGTGGCGGCGCGTCTTCGACTTCTCGGCCCGGAAGGTCGGCCCGAAGCAGTAGACCTTGCGAAACGCCGGGCAGGCGCACTCGACGTACAGCTGTCCGGTCTGCGCCAGAAAGGCCCGGTCGCCGAAGTAGTCGGTCTCGAACAGGGTCCCTGCGGACTCGCCGATCGCGCCGGTCAGGATGGGCGTGTCGATCCGCACGAAGTCGCGTTCGTAGAAGAAGTCGTGGATCGCCTGCTCGACCTCGGCCCGCACCCGCAGCCCCGCCCGCTGCATGCTCGATCGCAGCCACAGATGACGGTGGTCCAGCAGGAATTCGACCCCGTGCTCCTTGGGTTGGATCGGGTACTCCTCGCTCGCACCGACGAGCTCGATTCCGGAAACGGTCAGCTCGTGTCCGCCGGGCGCGCGGGCATCCTCGCGCACCTCTCCCACGACCGCGACGCAGCTCTCCTGGGTGAGGGTGCCGGCCAGCGCCCAAACCTCGGCCGACACCTGCGACTTGACGACGACGCCCTGCACCACGCCTGTACCGTCGCGCAGCACGACGAAGGCGACGCGCGCGTGAATGCGGAGAGCCGCGATCCACCCGGCGACGCGGACACGTTCGTCCACATGACGGGGCAGATCCCGGACTTCGACAGTGCTCTGAGGGACCGATTCTGGAGTCATGGGATGGGAAGCTCACCAGAAGCGGCGGGCCTTGCAAGTCCCTCGGAGCGTCCGTCGCGCGCTCACCCCACGCCGAAGAGCATGGCCCGATCTCCGTAGCGGCGTTCGAGGTGGTTGCGAACCATCGTGTGAAGGGCGTCGTCCAGCTGCGGGTCGGCATCGATCAGTCCCCGCGCTCGGTCCTGGGCGGGGCCGATCAGGTCCCTGTGCTCGATGATGTCCGCGAACTTCAGCTCCGTGGCGTGACCGTGCTGTTCGGCTCCGAAGAAGTCCCCCTGCCCTCGGATCCGCAGATCCGCCTCCGCGATCGCGAAGCCGTCGTTCGTGCCGGCGAAGACCTCCAGGCGGTCCCCTCCACCTCCGGCCCCCGCACCTCCCGCGATCACCACGCAGAGCCCTCCCTCTTCGCCCCGCCCGATCCTGCCACGCAACTGATGCAGCTGCGACAGACCGAAGCGCTCCGCGTTCTCGATCACCATCACCGTCGCGTTCGGAACATCGATCCCCACTTCGACCACGGTCGTCGCGACCAGCACGTCGATGTCGCCGTTCTGGAAGGCGCGCATGATGCGATCCTTCTCCTCGCCGGGCAGGCGGCCGTGCATCAGCGCCAGTCGGCGGCCCGCCAGCTCCTCCTTCTGCAGTCGTCCGAACTCGGCCTCGGCGGCGAGGAGACCGGCGCGCTCCGATTCCTCGATCACGGGGTAGACGAGATAGGCCTGGCGGCCGCGATCGAGGTTGCGGTTCACCTCCCGCAAGACGTCGGCGCGCTCTTCTGGACCCGCCAGCCGGGTGGTGACGGGACGCCGCCCCGGGGGGAGCTCGTCGATGGTGCTGAGGTCGAGGTCGCCGTGCACCGTCATCGCGAGGGAGCGCGGGATTGGCGTGGCGGACATGAGCAGCGTGTCCGGCCGAGGCTCGCGCTCGGAGAGCGCCATTCGCTGCCGCACCCCGAACCTGTGCTGCTCGTCCACCACGACGAGTCCGAGCGCTCGAAACTCCACTCCCTCCTGAATCAGCGCGTGCGTGCCCACCACCAACCCGGCTTCGCCGCTCGCGACCCGTGCGCGCGCCCTCTCGCGGCGACGGCCCGTCGCGGAGCCGACCAGGATCTCAAGACGGCAGGGCAGCTCGCCCAGGAATTCGCGGATGCGGCGGGCGTGCTGCTCGGCCAGGATCTCCGTCGGCGCCATCAGCGCGGCCTGGCGCCCGCCCTCGACGGCGAGCAGCATCGCGAAGACGGCCACCAGCGTCTTGCCGGAGCCCACGTCGCCCTGGAGCAGGCGGTTCATGCGCCGTGGCGACGTCATGTCGGCGTAGATCTCGCGGAGCACCCGGGCCTGGGCCCCGGTCAGCGCGAACGGGAGCGAGGCGTGCAGGGCCCGGATCAGCCGGTTGGTGCGGCTGTGCACGATGCCGGGGCGCGCGCGGATGGCGTCGTGGCGGACGCGGGCCTGCATCAGTTGCAGGAAGAAGAGCTCGTCGAAGGCAAGGCGGCGGCGGGCATCTTTGACGCGTGCGAGGCTGCGGGGGCGGTGGAGTTCGCGCAGGGCGCCCGAAAGCTCGCCGAGCCCGAGTTCATGGCGATCGCGCGCGGGCAGGTGTTCCTCGGCGCCGATCCGGCTCAGCAGCCATTCGAGATTCAGGTCGAAGAGGCGGCGGAAGACCCACTGCGGAAGATCCTCCGAGGCCGGGTAGGTGGAGAAGATGGTGCCGGTCTCGGCGGGGGATTCGGGTGCGTCGGCCCGCGACAGCACGGCGTACTCGCGGGGCTGGACCTGGCGGCCGTGGAAGAACCGGACGGGGCCGGTGACGAGGATCCGGTCGCCCGGCCGCACGTTGCGCTCGACCCACGGCTGCCCGGGCCAGGAGCAGGTGACGATGCCGGAGTCGTCCTGGATCACCGCCTGGAAGATGCGCAGGCCCGAGCGCGTGGGCAGGATGCCCTGGTTGCGCACCGTGCCCACCATCGTCACGTCCATTCCGACCTCCGCCAGCCCGATCGGAGTGATCGTCGAGGCGTCGTCGTAGCGCCGAGGCACATGGTAGAGGAGATCGCGCGCGGTCAGGATCCCCATGCGCTGAAGCGACTCCGCCCTGCGCGGCCCGACCCCCTTCAGGAACTGGACGGGCTTGTCGAGGCGTGTCAACGGATGCTGCGACGCTCGATTGCCGGGAGGACTCATGTGTCGGCCGCCAGCACCCCCTCGACGAACTCGTCCGGGTCGAATGCGCGCAGATCCCCGAGACGCTCGCCGTCTCCCACCATCCGCACCGGTATGCCGAGTTCCTCTCGCAGCGCGACCACGATTCCGCCCCGCGCGGTCGAGTCCATCTTCGCGAGCACGATCCCCGACACCGCGACGAAGCGCGAGAACTCCCGGGCCTGGACCAGACCGTTCTGGCCCACGGTGGCGTCCAGCACCAGCAGGGTCTCGTGCGGCGCCCCTGCGTAGCGCTTGCGGATGACGCGCTCGACCTTGGCGAGCTCCTCCATGAGGCCGCCGTGGGTATGGAGGCGCCCCGCCGTGTCGACCAGCAGCACATCGATGCCGCGCGCGCGGGCCGCGCCGATCGCGTCGAAGGCCACCGCCGCCGGGTCGCTTCCCGGCTGCCCCCTCACGAAGTCGGCCCCGGTGCGGTCCGCCCACCGCTCCAGCTGCTCGATCGCGCCGGCGCGGAAGGTGTCGGCCGCAGCCACCATGACGCGGCGCCCCTGCGCGATCAGGCGGTGCGCCAGCTTCCCGATCGTCGTCGTCTTGCCGACCCCGTTCACGCCCACCACCAGGTACACGGTCGGCGGCGTCGGCGCCACGGTCAGTCCACCCTCCCCGTCGCCGTCGAAGACCTCGCGGATGGCGCCTGCCAGAAGCTTCCTGAGCGCAGCCTCGTCGTCCGCTCCTCCTCGGCGCGCCGCCCTGTCGACCATCTCGACGAAGCGCGTGCTCGCCTGCACCCCGAAGTCGGCCATGATCAGGCGTTCCTCGATCTCCTCCAGGCTCTCGGCGTCGATCTTGCGAAAGGCCGGGGGCATCACACGGCGCAGGGCCCGTGTCCACAGCGACCGCGCCATGGGCCTAGCGCAACCCCGCCCGGCGGCGTCCGATCCACTCGACGCAGACGGCGGCGAGGATCAGGAGGTAGGGGAATGGCCACGCCCGCAACGGTCGGCTGCGCTCGCCTTGGGGATCGCCGGGTGGTGCGCGCACCGTCAGGTCGGCCGCATCGGTGGGGAGGTGCAGCATCTCGTCGGTGAAACTCTCGACGTGGAAGGTCCCGGCCACGGTGTCGCCGGCAGCGTCGGGATCGCCGGTCGTCGCCGCGTAGCCGTAGCTTCCTGCGGGCAGCGCCGGCGTGGCGAAGGAACCACCGGGCGGCACGGTTAGGGTCGAGTCCAGAACCGGTTCGCCGACGCTGTCGCTGACGGTGAGCGCGATGGCCTCGGCCTCGTAGCCGCGCGCCAGCCAGGACAGGGGGATCCCGCGCGGCAGCACGGGCCGGACCGGCCGCACACCCGGCCCAGCGGCGACCGGCTCGTCGGCCATCATCCAGCCGCCGACCGCAGCCCAAAGGCGACGGTAGTGCTCGCGCGGGGCGCCGTCGCGGAAGGCCCAACGCCAGAACCCGCGCGCGAGCACCACCCCGATCCGGCGACGCCCATCACGACGCAGAACCAGGGCCGCTTGGGGTTGGCCCGCCCCTCCCAGGCGAACATGCAGCGCAGTGCCATCTCCGGCGCCGGTGCCGGTCATGGGCAGCACCGCGCCGAGAGGCGGCAACCCCGCCCCGACGAACTGCTCCACTTCGCCTGCGATCGGAGATGGCAGCGCCTCGTCGAGGTACCACTCGCCCGGCAGCGCCCCACCCACGGCAACTCCACCGGCCGCCGCCCCGATCCCGTCGCGCGGAAAGAGCAGAAGCCGGCGGGTCCGCGCCGTGGCGGCCTCGAGGAACTCCGCAGCGGAGGCGTCGACCCCCATCGCCACCACCATCTCGGCGCGGCGCAGGAGCCGCTCCATCGCGACCTGGTCGATCGCGGCGGCGCCTCCCACCGCGCCCGCGTCCATGGGGTGAAAGCGGTCGGGGCCCGTCTTCAGGAATCCGCGCACCGGAAGCCCCGTGATCTGATCGAGCACCGGCAGCAGGAAGCGCGGTTCCCAGTCGGGCGCGAAGGAGACCAGGAGCACCCCGGTCTCTTCGGGATCGACGTGGACGACGGCCTTGCGCTCGTCGTCCAGGGAAAAGGCGTCGCTGTGCTCGATGCGCGCGGTGACCGTGTGAGCGCCGGGAGCGAGCCCCGTCCCGAGGGCGAAGTCCACCCCGCTGCTGCCGCCACTCGCCGGTGCCGCGACCCGGAGATGCTCGCGGAGCTCGCCGTCCACGCTGATGGCGACGGTGACCGAATCGGCGGGGGTCATCCCCTCCACCTCCACCCTGCCCACGATGCGATCGCCGCCCGTCGCCGAGCTCGGAAGCGCCAGACGGCCCAGGCCGAGGTTGCCGCCGGCCTTGGGCAACGTGTCGACCGCGAGGCTCACGCGCAGGCGACGCGCGGCCATGGCGGTGGCGATCGGATCATGCAGCCTGCGGTCGGTGACGAGGATCACCTCGCGACCGCCCGCCTCGGCCGCTACGACGACGGCCTCCGCCAGCAGCGACTCGACGCCGGAGGGGGCGAGACCCTCCACCGAATCGGGATCGACCGTGCGGAGCGACGTTCCTGCCACCAGCAGGCGCGCGTCGTCTCCGGCCAGCGCCGTGGCGCGTCGCAATGCCGTCTCCCAGAGAGACGCGCCGTCAGCGGAGATGGCGGCCATGGAAGCGCTCCCATCCAGAACGACGTACCGATCGGGGGCGTTGCGGGACGGACCCGTCGAGACCATGGGATTCCAAAGAAGCGCGACCACGCCCGCGACGGCGATCAGCCTCGCGGCGAGAAGCAGGGAACGGGTCCGCACGACGAACTCCCGCCGGTAGTAGACCCACGCGCAGAACCCGCCCGCCAGGAGGAGCGTCAGGACCAGCAGAAATCCGAACACCTACGGAGCCCAGGCGGGCGTCACCGCCCTAGTCGTCCGCGCGCCGCGCCCGGATGGCCTCGGGTCCGGGAAGCCTCTGGAGCAGAGCGAACCGCTCCGTCCTCTCCAATGTCCAGCGCTCGAAGGAGTCCGTGGGGATCGGGTCGTCGGCCGGCAGTTCTATCGCGAGCGGATCGACAGCGCGGCCCCCGGCGTGCATCTCGTAGTGCAGATGGGGAGCCGTCGCCAGTCCGGTCATCCCGACGTAGCCGATCACCTGGCCCTGGGCGACCCGCGAGCCGACCGCAGTCCCGCTGGCGAAGCCCTGCAGGTGGCCGTAGCGGGTCAGGAATCCGTTGGGATGGCGCACGTCGATGACCCTGCCGTAGCTGTCGCTCCACCCCCGGCGCACCACCTCGCCGTCTGCGGTGACCTCGATTGGCGTGCCGGCCGCGGCTGCGTAGTCCACGCCGCGGTGCGCCCGCCAGCGACGCAGAATCGGGTGGAAACGGCTGAGCGTGAAACGCGACGAGATGCGGCTGAAGCGAAGAGGGCGCATGAGGAACGCCCGGCGGACCGACTCACCCTCCAGATCGTACCAGGTGCCGCGTCCATCTCCGTTGGGATCGAACCAGATCGCGTGGTGGGGTCTGCCGTCGTTGACCAGCTCGGCCGCAAGGAGATTCCCCGAACGCATGCTCCCGTCGGGGCGCTTTTGGCGTTCGAAGACGAAGCGGTAGGTGTCGCCGACGCGAATGCTGCGCGTGAAGTCGACCCGCCACTGGAAGACCCGGTCCAGGCGGTCGATGAAGTTGACCCGGTCAAGGCGGGGCATTTCCTCCAGCACCGGATCGGTCATCACCGCGTCCCAGAGGCTGGTCGCGATCTCGCCTGCGGCGTACACGGTGTCCACCGTCGTGGGCAGAGCCTCGACCACGGAATGCCACAGCTGGCCGGGCCCGCGATTCAGAAGGAGGGTCCGGTCGCGATCCAGCGAGACCCGTATGCCGTCGACGTAGCCGGCATCGGGGTGTCGGCGCAGGACGACTTCGGAGTCGGCCTTCAGGCGCCGGGGGCTGAATTGTTCGCGGAAGGCCAACAGGATGGCCTGTCGCTCCGACGCACCCACCCCCGCCTCGGTCAGGATCTGGCCGAAGGTCAGCCCAAAGGTCAACCGACGCACCTCTTCCCTATAGGGGGTCTGGGCGAACACCGCCTCCAGCGCCTCCGATTCGGGCACCGAGTCGCGTGGCTCGACGACCCAGAATACGATGGCGAACGCGGCCACCAGCACCGCGGCCACCTTTGTCGTGTCGTTGGTCTTCAGGCGTTGAACCTCCTGATGAAGGTCGGCAACTCCAGCTCCCGCTCTCCAAACATATCACGGGCACCCCCGTGCGCGCCTACGTCGTGGGGCTGCGGTCGAGCTCGCCGCGCGGGCATCGCACCGCTGTTCCCGCCGGCCCCGGACCTCCGTGTGCCCGCCCCGCGCCTGCGGTCTTCGAGCCCGAAGGTGGGCGGCAGACTCGCCGGATTCTCGGCCATCGCCCGCGAGGCCTCGGGCAGAGCCGACCGTGGCTGCGTTGCCATCCGCGGTACCGCCTGCGTGCCCGGCACCACCGTCGAGTGGGGTGCCATCGCCGACGGGGACGCCGTGGCGGTCGGACCGGCAGGCCTGGAACGCACGTTGTCGCCCACGGCCTCGGCCAGCATGACCGGCTCCTGGACGGGACTGGCACTCCGCGCGCGCGGCCCCGTGCCGAACGTCGGCCGGATCACCTGCGGGTTCCTCCGTTCGGCCGCGTCGTCGAACCCGGTGGCGATCAGGGTGACCCTGATCTCGCCCTCCATCGACGAGTCCTGGACGGCACCGAAGATGATCTCCGCGTCGTCGCCGGCCTCCTCCTGGATCATCGTCGAGATGTCGGTCACCTCGTCGATGGCCAGATCCGACCCTCCGGTGATGTTGATCAGCACGCCCTTCGCGCCGCGTATCGACACGTTGTCCAGAAGCGGCGAGGTCACGGCATCCTGCGCCGCGCTCAGCGCGCGATTCTCGCCGCGACCGATGCCGGTGCCCATCAGGGCCGCTCCGCAGGAGGACATGATGGTGCGCACATCGGCAAAGTCGACGTTGACCTCGCCACTGACCCGGATCAGGTCGCTGATCCCCTGGGTCGCGTGCAGGAGGACCTCGTCCGCCTTCTTGAGGGCGTCCTGGAAGGAGGTCCCCTTCCCCACCACGGACAGCAGGCGGTCGTTGGGAACCACCACCATCGTGTCCACGGTGCGGCGCAGCTCGGACAGCCCCTGGTCCGCCTGGCGCATGCGCTTCTTGCCCTCGAAGGAGAACGGGCGCGTCACGACGGCAACGGTCAGCGCACCGATTTCGCGCGCCATCTCGCCGATCACCGGCGCGGCCCCGGTGCCCGTGCCGCCTCCCATTCCGGCTGCGATGAAGACCAGGTCGGCATCCTCCAGCGTGCTGCGCACCTCTTCGGCGTCCTCGGCCACCGCCTGACGGCCGATTCCGGGCCGCGCCCCCGCCCCCAGACCCCTCGTCAGCTTCTTGCCGAGCTGAATCACGTGGGGCGCCCGAGACCTGGCGAGCGCCTGCGCGTCGGTGTTCGCGGAGATGAACTCCACGCCCTCCAGGTTCTCATCGATCATTCTGTTGACGGCATTGCCGCCGGCTCCGCCCACGCCGATCACCCTCATGCGGGCGCTCCTGCGGGGTGCATCATCCAGTTCGAACATCATCGTGTCATCTCCCTTGGGACCTCTGTCCCGGTGACGTTGAACAACCTGTCCACAGCGCTAGAAGAACTCCTTGAGCCAGGCGCCCACTCGGGTGACCACCCCCGAGGCCAGTGTGGACGCTCCCTCTCCCGTATCTATGAAGTAGTCGGTCCCGTGCAGGGCAAGCCCGGCCGCGGTCGCGAAGCCGGGCGGCGTGACCAGATCCGCTAGACCGCGCAGACTTTCGCCGGGTACGCCGATTCGCGCCGGCGCACCGAGGCACTCGCCCGCCAGCGTGCCGATGCCGGGGGTGGCGGTGACTCCGCCGGTTATCACGACACCGGCCCCCAGGGCATCCAGGTCGCAACTGCGGCTGAGCCTGCGCTTGATTTGCAGAAAGATGTTGTTCAGACGTTGTTCGACGAGTTCGGCGACGTATCTGCGCGTCACCTTGCGGGGTCGCCCGTTCGTGCCCGGCAGGTCGATGACTTCCGCCGGATCGACAGCGCGAGGCCGCGCCGAACCGTGGGCCTCCATGATCCTCCGGGCCTGCACGAAGGGCACGGAGAGTCCTCGAATGAGGTCGCTGGTTATCGCGGATCCCCCGAACGGCAGCACAGCCAGATCCCGGATCTTGCCCTCGTAGTAGAGAGAGACACCCGTTGAGGCACCGCCCAGGTCGATGAGGGCGACTCCCAGCTCCTTCTCGTCCTCCGCCAGCACGGCGCGAGCCGCCGCGAGAGGCTCGAGCACCCGATCCTGCACCCGGTACCCCGCCCGCTCGACCGCCCGCGTCAGGTTCCCCACCACCGCCGCGCAACCGGTCACCAGGCACAGCTCGGTCTCCAGACGAGTGCCGAGCATTCCGACCGGATCCTGAATCCCGCCATGGTTGTCCACGCTGTAGTGCATTGGCATCGCGTGCAGCAGTTCGCGGCTTTCGGACAACGGCACCGCCTGGGCAACCGCGTTCACGCGGTCCACGTCGCCCAGCACGACCTCTTCGGCCGCCACTGCCACGACTCCGGTCGACCGTTCGACGCCCACGTGATCGCCGGCCACACCCACATAGACTCGATCCACACGCACCCCGGCCATCACCTCCGCCTCGGCCACCGCGCCCCGAATGCACTCCGTCGCGGCATCCAGATCGGTGATCACGTCCTTGCGGACGCCCTCGGTGGCGGTGGACCCGATGCCCAGGATGCGCAGCTGGGGATGGCGATACTCCCGCACGAATTCGCCGATCACCGCGCGGGTGCGCGTCGATCCCACGTCGAGTCCCGCGATCAGCGCCGACCTCATCGGGTCCTCACCACAACCTGGTCGGCGAAGCGCAGATCGATCTCGCGCGGCGAGCCGTTGCCCATTCTCTCCACGGCGTCGTTCAGGGCCACGATGGCATCGCGCAACCGCGTCTCGCTGATGGGCGGCTGGTATCTGAGTCGCACCTCCGAATCCCCCAGCAGGAGCGTGACCTCGTCGTCGTCGATGCCTGCCTCGGAAACCACAGCGAAGACCTCCGGCACCACATCGGCCATCTGTCCCACGTCGCGCGCCAATACGCGAAGGCCCCACATGGCCTGAGCCCGAGGGGTGAGCACCCGCAGGACCGGCAGATCCAGCACGGCATTCGCCGGATCGACGGGAAGCACGTTGCCCCGCCGATCGACCGCGACCACCAGCGGCGAAGCGACCAGCCCGACGGGCCCCGTCTCCGTGACGCCGCGATCCGTTCCGAAGGGGGACCGGAAGACCACGAGCATCACGGTCGCGAGAAGCAACACGGCCAACAGTCCGGCGGCCAGAACCAGGGCGCCACGACGGCGCTTGCGGCTCCGGGTGCGTGCATGCGGGGCACGCGGCACCCGCGATCGAGCCCCCTTGCGGCGGCGGACCCCCCAGACGGTCCTGCTCATGCGCACCCCCCCTTGGCTGCGGCCCGTGCCTCCAGGAGGGCCAGGATTGCCGGACCCGTGAACTCGATCGATCCGGCGCCCATCAACACGCACACGTCGCCCTCCGCGAGATCTCCGGCCACCGCGCCGGCGAGGCTTTCGAGTTCGGCGTGGTAGGTCACACTCGATCCCTTCCTCGGCACCGCGTCCGCCACCATCGCACCGGTCACGCCGGCCAGGGGCTTCTCCCGCGCCGGGTACACGTCGGTCACCCACACCCGATCCGCCGACCCCAGCGCCCTTCCGAAGTCCCGGTGGAAGTCGCGGGTGCGGGTGAACAGGTGCGGCTGGAAGACCGCGACGATTCTCCGGTTCGGGTGCGCGGCGCGCGCGGCCCCGAGTGTGGCGGCAATCTCGGTGGGGTGATGCGCGTAGTCGTCGACGATCTTGATGCCCGCAGCGCTGCCCAGGATCTCGTAACGGCGCCCCACGCCCTCGAAGGCCGCCAGTCCCGCGCCAACGGCATCCCACCCCGCCCCCAGGCTCCGCGCCACTCCCGCAGCGGCCAGCGCGTTGCGCACGTTGTGCACACCGGGCGCGGCAACCGCGAAGTCCCCGGCGCGCACGCCTTCATCGATCACGGTGAACTCGCTGCCCCCGCCGTTCACGCGGACCTCGACCGCCCGCAGCTGTGCACCCGCGGCGAGGCCGTAGCTGCGGGTGCGGGCACCGCTTCGAACCGCGATCCTTGCCGCCCCGGGGTCGTCGGCGCAGACCCAGAGCGTTCCGTCCGGGGCGAGGCGGTCCAGGAATCTGGCAAACGAGGTGCGAACCCCTTCGAGGTCTTGGTAGATGTCGAGGTGGTCGGCCTCCAGATTGGTCACAACCGCCACTTCGGGGCGAAGCGCGAGGAAGGAATGGTCGTACTCGTCCGCTTCCACGACGAACACGTCCGACGCTCCCGCGCGCAGGTTGCCACCCCAGGCCGAGACTTCGCCGCCGACCACGCCCGTTGGATCCACGCCGGCCTTCTCCAGGATGTGGGTGGCCATGGCCGTGGTGGTGGTCTTTCCGTGGGTTCCCGCGATTCCGGCGACGCGCCCGTCGTTGACCCAGTCCCCCAGAGCCTCGGCACGCTTCAGGACCGGCACCCCAGCCGCCCGGGCCGCTTCCAGCTCGGGATGGTTCCGCGGCACGGCCGAGGTCACGACCACGGCGGCCACGCCCTCGACGTGACTGGGATCGTGCCCCTTCGCGAGCGGCATCCCCATGCGGGCGAGCGCCTCTGCGGCGCGGCCCCCCACAAGGTCGCACCCGGTGACCGTGGCGCCGCTGCGCAGCACCAGCTCCGCGAGGGGCGCCATTCCGGCCCCGCCGACCCCCATGAAGTGCACCGGACCCTGCCGCGCAAGGGTGCGCAGGCCGACCGGGGCGCTCACGACACCACCTCCGCGACGGCCTCGGCCACATCGCGTGCCGCGCCTGGACGGGCACGCCGAAGCGCGGCCTCGGACATGCCGGCGAGCGCGTCCGGAGCGCGGAGCAGCCCTCTCACCTCGGCCCACAGCCTCTGGCCGGTGATCGCCAGACCTTCGTGATCCGTCTCGGGCAGGTGCACCGCCGCGCCCGCCGCCTCCAGCGCCCGCGCGTTTGCGGTCTGATGGTCGGCCGGCGGCGGTGGGCAGCGGCACCAGTATCGCGGGCAGACCCCAGGCCAGGAACTCCGAGGTGGCCATGGCACCGGCGCGCGACACCACCACATCGGCTGCGGAGAGCGCCTGGTACATCCTCGCAGGCTCCAGATAGGGCACGATCGCGCAGCGGCTTGGCGGTGCCTCGCCCAGCGAAGCGGAGATGGCCTCGTAGTGCGCCGGTCCGGTTATCCACAAGACGAACTCCCCTTCGTCGAGCAAAGCGTCTTGCAATATCTCGATCGTTGCACGGTTCATCTTGCGGGCACCCTGGCTCCCGCCGACGACCAGCACCACGGAGCCGTGGTCGGGCAGCCCGAGGGCGCGGCGAGCCACCACACGGTCGCGGCAGTCGGAAGCCGGAAGCGGGCGGATCGGATTCCCCGTGTCGCGCACCCTTCCCCTCGCGGCCGAGGGCAGCGCCGCCTTCGCCTCGGGGTACGCGAGGTGGATCTGCGCGGCCCAGCGCGCGACGAGGCGGGTCGTCTTGCCGGGGTGGGTGTTCTGCTCCTGCAACACCACCGGCAACCTCAGAAGGCGGGCCGCGATCCCGGCCGGGGCGCACACGTACCCGCCAGTGAGAACCACGGCCCTCGCGCCGCGCCTGCGAAAGTCCGGAACGAGCCTGCAGACCGCCAGCACGAGCAGCCAAAGTGCCCTCACGTTGGCCAGCGCGGCCGCCACGGGTCGCCCCGACCGGAACGGATGCCTCAGGCCCGCGACGGGGAGCAGGCGGTACGGGTAGCCGAGACGGGGGAGCTCGCGGGCTTCGATCCGACCCTCGGTCCCGACGAAGTAGGGCTGCGCCGCAGGCAGGACTTCGGTCAACGCCTCGGCGATGTTGCGGGCGGGATGGAAGTGCCCTGCGGTTCCGCCACCGGAGAAGACGACCACCACGCTACCCTCCCACCTTCGCGACACGGCCCCTGCGACGCTCGGGCGCCTCGCGCGCGACCGCCAGGAGGAGTCCCACGGCGGCGAGCATCACCACCACGTTGGTGCGTCCGAAGGAAATGAAGGGAAGCGAGAGCCCCGTCGCGGGGAACACCCCCAGCCCCACGCCGATGTGCAGGAAGGCCTGAAGGCCGACGAGCGAGGCGACCCCCACCGCGAGCAGCTCACCGAAGAGGTTCCTGGCGTGCTTGGCCACCCGGACGGCGATCGCGATCAGCGCCAGGTAGCAGACGATGACGGCCAGCGTGCCGATCAGTCCCCACTCCTCGCCGATCATCGCGAAGATGAAGTCGTTGTGAGCTTCGGGCAGAAAGCCGAACTTCTGCTGGCTCTCGCCGAAGCCGACCCCCGTCATCCCGCCGGAGCCGATGGCGATCAGACTCTGGTAGCTCTGGTACACGGAGCCGTCGGGTGTGGAGCCGGGGTTCAGCAGCAGAGACTCCCAGCGCGCCCGGCGATAGCCGGAGGTGACCGCAGGCGCGATGAGGGGTGCCGCCAGCAGACCCAGGAACACGAAGTGACCGATCCGCGCGCCCGCCACGAATACGATGATGCCGCCCAGGGCGGCGATCAGCAGCGCCGTGGAGAGGTCGGGTTCCAGCGCGATCAGCACCAGCACCGCCGACCAGGCCACGAGGAACGGTGCCAGCCCCCTCCTCAGCGACCGCATGTGTTTGCGCTTGCGCACGGCCACCGAGGCGGTCCAGATCAGGACCGCGAGCTTGGCAAGATCGGATGGCTGGATGGTGACGCCCACCCTCAGCCACCGGCGCGCGCCGTTGATCGTCGGGGCGATGGCTTCGGTGAAGGGCAGGATCACGATGACGAGGAGCGCCAGCGTGGCCAGCAGGATGTGATGAGCCGTCCGATCCCACCACTCGGTCGGGACATGCGCGCAGACCAGCATCGCGACGATCCCGATCACCACGCCGACTCCCTGGCGGGCGACGTAGTGGTAGTGAGGAAGACCGCCCTGCTGCGCCATCACCGAACTGGCGCTGTGCAGGGTGATCAGACCGAACAGCAGCAGCGTCATCGTCAGGACGATGATCGCGGTCGGCTCCCAGCCGCTGCCGAGACCGGCGTCGGGAAGGGAGCGCGGGCGGCGGTCGGCGACGTCGAACGCCCACGCTCCGCGCCGCAGATGGCGCCTGGCATGCGCCATGGTCATCACCGTGCCTCCTCCACCGAGCGGGCCTCGCGGGCCTGGGCGGCGCGGGCCAGCGCGCGGAAGGCATCGCCGCGGCGCTGGTAGTTCTCGAACATGTCGAAGCTGGAACAGGCCGGCGACAGCAGCAGGACGTCTCCCGGGCGCGCCAGCGCCTGTCCGGCGGCGACGACCTGGTCGAAGGCGCCGTCCACCCGCGTCACCGAGCCGGGCGCGGCCGCAGCGATCTCGCGCTCGGCCCGCCTCCCGGCGGCGCCGTAGGTGACCACGGCCCGAACCCCGTGACGCATCGCCGGAACCAGACCGGCGAAGTCCTCTCCCTTGTCGGTGCCGCCCAGCAGCAGGACGATCGGCCCCTGCAAGCTCCGCAGCGCGCTCGCTGCCGCGCCGACGTTGGTCCCCTTCGAGTCGTTCACCCAGCGAACGCCGCCCACCGTCCCCAACGGCTCCAGGCGGTGGCGCAGCGGCGGAAAGGATCCCAGCGCCGATCCCGCCGCCCCGGGCGTCCAGAGGCTGCTCGCGGCTCCCGAGGCACAGGCCGCCAGCATCGCCGCGAGGGCGTTCGCGACGTTGTGGCGCCCCAGGAGCGACAGGTCCTCGGTTGCGGCAACCCGTTGGGGCCGCGTGCCCGTCAGGTCGAGGATCAGGTCGTCGCCGTCGTCCCACGCGCCCGGCGTCGCGGGCCCGTCCAGCGAAAAGCGGAGGTGCGTGCCGGGGAAGCCGCGCGCCATCGCGAGCACCGCGGGATCGTCGCCGTTCAGCACCCAGGTCGTGTCCTCGTTGCCGGCCTCGAAGAGGCGGCGCTTGTCGCGGTGATAGTCGCTCACCGAGGCGTAGCGGTCCATGTGGTCGACCCCGAGGTTGGTCACCACGCCCACATCGGGTGTCAGATCGCGAATGTCGGCGAGCTGGAACGAGGACATCTCCAGGACGACGCGCTCGGGTGCGGGCTCGGCGAGCGCGAGAGCGGAGGCCGGCGGACCCAGTCCCCCTCCGATGTTCCCCCCAAGGGCCGCATCCACGCCACCCGCGCAGAGCAGGTGCGCGCACAGGGCCGCCGTGGTGGTCTTCCCGTTCGTCCCGGTCACGATCGTCAGTGGACTTTGGATGAACCGGCAGGCGAACTCAGGCTCCGATATCCAACCGATGCCCCGAGCGCGCAGGGTGGCGAGCACCGGAGCGTCCGGGGGGATTCCGGGGCTGACGACGATGGTGCCGGCCGCCGCGATCTCCTCCACGGAGTGTCCTCCCAGGCGGACATTCGCTCCGAGGCCGCGGAGGACTGCACCACGGGCTGCAACTGCGTCGTGACTGCTCGCGTCCGTGACATGTACCTGTGCTCCTTTCGCCAGGGCCAGCCGCGTCGCGGCTTCTCCGCTCGCGCCCAGCCCGATGACAGCAACCTTTTCCTGTTTCTCACTCACGCCTTCAGCGGATCTTGAGGGTCGCGAACCCGACCATTGCGCATAGGATCCCAAGGATCCAGAACCGGACCACGACCTGTTCGTTCTTCCATCCAAGCATCTGGAAGTGGTGATGGATGGGAGCGCATCTGAAGACCCTGCGGCCCTCTCCGTAGCGCCATTTCGTGTATTTGAAGTACCGCGTCTGGATGATCACCGAGGCCGCCTCGGCGACGAACACGCCGCCCACCGCGACCAGGAGCAGCTCGGCCTTGAGCAGAACCGCAATTGCGCCGATGGCACCCCCGAGCGAGAGCGACCCGGTGTCGCCCATGATCACCCGAGCGGGCTGCGCGTTGAACCAGAGGAATCCCAGCACGGTGCCGGTGATCGCGGCCGCGAACACCGCCAGCTCTCCGGCGCTCGGCAGGTAGAGCAGCCCCAGGTACGCCGACGTGTCCACGCGTCCGATGACGTAGGCGAAGACGCCGAAGGTCCCGACGGCGATCGCGGCGAGCCCGGGGGCGAGGCCGTCCAGACCGTCGGTCATGTTCACGGAGTGCGTCGCGCCGTTGAGCACCAGCGTCACCCACAGCAGGTACAGCGGCGGCGAGATGACCAGCTGCCACTCGTCGAAGAGCGGAAGGTTCGTGGTCGTCGGACCGACCGGCGAATCGGGTCCCCAGAACGCCAGGTATGCGCCCAGTGCGACCCCCAGCACGATGGATCCCGCCCACTTGTAGCGATCCACGAGTCCGCGCGGCGAACGGCGCACAATCTTGAGGTAGTCGTCGAGGAACCCCAGCGCGCCCATCCACAGCATGACCAGCAGGGCGATCGTCGTGTAGCGGTTGCTCAGGTCGGCCCACAGGAGGGTCGTGACCCCGACCACCGACACGATCAGCAGGCCGCCCATGTTCGCCTTGCGGCCCTTCGCGTCCTCCTCGTCCAGGGTGCTTCGGGGCCTGTCGACGATGCCGCGGCTCTTCATGAACGCGATGAAGCGGCCGCCGAGCAGGAGCGTCAGGACCAGTCCGGTGGCCATCGCCCCGGCCGAGCGAACGGTGAGGTAGTTGAAGAGATTGAAGACGGTGTGGAGGTCTTCCAGGCGGGGCAGCAGGTGGTGGAGCATCAGTCGCCTGCCGTTCCGTAGTGTGACTCGAGGGCCGGGATGGCGCGTTCGAGGCGCACTCCGCGCGAGGCCTTGAGCAGCAGGGTGTCGCCGGCTCGGGCGAGGCCGGGCAGGCGGTCCGCGAGCTGGTCCACCGTCTCGACGAGGTGGACCCGGTCGTCCTCGCAGCATCGGGCCGCGCGCGCGAACGCACCGGTCAGGACATATCGGTCGATCCCGGCGCAGAGCACGTGCTCGAGCGTCTCGCAGTGAATCGCCGCCGAGCGTTCGCCGAGTTCGAGCATGCTGCCCAGGACCGCGATCCGCCGACCCGGCGCCGTCATCTCCTCCAGCGTTCTGACCGCCGCTGCGACTCCGGCCGCGTTGGCGTTGTAGCAGTCCACGAGAAGGGTCAGGTCCCCAGCCTGCGCACTTCTCCGCGCATGGCGCCGGGCCCCACCCCGGACACGCCCGCAGCCGCCCGCCCCGGATCGACCCCGAGGTATCGGGCCACGGCGAGCGCCAGCAGCGCGTTGTCGACGTTGTGGGCGCCGGGAATGCGCAGCGAGACCGACTGGCCCATCCAGCTGAACGCGTAGCCGCCGTCGTCGCGAAGGCGAGCGCCGCGAGGGCGAAGGTCCGGGTCGGCTCGCCGGGACCACCCGCTTACGGCAACATCGGGGACGATCCGGCGGGCGGCGTCGACGAGTTCCGGCGGTTGGTCGCCGACCACCGCTCTGCCGCCTGCCCCGAGTCCGTTCAGCAGGTCGAGCTTCTCCGAGAGGACGCCGCCGAAGTCGCCAAGGCGCTCGACGTGCGTCTCGGAGACCGTCGTCACCACTCCGATCGTCGGTCGCGAAATGCGGGCCAGTTCGGCGATTTCGCCCGGTTCGTTGGTCCCCACTTCGAGCACCAGCGCTCCTGCGCCCTCGGGCATGGAGAGGATGGTGAGGGGCGTGCCGACGCGGTTGTTCTCGTTCGCCGACGTTCCGTGCGGGTCCAGAGCGGCGGACAGCGCCCCCAGCGTGAGGTCCTTGACCGTGGTCTTGCCAGAGGATCCGGTGATCGCCACGACCGGGACATCGGCGTGCAGCCGACGATGCAGGGCCAGGTCGCCGAGTGCCGTGAGCGTGTCGGGGACCCGGTAGACGGGCACCGGGCAGTCGCCCAGGTCGCGATGGGCCACCACTCCCGCGCAGCCGGCCGCCACCGCCTCCGCGACGAAGCGATGGCCATCGAAGCGACCTCCGACGATCGCGACGAAGAGGTCCCCCGGGCGAAGGGTGCGCGTGTCGGTCGAGATGCGCCGATAGCGAAGCTGTGCGTCGCCGGCGGGGAGACCCAGGGCGTCGCGCACCGCCGCATCGCTCCAGTGGAAGGCGGCGCTCACGATGCTCTCCTCGCCGCCAGCCGGTCCGCGACGATCTGGCGCTCGTCGAATGGCTGTTTCTCCCTGCCGACGACCTGGTAGGTCTCGTGCCCCTTGCCGGCGAGGATCACCGCGTCGCCCTTCCGGGCGGCGTCGAGCGCCCAGTGGATCGCCTCCAGGCGGTCCACGATGACCACCGAGTCGCACCCGCTCACACCGGCGGACACCTCGTCGACGATCGCCGCGGGGTCCTCGGTGCGGGGATTGTCGGAGGTGACCACGGCGATGTCCGCGTGGCGGGCGACCGCCGCTCCCATTTCGGGGCGCTTGGTCGGATCCCGGTCGCCGCCCGCCCCGAAGACGACGATCAGCCGGCCCGAGACGAGGGGCCTCATGGTCTTCAGGATCTGCTCCAGCGCGTCGGGCGTGTGCGCGAAGTCCACCAGCACGTCGAAGGGGTCCCGCGCGATGCTCTCGAGACGTCCCGGCACCGGAGAGGCTTCGGCCAAGCCGGCGGCGACGGTCTCCAGCGAGAGGTCCAGAGCCAGCGCCGAGGCGGCCGCGCAGAGTGCGTTGGAGACGTTGAACCCACCCGGCAGGGGAAGGGCGACGGGTGCGCGTTCGCCTCCGGCGACGAGGTTGAAGCTGGAGCCGCGCGCATGCAGGCTGAGGCCTTCGGCCCTCACGTCGGCGTCGTGGGCCAGGCCGTAGGTGAGGATCGGAACCGTCGGGCGGAGTCCCCTCCAGGCCGGGTCGTCGGCATTGACCACCGCCGTGGCGCCGTCCTTGCCAAGCGTCAGCAACCGGGCCTTGGCATCGAGGTAGCGGCCCATCGTGCCGTGATAGTCCAGGTGGTCGCGGGTGAGGTTGGTGAAGGCCATCACGTCGAACCGGACTCCGTCGAGACGGAACTGGTCGAGGGCGTGGGACGAGGTTTCGACGACCACCCCGCGCACCCCCTCGCGCGCAAGGACCGCGAGATGGGACGCGATCTCCACCGGACCGGGCGTGGTGAGTCCCTCCGTGCCGTCCACAACACGCCCGTCAGGACCCACGAGCCCCAGGGTGCCGATCGCGGCGGCCGGCGCGTCCGCGGCCAGCAGCCCGCGAAGCAGCAGTGCGGTTGTCGTCTTGCCGTTCGTGCCGGTGATGCCGGCGGTGCGGAGCTTCCGCCAGGGCGATCCAGCGACGAATCCCGAGGCAACCGCCGCTGCGAGCCGTGCGTTGTCGACGTGGAGCTGTGCGAGCCCGACCCCGGGAACCGGCCTCTCGACGATGGCGGCGCACGCCCCCGCCGTCGCCGCCGCGGGCACGAAGTCGTGCGCATCGTGCGCCGATCCCGCCCAGGCGACGAAGAGGTCGCCCGGTGCGATGGCCCGCGAGTCCTGCTGCACCCCTGCGACCCGAAGCCGTCCGATGCCCCCATCGCCCGGGATCGTCGCCTTCACGTCCACCCCGGCGCCCTCCAGCGCGGCAACGACCCGTGACATGCTCACGGTCACGTTCCTCGCCCCAGAACACGGATCGTGTCGCCCGTCGTTATCGCCTCGCCCCCGCGCGGCACCGTCGCCACAACGGTCTCGCCCCCTTCGAGGCGGACCCGCAGCCCCATCTTGTGGAGTCTTCGCAGCGCGACCCTCAGCGACGCTCCCTGCAGATCGGGCACGATCATTCCTCGGGTTCGTCCACTCGCCGCCTCTTCTGGAGGCACCCGCCACGGACCCGCTTCCCGCTGCTCCAATGCCGTCTGCTCGGTCGCCACCGCGAAGCGGACGAGGGGCTCGGCCGGTGGCGGCCCGACGCGACCCCGCTGCACGCGGGCCAGGGCAGCGCGATCGATCGGCGACTGTCGCGCCGACAGCAGCGTCTCCAGCGTCGCCCGCGTGACCGGCGCCGCAGTCGCGCCCCCATAGTAGGCACCGCTGGGACGGTCCAGCTTGACGAAGAAGAGCAGCTGCGGATCGTCGGCGGGGAAGTAGGCGCCGAAGGAGGCGTAGTACGCGCCCTGTTCGTAGCGCCCGTCGTCCCCGGTGGCCCTGGCCGTTCCGCTCTTGCCGGCGATCTGGAAGGAGGACATGCGCGCCCGCGTGCCGGTACCGTTGTCCACCACGTCCACCAGCACCGGGTTCAGCGCTTCGGCGACCCAGTTCGGGACTGCCCGCCGAATGGCGCGAGCTCGGCCGAACCGCACCGGTTCGCCGTCGCGGTCGTGCACCTCCCTGATCAGCCTCGGTTCCATCAGCACACCACCGTTCGCGAGCGCGCCGAACGCCATCGCCATCTGCAAGGGCGTCACGGAGAGCTCGTAGCCGAACGCGAGCGACTGCGGAGACTGCCGCGACCACAGCTCCGGCCGGCGCAGCACCCCCGTCGCCTCGCCGGGCAGCGAAATGCCGGTGGGCGTTCCGAATCCGAAGTCTCGGAGCGCCGTGTACTGCTGACCCTCCGTGAGGCGCGCCGCGAACTTGGCGATGCCCACGTTGGACGACTCCATGATGACGTCGTGGAGGGTGAGCCACCCGCTCCCATGGACGTCGGTGATCCTGCGTCCGTTCACCGTCCAGCTGCCGTTGCCGGTGTCGACCGAGTCCGACAGGTCCGCGAGGCCGTGCCGGAGCAGGGCCGCCGAGGTGAAGGGCTTGATCGTGGAGCCCGGTTCGTAGGTCGTGTTGACGGCCGACAGGGCTCCGGTCGCGCCGTCCACCACCGACGTCATGGCGAGCACTTCGCCGGTTCCTGGGTCTGTGATGACGAGGTCGCCGCCGCGGGCGCCGGTGGACTCCAGCGCGTTGGCCAGCATTTCCTCGGCGATCGCCTGGAGGTCCTGGTCGATGGTCAGGACCACGTCCCGCCCCGCCACGGGCGGTCGCACCGTGAAGACCTGCCCGGGAATCGGGGTGCCGCGATAGTCGCGCGCGACGACCTCGCGTCCGCTCTGTCCTGCCAGGACCGAATCCATGGACTGCTCGATTCCCTCTCTGCCCACATCGTCCAGCACGATCCCAAGCAATCCCCGTGCCAGTCCCTCGCGCGGATAAAGCCGTCGCAACTCCCCCTCTACGTGCACGCCGCGAACGCCCCGCAACGCGGCGACCTGCGTCATCGAGTAGCGCCCCGGGACGACATGCCACCTCCGTGTCGGACCGGACACGCGGTTTGCGGTGCCGCGGGACACGCCGAGGTTCGCGACCAGCGCTTCCGCGACCGCTTCCCTGTCGCCGATCTCGTTGGGGGCGATCCCGATCCGCGCCCGCCAGTGACTCACGGCCAGCTCGGCCCCGTTGCGATCGAGGATGCGCCCCCGAGGCGCCGGGACGGCCCGGGTCATCCGATGCTGCTTCAGGGCGTCCTGGGCCCAGGCCTCGCGCTCGACCAACTGCACCTCGACCGAGCGGGCGATCATCACCATCGCCAGGACCAGCCAGCCCGCCAGCAGGATCCTCCGGCGGCGCCGCACGTCGGCGCTGGCCGTTCCGCGCCCGGCCGAGCGACTCATCGGGACCCACCCGAGGTGATCACGACCTCGTCCTCGTTCGGCGCGCGCATGCCCAGCCGCTTCGCGGCCTCCGCCCCGATCCAGGGCCGCGCCTCGATTGCGGCCAGCTCGCGGGCCAGCCTCTCCCTCTCCTCGATCACGACCGCGAGTTCGCGCGCGGCGGCGTCCAGCTCCTCCATCGTCTCGTGCGCCGTCGACTGTCGCCAAGCCACCATCGTCAGCGACGCCAGAACGACGGCGAGCGCGAAGATCGCTCTTCCCGGAAGGCGTCTCGGCATCACGCCGCCTTCCTCCATGCCCGGAGCCTCGCCGGGCGCGCCCTCGGATTCGCCGCGACCTCCGCAGCCCCTGCGGTGAGCGGCTTTCTCGTGACCACCGAGCCCAGGGAGCTCAGATCGGCGTCCCGGACGGGCAGGCGCGGCGGCAGACCCCGCGACGGATCGCTCCACCTGCGAAAGGCCCGCTTGACGATCCGATCCTCGACCGAGTGGTAGGAAATGACGACCAGGACCGCCCCGGGACGCAGCAGGTCGCGGATCGCGGGCAGCGCGGCGTCCAGAACCGCGATCTCGTTGTTGACCCGGATCCGCAGCGCCTGGAAGAGGCGAGCCTTCTCGGCGTGCGTGGCGCGACGAGACAGCACCGATTCGAGCACGGCAACCAGATCGTCGCTGGTCCGAAGCGGCCTGTCGGCGCGGCGCTGGACGATGCGGGACGCCACCGCACCGGGTCTGGGCGCCTGCCCGGCGCCGAGCGCCGCCACCAGCTCCCGCTTCGACGCCGTCGCGAGAAACGACGCAGCGGTGACATCGGCGTCGGGATCCATCCGCATGTCCAGGTCGGCCCCGCGACGGAAGGTGAAGCCTCGACCGTCGCTGTCCAACTGCCGCGAACTCACGCCCAGATCGAGGAGCGCCCCGACCAGGCCCCGTTCGCCGACGAGCGGCGCATCGGCGACGTCCCCGAAGGACATCCGCACGAAATCGACCCGGTCTCCGAAGACGGCGAGCCGGCGGCGCGCGGCCGCGAGGGCCTCCGGATCCCGGTCCAGAGCCACCACCCGGCACTTCGGGCAGCGTTCGAGCAGGACCGCGGCATGCCCGCCTCCCCCCACCGTCCCATCCAGGTAGAGACCCTCGCCCCCGATCAGGTGCCGCATGGTTTCGTCCACCAGCACCGGTCGGTGAAACTCGCGGGCACGCACATCCACTCCCCAATCATCCGAAGATCTGGGCTGCGAACTCGTCGTCGTCCTGATCCTGCGCGAGCTGTTCGTCAAAGCGGGCCGGATGCCACACCTCGATCCGGTCGATTGCACCGATGAAGAGCAGACTACGCTCCAGGCCGGCTCGTTCCCGCAGCGAGGGCGGAATGCGGATGCGGCCGTGCGCGTCGGGCTCCACTTCGACCGCATTCGACGTAATCCGCGTCAGGTAGACGCTGTTGCCGCGAGCCTTTCGATGCGCCAGAAGGTTCTTCTCCTTCTCGGCCCAGGTCTCCGGCGGGAACAGGACCAGGTGGTCTGACCGCCACTGGAGCAGGACCATGGGACCTCCGGACACAACCCGACGGAACGGAGAGGGAAAGCTGACTCTCCCCTTCGCGTCGATCTGGTACTCGTGTCGGCCAAGGAATCCGGGCATGGTCTTGTATCCCATTTAATCCCACGGACTCCCACTTTAACACACAAACCTCCCCTTTGCAAGCATTTCTTCCCCGGCACGCCAGTGTTCAGGCAAAAGAAAGAGGGGCGTCGCGGGCTCGAAACGTCCCGCGACGCCCCTCCGAAAAAGGGCGATCCGCCTAGGTCGGGATCAGAGACCGCGCTGGATGATCGCCTCCTGAATCTCGATGTACTGCTGGGTGGCGTCACGCAACTGCTGGAGGTTGCCCTCCAACGACGCGGAGCTGGCGTACGCCGACACTCTGGGGAGCGCGAAGAGCCGCGCGGCCTGCTGGAACCTGGGCAAGGTCAGCTGGGCCGTCTCCAGAGTCTCCGGCTTCTCGAGTTCGACTGCCTGCTGATAGAGCGCGTACCCGTGCCAGAAATCGATCTGTCCGGCCTGACCCTCCGAAAGCTCCGACTCGAAGGTCTTGGCCATCAGGATGAGGCGCAGCCCATAGCCAAGGTCGGCCGGATTGGCGTTGATCCCCTTGTTCACCCCTGCGGCGAAGAGGACGCGCGCCACCTCGTCGGCGGTCTTCTCGCCCTTCTCGACGGACTCCTGCAGATACGGAAGCGACTCTTCCTCCCTGCCGATCTCGACCAGCCACTGGCCCTGGCGAATCTTGATGTTCGCGTAGGAAGGATCGCGGGTGGATGTCTCGTCGAGCGCCACGATGGCCTCGTCGACCCGCTCCGCCTTCTTGAGCAGGTCGGCGTAGATCGACCAGAACTGGGCCTCGCCGTCGTGCGTCTCCAGAACCTGCTCGGCCATCGCGACCGCCTCGTCGATCTGACCGAGTTCGCTGAACGTCGCGATCATGAACCGGAGGTGGAGGGGGTCCATGTCCACGCCACGCTCCGCATAGGCGGTCTGGTAGGACGCCTGGGCCTTGCGATAGAACTCCGCGCCTTCCAGCGACAGGGGCGCGTCCGGCTCGGCCGCGGCCGTAACGTCCTGAGCCGCGCGCGTCGCGAAGGCGGCGTGCTGCAGCAGCAGATCCACGTTGTCGGCCTCGAGCGCCAGTCCCTCTTCCGCGAGTAGCATGGCGCCCTCGGGGTCACCGGCCTGCGCGAGCTCGTAGGCAACCCGAATGCGAACGGGAACGTTGCCGGGGTTCAGCTGCAGGTAGCTCGTATAGTGTTCCCGCGCCGCGTCGTCGTTTCCGAGCTGGGCGGCCAGAAAGCCTGCGAGCTGCAGCGCCTGCTCGTGCAGCGGATCCAGCTCCATGACCCGGCGGGTCTCGGTGTACGCGTCCTCGAGCTGCCCCTTCTCCTTGAGGACGTTGGCGTACACGAAGCGCACCTGGGCGTGGTCCGGGTTGATCTCCAGGGCAATGAGGCAGTTCTCCTCGGCGCTGTCCCAATCCTGCGACTCGAAGTACTCCCCGCAGAAGGCCGCGCGCCGAGACTGGGTCACGTAGGTGTCGAACTCGGCCGCGATCTGCTGGGCCGCGACCTCGGCATCGTCCCTGTCCCAAGTCTGGTCCTCGATCGCGAAGGAGACGCCGCCCGGAGCCGCGAACTGGACTCCCGACAGCGAGAACGTCCTCTCATCGCGATTCTCGGTGGACATGCCGCAGAACACGGCCTCGGCGCTGACCATGCTGGCGAGCTGGAGAGCCTGGACACAGTCCAGTTCGTCGTACTCGATGTCGTATCGCTTGGCGGCGTCGCGGACTTCCTTCTCCTCCACCGGCTGATGGGTGGGAAGCTGGTTGATGAGTTCTCGCAGCTCCTTCGCGAGGTCTCTTCCGAAGTCCTTGTTCGCATCGTCGAGGGGCTTGAGGTTCGTGACCATCACCCTTAGACGCTCGGTGAGCTGCGCGCTCGCGCGCACCGCTGTGAGGGGGCTGCCCAACAGCGCGAGCAAACCCACGCTCACTGTTCCGACCCGTAGCCAACTCCTCATTGTTCCTCTTTCTCCGTTCAGGTTTCTGCGGACGGGTGTACTGACATTGCGGAGCCCCTGCACCCGACTTCCGACCCGGAATGGAACTGCCTGGGCCGGGGATGACGATGCTGAGGTTCCGCTGATTCTTGAGGATGAGACTTGGTAATGTATGGGTCCGCTTGGCGCAAGGTCAAGGTAAAGTGGCAGCAGGCCCCCCGCCGACGGGCTCCCTGTGCGTCTTCTACAACGGTGCCGCCGAAAGGATCCCTCCCCGGCAAAGCCGCCTCCGCGTCTGGACGGGCCGCCCCCACCCTTGCAGATTCCTTCTTCGCGATGGGGGCGGGTTCCGCGCAGGGCCCGCCAGAAGAAACAGAACCAAGAGGAACGAAGACATGAAGAGAACGACATTCGCGTTGGCCGGCCTGGTCTCGGTGCTCGCAATCGCCCCCTCGAATCTGGAAGCCCAGGACTGCTGGGTCATGCGCGGCGATCCGGCCGACCGTCCCAGCCCCCTCGACTCGGCCGTGGTCGCGATGGGCGACGACATGGTGAAGGTCTGCTACGGGGCCCCCTCGGCCAAGGGCAGAACGCTCGTCGGCGGCGAGATCCACCCCCATGGCGCGCCGTGGAGGACAGGCGCCAACGAGGCCACCTCGATCCACCTCCCGTTCGCCGCGACCGTGGCCGGAGCGGCGGTGGACGCCGGGTCCTACTCCCTGTACACCGTGCCGGGCGAGGACTCGTGGGGGATCCATCTCAACTCGGTCGTCGAGCGGTGGGGCATCCCCATCAACGCCAACGTCGAGGCCAACGTTGTCGCTTCGGGAACGGCCCCGGCGTTCGACAACGACCATGTCGAGACGATGGAGATGAGCTTCGAGGACGTGTCTGCCGACGCGGCCACCCTGGTGCTGCGCTGGGAGGGATACAGGGTCGAGATTCCGGTCGCCCGCCAGAGCTGAGCAGACGACCATGGATGTGCTGCCCGTCGACCTCGTAGGTCTCGTCGCGGTGATCATGGGGGTCTCCGTTGTGCTCATCCCCGTGGCCGGGCTGACGGCGCGCTACGTGCTCAAGCCGGTCGTGACCGCCCTGGGTCGCTACCTCGAGGTCAAGGGAACGGAGGAGTCCGTCCAGATCGTGGAGCGGCGGCTCTTGCTGCTCGAACAGCAGATCGACGACATGCAGGGATCGCTGCGCAGGCTGGTCGAGGTGTCGGAGTTCGACGCGCGTCTTCGTGCGGGACAGACGGACGCGCTGCCGGAGAAGGCGTCAGACCTTGATGAAGATCCGCCGGGCGTACATGGCCCAGGCGACGCCGAGCCAGAATAGGACGGTGGTGGCCGCGAAGGCCAGCGATCCGTAGAGGGGTCCGGCCCAGGAGGCGAACAGGGTCTCGTAGACCAGGTTGTAGGCGGACGTGGTGTCACCGGAACCGGTGGGAACGCGCCACAGGACCAGCGTCTTGGCGACCAGGCCGGAGGCGACGAAGACGGTGATCGCGTTGACTCCGTACACGACCAGCGGCCGGGCCCATCCGCGCCGGCCCCGCACGTCGACGAGCCAGTACATGGTGCCCAGCGTAACCAGGGCCCATCCGGCCGTGTAGGCAACGTAGGAGCTCGTCCAGATCGGCTTGTTGATCGGGAAGACCAGGTCCCATGCGTGCCCGGCGGCGATGAGCACCGCCCCGACGATGACCAGTCGGTGGGCGGCCGCCCGGTCGGATCGCAGATGGTCGCCGGCGAAGAGCCCCGCCAGCGTGGTCGAGATCGCCGGCAGCGTGCTGAGCAGGCCCTCGGGGTCGTAGACGCCTCCGCCGCCGCTCCACATGTGCACACCGAGGATCAGGCGGTCGAGGTAGGCGGCCAAGTTGCCCTCGGGTGAGAGGTCGCCCGCGCCGAATCCCGGAACCGGCACCCAGGCCATGAGCGCCCAGTAGCCGGCAAGGAGGGCCAGCATGCCCGCGAAGACCGCCCGCCGCGACAGAAACAGGACCAGGGTGCCGGCGACCAGGTAGACCATGGCGATTCGCGCGAGCACCCCCACGAGGCGAACGGTGGCGAAGTCGAAGCGGGGATACGCCGCCATGAAGAGGCCGAGGCCGTAGAGGATGAGCGAGCGGACGACGACGTGGCGCCAGAGTGCGCGGCGGGTGTCGCCTCGCGACGCGCGCGCCGCGAACGAGAACGACATCGCCACGCCGATGCCGAAGAGGAAGAACGGGAAGACGAGGTCGGTCGGCGTGGCGCCGTGCCAGACGGCGTGGCGAAGCGGTGGATGCACGTGCGCCCAACTGCCCGGGTTGTTCACCAGGATCATGCCCGCGATCGCCAGGCCGCGAAACGCGTCCAGCGAGGTCAGGCGGCCTTCGCTCACAGCAGCCACCCCTCGACCAGATCGGCCACGCGCGCCGCGACATCGTCGGAGTCCGCATCGAACACAGGCACCTGCCAGGGCAGATCGAGACGATCCGTCACCACCCCCAGCACCCGCCGGTCGCGTGTCTCCTCGGGGGGCACGACCAGCTCCGGCTGTGCGCTGCAGCGGAAGATCTGGATCTTGGGGATGGGCGCGTGGCGGAAGCCCTCCACGACGACGATTTCGGCTTCGGCAAGGTGCCGCGTGAGCAGCAGGTCCAGCGTCGGGTCGCCCTCGGGGCCCCAGTCCCCCATGAGCGCGAACTCGGTGGGGCCGGCCAGCAGGACGCGCTCGGCCCGCCCCTCGTGCCGATGGCGCCACGAATCGGTGCCAGGGGTGTCGAGGCGGAAGTGGTGTCCGTGCTTGACCGACATCACGCGGCGGCCACGGGCCGCCAGCTCCGCGATAACCGCCACCGACAGCGTGGTCTTCCCCGAGTTCTTGTTGCCGATGATCGAAAAGCCCGGCGGGGGCAGCTCGCGGGGACGGTTGACGCTGCGGAAGCAGCTCGCCGTGAGTCCCGTGTCGACCACCACCGGGTCGAGCGAGCCCGCGAACTTGCCGCTCTCGAGCCTCCTCGCCGTCAGTGCGTCGGTGAGTGGACGCAGGGCCCGCACGGGATACACGGCGCACAGAGGGTGATAGCCCCACGGCGGCCCCGTCCGCGGCACGCACGCCTGACCGTGCTCGCGCCACGCCTCCGCCAGCCGCCGCAGCGCATCGGTTCCCACCCACGGCATGTCCACCGCAAGGGCGAGCACCGCATGGTGCCCGTCTCGCACGGCGCGGTCCAGCGCCGCGTCGATGCCGCCCAGCGGACCCATCAGCGGCCGGCGGTCGGGCAGCGTCTCGACCTCCACCTCCTCGGCCACCCGTGGGTGGTTCACCACCGCCACCACATCGTCGCACACGGCGTCCAGGCGCTCGGCCGCGACCTGCCACAGCGGCTTGCCGTGGAGTCGCGCCAGCGTCTTGGGCGAACCGAAGCGCCGGCTGCCGCCCCCGGCCAGAATGGCGCCGAGCAGACTCATTCCTTCATCCTCTTCACTCCCGCGATGCGTTCGCCCCCGCAGTAGACGTTGTAGCCGTCGTGCTTCGCGAATCCCACGAGCGTCATGTTGAAGCGCTTCGCGAAGGTCACCGCCAGACTCGACGGCGCGCCGACCGCCACGACCATGGGGAACCCCGCCATCGCGGCCTTCTGGAGGATCTCGAAGGAAGAGCGGCCCGACACCACCAGACCTCGATCCGAGCCCGGCATGGAACGGGAGAGCACGAGCGCCCCGACGACCTTGTCGACGGCATTGTGGCGACCTACGTCCTCGCGCACCAGCGCAATCGCGCCGTCGGAGTCGAAGAGCCCCGCCGCGTGAATGCCCCCCGTCCGTTCGAAGACCTGCTGCGCGGCGCGCAGTCTGTCCGGAAGGGCCCGCAGCTCGGCCTCGTCCACGACGAGCGTCCCGTCGGGCACCGCCTGGCACCCCATCACCTCGACCGACTCGAGCGAAGCCTTGCCGCACACCCCGCACGACGACGTCACGTAGAAGTTGCGGGTCAGGCTCGACGCGTCGAAGGCCTCGGGGTCGCGCAGGGACGCCGTGACCACGTTGTACTCCTGCGGATCCACCTCCTGGCAGTACCTCACCGCGTCCAGGGCGTGGGGGTCCGTCACGACGCCCTCGGTGAAGAGGAACCCGGCGGCGAGCTCGAAGTCGTCGCCCGGCGTCCTCATCGTCACCGACACCGGGTGCTCGCGCACGCCCCCTTCGCCCGGCACCTCGAGGCGCACCTCCATCGGCTCCTCGACGGCGACGCTGTCACCTCTCGTGGTGAACCACCCGCCGCGCATTCGTCCCACCCGAACCCGGGCGGCCCTGCGCCGGGACAAAGTCGCCATCAACCGGGTCCCCCCCGCTGCATACTCGCCAAATGTTTCCGTTACCCTATATCTATTGTGGCGGCCACGCTCACTCAAACCACGCGACTTGATGACCTTGTCGACCAACGACGAGCTGGTGGGGCGCTGGAAGGACGAACCCGCCCCCCTCCTCCCCCTGCTCCACGCGTTCCACGAGCGTGACGGACATCTCTCCGAAGATGCCCTGCGAGCGGTCTCGGCGGCACTTCGCATTCCCATCGCCGATCTCTTCGGCACCGTAACCTTCTACCATCACTTCTCGCGGAGCCCCGGAGGCATGGAGCGGCCCCGCGTGTGCACCGGACCCGTCTGCACCACTCGGGGCGCCGACGTGCTCACGGCGAGCCTCCGCGCGGCCGGACACGACCCGCAGGCCATGCCGTGCCCCGGTCGCTGCGACCAGCCCGTTCCCGTGATCCACGGCAGCACGGTGCTCACCGGTCGGACCGCCGGAACCCTGGCCAGCGGGCCGTCGCCGCTGCCGCCCCCGCCTCCCGCAGGGGTGGAGGAATGTGTCTTTGCGGGAATCCGAAGCCGTGCGCGGGCCACGCTGACCGGCTATCGCGACCAGGGGGGCTACGCGGCGCTCGCCCGCGCGGTGACGGCGATGACCCCCGACGAGACGATCGCCGTGATCGACGCGAGCGGTCTGGCGGGCCGGGGCGGCGCGGGGTTCCCCACCGGGCGCAAGTGGCGGGCGGTCGCCGAGGCGCCGGGCGAGCCCAAGACCATCGTCTGCAACGCCGACGAGGGCGAGCCGGGGTGCTTCAAGGACCGGGTGCTGATGGACCACGACCCCCACGGGCTGATCGAGGGCATGGCGCTGGCCGCGTACGCGACCGGGGCCGTGCGCGGGTTCATCTATCTGCGGTACGAATACCCGGAGACATTCGACATCCTCGAAGCGGCGATCGCCGAGGCCGAGGCCGACGGTCTGCTGGGCGACGGGATCCTGGGCCGCGACTTCTCGTTCGACCTCAAGGTCCGCCGCGGCGCCGGCGCCTACATCTGCGGCGAGGAGACATCGCTGCTGAACTCGCTCGAAGGGAAACATCCGTTCCCGAGAAACCGCCCCCCCTTCCCCGTCACGCACGGCTACGAGAACCTGCCCACGGTCGTGAACAACGTCGAGACGCTCGCCTCCGCGCCCCCGATCCTGCTGCACGGCGCCGATTGGTACCGCGGCCTCGGGCGTGGCGACCACGCCGGCACCAAGGTGATCAGCCTGTCCGGCGACATCGCGCGTCCCGGCAACTACGAGGTCCCGATCGGGCTGCCGCTGCGGGAGCTGCTGGTCGAGTGGGCAGGAGGACCGCGTCCGGGGCGCGTCGTGCAGGCGGTGACGATGGCGGGGCTGTCGGGCGGCTTTCTGGCGGGCGAGGACATGGACGTCACCCTCGACGAGCCATCGATTCGGTCGAAGGGCAGCTTCCTGGGCGCGGGCGGGATCATGGTCTTCGACGACTCGCGCGACATGATCACGGTGACCCGCGAGTCGATGGAGTTCTTCGCCGAGGAGTCGTGCGGGAAGTGCTTCCCGTGCCGCATCGGCACCCAGCGGCTGGTGGAGCGGCTCGACGGCAAGGGCCCCGCCACGGTGACGGCGTGGGTTGACGAGGTGACCGACCTGAACGAAGTCATGAAGAAGACGAGCGCGTGCGGACTGGGCCAGGCCGCCCCACTCTTGACCGAGAGTCTGATCCGGTACTTTCCGGAGCGGGTTCGAGAGCATGTGGAGAAAGGATGAGGGCGATGAAACGGAACGGCACCCCATCGACGAACGGTACCCCGCCGACTCTCACGCTGGACGGGGAGAGGGTCACCTTCTCACGCGGCGAGACCCTGTACGAGGTCGCCGAGCGGCACCGCAAGGAGATCCCGACCCTGTGCTACGACCCCCGCCTCGAGCCCTTCGGGGGCTGCCGGCTCTGCGTGGTCGAACTCGAGGGCGCGCACAACCCGGTCGCGTCGTGCACCACCAAGGCCGCGCCCGGCATGGTCGTGCGCACCCGCACGGCGAGCCTGGAGGTCCAGCGCCGCATCCTCATGGAGATGGTGTCCTCGGAGAACCGCGACGACGACGTCGACCCCATGCACGGCTACGCCTCGCAGGAGATGGCAGAGCTGCTCGACCGCTACGACGCCCGCACCGGCCGCTTCGAGGGCGCGCTCTCGGGCCATAGCCGCGACGACGACGACAACCCCTTCATCAAGCGCGACTACGACAACTGCATCTCGTGCTACCGCTGCGTGCGCGTCTGCGCCGAGCAGGAGGGCGACTACGCCATCTCGGTCATGAACCGGGGCTTCCACACGCAGATCACCACCGAGTTCGGCGGGCTCCTCAAGGATTCGGCGTGCACCTTCTGCGGCCAGTGCATCCAGACCTGCCCCACCGGGGCGCTGGGCGACCTCAAGGCGCTGGCCAACAAGGACGTTCCCGGCGAGACGAAGACGACCCGCACGATCTGCCCCTACTGCGGCGTCGGCTGCTCGGTCGACGTCATGTCGCGGGGCGACAAGCTGGTGGGCGTGCTCCCGGCGATGGACGGGCCGGCCAACGAGGGGTCGCTCTGCGTGAAGGGGCAGTTCGCGTTCGACTTCGTGCACCACCCGGACCGCCTCGCGACCCCGTTCGTGCGCGACGAGGGGTCGGGCCAGCTTCGCCCCGCGTCGTGGGACGAGGCGCTGGACCGCGCGGCCGGCAAGCTCAAGGGGGTGGTGAAGCGGCATGGGCGGCACGCGGTGTACGGGATCGCCTCCGGACGCGCGCCGCACGAGGCCGCCTACATGATGCAGCGCTTCATACGGGCGGGACTGGGGACGAACCACATCGACAACTGCAGCCGTGCCTGACACGCCCCCACAGTCGCCGGTCTGGCGGCAACGATCGGGCGCGGGGCCATGTCGAACCCGCTCGCCGACATGGACAAGCCGGATGTGATCTTCTGCATCGGCACGAACATGACCGAGTGCCACCCCGTCGCGGCCACGCGGCTCAAGAAGGCGCTCGCGCGCGGCGCGAAGATGATCGTCGCGGACCCGAGGCGGATCGGGCTCGCCGAGATCGCCGACATCCATCTGCCGCTGCGCGTCGGCTCGGACGTGTCGCTGCTGCTGGCCATGGCGCACGTGATCGCGCGCGAGGGGCTGGTCAACGAGGACTTCGTCGGCTCTCGCACGGCGCACGGCGAGGACTTCCTGAAGCACGTGGAGCGCTTCACTCCCGAGTGGGCGTCGGAGATCTGCGAGGTGGCGCCCGAGGACATCGAGCAGGCCGCGCTCTGGTACGGCGGGGCCGACCGCGGCGCGATCTACTACACGGTCGGGATCACCGAGCACGTCTGCGGCGTGGACAACGTGCAGAGCCTGTGCAACCTGGCGCTGATGACCGGCAACCTCGGCCGCGAGGGCACGGGGGTGAACCCCATGCGCGGCCAGAACAACATCCAGGGGGCGGGCGACGCGGGCGCGCTGCCGAACAACTACCCCGGCTTCCAGGCCGTGACCGATCCCGACCACCAGGAGAAGTTCCACCGCGCCTACGGGCGCAGGACCGACCTCGAGACCGGGATGACCAAGGTCACCGCGCTGGACCTGTGCGGCGACCGCATCCACGCGATGATCATCGACGGCGAGAACACGGTCGTCACCGACCCGGACCGCCACCACTGCGAACACGCGCTCAAGAGCCTCGACTGCCTGGTCGTGATCGACATCTTCATGACCGAGACGGCCAAGCTGGCCGATGTGGTGTTTCCGGCCACCGCCTGGGCCGAGACCGACGGCGTCTGCACCAACACGGAGCGCCGGGTCCAGCGTCTGCGCGCGGCGGTGCCACCCCCAGGCGAAGCGAAGCCCGACTGGTGGATCCTCTCGCAGCTCGCCCGTCGAATGGGCTGGCAGGGCTTCGATTTCGGATCCGCCAAGGAGGTCTTCAACGAGCTCTGCGCCCTCTCTCCCCTCTACAGCGGCCTCGATTGGGACCGGATCGACCTTGGCGAGTACCAGTGGCCCGTGCCGACGCCCGATCATCCCGGCACGCCGCGGCTGCACGAGGAGCGGTTCGAGAACGGACGCGGGCTGTTCAAGATGCTGGAGTACCGCGACCCCGAGGAGACCGTTTCGGACGAGTACCCGATGTGGCTCACGACGGGGCGCCGGCTGCCGCAGTACCACACGCGGACGCAGACGGGGCGCTCGGACGGGATCGACTACCTGCTGTCGGAGGAAACGCTGGAGGTGCACCCCGAGGACATCACGCGGCTGGGCCTGGAGGACGGCGGCTGGGCCGAGCTGAGCAATCCGCGCGGGTGCCTGCACGTCAAGGTGCGCGCGACGACGAGGTCGCCGAGGGGGACGGTCTTCGCGTCGTTCGCCTTCGACGATGTGCCCGTCAACGTGCTGACTGGCGGCGGGTATGATCCGGTGACGCAGACGGCGGCGCTGAAGGCCTGCCCAGTCGCGCTGAAGGCGGTGGGGGCACCGGCGGGGGTGGGGGGCGGGTTGGGGCTCGGGCAGTTGTAGCGATGAGCGGCTACGTTCCGACGCACGGCCCGGACTGCGAGACCCGGACCTTCAAGACCCAGTGCCGTCTCTGTCACCAGACCGTCTTCTTCTTCTCCTGTTCGTGCCAGAGCGCAGTCTTTTTCGACAGTTTGGGGCATCCCTGGCCCGAACATGACTGTACCAGGTTCGAGCGGCTCTACGGGGACTTGCGTACCCAAGGCCATTCGGCCGAGGACGCCCAGTACCAGATCCTGGTGGACGCGAGGCGCTATGGACGAACCATCCCAAGCCACGTAGCAGAGTCCATGGAGCGAGACGTCACGATAGAGAAAGCTCGTAAGTCAAGCCCCAAGAGCCCCAGAAAGGCACTGCTCAAGGAGGTCTTGCCGGACGAGCCCCGGGAATTCCCCGGCAGGGTCGTGGGCATTGACCGCAACATCAACATGCCCAAGCACTTCGGCCTAGCGTCAAAGCCGATTTCGCTGAAGTTTCTGGGCCCGTTGGGTCGTGGGCGGTGGTGCGGGATTCGCGTTCGTCATGACGAGCAAGCGGGTCAGGCGATCGTCCCGATTATCTACGCGTTCATTCCAGAAGGAGAGGCTTCGTCACTTGCAATTCGCGAGGGCCACAAGGTTCTGGTCTCGGTTAAGCCGTACGCTCCTCCTGGGAAGGATCCGGTATGGATCATCACCGAGACGACCGTACGATAGCGGCGCGGACCCTGGTGTCCATCAAGGGGACGGGCGGCTTGCTCGGAGCTGACGAGACGGCCACGGCGGGTTGGGTGGGGTCGAGACCCTTTGGCACCGTGGGGTCGTCACGCAACTCAAGCAGGCTCAAGGGCTAGACGCATGGAGGACGACCGGCGACTGATCACCCGCGTGGCCTTGCGCAACTACAAGAGCATCGCCGCATGCGATGTCGCGCCAGCGCAGCTAACGTTTCTGGTGGGGCCGAACGGTTCTGGGAAGAGCAACTTCCTAGACGCGCTCCGCTTCGTGGCCGATTCGCTGCGGCACTCGCTGGATCATGCGCTACGCGACCGAGGCGGCATCAACGAGGTCAGGCGGCGGTCCAGCGGCCATCCCACACACTTCGGCATGCGGGTGGAGTTCGACCTCGGAGAGGTTAAGGGCCATTTCGCCTTCACTGTGACCGCAAAGCGGGGGGGCGGCTACAAGCTCAAGGACGAGGAGTGCGTGGTTCTGCCGAAGGACGCTCCGGCGCAATACTATCGGGTGTCGTCCGGTGAGGTGAAGAGCAGCGCCTCGCCCTTCCCCGCACCTTCGCCCCGTCGCTTAGCACTTGTGAGCGCTTCGGGATTGCCTGCGTTCCGTCCGGTCTACGACGCATTCTCGAGATCTGGATTCTACAACCTCAACCCCGCCGCCATCCGGACCATGCAGTCGTCTGACCCCGGGGACCTCATGAATCGCGACGGCAGCAACGTCGCCAGTGTGCTGGATCGAATCGCGCAGCGGTCTCCAGAAACGAAGAAGATGATCGACGAGTACTTGGGGAAGGTCGTTCCCGGCATCACCAGGGTGGATCGGAAGCCCATTGGCCCGGTCGATACTCTGGAGTTCCGACAGCGTGTCACCGGGGCTCAGGAGCCATGGCGCTTCTATGCCAGCAGCATGTCCGACGGGACGCTGCGGACCGTCGGCTTGCTGGTGGCGCTTTTCCAGACGAACGGCGGCGGCAACGGGGCAAGGTCACTTATCGGAATCGAAGAACCGGAGGCGGCGCTCCACCCGGCCGCGGCGGGAGTTCTTGTGGACGCCCTGAGCGACGCAGCAAAACGGAAGCAGGTTCTTGTGACCAGTCACAGCGCCGACCTGTTGGACGAGGAGGATGTCGGTAACGCTTGCATTCTGGCTGTCGTGTCCGAAGACGGGATCACTCGGATCGGACCGCTGGACGACGTAGGGGCATCCGTGCTCCGGGACCAACTGTACACTGCGGGCGAGCTACTTAGAATGGACAAGCTGGAGCCGGACTCGATCCTGTCCAGGCCAGTTGTCGGCCAAGGCAATCTCTTTGGTGGCAACGGCCCGCGATGAAGACGGTGGCAGCCGTCGTGGAGGGACACGGCGAAGTTCAGGCGGTACCCGTGCTGTTCCGCAGGATCGCAACGGAGTTGGGTCATGTCGTGCATGTGCCTAGGCCTGTGCGGATCAGGCGCAATCGAGTGGACCGCCCTAACGAGCTTGAACGAGCGGTGGAACTTGCGTCCCGCGACGCTGGCAAAGAAGGATCGATCCTAGTCCTGCTGGACGCCGACACGGATTGTCCAGCGCGTTTGGCTCCGGCGCTCGTGCGCCGCGCCGAAGCGGTTCGGATGGATGGTATGATTCGCGTCGTGTTCGCCAAGGCGGAATTCGAAACTTGGTTCCTCGCGGCAGCCGCATCAATCAGGGGACGGCGCGCCATCGCCGCGTCCGCTACGCCTCCTACCGATCCCGAGGCGATCCGCAATGCCAAAGGGATGCTAAGCTCCTGGATGCCCAGCAACAGGTCGTACCGGCCTAGCCGGGATCAAGCAGCGTTGACTGCCGTCTTTGATCTCCACGCTGCCCGCTCGTGTCCATCCTTCGACAAGCTTTGGCGGGACCTCGAGGCACTGCTGGAAGCCACGCAGTAAGCAACTCCACCGAGGTCGCCTACAGTCCTGCCCTGGCGCGGCTCCTCCCTCACGTCATCCGTCACGATCCCCCCTCGACGCCCGTTGTCGGATCCTTCCTCTCAGCCTCTCGACATCGTACGGGGACACCTCCGGCATCGGGACGAACACCTCGAACGCTTGCAGGCGGCCCAGTCCCCGCATCACCCTCACCAGATTCTTGGTGCCGATGCTCCGACCGGCCTCCAGTCGGTCAATGGTGCGCGGACTGACTCCGGCGTCGGCGGCGAGATCCTTCACCCGACGGTTCTGCTGTAGACGCAGCGCCCTCAGCCGCACACCAACTTCACGGAGGACGTCCGGTGTGCGGCTCGTGGCGACGATCGCTGGCATGGCTTGCTCCCTCCTTTCCGCCTCGGAAGATACGGAGAATTCGCTGCGATGGAGGACGCCATATGTGGCGTGTAACGATCATATATGGGGTTTATGCGCCACGCGTGACGTGTTCACACATCACCCGTTTGACCCCTAATCGACACATGGCCAGTTCCCTAATCGACAATCGGCCACCTCTCAATCGACAGCTGGGGCCGTTCACACGAGCTGCCCGGGCAGCTCCTCCAGAAAGTCCGCCAGCGGCAGCACCTCGACCCCGTCGAGCAACTGCGGCCGGTCGCCCAGGTAGACCACGATCCGGCGCTTGACCCGTTTGCTTCGGGACGCGAACGAGGCCAGGCCCCGGAGCATGCTGCGTGTGACGCGATGTCCCGCCTTGACCTCGATGCCCCAGAGTTCGCGCCCCACCTCGAGCACGAAGTCCACCTCGGTGCCCGACCGGGTCCGGTAGTGGAAGAGCGCGGCTTCCGGCCAAAGCGTGCGTAGGCGACGATGCAGTTCGCACGCGACGAAATGCTCCAGCAGGATCCCGCGGTCGTCGGGCAGCGGCGCGTCGAGCGGCCGTCTCAACAGGGCGTTGCGCACCCCGATGTCGAAGACGAACAGCCGGGGATGGCCGACCGCGCTCGAACGGCTGGACCCGCTCCACGCCGGAACCCGGAACATGATCAGCGTGTCTTCCAGAACCTCGACGTAGCGGCGGGTGGTCTCGTACGCGAGTCCGGCCTGCTTGCACAGTGCCTGGACGTTGAGGATCCGGCCCGAAGAAGCCGCCAGCAGGTCGAGGAGACGCGAGAAGCCCCCCAGGTTCCGCACCAGCGCCTCGGCCTGCACCTCCTCGCGCAGGTACGTGTCCGCATAGCTTCGCAGGTCCGTTCCGCGCAGCCCAGCGTCTCGTTCCGCGTAGATGCCCGGCAGCGTCCCATGCGCCAGCGCGCGATCCAGGTCGAAGTCCTCGCCCAGTTCGCACGCCAGTAGCGGGTGCATCTGATGGACGTGGATCCTCCCCGGTAGAAGGTTGGCCTGTCCCCGCTTCAGCTTGCGGGCGCTGGAGCCGGAGAGGAGAAAGCGAAAGCGGCCCGGATGCTCGTCCAGAAGGATCTGCACCACGTCGAGCAGGGCCGGGACTCGCTGAACCTCGTCCAGAAACACCGTGCGCACGTCGGCCGGTACGGCCAGGAGTTCGCGTTCCAGTCGTTCCGGGTGGCCGACGAACTCGCGGAACACCCGGGGACTCGCCAGATTCAGCGAGACGTCTGGTGCGGTGGAGGCCAGGAGGGTGGACTTGCCCACCTGCCTTGGGCCGAGCACCAGAACGCTCCGCTGGCTGGATTCGAGCACATTGGCGAGGATTCTCGGGTACATGTGGGTAGAATAGCTGTATTTCTACCCACGGACAATGGAAAAAGCAGGTAGGACGACCTGCCCTCCTCTTGATAATACCCAATGTCGTATTACTATATTACACCATGACGTATTCCCTGTTTCGCGGAGACGAACCGGAAATGACCCCCATATCGCTGAAGATGCCGACACGTCTCGCCCTGGAGGTCTCCGAGGCCGCGCGGCGGCGTGGTGTCAGCAGGTCCGCGCTGATTCGCGAGGCGCTCGAAGCGTTCCTGCGCGCCGAACGGTCCGACGAAGCGGTCTCCGCCCTGTCCCTGGCGTCCGGTCTCGCCGGAGCCTTTCGCGGGCCCGCGGACTTGTCAACGAACCCGAACCACATGCGCGGCTTCGGCCAGTGAGCATCCGCGTCATCCTCGACACCGGACCGTTGATCGCGTTCCTGAACTCGCGGGACGGACATCACGAGTGGGCGCGGGAACAGTGGGCGCGCGTCAAGCCGCCCTTCCTCACCTGCGAAGCGGTCATCGCCGAAGCCTGTTTTCTGGCCCGTCGCCTCGCTTCCGGGGCGGATGAAGCGGTGGTCTCGCTGATCGAGCGCGGCGTCCTCGATCTCTCCTTCCGTCTGGCCGACGAAGCCGCCGCAGTCGCCCGCATGATGAAGAAGTACCACGATGTCCCCATGTCCGTTGCGGACGCGTGCCTGGTGCGGATGTCCGAGCATCACCCGGGGAGCGTGGTCCTCACGCTGGACGGGGACTTCAGGATCTACCGGAGGAAGGGGCGGCAGGGCGTGCCGGTTCGGATGCCGGGAGGGTAAGGGGCGGGGACACCCATTTGGGCTACGATTCACACGGTTTGCTCTGCCCCAAGGAAAATAGTCCCATCCAGCTATTCTTCCGCCCCTGGTTCGGCCCCACCCTTTCCGGGCAACCACCAAGGGACGGACTGGGCCACCACCGTGGAGCCGTCCGCACCCTTCGCAACGAGAGACGACAACACCATGCCCGAGACACTTGCCCCGTCCTCTCACCCCATCCTCGACATTCGTACCCCTTGGTACGATATTTCCCGTGACCGGTGATGAGTTCGTAAGGCGGGCCAGACGGTACGCCAGAAAGGCCGGTTTGGAGATGCGGTTTGATTCTCGCCGAGGCAAGGGTAGCCACGGTCTGCTGTACGTCGGCGCGCATCGCACCGTCGTGAAGCGCGGCGAGCTGAAGCCGGGCACCCTTCAAGGTATGTTGAAGCAACTGGGGATCCGAAAGGAGGTTTTCTGATGCGATACGCCTATCCCTGCGTGCTGGCCGCCGAGCAGGAGGGCGGCTTTTCGGTCTCGTTTCCCGACGTGCCGGAAGCCCTCACCTGTGGGTACGATCACGCCGAAGCGTTGGAGATGGCCGAGGACGCCTTGGCCGTGGCGCTGGGGGCATACGTGCAGGCCCGCGAGGCGATCCCGGCACCGGGGTCTCCCGAGCCCGGGCAGGTCACGGTTGCGGTCCCTCTGGTGGTGGCAGCCAAGCTCGCGCTCTACACAGCGATGCGTGAACAGGGACTCTCCAAGGTCGGATTGGCCGCACGCCTAGGAGTGACCGAGGGTGCGGTGCGGAAGCTCGTGAACCCGAAACACCGGTCGCACATCCGACAGGTGGAAAGAGCGCTCAGAAAGGTTGGCAGGCGCCTAGTTGTGGAGGACGGCGTGGTCTAGGCCGAGACGGCGATGGCTATGGCGTGGTGATCGCGTCATCTGACGCGATGCCGGAGTGCGCGTTTGGAGATGCTGGGTCGAAAATGAGGTTGCGTAGACCCTGCACCGGATGACTGGGGCCTCTGGGATCTCTCGAAGACTCACGACGATGGTCCGACCGACGGTTCGGGTCAGACGGTTCGGTCATCGTTTGTCCGCCACTTCCGGCCTTTTGTGGCGGACAACGTGCAGTCAAAGGCCAGTCAGCGGTCCAACTCACTCGCAGCTTCAACGCGCCAACTGCGTTCTCAGCGCCTCGGCCTCGTGTTCGAGAACCGCACGCACCTGTCCTTCCTCAACGCCGGGAAACCGCTCGACGAAATCGTCCACCGTGGCACCCGCCGCAAGGTTTTCATAGAGTGCGAACAGCGGGATCCGCGTGCCTGAAAAGACCCAGGCCCCACTAACCCTTCCCGCGACTCGCTCAACGGCCGGACAGGTGTTCCAGTTGGTCATGGTATGGCCTCCTTCGCCAAGTCGCGTCCAGACGCATGTGAATTCGCTTCGGTACGGTCCGTATTCCGACGATGCCGATCAGCAGTTCCGACATGCCGATCACCGATTCCAGACGATGCCGATCACGCTGGGGAAGCGGAGGTCCATGGCGGCGCTGGGTCGGTGTGGGTTCGGGGTTGGAGTGTAGGGGTTGGAGTGGGTCTTCGTCGAGTGGCGTGGCTTCGGCAGGGGGACTGCCGAGACGGATGAGGGTGGGTTCCCCGGAGGGGTGGAGGAAGGGGACGGGCTTCGGACGGCGTCCACGGTTGCCGGAGACGAGAGGAGTGTCTACTGTTTGAAGGACAGATAACACTCGCTGCTCGGGGGGGCACCATGAGTTCAGGTCTTGGAAACCGGATATCGACCCGCAGGAAGGAAATGGGGATGAGCCTGCGTGCCCTTGCAAGGCGAGTATCCAAGTCGCCCGCCTTCATCTCCGTCCTTGAGAACAGTGACCCGCCTCCCAAGGTGAGCGAAGAGACCCTCCAGGCCGTCGCTGACGAACTGTCCCTCGATCTCGATGAGCTATTGGGGCTAGCTAAGCGCATGCCGAGCGACGCGATTCCGAAATCGAGACTGGATGTCGCGCTGTACCGGAGGGTCCACAGACTATCGAAATCCAAAAAGGAACAGCTACTGCGGAATCTGGAGCACGACACATGAAATACCCTTTCCTGCCAGCCCGACAAATCGAGCGGGCTGCTGACGGTCTACTGACTCGGGCATTTGGCGGTGACCTCCCCGTCCCCGTGGATCTCGATACAGTGCTGTTCGACGTGCTCGCCGAGGAAGAAGGACTCGCGTTCCTGGATCAGAACGTTCTTGGTCACCGGGACGGAGACCAGATCCTAGGCCGGATGTCGCCCTCCCGGAATCTGATCGAGATCTGCGCGAGCTTGAAGCAACCAGACCACACCGGACGACGCCGGGGGAGATACCGATTCACGGTTGGTCACGAAATCGGACACTGGGTATTGCATCGACCCCTCCAATTTCAGCGGAAGGTCTACCGGTCCCGCAGTCTGTTCGATCAGGAAGACCCCCAGGATGACATGGTCAGCCTCCATCGCGATGTCTTCGTCACCTCCCACTCGAAGCCCCCACGCGAAGAGGTGCAAGCCAACCGTTTCGCGGCCCACCTCCTCATCCCCCGGTCAGCCCTGCTTCGCGAATTCGCTTGCCGCTTTGGTGATCCTCCTGTCGTGACCAACTCCCGCCGTGCGGTTCGCGACACCGCGCTCGAACTGGCCAGCCAGGTCAGTCCGAGGATTCCGACCTCGCTATGCGACGCCTTTGAGGTATCTCGCCAAGCAATGGCAATCGCCCTCCAGTCACGCCGTTATCTCACGGACCAGCCAGTCCTGCTGTAAGCGAAGTGGTGAGGACGGGACGGGAGGAGTCCCGCATCCACTGACTGAGCGAAGGGCGACAGAGGGTGTAGTTGGACTCGGGAGTTGACTGCGGTGTCCGGATTGACTACTGTTCTGTGAACACTTGACAGTCTGCGTGGGATTATCGGCCGCTCCAGACGGGGCGGATTCTCGCTAGCCCCACCCCCGAAACCGACAAGGAGATACGAATGCCCCCCAATTCACCAACGGCCCTTACTGATCCGCTCGATGTCCTCCTCGCCGATGTCGCGATTCGAGTCCAGCTAAGCCGGACCGACTACGGCGAGGCTGTCCAACGGTACGAGACCATGAATCAGTGGATCGAACGCGACGATAGCCCCCTGAAAGATCGTGTCGAGGTGTTCTACCCTCAAGGATCGATGTCGATCGGTGCCGCCATTGCATCACGGCTCACCACCGATGAATTCGACCTCGACATTGTCGCCCAGCTCAATCTGCCCGAGCACTCGGCTCCCAAGCAAGTTCTCGACTTGCTGTACACGGCCATCACCGGAACCCCCGGATCCCGCTATTACGGGAAGACAAAGCGGAATACGCGGTGCGTGACCGTCCAGTACCGCGACAAGATGCACCTCGACGTAACTCCGATGGTCCGCCGTCCATTCACCAGAGACAGAGAGAGTTGGATTTTCCACCATCGACCGGAAGACCTGGCCGATCCCCCTCGCCGCCTCGTCGCCAATCCTTACGGGTTCGCTCAGTGGTTCAACGACACCACACCGGTAGACCAGGACTTCGTGAACGCATTCGCCGCTCGGGAACGGGAGTATTGGTCTCTGACCGCGCACGCCCGAGCTGACGCAGAACCGGTGCCAGCCCAAGAGGCAGCATTCCAGAAATCCCGCGCGGTCATAGCGCTGCAATTGCTGAAGCGGTGGCGCAATGTGCTCTATGAAAAGAGGCCAGGGCGTCGCCCACCATCCGTCATCTTCTCGAAACTCGTCGCCGACGCAGCCAACCATGCAGGTAGCCTTTCCCAAGAGCTCCTCCTACAGGCCAAGCACATGCTATTCGTGTTCCAGCAGGCTCAGACCGACTCGCGCCTAGTCCACATCGTCAACCCCGTGTGCCCGAGTGATCAGCTGACGGATCGCTGGCCCGGCAGTCTCGCGGTTCAAGCCGCGTTCATTGCCGACTTGCAGTCCCTGGTTCAAACGGTGGAAACTCTGGCGTCCGGACTCCCGCTGGACCGGATGAAGTACATCATGGTGGGACTGTTCGGCGAGCAGCCCGCCAGCAGTGCGGTTAGCGACTTCAATCGTCGCTTGGGCAATGCGATATCGAGTGGCAGCAGCCAGCACTACGCGCCGACCGGGAAAATCGCCATCCCATCGACAGGGGCTATGGCCCTGAGTAGACGCTCTATGGCTCGTTCCACGCCGAAGCACACATTCTACGGAGGAACGTAACACATGGCTTACACACCTTGGCATCAATCCGCAGGGATGCGCCATGGGTGGCCGAACTTCCGGTCTATCCGAATCTCCAACAGCTCAGCTACATGGCAAGGCGACCTCCGCCCACTCAGTCAGTCCTATAGGGTCGAGGTCACCATCTGGCGCAGTAGTGCGCGCCAGCCACATGTGACGGTTATTGATCCAATCCTACGTACCCGACCGGGGTCGCCAGTTGAGGCAATTCCGCACCACTATGCAAACCCTCGTTGTCCAACAAGGCCACTCCTCTGTCTTTACGATCCGGCGGAGTTCCTATGGCACTGCGGTTTCCCGGCTGCAGCCACGATCATCCCTTGGACGGTCGATTGGCTGGCATGTTACGAAGGGTGGCTCGCGACGGGAGAGTGGACAGGAGGAGGCCGCCATCCGCCCATGCCAAGGCGACGTAACGTCAACCCCGAAGCCGCTAGTGAACGACCATGATGCAAAACCAAACCCACAAGCCTGCGAGGCGTTCCACAGGCGCATTGCCTACACGCCGAGTCCCCTTACCATGGCGGGGGGACCGGGAACTACGCATACTTTCCATTGATGGTGGAGGGATTAGAGGAGTTTTCCCCGCAGCTTTCCTGGCTGGACTGGAGAAGCGTTACCTCGGCGGATCTACAGTGGCGTCTTACTTCGACCTCATTGCTGGGACGTCGACCGGCGGCATCATCGCTCTGGCTCTTGCCGCAGGCCTACCCGCTTCGGCCGTAAGAGACCTGTACGTGATGCGCGGCGGCGAGATTTTTCCACCTCTCATGGGCGGCGTTTTCGGCGCCGCCGGACAGTCTTTTGCAATGGGTCTCCGTTGTGTAAAGCACCGCTACAAACGGGTGGTACTTGAGAGCATTCTGGACGAGGTGTTTTGTGATCGTCAACTTCGGGATGCTAGATCACGGCTATGCATCCCATCGTTCGATGGCCGCTACGGCGAGGTGTATGTCTTCAAGACGCCGCATCATCCTGACTATCGCCAAGATGCGGGCGAGCAGATGACGACTGTGGCTGCGGCCACGTCGGCCGCGCCAACATACTACCGTCCGCTCCAGCGTGGCGGCTACACTTTCGTGGATGGCGGCGTGTGGGCCAACAATCCGATCATGATCGGCCTAGTTGACGCTCTGGCGTGTTTCTCGATTGACAGAGGCGATGTTCGTATCCTAAGCCTAGGCTGCGGGTCGGAACCCTACACTGTTGCGGGAACCAGAATCTGGCCTGGCGGTCTTCTTGCTTGGCGCAAAGTCATGCTCGCTGCGATGTCTCTGCAGTCGCAGAATGCAATTGGCCAAGCAAGCCTCCTGATTGGAGCCCACAGGATCACACGCGTTGAGCCGCCCGTTGGCTGTGGGGCTATCGCTTTGGACGATTGGCTGGGGGCCGTAGAGAGGTTACCAGAGGCGGCAGAACGTGCTCTCGACACCAAGGGTGACTCACTTGCCTCGACGTTCCTCTCCTACCCCGTGGACGGGTACTTGCCGTTTTCCTTTGCTTAGGTGGATATTGGTCGGTCTTCCCATCGCTCCACCGTCAAGTGCGATTCTGTTTTAGCCAGAACGACAAGGCCACTTTATGGTAGAGGCCGTCGCAATAGGCGGACGGGTTCTTGGATGCAAAGTCATTTAGTAGCTCTCTCGGCACTTCTTGCATTTGTTTTTGGTGTTCTTCGTCTACAGCATAAATATCGTCGTTAAGCGGATCAAGGATTAGCAGAACGGTCTCCCAGATTCCATCTACTATTGAGTCGTCAGCGAGTATCATCTTTACAGCTTCGTGTTGGTGAATCCAGTCATCGTCGGTTTCCTTAGGTTGCGAGGTCTTCAGGGGTGCAAGTCTCTTAGCTTCCTCCCGGATTCCATTCCAAGTCTCCGCAAAATCCTTTGCTAGCCCGTTTTTGTCAACTGGAGAGTCGCTCGCGGAGTTGATAGACCTTAGCAGCTTGCGCATGTCGTTCTTGTTGAATTCAGTGCATTGAAACATCTTGAGAGGAAGGTCATCTAGGTCACGCGGACTGATACCAAAGAGCAGCGGGCTGACGCGCGCCTTTTTGATTTCTTTTGAAATCGCCCCGGCTTCGAAGTTGACCCAGGGCTGGCGAACGGCCTCGGGTGTTAGGCAGACGATGCAATAGTCGCATCCTTCCAAGGCTTCACTTATCTCGGTCGTCCAGCGATGACCCTTGGGGATGTCCTCGGTGGACACCCATGGCTCAACAAAGGGCAACACTCTGGGAAGCCAGTCATGGAGAATCTTCGCCAAAGCGTGACTCTGAGACCCAGACCAGCTAATGAAAACTCTCATCTACCCCACCCCCTCCCACGCTAACCCGAACACCGTGTCACCCAGCCACCGCTTGAAGTCCGGGTTGTCCGTGAACTGCTTGAACAGTTCCGTATCGTCCTTCATGATCGCCATCATGACCCGCTGGAGGGCTCTGTCGTGCTCGATCCGGGTGTTCTCCCGGTCCGAGTTCTTCTTGGCGTTCTGGAACGCGGTGTCCCCCGCCACCCGCATCGGAATCGTCTCGGTGATCATCTGGTGCACCCGGTCGGCGTCGGCCCAATCGATGTCCCCGAACAGGTCGTTGAACTGCCCGATGATCACCGATAGCCGGTCGATCTCCACCTCACCCTTCCCTCCCTCTCCGACCCCCGGCACCGGGTCGATCTCCGTGTCCTCGTCCTCCAGGATGATCTTCTGCATGGCGCGCGTCTCGACCCGGTAGCTGTCCATGTCGATCGTCTCGAGGATGCCCTTCGACAGGTCGTCCTCGACGGGTGCCGGCAGCATGTACGCCGCCACGCATTGGTCCAGAAACGGGTCGAGCGTCTCGTGCCGCACCCTAGACTGCCCAGCCGCCGTGCGCCCGCCCATGCTCAAGCAACGGCCCTCAGCGCTGCCTTGCCCAAGGCTTCCGCGAACGAAACCGGCACCGCGTTTCCGATCCATCGGGCGATGGGGTTTTTAGCGCCGAAGAACTCGTAGTCGTCCGGGAACGTTTGGAGTGCCGCCGCCTCCCGCAGGCTGATCGCGCGGTCTTGCTCCGGGTGCCCGAACCTTCCGTTGGACAAACTGTTGCAGCGGCTCGTTAGGGTCGGGGCTGCCCGGTCCCACCACATGCGTCCATAGACATCACTGAACCCGAGCGTCTCTCGATGGCAGTCGAGGGTCAGGGAATCCGGCCAGTCGCGACGGCTGCCTCCGTCGGGTGGCGTCCGCCGAATCCTCTCCAGATTGGTCGGCGACAGACCCGCAGCGCAGTGATTCGGCGTGGACTGGTCCTCCTCGCCCGCCTCTATCGGGGGAAAGCGGTCGATGGCGGACCGGACAGTGGGCGGTCGCGACACGGCACCGTTGCTCGGCGACGGAAGCACCGGCGGTCCGCCGCGAGAGGCAAGCAGCACGTACCTTCGACGGTGCTGCGGAACACCGAAGTCGCGGGCGTTGAGGACTCGGTGGTCGCACACGTAGCCGGAGTCGAACAAGACCTTGAGGAATCTTCGGAATGAACTGAAGCCAGGCACCGTGGCGATGCCCGGGACATTCTCCATGAGGACGACCTTCGGTTCCAACGCCGTGACCAAGCGTGCGAACTGTCCGAGAAGCGTGGCGTCCCCGCGTCTCCTGAGTCCGGCTCGGCGCTGCTTGGAGAAGGGCTGGCAGGGGGCGCATCCGGCCAACAGCAATTCCGCATCCGGGACGGCACCGGCTAAGGTCCGGATGTCCTGATCGGTAACGGATCGAATGTCGGCCGACATGAATCTGACGCCGGGATTGTTGTTCTCGTAGCTCTCCTTGACCGCCTCGTCAATGTCGACACCCGTGACGACGTCCCAACCCGCACGGCGCAGGCCCAGCGTCAGCCCGCCCGCGCCACAGAACAGGTCGATCGCCTTCATTTGGATCTCGCCCCTTTCGAGTGATCGGAGATTTCCTCTACCCATAGCTTGATGTCGGTGTCGGGCATCCCGGGCCGCCCCGCCCTGATTGGAGGCTCGGCGGGTAACTTCACCAATACGACCAGCTCCTGTCCAGCCCGTCGAGGACGTTATCTTCATCATCGGAGCACGGCCCGGTACGTAGCTGTCGAAGACCATCGGGTCGTCGGCTCCGCTGTGCGCTCAACCTGATCACCTCCGGCCCCGTTTCCATGACTCGATTCTCCCATTGGCTGACGGAGTTGGCCCGGCCCGATCGCGTCTGGTACGCCAAGCGTCTCTCGGGCAATGACACCCTGGCGAACGGCACCCACCAGGCTGGACCGTACGTTCCGAGGGATTTCCTCAATTCCCGGTTTCCGTCCCTGAACCGACCGGACGATCTGAATCCCGATGTCCGGTTCGAACTCTTCGTCGACTCACACTCAGTCCGAAGGACCGTCAGGGCCGTCTGGTACAACAACTCCCTGCACGGTGGCACCCGCAACGAGTCCCGCCTCACCAACTTCGGCGGTATCTCATCCCCCCTGCTCGACCCCGAAAACACTGGCGCGCTCGTGATCTTCGCCTTCCGTCGAGTCGAGGACGCGGACGCCCCCGATTGCCGGGTCTGGATCTGCCGAGACGAAAAGGAGGAGGAATTCGCTGAAGACCTGCTCGGTCCGATTGAGCCGGCGCAGACGGTCATCTGGTCACCGGAGCGAGGCAGGATGTCGGAGTTCGCCCGGGGGCCGATCACATGTTGGCTTGAAGCGAGTGAGATTCCACCTGGCTGGATCAAGTCGTTTCCCAGTGGCAAGGAGATTCTGAAGAAAGCGGTGGAACTCAGCCCGGCACACCGGAAACTGGAGCCCGACGCCCGGCTGCTGGCCCGCAGGGACTGCGAGTATCAGGTGTTCCAGAGCATTGAGGAGGCGATCGAACTGCCCGGTATCCGGGAGGGATTCGAGAACGTCGACCAGTTCGTGGCCCGCGCCCAGAGTGTGCTCCAACGGCGCAAGGTTCGGTCGGGGCGGTCGCTGGAACTCCATGTACGCCAGATCTTCCAGGAGGAAGACCTCGCAGAGGGCCGTCACTTTTCGCACGGCGTGGACTCGGAGCCCGGAAGCAAGCCGGATTTCCTGTTCCCCTCCCAAGCGAGCTACCGGGATCCCGGATTTCCGGAATCGAAGCTGCGCATGCTTGCCGTGAAGACGACCTGCAAGGATCGGTGGAGACAGGTGCTACGGGAGGCCGACCGGATCCGTACCAAGCACCTGCTTACCCTTCAGGAGGGTGTCTCGGCAAACCAGTACAGGCAGATGGCCGAATCCGGAGTCCGACTGGTCGTGCCCGAGGGCCACATCAAGAAGTTTCGAAGAGAGATACGGGCGGAACTGACGACCCTCAGCAGCTTCATTCAGGATGTCAAGAGTCTCGGGGAGGCGACACCGGAATAGCCCAGCGATCCACCCCTGATCGACGATATCGGTCAATCAGGCTGTCCTGAGACGGGGCAGCAAACTCAGCTGGTACGGATTCGACACCCTTGCGGCTACGTGGGGTGCCATCGCACGCGCAACAGCATCGACCACCGGGACAGCCACCGCGTTCCCGAACTGCTTGTACGCCTGGGTATCCGAAACCGGAATCTCGAACAGGTTCTGCCCGAAATCGTCAAATCCCATCAGCCGCGCGCACTCCCGAGGCGTGAGACGTCGGGGATTGGCCCCGTTCTGACGAATGAGGATCTCCGATCCGTCCTTGTAGTAGCGGGCGGATAGGGTGCGAGCTGTGTCTTCCGGGCCGACTAGGCCGAACCCGAACCCGTTGCCGCGTGCCCGGTGCCTGCGGGCATACTCCTGAAGATACGACCACAGATGATCGCTGAGCGTGTACTTGCCCGACACGAGCGCCAGCTCCCCGTGTGTGTACGGCGACTCCGCTTCCTCAGAGCCATCTTCCGGGTGGAGGATCGAATCAAGCCGCGGACCGTCCGCCGGATCCGGAAGATCGAGATCATTAAGGTCGAAGTCAGAGTCGCCGCGAAAGCCGGCAATGAACACGCGCTGGCGGTGCTGGGGAAGGAACGACCGCGCATCGATAACCCGGGTGGTCACTCTGTACCCGAGCTCATCCAGCGTCCGTAGAATGACCTCCATCGTCCGGCCCCTGTCGTGGTTCTGGAGGTGCTTCACGTTTTCAAGGAGGAATGCCACAGGCTCGTGATCCCGGAGGATCCGCGCGATGTCGAAAAACAGCGTGCCCTGGGTCTCGTCGGCGAATCCGTGAGGCCTGCCGAGAGAGTTCTTCTTGGAAACGCCGGCCAGCGAGAACGGCTGGCAGGGGAACCCGGCAAGAAGCAGGTCGTGCTGCGGGATGTCGGCGGTCCGCACCTCCCTGATGTCACCTGCAATCTGCTCGCCCGGCTGGAAGTTCGTCCGGTAGGTGCGCCGACTGAAGCGATCCCACTCGGAGGTGTAGACGCACCGGCCTTTGTAGTCCTCGACTCCCTCGAATCCCATCCGCATGCCACCGATCCCGGCGAACAGGTCGATGAAGGTGAAGGCGGCAGGCCGGAGACCATTGGGGTACCGCTGAGCGGATTCCCGGACGAGTTGCTGGAGGTGGAGCGCTGTTGCTTTCGGGGGGGTCGTCTCGCCACTTTCCCAGCGAAGGACAGTTCGGCGACTACGCCCGAGCTGGCTCGCGAGTTCGCCCTGGGTCAGCTCTAGGTTCTCTCTGAGGGCGCGAAGTTCGGTTGGGGTTAGAATGCTCATTCTGTGGTGCCCTCCTCGCTCTCCAGTACCCCGTAGAGTGACATAATGTCACATTTCGTTCCCAGAAGATTAATGGAAATGGGAATACAGAGCAAGGCGGAGCGTCGTCCCCTGGGAAGTGAGCTTGCTAGACCACGAGTCGCTCAGGCATCTTCAAGGTGTGTACGCGAACGGGAATGTCCACAGGATCGGCGAGGAGAACTTCTGGATGATGCTGAAGGGCGGATGCCACCGGGGTAACGCCACTGAGCCTGACACCCATGGGATGCGCCAGACCCCATCCGAGAGCAAGGGATCTTGGCTAGGCTGATGGGGTTCGACGAGGCGGGCGGGGCGACGTTCAAGAGCCCAGTATCGGACACCAAAGCCTACCGCCAGTTCGGCAACGCAGTCGTCGTTCTCGTCGTTCGCTCCATCGCGAAGCTCATGCCCCCCCATATCGACGGCGCGTCTGCGTGAGGCACGGACAACTGCGCGACCACTTCTTGGGAGTGGGCACCAAATACCTGTCCGCAGTTGACGCGGAGCCCATGCGGTCCAACCAGCACGAGATTGGCGTCACCCAGGCCATGCGCGATCTGTTTCTCGGCGAATACAGGCAACACTTCACTGTGCGCTATATCTGGCTGGGAGGGGAGCAGGACGGGTTCGCCGCCGACGGAACAGCCACCTACTACGACACGCGACAGAATCAGCCCCTCAGGCCGCCCGAATGGCGTCTCTACTATCCGTCCAATCCCGTCACCGAAACTATGAGCGAAGGAGACGCGTTGTTTCTGGCACCGGACAACGACGGGCTTCTCTACTTCATTGTCGCTCCCGCCGGATCCACCAGCGAGCAACAGCTTTCGTGGCTCTTCGGAGTACAGCCGAGCAGGTCCTTTGTCTCGCGCGAGGTCGCCACCGACGAGCCAGCGCTGAATTTCGCAGCCCGCTTCATCTTGGACGAACTGGGTGTCGAGTTCCAAGAGGCTGATGAGGCCCGTCTAGACGACATCGTGAAGGGATTCGCCGCGTTCCCGTCCACGGACGAATTCTCGGCCCTCGCCCGCCAAACGCTACCCCATGCCGTAAGTTCGAACGACGATCCCGACAAAGCGTTGCTAGCGTGGCTGGAACACGAGGAAGACCTGTTCCGCTGTCTCGTGCCTATTCCGACGAAGTCGTCCACCCATTCCGGGCGAAGCCGTCCGGCTGTTCCGGGCCAAGTCGTCCACCGATTCCGAGCCAGGTCGTCCGGGTTGAGCGGTGATCCTTGGAGGGGTGCCGGACATGGATGGATCAGGCGTGGTCGAGAGGGTTGCGGGCCTCCTTGGTTGAGTCGTAGAGCCGCCTCATGGAGCCACCCTTGAGGGTGATGCGATGGGCGTTGTTGAGGACCCTGTCGAGGATGGCGTCTCCGAAGGTGGGGTCGCCGACGACGTCGTGCCAGTGTTCGACGGGGAGCTGGGAGGCGAGGATGGTTCCCCTGCGGGCGTAGCGATCGTCGAGGACCTCGAGCAGATCGTGTCGGCTCTGGCCCGACAGGGAGGCGAGGCCCCAGTCGTCGAGGACGAGGAGCCAGGTCTTGGCGAGCCGCTGAACGAGTTTCGGGTAGGAGCCGTCGGCGCGTGCCAGAGCGAGAGCGTCGAGGAGCCGGGAGACGCGGAAGTAGCGTGTGGAGATGCCGTTGCGGCAGGCCTGGTGGCCGAGGGCGCAGGCCAGGTACGACTTGCCGGACCCGGTCGCGCCTGTGACGAGCACGGTCTGGCCGTCCCTGATCCACTGCCCCGAGGCGAGGCGGAGGATGAGGGATCGGTCGAGACCGCGGGCGGCCTTGAAGTTGAGGTCCTCGATGGTGGCGTCGAGATGGAGCTTGGCGAGCCCCTTGAGGCGCAGGTAGCGGCGTTGTTCCCGTTCGGTCTTCTCGCGTTCGAGGAGCAGGGACAGGCGGTCGTCGAAGGCGAGTTCGCCGATGTCGGGCATGGCGAGTTGCTCCTCGAAGGCCTGGGCCATGCCGGCCAGGCGCAGTTCGTGGAGCAGGTCGAGGGTGGGTTGTCGAAGCATCTTCGTCAGGTCTCCTTTCCGTTGTGGGAGTTGGCGTAGTAGTCCGCTCCGCGGACGTGAGCGTGATCGGCGGGCAGGGACAGCGAGCGTTGCTCGCCGGGGTCGGTCCGGTCGAGGCCGGCGGACAGGATGGTCTTCACGGACTTGTAGCTGTGGGCGCCGATGTCCAGCGCGCGGCGGCAGGCGGCCTCCATCCGTTCGGGGGGGTAGGCGCGGGCGAGCCGCATGAGGCCGAGGCAGCTGCGGTAGCCCTGTTCCGGGTGGGGCCGGGTCTCGAGGAGCGTCCTCGCGAAGTCGGCGGTCCGGGGCCCGATCTTTCGCGCCCAGCGGACGAGGCGCGACGGGGTCCATTCGAGGTGGGCGCGGTGGGCGGCGGGCATATGGCCCGGATCGGTCGTGTATCCGCCTTTCCTGCGGCCGCGGACATGGGCGGCCACACGCCGGTGCCTGTGGAAGATCTCGACCGTGGTTGTGCCGAGCCGGACCTCGACCTCCCGGCGGGCAAGTGCGTGAGGGACGCTGTAGAAGTGGCCGTCGACCTGGATGTGGTAGTCGATGTTGACCCGCGCCTTGCGCCACTCGGCGTACTCGTAGCGATCGGCCGGGAGCGTCTTGAGCGCCGGACGGTCCAGATCCTCGAAGAGGCTGCGGCGGCTGCCCTCCATCTTCTGGAACGGCCGCTCGTTGAGCGCCGCCAGCAGGGGCGCGGCCGCCTCGCGGACCTCCGACAGGGAGAAGAACCGGTGGTTGCGCAGCGGCGCCAGAACCCATCGCGTCACGTTCTGGACCGCCGCCTCCACCTTCGCCTTGTCCTGGGGCGAGCGCGGCCGGGCGGGCAGCACCGCGGTTCCGTAATGGACCGCCAGGTCATGGTAGGTCCGGTTGACGTCGGGTTCGTAACGGCTCGCCCGCCGCACCGCCGCCTTCTCGTTGTCCGGGATCACGAGCTCCGGCACGCCGCCCCAGTACTCGAACATCCGCACGTGCGACGCCGTCCAGTCCGGCAGCGACCGGGTCCGGGTCACGTCGACGAACGTGTGGTTCGACGCCGCCAGCACCCCGACGAACACCTTCGCCTCGTGGATCTCACCGGTCCGCCGGTCCGTCACCTCGACCGTCGAGCCCGCGTAGTCCACGAACGCCTTCTCGCCCGCCCGGTAGACCTGGCGCAGAACCACGTCGAGGCGGCCGCGCCACTCCCGGTAGCGGTCGCAGAACCGGCTGTACTGGTACCCGTCGGGATGAGCCCCGCGGTACTCCAGCCACAGCAGCTGAAGCGTCACGCCCTTGTGGCGCGCCAGCTCCCGGTGCACCCGCGCCCAGTCCGGCTCCGGCCGCCGAACCCGCGACGGCGCCGTCGGCGGATACAGCACCGCTTCCAGCCGCGCGTCGTCCAGGTCGTCCGGCAGCGGCCAGGACACTCCCGCCTCCCGGGCCCGCCGGACATAGCTGCCGACCGTGCTGTGGGAGATCCGGAGAATGGCCCCGATCTCCCGGTGGCTCCGGCCAAGGCCGTACTTCAGCCGGAGTACGTCTCGAATCTTGCGCATGGACAACCTCTTCCGGGCCACCGTCTTCCTCCTCGCTCAGGGATCTCTCGCAAGGCTGAAAGAACGGCTCCCTACATCAGGTCATCCAGCACCGCCTCCCCACCCGCTCGAACCCTCCGTTCCGACGGCACTTCCAGGTGGACGAAATGCGTCGGAACGGGTGGACGAAATGAATCGGAACGGGTGGACGAATTGAATCGGAATCAGTGGACGACATCCGTCGGAATGAGTGGACGAAATGCGTCGGAATCAGCACTCGAACGGCGGTTGGTCGCGAAGCGCCTTCAAGCCGGATTCGATACACCTGATGGCGCCGACGTAGACGGCTTCGTGGCCTACTCGCTGAGCGTTCAGAATCGGCGGAAGGCAAGAATGGGTCGTGCGCTGGAAAACCATGTCGAGGCCGTCTTCCGCGCCCGCGAGTTGTCATATGACCGGAGTCCGGTGACGGAGCACGGTCATCGACCGGACTTCCTCTTCCCCGGCATCGGGGCATATCGCGCCGCGCCAGACCCGGGGTCTGGTTGCTTGGCCATGCTCGGAGCAAAATCGACCTGCAAGGACCGGTGGCGGCAGGTTCTCGTGGAAGCGGACAAGATTCCAGAGAAGCACCTGCTAACGCTTGAGCCAGGTATCTCGAAGTCCCAGACGGACCAAATGGACGCCGCCAGGCTGCAACTGGTCGTTCCCCGCTCGATCCACAGCAGTTACACCGAAGCCCAGCGGACATGGCTCTGGACCTTCGACCAATTCATCCGTGAAGTAGAGGCGCGGCAAGCGTAATGAGGGGAGAGCCTGAGACCCCGATTCAAGCCGATCACCGATTCCGACGGATGCCGATCACGGATTCCGACATGCCGATCACGGATTCCAAGGCATGTCGATCAACTGGGGCCTCGCCTCCCTCTTGGGCCAGGGACGGCACGACCTCCTCGAGGTGCTCGACGACCGCTACGCCCGCCGCAGCACGCTGCTCGCCAGCCAGGTCCCCGTCGAGCACTGGCACGACGTCGTCGGCGATCCCACCTTCGGCGACGCCATCCTCGACCGACTCCTCAACAACGCCCACCGCATCACCCTCAAGGGCGGATCGATGAGGAGGCTCTACGACTCGACGAAGCCGCCCCGCACCGCCCCCGGCGACGCATGATCCACCCGAGAACCGGGCCGAGGCGGGCCGCCGGCAGCGCGGCTCTCCCCCGATCCGGGGCGAGAGGACGAAGGAAACGGCCACGAGCGGCCCATATGACCGCCCGGGAGTCCGTCGCCGCCCGCCCGGATCTCTCCGGATCCCCGAATCCGGAGCACGAGAACCCGGTTCCGGCCCGATCCGACCGCCGGAGCCCAGAGAATCCCGCCTCAGAGGCCGTCCGAACCCCTTCACCCTTCCTCCACCCCTCCGGAAAACCCACCCTCATCCGTCTCGACAGTCCCCGCCGAGGCCACGCCACTCGACGAAGACCCACCCCAACCCCTACACTTCAATCCCGAACCCCCACCACCCAGCGCCGCCATGGACCTCCGCTTCCCCCAGGGTCATCGGCATGGTCCGGAATCGGTGATCGGCATGTCGGAACTGCTGATCGGCATCGTCGGAATACGGAGGGCCTTCGGAACGGCCGATCCCGGAAATGGGTGAAAGCGCGCGAGTCTCTGCCGGCCTACGACATGTCAACCGCAGTTTCCAAAAACGTAAAGCACACTTGACATCTCTCTCTGCGTTCCGTCTCTACCGTTCTTGGTCTCCTACCTAGACGAGGCGACGGCTCTCACATCGGGCTCGCCGCGGCCGAGTTCGGTGGCGTTGCACTCCCCCGCCGTGCCTATGTGGCCGGATCGGGCAGTAACAGCAATTCAGCCGCAACGGTTGGGCGCTGCAGCATTGGGGTGTACTTCTTGACGTCGGCATGGAACGCACCCATCAAGCGGTCAACTAGATCGGCGAGGCCTGCAGGAAGTTCGCGATTCATCCACTCCTGAGGCGGCCGGCACGAATTCAGCTTTTGAAGCAGTTCCCAGTCGCGTAGCACCGTGACCTCGTCCCCAACTTCCGTCGCCCCGAAAACCAGTCGCTGAGACACTGCACCGCTACCAGTGATCTCATCCTCGGCCGATAAGACCAGAATCGCAGATTGGAGACCGCGCCCTGTCGCGATACATTCCTTAAGGGAACAGGCCTCCTGGAGGGCGATGTCAAAGGCGGTATGGCCTACGCCGAGCACCTTGGCGGCTGCGCCCTTTCCGCGCACCGTTCGATCGAATACTAGACCCTCGTACCTGTCACGGACCGCGTAGCTGCGTGCCTTCCATCGATTGGGGGAGTTGAACGCTAGCCCACCGTCCCGCCGGAAAACCCGAGTTCGATGTCGCCCTACCGCTCGCACGAAGAACGACTCCAAGTCAGGCAGGTCGACCTTGGGCAGATCCTTGCCGACCTGTTGGAAATCGAATCGGGCAACGTTGCCCAGAAGCTCGCGCGCCATGTCCACGACATCCTGGCCGCCCAGTGTCGCAGTCTCTTGGTCGAACCACTCCGCGAGACGCCCCCGTGGTACCTCCTGTGCGTCTGAAAACAAGCGATCAAACGACGAATGCAATGCCGCGCCGGTCACCACCTGGAGTATGTCCTCCTTGTCGTCCATGACCGATGTGTGCGCCATCTGAATGCGCTCCAACTTTGCGTTCAGTAGCTCCCAGATACGAGCTTCTACCGTTCCAGGATTCCGCAGGATAAAGACCGTGACGGGTCGCTTCTGGCCGTATCGCGACAGCCGTCCCACCCGCTGGTGCATTCGCATGGGATTCCAGGGCATGTCCATATGGACGAGGGTGCAGCAGTTCTCCTGCAGGTCGATCCCCTCGCCCCCGGCCTCCGTAGACACCAGAAACCGTACCCTCCCGGCATTGAATGCGTCGGCCGCATCCTCTCGGGATCGGCGAATGGTACGCGTCGATCCGTCAGACGCCTCAACCCCGTCAAGCCGATCATCCCCGTTGATGAAGGTAACCGACCCGAAGCCGAACTCTCGTTGAAGTGCATTCATGACCAGAGCCTGGGTTGCCTTGTATTCCGTGAACAGGAGTACGGACTCTCCTTGCGGGATGTCATGTGCGACCAGCTTGATCAGACAGTCGATCTTGGTTTCCCTGCCTACTGCGTTCGACAGACTCAGCAGTTCGTCCAGACGTCGAATCTCATCCGTCATCAACACGAACGTGACCTCTTCTGCAGCTTTCTCTTCCCATCGAGCGAAATCGTCAAGGGTACTGACGTCGTCGTCCGGCATGCGCGCACTTCCAGGACGGTCGCCTCGAATTGCCTCCTGGAGCATCCGTCGGCGATTAAACAACGCCTTCCGGACGGAGGCAATCGAACTGGCGGCCAGCTTCTGAAGAGTTGTAAGTACCAGCATTCGGGCCGTCCTGGCCCGGCCGGATGCGCTCGTAGCGTAGGCGCGACCGTCAATGATGAACTGGCTAAGTGTGCGATAGAAGGCGTCTTCTTCGTCACTATACTCGTATTCTCGGTCGTGAACGGTTGTTTCTGTGAAGAGCTTCTCGCCGCGAAGATCGGTTGCAGAAGCCTTGTTGTTGCGGATCATGGCGTTACGGAGCTGCGGAAAGAGGAACACACTCTTGCGCTCTGGATTGAAGAGATCGGGACGGAGCAGTTGCATCAGCTTGAAGAATCCGTAGTCCTTCCCTCGGTGGGGAGTCCCTGTGAAGAAGAGCAGCGATTCGGTCTTCTTCCGTTTGTTCAACTCAGCGAGCAGGCCGTATGCTAGCGTGTCTCCCATGCGCTCGTCCGCGTTCAGATGATGAGCCTCATCAACGATCACTAGGTCCCACGGATCTGCCTCAAGGAGCCGCTGACGGGCTCCGCGCTGTTCGTGGCGGAGCGTGTGAAAGGACGCCACCACCATGGACGCGGTTCCCCAATAGTCGGATCGGTCCGTGTCGGCCTGGGACACATAGCGTTGCAAGCGAATGTCGAACATGTCCCGCAATCGGTACTGCCACTGGGCCACGAGACTGGCTGGCGTCAGAATGAGGAGCCGCCGAACCCGCGCGGAGGCGACTAGAGGCATCAGGATCAGTCCGGCTTCGATCGTCTTTCCCAGTCCCACATCGTCGGCAATCAGCCAACGGAAGGGCCATTGGGCGTTCACCTCTCTGCAGACCCACAGTTGGTGGGGCAGAAGCTGGATCCGCGAGCGAGAGAAAACTCCCCACTGGTCGTTGACAGAAGAGATCGCAAGGCCCTGTGCCCGGAGCAAAACCTCGGTTGGGTCGGAGCAACGGCCCTGACGGAGCGAGCGATCAAGGGAAGGAAGGACATCGAGTTTTTCAGTCGGAAGCTGGTGGAGCTCGTTTCCGAATCGGACGACGACAGTGGCGCCGAGATCAGCGACGACCCGTCCGCGACCGTGCTGACGGTGTTCGACAGGGTGTTTAGGTTCGAGTACGGGTCGATCGGTCATCGTCATCACTCTCGAGCAAATGGGCTCCTAATCCTAGTATTGGGCGCTCAACCAGTCCACCGAGCAAGATCGGGAGGGTCTGCACCGGCCTCGCGACAAAGATCGCGGAGCAGTCCAGCGTTCCTCGCCAGCGTAATCAAGTGAAGGGGGAGGTCGAAGTCGCCACCGAAGTCGGCTCGCTCTTCGCCCACATGCTTCCGCACGAAGTCCCAAACCCGCGTGCTGGCATCCATGTCCGCGTCGTTGCCAAGGTCGGATCCGAGATGATCGAGCAAGCGCCGCACGCGAGCCCTAGCCGACCAGCAGTACGGGGCCAGCACCTCTGCTTCGCCTTGGCCGTAGAACCCGTGGCGAACGAGTTCCCGGATCATCCAATTGACGCCGAAGCCGATCGGAGAATCGATTGGCGCCGCCGCGGTGCCGCGGCGCATGTGAACGTGCGATTGGGCGGGGTAGAGGAGTTGCCGGAGCGAAACTCGACCCTCCTCCCGGATAATCCGAGGGAGGTCACCCAATACACCAGAATAGGTCTGTAATCCCCGGGCAATCGAGTACAGATCCACAAGGGTGTTCCGCCATGGGCGGTATGTGTGGTCCGGCTTTTCTGGATCACTCCACCTGTCGAGAAGGTCAACCGCCACCTCATTCCCCGGTGCGAAGGCGAGTTTCTCCCACCACCCGTCGTCGTAGGCCTTATCAATGAAGGTCCGATTCTGCGCATCGGTCACCCGGCCGAGGTTCTGAAAGCGTGCGATCGCGAACAGGGTGAACCAGGAGGTCAGCGAACCCCGAATCGGGAACACATCGAAAGACTCGGGATAGACCTGTTGCTCGTACCGGCGACGCTGTTTCTGTCCCGACGCTTTCCACCAGTCGTGAATCGCAAGGAGAACGTCGCCTGCTCCCTCGGCCCCACTCCCGTTTTCGCGGATGGGCCATGTCTCTTCGAAGACTACAGTAGTGTGTTTCGGGTAGAGTCTCCGGGCCACGTCCTGCTTCTCGGCTTCATGCCAACCGTCAAGGAGGTCGTGCGAGAGCAATTCCGAGCGACGAGGGAGCCAGGACAGGGGGTGGGTTTGGAATTCCTCGGCCAACGCGCGTCCGTGCCGCCCCATGATCAGGTATCGAAGCACAGCACGCTGCTTTTCCCGATCATCGGCCTTCTCTGCCCAATAGCGTAGGTCCTTGGCTTGCGGTCCATACCCGGACTCACGTCGCGCCACCTTGAAGAACTCCAGTCCGTCGCCCTGATAAGCGGCATCCAGCACAGCTTTGTCGGGAGCGAAGTCGCAGAGCAAGTCCTCGTCGCCGCCCAGCCTCGCGCTCACTTGGCGGACGGAGTGCCATTCTCCATTCTGGCAAAGGAACTGGGCTTGGCGCGCCACAGCCAGTATTGTTGTTCTCTCCTGGTCGAGCGGCGCACTTTCAATCGACTTCATGTTAATCAGCTTGCCGAGCCTCCCGGCAAGCGCCGCGTCCACAGGCCCAACCATTGGGCGTGCGCGTCGGCCTGCCTTCTGGGCAACCGGGGCATCCTCACCCAGCTGTCGCTCTAGCGCCTTGGCAACCGACAGGTCCTCGACCGGCCCGAATCCGAGCTGACGTAGCTGATCGGCGACGGGGCGGGCAACCAGTGAGCCGGTCAAAGAGGCCATGACCGGCCAGCGAAGAACTTCCCGCTGCATGTCCGCGTCCGCGAGGGCCCCTGCTGTACGGTATTTGACGTTTGCAGCTCCTACGAGCCCCCCGCACGGGTCCGGCAATCGCGTGGGGACGACCGGACAACCGGACGCGAGATAGCCGTAACCTCTATCGACTCCGTGAAGATGGCACGCAAGCCGATCACCCAGATCTGCGGCAACGACGTCGAATAGCCGGCTCCAGAACTCGAGTTGACTCTCATGCCCGGATCGCAGATCCAGTGCCTCGCGGAACACATCCCAGTCTGCCGTCGCCGCGCCATAGACCTTCCGCAATCCATCGCCGTATGCGTCACCGCGTTGCTCCATGTTCGCGCGCTGACCATCGATGGCACCGGCCAGTCGGCCACGCCCGGGATCCAACCGAAAGGGACCATTCATCAGGCAGCCAGCTGACGAGCTCTCTTGCAGAGGAGCAAGGTTCCACAGCCGCGGAAGCGTGGGCGAAAACTCTGCTGGACCGTCCCGATCAAGTCGCAGTACCAGACTGTATCCGTCCCGCACATCAAACCTGAGGAGGCGTTCCGTCGAATCACTGACCACAGTGACTACATCGACCCCGTCGGCGATCCTATCGCCGTCACGTCGCTCGGCGGTTTTCACACTACTGTCTTCGAACTCGATGCGCCGAATCTGCTTGGCAAAGAGGGGCAACCAGGTCATGGCTTCCCGAAAGGCCTTCAGTGCGTCACGTCCCATCAGCCCCCTTCCCTCGGCAAACGGAACATCGACTATGGTAGCTTGCTGCCTGTCGCGCCGCTCCCGTTCGCTTGCGTTCTCACCCTGCGGCCATGGCTTTGGGATGAGCCCCCCTTGCGTGCGTACCGCCAAGAAGCGACTGGCGATCCCCACGCTGTCGGACAACATGTGCACGGTCTTGAAGCCCAACCCGAACTGCCCCGTCACGCCATCGCGCCGTCGTTTTTCGGAAAAACTCATCAAGAGCATATTGTGAAGGTCACGGCCATAACCACGGCGGCGGCCCTCGTCAGGATTGCTGCCGAAGTCGTTTATCGCACGACCCCAATGAACTGCTTGGAATCCTCCACGTTCGCCGTGGCAGACTCTCAGGACGAAACACGAAACGTCACTGTGGCCGTGAAGTTGATGGTACGCATCATCGGCATTCTGAAAGAGCTCAAACACAACCCGGTCAGTCGAGTACCCGTACTCATCAATCTTGCTGCGAATCGCCGCCAAGAGTTCGACCTGAGCCTCCGGCGTCTCCATGGCATTCCACAGATCGGCCTTGAGACAAGCAATATCGCTGTGTGGCTTCCCGAGAGCGGTTGCCCGATCGCGATCGTCTCGGAAATCACTCAGCGCCTTCCAGACCACACTGTCAATCTCCGGCTTGAGCCCGCTCAGCGTACCGTGAAGCTCATCCTGCATCAGCGCTCTCGTGTCGCGCAATGTCGTCTGGTTCACCTCGATTGCTGCATCAAGCAGGGGAGCAAGCGCTTGTCTCTCCGGTTCTTTCCACCGCCTGACGCAGTCCTTAGCGACGGTCTCCACGAAGCGGCGGAACTGCTCAGGCGCGTCCGCACTACCTCCGCGCAGCTCTGTGATGTCCTGCTCCCGAATCCGCAACCTGGAGACGTAACGCTGAACACCGCTGTCCGCGACGTAAATCGTCCCAGTCTTATGGCCATTACCGCGGAGCAATTCTCCCGAACCGGCTGCGGGAGGCACTTCCACATCGTCGCCAGACAGCGAGACGGCTCGAATGGTGCTGCCACGATAAACGTCCACAAGCAACCGATGCTCATCGGTCAGCTCTAACCTGGAGCGAGTCTCATCCCACCACGTCACGATGTCGTGAGTGGAGGCGCGGCCCTGGACCAGACTACCAAGTGGTTCACGAGTACCGAGCAACGCGAGATAGACGACAACGAGCCTGATGGGAACCCGGCCGATCCACCATTTGAGGAAGCGATCTTGCTGTGCAAGAGCCTCCTCATCTAGATCGCGCAGGTGCCGAAATCGGTCTGTTGGCACCCGACGGTACTCCCACCCGCCAAGCGTTGACGGCTGTACCAAGTGCTCATCAGACCGGTCACTCGCATGGACATCTGCCTTCTTGTCGGACCCGAGAATCTGTGCGCACTCGCGATCCAAGACGAAATCGCGGGACAGCCCCTGTCCCATGGGAATGACCTCGCGCCCGGTTCTCCAATCGGCGGTTCTCGTCGGTACGCACGCCTCCGAAAAGACGGCTTTGCGAGCTTGTTCGCTCCATCGGGCCATAGTACCAAATGCATGTCGGCAGGCTGCAAGGGCGGGCTCTGGAGTGGCCGGTGACACGCTAGCGAGCGCGTTGAGATAGTCGATCGCCAAGCCTTGATGTTGCTCCGTCACGACATCGAGACTGCTTACGATCCGCCGCACGTCATTGTCGCGCTCAACCGACCGAAGGACCGCAGCGAGCAATGGCCACCCCGGAAGAGCCAAGTCAGCCCGTCGCTTGGCGAGAGTACGAAACTCGCCAAGAGGGTAGCTTGCGGCAGCTCCAAGTCGACCGACGAGCGTGGGCTCGTCAAGCAGGCTGCCCAGCCGCGCAAGAGATTCACTGCGGCGTGGGAGGATCTCGGGCTCCAAAACCGAGAATCCCGCATGATCTCGCACGTCGCCGGGGAGATCCTGTCTGGACACAAAGGACGGAATGACGCCGCTGCGCTCCAACGATCGTGCCTCATGCGCGACCTCATCCGGAAGATCCAATATGGAGATAGGGGCTACCGGCTCCGAGCACGCGATCAGCCATCGGGATTCGCGAAGAGCATCAACGTGCATGCCACCTGAGGCTCTGGCATCTCCGATTTCCGCGAGCGCATCGAGGATTTCGCGCTGATAACGGTGCACGTCCCGAGTCTTGAGTGCGACCATGACTTGTTGTGCTGGGGTCCACTCGCGTACGATGGCTTCCTCACGACGCCTTGCCTCGGGCTTCCGACTCGGTTCGAGCAACAGGACGCGGTCTCTGAGCGACCGTGGCACCGACCACTTGTCAGTCTCCCGAAACATCTCGGACGCTGATCCAATCGTTCCATTCGTGCGTGCAAAAACCGGCAGCTTGCGAAGGGTCTCTTCGTGTTCCAAATGGCGCAGGAGGATGGCCCGTTGATCGTCGGTTACGCGACATGATTCCAGCGCTTCCCGGAGGACCCGATTCTGAACAACTCGATCAAAATACTCGACGCCGATTGCTTGTATATCGAGCCGCTTGGACTCCTTCGGGGGTAGGGCCTCAACGATCGTCGGGTGAACCAGAAAGGCGGCCGGGTCCTCCTTGAGAAGCTCTCGGATGACAGGTTCGAGCGCCTCGAGCCCACCCCCAAGATAGTAGAGTCCTGCCTCTGGATCAGCCGCTTCCCTAGCTCCCGCACACAGGCACCGCAACGCCCGCAATACTTGGCGATCAACGGGACCCGGCATGTCGCGAAGGCGCTCAATAAGCCGGCTTCGAGCGGCTGCGGGCCCAAAACCACCTGCTGCCCTCACAGCACGGCAAAGGGACTTTTTGTCCGCGTTTCTTGGAACAAGCTCAGCGATCGCCAACTCTTTCAGGAACTTCGCGATCCGCTGATCTAGAATGACAGGCGATAGCTCGGGAATAGCGTCCGCGAGGATTGGCAACGCCGTGTTGGCCTCGGGAGATCCAGCGAATAGCAGCCCCCGCGCGACAAGATCCCTGATGGCCTCAAGTGACAGAATCACGGTCTCGCCTCTTGCTCCCCCATGTGTGCCGTGGTCCGTCCGTACGACGCGTCCACGTAGCACAGCGAGGGCGGCCAAACTGGGATCGGAAGCAATCGCAGAAAGATCCCCGTGACCCTGTATGAGGGCAAGCGCTGTCCGACTTGCTGCCTCTGAATCCGGTCCGTCGACTTCAGGCTCGAGAGCCTTGAGCAATGCCGTCAGATACTTCTTTCCGACTCGCCGCGAACCGTTCGGCATATAGCTCTCGGGAACGACGAGAATCGCCGACTCCGATTCGGCAAGTACACGCAAAAGTCGGCGATTTGGCGGAACGCCTCGGACGATCCGTACATCGCGGTCAGGCAGCACTCCAAGGACGGTTGCGATCTGATCCGCGTCAACCAAGCGTGCCTTCCCACGCAAAGCCATACGGAGAATGTTAACGACTTGACGGGCCACCGAAGCCAGCAAGCGTGCATTGTCGGCTTCGATCAACCTGAGAAACTCTGCGAGAAGCCGTACTCGCAAGGGGCGATTAAACGGATGTGACTCTACTAAGGACGAGAAGAGTTCCTTCAGCTCATCCGCCGACCAGCTCATTTTGTCTGCGACCAACGACGCATCGACGTGAGTACACAGAACCAGTTCACGGCTGGCTGCGAACGCATGAACGTCAGGGAAGAGCTCTGCAAGGTGCCGGGGAGTCCGGGCGACGATGTCCGGCAATGGACGCAGCTTGCTATCCGCTGCCAGAAGCTTCCATTTCGCTCTATTCGCGTTTGACCCCGATGGTTCCAGCACGCTAACCAGTGCGTGCTTATCGCAAATGGTCCTTCGTCGACGCCGAAACCAGTCATGGACCGAGAGGCCCATCAACAGGCTCCGCAGGGCGTTAGGCTTCAGTACCCTCGTAGCAAATGCGTCGTGCAACACCCGAGGGAGAAGTGGCAGGAGGACGGAGTTGCACAGCTCGGCATTCCAAGCTTGACGGATCTCCGATTCGTTGCTCGGTCTGGCCGAGACGTCGGATCCATCGGTGCCGTCAATTCGCCGACGCCCGCTGTCCAAAAAGAAATACCCATGCAAAAGGAGTCGCACGCGACCAACCAACGGGTCCTCGATCGGAATCCGGATGTCCTCCTCTTCGGAAACAGGCAAGAAGACAGCCCATGAGATCGAGAGCTCCGATGGCTGGCTCCGTGGATCACACCACAGGGAGATCGCTCCGTGCGGCTCTCCCTTCTCTGGTCGTGGCTCGGAGCTGAATGCTGTGTAGGAACGTGGCCAGTATACGCTGTCCTTCAGTTCGTCAAGGCATTGATTGGGTAGCAAAGCCTCCCGCCCCACATACCGCATTCTTCGACCATCGGGGACTCTATGGATCGTCCCTTGAAGGCGACGCAAGCCATCTTCCATAGTGACGTCGATTCCGGCCGTTCTCCCCTTCGCGACTAGCGATAGGCGCTTTGCGGAACCCTCCACACGGAGTGCCATTAGGTCTCGGCCCTCCCGGCGAATTGCAACCTCTCGGAGATGCCTGAGCAGCGTTAGGAGAGTGTGGAGGTCATTGGGGCTGTTCCAAGAATCGGCTATTCCCTCCAAGGACGGCATCGTCATGGAAAAACCGGCCTGGGGTGCCACGTGCAGATTCGGATTTCGAAGGGGGATCCAGATGCCGAGACAGCGCTTCCAAGAAACGGTGTCGAATCGATCGGCAAGCAACCGACGATCCGATTGCGGCAAGGATTCCCAAGACTCCGTGACGTTGCCGGACAAGTCCTTGATACCAACAAAAGGATTCACGACCTGCCAAGACGATTGCAGCGGATAACCTTGCGCAACAACTACGAATGCGTCGCAAAGGTGAAAAACCGCCTTTTGACCAATTCCGAACTTGCCGATCCGCGCGCTGTCGTGGGTTTTGGTGCTGTCGCCGAACGTGCGGATTCCCTCCATGTCGGTGTCGGAGCATTGTCCATCGTTCAGGATCAACGCGCCTGGGGCACGCAGCAGCGGATTGGTGGCATGTTCGGAACCGGGCAAGGACTCCCATAAGTCGACCACGAAACGGTGTGCTTCGGCATCGTCGGCATTCTGAAGAAGTTCCTTGAGAATCGGAAACCCGGAGTGGTACCGGTCGCGCAGCAACTGAGTGATCTGGTTGACAATGGCGGTTGGGGGGACTCTCAAGTCAGGCATGTCGGAGGCCTGGCGAGAACGGGTGGTCTGAACGGCCTGCGGTAGGTGAATAGTCGTGCGGTGCCACAGGCCACAACAGCGTGCGCGTGAAGCGGTGTTTCATGTTCGGGGCGGCGGGTTCGAAGTCGGCAGGTGGTCGGATGGAATCTAGGGTACGATGGGAATGTTCGCGAAGTATACGTCAGTCTCAATCACCGGTCCAATTGAGACGCAAGAGGAGCTTGGGCGGAATGACACGCCAGCAACCATCGAAGACGAAGGTCCAGTCTTCCCCCGGACACCGCGGCGTCGGCCCGCTCCGTCGTGAAGTGATGGTCCGAGCGAAGCGTGGCCCCACGCAGGGTTCCTCGGACGGCGGAAACGCTGCGGCACGTGACTTCCGGCGCAAGAGCTGAAGGAGCAGTACCGTCGCGAGGGGCGCGCGCACTCCCGATACAGTCCGGTCGAGACCGACCGGCTCAGGGACTAGATGGCGAATGGATCGGGGCCAGCTGGGTCTGGCACGCCAGAATCCTATCCGGCACCGAGGTCTCGGCCACCGAATCCCGCCGGCCTGGTCCCCGCATTCCGAGAGACCTGCTCAAACCCGCGTTTCCGTCGCTTGCGGAGGACGCCGGGGCGACCGAGGTCGACTTCGACATCGAGATCGACTCGCACCGAGTCCGGGAGGCCCCGAAGGGATGAACGGGGCCGACCCTCGATCTGTGGCCCATGGCTTCTGCTGGCACCGCCTTTCGCCCTGTTCGTAGCTTGCTCGTAGGATCCCCGATCCCTCGCCGGCAGCGCATCAGATCCCAGGAGGAGCTTCCGCCATACTACGGGGTATTTTCAGATGGCCTCCCTCCAGAAGCGCGCAGAGCAATCCTAAATCGCCCGTTCGCCCACCCCCGACCTACCTTGCCGACATGAAGACCCGCACCTACACAATCGTCACCACCCTGTTCACGCTGCTGGGCGTCGCGGGCCTGTTGTCCCTCCGGCTCGTGGGCTTCTACAGCCATCAGGCGCTGGCGATCGTGCTGCTGCTTGGCTTCGCCTGGGCAGTCGCGAGCCGCGTCCGCCTGCTGTGGAAGGGCCGTCTCCATCCACGGCGGCTGAGCGGGTTCGGTCAGCGCGAGTTTCGGCCCCAGCTACTCCAAGCGGTAGGGCGCGCGAGCTTCTGGGCGGCGGCCTCGATCGCGTGCCTGGCGGTGTTCCCCCGCTCGGCGGAGATGACGCCCCTCATCGTGGCGCTCGCCGCAGTCGGCTTCGTCCGCACGGCAGCCTGCTTCCTGACCTCGCGCCGGACCAACTCCGGCCCCACCCTCGTCATGGCGGCGGGGGCGCTGGTGCTGACGTTCGATCTCGCTCGCGGCTTCGTCGGATGCCCCGCCGCCGTCGCGCACATCGCCCCGCCGTTCGACGGCGAGTGGCTCGTGCTGCAGGGAGGTGCCAGTCCCCTTCAGAACCACCATCTCGCCGCCTACAACCAGCGGTTCGCTCTCGATCTCGTCCGGCTGGAGGACGGTGAGATCTTCGCCGAGGAGACCGGCAACGCGGGCGTCCACAGCTGGGAGCAGCCGCTCCTGTCGCCCGCAAACGGCAGAGTGGCGGTCGCGCGCGACGACATGGAGGATTCCGATGGTGCCAACTTCGTGACGGATGTGGCCGACGCCGCGGGCAACGTCGTCGTCATCGAACTCGACAGCGGGCTGTTCGTCGTCCTTGCCCACCTCCGGCAGGGGACGGTCCAGGTCAGCGAAGGCGACCTCGTCCGAGAAGGCGATCCGCTGGCCCTGCTCGGAAACTCGGGCAACACGACCATGCCGCACCTTCACCTCCAGGTGCAGACCCACGTCGACCTCTGGGATCCGGACAACCGCTCGGTGCCGTTCGCGTTCGAGGCGGAAGGCCCTGTCCTAGGCCGCAATGATCGCGTCGAGGGCCGGGACCGGTCGTGAACCATAGGACGGCGTCTCTGACCATCTCCTTGAGGTCGTCCCAGTCGTCGCCCTGGGTGAAGACGCTGTAACCGAGGGCCCGGGCATCGTAGCCGCCGCCCGGGGCTTCCGTCACTCCGAAGATGATCTCACGCATTCGATTGGTCCCCAAACGACGGCTCGACCTCATTTTGTCCGCCACTTCCGGCCTTTCGTGGCGGACAACTCCTCGCCAACCCGCCAACCCGTCGGTTCGCCAGCGCAAGCTCGCAGTGATGCTTCAGATTCATCCAGTTCTCAGCATCCGTCCCGAAGTACTGGGCGAGGCGCAGGGCCGTCTCGGCCGTGATGCCGCGCCGACAGCGCACGAGCCCGCTGATGCGCGAGGTCGGTGGTCATGTCACCGATGCCATGGAATCGGTACTTCGACGGACTGGCCGGGGGGCACCGCCTCGACGGCCCGTGCGATCTCCTCGGTGCGGAGCCGAACACCCGACCAATTCGTCGACAGAAGAACGACGACGCCGACTCGCCAGCGGGCCAGATTCTGTTGGTGGGGCAGACTCTGGTCGGTGGTCACCAAGATCTCGTAGCCCTCCTGCTCCGCTAGATCAAGCAACTCGCCGTTGCTCTTTTCGGACCAGCCCTTCTCCGCTAGCGTGTCCACGGAGTGTCCGGGCAGGTGTCCCCGCAGTGGCGCGGGAGTGCCCTGGTCGAACAGCAACTTCAACGCGCCAACTCCGTTCTCAGCGCCTGCGCCTCGTGTTCGAGAACCGCACGTACCTGTCGCTCATCGACCCCGGGGAACCATTCGACGAAATCGTCGACTGTGGCACCGGCGGCGAGGTTCTCGTAGAGTGCGAACAGCGGGATCCGCGTGCCCGAAAAAACCCAGGCACCGCTAACCCTGCCCGGGACTCGCTCGATGGCCGGGCAAGTTTTCCAGTTCGTCATGGTATGACCTCTTCTTCGCTATGTCGTGTTCGGACGCATGCGAGTTCGTTTCGGTGTCGAACGTGTCGTCTCGGTTCTCACCCGCAATCGATTCGCCATTCGGAAGATTGGTCGCGGCCTCGTGCATGTCCAGCAACATCCGTCCCCGGAGGATGAACGGAGGGCTACCCTCCTGCTTTGGCGACGGTCTTGGTCGGCACCGCGTTTCGCCCTGTCTGCAGGTTGCTCGAAGGGCCTCGACCTCCGCCAGCTTCGGATGAAAGCCGCCGCCCCTTTCCGATTCGGGCTTACTCCTGTCGATTCGCGACCTCCACCGAGAGCAGATCCAGTAGCAGCGCGCGACGACATGGAGGATTCCGACGGCGCCAACTTCGTGACGGACGTGGCCGACGCCGCAGGCAACGTCGTCGTCATCGAGCTCGACAGCGGGCTGTTCGTCGTCCTTGCCCACCTCCGGCATGGGACGGTCCGGGTCAGCGAAGGCGATCTCGTCCGGGAGGGCGATCCGCTGGCCCTGCTCGGAAACTCGGGCAACACGACCATGCCGCACCTTCACCTCCAGGTGCAGACCCACGTCGACATCTGGGACCCCGACAACCGCTCGGTGCCGTTTGCGTTCGAGGCGGAAGGCCCTGTCCTAGGCCGCAATGATCGCGTCGAGGGCCGGGACCGGTCGTGAATGGGGCCGCCAGCGACCGATCGTCGAAGTGACATAGGACGGCGTCTCTGACCATCTCCTTGAGGTCGTCCCAGTCGTCGCCCTGTGTGAAGACGCTGTGACCGAGGGCCCGAGCGTAGTAGCCGCCGTTCGAGGCTTCCGTCACTTCGAAGATGATCTCACGCATTCGATTGGCTCCTAAACGACGGTTCCACGTCATTTTGTCCGCCACTTCCGGCCTTTTGTGGCGAACAACGCCTCGCAAGCCGGCCATTTCGCTAGCGCGAGCTCGTAGCGATGCTGGAGATTCATCCAGCTTTCTCGGCGTCCGTCCCGAAGTACCGGGCGAGGCGCAGCGCCGTCTCGGCCGTAATGCCCCGGACGGGGGCGTGGCAAAGCTTGAGCGGCTGGCCACCATCAGGATCGACCGGAGTCACGGCGGTCGCGCGCCCCACAAACCGCTGTTGCTGCTGGTGGCGCTCGGTCGAATAGGGCTGGGATCCGAGGGTCGGCTCATCCCCTACCGGACTGCGGAACGACGCTTCCGAGAGCTGTGGCGGGAGTTCGGACGCCCCGGTGCCCTACCCCGTGTCCAATACCCGTTCGGCAGACTCCGAAACGACGACGGTCTTTGGGAGATACCCGAAGAATCGCTCCTCTCAACGGGACGACAAGCGGACATTCGTGTCAGCGAGGCGAGGCGCTTCGAGATCACAGGTGGCTTCCGGCAGGACATCCACGAACTGCTGTGCCGCCACCCGGAACTGGTCTCTCGCGCGGCGCATCAGATCCTGTCGGACCACTTCCCCGCCTCGATCCACGGCGACATCCTGGAGGCGGCGCAGGTCGTGCCGGGCGCACCCGCTCTCGATCCCGACCGACCCATGCCTCGCAGAGGCAGGAGGGTGAGGGAGTACACGCCGCGCGATTCCCGGTTCCGCAGGGATGTCCTCGAGGCCTACGAGGAACGCTGCGCGGTGTGTGAGCACGACATCCGGTTCGGCGACCGCCCGCTCGGGCTCGAAGCTGGGCACATCCGGTGGCATTCCCACGATGGCCGAGATGTGGTGCCCAATGGCCTGGCGCTGTGCCCGATGCACCACAAGGCGCTGGACTCCGGCGCGCTGGGCCTGGACCCGTGGCGAGATGGATTCAGGATCCTCATATCCGGAAGAGTCCAAGGCAGGAGCCCTTCCGCCAAGCGACTTCTGAGCTTCAGGAACGAGCCGCTCCATCCGCCAAGCAGCCCAGCCGACGCACCCGACCCCCGGTTCGTGGCCTGGCACCGCAAGGAGGTGTTTCACCCGTGACCCAATCGCTGCGCAGCAAACGTCAGCGCTACGCGGATGCTGACCGCCGCGAATCGTGATTCCTCGCCAACGCCCCTAGGACGATTGTAACCTGATTGGTGACAGGTTACCTGCTACGGATGTGGACCTCGTTGACTACCACTAGGAGCAGAGAGGCTGGCGAGACATGGTCATGACAAACCCGCCCCACCCCGGACTATCGGTACGATACGACTGCCTGGAACCACTGGGACTGACCGTCACCGAGGCTGCGAAGAGGCTCGGAGTCAGCCGCAAGCAGCTGTCCGATATCGTCAACGGCAGGTCCGGGATATCCCCGGTCATGGCGATCCGTCTGGACAAGGCGTTCGGCGGTGGAGCAGACGCATGGTATCGCCTGCAGGCGGCCTACGACCTCGCCCGGGCAAAGAGGCATGCGGACGGCATTCAAGTCCAGCGCCTGACGGCGGTACGGTAGGCCGAGTGGACGTCTGATCAGCGCAGAATCGCTCAAGCGCTACACGCCCAGCGCCCCCACCGGAATCACCGCCACCCCGTCCGGTCTCGTGTACCCGTACCCGCTACCGACGATGACTCCCAGCGCCGCGGGCTCTCCGCAACGCTCCGTGTCCACCCGGCCGGCGAACTTGAGCAGCGCCCGCACGGCCTGGCCGATCCGCCCCGCGCCGAGCTTGATCTCGAACGCCGCCCACCGACCGGGGCCGGCGTCTACGACCGCATCCACCTCGAGGCCGGTGTTGTCGCGGTAGTGGTGAACGGTCGCCCCGGCAGCCTGGGCGTAGACGCGGAGGTCCCGCACCACCATTGACTCGAACAGCAGGCCGAACCATTCAAAGTCGCGAAGTAGATGCTCGGGCGCAGCGCTCAGCGCGGCCACGGCAAGCGACGGGTCAACGAAGTGCCGCTTCGCCGCAGTCCGGAGCCGGGACCGGGACCGCAGGTGCGGTGCCCAAGGGGGCTGGTCTTCCACGATCATGAGCCGTTCGAGCGCGGTCATGTAGGAGCGCGCCGTGTGGTGGTCGAGGATCCGGTCGGGCCCGCTCAGATCCCTGGCCAGGGTGGCCAGACTCGCGCAGGTTGCAACGTTGCGGCCAAGCGACTGGAGGAACCGTCCGACTCGCGCCGGATCCCTTCCGGCCCCATCTACGCGCTGGATGTCGGTCCTGCGGATCTCGCCCAGGTAGTCCCGGTTCTCTTCCATCGCATCCTCTGGCGAACGCGGTGGATCCTCCTCCGACACCCCCAGATGCCCTGGCCAACCGCCCACGCAGACCAGTTCGGCGATCTCCTCCACGTTCAACTTCGCCTCCAAGGAGGGAGCCGGATGCCCCGCCAACAGCCGCGCCAGCGACACTTCGCCTGTCGAGCGCCCCAACTCAACAAGCGACATCGGACGAAGCCGCAAGCGACTGATCCGTCCCGCGCCGGTGTGCCGGGTGATGTCGTCGGGCGGCACCGCAGAACCAGTCAGAATGAAGTGACCGCGTCCCGCACGCTCGTCAACGGCGTGCCGCACATGGTTCCACACCTCGGGAACCACCTGCCATTCGTCGATCAGCCGCGGCGTCTCGCCGCGAAGGAGCAAGCCGGGATCGACATCAGCGGCCCTGCGCGCGGATCGGTCGGCGTCGAGCATTACCCGGCTGGCCGCCACCCTTCTGGCCAACACCGTCTTCCCCGAGGCGCGCGCGCCCTCGATCAGCACAGCCCCGGAGCGGGCGAGGCGACTCTCCAGTTCCCGCTGGGCGATGCGTCGCCGGTAGACGCGGCGTCCGAAATCGGAATGCGCGACGGCGAAGACGTTCCGATTGACCTGTTCGTTGTCCATCGAATCCACCGTGCAGAGGCAACGATGAGCGATCGAGCCACGAGCAAGTCTAACTGCTCATTCACGAACTTGCAATGCTATGGATCACAAGATTGCAATGATCCTAATCACGAAATCGCAAGGCTGGCATTCACGAAATCGCAATTGTGCCGGACGTCATCGTCGGCACCGGGGCATGAGCTCACCAGCGGGGGAAGAGCCATGAGAGCGCATCGCCTATCTCCGGACGGCGTATCGCGCCCCCGAGGTGCCCCGTCCAGGCCAGAAGGTAGCTGAGAAGCAGGGTGCCAACCACCACGATGCCGTGCAGCCAGCCGGGCACCGGCTCCTCCTGCATCTCCCTCATCGACGTCTGGAAGGCGGTGAGTGCCAGCAGCACGAGACCGAAGAAGGCCGCCCTGCCCAGAACGGCGTGCAGCTCCACCAGGTCGCGCACAGGGGCGAGCTCGCTCTCCATCGACTCGAAGGCGGGCGGGCCGGAGAAATACGCGGGCACGCCCACGACCGCGGAAGCCACAAGGAGCCAGCGGGCGATGCGGGCGGCGGGCGTGTCGTAGCGCAGGCGGGCACAGAGGAAGAGCACCAGCGCGAGAGGACAGAGGACGACCGGCAGGTGCACGGTCAGCAGATGGAGGTGTCCCGCGCTCACGATGGAAACCGACCGTCAGTTGCGGCCGGTCCCGATGGCCTCCTCGGCGGGCACGCCCGCGTCCACCGCCGCGAAGTCCAGCTCGCTGCCGCGCATGCTGTGCGGGATGAGGTACACCACCGTCATGACGAGCGCGGCGACGCCCACGGTCACGCGACCCGGTCCGGCCTTCCGCTTCGGCTTCATGCCCAGCGCAAGCGCCGCGCCGACCCAGACCACCCACATGATGAGCAGCTTGTTGTCGGTCAGGTCGTAGCCCCAGGGGAAGCCGGTCCAGTACTCGCCGAAGGCGTAGTTCTGGACGAAGGGGCCGAGCACCAGGCCGCCCACCGTCATCCCGATCAGGGTCACCCACACCAGCGCGCGCAGGTTGCCCGGCGCGAACAGCGCCCCCAGGCCGGTCCGCATCCCGATCAGCACGGTGAAGAACATGGCCACCACATGCGCGATCAGCAGCGGGGCCGGAACCGGGTCCTTGTAGCGCAGGATGATGTTGGTGTCCCCGCCCTGCTCGGCGGGGATGCGCACGCCGCCGTCCGCCGTCTGCCAGCTCCAGGTAGTACTCCATCTTTCCGGCCGCGGGCTGGATGGGGAGGTACGCCGCCAGCTCCGGGCCGTCCTCCCCCTCCTCCATCGCCATCTCCACCGTCGTGAAGTCGTCGCCGGTGGGGTAGCGCCGGTAGGTCATCGTGCCGGTGGCGTCCGCGCCCGGTCGAGGCAACGCGACGCGCGCGCTCTCGATGGTCTCCTGGCTGCGCACCAGCTCGTAGCGGTACGCATCGGCACCCACGACGACCTCGCCGCGCAGCGGATAGGTGGGGCCGGTGCGGCGCTGGTAGATCGCGGCACCCGCCATGATCAGGAACGCGCCCACCCAGAGCAGCGCCCCGCGCCAGCGTGAATGTCGGACGTTGTCCATCACCACCTCTTCCGGGGGAACTTCGCGGGAACCGGCAGCAAAGCTAACCTTGCCGCGTGCGACGATCAAACGCGGGATGGGTGCACTGACGACGGATGAGTGAATAGCCGAGTGCTCCGGCTTCCTGCTCCCGTTAGTTTCCCTCAATACCTAATCAGCAACCGGCAGGGGAACCCGTCTCGGTGAGCAACCTCCGAATCAATCTCGACGACTTGCTCCACGCCCGAACGGTCGAGTCCGAGCGCATAGAGTTCAAAGCGACATGGGACTCCAAGGTGACTGGGTACCAAGTCCTGAAAACGATCTGCGCATTCGCGAACGACCTGAGGCGACATGGCAGCGGATACGTTGTTCTGGGCGTGGCCGAGAAGGACGGCCGGGCGGAACTGCCGCCGAGGGGACTGACTCCGCGGCAGATGCAGGAGGCCGACACCTGGATCAGCGGGAGGTGCCGCACGATGGAGCCGCGGTATGTTCCCCGCATCTCCAGGGAGGAGAAGGACGGAAGGAACATCCTGGTCATTTGGGTCCCCGCCAGCGAGACACCTCCGCACCAGGCGCCGGATGGCGAAAGGGGAGCCAGGAAGTACTGGGTGCGAGTCGACCACAAGACAGTGGACGCCGGATCCGCTGGTCTGCTGACGCAGCTACTCAGCCAGTCCGCCGCCGTCCCCTGGGATTCCCGGACCGCGCGGGACGCCACGGTCGACGACATCAGCGAGACCAAGGTCCGGGAACACCTGAGGGAATGTGGCAGTGCACTGCTGGACGAGCCGGAAGCTCGGCACATCTACAGGAAGATGGACATCGTCCAGCGCGTCAACGATCATGAGCTTCCCCGCAACGTGGCGCTCCTCTTCTTCTCCCGCGACCCCTCGCGCTGGTTCCGGGGCGCTGCGATCGAAACGAGCATCCTCCAGTCGGGCGCCGCAGGCGACGTTATTCAGGAGAAGAGATTCCAGGGTGCTCTCACTGAGCAGGTTCGCGGATGTCTGGACTACCTGCGCCGCGAGGTCATTGAGTCGAGGATCAACAAGGTGCCGGATCGGGCGCGCGCTTCCAATCGCCCCAACTACCCGGAAGACGCCCTTCGCGAAGTGCTGGTGAACGCACTGTTTCATCGCGGATACGGAGACGATGTGCCCCACACGACCCTGGTGCGAGTCACGTCGGACCGCATAGACATCCGAAGCACGCCCGGACCGGTAGCCGGAATCGACCTTGACCAGCTCCAGCCTGGAGCCACACCCCGACTGGTCCCGCCGCGCAACCCGCGGATTGGTGAGTTGTTCAAGGAGATCGGACTGGCCGAGAAACGTCTGACGGGCCTGGGCAAGGTCTATCAGGCGATGGAACGCAACGGTTCACCGCCCCCTCAGTTCTTTTTCGACGAACAGCGCACGTTCTTCCAGGCGACCCTGTTCGCCCACCCGTGGCAAAGTGCCGAGTCAGCCATCCGCAATGCCGGAGAGCTGCGGGCCGTGGGACGACCGGGCGAGGCGCTGGATGCGCTGGAGTCAGCATGGCGCGCAAACACCGTGTCGCGCCCGCTCGCCGAGGAACTCATCCGCCAATATGTGGCCAGTGGCGATCTGGATCGTGCGACGGCGTTGATCGAAGAAACGCTGTCGACGGATACCGAATCACGTCGTCCCGACGTGGTCGTCCCGTGGCTGGAGGCGCTGGTCGTGGACGGGCAGCGTGATCGCGTGCTTCGTTTCCTGGACCACACCATGGCCAGCCTGTCCCCGCGTGAGGCGATCGGAGCCGCAATCGTCGCTAGGCGGCTCCGGGAGTCCGAAATGGCAGCCAAGCTCTTCGATGTCGCTGGCTCCACGGTTCTGGAAGACCCCAGGGGACTCTTGGAGTGCGCCCAGAACAAGCTGTGGCTGGCCGGACAGGCCCACCGCGAGGGCGATCCCGCCAAGAACCAGGCTTTGCTGACCGATGCGCACATTCTCCTCGAGCGCCTGCTGCGCATGGACACCCCGGGCCGTAGGCGCGCCTGGGCCTGGCGCGAGCTGGCGCGAGCCCGGCGCTGGCTGGGTGAGCCGGCCTCGGCCGTGGACGAGGCCTATGGCAACGCGACCGAACTGGCTCGGGACGAAACGAGGTTCTGGCGAGAGTGGGAACAATTCAGCGAACGTGGTTTGCTGGCCTACCTGGCGTGGCAGAGCCAGCAACTGCACGACCTGCGCGTCCCGGAACACCTCCATGGCCCGAGGGTCCGGAGGGTAAAGGCCGTGCGCCGCGCCGCCGATGATCTCAAGGACGCCATCTCGCGTGCGATAGACCAACCCGGCCCGGGTGTTCGACATCTCATGCAGGATCTGGTCACCGCGCAAACGCGGCTCGAGGGTTCCGGCCCGCAATGGCTCGGCACAGCCCTGGCAGTGGCGAAGAACCTGACGCTCGCGGTTGCTTCGGCCCCCGGCCGAGAGGCCGAGTCGTCCACGGATGCGGCGGCTTCCGGCACCCTCGCAGCCGTGGCGCGCGCCCTGGCCGACCTCAACATGCGGTACCTCGATTGGCTCTCCCTCCAGCGGCCCGTGCCATAGTACGACGTATGGTCGCCTCCTGGCGCGGATCAGATCATGTATCCATCTGGTCTGGAATCCGCACGACCACGAGGCGAATGTGCCCGGGGGCATCGACCCGGATCGTCGCGCGGTCGCCCGCGCGCTCGGCCCGGAAGTCGTGGACCCGGAATCCGTTGGCACCGATCTGTCCAGAGACGGTGGTGGATTCGGCCAGCGGCAGCCACAGCGGGGCCGACGGCCCGGAACCCGTGATGGTGACCGGATAGGGGAAGCGGCCGTCGGCGAGGAGGGAGCTGAAGGGATATCGGCTCATTCCAGTCATGTCGTAGGTCGAAAAGCGGGGTACACCGGCAACTTCCGGCGCGCCCGTCCCGGCCAGGGAAACGGCCTGGGCGTAGGCGATCATGAGTTCCTCGAACGAACGACCGGTCACCTCCCGAATGCCGTCCAGGCCTTCCGGGACCGCCGCGTCGTTGAGTCTCGCGAACATGGCCGCGTCGCCGAGCCGCGCCCTTCCGGCACCGCCGAGCCAATCGCCCAGGAAGCGGAAGAACCCCCAGCCACCACCGTATGGATCGTGCCCCGTGACCGAGTTCGGCTGGGAAACCAGAAGCTGTCCGTATTTCTCAAGGACGGCGCCCACGCCTTCGGCTTCCGGGGTCCAAACGTCCCGTCCCCGCCGCAGATCGGATCCACGCACCGTCGCGCCCGGAGGCGGCCCGCCGATGCTCTCCCAGCCCAGTCGCGCAGCGATTTCCTTGGCGATCTCAGCCGTGCCCTCCTCGACCCACAACGGGTGCCGCACGGCGAAGTGCGATTGGCCGCGATCCCTGGCCCTCCGGACCAACTGATGGTGTGAGCTAATGTGCTTCGCTTCGTGAACGACGACTCCCGTCGTCTGAAAGACCACGTCGGACCTGACCCACTTCTCGTCGATCCGCATGAGTTCGGCCTCGTTGGAGGCGGGGCAGTCCGCCCTCGCCAGCAGATCCCCCATCCAGACCACGGCGGCGACGCGGAAGGCGCTCAGATCCTCGATGAACGCGAGAATCCGGCCATCTCCGTCGACATCGCCGACGCCGCCGAAGTAGGCTTGAATCGTCTGAGCGCCGAAGTTTCCGTAGTGGTCGGCGAGAAGCTGCGCCTCGCTCGCGGCAATCGGGGACGAGAGCGCCTCGTCGGCATAGACAGCAATGTGGTCGTTGTGGGCCAGCAGGACTCCGGTGGGACTCCGGGCCACCGTGCAGTTGTCCTCGATCGTTCCGGCGCTTCCCAGGGTGAACACGCGCTTCTCGGACGGTTCGGCGGAGGATCGTTGAGTGGCTCCACGGAGATCGGGGAGGGGGTCGGGACCATCGGGTTCCGCGATCCACGACAACACCCGGCGGTTGCGGTCCCGCCTGCCCAAGTGGGGATCGGCGGACGGGCCGGGAACGGGCGACATGTCGTGGGGAGCCGCAAGCACCCGGCGTGCCCCGCCGGACGTGCCGTTCCCGGTCACGGAGAGTTCCACGGGGGCGTTCGGCCCCCGTTCGACGCTGGTTCCGACGAGCGTGAACCGATAGTAGGCGCCCGCCTCCGGGGCCTCGACGGAGACGGCACATGCGATTTCGGATCTCCCGATGACGCGGGGCCGTCCAAGCTCAAGCTCCGGATCCAGGACGAGGGGATCGCACAGGCTGGCCGAAAACCTCGCCGAGGCCGCGCCCGCCGTCACCGAGAGCGTCTGGGTGCCCGATGTCCCCAGCGTCCAAGCGGCCTCGGCGCGCCCGTCGGCGTCGGTGAGGGCCAACTCGGGATCGACGGTCCCGCCGCCCTCCTCCACCCGGAAGGCGACTTGGGCACTGGGGATTGAATGACCGTTTCGGTCTCGAACGACGGCCGAGACCCGCACAGCGGAAGCGGGAGGCAGGTCCTCTAGGTCGTCGTCTCCCGTCTCCATGGATGCGGGCACCTGCTCGACCGTCACGGTCGCCGACGCGGTGGCGGAACCGGCCGTGGCCACCACGCTGGTCTCCCCGGTGCCAGCAGCGGCAACCCGTGCCGTCCGAGATCCCGCGCTCTGGACCGTCGCCACACCGCCGTTCTCGCTCCGCCAGGTCACGGTGGCGGTCGGCATCGCCGCCCCGTACTGGTCGGTGACCTCCGCCGTCAGGTCCACCGTCTCGCCCAGGGCCGTGAGTGCCACGCTCGCGGGCCTCACGGCGACCGCACTCGGGACGGGAGGAGGTTGGGGCGGATCTACCGGGCCTGTGCCACCGCCGCCATCGCAGCCGACAAGGAGAAGCGCCCCGAGCGCGAGGTTCCCGGCCCAATGTCGACCCACGTTGCACCACCTGTCATCGTTCCGCGTGCCCGAAGCATGGTTGCGCTTCGTCCGGCGAGCACCAAGTTAGCAACTCCGACAAACCACTCCAGGTGGCGTGCTTTCCCCGAACACATGTTCAAGGGGTGACCGGGGGGACCGCGTGTCCCCACTTCGCGAACCAGAGCCAAATGCCACCCCCGCCAAACAACCACCCGCCCGCCCCCCTCCGCGGCCTCGCCCTCAGCGCCTCGGTCGAGGTCGTGCCGGGCAGGCTGCCGCCTCCCGAAGTGCTCGCCGGGCAGCTCCCGCACGGCACGGCCATCTATGTGCCGTTCCCGCCCAAGGGTCGCTGGGCGGACACGATCGCCGCCTGCAGGCGGGTGCTGGCGGCGGGGATGACGCCGGTGCCGCATCTGGCGGCGCGTTCGGTGCGGAGCCGGGGCGAGTTCGACGACTGGCTGGGCGCGCTGGTGGAGACGGGAGTGGACTCGCTGATGCTGGTCGCCGGAGACCGTGCCGCGCCGGCAGGCCCCTACCCCGACACGCCGACGCTGCTGGAATCGGGACTGCTCGTCGACCACGGCCTGCGGCGGCTCGGCGTGACCGGCTATCCCGAAGGGCATCCCCTCGTCGGCCCGGACGAACTGGACGAGGCGCTCCGTCGCAAGATGGACTACGCCCGGGAGACGGGTTCGGAGCTCTGGTTGGTCACGCAGTTCGTGTTCTCGCCCGCACCCGCACTCGCCTGGCTTACGTGGACTAGGAAGGCCGGTTGCACGCTGCCGGTCCGCATCGGGGTGCCGGGGCCCGTCGCGCTGCGCACGCTGATCGGATACGCGGTCCGCTGCGGCGTCGGAGCGTCGGCGCGCGCGCTGAAGCGCAGGCCCGGCATTGCACGCCTGGCCGGCAGGTGGTCGCCGACCCCCATCGCGCTGGAGCTGGCCCGCCACCTTGCCCGCCACGGAAGCGAACCCGCCGTGGACCTGCACCTGTTCACCTTCGGCGGCCTCGCCGACACCGCCGAATGGCTGTCGCGCATGCGCGTCCGCGACCCGACCGACGGTCCGTGACCGGGCTCCCGCCTCATCCCCCTCCCACCCAGACCGCCACATCCCGCGCGCCCGCCAGAATCGCCCGGTCCCCCGTGGCCAGGCGCACCCCGAGCTCCCGCGCCGCGACCACGAACTCGGCGTCCTTTGCACCCAGCCCGTACTCCAACGCCGCGTCGATCACCTTCGCCGACGGGACGCTCACGACCCTGCCGCCCAGCACCAGCGCCGCGTCGTCGCACATCGCCTTGGCCTGCTCGACCGTGATCGAACGGTGCCGCACCAGCCCAAGCAGCACCTTGCGCAGCTCGGTCGTCAGCACTGCGGGCCCCGCCCACTCGGGATCCCGCGCGAACAACCTAGCCGCGTCCGCACCCGCCGGTCCGCCGACCAGGAGTCGCACCATCACGTTCGTGTCGACGACGATCACGTTGCCGCCCCCGTCATTCTCCGCCCACCCAGCCGGACCGCCGCAGCCGGTCCAGCGCGGGGTCGGCCAGATCGATCAGGCCCAGCCTGCGGTGCCGACGCTGAATCCGTTCCAGAAGCGCCATCGCGTCGACCGCCGCCGGGCGCACCGAGGCGGCCAGTCTCGCCACCACCTCTCCGTTCAGGCTGCGGTGGTTTCTCTCGGCCGCCGCCTTAAGTTCCCTGTGCAGCTCGTCGGGGATCCCCCGGATCGCCATGTCCGCCATCCTCCAACTCCTTCGGCTCCAAGTGATAGCACTTCGCTACTATAATAATAGCATCCCTTGCCCGCGCGCGCTCGTCCTCGCAACCGCAGCGGCGCTACTCCCCGGCTGCGCCCCCACCGACGACGGCGTGCCCCAGGCGACCCAGCGCGACAGCGCGGGAATCACGATCATCGAGTCGCATCGGCCCGCATGGGGCGATTCGGCACGATGGCGCATCGACCCGGAACCGCTGCTGGACCTCTCCGGGTCCGGCACCGGCGACGCCCACAGCTTCTACGGCGTGCGCGGAATGAAGCGGCTCTCCGACCGATCCATCGTCGTGCTCAACGGGGGCTCCAACGAGATCAGGCAGTTCTCGGCGCAGGGGCGGTTTCTCGGCGCGTTCGGCGGCGCCGGCGAGGGACCGGGCGAGTTCACCAACCCGAGACAACTGGAGCTGGCGGGCGACACGATCCTGGTCCTCGACTGGGACGCCATGGTCAGCGTCTTCGCGCCCGGCCCGGTGTTCGTGCGCGACGTGCGGCTGCAACGGAGCACCCGGGGGATTCATTGGCTCGGCAACGGGAACCTCGTCGCCCGCACCGTCGTGTCGTTCCCGCAGACCGGCAGTCTGGTGCGCATTCCCGAAGCCCTGCTCAGATACCGGCTGGACGGAAGCGGCGGCGACAGCATCGGCTCGACCCCGGGCTTCGAGGACTACACCATCGGGGACATGGGGCAGGTTCCTTTTTTTGAGAAGGAGGCCGTCGTCGACAGCCACGGCGACCGCATCTTCACCGGATCGGCCGACCTGATGCAGGTAGAGGAGATGGCGGCGAACGGCGACACGGTGAGGATTGCGCGCATTGCCGACTATCCGTTGGCATTGACCGCAGCGCAGGCCGAGGCCGAGCGCGATGCACGGCTCGACATCCCCCTGCTGCAACAGACGCCGCTGCCGCCGCGCGTCCAGCAGCTCCGCGACTTCATCGAGGAGATGCCGCTGCCCACCACCCGGCCCGCCTACCGGGACATGATCGTCGATCCTTCGGGCGCGATCTGGCTGCGGCCCTACCGCGGCGACGCCGAGCCGCCCGGACCGGAGTCCTGGCAGGTGCTGGACCCCGGCGGACGCTGGCTCGGGAGCGTGGAGGCACCCGAGAGCTTCCTCATCTGGGACATCGGCATGGAAGAGGTGCTGGGCGTCTGGTACGACGAACTCGACGTGCAGCATCCACAGGTGCTGCGCCTGCGAAGGGACATGTAGCATGACACGGCGACGCGACATCCACGACTCCCCGCCCGCCGTCCGATGCGCGCCGCCTCCTCGCGGCCCGTGCGGCCTCCTCGCGCCGCTGATCGCGCTGCTGCCCGCCTGCGCTCCTACCGCCGACGCGCCGCCGGCCGCCGTCCAGCGCGACAGCGCGGGCATCACGATCGTCGAGTCCTTCCGGCCCGCGTGGGGGGACTCGGCCCTGGGGGACTCGGCCCGGGCGGGTGCGGCCCCGTGGCGCGTCGACCCCTCGCCCTTGCTCGACCTGGTGGAATCGGGAACCGGCGACGCCCACATCTTCTACAGCGTGCGGAACGTGACGCGGCTGCCCGACGGAGGCATCGTGGTCGTGAACCGCGGTTCCGCCGAGATCCGGAAGTTCTCGGCCGACGGGGCCTTCGTCGGCGCGGTCGGGGGCTACGGCGAGGGTCCGGGGGAGTTCTCGAACGTGCAGCAGATGGAGCTCGTCGGGGACTCGCTGCTTGTGCGGGACATCTACCGCGCCACGCTCTTCGACCCGGAGCTGCGGTACGTGCGCACCCTGGAGATGGAGTCCGGCACCCGGAGCATCCGCCATCTCGGCGACGGCACCATGCTCGTGCGCGTGGTGACGGACTACCCCGACGTCTACGGCGTGGTCCGTCCTCCGGAAGTGCTGCTGGTGTACGACCTGGAGGGAGTTCGGCTCGACAGCATCGGCTGGACGCCGGGCTCGGAGGAATACGTGACCGAGGCGCTCATGGCGTTCCCCCTCTTCGGCCAGGCCTCCGTGCTCGACACCCACGGCGACAGGATCTTCCTGGGGGCGTCGGACCGCATGCAGGTCGAGGAGATCGACTCGGACGGCGACACGGTTCGCATCCTGAGGGTCCCCGACCACCCGCTGACGCTGACTTCGCAGGAGGTCGAGGCCGAACGGACCGCTCGCCTCAACCCTCCGCTGCCGCCGGGGGCAACGTCTCTGCCCCCGTTCTTCGTCGAGGCAATCGAGGGCATGCCGTCGCCCGAGACCCGGCCGGCCTACGCCGACATGCTGGTGGACGCGACGGGCGCGGTCTGGCTGCGACCCTTCCGCGCGATCAGCGAACGCGACGGGCCGGAGCGGTGGCAGGTGCTCGGCGCCGACGGACGCTGGCTGGGAGGCGTGGAGATCCCGGAGAACTTCCTGGTGCGGGAGATCGGCGTGGACGAGATCCTCGGTGTGTGGACCAGCGAGCTGGACGAACAGCATCCGCAGGTGCTGCGCCTGACACGGTAGCCGCGGCCGCCTAGCTTGTCCCAGCGATCCGCCACCTGTCCCCGGGCCCGAGATGATTGCCGGATGAAGCCTCCACCCTCCCCCCGCCCCGCTCCCCACCCCATCCCCGGCGCTGACCCGAATCTCGCTCGCGGCGGCCCTCGTCGCGCTCCTCCCCCCTTCCACCCCCACCGCGGCCCAGCGCCTCCCCGACCCCTCGCCCGGCGACCTGGCCACGCTCTCGGTCCCGCGCTTCGCCATCGCCCCGTCGCCCATCGAGCTGACCGGCCCCGTGCGACCGGGCGAGTACCTCGGCGTGACCGGACCGCGCGCGGCCTGGCTCGGGCTGGAGACGGGCGAGGCCGAGCTGTGGGTGCATCCGCTCAAGGTGGGGAACGGCTTCCGCCTCGCCTTTTCGACGCCTCGCTACGGCACCCCGATTCCCGGCGAGCGGGTCGCGCGGACGGTGCATGTGCGGCCCGAGCTGACGACGATCACGTACAGCCACGCGGCGTTCCAGGTGCGGCAGCACATTCTCGCGCCTGCGGACACGGCGGCGTCCGGGATCCTCGTGCTGCTCGAGGTCGACAGCCCGGAACCGATGGAGATCGTCGCCGAGTTCCACCCGGTGCTCAACTACATGTGGCCGGGGTCGCTCGGCGGGCAGTACGCGTACTGGGACGGGGAGCGGCGCGTCTTCGTGCTCTCCGAGAGTCTACAGACGCGCAACGCGGTGGTGGGTTCGCCCTGGGCGACCAACTCGGTCGAGCACCCGGCGCACCAGTTGGGCGACGCGCCGCGCACGATGGTGATTCCGGTGGAGCCGGAGCGCGCGCGGGAGGAGTTCATTCCGATCGCGGTGGCGGGGGGGACGGTGCCGCGCGACACGGTGTTCGCCCGCTATGCGCGGTTGATTTCGGGCGCTGAGATGCTCTATCGGGACAAGCGCGCCTGGGCGGACTCGGTGCTGGCCTCGACCGCTTCCGTCGAGACGCCCGATCCGTCGCTGGATCTGGCCCTCGAATGGGCCAAGATCAACCTGGAGGAGCAGCGCGTCTGCAACCCGGATCTGGGGTGCGGCTTCGTTGCGGGCTGGGGGCTCTCGGGGGATGGCGGGCGTCCCGGGTTCGGGTGGTTCTTCGGCGGCGACGCGGCGATCAACACCTTTGCGATGGACGTGTCGGGTCAGTGGGAGCTGGTCGCCGAGGAGTTGGCGTTCCTGGCCAGGTACCAGCGCGACGACGGCAAGATCACGCACGAGATCTCGCAGGCGGCGGCCCACGTCGACTGGTTCGACACCTACCCGTACGCCTACTACCACGCCGACACGACGCCGTACTGGATGTACGCGCTGTACCAGTACTGGCGCGCCAGCGGCGACGACGACCTGGTCCGCGAGCTGTGGCCGGCGTACCGGCGCGCGTGGGCGTGGTGCCTTTCGGCCGAGACGGACGGCGACGGGATCATCGAGAACACGGTCGGCGGGCTGGGCGCGGTCGAGGTCGGCGGCCTGGGCGAGGCGCTGCACCAGGACGTCTACCTGGCGGGCGTGTGGGTGGCGGCGATCGAGGGCACGCTGGCGATGGCGGAGCGCTTGGGTGACTCGGAGCTGTCGGAGCAGGCCGCGCGGATCGCGCCGACCGCCCGCGCGACGCTCAACGACGCCTACTGGCGCCCCGACGAGGGCCACCACGCCTTCGGGATCCTGGCGGGCGGCGGCACCAACGACAACCTGACGGTTTGGCCCGCCACGGCCGCCGCCTTCGGTCTCCTCGACGACGACCGCGCCCGGTCGACGCTCGCGCTGATGGCCGGCGACCGCGTCTCGTCGGACTGGGGCGCGCACATGCTCTCCACGGAGAGCGACCTCTACGACCCGCTCCAGTACAACATGGGCACGGTGTGGCCCTTCGTGACCGGGTTCGCGTCGTGGGCCCAGTACCGCTACCGGCGCCCGTGGGCGGGGTTCCACCTGATGGACGCGGTCAAGCAGATGACCTTCGACTGGAGCCTGGGCCGTCACGGCGAGCTCTTCTCGGGCACCTTCTACCAGCCGCTCGACCAGACCGTGCCGCACCAGTTCTTCGCCACCTCGATGCTGGTGACGCCGCTGCTGCGCGGTGTCGTCGGATGGGAGCCGGACGCGCCGAACGGCCGGGCCCGGCTGGCACCGCAACTGCCGGCGGACTGGGACGGTGCGTCCGTGCGGCGGCTGCGCGTGGGCGAGACCATGCTCGATCTGGACATCACCCGGCGCTGGACGGACACCGGCGGGGAGCAGCGCGTGTTGCTGCGCAGCGAGGGACCGCCGGTGGAGATCGAGTTCGTGCCGGACGTGCCGGCGGGGGCGACGGATGTGATGGTGACGGAATCCGCAGACGGAGAGTTCGCCGCGACCTGGCAGGGCGGCCTCGCCGTCGCACCCCCCCGCATCGACCTACAGCCGGGTCAGCGCAGCACGGGGCTGCGGATCATCGACCTGACGGCCGACGACGGAGGATGGCTCCTCACCCTTGAGGGAACGGCGGGACGCGACTACGCTGTCGAGCTCTTCGGCACACCCGTCGACGCCGCCGCTGACGATGATGCCGCGACCGTATCGGGCCAATCGGACGGCACCATCCACGTCAGCTTCGAGGGTGGCGAGGGCCGCACTACGATGGTCGTGCGGCTCACCCCTGCAAGTCCAACACCAACCGGAGCCCCGCCTCGATTCGGCTCATGAGCCTTCGCGGAATCTGTCCGCACCGGTCGGCGAGGTAGTCCTCATCAATGGTCACGAGCTGAGTTACGTTGGCGACGGAGTCCTTCGACAGACCGGTGTCGCGCGCGGGCAGAAGCACATTGCCCGGTGCGTCCAGATAGCGCATCCTGGACGTCAGGAGCACACAAATCGCCGTCCTGAGTCTGCTTCGATTGAACGCATCTGCCTGAACGACCACGATCGGACGACGATAACCCGGTTCGGACCCTCTCGGCTCATCCAGATCCGCCCACCAGACTTCCCCGCGCGCAACTACCATTCTTCGCCCATCGAACGGGCCTGGGCCCGACGAAGGGCCGGATCAACCCCACTCGGAAGGTCGGAATACACCTCGTTGAGCCGCGCGGTAACCTCGGCATCGCGGTGCTTCGCCACGTATTCCGCAACCGCAGTCGCATAGAGCTCGCTCCGTGACACACTCAACCGCTCCGCGAGCGACTCGGCGGAAGCAAACAGTGCGTCCGGCAGGGAGATGGCAGTTTTCATACTGTAGTTATACTATGGTATGACCACCGCCGCAAGATGGTGCATAAAGCCCGTCCGTTGAGTATCCTACGAGTGAGCGCCCCGTAGCGTCCCGATAACCCGAGAACCCGTTCAACGCGAGGCCGATCCGGTACCATGAGTCGCGATTCGCGCAGTCACGGCGAGAAGCCTGGCCCCATCGCCTACATGGCGAGCAACAGCGTGGCCGCCAATCTGCTGATGGTCGGCATTCTCGTCGCGGGCGTGGCCTCGTTCTTCGGGCTCGAGCTGCAAGCCTGGCCCATCGTGCCCTTCAACCAGGTCGAGGTCTCTGTCGCCTATCCAGGCGCCACCCCCGAGGAGGTGGAGGAGTCCATCGTCGCCAAGATCGAGGACGAGGTCGAAGGGCTGGGCAACGTGAAGGCGGTGAAGTCCGTGGCGGCCCCGGGCATGGCGTCTGTCAGGGTGGAAATGCGGTCGGGCACGGACATGAACGATGCCTTGGCCGAGGTGGAAGCGGCGGTCGGCCGAATCCAGACGTTCCCGGGAGAAGCCGACCGGCCCCAGATCAGGGAGCTGACCAACGCCGAGAGCATCATGCGCCTGGTCGTCTACGGCGATGTCCCCGAGCGGACGTTGAAGGAGCTTGCCTACCGGATCGAGGATGAACTCGCCGCGCTGCCTTCCGTCTCCCAGGTAGAGACGAGCGGCATCCGCAACTATGAGATCTCGATCGAAGTGCCGTTGCAGCGGCTCAGTGCGCTTGGACTCACGCTCCCCGATATCGCCAACACGATTCGCCGCAGTTCGCTGGATCTGTCCGCCGGCAGCATCGACACCGAGCAGTCCCAGGTGCGGGTGCGCACCCTGGGACAGAGCTACGATCAGCAAGACTTCGAGGAGATCGTCCTGCTCAGCCGGGGCGACGGCACGGTCGTACGTCTGGGCGACGTGGCCGAAGTGCGCGACGGCTTCCAGGATACGGATCTGATCGTCCGGCACAACGGTCTGCCGGCCGTCTTCGTCGAGGTATCGAGGGCCGAGGGTGAGAAGGTGATGAATGTGGCGGGCACCGTTCGGCAGCACGTCGCCGACGAGGTGGCCCCGTCACTCCCGGACGGCGTGAGCGTCACCATCACGAACGATTCATCCGATGCCTTCGAGGAGCGCGCCGCCATCCTCATCAAGAATGGTCTTCTCGGGCTGTTGCTCGTGCTGTTGGCTTTGGGACTGTTTCTCGAACTCCGGCTTGCCTTCTGGGTAGCCGTCGGCCTCGGGGTGTCCGGTGTCGGCGCCCTGGCCGCAATGATGGCGTTCGACCTCGCCATCCACGCGGTCTCCCTCTTCTCGTTCGTGCTCGCCATCGGAATCGTCGTGGACGATGCGATCGTCGTCTCCGAGTACATCCACCTGGAACGAATGCGGGGCACGCCGGGCGTCGTCGCCGCGATACGCGGGGCCCGGCGAATCAAGGTGCCTCTCATCTTCGCGGTGCTGACCACGATCGCCGCGTTCACTCCTCTGCTCTTCATTCCCGGAGGGATCGGAGAGGTCTGGAAGGCGCTGCCGACCATCGTCATCGCGATGCTGGTGATTTCGGTGATCGAATCGCTGCTGGTGTTGCCCAACCACCTCTCCCACCACCTCCACGGACCGGAGTGGGCGCCCCGAACGCGCCTAGAGCGATTCGTATCCCGGGTTCAGGGTCAGGTCGATCTGCAGTTGGGCAGATTCGTGCAGGGCCCCCTACACCGCGGAGTGAGTTTCGCGACCGATCGACCCGGAGTGACGCTCTCGTCAGCCATCGCCCTGCTCATCCTGTGCTTTGCCTTGCTGCCGGCGGGCATCGTTTCGTTCGTCTTTTCCACGGAGGTCGAAGGCGATTTCGCAACGGCCACCCTCGAGATGCCGGACGGGACGACGGCCCAGCGGACCTACGAGGTGGCGCGCGAGTTGGAGGCGGCGGGCCACCGGGTCATCGAGCGGATCTCCGCAGACAGGCCCGCCGATGCACTGCCCCTGCTGTCCGGGGTAACGATTACCGTCGGTCAACGGCCGCGGGTCGATGGAGGGGGGCTCAGTCCCAACCTCACCCTGAACCCGGAGCCCAATGTCGCCACCATTGCGTTCAAGCTCCTGGACGCGCAGCACCGGCAGATTTCCACGGGAGACATCGTGCAGGCCTGGCGCGAGGAATTGGGTGTCGTGCCCCATGCGCGAGCGATCACCATCAGCGGCACGATCTACGACCTGGGCAATCCCGTCGAGGCCGTGCTGGCCCATCCGGACCCCGACCGCCTCCCGGGGATCGCAACCGCGGTCGTCAATGACCTCCGCGAAGTGGCAGGTGTCCACGACATACGCTCCGATCACACTCCCGGCATCCCTGAGATCCGGCTGAGATTGCTGCCCGAAGCGCGAACCCTCGGTCTCACCCTCGAGGACCTCGCCTGGCAGACGCGGTCCGCGTTCTTCGGCGCGGAAGCGCTCAGGGTGCAGCGCGGCCGCGAAGAGGTTCGGGTGTACTTGCGGCTGCCCGAGGAGCAGCGCAACTCGATCACCGACATCGAAAGTTCGCTGGTTCGGACGGCCGGCGGCGCCGAGGTCCCGGTGAGCCGTGTGGCTTCGCTGAGCTCGGGCATGTCGCCGCCCGCCATCCATCGCCAGGACGGCCAGCGCATCGTCAGGGTCACTGCGGATGTGGATCCGGCGGTGATATCCGGCGGGCGCGCCAACCGCATTCTGGAAGACGACATCCTCGCGGCGCTCGTCGCCGAGGACCCCGAGCTGACCTACACCTTCGGAGGTGAACCGCAGCAGCAGCTGGAATCCTTGAACGCGCTGGGACCCGGCTTCGGGATCGCCATGATCATGATCTTCGCGCTGCTCGCGATTCCGCTGCGCTCGTATACCAAGCCGTTCATCATCATGGCTATCATCCCGTTCGGGTTGATCGGGGTGATTCTGGGCCACTGGGTTCTGGGCGTCGCACTCAGCTCCCAGTCCTTTATCGGGGTATTCGGCCTGGCAGGCGTGGTGGTGAACGATTCCCTTGTCATGATCGACTTCATCGATCAGGAACTCGATGAAGGCCTCCCGCCGCGAGAGGCCATCATCGAGGGCGCCAAGGGACGTTTCCGGCCGATCATGCTGACGTCGCTGACCACATTCCTCGGCTTCATGCCCCTCATCCTCGAAGACGCCATTCAGGCCCAGTTCTTCGTGCCCTTCTCCGCCTCGGTCGGTTGCGGCATCCTCTTCACTACGGTCATCCTGATGTTCCTCGTGCCGGCGCTGACCTCGATCCACCAGCGCTGGCTTGCGTGGCGGGCGCGCGGCCGCTCGGACATGGGCACCTCGATGCCAGGCCCGGCTTCGGCGTAGGAGTCGCCCACGAGATCGTTCGCGGTCGCCCTCTTGCCGCGTCGCTCGGTTGCGCCTTACTTTATCGCGGCAGTTCTTATGAGTGGGAAGGGAGGCGAGAGAACCGGTGACTGACACGGCGGAGAGTTTGGTGGCTGAACCCCTGAGCCTGGTCGACGAACTCATCCTGATGCTTCTCGACGACAAGAGCGGTTACTTCCATCAGGTACCCGGCTGGCAACTGAACTGTGCCGTAGTCGGCGGAGTGCTAGCGGAACTCTCCTTCCGGTCGCGGCTCGACTCGGACCTGGAATCCCTGTTCGTCGTGGACCGGGCCGAAACGGGAGATCCCGTCCTGGACCCCATCCTGAAGGAAGTTGTGGACGAGCCGGACCAGCACGATGCCCGATACTGGATCGAACGGCTCTCCCCTCTTGCAGAGTCGGTCATCGACCTGACTCTGGCGCGCCTGGTTGAACGGGACATCCTCCAACACCACGACGGCGATTTCTGGACGCTGACTTCCACCGTCGTGCATGGGCAACAGTACGGGACGTCCGCAGATGACGCGCCCAACTCGTTCATCAGGGCGCGCATCGGCCAGGTGCTCTTCGGCGACGAGATTCCCGCCCCGAGGGACATCGTCATTGTATGCCTCGTCAACACATGCGATCTCTTTCGCACGATTTTCCAACTCGATGAAAAGGTGGAGGAACGGATCAGGCACATCTGCCAGATGGACCTGATCGGTCGGTCCATTGCCGATGCGGTCTCTCAGAACCTCGTCGGCCCGATCCGTAGACATTCTCGTCTTGCCAGGAAGATTCCGACGGTTCGACTGTCCAGGCTGCTGGCCAACCCGCATGTCCGAGACGGCAACCTGAGCGCCTTGTTCGGGAACCTCGCGGAGGAGTACGGCCCGGTGTTCAGCATCCGCCCTCCCCTGTCAAAGCCCATGATCTTCCTGGCGGGACTCAAGACGAACCGCTGGGTGCAGAAGCACGGGCGTGCGTACCTGAGAACGAGGGATTACTTCAACGACTTCGAGAAAGCGTACGGCGCGGCCGGCGTCCTTCCCGCCCTGGACGGCGCCGATCACTTCCGGCTTCGCAAGTTCCTGTCGCCGGCCTATTCTCGCGCGAGGCTGCAAGGGCAGATGGATAAACTCTACGACAATGGGCGCGCGTACATGGCGACCTTGACGGTTGGGGATTCCTACCGCGCCACGTCCATGTGCCGGGCGCTGGTCAACGCCCAGCTTTCGCCGCTGTTCATCGGCGTCGATACGCAAGATCTCATGGACGACCTGATGGTGTACAAGGAACGCGCCCTCAGCGTGCACATCGCCAGAACGCTGCCCAGGTTCACACTGAATACCCCGGGCATGAAACGCCGGGCAAGAGTGTTGGACACACTGATGCAACGCGTATTGCGAGCCAATCCGCCCGCCCGCCGGACCGAGTCCCCGCAGAACCTGGTGGACGATTACCTCAGCCTGCACGCCAGCGACCCGCAGTTTCTCCCGGAGTCCAACCTGCTCTTCGCTTTTTCCGCAGCCTTGATTGCCAGCGTGTACCTCGGTGATACGTTCAGCCTCGCGGTCTACGCCATGGCAACGCAGCCGGACCTATACGCCAGGATCCAGGCTGAAGCAGATGCCCTGTTCGCCAACGGCGATCCCGAGAAGGGGGATTTCACCCCCGCCAGCATCGACGTGACGCACCGCTTCCTCATGGAATCCCTGCGCATGTACCCGATTGTGCCCATGTCCATCCGCAACGTGATGAATACCTGCGTGGTCGAGAACCACGAGCTGCCCCTTGGGGAACGGATCCACGTCGCCATGACCGCCACACACTACATGAGCGAGATCTTTCCCGAACCCCACAAGTTCGACATCGACCGCTTCCTGCCGTCGCGTCGCAAGCATGACAGCCTCGGGTTCGCCCCGTACGGGCTGGGCACCCACAAGTGTCTCGGCACCCGGTGGATGGAGATGCACCTGGCGGTCAACCTCTTGATGCTCGCGCATTACTTCACGATTGAGGTGTCGCCGGCGAAGTACGTGCGGAAGCTCCGATTCAATCCGTTCCCGTCGATAAAGCCGAGCAAGAAGCTGAAGTTCCGCATCGCAGAGCAGCGACGCGAACTGCCCGCCTGAAGCGCCACGGAATGCGGCTCGGCAAACTGTCGAAAGCGCTGTGGGATGCGTACCGGGGAGCGAGCGTCGCGCGTCGCGTGCAACGCTTCGACGGCTGGGTCGACCGGGCGGTGCCGGAGGCCGGAGGCGCGTGCGGCTACGACCACGCGGAAACGGTCAGGGACTACTACGATCTTTGCAACGGCTTCATGGTGTGGGGCTGGGGCGAATCCCTGCACTTCGCGCCCCTTAGGCCTGACGAGAGTCTGGAAGAGTCCAAGGTCCGGCACCAGCGCGCGATGATCTCCAGTTTGGAGCTGGAACAGGGCATGACGGTGGTCGACGTTGGTTGCGGCATCGGCGGCCCCTTGCGCCGTGTCGTTCGCGAGGCCGACGTCAGGGTCGTGGGAATCAACATCAATGAGATCCAACTGGCGGAGGCACGGAAGTTGAACGCCGAGGCGGGTCTCGATCACATGGTGGATTTGAAAAGGTGCAGCTTCATGGACATGAGCGCCATTGAGGACGACACCTTCGACCGGGGCTACGCCATGGAGTCAACGTGCCATGCGCAGGACAAGGAACGCGCCTTCGCGGAGATATGCCGCGTGCTGAAACCGGGTGCCCTGTTCTGGGGTCAGGAAATGTGTCTGACGGATCGGTTCGACCCGACGGACGGACGGCACCAGGCTGTCAAGCAGGATCTCATGCGCGGTATTGCGTTGCACGATATCGCCACGTTCGGGGAAGTGAATCACGCGCTCGAAGCTGCGGGATTTCAAGTCATCGAGGGAAGCGACTGGGACGTCCAGGAGGGACCCTCCACGCCCTGGTATCAACCAATGGAAAGTCGCCATGGGACGTTGGGGAACGCCCTGCGAGGGCTTCCGTGGAGCCGCAAGGCGATGATCGCGGGGTCGAAGCTGGCCGAGGTACTGCGGTTTTTTCCGAAGGGCTCGTCGGAAGTCGTTCGGTTCCTCGACCGAACCGCGGAGGCGTACGTCGCGGGCGGCAAAACGGGTATCTTCACGCCCCTGTACTGTTTCCTGGCTCGCAAACCCCTTCGGGCTGCGAAAGTCTGACGAGAATTTCGCTTGTCGAAGCGGCAAATCGTGCGCATAGACGCGACCGCGGTACTTCACGCTGTAGCTGAACCTGGTATCGATCAGGTCGATGCCGAAGCTCTCCATCAACAACATCATGTGCCGGTACACCGACGGTATGCAGGGGTGACCGAGATGTCGAAGAGGATGGAGCCACCGCCGTCCTGCGGCATGTCGGCGGTGACCGCGTTCCCGCCGATCCGGTCCTTCGCCTCGAACAGCCGGAAGTTGAAACGGTCAGGGTGATGATGGAGCGCCCACGCGGCCCCCAGCCCCGATATGCCTCCGCCGACGATGGCTATGCGGCGCGGCATGGATCGTGTCCTCGAGCTCGGCCCCTCAGGCGGACGCAGGCACTACCTCGCGGATCTGCTCGGCGACGCGGAACTTCAGCTTCTTGCTCGGCTTCATCGACGGGAACGGGGCGAAACGGAACTTGAAGTTCGCCGGGGCAACCTCGAGCGTAAAGTGATGCGCGATCATCAACAGGTTGATCATCAGCTGGAGTTCCATCCATCGGAAGCTCGCTGACGTACGTCTGGCCCGATCCGGTCGGGCTCGCCCAGCCTAGGCACGTATAGCTCCGGATAGAACTGTCGGCAATACAGCCGGAACTTTCCGATCGGACCGTCGGCCCGAGACAGCCTGGGCGGGACGCAATACCGCTTCCGGTTCCAGATGACCACGTCCTGCAGGACGAACCGCTTCTCCTCCGACAGCAAAAAGCGGGTCATCAGCCTGTGGCGCAGCGGCACGGGCAGGAACCCGAGGCCCGCGAGGAAGCGTCCCGGCTTGCGGATTTCCCGTACCTGGGTGAAGAGCGTCAGCTCGAGCCGCGTGTCCGCCACCGGCGTTGCCAAGACCCACAGTCTCGCGTCGAAACCGATGGTCCTTTCGTGGATTTCGACGTACGAGAACCCCAGACCATGGACGTGGGTGACGGTCGAGATATCGGAGGCGACGTCGACCAGACCCGCGAACCTGCGGACGTACCCGAAGTCGAAGCAACTCCTGAGGTAGGCACCGCCGATTGTCAGCGGAGCGGTCGCTTCCACATCGCTATAGCCGTGCGTGTAGCCCAGATGCTCGAGGTCCACGGAGTTCTCGGTGGTTTCCTGGGGATGGCCCCGGAACCGCAGCGTAGTGGAGCGCGGGCTGCTCCAGTCCGCACCCGTGGGCGGTTCCTCGGGCAGATCCCACTGCGGCGGTCTCCCGCCGCTTCCCCACCAGGCGAACACCATGCCGAGGAGTTCGCGCGTCTCGTAGGTCTTCAGTTTCGCTGCTTTGGGGGCCGGGGCGTGTGGAGTTGCAACGCATTGCCCGGTCGTGTCGAACGTGAACCCGTGGAAGGGACAGACCAGGCAGCCATCGCGCACGACACCACCGACCGTGGGTCCCATGTGCGACCCCAGGTGCGGGCAGTACGCGTCGGCTACGCAGACGCGACCCTGTTCGTCGCTCCAAACGACGATTTCCTCGCCCATCCACTTCCTCTCGATCAACTTCTTCCCGTCGAGAGTCTTGCGATCCGTGAGGAAATACCACCCCTCCGGAAACGGGGGCAACCTTTCGACCACATGGAGCGACCGGCTACTTGTTTGGATGGCCATGGCATAATGTAGCAGGTTACCACTGCTTCTTGCCAATCTGTGTCGTGAGCAAATGCCCGCACATAGTGGCAGCGGTGGGGCTGCCGGGGGATCTGAAGCCTCCGGCCCCGCACTGAACCGCGGCGGCAGCCTGGAGAACGCGCTCCTCGGCCCCTTCGGCTCCACCGCGAACGCCGCGTTGAACCGAGGCCAGAACGACGACAAGCGTCACATCTTGACCACATGTTGCGGCCAACACTCCACGTAGGTGCCCTCGAGGCGAGCCGCTGGGCCGGTCTGGTATTCGCCGCCGGACCTGACGACGGCATCGGCCTGCGTCTCGCATTCATCGACCCCGACGGACGGCGTCGCGATCTCGACGACTGGTACTGGATGGTCTCGCGTGTCGGACCCCACGCCCCCGACGGTTCGTACGCCCGCATGGACTTCGACCTCTCCGCCGAGCCGTCACCGACCTCGCGACCATCGGCAGGCACCATGATCCTGGAGTGGTCCCACCGCGGGGAAGCCGTTGCGTTGCGCGCCACCGCAGCAGTGCCGGGCCGCCTGGTGGTGATCGGTGACGCGCCTTGGGGGTGGATCGCACGCTGGACGGAGGTGGATGGAGAAGACAGAGCGGATGCCCCGGGCGCGTGCGACGATTTCGGCACCGGGGTTTGGCGGGCCACGCTCGGTACGACGGAGACCGCAGCCGCGTTCTCGCCGGGGACACGGCCTTGCCGACTGCCGCGACGGGGCCGCGGTGAGCTTGCGCGGTGCGTCGATGTCGAGCCCGGCGCCACCGCTCGCTTGGCAACCGTGGCCGCGTGGGGCGGACAAGACCCCGCCGCCCGCGCCGCCGGGCTGCTCGGCGACGTCGACGCCTGGATCGACGACGCCCGCGCCGACTGGGATCGCCGCCGCCCCCGCTCCCCCGCCCATTGCGGTGGGCTGGTCGAGAGCATCGGCGACAACATCATGTGGACGGTCCTGCTGCAGCCCGAGACGGGACGCCTGTACACCCCGGCGGGCCGCCGCTGGATCTTCCCGCGCCCTCGCACGGCGTCCGACGCCGACACACCCCGGCCCGACGACTGGACCATCTTCGGCTGGGACACCTTCTTCAACGCGCTCTTGTTGGCCACCGTGTCGGGCGAGCTGGCCTGGTCCACCCTGCTGGCCGGACTCGACACGCGCTACCCGAACGGCAACGTCCCAAACTGGCGCAGCCGCTGCAGCGGCACCCCCGACCGCTCCCAGCCCCCCGTCGGCTCCTTCGCGGCGCTGAGGCTGCACCGCATCCACCCCGACCGCACGGCCCTGGCCACCGCCTATCGCGGCCTCCTCGCCTGGTGCGACTGGTGGGTGGCGGACAAGGGGGGGCGGCCGCGCCGCGAAGGCCTCACTCCGGGCCTGCTCTCGTGGGGTTCCGACACGGCGCTGGTCCCGCCGCCCGAGCAGGTCCCGGAGTGGGAGGTTGGCGCGAGCGGCCACCAGCGCGCGGCCTGGGAGTCGGGCCAGGACGACCTACCGCTATGGGAAGAGGCCGAGTGGGACCCGCGACGGGAGGTCCTCGCCATGTCGGCCGTCGATCTGTGCAGCTACCGCGCCCTCGATCTGGAGTGCCTGGCGCGCATCGCGCGCATCCTGGGCGACGGCCCGACCGCGCGGCGGCTCGAAGCCACGTACGACCGCCTCGCCGCGACGATGAACCGGACCCTCTGGTCCGAGGCCGCCGGCCTCTACCTCGACGAACTGCCTTCGGGTCGGTCGCCGCGCGTGGCCGCGTCGAACTTCCTCCCCCTCCTCGCCGGCGTTCCCTCGCGGCGACAGGCCCGGCGCATGGTCAGGGTGCTGCGCGACCCGGCCCGCTTCTGGGGCGACTGGGTCCTGCCCACGATCTCGCGCGACGACCCCGCCTTCGCCGACCAGCAGTACTGGCGCGGCTCGATCTGGCCGCCGATGAACTACCTCGTGCTGCAGGGGCTGCGGCGGTACGGCTTCGACGACCTCGCCGCCGACCTGGCCTGGAAGGGCGCGCGCATGTTCCTGGCCGACCGTCGCCGCACCGGCTTCTGCCGCGAGAACTTCGACGCGCGCACGGGGCGTGGACAGGGGCAGCGGTTTCAGAGCTGGGGGCCGCTCTTCGCGTTGGGGGCGCTGGAGGAGCTTGGCTGAAACGACTACCCTTCCAGTAATTTCAAAGCAATATGTGAACCGGCGTGAGTCCTCCCGGAAAGGAGCAACACTCATGCACCACGATCTGCGGGCCGTTTTCGGTCGCCGTGTGTTCCCCGTGGGGCTCGTCCTTCTCGTGCTGCTCGCGTGCGACTCCGAGATCAGGGTGGGACCGGGCCAGACGCTCCATCCCAACGCCGAAAACGCTCCCCCGCCCGATGCTTCTCCGATCACCACCGAAAGGCTGCCCAAGGGGCTCACGGACGAAGGGCTCGCTGAGTGGCGCCGCGCCCGCGACCGACTCCTGGACGCTTCCACGACGCTGTCGCTCGGATCGGAAGAGGAAGGACCGGAACTCTTCGGCCTGATCGTGGACGCGACATTCGACGCCGATGGCAGCGTGCTGGTGGCGGACATGATGAGCTACGAGCTCCGGATCTTCGGGCCCGATGGCCGTCATCTCGCCAGCCTTGGCGGCGAGGGGGAGGGGCCATTGGAATTCGCGAGCTATCCCCACAGCGTGGAAGTGCTCCCCGACGGGCGCATCGTGGTGGCCACGCGGGGCAGGATGAAGATCTTCACGCCCGCAGCTGCGGGACATGAGCATCTGGCCACGATTTCGATCTACTCCAAGGACATGTGTCTGTCTTCTCAGGGGCGCATGTTCACCAGTGTCCACGATACCGGGGGAAGCGAACGGGTGATCCACGAGGCGGATCTGGCCGGTGACAGCGTCTTGCAGAGCTTCGGGCACGGATACCTGCACGAGGAATACCTGGTGCGGAACCAGCTCTCCGACGGCATGATCGCATGTCGTCGGGATTCTCCGCACCTGCTGTACGGTTTCGAGGCGCATCCCATCATCCGGGCTCACCGGGCCGGCCGGGACGAACCGATCTGGACAGCCGCCCTGGAGGACTTCGCTCAGCCGTACTATCTGACCGAGGCAAACGGCATCTGGATGGCGAACGACTTTGTCGAACTCAACTTGAAGCCGCATTTCCTGGGCGAAGGCCACATTGTCTGGCAGACCTATCTCCGGGGCCTGCTGGGCGGGCGGCTGCGCACCTACCTGCTCGACGCGGACACCGGACGGGGAGCGCTCATCGGCGAGGATTTCCCGCGGATCGTTGAGTTGACACAGGATCGGCTCGTGGCAGCGTGGGACGATCCCTATCCGCGCATCGAGGTCCGCGAGTTGCCCGACTACTGACTCAACACCTCCACCAGCACCTCGGCCACCTCGTCGATCTGCCCCTCGGTGATCACGAGCGGGGGCAGCAGCCGGATCACGGTGGTGCCTGCGGGCAGCGCAAGCACCCCCGCTTCGGTGAGTGCGTCGATGTAGGGACGGCAGCGCTCCCTCAGCTCGACCCCGATCATGAGGCCGATCTGGCGCAGTTCGCGCACCCGCGCGGGGAGCCTCGGTGCGCATCGCTCCCGGAAACGGGCACCGAGCCGCTCGGCGCGCTCCGCGAGCCGCTCCTCCTCCATGAACCGGATCGCGGCGAGACCGGCCGCGCAGACCAGGGGGTTGCCGCCGAAGGTGGTGCCGTGCTTGCCCGGTGGGAGCTGGATGCCGTCGTTCGCCATCACCGCCCCCATCGGCACGCCCCCCGCGATCGCCTTGGCCAGGCAGAGCAGGTCGGGGACGACGCCGTGGTGCTCGCATGCGAACATCCGGCCCGTGCGACAGAACCCGGTCTGGATCTCGTCGAAGACCAGCAGGGCGCCCGCGTCGTCGCAGATCTCGCGCGCGGCGCGCAGGAACTCGGCCGTGGCGGGACGGACCCCGCCCTCGCCCTGCACCGGCTCGATCACGACGGCCGCCGTGTCGTCGCCGACGGCCGCGCGGAGCCTGTCGGCGTTGTTGAACGGCACGAACGAGAAGCCCGGGACGAGGGGCTCGAACGCCTGACGGTACTGCTTCTTGTGGGTCGCGCTGAGAGCGCCCAGCGTGCGCCCATGAAAGCCCCGCATGGCGGACACCACGCCGGGGCGCCCCGTGGTCAGGCGAGCGAACTTGATTGCGGCCTCGATCGTCTCGGCCCCGGAGTTGCAGAAGAAACCGCGCGACAGGCCGGGCGGGCAGATCGAGGCCAGTTTCTCCAGCAAGCGAGCCCGTGCGTCGTTGTAGAAGATCCCCGGGCAGGCCACCAGCGTCCGGGCCTGTTCGGCCAGCGCCTCGGCCACCGCCGGGTTCGCATGGCCGACGTTCGCCACCCCTATGCCCGCCACGCAGTCGATGTATCGGCGCCCCCGGTCGTCCCACACCTCCGCCCCGCTGCCCCTGACCAGGGTGATGTCGCGCTTGGGGAAGACTTCGAGCGCGTAGCGGCGCTCGGTATCGCGCAATCGTCCGCGGCAACTCGCGACCTCGGCCGTCATGCGACCACTGTGCCCTTCCCGGCCATGGCATCGGTGATTGGGTGCTCCGTCCGTCCGTCGGCGACCAGCACCCTGGTCACGTCGGGCTTCACGATTCTGCAGATCGCCCTAATCTTCCGCATCATGCGGCTGCTCGACTGGGCTTCCCAGCGTCGGATCTCGTCCGGCGCGACATGCGAAACGACCGACATCGGATCGTTGGGATCCCGCAGCAATCCGGGCGCCTCGATCAATTGGATGACCCATTCCGGCCGCAGAGCCAAGGCCAGCAGCGTTACGACATCGTCGTTCTCGGAGTTGATGGCGACGTTGCGCTCGTCGATGATCGGCACGGTGATCACCGGCGTGTAGTCGTTCCGCAGGAGCAACCCGAGAAGCTTGCGGTTGACGGCGACCGGCTTGCCCGAGAGGTCTCGCTTCATCAGCGTCTTGCCTCCTTCGCGCACGCGGACGCCCTTGTTGCGCATCCCGCGCACCATGGCCCCGTCCAGCCCCGTCAGGCCGATCGCATTGACTCCATTCTGGTGCAACAGTTCCACGATGCGCTTGTTCCGCAGCCCCGCGTACGACATCAGCATCACGTCGAGCATTTCCTCGTCGGAATACACGCTGGACACGCCGGACACCGAGGTCAGCAGGCGCTTTTCCACGTTCAGCCGCGCGGCCAGCGAATCGCGAAGAGCGTTGGCCCCGTGGACGATCACGATCTCGTCTTCCAGTGTCTTGATGTCGCGCACGATGCCATGGAGGTTGATCGCCTCACCGCCGCCGATCTTGATCACGATCACTTGGCTTCTCCTGCCTTCCGGGCGCGCGGGGGTATGGAGAGGGTGCCGGTCGCCCCGTTCTTCACCGGCTCCCAAGCGATTCGCCCCACAGTCTCAAGGTAAGGTTGGGAACAGAGGATGCGCGCGCCACCCATGGTAGCGGTGTGCATCTGAAAGTAGCCCGGATCCTCGCGGAACCGCGAAGCGAAGTGGACCCGGCGCGACGTGTCGGCCACGACGATGTTGGCCGCGCGCAGGTAGCGCGTCCTCCGTTCGATCACGTTCAGTCCCCGCTCCAGGGCGGTCCCGAAGTCCCCCCGGTCGAAGCGCTTCACGAAGTTGAACACCTTCTCTGCGCCGATCCGTCCCCGTTCCTTGATGCGCACGCCGTGCAGCTCCCCGTTGAACGCGAAGACGCGTTCGCCGTCGAAGAACGGCATGTTGTTCTCGACGCGGATGCCCTCGTCGCGGAACGCGCTGCGGGCGTGGGCGACGAGCAACGTGGTGCGTCCGGAAGGGCGCTCGGCATCCTCCCAGATCGGCGCGATGTCGTGATGGAAGCGCCATCGCGCCGCGTCGCCACCGTCCCCCTCGATCCAGGCGCACCCCCAGCCGTGTCCCTGGTACTCCCTGCTCTCGCGGGCGATCCGAGCGAGGGCGGCGAGGTGCTCGTCGAGCTCGAAGTCCTCGTCGCTGCGGACGGCGAGCAGCCGGCACACGGCTCAGAGGCCTCGGGCGCGGGTGCGGGGGCGGTCGTTCACCGGCCGGGTCGGGCCACGGTGCACGCTGGTCGCAACCGGTCCCATCAGGCCGGGTGCAGGCCCGGGAACTCCATCCCGCGCCTCTCCGGCAGCCCGTGCATGACGTTGAAGGCCTGCACGGCCTGCCCCGCCGCGCCCTTCATCAGGTTGTCGATTGCGCTCAGCACCACCACCCGGTTCGCGAGGGGGTCGGCCTCGAACCCGACGTCGCAGTAGTTCGACCCGGCCAGGATGTGCGGATCGGGGTAGCGGTGGATGCCGGTGCGGTCCTTCACGATCCGCACGAAGGGCTCCTTGGCGTAGGCGCGGCGGTAGATCTTCCAGAGCGCCTTGTCGTCCAGGCGGCGGTCGCGGTCCACGAAGACGTGGCACGTCGCGAGGATGCCACGCACCATCTCGACCGAGGTGGCCGAGAAGTGGACGCGTCCGCCCAGCACGGCCTCGATCTCGGCCATGTGACGGTGTCCGGTGGGCTTGTAGGACCGCATCGCGCCGCTCCGCTCGGGGTGGTGGCTGGCCTCGGTGGCGCGGTTGCCGGCCTCGCTCGACCCGACCTTGACCTCGATCACGGCCGAATCCACCACCCCCTCGAGGTACAGGGGGCGGAGCGCGAGGATCGAGGCCGTGGCGTTGCAGCCCGCGCAGGCCACGAGGTCGGCCGTGCGGAGGGCGTCCCGGTTCAGCTCGGCGATGCCGTAGACGAAGCGTCCGAGGAGTTCGGGACGCGGATGCGGGCGGCCGTAGAAGCGCTCGTAGGTGTCGGCATCGCCGAGGCGGAAGTCCGCGCCGAGGTCCACGACGCGCCTCGCGACGGCGCGGAAGTCGTCGATGCGGCGTGCGGACTCGCCGTGCGGGAGGCACGAGAAGAGGACATCGCAGGGCGAGAGCTCGCCGAGGGGCACGAAGCGAAGCCGTGTGAGGCCGCGCAGGTTCGGGTGGGAGCGGTGCGCGAACTTCCCCGCGAGGCGCTCCGAGGTCACCTGCACCACCTCGGCGTCCGGGTGGGCCAGCAGGAGGCGCAGGAGCTCGCCGCCGGCGTAGCCGGAACCACCCGCGATCGCGACCCGAATCACCCCGCCACCTCCTTCAGGTACGAAACGATCCGGGCCGGTATGTTCACCCCGGTGACGTCGATGCTGTTCTTGAACTCCATCGTGTAGTTGACCTCGTTGACGAGCAGCCGGCCATTTGACTCGAAGAGGTCGACCGCCAGCACGCCGCCGCCCACGGCCTCCGCCGCCCGCAACGAAATGTCGGCGACCTCCGTCGTGACCGGGCAGTTGGAGGCGCGACCGCCCCGCGCTGTGTTGGTGATCCAATGCTCCGACGTGCGATGGATCGCGGCCACGCACTCGTCGCCGACCACGAAGCTGCGGATGTCGCGGCCCCCCTTCTCCACGTACTGCTGCACGAAGAAGATGGAGTGGTGATAGCTGCCCAGGATCGACTTGTGTTCCAGAACGGTCTCGGCCGCGTCCCGGTCGTTGATCTTGGAGAGCAGCCGTCCCCACGAGCCCACGGCCGGCTTCAGCACCACCGGGTAGCCCAGGTCCTCGATCGCCTCCAGCGCCGACTCCGGCGTGAACGCCACCCGGACGTCCGGCTGGGGCACCCCGTGATCTCGCAGCGAGGCCGCCGTCAGGATCTTGTCGCCACACCTCCGCGCCACCTCGTAGGTGTTCACGCAGCGGGTTCCGACCCCCTCGTAGAGACGCAGCGCATGCATGGCGCGAGAGTGGTTGATGGAACGCTCGAGCACGACGTCGACGGGCGGCCGCTCCGCCAGATCGAAGACGAGGCGTCGATCGTCCAGCATGACCAGCTCCATGTCGCGCCGCCTTCGCAATTCGACGATGAGGAGCTTCTCGTCCTTCCGGATCAGCGAGTGAAGGAAGCCGACCCTCATGCCGTCACCTCGATCCGCGCCGGAACGCGGGTCGCGGGGCGATCATTCACCCCAGTCCTCTTCCATCTCCGGGGCTTCGCCGATGGCAATGGGACCGAGGGCGAGGATTTCGAGTTCGGCGCCGCACTCCTCGCACTCGAAGAGCTCCCCCTCCACGGGGTCGTCGGGGATGGTCACCTGCGCGTCGCAAACTGGACACTCTGACATGGCTGGCAGCTTCTTGCTTCGTGGATTCACGTCCGGGGAAACCGGAAATCTACCGGATCGGGGCCAGAAGTGCAGTGCCCGCTCAGCCACCCTCCTCCGCGAGCGACGACGTCGGTATCTCCCTGGCCTCGACCGGCGCGCCGTCGCGGAAGATCACATAGGCCTCCATGGCCCGGTACGCCGGCAGTCCGATCGTCTGCAACAGGTCGGCGGTGTCGCGGTTGCGTGCCACCACCCGCTGCCAGAACTCGCGTGGATCGGCACCCGGAAACGGCGCCGAGTCCTTCTGCGACTCATGCCGGAAGATGGCCTGGACCTTGCGCCTCAGTTCACCCTCCGAAAGCGGAACCAGCACCGTGGCCTCGCTGACGCCCCATTCCTGCCACGCGCCCCGGTAGAGCCAGAACCAGGGCGGCTCTCCGCTGTACCGCGCGAGCGCTCGTTCGACGGCCTCGAGGCACATCCTGTGGGTGCCGTGCGGATCGGAGAGGTCGCCCGCGGCGAACACCATCGAGGGCCGCAGCTCCTCGAGCAGCTCCGCGATGATGTCCACATCGACCGTTGAGATCGGGTTCTTCCTGACCTTGCCCGTCTGGTAGAACGGCATGTCCAGGAAGCGGGCGCGGTCGCCCGGCAGCCCCAGCGTCTCGATCCCCGCCGACGCCTCGCTCTCGCGAATGATCCGCTTCAGGTTCTGGACCACCCGTGGATCGACCCCGCCGGGTTCCTTGCGCTCAAGGCGTCGCTCGACCGACTCGATGACCTCTTCCACGGCCCCTGGATCGCCAAGATCGATGACCCCCGCCGCGCGCCTCATGAAGTCGAGGTAGCGGCGCACCTCGTGGTCGAAGACGGCAATGTTGCCAGAGGTCTGGTACGCGACCGTCACATGGTTGCCGTTCTCGACGAGCTTGCCGAGCAGCCCGCCCATCGAGATCACGTCGTCGTCCGGATGCGGCGAGAACACGACGACCCTCTGGCCGCGAGGAAGCCGGCTCTTGCCCCGGATCTTGGAAATGAGCGCGTTGAAGACCTGCCCGTTCAAGGGCTCGGCCGACCCGTGGCGGGATACCAGCGAGGCGAGGTGGTTCGCCCTGTAGTCGTCGGTGGCGAGGTGCAGGATCGGCTTGCCGGTCCGTTGGCTGAGCCATATGACGGCGTCGGTCTCGCTCTTCGCCGTCCACTCGACATCGCGGACCAGCCACGGCGTGCGAATGCGGGTCAGCTCCGCTGCCGCCGCAGGATCGAGGTAGACCGTCGCGGCGGGATGCTGCTGCAGGAAGGTGGCGGCCACGTCGGCGTGCACCTCGCCCTCGACCGAGCGCAGCACGATCTCGGCCTTGTGCTCGCCCGTCGCCAGAAGGATCACCTCGCCCGCCTCGAGAATCGTCGCGACGCCCATGGTGATCGCTTGGGGCGGCACGTTCTCTTCGCCGAAGAAGTCGGCCGCCGCGTCCGAGCGGGTCACGGTGTCCAGGTAGAGGAGCCGTGTGCGGGAGTCGCGCACCGAGCCGGGCTCGTTGAAGCCGATGTGGCCGCTGCGTCCGATGCCGAGGATCTGCAGGTCGATGCCTCCCGCCTCGCGGATCCGGCGCTCGAAGTCCAGGCAGTGGGCGTCGACCTCGTCTTCGGGCAGGTCGCCGCGGGGGATGTGACATCGCTCCGGGAGGATGTTGATGTGGTCGTGCAGGTGCTCCCGCATGTACCGGTGGTAGCTGTGAATGCTCCCGGGGTGCATGGGGTGGTACTCGTCGAGGTTGAAGGTCACCACGTTCGAGAAGTCGAGGCCCTCCTCGCGATGGAGACGGATCAGCTCCCGATAGACGCCGACCGGCGTGGAGCCCGTGGCCAGACCCAGCACCGCGTCCCGCCCTTGCCGGGCTCGCTCGCGAACCAGCGCCGCGATCCGCCCCGCCACCTCCCGCGCGATGCTGTCGTGGTCCGGCATGACGCGGACGGGGATTCTCTCGCGGCGCGCCGAAATGGACTCGTTCATGGCTTCGCTCTCCGGCTAGGCGGCCCCCACCGCCCCTCGCAGGCACCCGCGTCCCGCCAGGGAGGAGAAGGATTCCCCCGCCACGATGATGTGGTCGAGCACGGGGATCCCGAGCTGATCGCCCGCCGCGCTCAACTGCCGCGTGACCTGCAGGTCCTCGGCCGAGGGCTCCGGATTCCCGGACGGATGGTTGTGTACAAGTATCAGGGACGCGGCGCTCAGCACAATCGCGTCGCGAAAGACCTCGCGAGGGTGGATCAGCGACGCGTCGAGGATGCCCCGCGTGATCTGGCGTTGGCAGATGGGAGCGTTCTGCGAGTTGAGGAGCAGGACGTGGAACTCCTCGTGGGCGAGGTGGGCGATCGCGGGCGCGAAGATGTCGTGCACGTCGCCGGGCCCGGTGATGGGATCCTCTCGAAACGTGCGGGCCGCACCGACCCGCCTCCCCAGCTCGATCGCCGCCACGATGCGAGCCGCCGTGGCCGGGCCGATGCCGGGCACCTTCATGAGGCGCCCCGTGTCCATCCGCGCCAGTTCCCGCAACCGTCCCCCCGACAGGTCCAGGACTCGTCCCGCCAGAGCGCGCGCGGGCAGCGATCGGCTCCCGGAACCGATGAGGAGCGCGAGCAGCTCCTGCTCGGACAGGGGACCCGGTCCGAAGCGCTGGAGTCTTTCCCTCGGGCGCGCCTCGGGCGGGTGCGAGGCTAAACCGGCCGTCCGAGGCATTTCTTGTACTTCAGTCCACATCCGCAGGGGCACGGATCGTTCCTGCCCGGCGCCTTGCCGACGGTCACGGGGGTCTTTGGCCTGCGGCTTCGCCGCGGTTGGTCGCGAGCTTGCCGACATCGGGGCCGCCCGCCGGGCCGCCCGTCCCCACCCCCTGACGCGCCCCCGTCGCAACCCCCATCGAGTCCATCGCGGCGGCGGGCCTCTTCGCCGGGCGACGGGTCGGGGCGGGAGCTCCGACGGGCAGCCGGCGCCCTGCGCCGACCGGCGGGAGCTCCGGCGCCCGGAGCGCGTGGACGATCGACCGAGGGGCCCGAGTAGGTCATGCGCCTGGTGGGCTGTGGACGCACGGCCGGACGCTGTTCCAGGCGGACCCTGAAGAACTGCTGGGTGGTGTGCCGTCGGATGTCGTCCATGAGGTTCACGAACATCTCGTAGGCTTCCTTCTTGTATTCGACCAGCGGATCCTTCTGTCCCCAGCCGCGGAAGCCGATCGACGCCTTCAGGTGATCGAGGTCGTAGAGGTGATCCTTCCACTTCCCATCGATGGTCGACAGCATGACGAAGCTCATGACGCGCTCGCCATGTTCGCCGAAGGACTCGATCTTCCGCTCGAAGGACTCGCGGACCGCGTTTTCCGCGAGCTGGAGAACGTCGGCGCGGTCGACCTCGTCCGGATCGTGCTCGTTCTCCACCGGCGGCAGCGCCGTGTGCAGGTCCAGGAGCATGCGCTGCCTGAGCCCGCCGATCTCGATCCCCTCCTCCAGGGCCGATTCCGGCAGGTGCTCTTCGAAGACGATCTCCATGGTGTGGCGAACCATCTCCCAGATCTCTCCTCTGAGATCCTCGCCCCCCTCCAGTGCGAACAGACGCAGGTCGTAGATGACCTCGCGCTGCTGGTTCATCACGTCGTCGTAGTCGAGCAGCCGCTTGCGCGCTTCGAAGTTGTTGCCCTCGACGCGCTTCTGGGCCCTGCCGATCGACCGCGTGACCAGGGGATGCGTGATGACTTCGCCCTCTTCGGCACCCATCCGGTCCATGGCGTTCGCGATCCGCTCCATGCCGCCGAAGAGCCGCATCAGGTCGTCCTCGAGCGAGAGGAAGAACTGCGAGGCGCCCGGATCGCCCTGGCGACCGGCCCGTCCCCTGAGCTGGCGGTCGATCCTGCGGGCTTCGTGGCGCTCCGACCCCAGGATGTGGAGGCCCCCGATCTCGATGACATGGTCCTCGGGCTTGCCCTCGAGATCCTCGTAGCGGGTCGGGTCCGTCGGGGCCACCGCGTCCAGCTCCAGCCCTCGCTCGGTCGCCCACCCGACGCTGCGCGCCTCGGTGACTCCGGGTCCGAGTTTGATGTCGGTGCCGCGGCCGGCCATGTTCGTGGCGATCGTCACCGCCCCGGGGCGACCCGCCTCGGCCACGATCTCCGACTCGCGCTTGTGCTGCTTCGCGTTGAGGACGTTGTGCGGGACGCGCCTGCGCTTGAGCATGCGGGCCAGCGTCTCGGACACCTCGACGTTGGTCGTTCCCACCAGCACCGGCAGCTCCAGCCGGTGCAGGCGCTCGATCTCGTCCATGAGGGCCAGGTACTTCTCGCGCCGGGTGCGGAAGATGAGATCCTCGCGGTCGTCGCGGTTGATGGGCCGGTTGGTGGGTATCACCGACACATCCAGGTTGTAGATCTGGTGGAACTCCGTCTCCTCGGTCTCGGCGGTGCCCGTCATCCCGGCGAGCTTGTCGTACATGCGGAAGTAGTTCTGGATGGTGATCGTGGCCAGCGTCTGCGTCTCGCCCCTGATCTCCACGCCCTCCTTGGCCTCCACCGCCTGGTGCAGCCCGTCGCTCCAGCGGCGACCCGGCATCTGTCGTCCCGTGAACTCGTCGACGATGACGATGGCTCCGTTCTCGCCGATGATGTAGCGCTCGTCCTTGTGGAAGAGAGTGTGCGCCTTCAGCAGCTGGTGTATGACGTGAATGCGCTGCGACTTGTCGGCGTACTCGGCCTCCAGCTCCGCCATCCGGGCGCGCTTCTCATCGACGGACATCTCCTCGTCGTCCTGGATCTCGCCCATGATCTCCGACAGGTCGGGCACGACGAACGCACCCGGATCGCCCGGCGACAGCTCGTCCAGCCCCGCATCGGACAGGTGCACGTTGCTTCCCTTCTCGTCCATGGCGAAGAAGAGCATCTCGTCGATCTCGTAGAGGCGCTTCTCGCGCATGTAGTCGCCCTCGACCTTCTCCACGAGCTTGACCCGGGACGGCTCGTCGGCGAACAGCTTCATGAGCCGCTTGTTCTTGGGCGCGCCACGCTTCGCGGCCAGGAGCTTTTCGCCGGCCACGTAGTGGTCGTCGTCGGTGTCGCTGTCGAGCGCCTTCACCGCCTCGGCCACCATCCGGTTGACCATGCGGGTCTGCTTGCGGTACAGCGCGCCGACCACCGGGGCCATCTGCTTGAACGGCGTCGACGTGTCGCGCGTCACGGGGCCCGATATGATCAGGGGCGTCCGGGCCTCGTCGATCAGGATCGAGTCGACCTCGTCGATGATCGCGTAGTGGTGGGCTCGCTGGACCCGCTGCTCCAGGGTGTGCACCATGTTGTCGCGCAGGTAGTCGAACCCGAACTCGTTGTTGGTGCCGTAGGTGATGTCCGCGTTGTAGGCGCTCCTGCGCTCCGGCGTGCCGGGATCGTGCAGGTCGATGCAGTCCACGTTCAGACCGAGCAGGCCGTAGATGGCGCCCATCCACTCGGCGTCGCGCTGCGCCAGATAGGAGTTGACGGTCACGAGATGCGCGCCGCGCCCGGCCAGCGCGTTCAGGTAGAGCGGCATGGTGGCGACGAGCGTCTTCCCCTCGCCGGTGGCCATCTCGGCGACGCGGCCCCGGTGCAGCTGCGCGGCTCCGATGAGCTGCACGTCGTAGGGGATCATGTCCCACTCGAGCATGTGCCCGGTGACCTCGACCTCCTGCCCCACCAGACGGCGGCACGCGTCCTTCACCACCGCGAAGGCCTCTGGCAGAATCTCTTCGAGCGCGCCGGCCAGCCGGGTCCGGTAGCGTTCCTCCAGCCCGCTGATCTCGAGGCTCAGCTCCTCCCTCTCGTCGGAGTCGGCGGCGGTGCGCTTGCGCCCGCGCAAGGTCTCGATCTCGTCGAGGATCGCCTTCGTGTGTTCCGCGATCCTGTCCTTGAACTCCTGCGTCTTGGCACGCAGAGCGTCGTCGGAGAGTCCCTCCAGCGCCGCATAGTGCTCGTTGATCTTCGCGACGAGGGGACGCAGGCGCCTCACTTCGCGCGCGTACCTCGACCCGACGATCTTCTTCATGATGCCCTTGATCATTGCTTCTCCCTGATCTCTTGATCCGATCCGCGTTCCGGACCGGGGTCGGGCCCGGTGTAGAGCCCTTCACCTTCTATTATGGTCAGTACGGCGGGCGTTACCATGTCTGAAACGGCCATTCTTCGCCTGACCCGGTCGCGAACGAGCGAAGAGGACACTTCGACGGGGGTCACACGCACCGTCTGGACGGCATGCCGCCCCCCCTGCACCTCCATGGAGCGGGGAGACGGAAGCCGGCAACCCGGCCTGGAGGTCACGACGATTTCGGCCAGCCGCACGATCGCTTCCGGTTCCTTCCAGAGTGGGAATCCGTCGACGAGGTCGGCGCCGAGGATCAACGACAGCGACCACTCGGGATGGTCGGCCGTCAGTCTCCGCAGCGTATCGACCGTGTAGGACACGCCTCCGCGCTCCAGCTCCAGGTCACACAGCGCGAACCTCGGGTCGTCGCCGATGGCCGCGCGGACCATGCGACGCCGGACCTCGCCCGCAGTCGGCGTCCGGCCCCGCCTGTGGGGCGGGATCGCAACCGGCACCCACAGCAGTCGGTCCAGATCCACCGCCCGCACAACCGCGGCCGCCACCATCGCGTGCCCGATGTGAGGCGGGTCGAAGGTTCCGCCCAAGACCCCTACGCGCAAAGCTGCATCCTTCCCAAGCCGGTACACTCCATGGAACGGAGGCCGATTCGCCCCCCGTCGATGCACCACGGCCACGGTGCTACCGCAGTTCGTGGCGTCCTTCGTCGAGAACTATCGAGATGGGGGCGGGGCGCGGCTTCTGACCGTCGAAACGGTGTCGCTGTTCGCCGGCAGGTCCATCTCGTGGGCTTCCGGCGAGTCGGGATAGCTCTGCCGCAGTCGCGCCTTGAACGCCTCCACCTGGTCGCCCCATTCCCACTCTTCGTAGATCTCCACGAGGCGCGCGATTGCGCGGGGAGCGGCCCTGGTGTCCGGATACATCTCCAGGACACCGAGGAAGACGTGCTCGGCCGACTCCAGCATCTTTCGCTGGACGTAGAAATGGCCCTCCTGAAACGCCTTTTCGCCCAGTTTGTCGTGCATTTGCTGCGCCACGACGGTCGCCGAGTCCCCATGGGGCGTGCCCCGGAAGTCGCCGGCCACGTTCCGGCAGGTCGTTCGCGCCTGCATGGTGTACTGCTGGTCGCGTTGCGGATGGGGCGACATCTCCGCGTAGGAGCGGCACAGCCCCATGTAGGCCTCCGCGACGCGGTCGTGGTCCGGGTAGACCTGCACGATGCGCGTGAACTCGGAGACCGCGCTCAGGTACTCCTCGTCGGCGAAGAAGGACCGGGCGAGGTAGTGGCGCGCCTCCACGGCCTGATCGAATCCCGGGAACGTCAGGATCAGCCGCTCGAAGGCCCGTCGCGCTTCGTTCCAGTCCTCGTCCTGGAAGGCCCGCTGTGCGTGTTCGTAGAGCTGCTCCGCCGTCCAGCCCGAGTAGGGAGGCGCCGACGAGCAGGCCGCGCCCAGAAGGCCCACGAGGGCTCCCGCCGCCACCGACCGCGTCAGCACGGTCCGTCCCCGTCGCCGAAACGGATTTGATCGACGCGCTCCCGTGCGCGCCGGACGAGGTTGCCCGACCCGGACACATCCACCTCCGGAACCATCCGATAGGCGGCGACGGCCGCCTCGCACTCGCCGACCCGGGCAAGGATATCCGCCTTCTGAAAGTACGCCTCGGGAACCATGGCCCGGGGCTCGTTGAGATCCAGAACCAGATCCAGGTAGCGGAAGACCTCTCGCAGCACCTGGTCGGGGGAGAGCTCGACGCCCTCGACCCCGGCCAGACCCTCGGCCCCGGCAAGGCCTCGGCCCGCCCGCAGTCTCCCATTCCGCATCCGTGCCCGGAGGCCATTCGTCGCCCGCGTCGCCAACACCGGGCGGCAGCGTGTCGGCCAGCTCTTCCTGGAGACTCGCAACCGCGTTGTCGACGGTGCCCTGCGCGATCATCTCGCGGGCCAGCTGCAGAGCACAGGAGCCCACGTGCCAGCGGGTTTCGCGCTCGCGACGAGGGGCCAGTTCGACCATTTCCGCGAAGAACTCCATCGCCCGTTCGCAGTCACCGATCTCCTTGTGGGCCAGCGCGGCCTCGAAGACGACGTCGGGATCGCGCCGCTCGCTGCCCAGCGCCCTGAGGTAGAGAGGCTGCGCCCTGCCGTGCTCGCCCGCATTGCTGTACTGACGGGCCATCGGCAACACGAGCTCCTCGACCACGAGCCCGGGTCGGAAGTGCACCGCCGTCTCCATCGCCGACGCCATTCCGTAGCTGTCGCCGTTGGCGAACGCCTGCTTGGCGCGGGCCACGAAGTCGGAAACGGCCTGTTCCGCGTGCACGCTGTCCTCCCGCACGGCCTCGTCATAGAGTGCGCGGGCCTCGTCCACCCGCCCCAGGGTCGCGTAGGCGTGCGCGACACGCAGCATGCCGGCGACACCCGGCTCCTCCCGCATCGAGAGACGGTACTCGGCGAGCGCGTCCTCGTAGTCGCCGCGCGCGAAGGCGCGATCGCCCCGCAGGCGCGGCGACCCCTCGCCATCGTCGGGGCCGCACGCGCCCGCCAGCGCGCAGATCCCCGCCAGCACGGGGACAAGCCATCTGCGACGGCACGGTCGGCCCGCCGGTTCGGTCCTCGAATGTCCTTGCAGCTCTAGTCCGTCCACCTGTCCGCTTCGTGCGATGCCGGGAACCCGGAGGCCATTCCCGGTTCCGGCTGTTCGTACAGCCCGAAATATACGAGGTTCCCCGCCAGCGGTGATCACGACGACACCCCGCCCAGCGTGCGAGACCGCGCTCCGGACCCCTTCACCAGCTCGCGGAAGTAGGGAACCGTCCGGCGCAGCCCTTCGCGGAGGCCCACCGTCGGCGACCAACCCAGTTCGCGCCGAGCCAGGGAGATGTCCGGCCGCCGCACCGCCGGATCGTCCACCGGAAGCGGGTGGAACGCGGGCGCGGCGACGCTGCCGGTGGCCTCCATGACCAGATCGACCAGTTCGCGAATCGTGAACTCGTCGGGGTTGCCGATGTTGGTCGGATCCACACGCGACGACAGGTACAGTCGAAGGATCCCCTCGATCTCGTCCTCCACATAGCAGAAGGACCGGGTCTGAGAGCCGTCCCCGTATACCGTCATCGGCTCGCCGCGCAGGCCCTGCACGATGAAGTTGGAGACCACGCGCCCATCCCCGGGCCGCATTCGGGCACCGTAGGTGTTGAAGATCCTGACGATGCGCGTATCCAGGCCGTGCGCGCGATGGTACGCCATCGTCATTGCCTCGGCGTAGCGCTTGGCCTCGTCGTAGACGCCCCGGGGCCCGACTGGGTTCACGTTGCCCCAGTAGCTCTCGGGCTGAGGGTGGATGCCCGGGTCGCCGTAGACCTCCGATGTCGACGCCAGGAGATAGCGGGCGCCGTGGCGCCTCGCGAGCCCCAGGGTGTTGTGGGTGCCCAATCCGCCGACCTTCAGGGTCTGGATTGGAAGTTCGAGGTAGTCGACCGGGCTGGCGGGCGAGGCGAAGTGCAGCACGCCGTCGAGCTTCGCCTCGATGAAGAGGGGCCTGCTGACGTCGTGCTCGATGAGCCTGAACCGGGGTTCCCCATCGAGGTGGGTCAGGTTCATACGCGTTCCCGTGACGAAGTTGTCCACCCCCACGACCTCGTAGCCTTCCTTCAGGAATCGATCCACGAGGTGCGAGCCCAGGAACCCCGCAGCCCCGGTGATGAGCACGCGCATCGACTACCAGCCCTTTCGCGGGTTCACCGCGGCACGCCCGATCGAGTGGTACTCGAAGCCCAGATCGCGCATCGTCGAGGCCGAGTAGAGGTTCCGGCCGTCGAAGATGATCGGCCGCTTCAGTGCGGTTCGCATGCGCGCGAAGTCCGGGCGACGGTAGGGGTTCCACTCGGTGTGAATGATCAGCGCGTCGGCACCCACGAGGACGTCGTAGTTGAGGCTGCGGAGCTCGACCGCGTCCCCGAACAGCCGCCGCGCCTCGGGCATCGCCACCGGGTCGTGGGCGACCACCGCGGCACCCCGGGCCAGCAGTCCCCGGATCGTGACCAGGCTGGGAGCTTCGCGCATGTCGTCGGTGTTCGGCTTGAATGCCAGTCCCCAGACGCCAAAGGTTCGGCCGTTCAGGTCTTCGTCGAAGCGAGCCACGCACCGCTTCAGAAGGAGGCGCTTCTGGCTCGCATTGACGTCCTCGACGGCATCGAGCAAGGAGGAGTCCACCCCGAGATCCCTCATGGTGCGGGCCAATGCCTTCACGTCCTTGGGCAAGCATGAACCGCCGTAGCCAACCCCGGGGAAGAGGAATGTGGGACCGATCCGCCGGTCGGAGCCGACGCCGAGCCGCACCGAGTCCACGTCGGCGCCCGTGCGTTCGCAGAGTCGCGCGACCGAGTTCATGAAGCTGATGCGCGACGCGAGCATGGCGTTGGCCGCATACTTGGTGATCTCCGCCGAGGCAGTGTCCATCACGATGACTTCGTTGCCCGTCCGGACGAAGGGCGAGTAAAGGTCGCGCAGCACGTCGGCGGCGACTGGATCGTCCACCCCCAGCACGACGCGATCCGGCTTGCGGAAGTCGCTGAGCGCAGCCCCTTCCTTGAGGAATTCGGGATTGGAGCAGACGCGGGCCGCGTGATCGGTCTCGGCCTCGATCGCCTCGCGCACGAGGCGCGCCGTGCCCACGGGCACCGTGCTCTTGGTGATGACGATGCGTTCGCCGTCCATGGCCCGCCCGATGTCCCGAGCGGCGGCGACCACGTGGCGCAGATCGGCCGACCCGTCCTCGTCCGGGGGCGTCCCGACCGCGATGAAGATGATGTAGGACTCCCGCACGGCACCGGCGACGTCGGTGGTGAAACTCAGCCGCCCCTCGGCCACGTTCTGCTCGACCAGCGTCTGCAGCCCGGGCTCGAAGAACGGAATCTCTCCCCGCCTTAGAGCACCGATCTTGTCCGGAAGGATGTCCGCGCAGATCACGTCGTTGCCGGTCTCGGCGAGGCAGGCGCCCGTCGTGAGACCCACATATCCGCTGCCCAGCACCGCAATCCTCATGTCAGCCTCCAGCCGATCCGCCTCACCCCTTCACGATCCACCGGTTGGGGCGGGCCGCGCGTTGGCCATCGGTGACGGCGGCCGTCGCGTTTCTCGCGTCCACCAGAACTCGCGAACGCTCCAGAATCGCATGCACATCGAGGCTGGAGTGGTCGGTCACGATCACCATGGCGTCGGTCTCGTCGAAGACCTCGTCCACAAGCGGCACCGACTTCAAGCAGCGCCCGTCGGAGAGCCTCCACTCGGGCACGTGCGGGTCGTGATAGGAGACGGTGGCGCCATCGCGTTCGAGGAGGTCCAGGATGGCCATTGCCGGAGATTCCCGCACATCGCCCACATCCCTCTTGTACGCGACTCCGAGGATGAGAATCCGCGATCCGTTCACGGGCTTGTGGGCGCCGTTCAGGGCTTCTCTGACCTTTCCGGCCACGAATGTGGGCATCTCGGCATTGATCTCCGACGCCATGTCGATGAAGCGGGTGCGGTAGTCCATTGTCCGCATCTTCCACGACAGGTAGTGCGGATCCACGGGCAGACAGTGCCCGCCCAGTCCGGGACCGGGTGTGAACTTCATGAAGCCGAACGGCTTGGTGGCGGCCGCGTCGATCACCTCCCAGATGTCCAGCTCCAGCCTGTCGGCGATGAGGGCCATCTCGTTGACGAGTCCTATGTTGACCGCGCGAAAGGCGTTCTCGAGGATCTTGGTCAATTCGGCGCTCTCGGCCGACGAAACCGGGACCATTTCGTCCACGAACCGCGAATAGAACGCGGTGCCGACCTCGGTGCAGCGCCGCGAGACGCCACCGATCACCTTCGGCGTGTTCCCGGTCTTCCAGATCTCGTTCCCCGGGTCGACGCGTTCGGGAGAGAAGCAGAGGAAGAAATCCTCTCCGACCTCCAGTCCACCCTGCCGCAGAATGGGCAGCACCACCTCGCGCGTCGTGCCCGGGTAGGTCGTCGACTCCAGCACGACGAGTTGGCCCGCCACCAGCGCTTCGCCCACAGCGCTCGCCGCGGCGATGACTGCCGAGATGTCGGGATCGCGCGTCTTCGACAACGGGGTCGGCACGCAGATCGCGATGGCGTCGCATTCACCCAGCCGCGTCATGTCGCCGGTGGCTTCCAGCAGCCCCCGCCGCCGCACGGTCGCGATCTCGTCGTCGGTCAGATCGGAGATGTGGCTGCGACCGGAGTTGACTCGGTCGACCACCCGCGCGTCCACATCGAAGCCGACGACCCGTATGCCTCGGCCACAGGCCTGCGCGGCCAGGGGAAGGCCCACGTATCCGAGGCCCACCACCCCGAAGACGGCCTCCCCGGAGGACAACCGGGTCATGCGATCCCCATCACCGCGCGGAGACAAGTCGGCGGACCGCCCAGGCCCGCGCGGCCGATTCCTTCGGGCCCGCGCGGCCGATTCCTTCAGGAAGACGGTTCGGAGGACTCGCCGGACTCGGCCTCGGGCTGGGACTCGTCGCCGACAACCGAGACCAACGACACCTCGACGAAGTCCTCGGCGAACTCCGCTTGGAACCGGTCGGTTGCCGCCGGGAACGCCCCGGCTGCCTCCCAGGCGTCCAGGATCGAGTCCGACATGGCCATGACGGTGCCGGTCACATTGACCGCCCCGCCGCTTTCGAGTGTGACGGAATCGGCCAGGGCGGCTTCGCTGAAGTGCAGGAGGTAGGCCGTTCCCTGAGCGTCTTCCAGGCTCGTCCAGAAGCAGTGCGGCCCGAGCAGACTCGTGACCTCGATCTCTTCAAGACTGATCACCTGACCGATGAAGGTCTCCGTTCCTGCGGAGAAGTCGGCGAACGCGACCACGTTCTCCAGCGCCTCGGCGGCCTCCTCCTCGACCACGGCGACCTCTGTGGGAGTCGCGGCAATCGAGAGCCAATACAGGAACCCGGCCATCCCCAAGAAGCACAGTATCATGAGCGGAGTGCCCAACCTCGCAGCTCCCGCGCGGGACTTCAGGACCGTTGCCATCTGCCTTCCTCATCCGTGTTCAGATCTGGAACTGGAGAACCCGACGGGGCCTCGTCTTTGTACAGCGGGATTCTAATCTACCAACTCGATGAGCGCCATGTCCGCGCCATCGCCCTTGCGGCTCCCGAGCTTCAGGATGCGAGTGTAGCCCCCCGGACGCTCGGCGTAGCGGGGCCCCAGTTCGTCGAAGAGCTTCCCGAGCACCTCGCGGTCCCCGATCCGCCGTGCCACCAGACGGCGGGAATGGAGGTCTCCCCGTCTGGCCTGCGTGATCAGACGCTCCGCGTACGGTCGCAGCTCCTTGGCCCGGGCCGTGGTCGTCGTGATCCGTTCGTGCCGGAAGAGCGAGGTGGCCATGTTCCTGAGCATGGCCTTCCTGTGACTGGGCGACCGCGAGAGGCCTCTGCCCTTTTTCCTGTGACGCATCGTTTCGATTCCGTGGTCCGTACGTCTAGTCCGCCGCCCCGGCGGGCGCCTGTTCCTCCAGAAAGAAGTAGCGCCCGTCGTCGCGGCGCTCCAGCGGCATGCCGAAGCGGAGTCCGTGTTCGTCGAGGATTTCGGAGATCTCCTCGAGGGATTTCTTGCCGAAGTTCTCAATTGCGAGCACCTCGGCCTCGGTGCAGCTCACGAGCTCTCCGAGGTTCGTGATCGATTCCTTGTTGAGGGCGTTGCGAGACCGGACGCTCAGCTCGGCGACGTCCTCGATCGCGGTGTCGAAGAGCCGAGCCATCTGCTGCGGAACCGGCACGGCCTCCACGGTCTTGGGCTTGGGAGGTCCGCCCTGGGCGAAGTAATGCATGTACCCCAGGTGACGCCGCACGAGCTCGGCCGAATAGCGGATCGCGCTCTCCGGGTCCACGGAACCGTCGGTCTCGACGTGGAAGGTGAGGCGATCGAAGTCCGTGCGCTGGCCGACCCGGGTCTCCTCGACCGTGAAGTTGGCACGCAGGACGGGGTTGTAGATCGCGTCGATCCGCACCAGGTCGACCGCCGCATTGCGCGGCACCGGATGCTGGTCGGCGAGCACGAATCCCCGCCCCTTGTTGACGTGCAGTTCGACGTTCAGGTCGTGAGCGTCTTCCAGCGTCAGAATGTGATGGCTCGGATCGTGAATGGTCACCGAGGCCGGGCCCCGGATGCTGGCGGCCGTCACGGGACCCGCCTTGTTGGCGCGGATCTCCATGACCGCCTCGTCCACGTCGTCGTCCAGGCTCAGCACCAGATACTTCAGATTCTGGATGACCTGGTGGACATCTTCGACCACGGAGGAAATGGTCTGATGCTCATGGACGACGCCGCCGATCCGGAAGGCCCAGATGGCCGCACCGCGGAGGGAGGAAAGGAGCACTCGTCGCACCGAATTGCCGAGCGTGTGCCCGTAGCCCCGCTCCAGCGGCTCCAGCACGAAGTCCGCGGAACGACCGTCCTCCGACGGTTTCGTAATCTCGGCGCGCTCGGGCAGCACGAGACCGGTCAGATCGATCTCCAGGCTCGGTTCGGTGTCCTTCTTGGTGTTATTCGCGTTCATGCGGACTCGTGGGTTGGGCTACTTGGAATAGAGCTCGACGATCAACTGTTCCTGCGCGGCCAGCGGTATGTCGCCCCGCCTGGGTTCCCGCACCAGCCTGCCGACGCGCTTCTTTTCGTCGAGTGCGAGCCAATCGAGCAGCGGCGGTCGCGAACGGGCGCCGAGACTGACCTCCACAAGCTCCAGTTCGCGCGATCCCTCACGCAGGGCCACCTCGTCTCCCGCCGACAGCCGGTAGCTGGGAATGTTGACGACCGCGCCGTTGACCTGGACATGGCGGTGTCGAACGAGCTGCCGCGCCTGCCGCCGATTCGCCGTCAGGCCGAGGCGAAAGACGACGTTGTCCAGCCGGCTCTCGAGCGCCACGATAAGGTTGTCGCCGGTGACTCCCGGCCGCCCCGACGCGTACTCGAACAGGTTGCGGAACTGCTTCTCGTGCAGCCCGTAGATTCGCTTGACCTTTTGCTTCTCGCGCAGCTGAACCGCGTAGTCGGACTGCTTGCGGCGGCGCGCGGCGGCGGGGCCCAGATGTCCCGGCGGATACTGGCGACGTTCCACCGGACATTTCTCCGTGTAGCACTTGGTGCCCTTCAGGAACAGCTTCTGGCCCTCTCGGCGGCACCGCTTGCAGACCGGACCTGTATATCGTGCCATGAATCGACTTCTTCTTCCTCAGACGCGGCGTTTCTTGGGGGGCCGGCACCCGTTGTGCGGCAGCGGCGTAACGTCGTGGATCGACTGGATGTTGAGTCCTGCGGCGGCCAGAGCCTGAATCGCCGATTCCCTGCCGGAACCGGGGCCCTGCACGCGCACGACCACGTTGCGGACGCCCATCGCCACCGCCTCGCGACCGGCCTGGTCGGCGGCCATGGTGGCGGCGAACGGCGTCGACTTCTTCGAGCCCTTGAACCCGGCGGTGCCCGCAGACGCCCAGACCAGCGCGTTGCCGGCCTTGTCCGCAATCGTGATCAGCGTGTTGTTGAAGGTCGCCTTGATGTGCGCGACACCATCCGACTCCACGACCTTCCTGGTCTTCTTCGTTCTCGTCGATCTCGGTTTGGCCAAGCGACACCTTCCTCCGTGGGAGCGATCTCCCGTGAATGACCTACTTCTTGGGCGCCTTCTTCTTGCCCGCGATGGCCCGGCGCGGGCCCTTCTTGGTGCGTGCGTTCGTATGGGTCCGCTGGCCCCTGACCGGCAGCCCTCGTCGGTGCCGGAGGCCCCGGTAGCAGCCGATGTCCATGAGGCGCTTGATGTTCATCGAGACCTCGGTGCGCAGAGCCCCCTCCACCTTGTAGTTGGACTCGATCTCCACGCGAAGGCGACTGGCGTCCTCGTCGCTCAACTCGTGGGTCCGACGACTCGGATCGATCCCGACGGCGTCCAGGATCCTTCTGGACCTAATCGGCCCGACTCCATAGATGTAGGTCAGCGCGACCTCTATGCGCTTGCTCCTCGGCAGGTCGACTCCGGCGATGCGTGCCATGTCCGTCCCTCTAGCCCTGACGCTGCTTGCAGCGTGGGTTCCTACTGCAGATCACCCGCACGACCCCCTTGCGCCGAATCACGCGGCAATGCTCGCACATCGGCTTCACGCTTGTCCGTACCTTCATTGGGCTCCGCCCTCCTGAATGGGCCGCTGGCCCCCGTTCGGGGCATAGCTTGGTAAGATAACCATCACGAGTTTGAGACGGTAGTGCCGTGAGCGACAGCGCCACCGTCCGCGCGCCGGTTCCGTGTCCCTACACCTTGGGACTGGCTCCAGATGCCGCCCCCGGTCAGGATCGCGGGCCCGTCGTCCGTGACCGCCACGGTGTGCTCGAAATGGGCCGAAAGACGTCTGTCGGCGGTGGTCACGGTCCACTTGTCCGCGAGGGTGACGATCTGATCGGTGCCGGCGGCGAGCATCGGCTCGATTGCGAGCACCATCCCCGTTCGCAGGGGCACGCCGCGACCGGGACGGCCCACATTCGAGACCTGCGGCTCTTCGTGAATCTGTCGGCCGACCCCGTGGCCGACGAGGTCGCGGATGATCGCGAGGCCGGTCCCGCGGGTCCGCTCCACGACGGCGGCCCCGATGTCTCCGACGCGGTTGCCGGGGCGTGCCGCCGCCACCGCAAGGCGAAGGGAGTCGCGGGTCACCCGCATGAGGTCGGTCGCATCGGCGGCGATCTCGCCAACCGGAAAGGTGAAGGCCGAGTCGGCGCACCAGCCTCGCCGTCTTACGCCCACGTCGACCGAGACGATGTCTCCCGCTCGGAGCCGGCGCTTGCCCGGTATCCCGTGCACCACCTCGGCGTTGACGCTGATGCACGCGCTTCCCGGGAAGCCGTACAGCCCCTTGAAGGCGGGCACGGCTCCGCGGTGCGAACGGATGAAGGTGTCGACGAAACGATCCAGAGCCGCTGTGGTGACTCCAGGTCGAACCAGGGGTGCCAGTTCCTGGAACAGCGCGGCGATGATCTTGCCGCTCCGCGCGATCGCTTCGATCTCCGAGCGCGACTTGAGGTGGATCGCGCCGGCACGCTGCCTGACCACTCCCCGCTACACTCCCACCGCCGTCCGCAGCGCGGCCTGCACATCGTCGATGCCGCCCTCCCCGTTCACGCGCACGAGCACGCCCCGATCGTCGTAGTAGCCGATCAGCGGGGCCGTGACCTCGCGGTACACTGCTAGACGCGTGCGCACCGTGTCGGGCTGGTCGTCGGGGCGATGGATGAGGGGCTCGCCCGTGTCGTCGCAGAATCCGTCCCTGGCCGGCGGATCGAAGTGGATGTTGTAGACGCGTCCCGACGGCGATGAGCGCCGTCCCGCGATTCGCTTGACCAGGATCGCGTCGTCGGCCTCCAGCAGCGCCGTCCGGTTCACGGCCCGGCCCTGTCCCGCCAGCGCCACGTCCAGCGCTTCGGCTTGGGCGACCGTGCGCGGAAACCCGTCGAAGATCACCCCGCGTTCAGTGCCCAGGCCGGCGAGGTGCTCGCGCACGAGGTCGACGATCACTCCGTCGGGAACCAGTTCGCCGGCATCCATGTACTTCCTGGCTTCCCGGCCGAGGGGCGTGCCCTGCCGGCGCGCCGCGCGCAGCAGGTCGCCCGTGGATATGTGCTCCCACCCCAGATCGCGGCTCAGAAGCAAGCCCTGCGTGCCCTTGCCCACCCCGGGTGACCCCAGGAGCACGACAACCGTTCCCACCGAATCGGCCACGAAGCCGCCTACATGTACCTCTGGCGCCCGCGCATCTTGACCCGCCCCTTCTTCATGAAGCCGTCGTAGTGGCGCAGCAGAAGGTGCTGCTGGGCCTGTTGCACGGTGTCGAGACCCACCCCGACCACGATGAGGAGGCTGGTGCCGCCGAAGGCGAAGTTCTGAATGCCGAAGGTGTCGAAGATGATGAAGGGGACCAGCGCGATGAACGCCAGGTACATCGACCCCGGCAGGGTGACCCGCGTGAGGATTCGATCGATGTACTCCGCCGTCCGCGCACCGGGCTTGACGCCCGGGATGAAGGCGCCCTGCTTCTTCAGGTTCTCGGCCAGGTCGACCGGGTTGAAGATGATCGCCGTGTAGAAATAGGTGAAGAAGATGATGAGGATGGCATAGGTGATGTAGTACGCCAGGTTCCCCGGCTGGAAGATGTTGGCAAGATCGGCGATCAAGGGGATCGAGCTGAAGGCGGCCAGCGTCCCCGGCACCACGATGAACGACTGGGCGAAGATGATCGGCATCACGCCCGCCGAATTGATGCGCAGGGGGATGTGGCTCTTCTGGCCCTCTCGGATGCGCCCCCTGCCGACGACCTTGCGTGGGATCTGAACCGGGATCTTGCGGGCCGCCATCGTCATGGCCACGACTCCGGCGGTGATCCCCACCAGTATCCCCAGCAGGGCGATCACCGCGAAGAGGCCGATCTCGCCCACCATCAGCGACTCCCAGGTGCGCGCGACCGCCCCCGGAAAGCCCTGGATGATGGAGAAGAAGATCATCAGGGACATCCCGTTGCCCACGCCCCGCTCGGTGATCTGCTCTCCCAGCCACATCACGAAGACGCCCCCGACGGTGAGCACCACGACGGTCGTGAACGCGAAGCTCGGCCCCGGCGACGGCACGGCGCTCCCCAGCCCCTGCAGGAAGTTGGCGTAGGCGAACGCTTGAATGACACAAAGAAGCACCGTGGTGTAGCGGGTCCACTGGGTCAGCTTCTTTCGTCCCTGCTCGCCTTCCTTCTGCAGCTTCTCCACGGTTGGGAAGACCGCCGCGAGGAGCTGGAACATGATGCTCGCCGAGATGTAGGGCATGATCCCGAGCGCCAGGATCGTCGCCCGGCTCAGGCCCCCGCCCACGAACATGTCGTAGACGCCGAGGAAGGTCTGCGAGAACTGGCCTGCGAGCTGCTGCAGAGCCCCGACGTCCACACCGGGTACGGTGATGTGGGAACCGATCCGGTACACCAGCATGATGAAGAGCGTGAAGAGGATCTTGTTCTTCAGCTCCGGGGCGCGAAAGAGATTCGGGATCGGATTGGCCATCGCCGTTGCCTACCCCTCCTCTCCGCCGCGCGGGGACAGAATCGTCACCGAGCCGCCCGCAGCCTCGATCTTCGCACGAGCGGCAGCGCTGACGGCGTGGACGGTGCAGTGAATCGGATCGGCAACCTCGCCGCCGCCCAGAATCTTCACCCGACTCCGCAGCGTGCGGATCAGACCAGCCTCCCTGAGGGTCTCGGGTGTGGCGTCGCCGGCCAGAACGTGCAGATCACCGACGTTGACGACCTGGTACTCCACGCGGTTGCGGTTCTTGAAGCCTCGCTTGGGGATGCGTCGCTGCAGCGGCATCTGGCCACCCTCGAACCACGGGGGCACGCCGCCGCCCGAACGCGAGTTCTGCCCTTTTTCGCCGCGTCCGGATGTCTTGCCCTTGCCAGATCCCGGCCCGCGCCCGACGCGCTTGCGTCCACGCGGCGCTCCCCGCTCAGGCTTGAGATTATGCAGTTCGATCATCGGTCATTCCACCTCCGTGACCTCGAGCAGGTGAACCACCTTCGCGATCATCCCGCGAATCGCGGGCGTGTCGTCGTGGACCACCGAGTGTTGGTGTCGCTTGATTCCCAGCGCATCCAGTGTGCGCTGCTGAATCTTCTGCCGCCCCACTGCGCTCCGGATCTGTGTGATCCTCAACCGGCTAGCCACGGTTGCGCACTCCCAGCTGTTCGACGGTAATCCCCCGCGCGGCGGCGACGTCGTACGCCGTCACCAGCGACTCCAGCCCGCTCATGGTGGCTCTCACCACGTTGATCGGATTGTTCGTGCCGAGGCACTTGGTCAGCACGTCGGTGACGCCCGCCGCCTCGAGGACGGCGCGCACCGGCCCGCCGGCGATGACCCCCGTGCCCGGAGCCGCCGGACGCATCAGCACCCGTCCCGCACCCCATCGTCCGATGATCTCGTGGGGGATCGTTCCGTTGATCACCGGCACCTTGACCATGTTGCGCCGGGCCTGTTCGAAGGCCTTCCGAATGGCTTCGGCCACCTCGCTGGCCTTGCTGTGGGCAATCCCCACCCGGCCAGCCTGATCGCCAACGGCGACCAGCGCGGTGAAGGAGAACCTGCGGCCGCCCTTCACCACCTTCGCAACCCGGTTGATGTGGATGAGGTTCTCGACCTGCTCCGCACCCTCGCGCGGCCTCATCTTCTTGTCTCTGGCCATCAGAACTCCAAGCCTCCCTCCCGAGCACCCTCGGCGAACGCCTTCACTCGGCCATGATAGCGATATCCACCGCGGTCGAAGACGACGGTCGTGACGCCGCAGTCGCGCGCGCGCTCGGCCAGCAGTCTTCCCGCCTCGCGTGCCGCGCCAACCTTGCCGCCCCCGGCACCGGGCGTCGCATCGCGCAGCTTCGGGTCCAGCGACGAGAGGCCGACCAGGGTGTGGCGGGCGTCGTCGTCGATCACCTGACCCTCGATGTTGCGCAGCGAACGGAACACCGTGAGACGCGGTCTTGCGCTGGTGCCATGCACCTTCTTCCGAATCCGGGCGTGCCGCCGCTGTCGCTGGAGTCGGCGGCTCTTCCTAAGCTTGCTTGCCTTGATCATCGTCGGTGGGTCACTTTCCGGCCGTCTTGCCGGCTTTCCGCCGGACGTATTCACCCTGGTACCTTACGCCCTTGCCCTTGTAGGGCTCCGGGGGACGGAACGAGCGGATCACGGCGGCAACGTGGCCGACCTGCTGCTTGTCCGCACCCCGCACCACGATCGTCGTCGGGTTCGGCGTCTCGAAGCTGATCCCGTCGGGAGCCGGATAGTCGATCGTGTGCGAGAAGCCCAGTCTGAGCTCCAGTCCCTTGCCCTTGGTCTGGGCGCGGTACCCGACGCCGACGATTTCGAGCGTCTTGCTGAAGCCCTGGCTGACCCCCTGCACGATGTTTGCGATCAGCGCGCGGGTGAGACCGTGAAGCGCCCGATGGTCCTTCTGATCGGTCGGCCGCGTCACGACGATGCTCTTTCCCGCGTTGTCCGCCCACCCCACCGCGATGGGGGAGCGAACGTCCAGCTCCAGGGCGCCCTTCGGCCCGCGGGCCGCGACGCGTTGCCCATCCAGGGTCACGGTCACCCCAGCGGGCACTTCCACGGGCATCTTGCCGATACGTGACATGAATCCTCCTACCAGACCTCGGCCAGGACCTCGCCGCCCACGCGGGCAGCGCGCGCACCCCGGTCCGACAGCAGTCCCCGCGACGTTGACAGGACCGCCATGCCCAGGCCGCCGCGGACCCTGGGGATGTCGTCGACGCCCACGTACCGGCGTCTTCCCGGACGGGACACACGGGCGATGTGCCGGATCACGGGCTCTCCCTCGTGATACTTCAGGTACACGCGCACGAGTCCGTGCCGACCGTCGTTCAGCACCTTGTAGTCGTACACGAAGGCGTTCTCCTTGAGCAGCTTCGCGACCTGAACCTTCAGCTTGGAGAGCGGGATGTCGGTCCACCTCTGTCCCGCGTGGCCAGCGTTCCGGATGCGCGTGAGCATGTCGGCGATGGGATCGGTCATCATTGGTCGGTTCTACTCCTTCTCCGTCAGGCCTGCGCCCCGATGATCACCGGAACCTCGCCTCGGAAGGGGAAGCCCAGCTGCCGCAGGAGGGCGTAGGCCTGGTCGTCCTTGTTTGTCGAGGTCACCACCGAGACGTCCATCCCGTGGATTCGGTTGACCTTGTCGTAGTCCACTTCCGGGAAGATGATCTGCTCCTTGATCCCGACCGTGTAGTTTCCGCGTCCGTCGAAGGATCGCGTCTTCAGGCCTCTGAAGTCGCGGATCCGGGGCACGGCGACCGAAACGAAGCGGTCGAGGAACTCCCACATGTTCCGGCGGCGCAGCGTGACCGAGGCGCCCACGGGCATGCCCTCGCGCAGCCTGAAGTTCGAGATCGACTTGCGTGCCCTGGTGATCACGGCCTTCTGACCGGTGATGACCGCCAGCTCGCGGGAAACCGAATCGACGAGCTTCCGGTCGCGGCTGCCCTCTCCGACCCCGACGTTGATCGTCACTTTGACGACCTGCGGAATCTGATGCGGGTTCGCGAAGCCGAACTGCTCCTGCAGCGCCGGCCGCGCGACCCCCCTGTAGTGTGTCAGAAGTCTGGGTTCCTTCATGTTCTGGTGGTCTCCACCCATTGTAGCCAACGGATCAGCCCGGCTTCGGGACCGGGTTGCCGCTCCTCACGGCGATTCGCTCCTTGTAGCCGTCCGGCTCCACTCGCATCTGGATCCGGCTGGCTTCTCCGCTCGCGGGGTCCAGCAGCATGACGTTCGAGAGGTGAAGCGATCCCTCGAAGCTGATGATGCCCCCCTCGGGATTCGCCTGCGAGGGGCGCGTATGCCGCTTCCGCATGTTCACGCCCTGCACGACGACCCGGTTGGAGTCCCGCAGCACTCTGAGCACCGTGCCCTCGGCGTCGCGATAGTTGCCGCGGATCACCTTCACCCGGTCGCCCTTGACGATTCTGGTCGTACCTCTGGCCATGGTCTACAGCACCTCCGGGGCGAGGGAAACGATTCTCATGTATCGCTTTTCGCGCAGTTCTCGACCCACGGGCCCGAAGATGCGGGTTCCGGTGGGCTCCTTCTGCGCGTTGATCAGAACGGCGGCGTTGTCGTCGAAGCGGATGTAGGTCCCGTCTCGGCGACGCATCTCCTTGGCGGTGCGGACCACGACCGCCTCCAGCACCTCGCCCTTCTTCACCCCGGCGTTGGGCACGGCGTCCTTGATCGTCACGATGACCCGGTCGCCGATCCGCGCGTAGCGCCGTCTGGAGCCACCGAGCACGCGAATGCAGAGCGCACGCCGGGCGCCCGAGTTGTCGGCGATCTTCAGTATTGATTCCTGTTGGATCATCGGACTCTACCAGTTCTTCTCCGCGCCGGGCAGTCAGGCGGGCCGCTCAATGAGTTCAACGACGCGCCACCTCTTGGTCTTCGAGAGCGGACGCGTCTCCATGATCGAGACCTTGTCTCCCACCAGGTACTCGTTCGTCTCGTCGTGGGCATGGTACTTCTTGCTGCGAGTGACCTGCTTGCCGTACAGAGGGTGCGCCAAGCGCCGCTCGACCAGAACCGTGACCGTCTTGTCCGCCCGGTCCCCAACCACCACGCCGGTGCGCACCTTGCGACGGTTGCGACCGCTGTTCTCACTCATCGCTCACGCTCCTGCGTTCGTGTAGAATGGTCTTGATGCGGGCGATATCCCGCCGGATCTCGCGCAGAAGCCTGGGATTCTCAAGCTGCATCGTCGCGCCGCGGAAGCGCAGACGGAACTGCTCCATCTTGAGCTCGCCGAGGCGATGCCCGAGCTCCGCGTTGTCCAGGTCCCGCACTTCTTCAGGCTTCACCGTTCCAATCCCCCAGCGATCGTTTCGTTCACAGTTGCGACTCCCGCTCCACGAAGCGCGTCTTGACCGGAAGCTTGTGGGACGCAAGCTCCATGGCCCTGCGGGCGATCTCGACGGACACGCCCTCGAGCTCGAACATGATCCGTCCGGGCTTCACCACGGCCACCCACTCCTCCGGGTTGCCCTTCCCCTTGCCCATCCGCGTCTCGGCGGGCTTCTTGGTGATCGGCTTGTCGGGAAAGATGCGAATCCAGACCTTGCCACCTCTCCTTACGTGTCGCGTGATCGCCACACGCGCCGACTCGATCTGTCGGTTCGTGATCCAGCACGCCTCGGTGGCCTGGAGGCCGTAGTCCCCGAAGGAAACCCGGTTCCCCCGGTAGGCCTTCCCGCGCATCTTGCCCTTGTGGGTCTTGCGACGGCGTATCCGCTTCGGTGCCAGCATCTCCGCTCCTTGCCCTCAGGCGCCCGGTCCGGCCGAATAGGTCCGGCCAAAGCGGTCCTCGATCACTTCGCCCTTGAAAATCCAGCACTTCACGCCGACCACCCCGTAGGTGGTGGCGGCGTCGACATGCGAATAGTCGATGTCGGCACGCAGGGTGTGGAGCGGAACACGTCCCTCGTTGTACCCCTCGGTGCGGGCGATCTCGGCGCCTCCGAGCCTCCCCGCGCACTGAATGCGGATTCCCTCGGCACCGGCCCGCATCGCGGACTGCACCGCCCTCTTCATGGCTCGCCGGAACGAGATGCGCTGCCGGATCTGGTGCGCCACGTTGTCTGCGACGAGCCGGGCGTTGAGCTCCGGACGCTTGATCTCCTCGACGTTCACGGAGACTTCGCTGTTGGTGAGCACGGCGAGCTCGTCCCGAAGCTTGTCCACTTCGGAGCCTCTCTTGCCGATCACCACGCCGGGACGCGCCGTGTGCAGCGTGACCACCAGCTTGGACGGCTTGCGCGCGATCTCCACCTTGGCCAGAGCCGCGTGGTTCAGGCGCCGGTGGAGGTAGGTGCGGATGGTGTGGTCCTCCTTGAGAAGACCCGGGAAGTCCCGTTCGGCGTACCAGCGGGAACGCCAATCCGCCACGATCCCCAGCCTGAATCCACGTGGGTGGGTTTTCTGACCCATCCGCTAACTCTCCTTCGCTTTCACTTCGACCGTGATGTGGCTCGTTCTGCGCCTGCGAGGCGATGCGCGCCCCATGGCCCGAGCCTTCCAGCGCTTCAGGGTGGGGCCCTCGTCAACGAAGGCGCGGCTGATCACCAGCTCGTCCACGTCGACCGTATCCCCTTCGCGGTCGGCCAGATCCTGGGCGTTGGCGACCGCCGAGTGCAACGTCTTCCGCACGGGGGTCGCCGCAGCCTTCTTGGAGAATGTGAGCACCGATATCGCCTCGTTGACGGACCGACCCCGGATCAGGTCGACCACCAGCCGGACCTTCCTCGGGCTCATTCTGATTCCCCTCGCGATCGCTCGCGCTTCCATTGCGAAGACCCCCCTACCTCGTCGACCGCTTGTCGGCGAGCTTGCCACCGTGGCCGCGGAAGAGCCGCGTCGGCGCGAACTCGCCGAGCTTGTGGCCGACCATGTTCTCGCTGATGTAGACCGGTATGAACTTGTTGCCGTTGTGGACGGCGATGGTGTGACCGACGAAATCGGGTGAAATCGTCGAAGCACGGGACCACGTGCGGATCACCGTTCTCTCGTTGCGCGAGTTCATCGCCTCGATCTTGCGCAGCAGCTTCTCTTCGATGAACGGGCCCTTCTTGACGCTTCGCGGCATCGCTGTTCCTCAGTCTCCCTGTTCCGTCGCCTAGCGCGTCGACTTCCCGCGCTTGCGTCCGCGGACGATGAACTTGTTCGAATCCTTCTTCCTCTTGCGGGTCTTGGTGCCCTCGGGCTTCCCCCACGGGGTGACCGGCGGACGTCCACCGGAAGCCTTGCCTTCGCCGCCGCCCAGCGGATGATCCACCGGGTTCATCGCGACGCCGCGCACCTTGGGCCGCCTTCCACGCCAGCGGCTGGCGCCCGCCTTGCCCAGCGACTGCAGGTTGTGATCGGCGTTGCCGACCTGGCCCACCGTGGCCAGACACCGCTTGTGGATGCGCCTGACCTCGGTCGAGGGAAGGCGGAGGGTCACGTAGTCGCCCTCCTTCGCGACCACCTGCACTCCCGCGCCGGCTGACCGGGCCAGCTGGCCTCCCTTGCCGGGCTTCATCTCGACGTTGTGCACCAGGGTGCCGAGAGGAATCCGCTCCAGCGGGAGCGCGTTCCCCGGCCGGACATCGGCGTCGGGTCCGGACGAAACCACGTCGCCCACACTGGTGCCACGCACGTGCAGGACGTAGCGCTTGTCGCCGTCCTCGTAGTGGACAAGCGAGATGAACGCCGACCTGTTGGGATCGTATTCGACCGCGGCGATCCTTCCGGGGATCCCGAACTTGTCGCGCCTGAAGTCGATCTTGCGGTATCGACGCTTGTTGCCGCCGCCGCGCCGTCTCATGGTGATGCGCCCGTGGTGGTTCCGTCCACCCGATTTGGTGAGCGGTTCGGTCAGGGACTTCTCGGGCCCCTTGCGGGTCACGGCGTCCTTCGCCGTCGTCGTCCGGAATCGGCTTCCGGGGGTCACTGGCTTGAATTTCTTGAGCGCCATCGGTCAACCCATCTCGTAGAATTCGATTTCGTCGCCCGGAACCAGCTGCACGACCGCCTTCTTGTAGGACGGCCGTCGCCCCAGATCCCAGTTCTTGGCCATCCGGCCCAGCAGGGCCCGCTTGGCCTTGCCCGGGTACCGCATGGTCCTCACGTCCTCGACCTTGACGTCCCACAGCGCCTCGACCGCCCTCGCGATCTCGTGCTTGTTGGCGCGCTTGTTCACGATGAAGGTGTACAGGCTCGCCTCCATCTGGTCGGTGGTCTTCTCGGTGATGACCGGCGACACGATCACGTCGTAGGCCTCGCGCATCAGGCCACCTCCTCACCCGCCTGGGCACCCTCGACCGCAGACCCGGCGATGGGGCGGCGGCGCGGCCGGTCGACGGCGTTGTCGGCGTCGCCCAGGGTGGCCAGCGCGGCCTCTTCGATGATCACGGTTCCGGACCACACCACGTCGAACGGCGATTCCTCTCCGAAGGGAACGACTCGCACTCCGGCAAGGTTGCGGCCCGACAGGTATAGATCCCGATTGACTCCGTGGGTGAGAAACAGGATCTTGCCCGGCTCGTCGATCGTTGCAAGCAGCCGGGTCAGCTTCCGCGTCCTGGGAGCGTCGAAGTCGAAGCCCTCGATCACGACCACGCGACCTGCGGAAGCTCGGCTGTTGAAGGCGGAGGAGCGCGCGAGCGCACGGACGCGCCGGGGGAGGCGCTGGTTCCAGGAACGGGGCCGCGGCGGGAACGCTCTTCCGCCGCCGCGCCATTGGACGGCGCGGATCGTGCCCTGCCTGGCCCTTCCCGTGCCCTTCTGGCGCCATGGCTTGCGGCTGCCGCCTCTCACTGCCGCCCGGTTCTTCCTGCCGACCGTGCCCTGCCTCTGGTTCGCCATGTAGGCGGTGACCGCCTGGTGGAGGACACCCTCGTGAATGACTCCATCGAAGAGGGAGCTCGGCAGCGTCACACTGTCGCCGGCGGAGCCATCGGTCTTGATGTAGCGGGCTTCGTACATGGCACTATTTCCGAATCAGGACGTAGCTGTTCCTGCTGCCCGGAACCCCGCCCTCGACAAACAGCAGGTTGCGTTCCGAATCGACCCGAACCACCTGGAGGTTCCGGATCGTCTCTCTCTTGCCGCCCATGCGGCCAGGCAGCTTCTTCCCCTTGATTACCCTGGACGGGTCGGTGCCGGGGCCCATCGAGCCGGGGTTGCGGGACATGGGATGTCCGTGCGAGGCCGGTCGCCCGGCGAAACCGTGTCGCTTGACGACGCCCTGGAAGCCGCGTCCCTTGCTGACCCCGGTCACCCGCACCCGCTGTCCGGTCTCGAAGATGCCGACGGTCAACTCCTGACCCGGCTGGTAGGACTCGTCTCCCTCGGACCGGAATTCGCGGACCAGGCGCGGTGCCGCCTCCAGCCCCGCCTTGGCGGCGTGACCGAGTTCGGCCCTGCTGGAGCGCTTGTGCTTCTTGGCGCCGTACCCCACCTGGACGGCCGCGTAGCCGTCGTTGTTCTCGTCCTTCACCTGGATCACCGGGCAGGGCCCGGCCTCGAGCACCGTAACGGGAACCGCGCGCCCCTCGTCGGTGAAGATCCGGGTCATGCCCAACTTCCTGCCGATCAGTCCAGGCATCGTCAATCCACCTTGATCTCGACGTCCACGCCCGCCGGGAGGTCCAGCTTGGTCAGCGCGTCAATGGTCTGGGGCCGGCTCTCGACGATGTCGATCAGGCGCTTGTGCGTCCTGAGCTCGAACTGCTCCCGGCTCTTCTTGTCGATGTGTGGCGAGCGAAGAACGGTCCACCGCTGCCGCCGGGTCGGAAGGGGGATGGGCCCGCGGATCGTGGCGCCCGTCTTCTGGGCGGTCCTCACGATGTCGGCGGCGGTCTGGTCGACGACCCAGTGATCGAACGCCTTCAGGCGTATCCTGATCCTGTTCGTCATCCCCTTCTGTCTTCTCGCCGGCTTGGGAGGCCCTGTCGTTCTCGCCATGATGCCGCTACTCGATGATGGAGGTGACGACGCCGGCGCCCACGGTGCGCCCGCCTTCCCGGATCGCGAAGCGGAGCTCCTCGTCCATCGCGATCGGCGTGATCAGCTCCACCTCCATCTGCACGTTGTCCCCCGGCATCACCATCTCCACCCCGTCCGGAAGCATCGCCGTCCCCGTCACGTCCGTCGTCCGGAAGTAGAACTGCGGCCGGTACCCGTTGAAGAACGGCGTGTGGCGGCCCCCCTCCTCCTTCGTCAGAACGTACACCTCCGCCTTGAACTTCGTGTGCGGCGTGATCGACCCCGGGATCGCCAGCACCTGCCCCCGCTCGATCTCCGTCTTCCCCACCCCCCGCAGCAGCAGCCCCGCGTTGTCGCCCGCCTGCCCCTGCTCCAGAAGCTTCCGGAACATCTCCACACCCGTCACCACCGTCTTGCGGTCCGCCTCCATCCCCACGATCTCCACCGTGTCCCCCTTGTGGATCACCCCCCGCTCGATCCGACCCGTCGCCACCGTCCCGCGCCCCGTGATCGAGAACACGTCCTCCACAGGCATCAGGAACGGCCGGTCGATGTCACGCTCCGGCTCCGGAATGTACTCGTCGATCGCGTCCATCAGCTCCCCGATGCACCCCGCCGCCGATCCCTCGCCACCCGCCTCCAGCGCCTCCAGCGCGCTCCCCATCACCACCGGCAGGTCGTCCCCCGGAAACCCCTGGTCGCTCAGAAGCTCCCGAACCTCCAGCTCCACCAGCTCCAGGAGCTCCTCGTCGTCCACCATGTCCACCTTGTTCATGAACACCACGATGTGCGGAACGTTCACCTGCCGCGCCAGAAGCACGTGCTCCCGCGTCTGCGGCATCGGCCCGTCCGCCGCGCTCACCACCAGGATCGCCCCGTCCATCTGAGCCGCACCCGTGATCATGTTCTTCACGTAGTCCGCGTGACCCGGACAGTCCACGTGCGCGTAGTGACGACCCTCCGTCTCGTACTCCACGTGCGCCGTCGCGATCGTGATCCCACGCTCCCGCTCCTCCGGCGCCTTGTCGATCTCGTCGAACGCGATCGCGTCCCCGCCGAACTTCTTCGCCTGCGCCAGCGTGATCGCCGCCGTCAGCGTCGTCTTCCCATGGTCCACATGCCCGATCGTCCCCACGTTCACGTGCGGCTTCGTTCGCTCGAAGGTCTCCTTCGCCATTCTTTCCTCGTCCGGGTTTGCTTTGTTTGCGGCGGGGCGGTCAGACGCCCGCCAGGACTTTCTCCCCGACGGTGCGCCGGGCAGCTTCTTCGTAGTGTGAGAACTGCATAGTGTAGACTGCGCGGCCCTGACTGAGGGATCTCAGCCGGGTCGAGTATCCGAACATCTCGCCCAGCGGCACGCTCGCGCCGATGACCTGGGCGTCGCCGCGGTCGGTCATTCCCCCCACGCGTCCGCGACGCGCCGAGAGGTCGCCGATCAGGTCGCCCATGTATTCCGAAGGCGTCACGACCTCGACGTCCATGACCGGCTCGAGCAGAACCGGGCTCGCCTTCCGCAGGGCGGCCTTCATCGCCATCGACCCCGCGATCTTGAACGCCATTTCGCTGGAATCCACGTCGTGGTAGGAGCCATCGGTGAGGGCGACCTTCAGGTCGACCACCGGATAGCCCTCCACGACCCCCGAATTGAGCGCCTCGCGCATGCCGCGCTCGACCGCCGGGATGTACTCGCGGGGCACCACTCCCCCCTTGACGCGATCCTCGAAGACGAACCCGGATCCCGGTCCGCCGGGTTCGACGTCGATCACGACGTGCCCGTACTGCCCTCGCCCGCCCGTCTGACGCACGAAGCGGCCCGCAACCTTCGACGCGGCCTCGCGAATCGTCTCGCGATACGCGACCTGGGGACGCCCGATGTTGGCGGACACGGAGAATTCGCGCCGCAGCCGGTCCACGATGATCTCGAGGTGGAGTTCGCCCATCCCGCTGATGATCGTCTGGCCCGTCTCGGGGTCGCTGTGCACGCGGAACGTCGGATCCTCCTCGGCCAGCTTGCCGAGCCCGGTCCCGAGCTTGTCCTGGTCGGCCTTGGTCTTCGGCTCGATGGCGACCGCGATCACCGGCTCCGGGAAGCTCATCGCTTCGAGGATGACCGGCTCGTCCGGGGCGCAGATGGTGTCGCCGGTACGCACGGTCTTGAGCCCGATCACCGCCACGATGTCGCCGGCGAACACCTCCTGCCGCTCCTCGCGCTTGTTGGCGTGCATCTGCAGGAGGCGGCCGGCCCGCTCCTTCCGGTCCTGGGTCGCGTTGAGAACGCGGCTGCTCTTGGGGAGCGATCCCGAGTAGACGCGCAGGTAGGTCAGCTTCCCGACGTACGGATCGGTCATGATCTTGAAGGCGAGCGCCGAGAACGGTGCGTCGTCGGAGGCCTCGCGAGTCTGTTTCTCGCCGTCGCCGAACGGCGGACGGCCCTCGATCGCGGGAACGTCCAGCGGGGACGGCAGGTAGTCGATCACCCCGTCGAGAAGTCGCTGAATGCCCTTGTTCTTGAAGGCCGATCCACAGAAGACGGGAAACAGGGTGCCCGTGGTGGTCGCGGCCCGAATCGCCTGGCGCACGTCGTCCTCGGTGAGTTCGTCGCCCAGCAGGTATCGCTCCAGCAGGTCGTCGTCGTGCTCGACCGCAGCCTCGACCAGCTCGTAGCGGAGCGTCTCGGCCTTCTCGCGCAGCGAGTCCGGGATATCCACTTCGACGATCGTCGCCCCCAGCTCGTCGTCCCAGACGAACGCCTTCATGGCGACGATGTCGATCACTCCGGTGAAGAGGTCCGCCTCGCCGAGCGGGTACTGCACCGCGAAGGCGTTCGCACCGAGACGCTCGCGCATCATCGTGATGACGTTCTCGAAGTCGGCGCCGGTCCGGTCCATCTTGTTGACGAAGGCCACTCGGGGGACGCCGTAGCGGTCGGCCTGACGCCAGACCGTCTCCGACTGGGGCTCCACTCCGCCCACCGCACAAAAAACGGCGACCGCCCCGTCCAGCACTCGAAGCGATCGCTCCACCTCGGCCGTGAAGTCCACGTGACCGGGCGTGTCGATGATGTTGATGCGGTATTCCGAGTCGTTGCGTCGCCAATAGGCCGTGGTGGCCGCCGACGTGATGGTGATCCCGCGCTCCTGCTCCTGCTCCATCCAGTCCATCGCCGCCGCGCCCTCATGGACCTCGCCCATGCGGTGGAGGCGACCTGTGTAGAACAGGATTCGTTCCGTCGTCGTCGTCTTTCCGGCATCGATGTGGGCCATGATGCCGATGTTCCGAAGCTTCGGAAGTGGGGTTTTCCTGGGCATGTCTATTCTTCAACTCGGTGTTTGGTCTCGCCTGTCAAACAGCATTCCCGCCTGGGATTCCTCCCTGCCTCCCGGTGCCCTCAGGCCCGGCGGCGGCGGGGCGGACGGCCTACCAGCGGTAGTGCGCGAAGGCTTTGTTGGCTTCGGCCATCCGATGGGTGTCGTCCTTTTTCTTTACCGTCGCGCCCTCTCCGCGGCTTGCGGCGAGGATTTCACCGGCAAGGCGCTGGGCCATGGTCCGTTCTCCCCGGCTCCGCGAGAACCCGATCAGCCACTTGATCGCAAGCGCCTGGCGTCGATCGGGTCTCACTTCGATGGGAACCTGATAGGTCGCGCCGCCCACGCGCCGGCTCTTCACCTCCAGGGCCGGCTTCGCGTTGGTCAGCGCTTGCTGGAACACATTCATGGGGGGCTGCCCCGCCCTGGTCTCGACGATTCGCATCGCGTCGTAGAAGATCGCCTCGGCCAGCGACTTCTTGCCGTCCAGCATCAGTCCGTTGATGAACTTCTGGACGACCACCGAGTCGTAGCGGGGGTCTTCAGGGATCTTGCGGCGAACTGCCCGTGACCGACGGCTCATGAAAGCGGCTCCCCAGACGACGGCCTACCTGGGCCGTTTCGCTCCGTACTTGGACCGCCCCTGCCTGCGGTCGGACACGCCCGAGGTATCCAGCGTACCGCGCACGATGTGGTACCGGACACCGGGCAGATCCCTCACCCGGCCTCCGCGAATCAGCACGATGGAGTGCTCCTGGAGGTTGTGGCCCTCGCCGCCGATGTACGCCGTGACCTCGTACCCATTGGTGAGCCGCACGCGCGCGACCTTCCGCAGCGCCGAGTTGGGCTTCTTGGGAGTCGTGGTGTACACACGGGTACATACCCCCCGCTTCTGGGGGTTCTTCTGGAGCGCGGGCGACTTGTTCTTCTTGGCGAGCCGCGCGCGACCCTTCCGTACCAGTTGGTTCAGCGTAGGCATGACGGCCGAAGTCGTTCCTCGTCCATTCCTCCGGGTGGCACGAACCGGCGACTGCGGGCGAACAAAAGCGCGCCTGGGCAATCAAGCGCGCGGGTTCACCCGGAGAGCCGAGCCTCCAGGCCATTTCCTGGACAGCCTGGAAAAGGTAGGGGAAGAAGTGCCCGGTGTCAACAGCACTGACCGTCCCCGCTCCCGCAGTCTGGCGTCCAGCACCACCGCCCGGACTACTCCGCCGGAATCTCCTCCGCAGGCTCGCTCAGACCCGGCAGATCCTCGCCCGGTCCGGTCAGCGGCAGGATCTCCTCGTCGTAGTACGACTGCTCGACCTGGAACTCGACGTCGTGCCACCTGTGCACGCCCGTTCCGGCGGGGATCAGGTGTCCGATGATGATGTTCTCCTTGAGGCCCTTCAGGTCGTCCCTGGCACCGCGCACCGCCGCGTCCGTCAGCACCCTGGTCGTCTCCTGGAAGGAAGCCGCCGAGATGAACGAATCGGTGGTGAGGCTGGCCTTGGTGATCCCGAGCAGGAGCGGTTCGGCGCGCGCCGGTCTCTTCTCCTCGGCCGCCGCGCGCTGGTTGATGTGCCGGAACTCGACCCGGTCCACATGGTCGCCCTCGAGGAGGTCGGTCTGTCCGGGATCCACCACTCGGACCTTCTGGAGCATCTGGCGCACGATCACCCCGATGTGCTTGTCGTTGATCGTGACGCCCTGAAGCCGGTACACCTCCTGAATCTCGTTGAGCAGGTACTCCTGGACGGCCCGCGGCCCCAGAATCCTCAGAATGTCGTGTGGATTGATCGGGCCCTCGGACAGACGGTCGCCGGCACGAACCTGGTCGCCCTGGTGGACTCGCATGTGTTTGCCGACGGGCACGTCGTAGGTTCGGCGCTTTCCGGCCTTCGGCGTCACGAAGACCTCGCGCTTCCCCCGCTTGATGTCGCCGAAGGAAACCGATCCGTCGATCTCGGTGATCACGGCCGGATCCTTCGGGCTGCGCGCCTCGAACAGCTCGGCCACCCGGGGCAGCCCGCCCGTGATGTCGCGGGTCTTGTAGACCTCGCGGCTGATCTTGGCGATCCTGTCGCCCGGCTTGACCTCGTCGCCGTGGGAGCACATCAGCTGGGCGCCCACCGGAATGATGAACTCCTTGTGCAGCTCGCTCGACGGCGCCTCTCCGGCCCGAATCTGGATCGTCGGGTGCAGCTTCTTGTCGCGATCCTCGATGATCATCATCTGGCGTCGGCCCGTCGACTCGTCGAGCTCCTCGCGCACGGTCTGCTCCTCGACGATGTCCACGAAGCGGAGGTAGCCCTCCGAGTCGGCCACGATGGGCTCCGAGTAGGGATCCCAACTGAACAGCAGGTCGCCCGCCCGGATCCGAGTTCCCTCTTCGACGTGGATGGTGGCGCCATAGGGGACGGACAGCTGGCTCCGCACCTGCCCCTCCTTGGTCCGGATGACGATCTTGCCTTCCCTCGACGTGATGATGCGGTTGTCCTCTCGATCCGTCACAGTGGTCACGCGGTCGAGCGCCACCACGCCGGAGATCTTGGACTTGCGCTGGTTCTGGGCCGCAATGCGGGCCGCCGTGCCCCCGATGTGGAACGTCCTGAGGGTGAGCTGCGTCCCCGGCTCGCCGATCGACTGCGCCGCGATGATCCCCACCGCCTCGCCGATGTCCACCGGAGCCATTGTGGCAAGGTTGCGTCCGTAGCACATCCGGCAGATGCCGCGCTGGGTCTCGCAGGTGAGCACGGAGCGGATCTTGACGGACTGGATCCCGGCGTCTTCGATGGCGTCGGCCGCCGCCTCGCTGATGAGTTCATTGCCGGTCAGAATCAGTTCACCGTCGATGGGATCGTAGACGTTCTCGAGGGCCACGTTCCCCACGATGCGGTCGGCGAGCGGCTCGACGATGTCCTCGCCCTCCTTGAGCGCGCTCACCTCCAGGCCGAGGATCGTGTTGCAGTCGTCCTCGGAGATCGTCACGTCCTGGGCGACGTCGACGAGGCGCCGGGTCAGGTATCCCGCGTCGGCGGTCTTGAGCGCCGTGTCGGCCAGTCCCTTGCGGGCGCCGTGGGTCGAGATGAAGTACTCCACCACCGAGAGGCCTTCGCGGAAGTTGGAGCGGATGGGGCTCTCGATGATCTCGCCGATGCCGCCGGTGAGCTTCTTCTGCGGCTTGGCCATCAGGCCACGCATCCCAGCGAGCTGGCGCATCTGGTCGCGGTTTCCGCGGGCGCCGGACGTCATCATCATGTAGACTGGGTTGAAGCCGTCCTTCGACTGCTCCAGGTGCTCGACCATCGCGTCGGCCACGTCGTTGTTGGCGTGGGTCCAGGTGTCGATGATCTTGTTGTACCGCTCGCCGTTCGAGATGAATCCGGACGCGTAGGCGTGCTGGAATCGCGTCACCTGCTGCGTGGCGTCCTCCAGCAGGGCGGCCTTCTCGGGGGGCACCTCCAGATCGTCGATCCCCACGGACACGCCGCCGAGCGTGGCGTAGCGGAATCCGAACTCCTTCAGGTGATCCAGGAAGGTCGTCGTCGCCGACAGGCCCGCCTCGGTGAAGCAGAGGAATACGAGGTCTCCGAGCTGCTTCTTCCCGAAGGTCCGGTTGAGGAATCCGACCGACGTCGGAATGATCGAGTTGAACAGGACGCGCCCCACGGTCGTGCGCACCCACCCGGGGCTCGCGGGATTTCCGCTGCCGCTCGTCTGGCCGCTGTCCGGAACCCAGAAGTGGCACGGGGTGGAGAACTCGACATGGTCGTGAGCCAGGGCCATCTCGACTTCTCCGTAGGTGGAGAAGCGTCGGGCCTTGGCGTAGATCTCGTCCAGCCGGCTCCTGGCCGCGTCGCGCTGGTCCTCGGGAACGTTCCTGCCGCCGGCCACCTGCTCCAGACTGGCGACTTCGATTGGGGGCTTCGTCAGGTAGTAGGACCCGATGACCATGTCCTGGCTGGGCGCGGCGACCGGTCGTCCGTTCGACGGCAGCAGGACGTTGTTGCTCGACAGCATGAGGACGCGCGCCTCGAGCTGGGCCTCGTAGGAGAGAGGCAGGTGGACCGCCATCTGGTCGCCGTCGAAGTCGGCGTTGAAGGCGGTGCAGACCAGCGGGTGGATGCGGATCGCCTTGCCCTCGACCAGAACCGGCTCGAATGCCTGGATCCCGATTCGGTGCAGCGTCGGCGCGCGGTTGAGCAGCACCGGGTGATCCCGGATGATGTCCTCGAGCACCTCGTAGACCTTGGGGTCGTTCTCCTCGACGATCTTCTTGGCGCGCTTCACGGTCTCGGCTTCGCCGCGCTTCTCGAGTTCGTAGATGATGAAGGGCTTGAACAGCTCCACCGCCATCGCCTTCGGCAGACCGCACTGGTGCAGCTTCAGCTCCGGGCCCACGACGATGACCGAGCGCCCCGAGTAGTCCACTCGCTTGCCCAGAAGGTTCTGCCGGAAGCGTCCCTGCTTCCCCTTGAGCATGTCCGACAGCGACTTGAGCGGTCGCTTGCCCCGGCCTCGGATCGCCTTGGAACGGCGTCCGTTGTCGAACAGCGCGTCGACCGACTCCTGCAGCATCCGCTTCTCGTTCCGCAGGATCACCTCGGGAGCCCGCATGTCCATGAGCTTCTTGAGGCGGTTGTTGCGGTTGATCACCCGGCGGTACAGGTCGTTGAGGTCGGAGGTCGCGAAGCGTCCACCGTCGAGCGGCACCAGCGGCCGCAGGTCGGGGGGAATCACGGGGATCGCGTCGAGCACCATCCACTCCGGCTTGTTGCGCTTGTCGGCCGTGTCGCCCGAGTTGCGCAGCGCGTCCACCACCTTCAGCCTGCGCAGCTTCTTCTTCTTGCGGTGCTGCGAGGTCTCGGTCGCGATCTCGTGGCGCAGCCACAGGGCCAGCCGATCCAGTCCCTTGCCGTCCTTGTTCTGCTCGTTGATGGCGACCTCGGGGGAATCGAGCCGCTTGAGAAGCGTTCGCGCCGCCTCGGCTCCAATCTCAGCCTTGAACTTGCCGTCGCCCTCTTCGCGGGCCTTCACGCGGAGGTCGTAGTACTCGTCCTCGTCGAGGAGGTCCAGGAACTCCACGTCCTGCCTGCCGGGATCGGTCACGACGTAGGCCGCGTAGTAGATGACCTGCTCGAGTTCCTTGAGCGTCATCCCCAGGAGATAGCCGAGCTGGCTGGGCAGGGTCTTGAGGAACCAGATGTGGCACACGGGAACCGCGAGCTCGATGTGGCCCATGCGCTCCCGGCGCACTTTGGAGAGCGTGACCTCGACGCCGCAGCGGTCGCAGACGATGCCGCGGAAGCGAATGCGCTTGTACTTCCCGCAGCCGCAGTCCCAGTCCTTGACCGGCCCGAAGATCCGCTGGCAGAAGAGGCCCATCGGCTCGGGCTTGAAGGAGCGGTAGTTGATGGTCTCGGGTTTGGTGACCTCGCCGTGCGACCAGTCGCGAATGTCCTCGGGGGAGGCGATCCTGATCCGGATGAAGTCGAAATCCGACGACGACCGGGCTTCTCTCAAGCGGGGAAAGTCGATCATGTTCCGTCCTCCGTCGTTAGCGTTCTACTGGTCCGCACCCAGTTCCACGGTGAGGCCGAGTGCCTGGAGCTCCTTCACAAGGACGTTGAAGGACTCCGGAATGCCGGGCATCGGCAGGTTGTCGCCCTTGACCACCGACTCGTAGACCTTCGAGCGGCCAGTGACATCGTCGGACTTGACGGTCAGGATCTCCTGGAGCGTGTGGGCTGCGCCGTAGGCCTCCAGCGCCCAGACCTCCATCTCGCCGAAGCGCTGGCCGCCGAACTGCGCCTTGCCGGCCAGAGGCTGCTGGGTGACCAGCGAATAGGGGCCGATGCTGCGAGCGTGGATCTTGTCGTCCACCAGGTGGGACAGCTTGAGCATGTAGATCGCCCCGACGGTGATCGGGAACTTGAACCGCTCCCCGCTGCGACCGTCCCTTAGCCAGACCTTCCCGTTGGAAAGGATCTCGGCCGCATCCAGGAACTCCTGCAAGGCGGCCTCGAGCCCGGATCTCACGCGCTGCACATGGCAGAGCCCGGCGATTGCGGGGAAGGCCTGCTTGACCACCTGGTGTCTTCCCGCCGCAACCCGAATGCCGACCGCAACCAGGAAGTCGCGCAGCTTGCTCAGCAGCTTTTCGGAAGCGGGGTCGCGACAGGTCTCGGCGTACTCGTCAAGGCTCTTGCCGATCGCGACGACCGCTGCCGGCCCATCGCCGTTGCCGTTCTCGCCCCTTGTCCCACCGCCCCGGCCGGCCTCGGAGTGCGACTGCGCCATCTTCAGGAAGGCCTGGTAGTCGCGCGGCCCGAACGGCCAGGCGATGCCTTCGGCCAGATGCTCGCCGGCCCATTTCAAGCCCGCCAGCCTGAGGAGCAGTGCGATCTCGTCCTCGGAGGCTCCGTGAAACACGGGGGTCTTGGCCTCGAAGCCGAGGTTGTCGGCCGCCCATCCCAGGTGGGTTTCCAGAACCTGCCCCACATTCATGCGCGATGGGACGCCCAGCGGGTTGAGCACGATGTCCACCGGCCTGCCGTCGGGCAGGTACGGCATGTCCTCCTCGGGTGCGATTCTGGCGATGATTCCCTTGTTGCCGTGCCTTCCGGCCATCTTGTCCCCCACCGAGATCTTCCGCTTCTCGGCGATGCAGACCTTCACCAGCTGGACCACTCCGGGAGGCAGTTCGTCGGGCTGGAACACCTTGTCGATCTGCTCCTCGGTCCGCTCGCGGACCCGCTCGATCCGGCGCTTGGCCTCGTCGATCACCAGCCGCAGCTCGTCGTTCACCCGCTGGTTGTGAACCTTCAACTGGGACAGGTCCACCTCCGACAGCACCAGCTCGTCGATGTGCTTCTTCGTGAGCTCCGTGCCGTCCGGGTAGTAGGGATCGACCGTGCCCTTCTTGAGGCAGAGGGCGATGACCTGATCCTCGAGACGGCTCACCAGCTCCTCGTCGCGGGCGTCGCTGACGCGCCGAATCTCCTCGCGCTCCCGCTTCCTGAGCTCGCCGATGCGGGCACCGTGCTCGCGTTCGAGCAGCGGGTCGTCGATCCGACGCGAAAAGATCTTGACGTCGATCACGGTCCCGATCATGCCCGGCGAGACCCTCAGCGAAGAGTCCTTCACGTCCTTGGCCTTCTCGCCGAAGATCGCCGTCAGGAGCTTCTCCTCGGGCGACAGCTCGGTCTCGCCCTTCGGCGTGATCTTGCCGCAGAGGATGTCGCCGCTCTCGACCTGGGCACCGATGCGCACGATGCCCCTCTCGTCGAGGTCCGCCAGACTCTCTTCCGCGACGTTCGGGATCTCGCGTGTGATCTCCTCCATCCCGCGTTTCGTGTCCCGGACGTGGAGCTCGAGCTCCTGAATGTGTATCGAGGTGAAGAGGTCGTCGCGGACCAGACGCTCCGAGAGCACGATGGCGTCCTCGAAGTTGTAGCCGTACCACGGCATGAAGGCGACGCGGACGTTGCGTCCCAGCGCCAGCTCCCCGTGATCGGTCGACGGTCCGTCGGCCACGATCTCGCCCTCTTCGATGAGCTGGCCGGAACGCACGAGCGGGCGCTGGTTCATGGCCGTGTCCTGGTTGGTGCGCCAGAACTTCTTGAGCGGATAGCGGTCGAACTGGGTCAGCTTGGCCAGCGGCCGCTCGCTCTCCTCGGCCTCGGCGCTGCCCGTGTCGACGACGATCTCGTCGGCGGTGACCCGCACGACCCTGCCATCCCGCCTGGCCGTGGTCACGGCACCGGAGTCGCGCGCGACCTTCTGTTCGAGTCCCGTGCCCACCAGAGGCGCATCGGTGTAGAGGAGCGGTACGGCCTGCCGCTGCATGTTCGAGCCCATCAGAGCCCGGTTCGCGTCGTCGTGCTCCAGGAAGGGGATCATCGCCGCCGCGACCGAGACCAGCTGGTCGGGGGCGACGTCGATGTAGTCGATCTCGGCGGGGCGCAGAAGCGGGAAGTCGCCGCGGCGCCGACACAGCACGAACTCGTTGCGGAACTCTCCGTCGGGGAGGAGCGGAGCGTTGGCCTGGGCGATCGAAGCCTCCTGCTCCTCGTTGGCGGACAGCCACGCGATCTGCTCGGTGACCCGTCCGTCCACCACCTTCCGGTATGGAGTCTCGACGAACCCGAGGTCGTTGATGCGCGAGTAGGTCGTCAGGGACGTGATCAGCCCGATGTTCGGACCCTCGGGCGTCTCGATCGGACACATCCGGCCATAGTGGGAGTAGTGGACGTCCCGCACCTCGAAGCCGGCGCGCTCGCGAGTGAGCCCCCCCGGTCCGAGAGCCGAGAGCCGCCGCTTGTGCGTGAGCTCGGCCAGCGGGTTGGTCTGGTCCATGAACTGGCTCAGCTGGGACGAGCCGAAGAAGGCCTGGATGACGGCCGACACCGTCCTCGCGTTGACGAGATCGTCGATGTTGATCTTCTTGCGGTCCGTGTTGATCGTCATGCGCTCCCTGACCAGGCGCGCCATGCGCGAGAGCCCGACCGAGAACTGGTTGGCGATGAGTTCGCCGACGGTGCGCACTCGCCGGTTCCCCAGGTGATCGATGTCATCGATGCGCCCGCGGCCCTCGTTGAGCTCGATCAGGTAGCGGAGGATGCTGACGAAGTCGTCCTTCGTGAGGACGGTTTCGCTTGCGGCGACATCAAGCCGGAGCCGCTGATTGATCTTGTAGCGCCCCACCCGGCCCAGGTCGTAGCGCTTGGGGTCGAAGAAGACCCCGTCGAGCGCCGCGCGCGCGGTCTCCATGTTCGGCGCCTCGCCGGGCCTCAGCAACGAGTAGATGGCGTTCAGGGCCTCTTCCTCGGTGCTGGTCGGATCCTTGCGAATGGTGTTCTTGACGATGGGGCTCTCGCCGGGACGGCCGCCCTGACCCTCCTGGCCGGACTTGTAGAGCATGAAGGTGTCGATTCCGGCGAGCTGGAGCAGCCGAACCTCGTCGCTGCCCAGTTCCGCGCCGTGCTCGATCAGCACCTCGCCGGTCTCGGGATCGACGACATCCTCCGCGACCACCCCTCCCAGACGATCCCGCATGTCCTCTTCCTCGTCCGGGACACGGACTTCCCGTGACTCGAAGAAGAGCTGGTAGATTTCGCTGTCCGTGCCGTAGCCGAAGGCTCGGAGGAGCGCCGTGGCTGGGAACTTCTTCTTCTTGTCGATGTGGACGTAGCAGATGTCGTTGATGTCGATGGTGAACTCGACCCACGAACCGCGGAAGGGGATGATCCGCGCCTTGCAGAGCCGGGTGCCGTTCGGATGCCTGTCCTCTTCGAAGACCACGCCGGGCGAACGGTGCAGCTGACTGACCACGACCCGCTCGGCCCCGTTGATGATGAAGGTCCCGAGATCCGTGAGTAGCGGCAGGTCGCCGAGGTAGACCTTCTTCTCGATGATGTCGCCGGGCCGCCGCTCGTCCTTGTCCACCTTCTCCCACACCACCAGGCGCAACAGAGCCTTGAGCGGCGCGGAGTAGGTCATGTCGCGCTCCATGCACTCATCGACGCTGTACTTCGGCTCGTCGAGCTCGGAGGACACGTACTCGAGCGTCAGATCGCCGTTGACGTCGGACACCGGGAAGATCTCGCGGAAGACGCGATCCAGACCGAAGTGCCACATCTGATCCGGGCTGGTGTCGGTGGCCACCAGCTTGTCGAAGGAACGAATCTGAACGTCGAGAAGGTTGGGCATGGGCATGCCCGACCGCAGCTTGGCAAAGCTGACGACCGGCCGAGAACCCTGCAGCGTGCCGTTTGGATTAGCCAATGGACCACTCCCCTGTCGTGGTTGCGTACATCGATGCCTGGAACGGGCCGGGACCAAACGTGCGGACGCACTCGGCCCCTGGACTGCAGCGCAGCCTGAAGATCTGCCCCGCTCCGGCCGGTCGTGGGTGCCGGAGTTGCCTCGGGAGATGCCTCGAGGCAAGCTCGGAAGGGCTCACCTACTTGAGATTGACGGTGGCGCCGACGTTCTCGAGCTTGCTCTTGATCTCCTCTGCCTCCTCCTTGGTGATCGCCTCGCGAACCGGATTCGGGGCACCGTCCACGAGCGCCTTGGCCTCCTTGAGCCCCAGGCTGGTGATCTCGCGGACCACCTTGATCACCTGGATCTTCTTGGCACCGAACGATTCGAGGACCACGTCGAACTCGACCTTCTCCTCGGCGGCCTCGCCGGCTTCGGCCGCGGCACCCGGCATGGCCATGACGGGCGCTGCCGCCGCCGTCACATTGAACCGCTCCTTGAAAGCCTCGACGAACTCGGAGAGTTCGATCACCGTCATGTTGCCGAAGGTCTCCAGCAGTTCCTGTTGATTCACAGCCATTTTCTGTTTTCCTCCTTGGGTTCGCCCGGCTTTCCGGGCATCTGGTTCAAGTGCCGCTAGCCTGCGACTCCACCTTCTCGCGGAGTGCCTCGGCGAGCCCGGCCATCTCCTGGGTCTTGCCGTCCAGGACGCCCACCAGAGCGGACATCGGGCCGCTCAGCACACCCGCCACCTGCGACAGGAGCTCGTCGCGCGAGGGGAGGCGGGAGACCCGGACGATGTCTTCCGGTTCGAGGACGGCACTGTTCAAGACGCCGACCTTGAAGACCGGTTTGTCTTCGTTCTCCTTGGCGAAGTCCACCACGACCTTGGCGGCCCCGACGACCGTGTCGTCGCCGAACACCACGCCGGTCGGCCCCGTCAGATACGGGGAGATGTCCGGCATCTCGCTCTCGGCCATGGCCCGCCTGAGCAGGCGATTCTTGACGACGTGGAATTCGCCGTTGGCCTGCCGGATCTCGCGTCGCAAGGCCGTCATCGCCTGCACGTTCAACCCCGTGAAGTCGGTCAGAAAGATCGCCTCCGAGCGGGACAGCCGGTCGCGAAACTCGGCGACAAACGTCTGTTTCTCTTCCCTGGTCATGGCTCAGGCGCTCCGCGAAAAGCTGTTGGGATCGACGGGGACTCCGGGTCCCATCGTGCTCGCCACCGTCACGCTCTTGACGTAGGTGCCCTTGGCCGCCGAAGGCCGGGCGCGCAGCACCGAGGACATGAACGCGTTCAGGTTCTCCTCAAGGCGCTCCACGTCGAAGGAGATCCTGCCGATGGGAGCGTGCAGGTTTCCGGTCTTGTCGACGCGATACTCGATCTTGCCGGCCTTGATCTCTCGGATCGCACGGCCGACGTCGGGGGTGACCGTGCCCGCCTTCGGGTTCGGCATGAGCCCTCGCGGACCCAGGATGCGGCCCAGGGGGCCCACCATGCGCATCATGTCGGGGGTGGCCACGCACACGTCGAAGCCCAGCCAGCCCTCCTTGATCCGGGCCACGTGGTCGACCCCGATGAACTCGGCGCCGGCCTCGCGAGCCTCGGCCTCCTTTTCGCCCTGGCAGATGGCGAGCACGCGGATCGGCTTCCCGGTGCCGTGAGGGAGCACTACGGTGCCGCGAACCACCTGGTCGGCCCGGCGCGGGTCCACGCCGAGGTGCGCGGCGACCTCGACGCTCTCGTCGAACTTCGCAAAGGCCATGTTCTTGACCTGACCGAGCGCGTCGCCGGGCGAGTGCCGGGCCTGTCGGTCGTACGATTCGCGGGCTTCCGCGTATTTCCTGCTGCGTCTAGGCATTTGGACCTACCTGAAAGGTTCAGGCCGTGAGTTCTCCATCGACATCGATCCCCATGGAGCGGGCGGTGCCCGCGATCATGCGCATGGCGGCGGCGACATCGTCGGTGTTCAGATCGGGCATCTTGGCCTGGGCGATCTCCCTGACCTGATCCGGGGAAAGCGTGGCCATCGTCTCTTCGAGCGAATTGGACGCACCCTTGTCGATTCCTGCGGCCCTGAGGATGAGGAACGAGGCCGGGGGCGTCTTGATGACGAACGAGAAGGAACGATCGCGGTAGACCGTGATCTCGACCGGCGTTAGGGTCCCCGCCTGCTTCTGGGTCTGGGCGTTGAACTGCTTGCAGAAGTCCATGATGTTGACGCCGTGCTGACCCAGCGCCGGTCCCACGGGGGGTGCCGGGTTGGCCTGCCCCGCCTTGATCTGCAATTTGACGAAGCCCAGAACCTGCTTCGTGGGCGCTCTTGCTGCCATTTTCTTCCAGACCTCCTCGGCCGCTAGAAACCTCTGAGCTGGGTGAAGTCCAGCTCCACCGAAGTCGGGCGCCCGAAGAGCGAGACTTCGACCTTGACCTTCCCCTTCTCGGGGTAGACCTCCTGAACCGTACCGGAAAACTCCTCGAAGGGCCCTTGTATGACCTCCACCGTCTGACCGGCGCGGAACGGGATCTCATCGCGGCCGGCCGCCTCTTCGGCCACCTCGATGCCCAGAATCTTGTTGATGTCCTCGTCGCGCAGCGGCTGGGGGTATCCGCCCTGGGTCACGAACCTCACGCCCTTCATGGCGTTGATGGTGTGTTCGGTGCGCTCGTTGAGGATCATCTTCACGAGGACGTAGCCCGGGAACTTCGGCTTGACGACGGGCACCCTCTTGCCACGCCGGATCTCGACGACCTCGTGGGTTGGAACCATCACTTCGAGGATCTCGCCTGCGGACCCGGCATACTTGTCGATCTCCTGCTCGATGAGCTTCCGAACCCTGTTTTCGTGCCGCGCCTGGGTCTGGAGCGCATACCAGCGGTCACCGTCACTCAAGACCTGAACACCCCCATGATGAAATCGACGATGACCAGCCTGGACAGGATGTCCATGATCCAGATCACCAGCGAAATGAGGATCGTGAACGCGATCACGACCCAGGTGGCGTTGCGGAGCTGCTCGCGGTCGGGCCATGTGACCTTCTGCATCTCGGCGACGCACTCGTCGACGAAGGTCTTGACTTCGGCAAATCTCGCCATGATGCCGCTACTCGATGATGGAGGTGACGACGCCGGCGCCCACGGTGCGCCCGCCTTCCCGGATCGCGAAGCGGAGCTCCTCGTCCATCGCGATCGGCGTGATCAGCTCCACCTCCATCTGCACGTTGTCCCCCGGCATCACCATCTCCACCCCGTCCGGAAGCATCGCCGTCCCCGTCACGTCCGTCGTCCGGAAGTAGAACTGCGGCCGGTACCCGTTGAAGAACGGCGTGTGGCGGCCCCCCTCCTCCTTCGTCAGAACGTACACCTCCGCCTTGAACTTCGTGTGCGGCGTGATCGACCCCGGGATCGCCAGCACCTGCCCCCGCTCGATCTCCGTCTTCCCCACCCCCCGCAGCAGCAGCCCCGCGTTGTCGCCCGCCTGCCCCTGCTCCAGAAGCTTCCGGAACATCTCCACACCCGTCACCACCGTCTTGCGGTCCGCCTCCATCCCCACGATCTCCACCGTGTCCCCCTTGTGGATCACCCCCCGCTCGATCCGACCCGTCGCCACCGTCCCGCGCCCCGTGATCGAGAACACGTCCTCCACAGGCATCAGGAACGGCCGGTCGATGTCACGCTCCGGCTCCGGAATGTACTCGTCGATCGCGTCCATCAGCTCCCCGATGCACCCCGCCGCCGATCCCTCGCCACCCGCCTCCAGCGCCTCCAGCGCGCTCCCCATCACCACCGGCAGGTCGTCCCCCGGAAACCCCTGGTCGCTCAGAAGCTCCCGAACCTCCAGCTCCACCAGCTCCAGGAGCTCCTCGTCGTCCACCATGTCCACCTTGTTCATGAACACCACGATGTGCGGAACGTTCACCTGCCGCGCCAGAAGCACGTGCTCCCGCGTCTGCGGCATCGGCCCGTCCGCCGCGCTCACCACCAGGATCGCCCCGTCCATCTGAGCCGCACCCGTGATCATGTTCTTCACGTAGTCCGCGTGACCCGGACAGTCCACGTGCGCGTAGTGACGACCCTCCGTCTCGTACTCCACGTGCGCCGTCGCGATCGTGATCCCACGCTCCCGCTCCTCCGGCGCCTTGTCGATCTCGTCGAACGCGATCGCGTCCCCGCCGAACTTCTTCGCCTGCGCCAGCGTGATCGCCGCCGTCAGCGTCGTCTTCCCATGGTCCACATGCCCGATCGTCCCCACGTTCACGTGCGGCTTCGTTCGCTCGAAGGTCTCCTTCGCCATTCTTTCCTCGTCCGGGTTCGTATTGGCAGGTCTGGCTCGCGGAAGGCCGCCCCCCGCATCGCCAAGCTCTGGGCGGGGATTGAACCCGCGACCTCTTCCTTACCAAGGAAGCGCTCTACCACTGAGCTACCAGAGCACCCTTTTCGTTGCTTTCAGCGGGTCCGCCGCGGCGGTCCCGAGAGCGGGAGACCGGATTCGAACCGGCGACCCTCAGCTTGGAAGGCTGATGCTCTAGCCAACTGAGCTACTCCCGCGTTCTGTCCGAAGGGATCCGAGCCCTTCATGGTGGGGGGAGGATTCGAACCTCCGTAGGCATTCGCCAGCAGATTTACAGTCTGCCCCGGTTGGCCGCTTCGGTACCCCACCAAAAAACACGTTCCCACCCCGCTGGCCAGACTGCTTTTCGGTGGATCGGGCCCCGGATGGAAACGAGCATAAGAAGCTAACCCGATCCCCGAAGGAAATCAACTTGGTGTCGGTGGACGCGCCGCCCTCAAGCTGACGCGGGGACTCGAACCCCGGACCTGCTGATTACAAATCAGCTGCTCTGCCAACTGAGCTACGTCAGCGCCTGCTCTCAACTTGGTCCATTGCGCGCCGCTGCGGAAGGGATCTCGAGACGCGGAAGCGACTCGATGCCCGGTCCCGAATCAGGTTCCACCGGCGACGATCCGCTTCCAGCGCGTGCCGGAGGGGGTGTCCTCGAGTCGCACCCCCTCGGCCTCCAGCTCGGCTCGGAGCCGGTCGGCCGTGGCGAAGTCGCGTGCGGTGCGGGCGCGGTTGCGCGCCTCCACCTTGCGCCGAATGCGCTCCTCGGTGTCGTCGTCCACCTCGCGCAGGCGGGCGCCGAGGTCGAGGACCCCCAGCACGGAGTCCATCTCGGCCAGCGCCGCGAGCACGCCGTCGCGGTCGGCGGCGCCGATCCCGGCGTGGGCGCCGTCCAGCGCCGCGTTCACCTCCTTCACCATCGACCACATCACCGCCACCGCGCGCGGCACGTTCAGGTCCGCGTCCATCGCCCCGTCGAAGGCGGCCACGTGCTCGCGGCTCGTGGCGGTCAGGCCAAGGTCCACACCCGGCGCCACCGTGCACTCGGTGACGCGGCGGCGGAAGTCGAGGAGGCGCTGGATCGCGTCGGTCGCTTCGTCGAGGCCCTCGAAGGTGAAGTTGAGCTCGTTGCGATAGTGGGCCGACAGGAGCAGCCAGCGCATGGCCGCGGGGTCGTGCCCCTGGTCGATGAGATCCCTGACCGTGTGGAAGTTGCCCAGCGACTTGGACATCTTGCGGTCGTCGACCTTGAGATGCTTGACGTGGAGCCAGAATCGGGCGAAGGGAGCACAGGTGGCGGCCTCGGACTGGGCGATCTCGTTTTCGTGATGGGGGAACAGCAGGTCCTCGCCGCCCAGGTGGATGTCGATGGTCTGGCCGAGCAGCTCGGCCACCATGACCGAGCACTCCAGATGCCACCCCGGCCGGCCGGGGCCCCAGGGCGAATCCCAGACGGCGCCCACCTCGCGGTCGCGGGGCTGCTCCGCCTTCCAGAGCGCGAAGTCCCTGACGTCGGCCTTGTCGAACCCGTCGCCGACGATTCGCGACTGTACCGCGAGGTCGTCTCCACCCTGCCCCGAGAGCCTGCCGTAGTCACCGAACGTCGCGACCGAGTAGTAGACCGAGCCGTCGCGTGCCAGGTAGGCGTTCCCCTTCTCCACGAGGCGTTCGATGAAGGTCACCATGGCGGGGATGTAGCCGGTGGCGCGGGGGTGCCGGAAGAAGTCGAGCAGGCCCAGCCGCTTCGAGTCCTCGCGGAAGGCGTCGATGTAGGGCTCGGTGTGCCGCGTGAGGGCGTGGCCGGAAGCAGCGGCCCCGTCGATGGTCTTGTCGTCCACGTCGGTGAAGTTCACCACGAACTCCACCCGCTCCCACTTGCGGCGGAGGTGCCGGTGAAGCAGGTCGTAGACCGTGAAGGCGCGGAAGTTGCCGATGTGCGCGTAGTCGTAGACGGTCGGACCGCAGCCGTACACGGTCACCCGCTCCGGGTCGAGCGGCTCGAAGTCGCGGAGTTCGCGTTGGAGGGAGTCGTATAGCTTCATGCCGCAAATATAAGGCACCCGTCCACGTCGGGGTCAGGACGCCGTGCCCGCGTCGACGACGATGCGTTCGAAGGCCGCCGCCGGGTCCGAGGACTGCGTCACGGGACGCCCCACGACGATGTGCGTGGCTCCGGCCCGAAACGCCTGTGCCGCCGTTCGCACCCGGCGCTGGTCGTGATGCGGTTCTCCCGCCGGGCGGATTCCGGGGGTGACGATGTGGGACTTCGATCCCAGGACGGCCCGGATCCGGCCTGCTTCGCTGGCGGCGCAGACGACGCCGCCGAGCGCGACATCGCGGGCGAGGGCCGCAAGACGGTCGGCCTCCGCGCCCACGTCCGCGACGGGCCGCCCGAAGACGTCGCCCAGGCCCGCGGCGTCCAGCGAGGTGAGCACGGTCACGCCGAGCAGCCGCAGCGAGGGTGGCGCCGCGCGCGCCGCCGCCGCGAGCATCTCCCGGCCCCCGGTCGCGTGCACGGTTAGGAAGCGCGCGCCGAGTTCGCCGGCCCGGGCGGTGGCGCGCGCCACCGTGTTCGGGATGTCGTGCAGCTTGAGGTCGAGGAAGACGTCCTTGCCCCGGTCGCGAAGCGACGCGACCACAGCGGGTCCGGCCGCAGTGTAGAGTTCGAGGCCGACCTTGTAGAAGCTGCAGGCCGGGCCGAGGCGGTCCACCAGGGCGAGTGCGGTGGCCGCGCGGGACGTGTCGAGGGCGACGATGACGCGGTCTCTCACTGTGTCGTCGGCTCCGAGGATGAATGGGTGCGAGGGCCGCGAGACGCCGCCAGGCCGCGAGACGACGCGGCCAGACCGCGCGCCACCCGGGCCGCGCATCGGGGATCGGCGAAGGAGCCGGTGCCCACCTGCACGAGAGAGGCGCCGGCGTCGAGATAGGCCCGCGCGTCGGCGGCGGTAAGGATCCCGCCCACGCCGATCACGGGGATGTCCACCGCGGCCGCGATCTGCCGCACGGCCGCCAGCCCGACGGGGAGCAGGGCGGGGCCGCTGGTCCCCCCGCGTCCGGCGCCGAGGCGCGGGCGGCCGCGGGCGTCGGCCAGGAACCCGGGCAGGGTGTTGATCGCGGTGATCCCGTCGGCGCCGTGGTCGGCGGCCAGCGCCGCCGTGGCCGCGATGTCGGGGTCGTTGGGCGCCAGCTTCACGATGAGCGGCCTGGCCGTGAGCGGCCGGACCCTGGCGAGCACGCCGCGCAGCGCCGCGGGATCGAGGCAGAACGGCCTACCGTCCAGATGCGAGTCGTTGGGGCAGGACAGGTTGAGCTCGAAGCCCAGGAAGCCATGCTCGCGCTCCAGTCCCGCGACAACCTCTGCGTACTCCCCGGCCCGCGCCCCCGCAACCGAAACGAGTGCGGGCAGCCCACCCAGATTGCGCCGCATCCAGGGAAGCTTCTCATCACAAACCGCCCTCAGCCCGGGATTCGCGAGTCCGACCGAGTTGAGCATCCCGTCCACATGCTCCGCCACCCTCGGCGCGGGATTGCCCCAGCGCGCCTCCACGGTCACGGACTTGGTGACGATGCCCCCGATCTCCCGGGGATCCATCACGTCGACGAGGGGCTCGCCGAAGCCGCAGGTGCCGGAGGCCGCGAGCACCCGGTGGCGGAACGGGACCCCGAAGAGCTCGACGCCGACGCTCACCAGCGATCTCTCATGGCGCGCTCCGCCTCTCGCTTCATGGTCCTGCGCTTCAGCTCCTCACGCCGGTCCCGGTGCTTCCTGCCCCGGCAGAGCGCCAGCGTGATGCGGGCTCGCCCCCGGCGAAAGTAGAGGTCGAGAGGGACGAGGGTGAGTCCCTTCTCCTCGGCGCGTGACACGATCCGGCGGATCTGATCCTTGTGCAGCAGGAGCTTGCGGGGGCGGGTCTCGTCGTGGTTCCAGCGGTTCGCCGGCTCGTACTGGCTGACGTGGAGGTTGTGCAGCCACACTTCGCCCGATTCCGCGCGCGCGTGGGCGTCCTGAAAGGCGACCTTCCCCGCCCGGATGGACTTGACCTCGGTCCCCTTGAGGACCAGACCGGCCTCCCAGGAATCGAGCACCTCGTAGTCGCGACGGGCCTTCTTGTTGCGCGCGACCACACGCCGCGACTCGGGCGTCAACTAGCGGGCGCGCCGGCCAGCGCCATCGCGGCTTCGCGCTTGCGCCAGTCGGCCAGAAAGCTCGCCATGCCGAGGTCCGTGAGGGGATGCCGCATGCACTTCTTCAGCACGTCGAAGGGGCAGGTGGCGATGTGCGCACCGGCCAGCGCCGATTCGGTGACGTGGCGCGGATGGCGGATCGACGCGGCGAGGATCTGCGTGCGGATGTCGGGGTCCTGGGCGAAGACGTCGGCGATTTCGCGGATGAGTTCGCCGCCGTCGTAGGACATGTCGTCCACGCGTCCTATGAACGGCGACACGACGAAGGCGCCCGCCAGGGCAGCCATGAGGGCCTGGTTGGTGTTGAAGATGAGGGTCACGTTGCAGCGGATGCCGCGCCGCCCCAGGCGCGAGACGGCTTCGAGACCCTCCGTGGTGCTTGGCACCTTGATGATGACGTTGGGGTGCCAGGCGGCGAATTCCACGCCCTCGCGGACCATGCCGTCTGCGTCCTCCGAAACCGTCTCGGCGCTGATCGGCCCGTCCACCAGGCCGCAGATCGTGCGGATGGTGTCTTCGAAGTCGGCACCCTGTTCGCGTGCCATCAGGCTGGGGTTGGTGGTCACGCCGCTCAGGATTCCCCAGCGGGCCGCCTCGCGGATTTCATCCAGATTCGCCGTGTCCAGGTAGATCTTCAAACTGCAGCTCCTCACGTCAAACGAGTCACGGTGGACGCGCTGCCCCGCGCGTACTTCTATGTCGGTGTCGGTTCCTCGGGTTCGCCCTTCATCTCGTCGCGCGCCGCGTCGAGTCCCGCACGGTACGCGGCCTTCGAGCGGGCGAGCTTCTCCTCCAGCTCCGCTCGCGCCTCGGTCGCGAGCTGGCGTCCCTGGCCCAGAACGCCCTTCGCCGAATCCATGCGGGATCCGAGGTCGTCGCGGAGGTCGCGCACTCGCTCCTCGGTCAGCGACCTGAGCTTCTTCGCCTGGTTGCGAAGCCGCCGCTGAGTCTCCTCGCCGGAACCCGGAGCGAACAGCAGCGCGAGTCCGGCGCCCACGACCGCTCCGAGCAGAAAGGCCCCGATCTCGGAGCGTCGGTCCTTCTCGACGACGACGGCAGGCTGATCCTCGCCGGTGCTCATTTGGCCTCCCTGTTCGGTGCCGGGACAAACCTAAAGCTAACGCGCCCCATCATGCCCGCCAACGAGAATCGGGGGGCGGAATCGTCGGAGGGTCGTGCCCCTGCCGTCCCATCAGCCCGTAGGTGAGCGCCTTGCCGAGTTCGACGCCGGGCTGGTCCATGGGATCGACGCCGTAGAGGGCGCCCGCCTGGACGACGGCGATCTGAAACAACATGAACAGCGCCCCAACCGAGCGCGCATCCACCCGATCCACCCAAACGGTCATGTTGGGCCGTCCGGCACGCCGCAGAGACTCGGCGGTGGCCGCGCGTTCGGTGTCCAGCAATCCGAAGAGGGTGCGTCCACCGAGGTACGAGACCGCTGCACTGTCGCCGAAGAGCGGCGGTATCGGGACGTCTCGGCCCGGGGAGCCGCAGGCGATGAAGACGACGACCTTGTCGGCGGGCCCCTCCATGAACAGTTGCAGGAGCGAGTGCTGGTCCGCGGCGCCGAAGGCGGGGAGCGGCGTGGGACCGGATCCGGCCGCGGCGCCGTCCACCCTGCGAACCTTTCCCAGTGATTCGGCCCAGAGCTGCTGCAGCCAGCAGGCCAGCCACCGCAAGCGGTCGGCGTAGGGCATGAAGACGTGCACGCCCAGTCCCATCTCGGTGTCGGCCAGATGCAGGAGGGTGGCCAGGACGCCCGCCGGGCTCTCCAGCAGTTCGGGCGAATCGCAGCGCCTGGCCATGTCGGCGGCGCCTTCCAGCAGGGCCCCCGTGTCGATGCCAACCATCGCGGCCGGAAAGAGGCCGACGGGCGAGAGCACCGAGAACCTTCCGCCCACCGACCTGGGCACCGGCAGCGAGCGCAGCCCGTGTTCGTCGGCCAGACTCCTGAGGAAGCCGCGCTCCGGATCGGTCGTGACGACCACATGATCGCGCACGGCGTCGGGCCCCACGGCCTCTTCGAGCCGAGCCCAGGTGACGAGGAACTGCGCCAGCGTCTCGGCCGTCGCGCCCGACTTGCTGACCACGTTGAACAGCGTGCGGGAGAGATCGAGGCGATCCAGAAGCTCGCCGACGGAGTCGGGATCGGGATTGTCGCAAATGTACAGCCGGGGGCGGCGGTCGCGGGCCCGGGCGTCGAGCTCGTTCCAGCCGGCGGGAAGGAGCGCGCCCCGAAGCGCGGCGGCGCCCAGCGCCGACCCGCCGATTCCGACGACGACCACGTTGTCGAAGCGGCCGTGCAGCGATCGCGCCATCTCGCGCGACTGGGTCGCGAGGGCGCGGTCGCCCGGGAGTTCGAGAAAGCCGAGCCGGCCGGCCGTGCGCTGGGACCGCACCGTCGCACGCGCGGCGCGAAACCGCCGGCGGAGATCGGCGTGCAGCCGCGCGGGATCGACGCCGCCGCCCTCCAGCACGCCCGCGACCATGTTGTCGAAGCGGATCGACGGGCGCGGACTCAAGGGATCTCCACAGTCAGGCCGTCGTGCGCGGGCTCGATGCCGTCGGGCAGCGCCGCGGCGAGTTCGCGGTGTCGGACCTTGTGGGTGAGGTGCGTGAGGATGGTGCGCCGCGCCCCGATCTTGCGGGCGGCGGCGATCGCCTCCTCGATGTTGAAGTGCGTGGGATGCGGCGATCCCCACCAGAGCGCATTCAGCACCAGCACATCGACGCCCGCGAGGATTCGCCGCGCCGGCGCCGGCAGCCGCTTGGCGTCGGTGACGTACCCGAGGCCGCCCACGCGAAGGCCGAACGCGTCGGTGGGTCCGTGGGGCACCCGGAACGGCTTGATCTCGGCGCCGAGGATGCTCCGGCTCACGCCTTCGCGATAGCTGCAGAGCCGGGCCCGGGGCTTGGTGGTGCCCTCGGGCACCGTGATCCGGTCGTTGAAGATGTATTCGAAGCGGGTCAGCATCTGCTCCGTCATCTCCTCGGGGACGTATGCGGGGATCGCGCCCCTGTCGCGGGTCGAGAAGATGCGTACGTCGTCGATGCCGTGAACATGGTCGGCGTGCAGGTGGGTGTACCACACCGCGTCGACGCGGTCGATGCCGGCGGCGAGCAGTTGGAGCCGCAGCTCGGGTGGCGTGTCGATGAGGAGGTTGCCGCCCGCCAGACTCAACAGCGCTCCGTGGCGCGTGCGTCGGTCACGAGGGTCGGAGGACGTGCAGGTGGCGCAGCCGCATCCGATGATCGGCACCCCGAAGGACGTTCCCGTCCCCAGAAAGGTCAACCGCAACTTGCGCTCGTGGCCATTGTACGGTCACTCGTGGCGAAGGGTTCACAAACGCTCGACCCTCATGGTATTCGTCGAGCCGCGTCTATGGAACGGCAGCCCCGAGGTCACCACGACCGGATCGCCCATCTTGCCGCGACCCGACTCGAGGACCACCCGCTTGCCCAGCTCGGTCAGGGTCTCGTAGGTGATTTCGCCGTGATGGGCCAGGACGGGCCTCACGCCCCACACGCCGCACAGCTGGTGGTAGACCCTGGGCTCGGTGCAGACGGAGAAGATCGGCGTCACTGGACGATACGACGCGACCAGCCGGGCCGAGAAGCCGCTGCGGGTGATCACGATGATCGCCGGCGCATCGAGGTCGCGGGCGGAGCGCACGGACGAGGCCGCGACCGCGTGTTCGCGCAGCGACGCGCCGCGCCTCTGGACGGGTCCCATCTGGGCGAGGTAGTGGGGTCCCTCCGCCAGCACGCCGCTCCCCTCGATCTCGGCGGCGATGCGCACCATGACCTCGACCGTTCTTGCGGGATACTTCCCCACCGCAGTCTCGCCCGAGAGCATGACGGCATCGGTGCCGTCGAGGATGGCGTTGGCGACGTCCGACGTCTCGGCCCGGGTCGGGGTGGGGTACGATGTCATCGATTCGAGCATCTGCGTCGCGGTGATGACCGGACATCCGTACCCGTTCGCGGACTGGATGATCTGCTTCTGCACCAGGGGCACGGACGCGTACGGCAGCTCCACCCCGAGGTCGCCGCGTGCCACCATGACGGCATCGCTCTGCTCCAGGATCCCGTCGAGCTCCTCGACCGCGCGGGACCGCTCGATCTTGGCCACCAGCCAGGTCCGGCGCTTCATGTGCGCCTTCAGCACCCGCACGTCGTCCACGTTCTGAACGAAGGAGAGTCCGACGAACTCCGCCTCCATGGATTCGGCGAACTCCAGATCCTCGAGGTCCTTGCGGGTGACGGCAGGCGTGTTGAGGTTCACCCCCGGGAGGTTGATCCCCTTCCTGGAGCCGAGCATTCCGCCCCGCAGAACCTCGAAGTGCGCGCGACCGCCCTCGGTGTCGACGCACACCAGCTCCAGCAGCCCGTCGTCAAGAAGGATATGGGTTCCAGGCCCCACCTCCCTCGCCAGCGGCACGTAGGTGGTCGGCAGCTCTCCGGGACTGTGCAGCCCCTCGGGCGCGATGGTGACCCGACTCCCATCGTGCAGCATGACGGGCTCGGCGAGGTCACCGATCCGGATCTTGGGGCCCTGAAGGTCGACCAGGATCGCCACGGGGCGACCCACCGTCTGGGCCGCCTCTCGCACCAGGCGGATGCTGTGCTCGTGGAAGTCGTGGTCGCCGTGGGACATGTTGATCCGCGCGACGTCGATTCCGGCGCGCACGAGACCGACCATGACTTCGGGCTTCGCGCTGGCCGGCCCTATGGTGGCGATTACCTTCGTTCTGATCATCGGAACGGTGGCCTCCCTGCGGGGCGCGGGTTCGCGGATGCCCACGGACCGTGACGGTCCCGGAACACCCATCAAGCTATCTTAGCCTGATACCCTCGACCACGTCCGTCAGCCCGGCGCATCGGTTGTGCGCCAACTCTGTAACGGAGCCGAGCAGCGACTCATGCAAGCACGCACCACCCGACCGAGCGCCGGCCGCCACGGCTCCACCACCTACGTCCAGACGCTTGAGGGCGCCCGCGGCGTCGCGCAGGTGCTCGAAGGCGCTTCGGTGCTGGCGCTGGATTGCGAGGCGGCCGGCTTTCATCGCTACTCCGACCGGCTCTGCCTCGTCCAGCTCTCCACGCCGAGCGGAACCTTCGTTCTGGACCCGCTGGCCATCGACCTGACCCCGCACCTGAAGCCCGTTCTGGAAGATCCCGAGCGCCGGATCGTCATGCACGGGGCCGCCTACGACCTGCGTCTCCTGGATCGCGACCTGGACACCCGGATCGCCAACCTGGCCGACACCCAGGTCGCTGCGAGCCTTCTCGGTGAGACGGGCGTGGGACTTCAGGCGCTCCTGGCGCGACATCTCGGCGTTGAGGTCTCGAAGCGGTTCCAGCGGGCGGACTGGGCGCAGCGGCCGCTGAGCCGGCAGATGATCGACTACGCCGCAGGGGACACCCGCCACCTCCACCGTCTGATCGCCGTGCTGGAGAAGGGGCTGAGGGAGCGGGGGCGCATGCACTGGGCCGAGGAGGAGTACCGCTGGCTTGCCGCGAGCGTGACGGAAGCCGACGGGGACGGGACCGAACAGGACCCGGTGACCCGGATCAAGGCGGCCCGGCGCATGGACGACCGCGCCGTGACGGCGCTTCGGGAGCTCGTCGCATGGCGGGACGGGATCGCCCGCGCGCTGGACCGGGCGCCGTTCAGGGTGGTCGGAGACGCGGCCCTGGTCGAGGTCGTCGCGGCGCGCCCCCGGACGGTCGCCGCGCTCGCGGCGGTGAAGGGGTTTTCGCCGCGGCTGGCCCACAGGAGAGGGCGGTCACTGCTCGATGTGCTGGAGCGGGTCGAGCGGCTGCCCGCGTCGGCGCTGTCGCCCTATCCTCGTCGCGCGCGGCGGGGCGAACGGCCGGACCCCGAGGAGGAGGCCGCCTTCGAGCGCCTCAAGCGGGTGCGCAACCGCGTGGGTGAACGGCTGGGCCTCGATCGGGGGCGACTGATGCCGAACCACGTCCTGAGGGCGATCGTCGCCGCGATGCCGGGGAGCCGAGACGATCTGGCCGCCGTCGGCGAGGTCCGCCGGTGGCAGGTGGAGGTGATTGGCGACGAGCTGCTCGCGGCGCTGGGCTGACGAGGGGCGGGCGATGCTCGCCGGACGCGGCGCGGGCAGAAGGAAAGGGGCAGCGGCGCTACGAAGTCATTCGCCGCGGGCCTCCAGCTCCAGCTTGTACTCGATGCAATACCGCGCGTGGGGAAGCGCGTCCAGGCGCTCGAAGGCGATCGCCGTTCCGGTTCCGTGGCAGCGCCCGAAGTTGTCCGGATCGCGATACATGCGCCGGAGCGCCTGCTCGATCCGATACAGGTAGCGTCCTTCCTTGGTGGCGAAGATCGCGGCCTTCTCGCGCTCCATGGCTTCGGTGCCCTGGTCGGCCATGTGGTCGGTGTAGCCGGAAAGGTCGGAGTCCGCATATCCGCGGCCTCGCTTGGCAGCCTCGCTGAAGAGACCCAGGCCGCGAAGGGCCTTCGCCCTCTCCTGCAGGAGCCGTTTTTCCAGATGAGCAAGCTGGTCCTTGGTGAAGACGGGGCCTTCACCGTTGTATGCGCTCTTGTTTTCCGGCGTCCTGGGCGACGACATGGCTAGCTCCTTCCAGCATCGGGTTCGACAAGGTAACCTACAAGCGTAGCCGATATGCGAAACCCGTAGCGACTTCCGGACGAGGGAATCCAGTGGATCCGATCGCCTGCCGCAGACACTGTGACGCTCCGGGCCCGCCTCTTGCTCGACCGCCATTCCGCTCGGAGCTCGGCGAGAGGATTGTGCGCGAGATCTGCGCGAACTGCTGGCGCGACTGGCTGCAGCATCAGACGCTGCTGATCAACCACTTCGGACTCGATCCAAGGAAGGTCGAGTCGCGCGAGTTCCTGTACGGGCAGGTTCGGGCGGTGCTCTTCGGCGAGGGCGAGGTCGCGGAGATCGACACCTCGAAGCAGGGCACGATCGGGCCGCCGGGGGGCTAGGACCGCAAGCCGTCCGGCCAGACCACCAGGATGCCGGGGTCCATCAGACTCACCCCCTCAGCACGGCTTCGATCTCCGCAAGCGCGTCCTCGAGCACTTCGCGTTCCACCGTGAGAGGCGGCGCGAACCGCACGACCTGGTGATGCGTCTCCTTGGCCAGGATCCCACGCTGCTCCAACGCTTCGCAGAACGGGCGCGCGGTCCCCGAAGACTCGCGGATCACCACGCCGATCATGAGCCCCCTGCCCCGCACCTGTTCCACGTGCGGCGACCGGATCGCGCGCAGGCGGTCCATGAACCAGCTTCCGAGTTCGTCGGAGCGGCGCGACAGATCCTCATCCCGGATCACGCGGAGCGACGCCCTGCCCACCGCCGCGGCCAGCGGATTGCCGCCGAAGGTCGAGCCGTGGTCGCCCGGACGGAACACGTCCATGAACTCGCTGTCGGCGATCGCGGCCGAGACCGGGTAGACCCCGCCGCCGAGCGCCTTGCCCACGATGAGCACGTCGGGACGGACCCCCTCCCAGTCGCAGCAGAGGAAGCGCCCGGTGCGCCCGAGCCCGGTCTGGATCTCGTCGGCGACCAATGCGACGCCGTTCTCGCGGCAGACCGCCGCCGCGTCGCGCATGTAGCCGTCCGGCGGCACGATCACCCCCGCCTCGCCCTGTATGGGCTCGACCAGGAAACCCGCCGTGTTGGGCCCGATCGCGGAGCGCAGCGCGTCGATGTCGCCGTACGGGATGATCTTGAAGCCGGGCGTGAAGGGGCCGAAGCCCTCGCGGTACTGCGCCTCGGACGAGAAGCCGACGACCGTGGTCGTGCGACCGTGGAAGTTGTCCTCGCAGACGATGATCTCGGCCTGGTCCTCGGCGATGCCGCGCACCTGGTAGCCCCACTTGCGCACCATCTTGATCGCGGTCTCGACCGCCTCGGCGCCCGTGTTCATGGGCAGCGCCGCGTCGAACCCGGTGGCCTCGCAGAGCTCGCGCAGGAACGGCCCCATCTGGTCGTTGTGGAAGGCGCGCGAGGTCAGGGTGAGGCGGTCGAGCTGCTCCTTGGCGGCAGCGACGATGGCGGGGTGGCGGTGTCCCTGATTGACGGCCGAGTACGAGCTCAGCATGTCCAGGTAGCGTTTGCCGTCCACGTCCCAGACCCATACGCCCTCGCCGTGCTCCAGCACCACGGGCAGCGGATGGTAGTTGTGGGCCGAGTAGCGTTCGGCCTCTTCGAGGTAGCGTTCGGTCGCGGAGGCCGTGGCGGCGGTCATGGTGGTCATCGGTCTAGTCCTGGTGGTTTGAGTCCTGGTGAGTTGTTCAGGGGTGCCTCGTTCACATGCAACGAGAATACGTCAGGGCGCGCGTAGTGGCCAACCACGTCGAAGTCGAACTTGCCGCGCGCGATTTCGCCGAGGTCGAGGTCGGCGTAGACGATGCCGGGCTTGCCGAGGAGCGGACCGGCCAGGGTATCTCCCAGCGGCCCGTGGATCGAGGTGCCTCCTCGGCTCAGGATGTCGGGCCAGCTGTCGAGGTCGGCGAGGATTTCGATGTCTGAGGGGTAATGTTCCTTGGTGACGAACTGGTTGCAGCCGATCACGAAGCAGCGCCCTTCGAGCGCGACGTGGCGCATCGTGGCCTGCCAGCGGTCGCGGGAGTCGGCCGTGGGCGCCAGGTAGATCTCGACGCCCTTCGCGTACATGGCCGTGCGCGCCAGCGGCATGTAGTTCTCCCAGCAGATCAGCCCGCCGACCTTGCCGAACGGGGTGTCGACGACGGGCATGGTGCTCCCGTCGCCCTCGCCCCAGATGAGGCGCTCGGCGGCCGTGGGCTTCAGCTTGCGGTGGCGGCCAGCCAGGGCACCGTCGGGGCCGAAGTAGAGCAGGGTGCAGAAGAGGGTGCCGGGTGAGTGCGCCGCGCCCTTCTCGATCACCCCGACGGCCAGGTACGCGCCCGCGTCGGCCGCAGCCCGTCCGATTCGCTCCGTTTCGGGTCCTGGGACCGCGATCGCGGCGTCGTGGTAGCGCCCGAAGGTGCGCCGGCCGGCCGGCTTCCGCCCCCCCACCGACGTGCCGAAGGCCAGCCCCCACGGGTAGCCCCCGACGAACGCCTCGGGGAAGATGATCAGCTCCGCGCCTTCGGCGGCGGCCTCGGCCGTCAGCGCGCACAGGCAGTCGACGGCCGCAGCCGAGTCGAAGGGGAAGCCGCGGGGCTGCACTGCGGCGACGCGGACATGGTTCCTGGCTGGCATGCCATTCTCGCGGTTGCGTTGGGGGTGACGGAGGGCAACAATCTGTCCAAACTCTTTGATCCGCACCACTCGGACCCGATAAATTCGCGCAGCCGCGCACCAACGATCCCAACCCTCGGAGACCCCGGACCATGAAGACCGCCGCCTCACCCCACACACGCCACGCCCTGCTCCTGCTCGCGGCCCTGCTGATCCCCCTCCCCACCACCGCGCAATCCGGCCACGAGTCCGTGGCGGCCCACGTCGAGGCCAACGCGGCCAGCTACGGCACCGTCGCCCAGCAGATCTGGGACCTAGCCGAGGTGGGCTATCAGGAAACGGAGAGCTCGGGTCTGCTCCAGGCCCAACTGACGAACGCCGGCTTCGACGTCGAGGCGGGCGTGGCCGGCATGCCCACAGCCTTCGTCGCGAGCTTCGGCGAGGGATCGCCCGTCATCGGGATCCTAGCCGAGTTCGACGCCCTGCCCGGGATCACGCAGGGGCGGAACGCCGAGCGGCAGGCGCTCCCGTCAATGGCGGCCGGACACGCCTGTGGGCACCACCTCTTCGGCGCAGGCTCGGTGGCCGCCGCCCTCGCGGTGAAGGAGTGGCTGGCGGCGTCCGGCACGGCGGGCACCATCCGGGTCTACGGCACCCCTGCCGAAGAGGGCGGCGCGGGCAAGGTGTACATGGTGCGGGGCGGGCTCTTCGGCGATGTCGACGCCGTGTTGCACTGGCACCCGTCGGGCGTGAACAGCGCAAATCCCTCGGCGTCGCTCGCCAACAAGTCCGCCAAGTTCCGCTTCCGCGGCGTGTCCGCGCACGCGGCCAGCGCACCCGACCAGGGCCGCTCCGCGTTGGACGGGGTCGAGGCCATGAACCACATGGTCAACATGCTGCGCGAGCACGTCCCGCAGGAGACGCGGATCCATCACGTCATCACCGCCGGTGGTTCGGCCCCGAACGTCGTTCCCGACTTCGCCGAGGTGTACTACTACGTCCGCAACCCGGATTCCGAGAACGTGAGAGCCATCTTCGACCGCGTCGTGCGGGCAGCGGAAGGCGCCGCGATGGGGACCGGAACGACCATGGACTTCGAGGTCATCCACGGCATCTACGCCATGCTCCCGAACGAGGCGCTGCAGCGGAGGGCGCACGCGAACCTCACACGGGTGGGCGGCGTGGAATACGACGATGCCGAGCGCGAGTTCGCCGCGATGATCGGGGAGACGCTGGCCAACCCGCTGCCCCTCGAGAGCGCGGACGAGATCCAGCCCTACCGGCCGCGCCCGGCAGGCGGCTCCACCGACGTCGCCGACGTGAGCTGGGTGGTGCCGACGGTGGGGATCACGACCGCCACCTGGGTGCCGGGAACGCCCGCCCACTCATGGCAGGCCATCGCCGCCGGCGGCATGTCGATCGGCGAGAAGGGCATGGTCGTCGCGGCCAAGACGCTCGCCATGACGACCGTGGACCTCTTCACCGACGCCGAACTGCTCAACGCGGCCAAGGCCGAGTACGCCGAGCGCGTGGGCCCGGACTTCAGGTACGTATCGCTGGTGGGCGACCAGCCGCCGCCGCTGGACTACCGGAAGCCAGCGACCGCCGGTCGTTGAGCCGGGAGCCGACCCCACTACGATCAAGATCGCGATGGCAGGGTAAACTATACTTTACACAATGTAGTGTATAGTTTACACTCCAGAAGCTACCCGCACTCCGAGAACCCGCACACGTAGCACTTCTTGCAGCCCTCCTCGAAGGCGAGTTGGCTCGCGCCGCACTCGGGGCACGCCCCCAGCGCCGTGGCGGTCTCGTCTACATACTGGCTGCGGGCCGCCACTACGGCTGCGGCCTCGGCGCGGGCCGGGGCTGTGGCGTCGATGCTCATCTCCACCTGCACCCCTTCCTTCTCGGCGATGTAGAGGTCGAACGCCTGAGCGATCGCGTCGGGGGCCGACAGCACCTTGTTCGGCCCGATCCCCACCGCGCGGTCGCAGGAGATGCCCCGCAACTGGTCCCGGACGGCGGTGATGGGTATGCCGGACCGCAGCGACAGCGACACCAGGCGCCCGATCGCCTCCGAGTCGGCCATCGCGGCCCCGCCGGCCTTGCCGAGTGTGCAGAAGACCTCGAACGGCTTGCCCTTCTCGTCCTCGTTGATGGTGACGTACAGGTCGCCCAGCGGACAGTCCATCTTGACCGTGCGGCCCTTCAGCATCGAGGGACGCTGCCGCTTGTGCCGCATGGAGGAGACCTCTCGGTCGTGTTCACCGAGCGTCTTCTTGATCTCTTCCAGCTCTACCTCGAGGCGGTGCGCCTTCTCTCGAGCGTCCGCCAACTCACCGGTGAGCGCCTCGATCTCGGCCGAGCCGGCCGCCGCATCGTCCTGTCCGGTCTTCCCGGTCGAGAGCACCTGCATGGGACGCGAGCCGTCGCGGTACACCGTCACGCCCTTGCACCCCAGGTCGAACGCCATCTCGTAGATCTTGCGCACGTCCTCGCGGGTGGCCTCGAAGGGGAAGTTCGTCGTCTTCGAGATGGCCGAGTCCACATACTCCTGGAAGGCCCCCTGCATGCGGACGTGCCACTCGGGCGATATGTCGTGCGCGGTGCGGAAGGTGTCCTGGACCTCGGCGGGCACCTCGTCGAAGTGGATGTGGCCGTCTTCGGCGATCCGCTCCATGAGGGCGCGGCTGTACCACCCCTCGTCCTTCGCCCGCGCGACGAAGTCCTCGTTCACGTCGGGCATCATCGATCCCGCCTGGTTCCTCATGAACGCCACGGCGAAGAGGGGCTCGATCCCGCCGCTGCACCCCGCGATGATCGAGATCGTGCCCGTCGGGGCCACCGTCGTCAGGTTGCAGTTGCGCAGGCGCCGCTCGGGACGGATGCGCTCGCCGCCGGCGTCCCGCGCGCAGGTGGCGTCCGGGCCCCACACCGACTTCTCCCAGGCCGGGAACACGCCGCGCGTCTCGGCCAGCCGCTCCGACGCGACCCGCGTCTCCTCCTCGATGAAGCGCATGACCGTGCGGCCCAGCGCCACCCCCTCGTCGGAGTCGTAGCGCACCCCCAGCCGCACGAGCAGGTCGGCCCATCCCATCAGCCCGAGCCCCACCCGGCGGATGCTCTGCGCCAGATCGGAGATCTCGCCCAGGGGGTACCGGTTCGCGTCGATCACGTTGTCGAGGAAGTGGGTCGAGAGGTGCACCACGCGCCGCATGGCGTCCCAGTCGATCCCCTCCTCCGGCGTGGCGAAGCGTCCCTTCTTCGCGAACACCCCCACGTTCACGCTCCCAAGATTGCACACGTCGTAGGCCAGGAGCGGCTGTTCGCCGCAGGGATTGGTCGCCTCGTATCCCCCCAGGGCCGGGACCGGATTGTGCTCGTTGGCGCGGTCGATGAAGAAGACGCCCGGCTCGCCGGTCTTCCAGGCCCCCTCCACGATCATGTCGAAGATCTCGGGAGCCCGTTCCTGGCCGACGACCTCGCCGGTTCTGGGGCTGATCAGGTCGTAGTCCTCGCCCGCCTCCACCGCGCGCATGAACGCGTCGGTGATCGCGACGGAGATGTTGAAGTTGGTCACCTGGGAGGTGTCGTTCTTGCAGCGGATGAACTCGCGGACGTCGGGGTGGTCGACCCGCAGGATCCCCATGTTCGCGCCGCGCCGGGTGCCGCCCTGCTTCACGACCTCGGTCGAGGCGTCGTAGAGGCGCATGAACGACACGGGGCCCGACGCCACGCCCATGGTCGAGCGCACGGTGTCGCCCTCGGGACGCAGCCGCGAGAACGAGAACCCGGTGCCGCCGCCGGACTGGTGGACCAGCGCCATCGCGCGCAGGGTGTCGTAGATGCCGCTGCGACCGTCGGAGAGCGCGTCCCTGACCGGCAGCACGAAGCACGCCGACAACTGTCCCAGCGGGCGGCCCGCGTTCATCAGCGTCGGCGAGTTGGGCTCGAATCCGCCCGTGGTCATCAGCTCGTAGAAGCTGCGCGCCACCTCCTCGACCGCGCCGTCGGACGCGCCGTAGTTCCGGTCCTCCTCGGCGATGACCCTGGCCACGCGCCAGAACATCGCCTCGGGCTCCTCGGTCGGCCGACCGGACTCGTCCTTCTTCAGGTAGCGCTTGGCAAGGACAATGCGGGCGTTCTCCGACAGTTGGGCGGGCGGAAGATCGGCCGGGGGGCGGTCGACGAAGTCGCGACGGAGGTCGGTGCCGGTATTCATGCGTGGGAGATTCCTGTGGGCTGCTGTGGAAACTGTGGAGAACGCGGGCCGAAGCGGCCCCAATGCTGTGGAAAGCCCCGGAAGGTCATGCCTCCCAAGGGCTTGAAATTGTGGATACCGGTCCATCACCCCAAGATCTAGTGGGACCATCATGTTAACGCCACAACAGCTTGTGGTCAAGACCCCCTAGAAGGCGTTTCCGATGCGCACGTAGTAGATCGCGCCCTCGCCTCCGCTCAGCGGCACCCCCGCGCCGAACCGGACTCCGAAGCCGCTCTGGTAGAACGGAGCGGTGATGATCGAGAGCTCGGCGCCGAAGCTGGTCGGCGCCTCGGCGCGCGGATTGTCGTAGTGCCGCTGACCCAGGGTCGGCCCCCAGGCGTTGCCCGCGTCGAAGAAGACCGAGCCGTGGAGCCGGTCGAGGAAGACGGGCAGCAGGGGAAGCCCGCGATCCAGGAGCGCCAGCGGGAAGCGGTACTCGGCGCTGGACGACCACGCGAGGCGGCCGGAGCGATAGTTGGCGCGGTAGCCGCGCACGGGGAACAGCTCCGAAGTCCCGCCGAAGATCCCAAGCCCGGTCGGGTCGGACGATCCCTCGGCGTTGCCGACGTCGAAGTGGTACTGGTCGGCCCCCGCACCGAACGCGGCGCCGCCCGAGACGCGCAGCGCCAGCACGTGGTTGGCGAACCCGAGCCGGCCGAGCGACTTGAAGGCTGAAACCTCGCCGGTGAGCTCGCGGAAGCTGCGGTCCTGCCCGAGCACGTGGCGCGACGCCCCGTCGACCCCGTTCTCGCGCCGCAGCCGTCCGCTCACCCAGCCGCGCAGGCCGTCTTCCCTCGAGATCGACAGGGCCCGCCGCTGCGTGTTGGCCGCCGACACCGTGGCGCGAAGCTGCGTCGAGGTCCTGTACGGATCCGTGAGCTCGGGGCCGTCGTCGCCCCCCAGTTCCTGAAGCGCGAGGTGCTCCTGCACCAACCCCCCGCTCAGGGTGAGTGCCGACGAACTCCGATAGCGACGCCGCACGAACGACGCCGACAGGGTCGCCGCGCGCTCGCGTTCCGCCAGGAAGAACTCGCGCGAGCCGCCTCCGGGGAGCTCCAGCTCGAGAGTGCGCGACGAGGCGTCGTGGCTCTGCGACAGGGAAATCCCCAGCACCGGATTGCCCAGGGCGCCGTAGCTGTAGCCGAAGCGGCCCGAGAATCGTCTGCCGTCGAGGGTGATCCGTCCGGCCATGGAGTAGACGTGCCGCCCCACGAGGTCCGAGCCGCCGGTCGCCAGTCCCACGAACGGCTCAAAGACCGTGCGACTGGCCCCGGCCTGGTCGGTGCCCTTCTCCGCAGCGCGGTAGGTGGGCATCCAGTAGTATGGGCGAAGCGTCTCGAAGACCCGGTAGTCGCGCTGCGGCCCCGCGACGTCCGCATCCAGCGCATCCGAGCCCTCCGCGTCCGGGTCCTCCGCGTCGGCCCGCTCCCCCGGCGCCGCTTCGAAGCGCGCGCTGGTCGGCTGCGGCGCGAACCACTCCCCCGGCGAGAACGGGATCCGCTCGATGTGCCACCCGTCGGCGTGGTAGGACGAGAAGTAGATCCACCTACCTGCGGGATCGATCGAGGGGTGGGACGCGCCTCCGAGCACGTTCGTCACCTGGCGCACTTCCGGCGCTCCGTCGTCTCCGAAGGTGGAGGCGAAGAGGTTAGGGATCCCCGTGCGGTCCGACGACCACACCAGCGTCGAGCCGTCGGGCGACCAGAAGGGGGTGATGTCCACCGCGCGGTCGCGGGTCACTTCGGTGACCGCATCGGCCTCTCCATCCAGCACGACGATGTCCATCATCGCGGGAGCCTCCCAGCGCACCGCGGCGATCCGCGTCCCGTCGGGCGACCAGCGCGGGAAGGCCCAGTGCCGCTCCGGCGCGGGCGGCGCGAGCTGCGTCACCTCGCCCGAAGCGAGCTCCACCACGACGAGCGCGTTGGTCCCGCCTCCCTCCTGCACCGCCACCGCGCGGCTTCCGTCCGGCGACACGTCGGCGTAGCTGATCCGCAGGCCGCGCGTGATGCGCTCCACCGTTCCGTCGCGTCCGGCGCGGTAGAGGTCGCTGGTCAGCCGATAGCGGTCCGTGAAGTCGAGCTGCGTGAACACCAGGCCACCGTCCGGTCCCCACGACAGCGATCCCCCCACGCCGTTCACGCGGGTCAGCCGATGCGCGTTCGCGCCGTTCGGGTCCGAAACCCGGATCTGCGTGGCGTCCACCCCGTCGGAGCGCACGAACGCCAGGGTGCCGCCGTCGGGCGACACGACCGCCTGTTCGGCCAGCCGCCCCGCGCCCTCCACTTCCTGTCCCACGGTGACGGGGACCGACCGGGCCAGCGCCTCGGCCTGCGCGCGGAAGCCCTCGGTCGCCTCCCGGCTCCAGGCCTCCCAGCTCCGGTTCACGTCCACGCCGAACGCGTCCCGCGCCGCTGCGTTCATCCGGTACGGCACCCACAGGCCGGCCACCGAGCGTGCGAATCCCGCGAGCGTCTCCTCTCCGTGCACCGCCGCCATGTGCTCCATGTAGCGGGCTCCGTACACGTAGGGCCGGTGCCCGCCCGGCCACACCGGCGAGTCGCCCGACACCTGGCCGACCGCCCCGAACTCGCCCTCCAGGGCTGCGGCGCGCAGCACCATCTCCTGCCAGGTGCCCTTCACCCGTCCCGCACCGGTGAGCTCCGACTCGAAGTAGGTGGCGAGCCCCTCCGTGAACCAGGTGGGCGCGGCGCCCGACGGGAAGACCGGCCAGAGCGCGGGAACCCGGCCGAAGAGCCCGCGCACGACCCTGCCCAGGGCGCCGGTCATGTCGAGGTGGAAGGTGTGCACCAGCTCGTGGGTGATGACGAGCTCCAGCCAGTCGTCGAAGTACGAGATGCTGCCACCGGCCACCGGGGGTCGCGCGAAGATGGTGATCTGGTTGTAGGGGAACGGGGTCGCGAACCCGTTGGCGATGTCCGCGTGGTCGGTCAGCAGAAGCTGGACCGGCCCGTCCGGGGCCTCGACGAAGCGATCGGCGAGGAGGCCGTAGGCGCGCTCCGCGATCGCGGCCGCGCGGCGGGCCAGGTCGTCCAGCGGCTCCGGGTGCGTCACGACGAAGTGCTCTGTCGCGAACTGGCGCCAGTCCTCGTCGGGCGGCACCGACTGGGCGGCGGCGGGGAGGGTGCCGGCGAGCAGGGCGGCGGCGAGGCCGAGCGCGGGCGCGCTGCGGGCCGCATGGCATCCCTTCGTCTGCTTCATGTGTGACCCGAGCTCGTTAGGGTTCGTCGAGGATTGGCACGATCATGGAGGCCATGGCGGCGTTCGAGGGCACGGGACTCTCCCTCGGGCAAGCTGCCACCCCACTCCCGTTCGGCGTTGGCCCCATCGCATCATCGGGCGGTGGGGGACGAATCGCCAGCAGCGATATCGGCATCCCCCCGGAGAGGTCGAGCTGCGCCACCACGCAGAAGCGTTCCGGGTGCGCGGAGATGACCGGATGCACGTACGCGGGCCCCGTGGAGTCCCAGTTGCCCAGCACGAGGTAGCCCGCGCCAAGGGAGTCGGCGTGCGCGAACAGGCTGTTGGTATCCTCGGTGAAAGGGTACACGACCGACGCGTGTCCGCTGAACACGTGGAAGATCCGGGGCTTGCGGCTGAACACGACCGAACCGTCCGGCAGCCCGTCGCGCGTCCACAGGGCCATGGCCTGGAACTCCCTTATGTTGCTCCCGTAGCAGCCCATGGGCCCGAACGTGGCCACCGGGATCCGGCACCGATTCGCCAGATCGACCTGACCGAGCCAGGAGTTCCCAGCCGGAAGGAGGAAGGTGAGGCCCACCACCGCGCCCACGGCCCAGACGGGTCTGCGCAACACCCGCCCGGCCAAGGGAGCGACAGTTTCCCCCGCATAGAGCACCACCAGCGGGAACAGCGGCAGGGCGAAGCGGTCGCCCGACCACACGGCTGGCCACAGCAGGATGAGGCCGGTGTACAGGACGAAGAAGATCTCGGCGACCCCGGGGCCGCGCCGCAACCTCCGAAACCACCCCACCAGGGCGGCGACCGCAAGCAGCACTCCGAAGGTGGCCGCCAGGGCGCCGCTCATCCCGGTGAGGCCGGTTGGCACGTAGTCGAGCGTGTAGCCCGCAAGGTTGTCTGCGACTCGCCGGACCAGATCGGCGGGACCGGCGGTCCCCATATCGGCGTCGTAGGGGTTGGCCATCCACAGCTCGGAGACGTATCCGCCGACCGAACGTCGCTGCCACGGCAAGGTGACTGCGGCGAACGCCACCGCGCACACCGCCAGAGGCTTCCAGCGCCGTCCCAGCCCCAGCCATGCTGCCACCGCCACCACGAGCGGCAGACCGGCCGAACGCGAGAAGTAGGCAGCGGTCGCGAGAACGACCCCCAGCGTCAGGTCGCGAGCCGAGAGCGCACCCGTTCGCGGTGTCAGGAGCCACAACGCGGCGAGGGTGCAGGCCATGAACAAGGGTTCCGACAGAATCCAGCGGGCGGAATACAACACCGCCGGGGCGATGCCGAAGAGGAGGGCAACCACGGTCGCTGCGCGAGGGCCGCGCATCCTCTCCACCCACAGAAAGCAGAAAGCCGTGGCAAGAGCCGTTAAGACCAGCGACACGCCCTTGAACGCGCCCCAGGTTTTGGCCCCCAGAAGGATCAGAAGCGCGAGAACCCCCGGATAGAGGGGCGGGTACTTCGTGTGCGGCGGTGACCCGGGGTGCCACACCTCGGAGTAGGTTCCGTCCGTCGCAAGCGAATTGGCCAGAGCGAGATAGGCCGCGTTGTCGCCGCCCGTGTGCATGCCTGGCGTCGCCGACGCGAGGGCCAGAACCACATGGACCGCCACGGCCAGCCCAAGGAGCGCCCAGGGCCGCTTCCATTCGATGGCGCGCAGGCTAGGCAAGACTGGCCGACCCGAGCGCCCCGATCACACCATCCACGCGCCTAAGCGCCGATCTCGCCTCGTTCGCGTCCACCCCCAGCCGCCCCATGACCAGCGCCGTCTTCACATGGCCCTCGGCCCGTTCGAGCAGCCCGCGCGCGGATTCCCGGTCGAGTCCCAGCGAGGTCATGAGGATCCGTTCGCCCCGGTCCTGCAGCTTCTGGCAGGTGACCTGCAGATCGACCATCAGGTTCCCGTCCACCTTGCCGAAGCGCACCATGGCTGCTGTCGTGATCGTGTTGAGCACCATCTTGGTCGCGGTGCCAGCCTTCATGCGCGTGGACCCAGTGACGATCTCGGGACCGGTGAGGGGCGCGATGACCACATCGTGCGCGTCGAGCAGAGCCCGCGAAGGATGCGTGCAGAGCAGGATCCCCGTGCTCGCCCCCCGTTCCCGCGCCCGCGCAAGCGCTCCATGCACGAACGGTGTGGTTCCCGAAGTGGCGATTCCAATCACGAAGTCGCGGGCACACACCTCCCTTTCGTCCATCGCGACCGCCCCGTCCTCGGGGTGGTCCTCGGCGCCCTCCTGCGACCGGACCAACGCCGCGTACCCGCCCGCGATCACGCCCTGCACCATCGCTGGATCGGTGCCGTAGGTGGGCGGCATCTCCGCAGCGTCGAGCACGCCCAGCCTGCCCGAGGTCCCCGCCCCCACATAGATGAGTCGGCCGCCCCTGCGAAACGTGGCCAACGCGAGCTCGACCGCCCGCGCGATCGCCTCCTCCTCCTGCCTCACCGCATCCGCGACGGTGGCGTCCTCGTCGTTGATGATGCGGACGATGTCGAGCGGCCGCAGGCGGTCGATCCCTTCGCTGCGAGGGTTCCGTTGCTCCGTCAGCCGGTCATCAAGCATCTTTAGCCGCCGTATCAGGACAGAGGATCCGCGTAGCGGGAGCCGACCCGCGCGCGGGCACCCCCGTGGCCGGTTCCGCGCGGAGGCAATCTGATTCTACACCACCAGGGAGTCAACGGACGCATGTCGACATCTCCGGCCGGCCGACGAGGTCGCCCCACCCCACCCCCCCACCCCCCACGCGGCGCGATCCTCGCGCTCCTCCTCCTCGTCCTCGCCGGGTGCCAGCCGCCCGCCCAGCCCGGCGACCGCGGCAGCGCCTTCGAGCAGGCGGGCGGCGCCTTCCCGGCGGACTGGCCGTTCGCGGCCGACGCCGAACCCGTCACGGCCACCGAGGGCATGGTCGCGACCACGGACGCCTATGCGTCGCAGGTCGGCCTGGACATCCTCGCCGCCGGGGGCAACGCGGTCGACGCGGCGGTCGCCACCGGGCTGGCCCTCGCGGTCGTGAACCCCGAGGCCGGCAACCTGGGCGGCGGCGGCTTCATGATGGTGCGGCTCGCCGACGGCGCCGTCTTCGCGCAGGACCACCGCGAGAAGGCGCCCATCGCCGCCACCCGCGACATGTACCTCGACGAGGAGGGCAACGTCACCGACCGCTCGACCGTGGGGCACCTCGCGGCCGGCGTGCCGGGCACGGTGGCGGGGCTGTGGGATGCCCACGCGCGCTTCGGGACGCTCCCCTGGGCCGACGTGGTGCAGCCGTCCATCGATCTGGCCGACGGCTTCGAGGTCACCGTGCGCCTCGTCTCGACCCTGGAGGCCGCGCAGAACGGCATCCGCGCCTTCCCGGCGAGCGCACGCGTCTTCCTGCCCGGCGGCGAGGTCCCCGCAGTCGGCGACACCTTCTCGCAGCCCCACCTCGCCGCCGTCCTCACGCGGCTGCGCGACCAGGGACCCGACGACTTCTACCGCGGCGAGACCGCCGCCCTCATCGTGGCCGAGATGGAGCGCGGCGGCGGCGTCATCACGCTGGAGGACCTCGACCGCTACACCACCGTCTGGCGCGATCCGGTCGCCTTCGACTACCGCGGCCACACCGTCCACTCGATGCCGCCCCCGTCCTCGGGCGGACTCACCATGGCCGCCATCGCCAACCTCGTCGAGCGGTGGGACCTCGGCACCATGGGGTGGAACAGCCCCGAGACCATCCACGTCATGGCCGAGTCCTTCCGCCGCGCCTACGCCGACCGCAACGAGTACCTCGCCGATCCCGACTTCGTGGAGCTGCCCACCGACGAGTTCCTCTCCGAGAGCTACGCCGACAGCCGTGCGGCCACGATCTCGCTCGACCGCGCCACCCCCTCCACCGAGGTCAACCCCGGCATCGACGCCTTCCTCGACGAGAGCCACACCACCCACTACTCCGTCGTCGACGGCGCGGGCAACGCGGTCGCGGTCACCACCAGCGTCAACTCGTGGTACGGCGGCAAGGTCGTCGTCGACGGCGCGGGGTTCTTCCTCAACAACACCATGGACGACTTCGCCGCCAAGCCGGGCACCCCGAACCAGTTCGGCCTCGTGCAGGGCGAGCGCAACGCGGTCGGCCCCGAAAAGCGCATGCTCTCGGCCATGAGCCCCACCATCGTCGAGGACCCCGACGGCGACCTCCTGCTGATCACCGGCACCCCCGGCGGCGCGACGATCATCACCACCGTGCTCCAGTCCATCTTCAACGTCGTCGACCACGGCATGAACGTCGTCCAGGCCGTCCACGCCCCGCGGGTCCACCACCAGCACCTCCCCGACCTCGTCTTCCACGAGCACCGCGGACTGCCGGCCGCCACCGCCGAGGCCCTCGAAGCCCTCGGCCACACCGTCCGCGAACGCGACCCCGGACCCCCCGACGCCTACTTCACCGGCGGCATGTCGGGCGACGTGCAGCTCATCATGGCCATGCCCGACGGCACCTACACCGGCTGGTCGGACCCACGCAGGGGCGGAAGGACGGTGGGAAGGTAGGTGAGCAGGTTTCAGGCCCTAGCGCGCGGGCAGCGGTCAGCGCCGCAGCGCGCCCCTCGGCGCGGCCTCGCGAGCAAGGGTCGGGTTCTCGGACGCGGACACTCGTCGGCCCCTTGGCCCATCGCCCGACGCGGCCTCGCCCGCTGCGGCCCACTTCCACGCGCATCCGCCGCCCTCGTCGCCCTGGCCACCGCCTGCGCCACGGCACCCCCTCCGGCCACCCCCGCATCCCCAGCCGACGACCACCCTCCCGCCCCCTCGCCCCAACCCGACCCCATCCCGGCCCGCTCCCCCTCCCAGTCCCCCACCCTGATGCTGTGGGGCGGTGTCTCCCCCGACGGCGAGCTCCGCCTCGACCCCGCGTTCCTGCTCGACGTCCCGGCGAGCATGCCCGACGCTCCCGGCCCCTACCGCCTCGAGGGCGTCGCCGACGACGGCGCGCGCCTGTTCGCCCTCGATTTCGAGATGGGCCGCATGTCGAAGGGCGGCGGCGGCTTTGTCTTCATGGTCCCGTTCCGCCCGGAGTGGCTCGGCACCCCAGACCGGCCCGCTCCCGGCCCCGCACTCTCCCGCATCGTCCTCACGGGCCCCGAAGGCACCGCCACGCTGGACCGGGAGACCCACGTGCCCATGGCGATCGTCATGGACAGGGCAACCGGACAGATCCGCGCCATCCTGCGCGGCGAGGACGCCGAGGCCCGCATCGCCGCCATGTCCGAGCCGGGCTCCCAGACCGACGCCGCGCTTGGCGACACCCGGGTAGCGGTCAGCTACGGCCTGCCGCGCCCGATCCCGAAGTGACGGCGGGTACCGCGGCTGTCGTGTCCGGCGAGCCCTCGGTCAAGGTCGAGTCCACCGGGACGGCCAGCGTGTCGAACGGCGGCACGAACACCGGGTCGCGTAGCTGCACCACGATGGTCGTTCCGGCCCTGATCACGCCCGGAACCACCCTCAACGCGTCCCGGCCGCGGGCCGACCGGCGGGCACGGTCCGCCTCCTCGTCGAGCGTCACCGCGACGTCCACGACCACGGTCTCGATGGGGCGTTCGTAGTTCCACGCCGACAGGGTCTCGAAGGCCACCTCGAGGATCGCGGGCTCGCCAATTCCACCCGAACCCGCCGACGCCTCCACGCGCCCCAGAAAGTAGGTGCCCTGCGGAATGAGGATTTCGCCCGTTCGGTCCACGACCTCCTGGATCACCGTCGCGACCACCGGATCCCCGACCTCGTACGCATCCGTGGACACGTCGGCCTCGGTGGCGAGCCGAACCCGCGTGCCCGGCGGAATCCTGAGCGGCGGCGGCTCGGGAATGGCGGTGCTGTCGTCGGCTGCGGACAACGAGTCGCCCGCGGCGAGCGAGTCGGTTGCGGACAGTGAGTCGGCCGCGAACAACGAGTCGGTCGTGCCCTCGGCGGGACCGGCTTCGTCGACATCGGTGCGGGCGGGTAGCGACGCGGTGTCCGTGGCGGGCAACGGGGTCTCGGCTTCGGGGAGGGCGGCGTCCTCGCTGCCAGGATCGCCAGCCTCACCGCACGTCCCCACCAGGCCTCCCAGCGCGAGCGTCAGCCCCACCAGCACCATGCGCCAGCGCCGTGTCCTGCCCGTGGATGTCCGCTCCTTCGGTCCCATCGTCATTCCCCCGAGGTGGTGCGCAGCCCTGCGGTATTGGAAGCTACCGAAGACATCGGATTCTCATAACGATGGCGATGATTCGGTGGCTCGTCCAACGGCGTTAGACTATACTGTGAGCCCCATTTTCCGAGGATCACCCATGACGCGACATACATGCCGGACCTCACCGATGAACTCCGCTTCACGGGGAGAGGGGGATTGTCCATGAGACAGGCACACCTGATCTGCCTGCGGGAAGGAAACCCGGACGTGCTGGATGCGATCCGTAAGGTGTGGCCCGACGACGAGCGCCGCGTGGAACTCAGCGATACCGCGATCCTCGTGTCGCATCGCAATGGGGGAACTTCCGTCTACAAGCTGATCCAAGAAGCGATGGAAGCGGAAGAGGTGTTCAAGGCGCTTGTCGTCCGTGTCGGGAAGGCTCACCACGGCTACGAAAACAGATCCCTCTGGGCATGGCTCGAAGAGAACACGTCTGAGTGAATAAGCCCACCGCCGCAGTGCCGCGCGAGGATCTCGCTTTCAAGCGGGAGGAGTACCACTTGGAGAGGGACAAGCTCCAAGACAAGGACGCGCGGATCATGAAGTGGATCATCTTCGGGCTTCTCCTCCTAGGACTTGGCTTTTCATTCGCTGGCACCCTTCTTGACTGGAGTGGGGCCAGCCACACCTTCACCGCTTTGGTGTCACTGATCGGCGGTAACCTGATCAAGCCTCTGATCACTTTCCTTCCGGGGAAGACCGTCCCAGACCATTAGCAGGGGGTCGCCGCGCGCCCATCCGCGCCCACCAAGGAGCCATTCGTCAGCATGCGCGAACTCAAGGCCATCCTCCCCTATTTCCGCCCGTACCGTGCGGCGATGTTCTGGGGCATGGTGCTGGTCGTGATCGCGAACGGCTTCACTCTGGTTCAACCCTACCTTCTCAAGCTGCCGATCGACGCGCTCACAGGGGCTTCGGGAGACGACGCCGAGCTGATCCGTCGCATCGTGGTCACCTACGCGCTGCTGATCGTGGCAACGGCGGTGCTTGGGGGCGTGGCGCGCTACGGGATGCGCGAGATTCTGAACGGCCTAAGCCGGCGGATCGAGGTGGATCTGCGGAACGACTTCGTGCGCCATCTGCTGCGGCTGGACGCGGGCTTCTACGGTGCCAACCGCACCGGCGACCTGATGAGCCTGGCCACGAACGACACGCTGGCGGTGCGGCAGGCGACCGGTCCGGCGGTCATGTACACGGCCAACACGGCGGTCAACTTCGTGGTCGGACTCGGCGTGATGATCTACATCAGTCCGTCGCTGACGCTGGCGGCGCTGGTGCCGCTGGTGGTGCTGCCGCCGGTCGTCCATTGGTTCGGCAAGACCATCCACAACCGCTTCGAGCGGATTCAGGAGCAGTTCGCGACGCTGTCGACGATGGTGCAGGAGAACCTGACCGGCGTGCGGATCGTGCGCGCCTACGGGCAGGAGGACGCCCAGGCCGACGAGTTCGACGCCCTCAACCGCGACTACCTGAAGCGCAACATGCACCTGGCGTTCGCGTCCGGCGCCTTCCACCCGATCATGGGGCTGCTGACGGGCGCGGGCATGGTGGTGGTGCTCTGGTACGGGGGAGGCCAGGTGATCTCGGCGCGAATCGGGGTTGGGGACTTCGTGGCCTTCTCGTTCTATCTCTCGCTGCTCGCCTGGCCGATGATCGCGCTCGGCTGGGTGGTCAACCTGTACCAGCGCGGTGCGGCCTCGATGGGGCGCCTCAACCGGATCTTCGCGATCGAGCCGGCGGTCTCGGCACCGGACGATCCCGTTCCGCCGCCGTCCGGCACGCCGACGATCGAGTTCCGGAACGTGTCCTTCCGCTACCCCGACACCAAGCGGCTCGTCCTGCGGGACGTGTCCTTCACGGCGGAGCCCGGGCGCACGGTCGCGATCGTTGGGCCCACCGGATCGGGGAAGAGCACCCTGGTGTCGCTCATCACCCGGATCTGGGACCCCACCGACGGCGCGGTGCTGCTGGACGGCGTGCCGCTGCCCGACTACGACCCCGCGGACATCCGGGCGCTGACCGGCTTCGCTCCCCAGGACGGCTTCCTCTTCTCGGCCCGGCTCGGGGTCAACATCGCGCTCGGGACGCCGTTGTCGCTGCCCCTGCCGGAGCGCGTGCGGCGCGTGCGCAAGGCCGCAGAGGCCGCCGACCTGCACGACACGGTGACCGCATTCCCGGCGGGCTACGACACCCGCCTCGGCGAGCGCGGCATCAACCTGTCGGGCGGACAGAAGCAGCGGGCGACCCTGGCGCGGGCGCTGGCCATCGACCCCAGCGTGCTGGTCCTCGACGACGTGCTGAGCGCGGTGGACACGGCGACCGAATCGCGCATTCTGAGCGGCCTGCGCGACGAGCTTAGGGGCCGCACGGCATTCATCATCTCCCATCGGGTGACGGCGGTGAAGGATGCGGACCTGATCCTGGTGCTGGACAAGGGACGGATCGTGGAGCAGGGCCGGCACGAGGCGCTGGTGGCGCGCGGAGGGACCTACGCGACACTGCTCAGGAGGCAGCTGCTGGAGCAGGACCTGGCGGGGGTGGCCTGACGGGGGAGCCTCGCAGCCGCATGACCTCGGGCAGCCCCTGCAGACCGGGGTTGTCGCGCGCGTGGTCCATGGGCGTGTAGCCATCGTCGTCGAGGGCGGTGGGATCGGCGCCGAGGTCGAGCAGCGCCTTGAAGGCGGCGGCGTTGTGCCGGGCCGCGACATGCAGCGGGGTGCGGCCTGTACGGTCGCGAAGCTCCATGTCCGCGCCGCCGCGCACGAGGGACTCGATGACTTCCGGGTGGGCGAAGTGTGACGCCGCCAGGTGCAGCGCCGTGGAGCCCCGCTCCTGGGGCATGATCGTGGCGCCGCTACCGACCATCCGGAACGGGATCGCCGCTTCGGTCACCCTGGCGTTCACGTCGGCACCGGCTTCGACGAGGGCCGTCAGCACCGCAGGGCTCTCGTTGGCCGCCGCCGCGCGATGCATCGGCGTCATGTTGCCCTGGTTCAGGTGCGACTCGGGGTGCGTCGCCCGTGCGTGGACCACCGCTCCGGCTCCGATCAGCACGTCGAGCACGGCGGGGTTCGCGTTTTCCGCCGCCGCGTGCAGCGGTGACCATCCTGTCGATCCTCGGGCGTTCACGTCGGCCCCCGCCTCAAGAAGCAGGGCGGCGACCGCAGGGTTCCGGTTGAGGGCCGCCTGGTGCAGCGGCGTCTCTCCCGCGTATCCCGGGGCGTGGAGATCCGCGCCAGCCTGCAGAAGCGCCTCGGCGACCCTGGGGTCCGGGTTTTGCCACGCCGCCAGGTGCAGTGGGGTCCAGTCCCAGCCGTAGTCCACCGAAAACCCCCTGGCGCGCGAGGTCACGTCCGCACCGGCCCGGAGCAGCGTTCGGACCGTGCCCAGCGCTCCACTCTGCGCCGCCCGGTGGAGGGGTTGATGGCCGGCCTCGTCGCGCGCAAGGAGATCCGCGCCAGCCTCCAGCAGGACGGTGATCACCGCAGTGTCGCGGGCGGCCGCAGATGCAAGGTGCAGCGTCGTGGCGCCCGGCATGCCCGCCGAGTGGAAGCCCCGGAGGCGGCCCGTCGCGGCCCCCGGCTCCGCGCCGCTCGCCAGGCAGGCGGCGACGATGTCGGCCCCGGCCATCGTGACGAACGCCCGGGTGTTCCAGTTCTCGCAGTTCAGGGGATCGGCCACGCGACTGGAGTCATCGCGCGCGGTCGGATCGGCACCGAGCTCCAGCAGCCGCTCCGCGATCACGGGTCCGCCGAACCGGACCGCCCCATGCAGGGGTGTGGCCCCGCTTGCGCTCCGAGCGTTGACGTCCGCTCCGGCTTCCGCCAGCAGCGAGACCATCCGCCCATCGCCGTCGCCCCAGCCAGAGGATGTTGCGGCGTGGAGCGGCGTTCGACCGAGCAGGTCGCGGGCGTCCACGTCCGCACCTCGTTCCAGCAGGCCCCTAGCCAATGCGGTGCCGTCTCCCGACCCGGCGGCGGCGTGCAGAGGCGTCCGGTCGCGCGCTCCCCGCTGGTTGACGTCGGCACCGGCTTCAAGGAGCAGGTTGACGATGGCGAGGGTGACGTCGCCTCTGGGGTACGAGGCCACTCGATGCAGCGGCAACTGGCCGTATTCGTCCGGCGCATCCAGCGGAGTGCCGGCTGCGATGCAGCCCCGCACGCTCTCGACCGGGACGTGGCGAAAGAAGTCGTAGTCGCTCCAGTCGCAGGACGGGCCCGGCGTCCTGCCCTGGTCGTCCTCCGTCTCGGGATCCGCGCCCAGCGCAAGCAGTCGCTCTATGGCCGCGGGGTTGTCGTGCTGCCAAGCCGCGTGCAGAGGCGTCCGGCCCTTCGCGTTGCGGGCGTTCGCGTCCGCTCCGGCGTCGGCCAGCGCGGCCACGATCGCGGCATCGGAGCCAGCCGCCGCCAGATGTAGGGGCGTGTCCCCTTCCGCAGTCCGCGCGTGCACGCTCGCGCCGGCTAGCAACAGCGCAGCCACGTTGTCGGCCCGGCCGTTCCCAACGGCCTGATGGAGCGCGGTCTGGCCGTCCTCGTTGGCCGCTTCCAGCTCGGCACCGGCCTCCGCCAGCGCGACGATGGCGGCGGGCTCCCCGTGCCGGGCGGCCGGGTGCAGGGGGGACTCGCCGTCTCCGTCCCGGGCCTGCGGATCGGCGCCCGCCTCCACCATCGCCCGAATCAGTTCGGGTCCACTATCGTAGGCCGCGATGTGCAGCGCGGTCCAGCCGGATCTGTTCACCGCGTTGGGATCGGCGCCTCGCGCCAGCAGGTCGAGCGCGATCCGGTTGATCTCGTCGCTGGGATGGCCCATCAGCACCTCGTGCAGTGGACCGCCGCCGAAGAACGTCTCGGCGAGGTTCACGTCCGCCCCCGCCTCCAGCAGCATCGTCACGATGGTCGGATCGACGTCCCGGCCCCTCTGGCGAAGGGCCCATATCAGAGGCGTGGCGTCCTCTCCGGTGCGGACGTCCACCGCCGCATCCGCCGCGAGCAGCACGTTCAAGACGCGAGCCGACCGGTTCCACGCCGCCGCGTGCAGGGATGCCCGGCCAGCTTCGTCCTGCGCGTCCACATCCGCTCCCGCGGCGATCAGAGTGGTGGCGATCTCGGCATTGTCGTGCTCAGCCGCGACGTGGAGGGGCGTGGCACCGCTTTTGTTCCGCGCCGCCGCATCCGCGCCGGATCCCAGCAACAGGGCGGTCACCGACGGATCCGGGTGGAAGGCGGCGTGGTGCAGGACCGTGTTGCCCCTGTAGTCCGTGGCCCCGATGTCCGCCCCCGCTTCCAAGCAGCCCACGAAGGCTTCGCGGTCGGTCGCATGGGCGAACGCAGGCGTCGGCCACAGCTCGCAGCTCGTCGGGTCCGCGACCTCGCCGCGATCGTTTCGCGCCAGCGAGTCGGCGCCGGACCCCAGCAGCACCTCGACCGCCTGCCGATTGGCCCGGCCGCGCGAGTAGGGGTTGTCGGGACTTGGATTGTCCCATGCGGCGTGCAGCGGCGTGTTGCCGCGGACATCGCGCGCGTCGAGATCGGCACCGGTCTCCACGAGCGCGACGACGACGGCCGCATTGCGGTTCCATGTCGCTGCCATGTGCAGTGGCGTCAGGCCTCCCCTGTTCGCGGCGTTGACATCCGCCCCGGCCTCCAGCAGCGCGGCGACGACGGCCGGGTCGGAAGCGGCGCGGGCCGCATGGTGCAGGGGCGTCCCGCCGGCCTCGTCCAGCGCGGCCAGGGGATCCGCGCCCGAGCGGAGACAGGAAGCCACGGTGTCGACCGCAGCCGTGCGGAAGAAATCCCACGACCCCCAAGCGGCGCAGGTGGTCGCTGCGTCGATCGGGGTGGATTGCGCGATCGCGGAGGGGGAGGGCAAGGCTGCCGTTGCCGTGGCCGCGATCAGGATCGCGGTGGCTCGCGAGGCGGTGAAGTGCGTCACCAAACGGTCTCCGGAAGCACGAAAGCCCGCGCCGGAGCACGGGCCTCGGAAAGAGGGCAAGCCGAGCTTGCGTCTCGGAGAGGAGGATAAATCGGCCTTGCCACTAGAAGCAAGCCACGCGCCGGACCCGAGCCCGGGGTTGGATACTCGCTACGAGGTCACGATGGAGCCGGAACAGTTCACCGACGGTTCGTGGGGCTACATGGCCCGGGTGACCGAGCTGCCAGGATACGAGTGTCACGCCGACACTCCCGACGAGGCTCGGGCGGACTTGGAGCAGGTCAAGGCTCTGTTCTTGGAGACCATGGTCGAGAACGGCCTCACACCGCCGGAAGCATCCCAGACACAGTAGGGGCAGTCCACTTACCCCGTTGTCCGCCATTTTCGGGCAAATATGGCGGACAAACCCGTGTCCCCCTCCCCCTATGTCCCCCTCCCCCTACGGCCCCAACGCCCCGATCGGAATCACGCTGACGCCATCCTCGCGCGTGTACCCGTAGCCGCTGCTCACAATCACGCCGAGGGCCGCGGGCTCGCCCATGCGCTCGGGGTCCACCCTGTCCGCCAGTCTCAGCAGGTTGCGGGCTCCGGCGTCCGCTCGCCAGTCGCCGAGCTTGACCTCGAAGGCGGCCCAGCGCCCGTCGTTGGCCTGTACGATCGCGTCCACCTCAAGCCCGCCCTTCTCTCGGTAGTGGAACACCCCAGCGTCCGCCGCCTGGGCGTACACGCGCAGGTCCCGCACCACCATCGACTCGAACAGGAACCCGAGGAAGTCGAGGTCGCGGGCGATCCGGGCGGGCGTGGCACGGACGGCCGCCACCGCAAGGGAGGGATCCGCCAGGTGCCGGACCGGTCTCTTCCTCAGGACCGACCTCGATCTCAGATGCGTCGGCCAGGCGGGCTGGTTCTCGACGACCATGATCCGCTCCAGCGCCCGGAGGTAGTCGGCGGCCGTGTGTTGCTTGATGGCGGACACGCCCTCGCCGGTGTCCGACGCGAGGGTCGCGATGGCCGCCGGTGTCGCCACGTTCCGCGCCAGGGATCGAAGGAGCATGCCGACTCGGACCGGATCTCGCCTCCTGCCGTCGCCGTTGCCGATGTCCAGGCGGCGGATCTCGTCCAGATGATCCTGGTTGGCGCGCAGAGCGATTCGGGTGCCGCGCCCGAGGTTGACCGGCCATCCACCGACGCAGATCAACTCGGCAAGGTCATCGACCGGGATCACCGACTTGTCCGCTCCGCCACTCTGCCCATCGAGAAGACCTGCCAGCGAGACCTCGCCCGACGAGCGACCCAGCTCGAACAGGGACAGCGGGCGCATGCGGAGCCGGGTCAGGCGCCCGGCCCCGGTGTGTCGGGTTGCGTCGTCGGCCGGGATCGCGGAGCCGGTCAGGATGAACTGTCCCGGCAGACGCCGATCATCCACCGCCCGGCGCACATGGTTCCAGATCGCCGGCTCCAGCTGCCACTCGTCGATCAGGCGCGGCGTGGCGCCCGTCAGGGCACGCGCCGGATCGAGGCGGGCCAGACGTCGTGCCACATCGTCCACGTCGAGCCGAACTTCACTGGCGGCGACCTCCCGCGCCGTGGTGATCTTCCCACAGGCCCGCGGTCCTTCCACCACCACCGCGCCATTGGCCTCCAGGCGCTCGGCGAGCTCGCGGTCCACGATTCTGGGATGGTATTCCATGCGGATGCCTGCCTCGTGCGGATCGATCCACCACCGTGGTCAATTCTAACCGCCGCCCGAGGGTTCAGAAAGGACGCAGCGGCAGAAACGGCAGGATTACAACGGCATAAACGGCGTCAACACAACGGCATAAATGGCCGATTTGCAGCGGCATGAACGGCGTGCCGCACCTCAGTCCTTCGAGTCCGCACCCTCATCCGAACCACTCCGGCTCCGCCCCCACCCGCCACTTGATGTTGCACCCCACGCTCGGCACCTGCTCCGCCGACGGCGCCGCTCCCGCGATCAACGCCTCCAGCGCCGCGTTCAGATCGGCCCCCGTCACCGGCACGTCCAGCGACGGACGGCTCCCGTCGTACTGCCCCCGGTAGATCAGGCGCCGATCCGCGTCGAACAGGAAGAAGTCGGGCGTGCACGCGGCCCGGTAGGCCTTCGCCACCTCCTGCGACTCGTCGTACAGGTACGGGAACGTGTACCTGCGCCGCGCCACCTCCTCGACCATCTTCTCCGGGCTGTCGTCCGGGTAGTTCGCGACATCGTTGGCGTTGATCCCCACGAAGCCCACCCCGTACTGCTGATACCGCGCCGCGAACCCCGCGAAGTGGTCCGCCAGGTGCTTCACGAACGGGCAGTGGTTCGACAGGAACGCCACCACCAGCGCCCGCGCGCCCTCGAAGTCCGAGAGCGAGGTCGTCCCGCCCGTGCCCGGCTCGGGAAGCGAGAAGTCCGGCGCCACGGTGCCGAGCGGCAGCATGGTGGAAGCCACAAGTGCCATTTCGGTTGCCCTCCTCCGCTACAGTCTCTCCAGCAGGAACTCGGGCGTGAAGCGGTTCAGCCACGCCGCGAGCACCACGAACGAATCTGTCACCAGCAGGATCCCGAGGAGCACCAGGATCGCCCCCGCCGCCTTCTGGACCGCGGGCAGGAACCGCCGGAAGCGCGAGAATGCGTTCAGGAAGCGCTCCATGGCCAGCGCCGCCAGCAGCAGCGGAATCCCGAGCCCCATCGAATAGACGAAGAGCAGCCACATCCCCTCGCCGACGTTCTCCTGCGAGGCGGCCATGGTGAGGATCGCGCCGAGAACCGGGCCGAGGCAGGGCGTCCACCCCGCGCCGAACGCGACGCCCACCGCCACCGTGCCGACGTACCCGGCCGGCTTGTTCGCGAGATGAACCCGCTTCTCGCGCAGCAGCGGCAGCAGTTGGAAGGCCCCCATCAGGTGCAGCCCGAAGACGATGATGATCACGCCCCCGATCCGCGCGATCCACTCGCTGTTGTACAGCAGGAAGCTCCCGACGAAAGTCGCGCCCGCGCCCAGCAGCACGAAGATCAGCGTGAAGCCGCTCACGAACAGCGCCGAATGCACCATCACACGCCGCCGGTCGAACCCCTCCTGCAGATCCTCCAGCGACATCCCCGTCACGAACGACAGGTAGCTGGGCACCAGGGGCAGCACGCAGGGCGACAGGAACGACAGCAGGCCCGCCGTCAGCGCGATCGTCACTCCGATGGATTCGTTCATGAGGAGGCAGGGTCGGGGTCGGCCATCGCTCCGACGCGCTCCACGACCAGCGGCGCGGACATCGTGCGGTCCCCGATGGAGATGGTCACGGTGTACGTGCCGGGCTCGACAAGGTCGCCTTGGCCACCGCCCCGTCGCCGCCCGAAGAGGCCGCCCATCCCCACCCCCGGACGAATGAGCCCGGCGAGCTCGCGCATCTGGTTGAAGTTCGGTGGACGCCGCCCTCCCCTACCTCCACCCGCGGACTCGCCCGGACGCTCGCGGAACGCCTCGGGATCACCTCCACCCTGGCCTCTGCCAAAGCCACCCCCGCCGAAGCCGGCGAAGAAGGCGTTCGCGTCGGTCTCGCCCGTGAACAGCCCGATCTGGCGGCGCAGCGGCGCTTCCTCCCACCCCGCCTCGACCAGCGAATCGGCCACCGCGCGGGCGCGCTCGGCGATGGCCAGGCTGTCGCGCCGCTCGGACGGAGACAGCGGCTCGGCCTCGGCCGCCGCGCCCCGCAGGTTCCAGATCACGGTGTGCAGCCCCGCCCCCGCCGGACCGTTCAGCGTCCGCACGACCTCGCCGTCGGCGTCGGTGATCGTGATCTCGGCGCGGGGGCCACGCTGCGCGCCCGGTCCGCCCGGGCCTCCCGCACGGCCCCCCGCACCACGCCCGGCCGCCTGCTGGCCCCGGCCCGCCGCAGCCGCGCGAGCCCCCTCCTGTCCCTCGCCGGTCTCGTCCTCGCCCTCCTCTGCCAGCGCCGCCGCCACCCCGTCGCCGACGTAGTAGCTGATCCGACCGTTGGCGCCCGGGGTTGGCCTCGCGAACCACGCCTGCCCGTACGACTCGCCGCCGCGCGCGGGCTCGCCGAACTGGTACGCCGGCGCGGACTCGAACGCCCCCGCCCCGTCCGCGAGCACGTTCCCGGTCAGATCCTGCAGCGGCGCGATGTCCACGATCCAGATCGAGCGGCCGTGCGTGCCCGCGATCAGCTCGCGGTCGCGGGGATGGATGCGCAGGTCGTGGACGGGCACCGCCGGCAGGCTCGCCATGAAGCGGCGCCACGAACCGCCCCGGTCCAGCGACGCGTAGACGCCCACGTCGGTGCCCACGAACAGCAGGTTCTCGTTGCGCGGGTCCTCGCGGACGACGTGCACGAAGTCGGGGGCGCCGGTCGGGAGCCCCGCCGCGATCGAGCGGAACGAGTCGCCGCCGTCGTCCGACACGAAGACGTAGGGGGTGAAGTCGTTGGTGCGATGGCCGTCGAAGGAGACGTAGACGCGACCGGGATCGTGGCGCGACGGCTCCACGCGGCTGACGTACGTGCCCTCGGGGACGCCGCCGATGCGCCCGGTGAGCTCGATCCACTCGCCGCCGTCGTCCGGCGAGGTCCAGACGCGACCGTCGTCCGTGCCCGCGAAGAGTCGTCCCCGCGCGAGCGGCGACTCGGCCAGTGCGGTGATCGTGGCGTGGGTCTCGGCGCCGGTCACGTCCGGGGTGATGCCGCCGGTCGTGCGCGTGCTCACCTCGATCTTCTCGGGGTCGGCGTAGGTGAGGTCCGGCGAGATCACCTTGAGGTCGTCGCCGAAGTCGGTGCTCTTGACCACGCGGTTGCCGGCGGCGTAGAAATGGCTGCGGTCGTGCGCCGACTGGAAGAACGGCGTGTTCCAGTTCCAGCGCATGATGTGGCTCGCGGAGTCGGCGGTGGCCCGGGCCTGGAGGTCGGCGACGCGCGGGTCGTCCTGCGCCGCCCCACCCTCCAGCAGGAGCACGATGCTGTCCTGCAGCGGACGCCACGGATCCTGCCAGCTCGGCTTCCGCAGCGTCTCGCTCTCGCCGGTGGCCAAGTTGAGGCGTCGCATGTTGCCGCCCTGCGACTCGGCCCAGACCAGATTGGGATCCTCCGCGTCCTGGGCGGTCACGAAGCCGTCGCCGCCGCTGATCGTGGCCCAGTGGTACTGCGAGATCTGGCCGCGCGAGAGGCGGCTGGGCCCACACCACGTCCCGTTGTCCTGCAGACCCCCACACACCCGGTACGGCCGGTCCATGTTGTAGGACACGTCGTAGAACTGGCCCAGCGCCATCGTGTTCAGGTAGCGCCAGTTGCCGCCCTTGTCGTACGTGATCGCGACGCCGCCGTCGTTGCCCACCACGATCCGCTCCGGATCCACCGGGTCGATCCACATGGCGTGGTGGTCCACGTGGATCCCGTTGGTCGTGGTCCCCGCCGTGCGTCCGCCGTCGGTCGAGAACTGCACCGGCGTCGACGAGAAGTAGACGCGGTCGGGGTCGTGCGGATCGACGCGCACCTGCGAGTAGTAGAAGGGACGGCTGTTGGCGTCGTTGACCTTCTCCCAGCTCTCGCCCCCGTCCTCGGAGCGGTAGAGCCCGTTGCCACCGCTCGCCTCCCCAGCTTCGTCGGCCTCGTCACCACCCTCCGGGGCATCCCCCTCCTCGGCGTCAGCACTCTCCGCGCCTCCCTCCTCGGCCTCCACCATCGCGAACATGATGTCCGGATCGCTCTCGCTGATGGCGATGCCGATCCGGCCCTTCATCGTTGTCGGGAAGCCGTTGCCGACGACTTCGGTCCAGGTCGTCCCGCCGTCGGTGGACTTCCAGAGCGCGCTGCCCGGGCCTCCGCTCCGCAGGAACCAGGGTCCGCGCACGCGCTCCCAACTGGCCGCGAACAGCGTGTTGGGATCGCCGGGCCGGAAGGCCACGTCCACGAATCCCGCCTTGTCGCTCATGAACTTGACCAGCTCCCAGGTGTCGCCGCCGTCGGTGGTGCGGTAGAGGCCGCGCTCCGGGTTCGCGCCCCAGATGTGGCCGAGCGCCGCCACGAACACGATGTCGGGATCGAGGGGATGCACGACGATCCGCCCGATCGCCTGCGTCTCGCGCAGCCCCTTGAACTCCCAGGTCTCGCCGCCATCGCTGGACTTGAAGATCCCGCCGCCCGGCGAGATCGAGTTGCGCGAATCCTCCTCGCCCGTGCCCACCCAGATCTGGCTCGGGTCGCTCGGCGCGATCGCGAGGTCGCCCATCGACGCCACGCGGGGGTCGTCGAAGATCGACCGGAAGGTGATCCCGTTGTTGGTCGTCTTCCAGATGCCGCCCGCGGCGGCCGCCACGTAGAAGGTCTTGGAAGGGCTCGGCAGCCCCTCCACGTCGGTCACGCGGCCACCCATGTTGCTCGGGCCGACCGAGCGCCAGACGAAGGACTCCCACACGTCGTCGGGGACCTGTTCGGTGAGCTGGGCGTCCGCCGGACGGGGCGCGCCGAGGCTCAGCGCAAGGCCGGCCAGCGCGATGGTCGCGATGCGGCCCGGGACGGCGCGGGTGCGAGGACGACGGCGGTTCATCGGGTTCTCCAAGAGGGGGTTCGGCGAATGGGTCGGGCCAGTCGGGCTCGACACGGTGGTGCGTTAACGTGGACACGCAAGGGCTCCGCCCTGTTCATTCCGGCACCCCGTGTCGCTCCGGTGCCCCGTCGTCGCTCCAGTACCCAATCATCTTGTAGATCAGCCGCGCCGCGAGGAAGTCCGGCGCGGACATTCCGGGGATGGGCGCGAGCTCCACCACATCGGCTCCCACCACCCGCCGCTCCGAGAAGACCCGGCGCAGAAGCGCCAGGGCCGGGTACCACTGTCCCCCGCCCGGCTCGGGAGTTCCCGTGGACGGCATCAGCGACGGGTCGAAGAAGTCCACGTCGAAGGTGATGTAGACCGACGGGCCGAGGGCGGCCACGGCGCGGTCCATCCAACCCGCGTCGCTCGCCACCTCCTCGGCGGTGACCACGGTGACGTTGTCGCGCCCCGAGGCCGCGTCCCACTCCTCGCCGCTGATCCCACGCGCGCCCACCACGACCAGATCCACCCGATCGATCACGCGAGCCATTGCGCAGGCGTGCGAGAACGGGCTGCCGTCGTGGGTGGCCCGCAGGTCGAGGTGCGCGTCGAACTGGAGCACGGTCAGACGATCGCGGCTCCGTCGGGCGTGCGCGGCGATGGCGGGCGCCGACACCGAATGCTCGCCGCCGAGCATGATCACGCGGCGGTCTGCGGCCGCGTCCAGAATCCTCGTGCAGGCGTCCTCCAGCTCGGCCATCGCCGCCGCCGCGTCGCCGCGCACCAGCTCCAGCGCGGGGAAGGTGTACACGCCACCGCGCGACGGGTCGCACCCCAGCTCGTGGTCGAAGAGCTCGACGTAGCGCGACGCGTCGATGATCGCCTGCGGGCCCCGTCGCGCCCCCGAGCCCCAGCAGGTGGTGGCCTCGTAGGGCACCGGCAGGATCCAGGTGCCCGCGCCGGCGGGCGTGGCCGGAGCGCCGTCCAGCCCCAGAAAGACGCGCGGCAGCTCCCAGGGCAGCGCTTCGAGGCCGGCTGGAAGGGGGTGGACGGTGCGCGAACCCGCACGGGCGGCAGCGGCGGGATCCCTCCGGTTGGGCATGGGTCGGGGCCGGGCTCAGGTGGTCTCGATGGGGCAGGTGATGCCTTGATACTCGACATCCGCACCCGACTCCTGGCTCTCGCGGCTCAGGCCGAAGATGACGAGCTTGTGGTGGGTGGGACGGAAGCCGTGCCGGGCCGCCTCCTCCTCCACGATACGCGCGATCTCCTCGCTGCGGAACTCGATGACCTCGCTGCTCTTCGTGCACACCATGTGATGGTGCACGGGGTCTCGCGACAGACGGTGCTCGAACCGCTTGAAGCCCTCGCCGAAGTCGTGCTCCTCGACCAGGCCGCTGCGCACCAGCAGGTCGAGCGTGCGGTAGATGGTCGCCTTCCCGAGCCGCAGGCCCTTGTCTCGCAGCACGGCGTCGATGTCCTCGACGGACTGGTGCTGCGCCGACGCGAACACGGCCTCGGCGACGGCCGTGCGCTGGTGGGTCACGGGAAGGCTCTGTTCCCGCAGATAGCGTGCGAAGATCCCCACGTAGGGGGCGATGTTCCGGGGTCCGTACTTCATGGCCGTCTCGTCGTGGCTTGGTCGATGGGCGGTCCGATCACCGCCTCTTCGAAGAGCTCGCGGGGAAAGTCATTCATCAATGCATCGAACGCGTCCGAGTCGCCACCCACCTCGACGACTCTCGGTCCGCCCAGCGGTGCCGGTCCGCGCCTGACCACGCCCTCCATGACGCGCGGCAGCCGGTCGGCGGGGGCAACTCCCTGATCGAGGAACTGCACGCCGAAGTAGAGTCCCTTGCCCGTGCGCTGGGAGTCGTACCGCGCCGTCACCAGCCGACGCGCCGTCCGTCCGTCGAAGCAGCTCGCGGCCACCAGCCCCCACTCCCGTCGGCCCCGAACCATCGGCGGAAAGATCCACAACCGGTCGATTGCGGCAGCCCCCAGGCGCCCACCCAGATCGCGCAGCGTGCGCGGCAGCGCCTCGGGAACCCCGGGGCCATCGTCGGTGGCGGCGACCCAAGGAGTCGGCGACGGCCTCCGGGCGGTCATCTCGGTCCTCCTGCGGACCCCGCCACCATGCCCACGACCCGGCTGGTCACCTCCTCCAGCGTTCCCGAAACCACCGCGGCCGCGGCCTGCGCGTGTCCGCCGCCCCCCAGCGACCTGGCGATGCCGTGCACCGTCGTCGGGGCCATCGACCGGAGCGACACCTTGATGCGACCGTCGCTGGTCGTGCGAAAGAGAATCGCTACCTCGACGCCGGCAAGGTTGCGCGGCACGTCCACGAAGCCTTCCAGATCGTCGATGGTCGCGCCAACTCGGTCGAACGCGTCCTTCGGAACCGTGATCCAGGCGACGCGCCCCCCCTCGTGGACGGTCAGCGTGTCGAGCGCCTCGCGGAGAAGCGCGTAGCGGCGCGGGTGGAAGCTGGAATACGCCGCGCGGTGGAGCCTTTCGGGGTCGGCGCCGAGTTCGACCAGCCGTGCGGCGGTGCGCAGGCAGCGTGGAGTCGTGTTCTGGAAGCGGAAGCCCCCCGTGTCGGTCAGCACGGCGACGTACAGAGCGCGAACGATCGTGTCGGTCCAGGGGCCACCCGCACGATCGATGATCTCGAAGACCAGCTCGCCCGCGGCCGAGGCGGCGGTGTCGATGAACTCGATCCCTTCGAAACCCCTCTGCCCGGGCGGGTGATGGTCGATGACCACCGTGGGCAGCCCGCGGATCTTCGAGGCGATCCGGCCGATCCGCCGCCTGTCGCCGGTGTCGACCACCACCGCGAGGCCGGCCCGCCGGCACCAGTCGGCCTCCGCCTCGCTCCGCTGCGGAAGCACCCAGTCCGGGTCCGGCAGGAGAAACGAGAACGTCTCGGGAAAGGGGGTGGGATTCACGATTCGGACTTCGGCACCGTGCTCCCGCAGGAAGGCCGCGATGGCGATGGCCGACCCGGCACCGTCGCCGTCGGCGTTCGCATGCGTGCTGACGACCACCGGCGACGCGCCCAGCAGCGCCTCGACGACGGCGCCGAGCCGAGCGTCCCGCTCCGGGCCGGGAGTGAGCCGCGGCGGCCTGGCCATGGTCACCGGGTCCGCGCAAGGATCCGATCGAGAACCCCGGCGGCCCGGGCCGCCAGACGTTCCCGCGTCCCGTCGTTCACGACCACGAAGTCGGCGCGGTCGCGCTTGCGATCGGCCGACAGCTGCGCCGCCATCATCGCGTCCGCCTCCTGCGCTTCAAGTCCCCGTGTCTCCATGGCCCGCCTTCTTCTCGCGTCGACCGGCGCGTCGACCAGCACCACGACGTCGACCTCCTTCTCGATTCCCGTCTCGAACAGTAGCGGAATCTCCCATACCACCACCCTCTCCCCGGCCCTCCGCTGCATCGCCGTCCACGCGTCCCGCAGCCGCTTCACCTCGGGGTGCACGATCGCCTCGAGCGCCCGGCGCAGTCCGTCGTCGGCGAAGACCATGCGTCTCACCGCGGCGCGGTCCATCGTCCCGTCCTCGCCAACGGCCTCGGACCCCAGAAGCGCCTCCACCCGCGCCAGCCCCGGCGACCCCGCAGCCACCGCCTCGCGCGCAAGCTCGTCCGCCGAGACCACCGGCACCCCGGCCCGCCGCCACAGTTCGGCCACGGAGGACTTTCCCGCCGCCATGTTCCCGGTGAGGCCGACGACGACCATCTCCTATCCGCCCGCTCCGAAGATCCACGACACGCCGAACGCGGTCAGCGATGTGAAGATCACATTTCCGGTTAGGACCGTGATCATCACGCCGGGCAGGGAATACCGCATGAAGGCCAGCGGAATGACCACAAGCTCGTTCGGGATCGGAGCGAACGCGGCGTAGAGAAAGAGAAGACCGTAGGGGAGCAGGCGATGGCGGGCGCGCAGCCGGCCCAGCAACCGTTCCAGGCGGACCTCCACGCGGGCCAGCCGCTCCCCGGCAACGTCGCGCGTCGTGTTGCCAACGAGATAGCCGAGGAGGTCGCCCCCCGTCATTCCGACCGCGATCGTGATCAGCGTCGGGACCGGCGCGAACCCGGACTCCATGAAGAACGGGTAGAACACGGCCACCGGAATCGGTGCGATCAGGTTGAAGCCGCTCACAACCGACACCGCGAAGAGTCCGCCGTACCCCGCGGCGGCCGCCGCCTCAGTGAGCACCTCGTTACCCGCGGCCCACACGTTCACCCAGATCGTGAAGCCGACCAGCCCGACCAGCGCCGCAACCTTGAGCCACAGCGGAACCGCGCCCCTCGGCCTCATGCGCCTCCGCATCTCCGCCGACCAGGTGACGAAGCGTACGATCTCGTTCTCGGGCGGCACGGCCTCGGGATCGCCGTAGGCCGTCTCCAGCCGCCACCTCATGTACTCGCGCGACGGCAGGGGCAGGAAGGGCGCCCTGCGGTACCAGCCCCGGGGCCGGAACGCCCATGCGGCGGAGAGCAGCGCCGGCCAGAGCCCCGGACGCTTGAGGGCAAGGAGGACGAAGGGGCGGAGCATTCCGGCTCAGTCGACGTCCCGCAGCCGGGTCGCGGGCCGGACGCCGTCGTTGCCGAAGCACGCGTTGTAGTGCGCCTCCACGAGGTGGACCTCCTCCGGCGTGAGCAGCCGGAACTCGCGCTCGCGCGCCCGCCCGGAGAGCGTCCCGTCGTTCTGGCGGAGAAACCGCGTCAGCAGATCCAGGGTCGCCTCGGGCATGTCCGCAACCTCTTCCTGCACGCGAGCGGTGAATTCGTCGTACCTCTCAAGGTAGTCCACTTCGCGCGGGAGATGCCGCGTGACCGTCCGCTCGACGCACCGGTAGAGGAACTCCGCGTGCCGGGTGGCGTCGAAGTAGCGGTAGTGGTCGGCGGTCTCGTTCAGCACCTCGACGTTGCCCCGATCCGTCGCGCGCCAGTCGACTAGGGGAAGCACGGCCGCCGAGTGGCTGGCAAGCACGTCGCGGTACTCGGCGACCTGCTCCAGCATCGCGACGCTGACCGGGAAGACCAGGCCCTGAGGACTGAACCCCGACCGTCCAAGCACATGGTGGACGAGCCAGCGATGGATGCGTCCGTTCCCGTCCTCGAAGGGATGGATGTACACGAATCCAAACGAAAGCGCGGCCGCGGACACGACGGGGTCCACCTCGGATCGCTCGGCCCGCTCCGCGTACTCCGCGACGCCTCGCAGCAGCTCGCGGACATCTTCGTGACGGGCGCTGATGTGCTCCGGGATCGGCGCCCCCGTGAACCGATCCCGTCTGCCCACCCAGCCACCCTCGTTCCGCAATCCCAGCCGGACGAACCGGTCGTCGCTGATCAGGATCCCTTGAAGGCGTTCGAACTCGCCGACCGTGAGGCGCCACCGCCTGGCCGCGCCGATGGCCCAGCCCCAGCGCACGGCCCGGTGCTGCGAGGTCCCTTCTCCCTCGATGGCGAACGATGCCCTGCTGTCTTCTAGAAGCAGAGACGCCGCCGCCCGCCGTACGACGTCGGGATGCGTCCGCCCGATGACTTCCGACGCTCTGTCGTTCAGCCGCAGCGCCGCATGGCGGTCCAACTCGGCGGTCCGCCGCACGAGAGGACAGAACTTCGCGGTCCCCGGCAGGTTGTCGCGAACCCGGTGACGCGTCGAGAGCGGACCGGTCACCGCCGCGAACTGCCGCTTCGGATCGATGACCGGAACCGACCTCACCTTGCGCGCGTCCGGAAGGTCCAGGCGCCTCCCCGTCAGCCACTCGTAGAGAAACCAGATCCGCCGGAAATAGACGCCGGTGGGCTTGTCGCGAACCATTCGCGCGATTTCGGCCGAATCGACCGTCCGGTAGAGTGCCGCCAGGACGCCGAGGTTCACACCCTCCCACTTGAGCGCGAATTCGAGGTGGCCCCGAAGGCTGTCCTCGGGGGCATGCCGGGGCGTGAGCAGGAGCCATTCGGACGTGCATTCGCCGGGACACCCGCTGAGGCCTATCTTGCCCCGTCCTCCCTCGCCACGGAGGGACAGGACGTCCAACGCCCCCAAGCACCCCACACCCTCCCCCGCCCATGGCCAACCGCCTCGCCCGCGAGACCTCGCCCTACCTGCTTCAGCACGCCCACAACCCGGTGGACTGGCATCCCTGGGGCGACGAGGCGCTGGCGCTGGCCCGCGAGCACGACCGGCCCATCCTGCTGTCGATCGGCTACTCGGCGTGCCACTGGTGCCACGTCATGGAGCGCGAGTCGTTCGAGGATGCGGGCACGGCCGCCGTGATGAACCGCTCCTTCGTGAACATCAAGGTGGACCGCGAGGAACGGCCGGACATCGATTCGATCTACATGAGCGCCGTGCAGGCCATGACCGGACAGGGGGGCTGGCCCCTCACCGCCTTTCTCACCCCGATGGGGGTTCCCTTCTACGGGGGCACCTACTTTCCATCCGAGCCTCGCCACGGCATGCCGTCGTTCCGCCAGGTGCTCGCCGCAGCCGCGAACGCCTACGCCAACCGGCGCGACGAGGTGACGCGCGCGGGTGCGCAGCTCGCCGATGTCCTCAAGCGCGGCGCCACCGAGCCGCAGGCCGGAAGCGGCGGCGGCGATCCGCCCGGCCCCCGGCTGTTCGAGCACGCCGTCGCGGCCGCCGGACGCAGCTTCGACCCCGCGCACGGGGGTTTCGGCAGCGCGCCCAAGTTCCCACAGCCCGTCTTCCTGGACTTCCTGCTGCGGACCGGGGGCCCCGGCTCCCACGGCGTGTCGATGGCGACGCACACGCTTTCCCGCATGGCGGCGGGCGGTATCCGCGACCATGTCGGTGGGGGCTTCCACCGCTACTCGGTCGACGCGCGGTGGCTGGTGCCGCATTTCGAGAAGATGCTCTACGACAACGCGCTCATCGCGCGGACGCTGACCCAGGCGCACCTGCTCGGCGCCCGCCACCTGGGCGCGGTCGCGGAGGAGACGCTGGACTACGTGATCGAGGACCTTACCTCGCCCGACGGCGCCTTCTTCAGCGCGCGCGACGCCGACTCCGAGGGTGAGGACGGCCATCACGAAGAGGGGGCCTTCTACGTCTGGACACCCGCCCAGATCGCCGCGCTCCTCGACTCCGACACAGCGCGGCTGCTGTCCCGGGTCCACGACGTGAGCGAAGCGGGCAACTTCGAGGGTCGCAACATCCTGCACCTTCCCCACGACCTCGACGCCGTGGCCCGGCAGGAGGGGATCGGACGGGACGAACTCGACCGGACGCTGCGCGCCGCCCTCGCCACCCTCAAGGCCCACCGCGCCAAGCGTCCCGAGCCGCTTCGCGACGAGAAGGTCCTCTCCTCGTGGAACGGCCTGGCGATCCGCGCCCTCGCCGAGGCCGGCCCGGCGCTGGGGCGTCCCGACTTCACGCGCGCGGCCACCCGCGCAGCGCTCTTCCTCCTCGACACCGTGCGCCGCGACGACAGGCTCCACCACGTCCTCACCGCCGGTCGCGTCCACATCGACGGCTTCCTCGAGGACTACGGCGCCCTCGGCAACGCCTGCCTGTCCCTCTACGAGGCCACCCTCGATTCGCGGTGGCTCGCGGAAGCGGCCTGGATCGCCGACGCGATGCTCGCGCGCTTCTGGTCCCCCGCGCAACGGATCTTCCACGACGCCGCCGAGGACGCCGAGCCGCTCCTTGTGCGGCCGCGCGACATCATGGACAACGCCACGCCCTCCGGAAACTCCCTGGCGGCGGAGCTCCTCGCCCGCTCGGCCGCGGTCACCGGGTCGGCGGAGCACGGGGAGGTCGCCGACGCGGTGATCGCCCGCGAGCACGGTGCCATGGAGCGCTACCCCTCTGCGGTCGGGAGGCTCCTCACGGCCGCGCTGCTGCGCACGACCCCGCCGCTGGAGGTCACCATCGTGGGCAAACGCGTCTCCGCCATGCTCGAACGGGCCCACCGCCACCCCCATCCGAACCGGGTCATCGCCGGCGGCGATCCCGACGACCCCGCAATCGCCGCCCTGCCGGCCATGGAGGAGCGCCTGGAGCAGACCGGTCAGGCGTTCGTCTGCGTCGGGAAGACCTGTCTGGAGCCAGTGACTTCGCCCGGAGCACTGGACGCGGCGCTGAAACGTGCCCACTCTGTTAGTTTGAGTGGTTGAAGCTGCCCATCACCCCACCTCGGGAGCCCATGGCGACACTCGAACACGAGATCGGTTCAGACCTCGAAAGCGACCTTCCAGGCCGGACCACGCTGCTCCGCTGGTACCGTACGATGGTCACGGCCCGCAACATCGACGACCGCGAAGCGAAGCTCTACAAACAGGGCAAGGTCTTCTTCCTGATCGCCGGAGCCGGTCACGAGGCCATACAGGTCGCGCTGGCCGATCTGGTGCGCCCGGGGTCGGACTGGTTCCACCTCTACTATCGGGATCGCGCGCTGGCCTTCGCGCTGGGGGTGCCGCCCATGGAGCAGCTCCTTCAGGGAATGGGCGCCGAGGCCGATCCCGCGAGCGGCGGCCGCCAGATGCCCGCGCACTTCGGCGACACCCGGCTCAACATCGTCGCGGCCTCGTCTCCGACCGGCACCCAGTTCCTCCAGGCGGTGGGCACCGCCGAAGCCGGCCTGCGGGCGAGTGCGGCCCCGGAGCTCCGCAAGCACGTCACCTCGTTCGCCCACGACGAGATCGTCGTCTGCACCGCCGGCGACGGAACCACCTCGGAAGGCGAGTTCTGGGAGGCCCTGAACACGGCGTGCAACCTTGACCTGCCCGTCCTGTTCGTCGTCGAGGACAACGAATACGCGATTTCGGTCCCCGTCGAGGTGCAGACGGCCGGCGGCAGCGTCTCGCGCCTGCTCACGGGCTTTCCCGGCCTGAAGATCGTGGAGTGTGACGGAACGGATCTGCTGGAGAGCTACCGAGCCTCGCAGGAGGCGGTGCGCTGGTGCCGGGAGAGGAGAGGACCGGCGTTGCTGCACGCGCACACGACCCGCCCCTACTCCCATTCCGGCTCGGACAACGAGGCCGCCTACCGGACCGCGGCGGAGCGGGCCGCGCAGGATCGCCGGGATCCCATCCGCAAGGCGCGGAAGCTGCTGATCGACGAGGGCGTGGCCACCGCAGCCGAGCTGGACCGCATGGAGGCCGACAGCAGAGCCGCTGTTGCGGCGGCCGCCGATCAGGCGCTGGAACACCCCCAGCCCCCCCCCGGAAACGGCGACGAAGTGGCTCTACTCGGAGACCGTGGACCCGACGGGCCGCAGCTTCGACACCGAGGATCGACCCGTGTTCGGCGACGACAAGCCGCTGACCATGGTGGATCTTCTGAACCGTTGCCTGCGCACGGAGATGGAGCGGGATCCGCGGATCGTGGTGTTCGGCCAGGACATCGCCGACGCCTCCCGCGAGGACGCGCTCGACGAGGTCGAGGGCAAGGGGGGCGTCTTCAAGGTCACGCACGGGCTGCAGACCCGGTTCGGGAGCAACCGGGTGTACAATGCGCCGCTCGCCGAGGCGAACATCGTGGGTCGGGCGGTCGGGATGGCGGCGCGCGGGCTCAAGCCCGTCGTGGAGATCCAGTTCGTCGACTACATCTGGCCGGCGTTCATGCAGATCCGCAACGAGCTCGCCACCATGCGCTACCGCTCCGCCGGGCACTGGGGCGCGCCGGTCGTGATCCGCACCACCTACGGCGGCTACATCAAGGGAGGGATCTACCACTCCCAGACGGGGGCCACGCTCTTCGCGCACACGCCGGGACTCCGGGTCGTGCTTCCATCCAACGCCCGCGACGCCAACGGACTGCTGCGCACGGCGATCCGCTGCGACGACCCGGTCATGTTTCTCGAACACAAGCATCTCTATCGCCAGGTGCACAACAAGAGTGCGGACCCGGGGCCCGACTACATGGTGCCGTTCGGCAAGGCGAAGGTGGTCCGGCCTGGGCGCGACATCACCGTGGTGACCTGCGGTGCTCTGGTGAAGCGGTCGCTGGACGCGGCGCGTGTGGCCGAGCAGCGGCACGGGGTCAGCGCGGAAGTGATCGACCTGCGGTCGCTCTCGCCTCTGGACATGGAGACGATCGGCGACTCGGTGCGGCGGACCAACAAGGTGCTGGTGGCCTACGAAGAGGCGCTTTCGTGGGGAATCGGCACCGAGGTGGCGGCGCGGATCGCCGACGAGCTGTTCCCCTGGCTCGACGGGCCCGTGCGCAGGGTCGCGGCGCTCGACACCTGGGTGGCGTTCTCGCCTCGGCTGGAGCAGGCGATCCTGCCGCAGGCGGACGATGTTCTGGCCGGGATTCTGGGGCTCGCCGGCTACTAGCGACCGCAGACCGCGCTGGCGCTGGAGCTAGAAGCGCAGCCCGAGTAGCGGCACCCTCCAGACCAGCGCGTCGCTCCCGTCCGCCCTCGCTCCGGGCTGGACCGCCGGCGTGGGGAGCGGGGCCGATACGGACCAGTCGCCCCCCGACCAGTTGAACAGCGCTCCCTGCGCGGCTGGCGACGGCGCGGCATCCGCATCGCCGCTCGCGTCCTCCTCTGCGTCGTGCCCGCGGGTCAGCGCCGCCCCGATCGCAAGACCGACGATGCTGCCCGCCAGGGGAACCGCGATCGCCTCGTCCCGCTGCGCGTCGGCGATCAGGATGATGCCGCCGCCGGCCACGCCGCCGATCACCGTCCCGATCCCGATCAACCGGACCCTCGAGCGGCTGAGCTGCCAGTGGCGTCCGGCGAGGGCGCCGCCCAGCAGACCTGCGTTCCCGCCGACCATCATCGCAACCCAGGTCGGGTTTTCGTCCAGGTCCAGCAGGACCGCGGACGCCACTCCGACCCAGTTCCCGAACACGCTTCCCAGCATTGCCGCGGTGGAGGTTCCGGACGAGATCTCGTTGCGGGCCAGCAGCATGCCTCCCGCGAGGCCGACCGTGCCCCCGGCGATCATCGAGGTGAAGACGACCTCCGGCTGCGGCTGGTCGTCCAGGGCGTTGGCCAGAACCAGTCCCTGGTACGAGCCCCACGTTCCCCCCCAGGTGATCGCCCGCGCCTGGCCCAGCGAGACGGGTCGGCGTCGCGCATATGCCCGGCCTCCGAAGAAGCCGGCCGGTCCTCCCAGCAGGAGCCCTACGCCATAGGGCTCGGGGCCGTCGGCGTCGAACGCGGCCGGCACCGCGACACCGAGCCATATGCCGTAGAGCGTGGACCAGACCTTGAGCTCGGTCTCGCCACCGGCCTGGGAGCGCTCGGCGGTCGCCGCCTCCAGCCGCGCGCGTGCGGCATCGGCGGCAGGCGTGCCCGGGAACCGGTCGACGATGTGCCTGAGGAGCGCCTCGGCCACCTCCGCCTCGCCGCGCTCATCGAATTCCTCGGCGGCGGCGAGCAGCACGGCGGCCGAATCGGGCGCGCTCGTCTGGGCGGAGGCCGGCCCGGCACCGGTCGCGCACAGGACGGCGGCCACAAGGGCGATCCGGCCAGCCCGGTTCAGAACGTTGCCGATGTTCATGATTGCATCCTACCCCAGGGGCAAGTCGCGGGTCCAGGGGGAGGCGGAGGCTACCGCAACGGCACCGGGTCCATGTCGCGGTACATGTCCTTGACGACCCTGTCCAGCTGCTCGACCGCCTCGTACTCCCTGTCGGAGGCGTCGATGATCCGGTCGGCCAGAAACTCGATGTCGTCGACCGGCGCGTCCCCGGCCAGCGACTTGATCTGCAGTTTCTCGAAGTCGCCCAGCACCGCTCCCACTTGCTGGGCCTCGAGCACGAAGCTCGCCCCGATGGACGCCAGGGTCGCCTCGGCATCGACGATCATCGTGTCGGCGGTGTCCGTAAGCCTGGTCAGTCTCCGGGTCTCCTCGATGTCGCGATTGTACTGGCCCATGGCCGCGACCTTGGCCTCGCAGTCGTGGTAGAACTCCCTCAGCACGCTGGCCCGCCCGTCCAGCTTGTCGAGCGCCGCATGCAGCTTGCGGTCGAGCTCGGACGCCGTGTCGTGCTGGCGGACGGCCAGCGAGTTGTCGGGCTCCTGTTGCAGACGGGTCCGCCAGTAGGCCCTCGAACGCTGCGCCTCGTCCGCGGCCCTGGCGAGCGACTCCCTGGCGATGCCCCAATCGGAGTCTCGCCCCAGAGTCCGGGCTCGGTGCACCTCGATCTGCTGTTGGAAGCGTTTCATGGCGAACCGGCAAACGGTTTGCACGGCGTGCGTCTCGCCGGCCTCGAACGCCGCCACGCCGCGAAAGATCTCTCTCTCCTCGCGCGAGCGACGCAACCAACGTCGCAACAGAAAGAAGCCGACGACGGCGCCCGGAACGCCCAATGCGTACATGGGACCGGTCGACATCACGGATAGAAGGGTGATGCCCACGACGAGGCACCCACACCCCTTCAGGATCTTCGCACCGTCCATCTCGTCGTCGTCGCCCTGCCGAAGCTCCTTCTTCCTGGCCTTGGCCGCCTTCTTCGCCTCCTTCTTCTTCTCCACCTCATTCATGAAGGCCTGGAGGGCAACGCTCTGCATCGACACCTCGGTTCCCAGCGATTCGATCATTCGGGCTCTCCCACAGTCGAAAGGAAGGGATCCTCCGCGCGGTCGCTCCAGAGGCACGTCATCGGGGCTGCTCCATGACCCCCACGATCCCGCGCTCGAGGTTGTGGACGTCGGCGTAGTCTTCGGACACAAGCAGCTTAGCCACCTCGAGGCTGCGGACGCCACTATGGCAGTACACCACGACGGGCCGGTCGGTGGGTATCTCGTCCAGGCGGTCGCCCACCTGTCCCATGGGCACGTGCACGGCTCCCAGATGCGCCAGGTTCATCGTCCTCCATTCCATGGGCTCGCGCACATCGAGCAGGAAGGGATGCGGATCGCGCGACAGGAATGCCGCGAGATCCTCGGGCTCGACACTCCCCACCTCGGCTTCGGCGACCGTTGGCTCGGGGGCGACGCCGCAGAATGCCTCGTAGTCGATCAGGGTGGTCTGGGTGGGGGTGTCGCCGCAGACCGGGCAGTCGGGATCGCGGCGGATCTCGAGCTCGCGCCAGCGGTAGGCGAGGGCGTCGAAGATCTGGAGGCGGCCGACGAGGGGTTCGCCAACGCCCAGAATCAGCTTGATGGCCTCCATGGCCTGGGCGGCGCCGACCACGCCCGGAAGCGCGCCGAAGACTCCCGCCTCGGCGCAGTTGGGAATGAGCCCGGGCGGCGGCGGCTCGCGGAAGAGGCAGCGGTAGCAGGGACCGCCGTCGGTCGCGAAGACGGACAGCTGGCCCTCCCAGCGGTACACCGAACCGTAGACGTTGGGCTTGCCGGTCAGGACGCAGGCGTCGTTCACGAGGTAGCGCGTCGGGAAGTTGTCGCTGCCGTCGACGACCACGTCGAACTGCGAGACGATCTGCAGCGCATTCTCCGAGCTCAGGCGGACGGCGCCGGTCTCGACTCGGACGTGGGGATTGGTGTCGGAGAGTCGGGCGCTCGCCGAAGCGACCTTGGGCTGCCCGACGGTGCGGGTGCCGTGAAGGATCTGCCGTTGGAGGTTCGTGATGTCAACCGCGTCGTGGTCCACGATTCCGAGGCTACCGACCCCCGCGGCGGCGAGGTACAGGGCCGCGGGCGAACCCAGCCCGCCGGCACCGACGAGCAGAACGCGCGCGGCCTTCAGGCGCTCCTGTCCCTCCCTGCCGACCTCGGGGAGGACCAGGTGGCGGGCGTAGCGGGCCGTCTCCTCGCGGGTCAGAGGCACGGTGCGGGCGGCTGGCGCGGACTGGTCGTCCGGCGCGGCGCGGGGCTCAGCGTCTGCCACGGCGTCTGCGGTCGTCCCCGCCGACCCCGTAACGGATTCCGAGGTTGAGGATCGGCCAGTAGTTGACGAGATCGCCCATGTCGTCGCGGACGCTTCTCTGCTCGGCGCGCAGGTTGTCGCGGAAGCCGCGAGAACGGAGGGTGGCCGCGTCCCCCGCGGCGCTCATGCGCAGCTCGGGGTGATCGAGGAACGCCACGCCGACGTCGAGGAACAGCCCCAGCCCGCTCGCGTTGTGCTGTCCGAACCCCAGGAGCACGTACGGGGCCCAGGCGTCCGAAAGCAGGGTGGTCGTGAGCTCGGTGATCTGCGGCTCGGTGTAGGTGCCGTCGCCGATGTCGATGGTCGCCCCGTCGCCGAGCCTGATCGCATAGTGCGGATCCCCGCCCTTGTAGAGCATCCCCCCGCCGATGCGAAAGTTGCCGACCTCGATGTCGGCGCCGACGGTGTAGAACGCCTTGGGGAGCGCGAGTATGCCGCTGCGATTGTCGGCCAGACCCGAGACGCTGGTCAGGTCGGTCTCCACGCCGAGAAGCCCGGCGCCGCCGCGAAAAATGAACCAGTCGCTTGTCGCGATCGAGATGTCGGCGCCGACGCCCAGGGTGCCGGCGCGACCGCCCAGCCAGACGCCCTGGGCACCGGCGGAAGCGGTGGTGAGGGCAAACAGCGCGGCGACCACGAACGGCGCGGCGAGGATCGGCGAGGCCCGTCTCATGGGCGACCTCCATAGCGGGGCGACGGGGCAGCCGAGCGACCGCCGGAGGCGCGGCGTGCGGGGTTTTGTGGGCGCTTCGGGTTGCCGCGTCGCGAGGAAAGCTGTGCCTACTGTGTTGTAGAGTGCCACGAAGGGGGCGTTCTGGCTACCCCGGCGGCGGGCGCGGGCGTGGCGGCCGGATCGTCGGCGTCGCACGTGACGCGCTGGATGCCCCGAGAGTGGTTGCGTACCGCCTGCCGTGATCTAGAAGCCGCCGCCGGTCGAGAAGCCGCCGCCACCACCGAAACCGCCGCCGCTCGAAAAGCCGCCGCCGCCGAACCCGCCGCCCCCGAACCCCGTCCCGCCGAAGGTGTTCGTGACGGGCTCGAAGTGCTGGCTGCGGCCGAGGGCCTGGTGGACGTGCCGGGACGAGTGGCTCCCGGCCAGGTATCCCAGCAGGAGGGCGTTGATGTCGAGCCCGTCGTCGAAGCGTGAACGGCGACCGTTCCAGTCGTCGGCCTCGAAGCGGTCACGGATCTCCTCCAGGCCCGCGAGACGCTCCGCGAGGCGGGATCGCTCCGGTTTTCGCTCCGCGAGCTCCGCGCGCAAGCTGGCGAGGCGACCGTCGATCTCGCGCAGCTCGACCACAAGTGCGTCGTCGCGCGGATCGCCGGTGGAACGCGCCATCGCGGCGAGCTCGTCCACGGTGCGACCCTTGAGGTAGGCCTCCAGACCGTCGATGGCCGACTCGTAGTACGATCCGCGCTCGTCGTGGAGCGCGGCGAGCTCGTCGGTCAGATTGCGCAGGGCCGTCTCCGCGTTCCTCAGGTCGCGCCGTGCCTCTTCTCGCTCCGAGTAGAGCCGTTCGCCCCGTTCGAGCACGGGAGTCAGGCCGTTGCGGTCCATGACCTGGCCCTCCAGCGCGGCCAGGGGCGGGCGGGCAGCCGAGAGGGCCGCCCGATCCTCTTCGAGCGCCGCCGCGGCGTGATCGGGCAGCTCGTTGAGAAAGTCGTACCTGGCGCGGGCGGCGTCGTACTGCACCACCCCAGCCACCCACCTGTCGAGCGGGCGGGTGACGGCGTTTCCGACTGCCGCCGCCGTGCCGTAGCGTCGGCGCGAGAGGTAGGAGAACAGCGGATCACGGTCGTACTCGGGCACGGTCTCCGCCCGTTCGCGCCGTGTGGCCTCGTGGCGCCTTTCGGAGGCGGCGACGCGGGCCTCGAGGCGGCGGACCTGGTCGAACAGATCCTGCCAGCGGGGCATCGCCTGGAGCTCCTCGTAGACGATGTGGGCCAGGCGGGCACGTTCCCGACCGGCGTCGTTGAGCGCTTCGGTGACGGCGGCCAGCCCAGCCTCGGCTTCGGCGACGACGGCGCGCTGCTCGGGAATGCGGCGCTCGACCACGCGCACACGGTCCTTCTTGTCGTCGAGGATGGTGCGGACGCTCGCCTCCATTTCGGCGAGGGTGCCTGCCACGGCCTCCTCGCTCATCTCGGGCAGATGGAACTCGGCCAGCGCTCGAACGGTCGCGGCCCGCTGCTCGCCCGCCTCGGCCAGCGACTGCTGCAAGAGTTCGATCCGCCGCTCCTCGTCGCCCAGCCGGCGGCGGACGCGGCGGATGCGGCTGATCATGCTGGCGTGGATGTCCGTGCCGTTCTGCATTCTACCACTCCGTGATCTGGCCGACGTCCGGGTAGCGGCGCTCGGCGGTAATGAATCCCCTCGGCTTGAAGCCGAACTCCTCGTCGTCGATGATGCCGTTGTCCTGCTTGTCGGCACCGACCCGGTCGTAGACGTCCTTCGGCACGCGCTCGCCCCAGGTGCTCACCGTCCGCGTGGCGCCAGTCTCCTCGCTGCGGATCGGAAACGGCACCGGTTGGCCGTTGGAGTCCAGCGCCTGCACGAGCAGGTAGTGGTTGCGTATGTCGGGATCGTCATTGGAATAGCGCCACACGCCGCCGGTGACGACGATTTCGCACTCGGCTGCGACAAGGGTGTGGAGATCCTCGTAGCGGCCTGCGGTCTCGCCGAGGCCATCGGCATCGCCGGCGGCCAACTGGGTTGCGGCAGCGGCTTGGAGGGCCGTGGCACGTTGCAGCGCCTCGTCCTCCGTGGCGGCTTCGACCACGGCGGCGTGCAGCCGGGCGACATCGGCTTCGAGCGACACCAGCCGGCGCTGGGTCGCGACGCGCGCCTCAGCTTCGCGCTCGATGGACCGTCGCTCCGCCATCTCCGCGACCTGGAAGCCGCCCCAGGCCACTGTCGCCAGCGCCGCGGCCGGGAGCAGCACCCGCCTCGCGACTCGCCCGCGCCGGATGTAGAGGAGCGCGAGGCTGCGGCGGAGGCCGGGGGTCGCGGGCCTGAAGGCGTATCGCTGCGACAAGTATTCGTCGAGGGCCTTCTCGATCGTGCGGGAGTCGACGAGATCGCCCAGCTCCTCGTACATCAGCTGGATCTCGCGGATCGTGGCCTCGCGGTCGAAGGCCTCGTGCTCCTCGAGCGCGGCCTGTCTCTTGTGGATGACCTGGGCCGCGTCCATCACGCGGAGCATTTCGTGGGGTGCGAGCGGGTTGCCTGGGGGATTCGCCATGGTGGGCTCCGTCAGATTCTCATGGGCTGCTTCTTCATGTACGTAAGGGTGCGCCACAACCATTCCATGGGGCCAAACCGGAAGCGATCGAGCCACCACGGAGACCAAGCCAGCTGCAACAGCCAGATCGCCGCGACGATGCCCATCTGGCCCGCCGCCGACACGCGCTCGAAGAGTCCGAGGCCGTGGCCATAGAAGATGAACGTGCAGATCAGGCTCTGGGCGATGTAGTTGGTGAGGGCCATGCGGCCTGTGGCGGCCAGTCGAGCTCTTAGTTCGGGAAGAGCGCTAAACCGAACCATGAGCATGACACCGCCGACGTACCCTAGGAAGACGCCGACCGAGCCCACGTAGTTGAACAGGGTGCCCTGGAACATCGTCCTCTCCCAGGCGAAGCCGTGGTGGAGCTTGTAGACGACGCCCGCAGCGGCCAGCGGCAGGCCCGCAGCAAGCCCGATGACCATCATTCGGCGGTAGAATGCGGGGGAGCGCGTGGCCGCCAGGACGCCGAGCTTGTAGAGCGCCATGCCGATCAACATCAACCCGCCCGCGCGCCAGATGAACAGACCCAGGAAGGCGGCGGTCTCGATGGCGAAGGCGATGGGGGCGCGAACCGCGATCTGGTCCGCCAAGCCGCCCCGGAATGCCGCGATCTCCGCAGCGAGAACGTCGTCCGGGGGCGCCCATTCGGCGGCTGCGGCGATGCGTTCGGCCTCCGGCCAATAGGGGATGGACAACCCCACCAGCATCCACATCGGCACCACGAAGGCGACGGCGCACCCCCCGATCCACAGCAGGCGGCGCGGTCGCAACCTGTGCAGCGGGTACAGGAGCATGCCGCAGAGGGCGTAGGCGACGAGGATGTCGCCGTGCCAGATCAGGTAGGCGTGGGCCAGACCGATGACGAGGAGCCAGAGCTGGCGGCGGTAGTGGAAGGCGGTCCCCGACTGCCCGCGGGCGGCGGCACGCTCTCCCATCATGGCGATTCCGGCACCGAAGAGCATCGAGAAGATGGAGATGAACTTGGTGTCGGCGAACAGGTAGACCGTGGCCCAGATCCACACATCCAGTCCGTCGAAGGTGCCGCCGATGGTGGGTTTCATGAATGCGGACGACACCCGCGCGAACCCGGCAATGTTGACGATGAGGATGCCGAGGACGGCAAAGCCGCGCAGTACATCGATGGCGGCGATGCGCTCGGTCCCGGTGGTGGGCGATGCGGCGGGGCTCATGACAGTCTCCGTTTTGGCGTGTGGGCGGCGTGGCACCTACCATATCATTCTGCAGGGTCGCTCCCAACTCGGCGCGGGGGGCGCCTTCACGCGAATGCGAAGAGGAGTGAGGGAGATGAAGCAGTTGCGACATGCGTTGCTGGCGGCGCTCGCCACGCTCGCGGGGTGCGAGGGGAATGCGCAGCCAGTGCCAGGCCTCACCGCGTTCACCAACGTGAATGTGCTTCCGATGGCCTCCGAGACGGTGCTGGCCAACCAGACCGTGGTCGTCGCCGACGGGGTGATCGTCGCGGCGGGACCGGCGGCCGCCGTGGAAGTGCCGCGCGGCGCGATGGTGATCGACGGGTCGGGCCGCTACCTGATGCCCGGCCTCGCCGAGATGCATGCACACGTGCCACCCGGCGACAACCCGCCCCGCGAAGACATCGAGGACATCCTCTTCCTCTACGTCGCCAACGGGATCACCACGATCCGGGGAATGCTGGGATCGGCCTACCAGATTCCGCTCGCCGACGAGATCGAGCGCGGCGAGGCCCTGGGGCCCAACTTCTACGTCGGCGCGCCTTCGATCAACGGCGGCTCGGCTCCGACTCCGGCCGACGCCGAGCGCCTGGTCCGCGCGCACGTCGAAGCCGGGTACGACCTGCAGAAGATCCACCCCGGGGTGTCGCTCGATACCTGGGACCACATGGTCGCGGTCGCGCAGGAGCTCGGTCTCACGTACAGCGGACACGTCCCCGCCGACGTGGGGCTGGTGCACGCAATCGAGACGGGCATGTCCACTGTCGATCACCTCGACGGCTACATCCAGGCCATCGCTTCGGACGACGTGCAGGCGCAGGTGAGCGTCGGCCCGATCAGTCTCGGCGGCCTGGCGCGCGGCGTCGACGAGGAGAAGCTGGAAGAGATCGTCCACATGACGATCGAGCACGATGTCTACGTGGTGCCGACGATGTACCTGTGGCGCAACCTGTACGGCGCCCCCGATGCGGACGCGATGCTCCGGCAGCCCGAGATGCGCTACGTTTCGCCGCAGACGCGAGACGGTTGGCGGCGGCGGGCGGAAGCCGGAGGCAGGGGGGATCCTGACGAGGTTGCGGTCTATCTGGCACTTCGCGACCGAATCCTCAAGGCACTCTCCGACGCAGGCGCCGGGATTCTGATGGGAACCGACTCGCCCCAGCTATTCAACGTGCCCGGCTTCGCGCTCCATCGGGAGCTGGCGGTGATGTCGGAAGCCGGGATGTCGAACTACGAGATCCTGAAGAGCGGAACCGCGACGGTGGGGGAATACGTGGCCTCGCACCTGGGATTGGACGGCGACTTCGGCACGGTGGCCCGCGGACAACGCGCCGACCTGGTGCTGCTGGAGTCCAACCCGCTGGACGATCTGGCCCACCTGTTCGACCGGGTGGGCGTCATGGTGCGCGGTCGCTGGGTATCCGGCGAGGAGATCGACGCGGGTCTGGAGGCGCTGGCCGCGAAGCACGCAGGCTGAGCGAAGCGGCTAGCGCGCCGGGAACGGTACGGGCAGAGCGTCCAGGCTGAACGCACCGGGAAAGTCGGCCGCAGCCTCCTTCTGCTTGCCGCTCCAGGTCTCGATGTCGATTCGATAGACGGCCGTGCGCTTCAGCTCGTCGTCGGTGGTGGGACGGTAGTGCTCGCCCGGCCTGAGGTGCGGCGCGTACTTGTCCAGCAACATCTGGAGAGCTTCCCGCGCCTCGGCGCGATCCTCGACCACACGCCCCGTACCGAAGGCCACGACGCCCGCGTATTCCACCGAGAACTCGAGCGCTTCGGGCGCGGGTAGCAGGCGGCCCATGGCCACGGCGCTGAACGCAACCCTCTCGGCAACCTCCAGATTGCGGCGGGTGCGCCCCGTGCGGTGCGTGTGCAGGTAGATTCGCCGCTCGCCGTCCGCGTCGTCGAAGACGAAGATGTTGGAATTGAGGAACGGCTGGCCTCCGTCGCCGACCGTCGCAAGAAACCCGTATGGCGCGCGTCTCAGGAACGCGGCGGCCCATTCGTCGTCCTTGCCGCGGTCCCGGCGGCGGATTGCGCTGCGTGGATCACTCCTTCCGGCGTTTGTGGCACCGACCTTGGCGTGGTTTGACATCGTTCCCTGTCTGTTGATGAATATGCGCTGTCCGTCAACACCCGTGTGGCGTACAGCGCGCAGTCTCTACGAAGACTGTCGTTGACAGTGATCCCGCAGTCGCGTTAGGGTACGCGCATGTTCAAGATACCCCTTCGCGACCGGTCCCGTTTCGGTGCCGTTCTCGCAGCCATCGTCCTGACGGGTTGCACGGCTCCGGCACCGCAGCCCTCCACCCCACACGGCCCCCTTCTCATCGACGGCGGCACGGTGGTGGTCATGGACCAAGCCGGCACCATTCTGGACGGTGGCGCCGTCCTCGTCGAGGGCGACCGCATCGCCGCCCTGCTCCCGCCCGACGCCCCCCGCCCCGACGCCGCCACGGTGATCGACGCCGCCGGCCACCTCGTCATCCCCGGCCTCGTCAACACGCACGGCCACGCCGCCATGTCCCTGCTGCGCGGTCTCGCCGACGACATGCCCCTCATGACCTGGCTCAACGACCACATCTTCCCGGCGGAGGCCGCGCTCGTGGCACCCGACTTCGTCTACTGGGGCACCCTGCTCTCCTCGGTCGAGATGCTGAAGGGCGGCACGACCACCTTCGCCGACATGTACTACTTTCGCGACGACATGGCGCGCGCCACGATCGACGCCGGGATCCGCGCCGTCACCGGTCCCCACGTCATCGGCTTCCCGACCCCCGACTTCGCCACTCCCGAAGCGTCGCTCGCCGACGCGGCGGAGTTCATGGAGCGCTACCGCGACCACCCCACGGTGGTCCCCGCCGTCGCCGCGCACGCCCTCTACACCACGCCCCTCGCGGCGGTCGAGGCGGCCTTCCGGCTGGCCGAAGAGTACGGCGCCCCCTTTCAGATCCACGCGGTCGAGGATCCTTCCGAAGACGCCACCGCCCGCGAGCTGACCGGGATGGGCGTGATCGAGGCCCTCGGCTCGATCGGCGCGCTCAGGCCCGGCACGGTTCTCGCCCACTCGATCTACCTGTCCGACGAGGACATCGTGCGCATCGCAGCGAGCGGCGCCGGCATCGCCCACAACCCGCAGAGCAACATGAAGCTGGGCGTCGCGCGCGCGGCCCCGGTCGCGGCGGCCCTCGCGGCCGGGATCCCGGTGGGACTGGGGACGGACGGGCCAGCCAGCAACAACGACCTCGACATGTTCGACGAGATGGACGCCGCCGCCAAGCTCCAGAAGTTCATGCTGGGCGACCCGGCGGCCCTCCCGGCGGAGACCGTCTTCCGCATGGCCACCACTGGCGGTGCGCGGGTGCTGAACCTGCACGACGAGATCGGGTCGCTGGAGCCGGGGAAGCGCGCCGACATCGTGCTGGTGGACACCCGGCGCCCCGGACTGACACCGCTCTACCGCGTGTATTCGCACCTGGTGTACGCGGCCCGCGGCAGCGACGTGACCACGGTGATCGTGAACGGGCGGGTGGTGGTGCGCGACCGCGAGATCCTCACCGTCGACGAGGAAGAAGTGATGGAGCGGGCGCGCGGCTTCGGTGCCCAGGTGCGCGAGGTGATCGCGGGCGTGCGGGGTGAAGAAGGCGCGAGATGACCATGGATTCGCGAGGCTTCACCGACCGTGAACTCGACATCATGAGCGTGCTGTGGAAGCAGGGGTCCGGCACGGTGGCCGAAGTGCGCGAGGCCCTGGGCGACGAGGTCGGCTACACGACGGTTCTCAAGATGCTCCAGATTCTGGAGGAGAAGGGTGCCGTCGAGCACAAGCAGGAGGGCCGCGCCTACCGCTACTTTCCGCTCGTCGAGTCGGTTCGCGCCGGTGGACGGGCGCTGAAGCGCATCGTGAACAAGATCTTCCACGGCTCGGCCGAGCTGCTGCTCGCGACCTTGGTGGAGGACCGCGACTTCAGCGACGCGGAGATCGCGAGGATGCGCTCGATCCTGGACCGGGCGCAGGGCAGGCGCGGCCGGGCGGAAGGCGGGCGCGAACATGCCGAGGGCAGACGCAGCCATGTGTCCGCCACCGCGACTCAACGCGTGCGCCGACCCTCCGCTCCTCCCAGTCGCGCCTCCAGGAAGTCCCGCGCCAGTTCGGCGTAGCGCTCGGCGCGTCGTCCCTCCCCCTCCCCCACCGACATCGCCGCCATGCCGCTGGCCAGCAGATAGTACTGAAGCGGGATGCTGTAGGTGGAGAAGTCCTGCCAGATCTTCCGGTTTCGGAGTCCTCGATAGCTGTAGACCTCGTCGAGCAGATGCGCGGTGCGTGGATAGTCGAACCATGCGGCCCCGAACTCCGCCGGGGCCCGCAGGTATCCGGGCGGCTGCGCGCCGTCGAGGTCCCGCACGTGCAGCAGCGCCGACAGGCCCTGGCGCACGCCCCACCCGCTCAGCCCCAGCGTCGCCATCTCGCCGCCGGTGCCCGCGAAGTAGATCGGTCGCTCGGGCGCCGAGTCGCGAATGATGGCCAGAGCAACCCGGTGTCCCCTTCCCAGCGACGTTCCGGCCGGGTATTGCACGACGATGCCTCCGACCCGCACGCCGAAGCTGTCCGGGACGGGGCCGTTCCCGATTTGCGCCAGCTCGTCGTCGGTGAGACGCAGCGCCGCCTGCGTCGGGGCTTCGCGGTCCTCGTGCGGAGATCCCTCGACGGGAACGTAGGGCCGCTGCCGATCCGGCCCGGTGATTTCACGGATCTGCTTGGGGTACCAATCGGTGTAGAGGTACTGCACCACCACGACCGTCACGTCCCGCCGGATCCCCTCGACCTCCTGCAGATACCAGAGCGGGAAGGTGTCGTTGTCGCCGTTGGTGAAGATCACTCCGTAGGGCGCCACGCTGTTCAGCATGTTGTAGGCGTAGTCGCGGGCCGCGTAGTCGCCGGCGCGGTTGGCCCACGAGAGGTTGAGGACGAAGGGCAGGGCCGCCACCGCCAGGACCGGCGACGCGTTTCGCAGACTCCCGAGGCGGTCGCCCAGCCAGAACCAGCAGCGGGCCAGCCCGAGCCCCGCCAGGACGCCCCACAGCGAGAAGCCCAGCAGGAAGAAGTAGTCCCGCTCGCGGACCTCGTGCGTGCGCTGCCCGGTGATCTCGGGCGCGAGCGAGTACCCGTAGCGGAAGTTGAGGTAGTAGACGAGCCCGAACGACAGGGTCAGCGTCAGCGCCACCAGGTACACCCCGGTGCTCCGATCCCGTGCCCACGACGCCGCCAGCCCCGCGACCCCCAGCGCGAGGAACAGGAGCGTGAAGGGGAGGCGCCTGGTGCTGACCGGCTCGTCGGGGTCCATGCCGCGCGACCACTGCCAGTCGAAGTACTGGAAGAAGTTGTGCAGCTGGTGGGCGAACGGGGCCATGCGCTCCGTGACCGGTGGCTTGGCGTACTGTTCGCGCTTCAGCGACGAGGCCAGGGCGTCGCACCCCGCGCCTCCGTTGGTGTAGATCGCCGCCGCCGTCTCGACGAAGCCGTCGCAGAGCGGATCGCCCTCGTTGATGACGGGCCGCTGGGCCGCCCGCACGGGAAGAACGAAGTTGAACGACAGCCCCACCACGACGGCCAGCGCGGACCGGGCCGCAAAGGTCGGTAGGAAGAGCAGCCTCGCCCGGGTCACCGCGACACAGGCGAGGAACGCCCCCGCCGGAAGCACCGACATCAGGTGGTTCGTCGCCCCGAGGGCCATCAGGTAGACCGCGCCCACCAGCAGCCGCTGGCCATGCGCATCGCCGGGGGGCAGGTCGCGCCACCGCAACGTCATCCAGCTCACCGCGGCCACCACCAGCAGCGAGACCGTGTACACCTTCTCGTTGGCGTTGCTCTGGCTCCACACCGTGAACGCCGTGGCGCCGATCAGCACCGCCGCGCCCGCACCCACCAGCGCCGCCCTGCCCGGTCCCCGCAGTTGCGCCAGGGTCCGATGCGCGATCAGAAAGAGGAAGAACGAGGCACCGGCCGAGGTCGCCGCGGCCAGCAGGTTGACCCGGACGGCGGGCGACAGCCCGAGAGGGGCCAGCAGGACGGACCAGGTGCGGGCCAGCGCCACGAAAAGCGGATTCCCGGGCGGGTGCGGGATGCCCAGTGTATGGCCTGTGGCGATGTATTCGCTGGCGTCCCACCACGCCGTTGTCGGCGCAAGCGTCAGGGCATACAGCACGAGCACGCCTGCGCTAGCGCACGCGGCGACCCGGTAGGGTGGTTGCTGTGCGTTGCCGGTCATGCGTCCACTCTCGTCAGGGGTCGATAGATTGGCAAGACGGTCGAGCGCGTCCCCCTGTCCCCGGAGCCCTACCATCGTGAACCCCACCTTCGATGCGCTTTGGTACGTCAGGGGTTGGGCGAGGAACCCGCCCGGCTCACCGCTGCGGGGAGTGGCCACGCACAACATCGAGATCGGAAGCGGCACCGGGACCGGGCGCGACGCGGCGGCCATCCGGGCGTCGCGATACCGGCCCGCGACGGCGCGGCGGCGGCCGCTGCCCGGCTGGGTCTTGCTGCACGGAGTCACCCGCCCGGGACCGGATCACGCGGCGATCGTGCGCTTCGCGGCGGCGCTGGCGAGCGCGGGCGGCGACGTGCTCGTCCCCGAGGTGCGCGCTTGGCGCAGACTCGAACTCGACCCGGCCCCCGCACGGCGCGCGCTCGCGATGGCGGCCCGGCACCTGTGCGCCGATCCGCGCGTCCGGCCCGGTGGAGTCATCCTCGTGGGGCTGTCCTTCGGCTGCACCCAGGCACTCGCGGCCGGGGCCGAACTGGCCGCCGCAGGACTCGTGCGGGGCGTGCTCGGCTACGGCGGCTACCACAGCCTCGAGCACACCGTGCGGTTCGGGCTCACGGGCCAGTTCCGGTGGCGGGAGCGCACCGAGTACCTGCAACCGGACCCGTACGGCAGGTGGGTGGTCGCGGCCAACTACCTGCACCACATCCCCGGCTACGAGGCGGCGGCGGACGTGTCGCGCGCGCTGGGCCGTCTCGCGGCGCTGGCAGGCGATCACGGTTTCCTGTCGTGGGAGCCGAGCAGCGATCCCTACAAGGCCGAGGTGATCGCGTCGGTGTCGGCACCGCACAGGGAGCTGTTCCGCGTCTTCGCGCCGGATGCGGCCCAGGATCCGGATCCGCGCCGCGCCGAGGAGCTGGCCCCCCTCCTCGTCGAGGCCGCGCGGGCCACGCACCCCGAACTGGAGCCGTCCCGCGTTCTGGAGGGCCGCTCTCTTCCCCCAGTCAGGCTCATCCACGGTCGTCACGACCAACTGATCCCGTTCACGGAGACCCTCGCGCTGGAACGCCACCTGCGGAGACGCACCGATGTGGAGGCGACCGTCACGGATCTGCTCGCGCACTCTCGCGGGTCGGGGGCGAGCCTGGCCCGGCTCCCGGCGGCGGTGCGGTTTCTCACGGCAATCCGCGGGGTGATCGCGCTGCACGGTCGGTAGCATCTCCGCTTGCTTGGGCATGGTGCGCGCGCCGTGCAGGGGTTGGAGCATGACAGGTCTCGCACGGCCTCATCCACACCGGTTGATCCAAGCCCTGCAACGACCAATCTTGGAGGTGTCCCCGAACCGTGCCTCCCCTCGCCGACGACATCGCAAATGACAGACTCCCTTCGGCTGAAGCTCGCCCCGGCCCTACTGGCCTTCCTCCCCACCCTCGCTCAGGCCCAGGTCACCACCGAACAACTCGATGGCCTCCGCCTCCGCAACATCGGTCCCGCCGTCATGAGCGGTCGCATCGTCGACCTGGCCGTAGCGGAGTCGGACATGATCAAGTTCTACGTCGCATCCTCGACCGGCGGCGTCTACAAGACCAGCGACAACGGGATCACGCTCAACCCCGTCTTCGAGAACGAAGGCACCCACTCCGTCGGCGCAATCGCGCTCCACCAGCGCGACACGTCCATCGTCTGGGTCGGCACCGGCGAGCGCGCCAACCGGCAGAGCTCGTCCTGGGGCGACGGCGTCTACAAGAGCACCGACGGCGGCGACACCTGGACCAACATGGGACTGCGCGACAGCAAGCACATCGGACGCATCGCGCTGCACCCTGACGACACCGAGCTCGTGTACGTCGCCGCCATGGGCCACCTGTGGGGCCCGAACGAGGAGCGCGGCCTCTACCGCAGCACCGACGGCGGCACCACCTGGCAGCCCATCCTGCAAGTCGACGAGAACACGGGCGTCGTGGACGTCGCGCTCGACCCCGACCAGCCGAACATCGTCTACGCCGCGACCTACCAACGCGAGCGCCGCGCCTGGGGCTTCCACGGCGGCGGCCCCGGCAGCGCGCTCCACCGCAGCATGGACGGCGGCGACACCTGGGAGCGGCTGACCGGCCCCGGCATCGCGCGCGGCCTTCCCGACGACGTCATCGGCCGCATCGGCATCTCCATCTACCGGAGCGATCCGCGCATCGTCTACGTCAGCGTCGAGCAGGGCTACCGCTACAACGCGTCCACCGCCTACACCGAGCGGCGCGCCGGCATCTACCGCTCCGAGGACCGCGGCGACACGTGGGAGCACATGAGCGACTGGAATCCCCGTCCCATGTACGCCAGCCAGATCACGGTGGATCCGAGCGACGACCAGCGCATCTACATGGTCAACAGCTACTCCTTCTCGGACGACGGGGGACGCACGTTCACGGTCCCGCCCCAGAGCCTTCACGGCGACGACCGTCTCGTCTGGGTCAACCCTCCGACTCCCGCCACGTCATGAAGGCCGACGACGGCGGTCTCGGGATCTCGTACGACCGCGGGCTCAACTGGCTGTACATCTCGGACCTGCCGGTCAGCCAGTACTACCGGGTCTCGGTGGACATGGCGCGTCCGTACAACGTCTACGGCGGCCTTCAGGACAACGGGTCGTGGATGGGGCCCAGCGAGACCTATCGCCAGAACGGCATCGTCAACAGCGACTGGACGCGGCTGGGCGGCGGCGACGGGTTCATCAACCTGGCGGACACCACCAACAACTACATCGTGTACACCGAGTCGCAGTACCTGGGCCTGTCGCGCTTCAACACGCGCACCGGCGAGCGCACGGCCATCCGTCCCGGCGATCCCGTCGGACACATCGCGGGTCGCCGCAACTGGGAGACGTGGCGCGAGGTGGGCACCTTCGAGGAACAGCGTCTCGGCAACGCCATGGCGCCCGCGAACTGGGACGGTCCGTTCACCATCTCGCCGCACGACGCGTCCACCCTCTACGCCGGCACGAACATCCTCTGGAGGACCACCGACCGCGGCGACTCGTGGGAGGCGCTGGGCGATCTGACCACGCGCGTGGACCGCCGCACCCTGCCGATCATGGGTGAAACGGGCCACGACTACACACCGTCCCTCGACGACGGAATCCCCTACTTCCCCACCATCTCGGCCGTCGCCGAGAGCCCGCTCAGGCGCGGCCTCATCTACGCCGGCACCGACGATGGCCGCCTCCACGTCTCGCACGACGGCGGCGAGCGCTGGACCGATCTTTCCGCCCGCGACATCTCGGACTCGGACGGACCCGTCGCGCCGTCCGCGGCCTCCGCGCCCGACTTCCCCGGCCTTCCCTCGGGCGCCTGGGTGAGCGGCATCGAACCGTCCCGCCACGACGAGGGCCGCGTCTACGCCGTCTGGAACAACTACCGCAACGACGACTACGCCAACTACCTCTACCGCTCCGACGACTATGGCCAGACCTGGGTCTCGATAACCGGCAACCTGCCCGCCGAGCGCGTGCTGCGGACGGTTCGCGAAGACCTGCGCAACCCCTCCGTCCTCTTTCTGGGCGCCGAGATCGGCTTGTACTACACGATGGACGGCGGTGCGCACTGGACCGAGCTGCGGGGCGGCATGCCCACCCTGCCCTTCAACGACCTCGTGATCCATCCGCGCGAAAACGATCTCGTCCTCGGAACGCACGGCCGCGGCGTCTGGATCCTCGACCAGATCAACGCGCTGCAGGAGCTGACGGAGGATGTGGTTGGGCAGAACGCCCATCTCTTCACCGTCGAGCCCGCCGTGCAGATCCGTCGGGCGGGCCGCGCGGCCCACACGGGAGATGTGCACTATCGGGGCGAGAACCCCCCTCTGGGCGCCATCATCGACTACTGGCTCGGCGACGAGGCCGAGATGGGCACGGTCGCGGTCGCCATCGAGGACGGCGACGGCACCCGCGTGGCCACGGTGGGCGGGACCACGCGGCAGGGCATGAATCGCGTGGTGTGGGACATGCGCCATCAGGTCGGCGGCGGAGATGACGGCGAAGACGAGGGTGCGGGCCCCGGCCCGCGAGGAGGGCGGCGCGGCCCGCTGGTCGTGCCGGGCACCTACACGGCGCGGCTGGAGGTGGCGGGGCTGGACGACGCGGAGACCGGATCGGCGCAGCGGTTCGCGGTGCGCGAGGATCCGCGGCTGAACGTCACCCCGGGGACGCGCGCGGCCTGGACCGCCGCGCTGCTGGAGTTGGCCGAGACCTCGGCGCGGGCCGTGGGCGAGCTCAACCGCATCGAGGAGGCGCTGCAGGACGTCGCCGACGACGACACCGGTCCCCGCGCCGCCAAGCTGCGGGATCTGGCCCGCGAGTTCGGCGAGCTGGTGAGCCGGCTCGGCCGCCTGTCGGGCGATGTGGAGGGCGTGGTGGCACCGCTCACGCAGGATCAGCGGTCACGACGCGACTTCTACCTCGAGATGCTGGAGGTGCTGAGCGGGGAGGCCGGAGAGGCGGTGAGTCCCCAATGACGGATCGCTTTTCGGACTACGACCCCTTTGCGTGGACGTACAACAAGCACTGGGGTCCAATCGTCTTGGGGATGCTGCCCGTCCTGGACAAGTTGGTCTTGAATGCCCTGCCGTCGAGGGCCCGCATTCTCGATCTGTGCTGCGGCACCGGGCAACTGGCTCACGCGCTTTCCGAACGGGGCTTCGAAGTGACGGGGATCGACGGGTCCGAGTCGATGATCGCGATCGCACGCGAGAATGCCCCGGACGCAGCCTTCAGATTACACGACGCGCGTGATTTCACGATCACCGGGGAGTTCCACGCGGCGCTCTCGACATTCGACAGCCTGAACCATGTCATGAGCCTGGATGAGCTCACGAGCGTCTTCGGGAATGTTTACGCAGCCCTGGTCGGCGGGGGCGTCTTCGTATTCGACCTCAACATGGAGGAGGGATACAGAACCAGATGGCGAGGAGGCTCCCGCGGCTATGCCGGAGACGACCATGCCTTTGTCTTCAGATACAGTTACCTGCCGGAGGAGCGAATCGGGAAGATCGAGGACACCATGTTCTTTCGCAGCGGCGATCATTGGGAACGTTCCGACGTTACGTTTCTTCAGAGGTGCTACTCCGAGCGTGAGATCCTGGACGCTCTCCAGTCCGTGGGCTTTGTGGGGGGCAAGGCGTATGACGAGGTCAGGGATCTTGGCCAGGAGCTCCCCAGATCCCCGGGCAGGAGCTTCTTCGTCTGTCGCAAGCCGTAGGAAATGTGTACATTAGGTGTGTTTGTGTATGCTGTATGCCCATCCATCTAACGCTGTCCGATGCCGCGAATCCATCTGGTCGTCTCGGAGCCCGACCGCACTCGCTACGCCGCCGCCGCCCGCCGCGAAGGCCTGACCCTGAGCGCGTGGCTTCGTGCCGCAGCCGCCGACCGCCTGGACCGTCGCTCGCACGCCGAACCGTTTGGCACGGACGACGATGTGTGGCGGTTCTTCGAGGACCGCGACGCCGAGGCGGGTTGCGGCACCGAGCCGGACTGGGAGCAACACCTCGCCGTGATGCGGGCGTCCCGAAGCCGGGGCGCATCTGGAAGCTGACGTCCGAGCCATGGTCTTCGTCGACACCAATGTCCTGATGTACGCGGTGGGCAGAGATCACCCACTCCGCCTGCCGGCCCGTCGCTTCTTCGCCGCAGCGACGAGAGATCAGCGACCGCTCGCCACTTCGTCGGAAGTCCTTCAGGAGCTGGCCCACGCGTATCTGCCCGTGGACCGCACCCGGGCCCTCGCCGCTGCGTTGCGGCTCGTCGAACGGACCCGCATGGAGGTGTGGCCGCTGGAACGCGACGACGTAATCCTCGGCATCGAGCTCGCCGCACGGCACCCGGGGCTCGGCGCCCGCGACCTGTGCCATCTGGCCAGTTGTCAGCGACGCGGCGTCACCCGCATCCAGACCTTCGACCGCGCGCTGAAGGCCGCTGTGCCAACTACGACGCGCCCAAGCACCGGGATCCGCGGGACCCGCAGCCACGCTGAAGCCCCGACCGCCCCCGGAGGCGCGCTCTACCCCGCCGGCTCCAGCGCAATCAGCCTGACCACGCGCACCGTCGGCACGTCCATCTCGTTGCGCTCGATGTAGGCCAGGAGCCCGCCGGGGCCGAAGGCGTTCGGCGTCCGCAGTCCGTCCGGCGGCAGCGTGCCGAGGTAGTCCCCTTCGGGCGTCACGATGTCGGTCGGGCCGTCGTTTTGGCCCGTGGGACCCCGGCGTGCCACCCAGATTTGGTCCTCCCAGTCCACCGCCACGCCGTACAATACCGGAACCTCGTCGGCGAAGGTGCGTCCCTCGACCCCCTCGCGCTCGAACTGGACTGACACATTGGTTCGGGTTGGGGCCTCGGACGACTGGCGGTAGCGCTCGCGTTCGGCCTCCATGATCTCGTCGTCGACCGGAAGCGGCGCAATCGGCCGCTCGATGGTTCCGGTCAGGCTTCCGTCGAGTCCGACGAGCTTCACGCGGTACCCGATCGAATCGATGAGCGCGAGACGGCCATCGGCCAGCAGATCGAAATCGAGGCGGGGCTCGAAGGCACGGCCCGCCGGCCTGCGAATGACAATGCCGCTCGACGGCGACCCGCTCAGGCTGCTCTCGTCGTCGTCCTCCTCGGGCAGCTCCCAGGCCGTGTAGAGGAGTTCCGGCTCGGTGCCGTCGAGTGGGAAGATGTGGATGGGGCGGCCCGCATCGTCTTCATCGCCCAAACGCCCGATCAGGCCAACGAGGCGGCCATCGGGCAGCGCCACGTCGGCTATGACGATTCCCGTCGTCATCGGGTCCATGGCGATGCGCCGCACGAATTCGCCGTCGGGTTCGAGGAGGTCGATCTGCGAGAACCCCATCACCGTGTAGGAGCCGTCGCGCGCGACGATGGCCATTGTGACATTGTCGAACTCGCCGGGCCCCTCTCCCTGCCCTCCGACCGTACGGACCAGCGAACCGTCCGGCGCGACCACCAGGATGTGATCGGCCTGGCTGTCGAAGACGTGCAGGTTGGACTCGGCGTCGAAGTGGACCGAGCGAACGCTCCCGAACGTGTCCCAGTCGTCACCGGTCACCGACCCGACGGTGAAGACCTCCTCCGTCACGGCGCTCACGATCACGTCCGGGCCGTCCAGGGTTCCTGCAGTGCCGGCGACCGACCCGTCCCCCGTATCGCCGCAGGCCAGCAGGAGCGCGAGGGGGATGAGCGGTGTGAGGAATCGAGTTCGCATGGTGGTCCTAGTCCTTTGCTAAACTAAAGCGTAGAAGCACGGCCACGCCAGCCACGACGCCAAGCGGGACTGCCAGGCGGGCGATCGAGGCCGGCAGGAAACCGCGCGTGTACGCGAAGAACGTCAGCATCGCTACGGCCCACACGCCGAAGCCGACTCGCTCCCAGGCATCGAGCCGTAGCACAGGAAGGCCGTGCGGCATCTTGAGCGGCCGGGGCGTCACCAGGCCTCGGAGTCTGTCATAGTCCCATAGGCAGAGGTACAGGACCGCACCGAGCATCGACGCCGTGACCACCTTGGTGAGACCGAAGTCCAGCGCCACCGTGATCACCACGATGGAGACGATCACCGGCAGGAACATGAGGGCCCCGAGGTGCGCCACCCGCGGCACCAGGAGCAACACCCCGGCCACGACCTGCACCGCTCCAATGAAGCGCCAGAACAGGCCGGTCTGATACATCGCCTCGAAAAACGCCCCGATGGGCGTAGTCGGCGGCATCGTCGTGAACCGCTGACCCAGCAGCTTGACCATTCCCGTCGGAATGAAGCCGGCGGCGAGCATGATCCGGGTGAAGAGCGTCAGGCGGTAGAAGAGGGCCTTCGACCGCACCCACAGGAAAAGTCGATCGGCGCTCACCCCCCTACAGCGCCACCACCCGGCCCACTCCCTCCGCCTCCGCCCGCCGCATTACCTCCGCCCCGATCGCCACGTCCTGGACGGCCGTGCCCACCGATTTGAAGAAGGTCAGCTCGCGGCCGGCGTTCCCCCCGAGCGCCTCACCGTTGACGATCTCGCCAAGGTCGGCGTCGATCACGTCGGCGGTGACGAGGCCCTGCTCGATCGGGATGATCAGGTCGCCCGCCTCCTCCAGCGCCGCCTCCCGCTCCTCGACCACGACCCGCGCCCGCGTCACCACCTCGTCGCCGACCTCGCGCGTGTGCGGCTGGAAGCTGCCGCTCCCGCTCACGTGCGTCCCGGCGGGGAGCGCGGAGCCGTCGAACACGGGCGCGCCCGCAGTCGTCACGGCCACGATGATGTCGGCACCGTCCACCGCCTCGGCCGGATCGGAGAGCGCCCTCGCCTCGACCCCCGTCAGCGAAGCGGCCAGCCCTCGCGCCGAGTCGCCGCCCTTCGAGACAACCCTCACCTCCTCGATCGGCCGCACCGCCCGGATCGCCTCGATCTGCCAGGGCGCCTGCGCACCCGCGCCGAAGATCGTGAGCACGCGGCAGTCCACTCGGCTCAGCAAGCGCGCCGCGAGTCCTGCGGCGGCCGCAGTCCGGATCGCCGTCAGCTCGCCGGCATCCATGATCGCCGCCGGCAACCCGGTCTCGTCGTCAATCATCATGATGACGCCGTTGATCGTCGCCAGCCCCCGATCCCGGTTGCCGGGAAAGAGCGAAGCGATCTTGGCACCGCGCTCGCCGGTCGCCCCGAGGCGCGCCGGCATGAACAGCGAGAAACCGTCGCCCGACGTCAGCAGACCCCGCACCGGCATCTCCACCTCGCCCGCCGACAACTGGCCGAAGCCCCGAGCCATCGCCTCGATCGCGTCGGGCATGGTGATCAGCGACAGGACCTCGGCTCGCGAGATCACGCGGAAGTTCATTGTGGAGTCTCCTGGTCCGGGCTCAGCCCAAGGTAGCGCTCCGCCACCACCCTGCGGTGATGCCGCGAGTGGCCGGCGATGATCCACGCCAGGCTCCTCACCGTGAACTCGAACCCGCTCGCGATGCCGCGCCGATCCCAGACGTCGCCCTCGAAGCTCCGCAGGAGGCACAGGGTGGAGGCCCGCACGGCCGAGAGCTCCTCGACCAGGCTGGCAAGTCCGCGTCTGTCGGCCCCCGAAGCCGCTGCGTATTCGTTTTCGTCGAATGAAGGGAAGCGCGACCGATCCCCGCGGGCGAAGGCCATCGCGCGCACCCCGAACATGCGCTCGGCGTCGGTGACATGGCCCACCACCTCGCGCAGCGACCACTTGCCCTCCTGGTAGCGGTGGCCCTCCCGGTGCGGCGGCACGGCGGCGAGCAGCTCGCGCCACGCCTCGCCATCGTGTTCCAGCGCGTCCAGCAGCGGCCCGTCCACCGCCGCGATGTACGGCTGGTAGAATGCGGCGCACTCATCCTTCCCGGGTCTTCCCGGCGAATTCGGCATCTCCATCTGCTCCCGCCTGCGGTTGGCCACGGCATCGACGGCGGGGCGGCCCCGGCCTGCCCGCTACTCGCAAAGGTAGCGCTTGGCCAGCGCCCGGAAAGACCCCACCTGTTCCTCCATCCAATCGTCGCCGTGACCGAGCTCCCGCGCCATGACGCGGGCGACGGCGGGTGCGGCGGCCGAGGCCGCCCTAGCGTTCAGGAAGAGCGCTCGGGTGCGCCGCGCCAGCACGTCTTCGAGCCGCACGGCCATCTCGCTGCGCGCGGCCCACGCGGCCTGGCTCAGCCGGTACGGAAGGCTGGGGTGCATGAGGCGGGCAAGCGAGGGGTCGGCTGCCTCCATGTCGCGGATGGCGTCGGCGTCGGTGCCGTACACCCCCCACGGGGCGAGGACGCTTCGCCGCTTCGAGTAGCCGTGCAGCCGCAGGCGCGCGGTCACCGACTGGGCGCGGGAGAGGCCGCCCGCGTCGGCCGCCATGCCGACCGCGTCCCGCGCCACCTTGCGGCAGCTGGTCCACTTCCCGCCGGTGACGGTGACCAGCCCGCGCCGCGACACGCTGACACTGTGGCCGCGCGACAGCGCCGCCGTGTCCTGCTCGGATCCCGACGCCGTCAGCGACCGCAGGCCCGCCCAGGCCGAGAGGATGTCCGAGCGCGCGATCGGGCGCGTCAGGTAGCGGCCCGCGTGGTCGATGAGGTAGTCCACCTCGGCATCGCTGGGAGCCGGGTCGTGCGAAGGCGTGGCCACAGGCACGTCGGTCGTGCCGATGAGCGCGTGGCCGTGCCAGGGAATCGCGAAGAGGATGCGGCCGTCGTCCGTCGAGGGGACCAGCAGGGCGGTCTGGCCCGGGAGAAAGGCGCTGCTCACCACGATGTGCGCCCCTCGGCTCAGCACCACGGCGGGGGCCAGGCGCGGCTCGTCCATCCGCCTCAGGGCGTCGACGAATGGACCTGCGGCGTTGACCACCACCGCCCCGCGGGCGACCCACTCCGCGCCGCCGACGAGATCCCGGATCCTCACTCCCTTCACCGCCCCCCGCGATTCGACCAGACCGACGGCCTCCGCGTAGTTCAGCGCGACGCACCCCAGGCTGGCGGCGGTGCGGATGAGCGCCCACCCGAGGCGGGCGTCGTCGAACTGGCCATCGTGGAAGAGGACACCCCCGCGCAGGCTGCGGGGCTGCAGGGTGGAGATGTGGTTGCGGCACTCGCGCCGGGTGACGAGGCGCGACGACCCCAGGCCTCGGCGCCAAGCCAGTGCGTCGTAGAGCTTGAGGCCCGCGCCGTACCAGGGACGCTCCCACCAGCGATACGCCGGCACGATGAGCGGCAGGCTTCCGACCAGGTGGGGCGCGTTCGCGCAGAGACGGTGGCGTTCGAGAAGCGCCGCGTAGACGAGTCCGACCTGCCCCGACCGCAGGTAGCGCACGCCTCCATGGATGAGCTTGGTGCTGCGGCTCGACGTGCCGCTTGTGAAGTCGCCGCGCTCCACGAGGAGGGTGCGGTAGCCCCGCGCCGACGCGTCGAGGGCGGTGGCGAGGCCGGTGCAGCCGCCGCCGACCACGACCATGTCCCACGGGCGCAACTGCGTGGCCCGTTCGAGCATGTAGTCGCGCGGGAGCGACGGCGTCGGATGGGGCGGGTGCTCGACCATGACGGCAAATGTATACTGGTGGTCACGGCTTTGGCCGACGACCGGCTGTTCGCGGGAGTGTGGGGGTAGGGATCAGTCCGCCGCCACTCTCCCAATGAACGCCCGCACCCGGTCGTGGCTCTTCAGCACCATCACGGTGCCCGGCGCCTCCTTGGCGATGCGTTCCGGCACGGTCCCGAAGAGGATTCTCTGCGAGAAGCTGTCCCCGGAGGCGCCGACCAGCACCGCGTCGTAGTCGCCGGCGGCGGCGAGGATGGAGTCGGCGACCCCCGAACCCGGTAGGATCCGTGTCGACACCGCCGCGCCATCGAGCAGATCGGCCCGCTCTTCGGTCAGCCTCTCCTGTTGCTGGGCGCGCCGTGCATCGGGGGTGCCGTCGGGGACGAACGCGGCCAGAGTGAGCCGTCCGCCATCGCCTCCGGCGAGACCGAGCGCGTATCCCTGCGCCTTGCGGGCATGGACGCCTCCCGCAGTGGGCAGCAGGATCCGGCGCGGCACCGCCCGTTCGGCCCCGAACTTGACCAGCAGGATGTCCGAGCGCGCCAGGCGCACGACATCGTCGGTGACCTCGCCGAGAATCTTCCGCGCGGTGGTGGTGAAGCCCTTCCAGCCGAGTACGATCAGGTGCGACCTGTCCTCGTGCGCCGCCTCCAGGATGGCGCGACCCACGTTGTGCCCGACGCGCACCTCGGTGGTGATCGGGACGCCGATCTCGCCTTCCATGGCCTGCAGACGATCCAGCAGATCCTCTTCGTCCTCGATCGCCGCGCGGGCCAGCTCGGGTGGCAGCTGTTCGGGGACCTGTGCGACCCGCAGGATCGTGATCTCGCCCTCGCGGCGCCTGGCGAGAGTGGCGGCCAGTCGCAGCAGAGGCTCTGCGGTGACGGGATTGTAGACCGGGAGCAGGATGCGGAACGGCGCCGAACGCGGCGACGCGCGCAGGGCGACGACCTTCGATTCCTGGCCGCCCGGATCGGGCAGGTCGAGGCGGGTGCCGCGCCACGCCGCGTAGGCGAAGAGGCCGGCCGCCAGGGCGAGAATGGCCAGGACGACGGGCTGGAGGTGTCCCTGCACCGGGATCTGCAGAATGAGGTAGACGTTGGCCACGATGCCGAGGCCGGGCAGGAGGGGCACCAGCGGAACCCGGAAGGGGCGTTCGATGTCGGGGAAGCGACGGCGGTGCACGATCAGCGCCGCGTTCACCAGGCACAGGGCCAGCAGGAGGACCAGGTTCGCGAAGTGCGCGAGCGATTCGAGCGGCAGCAGGAGGGCGAAGACGCCGATTGCGCCGCCGACCGCAAGCAGGGCCACCACCGGGGTGTGCGTGCGCGCGCTGACGCGGGCGAACAGGCGGGGGAGGTGGCGCAGCTGACTCATGGAGAGCGCGACGCGGGACCCCGCCAGGATCGAGGCGTTGGACGCGGAAATCATCGAGAAGAGCGCTCCGCCGACGATGACCGCGCCTCCGACCGGCCCGAGGAAGGCCCGCGCGGCCACACCCATGGCAGCCTCGGTGTATTCGCTAAGGTTGGCCACCACCACGACGAGCACGACTAGGGCGTAGAGCACCGTCACCACGATCATCGAGATGAAGATGGCGCGCGGGATCGTCTTCGTGGGGTTGATGACCTCGCCCGCGGACGCGGCGATGGCCGAGAAGCCGAAGAAGGTGATGAAGACGAGCGCGGCGGTGGACGCGATCAGCGGGACGTCGGTGCTGAAGCGCTCGGTTATGGCCGCCGTGTCGATGCTGCCGAGACCCCCTGCGATGAACCAGACCAGCAGCACGATCTTGGCCGCCGTGACGACGATCTGGAAGGTGCCGCTCTCCTTGGTGCCCTTGATGTTCAGCAGCGTGAGCGCCGCCAGGAAGACCAGCCCCGGGAGCGCCGGAACGGCGACGTGCCATATGAACTCGTTGAAGTAGCTGGACAGGCTGGCGATGTAGAACGCGCACGAGGAGGCGTAGCCCAGCAGGATGCACCAGCCCACCAGATACGCGAGCAGCGGCGGGAAGGTCTTGCGCGCGTAGAGGTAGCCCTCGCCCGAAAAGGGGTAGATCGAGGTGAACTCGCAGTAGGTGAGCGCGGTGAAGGCCGCGACGACGGCCGCGAGCAGGAACGAGACGATCGCGGCGCTGCCCACGTATCCGACGGCCAGCCCCGAAAGCGTGAAGATGCCGGCCGCGATCATGGTGCCGGTCCCGATGGCCAGCGCGGACACCAGCCCGAGGTCGCGGCTGAGACCGGCGACCACGAAGTGGGATCCGCCCTCGCGACCGGAGGATTGGGAGCCGTTGCGCCCGGCCATCACCTGCGTTGGGCGGTCAGGGACCGGCGGCAAGCTGCGCCGGAAGCAGCGCCCGCACGTCGGTCTGGACGTCCTGCTCCATCGGACGGAAGGGTCCCGTCCACTTGCGCGCGATCCGTCCCTCGGCGTCGATCAGGAAGCTGCCGGGCAGCCCGAGCAGCAGGTACGAGTCCATGATCTCCCACGAAGGGTCGTGATAGATCGGAAACGTGATCCCGATCTCATCGACGAACGATCGGATCTGGTCCGTCGCTCCCCGATCGTCCACGCTCACGCCCACCACCCTGAACCCCCGGTCGGCGTACGCGTCGTGAAGCTCCTGAAGCTCGGGCATCTCCTGGCGGCAGGGAGCGCACCAGGTCGCCCAGATGTTCAGCATGTAGGGGGCACCCAGCAGCTCCGCGCTCGCCACTTCGGTTCCGTCCAGGGTGACCGCCGCGAATGGGGGCGCCGGCTCGCCCACCTCCGGAACCCGGACTTCGGGAACCGCGCAGGCCGCCACACAGAACAGCAGCCAGGGGACCGACGCACGCGCCGCAACCGTGTTGATTCCTCTCACCTTTACTCTCCCATCGTTCTCGAAAGCGCCGCGTCCAAGCTACCCAACCGCGACCCATGCGCCAATAATTGAAGCACGTTGGCGGCAACCTGGATCGGTGTTCCTACGTATCTAACCAGTGACTCGCATCCACGAACCGGAGCCGGACGAATGGCCACAGACACCCAACCCTCGACCGTGAAGCGAAAGCTCACCTTCCTCGCGGGCTTCACACTCTTCTTCGCCGCCCTGTGGCTTCTCTGGGACACGCCGGCGATCTATCCGCTCAAGATCTTCGTCGTGATGCTGCACGAGATCAGCCACGGGATCGCTGCTCTCGCCACGGGCGGGACGATCGACCGGATCGTCCTGGATCCCTATGAGGGCGGCGCCTGCTACTGCGGAGGCGGCAACGCGTTCATCACCCTGTCCGCCGGCTATCTCGGCAGCCTCTTCTGGGGCGTGGTCCTGCTCGCCGCCACGGGTGCCAAGCGCATCTCCAACCAGACCCTGGTCTCCCTCGTGGGCGGACTGGTGCTCCTCCTCACGGCGCTCTACGTGAGAAACGGCTTCGGCCTCCTCTTCGGACTCGCCTTCGGCACGACGCTTCTGGCGGCCGGGCGCAGGCTGGGCGCGGGCGCAAGTCGGATCCTGATGACCGCGCTGGGTCTGACCAGTTGCCTCTACGCCATCCTGGACATCAAGAGCGACGTGCTGGATCGGCCCCACCTGCAATCGGACGCGGCCATGCTGGCCGAGCTCACCGGCGTGTCGACGATGACCTGGGGAGTGATCTGGATCGCGATCGCCGTGATCGTGAGCGCACTCGCCTTCCGGCGAGCCTACAAGGCGGCCTAGTGGACGCAGCTCTCCAGGCATGTCAGGCCGTTAGTACGGCTTAGACCATAAACCGAACTAAGAGCCTGACGGCCAAGGTGGCCGGCTTCCCTAGGTCCTGGCAGGGCCTCTCGACCGTCGTGTAAACAAATGACTTGCCGCGCCGGACCCGAATCACTTACATTGGTAGTCGACCTATAGGAGGTCGTGCCGGACGCCGGAATGGCGGACGGTTTCGTGCTGGACTTGGTGTCCCGCCCGATGTCGAACCCACTGAAAAGGAGGTGATCTCTTGTCTAGTCCCAGTACCCAGCCCAACCCGGCAAGGGCAAGCGGTCGCCGCTTCGGCAACTAGCCGAAACACGATCCAACTGTTCGCGCCGTAAGCGGCCTTCGCGCCGGGTTGCGGCCGGTTTCCAAGCCCCCGCAGGCTCAGGGTCAACTCCCTTGGCCTGCGGGGGCTTCGCGTTCGTATACCACCTCGCCGTTGAACACGGTCATCTCGCACGCCATGTCGCGCAGCCCCTCGGTCGGGACGGCCAGCGGATCCCGATCCCAGACCGCCAGATCGGCGTACTTGCCGGGTTCGATCGTCCCCACCTTGTCCTCCAGGAACATCTGGTGCGCCACCCAGACGGTGAAGGATCGCAGCGCCGTCTCGGCGTCCACCGACTCCGCGGTGCCGTAGGGCTCGTCGCCGTAGACGCCCAGCAGCGGTCGCCGGGCCACCGAGGCCCAGACGCCGTAGCGGGCCTGGAAGGGCGTGACGGAGAAGTCCGAACCGCTCGCCCAGATCATGCCGCGCTCCTGGTAGGACCGGAAGGGATTCAGGCGCAGTGCCCGCTCCGGGCCGAAGTTGCCGGCGTAGGTGTCGCCGATCCACCAGGTGAAGGTGGGAGAGGGCTCCGGGTAGCCCGCGTCCCAGTCGCGCTGCAGCTCGGCCATGATGTCGAGGGCCCGGTCGGTGGGGATGTTGGAGTGGATGATGCCGTGGCGGAGGCCGCGGGTCGGGGTCGCCGCGAGCGCTTCGCGGAAGCTGTCCACCGTCCAGTCGATGGCGCGGTCGCCGATCGAGTGGATGCTGACGTGGAGGCCGGCGTCGTGATAGGCCCGGAACCGGCGGCGCAGCTCGTCGGGGTCCATGGTCGGGTAGCCGCGGTTCCCGGGGTCGATGGCGGTGTGGTCGCGGTTCCAGTCCTCGTGCAGCCAGGCCGTGCGTGCGCCCCCGCTGCCGTCGATGTAGAGCTTGACACCACCCGCGATGAGGTGGTCGTCCCCGGTCGACTCGTAGGGCCGTGTGAAGACGGCCAGACTGTCCGCGTAGCCACGCACCTCGTCGATGCTGCCGTCGCGGCCACGCCACAGCGCGAAGATCCGCACACTCAGATCCCCCGCCTCCTGCACATCGCGGTAGGCCTCCCAGACGGCGGGTCCGATGCCCGGATCCTTGCCGCCGGTCATGCACTCCCTGTTGAAATCGTCGGCGAGCGCGGCGATTCCCGCCCGTCGCGCTCCGGGGCCGAGGCCGGAAATCAGCCTGGAGACGAGCCCCTGGGCCGACTCCTTGAGGACCCCGGTGGGTCGGCCGTCGGCGTCGCGGTCTATGGTGCCGCCCGGAGGATCAGGCGTTTCCTTGTCGATCCCCGCCATCTCCAGCGCGAGCGAGTTCGCCACCCCGTAGTGCCCCATCGTGTGCGACAGCCACGCGGGCCTGTCGGGCACCACCGCGTCGAGATCCGACGCGAGGATGTAGCGGAGTTCCTCCAGCTTGCCCTCGTCCCAGCCGCGTCCGCGCACCCACTCCCCTTCGCCCAGCCGCCGCGCCTGTTCGGCCACCGCAGCCTGCACATCCGCGATGCTCTCGACGTTCGGATAGCTCAGATCGAGCGTGTAGAGCAGGTTCGTGCCGCCGCTGGCGAAGTGCACGTGCGCGTCCATCAGACCGGGGGTGACCGCGCGGCCGGCGAGATCGATGCGTCGAGTCTCTGCACCGACCAGGGCCTCGATCTCGGCATCGGTGCCGACCGCCGCGACGTGGGCGCCCCGGACCGCCACCGCCTCGGCCACCCGGCTGTCGGCGTCGAGTGTGATCACGCGGCCACCCACGAGCACCAGGTCGGTCGGCGTGGCGGGGGCGGTGCCGTCGCAGGCGAGGGTGGCGGTGAGCAGCGAAAGGGAGGTGATGCCGGCGTGGCGTCTCATGGTTCCGTCCTCGAGGTGCGATGGGTCAGCGTCACGGGCAAGGTTGCGCCGGACAACGGGTGGCGGGCAAGGCCTCACCGGGCATCGCGGCGGGCGGGTCGGACCCCGCAGGCCGGGACTTTCCCCACCCACCGCCAGAACGCACGTTTACCCGTCAACACTTCAGGGAGAGGCCCACATGAGACATCTCCGAACGCTCGGAACCTTCGGCGTGCCCGCCGTGGCGTTGGCCGTCGCGTCCACGCCCTCGTGCGCCCAGGACGGGGCGCCGCCGGAGTACGAGGCCGAGGCCGCGCTCTTCGAGGAGGCGTGCGCCGGGTGCCACACCGCCTCGGGCGAGGGACGCACGCCCGGCGTCACCATGCTGCGGACGCTGTCGCCACGGGCCGTCGTCGCTTCGCTGGAGGACGGGGTCATGCAGGCCGAGGGATCGGATCTGACCCCTGAGCAGCGCGTGCGGCTGGCCGAGTACCTGACCCGACGCGCGTACACCACGGAGATGCTGCCGGAGTCGGCCTTCTGCGCCCACCGGGGCTTGCGCGACCCGGACCTGGGGGCCATCGCGTCGATGGGATTCGGCGGCAACCTGGAGGCGACCGGCTTCCAGTCGGCCGAAGCGGCGGGCCTGGGCACCGACGACGTCCCGAATCTGGCACTGCGCTGGGCCTTCGCCTTCCCCGACGCGGTCGAGGTGCGCACCAAGCCCACGGTCATCGGCGACGCCGTGCTGGTCGGTGGCCCCTTCGGCGAGGTGCTCGCGCTCGATGCGGGCAGCGGGTGCGTGCGCTGGAGCTTCGAGGCCGACGCCGCGGTGCGGGGTGCGGTTCTGGCAGGCGAAGGACCCGAGGGGCGTCCCCGCCGCCTTCTTCGTCGACTTCCGCACCAACGCCTACGCCCTCGATCTGGCCACCGGCGATCTCCTCTGGAGGTACCGCGTCGGCCGGCACTCCACCTCGAACACCACGGGGAGCCCCGCGCTTCACGGCGGCCGCCTGTTCGTCCCCATCTCGTCTTGGGAGGTGGTCGTGTCGGGCGACCCCCGCTACGAATGCTGTACCGCCTCGGGCGCGGTGGCGGCCCTCGACGTCGCGACGGGCGACGTGCTCTGGTACCATCGGGTCATCGCCGACTACCCGGAGGAGGCGGGCACGAACGACATCGGCACACAGTTGTGGGCCCCGTCGGGCGCCCCCATTTGGTCGAGCCCCACCGTGGACACGGCCCGGGGAAGGATCTACGCCGGAACCGGCGAGAACTACACCCGGCCGACCACCGAGAACAGCGACGCGATCATCGCGCTCGACATCGAAACGGGCGAGCTGGCGTGGTCCTTCCAGGCCACCCCGGACGACGCCTTCAACATGGCGTGCACATCGTTCCAGTACCGCCAGAACTGCCCCGATCCGCCCGGCCCGGATCTGGACTTCGGCATGTCCCCGATGCTCGTCGAGCGACCCGACGGCAAGCAGATCCTGGTGGTCGGCCAGAAGTCGGGGGTGGTGTGGGCCCTCGATCCGGACGACGACGGCGCCGTGCTCTGGTCGACCCGGGTCGGCAAGGGCGGAGCGCTCGGCGGGATCCACTGGGGGATGGCGACCGACGGCCGCTACGCCTACGCTCCGAACGCGGACCGCGACGCCGTGATCGTGGATCTGGCCCCCGGGCACGACCCATCCCCCGGACTCTACGCCCTCGACCTCATGACCGGCGAGGTCGCGTGGAGCGTGCCGCCGCCCGAGGACGCTTGCGAGGGGAAGTCCTGGTGCCACGCCGCCAACTCGGCCGGCGCCACCGCGATACCGGGGGTTGTCTTCGCAGGCGGCCTGGACGGCCACATCAGGGCCCACGCGACGGACGACGGACGCATCCTGTGGGACTTCGACACGACCGAGGTCACCGAGACCACCAACGGCGTGCCCGGCACCGGCGGCGCGATCGATGGCCCGGGCCCCGTGGTCGCCGGCGGCCTGCTCTTCGTCAACAGCGGCTACTCGCAGTTCGGCCAGATGCCCGGCAACCTGCTGCTCGCCTTCGGGGCGCGGTGACCGACCGCTGGCACGGAGCCCGCGACTTCAACACATTGCAACCATGAAGAGATTCGCCCGACCCGCCATCCTCGGCACCCTCGCCGCCGCCCTGTCCGCCGCGGCCGCCGCTCCGCCCGCGACCCTCCTCGCGCAGAGCGCCGACATCCCGCGCACGGCAGCGGGCAGACCCGACCTCAACGGGCTGTGGCAGGCGCTCGGCAACGCGCACTGGGACATCGAGCCGCACGCCGCACGTCCCGCGCTCGCCATGCAGCCCGGCCCAGTGGTTCCCGTCCCGGCCAGCGAGGTGGTGGCGCTGGGAGCGGTCGGGTCCGTCCCATCCGGGTACGGCGTGGTCGTGGGCGGCGAGATCCCCTATCTGCCCGAGGCACTCGCGGCCCGCGACGACAACCGGGAGAACTGGCTCGAGCGCGACCCCGAGATCAAGTGCTACCTGCCCGGCGTGCCGCGAGCCACCTACATGCCCTTCCCGTTCCAGATCTTCCAGAGCGACTCCAAGGTCTTCATGGCGTACGAGTACGCGAGCGCCATGCGCGAGATTTACCTGGACGACCCAGGACCGCCGCAGGTCGACTCGTGGATGGGCCAGTCGGTCGGGCGCTGGGAGGGCGACTCCTTCGTGGTCGAGGTCACCGGCTTCAACGGCCAGACCTGGCTGGACCGGGCGGGCAACCATCACGGGCCGCGCCTCAGGGTCACCGAGCGCTACACCATGATCGGACCCGACCACATCATGTACGAGGCCGAGCTCGAAGATCCGGAGACGTATTCGCGCCCCTGGTCGATCCGGATGCCGCTTTACCGCAACATCGATCCGAACGCGCGTCTGGGGCAGTTCAAGTGCGTCGAGTTCGTGGAGGAGCTGATGTATGGACATCTGCGCAAGAACCCGATACGGCGCTAGGCTCGTCGCGACGGCGAGACCCGATCCGGCCGCGCCTGCGGAACGCGTTGCTCGCGGCCCGGCACCGACGGCACGCGTGGCCACCGCCGCCGCGCTGGTCGCCCTCGCGGCCTGGCCGGTCACACAGCCCGTCGCCGTCCTCGCGCTGCAAGCCCAGCAAGAGGAGCGCGCGTCCAGCGAGTGGACCGTCCCGCGCACCCCCGCCGGTCACCCCGACCTGCAGGGCAACTGGACCAACGCCACGGTTACGCCCATTCAGCGTGCCGAGGGACAGGGTCCGGTCCACACCTGGGAGGACGTCGCACGGATCGAGGGCCGACTCGAAGAAGCCAAGGCCGAGGACTACGCCGACAGCGACCCCGACCGCGAAGCCCCACCCGTCGGCGGCGTCTTCACCGGGAATCCGCTCTTCGACGCGGCTTCGGGGGGTACCGGCGGCTACAACGCGTTCTTCATCGACGCCGGCGAGCGCGTCGCGATCTTCAACGGCGAGCCCCGCACCTCGCTGGTCGTCGATCCGCCGAACGGTCGCGTTCCCGAGCTCAGCGACGAGGGCCGCGCCCGGTTCATGGAGCGCCGTCGCGCCGCCCGCCGGTTCAACGCGTTCGACAACCCCGAGAACCGGCCGCTCGCCGAGCGCTGCATCATGTCATTCGGGTCGAACGCGGGACCGCCGATGCTCCCGAACTACTTCTACAACAACAACTACACGATCGTGCAGACGCCGGACCACGTCATGATCATGACCGAGATGGTCCACGACGTCCGCATCATACGGCTGGGCGAGCCGCAGCGGCTGCCTCCCCACATCCGCCCGTGGATGGGCGACTCGTGGGGCCGCTGGGAGGGGGACACCCTTGTCGTGGAGACCACGAACCTCCACCCCAACCAGACCCTGCAGGGCATCGCGCCCTCCGACGAGTTCAAGGTCGTCGAGCGGTTCACGCGGGCCGACGAGCACACGATCAACTACGAGTTCACCGTTGAGGATCCGCTCATGTGGTCGCGTCCGTGGAGCGGCGAGGTGCCGTTCACGCGGCTCGACGGACTGGTCTACGAGTACGCGTGCCACGAGGGCAACTACGCGCTCGAGAACGTGCTTCGCGGCGCGCGGGCGCAGGAACGGAGGTAGAGGATGCGAACGCGAACGATGCTCGCGGCGGCGCTCGCCGCCCTGACCGTGGCAGTCGCGGTGCCCCTGGTCGCCCACCACGCCTTCGGCGCCGAGTTCGACCGCAACGCGCCCATCAAGCTCCAGGGCAGGATCGTCCGGCTGGAGTGGGTGAACCCGCACACCTGGATCCACCTGGAGATCGAGAACGAGGACGGGTCCACCGAGGTGTGGGCCGTCGAGGGCGGCACCCCCAACGTGCTGCTCAGGCGGGGCCTGCGGCGCGACTGCCTGCAACCCGGCACCGAGATCATCGTCGACGGCTACCAGGCCAAGGACCACTCGCTGAACCGCGCCAACGGCCGCGACGTCACCTTCACCGACGGCAGCAAAATCTTCCTCGGCTCGTCGGGCACGGGCGCGCCGTACGAGGAGGACCTGCTGCAGGCACGACGGGAGCGGGGGCGGTGCTAGGGGCGATCATCCCCTGGTCGCTCGTGTGACGCTGACTACGCACAACGCCCAAAGGACCCGCAACGGCAGCGTAGTTGGCGGGTGACGGTGCCTCGCGCCCGGTGGAAGCTGACCGGAGCGACGGTCCTTTTCGGCCTGGTTGCCTGTGATGGTGCCGGCCGGAGCACGGATGGTCTTGAGCTGGCCGGTCACTGGATAACCGAAGCCGAATACCAAATCGGCAATGATACACTCTTCTCTTGGGTGCCCTATCTGCGTGTTACAGCAGACGGACAACGCATCTTCGTTCTCGAGCCCAATACCGGAACTGTTACCGTATGGACGCCTGAAGACTCCCTCCTCTTCGCTGTGGGGCGGCAAGGGGAGGGTCCGGGGGAATTCGTCTTGCCGTACCGCATGCATATCCACGAAGACGGTAGCTTCTATGTACGCGACTCTCAGCGGTTCACGTACTTTTCGGCGGCCGGTGAGCTGGTCAGGACCGTTCCTAGCCCGCCGCCACTGGTCAGCTACCAAGGGTTCCGCGTTCAGGTCGACGCCCTACTCCAGGACGGAAGTTACCTGGGGCGTCCGGAAATTGGCGCGCCAATCAGACGTGGTTGGCAGGGAGACCCTCCCCTCGTGGAGGAACCTGTTCTGAGAGTCAGAGAATCCGAGGACGAGTGGCTCCATCCCGAAACAATCTTCCTGCTAAACATACGTAGTGACCTGTTGGCCTTCGATGTGGCCGGGGCGACCAGCTATACCGTCCAACCGTTCAGCGATGCTGACATGTTCCTGTTTGATCCAGGTGCCCCAGGCTCGGTGGTTGTTGTTCGCCGATCCGGGATCGAGCCTGGTTCCGTTGAGCTGCTAGAGCTCGCTGCGGACGGAGACACGATCTGGCAACGACGGTTGGCATTCCAACCCATGAAGCTCACTGCAACCATGGTCGACGCGGAAGTCCACCCGCTCGCCGAGATGTTTTCCCAGCTCGGCTTTCAACAATCGTACCTGGACACACGCCGAGCTCTGGAGGAAGCCCTCTATGAGCCTGAGTACGTCCCAGCGGTCCGCAGTATCTTCAGCCTGGCGGCTTCCGGTGACGTATGGCTTGGCACGCGGGAGACATCGGACACTCTTAGGGCGTGGTATTCAATCCGAAGAGGGGATGAGACGAACGAGCCGCGACGGGTTCTGCTCCCGCAATGGTTCTCCGTTCTGGATGCCACGGAAACCCATGTGTGGGGCGTTTGGACGGATTCATTGGATGTTCCCTACGTGGTCGGCCGGAGACTCTTACCGAACTAGCAATATCCATGTGGCGATTTTGGGGTACGGGTCGGGTGAAAACCGGCCTTCTTGAAGGCCGTCGAGCTGCTGGCTGAGCCACTCGATTCTTCCGACCTGGCCGCAGACGCTGGCACATCCGAGGACGTTCGAGGACGTCGATCTGCATCCCGCTTTGCCCATCCAGCTATTCTAGCCCGGATTTCTCATACCCATAAAGAGGCACCGGCCTCCGGGGGCTGCTAAGTTTAGTTGTGCCAGCAACTTCACCGCAGCCACACGGGAGGACCGATGCCAACACATTGTAAGCCGCCATCCTTCGTATTTCAAGGGTTCCAGCGCCGCCGGGTCACCGCGGCGTTCGACGGCGGGTCGATCACGTCGAACGGGGAGCGCTCCTGCTCGAGATCGACCGCTTCGTCGGGCTCTTCGACCGGGTGGCCGCGTGCTTCACCGATCCCGCGACCCGCGGCTCAGGGTGCACGCCCTGCGGACCATGCTGGCGCAGCGCATCACCGGCATCGCCCTGGGCCACGAGGACCTCAACGACCACGACGATCTGCGGCACGACCCGCTGCCCCTGCTGGCCGACACGCTCGAGGGACGCCGCAAGGGGTTCCGGCAAGAGCACGCTGCAGCGTCTCGAACACGCGCCCGCCGGCGGCGAGCCCGGCCGCTACGACAGGATCGACCACGATCCGGAGGCGCTGCAGGCGGTGCTCGTGGAGCTGTTCATCGAGCTGTGGGAGGGCGGGCCACCATCGCGGCTCGTCCTGGACATCGACTCGACCGACGACGAGGTGCACGGCCGCCCCGTCGCTTCGGCTACTACGGCCACCACTGCTTCCTGCCGCTGTACATCACCTGCGGGGGCCGCCCGCTCCTCGCCCTGCTCAGGCCCGGCAACTCCGATCCCGCCGCCGGGGCGATCGAGGCGCTCGGCCGCGTCATCGCCCGGCTCCGCCGGGAGTGGCCCCGGCTGAAGGTCCTGGTCCGTGCCGACTCCGCCTATGCCCGCGAGGAACTGCTGGCCTGGTGCGAGGACAACCGGGTGGACTACGTCGTCGGCGTGGCGAGGAACGCCACCGAGAGGATCGACTGCTGGCCGACGCGCGGGCCGAAGCCGATCGCCAGGCCGCCCGGCACGCCGGTTCGCCGAGTTCCCCCACGCCACGCGGACGAGCTGGTCGCGGCGGCGGCGGGTCGTCGCCAAGGCCGAACACCTGCCGGGCAAGGCCAACCCCCGCTTCGTCGTCACCTCGCTGCCCGCCGGCACGTTCTCGGCCCGCACCGTCTACGAGCGCGTGTCCGCGGGGCGACATGGAGAACACGATCAAGGAACGCAGCTCGATCTCTTCTCCGACCGGACCTCGGCGTCACGCCAACCAGATCCGCGTCCTCTTCTCCGCCTTCTCGATCCTCTTCGATGTTCTCAGGCGCGCGCTCGTGCACCCGCCTGGCCCGCGCCACCGCCGGAACGCTCCGGCTCAGGCCCTCAGGATCGCCGCGTCACGGTCTCGGTGCGACGGGTCAGGGTCGCCATGGACTCCGCGCATCCCCACGCCGATCCTGCACGGGTCCACGCCCGATTGCGAGGGTGATCCGGACTTCCTTCAGGCCCGCTCCCCGGGACCGCTGCGCCTCAGCACCACTCGGGCCCCCTTCCGTCGCCCGAATCGCCGGTACCTCTCCGGGTACATCCGATCGTACCGCCCAGGTCACGGCATCCTGTCGCAACAACGCCCCTGACCCTGCTCTCAGAACGTCACTCGGCCACAGTGTGAGAAATGCGGGCTAGCGCCCCTCGTTCGCCCACCTTTCCCGGCCCACCAACCGAAGGACGAGGCCCCGAACGATGCCCGAGATCCCCGCCGACGAACCCACCCCGCCCACGAAGCCGAAGCACGACGCCGCTTACAAGAGGTTCTTTGCCCATAGGCGCACCGTCGAGGACACCCTGCGCGCCCTCGACGTGGCCATCCGCACGGCCGATGCCGGGTCGCGCCCTTCCGCTCGTCGTGCCCGTCGTCGTCTACAATGGCCAGCGGCGCTGGACCGCGCCGAAGGACATCCGCGACCTCCTGACCCCGGTGCCCGTCGAGCTGCTTGGATCCCGTCCGCGACACCCGTATCTTCTGATCGAGGTGCAGAGGCTCGGTGCCCCTCCGCTGCCGGAGGACAACGTGCTCTCGATGATCGTGGCGCTGGAACAGGCGCGGTCGTCCAGCCAGATCGAGGAGCTGGCGCGATCACTCAGGGGCTGGGCGGAGCGGGTGGGGGCGCAGGAGCTGCTGGACAGCTTCACGGAGTGGATCTCGCAGGTGCTGGTGCAGCGGCTCGATTCCAAGGGCCGGAAGCTGGAACTCAGAATCAGGAAAGAGCAGGAGGGGCAGATGACGACGTTGATCGAGAGAGCCCGGCAATGGGGCGAGGAACTGAACCAGGAGTGGCACGCGAAGGGGCACCTAGCAGGGGAGCGCGCGTTGGTCCGCCGACTCGCCGCTCGCAGATTCGGTCAGGGGGCTGCGGAGGATCTCGTCCCCGTGCTCGAAGACATCGCGGACTCGGAGCGCTTGGCCGCGATCGCCGCCGAGGTGTTCACTTGCGAGACGGCGGACGACTTCCTCTCACGGGTGCGAGAAGCCGCTCAGGCGTAACGGCGTCCTTGGAGCACGGCCCAAAGAGCGCTTCGGCGTCGGTTTGTCCGCCATCTAGCCGCCAATATGGCGGACAAACCTCGGGCGGTACCGAAATTCGACACCCCGCGTTCACGAGAAGCCGATCCAGCGCCCCGCAGCGGCCACGGTGAACCAGAGGGCCAGCGAAACCGCCCCGACGATGCGGTGCCTTGCCCCGGGCTCCCGTGCCCCCATTCCCCGCCGCGCGACTCGCTCCCGCACTCCGAAGGTGAAGGCCAGGGCGACCGGCAGGGTGCACATCTTTACCCAGAACGAGGTGTTGTAGTAGGCCTTGATCGCCTCCGAGAGGAAGAGCGGCACACCGGTCGCGACCATGATCACCAGGCTGCCGATCAGCCACGGGCGGGCGGAGCGGGCCAGTTGCGCAACCGGCTGCGAGGTCAGGCCCACGCCCAGCAGGCGAAGATCCACCACGAGCAGCGCGCCGCCCAGCAGGCAGAGCCCGATCAGGTGGACCGCTTCGAGGATCGGGAACGCCCACACGGACTCGCTGACAGCCCGACCGACGAGCGTGCCCTCGCACCAGCGGAAGAACGCCTCGAACACGGCGGCCTACTCCGTCCCGTCCGCGCCGACGGCGCACCCGGCCAGCCAGTTCACCCAGTCGGGCTGCGGCTGCAGGTCGCAGTCGAACCAGTTGTAGGCGATGAGGCGTCCCGTGACCACGACCAGCGCCCAGGCCGTGAGCGACACCGCCCCCGCGATGCGGGCCGCGCGGGGAGGCTTCGCGTCGCGGTCCCAGTCGGCGGCGTTCCGGTGCGCGCCCACGTGGAAGATGGCCGCGTTGAGGCCGGCGAGGACGAGCACGACGACCTTCACCCGGAAGAAGACGTTGTGGTAGTAGCGGAGCGGCTGGGAATAGAAGAGGAGGAGCCCGGTCACGGTCATGATCGCGAATCCGATCCGCGTCCACGGGAGGAGCCGCCCCGTGAAGGCCGTGACCGGCACCTTGCGGAAGGCGATGCCGACGAGCCGCAGGTCCATCATCGCGGTGGTGCCGACGAACAGGCCGAGGGCGAGGACGTGGGTCGATTCGACAAGGGGCCACGCGTACAGGGACTCCAGCAGAGCCACGCTCCAGGGAGTGTCGCCGAGCCAGCCCAGGAAGCGCTCGATCACAGGGAACACCCGATCACGGGACGACCGAACCGGGGCGGTGGCTGGGGCGCAGGGTCTCGGTGGCGTACACGGCGTGACATCCGGTGCACACTTGGTAGACGTCGCCGCCCACCTCGAAGACCGCGTCCGCGTCGCGGGCCTGCGCGGCCTCCACCGCGCGCCGACCCACGTCGATCATCGCGCGCGACATGGCCACCCAGTGACCCTGGCCCTGCGCGCGCTCCTCCAGCAGCAGCAGGTTGCCGGACTCGGCCAGGACGAACGCCGCGTTCTCGACCGCCGTCCACTCCTCGGGGCTCCGCGGCCTGAATTCGTGCGTGCCCGCTTCGTCCATGATCACGCCGACCGCGTCCCAGTACACCTCGGCCGCCGGCTCGATGACGGACAGCATCAGCTGCCTGGAGTCGGCGACGGCCGCGAAGGGCGGCGGCTCGGGGTCTCCCGCGCAGGCGAGCAGGCACGCGGCGGCGAGGAGGGGCTGGATCGGGCGGGTCGGTGTCATCGTCCGCAAAGCTACGCAATGTCTCCGTGGGAGGCATGTCGCTGTGTCCGAAGTCGTGTCGGGGTGCGCGCCGGCGCCCCGTGAGGTTCGCGGCAGCGCCGGGGGGACGCCATCTTTCGGCAGGCTCGCCGCGCGGTGCGCCGCCACCCTTCATCCACAGCCGGAAGACCCGCATGCAGCCCACGCCAAGAGGCGGCCCGCAAGGCTTCGCCGCACTGATCCCCTCCTTCCCACCCGGACTGCTTTCAGGCTCGTTGCTTCGCGCCGCCCTGTTCGGCCTCGCGCTGACCGCAGGTGCCGTCGCAGCCCCGGTCGCAGCCACGGCCCAGGACGTCGACTGGCCCGAGCACGGACTCGACGCGGCCGAGACCCGCTTCAGCCCGCTCGACCAGATCGACGCGGACAACGTGGATCGGCTTGGCGTGGCCTGGAGCTGGGAGATCCCGAAGACGGGCGCGCGCATCGAGACGACTCCGTTGGTGGTGGACGGCGTCCTCTACGGGACCGGCGCGCTCAGCTTCGTCTTCGCGCTCGACGCCGCGACCGGCGAGGAGATCTGGCGGTGGGATCCCGCGATTCCGGACCAGGACAACGGCGGCCCCCGCGCCTGCTGCGGCGATGTCAACCGGGGCGTCGCGCTTCACGGCGACAAGGTCTTCGTCGGCCTCCTGGACGGACGGCTGGTGGCGCTCGACCGCGCGGACGGGTCGGTGCGCTGGACCACCCAGACCACCCCGCCCGGCTCCGACTACACGATCACCGGCGCGCCTCGGGTCGTGGGCGACGCGGTCGTGATCGGCAACGGCGGCGCCGAATACGGCGTGCGCGGCTACGTCACGGCATACGACGTCGAGACCGGCGCGCAGCTCTGGCGCACCCACACGATCCCCGGCAACCCCGCCAACGGGTTCGAGAGCGACGCCATGCGCACGGCGGCCGAAACCTGGTCCGGCGAGTGGTGGGTCGCGGGCGGCGGCGGCACGGTCTGGGACGCGATGGCCGTGGACCCCGACGCGGATCTGCTCTACATCGGGACCGGCAACGGATCGCCGTGGAACCGCGACAACCGCAGCCCGGGGGGCGGCGACAACCTGTACCTGTCCGCCATCCTGGCCCTCGACCCCGAAGACGGCGCGATCCGCTGGCACTACCAGACCACCCCCGGCGACGACTGGGACTACACGGCGACGCAGCCCCTGATGCTGCTCGACCTGCAGATCGACGGGCGCGAGCGCGAGGTGATCGTGCAGGCGCCCAAGAATGGCTTCTTCTACGTCGTGGACCGAATCACCGGCGAGCTGGTCTCCGCCGAGCCCTTCGCCGACGACCTCACCTGGGCAACGGGTGTCGATCCCGAGTCGGGACGTCCCATCGAGACGCCCGAGGCGCGCTACGGAATGACCGGGCGGCCGGTCTACCTGGCCCCCGGCCCGTCCGGTGCGCACAACTGGCACCCCATGGCGTGGAACCCCGCGACCGGTCTCGTTTACATCCCCGCCACCAACAACCACTACTACTACGAGAAGGCCCCCACATTCGACTATCGGCGGGGGGTCTGGAACACGGGGACCGTGCGGGAGAGCGGGGCCACCGGCAACGACGCCGCTCCGCGCCCGCCCCGCCCCGAACAGTCGGGTCCGTCCAACCTCCTGCTGGGCTGGGATCCGGCGGAAAACCGGGAGGTCTGGCGAGTCGAGGCGTCGGGCGATCACGGCGGCACGCTGTCCACGGCCGGCAACCTCGTGTTCTGGGGCACCGATTCGCGTCTGGCCGCGCTCGACGCCCGCACCGGCGAGGAGCTCTGGTCGGCCGAGGTGAGCGGGGGAGCGGGATCGCCCGTCACCTACCAGGTGGATGGCCGGCAGTACGTGTCCGTCGCCGCCGGGCTGCTCAGTCGCGGCGGGAGACCGACGGTCTGGACCTTCGCGCTGGACGAGGCCGCGCCTCAGGACTGGACGACCGCCGAACCCGAAGATGTGGGGCTGTCCAGCGAGGCGCTGGGGGCGATCGGGCCGGCCATGCAGCAGCTCATCGACCGCGGCGGCACGGCGGGGATCATGACCCTGGTGGCCAGGCGCGGCGAGATCGTGCACTGGGATGCGCGCGGCTGGCGGATTCGCGACGAGGATCCGCTCGAGCGCGACGACATCTTCCGCATCTACTCCATGACCAAGCCGGTCACGAGCGTGGCGGCGATGATGCTCGTGGAGGACGGGCGGGTGGCGCTCGACGACGAGCTCGGAAGCGTCATCCCCGACTTCGCCGATGTCCAGGTCTACGAGGACGGCGGCACGCGCGCACCCAGCCGCCCCATGCTGATTCGCGACCTGCTCTCCCACACGTCGGGCCTCACCTACGGCATCTTCGGCAACAGCCCCGTCGACTCGATGTACAATCACGCGCTGAACCCGTTCTCGCTGGGTTCGGGCAGCGACCTCGAGGACCGCGTGGCCATCCTGGCATCGCTGCCGCTGCTCGACGATCCGGGGGCGCGGTGGAACTACAGCTACTCCACAGATGTCCTGGGGCGCGTGGTCGAGGTGGTGTCCGGTCAGCCGCTCGACGCCTTCTTCCGCGAGCGCATCTTCGAGCCGCTGGGCATGGACGACACCGGATTCCACGTTCCGGCCGACAAGCACGACCGGTTCACGACGATGTACCGGCGCACCCGAGACGGGCTCGCAGCCACCGGATCTCCCAACGGCGATCCCTTCGCCAGTCCCCCGGCGTGGCTGTCCGGTGGCGGGGGCCTGACCTCCACCGCCGCGGACTACCTCCGCTTCGCCCAGATGCTCCTCAACGAGGGCGAACTGGACGGGACGAGGCTCCTGGATCCCGAAACCGTCCGACTCATGACCGCCAACCACCTTCCGGACGAGATGATTCCGATCATGCCGGGGCTCATGGACGCCGGCTTCGGGCTGGGCTTCGCGGTCTCGGTCGGCGACGACGCGGGCAGCTACTGGTGGTCGGGCATCGCCAACACCTATTTCTGGGTCGATCCCCGCGAGGAGATCGTCGGCATGGCGTGGACGCAGTTGCAACCGTTCGGCGCGGCACCGGTCGACCGTATCCTGAGACCCATCGTCTACGGAGCAATCATCGACGGGAACTGACGGAGGCAGGACCATGGTGAGACTCGCGATCGCGCCCGGAGGGGCCGGCCTCGTTCGGTCCCCCATCGCCCTTCTGGCCTGCGCCGCCACCGCCCTGGCCGCGTGCGGCGGCGACCCCACCCCCCCTCCCGCGCCCCCGGTCCCCACCACCCTCACGATCTCCCCCTCCTCCGTCACCTTCACCGCCGTGGGCGACACCGAGCAGCTCAGCGCCCGGGTGCTCGACCAGTACGGCGGCGTCATGACGGGGGTGACCATACACTGGTCGAGCCTGCGCCCCACGGTGGCGACGGTCGAACTCGCGACGGGACTGGTGACGGCGGCGGGGGCCGGCACCGCGACCATCACGGCCCGGGCGGGGTCCGCGGGCGGCGAGGCCGCGGTGACGGTGCGCCAGGAGGTGGCGGCGCTCGAGAAGGCGGCCGGCGATGGCCAGGAGGGTCACTTCGGCGAGGCGCTCCCCGTCGCGCCGAGTGTTCGCGCGCTCGACCGCAACGGGCACCCGGCGGCGGAGATCACGGTGAGCTTCGCGGTGACGGCCGGTGGCGGCTCGGTCTCGCCGGGGTCGGTCGTCACCGGCGCCAACGGCATCGCCGAGACGATCTGGACCATGGGCGACGACTCGGTGCAGACGCTGTCGGCGTCGACCGCCGGGCTGACCGCCGAGTTCCAGGCCAGCGCATCGTACCTTCCCCTGACCATCGTGACCGATTCACTCGCGCAGGGTCGGGCGACGGTGGCGTACGAGGCGACGCTGAAGGCGCGGGGCGGTGCCGGGACCGGATACGCGTGGAGCCTTGCCGAAGGCGCGACGATGCCGGCCGGACTGACGCTCTCCGGCGACGGCGCGCTTCGCGGCACGCCGCAGCAGGCCGGCGACTTCGAGTTCGAGGTGCGGGTGGTCGATGCCGAGGGAGGAGAGGCGATCGCCGCTCTGGGATTGGCGGTGTGCGACGGGCCGCTGGGCCTCGCCATCGGCGATGTGCGGGTGGACGCGCCGAGCCAAGTGAGGCTGTGCGGCCTGTTCGTCCGCGCTCCCGAGCCGTCGGCCTACTACCGGGTCACGTTGGGGGGACTGAACGCCTCGAGCGAGGCGCTCTTTTCCGTCGAACTCCTCGTCGAAGGCGTTTTGGCAGGCGAGGCGCCGGGCCTGCGACCCGTTGTGGCCGAGGCCGCCGCACAAGCCGACCATCGGCGCGAAACGGGCCTGGGCGAGGACTGGGACCGCTTTCTCGAAGGCGAACGAGCCACCGACGCCCTTCACCACCGGATCCGCCGACAGGAGGAGGAGCTCTTTGCCCGGCTCAAGGCCGAGGGGCGTCTGGCGGGGATGCTGGAGCGTGCGATCCAGGCGCAGGAGGCCCGCCGGGGGATCCAGGCCGACATCCCGGCCCAGAGGGCCTTCCGGCTCTACGACCGCAACGGTGGGAGCCGCTGCGTGGTCGACCGGATCGTCACGGCGCAGATCATCGCCGAAAACGACCACCTCGTCGTCTACGAGGACACGGCCGCCGCCTCGCCGGTGCCCACGGCCAACGTCGACCGCGTCATCGACTTCTACTCGGAGCACGGCAACGACATTATCGAGCGCTACTTCGGCGGCGTGAGCGACGTGAATGGCGACGGCAAGGTCGCCGTTCTGGTGCGCGCCGACATCGACGACGCAATCGCGTACGTGTGGTCGGGAGACATGGCCTTCACGGTCGCCGACTGCCCCGCGTCCAACGAGATGGAGCTGATTCACGTGGAGGCCACCGCCTTCACCCAGCTCGAGGACGATCGTTTCTGGGCCATGGGGGGCATCGCCCACGAAATGAAGCACATCAGCTCGCTCTACAAGCGCATTCGCAGCGATGCGCTCCGTGGTTACCCCGAGGGCGTCCGCACCTTCCATCCCACCTGGATCGAGGAGGGCAGGGCCGAAGTCGCCAAGGAGATGACCTCGCGGCTCTCGTGGGAGCGCGCAGGCGGCCCCAAGATGCGTGAACGCGTGAACCGCACGATCATGCGCGACGGGCTGGCCAACATGCGGCCAGAGACCTACGGAACCTTCCAGGTCATGGCCCGCGTCGTGCGCGCCTTCTCCGTCGACCCCAACGCGGTCGCCTTCGAGCCGTTGGATCAGGGCCACGTGTACGGGAGCGGCTGGCACTTCCATCGCATGCTGCGCGATCTGGTCGCCGGAGGAGAGGATGGTCAGGCGGCCGACGAAGCCCTGATACTCGCGCTCAACGACTCCCTCGCCCCGCCCGGAATCGCCGGTTTGGAGGCGGTGACCGGATTGAGCGTGGCCGAGCTTCTGGCCCACCACGCGACCGCGCTCACCGTCGCGGGCGCCGAGCCGTGGCTCACCGACGACGACACGCCCCGCTTCCTCGCCTACGACTTCCCCACCTCCACCGAGATCTTCTCGAATCCCGATCCGCCTGGGCGCTATCCATGGCCCGTCACCCTCACGGGCGAAGACGACGACACCGCCGAACCATCGCTCCCGCTGGCCCGGTCTCAGCGATTCGGCGGCCGGCTCGGCGCGAGCGGTGTGCGCGTCTTCGACTTCGAGGCGGTGGAGGCGGGAGCGGGAGCGGTGTTCCGGGTGCCAACGCTGTCCCCGGTCACGATCGTGGTCGCGCGCATCCCCCGGCCGCCGGGCTTCTAGGCGCGCTACCCCTCCCCCAGCCCCACCTGCTGCGGCAGGGTGGTGAGTTCCACCACGAGGAATTGGCGCGGACCCACGGGCAGTTTGACGGTCACCTCGTCTCCCTCGCGCGCCCCGAGCAGCCCCCGGCCGATCGGGGATTCGAGCGAGATGTGGCCCTTCTCGAGATCGATGTAGTCGCCGGCCACGATGGTGAAGGTGTTTTCGGTGCCCATGGCGCGGTCCAGAACCCGCACCTTCGATCCGAAGCCCACCCGGTCCTCCGGTATCTCGTCGACGTTGATCTTGGAGAGTTCCGACATGCGCCAGGCGAGGTGGCCGATTCGCGCCTGCACGAACTGCTGGCGTTCCAGCGCGGACTTGTACTCGGCGTTCTCGCGCAGGTCGCCCAGTTCCACCGCCTTCTTGATCCGGTCGGGGAGTTCGACGTTCAGCTCGTGGGTAAGCGCTTCGACTTCCTCCGATATCCTGGTCTTGATCTCTTCCAGCATGTTGCCTCGCAGGGGGTTGAACGGAACGGGTAAGCTAATGGGGCGGAACCGGCGTTCCTACCAGCCGGTCGCGCGGGGCAGTTCGCCATCGCCGGGCAGCAGCGCCCACACCCGCTCGACCGTGCGCATGACGGCCGCCTCGTCGTCGCCGGTGACGTTGACGTGCCCCAGTTTCCGTCCCGGCCGGGGCGTCTTGTCGTAGAGGTGGAGGTGTGCACCGGGGACCGCCGCCACGGCACCGAGGTCGGGTAGCTCGCCGATCAGGTTGACCATCGCCGCCGGGCCGGGTACGCGGGGCACGGCGAGCGGCATTCCGGTCACCGCGCGGACGTGGTTCTCGAACTGGCAGGTGCCCGCCCCGTCGAGCGTCCAGTGCCCGGAGTTGTGAACGCGGGGCGCCACTTCGTTGGCCAACAGGCGGCCGTCCAACTGGAATAGCTCGATCGCGAGCACGCCCACGTAGTCGAGCCGATCCAGCACTCGGGTCGCCAGGGTCTCGCCCTGCGACTGCAGCGCCGGGGTGAGTCCGGGCGCCGGGGCGTAGCTCGTTCGCAGGATGCCGCCGCGATGGTGGTTCTCGGTCAGCGGGTAGAACGCGCGGTCCCCATCCCGCCCCGCGACCGCAAGCACGCTGAGCTCGCGCTCGAAGGGGACGAAGCTCTCCGCGATGAGTCCGGGACCGAGACGTTCCGCCGCCGCCACCGCCTCCGCCCCCGTCCGCACCACGGTCTGGCCCTTCCCGTCGTAGCCGAATCGGCGCGTCTTGATCACCGTCGGCAGGCCCGTAGCGGCCAGGGCGGCTTCGAGACAGTCGACCCCGTCCACCGGGTGGAACGCCGGCGTCGGGATGCCGAGTTCCCGGAACATCGTCTTCTCGGCCAGACGGTCCTGCGCCACCTGAAGCGCGGCGGGCGGCGGCAGTGCGTGGAGCCGCGCGGCGAGGTAGGCGGCGCTCTCGGCCGGCACGTTCTCGAACTCGTAGGTGACGACGTCCGCGGCCGCGGCGACGCGCGCCAGCCCGTCCACATCGTCGTACGGAGCGGCGACCAGCTCGCCGAGTCCGCCGGCCGGAGGATCGGGGGACGGCTCCAGGATGACGAAGCGGTGCCCCAGGGGAATCCCCGCCAGGGCGAGCATGCGGCCGAGCTGCCCGCCTCCGAGGACGCCGACCCTCACTGGGGCGGCGGCACGCTCGGGTCGCGGTCGGCGAGAACCGCTTCGGTGCGGGCGAGCGCGTGGGCGCGCACCGCCTCCCTGACGGCGGGATCGGTCTGCCCCAGGATCCTGCCCGCCAGCAGCGCCGCGTTGGTGGCCCCCGCCACGCCGATCGCCAGCGCGCCCACGGGAACGCCCCCCGGCATCTGCACGATCGACAGCAGCGAGTCCAGCCCGTTCAGCGCCCGCGACTGCACCGGAACCCCCAGAACCGGAAGCACAGTCTTCGACGCGACCATCCCGGGCAGGTGCGCGGCCCCCCCCGCCCCGGCGATGATCACCTGCAGCCCACGCTCCTCCGCACTCCCGGCGTACTCGTAGAGCAGATCCGGCGTGCGGTGCGCCGACACCACCTGCACCTCGTGCGCGATCCCCAGCGCCTCCAGCGTTTCGGCCGCGTGCTTCATCGTGCCCCAGTCGCTGCGCGATCCCATGATCACGCCAACCAGCGGCTGGCTCGGCGGGGGGACGGACGGCGGCGACTTCGAAGCCATCGGCTCGCTTCCTGTTTCGGTTTGCTGGGCTTGGAGAAGGAAAGGGGAAGAACGCACTTTGCCGTGCGGGGTGAATGTTTTCAAGGGGGCGGGTCCCTTTCGGGGGGTGGCTGCCAGAGGGAATGTCGGCCCGCTCGCGCCGTCCCCACCCTCGTGCCTGGCCTCCGCGTCGCCCGTCCCACAGGGCGCGGGTTGGCTATCTTGGACGATACGCCCGGTCCACCCGAACCACGGCGGTGCAGCGTGCCAGAACACGGCCAGCCCATCCCAAGCGGGCCCTCGGGTCCAACGCGGCCCTCCGTCGCGCATCAGTCTCGCGACCTGCCGGGACCCTCGCTCTCCCCAGAGCCCACCTTCCTCGCCTTCCTGCCGATCCTGTGCGCGGTCTGGGCCGACGGGCTCATGGAGGACGACGAGCTGAGGGCGGTGACCGGCGCGATCGAGGGCGCCGAGTGGATGACCCCCGACGGCCGGGCGGACGTCCGCGCCTGGCTCGATCCCGCAAAGCCGCCTGCGGCCCACGTCTTCGCAGAGGCGGTGACGCGGATCCGCAGCGGCGCCGACGGCAGCGTCACCCTTTCGCGGGCGGGGGTCGCCGTGGCGCAGCGCGCCGCTCGCCACCAGATGGTCGAAGCCGGACTCGCCGCGGACATCGTGCCCTGGCGGGACGAGGCGCTCGCGACGCTGGGCCGCGTCGAGCTGGAACTGGGACTCGCTGGACCCGAGGCTCTCAGGGAGCTCACCGGGGCCGCGGATGAACGGGAAGCCCGAGCGGAACCGGACCGGCACGTCGTGGACGAGATCGCGGCCCACATTCACGGCGGCTACCAGGCTGTCCGGAGCCGGGTCCGCGAGGCGCTTGCCCGACCGGAGCTGCGGATCCCCGACGAGATACCGCGGGACGAGTATCGCGAGCGGACGCTGGCGGCGGTCAGGGTGCTGGCCGATGCGGGACTCGGTGTGGTCGCCTACCCGCGTCAATGGGGTGGGCTGGGCGATCCGGGAGCCTCGGTCGCCGCCTTCGAGGAACTCGCGCTCGGCGACCTCAGCGTCCTGGTCAAGTTCGGCGTCCAGTTCGGCCTCTTCGGGGGCAGTATCGCGCAGCTGGGAACCGAGAGGCACCACCGCCGCTACCTGCCCCAGGTCGCCACCATGGCGCTGCCCGGTTGCTACGCCATGACCGAGACCGGCCACGGCTCCAACGTGCGCGATCTTCGCACCACCGCCGACTACGACCCCACGACCGGCGAGTTCGTCATCGACACGCCCGACGACGATGCCCGCAAGGACTACATCGGAAACGCCGCCCTGCACGCACGCATGGCGACCGTCTTCGCCCGGCTTCGCGTCGGGTCCGACGACCACGGTGTGCATGCCTTCCTGGTGCACATCCGGGATGCCCACGGCGCCGTGGCACCCGGCGTGCGCATCGAGGACTGCGGCGCGAAGGCGGGGTTGAACGGCGTCGACAACGGACGCATCTGGTTCGACGGTGTGCGCGTGGGGGCCGACGCGCTGCTGGACCGCTTCGCTCGCATCACCCCGGACGGCCGGTACGAGAGCCCGATCCCGAGCGCGGGCCGGCGCTTCTTCACCATGCTGGGCACCCTGGTCTCGGGACGGATCAGCGTCGCGGCGGCCTCGCAGACCATCACGAAGAAGGCGCTCACGATCGCGGTCCGCTACACCGCCCGGCGACGGCAGTTCGGTCCGGCCGGCGGCGGCGAGGTCTCCGTCCTCGACTACCTGTCGGTCCAGCGTGAGCTCCTCCCCCGCTTGGCCGCCTCCTACGCCATGGGCTTTGCGGTGCGTGACCTGACGCTCCGCGTCGCGGACCTCTATGCCGACCGCCTCGAACTCGAAGTCCGCGCCGCCGGGCTGAAGGCCGTTGCGTCCCGGCTTGCCGTGGACACGCTGCAGGCGTGCCGCGAGGCCTGCGGCGGGCAGGGCTATCTGGCCGAGAACCAGTTCGCCCGCCTCAAGGCTGACACCGATGTCTTCACCACCTTCGAGGGCACCAACCCGGTGCTCCTGCAACTGGTCGCGAAGGGGCTGCTGTCGCGCTTCCGCAGGGACCTGGGCCACCTGCCGATGTGGGGCATGGCGCGCTACCTCGCCGAGCTGGCAGGCACCCGTCTGGCGAAGATGAACCCTGTGGCGACCCGCAGGACCGACCCTGAACACCTCGCCGGTCACGACTTCCAGCTCGCCGCGTTCCGCTATCGCGAGGAGCGCCTGCTACGCTCGGCGGCCCGCCGAATCAAGGCCCGGATGGACCAGGGCCAGGACAGCTTCGACGCGGTCAACCACTGCCAGGACCACCTGATCACGCTTGCCCGCGCCCATGTGGACCGAATCGCGCTGGAAGCGGCGGTCAAGGCGCTCGACGACATGGACGACTGCGACGGCCAGGAGCTCATCACTCGGGTGATCGCGCTCCACGGCCTGGCCACGCTCGAAGCCCACCGCGCCTGGTTCCTCGAGACGGGGTATTTCGAGCCGACCAAGAGCGAAGCGGTGCGCCGCGAGGTCAACGCGCTCTGTCGGGAGCTGGCGCCGCGAGCGCGCGAACTGGTGGACGCGTTCGGGATCCCGGACGATCTGCTGGCGGCACCGATAGCGACGAGGGGGTAGCAAAGAGGGGCGGCACCCGCCGTTGTCCGCCACATCAGGGCGTTTGTGGCGGACAAATTGCCTTCCGGGCGGCTTTTTCTACCCTACCTCCACCACCAGATGGCGCTTCTTGCCGATCCGCACGAGGACGAAGCGGTCTTCGATCGGGTCGCTCTGCCCCACCGTCACCCCCATGTCTGTCACTCTCTCGCCGTTGAGATACACCCCGCCGCCCCGGATCAGCCGCCGCGCCTCGCTCCTGGACGCGGTCATCCCGGAGCTGGCCATGAGCGCCACCAGCTCCGCCCCGTCCTCCAGCGCCGACCTCGCCACCACCGTCGAGGGCACGTCGGCGAAGATCTCCGCGATGTCCCCCGCCCCGATCCCCTCCAGGCTTCCCCCGAAGAGCACCCGCGAAGCCCGTTCGGCGCGCTCCAGTCCGTCGGCACCGTGCACGGTGCGCGTCATCTCGGCCGCCAGCCGTCTTTGGGCCTCGCGCCGGTGGGGACGTTCGGCCACGGCGTGCGCCAGCTCGTCGATGGTGTCCCGGTCCAGCAGCGTGAACATCTTCAGATAGCGCACCACGTCGCCGTCACCGGTGTTCAGGCACCACTGGTGGAACCGGTACGGCGAGGTGCGCGCCGGGTCGAGCCACACCGCCCCCTCCTCCGTCTTCCCGAACTTGACACCGCTCGCCGACTCGACGAGGGGGAAGACCACGCCGTGGCAGCGAGGCCCGCCCATCCGCCGCACCAGATCGATCCCGGCGGTGATGTTGCCCCACTGGTCGGTGCCGCCCATCTGCAGCGTGCATCCGTACCTGCGGTTCAGCTCGCGGAAGTCGTACGCCTGGAGGAGCGGGTAGCCGAACTCCGTGAAGGAGATTCCCGACTCCTCGTCCTCCAGGCGGCGGCGCACCGACTCCTTGCGGAGCATCGCGTTGACCGAGAAGTGCTTGCCGACGTCCCGCAGGAAGTCGACCAGCCCTAGGCCGTCGAGCCAGTCGAGGTTGTTCACGATCCGCGCCGGGGCCGAACGCGACTCGAAGTCGAGGAACGGCTCCAGCTGCCGACGCAGCGCGTCCACGTTCTCCTCGACCGTGGCGCGGTCGAGCAACGCCCGCTCCGACGCCCGAAAGGACGGGTCCCCGATGAGCCCGGTTCCGCCGCCGACCAGCGCGATCGGACAGTGTCCGGCGCGCTGCAGGTGCACGAGGCCCATGATGGGGACCAGCGACCCCACGTGCAGCGACGACGCCGTCGGATCAAAGCCGATGTAGCCCGTGACCTGGCCTGCGGCGAAGGCCGAGGCCGCGTGTTCGGTCGCGTCGGCGAGCAGGCCGCGCCAGCGTAATTCCTCGATCATGTCGTGTTCCTCGCGTTCAACCGTGGTCCGTAGCGCTCGCTCACGCGGGACCGCATCACTTTTCCCGTCCACGTGCGGGGCAGATCGTCCACGACTAGAATCCTCGACGGACACCGTGCCCGCGACAACCGCGCGCGGCAGTGGCGGTCGACGGCGGCGGCGGTGACCGACGCGGCGTCGCCGTGTACAACCGCCGCCACAACCTCGCCCCACTCGTCGTCGGGCACGCCGAAGACGACCGTCTCGACCACGCCTGGCAGCGACTCGATGACGCGCTCGACCTCGCCGGGATTCACGTTCGTGCCCCCGCTCACAATGATCGCGTCCGCGCGCCCCTCGATCCAGATGAGCCCTTCCGGGTCGACGCGACCGATGTCGGATGTGGCGAACCAGCCGTCGGGGTCGGTGGGGAGCGCCTGCGGGGGTGCGTCGGACCGGGGGACCACGAAGGACGCCAGCGTCGGGCCGCGCACGGACAATACCCCCCCGGGGGTCCGACGCACCTCGATGCCGCGCAGCGGGCGACCCACGGTGCCGGGTCGGTGCCGGGCGAGACGGGGAGGCGCCGTGGCGACCTGGGATGCGGTCTCGGTCATGCCCCATGTGGGGGCGACGGGCAGTCCGGCCGCCCACGCGGCTTCGAGGAGGGTGCCGGACGCGGCGGCGCCTCCGACGAGGACGCAGCGCAGGGTGTCGGGCACGCGCTCTCGCGCCAGCCGCGAGACCAGCCGGCGCAGCATGACGGGCACGACCGCCAGATGGGTCACCCGTCCACCGAGAACCGCGCTCGCCACGGCGTCGGGATCGAAGGACGGCCACAGTCGCACGGAGGCGCCCGTCATGACGGCCCGCACAACGAGCGACAGGCCGCCGATGTGTCCCGGCGACAGGCAAAGCCCCCAGCGGTCGTCCTCGGTCAGGGACAGCCGGCTCGCGACGGCTGATGCCGATGCTGCCAGCGTGTCGCGCGTGAACCCCACCCCCTTGGCCGCGCCCGACGAGCCGGAGGTCAGGATGAGGGCGACCACGTCGGGGAACGCGGCGTAGTGGTCGGCCACCGGGTCGCGGGGATTGCGTCTCGCTGCTGCGGGCGGGGGCGTGGCCGGCGTCACGGCCGAAGCGGCGGTGCCGTCGTGCAACGTCGCGTCATCAATGTGCGACGCCGACATCACGGTGTGCCGGGCGCGGGTCACCTCGGCGGGGGTCAGGCGTTCGTGGAGCGGCACCGCCAGGCACCCCGCCCTCCAAACGCCGAAGAGCGCGGCGATTGCCTCGGGGCCGGGGGTCAGACAGAGGGTGACGGCAGCGCCGGCGGGCGTCGCGTCCGAGGCGACAAGGCGGTCGGCGAACGCCGTCGCGCGCCGATCCAGTTGCCGATAGCTCCAGCGACCGTCGTTCCAGTGGAGGGCTGCGGCCGTGGGCGTCTCGGCCGCCCGCCGCGCCAGATCGTCGGCGGGCGTGGCCGGCCGATCTGCCGATCCCGGGCCGGTCAAGGGCCGCCGAAGAGGCCCGCCGCGGCCAGAGCGGTGCCGAGGCCCAGCCCCGCTCCGTACAGGGCGACGCCCCGGGCGGTCATTCCGAGCGCCGGGTTGAGCGCGCGCCGGTCGGTGAAGCCGAGGACGCGGCGCGACGCGGGCAGGCAGGGTGCCAGGCCGGACAGCGCCAGCAGCGTCCAGGGCGACCAGGCCATTAGCCCGATCCCCGCGACCGGCACTGCAACCGCTGCCGCGAGAGAGACGAAGTACTGCGCCACCGTGAAGCGATCGCCGAATCTGACGGCGAGGGTGCGCTTCCCGGCGGCACCATCCGTCTCGCGGTCGCGGAGGTTGTTGACCACCAGCATGGCCGTGCTGAAGGCGCCCAGCCCGGCCCCTGCCAGGATCGCGTCCGGCGACCAGGCCACCGCCTGCACGTAGTAGGTGGCGGCGGTGGCGACCGGCCCGAAGAAGACGAACACGAAGACGTCGCCCAGGCCGTGGTAGGAGAGCGGATAGGGACCGCCGGTGTAGCATACCCCCATCAGCATCGAGACGAGGCCGATCACGATCACGGGCCAGCCCGCCACCCACGCGAGATAGACCCCCGTCAGCGTGGCCAGTCCCAGCGCGACGATCATCCCGCAGAAGACCGCATCGGGCGGCAGGATTCCCGCCTGGGTCACCCTGACGGGACCGAGCCGCTCGGCGTTGTCGCCGCCCTTGACGAAGTCGTAGTAGTCGTTGGCCAGATTGGTGGCGATCTGGATGAAGAGCGCACCCGCCAGGGCCACCGCGGCGACCATTGGAGCGAACACTCCGTCCGCCGCCGCGAAGCCCGAGCCCGCGACGACCGGGGCCGCCGCCGCCGAAAGGGTGCGTGGGCGTGTCGCGAGGATCCAGGCCTGGCCGCGGGTCACCTGCATGGTGGCCTCGCGCGCGACACCGGCGGGCCGTGCGGCTCGCCCGCGCCTACCAGGGGAGCCATGGATACTTGCGGAAGTCGGGCTTGCGCTTCTGCAGGTACGCGTCGCGTCCTTCCTGCCCCTCCTCGGTCATGTAGAAGAGCAGCGTGGCGTTCCCGGCCAGTTCCTGCAGCCCCGCCTGTCCGTCCACATCGGCGTTCATCGCCGACTTCAGCAACCGAATGGCCAGCGGGCTGTGATCGAGGATCTGCTGCGCCCAGCGAAACCCCTCCTCCTCGAGCTCGTCCACCGGGACGACCTTGTTGACCAGGCCCATCTCCTCGGCTTCGGCGGCGTTGTACTGCCGGCAGAGGTACCAAATCTCCCGAGCCTTCTTCTGACCGACGATGCGCGCCAGGTACGACGATCCGAAGCCGCCGTCGAAGCTGCCGACCTTGGGGCCGGTCTGCCCGAACACGGCGTTGTCGGCCGCCAGGGTGAGGTCGCAGACGACGTGAAGCACGTGGCCGCCCCCGATCGCGTAGCCGGCCACAAGCGCGATGACCGGCTTCGGCATCGTCCGGATGAGCCTCTGCAGGACCAGCACATTCAGCCTCGGCACGCCGTCTCCACCCACGTAGCCCGCGTCGCCCCGGACCTTCTGGTCGCCGCCCGAGCAGAACGCGTACTTGCCGTCCTTGGCGGGGCCTTCGCCGGTGAGAAGCACCACGCCGATCGAGGGATCCTCGTTGACGTCGTTGAACGCGTCGAGGAGCTCGAAAAGTGTCTCCGGCCTGAAGGCGTTGCGCACCTCGGGACGGTTGATCGCGATCCGGGCGACCCCGTCACGCTTCCGATAGGTGATGTCCTCGTAGGTCTTGACGGTCTGCCAGGTCGTCGTGGTCATTGGGGCTCTCTGTTCAGGTGTTCTTGCAGGCGTCGGGCCACCCGCCGGTGAACCTCGTCGTGGCGCAGCCGGTTGGCGGCCCGGTCGGTGCGCACCCGGACGATCTCGGTCCCGGGCCGACCGGCCGCGGCCGCGACCGCCCGCTCCAGCTCAGCCGGCGTGGTCACGTCGGTGAAGGGCAGCTCATACATCCGCGCCGCGTGCCGGAAGTCGAGGCCGTGCGGTGTGGCGAAGTACGGGGTGAAGACCGGCTCGAAGTCGCGGATCGGGAGCATGTGGAAGATACCGCCGCCATCGTTGTCGACCACAACGAACAGCACGTTGAGGCTCTGGTCGCGCGCGGCGAGGAGGCCGTTCATGTCGTGGTAGAAGGCGATGTCCCCGATCAGCGCCGCCATGGGCCACGCGCCCCCCGCCGCGCAACCCAGGACCGTCGACACGATCCCGTCGATCCCGCTGGCGCCCCGGTTCCCCACCACCTGCAGGCCCTTCGGCGCGGGCCGTCCGTAGGCGTCCACGTCGCGCACCGGCATCGACGACGACACGAACAGGGTCGCGCCCGAGGGAAGCGCCCGGACGACGGCAGCCGCATGGTCTCCCTCGTGGTCGCTCTGCGGGGGCACCTCGTCGATCGCGGCCCAGGTGGCCGCCTCGATATCGGTCCAGGCGCGCATCCAGGCGCTGGGGGCGGGCGGCTGCGGGGGATCGCCGCCGTCGTCTCCCGCCAGGCGGCCCAGCATCGCGCTCGCCGAGGCGTGGAGATAGTGGTCGGCGAGACCCTGGTGGTCCTTTCGGTGCGCGCCGTCGTCGATCACCACCTGCACGGAACCCTTCCAGCGCGCCAGGGCGGCTTCCAGCGGTGTGGAGGTGGGGGTTCGGCCAACGCGTATGATCAGGTCGGGCACATGCCGGTCCACCACGGCGGCGACGCGCAGGAAATGGTCGTAGGCGCCGAGAATGGGCGATGGCGAGGCGACGCCCTCCGGGTCGAAGCGCGCGCCGGACAGGGGATCGGCAAGCGTCGGGATGCCGCGCGCGACGGCGAACCGGGCGATCGCCGGACCGTCCTCGCCGGGGTCGCTCGATGGGCCCGCGACGAGCAGCGGACGCCGCGCCACTTCGAGCCGCGCCGCCAGCACCGCCTTCTGATCGCGGCCGCGACGGCGCACCTCGGCAAGGCGCTGCCCCGGCTGAGCCAGGTCGACCGCTCCGGAAGCCACGTCCGTCGCCAGGTCGACACGCTGTTCGTCTCCCGGCCCCATCAGGTCGAGTCCCTCGGCGGAGTCCGGTTGCAGGGGCTTGTCGAAGGGCACGTTCAGGTGCACCGGTCCGCCCGGCGGGCCCAAGGCGTGCCGGGCCGCGCGTCGAACCGTCTCCACGAGCGAATTGGGTCCCGTGCCTGTCAGCTCGTGGTCGGAGGGCACGGGGAGGTCGGCCTCGAAGCGCACCCGGTCGCCGAAGATCCCCGGCTGGGTGATGGTCTGGTTGGCATCCGCCCCTCGCAGGCGAGGCGGTCGGTCGGCCGTGAGGAGCACCAGCGGGACATCGGACATGTCGGCCTCGACGACCGCAGGCAGCAGATTGGCCACGGCGGTGCCGGATGTGGTGATCACCGCTGCCGGACCCAGATGCGAACGCGCGTATCCCAGCGCGAAGAAGGCCGCGCAACGCTCGTCGAGGTGAACGCGCGAGCTCAGACCCGGCAGCGACCGCGAGGCGAGAACCAAGGGCCCCGAGCGCGACCCGGGTGCGATCTCCACCTCCTCGACCCCGAACTCCGCGAGCGCCGACAGGATGGCGCGGGCCCAAGCCAGGTTGAGCTCCCCGGGGGTCATCGGCTGGTCACCCGGTGCCCGCAGTGGTTCTCACACCTGCGCCGGCCCTCGCGATCGCCTTCAGCACCGGACGAAACTTGAGCTCGGTCTCGTCCCACTCCATCGCCGGATCCGACCCCGGCACGATCCCCGCTCCGGCGAAGAGCCGCCAGTGGTCGCCGCGGCGGACGGCCGAACGCAGCGCGGGCACGAAGATTCCCTTCCCCTCCGAGTCGAACCACCCCACCGGACCCGCGTACCACCCCCTGTCGAACGCCTCGCCGCTGGTGAGAACCGAAAGGGCCACGCCGCGCGGAATCCCGCACACGGCGGGAGTCGGATGAAGGGTTGCGAGGATGTCCAGAAGAGAGGTCCCGTCGGGCACCTCGGCGGCGATCTTGGTTTCCAGATGCTGGATTCGGGCCAGGGCCAGAACATGAGGCTCCACATCCCTTTTCACCGTACACCCCAGCGCCCTCAGGCGCGCCACCATGTCGCGAACCACGAAGTCGTGCTCGGCGCGGTCCTTTTCGCTGTCGAAGAGATCCCGGGCCAGGTGCGCGGTCTCCACCGAATCGGCACCCACCCGAGCGCTCCCCGCAACCGCCGTTGCCCTGACGACGCCGTTGACCAGCGTCGCGATCGTCTCGGGGCCTGCACCGACGACCGCCTCCCCCGCTTCCGGCTCGAAGAGGAACACATGGCTGCCGTGGTTCTCCTCCCACAGGGCCATCACGAGTTCGCCGGGGTCGACCGGCTGACGCGATGCCACCTCCAGGATCCTCGCGAGCACGACCTTGTCCGCCTCGCCCGCGCTGATCTTGCTCAGCGCCTGCCAGACCATTCTGCCCCAGGCGGCCCGCTCCGTGCCGAAGACGCGCGTCGGTGCCAGGTGCCGGGGCCTCCCGGATGCGCCCGTCGCCGGATCCGGGCCAGTCGCGGCCGCCGATACGCGGAGTGAGAGCCCACGTGGCCGCGTGCCAGCGCCCTCCAGCGCCTCAAACCATCGCCCCCAGCGTCGCTCGGCGCCGTCCCGGGTGCGCGCCCGCACGACCAGGGAACACCGGCCCGCCGACGGATGATGCTCGAGCTCCACCTCGGGCAGATGGAACAGAGCCGGAGGGAAGGACGCCCAGGTCGGATCGGGCTTCCTTCGCGGCGCAAACGAAAACCCGCCGAAGAGCCGTGGCCGCCCACTCTCGGCCGACACACGGTCGAAAAGACGTGCGGCATCGCGCTGCACCCGTTGAAACCGCGACGTCGCCGAATCGGGATCGTCGTGCCGCACGACCACCCGGCCCAGCGACCCGGCGTGCGCCACCCATCGTTCGCCCGAGGCCCAGAACCCCCGCAGCCTGCCAGCGCACTGCCGCAGAAAGAAGCGCGGCGACACCGCCGCCACGTCGCCCCGGATTTCGCGCATGCGCGACGAGCTCACCGAGGACTCCTCGAACGGGGTCGTGCCGGAGCGCGAATCAGAGTCCGTCCACCGCCCCCTGGAGCAGGTATTGCTCCTGCCCCCGGGCCGGGCCCGTCACGCTGGACACCCCGCAGTTGGTCAGGAGCGCCTGGGCGTCGGCCATACCGCTGTCCGACGGGGCGATCCGGTCTTCGCCCTGGGCCGGCTCGTCCGACAGGGCCCCCAGCAGGCCGACATCCTGCTCGGCGACCCGCGAAGCCACCACCCGCAGGTTGGTCTCGCCGGTCGAAGGGTCGTCGAAGGAGGTGGCGACCAGCACGTCGTGATAGGTGTTGCCGGTCAGTATCTGGGTGCCGAGCCCGGATGTCTGTCTGCGTCCTCTGACGAAGCCGGCATCGCTGTTCCCGTCCTCGATCGTGTAGCCCATGATGTTGAGCTGCGCCACCGCGCACTGGTACGCGCTCTCCCGCCCGGGCGGGGCGACGCCGTAGAAAGACACGGGGGCCGACGAGCAGGCCGCCAGCAGGAGGGCCAATGGCGCTGTGTGCTTCGTCATGCTGTCATCTTTCTTCGGCAAGGCGGCGTGGAGTTCCGGCCACGGCTCGGCACCAGCGGAATCCCTGGTCGGATTCCTAGCTGTGGGAACCCCGATAACATATGTTTACGCCATGTCGAAGTCATCCCCCGCCCGGTCGAGCGAACAGGCGTCATCTGAGCGATCGGCCCCTGTCCACGTGCTTGTCGACGACGTGGGGATCGCCCAGCATGGGCCTCGTCCCTCCGGGACCGAGGAATCCACCCTCTTCCAGACTCCCGCCGACCCGACGCCCGTGCCCGAGGCGGTGGACGGACACGATCTGAACAGACCCGAATACTACCTCAACCGCGAGCTGACCTGGCTCAACTTCAACTTCCGTGTGCTGCACGAGGCCGCGGACGCCAGAACGCCGTTGCTCGAGCGCCTCAAGTTCCTGGCCATCGTGGGGTCGAACCTCGACGAATTCTTCATGAAGCGGATCGGCGGGCTCAAGCAGCAGGTCGAGGCCGGGATCACGGGGAGGACGGTCGACGGACGCACTCCACGCGAGCAGATCGAACAGTGCCACGATGTCGTTCGGCGCCTGGAGGCACGGCAGAGGCAGACGGGGCGCGACATCCTGGCCGCGCTCGCCGCAGAGGACATCCGCGTGGCCGACTGGCGAGATCTCGCCGCGCAGGAGAGGAAGTGGCTCCGCAGGCACTACGTGCGCAACATCTACCCATTGGTGACGCCTCAGGCGACGGACCCCGCGCACCCGTTTCCCTTCATCTCCAATCTGTCGCTCAACCTCCTTGTCACCCTGCGCTATCCGGACGACGAGCACAGCCTGCTGGCTCGGGTGAAGGTCCCGGTGGGGGCCGGCATACCGCGGCTGGTGCGGATCGGCGAATCCACCGTGTGGGTTCCGCTCGAGAGCGTCATGGCGAACAACCTGGATCTGCTCTTTCCGGGCATGGAGGTCCTGTCCTGCGAGTTCTTCCGCGTCACTCGCAACGCGATCTACGACGTGGACGAGGACATGGCCGACGATCTGCTGGAGCTGATAGAAGCGGGACTCCGAAAGCAGCGCCTGGCCCCCATCGTTCGGCTGCAGGTCACCGGGGACTTCGATCCCGTGCGTCTCCAGATGCTGACGGGCGTGCTCGGGCTGAAGACCACCGACGTCTTCACCGGAGACGGCCTCCTCGGCCTGCGCGATCTGATGGAGCTTCACGACCTGCCCCGGCCCGGCCTGAAGGATCTGCCCCACCACCCCTCGGAACACCCCGACCTTCTGACCGACCGCCCGATCTTCGCCACCATCCGCGAACAGGGCCCCATCCTGCTGCACCATCCCTACCAGGCGTTCGACACGTCGGTGCTGCGTTTTCTGCGCGAGGCCGCGCACGACCCCAAGGTTCGCGCCATCAAGATGACGTTCTACAGGATGGCGCCGCGAAGCAGCATCATCGACCATCTCGTGCACGCGGCCCGCAACGGCAAGCAGGTGGCGGTCGTGATCGAGCTACGGGCGCGTTTCGACGAGGCGGCCAACATCCAGTGGGCGAACGCGCTGGCCTCGCACGGCATCCACGTCACCTACGGGGTGCTCGGACTGAAGACGCACTGCAAGGTCGTCCTCGTCGTGCGTCAGGATCAGGACGGCCTGCGCCGCTACGCGCACGTCGGAACCGGGAACTACCACGGGGGCACGGCGCGCTTCTACTGCGACCACGGGCTGCTCACCTGCGATTCGGCGATCGGCGCCGACCTCACGGAGCTGTTCAACTACCTCACCACGGGATACCGCCCCAAGCGCAAGTACTGGAAGGTGCTGCCGGCCCCGAAGTTTCTGCGGACCGCGATCCTGCGCCGCATCAAGCGCGAGATCAAGCGCCACGCCAGGGACTCGTCGGGCAGGATCCAGTTTCAGATGAACGCCCTCGAGGATCCCGAGGTGACCCGGGCGTTGTACGAGGCCTCCGCCAAGGGGGTGACCGTGGATCTGATCGTGCGCGACAGCTGCCGCATCCGACCGGGGATCCCGGGTCTGTCCGAAAACATCCGGGTCGTGAGCGTGGTCGGACGGTTCCTGCAGCATTCGCGGATCTACTACTTCCGCAACGGGGGCGACGAGGAGTACTACATTGGGTCGGCCGACTGCATGAGCCGCAACCTCAGCGCCAGGGTCGAGGCGCTCGTGCCGGTGGAGGATCCGGCGTTGCGCAGCGAGCTCCGGCAGGTGCTCGACATCCAGCTCGCCGACCGACGCTGCGCCTGGGAGATGGACGCCGACGGCAGCTACACGCAGCATGTCCCCGCGTCGCGACGAGAGACCTGCACCTTCGAGACGATGATCGCGTGGGCCCATGCTCGCGAATTCGAGGGCACGAGACTGCGCAAGCGTCTGGCTCTTGGCCCGAAGGGTCGCTCGAAGAGCTGAGGAGGATCCGAACGTGAACAAATCGATCGCTTGGCTGCTCGCCAGCGCACAACTGCTCCTTGGCTGCGCCCCCCCTGAAGTGGGCGGCGGTGCGACCGTGCTGACAGGGGGACGGCTAGTCGACGGGACCGGTGCCGCCCCGGTGGAGAACGCCGTTGTGGTGATGGCAGGTGGACGCATCGTGGCCACGGGACAGGCAGGCACGGTGGCAATCCCAACCGGAGCCGACGTGATCGACGTCGCCGGCAAGACGGTCATGCCGGGGATGATCGAAGGGAACGGCCACATCATCTTCGACGGGCAGGCGAACCATCCGGCCTACTTCGCCGAGCGCTATCGGAGCTACTACGAGATCGGGGCGCGCAACCTCAATGCGAGCCTGATGCAGGGGATCACCACCATGCGGGACACGATGGATCCGCTCGACGAGATGGTCCGCCTGCGCGAAGGCGTCGAGAGTGGGCTGATCGCGGGATCCCGCCTCTTCACGTCGGGGACGATCCTGAACTACCCGGGCGTCTACCGCATGTTCGACGATCCGACCGACACGGTCTTCGCGCGCACGACCCCGGAGGGCGTGGCCCACGCCAGGGCCTCGCTGGTGCTGCCGGTGCGCGACGGGCCCCACGGTCGGGAGATCGTCGCCGACTACGCCGAGAGGGGCGTCGACTTCATCAAGGTTTCGGGCTACAGCGGGCCGGACAATGAGCCGCCCGTGCTCTCCACCGAGGCCCTCGCCGAGATCGTGGACGAGGCGCACGCACGGGGGCTCCGGGTCACGACCCACACCTCGTCGATCGAAAGCATCGTCGCGGTGCTGGACGCGGGTGTGGACGCGATGGAGCATCCCACGCTATTGGGTCGCGAGGAAGTGGGGCCACAGGGCGAATTCTCGGACGAGCTGGTGCAGCGATTCGTCGACCAGAACGTCTATTCGGTGCCGCTCATGGTCGTGAGAGAGGTCTATGTCACCTACTACGAGGATCCCAGCCGCCTTGAGGATCCGTGGTACGTCCGCCACGCACCGGCGGACATGGTGCAGGAGGCCCGTGAATGGGTGGCCAGCGAGGTCGCCGAAGGCCCCGAGCTGCTGGATGAGCACCGCGCCGGCTACGAACTCGGGCGCACCAACCTCGCCAAGCTGATCTCGGCCGGAGCGCCGATCGCAATGGGAACCGACAAGGGGACCAGCCTCAATTTCCACGAGAGCGGGAACCACGTCCGTGAACTGGAGATCTACACCGAGCTCGGGATGACCCCCATGGAGGCGATCGTGTCGGCCACGCTGCGCGGTGCCGAGCTGCTGGGCCTGGAGGACGAACTCGGGACCATCGAAGCCGGAAAGCTCGCCGACGTGATCGTGGTTGACGGCAATCCGCTGGAGGACATCTGGGCGCTGCGCGAGGTGGACCTCGTCTTCAAGGCGGGGGTGCGGTACCGGTAGGGCCCTGGCAACCGTTACGCGGTTCCGCGATGTCGCAGTGAATGTGGGACGGGTCGGAGCTCGTCCGAGAGCCATCCCCGCAAACGGAGGCGAGGGGCATGTCATCACGAGATTGGGTGCCGGTCCTCGGCCTGTTCCTCTGCCTCGCCTGCGCCGAGCGTGGTGAAAACGGTGCCGCCGGTCCGCTGCCGGCTCCGCTCGGACCCCCGCAGGCCGTATTTCCAGAGGACTTCGGCTTCGTCCACGCGGTGCGCGAACTTCCGAACGGCGACGTTCTGGTGCCGGATCCCCTCGGCAAGGCGCTCTACCGGGTGGACATGGACGCCGGATTGCGCACCGTGATCGGGACGCTGGGCGAGGGGCCGGGGGAATACCTGCAACCCGATGCCGTGTGGCCATTGCCGGGGGACTCGACGCTGTTGGTGGATCTTGGCAACGGTCGCCTGGTGAGACTCGGGCCGGGTCTGGAGTTCGGGCCGGCGCATCCCATCGCGCGACCGCAGGGTGACGGCAGCTTCGTGATGGCACTTCCGGCCGGGGTGGACCTTGGCGGGAACGTCTATGCAGCGGCCCTGGGCGGCTATCCGCGGGATCCTGAAGGACGCGGCAGGATCCTTCGAATCGGCCTGGCCCGGGAGTCGGTGGACACCGCGGGCAGCTACAAGCTGGGCGAGATCGTGGTCGAGGAATCTGCGAACCGGGTCAGCATTTCGCCGATTCCGCTGTCTCCCGCCGACGCTTGGGGGGTTGCCGCCGACGGATCGGTCGTGGTGGCCCGCTCGGTGGGATACGGTGTGGACTGGTACGCTCCGGACGGTTCGGTGACGCGGGGCGACACCGTCGACTACGATCCCATCCCCATCACAGCGGCCGAGAAGGAGGAGTACTTCCGCGACAGGCGTCGGGGAGCCGGCGTCGGCATGAGCATGTCGGCCTCTGCCGATGGGCAGACGACCGCCACCTTCTTCCGCAGCGGCTTTTCGGGAGAACCGGAATACGACGCCTATCGCTGGCCAGACGTCAAGCCTGCCCTACATTCGACCACCATCCGCGTGGATCCGCGTGATCGTGCGTGGGTGCGGCGGCACGTGCCCGCCGGCGGCAGCACCGCCTACGACATCTTCGATCGCCAGGGGAACCCGGTGGGCGCGGTCACGTTGGATGGAGACCGGCGTGTTGCGGGTTTCGGCCCCGAGGTAGTGTACATGGTCGCGTTCGACGACCTGGACCTGGCGTATCTGGAGAAATACGCATTGCCGGAGGACTGACCGGGTTGGAGGCGCGGTCGAGTTCGGATTCACGTGCCCAGCCGGTCGAGGTTGAGGGTTCGGGAGGGTTCGTCGAAGAGTTGATACCCTCCCGTTATGCTTTCGCAACATACCAGCTGACCCAGATAGGTCGCAGTCACGAGCTCTCCGAAGAACCTCATGCGGAGATCGAGGGACACCGACGGATAGGTGTGTGTGCCGCTGACGTCGCCGGAGAATACCAGCCTTTCGATGCGGAGGGTGAACTTCCCGGTCACGGTCCCTTCGCCGGACTCCTCCAGTTGGATCGTCCAGTCCTCCACCGCGCCGAACGAGGTGCTGATACCAGTCCAATTGCCGGTGATCACCGGATTCTCGGGCTCTGCCGTTCCTTCGCCGCAGCCTGCGGACAGTGCAAGAGCGGCAAGGAGCCCCACAACGCAACGAAGCCCCCGCATCATCGAGTCGACTCCCCTCCGAAGGTTGCGATGCTCGGACTCCGTAGACTGCGCTAGCACGGCCACGAGGACAAGTGAAGGGCTAGTGACCACCCGACCATCGGCTTGACTCCGCGTGCCCCACGGCCCAGCATGGCAGCAGACAAGCGTCGAATCGGGCGCTGGCCAGTACGCCAATTCACAGGGAGTACCGACATGAGGAAGCAAGCAGCCTTTTCGTGGATCCTGGTGTTTTCCGGCCTGACGTGGGCCGCTGCGTGCACCTACGAGGGAGGAGAGGCCCCCGCCGACCCCACCGCCATCCCGGACCCCGCGATGGCCGGCCTGCCCAACCCGGCCTCCGAGGTCATGAACGACTGGGTCGATCTGCCCGACGGTCGCGAGTGGGGCTCCACGGCAGGCGTCGACATCGATCCGATCGACGGACACATCTGGGCCTACGACCGTTGCGGCGGCGTGGGGTTGGCCGGCGGATGCGCGGAAACCCTGGTCGATCCGATCTTCAAGTTTCACCGTGAGACCGGCGAGATTCTCGCCAGCTTCGGTGCGGGATTCTTCGTCCTTCCGCACGGGATCCACGTGGACGCGGACGGCAACGTCTGGGTCACCGACTCGATGGGTACGGTGGACAAGGGTCACCAGGTCATCAAGTTCAGCCCCGAGGGCGAGGTGCTGCTGACCCTGGGGCGGGCGGGGAGGCGGGGCATCGAGCCCGGCCTGTTCAACGAGCCCTGCGACGTGATCACGGCGCCCAACGGCGACATCTTCGTCTCGGACGGACACAGCGGGCAGAACGCCAACCCGCCGGAGGGCTCGACCGGCCGGATCATCAAGTTCTCGCCCGAGGGCGAGTACATCATGGAGTGGGGACAGATCGGTAACGGTCCCGGGGAGTTCCGCACCCCCCACGGGATGGCCTTCGATTCGCAGGGCCGCCTGTTCGTGGCCGACCGCGGCAACCACCGCATCCAGATCTTCGACCAGGAAGGCAACCACCTGGACTCGTACTACCAGTTCAGCCGCATCAGCGGGCTGTTCATCGACCGCGACGACAACCTCTACGCGATCGACTCCGAGTCCAACCCGAACAACCACGAGGGCTGGATGACCGGGATCCGCGTCGGCCACGTGTCCGAGGACCGGGTCACGGCGTTCATTCCGCCGCACGCGATCTCCGAGGACCGGCCGCACGGCTTCGCCGGCGAGGGTGTCGCAGTGGACTGGGAAGGCAACGTGTACGCCGCGGAAGGGCCGATCTCGCTGGCCGCCGCCGGCGGGGGCCTGACCAAGTACGCGCGCTCAGGGGGGATGTAGGGCGACCGCCGCGGCGCGGTGGCCGCACCGCCGACCACCGGCTGCCGGGCCATGCCGAACGCGCCTGCATGATGCCCGGCTCCTCTGCCCTGCGCGCTGCCCGCGCCATGGTTCGCAGTGCGCGCCGGGTCGTGGCGCTGACCGGCGCGGGCGTCTCGGCCGAGTCGGGCGTGCCGACCTTCCGGGACGCGGGAGGGCTCTGGCGCACCTATCGCCCCGAAGAGCTCGCCACCCCGGAAGCGCTGCAGCGCGATCCCCGCACGGTGTGGGAGTGGTACGAGCACCGCCGCAGCTTCCTGGCAACGTGTAGGACCAACCCAGCGCACCGCGCTCTCGCGCGCTTCTTCCTGCGGCGCGGGACGGCCGGGCTCGTCACCCAGAACGTCGACGGACTGCACACCCAGGCCGCGCGCGAGGAGGCGGGCGACGCCGATCCCGGCCCGGCCCTGCCCGTCGAGCTGCACGGCACCATCGCGCGCGATCGCTGCAACGATTGCGGGGTCCGCTCCCCCGGCGAGCCGCTGGGCGACACGCTTCCCCGCTGCGCGCGCTGCGGCGGCCTGCGCCGCCCCGACGTCGTGCTCTTCGGCGAAGCGCTCGACGGAACCTCGCTCACCCGTGCCCAGTCCATGGCCGCGCGGGCCGATCTCTGTCTCGTCATCGGCACCAGCGCCGAAGTCTATCCTGCGGCGGCCATCCCCTGGACCACCCTGAACGCCGGCGGTCGCATCGTCGAGGTCAACACCCAGCCGACCGCGCTCACCCGCTCGGCCGCGATGGCTCTGCAGGGGAAGGCCGGCGAGGTGCTTCCGGCGCTCCTCGGAGCCGGCGGCCCAGGCGTGCGCGGGTAGGGACCCCACCCCGAACGCCGCGCATCGCCCGAATATCGTTCGTCGAGGGAACGAAACGCTCATTATTTGCTATATGAGCGTTTATAATGTACTATTGATGAAGTTCACTCCATATAATTCGTTCACACGATGACTCCAGAATCCATTACAACCAGCGCTGGGCACGATCCCGCAGGCGGCCTCAGCACGCGCGAGGTGGCCCGACTCCTGGGCATTCATGCGTCGACCGTGAAGCGGTGGTTCGGCGCAGGGCGGGGTGGGGCCGTGCGCGGCCGCGTGTCCACCACGTCGGGCGGCCATCGTCGGATTCCGCTGGATCTGGCCCTACGCGTGGCGAGCGAGCGCGGTCACCGGGTCTACCTTCACGGATTCGCCTCCGACGCCGACGACGTGTGGGCCGCGATCCAGGCCCTCGAGCGGGGTCGTCCGGAGCCCGCACAGGATCTTCTCGTCGACTGGACGAGGGCGCGCCGGGCACATCTGGTTGGACGCTTTCTCCGCCACGTCACGAGCCTGGGGCCCGTGGTGGACCCCGGTATCCTCGACGGGGTCTTCGGTGGCTTCATGCGGCGCGTCGGCGACGCCTGGGCGCGGGGCGAACTGCGGATCAGCGACGAGCGGGCCGCAAGCCGCGAGGTCGCAGAGACCATCTACGCGCTCCTCGACTCGGACGACCGCGAAGGCGACGGGTTGGAGCGGACGAGACCCACCGCCGTCGTTGCGACGGTCGAGCCCGAACAACACGTCATGGGCTCGCTCCTCGTCCGGCTCGTTCTGGCCCAGCGCGGATGGAACGTGGAGCACCTGGGCACCGGGCTCCCCATCGCCGAGATCGTCGCGACGCAACGTAGAAGCCGGGCGTCTCTGGTCTGCGTGTCGTTCTCGCCGCCCCGGGGGCTGGCGGACGTGCGCCGCTTCGTCGATGTCGCGGGCCGGCTGGCGGATCCGTGCGACTCGTATTCCCTGCTCCTCGGCGGCGGCGGCGTCAGCGGGGTGGATCTGGGGCCTGGAGACGGGCCCTTCGACGACCTGAGAGTCCTCCCCTCGCTCGCGGCGCTGTGCGCGTGGCTGGAGCGACGTTCCCATGCCTGAGTCCCGTCGCGCTCTCGGCCGCCTCGACCTGTGGTGCCTGGTCGTCTTGGGTCTCTTCACGGTCGTGACGCTCGCGGGCTTCGGATCCTTTGGGCGGCACCCCGAACTGCTCGCTCGCTTCCCGTCCTCTCGGGGTTCTACGCGACGGCGTTCGAGATCTTCGCCCGCGGACATGTGATCCTGGCCTTCGTGGCGCTGGCTCTGATGCTCACGCAGCGGGTGGGCGCACGCTGGATTCCGGCCCTGATCGCGGCGGGCACCCTGTCGCTGGGCATGGAACTGCTCGGCACGGCGACCGGATTCCCGTTCAGCGGCTACCGGTACACCGAGTTGCTGGGTCCTCGCGTCGCGGGGCTGGTTCCCGTCCTGATCCCGTTCAGCTGGTTCATGATGGGCTTCCCCTCGTATGTCGTCGCGCGACGGATGGTGCGCGGGCGCCTCGCCCGGATGTCGCTGGGCGCGCTGCTCCTCACGACCTGGGACCTGACGCTCGACCCCGCCATGAGCTCCCTCGCGCCCTACTGGGTCTGGGATGGCGACGGGGCCTACTACGGCATGCCCCTGGTCAACCTGCTGGGCTGGTTCGGCACGGGGTTGCTGATCATGGCCGGATTCGACGCGGTGCGGGCCGGTGCGGTGGCGGACCGCGTGCCCGCCCCGCCGATGGAGGTCTACTACGCGACGGTGCTGGGGCTGTCGCTCGCGATGACCATGATCGCGGGCTATTGGCTGGCGGTGATCCTCACCGTGGCGGTGCTCGCAGCGGTGAAGGAGGGAACAAAGCGGTGGGCGGCAAGGGCTCGTTGATGGGTGCCGGACTCGTGCGAGCGGGTCTCGGCCGGGGAGCCGCCGAGGCGGCGAGGCGGGGAGTGGCAATCCCGCAGGTGCGTGGGAAGCTCCTTCGTCCGCTCACCGCGTTCTCCTTCGTGGACCGCAGGCGGCGCGAGGCGCTGGACGACCGCTTCTGGCTCGGCTGCCTGGCGGTCCAGATGGCCCACGAGGCGTCGCTGCACCACGACGACGTGCTGGACAGCGGCTTCGGACGACGGAACGCATCCACGCTGCTGGCGCGAAGGGGACCGGGCGCGGCCCTGTTGGCGGGCGACCTGTACCTGACCGGATCGTACCGGGTGGCGCAGATGACCGGGTCGGAGGGCTTTCTCGCCGAATTCGTGGTCGCGGTCGAGGCGACCGTGCGCGGCGAGAGGATGCAGGGCGAGATCGGAGCCGCGGACGATCCCGGGGCGGCGTACGAGGCGGTGGTTCGCGCGAAGAGCGGCGCCCTCTTCGGTGCGGCGGCGGCGTTGCCAGGCTGGACCGGCGTGGCCGGGCGGTGCGGTGGTCATCCACTCGCACCGGATGAGCTGCGCGAAGTCGGGATCGAGCTCGGGGCCTTCTACCAACTGGTCGACGACTTCCTCGACTACTGTCCTTCCGACGACACCGGCAAGCCGAAGCTGCAGGACTTCAACAACGGCACCTGGACCTTCGTGCTGGGCGCGCGCGGGCGCGGTTGGTTCGAGCGGACGCCGGGCGAGGCGGTGACCGAGTTCTTCCGTCGGGGAAGTGCCGGGGACGGGCAAGGTTCCATGGCACAGCAGGCGGTGGCTCGCGTCGAGAAACGCGGGTCGGCGCTGGTGCGGAGGCTTAGCGACGCCGGGGCGCGCCGGGAGCTGGTCGGGGTGGTGCGGGCGTGGACGGGTCGGTGCGTGCGTGCCGCGCGGGAGGGAAGCGGCGCCCGCGTGGCGGTGCCCACGGTGCTGCCGGAGCGGCCGAGGGCGACGGAGGCCGCCACAGTGGCGCGGATCGCGTCCCGTGCGCTCTCGCTCGGCGCACCGTCCGAATGGGGTCGCTTCTTCGCACGCAACAGTCGCAGCTTCTCCTTCGCGGCGATCCTGTTCCCGCCCGAGGAGCGGAGGCTGGTGCGCGACATCTACACCTTCTGCCGCTTCACCGACGACCTTGTGGACGAGGCTGCTCCGCAGGCGGGCCGGGGCGACCGGGGTCGGCTGCACGAGACTCTCGACGTCTGGACGGAGATCTCCCATTCGGCGTACCGAGGGCGGCTCACGGGCATCCCGCTCGCGGACGTGGTGATGGGCGAGACGGCGAAGCGGCGGATCCCCTTCGCGCTGGTGTCCGAGTTGATCGAGGGCGTGCGCATGGACGTGGAACCGCGGAGCTACCGCTCCATGGACGACCTTCGACGCTACACCCACCGGGTCGCGTCGGTCGTGGGCGCCTGGCTGACGCAGGCCTTCGGGGTGCGGGACCCCTGGGTGCTGGAGCGGGCGCACGATCTGGGGCACGCCATGCAGCTCACGAACATCGTGCGCGACGTGGGGGAGGACTTGGCCATGGGGCGCGTCTATCTGCCCGCGGACCGGATGGCGTTGCACGGCGTGACCGCCGAGTCGCTCGCGGCGCTCAAGGCGCGCATGAAGGGCGGCGCTCCCGCGGATCACGGGTACGTCGCGCTGCTGGAGGAGCTCATGGCGGCGGCCGATTCGGCCTACGCGGCGGCCTACCGGGGGATGCCCAGCCTGCCGGCCTTCTTCCGCCGGCCCGTGGCGATCGCCGCACAGGTCTATCGCGGGATCCACGACAAGGTGCGCGCCAACGGACACGACAATCTGAATCGGCGCGCGTACACCACCCTCCGCGAGAAGGTCGTGCTGGCGAAGCGGGGACTGGGGCGGCTCGGGCGCGCCGACGGACGGCCGGAATTCGCCGGTGCCCGGTAGTTTGCCCGCACGGGGCGGCGCGGACGGGCACCCGCTCCGAGCCGTGGTCGTCGGGAGCGGATTCGGAGGGCTGGCGGCCGCGATCCGGCTCCAGGCCGCAGGGGTCGCCACCACGTTGATCGAACGGCGCGGACAGCTCGGTGGACGCGCGGGGCAGATCCGCGACTCCGGCTACACCTTCGACACCGGGCCGAGCCTGATCACGGCACCGGCCCTGCTCGACGATGTCTTCCGGGCGGCGGGGCGGCGTCTGGCCGACCATGTCTCGCTGGTGCCGCTCGATCCGTTCTACCGGGTCTGGTTCCACGACGGCACCCACCTCGACTACACGTCGGACGTCGAGCAAATGAAGTCGGCAATGGCCGAATTCGACCCCCGCGACGCCGACCGGCTCGAGGCGTTTTTCGCCAAGCTTCGACCGATCTACGATGCCGTGATCACCGAAGGTCTCGGCGCACGTCCCTTCGATTCCCTGGGTAGGATGGCCGCGTTCGCCCCGCGGGTAGTGCGCCTGAGCGCATGGCAACCCGTCGCGCGCTTCGTCGAGCGGCACTTTCGCGACTGGCGTCACCGGTTTCTGTACTCGTTCCATCCGCTCTTTCTGGGCGGCAGCCCGTTCCGGGCCCCGTCGATCTTCCTGATGATCCCCTATCTGGAGAAGGAGGGCGGGGTGTGGTACGCACGGGGCGGGATGCACGCGCTGGTGGAGGCCCTCGCGGCGGTGTTCCGCGACATCGGGGGCGAGGTGCGGCTGCGGACGCCGGCGGTGCGCGTGGAGGTGGAGTCCGGCGACGGGTCGGGGACCGGGCGCTACGGGAGGGCCGGTCGCGCCAAGGTGGCGGGTGTGCGGGTCGAGGGCACCGTGCTGCCCGCCGACATCGTGGTGAGCAACGCCGATGTGGGACACACCTACGGTCAGCTCCTGGGCCATGTGGGTCGCCGACGCTGGAGCGACCGCCGCCTGGGACGGATCGCCCACTCCATGAGCTGTTTCCTGCTGTATCTGGGCGTGCGGCGCAGGTACCCGCGGCTGTCGCACCACACGATCATCCTGGGGCGGCGCTACGAGGGACTCGTGCGCGACATCTTCGACCGCAAGGTGCTCGCGTCCGATTTCAGCATGTATCTGCACGTTCCCAGCCGCACCGACCCGTCGATGGCCCCGCCGGGCTGCGAGAGCATCTACGTCCTCGTCCCGGTACCGAATGCCGCGTCGGGGATCGACTGGCGGCACGAGGCCGGCCCGATGACCGACCGGGTGCTCGCCGCGCTGGAGGACTGGGGGCTCGACGGCCTGCGCGACGCGATCGAGGTGCGGCACGTCTTCACCCCGGACGACTTCGCGTCGGAGTACGCCGCCACGCTCGGCAACGCCTTCGGGATCGAACCGCGGCTCACCCAGACCGCGTGGTTTCGCCCCCACAACCGCAGCGAGGAGGTGGACGGACTCTACCTCGCGGGCGCCGGGACGCATCCGGGGGCGGGGGTGCCAGGAGTGGTTCTGTCGGCGACCGCCACGCTTCACGCGATCTCGGAGGATTTCGGACTGTAGGGGTTGTGGGGCGGGGCTCGGCGAGTCCTCCTGAATCCGGCTTGCGGGAACCGTCCACACCCCCGAGCCTTGATCCATCTCGTTCCACACCGCTCCACGGACCTCGGCATCCCGCGCCGCCGTCAACGCTATGAACTCGAACGACCTAGAGACGGCTTGAGCGGATTCTGGCGCTCGCGCACCGCTCGGCGGACGGGTTCGTTCCGTCGGCTGCTCGCTTCCTACGTCAGTAGCAGGGACTTCGCGTGGTGGATGCAGCGCGTCGCCCCGTTTCCCGCTTCGGGAGACCCCGCCGATCCCTTGCGCGAGTTGAGGCGCGTCGTCGCCTCCCTGCCGCGCACCAGCGTCAAGACGGCCACCGACGACTACCTGCACGCGGTCTCCCGCACCCGGCTCGGGTTCCGCGACGATCTGGAGTTCCGGTTCTCGCCGGAGGAGGGCCTCGTCCATGTGCGGTCGGCCTCCCGCTGCCGCTGGACGGTCTTCGACTTATGGGAGAACCGACGGCGGGTCCGGCGGGTGAGGCGGGCCCTCGGAAAGCCGGGACCGGGGGTCGGCGGGTCACCCTGAGCGGCGGAACCGGGGCCGGGGAACCAGCATCGGCGTGCCGGATTGGTAGTCGCGATAGCCGGCGTACTTCGATATGGAGATGGACTCGGTGAGGCGGATCGAGGGGATGAAGAGCGCCACGAGCAGGACGCACCCGAGCCCCGTCCAGTGCAGCCATTGCCCCGAAGCCGCGACCGCGAACAGATAGAACACGCACCACATGCCCATCTCGCAGAAGTAGTTGGGATGGCGGCTGTAGCGGTACAGCCCGGTGGCCATGAACGGCGCCGCGATCTCCTCCCCTGCCGCGACCTGCCGCTTCTTGTCCTGCTGAAACGCCCACATCTGCTCGTCGGCCGTCGTCTCGCCGATGAGCAGCGCGACGAACAGCGTAACGGCAACGAAGTCAAGCCAGCCGAGTGGCGTCCCGGTCCCCACGGCGGCCTGGTGCACCGGCGACGTGAACCACCAGATGATCAGCATCTGTCCAAAGCTTTTGAACGTCAGGTTGAGCACCTGGAAGCCCAGCGGGCTCGTCCTCTCGCGGACGACCGCCCATCGGTAGTCCTCGCCTCCCGGCTGGTATCCGCCCTTGCGGGCGAAGTTGAAAGTCAAGCGCGCGCCCCAAAGGACGACCAGCACGGTCATGAGGTTGACCCGTGGCGAGGCGAAGTCGAGGCCGAGGGCGACCACCAGGCAGTAGACCGGCGGACAGATCGACCACAGGCGGTCCACCCACGAGTATTCGCGCGTGAACACCGACGCCAGCCAGACGAGAGCGGCGAGGATCAGGCACAGGTCGAGCGCCGTGCCGAAGGGCGTCCCGGTCAGTGGGTGGTCGATGAGGTTGAGATCGAACATCGGATGTCCCTTCAATTGCATGGCGCGCGATTCAGTGCGTGGCACTATTGTCCACCTGAGCGCCCCCGCTTTGTCCAAGGCCCGCCACCAACTCGTTCTGAATAGGCGACGGTGGTCGGAGGGGTGTCAAAATCGCAGTTGAACCGGGCAGGCACCGATCCCACATTGGCCAGCCCCACCCTCCGCTGCCGAAATGCAACCAGGAGCCACCCGCACCGATGGCCGCCGTCAAGCGCAGACCGCTGGAAGTCGCGTCCCGCCGCGTGGTCCAGGACGCCCGGCTGGCCATACGCGACGTGTACGACGCCATCGTCGAGCTGGTCACCAACGCCGACGACCGGTATCAGATTCTGAACACCCAGGGGAGGGTCGAGATCGAACTTGGCAGGCAGGGCAAAGGCCGACCCTCGATCCTGCGCGTGCGCGACTTCGCCGATGGAATGACCACCGACCAGATGAACCGGAAGCTCGGGCGCATTGGCGGACGGGTGAGCGGCATGGAGGAGGGGCACGCGGTCCGGGGCACCAATTCGCGCGGGGCGAAGGACATCGCGGCGCTCGGCAAGGTCGCCTTCGAGTCGATCGCGCACGATGGACGCCTACACGCCTGCCGCATTTTCCCGAACCTCGAATACGAGGCCGACGACGCGCGCGAGGTCACGCGCAAGGTTCGGAAGCGGATGGGAATCCGTGAGGGCACTGGCACCGTGGTGACGATCGAGATCGAGCCGAGCCACCGGATCCCCAAGATCGACACCCTCGTTCCGAACGTGGCCAGGCTGGTGCGCCTCCGCGACATCGTCGGGCAGAAGCAGACCACACTCGTCGCACGGGGCCTGAAGCAGGGGCAGGACCGTGTGGTCAGCCTCCACCGTCCTGTGGGAAAGCGGCGCGTTTCCCAGAAGTTCCGCGTGCCAGGGTATCGGGGTGCGACCGCCAAGCTGGTGATCTTCCGGGCTCGCAAGAGGTTTCAGTCGGCGAGAGACCGATTCCGCCTTGGCGGGATTCTGGTCAAGTCGCGGCACGCGATTCACGAGGCCACGCTCTTCGACCGCAGTCTGGAATGGGACGCCCACGCGCAGTGGTTCTACGGGCGGCTCACCTGCGAAGCGATCGACGACCTCTGGAACGAGTACGACGAGCGCCAGGCGCGGGGAGAGTCGCATCCGCCCGAGAACCCGGTTCCCATACTCGATCCCTCGCGCAAGTCGGGCCTGATCCCGGACCATCCCTTCGTGGAGGCGCTGTATGGCCGCGCGCTGACGCTGCTTCGGCCGCTGGTCGAGGAGGAGCGGACGCGGGAGCAGCGCGAGCGGGCGCGCAGCGTGGAGAGCCAGAGGACGCGCAAGCGACTGGATGCGCTCGAAAGGGCGGCCAATCAGTTCATGGAGGACTTCTCGGACGAGGAGACATCCCGCGACCCCAAGAGCAGGGAGCGGGGCAGCCGGTTTCAGATCCGAGGCTATTCGCTGAGCCCGCAGTACGCGCAGGTGGTCCGCGAGCAGTCCTTCAAGTGCTGGCTCACGGTGCGGTCCGAGGCCTTTCCCGAGATCGGCGAGGGCGAGCCCGTGGAGGTGGAGTGTCTGACCGACGACATCAGGGCGGAGCGTCCCTGGGTGCCTCTGGAATCGGTCGAGGCGCAGGAGGGCGTGTTGAGGGCGACTTGGTCGGTCAAGGCGCTCGAGGCGACCGCCGCAACGGGTCTGGAGGCGCGCGTCGGTCCCATCAAGGCCGAATCGACGATCGCGGTGCTCGTCTCGGAGGCCGAGAGGTACCGTCACGTCACCGACCTGCAGTTCGCACGCCGCCGCTACAACATTCGTGGCGGTGCCCGGAGGGGCATCCGACTGCTCGCCCCCGTGGCGCTCGCCCGCTCAGCCGGTCGCGAGTTCGATCTGGAGCTGTCCTCGGACGACTTCCGGATCTCGGGGGCCCGAAGGCTGATCCTGCGCGCCAGCCTCGGAATCGCCGTGTGCAAGCTCACCGTGGCGGCGCTCGACGACGACGCCACGCCGACCAAGGTGACCGCGCGTCTCGGCGAGCACGTGGCGGAGACCGAACTTCGCGCCGCTCCGGCGGCGGGAGCGGGGATCGTGATCAAGCTGGAGGACGTGAACCACGGCGCCCTCCGCTACCGCTGGAACAAGAACGTGCTGGAGATCGGCGCCCGCCACCCGGCGCTCAAGCGGTACCTGGGTCCGAAGTCGGAGCAGTATCCGGGGCAGGACGCGCTCCACTTCCGGGTCTTGCTGGCGGAGGTCGTGGCCGAGGCACTCTGCGCGAGGCGCCTAGAGGGGAACATCGAAGCGAACCCGAGGGACTTCGAGGGCATGTCCTGGGACGACCACTACCGTCACTTCGCACGGATGATGTCCGAATTCCTGCCCAAGGCGCACGGGCTGATGGCACCGGGGGTGTGAGGGTGGGTGACCATAAAGTCATACCAGGGCATCCCTGCAGTATGAAGACGGCGATTTCGCTGTTTGCCCTGGCGAACTGGCCGAGTTGCACTGAGCAACACCGGCGGACCTGCGGGGGGTTGTCGATCCTGGCAGCTCGCTTCATCTTCTGACCGTGAACGAATCTTGGAGGCTGGCCGTGGACTGTGCATTCGTGGAGGTGTGGGGTGTCCGGTCGCCCTGACTGGCAGTTGGCCTTCGTGCTCCCGAATCTCCGCATCGGGACGAAGAGTGGCTCACCGATGCGGCTGACGCTCGGTCTCGAAGGCATAGCCATCGTGCCAGCTTCGGATCGGCGAGTCGTGGAGATCATGGAGTGGTCCGAGGATGCAAAAACGTTCCTGAACTCCTTCCACGACGGGAACGGCAGCGCAATCGAACCTTCCGTCCTGATCGTCCGGGAGGATTGGTACGCCCGGATGAACCGGGATCCGGAGCCCGTCATCTCATTTCGCAACGCAATTGCTGTGGCGTCAATCCTGCCATTCAGGGCGGCATCGCACGGCGATGGCTGGGCGGGCGTGTCGTGGTCAGAAAGCTTCGACTATCATCACGCTCAGCTCCGGCTCAACGGCTCCCAGTTCGACTCTTGGACGCCAGCTCTCAACCACATCGGCCTCCGATTGGACGGGCTCTGCCTCACGCCCGATCTCCGTGTCCCCCTCACCGAGCTTCGGCACGCCGACAAATCTCTGGCAGAGCGCCTTGGCCGTTTGTGGCAACTTCGATACAGGCAAGGCAGGGACAAACGCAAGAGCGCACGGGTCTTCCGGTCCCTTGAAACGGCATTCGAAGCACTGGGCATCCGCTTCAAGAACTACTCGTCCCTCAACGAAAACGGACTGAATGCGGTCCCTTGGGCAACCGCCATTGAAGTGCTCGCGTCGCCGCAGAGGCGACAAGTAAGTAAGTGGGATTGCACCAAGCTCATAGGACAGTACAAGTTCCAAGACCCCAGACTGTTGTCGAAGAGATGCTGGGTGAAGACTAGGAAAGGCCGCCGCCACATGACTCTTGCTCAGAAGACCTTCCTACGTCTTTACCAAGCCAGAAGCAAGTTCGTGCACGGGGACTCGGTGTCCGTCAACTTGCTCTTGTCGGCGCAAGACCATGCCCCGCCGTTGCTGTCTCTGGCCTCAACCATATATCGTACCGCGCTCATGGCCTATCTTGAGGAAAACTGGCCGCTGGCACCGACTGACGCCGTGGCGCATGATGTGCTTGAGCGCCTACTCGGTTACAAATACGAAGGCCACCTCCTCTGGGCCATCGGCAAGAGCGTCCGATACTGATCAAGCCAGCCGCTCCTCCAACCGCGCCTTCCGTCCTGCCCATTCCGGCATGACCCGGTCCAGCAGCCGGTAGAACGCCGCCCCGTGATGCGGCTCCGCCATGTGACAGAGCTCGTGCGCGATCACGTAGTCGATCGTGTCGACCGGGGCCTCGATCAGGCGGCGGTTGAGCAACAAGCGGCCAGAGGGCGACAGCGAGCCCCACCGCTTCTCCATCCGACGCACGATCAGCCCCTTCGGGCGAAACGCGTCGGGATCGGAAAAACGGGCCAGGTTTGCCTCCAACCGCTCCGCGAACTTGGTCCGCGCCTGCCTGCGGTACCAGGCGTCCACAAGGCGTCGGGTCACATCTGGATTCCCCGGCTCTGCGTGCGAACGATGATGAAACCGCGGATCATCTTGACGCCCGGCCTCGCCTCGCGGACCACCTTCAGCCGGTACTGGCGACCGAGGTAGAGGTGCGTCTCACCGGCCAGATAGCGGCGCGCCGGCGTGCGGGGCATGAACTGCGAGAAGAACCGCTGTTGCCGCCGCACCCAGGCAGCCCGCTTCCGCACCTTTGCGGCAATCGCGTCCATTGGCGCGTCCAGAGGGGCCGCAACAACGACCATCGCGTCCGGCTCGACCGCGATCTCGAGCGTCTTGCGGCGTCGGCGGGCGACCGTGAAGTCGATTCGATGGTCACCGTAGTCCACATAGTGGCGCTCTGTATTCCTGTGTACAGTGTTCATTTTACGGGAACCTCGCCCGCGCCAGCCTAAGAATCCGTGCCAGCAGGTCGTCCATCTGCGCTTCTGTGAGCACGATCCCCTTCCGGTCGCGCAACACATCGTAGAAGTAGTCGTCGATGGCGTTGCGCATGTCGTTCTGCGCGGTCTCGTTCGACCACACGTTGACAATGTGCCGGTCCTGGATGATGTCGATCACCGCCAGGGCCACTTCGGCCGCCACGTCCTCGTCGACCGGCTCCCCGGACGCGTCCGCCAGCGCCCCGCTGAAGATGCCATGGAAGGCCATTCCGGCGTCGTTGCCCCTGAGGGCGGCCGGCACGTCGCGGTCAGCGCGCCCGCGTGCGATCTTCGAGGCTATCGTGACCACGCCTTCGAGGTAATCCTTCTCCGACCGCCGCCGGTCGCGGTACTCCCTGATGGTGTCGTCGAGGAGCTTCGAGAAGCGCTCGTAGAAAGCCGGATCCAGCTCCATCCGCTCGGTGATGGCCCGCCTGGTGGCGCTCGCGATCCGGTCGGCCTTCGAGGCGTCGCTGATCCCCGTCTCTCCGACGACCGACTTCAGCACCCCCGTGTCGTGGATGTCGATCAGGTCGACCACCGTCTCGGCTGGCTTCGCGGACACATGATCGTCGAGGAGGCGTCTGATCTTCGGTTCAAACTCCCTGACGTCCACAGCCTCCTGGTAGCGGATTCGCACCGACCGACGCAGTTCGCTGAAACTCCGCCAGTCGCGCTTCATCTCGTCGATCTGCGCATCGTCGAACACATCGAAGATCTTCTCCGACGAGAGCGACACGTGCAGGCAGCGTGAGAAGGCGCGCAGCCGCGCATAGAAGTCCTGCTGGACCGCGTCGTCGGCTAGGAACCGTTCCATGGCCTCCATGTCCTTTTTGTTCCGCACCGGCCTGAACAGATCCCACAGCCTGCCGTGAAAGTGCCGGAGCTTCCCGATCTCCTCGCGCACATCTTGCACCGCACCGACGAGGTCCTCGGGGTCGTAGGTCTCGAGGGCGCTGTAGGCGGTGAGCGCCTTGTCGAGATCCCCCAGCAGCCCCTGGTAGTCGATGATGAACCCGAACTTCTTCTCGGTCCCGCCCTCTTCGTGGAGCCGGTTCACCCGTGCGATCGCCTGCAGCAGATTGTGCTCCCTGAGCGGCTTGCAGATGTAGAGGATCGTGTTGCGGGGCGCGTCGAACCCGGTCAGGAGCTTGGAGACGACGATCAGGATCTCGGGGTCGCCGGGACCCTTGAACGCATCGATGACCCGTCGGTTGTACGCGGTCTCGGAGCCGTGGCGCTCCATGGTCTCCGCCCAGAAGGCGCGCACCCGATCCCGCGACGCCTTGTCGACCTCCTCGTTGCCCTCCCGGTCGTCGGGTGAGGAGATGACGATTTCGCTGGTGACGTCGCCGATCTCGTCGAGCACCTCCTTGAAGCGGATGGCGGCCGCCTTCGACGGCGCTACCACCTGGGCCTTGAAGCCGGTCCCCTGCCAGTGCTGCCGATAGTGCTCGGAGATGTCGAGTCCCTTGGCGCGGATCGCCGGTTCGGTCTGCGAGAGCGCGTCCAGCCGGGAGTGCTTGCGCTTCAGGTCGGCCCTCTGGTCGTCGTTCAGGTGCTTGCAGAGCTTGTCGAACCAGACGTCGATGGTACCGGCAACGACCTGCTGGTCGACGAACCGTCCCTCGTAGAGCAGGGGTACGACCGCGCCGTCCGCGACCGCCTCGTCGATCGCGTAGCGGTGGATCAGCCCCCCGAAGGCGGCGAAGGTGCTCTTTTCGCGCTTCAGCAGCGGCGTCCCGGTGAAGCCGAGGTAGCAGGCCTTCGGCAGGAGGCGGCGCATGTTCCTGGCCCACTGGCCGTGGCCGCCGAACCGGCCCGAGTGCGAGCGGTGGCTCTCGTCGACGAGCACGAAGAGGTTGGGATCGTCGTCGGGCGTGCCGGAGTACCTGAGGGCGGTGTCGAACTTGTTGACGACGGTGGTGACTAGGGCCGTCCGGTCCCGGATGAGGCTGAGCAGATGGCGGCCGCTCCGCGCGCGCACCGGCTCCAGCTCGCAGGACTTGAAGGTGTCGCGGATCTGGCGGTCAAGATCGGTCCGGTCGGTCACGATGATGATTCGCGGGTTGACGATCTCATTGTCGAGTGCCAGCGCCCGTCCGAGCATGACCATGGTGAGCGACTTGCCCGAGCCCTGGGTGTGCCAGACCACGCCGCCCTGGCGCTTGCCTTCGGGGCCGACGTGCTTGACCCGTTCCATGGCGCGGCGGACGGCAAAGAACTGCTGGTGGCGAGCGATCTTGCGGATCCCGCCATCGAACACAGTGAAGCGACGGACCAGATCGAGGAGGCGTTCCGGTCGGCAGAGCGAGTGTATGGCGCGGTCCTGCTCGGTGACCACGCGGGGGCCTTCGGCGGCGAGGGTCTCGAAGTGGGATCGGGCACCGGCGAAGTCGCCGGAGTAGACGGCGGCGGTCTCCTGTGCGGTCAGGCGGCGGTTGACCGCCGCTCGGAGGTCGCTTGGAGCTGCGGCAGCCTGATATCCCTTGGAGTCGGGGGCTGTGTCGGTGAGGACGGAGACGCCCACACCACGTTCGGGCTCCGCGTCGGTCGCAACCACCACCTCATCCGTTGCGGGCTCGGCCGCCTTGGCCAACTCTCGCCGCACCCTTGCCCCATTGTCCGGTTCCCGTTCCCGCCAACCCTGCCAGAACTCCTTCGCGGTGCCGACGGTCGCGTACCGCGCTTGCTTGCGATTGAGCGCCAAGAAGAGGTGAGCAAAGTGGAAGAAGTGCGGGATATTCTCTTCGTTCTGGTAGCCGATCAGCTGGCTGCCAGCCTTCTTGACGCTCTCCGTCGGCCGCTTGTTCTCGATGACGATGAAGGGGATGCCGTTGACGAATGCGACCAGGTCCAGCCGACGCATCTTCGTGCTCCCCGTACGCACGACCTCCATCTCGGCGGTGACGTGGTAAGCGTTGTTCGACGGGTTCTCCCAATCTACGTAGCGGAAGGAGTACGACTTCGAGTCCCCGCCGATGGTCTGCGTGATCGTGGTTCCGACGACGAGGAGGTCGTAGATGTCCTGATTGGTGCGACGGAGCCCGCGAATCCGATCCGGGGAGGGGCGGAGGCGGCGAATCGCCGCGTGGGCGTCCTCTAGGTCGAACCGATAGCTGCGGCCACGGTAGGAGAACGAGTTGATAGCGAGGAGGCGGTCCGCGAGGATCTCGTCGAGCAGGACGTTGCGGCGGCGGCCACCGCGGTGCTGGAGGGCATCAGCTTGGGAGAGTGGGGTGTACCCGAGCGCGACGAGGAGTTGCAGCGCGGGGAGCTGAGATTGGCGCTTCTCGGTGGGGTTGAAGGTCATGGGCGTGCGGGTGTGGAACGGTAAACCTCTACGGTCCATTCCGACAAGACACGCTCTGCCACAGCTCTATCCCAACAACTGCGCCCGCCGGAGTGCGATCTCGGCAATCTCCTGCTTCATGACACGATCAGAGAAAAAATAGGCCATCCAGTTGACAAATGCGATCCATAAGTCGTTCGGAGAGAAATCGTCCCCGGATATCGCTTCGAGCCAGGAAGTCGCCTCGGCTCGAGTCAGCTTTGTGTCTTCCGACGCTGTGAGAAGCTCCTCGGCAATGGGTATGGCCATAAGCAAGGACCGAATCGCATCCCGAAACCCTCCCTCGTCCAGACCAGGTGGAAGGTTGGAGCGTGCCAGGTCGTCAAGAAGAATTTGATCGGCCCCGCCTACAAAACCATCCGGTGGCTGCGCGTAGAATCCATACGCCCGTTCGGGACGGCGACTTCCTGGAAACCAGTGAGGAACCACCGTACCGGGCAATGCCGTTGACGTGCGTAGGGTTTCGGCAAGACGGCGTACGGCCCGCGCCATGCTGCTGGTCGCCGCACGTTCATCTTCAGCAATCGCCTCAAGTGTTGCCGCGATTCCGGGCTCATCGATGGTCGTCTCCACGAGGACCTCAATATTGGTGCCGCCGCCTCCTTCTCCGAGCCCGGCCAGAGTGACGTTGGCCGAGCCGGCGAGACACCGGTCACCGGCGATGTAGAGCTTGGCGTGCAGCCGGTCGACAAGGGAGAGACTGAAGTTGCCACGTGCCTCCAGCAGCTCCAGGATCTCCGGATCGGATACCCCTGCAGCGATTTCTTTCGGAAGCCACCGCGAAACGCAACGCAGATGCGCTTCAACCGGGATGACCTCTATCAGAGACCGAAGCGCATCAACCTTGATGAATGGCGCGATCACGGCGACCTCGTCATGCGCGTTCTCGAAGAGTGCACGGATCCGAGCACCTTGAGTGTCGTGTTCTATCGTCACGATCGCCTAAACCAGATCCGTTGGGGGAACCGAATCGTCATCCTCGTCGAAGAACTCTTCCGCGTACTTCCCCCACTCCAAGCGTGCGTTTCGGACTTGGCGCCGAAGCTTGTCGATCTGCTCGTCCTCGTACCGAGCCCACGAGTAAATCAGGATGCGAAAGGCAGCGGCCGCCCGCGCGAGCCGTTCGCGAATCTCGTCCTCGGTCAAATCCTCGACATCCGGATGCATGATGTCGTAGAGGTCAGAGTGGACGGGATGGTCCGTGTTGAGCGCCACCTGAAGCACATTCGGCAGGGGCTCGACATCGAAGAACGCCGGGCTGGATTGTGCCGACTGGATCCAGCGCACGCGATTCCCCGCTCGAATCGTCTCGTCGATTTGTTGTAGTGCATCCGTCCGGTCCAGGTGATGTTTCTTCGTGAGGGACTCGACTTGCGATTCCCTGTGTTCCTCCTCTGAACCAGATTCGCCCGCCTTATCGGACTCGCCTTCGTGGCCCTCCTGCATTCGGCGCTTTATCGCGGCCGTTGCCTTGGCGTCGGCCTTCTGATCCTCGTCAACAACGTGTCTCCTGCGGCGGGGCTGCTTGGCTTGGCGGTATCGCTGTTGCAGCACCTTGACCGCGTTCGTGATCTGTTTGCGAAGATCAAGGAGATAGCATCTGGGATCTCCATCCTCTTCCATCCGGCGGCGCACGTCACCGCTCGATTCTTCGCCGGGGAGGGATTCTCTTCTCCAGTCATATCGAGCAAGACGCTGGAAGGTCATTGTGCCCTGCTTGTTGTTGGTGACTCCCAACACTTCGTCGAGTTGAGTCGGGAAATCGACTTCCACTGTCCACCAGCGCTCTCTCGGGTCGTCACCGCTAACCCAAGAATCATCGAGTTGTATCTCTCGATGCGCCCGGATTAGGGAGACGCCCATATTTTGATCTGCATGCTTCCCCCACGGCGTGCGCCCTGCATCGTTCCCGACCCACTTTTCCGGCCAATCAGCCTCGGCAGCGGAAGAATCCCGGACGTGCGGGCGTGCGTAGCTGGCCCGAACACGAACCTGATAATCCCGTCCGTCGTACCTTACGGGCACAAGGAACGGACTCCCCTCCAGTTCCGTGAACATGGGGCCGGGGCCGAAGCTCTCGGGGCACGAAGTGCCGGACATGAGATACAAGGGATCGTTCGGCCTCACCCTGACGATTTCGTCCCCCTGAACCTCAGTTCCTTCTACGGTTTCCCGAACTGGAATGAGGGTGATGCTGCGCGGTGACCCGATTTCAGATTCTCTAGGATCGTCGGCATGCAGGCGCTCCGATTGTCTCGCCAGGAAGCGTCGATATATTCGTCCAATAAGCAACTCCGTGTGCTTGAAGGTCGTGGACGCCTGCTTCCATTCGACACGATCTAGGCTACTCCACACCACCAGAGTGCCGGAGTCGCGGAACGGATTGCGGCTCGCCTCCTGATAAGTTCTTGGGATCGCCCGTTGTTCCGGCTCTGGAATCTCACTCATACCACCCTCTACGTCGTCAAGGGAAAGGTACGTATGGAGAGCGTTGGTAGCGCCCGATTGCCACGACCAGACATCTACTCGTCGTGCCTGCGACATGGAGGAGTTGGGGAGCCCAAGGCCGTAGCGGCCGATCCCTCGTCGGTGCCGGCGAGTGCCGTGGCCATAACGGAGGCTTCCTCGCAGAGTGTCGCGATCCATGCCTTCTCCGTCGTCGAGGACTGCCAACTCCTCGAGTGTGTATCTTCCGGTACGGTCATTCCGGCGACTGACCCCGAACACTTCGACTGCCGTCGCGTGACTTTCGATGGAGTTGTCGATGAGCTCCGCCAGCGCATGGGTGGTCGACTTGTAGCCGCTGTCACGCATTGCCCTGACCGTCGTCTTAGGATCGATGATGGAGAAACTCAGCTGAGTTTCGGATCTGCTCACTGCCATACGTCCTCCCAGTTCAAGAATGCCGCCGCCACATCGCCGAAGCCCGGCAGACTCGGATCGACCACGGTGACGACTTCGCAAGTTTCGGTTCCGCCGGCCTTGGGGCCGCGGATCGCACGGCCAACCATCTGACTGAACAACACCAAGGACTGCGTCGGACGGGCAATGACGACTGCACTCGCCTTCGGCGCGTCGAACCCTGTCGTTAGGACGCCGAAGTTGACGAGTACCATCGGCGTCTCGTCGTCCGACTTGAAGGTCCTGATGGCGTGTTCTCTCACACGCACCGGCGTCTGGCCTGTCACCACTTGGCTGCGGCCATCACGTGCGATGAGGATTGCACTCAGTATCCGTGCATGTTGAACGGTCGCGGCGAAGACAAGCACGCGTCGGTGGCCAGCTTGGAGCAACTCTTCAATGGCACCGAGTACGGCGCTTACGTACTGTTCGCTCATCGACAGGGCGGTCACGATCTCTTGTGGGATTTCCAGCGCTCGGGCGATGCGCGTACGCTCCTTCTCTGTGATATCGAGGCCCGGCCGGGAGAGGAGCGTTCGGAAGTTCGGTCGCGCCAGATAACCGTGGTCGATGAGGTACTCGATGGGATTTTCGCCGGGCACTTCGAGTGTCACCTTGTTCCCGGAAAAGAAATCGGCGAGCTCACCGTCCTTATCAATGTCGGCCCAAGTCCGCCCAGGCGTGGCTGTGAGTCCCAGCAATGCGCACCGATAGTCCAATGTGAGGTCCTCCGTGATCCTGCGATAGGTTGTGGCAATGCTCTGGTGCGCCTCGTCGAAGACAACCAGCCGGGCTCGTTTGGACATTCGAGCGGCCCAATCCGCGTCGGTTCGAGAGATCGTGGCCCAGCCCTTTGCTAGCCCGACGGCTAGAAACCCATCGGAGAACCTTTCGAGATCCGGCATTCGGTCGCCCCACATGGTTCCTATACGGAGCGGCCTTGTGCCCAAGTGAGTCCACGCCTCCTCAAATGCCTTTACCGCTTGCTCCAGCAGTTCTCTGCCGGATGCCAACCAGACTACCACCGACGGCTCATGTGAGCGCAGCGACTCCGCCACGACATGCATGGCCGTACGGGTCTTACCGACCCCGGTCGGCAGGTGAAGAACCGCTCGCCGTTCGTCTTGGCTCAGAAGGGGCATGAGCCTTTGAACGGCCTTCCTCTGATGGTCGAACAGACCGTAAGTGGGCGCAATTGTGCTCGTTGGCGGCATCGCCGGGAGAATGATCCGCTCCTCGACTAGACCAAAGAACTCTCGCAGCCGGCGTACCTCCGAGTCGCTCCACTCGCTGGCGCCTTCGGCAGCAACGGACGATCGTTCGACTCGGGCCGCGAGTTCGGCCCGCTTCTGTGCGGGGATTAGGCGGAGGACAAGGCACCGACCCTCGTGCTCTCCGAGCAGAACATCGAAGTCAACGAGATTGTGAACGACTCGCCGGAGATCCGAGCCATCGATGCACCCGCCGAAGATTGCGTTTAGCACCGACAGGACGCCAGGATCTAAGAACCGTCTGAGTTCCTGATCCGGGAGCGAATCAACGAACCAAGCGACCGTCAAGCCCGGTCCCAATGGCGGTGCTTCAGTCACCATGCTCACAGCGCACACACCGTGCAGGGCCTAGAGTCGTCGTCCTCGTCCAGCGCATCCGCGAGCGCCTCAATCAGGGGAAGATTGGACCGACGTGTAGCCGCTCGCGACATGGCGGCCTCATGACGGGCAAGTATCTCGCCCCGGCGGGACCGAAGCTGGACCAGAGTCTCTCCACCCGACCAAGTGTACTGCCTGCCCCTCATCGCGTGATCAGTGAAGTCGGCCTCACCATCGGGTCCGGCTCCGAGCAGGACCTTCTGCTCTATGGCCACGGCTCGCTCGAACAGCTCGGGGTGACGGTCGGCGAGACCGATCCACTCCGCCTTTCGCTGGTAGAAGCAGAAGTAACAGCCAGACCGCGTGCGCCACGGACGCGCTGCCGCATGTAGACCGCAAGCGCGCTCGAGTCCTTCCCGCCGGAAATCCCGCAGATGTGGCGAACCGCCTCAGCCATGACGTCTGTTCCTCAGGTTGGTAACGGACTTCGCACTTCGGTGTCCTTGGTTCGGTGCAGGCAGGAGTCGCTCTCCCAAACAAGCGAGCAGGGCCTTCTCGGCTCGTTCTTGCGAGCCCAGGTTGCGCTCCAGCCTCGTAATGAGATCCTCGAGGGCCTGCTCGGTCAAGGGACGATCCCTCTCGTCAACCCCCACCAGCCGGTCGTGCTCCCGTCCGTCTGGGCGTGTGATGGTGACGCGAAAAGCGCGGAATGGCCCGGAGCCGCCAGCCCGGCCTGCGGCGTGCAGAGCCACGAGTCGCTGGAAGGCGGCAATCTGCGCCCGCAGTTGGTGGTCGAACCGAGCTAGATCGTGGTCCGTCCACTCGGTAGGCGCCTTCCCGGAAACCACCGTGGCAATCATCCTGATCCAATCGCCGTCGGTCTTGGCGGCCTCGCCCCTGAGCGCCAACACGAAGTCTCGGACCGACCGGTCGAGGACCTCGCCGTCCAGTGCGGCAGCCTGCCCGCTGACCGCCAGCCGACTCCTCTCCGCTGCCGTGCGAAGGAGTTGCCGGCGCAGATCGTGCTCCAGTCTAGAGTATCGACCGGTGATCTCCCCCATGGCGGCGCTGAGCGACTCGGCGTACCTTGTCTGCGCACCGTACCGTCGCGCGTCTGCCGCGACCGGGGGGAATCCGAGGGACTGGGGGAGACTGTCGAACAGTAGCTCGTCCGGCTCCACCGCCTTCGTGACGGCCGCCCTGACTGCCAGTGCCTCGGGGCTCATTGAGCGAGTTTGCTGGCTGAAGTTGTCCAGACGGCGGATGTTGGACACGAGATGCCCTGCAATCGCCAGGACATTCGCAACCCTGTAATCCCCAAACAAGGGGCGAACCTCGAGGCTTCCAGCTAGGGCGTTGACGACGCTCCTCCGGGCCCCGGTGGTGTTCGCGAAGTGTTTGATGTCGAAATGGTGTGGATTGCGCACCATCCGCTCGGACACCTCGGTAGCCAGCAACGGCCTGAAGGTGCCGTGCTCGTAGATCGCGATCCTGTCTCGATGCGCCAAGAGCGAAGCGGTCAGAAACACCGGTATGGCCCCTTCCTTCATCCCAATGGGGCCTGACAGCAGGACCTCGTACAGTCGCTTGAGCCTCACCCGGCCAGTCTTCGCTCGTTCGAACTGGCCCTCGATCACGTCCCAAGCATGCCAGAGGCTGTCCGCTGCGGGGGGCGCTCCAAAGGGATTGGCGGCGGTGGTGTTGTGGAGACGATTCACGAACGCCCGGTACATTGCCATTTCCGGTCCGTATCCTTCGAGTCCTAGGTCTGCAGCGGCTCCGTGTTCGATCATCGCTCCAAGGAGCAGGCGGCGCGCCTTCGCGCCTTGTGACGTGAGCTGTGTGCGGTTGAGCACTTCATTACGGATCAAGGGCGTGTACTGAAAGGCGATGTCCGCAGCGCGCGAAAGCGCCTGGCTGCCCCGTCCCGTGGGCAGTTTCCGCACTCCCGAAGGCTCCAGCAGAAACCAGCGGCATGTGTCGGCGCGGAACGTCTGATGTAGCGCTGCCTCAAGGGCGACATCGGCCTGAGCCAGTCGCTCCGCCAGCTCGCGGCGAGCCACCCAGTCCCCCTCCACAAGCGGCTCTCTCGTACACTGCCGGATCGCCAACACCTCCCTTGCGACCGCGTCCAGTCCAGATACCTCGCGCGGGATTGCAGCGACGATCGGCTTGGCCGAAGCCACGCCGCCAGCGAGAGCTGGACTCACGTCAATCGAGTCCACAACCAGGAAGACCTCCCCGTCGTAGACGGAGAACGGATCGACCGGATCGACGGGCTCCGCCGCGTCGGCGTACCGCTGTTTGAATGCCCTCAGCACATCGTACTGCGCACTGTGCCGCGCCGCGACCGCCGCAGGGGGTGGATTCAATTCCTCCAGGACTTCGACCAATCGGCGCTGCCGAATTCGGAGGCGCGAATCCTCGATCAGACGACCTACGTCCACATCGGTCCCCTGCCAGATTCGATACTCGTCGGCAAAGTCCCGAAAAGTCGCGATGCCCGCCGCTTCAAGGTCGGCCAAGCGGCGATCTGCGTGCGGATCGGTGATCGACAGGACGGCGCGGGAGGCACGAACTACGCCAGTGGTCGTAATCAGGTTCATGACGGCAATCCGCTTGGCCATTCGGGTCTGCCGGTTCGACAGGCCAGTAGCGTCCCGCAGGCGCGTCGCGATCTCGGACCATCGGCGGGAAGAGCGGCCAGACAGTCCGGCGATCGCTCCGTGGCCGACGAAGTAATCGTACACGGATGCCAACCCCACCGATGGCAGGCGGCCACGAGCAGGAACGGGGGTTGCCGCCAGGAACCGCTTGACACCCGCTGGATGTTGACCGGTCAGAAACGTGAACAGAGTCCGCTCATGCTGGCCGTATCGAGTGCATAGTTCAGGCAGCACCATCGCGGTAAGGGGGTGTAGCGGATAGCAGGACGCGACCGCGCCCGGATCCGCGAGCTCTGCGATTCCGAGGGACTGCATCGTGCAAGCTTGATGAGTGGCCCAGCTGGCAATGCGGCGCTCGAACGCTGCGTCCCTCGCGCTGAACACGCTCCCGATGAGCGCGCGAACCTGCCCGGCGGACTCAACAAACGGGACGTTTTCGAAGCGTCCCTGCACCTTGGCCCATTCTCTCCTCTCCGGTTCCCCGCCGCCGGCCAGGTGGTCCTCAAACGACAGGTGCTGCAACGTCACCAGGAAGATCGGCAGCCCCGAGCCTTGACCCGCCTCCGCCAACTGCTGCAACAAATAGGGATCTTCAAGACCATCGCGGACTGCTTCGAGGCTCTTGCCGAACTCGTCAACCACAATCAGCAATGGCGTCTCAGTCGCCAGAGAACGCGCAAGCTGGACGATCAAGGATGGATTGGGCGTGGATCTCGTGAGATCGTCGCCCTTCGCAACGAGCAACGGATCAACCGCCGGACCGTCGCTGCTCCCGGAGCCGCGCTCGTGGGCCTTCCGCAGCGCACGGAGGACGGTGGCGCTGATCGGCTCACGGGTCGCAGTCACCAAGCCGCGGCGGAACCCCTTCCTCCACGTCCCATGGCGCTCATGTGCGGCGACAATCGTGGCTTCCACCTCTGCAGAGGCTTCTGCAATCAACCGCAGCGCAGCTTGCCGCGTCCGCGTCTCGGGACCGAACGCCGCGTCGATCAGAAGAGCGAGTGATGACTTCCCGGAGCCGTATGGACCCGTCAGCGACCACGCGCCGCCCGCCTTGCCGTGTCTGGCGGTCGTCGCGATTCGGTCCAGACAATCGAGGGCGCGCGCCGTAACCACGTATCCGTCAAGGGGCCCGGGTCGTGCAACGTCGCGCTCCACGTTGGCCGAGCGAGCGAACCGGTTTCTGACCGAGATGCAGTCCGCCAGCACGCGGCTCACGCGGTCACCTCGTCGTGGGATGATCGGCCGCCCGGTCCATGGTAGTAGGCGTCCAGAATCTCCGTTGCGACTTCGGACGGATTGCCCGACCAGCTGAGTTGGGGTGCTCCCATTGCCGTGACCACGTCGAGTCGCGGCGATTGCGCGGCGACCGCTGCCATCGCCGTGTGAAGGTCGCTCTCCGACAGCTTGAGCGCTCTACCCGGTCCACCTGCTTCCTGTGCAAGGCAGCTGATCGCGATCGTGCTTCTCTCCGGATCTGTGCGCTCGACATGGTCCATGGCGGCGAATGCGACCATGGCCGCTGGCAGCGTTGACTTCACCCCATTGTTGAAGCGATACCCGTCCTGCGCCTCCGATCGCCCAATGAGCCCAAGCTCGCGGAGCGGACAGTCCAGAATGTCGTCGATTCCCCGGCGGACGCTACGGGCCACGGGAGTGTAGGTGCGCAGCAGAGCGCGCATGTCCTTTCGGATTGACGAGACGTGCGGCAACTTCCATTCGACGGCGAGTTCGAGCCGCGACATGATGACCCGTTCCAGCTGACGGTCATCGAACTCGACTGCGTGGAACTCGTTGAACGCCAACCACCAAACGGGTAGCTGGCATGGCTTGGCAAGCAACAGCCAGTGAAGCAACCATAGAGTCGCAGGTTCCTCCAGGTACGGATCCCATCCGTCCTCGGCGAGCAGCTTGCGCCCCAGTTCCGTCTGCGCCATGCCGCCCGAACGGCCGCGCTTGCAGGCGCGACTGGGCTCAATGAGCTTGGCCGCAGTTCCCCAGAAACGAATGGCTCGCACCATGTTCTTGCCCACTCCCATTCGGATGGGCGCATCCGGCAGGACGAATGCTCGGGGCTCATCTTGGACGCAGGCGTACGCCTTGCGGAACCACCCGTACCGAGGGTGGAAAGTCTCATGGCGCGCGAACACCCGCTCCGCCGCATCGACCAGGCGCATCAGACGTCCCCCTTGTTCATTTCGCGGACATGCCGCACCGCACGCACCGCACGCTTCGCTGCGAATTCGACGTCGGCATCGGTCGTGGACCGCCCAAGACTGAAGCGTACACACTCGAAGGCGGCAGAACGCGACATGCCCATCGCGAGCAGGACATGTGAGGGCTCGATGGACCCGGCGGCGCATGCGCTCCCCGTGGAGACGGCGACCGGCTCCAGATTGACAGTCACGGCCTCGGCGTCGGCATCCCGAAAGCGGATGCAGGCAGTGTTTGGAAGCCGCCGCTCGATGTCGCCGATCTGTGTGACACCGGGCAGGCCGGATGCCACTTCGGCGGCGAGATGGTCCCTGAGCCCAGCCAGTCGAATCGACTCATGGGCTCGTCCGTCGATGGCTAGGTCGGCGGCCACTGCGAATCCGACGATACCGGGGACGTTCAGGGAGCCCGACCGCAGGCCTCTCTCGTGCCCCCCTCCGTGGATCACCGGCTGAAGTCGGGCCAAGGCGTGTCGGGCACCGACCAGCGCCCCGACTCCCATCGGCCCCCCGATCTTGTGTGCACTGATGGACACCAGATCAATACCGACATTCTCTGCGTCGAGCGGCAGGTGGCCCACGAACTGCGTCGCGTCACAGTGAAAGACGGAGCCATGCGAGCGCGCCAGTTCCGCGACCTCGGCGACTGGATTGAGCACCCCGGTCTCACCGTTCGCCGCCATGACGGACACCAAGAGGACATCGAAGTCGATCATTTCCCTCAATGCCTCCGTGTCCACGAACCCGGCCTCGGTCACGGGGATGAGCTCGACCCGGACCCCATCGCGCTCCCCCAGCCAATTGGCGGCGTGGAGAACCGACGCATGCTCCACCGCCGAGATGAGGATCCTCGACCGCTCCTCGGCCGCCTCACGCGCTGTCCCGCACAGCGCCAGATTGTTGGCTTCCGTTGCACTCGCGGTGAATACGACGCCGGATGGCCGGCTTCCGACCAGCCCAGCAATCCGCTCGCGTGCTTCGTGCACCAGCGCGGCTTGTCGCCGTCCGAAGCCGTGGGGCGACGACGCGTTGCCGATCTTCGAGAGAGCTGAGATCATCACCTCGGCCACGCACGGATCAAGCGGTGCGGAGGCGTTCCAGTCGAGGTAGACCGCGTCCGAAGTCACTGCCGTGGGCCCATTCATCTTCCGCTCCCACAATGATAGACCTTCGTACGGTACCGGCCGTCGGAGGCAGGTATCAAGGATCGCTTGACAACTGACAGCCCGGCTTTCGTTTCGGCTAGGATGTACTCCCTCGCACGCGCCCAACTACTCATCGGACCACTCTCCTCGCGGCGATCTCACCATACGTTGCTTCCCCTCGTCGGAGACCCCCAGTACGGGGAACGAGCTCATCTCTCCACCCCCCTCAACCATCGCGAGCGCCTCCCTCCCAGCCGCCGTGGTCCGATAGCGCTGCATCCTGCTCGTCGGCTTGTCAGGGATGGTCATCTCAATCCATCCGGCGTCCAGCAGCGGTCGGAGAACTTGGTTCCTGAACTTGGTGCGGTCCTTTCTTCCCGCCACGGCCATGAGCTCGGTCATGGGCCGCGCCGACAACGATTTACAAAGAATCGCGACTTGGTGCCGACTTGGTGCCGACTTGGTGCCGACTTGGTGCCGACTTGGTCCTTCGGAAATCTTTTCCGAACCTTCGCCTCCCCACACCGGACGCCGGAAAACCACCGTCACCCAGTGCTCCGACACATCGATCGCGGGCTCAGGTACTCCCCACTCCCGACAGAGGTCGCGAATGCGCCTGATTCCCGTTCCGATCTGCTCCACGACATCCATGCGATGCAGCAACCCGAACAGGAGAGGATTGCGCGGCATGCTCTTCGCACCAAGCTCGGCTTCCGTGATCCCTGCCGGAAGCCCACCGGGGCTGACCACCTCGAGCCGATCATGGAACAGGTAGACATGCACGTTGGCTGTGGAACGGTAGTCCCGGTGTGCGACGGCGTTGACCACCGCCTCCCGGATCGCGTCCAGTGGAAGCTCTGGACGTTCCTGGCGCTTCACCGACTCGGTGATGATGTAGCGCACGTTGATCTTCGAGCGGATCCACGTCATCGCGTCATCGATCATCGAGTACACGTCGCCCGGGAAACCGCGCTGGTCCAGAATCTGCGTCTTTGTGGTTCCCTGGAAGAGGGCGCAGGTCAGGTGCGCGCTCGAATGGAACCGCCGGATGTCCTTCGCGAGGAGCCACGCCCCCGCGTTCGTGACCCGACCGTCCCCGGCAAGCAGGCGTAGATTGCCCAGAGCCGTCTCCGGCTCCATGTGATCCAGAATCCTCGCCCGCCGCCGGAACACCGCCCAGGTTTCCCCGTCGAGATCGCCGTCTAGTGAGAACCGGCGACACGGGCTCTCGTCAAAGCGGATCACTCCCTCCGCGAAGAAGAAGTCGCGGATCTCGTCGCGCGACATCTGCTGCGACGACGCGCCCTCGCGAACGAAAAACCTGCCCCCGAAAGAGTAGGGCTTGCCGCGCTGGGCGGGCACGCTCACGCACAGCACGTCCCCCATGCTCTCGACCTCCACGCCGATGGGCGGCTCGGCGGAGCGGGCGATGGACTGCACCCGAGACTTCAAGCGGTTGTGCCCCTGTACCCCACGAACTCTGCCGTCGTCATCGACGCCGAGCAGGATCGTCCCGCCGGAAGCGTTGGCGAATGCGCATATCTCCCGGCCCAGGTCGGACCGGAGCGACCGCTTGAACTCGATCGTGAAACCCTCGCCGAGAGCGAGAAGGTCGGTCAGGGTCTTCACTTATACCCCCACCCCGAGCTCCCGCAGATACCCCCGCATCTTCGCCCGCACCACCACCAGCTCCGCCTCGATCCTGTCGATTTCCCGCTGCACCTCGGCGATGTCGATCTCTTCCTCTGGCTCGAAGGTGTCCACGTAGCGGGGGATGTTGAGGTTGTAATCGTTCTCGACGATCTCGTCGGGTGTGGCAACGTGGGAGTACCGCTCGATCGCCTCACGCTTCCGGTAGGTCTCGACCACCTTCGCGAGGTGCTCCTCCTCCATGACGTTCTGCTTCTTGCCGGCGGTGAATTCCCTGCTCGCGTCGATGAACAGGATGTCGAAGCGGTCCTCGTTCGCACCGCCCTCCTCGCGGGAGCGGTCGAAGACTAGGATCGCGACCGGGATCCCGGTGGTGCTGAACAGCTTCGGCGGAAGGCCGATCACTGCGTCCAGAAGGTTCTCGTCAACGAGCGCCTTCCGGATGAGCCCTTCGCGATGGCCCCGGAAGAGCACCCCGTGCGGAACGATGACCGCAACGCGGCCACTCCGGCGCTCCGCGATCTCGATCATGTGGGTGATGAAGGCGTAGTCGCCCTTGGAGGGTGGGGGCACGCCGCGCCAGAAGCGCCCCCAGGGATCGGCTGCAGCGTTCTCCGAACCCCACTTCTTGAGCGAGAACGGCGGGTTGGCGACCACGACGTCGAAGGTTCTGAGCCGGTCGTCCTCGATGAGCGTCGGGCCGGTCAGCGTGTTGCACCAGTCGATGCGGGCAGCGTCCTTCGCGTGCAGGAACATGTTCATGCGGGCCAGCGCCCAAGTCGCTCCGTTCACCTCCTGTCCGTAGAGCGAGAAGTTGTTCGACCCCACCTCCTCGGCGGCGCGGATCAGCAGCGAGCCCGAGCCGCACGCTGGATCGCAGATCGTGTCGCCGTCCTTGGGCGCGGCCAGCTTAGCGAGCAGCCGGGATGGCGCCCCGGGCGTGTAGAACTCCCCGGCCTTCTTCCCGGCGTCCGACGCGAAGCGAGAGATCAGGTACACGTAGCACTCGCCGATGATGTCGCCGGTCACCCTGGACGGGTGCAGATCAAGTGCCGGCTTCGCGAAATCCTCCAAGAGGGTCTTGATGCGGCGGTTCCGGTCCCTGGTCCGTCCGAGGTTGGCCTCCGAATTGAAGTCGATGTTGCGGAAGACGCCTTCCAGCTTGGCGCGGTTCGCGTCCTCGATGGTTTCCAGCGCGATGTTGATCCGCTCGCCGATGTCTGGCTCGTTGCGCTGCTCGTGGAGTTCGCGGAAGCTCGCGTCTTCGGGGAGCACGAAGCGCTCGCGGGCGAGGCGCCGCCGGATGCGGGCATCGTCGTCGCCGTACCGCTTCCGGTAGGTCTCGACGTGATCGTCCCAGAGGTCCGAGATGTACTTCAGGAACAGCATCACGAGGATGTAGTCCTTGTACTGCCCCGCGTCGACGACGCCCCGGAAGGTGTCGCAGGCGGCCCACGCGGTCTGGTTGACCTGGTCTTGGGTGGTGGGGGGCATCAGTGGGGCCGCCCGTCGGACGCTGTGTGCTGAGGGCCGAACTTTCGCCACAGGTAGCTGGAGAACGAGGCACAGGCTCCGATCATGAAGATGGCTTCGTCCTGGGTGACCTTCGATTCATCGTCCAGCAACGCGTGGCGGACGCCGGGCTCGTCGGATGTGTAGCCGTAAATCGCTCCGAAGCCTCGCTTTAGAGCGGGATGCAGATCGTGTTTCCGTTCCATCACGGCGAGGACATGGCCCAACGTATTCGCGTTGCTCGGGGCAACTTGGGTGGCTACAGACTCGACAGCATCGATACTGGCACGGACGCTCCCTGCCCAATCTCGATCCCGGATGCGCTCGCCAGCCTGGCGGAGATGTCTTGCTGCCCCGGCCAGTCCGGCTGTTTCCAGAGTTTGAAGCGCCCCAATCAGAGCGTCGCCCTCTTGTTCGGTCGCCGCCGGGACAATCGTGGGAACCGAAGTCGTGTCAATCCGGTATGCCAACTGGTGTTGGAAGATGTCCTCGATCTCAGCAACGAAGTCTAGGGGGCACTGCGGGTGCCGCAGCAGTGTCTCGATCAGATCAAAGCACTCGCCGTACGGACCCTGGAGCAAAATGGGCTTGCAGATCTCTTTCCAGTGATCCAGTCGGCGATCGAACTGATCCAAGGGTCGCTCCAGCTTTCCTTGATGGACAGCTGCGAGGACACTCCGCCACGGCCTACCGATCAGCACAAGATAGTCCCCTATTGCGGTCCGCTGCAGGTGCTTCCACAGAGCACCCCACAGGTAATTCCTTGCCTGTGGGCTGATACCCTGTAGCTGGGGAGGTCCCGGTATCTCTCGAAGTCCGTGACGCTGAGAGAAGGTCGGTACGTTCTGGTATTCGCTGTAGTTCATAGCGCGCCTCAATTCGTGATGTGCGGTCGGAGTGGCCATCGCCTCGCGGCCGACCACCCCGGCATCCGACTTGACTCAATCGACGTCCGCTGGCCCATGGGATCGCCTCCGTGCTGCCGGGGTTCGCTTGGGATCACGTGAACCGAATATATGCCGAATATCCTCCAAGGGAAAGGAGTCGAGGACGCATGAGCCGCGCGGTCGGGTCGTCACATCCTCCAGAATTCCGGTCACGAACTGCCGCCGCTTCTCCGCCGCGTGAACGGACAACGTGCGCTCCTGGCGGGCCAGGTCGTCCAAGGCGACGACACGCCGTTGGACATCCGTGCCGGGCAACGCGATCTCAAGCTCGGTGACAACGGAGCGGGGAATCATTCGCATGTTCGTGCCCCGTGCGAAGCGGTCGAAGTGGCGCTGGGAGCGCGGCTGATTGATCGTCCACGCAAGGAATTCCGGCAGGATGACGCGCCGGTCCGGACGAAGGATATAGAGCGGCAACATTGCCACAGCGGGCTCATCGAGCCGCTGACCAATGGCCAACGCGGTGTTCAGATCGCTTCGAGAGCGAAAGAGGACGTCGCCTGAACCGACGAGGAACCTTTCCGGCACGCGTCCCGGCTGGCGGCGGGTCAGGCTTGCGCTGTCCACAGTCCCTGCTGGGGGAACATCGCGCATCTGTATTGCCGGCACACCGCCTCTCGACGCCCCGGTCAACCGTCCACGCGCCGTGAAGCCCATCTGGACCTCGCAGACATCCCGCAGTCTCGGTCCACGCTGAACGGTCAAGTGGGCTCCTTTCGACTCTGGAGGGCATCGCGCAGCGTTTCTGAATCGAAAAATACGCTATATGAATGAATACAGCGTTCTTTCTGACGAGTCAAGGCTGAGGCCCGACTACGCCCCCCACACCTCCCGCATCACCCGCAGCGCGTTGAGGCCCAGGATCCGCTCGATTCGCTCTTCGCTGTGCCCTCGCGTGCGTAGCATTCCGGCAAGCTTACGGAACTGGTCGGGACCCTGCAGGTCGGGGATGAACGGCACGACGCCCGGGCGTTCGCCGGTGGCACCGATTCCCGCCGCGCGCCGAGCTTCGACATCTCTGCGGGCCGCTTCGTAGGCCGCCTCCATGTCGTCGACGGCGGTGGTGCCCCCGTCGGTCCCGATCCCCACATGCTCCTCGCCGCACACCTGTACGGCATGCTCGATGTGTCGGACGACATCCTCCGCCACGGCCATGCCGTCGGCCGCGAGGAAGGGCATGAAGTAGATGCCGACGATCCCGCCGCCCTCGGCGACCAGGCGCAGCTCCCGGTCCGTCTTGTTGCGCGGAAGGTCGGTGACGGCGCGGCAGCCGGTGTGCGTGATCGCGATGGGCTCGGTGGACGCTTCGATGGCGTCGAGGCAGGTCTGTTCGCCGCTGTGGCTGAGATCGACGAGCGTTCTGGTCGCGTTCAGTTCGGCCACGACGTCTCGTCCGAAATCGGTCAGGCCGCCGTTTTCGGGCACCATCGACCCGTGGCCGAGCTGGTTGGCACCGTTGTACGTGAGCTGCACGATCTTCACCCCGAGTCCGGCGAACACGCCGACCCGCCCCGCGTCAGCGCCCATCATGGTTGCATTCTGGAAGCCGTGGATGACCCCGACCATGCCTTCGCGCCCAGCCCTCTCGATGTCGCGAGCCGTCCAGACCTTCAGCAGCGACTCGGGGCGCCCACGGATGACCGTGTTCCAGCGCGCGATGTCGGCGATCGTGCTCTCGAACGGATCCTGAGGGCCCGCGACGTACCCGATCGTGGTGTTGACGGCGGCCATTCCCGAGACCAGGGCGTCGGCGATCGCTCGCTCGTCGGGACCGGGACGCCCCCCGCTACGCAGACTCTCGGAGGGGACGTCGGAGGGCCGGTTCGGGTTCCGCAGACCGCCGAGCATGTTGACTACGAACAGATCCGACTGGGGTGAATTCGACTCAGGTTCGGGGGCCTCGCACCCGGTACCTGTAGCCGCCACCGCGAGACCGGCCGCACCAGCACTGGCGAGGAAGCCTCTGCGCGTTGTCGAAGTCCCGCGTTCGATGATTCCCAAGATTCCTCCCCGGCTGCGGGGCCATCAGGGTTGGGGAGCGGCTAAGGGTGTGTGGCTCGCCTCAGGGTGTGGCGCGCGCCTCAAGAACTGCGCGAGAGGCATGTATTCGCCGTCGGATGGAAGTTCCGCAACAACGGCCTGGCCGCCGCGCTTGTAGAGCCTGTAGGCCCGGCCACTGTCCGCTGACGTGATGACTCGCCACCTCTCCCCGACGATCTCGATCGCCGAGTTGTTGTCGCACGCGATCCCGATCCCGCCTCGCCTGGCAATCATCTGTGACAGGGGCTCTTCCCGCCGTTCATGGTGATAGTGCGGGCAGAAGACCGCGTTGACCAGCCCCAGTCCACTGACGCGGATGTAGCTCCACCCCGCGTTCGACGAAAACGAGCGCGAGTCGCTGTGGCCGTACCTGAACCAGCAGATCGCCCCGGCGCTGAGACCGGACAGAACGACTCCACGCGAGGCGGCCTGCCTCAGGACGGCGTCCAGCCCCAGCCTCCGCCAAATCCTCATCATCCGGTAGGTGTTGCCGCCCCCGACATAGATCAGATCGGACTCCAGCACCATCGCCGACATTTCGTCGAACGCCGGAGGATCGCGCACCAGCTCGAGCGCGCGCGTCCGGCAGCCCAGACGCCCGCAGTAGCACCTGTGGAAGGAATCGATGTAGTCGGGAGGATCGCCGCTGGCGGTGGGGATGAACAGAGCTGTCGGTCGCGCCTTGCCGGTCAGTTCGACGATGCGCCGATCGATCGCGAGGGTTTCCAAGTCCTTCAGCTCGCCGCCGCCGATGGCGACGATTCTGGGTGTTTCCAAGGCTTCCTCCATTGACATTGCTTGGGCCGGCCCCACATATAGTGCGATCCTTCGTCCGGGCCGGCCACTCGGGCCAGCACGCTCCCGGCAGCATCAGGACCGTTCCCCCATGGGTCAGACACTTCTGCAAGAGGTCCGGGATCTCCACACCGTTCGCCGGCCTCCCACCAGGGGCCTCGCGCTGCTGACCCTTGTGGCGCTCGCAGGCTGTGGCGAGGCCGTGGCACCGGTCGATCCCCCCGTGGTCGAGCCGCCGCCCACCGCGACCCCAGCGACGGTGGAGGCGCTGTCGGGCACCGACCAGCGCGCCGTTCAGGGACTGTCGCTGCTGGAACCGGTGGTTGTCCGGGTCCTCGACGCGCAGGGCCAGGCCCTTTCCGGGCAAGCGGTCGCCTTCACTCCCGCCACGGGGAACGGCACCGCCGAACCGTCCTCGGTCACCACGGACGGCAGTGGCCAGGCGGCCGCGACCTGGACGGTCGGGACCGATCCCGGCCAACAGACGCTCACGGCATCCGCAGGCATGGCCACGGCCTCGATCAGCGCACGCGCGCTGGACCTCGAAGCCGAGCTGGACACGCTCTTCGTTCCGCCCACCGAAGCCGAGATCGCCACCGTCCGCGCCGACTGGGCGGGCCGCGAAGTCTCCGCAGCCGATGTCAGGGTCGAGTTCACGGAACAGCTCGACATGGTGGGTTCGGCGGCCACCCTACGCGTCGTCTCGCATGTGGTCGCGGGGGCACGCCACTACGGCGCCATAATCGTGCCCGACAGCGCGACCGACGGCAGTCTCCCCATCCTGGCGTACTTCCACGGAGGCGAGAGCGGCGTTTCGGTCGCCGACGTGCAGATCGCCGCCTTCGGGCTCGGAGAGCTTCGCGACAGCTTCGTGTACGTCATCCCGTCGTTTCGCAGCGAGCCGCTCCGGCACGGCGACAGCACCTGGGTCTCGGGCGGCAACTCCAGTCACTGGGACTACGACGTCGACGATGCGATCGCGCTTCTGAACGTCGCCATCGAATCGACGCCGGCAGCGAAGCCGGACGCCATCAACATCCTCGGCGGCAGCCGCGGGGCCGGGGTGGGGCTGCTGGCCGGCGTCCGCGACGAACGGATCGCGCGAATCGTCGCCTTCTTCGGGCCGACCTACTTCTTCGACGACTGGGTGCGCGAGATCGTCCGCGAGGCCGCGCTGCGCACGCCGCGCCAGCTCACCGGGGTGGCCCATCTCGACTCCACCGCCGTTCAGCCCTACATCGCCGGCAAGCTCTCGCTCGACGAGGCCCGGCTTCACCTGGTGCGCCGCTCCTCGGCCCTCTTCGCGGCCGACCTGCCGTCCGTGCAACTGCATCACGGCACGATCGACCAGACCGTGTCCGTTTCCCAGGCCGAGGCCCTCATGGCTGCCATGGAGGCGCTGGGGCGCGGCGAGCCCGAATTCGAGGCCTACATATACGAGGGCGGCGGGCACGACTTCCTCCTCCTCGCCGACGCGATCCCGCGCGCGGTGGAATTCCTGGCGCGCGCGTTCTCTCAGGGACGGTCGTAGGGGCGGCCCCGCGCTCGCCGCACGATTCCCGACAGCATCCCGCGGAAGATCAGCCAGTGGACGGGATAGAGGCCGTACCAGTACAGCAGCCCTCCGAGTCCCAACGGATCGAAGACGGCCGTCTGGGTGATGCGGCTGCCCGTCCCGTGGGGTTCGACCTCGAACTGCAGCCAGGCCCGCCCGGGCACCTTCATCTCGGCGCGCAGGCGCAGCAGGCGATCCGGCTCGAAGTCCTCGACGCGCCAGAAGTCCAGCGGATCGCCCGGTCGCACCTCGACGGGATGCCGCCGTCCGCGCCGCATGCCGACCCCGCCCGCCAGCAGATCGACCACGCCGCGCAAGGTCCACAGCCAGGTGGCGAAGTACCAGCCGTTGGCACCGCCGATGCGTTGAATGGGCGCGAAGGCCCGCTCAGGTCCGACGTCCGCAACCGTCTGCTGGCGATCGACCAGACGCGAACCTAGACGCTCGCCGCCCCACGCCGGCCGCCCGCCCCCCGACGACACCGCATCGCTCCAGCGCGTCCGGGCCATCTCGCGATCCTCTTCCCGCAGGGCCCGCGCGATCGCCTCGCCCACAGGCAGCGGCCGCACCGGAAACCTCGCGAGCGCCGCCGGATCGCGCACGATCGTGTCGTGGCGCATGCTGTCGACGAGCTTCCTGCCGATCCGGGCGTAGACCGGAGTCACGAGCCCCAGCCACAGGCCGGACAACCGCGGGCTCAGCAGTGGCACGGGGATCATGACACGCCTCACGCCGATCTGTTGCGCGTATTCCCGCATGAGTTGGCCGTAGGCAAGGCGCTGCGGTCCACCTATCTCGAACACCGCGCGGCCGTCCTCCTCAACGTCCAGGCCGTGAAGGAGATAGGCGACGACATCGTCGATGGAGATCGGCTGAGCCTTGGCCCGCACCCAGCGCGGCGTGACCATCACGGGGAGCCGGTTGACCAGTCCGCGCACCAGCTCGAAGGACAGCGACCCCGACCCGATGATGATCGACGCACGGAACTCGACGGTGGCCGGCCCCTCGGCGGCCAGGATGTCGCCCACCTCGTGCCGGCTGGCCAGATGGGGCGAGAGGTCGTCGTCGCCGGCCAGGCCGCCCAGGTAGATCACCCGCCGCACCCCACTGCGCAGTGCGGTGCGGGCGAAGTTGCGGGCGCCGATGCGGTCCTGCTCCTCGAAGTCGGCCCCGGCGCCCATCGAGTGGACGAGGTAGTAGGCGCTGTGGACGCCCTCCAGCGCGGCGGCGAGCGACGCCGGGTCGAGAACGTCGCCCCGGACGATCTCGGTCGATGGCGAGAAGCGCCCGGCAAGGTAGCCAGGGGTGCGGGCGAGGCAGCGCACTCGGGTCCCCCCCTCCTCCAGCGCGGGGACCAGACGTCCGCCGACGTATCCGCTCGCCCCCGTGACGAGGACGATGCGCTCCTTCCCCTTCCTCTCGTTCATCGTTGCCTCGCTTCGCGGCTTGCCGCCACTCTGGAATCGCTTGAAATTGAAGCTGCCGTCACGAGTCTGGCACCCCCCGGAGGCGACCAATGACCGATTCACCGGCGCGGATTTCCGCCTCGCAGGTGACGCTGATCCTTCAGCGCGCGGCCGAGATCGATGCGCGGGGCGACACCCTGACCGTCGAGGAGCTCAAGCGGATCGCCGCTGAGGCGGGGATTGATCCGGCGGCCACGGAAACGGCGATTCAGGAGGTGATGGCCGACGACGAGTCCGCGCCTCTGCCGATGCCGGTGGAGGAGCCCGGCGCGGCATCGGTGGTGAAGGAGGACGCGAAAGGGCTGGCGAAGGGATCGAAGTCACCGTCGCCCGGATGGATCGTCGCTGCGGGCGCCGTCGGGATGGCCATGGGATTCATAACTGCGCTGCCCGAGGCCATCAGCATCCCAGCGTTCGGGGCCACCATCCTGTTTGTTCTGCTCAGAGCGCTGCAGAGCATGAAGCGAGGAGCTCAGCTCGACTTCCAGCTTCAGAACTCCGTGGCCTGGTTCGGGATGTTCATAGGCGGGGCGGCCACCGGAATCCTAGGGGACTTCGAAGTCTTCGGCATGGCCTTCATGCTCTGGATCGTGACCTCCGTCGTCGGCGGACTCCTCGTCCGCTTCGGTCCCCGCGACGAGGAACCGGAGGACGACCTGCCCCGCCTCGGGCCCTAGAGCGCTACCGCGAGCCCTCGACCCGAACGATGAGCAGGTCGTTGAGGTAGTAGTGGCGGTGGCGCACCGCCGAGGCGTAGTGGTTCAGCAGTCGGAGCGACAGATCCTGTTCGGTGGCGGGCGTCGCGTGCTTGTCCAGAAGCTTCATCTGGTCCTCGAAGTTCGTGCCCTGCGGCGCGGCCAGGAACTCCATCACCGCGGCACCCTTTTCCTGGCGCACGGCCACGCGCAGACGTCGCAGCCCCGCCGCTTCCAAGCCGTCGTGGGCGGCGAGGCTCAGGAGCACCTCTTCGCCGGCGGCCCGCAGCCGCTCGCTCGACTCCTGGTTCCAGCCGAGGCGACTCGCGAAATCGTTCAGGAAGCCGTCGAGCAGGTACCGCGCCCCCGCGTCGAGCGACATGTCGGTGTTGCGGCGTCCGAACCACCGGCCCGAACCGAAGAAGATCGCGACCAGCACGAAGAGCGTCACCAGAATCACGAGAATCGCCACCGCGATCCAAACCAGATACGAGGTTTCCAATTGGCCTTCCTGTTGTCGATTGTCCCACTGGCGGCGACCTGCGGCCGCAGCTTCAGCTCACCGGCCTGCTCCTCGGCACCAGCCGCGCCGACCACAGTCCCGAATTCGTGTCCGAGAAGAAGATGCGGCCCTTGAAGGGCATCGCGCTCCACGCCATCGGCGAATTGGGAACATAACCAATCGGGTCGTATGCCTTGAAGACGGCGATCTCGCGCCCCTGCGTGTAGAGGTTGCCCATCAGCTCGCCAGACACGTCCACCATGCGCACCCCGCCCTCGTAGTAGGCCTGGTAGAGGATGTCGTCCTCGACCCAGATGTTGTGGGTTCCGTACTCCGGCACCTCGTATCGGGCCACCATGCGGGGATCCTCGGGGTCGGAGAGGTCGATGATCTGGATGTAGCCCTGGGTGGCGAGCGGAATGCCGTTCATGCCTGTCGCTGGATCGTACGGAAGCTGGTACGAACCGCGTCCCTGCCCCGGCCCCTCCCACGCCAGCCCGCGCCGGCTCATGATCTCGTCGCCGATGAAGACGTAGTGCTTGCCGGTCGACTGCGACACGTAGGGGAAGACGGCGTGCGTGCCGCCGGTGGGAACCGGCAGGCTGCTCACGAAGACGGGGTTCTCGGGCGAGCCGCCCCAGCGTCCGTCGCCCACGTCCACGACGACCAGGCCGTTGTCCCATTCCGCGGAATACGCCAGCCCGTCGAGCACCCAGACGTCGTGGAGGCGGCTGTCCGGGTGGTTGTACTCGCCCACAAAGCGCGGGTTGCGGATGTCGGCGACGTCGAGAATGACGTACTTGTCGCCTCCGGCCAGCGCGAAGACGTGCTCGTTGGTGGGAAAGGCGTTGTGGACGCCGCCTGTGAGGCCGTGGTCGGTGACCTCGGAGGCGATGGTGGGGTGCGCGGGGTCGGCCAGATCGAGGATGACGACGCCGTTGCGCCGGTTCGACGCGCCCTCGCGGGTCATGGTGGCGTAGCGGGCGTCCGGCGAGACCTTCATGTCGTTGACGGAACGCGCGTCCACCTGGATCGAGTCGGTCTTGAAGATGTTGCCGGGCTCGGTCACGTCCCAGACGAAGCCGTAGCCGTCGGAGCGCTTGGCCCCCGTGAGCGCGTAGTCGCGCCCGTCGCGTCCCTCGAACACCCAGAAGTCGGTCGTGCGGACCCGCTGCTCCCGGCCCTGCCCGTGGATTTCGAGCTTCTGGACGACATCGCGGGCGACGACCCGGAACGAGGCGCGCGCCGAGAGCGGGCCCGCGTCGGCGATCACGGTGTAGACGCCGGGCACATCGGCGACGAAGCGGCCGCCGTGCATCTGCGCCGGCGCGGGCGGGGCCATGATCCCCTCGGGCTCCTCGTAGGAGTGGGACCACTCGACGGGCACGCCGGCGACAAGAGCGCCGTCTGGGTCGCGCACCTCGGCGCCGAAGTCGATGACATCGCCGGTGCGGGCGCGGGCGGGACCGCCGGTGATCGCGATGGACGCTGCCGTGAAGGGGTCGGCGCGCAGGGCGAGGCTGCCGTCAATGCCGTCGACGGTGGCGGTGACGGTGGCCGTGCCGGAGGCGACGGCGGTGACGCGCCCGAAGCGGTCGACGGTCGCGATGTCGGGAGAGCCGCTTTGCCACGCCACCTCGGGATCGGGCCGCGCGGAGCCGTCGGCGTGCTCGGCGCGAGCGCGCAGCCGAATGGTGGTCCCCGCGAGGAGGCGGTGTTCGGTGGTGGGGAGGACGACCACCCGCGCGACGGCGGGCCAGTCGATGCTGACCGGCACCCTGAGCGTGACCGGTTCGCCTGCCGGAGCGCCGCCCTCTCCGACCAGCGTGGCCACGAGCGCGTAGTCGCCCTCGGCCAGTGCCGTGACGACGCCCTGCCGCACCCGCACCGCCGCTCGCGGCCCGACCAGGCGCACCACCGGATCCTCCACGCGGGCCCCGGAACGCGTGTAGCCCGCCACCGTCACCCGCACCTCGTCGCCCACCCGCATGTCGAGCGCGTCGGGGCTAGCCACCAGCCGCACGATGGGGTCGTCCTCGGTCTGGGCCGCGAGCGTGGCAGCATCGACAAGCTGACTCCCGACCGCAAGGCCAACGAGGATCATCAGAAGTCCGTGGAGTCTCGCGTTGCCGGTCATTCCGATTCCTCTGGTCATGGAGCTACCTCCTGATGGCCCTGGCTGTTCACCGGGCCGTGTCTACGTCGTGTCTGGCAGCGAAACTGTCGAGCAGTCCGAGGTCCGGCAATGTTGGGGTCGGCGGTCCCACCCCCTTCCAATTGCTCCAACACACGTTCTCTGGCTAAGGTTCGGGCCGCTCCGTCGACTCTACTCCTGGGAGGACAATCCACGATGCAGCCCGTCCGATTCACCGCGCTCGCCTTGGCGGCCGCGCTCACCCTGACGACCGCCCTCACCCTCGCGGCCCCAACGCCCTCCGCGGCCCAGGCCCCCGACACGACCGCCCTCGCCCGGTACACGCAGGCCATGGCGTGGCGGGACATCGGTCCCACGCGCGGCGGCCGTTCGGTCACGGTGGCGGGTGTCGTGGGAGATGACCAGACCTACTACTTCGGCGCGACCGGAGGCGGGGTGTGGAAGACCACCGACGCGGGCATCACCTGGACCAACGTGAGCGACGGCCATTTCGCGACCGGCTCGGTGGGCGCGGTGGCGGTGGCCGAGTCGGACCCGAACGTGGTGTGGGCGGGGATGGGCGAGCACGCGGTGCGGGGCGTGACCACCTCGCACGGCGACGGCGTCTACCTGTCCACCGACGCGGGGCGAAGCTGGACGCACATGGGACTGGAGCGCACCCGGGCGATCTCGCGCATCCGCATCCACCCCCACGACCCTGACATCGTCTATGTGGCCGCGCAGGGAGCGCCCTACGGCGAGACCGAGGACCGCGGCGTCTACCGCACCATGGACGGTGGCCGGAACTGGGAGAAGGTGCTCTACGTCGACACCCGCTCGGGCGCGGCCGATCTGGCCATGGACATGACCAACCCCCGCATCCTCTACGCCTCCTTCTGGGATCACCTGAGGCGCCCCTGGGTCGTGGAGTCCGGCGGCGAGGGGAGCGGCCTCTGGAAGTCGACGGACAGCGGCGACACCTGGGAGGAGATCAACGAGGGTCTGCCCGAACTGGTCGGCAAGATCGGCATCGACGTGTCGCGAGCGAACCCGGACCGGCTCTACGCGGTTGTCGAGGCGGAGCCGGACCAGGGGGGCGTCTACCGGTCCGACGACGCGGGCGCCTCCTGGGCGCAGGTGAACGCGGATCGTATCACCCACACGCGCTCCTGGTATTACATGAAGATCTTCGCCGACCCGCAGGACGAGGAGACGGTGTACGTGATGAACGCGCCGTTCCTCAAGTCGATCGACGGTGGCCGCACCTTCACGCAGGTCTCGGTGCCCCACGGCGACAACCACAACCTCTGGATCAACCCCTCCAACGCGGAGAACATGATCAACTCCAACGACGGCGGGGCCAACGTCACCTTCAACGGCGGCGACAGCTGGTCCACCCAGCGCAACCAGCCCACCGCGCAGTTCTACCGCGTGATCACGGACAACCAGTTCCCCTACCACGTCTACGGCGGCCAGCAGGACAACTCGGCGATCGGCATCCCGTCGGCGTCGCTCGGCGGCATCGGCTGGGGCGACTTCTACTCGGTGGCAGGCTGCGAGAGCGCCTATCTCGCCTTCGACGAGGACGATCCGGAGGACGTGTACGGGGGCTGCTACCAGGGGCTCATCGACCGGTGGAACCGCAGCACGGGACTGAGCAAGCCGATCATGGCCTACCCCTTCCTCGGACTCGGCACCTACGCCGAGGAGCAGCGTTTCCGCTTCAACTGGAACGCTCCGATCGTCGCCTCCCGCCACGACCCGGCGACCATCTATCACGCGGGCAACGTGCTGTTCGTCACCCGCGACCGCGGTCAGAGCTGGGAGGCCGTCTCGCCCGACCTCACCCGCGACGAAGACGACAAGCAGGGCGCGGGCGGCACGCCGATCACCAACGAGGGTGCCGGCGGCGAGAACTACAACACCATCATGTACCTGGCCGAATCCCCCCACGACGCCGGCACGCTCTGGGTCGGCACCGACGACGGGCTTGTCCACCTCACGCGGGACGGCGGCACCACCTGGCGCGAGGTCACCCCGCCCGAAATCGGCCGTGCGATGATCAACTCGATCGAAGTCTCGCCGCACGACCCCGCGACGGCCTACGTCGTCGCGACCGCGTACAAGTTCAACGACTTCACGCCCATGATCCTTCGCACGCGCGACCATGGAGACGGCTGGGAGAGCATCGCCGATGGCATCGAGGCCGAGCACTGGGTGCGTGTCGTGCGCGAGGATCCGGCGACGCCGGGACTGCTCTACGCCGGCACCGAGATGGGGCTGTTCCTGTCGCGCGACGCGGGGGACAACTGGGAGAAGTGGCAGCTCAATCTGCCCGTCGTGCCGGTCACCGACCTCACGGTCCGCGCCAACGACCTGGTCGCGTCGACCCAGGGGCGCGGCTTCTGGATTCTCGACGACCTGTCGCCGGTGCAGCAGTTCACGGACGCCGTCGCGAGCGCCGAGATGCACCTGTTCCAGCCGCGCGACGCCGTCATGGCATCGTTCGCGGGCGGATTCGGGGGAGGCGGCGGAGCCTTGGCGACCGGTGCCAATCCGCCCAGCGGAGCACAGATCTTCTACGCGTTCGCCGAAGTGCCGGACAGCCTGGTCACCATCGAGGTCCTGGACGCCGACGGGCGCGCCCTCCGCACCTACGCGACCAACCCGGAAGCGGCGGGCGACGAGGCGTATTCCTCGCTGCCCGTCCCCAAAGCGGGGCTGAACCGCCTGGCGTGGGACTTCCGCCACGACGCGATCCCCGGTGTGGACGGCTACCGGCACTTCGGCAGTCTGCAGGGGCGGGTGGTGGCCCCGGGCGACTACCAGGTCCGACTCACGCACGACGGCGCAAGCCTCACCGCCCCAATCACTGTCGCCCCCGACCCCCGCTGGAGCGCGACCCAGGCCCAGTACGAGACTCAGGAGGGCTTCGTCGCCGCGGCGCAGCAGGTGGTTCGCGACCTCTACGGGGCAGTCACCGAACTGGCTGGGGTGTCCGAGCAGGTCGCCGCGGTCGTCGAGCGCACGGAGGACCATCCGCTGGCCGACTCGATCCGGTCGTCCGGCGAGTCCTTGACCGGCGCGATCACGGAGTGGGAGGAAGAGCTGATTCAGCGCCGCCAGCAGACGTTCCAGGACGTGATCAACTTCCGGAACAAGCTGGACGCCCAGATCCTGGCCCTGATCGGTTCCGTGGACGGCACCGAGCCTCCGCTGACCGCAGGCGCGCAGGAGCGCTGGACCGACCTGCAGGGGGAGTGGGCAGCCCACGAGAACACGCTGGGGCAGCTCCTGGAGGCGGTGGACGCCTTCAACGACTTCCTCGTCGAAAGCGGCGTTCAGCCCATCGGCGTCCGCACTCGGGCCCGTCCCGTTTCGTGACCTCCCGATTGCGCGCCATCGGTTCTTTGCTATAGTGTCGCACCTGACAGGCCGAGCCGCCTGAGCCACCCGACAACCTCCAGACCCGAGCACTGCCAAGTGAGCCGAATCGAAGACCTCCTGGGAGCCGAAGCAGAGGACCTCCTTACCTACCGCGCCAAGGGCTTCCCAAGGGACCAGCTCCACCTCCCCGGGCCCGACTTCGTGGACCGCGTCGTCGCGGGCACCGACCGCAATCCGCAGGTGATGCGCAGCATGCAGCAGATCCTCGGCCATGGACGGCTGTCCGGGACCGGCTACGTGTCGATCCTGCCGGTGGACCAGGGGATCGAGCACTCCGCAGGGGCGTCGTTCGCACCCAATCCGCCGTTCTTCGACCCGGGCAACGTCGTCGAGCTGGCGCTGGAGGGCGGCTGCAACGCGGTGGCCTCCACCCTGGGCGTGCTGGGCTCCGTTTCGCGCCGGTACGCCCACCGGATCCCCTTCCTGGTCAAGCTCAACCACAACGAGCTGCTCACCTATCCCAACCGCTACGACCAGGTCATGTTCGCGAGCGTGCAGCAGGCGTGGGAGCTGGGCGCGGCGGCCGTCGGCGCGACGATCTACTTCGGATCGGACCAGGGGATGCGTCAGCTGCAGGAGACGTCCGAAGCCTTCCAGATGGCGCACGAGCTGGGCATGGTCACCGTGCTGTGGTGCTATCTGCGGCAGCCCGCCTTCAACAAGGACGGCGTCAACTACCACGCCGCAGCCGACCTCACGGGCCAGGCCAACCACCTCGGCGTCACCATCGAAGCCGACATCGTCAAGCAGAAGCAGGCCACGAACAACGGCGGCTACCCGGCGGTCGGCTTCGGCCGCACGCACGACAAGGTGTACTCGGAGCTGGCCCCCGGCGATCACCCGATCGAGCTCACACGCTACCAGGTGGCCAACTGCTACATGGGAAGGGTGGGTTTGATCAATTCAGGAGGCTCCAGCGGGGCCAACGACTTCGCGCAGGCCGCGCGCACGGCGGTCATCAACAAGCGGGCCGGGGGGATGGGGCTGATATCCGGGCGCAAGGCGTTTCAGCGTCCCATGGCCGACGGGGTCAAGCTGCTGAACCTGATCCAGGACGTCTTCCTGGACGATTCCATCGAGGTGGCGTAGGGGGGCCGAGGTGGCGGGGCGACCGTTCCCGCCGGTCAGGGGCGGCAACCGCGCCATACCATGCATCCTGCGGGAGACGTCATGCTCTTAGTTCGGTTTACGAGCTAAACCGTACTAACAGCTACACGGCGTCCGATACATACCCCACAAGCGCTGGCCCAGGCCTAGTCCACTCCCGCCATCTCACTGCGCCGCTCCATTAGCACAACGTCGCGCCAGCGCCCGTCGTGGAAGCGGCCCAGGCGCTCGTGCGTCCCCACGATCCGGAAGCCGGCCTTTTCGAAAATGCGGATCGAGGCATGGTTCTCGGGGAAGATCCCGGCCTTGAGGGTCCAGGTCCCCTGTGCCTCGCTCTCGCTCACCAGTCTGGCGAGCAACCGCCCCCCCACCCCTCGTCCCCGCGCCGCAGCGGCGATATAGATCATCGCTTCGCGGACCCCGCCGTACACGCACCGCCCCGACACCGGGCTAAGCGCGGCGAAGCCGATCACGCGGCGGCCGCCCGCCTCCGCCACCAGGCGGCAATCCGGGCTGCGCGCCGCGTCCCAGCTCTCCCAGGTGGGCACCTCGGTCTCGAAGGTGGCGTTCCCGGACTCGATCCCCTGACGATAGATCTCGGCCACCGCCGGCCAGTCCTCGGGCACGAGGGCGCGGATGGCCACGGCGGACCAGTCCTTGTCGGCCGCGCCCATTGCGCTATCGCCCCGCTTCGCGTTCGTGCCGCACCACCTCGCCGGGCGCCGCGCCGGTCATCTCGCCGTCGCGCAAGACTGCGACGCCGTTCACGAGGACGTGGACCACACCCTCGGCGAAGCGCTGGGGATGGTCCCAGTCCGACCGGTCGATGATCGTCGCGGGGTCGAAGATGGCCACGTCCGCGCGCGCTCCCGCGACCAGGCGGCCGCGGTCGCCGATGCCGTGGAAGTCCGCGGGCAGCGAGGTGATTCGGCGCACCGCCTCCTCCAGCGACAGGACGCCCTCGTCGCGCACGTAGTGGCCCAGCAGGCGCGGGAAGGTGCCCGCGCTGCGCGGGTGGCCCACGGCCGCGTCGGAGCCGTCGGCGTAGCCGCCGTCGCTCGCGATCATGTTCCACGGCTGGACCATGAGGCGGCGCACGTCGTGCTCCTTGATCGCGCCGAGCGTCAGGTTGACGGGCTCGGTGGAGCCGATGATCAGCTCGGCCGCCGCGTCGAACGGCGCCAGGCCGCGCCGCTCGGCGATCTCCGAGAGGTAGACCCCCACCAGGTCGGGGTAGTCGGTTGAACTGGTGATCCTCATGCTGGTATAGCCGGTCGCCTTCAGCCATGCGAAGCCTCCGTCGACACCGTTCTCACTGGCCTCCTTCAGTCGGGCCCGTGAGGCCGGATCGGCCAGGGCCGCCTTGAGCTGCCCCATCCCCGCTTCGGTGCGCCCCTGTCGCTGCATCTGGCGGAAGTCATCGAGCCCGTCCAGATCGGGCGGCGCCACCACGATCCCGGTCAGGCTCGCGGTCGCGGCGCCATCGTAGGGGTACTGGTCCGAGACGATCACCACACCGCGCTCCCGCGCGGCCTCGACCAGCGACACGATGTCGGCGATCACGCCCTCGTTGTGCAGCCCCACCGCCTTGAGGTGGCCGATCTTGCCTGGCAGCCCCGCCGCTTCCGCGATCTCGACCACCTCTCGGTCGGACCCGACGAAGTCGTGCACCGGATTGCGGACGTGCGAGTCGTACACGCCGCCGTACTCCGCGGCCTCCATCGCCAGCGCGATGACCTCGGCGGTCCTGGAGAACATCCCAGGCTCGTACATGAGTCCGGTCGAGAGGCCGAACGCGCCCAGTTCCATGCCCTCGCGCACCCGCGCGCGCATCGCCGCCAGCTCTTTGTTCGTCGGCGCCCGCCGCTGGTCGGCTCCCAGGATCTCGTTGCGGATGCCGTTGTGACCGATGTAGAACGCGACGTTGGTGCCGATCCCCTGGGCCGCGTACGCCTCCGAGAGCTGGCGGATGTGCGTGGGGGCCAACTGGCCGTCGGGACCACCGAACACGGTCGTGACGCCTTGGCGGACGAAGCCCTCGTTCAGGTGGTTGCCACGCAAGGTGAGCGATGGCGGCGTGTGGTTGTGCACATCGATGAAACCCGGAGCGACCACGAGGCCGGTGGCATCGAGGGTGTCGGCAGCTTCGGGGCCGTCGCCCTCCTCCCCATCCCCTACAAACACGATCGTGTTGCCGCCGATGACGACCGTTCCGGCACGTGGCGGGTCTCCCGATCCATCCACGATCGTCCCGCCGACGATCACCAGGCTGGCCGACGGCATGTCGCTCCCCGGCCAGCACGCCGCCAGAGCGAGCGTGAGCAGCGGCAGCAGGCGAGCTCGGTGCACGGCGACTACTCCTCTTCCTTCTGTTCCTCGTCGTCGCTGGTGGTGGCATGCAACGCGAACGCGACCCCCTGCGGGTCCATGCAGTGCGCTACGAAATCGCCGCCCGGCACCTGCGCGCCGCGTCCGAAAATCTGGTAGAAGCCCATTTCGCCCATGTCCATCCGGTTGGTCTCGTGCCAGCCGAAGACCTCGGAGTAGAACGCCCACGCCGCGTCGGCGTCGCTGGTGGACAGCTCGTGCCAGGAGAACTCGCCGAGCTCCGGGACGCCGTCGTGACCGGCGGTCTCGCCCTCGGGTTCCAGCACCGCGATGACGCCGCCCTGCGGGTCCGAGAGCACCGCGAAGCGCCCCACCTCGGGCACCGCCATCTGGTTCAGGACCGTGCCGCCGCCACTCCGCACCTTGTCGAGGGTGGCGTCCAGGTCGGGCGTGGACAGGTAGGCCAGCCAGCATGGGGGAACGTCGGGTGCGGGCAGGTCCATCAGTCCGCCGACCGGAACCTCTCCGTTCATCCACATTTCGTAGGGCATTTCGCCCTCGTCCCACACGCTCGTTCCCCAGCCGGTGATCTTCGGGTAGAAGTCGCGGGCCGCGTCCTCGTCCGGGGTCATCAGTTCGTGCCAAGTGAAACGGCCCAGGGGTTTGTCCGACATGTGCTCTCCGTGTCGCCAAGGTGTTCGTCAAGCCAAAATACTAATCCCGCCGTCACCCCCACCGCACCCAGAGCGTCGGCGGCGTGCGGAACTCGTGCCCGTGGGGCCGCGACGGCCGCTCCTCGTCGAGCCGCAGCCCGTTCAGCCCCCCGAAGACCCGCGCCAGCGCCTGTTCCGCCTCGATCCGCGCCAGCGACGCGCCGAGACAGAAGTGTCGTCCGGCGCCGAAGGCCAGGTGGTCGCGTGCGTTGGGCCGTGCCGGGTCGAAGCGGTCCGGATCGGGAAAGTGGGCGGGGTCGCGGTTCGCTGCGCCAAGGAAGCAGTGGACCGTCTCGCCTCGCGCAATCGGCACCCCGCGGACTTCGACGTCCTCGGTCGCGAAGCGCATGCACGACTGCACGGCGGACTCCCACCGCATGGACTCCTCGATAACGCCGGCCAGCAGGGCTCCCACCGCATAATCCGTCCCTGCCCCGCACTCCGCCGCCAGCCGGTCCGCCACCTCCGGGTGCGAGAGCGCCGCCCAGAGGGCGTTGCCGATCATCGACTCCGTGGTCTCAATGCCGCCGAACAGCACGAGCAGCAGGTTCGCGACCATCTCCTCCTGCGATAGCGGATCGTGGTCGCTCCGCAGCGCCGCGATCATCGAGCCCTCCGGCACCTCGCGCCCGCCCTGCAGAAAGGGCGTCACGTATTCGCTGAACTCCCGCGCGGCCCCCTTCCCCCGGGCCCGCACCGCAGGATCGCCCGCGAAGTTCTCCAGCGCGGCCGCGAAGCGATCGTACCAGGCCAGGAGCATCGGTCCATCCGACTCGGGCAGCCCCAGCACCCGGCAGATGCTCCGCACCGACAGCGGCCGCGCCAACCGGGTCCGCAGATCGGCGCGCCCACCGCCGTTCTCGGCGCTCGCCTCCGCCCCCAACTCCCCCATCAGCTCGTCGAGCACCCCCTGAACGGTGTCCAGCAGGTTCGCCTCCAGCCTGCCCCGCCGAAACGGCCCGATGAAGCGCCGCTTGTAGCGGATCTGCTCGTCGCCATCGGTCGTGAGCATGTGCGACCCGAAGATGTCGCGGATCGTCGACGCCGGGGAGTCGGTCGTGAAGCGCCCCCAGTCGGCGAGCACCCGCACGATGTCGTCCCGTCGCGTGAGCAGCCACATCCCGAGCGCAGGCGACCAGGTGACCGGTTCGGCCTCGCGCAGCTCGTGGAAGATCGGATACGGATCGTCGGCCAGCGCCTCGATGGTCACTCGGGCACCGAGCGGGAATTTGTCCGCCACAAATGGCCTCAAGTGGCGGACAAACCAGCCAGGAGCTCCCGCGCCGCGCCGCCGAGGTTCGTCCGCCCCCGGTTGTAGTTCCGCAGCAACACCACCGTCAGCCCCGTCGCGGGCTCGAAGAGCAGATGCGCTGTGTAGCCGGCGACCGATCCCCCGTGACCCGCGAAGACCCGGCCGTCCACCGTACTGATCGAGAAGCCCAGACCGTACCCCGAGTCAGGATCCTCGGGCGTCTGCACCGAGAGCACCTGGGCGCGCACCTCGTCGCTCAGCAGCGAGACACCGCCCCGCCCCATCACCCCCGCGGCGAACCGCGCAAGATCGTCGACCGTCGAATACACGCCCCCGTTCGGCACCTTGTACCCGCGCCCGGCGTGTTCCAGTGCCGGCTGCTCGGTGTCCACCTCGCCGTCGCCCCCGTTCGCGTGCCCCTTCGACAGCGCCGGAAGCAGCGCCTCGCCCACGACGAAGGTGCTGCTCGCCATCCCCAGCGGCTCGAAGATCCGTGCCCCGACCTGATCCATGAACCCTTCGCCAACTGCACGCTCCAGCCCAAACCCCAGAATCCCGAAGCCGATGTTGGAGTACGAGTACTCGGTCCCCGGCGGAGTTCGGTAGCGGGTGGTGGGAATGGATTCGAGGATGCGCGACGTCCACGACTCGATCGGACCGGTCGCCGCGCCCGGCAGGTCGGGTTCACGTGCGAAGCCTGCGGTATGACTGGCAACCTGCCGCAGGTCCGGACTCGCGCCTGGCGGCCGATCCACCAGTTCGCCGACCTCGGGGACCAGCTCTTCGAGTGGCGTGTCCAGCGACACGGCACCGTCGTCGACCAGGATCGCCATCAGCACCGCCGTCACCGACTTCGAGATCGACCCGGTGCGATAGATCGTCTCGCGCGCAGCCGCGACCCCTGCTTCCGGGTCCGCCCATCCGTAGCCCTCCGACCAGAGCACCTCGCCGTCGCGTGCCAGGGCGACCGTCATCCCGCCCACACCGTCGGCCTCCACGTCGGCTGCGACGCCCTCGGCGAAGGCGGACAGCGCGGGGTGCCACTCCGCCGGCAGCCGCGATGTCTCCGGTGCGGCGCACGCCCAGGCGGCGGCCAGCACGAGCGCGAGCGCCACCGCAAGTCCGCCACGGCGCGCCAAGATCTTCTCGGTCATCGAGGGCCTCCTGTCGTCCCCTTGGTTCCCGTTTCGGTCCCAACCTGCCATGTGCCCGTCCCACCTGCAACGTTCTCCCCGCGCCGGGTGTCGCATCCCATAGGCACGCGGTCCCGATTCCGCGCCTCGATGCCACCACCACCACGATGCCACCGCCACCTGCCTGCGGAGAGGACGACACATGCGGCGTCTGATGCTCGCGCGACACGCCAAGTCGAGCTGGGGTGATCCCACCCTCTCCGACCACGACCGTCCGCTGAACGCACGCGGCAACCGCGCGGCCGTGCGGGTCGGCGCGGCCCTGAGCGAGCTCGACTGCGTCCCCGACATCGTCTACTCCAGCACGGCGGCCCGCACGCGCGAGACGTGGGAACGCATGGAGCCGCACTTCGGCGGACACCCGCGCGTCGAGTTCCACCGCGACCTCTACCTGGCATCGCCCCGCGTCGTCCTGACCGCCATCGCGTCCGCACCGCCGGAGCTGGCGACCATCATGGTGCTGGGCCACAACCCCTCCACCCACGCGCTTGCCGCCTACCTGTCCCGCACCGGGGATCCGCATGAGATCGATCGTCTGCGCGGCAAGTTCCCCACCGGCGCCGTCGCGGTCATCGATCTCGCTTCGGACAGCTGGACCGATGTGGAGGAGGGCGGCGAACTGAAGCACTTCATCCTGCCCAGAAGGCTGGAGTAGCCGCAGGCACCAGTAGCCGCAGGCGCCACCCCCGCGCCCGCAATCGCGAAGCCGTCGTTCCCGCGTTACGTTCCCGGCGCGGCAGGAAACTTCAGCACCTGGGGGGACCATTGAGCGACGAGGCGGCGCGCGAACCCGACCGTCACGACCGGGACGCCATCGCCCGCGTCTTCCAGGAGGGCATCTACCCCTACACAAGGAAGATGAAGCGGCGGGCCTACGAAAGGCAGAAGACCTTGCTCCAGGTCGAACTGCTCAAGGTGCAGAGCTGGGTCAAAGCCTCGGGCATCAAGATCGTCGTCCTGTTCGAAGGCCGGGACGCCGCCGGCAAGGGTGGGACGATCAAGCGCTTCATGGAGCACCTCAACCCCAGAGGCGCACGGGTCGTTGCCCTCGACAAGCCCAGCGACGTCGAACGCGGGCAGTGGTACTTCCAGCGCTACGTGCAGCACCTGCCGACCCTGGGCGAGATGGTGTTCTTCGACCGCTCGTGGTACAACCGCGCCGGAGTCGAGCGCGTCATGGGGTTCTGCACGGGACAGGAATACCTCGAGTTCCTGCGCCAGTGCCCCCAGTTCGAGCGCATGCTGGTCAACAGCGGAATCATGCTCTTCAAGTTCTGGTTCTCCGTCTCGCAGGAGGAGCAGATGCACCGCTTCGAGCGCCGAAACACCGATCCCCTGAAGGAGTGGAAGGTGTCGCCCATCGACATCGCTTCCCTCGACAAGTGGCCCGACTACACGCAGGCCAAGGAGACCATGTTCTTCTACACCGACACCGCCGACGCGCCCTGGACGGTGATCAAGTCGGACGACAAGAAGCGGGCGCGGATCGCCGCCATGCAGTTCTTCCTGTCCCGACTGCCCTATGCGGACAAGGACGGCGAGGTGGTGACCGGCCCGGACCCCCTGATCGCCGGATCCGCCGCGCGGGTGGTCGGTCGCGACAAGCCGGTGACCGCCGAGCCCGCCGCCGCAATCCGCTAGCCAATCGGAGCGCCCTCCTTGGGCCAGAGACACGCAGCCGCCACCCGGACAACCGCCTCTGCGGAGTACGCGCGCGAAGCAAACGAACTCGCCTCGAACGCGTCGATCCGGAACGCCTTTCGCATCGCCGAGAATCTGGACGACTGGGCGCTGCAACTGCTCATTGAGCTCACGGAGATCCCCGCGCCGCCGTTCATGGAGGAGGCTCGCGGGCGGCGGTTCGCCGAACTCCTCATGGAACACGGGGCCGATTCCGTGTGGACCGACGCGGAGGGCAACGTCATCGGTCTGCGCCGGGGACGCGGCGGCGGTCGCACCATCGGATTCGGCGGCCACCTCGACACCGTCTTCCCCGAGGGCACCGACGTGACCGTGCGCCAGCGCGGCGACACGCTCCACGCGCCCGGCGTCGGCGACGACACCCGCGGCCTCGTGGTCGTGCTGGCGGTGCTCCGCGCCATGCACGAGGCCGGCATCCGGACGGCCGACGACGTGCACTTCGTCGGCGTGGTCGGCGAGGAGGGCTTGGGCGACCTGCGCGGCATGAAGCACATGTTCCGCGATCCGGACGCGGCCCCCGACGCCTGGATCGAGGTGGATGGCGGCGGACTGGCAAAGCTCGTGACCGACGGTCTGGGTTCGGTGCGCTACCGCATCACCTTCCAGGGCCCCGGGGGACACTCCTGGGGCGCCTTCGGACACGCCAACCCCGCGCACGCGATGAGCCGGGCAGTGCGCCACTTCCAGGACGCGGCCGACCCCCTGACCCGCAGCGGTCCGCGCACGAGCTACAACGTCGGTCGCGTCGGCGGCGGCGCTTCGGTCAACGCCATCCCCTCCGACAGTTGGATGGAGGTGGACATGCGCTCGGTGGGCCCGGAAGGCCTCGCCCGCGTCGAGGCCGTCTTCCTCGCGGCTATGGACCGGGCGCTGGAAGAGGAGAACGCGCTGCGACGAGACGGACCACCGCTAACGGTGGCGAAGCTCAAGATCGGCGACCGCCCGTCGGGAGAGGGCGACCGCGACGCGCCGCTCGTCCAGCGCGCGCTGGCCACGACAGCGATCTTCGGCGTGGAGGGCGAGCTGGTCCGCTCGTCCACCGACTCCAACGTGCCCATCGCGATGGGCATCCCCGCCGTGACGATCGGCCGCGGCGGCATCGGTGTCGGCGCTCACTCGCTGGAGGAGTACTGGGTCAACGTCGACGGCCACCTGGCGATCCAGAGGGCGCTGCTCCTGCTTGTCGCCGAGGCGGGGATGGCGGAGGCGATTCCGTAGGGAGAAGTCCGCCGGGGTTTCAGCCGGCGGGCTCCGTCGACTGCCCCGTCAGCTGCCGGCGGGTTCTCGACCCCTCCGGGCCCATCAGTCCCTCGGTGAAGTCCTGGCGCGCCTCCAACTGCTCCAGCCGGGCCTGCAACGTCTCCACCTCGTCGCGAAGGCGGTCGACCTCCTGAGGAGGGCGGGCAGCAGCCGTGAGGCGCGCGGTCCTCTCCTGTGCCATCGCCTCCAGCAAGGCGCCGGCGCGCTTGGCGATCGGCCTCAGGAGCAGCACACCGCCCATCGTGATGATGAAGACGATGCCGACCAACATCGGGGCGATGAATTCCCAGTCCATGCCTGGTCCCTCCGTGTTGTGAGATCTGGATGTGGGGCACTACGGTCGGGGCGGGTGGTGGGTTGCGGGGGGGGAACCTTCCGTAGAGATTGGCGATATATAGATATTCTTTATATCGAGACGAGGGAGACGAGATCGTGCGACCCAGCCTATCGAAGCAAGTCAACGAGCTGCTCGTGCTGGCAGTGCTGGAACGTGGACCCGCCCACGGCTACCAGATCGCGTTGTCGGTCGAGGAGCGGACGGGCGGGCTGTTCTCGTTCCAGCATGGCACGCTCTACCCGATCCTTCACCGTCTCGAAGCGGATGGCCTGGTGTGCGGCGAATGGCATGGAGAGGGCCGCCGCAGGAAGACCTACCGACTCACGGCCGCAGGGCGAACCACCTTGAAGGCCGGTGCTGCGGACATGGAGCGGCAGTTCAGCGCGCTTCTCGATCTGCTGGGAGGCACGCATGCGGCCTGATCGTGCCCTGGCGGCCCTCGACCGCGGCCTGAAGGTGTCGCCGCAGCGGCGCCTGGAACTGATCAAGGAGATCGGCGCGGACGCGGAGGCCCTGCAGGAGGAGCTGGAACGCCGCGGCCACCGCAAGAGCGTCGCTCGCCGGAGCGCCCTCGCGCGGGTTCTGCCGTCAAGCGGAGCGTTGGCCCAGTTGGAAGCACAGCATGCCCCGCGGCTGGGCCGGTGGGTTCGGGCGGCCGGGCTTGGCGGTGGCCTTGAGAGAGTGGGTGCCACGGCAGCGGCGGCCCTGGCCGGGGCGTCCCTGCTGACCATCCTCTGGCGGCAGAACCCCGGTGCCGCCAGCACGCTGCTGGCATGGGCGCAGGTTGTGGTCGTCGCCCTGCTCTCCTCCAACTGGATCCGCACTGCGAAGAGGCTGTGGATCGACGGGATACTGGAACCCGAAGCGCGTCGAGTCCTTCGAGCCAGACAGGTCGGTCTAATTGCCGCCGCAGTATCGCTCGGCGGTTTCGGTGCGGCTTGGGAAGGCTATGTGGCACTCGGTGCCCTCGATGCGTCGTCCATCGCCGGGTGGAGTGTCTTGGGACGGGCGACGTACCTCGCGGCGATCGGCTTGGGGACCGCCGTGATAGGCCTGTTCGGCTGGTTGATCCTCATGCCACGCCTCCTCGCCGACGCGAAATGTGAGCGGCGGATCGCGGCGTTCCTTGGGCGTTCCGTCCGGCCTGTGGGTGTGTCGCCTCGGACAACAAGGAGACCATGATGTCGTTTCTACAATCAGCGATGCTCTTCCTTCAATCGGCGGGAATCGTGGGTATCCCGTTGGTGTTCGTCTTGCTGGCGCTTCTGACTCAGGTCGGACGGGCGACCCATGTGCGCCTGCGTCACAGGGAACGAACCAAGGCCGAGGGATCGCATTGCGAGATTCTCGTAGTCGGAATCGTCGGTGCCTGCGTCGGGCTTCTCGGGACGTTCGTCGGCGTCTGGGTCTCCGCCGGTGCGATCACCACGGCAGGCCAGATCGGCACCGCGTTGGCGTGGAGCATGATCCGGGTGGCTCTGGTCCCGTCGATCATCGGGTTCGCCATACTCGCGGTGGCATCGATCGCGTGGATCATGCTGCACTACTGGGACCGGAGGAGCGTCGGCGCCATCGTTCTGATCCCTGCAGTGCTCGCCAGCGCGTCGTGTGGCGAGAATGGATCCGGCGACACGGACCACGCCCTCCGCCAGGATTCGGCAGGTGTCACCATCGTCAGGAATCGCGGTGGCGACCGCCCTTTCGGCGGGCGGATCGAGCGGTTGGCTGACCTCACGACCCCGGACGAGGCACTGGTCGCCGTGCCTTGGGGCATCGCGGTTGATCGGGTTGCGGAGCGGGTCTATGTGGCCGATGGACCCGGTCGGCGTGTCGTTGTCTTCGACGCTGTGGGGCGACTCTTGGGCGAGATGGGCCGCCCGGGCGGAGGCCCGGGCGAATTCGGCCAAGCGAGCGCGCTGGCGATGACGGCTTGCACCACAGCCGCCTGCCGAGAGGCGGGGGTTCTGGTGGTTCTCGATACACGACGGTTCGTCCTGAGCCGGTGGTCGAGCGAAGGAGAGTTCCTGGGTGAAGAGCAGATTCCGGGGGACTACTGGGGACCCGGCTTCGCCATCGGCCCCGATTGGTTTGCGACCGTCACATCGCGCACCTCGGGAATGCGTGTCGAGCAGCGCCTGCGGATTCGGACGGGCGGGGAGAGTCGTATCGCACACGAAGTCGTGCAGGAAATGAGCATGATGGAACTGGGCTGCGCGACCTTGCCGGCACCGCGAGTGTTCGCCCCCGATGTGGTATGGGCACACCGAGGAGACACCTTCTACTACCTCAACGGTGCGGGCTACCGCATCGACGCTTTTGTGGGCGGCAGGGTGGTCGGCAGTTTCCGCCGCACGGTGGCGCCGCTGACGGTCTCGCGCTCGATGGCCATGGACCGGCTGCGGCTCGCGCCTGGACCACATCAAGGCCTCATGCGGCAGTGCGGCGCGTCGGCCGAGCAGCTCGTCAACGCCATCGGCCACGAGGATCGGCTGGCGCCGGTCGCCTGGCTTGCTGTGGATCCCGGGGGGAGACTCTGGGTCGCCCGCCGAACCAGCGGATTCGCTCCGGAATCAATCGACGTGCTTGACACCGACGGAGAGTACCTGGGGACGCACGAGACGTCGGTGGTGCCGGTCGCGTTTCTTTCTGAGTCGCGCTTCGTCGGAATGCGCCTGGACTTGGCGACAGGGCAACTTCAGCCCTCGATCTACCAGGTCGGTGTTGCGGCCACGAGGCCACCCATCGTCCCGGTCCGGCCATCCGGGCAGGCGACCGCCGGGAATCGGCAGACTGCGAAGATCGCGGATGAAGGGGCCGACGTCGCCGCACCGCCCGCTGCGAATCCGGCAGGACTGCGCGAGTTCCGGGACTGTCCGGCTTGTCCGCTGATGGTCGAGCTTCCCACCGGGCGCTACTTGATGGGAAGGCCGGACGAAGAGGAGGAGCGATTGGGGCTTCATGAAGACTCCCGGCGCACGCCTTTCAGCAGAGACGCGGAGAGACCGCAGGTGGAAATCGAAATCGGCCACACCATCGCGATGGGCAAGTACGAGATCACCTTCGCCGAGTGGGATCATTGTGTGGACGCCGGAGGCTGTGCGTACCGGCCAACCGACCGCGAATTCGGACGCGACCGACGGCCAGTCATACACGTGTCGCGTCTTGACGCCGAGGAGTACCTGGCCTGGCTTCGCGATGTCACTGGGTTACTGTACCGGCTCCCGAGCAACGCCGAGTGGGAGTACGCCGCGCGCGCCGGAACCAAGACCGCCCGTTGGTGGGGAGACGAACTGGGCGAGGCAAGGGCCGTCTGCGATGGCTGCGGTAGTTCCTGGGACGACCGTGCCACAGCCCCGGTGGGCTCGTTCCCAGCCAACCCCTGGGGCCTGCACGACATGCTGTCCAATGTTTCCGAATTGGTCGCCGACTGCTGGCACGACACCTACGAGGGCCATCCGACCGATGGGTCGCCGCGCCTAGCCGCGCCAGCTGGCTGGCCCAATGGCGAATGCCGGCGGGCCACTTGGCGAGGCGGTGGGTGGCCATACTTCTCATGGACCGTGCGCGCTGCGGCACGCTCCGGCGGCAACATGGGCCTCGGATACCGAGGCGACCACCCCCGGGTCGGGGGCGGCAAGGGCTTTCGCGTGGCCAGGACAGTGGCGTCGCGCTGAGGGAGGGTCAACCATCAACACCATGCACCAGAACCGTTCGCGGGACTCCATGCGCCTCTGCCTGTTCCTCGGAGCGCTTGCCGCGCTGTGGGCCACCGGCTGCCGCGAACTCCCGGCCGAGCCCGAGCCCCCACCTGAGCCGATCGTCGTCGCGGCCACGTATTCGGAGACCGGGCCCCGCAGCAAGTCCGCCAACGAGATGGCTGCGGGCTACCGCATGGCGGTGGAGATGCTGAACGAGCGCGGGGGGATCGGCGGCAGGCCCCTGAACCTCGTCATGCGTGACGACGGCAGCAGCCCTGCGACCGCCGCGCGGCACTACTTCGACCTCGTCACCAGCGACTCGATCGACGCGATACTGAGCCCGTACAGCAGCCCCATCACCGAGGCCGTCATGACCCTGACGGAAGCCGCGGGCTGGCCCCTCGTCGCGCCGCTGGCCGCAGCCCCCGATCTTTGGAGCGGACGCGACCGCCGGTGGAGCCTTCAGATGCTGAACCCGGCACCGTCGTTCCACCGGGGCGCGATCGAGCTGGCGGCAGAGCACGGGCTGCGAACCCTGGCGCTGGTCTACGAGAACTCCGCCTTCCCTGCGGCCATGGCGCGAGGCGTCAGGGAGGCGGCGGACGCGCACGGCATGACCATCGTTGTGGACCGGGCCTTTCCTGTCGGCCAGGCGGACCACGCGGCGCTCGTTTCGGCGGCCCGGGACGCCCGCGCGGACATGTTGGCGGGGGCGGCCTACCACCCCGACGCGGTCGCCCTGGCCAGGGCCGTCGCGGAGACCGGGTACCTCCCGGTGCTGGTCAGCCTGAACCTCGGCCCCGACGATCCCCTTTTCGCCAAGGATGTAGGAGCGGTCGCGCGCTGCATGATGGGCAACGCGGCATGGCTCCCTCGGATGCGCACATCGGGCTACATCGCCGACGGCGCGACCATCGTCCGGCGCTACGAGGCCGAACACGGCGCGCCGCCCAACTACACCGTCGCCGCCGGGTTCGGCGCGGTGGAGCTCTTCGCCGAGGCGACCTCCGCCACGCTCACCGCCGATGGCGAGATCGACCGCGCCGCGATGCGCGACCACCTCTTCTCGGTGTCCACCGAGACCGTCCTGGGACCGTTCGGAGTGTTCCCTCTCGGTCACGCGGAGGCGGGTGCGCAGCGTGCGCTGGCGGGCGTGCAGGTGCAGTGGCAGCCTGACGGAGCGGGCGGCCTCACGCAGCGGATCGTGCACCCGCCCGAGGCTGCGGAGGCGGAGCCGTGCTTCGAGGAAGCGACGACGGCGCATCGGTGACAGATGACGGCGGACGAGGAGCCGTCGCTGATCGCACCATGATGGGTCCGGGTTACTCTCCCTTCTTGCGAGGGCATCCGAAATCTGGCTGAATTGATCTGTCGACTGCATAATGCTAGCGTGGAGCTAGCAGTCACATTGATGCCGGGAGGAAACCCTCATGGGAAATCTGACCATACGCAATCTGGACGATGCCGTGATCGACCGACTCAAGGCGCAGGCGCGGGCCAATGAGCGCTCCCTTGAAGGTGAGGTTCGCTACGTGCTGACGCGCGAGGTTTCGGATTACCTTCGACTCGTCGAATTTCAGGCCGAGGCCGATGCCCTGGCGGCCACGATCGACGGTGAGAAGCAAACCGACAGCTCCCTACTCATCCGAGAGGACAGGGATCGGTGAAGGTAACCGTCGACGCAAGCGTGGCGGTAAAGTGGTTCGTGCCGGAGAATCATCATGACCAGGCTCGACACCTCCTCGGTCCCCGAATCGAACGCCACGCGCCCGGCCTGCTGCTCGCCGAAACCGCCAACGCGATATGGAGGAAGGCCCGCCGCGGTGAGATCCAGTCGGCGGCGCGGTTCGTGGATGGAATTGCCAAGCTGCCCGGCATCGTACGCCTGAAGCCAAGCGAACATTTGCTCAGGGACGCCCTGACAACCGCACTTCGGATCGGCCATCCGGTCTACGACAGCCTCTACATCGCCTGCGCGAGGCTCACGGGATCGATTCTCGTAACAGCGGATCGAAGACTCGCGAAGGTCACATCGGGCCGAGCCCGGCAGGTCGCGGTGATCACTCTTGGGGACCGCGCGCGGATGGCGAAGGTCGAGGCAGCCGCGTTTCGATTGGTCATCAGCCGGGCCAAGGTTGTGGAGCTGATCGAGGCGTGGAACCGCTTCGCGGCAACGGAGAAGAGCGTCTTGGCCGACCTCTATTCCGCTTCTCGTGAGGGGCTCTCGCTCGTCGGGCCGGAAGCCAGCAGACTGGCGACCACCTCGCCCACCTACCGAGGGCTGGCGAGAATGGTGGAGGAATTGAGCACCGACGAGCGAGTGGATCTCCTCGTGCTGGGTTGGGTGGGACGCGGCCACACTGAGAGCCGGAAGGAGCTGTTCGATCTGGCGATGCGCCAAGCCAACGATCGCCACGTCGTGCATTACATCACAGGAATGGGAGCTCACTGGCGAGCCGGCCTGGAGGCTGACACAGGCGTAGACTAGCGACCTCGCTCTCCATCGCCACGCCGACTGTCGCCCACGCGACCCCGTTGTCCGCCACTATTGCCCTCAGATGGCGGACAAACCACCTTTGGGATCAGAAAACCAGCCTGATTCGACAGGCTGGACGTGCCCACCAAGCCGAGGAGCGCCGTCCTCCATGCCTCCCGTCCACTACCGCAGCGATGGCTTCCCCCCGGAAGAACGCCTCGACTGGCGTCGGGTCACACCCCTGATCGGCCCTGCGGCCGCCGCCGTCGCCAAGTACGACTGCCTGCTCGCCAAGGTGCCGAACCCGCACCACCTGCTGGCCGGGCTCCGCGTCCGCGAGGCCGTCTGCTCGTCGCGCATCGAGAACATCTTCACGACCGTCACCGAGGTGCTCGAGCTGCGGGCGGGACTGGAACCGACGAACCCCTACGCCCGCGGCGACGCCCGCGAGGTGCTCAACCATCTGGCCGCCGAACGGCATGCGAACACGATGCTCGCCAAGCTGCCCCTGTCCCTGCGGGTCATCCGGGAGTCCCACGCCCGCCTGCTGGCCGGGGAACCGGGCCAAGGCAAGTCGCCCGGCGAGTTCCGTCGCGCGCCTGTCTGGATCGGCGGGCCGGGCTCCACGCTGGAAACCGCAACGTTCGTCCCCGCCCCGGCGAGCCGGGTTCCGGACGCGATGAGCACTTGGGAACGGTACATCCACTTCGACGCGCCCGACCGGCTCGTCCAGGTCGCGGTGCAGCACGCCCAGTTCGAGGCCATCCATCCGTTTCTGGACGGCAACGGGCGTCTGGGCCGAATGCTCGTCCCGTTCCTGATGCATCAGTATGGTCTGATCCGAGCTCCCATCTTCGGGCTCAGCGCGAGGATCGTGGCGCGCAGGAGCTTCTACTACGACGGCCTGCTCGGCGTCTCACGCGACGAGGACTGGACGGGGTGGTGCCTCTACGCACTCGACGCGATCCGCAACCAGGCCGTGGAGGCCGCCGCGACCATCGAGGCGGTCCTGAACCTGCGGGCCGAGGTCGAAGGGAGCCTGGCCGGCCGCACCCATCCCCACCATGTGGGCCCGGCGCTGGACCGCATCTTCGCGCACCCGGTGTTCCGGGCCAGCGATTTCACCACTGCCGGGCACATCCCGTCGCGGACCGCGCGCAGGTTGCTTCGGCGAATGCTCGACGAGGGAGTGCTAGAGGAGGCCGCCGCGGCGAAGGGCCGGCGGTCGGCCGTGCTGAGGTTCCGGGGATTGCTGGAGTTGATGGAGGGGTGACCTACCCCCGCCAAGCCGGCGGCGTCAGACAGGTTAGCGTCCCCAGCACCATACGCCCGGACGTCACCGGACTTGGCGCGGGAGCCGCCTCACGTTGATGACCGGGACATCGAATTCGTCGGTCTCGATGAACGCGACAAGGCCGTCCGGGCCGAAGGCGTCCGGCATCTCCAGCTGACCGGCGGGGAAGGTGCCGATGTAGCGACCGCCCGGTGCGACCACGTCGATGGGGCCAGACTCGCTTGTGCCCGGTTCCGCGCTTCGCGCGACCCACAGGGTGCCCTCCCAGGTCGTTCGCACGGCCGCGACCACGGGCACTTCCAGATGGAACTGCATGTTCTCGACCCCCGCCCGCTGAGCATCCAGGTAACGGTTGATCATCTTCAGGATCTGTGGGGGCGGATCGCGATCGCCCGCCAGCGCCGCGACCCGCCGCTTGCTTTCCTCTTCGAGGCGGCGCTCGCGCTCCGCGTCCTTCATCCGCTCCGTCACGCGTAGCGGCGGTATCGGTCGACGACGGACGGGAGCTGATCCGACGAGTCCGGAGCCCAGGCTTGATCGACGAGCACCCGCATCTCGACCACCTCCGAGGACATGTCAATGCGAAGGATCGAGCGATCGGCCCGGACCAACACCGCATGAGATCCCGTCCGCTCCGGTCGAAGGCCCACTCGGGTCACCACTCCGAATCCCCCCGTCTCCCGAACCATGCGTTCGAATTCGCCGCCGGGGGAAAAGACGTGGTATCCGGCCATGTCCACGACCAGGCTGCTTCCGTCCCCCCACACGACCAGCTCCCTTCCGATCCGGAATTCGCCGGGTCCCTCGCCGGGGCGACCGAAGTTCCGCACATGGCGGCCGGAGGCGTCCACGACGACGACGCGCCTGGCGGCCCCGGTGCCCGTCCCGTCCAGCAGGTACAGGCTCCCGGCAGCGTCGAAGCCGACGCCCTCGATGGTGGAGAACTGTTCCCAATCGGCCGCCGCCTCGGTCGACCCGATGCGGTAGACCAACTCGAAGTCCGCTGGGAGCGGAAGATCCTCCGCAGGCAGATCGACGATCTCCTGGGCACGGACGCCGGTGGCTTCCCAGAGTCCGGCAAACGCGATGGCGACCCACGTTTCACCAATGGTCCGTATTCGCGCTTTCCGACGCATCGCCGTCACACCTCCGGTTGGCTGAGCTCCCGTCACGACCGGGGCTGCCTACCATCACACACGAAGGTGCGAGCACGCAAGCCAGCCCAGGATCCAGCGCGCACTCAGCTTAGGCTCCTCCGCGACTGGCGCCGATTCCCGCGATACGGCATCGTCCAAGCGACGATTTCGACACCGATTCAGGAGCGCGATTCATGCAAGAGATTTCTGGTGGAACCAGGCCGACCTTCCCCGGCGCTGCCCCGGCGGCGCTTCTGTCCGCCTGCGTCTTGATTTCGGCTGGCTGTGGGATGTCCGCCGAGCCGTCCCGGTCCGATGCGAGCCCGGTGGCGTCCCAGCATCCCGGCGAAGCGGTCTTCCCTCCCACGAACCGACCCGACGTTCGCGGCGTGAGCGGTGCCGTCTCGGCTGGCCACCCGCTGGCGGCGGCGGCCGGCCACGAAGTGCTGCGCAGGGGCGGCAACGCCATGGACGCGGCGATCGCGATGGCGGGGGTGCTCGCCGTCGTCCGCCCCCACATGAACGGCGTCGGCGGAGACGCGTTCGCGCTCTACTACGAGGCTGCGACCGGTCAGGTACATGCCATGAACGGGAGCGGGCGCGCCGGGACGCTGGCCACGCCTGGCCTCTTTGCCGAAAACGGCCTCGACGAGGTCCCGAGCAACGGCCCCCTCTCGGTGTCGGTTCCCGGGGCGGTGGCCGCCTGGGTGGACGCCCTGGAGCGCTTCGGGACCATGCCACGCGGCGAGCTCCTCGCGCCGGCGATCCGGTACGCCCGCGACGGCTTCCCCGTTTCGACCCGCCTCGCCAGCGACATCTCGGCCTCCTCCGGCTCCCTGAACGACCACGCCCAGGCGCTCTACATGCCCGGCGGCGAGCCACCGCCCGTGGGCGGCCTGCTGCGCAATCCCGAGCTGGCCACCACCATCGAGCGCATCGCGCGGGACGGCAGCGACGGCTTCTATCGCGGGTTCGTGGCCGAGCGCCTGGCCGCGTTCCTCGACGCCGAGGGCGGCTATGTGCGCGCGGCCGACCTGGCGGCCCACACCACCACTTGGGTGGAGCCCCTGCGCGGGGGCTACGAGGGCTACACGATGCTGGTCCTCCCGCCCAACACGCAGGGGATCGCCCAGCTCCAGCTCTTCGAGATGGCGAAGTCGTTCGACCTGACGGCCATGGGTCACAACAGCGCGGAGTACCTGCACGCGCTCATCGAGATGAAGAAGCTCGCCTTCGCGGACCGGGACCAGTGGGCGGCCGATCCCGAGTTCACCGATCTGCCGCTGGACGACCTGCTCGATCCCGGTTATCTGGCCGCGCGGGCTGCCATGGTCGACCCGGATGCGGCCGCATCCTCTCGGACGCCGGGGGTGCCGGCGGGCCTAGCAACGGCTCCAGATGCGGCACGGATGGCATCCAGCGACCCGGCAGCGACGCCGCGAGCGGCGCGGGACGACTCTGGCGATACCGTCTACCTCACGGCCGTGGACCAGTGGGGCAACGCGGTAAGCTGGATCCAGAGCCTCTTCGCCGGGTTCGGCTCCGGCCTTCTCGAGCCTGAAACGGGAATCGTGCTGCACAATCGCGGGGCGCTCTTCAACCTGGAGCCCGGACACCCCAACGTCATCGCGCCGGGGAAGCGACCGTATCACACCCTGACGCCCATGATGGCGCTGGACGGCGACGGCGGCTTCGCCTTCACCCTGGGAACGCCCGGCGGCGACAGCCAGCCGCAGAGCCTGCTTCAGATCGTCAACAACTACGCGCTGTTCGGGATGACCCCGCAGGCCGCCCTCGAGGCACCTCGCTTCCGCAGCTACGGCGGGCTGCGTGTCGACTTCGAAGATCGGGTCACGGCAACCGTGCTCGGCGAGCTGGGGGCGCTGGGCCACCAGGCGGACGTGGTGCACGGGTGGACGGCCACCTTCGGCGGCGCGCACATGATCGTCCGCGACCGGGCCGGCACGCTCACTGCGGCTTCCGATCCACGTCGCGAGGCGTATGCGATCGCGTACTGAGCGCGGCGCCGTCACACCTGAACGCCCATCGGGGCGGCACTCGCCGCACGCCGGAGGCTCCAAGTGACGCCGTCGCCTCGCACGTTCGGTGTGAGCGGCGCGGTTCTGGCGTTGCTCGGCGTGGCGCTTGGGGCGTTCGGGGCGCACGCACTCGGCGCGCAACTCCCGGCGGGCGACCTTGCGACCTTCGAGACGGCCGTGCGGTATCAGATGTACCACGCATTGGGGCTGCTGGGGATCGCCTGGCTCGCCGACAGGTTCGGGAGTCCGCTCGTGTGTCGGGGCGGGTGGTTCCTGATCGCCGGAACGGTCGTCTTCTCCGGCAGCCTTTACGTGCTGGTGCTCACCGGAGCGAGGTGGCTCGGCGCCATCACACCGGTCGGAGGCGTGATGTTGCTGGTCGGATGGTCGCTGGTGGTGGCGGGGCTGCTTCGGAGGGACGGCTAGGGCCCGCTTGTTCGCCACTTGAGGCCCGAAATGGCCGACAAAGTGTCACCCGGGGGCGTCTTGGACTGCCCTCCAGAAAAAAGTCCCATTCAGCTATGGAAGCGCCCCTCGGCTCCCTAGATACTTCTGTCCGAAACGGAAGGATGTTGACGGTCAGAGACGCGTCGGCCATATGTGAATGGTGCGCGTCGTGGCCGGACAGCGTCTCAAACGACGCAAGGATGGGAGGTAGATATGGAGTGGTGGCAGCCGGTCAGCATGGTGGGCACGGTCGTCTTAATCATGATGGCGATCGCCACTTTCGGCTGGCGTGTGCTCGACAGGATGCGCACCGAGAACCGGGTCGCCCACGACAGGATCGGTGAGAGCATCGCCAGGCTGCGAAGCGACATGGACGGCCACGTTGCAGCGCTGAGAGGCGAGATCAGCGATCTCCGTGCGGATACCGACGCGAATTTCGCCGCGTTCAAGGACGACCTCGGTGGAGAGACCGCGAAGGTGCGCGACGACCTCGGCGGCGACATCGCGAAGATCCGCGAGGACCTCGGCAGCGGGATCGCGAAGATCCGCGAGGACCTCGGCGGCGAGATCGCAAAGGTCCGCGAGGACCTCGGCGGCGAGATCGCGAAGGTCCGCGAGGACCTCGGCGGCGACATCGCGAATGTCCGGGAAGGCCTCGCCGAACTGCGTGGGGAGCTGAAGGGGGTGAACCGTTCGCTGCGGGATCTGCGGCAGGACTTCCGGGTGCATGTCTACGGCGGCACCGCCTCCGCGTAGAACCAGGGCAGCTACTTCAGCTCCACCCGCTGTTCCGGGTCCACCCGCACCACCAGGTAGGTGATCGTCTCGGTGATTTCGCTGAACCCGTGGGGCGAGTTGGTGGGCACGATCACCATGTCGCCGGGCCCGACCTCGCGGCTGACGCCGCCCGCGATGCCGCCCACCGAACTCGGCCCGGTGAGGGTGCGCACCGTGGTGCCCTCCGGATCGAGGGCTCGGCCGTTTGTGAGTTCGCCACCGGTCACCATCGTCCCCCGCCCCGACACGACATAGTAGACCTCGGTCTGGTTGTGGTGCTGGATTGCGCCGAGCCTGGTGGTGGGCGGTCGCTGCACGACCCCCACGCCGACGTTGTACCCGCCGGCGTCGACGTGCCGGATCTGCTGGTCGCTCACCCGGCCATCGGGAGCGTTCTCGATCATCGCCAGGATCCGTGCGGCGGAAATGTGGACGCCCACCGGATTCTCCTGGGGACGCGGTCCCGCCAGCCAGAGAACCGTAGCGAGAAGGAACAGGCCGATCAGCTTGAACATCGTTGCCTCCGTCGTGCCTTTGCAGGTTGTGTGTGTCTACAGCGATTTCCGCGGCAGCATTCCGAACACGTTGTCGATGAGTTCGCGGGCCTGGGGCGGAACACCCGTGAGCGTCGCGGGGATGCCGGACTGGCCGAGCTCCTCCACCACGCGCTTGAGCACCAGCGCGCCCGTCAGGTCGATCCTCCCCAGCCCCTCCAGATGAATCACCACCTCCGAAACGTCCTCCGCGTGGGCGAGCCGCGCGGTGATCGCCTCCTCCAGCCTCGGCGCCGACGCGAACCAGAGGATGCCGATCACCTCGAGATGGAGCACGTCGCCCACCATCCAGCTGTGGAACCCCGCCCGCCGTTCGCGCCATACATGGATCGCCAGCGACACGAGAATCCCCAGCAAGAGGGCTTGCTCGATCCTGGGAGCCAGCAGAAGGCACATGGCCAGGGTGAACCATACCACCACCGCCTGGATCCGCGACAGCCGCCAGACGCCCACCAGCAGGCGCGGCTTGACCAACCCGGCCACGGCGGCGATCACGATCCCGGCCAGCACCGCCTTCGGCAGCGCCGAAAGGAGACTCGCGAACGGCAGGAAGACCAGTACCGCGAGACCGGTCACCGCCCCCGACCAGCGGGACCGGGCCCCCGACAGGTGGTTCAGGCTGCTGCGCGAAAACGATCCGTCCACCGGAAGTCCGCCAAAGACCCCTGACGCCAGGTTCGCCGCCCCCTGCGCCACGAACTCCCGGTCGGGGTTCCAGGCAACCCGATCCTGCGTGGCGAAGCTCCGCGAAATGGCGGTGGACTCGGCGAATCCCACCAGCGCGATCACCGCTCCGGGAAACACCAACTGCGGCAGGAGCGGCCATGGCAGCGTCAGGCTGAAGGGCGGAAGGGAGCCCGGGATCTCCCCCACGATCGGCCCGCCGTATCCCGCGAGGGCCGAAAACAGGACGCCGCCGATCACCGCCACCAGGGCACCCGGAAAGAGGACGTGGATCCTCCGCGCCAACAGGGTCGCGGCGACCGTCAGCGCCGTGAGCACCGCCGCGGCGACGCTCCATGAGCCCGGATTGCGCAGGACCTGCAACGTGTTCCCGACCAGCCCGCTCTCCGAGCCCCCAACCATGCCGAGCGTGGACGGGAACTGCGAGAGCAGGATCAGGATCGACGCCCCGGAAGTGAAGCCTCGCAGCACCGGCTGCGACATCAGGTACGTGATCTTCCCCGCCTGAATGAACCCGATCGCCAGCCGCGCCACCCCGACGACCAGCGCGAGAAGCGCCGCCGCACCGACGTACTCGGGGCTTCCCGGCACGGCAATGGTCACGAGCGCGCCGTGCGTCAGCAGCGCGGTGAGCGCCACGGGACCCGTCTGCAGGTAGGGGCACGACGCCAACAGCCCCGCGGCCACGAGGGGGACCGCCGACGCGTAGAGGCCATGCACGCTTGGCAACCCCGCCAGTTCGGCATAGGCCATGCTTTGGGGGATGATGAGCAGCGCGACGCTCAGCCCGGCGACGACATCGCGCGAAGTGCCGCGCCGGTCCTTCCAGCCACCGGAGGAGGGCGACCTCCCCATTACGGCAGGCCCTCGGCGCCCACGACCTCCCCGGCGCCCTCGGCCAGCCGCGACATCAGCGCGGCCGACTTCGCCGCGCGATCCGCCCACCACCGTCCGATCGCCGCCGGACCCCGCCCCGCCACCCTCCCGCTCCACGCCCGCACGTGGCATGCCAGCCATTGCAGCGTGGCCCCCGGATCTTGCGCGAGGAACGCGCCGAGCACGTAACGCCTCTCCCCGGCGCGGCACGCGAGCCCCGTGTCCTCGCCGAGTCGCACCAGGTCGTCGCGGAGCAGGATCACGCCGGACCGCACCGGCGCCAGCAGCGAGGCAATGAACGCCTGGCCTCCCTCCATGCGCGGGTCGGCCAGCGGGGGCGCCTCGCGGAGCGCGGCGGGAAGGTAGTGCGGCAGGGTCATGTCGGCCGCGAGCCGTGCGAGCACCTCGTAGGCGAGCGCGGCCCACGCCTCGTGGAACGGCGAGCCGCATCGCTCGAAGGAAGCCAGATAGGGCCCGGTCCACGACGCGATGTGCTCCCAGACCAACGTTGCGCGGGCCTCGGCGAGGAGCGCCGCGCGCGCCGGGTCGGTCTCGTCGCGATGCCAGCCATCGAGCGCGGTCAGCAACGCCAGCAGCGACGCCAGGTGGTCGGGCTCAGGCGAGGCGGTCTCCCCCTGCGCGTCACCGCTGTCCGTCGGCTTGCCCAGCCCCAGCGCCCGCTGGAACCCCGCAATGCGATCCCGCGCCTCGCCCCCCATCATCCCCTCGGCGCCCAGGTACACCGAGGCATAGGGGTATCGCTGGAAGGCCACCACCGAGCCGTGGACCGCCGCGGCCGGAACACCCGGCAGGCCCAGCGCCTCCGCTATCCTCCGGTGTTCGGGGGCGGGGACCTCGATCAGGGAGCCGAGGGCTCGGTAGAGTTCCATGGAAGCTTGTAGGCGTCCCGGTCCGGACGCACCGGACGCAGCAGCCAGTACGGGCGCCGGGTTCCATCGGGCGAATGCCGCGCGGCGTGGCGGGTCAGCGTCAGCCACTCACGGAAGGCCTCGCGCGACCTAGCGGTGTCGACCGAAATGTCTCCGTACCGATCCGTGGCCGCCGCCTTCGTCACCCGCACCGCCTGGTGCCAGCAGTGCGCGCCCGAAATGGGGTCGGGCTGGACCGGGAAGGTCATGTTCTGGTGCACCCCCACGTCGGTCCACCAGATCCGCGCGGTGTCGGGATCCGACGAGCGGAAGGGCCCGGTCCCGTTCTTGCGGGCGATCCCCCACCCCGTTCCCTCGTTGCTCAGAGACACGGTCGCCATCGTCTGGCGCGGCCCGTCGCCCGTCTTCCAGCGCCCCATGTGGTGCGAGCACGCCACGACGCCTGGGTGGATGCCCTCGGTGACCCACGCCTTCACCACGAAGTGCCCGATCCGGGTCTCGACGCGCACCAGGTCGCCGGTGCCGACGCCGATCCGGGCCGCGTCGCCGGGATTCAGCCACAGCGGGTTGGTGTGCGCGATCTCGTTGAGCCACTTCGCGTTGGCGCTGCGGGTGTGGATCTGCACCGGCAGCCGGAAGGTCGAGATCAGGCACATCTGTCCGGCATCGAGGCTATCCCTGTGCACGTGGCTGCGCGCGTAGCCGGGAACCGCCATCTCCGGCCACCCCCACTCGGCCAGCGTGCGCGACCAGAACTCGAGCCGTCCCGACGGCGTCGGAAAGCCCCGCCGCAGCACGCCCTCCACCTCGACGCCCACCCGCCGGCGCCCCTCGCCGTCGCCGTCGAGCGGGGGCAGCGGCACAACGTTCGGCGATGGCGGCGGCGCGGCCCGCGTGTAGGCCCGCCCGCCGTCGTCGACCTGCACGTCCTCGAGCTCGGCCTCGGGGACGCGCTGCTCGTAGACGGGGCCCACCGTCGCGCCGATCTCGAAGGCACCGTAGCGACGCATGTACCCGAGCGGCGACAGACCCTCCCGCGCGGCTCTCTCCGGGAGTCCGGGGACGGAGTGCTCGAAGATCCACCCGTAGTACTCGTCCACCGTCATCTTCTCACCGGGCCGTTCGCGCGACTCGAAGAAGCGCCGGATGCCCCGCGAGCCGTCCGGGTCGATCCTCCACGTCAGTTCAATCCAGAACTCGTTCTCCTCCCACACGTCTCCGGGGGTCACCTCGCGGGTGGACGACACCCTCTCGCCGAGGCGTTCGCGCGCCGCCCGCAGCACCGGCTGGCGGAATCCGATCCAGAGTCCGTCGTACTGCTCGTACGAGGTCAGGTCGTGGCGCTCCGACGAATGGCCCATCGGGAGCACGTAGTCGGCGAAGAACGCGGTCTCGTTCCAGGTCGGCGTGAGCGCGACGTGGAGCCCGATGCGCTCGGGGTCGCTGAGCATCTCGATCCACGAGAAGCCGTCGGGATTGGTCCAGACGGGGTTGTAGACGCGTGTGAAATAGACGTCGAGACGCCCGTTTCTCTCGGCCATCAGGTGCGGCAGAAGGAACGACATCTCCATCAGGCTGAGCGGGTAGTCGGCGGGCCAGGTCAGGTCGTTCCAGCGCTCGGGGTGCCTCGGGGGCATGCGAATGGGACGCGGCACGAACTTGTTCCACGAGTTGGGATAGGTCCCGCCGGGCACCGCCACCGCGCCCATGAGCGCGTTCAGCAGGAAGAGCGCCCGCGCCACCTGCCAGCCGCCCAGATTCCCCGCCGCCGCGCTGCGCCAGTTGTGCGTCGAGAGCTGTGCCCCCGCGCCGGCGACGGTCTCGGCGACCTCGGCGATGGTCTCGGCGGGCACGCCGCTCTCGGCTGCCGCGAACTCGAAGGTGTAGTCGGCGTAGAGGTCTTGCAGCGCACTCTGGAAGGCCTCGAACGTCGCGGGCTCGCCGGGGTGGTTTTCGCCCATGTAGTCGCCCCAGTTCCACCACCGCCGCACGAAGCGCTCGTCGTACCGTCCGCTGCGGATCAGGTGGTTGGCGATCGCGAGCAGCACGGCGGCTTCCGAACCGGGATAGGTCGACAGCCAGTGGTCGGCGTGGGTCGCCGTGTTGGAGAGCCGCGTGTCGAAGACGATCAGCTTCGCGCCCCGTCGCTTGCCCTCCATGACGCGCTGGGCGTGCGGGTTGAAGTAGTGCCCCGCCTCCAGGTGGCTGCTCACCAGCAGGATCACGCGTGCGTTCTCGTGGTCGGGGCTGGGCCGATCCATCCCCATCCAGAGGTGGTAGCCCGCTCTCGCGCCCGAGGAACAAATGTTTGTGTGGGAGTTGTGACCGTCCACGCCCCACGCCGCCAGCGTCCGCTCGGTGAAGCCGTCCTCGCCGGGACGTCCGACATGGTACATGACCTCGCGGTGCCGATCCTCGTCGATGGCCGCCCGGATCCGCCCGGCGATGTCGTCCAGCGCCTCGTCCCAGCCGACCGGTTCCCACTTGCCCTCGCCACGCTCCCCCGCGCGCTTGAGCGGGGTCAGGATCCGGTCCGGGTCGGTGAGCTGCGTCACGGTGGCCGGTCCCTTCGCGCAATTGCGCCCGCGCGACCCCGGATGCTCGGGGTTGCCCTCGAACTTGCGCACCTCGAGGGTCTCGCGGTCCACGTACGCGAGCAGCCCGCACGCCGACTCGCAGTTGAAGCAGGTGGTCGGCACCAGCATGTAGCGGCGCTCGACCCGCTCCGGCCACGCCTTGGAGTCGAGCTCGACCCAGTCGCTCCAGCGTTCCTTGGGAGGGAACGCGGCCAGATGCACGCGGCTGGCGCCCGGATAGAAGGTCTCGCCGCGCGCCTCGACCTCGGCTCGGGCCGCCGAGACGCGGCGGTTCAGATCGTCGATGCTCATGACAGCGGCACCGACTGGCCGGCCTGGACGTAGGCGTGCTCGTAGGCCAGCAGGGCGGCGAGGCCGACCGGGACGACCGCCCAGCCCAACCAGGGCGCCGCGGCACCGACCAGCGCACCCAGAAGTCCCAGCCGGAACCAGCCCCGGAAGCGACCGTGGGTCATCTCGCGCTCGGCGAGGCGCGCGTGCGCCGTGGGCGGCGGCATCATGACCTCGCCCAGAATCATGGCGGCGTGGGCGGCGCTTCCCAGCGCGAAGATTCGGAGCGCGGCGGCAACGGTCGGACCGTCCAGCGCCAGGGCGGCCAGCGCCATCACCCCGCCGCCGGCCATCACGGCCTGGACGAGGAAGTGCGCTGGCAGCAACGGGTTCTGCCACATGTCGCGCGCCTTGGCCTGGCCGAACAGGAACGCGGTGTAGATGGCCGTGAGGACCGCCAGGCCCCCACCCGCCCAGCCGAGCCACATGGGTGGGGACGCGCCCGTCCAGGCCACCGCGAAGTGGGCGGCCAGCACGGCTCCGTAGCCGCCGATGATGAAGCCCCCCCGCACCAGCCAGCTGCGCCACTGCGGTCGCCTGAAGATGAGGTGGAAGCGCGAGGGGTGCTCCAGGTCCCAGATCAGGATGACGCCCGTGAGCGCCAGGAAGGCGCCGGCCACGACCGGGGCGGCGAACGTCCACAGCGGGCTGCCCGCACCGATCGCTCCGGCGAGCAGCAGGAGGAGCGGCGCGAGGTATGCGCCCGCGGCGATGGACTTGGTCCAGGTGTAGAGCGAGACGCGGAAGTCCCACGGAGCCCGGTGCGGGATGTCGTAGCTGAGCACGGCCGCCGCCGACGAGTTCCATGGTCCCGGGTGGCCGGACGGCACCCCGTGGTCCACCTCGCCCTGCTCGCTCCACATGAAGAGGCCCCCTTCGGGCCGCTGCGCCGCCAGCGGGTCCAGCGTCACCTGGTCCGCTCCCTTGTAGTAGAGCTTCGGCCGCGTCTCCTTCTCGGGCCGCCGCACCGCCACCGGATCGCGATTGATGATCCTGGCGACCTGCGACGATGGGTCGTTCATGTCGCCCACCAGCAGCGCCTCGGTCGGACACACCACCACACACGCCGGCTCCAGGCCGACGTCGAGCCGATGCGCGCAGAAGTTGCACTTCTCGGCCGAGTGGTCCTGTGGATTGATGAAGATCGCGTCGTACGGACAGGCCGCGATGCACGCCTTGCACCCGATGCAGGCGCTCTTGTCGAAGTCCACGATCCCGTCGGCCCGCTTGAACATCGCCGAGGTGGGACAGGCCGAGACGCACGGCGGTGCCTCGCACTGGTTGCAGCGCGTCACCTGGAAGGACCGCCGCGCCTGCGGGAAGGCACCGGTGTCCACGTACTTCACGTAGGTGCGCGTGACCGACAGGGGCACCTCGTTCTCGGACTTGCAGGCCGTGGTGCACGCATGGCAGCCGATGCAGCGTGTCTGGTCCACCACCTTCGCCCACGCGGGGCGGGTCGGATTGCCGGGTTCGGTTTCGATGGACACCTGGTGCGCTTGGCCTCGGTCGGTTGGTGGCGGTTGCCAGCGTGACCCCTTCACAATAGGTGCAGCCGCCGGATGTGAACAGGTGCCCGGGATGCGAGTGTCGGGGGTATCTTCAAGGTATGCACGAAACGGAAACTCTCGCGGGACACGAGCCCCGAAACCGGCCATGAGGGCATGTCTGTTCGCCGGTGACCGGCTCGTTCTCGCCGAAGGAGCGTCCGACCTCCCCTCTGTGGAGGAGGTGAAGGGTTGGAAAGCAGGAGCGACCGAGTGGTTTCGGGTCGCCACCGGCGAGGGGACCGCCATGGCCGCACAGTTGAGCGGGCGCTGGAAGCCCCCGCCGGGCGTCACGGCGATGGGCCTGCGCGCGGTGCTTCCTCTGCTTCCCGAGCCGTCGCTCTCCCTTGCGCTCACGGCCGCGCACCTTTCCCGCTGGCGCCGGACGTCCCGCTACTGCGGGGTCTGCGGCATGGCAACCGAACCGTCGCCCAGGCACCAGGCCATGCTGTGCGCGTCGTGCGGCCACCTCACCTTCCCGAAGATCTCGCCCGCCGTGATCGTCCAGGTCACGCGCGGCTCCGAAATCCTGCTGGGCCGCTCGCGCCGCCACCCCCACGGCTCGTATTCGGTGCTTGCCGGCTTCGTGGACCCGGGAGAGAGCCTCGAGGACGCCGTGCGGCGCGAGATAGAGGAGGAATCGGGAATCCAGGTGCGGGACATCCGCTATTTCGGCAGCCAGCCGTGGCCCTTCCCCGACTCGCTCATGGTGGGATTCACGGCCGTGTACGACTCCGGCGAACTCCAGAACCGCGACGACGAACTGGAGGACGTGGGATGGTTCACGGCCGGCGAGCTCCCCCCAGTGCCGCCCTCGTACAGCATCGCGCGGTCGCTGATCGATGACTTCGCGCGGCGGCATGGGGTGGACCCGGCCACCGTACCGACCTGGCGGGTTCGGGAACGGCTGCTACGAGCGCAAGTTCCGCGACCCGAACCAGACGCCCACGGCCCCGATCAGCGGGTTTAGCCAGTTGAACCATGCCGGGTGGCGGGCGCCTGCGGTCGCCTCCATCATCGACAATTCGTCGGGGCGCGGTCCCGCCGCCATCTCCACCGGCATCAGGGCCCTCACCACCCCGAGGACTATCACGATGGCGATCAGAATCGTGGCGGCCCTGGCATCGTGCGACACCCTGGCACAGACTCGTCCGCCAATGTACGCGGCCACGAGCCCAAGTACGATCGAGCCGAGTGCCCAGCCGCCGGGTACCTCCCACGACCCCGGCTGGAACGCGCGCGAGGGCCCCAGCGTCAGCCACAGAAGCGAGAAGATTGCAAAGAGCACGGCGGCCATGGCAACGTAGCCGACGATGGCGGCGAGGATGTTCCGGAGCATCACGTTCCTCCTGAAAATGAGTCGAGTTGTCCAACAGGGTGGAGGTCCCATGGCCTCATGCCTTCTCCTCCATGATCTGGATCAGGTTGCCGCATGTATCGTCGAAGACTGCGGTAATGACAGTTCCCAGGTCGGTTGGCGGCTGCACGAATCGCACACCTTTGGCCACGAGACGCTCGTGCTCGGCTGCGACATCGTCGACCGCGAAGGAGGTATAGGGGATCCCGTCCTCCACGAGCGCCTTCCTGAACGGACCGACTGCGGGGTGTTCGGCAGGCTCAAGCACCAGCTCCGTCCCCTCCGGAGCTTCCTCGGATACCACGGTGATCCACGCGTGCTCTCCGAGAGGGATGTTGTGCTTCACGCGAAAACCAAGCGTTTCCGTGTAGAAACGAAGGGCCTTCTGCTGATCGTCCACGGAGACGCTGGTCAGGTTGATTCTCATTTCTCGATGTCCTCGTCCGTTGAGTGTGAAGTGTCGTCGTATGTTGAGACCGGCCACCGCTCCCCGATTGCCTTCAGCGGCGCGCCCACGAACCAGTGGAGCTTCGACCTTCCCTCGCGCCTCGTGCGAATGAGCCCGGCGGCTTCCAGGACGTCCAGGTGTTGCGAGATCGCTTGCCGCGAGGAGCTGATGCCGTGTTTCATGATCAGACGCCCACAAAGCTCGAAGAGCGATTGACCCGACCGATCGACGAGCTCATCCAGGATGGCCCGCCTGGTGCGGTCAGCGATCGCGCGGTAGATGTCCACATGGCAGCCCTTATAAGGCAAGTGGTGGCTTGCATGTCAACTCCTGCGGGTCGCTGGACCAGCGCCGCGCCGTCACCTCCGCACTGTCCCAGGCCGGCGAGCACATTGGTTCACACTGCGGCGCGACCTACGGCGAATCCGAGAATCTCATCGCCCACAGCCCCGAGTTGATGTCGGCGAACCACACCAGATCGCGGTGCGGCATCACGCTCCATGCGCCCGGCGAGTTGGGTATGAAGCCCACCGGATCGAAGGCCTTGTAGACCGAGATCTCGCGGCCCTGCGTGTACAGGTTGCCCATCAGCTCGCCCGACACGTCCACCAGCCGCATGCCGCCCTCGTAGTAGGCCTGGTAGAGGATGTCGTTCTCCACCCAGATGTTGTGCGTGCCGAACTCGGAGACCTCGTAGCGTGCGACCATGCGCGGGTTCTCGGGGTCGTCGAAGTCGATGACCTGGATGTAGCCCCAGCTTGCGCGCGGATAGCCGCCCCGCCCCGTCTCGGGATCGTACTTCTGGCGGAAGTCGGGGCCCACGCCCTCCCAGGCCATCCCCTCGCGGGTCAGGATCTCGTCGCCGATGAAGACGTAGAACTTGCCCGCGGACTCGGAATAGTACGGGAAGACCGCGTGCGTGGCTCCGGTCGGCACGGGGTAGTTGGTCACGAACACGGGGTTCTCGATCGAGCCGCCCCAGCGCCCGTTGCCCACATCGACCACGACCAGACCGGTTCCCCACTCCGCCGAATAGGCGATGCCGTCGTGCACCCACACGTCGTGGACGCGGCTGTTCGGGTGGTCGTACTCGGACACGTACTTCGGATTGTAGATGTCGCGCACGTCGAGGATCACGTACTTGTCGCCGTTCGACAGGGCGAAGAGGTGGTCGTTGGTCGGAAAGGCGTTGTGGACGCCCCCGGTCAATCCCTCGGTGTATTCGGCGGCGATGACAGGGTGGGCCGGATCGGCTAGGTCGAGGATCACTACGCCGTTCCTCCGGTTCGACGCCCCCTCGCGGGTCAGGGACGCGTACCGCCCGTCCGGCGACACCTTGACGTCGTTGACCGAACGTGCGTCGACCTGGATCGAGTCGGTCTTGATCACGTTGTCGGGGTCCGTCACGTCGAAGACGAAGCCGTGACCGTCGGACTGCTTGGCGCCGACGAGGGCGTAGTCCCGGCCGTCCACGCCCCGGAAGACCCAGAAGTCGGTGCTGTAGACGCGCTCCTGCCTGCCCCGTCCGACGATCTCCATGGATCGCACGACGTTGCGCGCTTCGGCCTCGAAGGTACGGGTGGCGCGCAGATGGCCCGACCGCGCCACGACCGTGAACTCGCCCGGCACGTCGGCCACGATCTTCCCGTTCGCGATCTGGCCCGGCGCGGGGGGCGCGATCACGCCGGGGGCGGGCACGTAGCTGTGGGTCCACTCGAGCGGGGCCTCCGCAATCACGCGCCCGTCGGCGTCGCGGACAATCGCGGCGAAGGTCTGCACGTCGCCGGTGCGGACGACCCCGGTTTCGGCACCACCCACGACCTCGAGCGTGGCCCCCGTGAACGCACGCACCGTGCCGTCGAGGCCGCCGCTCACGCCCTCGAAGGCGGCCTCGACGCGGACCGGCCCCGGTGCCAGGCCGCGCACATGTCCGAAGGCGTCCACCTCGGCGCGCACCGGGTCGCTGGTGCGCCAGGTGAAATCGGCGCCGGGGCGCATGGTGCCGTCCGAGTGCAGGGCGGTGGCGCGGTGCGTGACCGTGCTGCCCTCGAAGACCGGGCCCGACCGCTCCACTTCGACGCGCACGACGGCAGGCCATTCCACCACGACCGGCACGGCAAGCTGGAGCGGCTCGCCGCCGGCGCCGGCACCCACCGTCGTCACCACGATCTCCCATTCGCCGACCTCCAGCGCGGTGACGGTGGCCCGGGTCGCGTCCGCCGCGCCCGCGCCCACCTCCACCGACAGCGCCCGCCGCGCGCCGACGACGCGCATCGCCTCGTCCACGACCCGTCCCTCGCGGTCAAGCGCCCGAACGGCCAGGGTGGCGCTCGCACCGCGCTCCAGCACCAGGCTGGGCGGGTCGGCCTCGAGCCGCGAAGCGGTCTGGGCGGCCAATGCACCGCCGGGCAAGCGGTCCGAGCCGAAGGGCAGCGGGAAGAGCGCGGCGAACCCGAGGGCGGCCACGGCGCAGGGAACCAAGCGGTGTGGGGAGCCTGACATGTCGTTGAATCCTTCCGAGGCACTGAGGCGTAGGGCCCAATGGCGAATATCGCGATATGTCTGTTTACTTCGCGATATATCGCTATTATCGTTTCAGTTCACATCGGACCAACATCGGGAACGAAGCCCCGGTCCGACAAGCCCCAGGAGGACAACGCCCATGCGATTCGACGACTACTTCGACTTCGACAATCTGCCCTGGCCCTTCGGCTCGTCCAATCGGCGGGGCCGCCGACGTCGCCGCCAGGCCCGCTGGAGGTGGTTCGAGCGGGGCGACCTCAAGTTCGCCATCCTGGCCCTCGTCGCGGACAAGCCCATGCACGGCTACGAGGTCATGCAGGCGCTCGAGGAGGAGTCCGCAGGCAGTTATCGAGCCAGTCCGGGATCCGTGTATCCGACCTTGCAGCTTCTGGAGGATCAGGGATACCTGACTGCGCAGGACTACGGCGGCAAGAAGGTCTACTCGATCACCGACGCGGGCCGCGACTACCTCGAACAGAACAGTGACCAGGTGAAGAGGATCTTCGATCGTGTCTCACAGTTCGGCGATCGCCTGGGCAAGGACATGGCCGCGCTCTCGCGCCGGCTGTCCCGACTGACCCGGACGACCTTCCAGGGCGCGGTCAACTGGTTCGAGGACGATCAGCTCTTCGCGGACATGAAGGCCGTGCTGGACCGTGCGGTCAAGGACATGGACGCGGCCTGGGACGCGGCCAGGGAGCGGCGTCACGCCCAGCGCACGGAGAAGGCGGAGGGCGAACAGGAAGGCGACGGATAGGGGTTTCGTCGGGGCGGCCCGCACACCTCGCCGTCACCGATCGGGCGACGGCGGCCACAGCCTCCTCATGTAGCGCTCGGGAGAGGAAAGGACGTCCCGGTAAAGGGCGACGCTGTCGAGCGCATCCCAGGCCACCTCGCGAAGCGGCGATTCGTCGAAGCTGTAGATGGACGCACCGGGCACCGCCATGAGCACGGGCGAATGCGTCGCGATCACGAACTGGCCGCCCTGATCCACCATGTCGCGCATCATGGCGACGAACCCGAGCTGGCTCTGGGGCGAGAGCGCCGATTCGGGCTCGTCCAGCAGGTAGAGTCCGCCGGGAACGAAGCGCGACCGGAAGAGCTCGAGGAAGCTCTCGCCGTGGGAATTCGCGTCCAGATCGTCGCCGTAGCGGGATCTCATCTCGGCGAGCGACGACGCCGCTGGCCCCTTGGCCAGCCGCTTCGCCAGCTCGGAACGTCCCTCGTACTCGCGGTCGACCTCGTCGAGACGAGCCTCCATCTCGGACCGCATGTTGCGAAGGCGCCGAATGAAGCCGAAGAAATCCTCCGCGCGAAGGAAGAATCCGCGGTGAGTCCGCCCGCGCCAAACCAGCCTCAGGCGGCGCGCCAGCCTGCGCTGGCTGGCGAGCGACTCGTCGTAGGCCGCATCGCTTCCGCCCACCGTCGGCAGGTTGGCCGCGATTGCCAGCGCTTCGAGCAGGGTGGACTTGCCCGATCCGTTCTCACCCGCGAAGAAGGTGACCGGTCCGGGAAGAGCCAACTCGCGGAGACCGCGCAGAGCGGGCATGCCAAAGGGGAAGGATGCCTGCTCGGATGCCGGGGGAGCCTTCAGGCGGGCGGCGGTCAGCACGTGCGATCCAATGTAGGCGCTCCATGGGCAGTGGTCGGGCAACCGACGATGAGGACGACGGACCCGCTGCGTTGCTCGGAACCACCTTGTCCCGCACGGGCCGGCAGTGCATGATGGCAGGTCCGCACACCTGTCATCACCCACCGAAGGTACCAGCATGATCATTTCGCGCACGTTCGCCATTGCAGCATTGGTCGTCGCTCCGGGGATGTCCGTTCCCGCTTTCGCGCCGTCGGCGGCGCACGCCCAGGAGGCCGCCCCCGCCGATTCCGGCAGCGAGGTCGCCGAGGACCGCTGGGCCCCGGCGCTCAGCATGCGATTCCTCGGGGTGTCCGGGGTCGCCATCTCCCCCGATGGCTCTCAAGTCGCCTACGTGGTCCGCGAGCCCCTCATGGAGGGAGAAAAGTCCGAATATCTCAGCCACATCTGGGTGGCGTCGTCGGACGGAAGCCGCAACGCACAGTTCACACGAGGTGAATCGTCGGCGTCCAGCCCCGCCTTCTCGCCAGATGGCCGGTGGCTTGCCTTCACCACCGCTCGATCCGGCAGGAACCAGATCTGGGTTCTGCCGCTGTCCGGGGGCGAGGCCCGGCAGGTCACCGACGTGGAGGCCGCAGTCGGGCAGTTCCGCTGGTCCCCTGACGGCGACGGCTTCGCCTTCGTCATGAGGGATCCCCAGACGGAGGAGGAGGAGAAGGCCACGAACGAAAAGCGCGACGTGATCCTGGTCGATCAGAACTTCAAGTACGGCCACGTCTACGTGGTCGCCTTCGATCCGAGCGCCACCGAAACCTCGGAGGCGACCCGCCTCACCGAGGGCGACTTCCATGTGACGGGGTTCGACTGGGCCCCCGACGGCGAGCGCATCGTCTTCGCGCACCAGGCCGACCCCCGCATCAACACCGGGCGCCTGTCCGGCGACATTGCGATCGTGGGTGCGTCCGGTGGCGAGGTGACCCAACTGGTAACCGGATCCGGGGTCGAGTCGTCGCCGCGCTGGTCGCCCGACGGCTCGCTGATCGCGTACGCTTCCACCGGCGGCCAGCCGGAGCCCGTCGGGCTGAGCGATCTGTACGTGGTCGACCCCGCGACCGGCGAATCACGTCCGTTGCCCGAGACGCCGAACCGCAGCGTGTCGATCCTCGGTTGGTCGGCCGACTCGGACGAGGTGTTCCTGAACGAGTCGCTTGGCACGACGCGCCACGTGATCGCCGTCCCGGCGGCCGGGGGCGAGATCCGGCAGGTGACGGAGGGGGCGGGTGTGGTCGGCGGTGCCGCGCTGGCCGCCGGTCCTGGGACTTTGGCCCTGACCTGGGAGACGAGCGACGAACCCCGCGAGGTGCACGTCACCGGAATCGACGCCTTTGCGCCGCGACGTCTCAGCGCGGTCAACGCGGACGCTCCCCGTCCCCCGATGGGCCGCACCGAGCTACTGGACTGGGAGGCCCCCGACGGCACCCCGGTGGAGGGGCTGTTGACGTACCCGGTCGGATACGAGGACGGCACCTCCGTGCCGCTCATTCTCAACGTTCATGGCGGACCCGCAGGCGTCTTCGCGCAGTCCTTCACCGGAGCGCCGAGCATCTACATGATCCAGTACTTCGCGCAGGAGGGCTTTGCGGTCTTGCGGCCGAACCCGCGCGGCAGCACCGGCTACGGCAAGGAGTTCCGCTACGCCAACTTCATGGACTGGGGCTACGGCGACCTGTCCGACCTGTTGGCCGGCGTGGACGAGGTCATCGAAATGGGTGTCGCGCACCCCGACAGCCTCCTCCTCATGGGATGGAGCTACGGCGGGTACATGACGTCGTTCGCGGTGACCCAAACCGACCGCTTCCGCGCCGCCTCCATGGGCGCCGGGCTGCCCAACCTGGTCAGCATGGTGACCACGACCGACATCGGGGACTATCTGGTCGGTCACATGGGGGAGGAGTACTTCAACGACTACGAGACCTACGAAAAGCACTCGGCCATCTACCACATCAGCAACGTCACGACCCCGACCCAGGTGATCCACGGGGCGCAGGATCTGAGGGTACCGTTCACCCAGGGCCAGGAGTTCTTCAACTCGCTACGGCGACTCGGGGTTGACACCGAGATGGTCGTCTACCCCCGCACCCCCCACGGACCCACCGAGCCGAAGTTCCTGATGGACGTGTCGGAGCGGATCCTGGTGTGGTTCAACAAGTACCTGCGCGGGGAAAGGTCTGCGGTGCAGGACTGACCGCAAGCTAACTGACCGGCCTCCGCACCGGTCCCCGGAGCCACCGTCCCGGCTTCTCCCCGGTCAGGCCGCCGTTGCGGATCACGGGGACGCCGTTCACGAGCAGGTCGTTGATCCCGACGCTGTACTGGTGCGGGTCCGAGTAGGTCGCCCGGTCGGCGATCACGTCGGGGTCGAAGACGGCGATGTCGGCGCGCATCCCCTCGGCGATGATGCCCATGTCCTCGCGTCCGATCCAGCGGGCCGGCATCGAGGTCATCTTCATCACCGCCTCCTCCAGCGTGAGCACCCCCAGTTCACGCACGTAGCGGGCCAGAACCCGGGGGAAGGCTCCGTAGCTGCGCGGGTGCGGGTATCCCACCCCGTACCCCACCGCGTCGCCGTCGGTCTCGATCATCGCGAGCGGGTGCTGCATGATGCGGATCACGTCGCCCTCGTCCATGGCGTGGTAGATCGCGCTGAACCCACCTTGGAGCTGCAGCTCGATCGCGAGCTGGATGCCGGTCTCGAGGTCGTTGGGGAGGCCGCGATCGGCGGCGTAGTCGGCAAGGGTCCTGCCGTTGTACGACTCGTCGGAGCCCAGCACGCGGAACTGGATTCGGGACATGTCCGCGCCGACACGGTCGGTCATGAAGATGGTGCGCATGTCCGCTTCCATGCGGGCTCGGGTCTCGGGATCGGCGACTCGCGCAGCGAAGTCCTCGGAGCCACCGGCCAGCGCCCACTGCGGAAACAGGATGGCCGAACTTGTACTCGAAGCCGCGTAGGGATACAGGTCGTGGGTGACCGTCAGGCCCCCCGCGTTGGCCGAGTCGATCATCGCCAGACTCTGTTCACTCCAACCCCACTGCCCCGCTCCGGAAGCCTTGTGGTGATTGATCTGAGCCGGGATGTCGGCCTCTTCGGCGATCCGGATGACCTCTGCGACCGACTCCAACAGACCGCTTCCCTCGTTCCGCATGTGGCTCACATAGATGCCGCCGTGCTCCGAAGCAACCTTGGCGAGCTCGATGATCTCCTCGGTCTCGGCGAAGTTCGCTGGCACGTACAGCAGCCCCGTCGAGAGGCCGAGCGCCCCTTCGCGCATCGACTGTTCGACCAGCGCCTTCATCTCTTCGAGCTCGGCGGGGGTGGGCGCACGGTTCTCCATGCCCATCACCTGCTTGCGCGTCCAGGTATGGCCCGCGAAGAACGCCACGTTGGGGGCGACCACCAGCCCCGACGCGAATTCCTCCAGCGGCCAGGGCTGGTCGCCGGAGTGCAGCGACACGATCAGCGACGTGATCCCCTGGCGAAGGAAGTTTTCGGCAAGCGGATACTCCGCAATCGTCTGCTGGACGTGCGAGTGGTTGTCGATGAAGCCCGGCGTGACGACCTGCCCCTCGGCGTCGATCACTGTGGCGGCGAGCGAGGGATCGATGGGCTCTTGTGAAACAAGCGCGATGCGTCCGTCCACAACGGCGACATCGGCGCGGAATCGGTCCGCCCCGGTGCCGTCGACGATGGTGCCGCCGGTGATCAGCACATCATAGGTCTGGGCGCCCAGGGGAACATCCGGCGCGGCCACGAGCGTTGCGGCGGCGAAGACGAGGATGTTGGCGAGTGCGGGTCGCATGAGCGCTCCTCAAGCGGTTGGGGTCCGGGGTCGATGTTTGGGGGCGAACATACTTCCGTGTGGCGGTTCCTGACAGACGCCGCTGCTGCGCTGGGAACAATGCAGCGAAGCGGGGGGCGTTGGAATGGCTGCCTGGGACTGGTATCGTTGTCCATCATGCGAATCGCGACGTGGAACGTGAACTCGGTCAAGGCCAGGGAGGCCCGCGTGCTGGGATGGCTGGGTCAGCATCGCCCCGACGTCCTGTGCCTCCAGGAGCTCAAGACCACGGACGAGCACTACCCGGCGGACGCGGTACGCGCCGAGGGCTACGAGTCGGCGGTGTTCGGCCAGAAGGCCTTCAACGGCGTCGCGCTGGTCAGCCCGCACCCGATCCGAGAGGTGCGGAAGGGACTGGAGAACGACGACCCGCAGGCGCGGCTGATCGGAGGCGTCGTGGGCGGGATCACGGTCTACAGCGCCTATTTCCCGAACGGCAGGAAGGTGGGCACCGAGGCCTGGGACTACAAGCTGGCGTGGATCGGCCGCCTGCTCGAGCTGGTTGAGGAACGCCACGATCCCGGTGATCCAGTGGTGCTGACCGGTGACTTCAACGTCGCGCCCGACGACCTCGACGCCGAGGATCCCGAGAAGTGGGCCCCGAGCGTGCTTTGCCACCCCGACGTGCGCCGGGCGCTTGAGGGCTTGCGCGACTGGGGGTTCGTCGACGTGGTCCGCAAGCACAACCCGGAAGGCCGGCTATACAGCTGGTGGGACTACCGGCAACTCGCATTTCCGCGGAACGACGGCTTGCGGATCGACCACATCTTCGCCACCATGCCCGTTGCCGAGGTCTCCACCGGCGCGTGGATCGACCGCAACCAGCGCAAGGGCCGCAAGACCGACATCCCGTCGGACCATGCGCCGGTAGTGGCGGATTTCGCGCTGTGAGGGTCGCCTCTCCATTTTCCCGGAGGAACCTTGGCGGCTGGCGACGGTATTAGATTCGGGCAGAACAAACCCCGATGGAGGACGACATGATCACGAAGAGCGCGAGAGATCATCGGCATCGGCGAGGGGTGATCGTCGGCATTGGGGTTTCGGCCGCTCTTCACGGGGTGGTGTTCGGAGCGCTGACCTTCCAGACCTCGGAGTCCGCAGGCACCAGTTCGGCCGCGCCGGGCGAGCAGCCGGCGATCATGGACGTGGCCATGGAGATCGTGCAGATCAGGGAGGTCTCCGAGACCGCGCCGGAGGTGGCCGCTTCGACACGTCCCGCAGTGGTGTCGCCGGCACCCGTTGATCGGCCCGAGCCCACGTCGGCGAGCAAGGGGGCGGCGTCCGCGTCCGCAGCCGAGATCGCATCCATCACGCCAGCCGACCTCCTCGCGGCGACCGCCCTGACCAGCCCGAACCTTTCGATGCGGCCGCAGTTCACGGCGCGGCAAGAGGTCGCCGGAGCGATGCAGCAGGTGGGTGCGCTGGATCCGCACGCGGGCCACGATCACGGCGACGAGGAGGACGAGGGCGAGGGCTTCTGGCAGAAGCTGGGGAATGCGTGGGGCAAGGTTCCGCTCGGCAGCGGCGGAGGCAAGGTGTGCAAGCCGCCGGTGGTGATCCTCAAGGCGGGCGTCGCCCAGTAGGGACGCGAATCGCCGGGCGAGGAGCCGGCGCTACCGACGGATCACCGACACCTCCACCGATTCTGCGGGCCGCTGGACGTAGTTCGTGGCGGCTACCTGTTGCACGGTGGCCTCGTAGTCTGCGAATTCGCTGACATCCTCGCTCCAGAAATGCAGCAGGGTCGGACTGGGCTGTGATCCCGTGTCGGGGATCTGTCCGGCCACGAACGCCCGGATGCCGGTGGGCGTGGCGACATGGTAGGCCCCGAGATCCGGTCCCGCCCGCACCGAGTCGATGGAGGGTCCGTCGACGCTGACGACCACGGCTCCCACCCCAGGCTCCGAGCCGGTGAGGACGACGAGGAGCACCCCTGGTTTCGCGACCACGGTGACGTCCCAGCGCTGCGTGGCGGTCAGGCCGCCGGGGTCGGTGGCGGTCGCGACGACCGTGGCCGTGCCCTTGGCACCCGCGACCAGCGAGAGTACGCTGCCCGACACCGTCGCCGTTGCCACAGGCCCGTTGGAAGTTGAGGCGGAGTAGACGAGGCGATCACCGTCGGGGTCGGTGAAGTAGCCCGCAAGATCGACCGTGACCGTGTCCGTGGCGGGGACTTCCTGGGCCGGAACGGTGCCTACGGGCACGGGAGCCTGGTTGGCGGGCGCGGGAACCACGGCGTCGCCCCCGTCGCCACAGGAGTACGCGGCCGCCGCGATCAGCAGGGCCAGCAGCAGGCACGCGAGCCGCTTCACGGCCGCCGTCCCGGTCGAGGGGGCGCGGGGGGTGTGGTGACCGCGATGGCTCCGGCGGGCGCGGTATGTGCCGGGACGGCGGCGCAGCCACCCGCCGTTTCGTTGGCGGAGCAGTGATCGAGCCATCTCAGCACGTCGCCTGCGTTGAACTCGCCGTCACGGTTGCCGAACCAGTCGAGAAAGTCGGTCTGCCCGGCGGCCAGGCGCTCGACGCCCAGAAGGTGATGCGCGGCGGCCTCCACCGCCACCGGGTCGGCCACATGGAACCGGTCGACGATCAGGCCGCGAAGTTCGGGTCGCCCCTCCACGCCAACGACCACCGTGGCCTCGTACACGCCCGGTTGGAGACCGACGGCGGAGCGGCTCCAAGCGATCGAATCGGCTCTGCCTCCCGAGGCGCGTTCCAGCCGCTGCCAGGGCGCGTCGGTCGTGGCCGTCCACATCGCCGAATCCGCGCCGAACCCGGTCAGTCCTGCGGAGAACAATCCGCCCGGTGCCGCGTCCAGGCCCGCCACGCCGAGCCCGTCGGCCGTCTGCAGCGCAGTCACCGCCAAGGCTGGCTCCACCGCCAGCGTGTCCACGAAGATCACCGGGCTTCCTGCGGCCACCGCGTGGACCCGGAGCGTGTCGATGTGCACGCCGACGCCCAGCGCGCTCGCGTCTCCGGACCACGTCACCACGCCATCCCCGACCCCCGACGCCACGATGAGATCGGCCCAACCCGCCCCTCTGCGGACGGCGTTCCAGGCGGTCGCGTCGGCGAGAGGCCCGCTGAAGGTGACCCGCAGGGAGTCGGCTATGGGCTGGGCGTGTCCGACGGGGACGGCCGTGCGGTGCCCCGTGCGCGAGGCCGCGATCGTGCTGGCCTGCCGCGCGTGCACATTGACGGGAATCACCACCGGATCCGTGCCCGCAGTCGCCACCGTGATCGTCGCCGGGTGGTCTCCCGGCACCAGGTTCACCCCGGCGATCCGGTACTCGAAGCGCCCGCGCCCCACGCCATCGGCATCGGACAGCGTCAGCCACGGCTCTCCCGACGTCTCGGCGTCCCATGCGGCGGCGTAGTCCCCCCGACCCCTCGGAGCGACGATGACGTCACCGACGGCGACGGTGTCCACACCGGCGAAAACCGTGTCCGTCACCGTCCACGGGCGCACCTGCGCGAGGAGCGGAATCTCGATTGGAATCTCGAACATGCCGCGCCCGTGCGTCGCGGCCACCAGCCGCCCGGTGCCGGGCTGGGCAGCCAGGTCAAAGACGGCCACCGACGGGAAGCCGTCGCGGAGGGGGGTCCATGCGCCACCACCCGTCGCGGAGTGAAACACGCCGAGATCGGTCCCGACGTACACGCCCGCAGGGTCGGCGGGATCGTGGAGCACGGCGTTGACGGGCATGTCGGGGAGATTCCCTGAGCGGTCCTGCCAAGTCCGGCCCCCGTCGGTGGTCGCGAAGACGTGCCCGCTCAGGAATCCACCCAGAACCGCGTACGCCCGGTCCGGATCCGTGGGGTGCACCGACAAGTCCGCGACGTAGCGCTCGGGGAGGCCCTGCGAACTCCGCGACCACGTCGAGCCGCCATCGCGGGTCACGGCGATGAGCCCGTCCGTCCCGTAGCCGCCGCCCCCGCCTCCGGCGTACACCCATCCGCCGACGGCGACGTACACGGTGAGCGGGTCCGAGAGCGCAGGCGCGACCGCCGTGATCACGCCCCGCGAAGTCTCGAACACGGGCGTCCAGGTCTCGGCCGCGTCGTCGGTCCTGTAGAGCCGGCGCGTGCCGAAGTAGAGCCGCCTGGAGTCGACGGGGTCCATGACGAGCGGGGGAATGAACAAGCCGCGTTCGTTCCTCTCTATCCCCGTGACCGCGAGCGAGCCGTTCTTTCTGGGACCGATGTAGTCCGCCCCGGCGATCCATTGCGTCTCGGCGTACCAGATCTCGGGGTCCTCGTCGTCGAAGGCCGTGTGGCCGCCATCGCCCCCGAGGACCCTCGCCCAGGTCGCCGTGCCCGACGACGAGCGCTGCGTGCCCTGATCCTGGGTCCCACCGAGCGCCACCTCGGGATCGGCGGGATGCAGATCGATGCCCGCGTAGAACTGCGTGATCGCCAGATTCGTCGAGAGCGACGTGAAGCTGATGCCGGCGTCCGTGGAACGAAAGACGCCGCCGTCGTTGGCCAGATACAGGACATCGCTGCCGCTCAGCGTGTCGTAGACCAGGAAGTGCTGGTCCACGTGGATGTCGGGCGGATGCTGCGTGCGGAACGTCTGGCCGCCGTCCTCCGACAGGTACATGTAGATGGTGCCCAGATTCACTCTGTCGGGGTCGTTCGGATGCACGGCCAGAGTCAGGTCGTACCAGCACTGCCAGTGACAGCTCGCACCCGTCGCGTCGAGCCGTCGCCAGCTTTCGGCGCCGTCGTCGCTCCGGTACAGCAGCAGACCTTCCGCCGTGGCACCCTCGGCGTCGTTGTAGACCGCGGCGTACAGCACATCGGGGGACGAGGGAGCCACGGCCAGATTGATCCGACCGATGGATGCGTCTCCGAAGTCGGGCGAGACCTCGCTCCAGGACGCCCCGCCATCCCCCGATTGAAAGACCCCCTTCCTGTGAACCGCAGCGTGGAGCCGCGCCGGATCCCCGGGCCTCGCGACGAGGTCGGTCGCCGTCCCCGACAGCACCTCGGTCCAGCTCCGACCGCTGTCGGTCGACCTGAGCAACCCGTTGGTCGACGCGGCCAGCACGACGGTGGATGTGCGCGATCCGGCGGTCGCGGGATCGACGAGGATGCGGGAGATCATGGCGCCGCCCCAGTAGTGGCTGAAGGCGTCCGCTCCGAGGCGCTCCCACGAGTCGCCCCCGTCGAGCGATCGCAGCACACCGCAGCCGTAGTAGCTGACGCCCGAGAAATGCTGCTCTCCCGTACCCGCGTACACGATGTCCGGGACGACGGGATCGATGGCGATCGCCCCCATGGCGAGCGAGCACTCGCCGTCGGTGAGGGGCTCCCAGGACGCTCCGGCGTTGGTCGTTCTCCATACGCCGCCCTGGGCCGCGCCGATGTAGACGATGTCGGGATCGCGCGGATGGATCGCCACAGTCGACACGCGGGCCGACATCCAATGACCGAAGGCGTCGGTTCGATCCGGCCCCAGCGGCCGCCAGCGTCGCGAGAGCGCCGAGGCCGGATACGGGGAGGCTCCCACCATGGCTTCCACGCGCAGCCGGGCAAGCTGGCGTCGCTCCGCAATGTTGACCGGACCGCCCGAATAGAGTCGCACCCGGTCGAACTCCATCCTCGCCTGGATCTCCTCGGTGTCCTGCGCGGCGACGATGGCGGGGTGCCACGCTGCGGCGAGCGCGGGTACCAGCAAGCGCCCCACGGTGATTCGGAAGCGTTTCATCGCGATTTCAGCGCCTCCAGATCCTCGAGCGTGCGCGGCCAGTCCCGGCGCAGCAACCGCGAGAGCGCCCGGTCGGCCAGCAGTCGTCCCCCCGTCTGGCAGTCGGGGCAGTAGTTGGTCTCGCGGGTCGCGTACACGATGCGCTGAATGGGCGTGCCGCACTGGCTGCAGGGCTCGCCGTATTTGCCGTGCGCGCTCATGGCCGGGTGGAAGGCGGTGACCTTGGCGGGGAAGCCGTCGCCCGCCTCGTCGATGAGCCGCGCCGACCACTCCTCCAGCGACGAGCGGGCCGCCGCGTAGAGGCGCTCGATCTCGTCGTCGGTCAGCCGCGAGGTGAGCTTGACGGGCGACAGTCGGGCCCGCAGCAGGATCTCGTCCGAGTGGGCGTTGCCGATGCCGGACAGGATGCGGGGGTCGGTCAGCGCACGCTTGAGGGTGCGATTCTCGCGCCGCATCGCGGCGGCGAACTCCTGTGGGGTCGCCTCGAGGGGCTCGATCCCTCCCGGATCGTGGTCGTGCAGGGCCGAGGTGCCGCGAACCAGGTGGAGAGACGCGCGCTTGTGGCTGCTCGCCTCGGTTAGCAGGAGCGTGCCGTGAGTGAAGTCGAAGGCGGCGTGACCCGTCTTCCGGTGAATCGCGGCACCGGGCTTCCGCCACTGGAACCGGCCCGCGATCATGAGGTGGACGACAAGGAAGAGGTCGTCCTCGAGGCCCAGCACGACCCGCTTGCCCAGCCGCGACAGAGACTCGACCACCTTGCCGTGGGCGTGCGCGATCGGTGGATCGAAGCTCTTGAGCAGCGAGGGCGAACGGATCCGCACCGAACGCAGCGTCCGACCCAGGATCCGCGCGCGCAGCGCGTGCAGGTAGAGGTTGACTTCGGGGAGCTCAGGCATGGACCGTTCCACCCAGGTCGTACCGCATGATCCGCCCGTGCGGACCGGCGCGGTCGCGTTCGGCCTCGTACACCGCGCCCGCCATGGTCGTGGGCACCGCCGCCTCGAGGCGCGCCGTGTCGGGCGCCCCCAGTCTCACCGCGCGGGGGCGGGCGGCGAGGCCGCGACGGCTCAGGCCGACGATGGCCGCTTCCACGGCCGGACGGCTGAGCGCGTAGGCCGCCGCCACATCGGCAACGGCGGCACCCTCGCGCCGGGCGACCTCGGCGAGCGCGGCGCGGGCGCGGTCCAGCGTCGCACGGCCGCCGACCTCGTTCGCGACGAGGCGGTACTTGGCGAGGGAGCGGGAGTCCCGTCCGCCGCGATCGCCCAGAAGGCCTCCCGCAAGCGTCCCGTAGGCCAGCAGCGCCACGCCACGCTCGCGGCACAGCTCGGTCAGTCCCGCCAGGGGCCGACGGTCGAGCAGCGAGAGCTGCACCTGGTTGGTCGCGATCGGGATGCCCGCGTCCAGCAGCGTTCCCAGCGCGTGCCGGTCGAAGTTGGTCACGCCGACGTGCCGCACGATCCCCTCCTCGCGCAGCTCGGCGAGCCATTCGGCGACCCGAATCCATCCCGGCACGGCGAGATCCCACCAGTGGAGCTGGACCAGCTCGAGCACGTCCACGCCGAGGCGGTCCCGGGAGCGGCACACCAGGCGGCGCACCCGGCGGCGATCCACATGCGGCAGCGCCGCCAGATCGGGGACCAGCTTGGTGTGCACGACCACCTCGGCGCCGGTCGCCCCACGGCTCGCCATCCAGTCGCCGAGCAGCTCCTCGACCCCCGTGTAGATGTCGGCGCAGTCCAGCCACAGCCGACCCCCCGCGTGCGCCGCGGCCGCATCGAGCGCGGCCAGCGCGAGCTCGCGGCTCCACCCCGGCCCGTGTCCCCGGGACAGCTGCCAGCAGCCGCGGATCACGCCCGAGCCGGGAGGACGCCACGCGCCGGGCGAGTCGCTCACGGGAGCGGCACGCGCGCGTGACCTCGCCGTGCCGGAAGGTCGACACGCCGGTGCGCGTGATCCGGAAGCGGGCGCCGCAGAGCGGATCCGGACACGCCACCTCGGCATCGGTGGTCATCCAGTCGTTGGGGTCGGTTCTGCGCTGCTTGGCGGGCAGCAGCGGCAGAAGCGCGGCAAGTGGGTAGATGGGGAAGCTCTGGCCCGGAGGCAGGGACAGGTTCTCGCCCCTGAGCTCGAAGTAGTCCCCCGCGCGGTGGTTGCACACCATCTCCCTCTCACCGCCGACCACCTCCACCCGGAGGTCGTACAGCTCGAATGCGTCGGAACGGTCCATCCCTCACCTCGTCTGCTCTTTGAGTGGCCGACCCCCGATCATACACCATCGCTCGCACGCCGCGCACACGCCCGTCCTCGTCCACCCCTTCCTGCTTCGGTTCTTCGTCCCTACGATCCTTCTGTCGCCGACCCACCAGACCCTGGAGTCTCGGACATGATCATTCGCCCCAGAGTGCGCGGGTTCGTCTGCGTGACCACCCACCCCACCGGCTGCGAGCGGAACGTCGCGGCCCAGATCGCGCACGCCGACGCCAACCCCCTGGCCGCTCCGCCCCGCTCGGTGCTCGTCCTCGGCTCCTCGACGAGCTACGGTCTGGGCTCGCGGATCGCACTGGCCTTCGGCGGGGGCGCCGCCAGCTTCGGGGTCTTCTTCGACCGGCCCCCGAAGCCCAGGCGAGCCGGAACGGCGGGCTGGTACAACACGGCCGCCTTCGAGGCCGCCGCTGCCGAGCGCGGTCTGCAGTCGGCCTGCTACAACGGCGACGCATTCTCGAACGAGGCCAAGGAGGCGGTGGTGGCCGCGTTGCGTCGGGACTTTCCCCCCGTCGACTGCGTCGTCAACTCGCTGGCGGCACCGAGACGGAGGCATCCCGAGACCGGTCGGACCTTCACCTCAGTCCTGAAACCCATCGGCGGGTCCTACCGCTCGAAGACGCTCAACACCGATCGCGCGCAGGTGACAGACGTGGAGCTGGCCCCGGCCACGCAGGACGAGGTGGACGCCACCGTGGCCGTCATGGGCGGCGAGGACTGGCGGCTCTGGATGGACGCGCTGCGCGACGGCGGCGTGCTGGCCCCCGACTGCCGGACGCTCGCCTACAGCTACATCGGCCCCGAGCTGACCTGGCCCATCTATCGCGACGGCGCCATCGGGCACGCCAAGGCCGACCTGCACCGCACCGCGCGCGAACTCGACGGGGAGCTGTCGGCGAAGGGCGGCGGCGCCCACATCGCGATCATGAAGGCGGTGGTGACGCAGGCCAGCGCGGCGATCCCCGTCGTGCCCCTCTACATGTCCATCCTGTTCAGAATCATGAAGGAGAAGGGCGACCACGAGGGGCCCATGGAGCAGGCCATGCGTCTCTACGGGACTCGTGTGTACGGTGCGAAGGGAGTTGTGAGCGATCCTCGCGGCTTCATCCGTCTCGACGATCTAGAGATGCGGCCCGGCACCCAGGCCGCCGTGATGCGCGCCTGGGACGTGATCTCGACGGACACGCTTCCGGATCTGGCGGACTTCGACGGGTACCGCACCGAGTTCCTGCGCCTCTTCGGCTTCGAGGTGCCCGGTGTCGACTACGGCGCCGACGTCGATCCGATGGTGGAGATCCCGTCGCTGGTCTCCGGCTGAGCGGCGCACACCACATGCCCGCGCGCACCAGACCCACCCCGGAGCAGCTCGACCGGCTTTCGCGGCAGGATCCCGTTCTCGGAGCGGCGATGTCGCGGGTCACTCCCTACCCCGGCTTCCCGGCGGGGCCGCTGGCGCGTGGGTCGCACTTCCAGGCCATCGCGCGGTCGATCACCTTTCAGCAGCTCGCGGGCGCGGCCGCCCGGACGATCTACGGGAGGGTCTGCGAACTGACTCCCGGCCCTCGCTTTCCGGCGGCCGACGAGTGCCTGTCGCTGCCCGACACGGCCTTTCGGAGCGCCGGCCTGTCGGCCGCGAAGACCCGCGCGATCAAGGACCTGGCCACCAAGTGCGGGGACGGGTCGGTGCGGCTACGATCCGTGTCGCGCATGAGCGACGCCGAGATCGTCGAGATGCTGTCGTCGGTGTGGGGCATCGGCGAGTGGACCGCGCAGATGTTCCTCATCTTCCGGCTCGGACGGCTCGACGTGATGCCGGCGGGAGACCTCGGCGTGCGCGAAGGCGTGCGGATTCTGGACGACCTGGAAGAACGGCCAACCCCCGTAGCGGTGCTGGCCCGAGCCGAGCCGTGGCGACCGTTGCGGTCGGTGGCCACCTGGGTGCTCTACCGGCTGTGCGACGAGTCCTGACCCGGCGGCTGGCCACGCCGCTGGGCGAGATGATCGCCGGCGCGACCGACGCGGGCGTCTGCCTGCTGGAGTTCCGCCACCGCAGGAGGTTCGCGGCGCAGATGGATCGGTTGCGGAGCAGCGTGGGCGACCCCTGTCCGGGATCGCACCCGCATCTCGACACTCTGGAGGCGGAGCTGGGCGAGTACCTGGACGGACGCCGCCAGCAGTTCGACGTTCCGCTCGTGCTCGCCGGCACCGAGTTCCAGGAGCGCGTGTGGCGGGCGCTGCTGAACATCCCCTACGGGACCACGATCAGCTACGCCGAACTCGCGCGCCGAGTGAGCTCTCCCGGCGGGTCGCGCGCGGTGGGGGGCGCGAACGGCGACAACCGGATCGCGATCGTGGTGCCCTGTCACCGGGTGATTCGGGCGGACGGCGAGCTGGGCGGCTACGGAGGCGGACTGGCGCGCAAACGGCGGTTGTTGGACCTGGAGGCGGGCGGGCAGCAGGGCGTGCTGTTCTGAGTCGCGTCCCCTCCCGCCCCGCGCCTACCCGTCCATGAGCGCTCGGGGATCGGACGAGGCGGCCAGGCGGGCCCCGGGCAGCGCGGCGACGACCGCAGCCGCCACGAACACCAGCGCCACCAGCAGGAACAGCGCCGGGTTGAAGATGGGAACCCCGGGCGGGCCCAGCGCCCCCGCGATCAGCATCGCCACCCAGAGGCCCAGGCCGACCCCGACCGCACCGATCCGCAGCGCTTCGCGGAGGACCATGCGGTGCAGCGCCGACGGATCGGCTCCCAGCGCCGATCTGATCCCCATCTCGCGGTGGCGGGAGCGCACGTGCGCCCGCAGCGCGCCGACCATCCCCGCCAGGGCCGCGACCGCCGCCAGGAGCCCCGCGCCACGAGCGCCGCCGCCAAGCCAGCCGGCGGTGCCGTACACCCGCTCCAGCTCGTCCTCGGTCGACTTGAAGCCGCCCAGCGCCAGTTCGGTTCCATGGACTGCGGCCAGCGCCTCCCGGACGACCCGGAGCGAGTCCTCCAGGTCCGACCCCGGGGCGGCGGCAGACGCCACGAGCTCGATCCGCTCCGGTGGATGCTGCATGGCGGAGTAGTAGACGGCGTAGCGCGAACTCGACGCCCCCAGCCCGCTCCCCGACGCATCGCGCACCACACCCACCACCACGTACCAGCTTCCTTCCAGCCCGCCGATCGCGACCCGCTTTCCGACTGCGGGAGGGTCCTGGAAGTGGGCGCGCGAATACGCTTCGTTGATCACCACCTCACCTGCCACGTTCTCAGCTCCGAACACAGCGGCCAGTTCCGCGCCTGTCCCGAAGCCTCCCCCGTCCACCAGCGGCAGCCCCCGCTCGGCGAAGAACCCGGGCATGACCGCGTGGTGCTTCACCAGCGCCGAGTGGACCGGATGCGGCATCCCCCCGGTGGAGCATCCGCCGCACTCGTTCAGCGCGAGCACCTCGGGACCGCGGCCGATCCAGGCACCGGGCGTGGCCAGGCTCTCGGCAACGGTCCCGGGCGCGTCGCGCAGCGAGGCCAGCGCCGACGCGAAGAGGGCCGCGCGCCGAGCGGGATCGCGGGCCGAATCGCCAACCGGAGAGACGAGCCCGACAATCGATGAGCCTGTGTCCGGCCCGGCGGGTGGAGCGGCGTCGGGGCGCGATTCGCCCGCCAGCACCAGCAGTCCCGCGCTCGCCAGGGTGGCCACCGCGATGCACAGTTGCAGCGTGATGAGGAGAACGCGGCCGAACTGGCGCGGTCGGGGATCGGTGCTGTGCTGGCTCTCGGCCTCCTGCGACAGTGGCCGGCCGCGTCGATACAGCGCGACCACCGGAAGCGCCGCGATGGCCAGAACGACCGCGACGACCACGGCCACGACGGCCGCGAAGGGCCACGTCGCCGGCGTAGCGAACACCGTGCCGGAAGGGGCCCGGGCCGCCATCGCGGCGACGGCGCCCACGCAAAGCAGCGCCCCCAGCACGGCGGCCACGCCCAGGCGCCGAATCCAGCGTCGCGCCGCCGCACCGACCAGCCACCCCGGCGGCGCACCCAGCATGACCTCGATCGCGAGCCGCCCCTGCAGCGAGAGATTCTCGGCCGCGATGACCCCGAGCAGCGTGGCCAGCACCGTGACCGACGAGAGCAGCACGAGCACCAGACCCGTCCCGGCCAGCCTGTCGAGATCCGCCGCCTCGGATCGACCTGCGGCGAAGTCCGGCGCAGGCAACCCGGCCATCTCGACGGTCGGGGTGACCTGCGTGCCGAGGATGTGGAACGACTCCCCGCCGCCGCCGTGCAGGAATGCGGCGACGAGCAGCAAGGCGAAGAGCGCCGCACAGCTCCCGACAGCAATCCGGCTCAATGGCATGATCGATCCCGCGTCTTAGTTTACGGCACCCATGAAAGTACCTCTGCTGGACCTCACGGCGCAGTACGCCTCCATCAGGAGCGAGATCGACGCCGCCATCGCGCGGGTCGTCGCCTCGCAGCGCTTCGTGCTCGGCCCGGTGGTGGAGGCGTGCGAGGAGGCGGTCGCGGCCCACGTCGGCAGCGCCCACGGCGTCGGAGTCTCTTCGGGGACCGACGCGCTGCTGGTGGCGCTCATGGCCGAGGGCATCGGTCCCGGCGACGAGGTCGTCACCACGCCCTTCTCCTTCTTCGCGACGGCGGGCGCCATTTCCCGGGTCGGCGCCACACCCGTCTTCGCGGACATCGAGCCGGCGACCTTCAACATCGACCCCGCCCAGATCGAGGACCGCATCACGGCGCGGACGCGGGCGATCCTTCCCGTCCACCTCTTCGGTCAGATGGCCGAGATGGCACCGATCATGGAGATCGCGCGGCGGCGCGGGCTCGTCGTCATCGAGGACGCCGCGCAGGCCATCGGTGCCCGGCGCAACGGCCAGCGCGCCGGCTCGGTCGGCCACTACGGGTGCTTCTCGTTCTTCCCCACCAAGAACCTCGGCGGATACGGCGACGGCGGCATCGTGGTCACCGACGACCCCGCCCGGGCGGCCCGGCTGCGCGCGCTGCGGGTCCACGGCGAGACCACCCGATACCACCACCGCCTCGTCGGCGGCAACTTCCGCCTCGACGCCCTGCAGGCCGCCGTCATCCACGCCAAGCTCCCGCACCTCGACCGCTGGACCGCCCGGCGCATCGCCAACGCGGCCCTCTACCGCCGCCGCCTCGCCGACCTCGCCGCGCGGCACCCCGACGCCCTCACGCTGCCCCGCGTCGTCACCGAACGCCACGTCTTCAACCAGTTCGTCGTCCGCGTCGCAAACCGCGACCAAGTGCGCGAGCGCCTCGAATCCGCCGGGATCGGCACGGCCGTATACTACCCCCTCCCCCTCCACCTCCAGGAGTGCTTCGCCGCCCTCGGCCACGCGCCGGGCGACATCCCCGAGAGCGAGCGCGCCGCGCAAGAAGTCCTGGCGCTCCCCATCTTCCCCGAACTCACGACCGAGCAGATCCGGTTCGTGGCGCAGGAGCTGGCATCGGCCACCGACAGACAATGAGAGGCTAGAGAGATGAGAAACAAGCACGACGCGATCCTCGCCGCCCCCGCCCCGCGCGTGGCCGGCCATCCCCGCAGGCGCGCCTGCATGATGCCGACCGTTCGCCCCGGCCACCTCGCCTTGCTCCTGGCGACCGCCCTCCTCCCCACCGCCCCCCTCGCCGCCCAGACCACCGCGCTGCGCTGCGGCCGCCTCATCGACGGCGTCTCGGACGCGGCGCGCGAAAACGTCACCGTCATCGTGCGCGACGGGCGCGTCGCCGAGCTGCGCGACGGCACCGCGGTCCCCGACGGCGTCGACCGCGCGCTCGACATGCGCGGCGGCACCTGCCTTCCCGGCATGATGGACCTGCACACCCACCTCCTCATCAAGCCCGACGGCCCGGTCAGCGAACTCGACCGCTCCAGCGCGGACCGCGCCCTCGACGGACTCCACGCGGCCCAGAAGATGCTGCACGCGGGCTTCACGACCGTGCGCAACCCCGGCGACTACGACACGCACTACGCGATGGTGTCGGTCAAGCGCTCGATTGCGGCGGGGGAGCATCCGGGACCGCGCATCTTCGTGGCCCCGCACGCGCTCGGGCCGACCGGCGGCCACGGCGACCTCAACACGCTGGCGCCGGACGCGGCCATCCAGACGCCCACCCGCATCGTGAACGGCGTCGACGAGATCCGCGCCATGATCCGCGAGCAGGTCAAGTACGGGGCCGACTGGATCAAGGTGATGGCGACGGGCGGGGTCATGTCGGCGGGCGACGACCCCACGCACACGGCCTACGTCGACGAGGAGATGTGGGCCGCGGTCGACGAGACACACCGGCTGGGGCGGCGGATCACCGTGCACGCGATCGGCACCGAGGGCCTCAAGCAGGCGGTCGCGGCGGGCGTGAACAGCGTCGAGCACGGGATCCTGATCGACGAGGAGGCGATCGAGATGATGAAGGCGCGGGGGACGTGGCTGATCCCGACGATCTACGTGCTCAACTACGTGGTCGAGGAGGGTCCGGCGCTGGGCTATCCGGCGCAGAGCGTCGCGAAGGGCCGCGTCCTGATGGAGACCCGGGACGACAACGTCCGCCGCGCGATTCAGGCCGGCGTGAAGATCGCCTTCGGCTCGGACACAATCTTCCCGCACGAGTGGGCGGCGCGCGAGTTCGCGCAGCTCGTGCGCCTCGGCATGAGCCCCATGGACGCGATTCGCACGGCCACCTTCAACGCCGCCCAGGTGCTCGGCATCGAGGACGAGGTGGGGACGCTGCGGCCCGGCATGGTCGCTGACATCATCGCCGTTGATGGCAACCCACTGGACGACATCACCGAGCTCGAACAGGTTGACTTCGTGATGAAGGACGGCCAGATCATCAAGGACGAACGTCCCCGCACCTGAGGAAACCGACGTGGAAGGCAAGGGCCGCAAGCAGCTCATCGTGGTCGGAGACCGCGTCCTGATCGAGCCCGAGGTGGGCGAAGGCCGGTCGAAGGTCGGACTGTACCTGCCCGCGTCGGCGGTGGACAAGCAGTCCGTGCAGGGCGGCCGCGTCCTCGCCGTCGGCCCGGGAACCCCCATCGGCGCACCCGCCGAACTCAACGACGAGCCCTGGAAGATCACCTCGGGCGAGGCCCGCTACCTGCCCGTCCAGGCCCAGGTCGGCGACTTCGCCATCTTCTTCCGCAAGGCGTCCGTCGAGATCAGCTTCGAGGGCAAGGAGTACCTCGTCGTCCCCCAGGCGGCGATCCTGACCCTGGTGCGCGAGCTCGACGGCGAGATTGAGTCGGTGTTTTAGGGGATGGATCCCGCTTAGCGCGGACAGCACCATACTACCTGAATCTCGTAAGTGCATATACAGCAGGTATTTGCTAGCAATAGGAATCCGTGGTCGCCGATTACGTTAGTTATCGTGCCGCAGGGCTCTCTGGCGAAGCAGACGGAATGTGAGCGCCTGCATCCCCTCCATGTTGGCGATAATCATCTCCACAAACGCTTCATTGCATTCCCTCGCTAGCTTCCGGTGTGCGAGCGCGTGTATTGTCGCGAGCGGCCGTCTCCCTCGCCGCGTTCGGATTCGAGAGTACTCGATGGGCGCCCAACGGACCGGCTCGGCGATATCCAGCACCGCCAGGTACCCTTGCTCACCATGCTTAGTCGGCGCGACCGAACGGACATCATCAGCTTTGATCACATGATGCCTCTCGCTCATTGGGGCGATCTCGACCTCGACTCTCGTGAGCCGTCCGCCAAGGCGGGCAATGATGTCCGGGTGTCCCCGGTTCCTCACTTCGAGCACGGATGCACCGATCTGTTTCAGCACTAGGGCGAACAGACCCTGGGCACGATAGCCGAACTCGATGTCTCCGACCTCCGCCCTCAGTTGGCGCAACACCGCCGCAACGCGGGCGAGGTCAGTCAACATATTCGAACGTCGGCCCATGGCCCGGGGCGAATGACGTAACCCGTAGGACACGATAAGAACCCGACGGGAAGTACTTGCCAATAAGTGGGGCGAAACGATCCTGTTCATGAGAGGCCACGACAAGTTGAGCATGGGATGCTGCGGTCGCTAGCTCACGCATGAGCAACTCCACTCGCGACGTGTCGAAACTCTGGGACGGGTCGTCGATGAGGAGGCAGTCCAGCTCGAGCGCCTCCGCCTGAAACTGCGAGAACACGAAGTATGGCACTAGGTTAAGTGCGTTGAATGCTTGGCCGTTTAGCACTTCTGAGGGCTGGAAGAATTGTCCATGCGTGCGATCGGACGTTACGCGAACGCGAAGCGTCCGGGTCGCGTCGGACGGTCCCGGTTCCACTACGACCTTGGGGAATGACGCCTGCTGGGTGAGTCGGCCAAATACCTCGGTCATCTCCGCGTTGATCCGTGGTAAAGTCCTGTTTAGCGTGCTGTTGAACGAGTCTTGGAGCGCTTCCCGGATGGTCCGTAGAGTCTCCAGCAAGCCTTCGAACTGGCGAAGCGCCCTGCGCGCGGGCTCAAGGCCCGACTCGATACTGCGACGCAGTGCCTGCTGGCGAAACAGGTGTTGGTGAAACCGTGCTTCTAGGCGGAGGCCGTTCAGGGTATCCAGTCTGCTCGCCACCAAGGTTCCCGATTCGTTGAGTTCGCGCTCAAGCAGTTGGACCCGCTCCTTGAGGCGTGCGGCGGTGCGGTCAATGCTCGACTCGTCGGCTGGATCGTCCAGCAGCTCCTCGAGTTGCCGTCTCACGGCGGCCGCTCTTGCGTTAATGGTTGCGCGGTGCGCTTTGGCTAACTCGAAAGCCGCTTCTGCAACGTCTATTTCCTTCAGGTGCGCTCGGATACGGCCTAAGGCTTTCGAGAGCTCAGCTTCGCGGGGGTCCGAAGCTGTCCGGCTCTTCAGTCCGGACATGACGTCGGCCGGAACCACGCCCGCATCGCACACTGGACACTTCTGCGGCGAGAATTCCTTGAAGTAGCCCGCAGCTTGCTGCACTAGCTCTCCGTACTGCTGCATCCTATCGGCCTGCTGTACCAGTTCGTCGCGATGTTTGAGCCGCTGTTCCTTGGTGGTGTCTCCGAGTACGTTCTGAAGGTCATCGTCGCGTGCTGCAACGGAGGCCTTCGCTGTCTGAAGTTGCTGGGCGAGGTCGCGGAACGCCTCGGTCGCAGTTGCAAGCCGTTGCAGCGTGCGCCGTACATCAGCCAACTGGCGTCTTGCGGCATCCCCGGTGGCCGACTGCTTCTGGATCGCACGCTCGGCCTCTTCCAAGAGCCATTCGCGAGTCACCCTAGCACCGTTCTGGCGATCGAGGCTGCCGCCGCATTCCTTCGCGAATTCGCGAATTCGTGCATCAGTCTCGGCGTTGGTGGGGACCGCTCCGCTTGGCCAAGGTGGGGCAGCCATGATAGCCTCAATGCGATTGGCTAACGCGTCGAGCTTCGACCGCAACGACGTCTCCGCGTCGTCGATCTTCTTGGCTCGCTGCCGCTCGACTTCCGCTTGTTCCTCCAGCTGCCGGTCCAGAAGGCTGAGCAGGTCAGGCACATCTTCGATTCGCAGGTAGGAGTAGAGGACCTTGTCGAAGTCGGTGATGTCTGCTTGCGGGCGACGGTGGGCCGACTGCTGCGAAGCATAGATGATGTGGGTGCCTTCCCGCGGTCCGAGCCGCGCGATGTGCGGGAAGACCCTTGACTGCTGCACGGCGGTACCACGCGGATCCCGAATAGTGAGACGTGAACGACTCCACCCGGGACGCAGGCGGCGCTGGACCCTCCACCGTCCGTCGGGGCCTTCTAGTTTTTTTGCAGTGAAGTGAGGCCCACGAACTCGCATCCGCTCCCCGGCGGCTTGACGCGAGAGGCCGTAAGTTGGGAGCGGAGGCTGCGCCCGGGGGCGGGAACGGGTCGGGCGTCGGCGCAAGGAGTGCGAAGGGCTGACCCACCGAGATGACGAGATGAAGATTAACGACAAGGCTCGGTCGAACGGGAGGCCGAGTGGCAACGGCGTGCGGCTCACCATGACGCTGGACGGCGAGAAGGTCGCGTTCACCCGCGGCGAGACGGTCTACGAGGTCGCGGAGCGGCACCGCAGGGAGATCCCCACGCTCTGCTACGACCCCCGCCTGGAGCCCTTCGGCGGCTGCCGGCTGTGCATCGTGGAGCTGGAGGGCGCCCGCAACCCGGTGGCGTCGTGCACGACTATGGCCGAGCCCGGCATGCGGGTGCGCACTCGCACCGACGGCCTGGAGGCGCGGCGACGCGTCCTCGTGGAGATGGTGGCGTCGGAGAACCGCGACCTGGACGTGGACCCGATGCACGGCTACGCGTCCCAGGAGATGGCGGAGCTGCTCGACCGCTACGACGCTCGCGCCGGACGCTTCGCGGGCGCCACCTCGGGCAGATCCCGTCCCGACGACGACAACCCCTTCATCAAGCGCGACTACGAGAACTGCATCTCCTGCTACCGCTGCGTGCGCGTCTGCGCCGAGCAGGAGGGCGACTACGCGATCTCGGTGATGAACCGGGGCTTCGGCACGCAGATCACGACCGAGTTCGGCGGCCTGCTCAAGGACTCGGCGTGCACCTTCTGCGGACAGTGCATCCAGACGTGTCCAACCGGCGCGCTGGGCGACCTCAAGGCGCTGGCGAACAAGGACGTGCCGGGCGAGACGGAAAAGACGCGCACCATCTGCACCTACTGCGGCGTGGGCTGCTCGGTGGACGTGATGACGCGGGACGACAAGATCGTGGGGGTCCTGCCGGCCATGGACGGCCCTGCCAACGAGGGCGCGCTCTGCGTGAAGGGCCAGTTCGCCTTCGACTTCGTGGGCCATCCCGACCGGCTGTCCACCCCCTTCGTGCGCGACGAGAAGGACGGCCCGCTCCGCCCCGCGACCTGGGACGAGGCGCTGGACTTCGCCGCCGGGAAGCTGCGCAAGGTGGTGAAGGACCACGGACGCCGCTCCGTCTACGGGATCGCCTCCGGGCGCGCCCCCCACGAGGCCGCCTACATGATGCAGCGCTTCATCCGGGCGGGACTCGGGACGAACCACATCGACAACTGCAGCCGTGCCTGACACGCTCCCACAGTCGCCGGTCTGGCGGCAACTATCGGGAGGGGCGCGATGTCGAATCCGCTCGCGGACATGGACAAGCCCGACGTGATCTTCTGCATCGGCACCAACATGACCGAGTGCCACCCCGTCGCGGCGACGCGCCTCAGGCGGGCGCTGGCCAGGGGGGCGAAGATGATCGTGGCGGACCCGCGCCGGATCGGGCTGGCCGATATCGCCGACGTTCACCTCCCTATCCGCGTCGGCTCCGACGTCTCGCTCCTGCTGGCGATGGCGCACGTGATCGCGCGCGAGGGGCTGGCGGACGAGGCCTTCATGGCCGAGCGCACCGCGCACGGCGACGACTTCCTGAAGCACGTCGAGCCCTACACCCCCGAGTGGGCGTCCGAGATCTGCGAGTGCGACCCCGGCGACATCGAGCGGGCGGCGATCATGTACGGCGCGGCCGATCGGGGCGCGATCTACTACACCGTCGGCATCACCGAGCACATCTGCGGCGTCGACAACGTGCAGAGCCTCTGCAACCTGGCGCTCATGACCGGCAACCTCGGCCGCGAGGGCACGGGCGTGAACCCAATGCGCGGCCAGAACAACATCCAGGGCGCGGGCGACGCGGGGGCGCTGCCGAACAACTACCCCGGCTTCCAGGCGGTCACCGTCCCCGCGCACCAGGAGAAGTTCGAGCGCGCCTACGGGCGCCGGGTGGAGCTGGAGACGGGGATGACCAAGGTCACCGCGCTCGACCTGTGCGGCGACGGCATCCACGCCATGATCATCGACGGCGAGAACACCCTCGTCACCGACCCGGACCGCCACCACTGCGAGCATGCGCTGGGTAGCCTGGACTGCCTCGTCGTCATCGACCTCTTCATGACCGAGACGGCGAAGGTGGCCGACGTGGTGCTGCCAGCGACCGCCTGGGCCGAGACCGACGGCGTGTGCACGAACACGGAGAGGCGCGTGCAGCGCCTGCGGGCCGCGGTGCCGCCCCCGGGCGACGCCAAGCCCGACTGGTGGATCGTCTCGCGGCTGGCGCGGCGGATGGGCTGGAAGGGCTTCGAGTTCGAATCGGCCAAGGAGGTCTTCAACGAGCTCTGCTCCCTGTCGCCGATCTACGCGGGTCTCGACTGGGACCGGATCGAGCGCGGCGAGTACCAGTGGCCGGTGCCGCACGAGGGGCATCCGGGGACGCCGCGCCTGCACGAGGGGCGCTTCGAGAACGGCCGCGGGGTCTTCAAGATGCTCGCCTACCGGGATCCCGAAGAGGTCGTCTCGGACGAGTACCCGATCTGGCTCACCACGGGGCGGCGGCTCGCGCAGTACCACACGCGCACTCAGACGGGTAGGTCCGGCGGGACCGACTACCTGCTGCCCGAAGAAACGCTCGAGGTGCACCCCGACGACATCGCGCGGCTGGGGCTGGAGGACGGCGGCTGGGCCGAGATGAGCAACCCGCGCGGGTGCGTTCGGGTGAAGGTGCGCGCGACGACCAAGTCGCCCAGGGGGACTGTGTTCGCGTCGTTCGCCTTCGAGGACGTGCCGGTGAACGTGCTGACGGGCGGCGGCTACGATCCGGTGACGCAGACGGCGGCGCTCAAGGCGTGTCCGGTGGCGCTGAAGCCGGTGGCGTCGGCGCTGGCGGGCGCGGGGATCGGGTTGGGGCGCTTGTAGGCGATGGCCGAGGACCTGCGGCTGGTCACCCGCGTGGTCCTCCGCAACTACAAGAGCATCGCCGCGTGCGACGTGTCGCCTGCGGGGCTGACCTTTCTGGTGGGGCCGAACGGTTCGGGCAAGAGCAACTTTCTCGACGCGCTCAGGTTCGTCGCGGAGTCGCTGCGCTTCTCGCTGGAACATGCGGTGCGCGACCGGGGCGGGATCAACGAGGTGAGGCGGCGGTCCGGCGGCCATCCCACGCACTTCGGCGCGCGGGTGGAGTTCGATCTTGAGGACGCCGCGGGCCACTTCGCCTTCACCGTGGCGGCGAAGCGGGGGGGTGGCTACAGCCTCCAGGAGGAGGAGTGCGTGGTGCTGCCGAGGGGCGACGCGCCGGCGCACTACTACCGCGTGTCCTCCGGCGAGGCGAAGAGCAGTGTTCCGGTCCTCCCCGCGCCTTCGCCGCGCCGCCTCACGCTTGTGAGCGCGTCCGGGCTGCCGGAGTTCCGTCCGGTCTACGACGCACTCTCGCGATCGGGGTTCTACAACCTGAGCCCCGCCGCCATCCGGGCCATGCAGTCCCCCGATCCGGGAGACCTCATGAATCGCGACGGCGGCAACGTCGCAAGCGTCCTGGACCGAATCGCGCGGCGGTCTCCGGAAACGAAGAGGAGGATCGAGGAGTATCTGGGGAAGGTCGTTCCAGGCATCGCCGGGGTGGACCGGAAGCCCGTCGGCCCCGTCGAGACCCTGGAGTTTCGGCAGCGCGTCACCGGGGCTCCGCACCCATGGCGCTTCTATGCCGACGTCATGTCCGACGGCGCCCTGCGGACCATCGGCTTGCTCGTGGCGATGTTCCAGACGCATGGGGGCGGCGGCGGGCGGTCGCTAGTCGGAGTCGAGGAGCCGGAGGCGGCGCTTCACCCGGCGGCGGCGGGGATTGTCGTGGACGCCCTGCGCGACGCGGCGGAGAGGAAGCAGATCCTCGTGACGAGCCACGGCGCCGATCTGCTGGACGAGGAGGGCATCGGGCCCGCCCGCATCCTGGCGGCCGCGTCCGACGACGGGATCACGCGGATCGGGCCGGTGGACGCGGCGGCGTTCGGGCCCGAGGACCGACCGTACACGGCGGGCGAGCTGCTGAGAATGGGCAGGCTTCGCCCGGATTCGAGCCCGTCCGGGCCGAAAACCCGCCAGAGCGACCTCTTTGGCGGAAAGGGAATATAGTCGATCTCGTCGGCCCATTCGGGCACATGGTCGCGGATCAGGATCCCGATTATCCGTCGTTCGGCGAAGACGACTTGAGCAGGGGGTCGTGCATGGCGTCACCGTGCGTGGGGGGACGCCAAGGTCGCGAGGGGTCGCGGGCGGACGGATGGCCGGACGGGACTGCTTGGGAGAAGGCGCCGGAGGCTGTGCGCGGCGGATCGCATCCTCACGATGACGGAGAGGCAGCAGCTGCATCGGCACGCACAGCAAACAGCGCGCCTCAACTCGGACGCCTCGCGCGAGACACGTGGTCAGCTCCGATCCGCGACGTGATATCACCAAGACAACCAAGATGATACTACCACGTCAGCCCTCCCCTTGCCCACCGTGCCCGGCCGGGAGCTGTGGGATTTCTCGACGCTCTGGATTGACTTCAACCCGCCGCTTCACTAATGAGGGAACGGCCTGCTGATTCCCCGGCTGAACAGCACCGCTAGGCCAGGTTCGTCGGAGAGCCGGTCGCGCGCCGCAACGGCGGACTCGCCTCGCAATATGGCCCGCACCCGGCCCGTGCCGGACTTGGACAGGTCGCCTTCGTCGCCTTCGGTCGGGATCGGGGGCGACTTCCCGGGAATGTCCAGGGTGTCCTCCTCCCCGTCCAGGAAGAACCTACCTAGCCCGAACGAGGGGTATGCCTTCGGACGTCCCGGCGGCCGATCTTGTTGATCCAGTCCACGAAGACGGAATCGCGAGGTGCGCGGAGATCCGTGCCGCCCGCCAACCCTCCGCAACATCCATGACCGACCTCACGTTCGAGTCCACCACGTTCTCCTTGCGCTCAGGCCACTCCAGTCCCCAGATTGCCTTCGTTCCGCAGGTTCATGAATATGACATGACATGGAGATAGGGTTGACCATGACCGGACGCCGCCGCCTAGCTTTTCGGGCACTGCTCGTGTTGGGTCCTCCCGCCGTGCTTTCCGGCTGTGCCTGTACCTCTGAATTGCGTCCGAGTGTGGTCGTGGAGGTCCATGATGCCGTTACCGGGATGCCGGCCGCTCGCGGTGTGACGGGCATATCCGAGCATGAGAGCGGAGTTCTCACCGATCTCTACGCGATCGACGATCTGCGTCTTGAGGGCGATTGGAGCCGTGAACTCCCCGGACGACACACGATCCTCGTTCGCAAGCCCGGATACCTGCCGGATGTCGTCGTCGCGGACGCCGGCGCCGGCATATGCCATGTAAATCTGGAAACCGTTGAGGCCCGCATCGCCCGGGACGCCGGGGCGGTGTCCGAGTACGCCGTTTCCTTCATCGAGGAACCGGGCGACAGCGACTGGCCCCCGGCAAGTGCGGAAGTGCATGTACACGGTGACACTCTGGAGATAGTGGGCTTTGCCCATACGGAGTGCACGGAACTCCGCGTGGTGGCGTTTCGGTCGGTCACCGGACTCCATGTGCAGGTTGAGCCATCCGACATCACGCTGGACTCGTGTCACAACTCGCGACAGTTCGAAGCGAGGTTCACACTGCCGTCCGAGTCGACCCGGCTACTCTTGACGAACGGATTTCTTTATCCCGTCGAGCTTTTCGAGGGGTCTGGTACGGCCGAGCAAGGAAAGCTGAACGGACCACGCTCGGGCGGCCCCGGGGACGGGTCGTCCGCGCTCCCAGAGTAGCCGCCCAGATCGATCGGGCACGCCGCCGGGCAGGTCGAGGTAGCCGTCCCCCGATCCACCATCACCCCATCACCCGCTTCAGATACTGGTCGAACAATGGCGCCGTGAACGCCGTGTCCCCCGTGCGCGGGGCTGTGGATCATCCCCTTCCTCACCAACCTCGCACGCGTCGGGGCCACGCGCTGAACCGCCCTTCCCAGCGCCTGCGCGATCGCGCCCGAACGGTGTGGTCCCGGTCCCAGGCCCGCCATCGCGTGCAGGTATCGCCGTTCGAACGGCGTCGTGCGCTCGAACCGCACCCGGAAGAAGGTAGCATCCAACTCTCCCACGGCGATGGGAGTCGCCGCCTCCACATCCGAGCGCGTTACAGCCGGGCCCCGGGCGACACGCCAACAGGCGGCGCCCCACTCCTGCAGGAAATACGGGTAGCATTCCGTAATCCGCAGAATTTTCGTCGAGGGCCGCCGGCGAATAGGAGACGCCGAGCCGCTTCGCCGGGGCTTCCACCGCCCTTGCGGCCGCCTCGTCGGACAGCGGACCGACCTCCGGGAAGGAGAACATCCGCTCGGCGTACGACTTGGCGGATCCCGCGTGGCCGACCAGCTGCGGCAGGCCGGATCCGATCAGCGTCACGGGCAGCTGGCGCTGAGCCGTCCGGTGGAGCGCCGCTATCAGGGCGCCAAGCTGGCGCTCCTCGACGTACTGCATTTCATCGATGAACAGGACCAGCGCGGTGCCCCGCGCCTTGGCGGCCTCGCCCGCAACCTGGAGAAGGGAGGTCAGGTCGGTGTCGAGGTCGCCGCTGTCCGCGACGCCCTCCTCCTTGTCGATGTCGATCGAAAGGGTGATGTCCTCGAAGCCGAGCTTCATCGCGCCCACGAACCCCGCCAGCGCCCGTCGGGCGCGTCTCGACAGTTCCCGCGCCGCCGCGCTGCGGCTCATTCGAATCAGAGCGGAGTTCAGCGGCCCGGCCAGAGCCCCCGGAAGGGAGCGGTCCTCCGGCGCCTCGACCGGCACGCACTCGAATCCCCGGTCGGTGGCATCGAGAAGCATGCGATTCAACAGGACGGTCTTACCCACACCGCGCAGCCCGACCATCAGCAGGCTCTTGGCGGCAAGCCCGTTGCGCAGCCGGTCGAGCGCGATCTCGGCATCCTCGATCAGCTCATCGCGTCCGACCAGCTCGGGCGGTGGCGTTCCGGCCCCGGGGGCGTACGGGTTCGTTCGGCGGTCCATTTATACCGAAGTTATCATGGTTTATCACGACAATCAACGACTTGATTCGACTACTTGACGATCTTCTTGGCCTCTACCCCCGCCCCCACTCCGCCCAAATTCAGTCGAGCGCTAACCAAACTCAGTCGCGCGCGAACTCCGGTATTGCCCCTCAGCGAGTGGCGGCCGTGACGGGCGACAACCCGACGCTCGTGGTGAGCCTGCGGCACACGTTCCTTCCTCGCGATCCAGCCCCGGGCAAGCACGAAGCCCCGCGCCTGTGGCTCAACTCAACCTTCGGACTCCTTCTGCGAATCATGCGAGTCGGCGGAGGCCGAGTCCCGCAAGCCCAACTCGCTCGTCCCCGCTTGCGCACGCCCCCCGCTTCGCGATACGGTGGCTACCCATGAACATCTTCCGCCTTCGCGAGCGTGGCGCCACCGTCCGCACCGAGGTGCTGGCCGGCTGCACCACCTTCCTCACGCTGTCCTACATCATCTTCGTGAACCCCGCCATCCTCTCCCAGGCGGGGATGGACGCGGACGCGGTGCTGGTCGCCACCTGCCTGGCCTCGGCGCTGGGGTGCCTGCTCATGGGGCTGTACGCCAACTACCCCATTGCGCTGGCGCCGGGGATGGGCCTGAACGCCTATTTCGTGGCGATGGCGACCGGAGTGCCGGGCCTGTCGTGGCAGATCGTGCTCGGCGCGGTGTTCTGCTCTGGAATCCTCATGCTGATCCTGTCGGTGCTCCCCGTGCGCGAGTGGGTGCTGAACAGCATGCCCCGCTCGCAGAAGCTCGGCATCGTGGCGGGGGATCGGGTTCTTCCTGGCGCTCATCGGGCTGCGCAACGCCGGAATCGTGGTGGGGAGCGAGGCCACCATGGTCGCGCTGGGGACCGTCACCGAGTGGCCCGTCCCTGCTGGCGCTGCTCGGGTTCGCGGCGATCGTCGCGCTGGAGGACAGGAACGTCCCCGGGGCCGTGCTGGCGTGCATCCTGGCCGTGGCGGCGCTGGGGTGGATCTTCGGGCTGTCGCCCGCGCCGGAATCGCTCCTCGCCGCGCCGCCCTCGCTCGCGCCCACCGCGCTCAAGCTGGACGCCGTCGCCGCAATCGAGCTCGGCCTCCTCGCGGATCGTCTTCGCGTTCCTGATGGTGGACCTCTTCGACTCGAGCGCCACCCTGGCGGCCGTGCTGTCCGAGGCCGGACTCACGGACGAGGACGGGCGGGTGCCCCGGCTGCGGCGCGCCCTGGTGGCGGACTCGACGGCCACCATGGCGGGCGCGATGCTGGGCACGTCCACCACGACCTCGTACGTGGAGAGCGCGGCCGGGGTGCGGGCGGGCGGAAGGACCGGACTGACCGCCGTGGTCGTCGCGGGCCTCTTCCTGCTGGCGACGCTGATCGCGCCGGTGGCCACCTCCGTGCCCGCCTTCGCCACGGCGCCCGCGATCCTCTTCGTCGGCTACGCGCTAACGCGCTCGCTTCGAGGAATCGACTGGGACGACCTCACCGACTGCGTCCCCCGCGACGGTCACCGCGCTGGCCATGCCGTTCACCTTCTCGATCGCCACCGGGATCGGCCTCGGCTTCATCACCTACGTGCTGGCCAAGGTGCTGGCCGGGCGCGCGCGCGAGCTGAACTCGGCGTCGGTCCGCGGTGGCCCTGGCGTTCACGCTGCGGTTCGCGCTTACGTAGCAGCCCGTGGACAAACCTCCCTCGGCATTCGAGCAGCGCTGCATCCCCGCTGGACCACTTCGCTCGCCTGCCCACAATGTAATGCATGCTTTACATTATGTAATCCATGATTTACGGGTGCGATAGAGCTCCGACGGAAAAGGAACATCGACATGCCGTGCCGTTTTGCAGCACCGCTCCCGAGCACGCGCGGTGCCACTCGGCTCGCCTTCGGCATCTCCGCCCTGGTCGCGGTTGCCGCGTGGGCCGTCGGCTGCGGAGAGCCCCAGCCGCCCATCGCTATATGGAGCATACCGGGTCTTACGGTGGAAGTCGGAAACACGGAATCCGTCGATCTCTCGGGGTTCTTCAGCGACGCGGACGGCGATGCTCTTTCTTACACGGCTACCTCCTCGCACTCGCGCGTCCAGGTATCCGTCGCGGGTGTGTCGGTCCAGGTGACGGGTGTCGCCGCGGGCAGTGCGACGGTGACCGTGATCGCCTCGGATCCAGACGGCCTCTCGGCGACGCAAACCTTCACGGTGACCGTGCCGAACCGAGCGCCCGAGGTCTCCGACCCGATCCCCGACGCCGAGGTCTATGTCGGCGAGACAGTCGATGTGGGCCTCTCGGGGCACTTCAGCGAACCGGACGCCGACGACCTCTCGTACGAGGCAACCTCCTCCGACGAGGGGGTGGCCACGGCCTCCGCGTCGGGCGCATCCCTGACCGTGACGGGAGTCGGCCAGGGGACCGTCACGGTGACGATCACTGCCTCGGACCCGGGCGGGCTCTCGGCGAGTCAGACCTTCACGGTGACCGTGCCGAACCGAGCGCCCGAGGTCTCCGACCCGATCCCCGACGCCGAGGTCTATGTCGGCGAGACAGTCGATGTGGGCCTCTCGGGGCACTTCAGCGAACCGGACGCCGACGACCTCTCGTACGAGGCAACCTCCTCCGACGAGGGGGTGGCCACGGCCTCCGCGTCGGGCGCATCCCTGACCGTGACGGGAGTCGGCCAGGGGACCGTCACGGTGACGATCACTGCCTCGGACCCGGGCGGGCTCTCGGCGAGTCAGACCTTCGCGGTGACCGTGCCGAATCGCGCGCCCGAGACGGTCGGCGAGATCGACGACGCCGAGACCTTCGTGGGCGAGTCGTTCGAGATCGCGCTTGCGGGGTACTTCAGCGATCCGGATGGCGACGATCTCACCTACGCGGCCACATCGTCAAGCCCGGGTGTGGCTACCGTGGCCGTCACGGGCGCGACCGCGCGGGTGGCGGGGGTGGCTCAGGGGGCCACGACGGTGACGGTTACGGCCTCGGACCCGGGCGGGCTCTCGGCAAGTCAGACCTTCGCGGTGACCGTGCCGAATCGCGCGCCCGTGGCAATCGGCGAGATCGACGCCGCCGAGACCTTCGTCGGGGAATCGTTCGAGATCGCGCTTGCGGGGTACTTCAGCGATCCGGATGGCGACGATCTCACCTACGCGGCCACATCGTCAAGCCCGGGTGTGGCTACCGTGGCCGTCACGGGCGCGACCGCGCGGGTGGCGGGGGTGGCTCAGGGGGCCACGACGGTGACGGTTACGGCCTCGGACCCGGGCGGGCTCTCGGCAAGTCAGACCTTCGCGGTGACCGTGCCGAATCGCGCGCCCGTGGCAATCGGCGAGATCGACGCCGCCGAGACCTTCGTCGGGGAATCGTTCGAGATCGCGCTTGCGGGGTACTTCAGCGATCCGGATGGCGACGATCTCACCTACGCGGCCACATCGTCAAGCCCGGGTGTGGCTACCGTGGCCGTCACGGGCGCGACCGCGCGGGTGGCGGGGGTGGCTCAGGGGGCCACGACGGTGACGGTTACGGCCTCGGACCCGGGCGGGCTCTCGGCAAGTCAGACCTTCGCGGTGACCGTGCCGAATCGCGCGCCCGTGGCAATCGGCGAGATCGACGCCGCCGAGACCTTCGTCGGGGAGTCGTTCGAGATCGCGCTTGCGGGGTACTTCAGCGATCCGGATGGCGACGATCTCACCTACGCGGCCACATCGTCAAGCCCGGGTGTGGCTACCGTGGCCGTCACGGGCGCGACCGCGCGGGTGGCGGGGGTGGCTCAGGGGGCCACGACGGTGACGGTTACGGCCTCGGACCCGGGCGGGCTCTCGGCAAGTCAGACCTTCGCGGTGACCGTGCCGAATCGCGCGCCCGTGGCAATCGGCGAGATCGACGCCGCCGAGACCTTCGTCGGGGAGTCGTTCGAGATCGCGCTTGCGGGGTACTTCAGCGATCCGGATGGCGACGATCTCACCTACGCGGCCACATCGTCAAGCCCGGGTGTGGCTACCGTGGCCGTCACGGGCGCGACCGCGCGGGTGGCGGGGGTGGCTCAGGGGGCCACGACGGTGACGGTTACGGCCTCGGACCCGGGCGGGCTCTCGGCAAGTCAGACCTTCGCGGTGACCGTGCCGAATCGCGCGCCCGTGGCAATCGGCGAGATCGACGCCGCCGAGACCTTCGTCGGGGAGTCGTTCGAGATCGCGCTTGCGGGGTACTTCAGCGATCCGGATGGCGACGATCTCACCTACGCTGCCACATCGTCAAGCCCGGGTGTGGCTACCGTGGCCGTCACGGGCGCGACCGCGCGGGTGGCGGGGGTGGCTCAGGGGGCCACGACGGTGACGGTTACGGCCTCGGACCCGGGCGGGCTCTCGGCAAGTCAGACCTTCGCGGTGACGGTGCCGAACCGCGCGCCCGTGGCCGTCGGCGAGATCGACGACTTGGAGATCCACGGGGAAGAGGCGGTGTATGTCGCCCTCGCGGATCACTTCAGCGACCCAGACGGGGACGATCTCAGCTACTCGGCGAGCTCGTCTGACGAGGACGTGGCGACGGTCGCCATCTCGGGGGACACCGTGACGGTTACCCGGGTGGCGGGAGGAAGTGCGCAGATCACCGTGACCGCCTCGGACGGCAGCCACTCGGCGTCGCAGGACTTCATCGCAACCGTCGTACCCACCGACCGGGAGGTGTTGGAGATCCTGTACGACGAGCTCGACGGCGACAACTGGACCTACAGCGCCAACTGGAAGAGCACAGCCCCTCTCGAAGACTGGCACGGGGTCTCAACCGACGACAGCGGGCGCGTTGATACGCTCACTCTGCGCCAAAACTATCTTCGCGGCTCGATACCCCCGGAGCTGGGCGAGTTGAGCGGCCTTCGCTTCCTCTCGCTGTTCGGCAACGATCTCTCGGGCCCTATCCCCCCGGAGCTGGGTAGCTTGAGCGGCCTTGAGTGGCTCGACCTTGGTGCCAACGCTCTCACGGGTTCGATACCCCCGGAGCTGGGCGACCTGAGCAGTCTTTGGTATCTCGACCTTGGTGCCAACGCTCTCATATCCCGATCCGCTCTCGGCGGCCCGAATCGCGGTGGTCCGGTACAGCACGTCGAACATGCTCTCGCTGTCGATCTCGACGAGGTCGTGGCCCTCGACGCTCATCTCCTCGATCGGAAGCAGATCGTAGGTGTCGTGGAGGAGTTCGTGCTCCTCCTCCTCCGATTCCATTTCATCGACATTGGATGGGCCTGATAGGGAAGGGGACGGGAGCGCTCGGCGTCGCCTATGTCGGCGGCACGACCTCGGCCTCCGTCCCGGACGCCTGGGTAATGGCACACGAGCTGGGACACAATCTGAGCCTCTGGCACGCTCCGTGCGGCGGTCCCGCCAATGTCGATCCCGACTACCCCTACGAGGACGGTAGCATCGGAGCGTGGGGCTACGATCACCGTGGCGACTCGCTGATCGACAAGGACCGAGCGAAGGATCTCATGACCTACTGTCGCCCGGAGTGGGTCAGCGACTACCACTTTGAGAAGGCGGTCCGGTACCGGACCGCAGAGGCCATGATGCGTGGCGAGGAGAGTGGCCGGAGGGGTCCGTCGTTGCTTGTATGGGGTTCGCGGAGCGCGTCGGGCGAGCTGTCGATGGACCCGGCGCTGGTGGTGGAGGGCCGGAGTCTGCTGCCCCAGGCGCCCGGCGACTACACGTTGACTGGGTTGGACGCTGCCCGGCGGGAGCTCTTCTCGGTCTCGTTCGACATGGAAGAGCCGGCGGACGCGGAGGAGGGGACTGGCATGTTCGTTTTCCTCTTGCCCGTTGAGCCCCGATGGGAGGCGCTTGCGAGCATCGCGCTGGCAGGTCCTGGGGACGCTCTGTTCACCCTGGACGGCGGCACTGAGGCGACGATGGCGTGGATCCGCGATGTGCGGAGTGGGCAGGTGCGCGCCATTCGCGGCGACCTTGACGAGCGGCCGAGCGCGCCGCCCGGCCATGTGGTGCGCTGGAGCCGCGGGGTGCCAGACCGCGACGCGTGGAGGCTGAGGTAGGCTGGTCCGTGGCGAACGTCCCGCGGCGTGCGAGCCGCCTTGCGTCCGCGCTGGCGAACCCAGGGTTGTCCGACGCACCCACTGACCCCGCCCCCCCACCGCGCCGCCGCTCACTCTTGCCCCGACCCCACAAACTTGTTATCATCGCCGGCACGCGAAGCGTCGCAGCCTCTCTCAATTCTCACCTTGATTGTCGCGAAGCTCTCATCTTGATTGTCGCTGCCACCGCGAAAGGTGGGCACCATGGGTCGTGAAGAACGAGCCGACATCGTGATTGGTCTCTTCAGGGACCTGTTTGCGTGCGAGGGACGGCGATTCGCCAGTCGTCAGCTTGGCGAACTGGTACCGGGTATCTCGGACGGATGCGAGGGCGTATAGTGGAACGCTGCGTACCACGAACGCGACCAGACCGCCACGTTGGGAGTCAACCTTGAAGGCATGCAGTACGATGACTGGCCGGTTGCTCGACTCATCAAGCGGGAGATCTCCCATCCTCGCCTTCTGACTGAATACCGCGACAGGGTTCCGAGACCGGAGATGGTCACCGTGCGCTGGTGGCGCGATGCTTGGCAGGGCCCCAGTCGCGTCGCGATAAAGGAGGGCACCTCGATTAATTGCCGATTCGCGGAGACTGAGGCACTTGTAACGAAGATCCTGGGTGGCTGGTCAGCAACAGAGGATGGATAAGTTCGGATACTACCCGCCAGCGTTGTGCCTAGAGACTTGCAACGGACGGCGAAGGCTGCAAGTCTTCTTATCCGGCACCGCCGTTTGGGACCAGCGCTCAAGGCGGCAGGCCCATCCGGAAGCGAATGACTACGCCGTAGCCGAGGCCGCTTTCTCCAGATACGTGAGCCTGCGCATGTTGTAGGCGAGGTTCCTCAGTCCGATCTGGGCCCGCGCCCGCATGGCCCCGATGCTGCGCACCAGCGTTCCGCCCATGTCGTTCGCCTGCGACCCGAAGACGTGCTCGACCCGCGCCCGCACCTTCGCCTTCGTCCCGTTGCCCTGCTTTTCGCGCCGGGTCAGCTTCTTCGCCGCCGACCCCTTCCTCATGATCCTGCTCTCGTACCCCAGCTCCTCCAGCAACGCCTCGATCTCCTCCGAGCGGTATGCCTTGTCGGCCCACACCGTGGCGGCCGTGTTGTCCGGGTCCAGAACCTGTCCGATCACCTGACTGTCGTGCGTGGCCGCGTCCGTCACCGCGTAGCGGCGCACCAGCTTGTAGCGCCGGTCCGTCGAGACGTGGTTCTTGTAGCCGTAGTGGCTCACCCCGTTCCTCTTCGTCCACCGAGCGTCCAAGTCCTTCTGAGCCAGCTTGTTAGCGGATCCCTCCACCCATCCCGCCGGGATCTCGCCCGCCTTGATTCCCGCGTTCTCCTCCTTGCTGTTGCGCTGCGTCGGCACCGGCACGATCGAGGCGTCGACGATCTGTCCCCCCATCGCCCGGTAGCCCCGCTCCCGCAGGTAGGCGTCGAACTTCCCGAACAGCTTCTCCACGATCCCCGCCTTCGCCAGCCGCTCCCGGTACAGCCATACGGTCGTCGCGTCCGGAATCCGGTCCTCCAGTCCCAGACCCAGGAACTGCATGAAGGTCAGCCGGTCCCCCATCTCGTGCTCGAGCGCCTCGTCCGACAGATTGTACAGCGCGCCCAGGACGATCGCCTTGAACATCAGCACGGCGTCCCACGGCTTGCGGCCCGCCGCAGACTTGCGCTCGTCATCGGCTCTCCGCCAAACCGCTTCGAGCACGGGCCGATAGTCCTCCCACGGGACCAGTTCGCCGATCATCGCCAGGTGCCTGCCCCGCTTCTCCCCCAGCTTCCGCCGCCGGCCCTCGGCCGCCACATCCGCAAAACTCAGTTGCCTGCCGTCGCGCGCTTGTGCCACTTGTACTCCCCCGGTTTCGATGTCGTTTCCGGCTGTCAAAACAGCCTATGCAATATCGCACCGGAAGCCGGTCTTGTAAACCCTCCCCGGGTTGTCTCCATACATACTCAACAGCTATTTTTCGAGGTGCCCAGGAGTCAAGCCTTGAATCTACTTACCCACTAGACGCATCACTGGCAATTCGCCCTGCGATTCGGAGACCAAATACAATAAGAGACGGAGACGAGCCAACCGGGGCCTCACGCGGTTCCGTTTCCGGGACATTCCGGACGATCGATCTTTTCACTCGGAATCATCCTTCCTACCCGGAAGGCACAGGTGACCCTTGGGCTTTTGTCATGATGGTCATTGATCACGGCTGCTTTTTCTTCAAGCAGTTAGGTTCCCTACGATCCTCGTTGAGACCACGGGATCTAGTCATCCAAGGTATCTTTCGGCGGATTCTGATCACCGGCGAGGCTATCAGGTCACTCTTGGCGCGCGGTTTGGAGGAACCAGCCTTCGCAGCCTATCGGACTCTTCTCGAACTGGAACGTGATTTGCGGCTTGTGATTGCGGACCGTTCCGACACGAGCGCTCGTCGGCTTGTTTTGTTTTTCGCCGTCAAGGGTCGGCGCGACTTCGACAAGGCAACCAAGAATGCCACCACAAGGACTTTGAGCAAGAGCGACTCAGACTTTTTCCGCTGGCTTCGGACGAGAATGCGCTCATTTCGCGAATGGATCGACTCGGCGGATTACCGTGACGTTGCGGAGGAAGTGAATCGAGCTGACCATTGGCACGGGCTAACGCACAAAGACGCGTTCTACAAAGCCGAGATGGCAACCGAGTACCATTTGGAGTACGGAGCGCGTTCTCTATTCGTCCATGGGAGCAACGTAGAATACGATTTCGCGACTTCCGGCTCCAGTGGGATTGGAGTCAAGCCGCTTGTCCAAAGAGACACGGCCCCGGCTCTGACGACTCTTGGTCAAGCGACGCACTCTATGATCGATATCTACCGGTTGATCTGGGAGGACCATGGCAAGCCGCAGTACCAAGAGTCCTTTACGGTCGAACCCGCGGCAGGCGAGCGTTTCGCAATCGGTGCGTTGGATGCGCTGGCGACTCAAGCGATCAACATCTTGCCGAATCCACGAGCGAAGCCCGTGCCATGAGACTTTGTCCCAGGAACGGCACCTGCGCCGTTTCGGAAACGAATCTGGTTACGTCGCCTGCCCCGCTACGTACTATGGGCTTCTATCTAAGAGATCCCAAGCTAGGCCGATGGGCTCACCGGCAGGAACAGCACAATAACACCGTCACGTCTCCGTCGCGTTGCCGCATCCGCGATACCCACCCATGCAAATCTTCACTCTTCGGTTTCCTCCAGTGCTTTACCGGCCTCCTTCTGCACGAGGTCCAGCAATGCGGGTTCAGGGAGTGCATCCAACAATGCCACACCGCCACGCCGGTTCAATCTGATCATCCAGTTCCGAAATGTCTCCCGCTTGAACAATCGCACATCATCTACCCACGCTCCTTCCATTACGGCATAGATTCCCCGTAGTACTCGCCGATTCATCGAGACCGACGGTCTCTCGATAAGAGCAGATCTGACATCTTGCAGATGGAGCAGAATCTCCAGAAACCTCTCCGGCCTCGCCGAGTCAACGTCGGTTGCGATCTACCCGAGCCACCAGAGCCTCGACAGCCCGTTGTCTCGAATCAGTGCTCGATTGCCAGCGGCAAAAAAGTGGTTTCTCACCTTTTTCACTGCATCATCTACCCTGTCCGGTCGGCGCGCAAGCCACCGGTGAGCCACATACTGTGGGGCGTCACGATGACAAAGGTATACTCCAATTGCGCTGGATCGGCTTGATGGCGACGGCTGGTTGCGTGCGCTGAGCCAGGCGAAGGAATGCCTGGATCCCGAGCGGGGATATCGAGGCCGTCGCCGAATCCGGGTCACGTTGCGCCGTTCGAGTCGGATCGTTGAGAGGTGGGTAAGCCCCCATCTTCAGTTCACCGTCCGGTTCGCTGAAAACTCACTCCGCTCACTGCGACGAGCGAAGGACGACCTCGATGTGCTTCGCGAATTCACGAAGGACCAAACACGACCTGATCATGATTCATGACCTATCATCATGAATCGCGGTCCTCACGTCGCGTCGCGGAGCCGGTTCAGGTCTACCTGCCCCCGGCCAAGAAGGAGCGCCTGGACCGGCTGGCGGCGAGGCTGGAAACCCGCCCCGTCGCTCACTCACTCTTGCCCCGACCCCACAAACTTGTTATCATCTCCGGCACGCGAAGCGTCGCGGCCTATCAATCAGACCACATGTTCTCGACGGAGTCACATGGCGCGGATGTTCGGGAGGCGGTTGATGTGCCGGGACCTGATCGCAGACAACGGTAAGTCTGCGGTGTCCTCCTGATTCGATGGACCCGCAACCACACTCGCACTTCGACGCGTTGCGCGAGCGGATCCGTGGGACCATGCCTCTTCATGCCCGGGAGGAGTACGCCCGATACGACCGGTTGCTGTACGGAGCCATCGGCGACCCGGAGGCAGACGTGATGTTCATCTGCGAGAATCCGTCACGGCGGGGGGTGGAGATGGCGTACCGCAAGTACCGGCACCTGGGCATCGAGGCCCAATGGCGCGGCAAGCAGCCCGAACGGCTCCGCCAGGCGTTGCGTGAGACCGAGTTTCTCCGGGATGGCCAGTGGCGCTGCTACGTCACCAACGTCATTAAGGAGATTTGGACGTGTTGGCCCCCCCACTGTGTCTAGAAGCCCGTCCAGCCTTTGGGACGGAGCCGTCATGACTTGGAAACGGCGCAACCCGTTCCCAGTCCAACTTGACTTGGGGTTGGACGTTGAGCCCGAACGTTCCGAATTGGCGGGGGGCAGGCGACAGGTGAGCGGCGGTGGAAGCTGGCTCCGGCGGTGCTCGGTGCTGGAGCCGGTTCCCGGACGGGTTCTGTGGCCCGATGGCCGAGTGGTGCGCGATGATGAACGGCAACGCATTCTACTCGGTTCCCAAGCCCACGCGTTCCTAGCCTTGGAGGAGGCTGCGTGGGAAAGTTGCGAGGACCGGGTGTGGCAACCCATCCCCTCTGGCCAGCCCCAATCACATAGTATATCATGATTCATGATCGATCATCATGAATCGCGATCCTCACAGCGCGGAGCCGGTTCAGGTCTACCTGCGCCCGGCCGAGAAGGAGCGCCTGGACCGGCTGACGGCGAGGCTGGAAACCACCAAGTCCGATGTCCTCAGGCGGGGCCTCGAAGCGCTCGAGCGCCAAGTCTCGGACCCGGAGCACCATCCTGCGCTGCGCATCATCGGGATCGCCTCCATCGCCGACGATCCCGAAGTCGATGTCGCGCGGGACCACGACGATGTGCTCGCCGACTGCGAGATCGCTTCGTGGCCGGGACCGCCGCCGCATGAGGGCAAGCCCGGGTGAGGGGGCTGTTCGTCGACACCAGCGCGTGGTACTCCCTTGCCAACGCCGCGCACCGGGATCACGAAGCCTTGGCCCGCGAGCTGCGCCGGCAGATCCGGAGCGGGACGCGAGTTGTCGCCACCAACTTGGTTGTGGCCGAGACCAATGCGTTGCTCCTCCGCCGGGCGGGCCGCCGGGTGGCCTTCGCCTTCCTCGAATCGGTCCGCCAGAGTCCGAACCGGGTCGCAACCATCACTCCCGAGCGCACGGCGGCCGCGATCGGCGATTGGATCGAGCCGTTCTCCGATCAACCCTTCTCCCTCGCCGACGCCGCGAGCTTCGTCGTGATGACCGAGCTTGGGATTCGCGACGCCCTGACGCTGGACCATCACTTCGCGGTGGCGGGTTTCGCGATGCTGCCGCATTCTCGCTGAGACCCACCATCCCACAAGTGATTTTCGGCCTTGTGCGCTCCGCTCCGCCCGGCGGACACTTCGACGGGAACGCCTCTACCTACTGGCCATAAGACTGGGACGCGGAGTTAGATTCAATTCAACTCAACACCCCTGATTCGGAGCCGCAAGCGCGAGCTTGGAAACGTGAGGCTACCAGTGGTTTCGCGCCCGCTGATTTCGCCATTTTTCGATTGTAGGCTCGACAACTCGCTTCAAGTATTCGGAGCCGGGAGATCTCCCCCACCACGCCGACTGACCTCCTGCCGATGGATGGTTGAAGGTCATGATGTCAACTTGCTTTCCTGCAATTCGAGCAACTTCGAGAGTTCCGGGACCATCATAGCAAAGAGTCGGCTTAGGTCCCAGTCCGAGCTGACCACCGATACAGCCTCGGACTTTCTGGCCCTCGATAACCATCACAGTCGGTTCAAGAATCTCCACGGTCCTGCGGAAGTGTCGGGCGCAGTTCTTCCGCATCAACGGAGTTGAAGCGCCCTTGCCCGCCCTATTGCCTTCCGGGGGGCTTTTCAGCGCGGAGCAGAGTAGGGCGTTGACGAGAGCGAAGCCGTCGAAGATATGCGCGGTCTCCACGCCGTCCTCAAAGAGCCGTTCTCCTGCAGCATCGGTCCCAGGGGGTCTACCAAGTAGCAGTCGCAAGATCGAAGTGGTGCCTTGCATGTGGCGATTCCGGCGTTTGAAGCCTGCGCTGGCCGATCCATCGATCATTGACGTGCGGCCCTTGAGGTCGACTCGGGGGCAAGTCTGTCCGTATTCCTGCCCGGCCACGACGATCCGCAGTTCCCGACCGTCCACCAAGAGGTCATAGTGCTGGCCGACATGACTCATCTGGCCCTCGTAGAAAACGGAGGTGCGCTGGCACGGCAGTCCCGGTGGTGTTTGCAGACAAAGCGATCGCCGTCGAGCAGGTTGCCGCGAACGTATTTCTCCAGCTCCTGGATCCGCCTATCGGTACGTTGCGGGTTGGATGCGATCAAGTCAGCTTCCGCCTATTCCGGCCTGGAGCGCATCCCGAACATCAGGAAGCACACCATCCAGGACTTCGTGGCCCGGAACATCAGCGACGGGGCGGGACGCGGTCTAGCTTCCCGAAGGCTCGCGAACGGTCGCCCCCTTCGCCGCCATCCGAAGCCCCTCCGGCGATCCACCACTAGACCGCTGCCGCTGCTGGAGGTCGCGGTCAACCAGCTTCCTCACTAGGTCCAGTGTCTGAAACTGGGTCTTTTCGATCCCGCCGAGCCTGCCGTCCATTCCATCGAGCCTGCCGTCCATTCCATCGAGCCTGCCGTCGATCCCGCCGAGCCTGCCGTCCATTCCATCGAGCCTGCCGTCGATTCCGTCGAACCTGCCGTCCATTCCATCGAGCCTGCCGTCGATCCCATCGAACCTGCCGTCCATTTCGTCGAGCCTGCCGTCGATTCCGTCGAGCCTGCCGTCGACCCCGTCGAGCCTGCCGTCGATTCCGTCGAGCCTGCCGTCGATTCCGTCGAGCCTGCCGTCGATTCCGTCGAGCCTGCCGTCCACTCCGTCGAGCCTGCCGTCGATCCGCCCTTCCACACCGGTGAGCCGCTCCTCTACCGGAGCCAGCTCCTCTCGAATGATCGTGCGGATAGTGTTGGCGTCCAGATGGGATGAGGCCATGGGGACTTCGTCTCTGGAGGGAATCGGGGGGGCTTCCCCGAAACGTAGTGCCCCGGTGTGACAAATCAACCCCTCAACCCCATGCCCCTACGATTCCGGCAACCGGTGGCTGGCTCCGTCAGTAGGGTCAGGGGGTGGCGCGGTGCCCGTAGGGTCCGGTGCTTGGAATCCACTCGCTTTCGCGGCGGTGCTCAGTCCGGCTCCCATAGGTCCGTTTCCACCCCCTGCCCTCCGAACCGGACGTGCGGATTTCCCGCATCCGGCTCTCCAGTGGGATCATGCCTCTCGCACGCGGAACGCCGGTGCGGGTCACGCTCACGGTACCGACGGCTTTGCGTGCCCCCGGCTGCCATAAGCTGCACGGCTTCACCCGCGCGGTGTCCCTCGCCGTCGCGCCGCCGGGCCTGTTCACGCCCCGCGGTACCAAGCCCATTCGGCCCGGCCCCTTCGCTTACGCATGTGATGCTTCGCAACTCTCCGCCCCTTCACGCGGGGTTCGTAGGCAGAGCCACTCCCGCGGGCTTTCGCTCCTCCGTCATCCCTCCACACCTGAGGCCCCTTTCCTCGGCGGGCGTTATCCCACGTCTTCAGTATTACGGGCCTCTCCGCCACCCTACCGGCCCAGCCTGCCCCTCGCGGGGTCCCGGTTGCCGCGTGCACGGCACCGGCAGGGCTTCCCGTGTTGCTGCGCCTTCCATCTTCCATGCATGCCGACGCATTACCCCGGCGGAAACCGGCCGGTGCCCGTGTCGCTCACTTCCCGGCCAGCCTACGGCCTTCCCCTGTTGACAGGAGGGTTGGCTTCCGCAGTAACCGTTTCGAGGCCTGCTCGGCGTTCACTCGCGTTCCGGCCCGCATGGTCGCTGAACCGCCCAAGGCGGCCCGTCTGCCAGAGTGCTTCAGCCCATGTCGTTACCTCCATGAACCGCCCTGGCTGCTACCAGCCGGAGCGACAGTTACTGGGTGGGATTCGCACCCACTAGGAAGGCGCGCCTTTCCACGGCGCACGTAGGGTCAGGGGGTGGCGCGGTGCCCGTAGGGTCCGGTGCTTGGAATCCACTCGCTTTCGCGGCGGTGCTCAGTCCGGCTCCCATAGGTCCGTTTCCACCCCTGCCCTCCGAACCGGACGTGCGGATTTCCCGCATCCGGCTCTCCAGTGGGATCATGCCTCTCGCACGCGGAACGCCGGTGCGGGTCACGCTCACGGTACCGACGGATTTGCGTGCCCCCGGCTGCCATAAGCTGCACGGCTTCACCCGCGCGGTGTCCCCTGCCGTCGCGCCGCCGGGCCTGTTCACGCCCCGGCGGTACCAAGCCCATTCGGCCCGGCCCCTTCGCTTACGCATGTGATGCTTCGCAACTCTCCGCACCTTCACGCGGGGTTCGTAGGCAGAGCCACTCCCGCAGGCTTTCGCTCCTCCGTCATCCCTCCACACCTGAGGCCCCTTTCCTCGGCGGGCGTTATCCCACGTCTTCAGTATTACGGGCCTCTCCGCCACCCTACCGGCCCAGCCTGCCCCTCGCGGGGTCCCGGTCGCCGCGTGCACGGCACCGGCAGGGCTTCCCGTGTTGCTGCGCCTTCCATCTTCCATGCATGCCGACGCCATTACCCCGGCGGAAACCGGCCGGTGCCCGTGTCGCTCACTTCCCGGCCAGCCTGCGGCCTTCCCCTGTTGACAGGAGGGTCGGCTTCCGCAGTAACCGTTTCGAGGCCTGCTCGGCGTTCACTCGCGTTCCGGCCTGCATGGTCGCTGAACCGCCCAAGGCGGCCCGTCTGCCAGAGTGCTTCAGCCCATGTCGTTACCTCCATGAACCGCCCTGGCTGCTACCAGCCGGAGCGACAGTTGTTGGGTGGGATTCGCACCCACTAGGAAGGCGCGCCTTTCCACGGCGCACTGTAAAGTCAACTTGACATTTCAGAGTCAACCGGGCGGCTCCGCCATTGACGCCCGCGGCAGTTGTCGTCCCTGCCACACGTAAAAGGCCACCGGGAAGAGCAGAAGCACCACAGCGCCCGAGGTCACCACGCCTCCGACCAGCGGCGCCGCTATCCGCTTCATTACGTCGGCACCCGCCCCCGCGCTCCACATGATCGGCAGGAGCCCGAGCACGTCCGTCGCGATCGTCATCATGATGGGGCGAACGCGTTTGACCGACCCGTGCCGTATCGCGTGGGCGAGCGCGGCGCGGTTGGTGAGCAGACCGCGGTCGCGGTAGTCGCGTACGGAGACGTTGAGGTATAGGAGAAAGACGATCGCGGTCTCGGCGTAGAGGCCAGCCAGCGCGATGATCCCCACCCAGACCGCGATGCTCAGATCGTAGCCCAGGATGTGCAGCAGCCAGAACGAGCCGGCCACCGCAAACGGAATTCCCAGGAATACCATCAGCGTCTCGGCCGCCGATCGCGTGGTCAGGTGGATGAGGACGAAAATCAACAGCAGGGTGAGCGGAACGACGAGCGCCAGCCGCTGCCGTGCGCGCTCTAGATACTCGTATTGGCCGCTCCACGACAGTGTGTAGCCGGGCGGTAGGGCGATCCCCTCTGCCACCGCTTCCCGAGCCGCCTCCACGTAGCTGCCGATGTCGATGTCGCGGATGCCCACGTACACCCAGGCGTTGGGCTTCGCGCCCTCGCTCTTGATGCTGGGTGGGCCCAGCACGTACTCCATGCTCGCGAGGCGCCCCAGCGGAACCTGGTGGCCCTCCGGCGTCGCGACCAGCACCGACCTCAGCGCGGGAAGGTCGTCGCGCAGCTCGCGGCTGTAGCGCAGATTGACCGGGTAGCGCTCCAGCCCTTCCACCGTGGTCGTCACGTTCATCCCGCCGATCGCCGTCTGGATTACTTCCTGTACGTCGCGCACGGTGAGGCCGTGCCGCGCAATGGCGTCCCGGTCGATCGTGAAGTCGAGGTAGTTGCCGCCCATGACCCGGTCCGCGTATACGCTCGCCGTACCGGGAACGCTCCTCACGACCGCCTCGACTTCGCGCCCCAGCCGTTCCAGTTCGGCCAGCTCCGGTCCCGCGATCTTGATTCCGACCGGCGTGCGGATTCCGGTCGAGAGCATGTCGATGCGGCTCCGGATCGGCATCGTCCACGCGTTGGTGAGACCCGGAATGCTGAGGGCCGCGTCCAGTTCCTCTACGAGCTTGTCCGGGGTGATTCCGGGCCGCCATTCGCTGCGCGGTTTCAGCGCGATGGTCGTCTCGATCATCGAGAGCGGCGCGGGATCGGTGGCCGAGTCCGCCCGCCCCACCTTGCCGAAGACATGCCGCACTTCGGGGAAGGTGTAGATGATCCGGTCCGTCTGCTGGAGGATCTCGCGCGCCTCCGTGATCGACACGCCCGGCAGGGTGGTGGGCATGTACAGCAGGTCGCCCTCCCAGAGCGGCGGCATGAACTCCGATCCGAGACGTGAAATCGGGATCAAGGTCGCGGCCAGGCCCGCCACCGCGGCGACGAGCAACCAGCCGCGGAAACGCAGCACGAGGCCCAGCACGGGCCGGTACACTCCGGAGAGCAGCCGCCCGGCCGGCGTCCGCTCCGGCGGTTGGATCCTGCCCCGCACCCAATACCCCACCAGCACGGGAACCAGCGTGACCGAGAGCAGCGCGGCCGCGGCCATTGCGTATGTCTTCGTGAACGCGAGCGGCTTGAAGAGTCGGCCCTCCTGCGCCTCCAGAGAGAAGACTGGCATGAAGGAAACCGTGATCACCAGGAGCGCGAAGAAAAGCGACGGTCCGACCTCGCGCGCCGCGTTCGCGATGATCTCCCAGTGTGGTCTCCGACCTTCGTTTCGCGCGAGATGCCTGTGCGCGTTCTCGACCATCACGATTCCGGCGTCGACCATCGTGCCGATCGCGACCGCTATGCCCCCCAGCGACATGATGTTGAGTGTCAGTCCCTGCAGCCGCACCAGGATGATCGCCAGCAGGATCCCGACCGGCAGCGCGATCACGGCCACAAGTCCGCTGCGCAGGTGAAAAAGAAAGATCAGGCACACTATGCCCACGATCACGAGCTGCTGCGCTAGGCTCGCGCGGATGCTCCCCACCGCGCGGTCGATCAGCGAAGTGCGGTCGTAGGCGACCTCGACCTCGACCCCCTCCGGCAACCCGGCGCGAATCTCGTCAAGCCTGTCCCGCACATCCTGGATTACGCGCCGGGTGTCCGCGCCGGGCCTCACCACGATGATCCCGCCGACCGTCTCCCCCTCGCCGTTCCATTCGGCCAGGCCCCGGCGCCCCTCTGGCCCAACGCCGACCCGCGCCACGTCTTCGAGGAGAATCGGCGTGCCGTCCGGGCCCACCCCGAGACCGATGCGCCGGAGGTCGTCCACGGACCGCAGGTAGCCGAGCCCCCGGATCATGAACTCCTTCTCGCCGACCTCGATCAGCCCGCCTCCCACATCGCTGTTGCTCTCCCGTATGGCCGTTCGGATTGCCGAGATCGGCAGGTCGTACGCCCGCAGCCGGTTCGGATCGACCGTCACCTGGTATTGCCGCACGAATCCACCGACGCTGGCGACCTCCGAGACCCCGGGGATCGCCGTCAGCTCGTACTTGAGGAACCAGTCCTGGATCGAACGCAATTCGCCCAGGTCGTGCCGGTCGGAGCTGAGCGCGTACATGAATGCCCACCCCACGCCGGTCGCGTCGGGACCAAGCTCGGGGGTCACGCCGGTCGGCAGCTCGCCGGAAATCGAGTTGAGGTATTCGAGGACCCGGGTTCGCGCCCAGTACAGGTCCGTTCCGTCCTCGAAGATCACATAGACGAACGATACGCCGAAGAACGAGTACCCGCGCACGACCTGCGCGAAGGGGGCCGAAAGCATCTGCGTGGTAAGCGGATAGGTGACCTGGTCCTCGACGATCCGCGGCGCCTGTCCGGGATACTCGGTCTGGATGATGACCTGGACATCGGAGAGATCCGGGATTGCGTCGATCGGTGTTCGGGTCAGCGAGAGCGTGCCGGCAGCCACGACGAAGAGGGTCCCGAGGACAACCAGGAGTCGGTTTTGGATCGACCAGTCGATGATGCGTGCGAACATTGCCCGCCTCCTTCAGCGCTGGCGGGGGCCGGGAGCCCCGGTTCCGGCTGAATCGCCTGCCATCCCGGAGTCGGCGGGCATTCCACCGTCGTGCTCGTGCATGCGCGCACCGGGGTCGCTAGGTTCCAGAAGCTGGGAGATCGCCGCCTTCAGGTTGGCGTCGGAGTCGATCAGGAACTGGGAGGAGACCACGACGGTTTCGTCCTCGGCAAGCCCCGACGCCACCTCCTGCATCCCCTCGCTCTCGGTTCCCAGAATCACCTCGCGCGGCTCGAAGAGGCCGCCGCCCCTGGCCACGATCACAACCGCGCGAGTGCCGCTGTGCAGGACCGCCTCGCTGGGCACGATTACCGCCTCGGCGGCTCCGCTCGTCCGAGCGGTCACATTGACGTACATCATCGGCCGGAGCCGCAGGTCCGTGTTGGCGACCTCGACGAATGCCGTGAGCGTCCTGGTCTGCGGGTTCACCGCCGGCCGGAAGAACAGGATGCGGCCGCTCCAGTCCCTTCCCGGGAAGGCATCGGCCCCGATCCTCACAGTCTGCCCCACGCCGACATGGCGCAGATCGTCTTCGTAGAACTCGGTCTCGGCCCATAGGGTGGTGTGGTCCGCGATCTTGAGGATCGTCATCCCAGGGCTGAGCCTCATCCCTTCCATCGAGTCTCCCATCTTGTCGACGATGAAGCCCGAGGCGGGGGCGAAGATCCGTACCGTCCTCGTCACCGTCCCCGACTCGGCGAGCTCGTCGATCTGCTTCCCGGTCATGTCCCAGTAGAGCAGCCGCTCGCGGGCCGCCTCGAGAAGAGACTGGGCCCGCTCCACCGCCTCCGGATAGGCGCCGCCGTCGCGCAGGCGCCCCACGTATTCCATCGCGCCCAGGAATTCGCGCTGCGTGGTGACCAGCTGCGGGCTGTAGATTTCGAAGAGGACATCGCCTCTTTCGACCGTTTCTCCGACGTTGTTGACGCTCGCCCGCTCGATCCAGCCCTCGTACTTGGTCTGGACCGAGACCATCCGTTCCTCGTTGTGCGCCAGGATGCCCACGGTGCGGATGGAAACCGGGAGCGTGCCCCGGCGTGCCGGTGTGGTGCGGACCGCAAAGTTCTGCAGGAAGTTCCGGCTCACCCGCACGGCTCCCTCCACCGGGCCCCGGGCCTCCTCCTCGTCAGCGCCCATCTCGTCCGCGTACACTGGCACCAGGTCCATCCCCATCGGGGACTTGCCAGGGCGGTCCGACGTGTAGGTCGGGTCCATCGGGGCGCGCCAGTAGAGGACTGGGCGCTCCCCCTCGACGGAGTCGGCGGCCGTTTGATGCCGAGGCCATATTGCCATTCCTCCCGCGCCGATCGCCACTCCCAACGCGACGAACACGACCGCGCGCGATCGATTCGAGCCGCTCACGATCCCTCCTCCGGAAAAGCCGAGCCGACGGCCCGTTCCATCTCCGCCAGCGCCTTCATGTAGTCGGCCCGCAGACGCGCGAGCCCGAGACGGACGTCAAGTAGGACCTCTTCGCTGTCGAGCAGCTCCAGCACGCCGGTGACCCCGCCCGAGTAGGCCTCCTCGGTCGCGCGGAGCGCCTGTTCGGCCTGGGGGAGCAGGGCGCGCTCGAAGAGGGCCAGCTGCCCTTCGATGGTGGTCAGACGAAACGCGATTGACCGAACCGCGAGCGCGACCCCGTTCGCCGCGTCGCGATGCGCCTCCTTTGCCGCGGCCAAACGCGCGTCGGCTTCCTGAATGCCAGCGTCGTAGGCGGACCCGAACACGGGAATGCTGGCCGCGAGGGTCAGGCTGAACTGGTCCCGCCCATTGTCCAGCGGCGGACTTGCGAGTCCCGGGTCGTCCCGGCGCCCGAGAATGTTCCCCCACGCAACGCCCACGGTGAAATGGGGTCGCGAACGACGGCGCGCCAAGCGTACCGCGTACCCGCTGCCGTCGATTCTCAGCTGGGCCGCATTGATTTCCGGTCTCGCCACGAGCCCAGCGGCCTGCAGCGCCTCGTCATCGACCCATGCCACCGGGAGGTCGACGATCTGCACCGGAGGGACCGGGTTGGCCACTGGACGGTCGGCCAGCACGTTCAGGGCGGCTTCGAAGTCCGTCCGCTGCCGCAGCAGCTCTTGCCGCCGGTTCAGCACCTGGGTCACCTCGGCCTGCAGCCGGATCACCTCCTGCTGCCGCCCGAAGCCCTGCGAGTAGCGGGCCTGGGCAAGGGCTTCGTAGTGAAGCAGGAGCTCCTCCTCCTCGCCGGTGATCCGTAGCGCCTGATCGAGGTAGGCTAGGTCGTAGTAGGCCAGCTTGACCTGTCGCACGATCTCGGCCCTCTCCATCTGGTAGGACTCGTTGTGGATCGCGGACTCGACCCCTGCTAGTTCGCCGCGGTCCGCCAACGTCCCGAACCACGGGAACGACTGGTTGAGCGACAGGCTGAAGAGCTGCGGACCGACTCGCGTCTGGGGGCCCAGTAAGTGCTGGGTGAACGAAACCGCCGGATCGGGCAGAGTGGAGACCTGGGCAGTACGCGACTGTGCGGCCCGAAACTCCAGGAGGGCGCCGCGGACGCGCGGATTGCCTTCCAGCGCTTCGCCGATGAAGGCGGCGAGCGTGGAGTCGCCATTGGCCGCGTAGGACGGCGGCTGGGCGGCCGCACTCGCCGCGACGTTGTATTGGGGAATGGCAATCGCGTACACGACCGCCATGACTTGCATCATGGACATGGTTGCCTCGCAGCCTGAAGGGTCGAGTCGACAGGAGCGCCCGGTGGGACGCTCCGGATGATCAGGCAGCTTGGCGTGGAGGCGGTGTTTCGACCGTCAGGGTGGCTGCGACGGGAATCGGGTCGGCAAGGAAGGCCGCGCCTGCGAAGACGGGGGGAATGCGCTCAACGGGCACTGTGCGGGTCGACCTGACCGCCGAGATGCCGCAGGCCATGCATCATCAGGCAGGTCTCGCCGTCGCCGTGGTGCTGGCCGTGCGGGGTTGGCGGCGGGCGATCGGTTGGGTGCGGCGTGTCGTGAGCGCCTGAGTGCAGCGCCGACGCGGCGGCCTGATCGCCCTCGCTGGGCGCACCAAGTTCCGCATGTCGCAACGAACGGCGACCAGCTGGGACCACGAGAGACCCACCAAGGCGACGACGGCTACCGTGTGGCGCATAAGGCAATGTAGTTTCGGCCCGTCGCGAGCGGCAACGGTCCGCTGGTCGGCGCGCTGGCTCGGCCGGACCGCGTCTGGCGACCCCTCCCGCCCGCCGATCCGAGCCATTCGAGGAGCTGGGAGAGGCACGGGAAGCATGATGCGTAGACATCATGATGTGATGATGTCATCATTGTCTCATCATGAGAACCACACTGACGCTGGACCCCGACATCCATCACGCGGTCAGGAGCATCGCGAGGGAGCGCGGAGAGAGCATCGGCGCCGTGGTGTCCTCGCTCGCTCGCGAACGGCGCTCCGGCCCCGCGGCCACGCGACCCGCCCCGACGGCTTCCCGGTCTTCGACGTGGGTCCCGACGTGCCACCGCTGACGCCCGAGATGGTCCGCGACGCGCTGGAGGACGTCTGACCAAGCTCCTGGACGTGAATGTGCTCGTCGCGCTCGCGTGGCCGAACCACATCCACCACGATCTAGCGCACCGATGGTTCCGTGCGTGTCGGTGCGAGGGGTGGGCCACCTGCCCGCTCACCGAGTCCGGCTTCGTGAGGGTGTCGAGCAACCGCCGCGCCATTCCCGGTGCGTCCACTCCGGCCGAAGCCATCGCGCTGCTGCGGACGGATGCGTCAAATCGAGGGCCACGTCTTCTGGGCGGACGACATCTCGCCCGCCGATTCCGCCGCGACGCCCTTCGCGCGCGTCGCCGGCTACCGTCAGGTCACCGACGCACACCTGCTCTCTCTGGCGCTGCGCCGAGGCGGCGTCCTGGCGACGCTGGACCGAGGTCTCGCCGAACTCGCAGGCCCGGACGGGCGCGACGCCGTGGAAGCCATCCGGTTCAAGGTCCGTGTCGGCGAATGAACCACTACTTTTGACTCGTGAAAAATCGGATGCGCACTCCGAGATTTCGCGTTAACTTGAGGCTATGCTTGGACGCCCCGACTATCTTCGGCGGCTGGAGGTCTCGACCGCGCGTTCTCCCGTCACCGCCCTCCTGGGACCGCGACAATGCGGCAAGACCACGCTCGCGCGGCAGTTCGCCGCCGGGCGGAACGCCACGCGCTTCGACCTGGAGTCGGAACCGGACATCCGCCGACTGGCCAATCCCGAGCTCGTCCTCGGATCGCTGGACGGACTGGTGGTGCTGGACGAGGTGCAGCGGATGCCGAAGCTCTTTTCGGCTCTTCGGGTGCTGGTCGACCGTCCGGGTTCGCGGACGCGGTTCCTAATCCTTGGGAGCGCGACGCCGGATCTGGTGCGCGGGGTCTCGCAGTCGCTGGCCGGGAGGGTGGAGCTCATCGAGATGAGCGGCTTCGGCCTGGACGAGACCGGGGCGTCGCAGTGGCGCGAACTCTGGTTGCGCGGGGGCTTTCCCCGCTCCTATCTCGCGGCGTCGGACGGCGACAGCCGGGCCTGGCGGGATTCGTTCGTGAGCACATTCCTGGAACGGGACGTGCCGCAGCTCGGGATCTCCATTCCCGCCGCGGCGATGCGGCGCTTCTGGACCATGCTGGCGCATTCGCACGGCCAGACGTGGAACGCCTCCAACCTGGGACGCGCGCTCTCTCTGTCCGACAAGACGGTGCGCCGCTACCTGGACCTGCTGACCGGCACCTTCCTCGTCCGGCAGCTGCAGCCGTGGTTTCACAACATCGCCAAACGCCAGGTCAAGGCCCCCAAGGTCTATCTGCGCGACACGGGCCTGCTCCATACCCTCGTGGGCATCCCGCACGATGCCGCGCTGCTCTCTCATCCGCATGTCGGAGCCTCCTGGGAGGGGTTCGTGATCGAGCAGCTGCTGCGCGTCCTGCGTCCGGCGGATGCGTGGTTCTGGGCTGCGCACCGGGGCGGAGAGCTGGATCTGCTGGCCACGGTCGACGGCCGGTGGACGGGATTCGAGGTCAAGTTCAGCGAGTCCCCGTCCGTGTCGCGCATGACTCGCGCCTCTGCGGATGCGCTGGAGGTGGATCACCTGTTCGTGGTGTGCCCCGCGCCTCAGGCCCATCCGGTCAGCGAGCGGATCACGGTGGTGCCGTTGTGGGAGATCGGGACGCTTCGCGAACGGATAGCGGGATGCTAGCCCGACCGCGCCGTTTACGCGGGCTCCCGCTGTCAAGGCGGGGTTGACGCATGTGCAGTTCGAGACCATTCACTCACCCGTTCCTGGATGGAAACGGCCGACTCGGGCGACTGCTGATCACCCTGATGCTCTGCGACGCGGGGCTTCTCCGAGAGCCGCTGCTGCACCTCAGTTCAATGGAGACGCGATGGTAGCCAGCCCGCCCTCGTTCCCAGCCGAACCTCCCACAGAGACCCACGGCCAGCCTCCCGCCATGAAGCGCTGGGTGAAGCTGACCAAGCGAATACGGCGGGGCGGATGCGGGTCCATCCACTGCGGCACCGCAAGGCGGACGGTGCGCCTCGCCGGAGCTCGCTACCGATGACCAGCGGGCGGCTTACGTGCACTTCGTAGCATCGGGAAACGACCCGCGAAGTTCGCCGAGGCCCCGCTGGCCCACAAGGTTCGTTAGCGGTTGTGTTCGTTAGCGGTTGAATCCGCGTACCGGCGCACCGACCTGCTCGAGCATCGGCGTCGGCTCATGGCCGACCGGCCAGCCTATCTGGCCCTTACGCGTCGAGATCGGGCAGGCAGGGCCGACCGGTGATCGGTCCTACCCCGCGTTCCCGAAGATTGAATTCGGAACCGCGTCCCCTTACCTTACACTGGATCAAGGGCTTCCCGGGTTCATGTGCGGCGGCGACGAGAGCGCGCACTGCCACAATGGGCACCCTGCTCCCATTTCGCCTTGCAGCCGTGTAGGGGAATGTTCTTTCACGACGTCAACCACGAGGACTTCATCGAACTCCTTCGGGCACTCCCGAGCACCCCCGCGATGACCCGTGCCCACATCATTGGCGCATTCGGTGTTCTGGTGACCGGCGACGACCCGAGGGGCTGGTGGAATGCACTCTTGTGGGACCGCGACGAGGAAGGGGCAGCGAAAGCAGTAGCGCAGTTGATCATCTCGAAGGGCGGGAAACGTGTTGGAAGCCTGATCAAGGCCCAGGCCAACGGTCGAGATGTCGTTCCCCGAGCGGATGATCCGAAGCTGGCGCGGTTGCTTTTCGACGAGTCCCTGGACGGTTTCACTGTCAGGGAGCAGTGGGAATTGAGGGACATCGTCTGCGAATACTACGCGGAGACACAGGTGGTCTTGGAAGATGAGGACGACGACCTGCCGGAGCCCGAAGGCGAGTCGCATCCAGAGGATCCGGTAGAAGACGAGGAGGACGGGGATCATGATGTCAGCATCGCCGATCTCTTCTCGGGCAAGCCACGCGCCAGCGCGCAACGGGGAGCCCAGTGGACCTTGAAACGCCTCCAGACGCCGTCGAGGGGGTTTCTCACGGTTCCTGATCGGTGGAAAGAGAAGAACCTGGAGGACTTCCTGTGGGTCAACTGGGAGGCTATCGACTTCGGATTCGACCGGCCGATCTACCTTGTAGGGAAACAGAAGCGCCTGAGCGGCAACACGAGCGACCGGGTTGATCTCCTCGCCAAGGGTAGGTCGGGCGAGCACATCGCGATGGAGCTGAAGATCGTCGAAGCGCGCCGCGGCGATTATACCCAGCTCACGTCCTACATGGGAAACCTGGAATCGAGCGGCGTGCCGGCGGACAAGGTGCGAGGAATCCTGGTCGCACCGGCCTTCTCGGACAAGGTACTCAACTCGGCGGCCATCGAGCCGCGCATCACCCTTCTTCGGTTCGACAAAGGACTGTAGAAAGACCCACCGACTGGATGGCTGATCCTGCGGGCCAAGGCCCCCGCGCGCCGCTTCAGCCGGTACGCGGGGGACGCTCCGGGGGCGTCCTCTAGCGGCCCTCCGGCGTCGGCCCACTCGCCGTCGGGAATGGAGTCGAGGAGGCCATGGCCCGGCGCCAAGGTGACGACGACCAGGACTACTCCGCCGTCGCGACGGATAGCGAGCATAAGCACTGGATCGGCGCTCCTCATTCTTCGGCCTCCATTCGCTCGGTTCTGTCCACGTCCACGCACCTCGGAGGTATCGGCAGCGTCGCCCGGACGCAAGCGAGAATACGGACGGGGGTGTTCGGGGGGGGTCGTGCCACCCCGGTGCGGTATTTGGTGGACGAGACGGACCGGGAGGAGAGAGAACGTGCGTGGGCGGTGATCGCTGACGAGATCCTCAGCGCGATCCGATGGTTCCGCGCGCGTCGGTGCGACGGGTGGGCTACCTGCCCGCTCACCGAGTTACAGTATGAACCCCCCGGTCGACCTGCGCGACAACCTCCGGAGGCCACTCGAAGCGGCGGCCCCCGCCTTCTGTGGCGGATGGCACCGCACTCACCCCATCACCCGCTTGAGATACTGGTCGAACAAGGGCACCGTAAACGCCGTGTCCCCGTGCGCCGGGCTGTGGATCATCCCCTTCCTCACCAGTCTCGCACGCGTCGGGGCCACGCGCTGAACCGCCCTTCCCAGCGCCTGCGCGATCGCACCCGAACGGTGTGGTCCCGGTCCCAGGCCGGCCATCGCATGCAGGTATCGCCGTTCGAACGGCGTCGTGCGCTCGAACCGGACCCGGAAGAAGGTCGTATCCAACTCTCCCACGGCTACGGGAGTCGCCGCCTCCACATCCGAGCGCGTTACGGTCGGGCCCCGGGCGACACGCCAACAGGCGGCGCCCCACTCCTGCAGGAGATACGGGTAGCATTCCGTAATCCGCAGGATTTCGTCGAGGGCCGCCGGCGAATAGGAGACGCCGAGCCGCTTCGCCGGGGCTTCCACCGCCCTTGCGGCCGCCTCGTCGGACAGCGGACCGACCTCCGGGAAGGAGAACATCCGCTCGGCGTACGACTTGGCGGATCCCGCGTGGCCGACTAGCTGCGGCAGGCCGGATCCGATCAGCGTCACGGGCAGCTGGCGCTGAGCCGTCCGGTGGAGCGCCGCTATCAGGGCGCCAAGCTGGCGCTCCTCGACGTACTGCATTTCATCGATGAACAGGACCAGCGCGGTGCCCCGCGCCCCGGCGGCCTCCCCCGTAACTTGGAGAAGGGAGGTCAGGTCGGTGTCGAGGTCGCCGCTGTCCGCAACGCCCTCCTCCTTGTCGACATCGATGGAAAGGGTGATGTCGTCGAAGCCGAGCTTCATCGCGCCCACGAACCCCGCCAGCGCTCGTCGCGCACGTTTCGACAGTTCCCGCGCCGCCGCGCCGCGGCTCATTCGAATCAGGGCGGAGTTCAGCGGCCCGGCCAGAGCCCCCGGAAGGGACCGGTCTTCCGGCGCCTCGATCGCCACGCACTCGAATCCCCGATCGGTGGCGTCGAGAAGTATGCGATTCAACAGGACCGTTTTCCCTACACCGCGCAGCCCGACCATCAGCAGGCTCTTGGCGGCAAGCCCGTTGCGCAGCCGGTCGAGCGCGATCTCGGCATCCTCGATCAGTTCATCGCGTCCGACAAGCTCGGGCGGTGGTGTTCCGGCCCCGGGGGCGTACGGGTTCGTTCGACGGTCCATTTATACCGAAGTTATCAGGGTTTATCACGACAATCAACGACTTGGTTCGACTACTTGACGCGGGTTTCGCGATGCTGTCGCATTCCGGCTGACACCCGGCTTGCCGCATCCGCGCCATGGTCACCACGCTCGCGACGCCCTTCACATTCTCGATCGCCACGGGGATCGGACTGGGCTTCATCAGCCGATGTAGCCGACGGCGGAGTGCGCCGGACACCGCCGACGCGCTAGCTTGCTCTGGTTCCTCGTCCATCACCCTCCCATCGGGACTGCCAATGAGCTCCTTCCGCCCCGTCTCGCCCTTCCTCGCGGCTCTCGCCACGGCGCTGCCCGGCGCCGTCCCCGCCTCTGCGCAGACCACCCACATCATCGAGGATGGCCAGGCGCAGGTCGTGGCCGCCTTCGCCGATTCGACCGAGTGGATCCGCCACCACCTCTGGGTGGAGACCGGGTTCGACACCGACGGCGACGGCCGTCCGGACCGGGTGCATGTGGATGTCGCCAGACCCGCGCAGACCGAGACGGAAGGGCTCAGGGTTCCCGTCATCTACGAGACGAGCCCCTACTACTCCGGGGTCTCGGGGCTGGACTTCGACCACTTCTGGGACCTGGGCCAGGAGGTCGGCGGCGAGCCCCAGCCCCGCGATCCCTTCCCCCCGACGATCCCCCACATCGCCGACCAGCCAATCATCTCCAACTCGCACGTCGGGACATGGGTTCCGCGCGGCTTCGCCGTCGTCCACTCCCAGTCCCCGGGGACCGGACAGTCAGATGGGTGCCCGACGATGGGTGGCGCGAACGAGTCGCTGGCGCCGAAGGCGGTCGTCGACTGGCTGAACGGGCGGGCTCGCGGCTTCTCCACGCCGGATGGCAACGAGGAGGTCACCGCGGAGTGGGCCACCGGCAAGGTCGGGATGACCGGCACCTCCTTCAACGGCACGCTCCCGCTGGCCGCCGCGACGACCGGAGTCGAGGGCCTGGAGGCGATCGTGCCGATTGCGCCCAACACGTCGTACTACCACTACTACCGCTCCAACGGGCTGGTGCGCTCCCCGGGCGGATACCCGGGCGAGGACATCGACGTTCTCTTCGACTTCGTCTTCAGCGGCGACCCGGAGGACCGCGGCTACTGCATCGCGAATGTGCGCGACGAGCTGGAGGCCAGGCTGGACAGGGTCTCGGGCGACTACAGCGACTTCTGGTCCGCGCGCGACTACCTAAACCACATCGACGGGGTGCGTGCGGCCACGCTCATGGCCCACGGCTTCAACGACTGGAATGTGATGCCCGAACACAGCTACCGCGTCACCGAGGCGCTGAAGGAACGGGGCGTCCCGCTCCAGATCTACTACCACCAGGGGGGACACGGCGGGCCGCCGCCGCTGGCGATGATGAATCGCTGGTTCACGCGCTACCTGCTGGGTGTCGAGAACGGCGTCGAGGACGACCCCAGGGCGTGGATCGTGCGGGCGGGCGACGAAGTGGACGACCCGACGCCGTATCCCGACTACCCCCACCCGGATGCCGAGGAGGTCGCGCTCCACCCCTCGGTCCCCGGCAACGCCGTGGGCGCCCTCTCGCTGCACCCTGCCGAGTCGGCCGCCGTGGAGACCTTCGTGGACGACTACTCCCTTCCCGGAGCCGATCTCGCCGCACTCGACACTTCGGAGCACCGGCTGCTCTATGCGACGCCCCCCCTTGAGCGGGATGTACACATCTCGGGAGTGCCCTGGGTGCGGATTCGCGTCGCGGCGGACGCGACGGCCGCGAATCTCACCGTGTGGCTGGTGGCGCTGCCGTGGACGCCGGAGCCGGATCATATCGGCGAGAACGTCATCACCAAGGGCTGGGCCGACCCTCGGAACGCCAAGGACCCGAGTATCGAGACGCCGCGCACCGGCTCCCCGCTTGTGCCGGGCGAGTTCGTCGAGTTCGAGTTCGCGCTGCAGCCCGACGATCAGGTGATTCCGGCCGGTGCCAGGATTGGACTGATGATCCTCTCCAGCGACCAGAAATTCACCGTGCACCCCACTCCCGGCACGCAGCTATCGGTGGATCTTTCCGGGACGTGGCTGACGCTGCCGGTGGTCGGCGGGGTCGCGGCGCTGACGCGGGCGATCCGGCCAGAGGGCTAGCTGGGACGCGGAGGCGCTGAAACGCCCTTCGCTGGCAAGCCCACCGGACAATGAGGGGCCCACGCCGCAGGCTTCGCCCACACCCGGTCGTCCCTTGTGGGCACCGTATGAGTATATCATACTCAAATCATGAGTAAGAGACTGCAGGTCGTCATGTCCGACGCCGATCTCGACGAGATCCGCGACGCGGCCGGGCGCAACAACCTCACCGTGTCCGCATGGGTGCGGCGGATCCTGCGGGACGAGGCGGAGCGCGACCGGCGCGGCGGGGCGGCCGCGGTCCACGAGGCGCGTCCCGACTACTCGGTCTTCAAGCCGGACGTGCTGCGCTACGTCACGATCGAGGTGCGGGTCATGGAACACGACGTCGAAGCCGTGCGCCGGCGTTACAACCGGCGCAGCTGGAAGGCCGCCGCGGAGGAGGCGGTCTGCAGGCAGGCGATCGAACCGATGACCAAGCAGGAAGCGCTCGCGATGCAGGGAGTCGGTTGGGACGGCGACCTCGACGAACTGCGCAACGACCCGCCGATCGAGATGATCGACCCCGCCGCTGACCGGCTCGCCCCGACCGAGTAGCCGTTGATCGTCGACACTTCCGCCTGGGTGGAGTATCTGCGCGCAACGGGCAGCCCGACCCACCTCGCCCTTCGTTCCAGCGTACGGGGCGGCAAGCCGATCTCCACTCCGGCACCCGTGGTGACCGAGTTGCTCTCCGGCGGCAGCAGCGAGGTCGAGGTCACCGGTCTCCTTCAGCTCCTCAGTCGCTTCGAGATCCTGATTCCGGACTCGCTACGGGACTTTCAGGGCGCCGCGCGCATCTACCGCGTCTGTCGCCGGGCCGGATTCACGATTCGCTCGACGGTCGACTGCATGGTGGCCGCAACCGCGTTGACCGTGGGCCGTCCGCTGCTCGCGCTGAACCGTGACTTCGCGGTGATCGCGCGGCACACGGAGCTGGAGCTGGTGGTTCCGCCAGAGGTCGGGGTGCGGAAGAAGCCGCCAAGGGGGTGGTCGGCGGAGCGCGCAGACGACGACCCTAGAGCCGGATGGGCCGAAGCGGCCCGTGTGTCGGAGTCCCGAGGAGAAGGCGGCCTCCTGGACGAGCCGGTACCGACCGCCTTCGACGAGTCGGAATGGGAATGGGAGTAGGACCGCCGCGGCGGGGCGACGTCTATCTGATCTCACTGGATTCGACGCGGGGCTCCGAGATCAGGAGGACCCGTCCGTGCGTCGTCGTGTCGCCGGACGAACTGAATGACCACCTCGAAACCTTCCTCGTGGCTCCGATGACCACCGGCGGTCATTCCTATCCGTTCCGGATCAGGTGCCGTTTCCGGGACAGGAGTGGCTACGTCGTGGCGGACCAGCTGCGGACAATCGACCGGGTCCGTCTGGTTCGGCGTCTCGGAAAGCTGTCTGCCGGAACGATGGACGCCGTACTCACCGTGCTGCAGCGGATGTTCGCGGCCTGACGTCCCTGCGGCCGGGGACGCGCCCGTGCTGCTGCGTCGCGGAGAGGCACCCGTATCGCACCTCAGCGATCCGCCAAGTGCCTCCCGAGCGAGGCTGCCAAGGGGGTGGTCGGCAGAGTAGGGGGGCGGTTCGCCTTCGGTCACCCTGCGTCAGATGACCACGTGCCAGGGGACGGCGAGCACGCGGTCGGTGAGCCAGTACGTCTCGCAGCCCGCGTAGACCAGAATCCCCGCGGGAACGCGATCCCCGTAGTCACCCATGAATGTCTCGAGATGACGCGCGGCCGAGACGCGAACGGTGCGGCTGCTCTTGACCTCCACGGGAATGAGCGCCCGGGGCGTTTCGATGACGAAATCGACCTCGGCGCCCTTGCTGGTTCGCCAGTACAGGACGTTGGGCCGAAGCGACCTGGTCTCGCGCCACGCAAACAGGTCGCACGCGACGAGGTTCTCCAGGTGCGCGCCGCCGGGCGTGGCCTCTCCGGCCAGGTGCAGCGCTAGGCCCGGGTCGCACCAGATACATCTTGGGACTCTTGACCAGCCGCCTGTTTCGGTTGACGGAGTACGACTCGACCCGCAGAAGCTGATAGGAGGTCTCCAGCAGATGCAGGTAGCGCTGCGCGGTCGTAGGCGGCAGCCCGGCGTCGCGCGCCAGGCTGGCCTGGTTCACGAGGCCGCCCACTCGGTGGGCGACCGCACGCACGAGCCTCAGGAAACCGACTAGGTTGTCGATGGCCGCCAGCTGCCGGAGGTCGCGCTCGAGATAGGTCCGCAGGTACGCCTCGAACCACGCCTCCCGGTCCGACCGCGTGTCCAGGTGCAGGGCCGGAAACGGATACCCGCCCCTGACGACGAGATCCTCCCACACGGAACCTGTCGCGACGGCCGTGTCGGCGAGAGCCGTCGGCCAGGACCCGGGAGGCTCATCCACCAGGATATCCCACGAGCCCGCGCGACCCGCTCCCTCCGCCTCGCGCCGGGTCATGGGCCAGAGGGTCAGGTAGACGGCGCGGCCCGCCAGCGTCTCCGAAACGCCTCTCATCAGATCGAGGTTGGCGGACCCGGTCAGGAGAAAGCGCCCGGGGATCCGCATTGTATCGACCGCCCGTTTGATCGCAAGGAGGAGATCCGGTGCCCGCTGAATCTCGTCCAGCGTAATGGGGTGAGTGGCGGTGTCGAAGGCGTCGGAAGACGCCGGTGCGGGCGCTGCGCGGGTAAGGAGTGCCTCCGGTGCCCGGCGCGCCTGGTCGAGGACACCGTAGTCGTCGAGGGTGAGATAGGTGCGCGCGTCCCCCTCCAGCTCCCGAACCAGCGTGCTTTTGCCCGTCTGTCGGGCCCCCGTGACGACGACCACGGGGAAGGTGGCCAGCCTCGCTCGGAGCGTGGGCTCCATGGAGTCAAGTCCTTCCCGGAGCTGGCGCTCGCCTACGGGAGCGTGGTCGTGCTCGACATCCACCGGTACTTCCACTCGCTGGGGACTTGTCGTTCACAGTCGAGAGCAACCACAGCGCGCTCCGCGCCTGGCTCAGGGACTCCATCCTCAGGATCAAGCTCAAGCCGGGCTTCGAGGTTGTTAGTGGCCACGTCACGGCGACGGTGAAGGCGAGCAACCACCTCGGCGCGGTGTCGAGCGTTCTCGTCGTCAGCTCTCCCCGCCACGCGATTCAGGGAGTCCGGGCTGTGGAGCAGGAGATCACGATGAAGAATGGGGAGTCCCGCGGAGACCTTCGCACGCGCACGGATCCGGGGCTGCCGGAGGCGGGGGCATGCTTCGACGGCGATAATCCTGTCTTTCTCCGTCGCCTCGTCGTGGCGTGGCTGGGTGGGGTGGGGCGCGGCTGAACTGGGTATGGTTCGAGTCCGCCGAGCCTCTGTGCAGGGACGGGTGGTACACCGAGGAGGAGGTCGAGGAGCTGCTCAGCGACCTGGAGTGCGACCCCGGCGACGACCCGGACCCCATCGGCTTCAGCGACTGCTGGGGCTTGTGGAAGGCGCGAACCGAGGCGGGTCCGAAGATCGAGATGATCGAAGGCCAGGGCTGGACGGCCATGGAGTGCGGGGACACTTGGATGTCCAACCGGGTGTTGCGTACCACGGGCGACACGCGGTCATGCTCCCGGGGCACCCCATGCTCACGGACACGGCGAGGGTCACGATCACAGTTGCTAGCTGGCCGGACCGGGCGCTAGCTTCACCCCTAGATGGTCGTCGCGCACGATGGACCTGCGGGGATTCGAACCCCGGCGACTATGGGTTTAGAGGCCGGTCGCGCACCAAGCCAGGCCCCTCGAAGGCGGTCATCGGCTTCGGCCGGTGGCCGCCGCTCTCTGCTATAACTACGGTTCCCACAACGAGCTTTCTTTACCTGCCGTCGACGAGTCGTCGGTACGTCACGGGTCGGTGTGCATGATGCGGGGCGAGCGCGTCGCGGAAGATGTGGCGGTTGTTGAACCGCCATTCGAGCTCTTCGAGGTAGCGGTCGAGGTGCTTCGCGGAGACCTTGTGGAAGGCTCCCATGATCGAGCGCTTGAAGAGGCTCCAGACGCCATCCACGCTGTTCACATGCACATCGCCCACCACCCACTCGTCGGCGCTGTGGTTGACACTCTCGTGCCGTCTGGCGGGCGTCTCGAGGCCGACGACGATCTGGTCGAAGAAGGACCGGGCGTTAGATTCCAGCCCTCACCTCTATTCCCGGAGTACCGTATGGCCCGAAACACGGAACCATTGGTGAACGCCGCGCTGGCGGACGCTCTTGACCGCCGACACCCGCGATGGCGGGTCACGGCCGAGCAGAGCGCTGTTCTTGGCCATCGGGCTCTGCGACCGGATCTCCTCGTGAAGCTGGGCTCGACGCCCCCCATCATTCTTGAGACGGAGTTCACACCGGGGTTGACCGTCGAGACCGACGCCCGAGCTCGGCTGGGGAAGGTCACCAGGGACTCCGGGTTCGAGATTGAACAGGTGGTCGCCGTGCTCCTGGACGCTCACCTGCGGGGGGCTGACGATCTTCAGGCTGCGGTCGAATCAGCGACGGTCGAGTGGTGCGTGCTATCGGGCGACGGCGAACAGTGCGTACGGTGGCCCGACCGAGGATGGCTTCGCGGTGGACTTGACGACCTCGCTCGGGCGATTGAGGAGGTTTCGCTGTCGGAGCGTTTGGTCGCCGAGGGTCTGACAATCCTGGAGCGGGGGGTTCGGCAGGCTGCTCATTTCCTCCGGGCCGACGCGACAGCCACGTCTCGGGCGGGACTCGAAGAAACCGCTCGGCTGCTACACCAGGAAGACAGCGAGCAGACATCGCGGATGGCGATGGCGATCATTGCGAACGCGATGACGTTCCACACGGCTCTGGCGGGCCTGCACGGCATCCCACACCTGGATAGCCTGCGCGGGGAATCCGGCAGCATCCTGCGGCCGCGACTCATCAAATGCTGGCGCGATATTCTGCGGATCAACTACTGGCCGATCTTCAAGATCGCGATTGATCTGTTGTTGACCATCCGCGACGCTCCCGTACTTGCCATCATGGACCGCTTGGCCGATGTGGCGCACGAACTTGCGAGAATCGGCGCGACCAGCCTCAACGACCTGTCCGGCCGCATGTTTCAGCGGCTCATATCGGACCGGAAGTTCCTCGCCACGTTCTATACGTTGCCCAACTCGGCTGCGTTGCTGGCTGAACTCGCGGTCCCGGATCTCGATGTGGATTGGGAGGATGCCTACGCAGTTCAAGACTTGCGAATGGGTGACCTCGCATGTGGAACCGGCACCCTGCTACTGGCGGCCTACCACGGCGTGGCTGCGCGTCACCGGCACTCGGGCGGCGATGACGCGAAGCTACACGCGCGGATGATGGAAGGAGCCTTGGTGGCCGCCGACATCATGCCCGCGGCGACCCACCTTACGGCCTCGAACCTGTCGGGCACCCACCCAGGGATGACCTTTGAGCGGACTTGCGTGTATACCATGCCCTACGGTCGACAGCCGGAGGAGCAGGAGTTGCCCATCGCAATCGGGTCGCTGGATCTCCTTGACGAGAGCCGGGACTCAATGGCCCTCTTTGGAACCGGTCAACGGCAGACCCGTGGGGACAGGGAGGATGTGGGCGATGTGGATGTGCGTGTGGACATCCCTCACGGATCTCTTGACCTGGCGATCATGAATCCCCCCTTCACGCGGCCGACCAACCACGAATCGACGACGGTTCCGGTACCGTCGTTTGCCGGCTTCGACACGAAGGAAGACGAACAACGGGACATGTCGAAGCGGCTGAAGGAGATTGGGCGCCGTATGGTCTCGCGCGTTGGCAACGGCAATGCCGGGATGGCATCTCATTTCGTCGACCTCGCTCATGCGAAGACCCGTCCCGGCGGGGTGATCGCGCTGGTACTGCCCGCCTCCTTCGCCCAGGGAGGCTCGTGGGAGGCGGCCCGCGAGCTCATGGAAGCGGAGTACGAGGACATCGTCGTGGTCGCCATCGCGGCCACTGGCGGCACCGACGGGGCTTTTTCCGCCGACACGGGGATGGCCGAGGTGCTCCTCGTTGCCAGGAAGAGACAAGAGGGTGAATCAGCGGTGCGTCCAGCGCTGTTCGCGAACCTGAAGCGGCGACCGAAGAGCCTGCTTGAGGCCACCGAGGTGGCACGCGCGATTCGCGAACTACCCGCTGGCGGTGCGAAGGCGGGTTGGTTGCTGGTCGGAGACGGTTGCGTCGTCGGTAGCTACGTGCGGGACAGACTGACCGACACCGGGGCGGCTGGTGTCGGAAACCCCGACCTTGCGGGTACGATGCTCGCTTTGGGCGCGGGAGTGCTTCGGTTGCCTCGGCGCAGCGACGCATTCGATATCCCCATGACTCGGCTGTGCGAAATCGGGGAACGCGGGCCACTCGACCGTGACATCGCCGGTCGCGACTCCCGCGGCTCGCCACGCGGACCGTGGGACATGGTGGACCTGGCGGAAGCCGAGACACCACCGACGTACCCGGCGCTGTGGGCGCATCGTGCCTCGAGGGAACGCTGCCTGGTGGTCGAGGCGGATCGCGCGGGCCGCGTTCGGGAGGGCTTCCGAGAAGTGGCGGTCGGTCGGTGGAAAGCCGCGGCGAGCCAACTCCATTTCAACCGCGATTTCCGGATCAACTCTCAGAGCTTGGCCGCTTGCCTGACACCCGAACCGGTGATTGGGGGACGGGCTTGGCCGAGTTTTCTCGTGCATCGACTAGAGTGGGAAGAGCCGATCACTCTGTGGGCCAACACTACTCTCGGCCTCATGTCGTTTTGGTGGAAGGGATCCCGGCAGCATCAAGGGCGTGCATCGATGACAGTCAGCCGCCTGCCTCAGTTGCCGATACTTGATCCCCGCGAGCTTTCCGACAACCAGATGGATGAAGCGCGCCGAATCTTCGCCGAGTTCCGGAAACGTCCCCTGCTACCGGCGAATGAGGCCTATCGAGATCCGGTCCGCGCCGACCTCGATAGGGCCGTGCTCTCGCGCCTCCTGGGATTTCCGGATGAAATCCAGGACTCACTTCGTCTCCTTCGCGATCAATGGTGCGCGGAACCGAGCGTTCACGGTGGGAAAGCGACGCGGATCCGTGTTGGGTAGCCCGGTTTCCCGCAGAAGCGTGCCGACTCCGGCGGTTCCTCCGGTCAGCCCCATCTACTTCTTCCGACTTGGTCACTTTGATAGATGCGGGCACGGTCACTGACCATGTTCACTGACCAAGTGACCGGGGGTGTCGCCAGGCGGGTCGCACCGGACACGGCCGGAGTCCCACCCCTTGGGTCGCTAGCCGTGTCGGGACGCCGCTCCGCCACCTCCAGTGCGTCGCGCCTCTCTGCTGCGGAGAGGCGGCCATACTGGACTTCAGCCATGCGCCAAGCGCCTGCAGAGCGGTTCGGCCATCCAAGGCGGCATGACCGTCCGCGCGGCAAGAAGTTCGCTCAGGTCTTCCCCCGAGAGCTTGGGAAGCAGGGCATCCAGGCTCTTCTCAACCTCTCGCGGGCCCAACCACGCCAGCGCCCGAATGACCACCCCGGCAGTCTGGTGCGGCGCCGCCAGCTGCCATGCCGGAGCATGTAGCAGTTCCACCGGGTGCCTACCGAAGTGCAGCATCCGATCGGGACCGGAGGTAAGGTAGACGGATCGCACCGTGTTCTGAGTTATCAGCCCAAGCCAGTTCGCCGCGTCGCCGCCGTTCGGAACGATGGTCACGTCCCATAGTTCGGACAGGGCGGCGAGCGCCAGTTCGCGGCTCGGGCCCCGAAGGCCGAAACGAGTCTGGATCAGGCGCATGTAGATGCCACGGTAGATCCGCATGAGTCGTTCGGAACGCGTGAGGCGGGAGAGTGCCCGGCTCACGGTGGCCCGGTCACCGAGGTGTAGGAGGTCCTTCGCCTGTATCGGCGTGGCCTCCGGTTTGGCTTCGGCGTACCCCATGATCCGCTCGGGCAGGCTCTTCATAGTATCACCTCTCGCCATCGCATAGTATCATCCCTCGCCATCCCAGTCCGTCAACTGGGGCAACCGCCCCCTCGCGGCGAGCATTCGACAACCGAAGACAACCGACCGGCCGACGGTGCCGCTTCTCCCGGCGGCGGCTCCGCCCGCTCAGTCAAGTTTCCACTTCGCCCGCAGGCGATCCGCCCAGCGCCGCCCGCGTTCAAGGTCGCGCTTGGTCAGGCGCGGCGGATTCAGGAAAACGACGCGCGAGACGAAACCCCTCGCTCCGCCGGGAAACCTCTCGTATCCCATCACCCAGCGGAACATGGCGCCGACGAACATGCGTTCGCGGTCCTCGGGTCCGATCTCCTCCAACTCGATGGTGGCGACATGGCGGCCACCACCGGTCAAGTCCCGCAAACGGGCGTCGAACTCGTCCTTGCGGATGGCCGTCACCCTCCCCTCCCATTCCTGTTTGGGAAAGAAGGATGGGGCACGGTCCCACGAATTCCTCGGGACCGCCCGTCGTACCGCCCACAGGCTGTGCGCGTGCCTTCCGCTTAGCGGTTGGTTGCGGTTCCCGGCCGTGTCGGTGTCGTCAATGAGCCCGGCGCGCTGCGCCCAGTCCACGGATTGTGTGCTCGGTGCCTCGCCGAGCGCGCGGACCCGGTGGCGGTCCAGGAGAACCACGGGGGGCAGGCTCGATGTCCTCGTCTCGCGCCGAACGCCCCGATCGTCCGGCATCGCCTCCGTTCCTTCCGGTCGCGGATTTCGATTCACCCTAGTCTCTCCGGGCTTCCGCCAGGGACATGATCCCGTACGTCCAAGTGGGCCTGGGTGGACTTGAACCACCGATCTCACGCTTATCAGGCGTGCGCTCTAACCACCTGAGCTACAGGTCCCCACTGAACCCTATCTGCCAACGTGGTAGGAGACACGGGAGGGTAAAGTGATTAGGGTAGGGCGAGTCAGAGAGTTGCACGATGGCAGGAGGAGAACGAATGGACGGGACAGGGGCGCTCTCCCCCGCCGCGGCGGGGGAGAGCGCGCGCGGCGCGGCGGCGGCACCGGATCCGGAGGTTTCGGCGAAGGCGACGCGGCGGCGGTTCTCGCCGCGTTACAAGCTGTCGGTGGTCGAGCGGGCGGACGCCTGCGGGACGCCGGGCGAGATCGGAGAGCTGCTGAGGCGCGAGGGGTTGTACAGTTCGCATCTGTCGGCGTGGCGCAAGGCGGTGCGGGAGGGATCGCTGGATGCGCTGGCGAGGAGGCGCGGGCCTAAGCCCTCGTCGGACAAGGGGGCCGCGAAGAAGGTGGCGAGGCTCGAGCGCGAGGTTGCGCGCCTGCGTGAGGAGCTGCGCAAGGCGCACCTCGTCATCGAGGTCCAGGGAAAAGTATCGGGGCTGCTGGGCGTGAGTCTCGGCGAAGGGAAGTCCTCCTGACCGCGGCCGGAGAGCTGGCCGGGCAGGTGGGCGTGAAGGCGGCGTGCGCGGCGCTGGGCGTTGCGCGCGCCACCTTCTACCGTCGCCGGAGACCGGAGACGACCGGGCAGCGGCAGCCCCGGCCCAAGCCTGCCCGGGCGTTGAGCGAGGCGGAACGCGGCGAGGTCTTCGACGTGCTGTGCTCGCCGCGCTTCGCGGATCGCGCTCCCGCGGAGGTGTACGCGACGCTGCTGGACGAAGGCGTCTACCTGTGTTCGGAGCGCACGATGTACCGGATCCTCGGCGAGAGGCGGGCGGTGCGGGAGCGCCGGGCGCAGCGCAGCCACCCTAACCACCCGATGCCCGAGGTCGTGGCGCGTGCGCCCAACGAGGCGTGGTCCTGGGACGTCACACGGCTTCTCGGGCCGAGGAAGGGGCAGTACCTGTACCTCTACGTGATTCTGGACATCTTCAGCCGCTACGTCACGGGCTGGATGGTGGCGGAGCGCGAGACGGCGGGCCTCGCGGGACGCCTGATCGAGGAGAGCTGCCTCGGGCAGGGCGTCCGGCCCGACGCGCTCACCCTTCACTCCGACCGGGGTGCTCCCATGACGGCCAAGTGCACGGCGCAGCTCCTGGCCGATCTCGGGGTCGCGCAGTCGCTGGGCCGCCCCAGGGTCTCGAACGACAACCCGTACTCGGAGGCCCAGTTCAAGACGGTCAAGTATCACCCCGGCTTCCCCGGCCGGTTCGCAGACGTCGAGGAGGCGAAGGCGTTCTGCCGCTCGTTCTTCACCTGGTACAACGGCGAGCACCGGCACGGCGGCATCGGCCTGCTCACGCCCGAGCAGGTCCACCTCGGCAGCGCGCCAGAGGTCATCCGGCGGAGGCAGGAGGTTCTCGCCGCCGCCTACGCCGCCCGTCCGGAGCGCTTCGTGGCGGGCCCGCCACGGGCCGCCGAACTCCCCGAAGAGGTCTGGATCAACCCCCCGCTCCCCGTCAGCGCAGTTGACGACGGGAATGCAGGGAACGATGGTGTCGAGGACACTGGCAAGAAGAATCCACTAAACTGAACAGCACACACGTCTCGCAATCGTTGGCGGCTTCCGGAAGGCCAGAAAAGCTAGAACTCCCCCAACACGGCTTCAAGGGCCACGCCCCCGCCTCCACCCCGCCACCGACCCCACGTTGATGACGAGCCCGCCAAGCTCACCCCCAGGTTGAGGCCGAGGACCTCGCCCTCCGTCTCCACCACCGGCGCTAGGTCGAAGGCGTCGGCGGCGTTGACCGGCACGTCGAGCCGCCCGCGCTCCACGTTCGGGCTCCGCCGCGGCGGTGCGGCCGCCGTACACGAAGCGCCGCCCCACTACTCCGTCTTCAAGCCGGGTGTGCTGCGCTACGTCACGAGAGGCGAAGCGTTGGCCCTCTCCTCAATCACGGCGCATCGCTGCATGATCGTGTCGAACGGCTCGTCGTCGCCCAGCAACATCCCGGTGGGCAGCATGGTGGCGTAGTCTTCGGCCAAAGCTCCCCGCGCGGCGCCCGAGGGGACGAGCCTGAGGTTGCCCGAGACGGCGGCGTGGTAGTCGATCCGCTGGCGGTTGGAATCGTTCTCCCGAAAGAACATCCCCTTGTGGCGGGCCACCGACCGCGCGAGTTCGCGGTCGGCCAGAGCCTTGGCCGCGACTCCGGCATCGTCGAGGCGGACGAGGTCGTGCCAGTGCCTGGACCAACGCTCGCCACGGACGCGTCCCTGGAGGCAGTAGACATGCATCGAGGTCGCCTTCTCCCAGAACGTTCGCTCGGCGAGCATGACGGCTGGCCGGGCTTCCGGAAACGCGAGGCCGGGAAGATGCGCGGCGGCATCGCAGACGACGGTGTGAACGACATGGGGCTCGCCCGTGGATCGTGCTCCGAAGTCGACCTGGACATCCGGCCGCATGGGTCCGAGCGGAACGAACAAGGGTTCGTACTCAACGTAGAGCCGCTCGGACTCGGCACGGACTCGCCCCGAAAATCCGGTTCGCTCGAGCTCTTCCGCGACGAGCGGGCCCGCGACCTCACGAACCCATTCGGCAAGGCGGGGCCGGATCGCCCGCGTCCAGCGCCTCTCCTGGCTGCGCGTCGGTGGCAGCGCCTCATCGTCGCCGCCCGCGACCAGCTCCGGCGCGAAGCCTCGGATGTCGTAGGTGATGTCGATGTCCTCGGAGAACCGCCGGATCGCGCGCCACACCTTGGACAGCGACGTGCCTCCCTTGAACACCAGATGCCGTCCGAACGGCGCCTCGAACAGAACTCGCAGGGTTGCTACGACCCAAGTGTCCTTCTCGAGGACATAGGTTCTGATCCCGGTGCGCTGCGACGCTACTTGAAGGGCTTCGAGTCTCTGGTCAGCTGCGAGGGTTTCGTACAGCGCATCAGCCATGGGCAATGCGAGCGCTCAGCGGCTCCGCCATCCAGCCGGGCAGGACGGCCTGCGCGGCGGACAGCGCATTCAAGTCTTCCTGCGAGAGCACGGGAAGCACGGCATCGAGGCTCTTCTCAACCTCTCGCGGACCCATCCATGCAATGGCGCGGATGACCACCCCGGCGGTCTGGTGCGGCGCCGCCAGCTGCCATGCCGGAGCATGTAGCAGTTCCACGGGGTGCCTACCGAAGTGCAGCATACGATTGGGACCGGAGGTGAGATAGACGGATCGCACCATGTTCTGCGTTGTCAGCCCAAGCCAGTTCGCCGCGTCGCCCCCGTTCGGAACGATCGTCACGTCCCACAGTTCGGACAGGACGGCGAGCGCCAGTTCGAGGCGCGGGGCCCGAAGGCCGAATCGGGTCTCGATCGGGCGCATGTAGATGCCTCGGTAGATCCGCATGAGTAGCTCGGAACGCGCGAGGCGGGAGAGCGCCCGGCTCACCGCAGCCCGGTCGCCGAGGTGCAGGAGGTCCTCGGCCTGAATGGGCGTGGCCTCCGGCTTGGCTTCGGCGTACCCCATGATCCGCTCGGGCAGGCTCTTCATGGCTTCATCTTCTCTCGGTCAGGATTCCGTCTACCGACGCTACTGCCCCCTTTCGGGAGCCTTTGGACCAAAGATAGCCGACCGGGCAGCGTGCTGGCTCGCTTGGACCGCCCGGTCGCGGATTTCGATTCACCCGACGTTACTCCCAGCGCAGTCGCGCGCGTCCCAGATCGCGGTGTCCACAGCCCTCGGTTCCAGCAGACAGGCCCGCACGCCGGTGCCGCGAAGCTCTTCCAGCAGCGCGTCGTGGAACCCGCGCAACCGCCTCTCCGATCCCCCCGTCCCCCCGTCACGGGCGAGGTGAACGTGGTGGACGGGGGCTGCCGTGGGGGCGTAGGGGGCCTCCGGGCCATCGTTTATCCCGGCAGGACGTCCACCCCCGCGCGGCGCGCCGCCCGGGCGAGGGACCGGTCCAGCGTCGCGAGCGGAAGTCCCCGCCTCATCGCCAACTCGAGGTACGCCGCGTCGTGGGTGGTCAGGTATTCGCGGCGGGAGAGCTCCAGGATCTCCTTCAACGCCCGTTGTTCCGTACTGCGATCCGCGACGATCGGCAATCTGGCCAGGAGCCCGAGACACTTGGCTATCCCCGTCGCGCCGATGCGGCCGCGTCGTTCGGCCCCCCGCGAGGACGTTGCCGAGTTCCAGCCGCCACAGGCCCGGCACGACCGCCTCGCCACCGCCCTCCAGCCGATCGAGCAACGCGTCGGCCTCCGGTATCCTCTCGTCCTCGAGTAACCAGGCGACCGCCACGGAGCAATCGAGCACGAAGGAGCTCACCGACGGCCCTCGTCCCGCAGCTCCTTCCAGTCGAGACCGTGCAGCCGCAGTCCATCGTCCAGAACGCGGAGCTCGCGGACGGCCTCCGCGACGCCGACGCGGGTGTCCCGATCGGCCGGAACCAGGCGGGCCATCGGCTTTCCGCGCTTCGTGATCAGCACCTCCTCGCCGCGGGCGACCCTGGCCAGCAGCCTTGACAGGTGCGTCTTCGCCTCGAAGGCACCGACCTTGAGCATCTGTATCTCCTATATACTACTAGTTGGATAAACTAGTAGTATAATATCGTGAGCGCGGAGGGGGCAATCGGGCGTGCCGAACGGAACGGGTTTCCACGCTTCCGACTGAGCCCACGAATCGCGGGAGTTGGCGCGCCCGAGGTTGGTCACACGCCCGGCTTCGTCGTGCTCCTGCACTTCGGGCCCGTCGCCCTTCGTCGCGCTTACAGGACTGCACGATCTGCGTTTCCTGCCGTCGGACTGGACACTACTGGACATGGCCGCGAAAGCGGGAAAACCGTACCTGAATGGCGGGACTCCCAAGCTCGCCACAGTGCTATTCTGCCCCCTTACGGCGGTTGCACGGCCTGCACAGCATCTGGCAGTTCTCAGGGGTCGTCTTGCCGCCTTCCGACCACGGGTCGATGTGATCGGCCTCCATTGCGTCAAGAGCGAAGTGCTCTCCGCAAAGGATGCAGATGCCGGCTTGCCGTTCGTAGGCGGCCTCGCGCATCGAGGACGTGAACGCGCGGATGTTCAGGTGCTTCTCGTCCCGGGTGAGGACATACGGGTAGATGCCCGGCTTCCTTTTGACGTCGTCGTCCTTGTGTAGCATCGCTACTTCGGCTTCAAGCCGCGCCGGATCGAGGTCGTTTCTCTCGTGGTGCTGTCCGTAGAGGGGACCCCAGTCCACGCCCTTCATGCTGGCCCGCTTCTTCGGGAAGGTCGCCTGTGTCCAGTCGATGACAGACCGGAAGTAGTGCCACAACTCTCCGGCGTCCGGCTCGTGCTGTTGGGCGGACATGTACTCTTCGATCCCGCCGCCGCTGATCCACTTGAGGACGGTCTCCAAGTAGTCCTGGCGGATTGGGGAGCCAGAGAGGTACGGCGATCCAAGGCCTTGGGCTGGCCCGTTGGGGCGGCTGAAATGCGCGCGGGCATCGGCAAGCCATGGCCCCGCGTATACGGCGTTACGCAGTTCCTGCGCCCTGAGCGTCTCGCCCGCGATATTGATGACCTTGAACCACGCCAGCTTCTCGCTGTCCGTTCCGGTGCAGGCGTAGATCGTCAGCTCGTAGTCGAGTATCCGACCCTGTTCGTCGGCCTGAAGGCTGTGGAAGTACCTGCCGTCGAGCGAGAAGTCCCCGTGGACGTACTGGGCGATCGAAATCGTGCGCTGTTGGCCGTCGATGATCTCGAACGTGCCGTCCTCCCGGTCCGCCCAGTACATCACGTTGAGTGGGAACCCGCTCATGACGGTGCGGACGACCGCTTTGCGCTGCTTGTCCTTGTAGACGAACTCACGCTGGAACGGGGGGCGGATGTCCAGCTTGCCGTCGTAGCCGACGACGCCGCCCTCGCCGTCGTCGCGGTACTCCCTGACGAGTTCGCGGACCGTGACCTGCCGGGGTGCGATCTTCATATTCCGATGTCCCTTGCGTAGGCTATGTCGGATAGCGGCGGTACATGAAGGTACATCTTCTCTTTCGGCGGTGTCCTCCGTTCCAGAACGATCCGGTATTCCTGTTCGAGCTGGTAGTCTCGCGTCTTGCGGAACGCGTAGCGTAAATGGGGTTTCTCGTCCCAAGACCTCTGTTCTCTCGCGGTGCGTGCAGTAGGATCGTAGTACTCAACCGGTCCAGCAAACAGCCAATCCTTATCCGTCGCCGCGTTCCTTAGGCGCTGAAAGAAGGTTACCCCATCTGGGATAATGACACACTTCTCGCCGAATTTTCTGTTTTCCTTGACCAAATGCGCAACGTCGACAGTCGGGGCGCAGAACGATTCACGGAGACCCGCGAAACTGCACATGTATAGGAATTCCGACTCGGGATACGTGAGTTTACTGGTCAAAGTGCCGCGACCTTGATCAGCAGAAAGTGGTAGCAGCTGGATGCCACCTACCCAGAATATGGTGTTCTGGAAGTCACCGACCTCTACACGAGCACCTTCGTTCGCATCTTCTCTCGCCTCGCCTGTGTCGCGGTATCCCAACAAGTGCCCAAAGCGAATGCGTCCAGCCATGAACTCATCCGCGTACTCAGCTTTGCTAAAGAACCGCAAAAGCAGCATCGCACCTCGTTCTCGGAGTCTTTCGATAGTCTCCGGCGGCAGTGCAAGACCACTGAAGTCGATCCTCATACATCAACGTCCTTACGGCGGATGACGATGCGAGCGTACAGCTCTTTGCCACCCACCTTGAATCGGCTTTGTTTCCCCGTGATCGCGGTGACGATTGGTCTGTCCATGCCGATGATCTCGAACTGGTCCGGGTTGTGTTTGTCTAGGAACGTGATCGGCACGCCCATCGCGCCATCGTAGTCCATCGGGATCTCAGCCGTCCGGTTCACGTTGATCGCGTGATAGTTGTCGTACGTCGGATACTCCTCCGGCGTGTATCTGCGCCAGAGGATCAGCTTTTCCCGCCGCTTCGCATGGTCGAGGTTGGTGAACCAGGCGGCATTTCCCAGCCTTCCCTTCACGACACCGTCCACCATCCGGTAGGCGCTCCCCTCCTTCTTGGTGGCGACCAACTCCCGCGCGTACGCCTCTGGCACGTCGAAGAGCATGTCCCGTCCGGCCGGACCACGGCCCAGCCAAAGCCGTCCGTCCCTGATGAGCGGGAAGATCTCCTTGTAGGTGATCGCATTCATGCTGCCGATCACGAGAAACTGCTTGCCGTGCTCCACCAGTTGGGCGACGTACTCCCGGAACAGCGAAAACGGTGGGTTCGTCACCACGATGTCTGCCTGCTCCAGTATCCCGATGCACTCTCGGCTGCGGAAATCCCCATCGCCGTCAAGAGGGAAAACCCCGATGTCGTCGGCGTTGGGGACCCGCTCGCCTTCACGGTATCCGTCGTATTCCAGCTTGATGGCCCGCTTGCAGTCGTGCCGGGAGAACAGGTCCCGGTCCTGGTTCCTGTAGCAGGTGGTGACGAGCTTCTTCAGCCCGAGATGCGCGAAGTTGAACGAGAAGTAGTGGAAGAAGTTGCTGACCCGAGGATCGTCGCAGTTGCAGTAGACGGTCTTGCCGCGGAAATGGTCCTTGTAGTGCTTCAGTTCATTCTCGATGTCGGAAAGCTGGGTGTAGAATTCGTCCTGCTTCGCCCGGTTGGCGGCATGGAGCGGCCTGTTAGCCGACATGGGACCTCCGGCTGTGCGAGTTCACTCGTCGCCGCCCGACACGCCCCGGTGCATCCGCTTCAGCCTGGCGTGGCGCGTCTTTCGTCGTCGTCCCACCGAAGCAGGTCGGACAGGCCGCGTTCGGGCGGCGGCTGGTTGTCCTACTCCGAGCACGCGGGGAGTATGCTCCACCACGCCCCCACCACGACGGCAGGGACGAGGACCGTGATGTAGATGGCGACCGATATCCATCAGGCGCAGCTCAGTTCCGGAGGAATGCCCGTGACAGGGTCACGGCAAGGGTCGTGACCCGGAAGGAAATGGAGGGCCGAAGCGGACGGCGGTCAAGGTCGAGCCAGCATGGTCCGAGCGCTGGTAGGCTCAGTGGAAGCTGGACCAATGCGCGGGCGGTGCTCACAAGAGGACCGGGCGCGACCGTAACCAGAGAACGGTCTCTCGGGAGCGTCGTCGCCGGCGATAAGGTGGCTGGCCCGGCGGACGCTGCCCGGCTCCGCCTCTTCCCTTTTGGTGCTACGACCCTCGCCCTGGTCACCGCAGCAGGCCCGCCACGACCTCAAGCGAGATCGTCGCCAGGCGGACGGCGAACAGGGCTTCGACACGGGTGTAATCGCGAGTCTCCGGGCGGTGCGCGGCGAAATTGCCCATGTCCTTGGCGCGCTTGACGATCCCTCCGTACAGGTCCGCGTGTCGCCTGTCGAGCCTGTCCGTCAATGCCGCCCGGAGATCTTCTCCGGTTGCCGCCTTCACCGACTCCTCCATGAGAGTGACGGCCTTCCGCGCTTGCAGGACTGCGCGGTTGAAGTCGCCTCGGTCCACAGCCTCCCGAGCGAGCCGGATCTCCTTGAGGCTCGCCCTGTAGCGGGCCGCATACACGAGGTCATAGCGGATCTCCAGGAGATCGACGTGGTCCCCGGTCCACACGCCGAGAACTGCGAGCCAGTCGTCGCGGGGAACCTTGAACGCTATCTCCTCGACTTGAGCATCCCCGATCAACCGGGAACTGACGCGAGCGGAGTTGGTCGTCAGTTCCCCGGTCTCGATCCGGGTCCATAGCTGCATTCTCAATTCGAGCGCGGCACCAGCCCGGTACTCCTCAAGCCGCTCCAACCCGTGGCGCCCCAGGTCGAGCGCGACCGATCCGGGTTGGGTATCCACATAGCCGAACGAACGTAGTGCGTGTCGTGATCCGTCCCGCACCAGCGTACCGACGAGAAGATCCCCTGCCCCGAGCCGCAGTTCGCCTCCGAAGTCGATGATGAGATACGCCTCGGGAGAATTCCCGCTGACGATGTGCCCCAGCGTCCACGAGAGATCCAGACGGATTCGTGGGGTCAGCGCGGGGACGGCCGTGACCCTCGTGACGGCTACGCGGCCTACCATGGTCGTCCCGATCGACACGCGTCCATCCCCATATCCGACTGCCATGTAGTTCCTCCAATCCGAGTTGGTCTCGTTGGGCTTCAGGGAGCCTGCGAGCGACGAGGAAGGACCCGGGGACCGTGTGGATCGTCCCCGGCACCCAAGGTAACCGATGCGAGTCTGGCGTAGCGCATGAGCACAGTACCGTGTAGTGCCGCTTCGAGGCGGCAGAGTTACCCATTCGCCCACCGCCGGTTCGTCGGACTAGCGGGCTTCGCTCGGCGCGCCGTGCCTCGGTGGCTCCTGGCCATACTCCTTCCTAGCCTGGCTTCGCCGCATCCGAAAAGGAACTGCAAATGGTAACACCGGGCTCAGCATCGGGAAGTGCTACGGTCGTCGTCGCGTGACTGGGCGGCCCGAGGCGCAATTGTACCTTCGACACGCGTCGATTCGGGGCCGTCGTATTCGCCATGTGGGAACCTCCAGCGCGGAGGCACCTCGTCGATCGTTACCGTAACGATCCGCTGGGTCCTCATGGAAGATCCCTGAGCCGCTGCATCCACTGTCCCGCTGAATGCCTGCCAGCACCCACCTCATATGGATCGGGATGGCCGTAGGCGATCCAGTTTCGTTCGTCTCCGCGGTTGCGGAGTTCCAGCAGGATCCTGCGTCCTTCAGCCTCACACGTGTCTCGGTCAGGTTGCCAGAAGTCAAACGTTGGGAAATCCGGTTCATGCTTATCGCCCTCTCCGTTGTGGACGAAGAAGCCAAGCATCCAGCGCACGGCGGGTTGGTCGTTTTTCTTCATGGTAAGTCTCCTGTGAGGTGAGGTGAGTTGGGAAAACGGGAACCATCATGAGTGCCTGGACGGTAGTGGGCAAGGGGCTCTCGATCACTTCGCGGACCATGCGGTGATCGGGATGCCTCTGGCGGGGGCCGGTCCGCCAGCTGACACCCCGGCGATCGTCGTGGCGACGGCAGGCAACGCGGGCCGTTGACGACACCGGGCAAACGGTCTTCGGCGGCGAGGTCCAGGACTTCCGCAGATTGGCTCTCCGCTCCCCGACGAGGAAGGAACTCCGGGAAGTGGTCAAGCACGCTCACGACACACCGATTGACTCCTCGGGGAGCCCCAACAGCACGGAGCCACCCTGCGAGATCCTAAGCACTCGCAACGTCAATGCGGGGACAGGAGGATCTTCGGGATAGTGAAAGTCCATTCCGACATGGAGGTTGCTGACTCCGTGCAAAATACTCTCGCGCTCGTGGTCGGGAATGGACCGTTTGGCCGCGCGGAGAGCGTTCGACGTAAAGCGGTGGCGGTACGATGTCGGCAAGAGGGGGCTTCCTTCCGAGTGGAAATGAGTGAACCTCGCACTGACCGAGGGACACGATGCGGGGACCCCTTCCGGCACGCATACGGCCCCGATGTCAGGTCAGACTGAGACCAATCATAGCTGGAAGCGCGATAATCGGGAAGCACCGGTCCGTGCGCCGGACGGTGGGACAGCACGAGGTGGCCGTCGAGGTGGTCGCCTACCCAGCCGGTGACTATTCCCTTCTTGGTGCTCGGGCCATCGCCGGCCAAGTCCGGTACGCGCCCGTTGCCGCTCGCCCACGGCCTTCCCCGCAAGGGATCGCTGCTTCGGAGCGACCCCTGCGGAGGGTGGGATGGCAGTGCACATCCCAAGCCCTCCCGGTTCGATGCCAAGCATCGAAAAAGGGGGGGTCGCTCCCGTCCACGGCCCGGAGACCCGGATCGCCACCGGAGGTCCGCAGACCGTGGCACGTACAGCGGGTTCGTGACCTTCTCGTCCGGCTCGTGGGAGCTCGGCGGGCTTGCTCACAGGGACGTCCCCGTGATGTCCCTGAGTTTTCCGCTTTTCAGGTTGCGGTCGACCCAGTCTTCGACCTCTTCCAGCGACCGGGGGTTGCCTATGGAATATTGGGAGTTTGGACGCAGCATGGCTGTTGGGGGACGCGGCAGGTAGCCCTCGAACTGCTCGCTCCGTCCCTCCAATCTCCGCAGGACTTGATACACGCGGACAACCTTGCATCCCCGGTGAACCTTGTGCAACTTGGTGATCCTCATCGTCCCCGTTCTTCCAGAATGCCCTCGACACGCCCCAGGCGGCCACTGAACTTGGTGATGGCCTGTCGAAGTGCCGCGAACTCGGCGGTAAACGGAAGGTAAGCGACTGGGCAGCCCAGCCACAAGGGCGCGGTCATGCCGTCAACTCCCGGTAGGTGAGCCGCTTACCCTCGGCCCCGGCGAGCAGGGCTTCGAGGAACGAAATGGTGCCGTGTCCGATGTTCAGCCGCGCGGAGAACTCACCCAGGTAGCGGTGCAGGTCCTTGAAGCTGATCCAGTGGTGGGTGCCGATGTACTGGCGCTTCAAGACCACCCACACGGACACCGGGTCCGAAAACGGCCTCCCGAAAACCCTCGCGCGCGCCACGCTGCTACAGACCCCCGACAGGCGCTTGAACCCTTCGCTTCGGGACGAACCGGACCCTGTTGGACCAACTGCCACTGGTCAAATCCCCGCTCCTCGGCGACATTTCGTTCGCGCAGATCGTGCAGTCCATCGAATCGAGAGGAATCGAACGATGGCACGCACGAAACGAAGCCGCCGGAGCTACGGTGCTGGCGAGTGGGGCCGGAACCGGGTCCGGGTGTTCCCAGACCCGAAGACCGGTGTGTTCCAGACGGAGTGGCGCGAGAACGGGCGCAGGCTCACCGGTCTCTGGGTCACAGAGAATGGGTGAGGGCGAAGCGGCAAGCGGACGAGTTCGCCGCCGGATTCGCCAGCCCCGACCTGAACGGAAAGGCGGAAGCCGAGCCCGAGACACCTGGCTATCCCCGTCGCGCCGATGCGGCCGCGTCGTTCGGCCCCCGCGAGGACATTGCCGAGTTCCAGCCGCCACAGGCCCGGCACGACCGCCTCGCCACCGCCCTCCAGCCGATCGAGCAACGCGTCGGCCTCCGGTATCCTCTCGCCCTCGAGCAGCCAGGCGACCGCCACGGAGCAATCGAGCACGAAGGAGCTCACCGACGGCCCTCGTCCCGCAGCTCCTTCCAGTCGAGACCGCGCAGCCGCAGTCCATCGTCCAGAAGGCGGAGCTCGCGGACGGCCTCCGCGACGCCGACGCGGGTGTCCCGATCGGCCGGAACCAGGCGGGCCATCGGCTTTCCGCGCTTCGTGATCAGCACCTCCTCGCCGCGGGCGACCCTAGCCAGCAGCCTTGACAGGTGCGTCTTCGCCTCGAAGGCACCGACCTTGAGCATCTGTATCTCCTATAACTACTAGTTGGATAAACTAGTAGTATAATACCGTGAGCGCGGAGGGGGCAAATCGGGCGTGCCGAACGGAACGGGATTCCACGCTCCCGACTGAGCCCACGGATCGCGGGAGTTGGCGCGCCCGAGGTTGGCCACGCGTCCGGCATCGTCGTGCTCCTGCACTCCGGGCTCCTCGTCCTCGGCGCGTCTGCTCCCGCCGCTCGGGCGGGTTCATCCGCGGACTACTAGCTTCCATGCACTCCCGAAGCATCGCCTCGAGCTTCGCACCCGAGTCCACCCCGCACCCCCGGCATGGCCATCCCCGACGCCGACACCGCCGCGAGCCGCCCCTTCGTCGGGGTCGAGCCATTCGACGCTTCCCACGGTGCCGCATTTCGCCCGGACGAAGAGGATGAACACACCGTCGAATGCCGGGTGGTGGAGAACGGGGGGCATTTCCGCATTCACCGGCCCCGCGGCGCGGGCTCCCCGACACGTTTCTGCTTCGTGGACGGGGTGCGCCGGACCGAGGCGCACCTCACGCGCACGACGGCGGAAGGGGAGACGATTACGGGGCTCGCGGGAGCGTGGGGAGCGGGAGCGGTCCTGATCGATCGCGACGGTCCGGCGGAGATCGGCCATGTGGAGGTCGGGCGGGCGGTGATCTTCTCCGGCGGGCACCGGGTGCGGCTACCCCCGCATCCGGGCGGATGGCGCTGGATGTCGCTCTCGGTCGAGGCCGAGGAACCGGGAAAGGCTTCGGATCACCTCCAGCGGCTGATGCGCGACACCGAGGCCGAGATCGCCGACCGTCTCCTCGCGGACGGCTGGCTCACCGTGTTTGACGGGCCCCTGCACGGTATCCGCCGCAGTCGCACCACGCCCGTCGTCGGGTACGTCAAGACCCACCGCCGGCGCACGCTCGCAGCCGAGCAGTGGAGGACGGTGCCGCGCTTGCGCGTCGGAGAACGGACGAGCCTCTTCCTGATGAAGGACGAGCGGTATGCGTGCTACGTCCGGGTGGGCGACCCCGGTCCATGGGCGGGCCCGTGGGCGGGAATCGTGCGCCTGGAAGTGCCGGCCAGCGCGGGCGGCGATCCCGCGATCGCCACGTTGGACCGCGCTGCTCAGTGGCTCCCCGTCTTTGCGTCGGCGCCTCACCGCGATGCCCGCGCCCCGGTCAACCTCGCCCCGGTCGCGCGCCTCGAACAGCACCTTCACCACCTCTTTGGCGATCCGCGTCTGGCTCTTCGCGCCGTACGGGAAGCCGCCATGCAGCACAACCGAGAGGACGCCGCGTGAACGACCGGGACGGCCGGACGACAGCCGACACGGGCGGAAACCCGCCTCCGGATCCCCGGATCGGGCTGGTGGACGGCTCGCACGGCAGCAATTCGCGCGACTTCCAGGTGGTCCTCGACCCGGAAGCGAACGTCCAGCTCGACCAGCTCGTCGCCGTCCGCAACGAATTGCCCGACGGGACGAACGTCACCCACTACGGAATCGTCACCGAGCTGCGCAGCCGCTTCGAGGGCGCCGACCTCCCCTCCGACACGGCCCGGGTCGTCGACCGCATCATACCCGCCGAGCATGTGCGCCTCGCCGAGGTGCGGGTGCTGCGCGTCGTTCCCGAGCTCTTCGTGGCGCCGAACGCGGGCTCCGTCGCCATGCGCGCCGTGGGGGCGGATCGCAGCGTCGCCCTCTTCGAGGACGAGATGAAGCGCGGCAGGCTCCCGGTCGGGCTGGACATGGGGGGCGAACCCGTCTACGCCGACATGCGCTTCGTCGACGGCCGCTCCGGGGGACACTTTTCGATCTCGGGGATCTCCGGCGTGGCGACCAAGACCTCGTACGCGCTCTACATACTCTACCAGCTCCTGGAGACCGAGGGCGGGATGGCGCTGCTCGGGGGCCGTGCCGAGCGCGAGAACGTGCGCGCCCTCGTCTTCAACACCAAGGGCGAGGACCTGCTCCACCTCGATCGCCCCAACTCGGAGTTCCCAGGCAGACCGGGCGCCCGCACGCAGTGGCGCGCCCTCGGAGTCCCCGATCCCGGCCCCTTCCGCTCGGTGCGCCTCTACGCACCCCGGCGGCCCGGCGTCTCGGGGACGGTGCCCGGCGTCAGGTCCCGCGACACCGGCGATGTGCACGCCTACGGGTGGACCCCGGAGCACTTCATCCGCGACCAGCTCCTCCAGTTCTGCTTCACCTCCGAGGACGACCGCTCGACCCAGGTCGGCTTCATCGAACAGCAGTTCCGCATCCAGCTCCTGCGCCACCTTCGCCGACTAGAGGGCGGAGAGTCGGGCGCGGTGGTGATCGTGCCGACCGTCCCCGAGGACACGAGCTACGACCCGGATCGGCTGGCGGCGAAGGAACCCGAGTCGGTCCCCGCAGGCAGGGGCCATGTGATCGAGGACTTCGGAGGCCTCGTCGACTTCACCGAGAAGATGGCCAACCGGGACGACGACGAGTCCCTCAAGGCGTGGTTCGGGCGCACCCAGTCCGGCACCCGCCAGGCCTACCTGCGCCGGCTCCTGCGGCTCCGCAAGCACATCGGGCCGCTGATCGGGTGCGGGCTCGAGCCCGTGTCGTCGGAGAACGCCCGCCTGCACGTGGTCGACATCTCCACCCTGCACGACGACGCGCAGCGCTTCGTGGTGGGCTCGCTGCTGGACGGCGTGTGGCGCGAGAAGCAGGGGACGGGGCGAGTGCCGCTCCGCTTCGTCGTCCTGGACGAGCTCAACAAGTACGCTCCGGCGAAGGGGTACTCGCCGCTCCGGGAGCTGCTCGTCGACATCGCCGAGCGCGGACGCTCCCTCGGCGTGCTCCTGGTGGGCGCGCAGCAGGCGGCTTCGGCTGTGGCTCCCGCGCTCCCCCGCAACGCGTCGATCAAGGTGGCCGGGCGGCTCGACGCCAGCGAGGCCGACGCCTACCGCTTCCTCTCCTCCGCGCTCCGCGAGCGCGCATCGCGCTTCATGCCCGGGACCATGGTGCTGTCCCAGCCGATCGTGCCCGAGCCGATCCCGCTGCGGTTCCCCTTTCCTCCGTATGCCACCAACCCGGACGAGGCGGAGGCCGACGAGGCGCGTGACCGGGAGCGGACCGAAACGATACTGTCCAATCTGGACGCCATGTCGGGTCCGAAGGTGGGGCTGTGAGGGCCTTCATCCCCCGATCAGCCATGCGAGCATCCCGGTCGGTACGGCCGACACTTCGGGATCACCCAGGTCGAGCGCATCCCGGGTGGCGACGATGCCCCTCCAGCGCGAAGCCCTGAGGGTCGGGATGGCCCGCCGCCACCGGTTGCCGGAGACGTACTTCGACTCCAGGGCGACGCCCCCGAAACTCGGTCCCACGAAGTCGATCTCCTTGCGGGTGGGAGTACGGTGGTGAAGGACGGCCTCATAGTCGAGGAAGGTTCCGGGGGTCATGCGCTCCCGGGAGCGTATGAGCGCTATTCCCAGCTGCTGCTCGCTCAGAATGCCCGGGTGGAGACGCTGCTCTGGATGTCCGGTCAGCCGAGCGAGGACCGGATCCATCAGGTAGACCTTCTCCTGGGCGCGGAGGTGGGGTCGCAGACCCCGCTCGCGGTGGCACGGCCAGATCACGAACGCGTCTCTGAGGGCGTCGATCCGGTTGCGAACCAGCGTGGCCGATCCGCCGATGTCGGTGGCGATATCGGAGTAGTTCGCCGGGGCTCCCAGCCCCTTGGCCAGACGTCTCACGAACGCGTCGGTCTGGGACTTCGACCACCGGGCGCGGCGCAGCGCTTCCCCGTGGACGATGTCCAGCAGCTCGCGTCGGAACACAACGTCATCGGTGCCACGAATATGGAAGTCCACGGATCGGGGGAATCCACCCACGGACAGATAGGCTTCCCATCCGCGCACCAGGTCGTCCATCCAGGGGACGATCCGGCGAGTGGCGGCGGCGAGCGCATCCGGAGTGAGATCGGCGATGGCCAAGGGGCTGACTCGGTCCGCCGGGGGGCCTCCGCGGGTGAGTCGGAGGAAATCCCGAAACGGCATCGGCAGGAGCACTCGATCCGAGTCGACGGCGTCGCCTCTCCGGCCGGCGAGCGCCTTGACCGCCTCGTTCAGGCCCGTCGCGGAGGATCCGGTCAGGACGACCGTGTCGGCGCTGAACCTCGGATCGTTGTCCCGCAACCACTTGATCTCGGCGGGCCACCCGTCCGAGATGGTCGTGATCTCATCGATGAACCAGATGCGGGGGCCGTCGACGCGGGCCACCGCGGCGGAAGCGTCCACCATCCTGCGAAGGTCACCGGCGCTCAGGTTGTCGGCCGCCATGTGCAGGACGCGACGTGGATCCTCGCCACCGTCGATGAGCGCGCGGATGGTCTTCTTGACCTCGACGGACTTGCCGACCCTCCGGGGGCCGCGCAGCAGGTAGAGGCCGCCGGGCACGAGACTCCGGAGCGCGCCCGCCGCATACTCGAACGACGCACTGCGGGCTCCGCGCAAATCCGGATCGTCGTCGGCCCAGCCGCAGGGCCGCGACCACCAGGCCGTGCGGGCGAGTCTCCTCTCCATTTCGCTGGTGGTGATCATGGCTGATTCGGCGATCGCTTCCGCGGCAAGGGACCGGAGCCTTGCCGCAATGGGCGGCGGACTACGGACCGTTCTGGATGATGTTTGATTTTAGTATACCATATTCAACGAATATAGTTCAATTTAGTATACGAAAACGCACGATAAGTGCGATTGATCCCAGCGTCCCCCACCCTCTGCCGACCGTTAGGGGGCTAAGGACGAGTTCATCATCACCGACCCCCATTCGAGTACGAGACGCCGAACGACCCCGAATTCGTGCGGCTCATCCTCGAGTCCGCCCGGGGGGGCAGGCGCGTTGAAGCTGCTCCACACCGCCGACTGGCACCTCGGTGCCAAGCTGGGACGGCATGACCGGATGGACGACCACCGCGCGGCCCTGCAGGTGCTCCTGACAATCGCCGCCGCCGAGCGCCCCGACCTCATCATCCACGCCGGGGACCTCTTCGACTCGTACCGCCCTCCATACCCGGCGCTACGGCTTGGGGTCACGGCGCTGCAACGGCTGGCGGAGATCGCCCCCACCGTGGTGATTCGCGGCAATCACGACTCGGACCACCTCTGCGACGTACTGGACGACATGGCCCGCATGGCCTCGCCCCGACGCCTTTGGTTCGTCACCAAGCCGCGTGTCCTGGAGCTCGACGATCTCGCGGATGTCCCCGTCGCCCTCGCCTGCGTCCCCTTCATCGCGCCCGGCGCGATCACCGACTACGCCACCGCCGACGCCTCGCGCTTCGAGGGCGACTACGCGGACGGCATCCGCACCCTCAACGACGGGTTGATCGGCGGTGCGCGCAAGATCGCGGGCTCGCGCGGCATCGTTCTCTACACGGCGCACCTGCACGTCGACGGAGCGCGCCCTGGCAACTCCGAGCGCCGGTTCACCGTGGGCGAGGACCACGCCACGCACACGAAGGGTCTGCACCGGGCGCTCTACTGCGCCTTCGGACACATCCACGACCCGCAGCAGCTTCCCGGAAGCGCACGCGGCCGGTACGCGGGATCGCTCATTCCGCTGGACTACGGCGAGAGCGGCCAGAGCAAGCAAGTGGTCATGGTCACGATCGGCGACGACGTCCAGGTCCGCGAACGGGAACTGCCGCCGGGACGGCCGCTGCGGAACTTCACCGGGACGATCCAGGAACTGGAGGCGCGAGCGGCGAACGGGGCGCTGGACGGATGTTTCCTCAAGGCCGTCGTCAGGTCGGACGATCCCATTCCCGAGCTGGCGGACCGCGTGGCCGAGTGGTCGCCCGAGTGCGTGATCTTCAACCTTGTGAACGAGGTGGCCAACAGGCCCGTCAGGCCGATCTCGCAGGCGGAGGCGGACGGCGGCGGCGAACCCGCGATCGGCGACCTTTTTGCAGAGTGGCGGACGACGGCGGCGACCGGCCGGGCCACGAAGGCGCCGCTTGCGACGGTCCAGGAGCTCTTCCGGGAGGCGGTGGCCGGATCGGGCGGGGAGGAGGGGCCGGACTTCGGGGTGACGGAACTCGCGATGCGGGCCGAGGGGGTTCTCACCGCGCTGCGCGGGAGACCGGGAGGCGGTACGGGCGGGCACCGCGACGGATCCCGCACAGACGAACCGGGCCGCCAGGGGGACGGCTGACCGGATGCGCCCGCTTCGAATCACCATCGAGGGACTGCGCTCCTTCCGGGCCGAGGTCGGGATCGACTTCGGCGACCGCACCCAGATCGCGGTGATCGGCGACACCGGTGCTGGAAAGTCGTCGATCCTCGAGGCGATGACCTACGCCCTGTACGGACAGACCTCGCTCGGGGGCCGGTCCAAGCGGGAGCTGATGAACGACACGTCGGACGTGATGCGCGTTGTGCTGCGCTTCCGGGTGGCTGGCGAGGAGTGGGAGGTCACGCGGGTGGACCGGCGCGCGGGGGCGGGGGGACTTCGTCCTCCCCAGGCACAGCTGGTTCGCTACGGACCCGACGGCGAGACGCTCGAGAGGGTGGAGCAGGTCAGGTTGGTCAGCGACCGTGTCCGGGAGCTGATCGGACTCGACAGCGACGCCTTCCTCCGCACCGTGGTCCTGCCGCAGGGGCGCTTCGCCCGCCTGCTGGTCGAGGACGCGCCGTCCGCGCGCACCGAGATCCTGCGCCAAGTGTGGCGCACCCATGATCTGGAGGCGGCGGGGGAGGTGGCGGGGCAGCGGCTGCGGGAGGTCAGGACATTGGCGGCGCGGCTGCAGGACGAGGTCGAGCGCCGTCCGCCCAATCCCGAAGCGGAGCTTGCGCGGCTCACCTCCGAGGCCGACGCGACGAGCCGAAGGGCCAAGGCTCTGGCGGATCTGCGGGAGGGCGCCGCGCGGGCCCGGGAGACCGTCCATCGCTCCGAGGCGACCATCGCGGCGGCCCGGCAGGTCGGCGAGCGCGTGACCCCGTCGGCGATGGACGAACTGGCCGAGCGGCTGGTGCCCGTGGAGCGTGCGCAGCGCCGGATACAGGCCCAGGCGGCGGAGCTGGGGGAGCGGGAGGCCAGCCTGAAGCGCGACCTGAACGGCATTCCGACCGACGACGGCCCCGACCATCACGAGATCGCGCGCACCCTGGCCGCGCTGGACGGGATCCCGGCACAGGCGGCGACGGCGGTCGATGCGGCCCAGGCGTTGCGCACGGCGATCACCGACGAGGCCGAGGCGGCAAGGCACCACGCCCAGGCGCGGCAGGCCCTCGAATCGGCAGGCGATCGGCTGGCCCGGCACCACGAGCTCGAGCCGCCCTTGGCGGAAGCCGTCGGTTGCGCCCGCGAACTCCTGACGAAGGCCGAGCGCCGGTGGGAGAAGTGCAGCGACCTGCGGGATCGCATCCGCGCGACGGAATACGCGCTGGCCGGGCGGGAGCGGGAGATGGCCGAAGTCACCGCATCGCTCGCCGACGCCGAGCCCGATCTGCGAGAAGCGCAGGAGCGCCTGCGACAATCCGAGCGGAGGCTGGACGAAGCGCGGCGCACCAACGCGGCCGCGGCCGCAGCCCACGGTCTCCATCCCGGCGACGAGTGTCCCATTTGCCGGAACGACCTCACCGAGGGCTGGACCCCCCCGCCGGACACCGGCCTGGACGCGGCGCGCGAGGCGCACGCGGAGGCGAAGTCGCGGACCGACGAGGCAGGCAAGGTTGTGGCCGATATCGAGGCTCGGCGGAAGTCCGGTCGGCAGGGAATCGGGAGCATCGGGAAGGATCTGGATGCCCTTCGATCCGAGATTGCCGCCGCGCTCGACCGCCTTCGTAGAGCCGCCGGGCTCGACGGTGCCCCCCCGCTTGCAGCGGATGCGCCGCTACCCGACCGGGAAGAGGTCCTCGCTCCGGTCCGGAGACGACTCTACGATGCCGAGACGAAGCTCCGCGAGCATCGCAACGAGGCCGACAAGCTGCGCGAGGCGCAATCGAGTGCCCAGCTCGAGGAGAATTCGGCTCGCCAAACACTCAACCACGCACGGGACGCCATCCTCAGAACCCGGGGAACCGCCGGCGAGACCCTCGACGCCCTCAACCGGCGCATCCAATCCATTCCCCAACCCTACCGCCCCGACCTGGACCTTCCCGCCGATCCCGTGGAGCTGAAGACGGTCAACACCACACCCGTCGACCGCGCCTCGTACACCGCTCGGGAACGCGAGGAGATCCTGCGGCTGCGCGAGCGGAAGCGGAATCACCTGCGCGACGAAATCGAGGCGACGCAAACCGCGCTCAAGGACCTGGGCGAGACCCGCAGGACCGAAGTCGAGGAGCCCCTGCAGTCCCTTGTCCAGAGGCTGACCAACCACCGCGCCACGCTGGCGGACGCCGTTCGCGAGCTGGCCGCCGACACCGTTATCCCCGCGGTCATCCACTACCCGGTGGACACGGAGGCGCTCCGGGAAGGGATCGATCGGCTCCGCGAAGCGATGGCCGAGGCGGTGGCGCTGGCAGCGGACCTTGGCCGCCGTGCTCTCCGTGCTGCGGACAAGGCCCGCAACGAATCCCGCAAGATCGCCGAGCAGCTGGACCCGCCCGCCGACCCCACCGACCTCGAAGCACTGGTGGAATCCACCGGCAGGGCCGCCGACGAAGCTCGCTATGCCGCCCGGGACGTGACGCGCCGACGCGACACATTCGCCGCGACCCTCGACGACCTCCTGGAACTCCGCCATACCGCCGACGAGGTCGCCGCACTGGAACTCGCGCTGGGCGATCTCGACGCCGCGCTCAAGCCGGGCGCCTTCCTCAAATGGCTCACGCTGCGGCGGTCGAGGGACTTGTTGGTGTACGCGTCGAGAATGCTGAGCGAGATGACGGCAGGCCGCTACAGCTTCGCCGATCCAGGGGATCTGGAGGACCAGCAGTGGCTGGTCGTCGACAACGACTCGGGGCAAGCCCGCTCCCCCGCCAGCCTCTCGGGCGGAGAACAGTTCATCGGATCCCTGGCGCTCGCGCTCGGGATGGTGGAGATGATGGCCCGGAGCGGCGGACGCCTCGAATCGCTCTTCCTAGACGAGGGGTTCGGATCTCTGGACCGCCACAACCTAGATTCCGCCATCGAGGCGCTCTCGATGGTCGCCGGAACGGGCAGGATGGTGGGCGTGATCTCCCATGTGGCCGCCGTCGCCGAGCAGATCGACGACGTGCTCGCCGTTGAGCGTGGAGCCGCCGGCAGCCAGGTGAGCTGGCTCTCCCGCGCCCAGCGGCAGGAGCTCGCACGCGGCGACCCCGGTCCGGAGGGTGCCTCGGCGCTGGCGGGGCTGCTGGATTAGCTGGGGTCACCTCGTCTTCCACGCACCCAGTCTCGGTGCAGAGATTCAGTCCGAGAGAGCCGTTGACCTACATTTATGGAGCAAGCTAACTTTATATTCTGTCCTAACAGAATCTAACGATCAGGTGGAGCCCGATGGAAAGTGCAGCTGGATTCCGGAACCCGTTCCGGCCCGGAGCCGGCCATACGCCCCCGTATCTCGCCGGAAGGAAGGAGGAGCGAAGCGAGTTTCTCAAGCTCCTGGACCAGGACATCGTCCTTTCCAACCTCGTCCTCACCGGACTCCGCGGCGTCGGTAAGACCGTACTTCTCGACACCTTCAAGCCATTGGCGGTGCGAGCGGGCTGGCTCTGGGTGAGCGCGGACCTTTCCGAGAGCACGACGGTCAGCGAGGAGCGCCTAGCCACGAGGATCCTCACCGACGTGGCTCTGGTGACGTCCAACTTCGTCTACGACAGGCGGGAGGTTCCTCGTCCCGGTTTCGACCACCAGACGGATCTGTTCGAGGCCACTCTCGACTTTCGGACGCTTCGCGCGGTGTACGAACAGACGAGGGGCTTGGTCGCCGATCGATTGAAGGCCGCGCTGACATTCGTCTGGCTGGCTCTGCGCGCATCGCCGAAGCCGCCCCGGGGAATCGTCTTCGCCTATGACGAAGCCCAGAACATGGCGGACCACGCCGGGAAGGACGAATACCCGCTCTCGGTGATGCTCGACGTGTTCCAGTCCATCCAGAGACAGGGGGCTCCCCTTCTCCTGGCCCTGACCGGGCTGCCCACACTCTTCCCCAAGCTGGTCGAGGCCAGGACCTACTCGGAACGGATGTTCCGCGTGCTCTTCCTCAATCGCCTGGATCCCCCCGACGTCCGAGAGGCGATCGTGAAGCCGATCCAGGAAGTTGACTGCCCGATCAGCTTCTCCGAGGAGTCCATCCGCCAGATTGAAGAGCATTCGGGCGGGTACCCCTACTTCATCCAGTTCATCTGTCATGAGGCCTTCGACGTCTTCGTGTCGCAGATGACCACCGGGTCGAACAACCCGAGCGTTCCGATCACGGAGATCACGGCAAAGCTGGACAGCGATTTCTTCGCGGGCCGGTGGTCGAGGGTGACCGACCGGCAGCGCGATCTCCTGCACGTGGTGTCGAGGCTGGAAGACCCTGAATCCGAGTTCAGCGTCCAGGAGATCGTCGAGCTTTCCAGGCAACTGCCAGTGAAGGGGTTTAGCCCCAGTCACGCGAGCCAGATCCTTGCGGCGCTCATCAACGCGGGGATCGTCTTCAGGAACCGGCACGGGAAGTACTCCTTCGCGGTCCCTCTTCTCGGGGACTTCATCCGGCGGCAGTACCCGGCCGAGCTCTTCGATGAGGCAAGTCGTTGAAGGACCTGAGGCTGGCTCGCCCTCAACGTTCGGGCGGCCAAGCCTTGAACGACTACCGAAATGACATTGCGCATTGGTGGACAGAGACCATTGATGATCACTCCTGTCGAATCTGAAGAGCACGATCAACGAATTGATTCGCTGCAAGCATTTCTAACCGAGAGAAGGAAGCGGGAGCACGCTGACGGGCACGCGCGGAGGCTGTGATGGGGCGCGCCATCAGGCGTGTGGCCTGTGCCTGCGACGAGTAAGACCCCAATAAGACCCCTAATGGACTCCAATAAGACCCCGGAGGCTCATAAGGGGGTCTCATTCATCCTCGACAGACTCGGGCGTACGTCGCCATCGCGCCGCCGGACCGCGACCAGTAGACAAAACAGCGCGGCCACCCGGAACACGGTGTTGATAATAGGTTTCCAAGATGTGTCGCCGGGCGAAAAACTTGCATGGCCTGCCAGCTAAGCCAGCTCACTCCTGCGCCGCCGCAAGCCTCAGCCGGATCAATACCGGTGCTCCAGCCTCATCTAATCCTCCTATATACAGAAACCCCTCGGTTGCGTGCATGACCACTCGCGTTATGCCCAAGTTCACGGGATCCGGCACCATCATTCTACCCAAATACTCTCCAGTCTCCCGGAACAGGTCAATGGCTTCCCCTCGACGAACGGTAGTTGTCTCCGGAATTACTAACACATGTCCCGCACCGTCTGGAAAAACACCGACGATGATCGGCTTTCGTTCCGGGAGAACATCAATGTACCGTTGCATGCTAGATCTGCCGCTCGCCAACTTTTCCAATTCGCGTCTGTCCTCGTCCGACACCAATGCGGCTTCTTCACGAAGTGACAATACTACTGTGGTATCACCTGCTAGCGATCTTCCGAGAATACGGTACTCTCGTGAATCCGAAAACCAGATGCTTCCACGCCCATCCACGGCTATCACGGGAGCGGGCGAAAAAAACACCGCAGGTCGGCGCTCATTACCAATGTCCACAAGATCCGGCCAAAACCGGATCGGCGGCATGGTATCGGCATCCGTCCCGACCCCCACAATTACAGGGAATATTTCGATTACGTCCGATGACGCAAATGCCGTCTCGTTCGGAAAGCGCAACATCCAATCCACATGATCTCCATCCACTGTAAACGGGCGATCACCGACATAGCTATCGCTGCGGTATCTGCGGGGAACGGTCCGAACAAAATTACCGTCTAGATCAAATAACACGTGTCGTCCGGCAACTGCATCGGTCACCCAAACTATAGAGTCTGGACTCACGGCGACGTCCACTGCTGCACGGAACTCCCCTGGCCCGCTCCCACGTCTACCTAGATTACCCGCGTAGTCACCGTTCGCGTCAAACACGTACAGGTCTTGCGACATTCCGTCGAGAACGTAGAAACGACCGAGCATATCGGTGGCTACAGCGCTAATGACACCGAAAGGGGCGTTCGGCGTTCCGTGAAGCCTGAGATCAGATTGAAGACGAATAGACTCCGCATCACGCGGAACAGCAATCGCGTCGCCATCTCCACGGGTGTCAATACAGGCCCCGATACCGACAAACGCCCATGTCACAAATGCCAAGCTTCTGGCTATGATGCCACTCAACGGCTTATTTGCTCTGCTTGCACTGCCCAAATCCTCCGTCGTCGCCTTCTGTGATGCATTCACACTTGCTGCCACAATCGTTGTCCTGTCGGAATCGCATACCATCGCAGGTTGGCACAACATCATTAGAACCTATCTCATTAATAAAGCGGCTTGAGCAGCAGGCATAGAGCCGCGAGTTGGACGAATCCGAGGAAGTTCTCCGCATGGTACTCCCAGCGGACGAGGACGCGGCGGTTCCATTGGATCCAGGCGAAGAACCGCTCGACGATCCACCGCCGCTTGTACCTCCGGAGACGGCGCCCGTCCTGCGTCTTGGGGCGAGTCCGGTTTTTCCGGTGAGGCGCGATCATCTCGACGCCCCTCTCCTTGACCTCGGCGTCCAGAGGATCGCTGTCGTAGGCCTTGTCGCCGACCAGATTGCGGGGAAGCTCGTCGGTCAGCACCAGATCGAGGCTCAGCTGGACGAGCCTGGCCTCGTGGCGCTGGGCCGAGTGGGTGCCGATCGACAGCGGAAGGCCGCAACGGTCCACGATCGCCATGACCTTGACGCCTTTTCCGGCCTTCGTGAGCCCCACGCCGGCGCCTCCGCCCTTCGCGCGGGCGAACGAGGCGTCGATGTACGCTTCCGAACCGTCGATGACGCCGACCTCCCGAAGCTCCGAAGCGAGATCCTGGAGAACGTCGGCCAGCACCCCGCCGCGGCACCACGTCTGGAACCGCCGGTGCACGGTCTTGTAGTTCGGATAGCACTGCGGCAGCATGTGCCACTGGGCTCCGGTCTTCAGGATCCACAACACGGCTTCGAGAACCTGCCGGGCGGGCACCGGAGGACGGCCCCGCCGACCCTTTGGCCGGTTCTCCTCCGGAAAGTGATGGCGGATCCGGCTCCACTGGTCGTCCGAGAGCTTCAGCATGAACGAATTTAACTCCAACTACCACCCTGCACAAGCCCAAATGGGTTTTTGAGATAGGTTCTAAGATGAACTTCAGCCCCACTGTAGACCAGCGCCCCTTGCGAGCGGACCGCCGTCCGCGCACCTCAACCCGCCGACCCCACCCGGTACCGCTCGAACCACGCCACGACATTCGCGATCTTCGCCATCAGCTGGCTGGGCCGCTGGCTCATGTTGTGCGAGGCGCCGGGGAGCCGGATCACGGCCGTGTCGATCCCGCGGAACTTCAGCGCGTGGTACAGCTGGTAGGACTCCGACAGCGGAGTGCGCAGGTCCTCGTCGCCGGTGATGATCATGGTGGGCGTGCTCACGTTTCCGGCCAGCGAGATCGGCGAGAACTCCCAGTATGGGTCCGGATTCTCCCACGGCAACCCCTCGTAGCGGCTGAAATAGTAGCCGTACCAGTTGTCGGCGGTGAGCGTCTTGCTGATCCAGTTGACGACGGGCTTCTGTGCCACCGCGGCCCGGAAGCGGTCCGTCTTGCCGACGATCCACGCGGTCATGATCCCGCCCGCGCTGCCGCCGGTGACGAAGAGGTTGTTTTCGTCGATGTACCCCTGCGCGATCACGGCATCGACGCCGGACATGAGGTCGTCGTAGTCTTCGCCAGGGTAGTTGCGGTAGAGGAGGTCGCCGAACTCTTCGCCGTAGCTCGTGCTCCCCCTCGGGTTGGCGTACAGCACGACGTAGCCCGCGGACGCCAGAAGCTGGATCTCGGCCGAGAACCTGTCGCCGTAGTTCGAGATCGGGCCGCCGTGGATTTCTAGAACCAGAGGATAGCGGCGGCGCGGGTCGAAGTCCGGCGGCTTGACGACCCAGCCCTGGATCCGGTGCCCGTCGAAGGACGACTCCCACCAGATCTCCTCGACCTCGCCGAGGGTCCTGGTGGCCAGCAGATCCGCGTTGAGCGACGTGGCCGTGTGCGCTAGGCCGCCGCTGGTCCACGCGACCTCGCCCGGCATGTCTGGGCGGGTCTGGTTGAACGCGACATGGCCTTCGTGTGAGACCGAGAACGAGCCGCCCGCATATGGCCGCCCGTAGGAGGTGCCGCCCACATTCTCCGCGATCACGCTGGTCTCGCCGTCCATGGCAGCGAACCCCACCTTGGTGTTCCCTTCGTCGTCGTACTGGAAATAGACGCCGCTGCCGTCCACGGCCCACACCGGGCTGGAGACGCTGCGGTCGAGGTCGGCCGTAAGCACGCGGCGGTTGCCGCCATCCAGGTTCATGACCTGCAGCTGGCTGACCTGGTAGGTGCGGGTTCGGTCCTCATAGCCGACGAAGGCGATCCGGCTCCCGTCCCACGAGACGGCTGGGCTATGGTCGGGGCCGGAGCGGTCGGTGAGGGCGCGGATCTCGCCGACGGGCGCCGCGTTCGCCTCGGGCACTACGCTCTCGGCTGCTCCATCCAGCCAGGGCACCGCGGCGATGTACAGCTCCGAGTTGCGGAAGTCCCGCTCCCAGTCCGGGTTGCGGTTGGACGAGAAGACGAGATTGCGGCTGTCAGAGGTCCATGCCGCCGCCGAAGAGTGGTTGAAGTCGCCCGAAGTGACCTGTATCGGCGTCCCGCCGTCGGCCGGAACGACGAAGATGTGGCTGTAGCCGAAGTCGAGATACCCGACGCCGTCCTGCGTGCTCTTGAAACGGTCCTCCATGATCGGCGGCTCGGCCCACTCGGCCCCTTCCGGTGGTTTCGGCGGCGCGGCCAGGCTCGGCGGCGCATCAGGCACCAGCATGTTGAAGGCGATGTAGCGCTCGTCCGGCGACCAGCGGATCCCGCTCGGGGACTCGGTCAGCTGGGTCAGCGTCGAAGTTTCCCCGGTGTCCATCCAGCGCACCTGGATCTGCCCGTCGGCGATGTAGGCGAGCCTTCCGCCGTCCCGGGTCCAACGCGGCGAGCTGCCGGCCGCCAGCCGCCGGTGTCCGCTCCCGTCCAGGCTCACGACCCACAGCTCCGAGCGCTTGCGGTCCGTCATGATGTCCATCGAGGTGCGGACATAGACGATCCGGTCGCCGGCGAAGGTGATCTGGGGGTCCGCCGCGTACTCGATCTGAAAGACGTCCGTGGACTCGAAGCGGGATTGGGCGGTGGCGGTGGCGGCGGCCGTGGCGAGGGCGGCGAGGGCGGCCGCAGCGGCGGCGAACGGGACGTTCCTGACTGCGAATGAGTACATCGATGCGCTCGGGGAAGAGGGTGGAGGAGGGGGAGTTCCCAACTTTCGCATGGCTGGCGCGGGGGTCAACTTGTGCGCCACAGCAGCCGACCTGCAGGACGCGGCCGGTGGGTGAGCTCTACCGCGACCGATAGGCGTCCTTCCGGTGGGACACACGAATCACGAGAACGACCAGCTCATCGTCCTGAACTTCGTATACCACCCGGTAGCGGCCGAGCCTCCGCCGAGTTCCTGTGCCGAGTTCCTGCCATCCACGACCTGCATCCGAGACCGGGCTTGCAGGGAATCGACATCGACGCCAGGGATTGGCTTGGACGCACTCCCCTGCACGACGCAGCGGACATCCATCGGCCGACGGAACTCGACGCGACCGATGTCGTCTCGCTGGAACCCTTCAGCGTTCACGGACCCCAACGCCGCGGTTCGCCTGCTGGAGCTGGGAGCGGATCCGGCTGCGCGGAACGACTCGGCCCGGGTTGCCGATCCGACGAGCTGCGAGAACTTCGGTACGCGCAGCTACTTGCCCTGGCTATCGGCGATCAGGTTGCGGAGTGCATCGAGAATGTGACGCAACCGGGCGGCCGCGTGTCCTTGTCACCCGAACAGCCAAGCGGTCAGCAAGCCGCCGATCTTCGCCGAATTGAAGCGGGGCACGTGCGGGCCATCCCGTATGGTCCATAACTCGACCGTGATCCCGGCCCCACATCCGGTACGGTAGAGCAACGGGGTCGTCTCGTCGCCCGGGATGTCCGCTACGAGGTCGAGGGACTCGAGGGTGTCGGCGGCCTCGACGTCGCAACCGGCGCGAGAGGCCCACCGCTCCACGGTCTCCCGCGCGCCCGGATAGCGCGCCCCCCCGGCCCGCGATCCGCCGTCGTAGCGGATGGTGGAGTCGGCGGTGCCGTGAATGTGAAGGACCGGGACCGCTCGGGCTCCCGCACACCTCTTCGCGTCGTGGAACGAACTGCCCGCCAAGTTCACGATCCCCCGCAGATTAGGCATCGACTCGCAGGCCATTCTGTACGACATGAAACCGCCATTCGAAAGGCCGATCAGGTACGCGCCGCGACGGTAACGTACTCGCCGGCCTCCTCGATCAGATCGTCGAGGTAGCCCACGTCATCGGGATCAGACTCCCAGAAATCGCAACAGAAGTCCGTTGCATTCCAGAATCTCCGCCCGTCCGGGTTCAGGGTTCCGCTCGGATGGATCACCGCGAATCGATCCCGGTGCACGCGCCTCGAGATGCCGAAGTACCGGTCGATGCCCGCCCAATTCCCGCCGTACCCGTGCAGCACGAGCACCGCCGGTATGGGCGTACCGGCCACGTAGTCCCGCGGCCGGATCAGCGTCGCCGGGCGTTCACCGCCGATGATGAAGGTGGTTTCGGGCGGCTCGGGCGGGATCGAGTCGCAGGCGACGACGGCGAGCGTCGCGGGCAACACCAGCCATTTGGACGACCTCACGGCTCCTGTTCCTCCACTCCGTATCCGCTCCTCGGTAACGTACCCGTCCAGCCGTCTTCGCGCACCCAACCGGAGCGGAGGGGCAGGTCTTCGGAACTGCTCGCTCCGGTTGAATTTTCTATAGCCAACTCATCACCCCACCCGCCGGGACCGCCAATGAACTCCCTCCGCCTCGCCGCGTCCTTCGCGGCCGTCCTCGCCGCTCTGCCTCACGCCACCCCAGCCCTCGCCCAGACCACCCACGCGATCGAAGTCGCGCATGTGGAAGTCCAACAGTGGGCCTGGGTAGACTCGAACTACCGACCTCACGCTTATCAGGCGTGCGCTCTAACCACCTGAGCTACAGGCCCCCGATCGACTTGGAGGCTATCCACTTCGAGTCGGCGATTCAAGGGCGTCAGCGCCCTTCGCGCCTCCCTGGGCCGTGGGCCGCGCAGGCGGTCGCCTCCGGTACCGTACGCCGGCACGCATGGCTATACTAGTAGTTCGTGGATAATCTCGCGCGAGCACCTAGTGTCACGTCATACATCAAACGTCGGATAGAGACGCTTGAGCCTGACACGGGCGTCGTCCGTGGTGAACTGCCAGTCGACCTTGGCTCGGATCCGGTCTCTGGCCGCCTGCCAAGCGCCGACTTCGGCGCGCAGGGTGTCGATGGAGTCGATGCGGCGGTTGAGGCACTGGCGGATCATGACGTTGAGTTCGACCTCGGCGACATTCAGCCAGCTGCCGTGCCTGGGGGTGTAGACGAACTCGAAGCGATCCCAGAGCGCCTTGGCCTCGGCGGGTTCGAAGGTCTCGTAGAGCGCGCCGGGACGGTGCGTGTTGAGGTTGTCCATCACCAGGGTGATCCTGGTGGCGCCTGGGTACCGCGCGGCGATGTCGCGCACGAAGCGGGCCCAGTCGGTCTTGGTTCTGCGCTCGGTCACTTCGGTGTAGCGCCGGCCGGCCAGTGGTTCGGTGGCCATGAACACGTTGCAGGTCCCGAGCCGCCGGTACTCGTAGTCCTCGCGGGCCGGCCACCCCGGTGCCGCGGGGACGGGCGTGCGCGTCTCGCCGATCAGCTGCCGCGGCGTCTCGTCCATGCACACGACGGGGAAGTCCGCGTCGTAGGGACGCCGGTAGATGTCGAGCACCCGCTCCATCCCCGCCGCGAAGTCGGCGTTGCGCCGCGGCGGGATCACCCACCCTACGCGCCGCCAGGGTTTGATGGAGTTTTTTTTAGCACGCGCCGCACCGGCTCGTGCGACACGCCGTCGATGTACCCCAGCTCCACCGCCTTGTCCGCCAGCAGGCGCAGCGACCACTTCGCGCGCCCCTCGGGCGGATCGCCGCAGCTGAGCGCGACAAGGCGCGCCTCGAACTCGCCGTCCGCCTTGCGAAGGTATTTCGCACGACGACCCTGCCGGTTCCCGAGCGCCGCCTCCAGACCGTCCTCCACGAACCGCTTCTTCACACGGTCCACTCTGCGCGCGCTGATCCGCAGCACACCGGCGCTCTCCCTGCCGGTCGTGCGCCGCTCGTTGAACCCGCCCTGGTCGCAGTTCAGCAGAACCAGCGCGTTGACCACCTTCTGCGAACGATGCGAGCCCTTGCGGGTGATCGCCGCCAACGCTTCTCGCTCCTCCGCCTCCAACTCCACCAGATACCGTCTCATGCCAGCCTCCTTGCCGAAGTGGACTGGCAAGGAACATAACACGATCCATGCGACATATTACATGTGACGTGACACTAGAGCGGCGAAGCGCAGGGCTGGCGTACTCCGCCGTCCGCCGCGCACGGCGCTTCGTATGGAGGCGGGCTCCGCGATGCATGAATGAATGATATCACAATGACCATTACGATGATACTATCGTGAGCGGACGAGCAGCCCTGCGGACCCTCGTGCTGGCCATGGGGGCGGGTGCCTGTGCCGACGCCCCCCATGACTCCCCGGACGCCGACCGTCCCCTGACGGCGAAGTTCGCCGAGGTGTTCAGGGTGGGCGCCGTGGACCCGCCCGACTGGGCTCAGTTCGGGACACCTCCGAGCGTGGCGTTCGACGGCGACGGCAACCTCTTCGTGCTGAACCCGGATGTGCCGGTCGTCGCCGTTCTGGACAGTGACGGCGAACTCGTCCGCACCCTGGGACGGAGAGGCGAGGGCCCCGGGGAGTTCCGCAGCCCCGACGTCATCTACGTCTGGAGAGACGGCACGGCGGCGGTGGCCGACCGCGGAAGCGGAGCCTATGTCGTGTTCGCTCCCGATGGCTCCTTCGACCGTCAGGCGAGCATGTCGGCGAGCCACGTCGGGCGTTATGGGATGATGGCGTTCCGGAGCGGTGCCAAGCCGCATACTGATGCTGGCGTGCTGGTGGCGCGCGGCATGAGCAACCACGTTCAGGAGATGTTCCGGCAGATGGAATTGGCCAACCCGACAATCGGTCCGCGGGGCTTGGAGCGGTTGACGCTGGGAGCTGTGGGCACGACCGCCGAGTCCGTCGTGGAGGCAGGCGAAGTGCGGGCGCCAGCGCCCGGCGAGGAAGAGTCCAGCGCCACGGACGAGCCGAGAAAGTTCGACCCGGGACTGCTCTTCGACGTCCTGCCCGACGGGTCGGTGGCCTATTCCGATTCCGCCCACTATTCGATCAAGCTCGTCGCGGGCGACGGTGCGGGCATCGCTACCATCGCAAGACCTATCAGCCCCGAGCCGGTGACCACGGAGCTCGAGACGACCGTTCGGGATTCGGCGATGGCGGAATTCCAGCGCCTCTACGGTGACCCCGCCAACCCGCAGGGGCCGGACCGGGCGCCGCCCGAGTTCATGGCGGCGATGGTCGCGCGGCTGCGCGAGAGCATCGAGGGAATGCGGTTCAATCATGAGATACCGGTGGTCCTCTCCCTAGGGGCCACGTGGGAGGGCGGGCTCTGGGTGGAGCGCCGGCGCGAGGGCGACCCCTGGGAGGGAGCTGCCGGCGTGATCGATGTGTGGAACCCCGACGGACGCTACGTCGGCACCCTGCCGCCGGACGATCCGCCGATGCCGGACGCATTCGGCCCCGACGGGCTGGCCGCTTGGGTCGAGCTGGACGAACTGGACGTGCCGACGATCGTAGTGGGGAGGCTGCCGCCCGGGGTGAGGTGACCGAAGGGCCGTCCGGCCGCGTCCCGCTCCCGCTTGTCCACGCCACCGTCCGTCTCCAGATTGGCCGACATGCGCGACTTCAACACCGCCGGACCCGTGCGCGCTGCATGGCACTATTGCATTCCCCCGCTCGACCGGATCGACCTCGACGGGGTGCTGGAGCTCATCCGCGGCGGGCGATACTTCGTGCTGCACGCGCCCCGGCAGACCGGCAAGACATCGGCGCTGCTGGCGCTACGCGACCTGCTGAACGGCGGCGGCGCGGGGGAGTACAGGTGCCTGTACGCGAACGTGGAGCCCGGGCAGGCGGCCCGCGAGGACGCGGGCGCCGCCATGGGCGCCATACTCAAGATGATCGCGCTCGAATCCCACGGTGTCCCCGGAGGCGCGGCGGCGGCCGAGATCGCGGAGTCCCTGATCCCGGTCGCACAACCCCAGAGCGCGCTTGCGGAGTTCCTGGTGCGATGGTCCGCCTCCGACACTCGTCCGGTCGTGATGATGATCGACGAGATCGACGCGCTGGTGGGCGATACGCTGGTGTCCGCGCTGCGCCAGCTTCGCGCCCTCTATCCGGAGCGCCCGGAGCGCTTCCCCCTGAGCGTCATCCTGTGCGGTGTGCGGGACGTGCGCGACTACCGGATCCACGCGAGCTCCGAAAACGAGCCCGTGGCCGGGGGCAGCGCCTTCAACATCAAGGCCGAGTCGCTGCGCCTGGGCGACTTCACCCGGGCCGAAGTCGACGCCCTGCTGGGACAGCACACCACCGAAACGGGCCAGGAATTCGCGCCCCGGGCGATGGAGGCGATCTGGGAGCAGACGCGCGGACAGCCGTGGCTGGTCAACGCGCTCGCCCGGGAGCTGTGCTTCGAGCGCCAGAGGCTCCGCCTGCGCGACCGGCCGCTGACCGTGCGGGACGTCTTCGAGGCCCGGGAGGCGCTGATTCTGCGCCGCGACACGCACATCGACCAGCTGACGGACAAGCTGCGCGAGCCCCGTGTGCGGCGCGTGATCGAACCGCTGCTGAGCGGTGGCGACGGGAGGCATTCCACTCGATCCAGGGCGAGTCCACCTGGGCGGGGCTGCCGTGCACCTTCGTGCGCCTCACCGGGTGCCCGCTCCGGTGCGTCTGGTGCGACACCGAGTACGCCTTCTCCGGTGGCGACCGCGTCCCCCTTGGCGAGATCCAGACCCGCGTCGAGGCCTTCGGGTGCAGGCTGGTCGAGATCACGGGCGGCGAGCCGCTGGCGCAGAGGGCGACGGCAACCCTTGCCCGGCGCCTCCTCGACGAGGGCTACACGGTTCTGGTCGAGACGTCGGGGGCGCTCGACGTGGGAGTCCTGGACGATCGGACGCACCGCATCATGGACCTCAAGTGCCCGGGGTCGGGGGGAGGCCGCGCGCAACCTGTGGTCGAACCTGGATCGGCTGACCGGGCGCGACGAGGTCAAGTTCGTGGTCGCCGACCTGGACGACTTCGACTGGGCGGTCGGCGTCGTTCGCCGACACCGCCTCGCCGAGCGACTGGACGAGGGATCGCTCGGCGCGCTCCTCGTCTCGCCGGCGGAAGCCGCCAACGATTGCGAGACGTGTGTGCTGTTCAGTTTAGTGGATTCTTCTTGCCAGTGTCCTCGACACCATCGTTCCCTGCATTCCCGTCGTCAACTGCGCTGACGGGGAGCGGGGGGTTGATCCAGACCTCTTCGGGGAGTTCGGCGGCCCGTGCCGGGCCCGCCACGAAGCGCTCCGGACGGGCGGCGTAGGCGGCGGCGAGAACCTCCTGCCTCCGCCGGATGACCTCTGGCGCGCTGCCGAGGTGGACCTGCTCGGGCGTGAGCAGGCCGATGCCGCCGTGCCGGTGCTCGCCGTTGTACCAGGTGAAGAACGAGCGGCAGAACGCCTTCGCCTCCTCGACGTCTGCGAACCGGCCGGGGAAGCCGGGGTGATACTTGACCGTCTTGAACTGGGCCTCCGAGTACGGGTTGTCGTTCGAGACCCTGGGGCGGCCCAGCGACTGCGCGACCCCGAGATCGGCCAGGAGCTGCGCCGTGCACTTGGCCGTCATGGGAGCACCCCGGTCGGAGTGAAGGGTGAGCGCGTCGGGCCGGACGCCCTGCCCGAGGCAGCTCTCCTCGATCAGGCGTCCCGCGAGGCCCGCCGTCTCGCGCTCCGCCACCATCCAGCCCGTGACGTAGCGGCTGAAGATGTCCAGAATCACGTAGAGGTACAGGTACTGCCCCTTCCTCGGCCCGAGAAGCCGTGTGACGTCCCAGGACCACGCCTCGTTGGGCGCACGCGCCACGACCTCGGGCATCGGGTGGTTAGGGTGGCTGCGCTGCGCCCGGCGCTCCCGCACCGCCCGCCTCTCGCCGAGGATCCGGTACATCGTGCGCTCCGAACACAGGTAGACGCCTTCGTCCAGCAGCGTCGCGTACACCTCCGCGGGAGCGCGATCCGCGAAGCGCGGCGAGCACAGCACGTCGAAGACCTCGCCGCGTTCCGCCTCGCTCAACGCCCGGGCAGGCTTGGGCCGGGGCTGCCGCTGCCCGGTCGTCTCCGGTCTCCGGCGACGGTAGAAGGTGGCGCGCGCAACGCCCAGCGCCGCGCACGCCGCCTTCACGCCCACCTGCCCGGCCAGCTCTCCGGCCGCGGTCAGGAGGACTTCCCTTCGCCGAGACTCACGCCCAGCAGCCCCGATACTTTTCCCTGGACCTCGATGACGAGGTGCGCCTTGCGCAGCTCCTCACGCAGGCGCGCAACCTCGCGCTCGAGCCTCGCCACCTTCTTCGCGGCCCCCTTGTCCGCCGAGGGCTTCGGCCCGCGCCTCCTCGCCAGCGCCTCCAGCGATCCCTCCCGCACCGCCTTGCGCCACGCCGACAGATGCGAACTGTACAACCCCTCGCGCCTCAGCAGCTCTCCGATCTCGCCCGGCGTCCCGCAGGCGTCCGCCCGCTCGACCACCGACAGCTTGTAACGCGGCGAGAACCGCCGCCGCGTCGCCTTCGCCGAAACCTCCGGATCCGGTGCCGCCGCCGCGCCGCGCGCGCTCTCCCCCGCCGCGGCGGGGGAGAGCGCCCCTGTCCCGTCCATTCGTTCTCCTCCTGCCATCGTGCAACTCTCTGACTCGCCCTACCCTAATCACTTTACCCTCCCGTGTCTCCTACCACGTTGGCAGATAGGGGGTCTGGGGAATGGAGCGTCAGGATGAGCTTGCCGCCGCGATCCTGGCAAGCGGCCTGCCCGTGCGCTACCAGACCCAGCTCCACAAGCACATCTGGGGCCCTGACCGAGTTGGCGTGTAGCTAGTCTGGCTGGTTATCCTGTTTCGGGGACCCTGGGCGAGCTGCATGTATACTGCTCATCCGCCGCTCGCCGGTAGGCGAGTGAAGTGAGGGCCTGTACCTCACGCCAGGCAAGGAATGCAGCGATGAGAACGCGAGAAATGTTCCGCAAGCTTTTCTTCCCGGCCCTAGCAGCCCGTGGACAAACCTTCCACGGCATTCGAGCGGCGCTGCATCTCCACTGGACCGCTTTTCTCGCCTGTCCAAATTGTAATTTACGCTTTACAATATGTAGCCCATAGTTTACAATGCGAATGTCCCTAGCTTCGCTCTGTGTTGCTCCTCGGGCCGGTAGCGCTGCTACCAACCCATGCGGCCCGCAGAATGCACCCTGGCGGCATTCGAGGGGCGCTGCATCCGTGCTGGATCGCCTTGCTCTGCGTTGCTTCTTGGGCGAAGGGCTCCGCCATGCGCCACGCGAAGCGCCTTGCCAGCCCGGCGCTTCGCCCCTCTCTGTGCTCGCCCGGGCGCATCCACGGACCGCTTCGTCGCGCCTTGCCGGCGGAGCGCTTCGCCGCTCTCGGTGCTCGCGCGAGATTATCCACGGACTGCTGATATGGAAGGGTCATCTGTCAAGTAGGCGGTTGAGGTTGATGGTGGCTGATCTGAGGGGGAGGTCGCCCGAGGTTCGCTTCGACGGTGAATCCTCCTGATATACGCCGGTTAGCCGGGGCCAGAGCGGCAAGAATTCGGATTCGTCCGGAGCTGGCTCGATCTAGGTCGCGTGGGTCTCGGTTCCGTCGCCGGATCCGGCCACATAGCAGCCTCGAGCGTTCTCCTGCCGTGCCTCGAGCGGCCTCCTCCTCCAGGACCTTGCGATTCGATTCCGTTCTCAGCTCAGGTCTCCGATGGTTCGGCGTACCCCCTCTCTTCCCCGGGTGAGGACCGCAGCGGTGGCGGACGAGTCCGGGCGCTGGAGCTCCGAGCCCGGGATGGGGTGACGGGCAGACTCACCTCTGGTCGCCGGGACGGCCTCGCCGTCCTGGTGGCCAGAGGGAATCGGCGGCCGCATCCCTGCGGACCCAGCCACGTCCTCTGCCCGCCGATTCTCACGTGCCATCAGTTCGTGCCTGCCACCAGGGCCGGGATCGACTCCATCGTCGCGCCGGCATCGCCAACGACAGCGTCGCCCGTTTCCGTCCCCCCGCCGCAGTCCTGCATGATGGCCCATATGAACCCGGTCAGTTCCCGTGCCACTGCCACCACGGCGATCTGGCTGCTTTTCCGAAACGCCAACCTGTCGAACACCTTGTGAAGCCGGTGCTGCGCCTTCCAGCTGTGTGCGATCACCTCCGGGCGTTGGCCCTCCTGCCGGCGGCCGAGCACGCGCCCTAGCCGCGGGCGAAAGCGGTAGCTCCACGCCGCCTGCACCAGAACGTGCCGGGCCCGGCTGTTGCCCGCCTTCGTGATCGAGCCCTGCCGTCGGCTCGACCCGCTCGAATGCTCGCTCGGCACCAGGCCCAGGTACGCCATCAGCCTGCCCGGATGCTCGAAGCGCCGGAAGTCCCCGATCTCCGTCACCAGCACCATCGCCGCCTGCGTCGAGATCCCCTTCAGGCAGCACAGTCGGCCGACACCCTCCCGGTAGGCGGGTTCCAGCGCCAGCGCCTCGATCCGGCGGTCCAGCTCGTCGCGCCGGTCCAGCTTGTAGTCCAGCAGCGCCAGGTACTCGCCAAAGACGATGTGGTCCTCCGTCTCCAGCACCTCGTCACGCTGGATCGCGCGCAGCCATGCGAAGTGCTTGCCCGTCCAGTTCTGGCCTTCGCGGTACACGAGCCCCCCGCCGCGCCAGGAACTTCAGGATGTAGTGGCGCGACTTCAGAGCCTCGCGCTGAAGCGTCTCCCGGCAGCGCACCAGGTCGCGCACCCGCTCCTCCCGCTCCGAGGGGACCCGGATCGTCACAAGCTCTCCCGCCCGGTACAGCCGCGCCAGTTCCTCGGCGTCCTTGCGGTCGTGCTTGCGCCGCTCCCCGGGACGCCGGGGAATCAGCGACGGGGCCACGATCTCGCACTCGTGCCCCCAGCTCCGGATCATCCGCTCAAGCACGTAGCCCGCGCCGCTCGCCTCGTAGCAGGCGCGCACCTCACGCTCCCGGGCCAGACGGTCCAGCAACCGCCTGATCCCCCGCGGATCGTGCGACAGCCGCTTCACCAGCGTCGGCGCCCGCGCTCCCTCGGGAAGCACCGCGATCATCACCGTGTCCTTGTGGACATCCATATCCCGACGTACACTTTCGTCTTCCGTTTCTTCATGGGGCCGGTCTCCTGTTCGATTGCGACTTCCGACGTCGCATGTGGCTCTGGTGCACCTCCGCGTATCGGGGCGCTAACCCACGATAGCCGGCAGGTGACCGGCCCTTCCATATTTTCTAGGGCGAGCCTCGCGCGAGCCAGCTCCCCAGCTCCCGCAGCAGCTCTGCCGCCGCCTCGGCTCCCCCCGGCGGCGGCGTGATCTGGATCCTCCGGTCATATGATCGCGACCTTGACAGGAGGGGGGGATTGTATATTATTGAGTCATGGTCAATGACGAGGAAGATGCGTAGTTGGATCGGCGGCCTGCTGGGGGTTGGGGTGCTGATGGCAGTTGGCTGGGGTGCCATGCCCTTCGGGGCGGGGGCGCAGAAACCTCCCTCCCATTGGAAACAGTTTAACAAAGGCAAATGCGGGGTGACGTGCCCGGCTCTTCCACACAAGCCCGGGGTGGAGTGCTGCAACACGAAGCCGTTGGATCCCATCATCGTTCGGTGACGGTCATGAGCCGGTCCTGCCGCGTCGGAGCCGCGCTGCTCGCTGCACTGGTCCTGATCTCGGGCTGCAGCTCCGAATCGGGCGAGTTGGCGACCTCGGATGCGGCGGGGCCGACTCTGATACCGATCGACAGCATCCTCCTGGAGGAGGCTGACACGCTGTATATCGGCAATCCGCACACACCGGTCGTCGATCCCTTCGACGGCTCCTTCCACATATCCGACATCTTCTCCCTGCGGGTGCTGCGGTTCGGGCGGGGCGGAGACCTGATGGTGACGTACGGCCGACCGGGCGAAGGCCCCGGCGAATTCCGTGGAGGGGTGGAGCCTGCGATCATCCTGGACGACTCGACAGTGGTCGTCCAGTCATCAGCGAACCGGCGGGCGAACGTCTTCGACCGGCGCACCGGCGAGGTAAGGCGGGTGGTGAGCTTCCCTGCGGATGTCGGGGTCACGCCACCGCTGGTGATCGGCGACGATGTCTGGATGACCGGCTTCGAGGTTGAGCGAAGGACATCGCTGACGCGCTGGAGACCGGCCACGGACGAAATCGAGAGCCTAGGCACCATCCCAGCCGAGTATCTGGCGTCGGCCGAGAGCAGCAACTGGAGATTCGCGGGCGTCTTCTCGCTCAACTCCCTTGCGTACTCGGAAGGCCGCCTTCTCCAGGGCTGGTCGGGTATGGACGAGATGTTCGTCCTGAACATGCGGGGCGAGGTGGTCGACACCGCCGATGTGCCGGTGGTGCGTCGCCAGGGTGTGCCGGCCGACCTGCGCGAACGGATCGACATAGAGCACATGCCATTTCGCGAGGTCCTGGAGAACAGCTCGCGGCTGCGGCAGCTGCAGGCACGTCCCGGCGGCGGCTTCCACTTCACCCACCACGACCAGACGGCGCTCGCGATGGAGGCGATGCCGGTGCTCACGGCCAAGGTGTGGGTTGGGATCCTCTCGCCGGATCTGTCGAGTGCGTGTGTCGACACTCCGGTTCCGCACGACTTCGAGATACGGTCGATGGAGACCTTTCGTGGCGACACGCTCTTCGTGCTGGACAGGCGCATCGACGAGAGCGAGAAGCTCCAGACCTGGATCCTGATGTTCCTGGTTTCGGAGGAGGGGTGCGACTGGCTGAGCACCGATCCGGCGGATGCTGGAAGAGCGGTGGGTCGGCGGGAGGGATGAGGCTGGTGGAAGGGGTCTGCGGAGAGATGCGGGCTTGGGCGCAGATCGGGCTAGTGGCTGCAGGGATGGTGACGCTGGGCTGCACCGAGGGCCGCAGTGCCGATCCCCGTCCGGGGGAGTGGACACTCTCGGACGGGAGGGGTATTGCGGAGCTGACCCTCGGGGACCCGGTCGTGGTCCTCGCGGTGGACCCGAGTCAGTGTCTTCGCTGTTCGTCCGTTCTGGCTGAATGGCTGGAGTGGGAGCGGAGCACGGGGTCCAACGTGTGGCTGCTGCTCACCAGAGAGCCGACCGAGGGGGAGAAGCGCATTCTCCTGGCGACCGGCATCAGGACGGACGGGCAGCTCGCCGAGGTGCGCATCGAAGCGCAGAGAACGCCGGTCGAGCTGGTGGTGGACACAGGCGGAGTTATCGTGCGCACCGAACAGGTGTACGGGCCATCAAGCCCTCTGTTGGACGCCCTCGATGATGGCAAGTCGCTGCAGGAAGCCGTGGCCGAGTTGACTGCGTCTTATGGGGAGCCCCCCTCCTAGCCAGGGCGCTCCGCATCGTCCTAGCACCCCGTGGACAAACCTCCCACGGCAGGAGCGGCGCTGCATCTCCACTGGACCACTTTTCTCGCCTGTCCATACTGTAATCTACGCTTTACAATATGTAATCCATGGTTTACAATGCGAATGTCCCAGCTTCGCTCTGTGCTGCTCCTTGGGCCGGTAGCCCTTCGTGGGAACCGACGGGTTCCGAGACCCGCTCGGAGCTCCCCGACGACCCGGATGACCCAACAATGAGAAGACGACCACCCCTGCCGACGCTCGCGCTGGCCCTCGCGGCCAGTGCCTGCTCGGAGACGCACGACGACGCCTCGGCCACCGATCGTCCCCTGACGGCGGAGTTCGTCGAGGTGTTCAGGGTGGGTGCCGGGGAACTGCCCGACTGGGCTCAGTTCGGGACGCCTCCGAGCGTGGCCTTCGACGGCGGCGGCAACCTGTTCGTACTGAACCCGGATATGCCGGTCGTCGCTGTCCTGGACCGTGATGGCGAACTCGTCCGCACCCTGGGACGGAGAGGCGAGGGCCCCGGGGAGTTCAGCGGCCCCGCCGACATCTACGTCTGGAGGGATGGCACGGCGGCCGTGGCGGACCGCAGACGCGGCAGCTATGTCGTGTTCGCTCCCGACGGCTCCTACGACCGTCAGGTGAACATGTCGGCGGGCCAGGTCGCGAATTATGGAGTGATGGCGTTCCGGAGCGGCGCCAGGTCGCATCCGGATGCCCTCGCGCTGGTGGCACGCGGCATGAGCAACGCCGTTCAGGAGCAGTTCCGACGGATCGAATCGCCCAACCCGACCATCGGTCCCCGCGGCCTGGAGCGGTTGACCCTGGGACCGGTGGGAACCACCGCCGAGCCCATCGTCAAGGCGGGAGAGGTGCGGGAACCGGCACCCGGCGAGGCGGCGTCCGGCGCCGCGGACGAGCCGAGACGGTTCGACCCGCGTCTGCTATTCGCCGTCCTGCCCGACGGGTCGGTGGCCTATTCCGATTCCGCCGGCTATTCGATCAAGATCGTCGCGGGGGACGGCGCGCCCGTCGGCACGATATCGAGACCCATCGACCCGGAGCCGGTGACCGCCGATCTCGAGACGACCGTTCGGGATTCGGCCATGGCGGAATTCGAGCGCCTCTACGGCGACCCCGACAACCCGCAGGGGCCGGACCGGGCGCCGCCGGAGTTCATGGCGGTGATGGTCGCGGAGATGCGCGCGGACATCGAGGGCATGCGGTTCAACCACGAGATACCGGTCGTCCTTTCCGTAAGGGCCACGTGGGAGGGCGGGCTGTGGGTGCGACGCCGACGCGAGGGCGACCCCTGGGAGGGAGCGGTCGGGGTGATCGACGTCTGGAACCCCGACGGACGCTACGTCGGCACCCTGCCGCCGGACGATCCCCCCATGCCGGACGCCTTCGGCCCCGAGGGACTGGCCGCCTGGGTCGAGCTGGACGAACTGGACGTGCCGACGATCGTCGTGGGGAGGCTGCCGTCCGGGGTGAGGTGAAACCGGTGAGGGCGTTGCCTTCCGACGGATCACCGTCGGATCTTCGAGATTCCGTGGACATCTACCGCCCCTGCCGGTTCCCTGATAGAGTCAGTCAATTGACCATGAGCATCAAGGCCGAATTCAAGGACGGAGTGTTCGCGCCCCTGCAGGAGGTGGAAGAACCCACTCCCGGCGAGGTCTACCAGGTCTTCTCCGTGAGTGAGTTGAGACGGCTTACGGCCGATGTTCCGTCGTTGAAGGCTTCGGAGCGGAGCTTCGAGTTCTGGGAGAACGAGGAGGATGCCGTCTACGATGGCCTATAGGCGGGGCGACATCGTTCTCGTCTCGTTCCCCTTCACGGATCTGGCTTCATCCAAGAGACGCCCCGCGCTGGTCCTTTCCCCGGATTCGTTCAACACCGCCGGCGAAGACCTCGTGCTGGCGGCAGTGACCTCCCAAATCACTGATGATCCGAGCCCGTGCGTCTCTGGCGCGGCGACTTTGCGGTGGGTGGGCTTCCCAAGCCATCGATGGTGAAGGCGACCAAGCTGTTCACGATGCACTCCTCGCTCATCGCCAAGCGGATCGGTGCCCTCAGAACCGAGAAGATGGAGGAAGTGCTGCGGTCAATGCGCGTCTTCTTCTCCTGAGCGGGGATGGACTCCCTCGGCCCGTCCGGCCGCGTCCCGCTTGTCCACGCCACCGTCCATCTCCAGATTGGCCGACATGCGCGACTTCAACACCGCCGGACCGGTGCGCGCCGCCTGGCACTACTGCATTCCCCCGCTCGACCGGCTCGACCTCGACGAAGTGCTGGAGCTCATCCGCGGCGGACGGTACTTCGTGCTGCACGCGCCCCGCCAGACCGGGAAGACGTCTGCGCTGCTGGCGCTGCGCGACCTGCTGAACGGCGGCGGCGCGGGGGAGTACAGGTGCCTATACGCGAACGTGGAGCCCGGGCAGGCGGCCCGCGAGGACGTGGGCGCGGCCATGGGCACCATACTCAAGATGATCGCGCTCGAATCCCACGGTGTCCCTGGAGGCGCGGCGGCGGCCGAGATCGCGGAATCCCTGATCCCGGTTTCGCAGGCCCACAGCGCGCTCGTCGAGTTCCTTGTTCGCTGGTCCGCCTCCGACACTCGTCCGGTCGTGATGATGATCGACGAGATCGACGCGCTGGTGGGCGATACGCTGGTGTCCGCGCTGCGCCAGCTTCGCGCCCTCTATCCGGAGCGCCCGGAGCGCTTCCCCCTGAGCGTCATCCTGTGCGGTGTGCGCGACGTGCGCGACTACCGGATCCACGCCAGTTCCGAGAAGGAGCCCGTGGCCGGGGGCAGCGCCTTCAACATCAAGGCCGAGTCGCTGCGCCTGGGCGACTTCACCCGGGCCGAAGTGGACGCCCTGCTGGGACAGCACACCACCGAAACGGGCCAGGAATTCGCGCCCTGTGCGCTGGAGGCGATCTGGGAGCAGACGCGCGGACAGCCGTGGCTGGTCAACGCGCTCGCCCGGGAGCTGTGCTTCGAGCGCCAGAGGCTCCGCCTGCGCGACCGGCCGCTGTCCGAGCGGGATGTCTTCGAGGCGCGAGAGGCGCTGATTCTGCGCCGCGACACCCACATCGACCAATTGACGGACAAGCTGCGCGAGCCCCGTGTGCGGCGCGTGATCGAGCCGCTGCTGAGTGGTGGCGACGGGAGGCATTCCGAACGGGACGCCGAGTACGTGCGCGACCTGGGGTTGGTGGCCGCGAAGCCTCCCCTGCGGATCGCCAACCCCATCTACGGCGAGGTGCTCCCCCGCGTCCTCACGTCGGTTCTCCGGGACGAGATGCCGGAGCAGGACGCGGCCTGGTACGTGGACGCGGACGGCGGCCTGCGCCCGGACCGGCTTCTCGCCGCCTTCCAGGAGTTCTTCCGCGACAATTCGGAGCACTGGGTGGAGAGGGCGCGCTACACGGAGGCCGGACCGCAGCTGGTCCTGCAGGCGTTCCTGCACCGGGCGGTGAACGGAAGGGGCCGCATCGAACGGGAGTACGCGCTGGGAAGCCGCCGCGTGGACCTGCTGCTGGTGTGGCCCGACCGGCGCGGGTGCGAAACCCGGTTCGTGGTGGAGTGCAAGCTGGTCAGGGACGGTGGCTCCCATGCCCGAACCGTCGAGAGGGGTCTGGAGCAGACGGCGGCGTACATGGATCTGTCCGGGACCGACGCCGGGCACCTGGTCGTGTTCGACATGCGCGCGGGCGGCGAATGTTCGGAGAAGCTCTACTGCGAGGAGCGGACCTGGGGGGAACGGCGCATCACGGTGTGGGGGGCGTAGCGGGGGCGCCACCCAGCTTCCGAACGTCCCCAGGACGGCCGCCGCCCACCCCCCACCAAGCTCCGAGCACCACATCCGGGCCGGCGTCTCTGCCGGCAGGCGGGCCGCAGCCCCCCATCGCGCTTGACCCGCGTCCGCGCGGGGTCCATCGTCAGGGGACACGCCCATGGAGGAACCCTTGCCCCACAGCCCCGCAACCGACTCCGCGATCCGGGCGGGCGATTCGGGCTCTCCGCCCGCTCGGGAGTCGGGCGATGAGGACGGGGGTCTGGACGGAACAGCCTTCCCGGTCTCCTCCATTCCCGCCGCGAAAGTGGCCTCGGTTCCGCAGCGCTCGCCCCTTCGCTACCCCGGCGGCAAGACCTGGCTGATCCCACACGTCCATAATCTCCGCCCGTTGGTGGTTCCGCTCTGCATTGCTCCTCGGGACGACACGGGGCTGCTTCGGACCACCCAGTGAGCAACTCCACCGAAGTCGCCTACAATTTCGCTCTCGCCCGGCTCCTCCGTCACGAAGGGCTGAACGCGCAGGGCGAGCAGCGTCACAAGTTCGGCCAGGCGCGCGGACAGGCCGACGTGCTGCTCGACTTCGAGGACTACGCCGTCGTGATCGAGGCGGAGTTCGGCGCGCCCGCCAAGGCCGACGCCGACAAGCGCTTCCCCCCAGACCGGCCCGCCGTCGTGGGGGGGCTTCCGCTGCGGCTCGCGGTGGCGGTGGGATACCCGGAGCGGCTGGCCGACCTGCCCGAGAGCGACACCGACTCCAATCTGGCCTCCGCCAAGGATCTGGCGATCTCCTATCGCTACTACGGCGACGAGTGGGGGGCGGACACCGTCGGCAGCGTGGCGAGTCTCGCGGAGCAGCTTCGCAACTACTGGGTGCGGAGCGACAACGGGGCCCGCATCGAGGAGATCGTGCGGAAGGCATCGACGGCCATCGACGAGGTCGCCGAGGTGCTGGCCCGACTGGACCGGGATCGGGGCCGCGAGCCGGAGTCCCCCGGCACCAAGGCGCTGATCTGGCTGAACGCGCTGGTCTTCCAAGAGCTGCTGGCGGGGCACCTGGACATGTCCCTCCTGCCCCCCGAGCACCGGCACAAGACGATCGGCCGTCCCGACCCCGCCGGGTCCACCGCTGACCTGCAACGCCAGTGGGAGGAGATCCTGGCAATCAACTGGTGGCCCATCTTCCACGTCGCCCGCGAGACGCTTCAAGCGACGCCGGGTTCGCCCGCGGCCCGTCAGGCGGTGGCCGTGCTGATCCAGACCGCCCGCGAGGTCGTCGAATCGGGGATGATCCGGCGCCACGACGTCGCCGGACGCGTGTTCCACAGGCTGCTGGACTCGCGCAAGTTCCTGGCGACCAACTACACCACCATCCCGGCGGCGATCCTGCTCGCCGGCCTCGCCTTCGACGAACGCGGTTCGCGATGGTCGGAAATCGACTTCGCTTCGGCCGAGTCCGTGGCCGGGCTGCGAATCGTGGATCCGGCCTGCGGCAGCGGCACCCTGCTCATGGCCGCCGCGCAGGAGGTCCTCAAGCGGGCCCGCCGCGCCGGAGCGCCCGCCGAACGGGCCCCGACGATCGTGCGGACGATCCTGGAGGAGGCGCTCTACGGCTTCGACGTGGTTCCCGCCGCGATCCACCTGGCCGCCTCGACGCTCTGCATGGCCGAGGCGCGCCAAGTCGTCAAGGACATGAACCTCTGGCGCGTGCGGCACGACGTGACCGACGGCGTCGCGCGGTTGGGGAGCCTCGACTTCCTGTCCACGTCGCCCAGCCGGGGCAACGCCGCGCGGCTCGGCCTCTTTGACGACGAGAAGCCGTCGATCCGCCGCGTGACCGGCACCGGCGAGGTGGAGGACAGCCGGGTGGGCATGCCGCCCAAGTGCCACCTCGTGATCGCCAACCCGCCGTACACCCGCGCGGGCGGACCCGGCGACGAGAAGAACACGCGGTGGAATCCGATCTTCGGGTCGCTCCTGGACAAACGCGACGCGGAGAAGATGAAGAAGGCGCTAAGGAAGGCCCTGGATGGGACGGCGGGAAGCCTCTACGCGGGGCTGGGGTCGGCCTTCGTCGTGCTCGCCGACGAGGCTCTGGACATCGGGGGACGCATGGCGTTTGTGCTCCCTGCGACGATGCTGACCGGCAGTCGCTGGGCTCCGATCCGGCGGCTCCTGCTGTCCAAGTACGCGGTGGAGTGGGTGGTCGTAAGTCACGATGCCCGGAACCGGAGCGCGAAGAAGGGGCTGCCGGGGCGGCGGCTGGTGTCGTTCTCCGAGTCCACACGCATCGCCGAGGTGCTGATCGTCGCGACGAAGCGGCCTCCCGGCGAACTGAAGGAGAGCCGGGGCTGCTTCGTGAACCTGCTGCGGAATCCGGACGAGCCGATCGAGGCGCTGGGGTTGACCAGGAAACTTCTGAGTCTGCGCGACGGCTTGGCGCCGCTCGAGCCTGCGGCCATCGACATTGGGGACGCGACCTGGGGGAACGCCGTCCTCATGCCGCAGGAGGACTTGCCGCTGGACGGCGGTCCGTGGTCGCTCGCGACGTACGTACAGCCGGGGCTGGCGTTGATCGCAAAACGCGTCGCGTTGGGGAAGCACCCGGCGCTCGGCTCGGTTCCGATCGCGGAGCTCGGGGCGTTCGCCGACCTCGGACCCTACCACATGCAGGTCAAGAATCCCAAGTACGGACTGTTCACGGTGCGAGAACAACCGACGGCAGCGGCCCAGCCCGAATGGAAGCTCCGTGCAGGGGTGCCCGCGCTATGGCATCACAAGGCCGCGAGGAACACCTGCCTCGCCGCGTCACCCGACGCGCTGCTGGAAAGGCGCGCGGACCGGAAGCAGTCCGACCAGGACCGGATGCTGGCCAAGAGTGGCCGTCTGCACTTGGCGGCGGACCTCGGCATGGCCCCCAGCGAGTGGCCGCAGTGATGACCGACAACCCGATGCTCGGGATCAGCTCGTGGGTTTCCGTAGTCCCCCGCACCCCCGGAACCGGCAAGAACGAAGCCCTGTGTCTGTGGCTCAACTCCACCTTCGGACTGCTGCTGCGGGTCATCCACGGCAACCGGCCCTACTTGGGCCGTTCGCGCATGCCACACGAGCTCGCCCGCACCATGCCCGTGCTTGATGTGGACCGCCTGTCGAACAACCAGCTCGAGGCCGCCGCCGCCGTCTACGCCGATCTCAGGCACCGCGAGCTTCAGGGCTTCACCGCGCTGGCCGAGGATCCCGTCCGGCGCGAGCTCAACGAGCGTCTCTGCCGTGACGTGCTGGGCATCGATCCCGAGATCGTGGCGGACGTCACCCGCAAGCTGGCTCTGGAGCCGACGCTGCATGCGCGGCATTGAGGTGTCACAGAGACCCCGGCATAACTCCGGCACCTCTGTTCCGACCGCCCCGCCGTTTTCCTTTGGTGAGTACGGTCCGTCCGGGTTTCGCAGGACCGTCTGTGTCCTCAAGAAAGGACACCGGGACCCTCGCGCGTCCGGTGACGCTTGGTCTCGCCACCGCTTGCGGGCGGCGGGCGGCATGGGTCGGCCTCGGTTCCGAGCGTGCGCCCGCTGGTTGGCGCGGCTATCTTGCGGAAGTTCCCGGATGATGATCGAATCCACCGCCCACAGGGAGAACAAGATGACGGAGCAGGCAGAGAACAGGGTCAGGCAGGGCGGCTGCGGCGAACCGCGCGTTGACGCGCTCATCCAGAAGGCCATGGAGAGGCCCGGAATCCGAGAGGTGATGCGGGTCTACGAAGACTGGAAGCGAACCGATGAGTCGATCGAACCGTATCGGTCGGCCATGACTCCAGTCAGCGTCACGACGAACCGCGCGGATGCCTGTCCGCACGACGGATGCACGTAGGCCGTGCCCATCTGGAGCGAGATCCTCGCCGAGCTGAACGCCAGTCGCCAAGGGACCGATCGACCGCCTGACTTCGACGCGATCCGTAGGGCATACCTCGCACGACTCCACCGGCATACCGGCCGCAATGCCATTCTCTACGCCTCCGCTTGGCTGCAGAAGCCGGATGCGCCTGCTCCGGGCGTCAGCATTCACGACGAGGACATCCAAGCTCTCATGGAGGTGACCCATGGCATGGCGGGCCATCAGCTGGATTTGATCCTTCATAGTCCCGGCGGATCGCCTGAAGCGGCCGAGGGCATAGTATCCTATCTTCGCTCCCGTTTCCGGGACATCCGCGTGATAGTGCCGCACCTCGCCATGTCGGCAGCGACAATGATCGCGTGCGCGGCAAACGCTGTCATCCTCGGTAAGCACTCCTTTCTCGGCCCCATTGATCCCCAGCTGGCTCTACCCACCCCGCTGGGTCCGCGATTCGTATCGGCTCACGCTACGCTCGCTCAGTTTCGTAGAGCGCAAGAAGAAAGCGTCGACCCCACCAAGCTGGCAGCATGGCTGCCCATGCTCGGGCAGTACGGTCCAGACCTCCTGGTTCGGTGCGAGACCGTGCTGCGGCTATCAAGGGAGCTTGTGGCCCGGTGGCTGGACACCTACATGCTGGCTGGAGATGATCAGGGGCAACAGACTGCTGAGTCAATCGCACAATGGCTCTCCGATCACGACACTCTCAAGAGCCACGCACGACACATCCCGCGAAGTGAGCTGAAGACCCGCGGCATGGTCGTTAGCCATCTCGAAGACGATGAGCAACTCCAGGACCTGAGCTTGTCGGTCTTCCACGCCACCACGCATACTTTCTCGGGCACTCCTGTAGTGAAGATCGTCGAGAACCACGAGGGACGGGCCTTCGTGAAGCATCACATTGTCAGACCGGCACCACCTCCGGATCCTCCGGCTACGAAATAGAACTGCATGCACACCGTCCCACATACGGATCTTCCGATGAGTCGAAGGTTCAGCTCGGAGAAAGAGGAAAGGGGCTGATGAGCAAGGGGCTTGGTGAGCGAAGAATGGGCGAGCGGGAGTCGTCCAGCCAGCAAGCTGGCCCACCCAGCCAGTTTCAACAGTATCCACAAACCGACGTGAACGAACTCATCGTGTTGCACGAGGGTGCCTTTCGCCTTCGGTCGGGCCGTCGTTGCATTGAGGCGAGGGGCTCCGCCCACCTGCGATGCCTGCCGTCGCCGGGCATTCGGTTCGACATCGAAGCCGATGAGCCTCCACCTGTCGGATTGAACTTCGACTCCTTGGCCGTGGAATTGTCGGGCTTCAAGACGAAGCATGTCCTCGCGTACTCGAAAGGTGGGGGACCCACGCCTCGGATCCAAGCCTCGGCTGGTGCGATGGAATGGGGCGGCGGCAAGCAATCTCTACTGTCGGTCGGATTCCAAATCATGAATCTCTGCGACTTCTTGAGGCGGGGGCCGTCTGCGGTCCCCGGCGACCCGACGCAAACGGGCGGGGATTACGGTACGATAGAAACGGTAAGTCTAGAACACGATGGTTGGCAGATACAAATCGTTGCTCTGCCCGACAGTCACGTCCGTTACCGGCACCTGAAGGCTACGGGCGGATACGTCTTCACTCACACATGTCGGGCAGCTCGTGAGAAACGACGGTTCGGCTTTTTCCGTTGACGAGGCCAAGGACATTCTGGAGTCGCTCCGTGTCTTCCTGTCTTTTGCCTGCGGGGCCGCATGCCATCTGCCGATCCAATGGGGGCGAGGAGTCGACGGAGGAATCGTGTGGCGCTGGTTTGGTTCGCCAGTAGTGGACCCATGGAAAATGCGCTTATCGTGGTTTGACGAGCACCATGGTGAGATTCTTGAGGAGCTGTTCGACTCGTTCTGCCGCAACTACAAGAACCCGAAACTGCACCAGCCGCTCGTGTTAGCCCTGCATTGGTATCGCCATTGTAACACGCAGTCAAGCGGGCTGGAGGGGTCGCTCATTCTCGGAATGGCCGGGCTGGAGCTCCTCGGCGGTCTCGTTGTCGTGGACAAGAATGGATCGATGACGGACAAACAATACGATAGACTACCTGGAGCGAAGAAGCTGCAAGAACTACTCTCCGCATTGAACGTGCAAGCGGATTTTCCGCAAAGGTATGATTCGTTGAACCAATTCGCGCAAAGGAATGGGAACTGCGATGCATGTCGGGCGCTTGTAAAGCTACGCAACGGATTCGTCCACGCGGACAAGAAGAACCGGGCCATCGTCTTCGGATTGCCGCGCAAGACCACCTTCAATGCGTGGCAACTGTCACTCTGGTACCAAGAGTTGGCGTTGCTCCGCGTGCTGGGGTATCGTGAGAGCTATTCCAACCGGACGACGGCTTCGTGGGTGGGCCAGATTGAGCCCGTTCCTTGGAGCACGCCTTGACTGACGGGATTTTGGTCTTAGGAACGGGAATGAGCGGAGGAGAGACTCAATGAGTCGGAAGTGGGCGGATCGCAGGCTTGATACGATTAGCCTAATCGGCCGCTTCGAGGCCAAGCCGACCGCAGAGCACAACCGCAACGCGATTGGCTGCCTCCAGCGGATACGAGACGACGGCGACGGAATCTGGGAGAGTGCTCCGGAGCAACGGAACAGGTGGCGGCGCTCTTGCGAGACCCTCTTGCGCTTCCTGACGCACGGGGTATCCGATCGCCGTCGCGCCAACGACTTTCTCGAGACCACGCTCAGGGAGTTCGTGCAGGAATTCGAGCACTCGACCACGCGGATGGCGCAGATGCTCCATGGGATGGGAGATGACGATCTCATGGAACAGTTCGCGTGGTGGACCGAACTCGCGTATCGGCTTTCGACCTACGCCATCCTTTCCCGCTGGCTCGACGACAAGAAGGACGAAACAAGTGTGCGGATCAATATTAACTTGACCGACGGGACGAAGCGGGAGGAGTGGCACCACAAGCCGATGATCGTGCCGAAGAAGCACCGTCGCGCCACGAAGGCGGTCTGATGTCGGTCGGCAGTCGGTCGATTCGCCCTGTGGCCTCGAGGCGGGCCAACGACCACAAAGTGACTGCGGTGCTCACACTGGATTATCTTCGAATCCCGAAGAGGAAAGGAGCCATGACACGAAGTCGCGAGGACATCATCGCGGCCGCCCTCGCCGCGGCCGGTCCGGGGTCTCGTTCGACCCGATCCAGCTGCAGCATCTCCTGTTCCTGATCGACCGCACCGTGTCGGCCCGGAGCGGCGGCCGTTCTTCCGATTCGAGCCACGCGACTACGGTCCCTTCGACGGCACCATCCACGGCGTGATCCCGGAAATCGGGGCCGGCAGCGCCTCCGACAACGCTTCCCCACCACACCTCCGCTACCTGCTAACCGATGCTGGTCGCGAGAGGGGGGAGGCGGTGCTTGGATCGCTACCTGAGCCCGTGGCGGACTACTTCGGGCGCGCGGCGCGATGGGCCCGCCTGATGCCCCACCGTCGGATGTTCGCCGCGATGCATCGAGAGCACCCTGAGATCATGGTGAACTGCGTGGTCCCCCACACGCCTTCGAAGCGCCCCACGAGACGGCTGCATCCGTTCATTCGCGGCATGATGCAGGCATTCGACATCACGGGCACGATGTTTCGCTCCCCGGACTCCGCCGTGGGCCTGGAACCCCCGAACGAAGCGATCGCCAAGGCCTGGCGCAGGGTGGGCAGGAATCTGGAGGACGCGATGGTCCGACTCGGCGAATCGGAGCGGCTCTGGTGAGGAACGCTCATCCAGCGGCCCCCGTTTCGATTCGCGCGATGTGATATCACCGTGACCGCCACGATGATACTACCAGGTCCGTCTCCCCTCCGACCCCCCTACCCGTCCGCCCCTCCCTCCCTCGACGAGCGCCCTACCGCGAGCTGCCTGACATCGATCCCGAGATCGTGGCCCGACATCGCCCGCCCGCTGGCCCTGCACGTGCCGTATGGCCCTGCACGTGCCGTACAGAGGCGCGACAGGCCCCGGCGACGCAACCGACGAGCGGGGAAGCGCCCGCGCTCGTGAATTGCTCGCAGTCGCCGAAACGCTTACGATTAATCGTATGCCAGACTGGCCGACCCGAGTGAACATGAACCATGGCCGGCCATGACCGCCACCCCAGGATCCACCTCAAGCACCATAGGGTGACATGCCGAGCCGGACCGAGAAGCAGACGGAGCAGAAGCGGGAAATCCACCACACCGTTAGCGGAGGCCACTCGGTAGATCCCGAGGCGCTCCTACGGAGCAAGAAAGTCCAGCGGATCATCGCCGATGTCGCCGCGAAGCTCGAAGTGGTGGGACCAACCGCATCCCGGCCCTCGGCGGGAGACGACACCGCCCCGGCTTCGTGACACCGACCCCGCCGAGAGCCTGAGATGGGGTTCGGCCTGCTTTTCGTCCCGCTCGTGGGCGGTTATCTCTTCCTCACATGGTGCCACTGGTCGCAGTTCCGAGTCCGTCGCCAGAGCGGACATCACCTGCTCTTTCGGTCGGCGGCCGTCGGGCTGATCCTCTTGGTGGCGGCGTGGGTGCTTGAACTGGCCGCCAGCTCCTGGATTCGGCTTCCCTCCGGTCTCGTGGAGACCTTCCGCAGCGCCGTGCCCTTCCCGTACGTCTCCACAGCCGCACTGGCCTTCCTATTGGGGCCGGCCGCGGCACTTGCGATCAACAAGCGCTACTCGAAGCCCCGAGGGGCCATGCGCGCGGTCCGGGCCGCCAGTGACTACATGGAGATCCTGTTCGTGGAGAGGATGGCGGAGGACGCGCCAGTCGAGCTCACACTGCGATCAGGCAAGGCGTACGTCGGCTGGATTCTCAACGCCAGCGTCGCCGAGCCCCAGCGGAAGTTCGTCGAGCTACTCCCGCTCGCCAGCGGCTTCAGGACGGACGAGACCCACGAGCTTCGGTTCACGACCAACTACGCCGCCGTCCTTCCGCCTCTCCGTGACGAAACCGGTTTCGCGGAGGCGAGCGCGTTCCGGGTCGTCCTGCCGGTCTCGGAGATTCGCAGCGCTCGGCCATTCGATTTCGCGACCTATTTCCGGTTTCAGAAAACTGGAACGATCGGCTGAAGACACCGGGCGGGCACCAGGATCCGGCTCGGCCACCGGTCGAAGGGCAAGTGGCCCTCACCCCAACCCGCCCGAACGCTCCTCCTCATACGTCCGCTCGTGATCGATGAGCTGTCTCATTTCCCGGCTCAACCTCCCCACCCACCTGCGGACCTCCGGCGTCCCGTGCCCCCGCAGCGCCTCCAAGGCCGCTTTGTGGCCCGCATCGTGATCCGCCATCGAACTGACCGGCCCCGTCGTGTACAGATTCCTCTCGAACGCCTCCCGCACATCGGCGCGCCCCCCGAATTCGTCGATCAGCCGCAACATGACGGGATGAAGGCGGCGGTCGCCCGGGTCGCCACCCGCCGCCGACAGGATGGGCAGGCACCTCGCGGCGAACGCCGGCGCTTGATCGGGGTGTGCGTGGCACCACGCCAGCAGCGTCTCCTCGGAGAGCGCGAGGATCGGAGGGTCGGCTTCGCGATCGTGAACCGGCCTTCGCCCAGGCTGAGCGTCATCTGGCGTGCGAAGCCGGGGCTCGACACGATGGCACCTCCGATGAGCTGCCACGCGATTCCCGGAAATCCCGACAACAGCTTCCGAAGAACGGGCCGCAGCGTCTTGCCGTACAAATCGAGCCAGCCGTCCCGATGCCGGTGAACCAGCGCGGTTGCGAAGGGTGAGCTTCCATTCGGTCATTCGAGAGCCGACGCGGGGATCCGTCGTCCCGGTCGCGGCCTTGAAGTCCCGTGCGCTCCAGCGGCGCGTCATGGTCGAGAAGCGCGTCGAGCAGGCGGGTCACCCGCCGTGCGCGGCAGCGGATGCAGCGTCTCGGGGTGCGCCCGGCGCGCCGCACCAACCAGATCAATGTTTCTCATTAGGCACTGACAGAATGATCATGTAGACATTATACGCCATCTATAGACGTTTATGTATACATTATCATCCATATTCAGCGAATCCAAGCCCGCCACTTGTTTCCCCCCTTGAACCAGCCTATCTTCCCTCCGCACCCACGAATCGGCAATCAATCCTAGGAGCGGAACCCCGGTAATGGCGACAATCGACGAACTCCGACACCTCCTGGGCCGCGCCGGCTGGTGGACCGAACCGCGGACCTGGATTCTGAATGATCTGGACCTAATTCAGGCGCGCAAGGCCCCGTTCGACTATTCGGCCGGAGCTCTTGGGGACCTGGTGCCGGGAGGCCTGTACGTGCTTCGCGGCCCGAGACGGGTGGGAAAGTCGGTGGAGGTCAAGAAGACCATCGAGCGAGTCATCGCGTCGGGCGCCGATCCTCGCCGGATCCTGCATGTGGCGGCGGACCTGCTCGCGGCCGGAGACCTGCAACGCGTCGTGGACGCCGCGGTCCCGCTCACCCCCGCCTCTGGCCCGCGGTTCTGGTTCATCGACGAAGTCACGGCGATCACCGACGGCTGGCCCGCCGCAATTAAGTGGCTGCGAGACAACGACACGCGCTTCGGTCTGGATACAGTCGTGCTGACCGGCTCCTCGGCGGCCAACCTGGACGAAGCGGTGAAGGCGCTCGCCGGGAGACGCGGGGGAGCGGAACATTCGGATCGCGTTCTTCTTCCGATGTCCTTCCGTGCCTTCGTGCGCGCGTGTTCCGAGAATCCCCCTCCGCGGGATCCGCGCCCTCTGCCGGTCGGCGACCTCGGGCCCCCGTTGTTGCGGGAAGCCGTCGCGACCCTCGTGCCGTGGCTGAACCTGCTCATTCAACAGTGGGAGATCTATCTGGCCGTGGGTGGCTTTCCGCAGGCCGTCTCCGCGCACCTCCACGGCGATCAGCGCGCTCACCGGACTCTCCGCCGGACTCTGCTGGACGTGATCCACGGCGACGCGTTCGTCCAGTCCAGATGGTCAAGGGCCCAGTCGGGCGCATTCGTGGCCCGACTCGCCCGAGGTCTCGCCTCTCCAACCAACCGCCATGACATCGCCACGGATCTGGGCACATCGGCGAATACCGTTCGCCGCCGCATCGACGCGCTGCGCGACGCCATGACGGTTTGGCCCTGCCATCCGTGCCGGCCCACGGGGGTGCTCCGTCCGGCGCTCCGTTCCCAGCAGAAGACATACTTCACCGATCCCATCTACTCCCTTGTCCCGCGGCACGCCGAAACGCCCTCGAACCTGGGCGCCCTTTCGGAACAGCAGCTCGGCGTCGCCCTGCTCAGGTCATTCGCCCGGGCGAATCCGGTCGCGTATCCCGACTTCGACTCGGTTCTCTTCCACCGAACGCCAGCACGCAAGGAGATCGATTTCGTCGGGCCCGGATTCGGAGGTCTCGCGATCGAGTCCAAGTACGTCGGCCAGCGCCGCTGGAGGAGGAGCGCGCGCACTTTGGCCGCGTCGCGATGGCGCGGGGTCGTGGCGACGCGAAGCGCGCTGGACCTGGAAGACGACGAGCTCATCGCGGTTCCCACCGGCCTGCTGGCCTGGCTGATCGGAGGCTAGAGGATGGTCAGAGACCCCCTGTACCGCAGCATCGAAAAGGGCTTGGGCGAGCGGCTCGATCCGGATCTCTTCGAGCGATGCGCCGTGGAGTTGTTGCGCGACGTTTATCCGGGAATCGTGCCGATCTCGGGAGGGGGCGACGGTGGCATGGACGGGGCGATTTCGACCGGGGCCGGATCACCCCTCCCCCTGATCGCGACAACCGCCGAGAGGGTTTCGGAGAATCTCAGACGAAGCTTGGAGTCGTATCACCGGACCGACGGTTCGGCGCGAGAGGCGGTCCTGGCCACATCTCGATCACTCACCCCGCGCAGGCGCCGCAATCTTGAGAAGCGCGCCCGAGAACTCGGCTTCACGCTCCGCAACATCCATGACCGCGACGACTTCGTGGGTCGCCTGTATCGGAACCCGATGTGGCGGAGGGAACTCCTCGGCCTGACCGGCGACCCGCCCGCTCTCTCCGCGCTGCCATGCAGGGCCGAATCCCGCCTGACGCTCGACCTCGTGGGCCGAGAGCGGGAAATGGACCGGCTCCGCCGAGCCAGTGGAGACGTCGTCGTCGTCGGGCAACCCGGGGTCGGCAAGACAGCGCTCCTCGAAGCACTCGCCAGGGAGGGCGGCGGTTTGTTTCCGGTCGCGAGCAGGACGGGAGGTGTCACGGTCGTGACCTCCAGCGACATGAGGCGGATCGCCGACGCGTATCGAGCGCAGCGCCCGCCCCGAATCTTCATCGACGACGCCCACCTGTCGGACTCCCTCATTCCAAGCATGACGCGGCTGCGCAACGACATCGGTGCGGACTTCGCCATCGTCGCCACCACCTGGCCCAGCCGCGAGGAAGACATAAGGCGGGAACTCCGTTGCCCGTCGGACCGAGTGCTGCAGGTGAATGGACTCGACCGAAGGACGGCAAGCGAAATCGTACGGCAGGTGCACGCCGGGGTTTCCGACGATCAGGTTGGCGAAATCCTCAACCAGAGCGTCGACAATCTGCCTGCTGGTGACCCACGGACCGCGGAGTATCACGCGGGCGGGCATGTGCGGCCGGGACTGGCGGTCACTTTGGCCCGGTACGCCGCGCAGGGCGGTCTCGTCGATCTGGTCACAGGGAAGCTCCTGCTTTCGGAACTGCGGAAGGACGCACGGCTGACCGGCCCGCAGCTCGATCATCTGGCGGCGTTCGCGCTCGGGGGGTCCGCCGGCATGAGACTCGCCATGGCGGCGCAAGCGCTGGACACGGCCGCAACCAACGTGCGGCAGTCTCTGTTGCAGGTATCCGGTACCGGTATTCTGCACGACACACGAGGGGGCACCGCTGCGATCCATCCCCGGCATCTGAGGCATGCCCTCGTGAAGCGCACTTTCTTCTCGGGCGCATCCAGCCTGACACTTGAACCGGCGATCGCCCGCGTGGAGGATACCTCGTCGTGCACCGAGACGCTCATCGACGTACTCGCGATGGAGGGCCCACCGCTGGGCGACGAGACCGGAACTCGGATGCAGCTACATGACCTGATAAGAACGCAGCTGGAAAAGCAGGATAGCCCCTACGCCGGGAGCACCCTGTGGTCATCTTACGCGCGCACGGGCGCGGAAGCCGCAAGCTGGATTCTGGACGAACATCCGGACCGGACGGTTCTGATTTCCGGTGCGGCGCTCAGGCACGCGCCCGACCGGTTTCTGGGAGGACTCGTTGCCAGAACTCTTGACCATCCACCAGAAGCCGAGGCTCTGACCAAGTCGATCCGCGCCTGGGTACTGGCTGGCCAACCGGGCGGTGACGCGGTGGAGCGCCGCGAGTCTCTCGTGCGTGCACTGGCCGAACGGACCTGCGGTGTTGACTTGAACCGGGCGGGTCGATGGGTGGTAACCAAACTCCTCGCTGCCGCCTTCTCGCTGGACTTCGAGATGTGGCGGGATGATCCGATAAAGATCGTCGAAGGTTCAATCAGCTTCGGCTCGCTTTCGGCGTCCGACGTCCAGGAGATTGAAGATCTCTGGGCTTTGGCGCTCCCTGTCTTTCGCGGTCTGGGCCGATCCGGCGTGTCCTGTGCACGGAACATGATCCACGACTGGCTCATCGGACCCCACGCAGGCAAGGAGTTTGACAAAATCAGGCGCGCGGCGCGCGACTTAGTCGAACGGGTGTTGCCCACAGTTCTCGATCTGGCCGGAAACGAACCCGGCATCCTGCTCTGGGCGCACAGGCTCGCGACCGAGTGCCGACTGGAGGTGAGGCTCCCCGAAGTCGGTGATTCAACTCTGCGCCAGCTCTTCCCCAACCCGGCGGAGCTCAACTTCCGGGATTCGTCCGGGGGCGCGCTCGATGCGACGGCGGCACACTTCGCCGAAGAGTGGCTACCTGCAGGACCGAACACGGTTGCCGAACGTATGATGTACTACGAGTGCCAGAGGAAGCTGATGGGCTACGAATGGCCGAACGCGCTGGACGAAATCCCGCTCCATCTTGCCCAGCATGTAGGCGACCCCGGCGAGTGGGTCGAAGGGCTGGTGGATAACGGCGCGCCGCCCAGTTGGATCAGCCCGTTCCTGGAAGCCGCGGCCGTGATCCCTACAGGAAACAAACGAGCCTGGGAGGCCGTTGCAGGCGATGACCGATACACGGGGCCATGTGTGCGTGTTGGTTTGCGCGTTGCCGGGCTACCTGGAGATACCATTGATCACATCATGCGGCAGGTGACGAGCTGGCACGAGGATATGCTGGCTCACTCGATCGACTGGTACGCCGTAGTCCCCGAGTGGAAGCACCGCCTTCTCCGGCATCCGGAGGCGACCGTCCGCGGGGCTGTTGCGGGAGGCATATGGGTAGCCAACGGAGGGCGCAGGCCGGGTGGACGGCTTGGCACTGCCTGGGAGGACGCCGTTGTAGCTTGGCGCAGCGGCCGGTTGATGACTGAGGTGTTGCGGGCGGATGCGGGCATAGCGCGCGCCTGGATCCTGTCGGAGGCCCGGGCTAGTTCCGTCCGCAGACGAGGGCGGCGTTTGGCTTCCGGCCCGGACCCGTCCAACGCTACCTTTGCGGAATGGGAGGCTCGCGTGGAGCGGCACCTCAACGAACCCTCGGTGGATGAAGGACTGCTTGCCGCCGCGAGGGACGGTCTGGAGATGGAAGATGGCCGAGACCTGATCAGTGCGATCCCGGAGGATGCGAATCCGGTGTTTCGTCGGTATCTCGGGGGTGGTGGTGCCACCGGGGTCGGGAAGTGACGATGGGGGCGATCGTTGCGTGACCAACCTCACGTTCGAGTCCACCGCGATCTCGTAGGGAGACCCCTTTGGAAACGTGTAGGCGGTTCAGGCAGTGCGCACCCGCTCGACGAACTCGTCGCCGGTACCGCATTCCAGCAGCGCGTCGGTCACTCTGTCGACACCGTCTGGACCGGACAACGCCTCGAACATCTCGGACACTCGATCCGCCGTCCCCTCGCCGAACTTCCGGGTGATCATCCGCCGCAGCACCGTTGCCCGACCCTCCTGGGCCCCCCTCCGGACCAACTCGTCCAGGCCCTGCTGGAATCTGTCAACCATCTCGTCCATCGTCTTCGCTCCTCCCAGCTTCATTTTCTCCCCGTAGCTCCTCGATTCTAACATCGTCCCCACCCGATCGACCATGAACGCGCGATCGACCATGAACGCGTCCAGGCTCGCGTCGCCGAGCGTAGCTACCGCGCGTCGCAGGATCGCCACCTGCGCGGCCATCTCCTCCGGCGAAAGGTTGCGGGCCAGCCCCAGCACCAGTCCGGCGAGGTCGGATGGCCGGATGGGCTTCCTGAAGCCTGCGTGCGGCTTCGCTTCGCGGTCGGTGCGCCTGTTCCAGTGCCGTACGGCCGTCGTAGTCCGGTCCGCCACTCGGCGAAGCGCCAGTCGCGCTCACCCCAACCCACCCGAATGCTCCTCCTCGTGCGTCCGCCCGTGATCGATGCGCTGACACAGCTCCCGGCCCAACCTCCTCGCCCACCGACGGACTTCGGGTTTCTCGTGCTTCTGCAACAGCTTCAGCGGGGCCACGTGGCTGGCGTAGTAGTCCGCCACTGAACTGACGAGTCCCGTCGTGTACAGATTCCTCTCGAACGCCTCCTGCACATCGGGGCGCTCTCCGAAATCGTCGATCACTCGCGATATCACGGGATGAAGGCGGTGGTGGTTGTTCGGGTCGCCACCCGCCACCGCCAAGATGGGCAGGCACGTCGCGGAGAACGCCGGAGCCCGATCAGGGTTTGCGTGGCACCACGCCAGAAGTGTCTCCTCGGAGAGCGCGAGAATCGGAGGATCGACGCCGGGGTCGTCACGGGGCTTCCCGCCCAGGCTGAACGCCATGACGCTTGCGAAGCCGGGGCTGGACACGATGGCGCCTCCTATGAGCTGCCACGCGATTCCGGGAAACCCAGACAACAGCTTCCGAAGAACGGGCCGCAGCGTCCTTCCGTACAGGTCGAGCCAGCCGTCCTCATGCCCGTGAACCAGTGCCTTCGAGAAGGCGAGGGCCGTCTCGCGGGCGTGGTCGTCGTCGCGACCCTTCCGCAGTGTCCGTAGTACGATCTGGACGAACTGCCATTCGGTCATTTGAGAGCCGACGCGGGGATCAGTTGTCCCGGCCGCGGCCGCGGTCTTGAAGTCCCGCGCGCTCCAGCGGCCAGCGTTACGTGCCATCGCGAGTACCTGGTCTCGAAGATCCGTGAGCCGGAGCCCGGTCTCCCGGGTCTCCCTCCCCTCTCGACCTTCGCTGTCCAAGATCAGCCACAGGGCGTTGACGCCGATCGCGAACGATGTCGCGTCATGGTCGAGAAGCGCGTCGAGCAGCCGGGTCACGGCTTTGCGCGGCAGCGGATGCAGCGTTTCGGGATGCACCCAGGACAGCATCGCCAAGGATGGAATCGTCCCTCCGGCCAACCCCTCGATGCCCCGCTCGACATCCTCGGACGTCAACCCGATCCGCCGGCAGACTTCGGGGAATGCCGGGGCGAGCACCGGAGATTCGACGACCCTAGTTTTGATCGCTTCCACTCGGTCACCATGTCGGTCCGTCAGACCCGCAGCGAACCCCACGAAGAGGTCACGATTGCGCTGGGCCTCGGGCTCGTTCTCGACGGCCGCAATGATCGGGTCCAGCCAATCGAGCGGAGACGGTGAGCGCTTCGCGATGGACTCTCCCAGCTCGGCGGCGTGGATGTGCCTCCCGCGGCTGAGCTTCGGAAGGAGTTCACGCAAGATCTCCGGGGTACCCAGGAGCTCGTCCGACAAGGCGTCGATCTTGACGCCAAGCGCCGCGAAGTGATCCGAAACCGATTCGGCGGCCCAATCGTGGGGCATCGGAGGTTCGGTCACCAGTGCGCGTAACCGATCATAAAGGTCAGTTGGCTCAAGCAGATCAATCAGGGACCGCACCCGAGCGCTCGTCGCCTCGTCGATCGACTCGTGGAAATGCACGAGGGCACCATGGAGCTGCCGCAACGCAAGCGTCCACCGGTGGCCCGCGCCCGCGACTCGGCGGATCGCGTCCTCGACCGGACTGATGAGCCCGCGTTCGACCAGACTGCCAATGGACCCGCCGAGCTTCTCGCGGCAGTTGACGCCGACCTCGTCATTCATCGAAGCGAGTTCGGCGAGGCGGGAGACGCATCCGCCGACGTACTCGCCCAGCTCTCTCGTCGTAGCCGGATGCCAACGGTTCATGGTTCGCCGCGAGCCGTGCACCTCCGGGCCGATCGACGTCGAGTGGCCAACCGGGTCGCAGCCCGACGCCAGTGCGCGCACAACGTGCATCACCCGGGTCGCGTCGCCTGTCGTGGAGACCTCGTCCAGAAAGTGCAGACGGCGTTTCCCGTCGGCCTCCGTGGCACCCGCCATCGCGGGAAAGAGTGCGGTGAAGGGGCGGGCAACATGCGCGCCGTCCGTCCGGTCCCCGGCCTCCAGCAGCCGCAGCATCAGACGGGCGCCAGCCGCGAATGTGGACGCGGGGAAGGCAATTCTCGAGAGGGCGCGCAGGAGGATATGCCGCACGTTGCCGTCAAGATGCGACGGGTCCGGACGGCAATCGACAAGGCGTTCGATGCATTCGGCCACCACAGGCGCGTCCACTTCCGCCAGGCAGGCGAGAACCTCGGCCCGGTTGTTGTCGATGGTACCGGTGTCGAGGGGGCCTCCCTCCTTGCAGACATGCTTCACGACCTTGGTCGCGATTCCGGTCCCGCCCAGGTGGGCCAGTCGTTCGGCCGCCGCCCCGGTGAGGCCGGGTCCGAGACCGCCCGAAAACATCTGGTCCCATTTCTCGGAATCCCATTCGCTCCACTGCCGCTTCGCAAGGCGAACGGCGATTGGCCGAGGCTGGATGGCTACAAGTCCGCCCCGCCGTTTGACGACGCCTCGTTGTGCCAGTCGCTGTGTCGCCGCGAATAGGTCCTCCCAGGTGAGGTCACGACCGAGGGCCGCGACCGGCGCCAAGTGGTCTTCGGGGGTCTGCGGTTGAGACGGGTCGAGCCACGCAGTGCCCCCGGAGTCCACCCGCACCACGCTGAACGCGGAAAGCAGTGTGGCGGGCCGCAGGAGGTCCGCATCTCTAGCAGGCCGTATGTGGACGCCCCAGTGTGGGCAAGCCCGGATTCGGAACTGAGTGGGGGGTAGTGAGGTCAGGTACTGTCGTATGTCCGGCCTCTTGATGCGGCTCTTGCTGGCCGCGGGCCCGTATGGTGTTCGTGAGATCGGATCCAAATCGTGGAAGCGGGCTCTCAGGCCCTCGGCTGCTAACTGGTTCTTCCGATCTTGTCCTATCGACCATTTGCCCCTACTCCGTTCCTTGCGTCCTGTTGCCCACGTCTCCCGGCGGCCTCTCCGCCTTTCGCTTCTCTCCTTGTCCGCAGCCGCTCAGGCGGCGGCGCGAGCCTCGTAGGTCTCCTCTCCAGTGGCCAGCGCCCAGACAGTCCGCGCCATCCGGTTGGCGAGCGCCACCGCGACCAGCATCTTCGGCTTGCGCGCCAGCATCCCGGCCAGCCACGGATCCGCGACCTCGCCGCGCCGGCTCGCGTGCCGAACAACCGCCATGGCTCCGGTGATCAGGAGCCGCCTGAGGTCGCGCTGGCCCATCTTCGATATCCTGCCGAGCCTCGGCTTTCCGCCGGTCGTGTGCTGCCGTGGCACGAGCCCGAGCCAGGCCGAGAAGTCGCGCCCTCGCCGGAAGCTCGCCAGCGGAGGCGCGAAGGCCTGGATGGCCAGCGCGGTGATCGGGCCGACGCCCGGGATCGTCATCAGCCGCGCCGTCTCTTCACACTCCCGCGCGCTCGTCCGGATCTTCCGGTCGAGTCCGTCGATCTTCTCGTCGAGCTCGTCGATCCGCCCGAGCAGCAGCCTGCCCAGCTCGGCGACCGCCTCCGGCAGGCCCGAGTCCCCGTCTTCGAGCACCCCGGCCAGCTGTCCGATCCGGGCCCTGCCCTGAGGAGCCACGATGCCGTACTCGGCCAGATGGCCCCGAAGGGCGTTGATAGTCTGCGTGCGCTGCCGCACCAGCAGGTCACGCGTGTGAAAGAGCATCGCCTGCGCCTGCTGCGCCTCGCTCTTGACCGCCACGAAGTGCATCGTTGGGCGCTGCGCGGCCTCCGTGATCGCCTCCGCGTCGGCCGCATCGTTCTTGTGGCGCTTGACGAAGGGCTTCACGTAGATCGGGGGGACCAGCCTCACCTCGTGGCCGAGCGCCCCGATCTCCCGGCCCCAGTAATGCGCGCTGGCGCACGCCTCCATCGCCACCGTGCACGGCGGCTGCGAGGCGAGAAAGGCCAGCAGCCTCCCGCGGCTCAGCTTCCTGCGGTACGCCACCGACCCGTCCGCCGTCGCCCCGTGCACCTGGAAGCTCCGCTTTGCCAGATCGATCCCGATGATGCTAACCTCCTCCATGTGGATGCCTCCTCCCTCAGATGGTTCGACATATTCGACTAGTACCATCTTGGCACATAGCGATGCCGTCGGGAGGGGGCGTCCACTCCATCGTGGAAGAAGTGGCCCGCCGGGGAGCCGGTTGTACAAGCGGCAGGAACGGGGAGATCGCTGTTTTGCTGTGCAAGAGGCGGCCTGAGGTGCGGAGGAAGCCGACGTGTGGGCTAAGGAGGCCGAGAATGCGCCTGATTGGGCGAAGAAGGGAGGCAAAGTCGGGTGCGGAAGCGTCCGCAAGGGCCGCTGCCGCTGCTGCGAGACCCTGCAGGCCACGCGGGGTGCCGAATCCGAAGCGGCTGCGCATGAGCAGCGAGAGGTTGAAGGCGGCGGTGTGAACAAGCATCCGTTTTCGGATTTCCTCCTGTCCGCGAACATGGACTCGGCGCATCCCCCCGCTCACGAGGAGGTGGGCGAACGTCCGCTCCAGCTTCTCTCCGCGCTGGCGCAGCAGCCGCTTGCCCCGCTCGCCCCGGATGCGGCGCCGGTTGCCATACGTGGCCTCCTGCGCGTCCCCCTTGCCCTTCCACTTCCGGCGGCCCCGGTTCGGCTCGCTCACGTAGCTCCGCAGCCCCCGCTCCGAGGTGCCCGTCATGGTTGCGTTCGAGTGGTAGCCCTTGTCGCCCACCACCTCCTTCGGCTCCGCCCCCACCTCCGCCAGCCGCCGCTCGGTCTCGTCCAGCGTCACCGGCAGCGAGGCGGTGTCGCCGCCGTCCATCGTCTGCACCGTCACCCCGGCCACCGCGCCGGTCTCCATGTCCACCCCCAGCTCGAGCTTGTGGGCGAGACGCGTGCGGCCGTCCTTCATCTTCGTGATCCGCGCCTCCGGGTCGTGCGGATGCTTCCAGTCCTTGTTCGATCCCTTCCCGGGGCGCGTGCGGTCCAGCTTCGCGAGGTCCTGCCGCGTCGGCGTCTCGATCCCCGACGCACGCGCCAGCCCTTCGAGCCACGCTTCGTACTCCGTCGCGTCGTCACGCCGCACGATCGCGCGCATCGCCGCGTTCGCCTCCAGCGTCGTCGAATCCACCCCCACGGTCTTGCCTCGCAGCAGCCCCGACTCCTGCAACCGTTCCAGCACCCAGCCGAACACGGCCCCGTGGGCCTCCAGACTCAGCCGCTTGCGCGTCTTCGACAGCGTGGAATGCTCCGGCGGCGTCTTCGCCAGACCGTAGCCCGGAAACTCCCGCAGCGAGATCGAGTCCCTGCACCGCCACGCGATGCCCCGCTCCGAGGCGATCCCCTCCAGGTATCCCACCATCAGCATCCGGAAGTACACGCCCGGAGGAAGGCCCGGCCGGCCCATCCGCGCCGCGTAGAACTCCCGGCACGCCTCCTCCGCGAACTTGTCGAAGCCACTCTTGCGCAGGAGTTTGTCCAGAGCCGCGTAGAACGGGTTGTCCAGCGCCCCGACCGCGCTGGCCGCGATGAAAAGCTCCTCCTGCCGCTCGCCGGGCATCCTGCCTATCGCCATCGCTGCCCCCTCTGGCTGAGGTCCTTGTGTACTCCCAATTCAACTCATTTTCCAAAGACCCTGCGGGACGGACTTTATCCACGGCCTGCTAGGCGCGGTTCCCACTACGAATCTGTCGATAAGTCGATCCGGGCGCGGATCGACGAGTCGGGTGGGACCCGCTTCTCCTCCGATTTGGACCGCAATTTCCGGGAATCCCGCTGACATGCGGGCGAGGCGGTGCCGATCCAGCGGCGGAAGCGTCCCGGCAACGTGTTCCACGATCGCCTCTACTACGCTCGCGGCCGCCTCGCCGATCCTGACGGTGGCGGTGGCGAACTCCGAAGGCACCTCATCGTCAATGGTGAGCAGGGAGACCCGGCTGCCGGCGCGCCGCACCAAGCTGACCAGGGCGTCATGCGTCTCCGGGTCGCAGTCGTCCACCACGACGACGGCGCGTGCACCCGAGTCGGCCAGCTGACCGACGATTCCGGGCAGCTTCCCGTCGGGAACTTCGGACTGCACCGCGTACATCACGAGGTCGCGCAGCGGGCGCTTGGCCGCCGGGTCGTTGCCCGCCCCGCCCAAGGCTTCGAGACCGAGCCGCGACTTGCCCACGCCCGACAGTCCCACCACACGGAGCCAGCTGCCGGGCCGGGTCACCCGTTCCCGGATCGCGCTCCGCAGCTCCGGCAATCGCGAATCCTCGACCCAAGGAACCGCATGCTCGCTCCGCCCTCTCCAGTGGGACCAAGAAGCGAACCGGCCGACACACGGCAGTCCGATCTCCTCCTGAAGCCACAGGGCCACCGACGGATGAGCGTTCACCCACTGCGCGACCATGTCGGCGTCCCGGAACGAGACGCGCTCCGGGGGAACGGACATCCCGGCCTTGCGTAGTGCCTCGCGGATGGCCTTCTCGCGCCTCTCGATCTTCTGCCGCGCGTACCGGCGCGCACAGCAAGATGTAGTGACCACCGTGCTCAAGAACCGAGCGGACCATCGGCTTCACGCTGCCGCGCGCAACCACCTCCCGCCGCGCCCGCTTCGGCGCGATCCCACCGGCCTTCAGCTGGAACTGGCAGAGGCGCGAGGGCAGGAACCGCGTGTGCTCCCGCCCGCCCCGCCAGGAGATGCGTCCATCCTCGCCGCCGTCGGGCGCGGCGATCTCGCTCGGCACATGGATGCCGTCGAGGGGGATGCCGTTCGTCTGGGCCTCGACGCTCAGGAGTCGGCGGAGGAGCTCGTGAAGCTGTTCGGGGCTGAGGCCTTCGAGATCCTTGCCCGCCACCTCGAAGGGAGAGGGGGCCCGGGAGACCGCCGGAGGACCTTCGTCCCCCCTCAGCACCCAAACCGCTTCGCGATATTCCTCCAGCATGCGGAGAAGGTTGCTCATCGCCGCCCTCGGCCTCATGATCCCCGACTCGTACTTGGTGAACGCCCGCGGCCCACCCCCGAGGAGCGCTCCTGCCTCCTCCTGGGTGAGCCCCAGCCGCTCGCGGATCGCCCGGACCCGGTCGGGGGTCATGTCCTGCTTCGGGTTCGAGATCGTCATGAATATGCGTCTTCTGTACCATAAAGGTCCATTGGATGGATAGTGTACCAATATTACCAACATTCGAGAGAACCACAAGCCGCACATGGGAGCCCGGCACCAAAGGGGCCCGCCGCACGGCGCCTGAACCCTCAGCCGGGACGACCAGCGACCGCCCGTCACCCCCCTCGGCACGCCGCAATTCACCCCGAGTTTATTTGACTGGAAACCCGCAGAATCGCGTTGTAATCCCGTAAGTCATTGAATAACAACGACTTGTTTTCTTGACGGGTATTTCATTTTCGCCCTCTGCCCCCATCACCCCATCACCCGCTTGAGATACTGGTCGAACAAGGGCACCGTGAACGCCGTGTCCCCGTGCGCCGGGCTGTGGATCATCCCCTTCCTCACCAACCTCGCACGCGTCGGGGCCACGCGCTGAACCGCCCTTTCCAGCGCCTGCGCGATCGCGCCCGAACGGTGAGGTCCCGGTCCCAGGCCGGCCATCGCAAGCAGGTATCGCCGTTCGAACGGCGTCGTGCGTTCGAACCGAACCCGGAAGAAGGTCGCATCCAACTCTTTCACGGCGATGGGGGTCGCCGCCTCCACATCCGAGCGCGTCACAGCCGGGCCCCGGGCGACACGCCAGCAGGCGCTGCCCCACTCCTGCAGGAAATACGGGTAGTATTCCGTGGTCCGCAGGATTTCGTCGAGGGCGGCCAGCGAATAGGAGACGCCAAGCCGCTTCGCCAGCGCTTCCACCGCCCTTGCGGCCGCCTCGTCGGACAGCGGACCGACCTCTGGGAAGGAGAACATCCGCTCGGCGTACGACTTGGCGGATCCCGCGTGGCCGACCAGCTGCGACAGGCCGGATCCGATCAGCGTCACGGGCAGCTGGCGCTGGGCCGTCCGGTGGAGCGCCGCTATCAGGGCGCCAAGCTGGCGCTCCTCGACGTACTGCATTTCATCGATGAACAGGACCAGCGCGGTGCCCCGCGCCCTGGCGGCCTCCCCCGCAACCTGGAGCAGAGTGGTCAGGTCGGTGTCGAGGTCACCGCTGTCGGCGACGCCCTCCCCTTGTCGATGTCAATGGAAAAGGTGATGTCGTCGAAGCCGAGCTTCATCGCGCCCACGAACCCCGCCAGCACTCGTCGGGCACGTCTCGACAAGTCCCGCGCCGCCGCGCTGTGGCTCATGCGAATCAGAGCGGAGTTCAGCGGTCCGGCCAGAGCCCCCGGTAGGGATCGGTCTTCCGGCGCCTCGACCGGCACGCACTCGAATCCCCGCTCGGTGGCATCGAGAAGCATGCGATTCAACAGGACCGTCTTTCCCACGCCGCGCAGCCCGACCATCAGCAGGCTTTTGGCGGCGAGCCCGTTGCGCAGCCGGTCGAGCGCGATCTCGGCATCCTCGATCAGTTCATCGCGTCCGACCAGCTCGGGCGGTGGCGTTCCGGTCCCGGGGGCGTACGGGTTCGTTCGACGATCCATTTATACCGAAGTTATCAGGGTTTATCACGACAATCAACGACTTGGTTCGACTACTTCGTGGTCTTCCCGAAGCTTGCCGGAAGAACGCCCGAGGCCGTTCGTTTCAGAGGCTCCCGACCCCCGATCGGGGAAGACCCATCACATTGCCCAAGGAGAACCCCGTGAGCGGACGACCAACCCTGCGGACCCTCGCGCTGGCCATTGCGGCGGGCGCCTGCTCCGACGCGCCCAGTGACTCCCCGGACGCCGACCGCCCCCTGACCGCGGAGTTCGTCGAGGTGTTCAGGGTGGGTGACGCGGACCCGCCCGACTGGGCCCAGTTCGCGACACCTCCGAGCCTTGGGTTCGACGGCGAGGGCAACCTGTTCGTCCTGAACCCCGATGTCCCGGTCGTCGCCGTCCTGGACCGCGCCGGCGCGAGGGCGACCCCTGGGAGGGAGCGGTCGGCGTGATCGACGTCTGGAACCCCGACGGACGCTACGTCGGCACCCTGCCGCCTGACGATCCGCCCATGCCGGACGCCTTCGGCCCCGACGGGCTGGTCGCCTGGGTCGAGCTGGACGAAATGGACGTGCCGACGATCGTCGTGGGGAGGCTGCCGCCCGGGGTGAGGTGACGGTGGGCTGGTCCGGCGGCGTCCCGCTTGTCCACACGCACCGTCCGTCTCCAGATTCGCCTAGGAAGCCGCCGCGTGGACCTCCTGCTGGTGTGGCCCGACCGGCGCGGGCGCGAAACGCGGTTCGTGGTGGAGTGCAAGCTTGGTCAGGGACGGTCGCTCCCATACCCGAACCGTCGAGAGGGGTCTGGAGCAGACGGCGGCGTACATGGACCTGTCCGGGACTGACGCCGGGCACCTGGTCGCGTTCGACATGCGCGCGGGCGGCGAATGGTCGGAGAAGCTCTACCGCGAGGAGCGGACCTGGGGGGAACGGCGCATCACGGTGTGGGGGGCGTAGCGGGGGCGCCACCCATGCTTCCGAAGGTCGGACAGGACGGCCGCGGCCCACCCCCCACGACCTTCCGAGCACAGCACCCGGGCCAGCTTCTCCGTCGGCAGGCGGGCCGCAGCCCCCCCATCGCGCTTGACCCGCGTCCGCGCGGGGGCCAACGTGAAGGACACGCCCATGGAGGAACCCTTGTCCCACAGCCCCGCAACCGACTCCGAGCCCGCCAACAGCTGGCGGCGCGAGACGGGTTCGCCGCATGATCGAGGGGTGGATCATGAGGAGATGGACCAAGGCCCGGCTGCCGTTCCGGTCCGTCGCCTTCGAGCGGCGCGTCAGCCTAGCCCACTCACACCAAGCGATAGCGTTGCGGCAACCCGCGCCAACGCACGGCCACTACACTAGACAGGGATGATCGCCTTGGAGGTCACTCGTCACGCCCCAACCGACCTCTACCTCGACCCCGCGAATCCGCGGCTCGCGGACGAAGGGCTCTCAATCGACCAACAGGACGATATCTTGCGCTGGCTCTGGCGAAACAAGTCAGTGAACGAGCTGGTGGACTCCATCTTGGCGAATGGATTCTGGGACCATGAGGAGCTGTTCGCGACCAAGGAAGAGGGCCGCTGGGTAGTCGTCGAGGGCAACAGACGGCTCGCGGCCGTCAAGGTCCTTTCGGATCCCGATCTGCAGGACCGCCTGGGGAGCCCGCTGCCGCACGAGCCACCGGAGGAGGTTCTCAAGACGATCCGAGAGCTGCCGGTGATCCACGCGACGAGAAAGGACCTGTGGAGCTTTGTCGGGTTCAAGCACGTCAACGGAGCGCAGGCTTGGGATTCCATCGCAAAGGCAGAGTATGTGTTCCGAGTGCGACGGGACTTCGGCCTGACTCTCGGCAGAATCGCGTCGGGGATCGGGGATCGCCACGAGACCGTGGCACGCCTGTACAGGGGATACGTCGTGCTTCGGCAGGCACAGGAGCAGCTCGAATTCGATACGACTGACACTCAGCACCGGCGCTTTCCCTTTTCCCACCTGTGGACCGCGTTGGGCTATGTGTCCATTCGGAAGTACCTGGGAGTCGACACCGAAGCGCTTCAGGACGAGAACCCCATTCCCGAAGGTCAACTGGAGCGATTGCGGTACCTCATGCGATGGCTCTTCGGGAGCCAGTCTCAGAATATCGATGCGACGGTTCGTCGGCAGAACCCGGATCTGCGTCACCTTGCGCGTGCCCTTGAAGTCCAGAAGGGCATAGACTTGCTGGAGGGTGGAAGCTCGCTTTCGGTGGCTCGAGATGCGTCGCTCGGCGACGCCCGACTCTTCCGTGCCGCACTCACGAAGGCCGAGGCCAAAGCCAGAGAAGCCATGAGCTTGGTGTCGACTGGATTCAGCGGCGAAGAGGACTTGGTGGAAACAGCGAAGGGCCTCCTTCGACAAGCCGAGTCACTCAAGACTCTCATGACACCCGACGAGCCTTGATCGTGGACTCGAGCCGGGCGGTCGAGTATAACGCCGACCGCTTGGAGCGGGCCTGCGTGGCGGACTCCGCTCACTACCTCGCATGGGCCGATGTCATCCGCGAACTGCGGCTCACCGCTTCCGAGGATGAAGCGGTCACGACCTACGGAGAGTCGGGGAAGGGAAGGCTCGACGGGGGTTGGCGAGGAATTGAGCCCTTCGAAACGCTCCTGGATGAGTGGGTGGAAGCTCTTTCCTACCGGGCCCGGGCCTGCGGGCCGGAGGACGCATATCCGTTTGAGATCACCCAGCATGGGCTTCAGCTTCGTGGTGCCCGTTCCCCCGCATACCTGTTTCAGCTTCTCGTGTCACTCGGGAACACTCACGCCCACCCCGATGGAGCCACCGTCTACACCCTTTTCGAGGAGTTGAGTGCAGCGGCCGCCGGTCGGTACCTCGGTGACAGCAAGACGGCCGTGGTGTTCGGATCGCCTCGGCGCGACCTTCCAGCGGGCTTCCGTGACGCTGTCACACACCTGGTCGATGTCCTGCGCGAGGGGAAGGCGTGTGCCGACCGGGAGAAGCTGGAACAGTCGAAGGACGATCGCCTCGATGTCGTGGCGTGGAGGGAGTTCCCCGACCGGAGACCATCGAAGCTTATCCTGTTCGGCCAATGCGCGGTCGGCCGGAGGTGGAGGGAGAAGTCGCACGAACTACAGCCGCGCCGCTGGTGCAAGAGGAACTTCGCCGCACCGATCGCCATGGATCCGATTCCGGCATTCTTCGTCCCGAGGGCGCTGTCGGCGAAGGACGCCAGCGAAGCCGGGACGGATCAGATCCTCCTCGACCGTTGCCGGATCTCCGCGCTATGTTACGGTACCTTGGACGACGGACTCGATGAGCGGCTACGTGAATGGGTCGAAGCCACCATGCAGAAAGGCCAGACACTTGACGCAGACTGAAGTCGGCGGGGATGGGCTTCGGCCGAATGGGTTTCGTGCGCTCGGGAAACCACTAGCAGCCCGTGGACAAACCTCCCACGGCATTCGAGCGGCGCTGCATCTCCGCTGGACCGCTTCGGTCGCTCGTCCATGGTGTAATGTGTGCCTTACAGTATGTAATCTGTGGTTTACAATGCCCCTACCCGTGGCTTCGCTCTTCGTTGCTCCTCGGCCCGGTAGCGCTGTTACCAGCCCTTCGTCGCGCCTTGCCAGCGGAGCGCTTCGCCGCTCTCGGTGCTCGCGCGAGATTATCCACGGACTGCTAGGGGGCGTGAGACGGATTCCCGGAGTCGTGGCGAGATGAGGACAGCCAGCCCGCTGCGCTATCCGGGCGGAAAAGCCGCGATGGCAGGGTTTCTCCACGGAGTGCGGGTCGCCAATCAGCAGCGAGACCGAGAGTTCGCGGAACCGTACGCGGGTGGAGCGGGCGCGGCGCTTACACTGTTGTCCCGCAGAGAGGCACCAGCTGTCCACATCAACGACATCGACAAGGCTGTTTTCGACATCTGGTGGGCGATCCTCCAGCGGATCGACGAGTTCTCGGAGATGATCCGAACTGTGCCGCTCACCCTAGAAGAGTGGACTCGTCAGCGCGCAATCTACCGTGATCCCGAATCGGCGTCACGGCTGCAGCGTGCGTTTGCGGCGTTCTATCTGAACCGTTGCAACAGATCCGGGATAATCCTGAACGGAGGCGCGATCGGCGGGATTCGCCAAACCGGGAAGTGGCGCCTTGACGCCCGGTTCAACCGAGAAGGTCTGGTGGTGCGGTGTCAACGGGTTGCGCAGCAGGCATCGCGAATCCACCTTTCCGCACTGGACGGTATCGAATTCATTCAAAGCCTCGCGGGCACGAAGGCGTTCTTCTTCATCGACCCGCCCTACTTCGGGAAGGGACGGACATTGTACCTGAATGCCCTCAATCCACCATACCACTCGGCGCTCGCCAAGGCTCTTCAGAAGTTGGATGACAGCCCGTGGGTACTGACCTATGACGACTGTCCGGAGGTGCGGGCGCTCTACGAGGAGTGGGCCACGATCAGGTCCTATTCTCTCCGCTATTCGGCCTCCAGCCACACGCGGGGAGGCGAACTCCTCATCGCCCCACGTTGGATGACCATCCCCACGGATACCGACTCGGCGTCGATTCGCTGGCATTCCTAGGGGCACTACATACAATCCTTGACACCCTCGCGAAAATCGTGTAGACTTCTAGGTTCCGAGAACTACCCCCCCCCGAGACGGGAGACGGAGACATGGCGAACGGGCCTGGCAAGAGCCACCGGAAGGAAATCAGCCTGGAGCTGGCCGAGATGTTCCCGACCGAGGACGAACTTTCTGGCGCGGCCGGTTAGATGCGGGCGGCGCGGCAGGAATCTCTAGACATTTGGGCGGCATCAGTCACGGAGTGTCGGGACAATCTTCAGTTTTTGGCAAGCATCCCGGACGAATCGGTGAAGCTGGTTGTGACCTCCCCCCCCTATAACCTCGGGAAGGACTACGAGCAGCGCGGCCCCGTGGAAGCCTACTTGGGGGATCAGCGCGAGGTGATCGCGGAGTGCGTCCGCATCCTCCATCCCCAAGGGTCGATCTGCTGGCAGGTCGGGAACTACGTCGAAAACGGGGAGATCGTTCCGCTAGACGTGATCCTCTACCCGCTGTTTCGGAAACACGATCTCCAGTTGCGGAACCGGATCGTCTGGCACTTCGGGCACGGCCTCCACTGCAAGCGGCGGCTTTCGGGCCGGTACGAGACGATCAACTGGTGGACGAAGGGCGACACCTACACTTGGCATCTGGACCCGATCCGGGTTCCCGCGAAGTATCCGGGCAAGAAACACTTCAAGGGACCGAACGCCGGAAAGCTGTCTTGCAACCCGAAGGGCAAGAACCCGACCGACGTGTGGGAGATTCCCAACGTCAAGAGCAACCATCCCGAAAAGACGGTGCACCCCTGCCAGTTTCCGGTGGAACTGGTGGAGCGGTTGGTGCTGTCTCTGACGGATCCCGGGGACGTGGTGCTGGACCCATACATGGGCGTCGGTAGCTCCGTGGTCGCAGCCCTGAAGCATGATCGCAAGGGGTACGGGTGCGACATCATACTGGAATACGTGGAGATTGCAGAGAGCCGTGTCCGGCAGCTCCGAGAGGGAACATTGCGGACCCGTCCCATGGGGAAGCCGGTCTACGATCCGAGGCTACCGAACGGGGGCCACTGAATGCGGATCGAGGCCAAATACTCGCACCTGAACGGTCACGAATACCTGCTGGTTCACCACCTTGACCTTTGGAATGAGGTGGTGGACGTGATCGAGGCCGTAGACGCGGAGGCGTGCCGGACGAAGGTGTCCGAGGAGTCGGGGACCTACGGTGACATCTTGTTCTCTCCCGTAGACATGAACAAGGCGTTCAGCTCTGGATTCGAGGACCGGGGCTGGCAGCAACGTCGGAGCATGTTCTGGGTCACCTCTGACGAAAGGGTGATGCGGGGGGTCTATGGCCTCCCGGCAGAGGAACAGAAGCGCCGTATCGTAGCGGAGGGGCACGAGCCGATCAGATCCTACAACCAGACCGACTTCGTGAAGGACCGGGTGGCCGTCGAGGTCCAGTTCGGGAAGTACGCCTTCGTGGCTCACGACCTGTTCGTGAAGCACCTGAGCTTCTACGTCGGCGACATCATTGACGTGGGGATCGAGATACTGCCCATGAAGGAACTCGAACGCGAGATGTCTTCTGGAGTACCGTACTATGAGCGAGACTTGCTGAACGTAATCCGGCAGGGCCGCGGTGTTCCGGCTGTTCCACTTGTCCTGATCGGAGTAGCCCCATGAAAAAGCGATCCCCTTGCACCCCACAGCCGTCCGACAGTCCCCCGCAAGACTGGAGCGAGATACTGAATGGGGCGACGCCGGAGGTTGTCGCGAAGGCCCTGCTTCAGCCCAGGAAGCCCATCAAGCCCCGCCCGAAATGAGCGGGCCGAAATCCAGGACTGTATGTAACCCGGATACTGCAACGCGGCTCCGATTTGGCCGTTTTGCGCCTGCGCGAAGGCCGGGCGGTCCGAGTTGACGTTCAGGAAGGCGAAACGGAGATGTAGGGGGGCCGGAATGGGCTTCGCTGGCACCGAATACGGAGCGCTCTCGCCCATGGCGGAGACACGGATGCGAGGATCGCGGTGGCGATCCGTGCGGTGTGGCGGGACCGAAGGATCAGGCTGGGACGGGAGGGGGGATTCCGTGGTTGAGTGCCCGCAGCGAGGCCAGGAGGCGCCGACGGACCGGTTCGCCCCGAAGGAGCTGGAGATAGCTCTTGCGCGAGTGCGCGGTCAGCTTCGCGGGCTGCCGGAAGAGCCAGAGGCGGAGCCGCCTGGGCTGCGCCGTCCGCCAGGAGCCGGAGAGATGGTTCTCGCGCAGCGTGTGCAGCGTCTGGTACGCCACGACGGCCAGACTCCATAGCAGGGCGTTGCCGCCCACGTCGTCCACCGCCGTCCTGCCCGCCGAGAGCTGGGCCAGCTCCTCGATCCGCTGCTCGACCACCGCGCCCGCGTTGTAGCGGCGCTAGGCGGTCAGGGCGTGGATGCCGCCGATGTTGGTGAGCACGTCGGCCTGGCCGAGGACCTCGTAGGTGTCCAGCACCAGCGCCCCGTCGCTCTCCAGGGGCCGGGTGGTCTGGACTGTGAGGAGCCGCGCGCCCCAGAGTTCGCCTGACGCCGTCCACACGTCCTTGCCCGGAAAGACCGCTTCGCCCCTGGCCGAGAAGCGCCACGGGCCCCGGTGCCGGGACAGCCAGCGGTGGCGCGGCACCTTGAGCAGGAACGACACGCCCAGACCCTCCAGCGTCCGCACCATCCTCCGGGCGAAGAAGCCCTTGTCGAGCCGCACCGTGATGTCCTCCACTCCCGCCGCCCTCAGCCGGCCCACGAGGTCCCCGATCCACTCCTCCGCGCCCTCGGCCGTGTGGGCGCTTCCTCCCCGCCAGCGCACGCCCAGGCAGTCGCCGGTCTCCCGTACGAAGGCCACGAGCGGATGGTGCGAGGGACGGCCGCGCTTCTTCGGATTGTAGCCCACCTCCGCCCCGGCCTGCTTCCTCCCGTAGCGCACCACCACGGTCGAGTCGACCACCAGCGTCAGCCGCTTCGGCGTCCCCCCCAAGAGCGCCCAGCGCCGCCTCACCATGTACCAGAGCAGAGTGTCCAGGAGCGGAACCATGCGCTCGGCCACCCGCCGCAGCCAGCGCCCGAAGGTCGTGGGGTGCGGCACCCGCATCCACCCGAAGATGCGATCCACGCCGCGCCGCTCGAGCAGCGGCAGGTCGTCCATCACGCCGCCGCCGTAGAGCAGCAGGACTACCCAGACCTCGACCATCAGCGACGGGCGGAAGAAGCCCTTCTCCTTCCCCGTCCGGCAGTCGATCCAGCCGCCCAGCCCCAGCCGGTCGAACAGCTTGCGGACTAGGACCAGCCCCCCGCCGTCGGTGAGGTTCCGGGCGCTGTGGCGGACTCGCAGCGGCTGTGCGCAGCGGCTGTGCGCTGCCTTGCACGTGGGGTCGGCTTCCGGTATGATGATGTCGCACCGTCTGGGTGCCTCCGTTTCGGGTCGTTTTTTTCGTCGAGAACCCCCGTAATCTAAGGCCCTAGGCGGTGCTGCTCTACGTAGGTATCGCAGGATCCGGGTGTAAGTAATCCCCATTCCTAGCCCTACAAGTCCGCAGAGAAACACGCGCGAGTGCCGAGAGAGACGCTGCGCCGCCCTCATGGTCCGCAGACACGGGTTTGCGGCAGGGCGGGTGGCGATAAAGAATACGCATCACGCGCGGGCCGCCGAACTGGTCGTCACGAGGACCCATGTCTTCCGCGCCGGGGCCGAGCAGGGGAGCCTCGCGCTTGGGCCCTACGACCTCAGGGCGCGGCGGAGGAGCGGATTCGACGGAAAGGCCAGACTCATGGTTCACCGTCGTCCGGGTAAGCAGGAGGTGACGCCAACATGAGCCGAACCGCGGCCAGGAAGCGGCCGGATCCCAACCGGATGCGCCCCGACGACCACCCGGTCCACGATTGGTACAGATTCGTCCTTTCGTTCCCGCCGCATCTCGTTCGAAACTACCTGAAGCGTCTCGGCGTCACGACCACCGACACGGTCCTCGATCCGTTCTGCGGAACCGGTACGACACTCGTCGAATGCAAGAAGGAGGGTATCGACAGCGTGGGACTCGAGAGGAATCCCATGGCCCATTTCGCGAGTTCGGTCAAGGTCGATTGGTCGGTCGACCCCGCGCGGCTGGCCGAGTACGCGGACGAAGTGGCCGGGACTGCCAGGTCAACCCTCGTATACCAGGGAGTCGACGAATGAGGAGACCTGCCGCTGTTGGCCGGCAACGAGTCCATCTCATCCGAGGTCCGTACTCTTGGCCCAAGCCGGTCCAAGCTGCTGCTCAAGAACTCGATCAGCCGCGTTCCACTGCATAAGACCCTGGTGGTCCTCGATGCAATCGACCGTCTGGGTGACTCTCAAGTGCGCGAGTTCGGTCGCCTAGCCCTGGCCACTGGCCTGGTACGGAGCATCGGCAACCTGAAGTTCGGACCCGAGGTCGGCGTCGGGCGCATCAAGTCCGACGCCTCGGTGGTGGACATCTGGCATGCCCGCATGCGAGCGATGATCAGCGACCTCCGCCAACTTCCCCCGCCGACTTCGGCCGCCAGTGTCCTGTGCGCCGACGCCCGTGATGCCGAAAGAGTACTGCCCGCTCAGTCGATCGACGCCGTGATCACCTCGCCGCCCTACCCCAACGAGAAGGACTACACGAGGACGACCCGACTCGAATCGGTCATATTGGGGCTGATACGGCATCCGAAGGAGCTAAGAGCGCTCAAGCGGGGCATGGTCAGGTCGAACACCAGAGGTGTCTACAGGATCGACGACGACCACATCGCCGTGGAGACACACGCTGAGATCGCGAGCATTGCCGATGAAATCGAACGTCGGAGGGTCGCCCTCGGAAAGACATCGGGATTCGAGCGCATGTACGCCCGCGTGGTCAAGCTCTATTTCGGTGGGATGGCGAGACACGCCCTATCTGCCAACGTGGTAGGAGACACGGGAGGGTAAAGTGATTAGAGTAGGGCGAGTCAGAGAGTTGCACGATGGCAGGAGGAGAACGAATGGACGGGACAGGGGCGCTCTCCCCCGCCGCGGCGGGGGAGAGCGCGCGCGGCGCGGCGGCGGCACCGGATCCGGAGGTTTCGGCGAAGGCGACGCGGCGGCGGTTCTCGCCGCGTTACAAGCTGTCGGTGGTCGAGCGGGCGGACGCCTGCGGGACGCCGGGCGAGATCGGAGAGCTGCTGAGGCGCGAGGGGTTGTACAGTTCGCATCTGTCGGCGTGGCGCAAGGCGGTGCGGGAGGGATCGCTGGAGGCGCTGGCGAGGAGGCGCGGGCCTAAGCCCTCGTCGGACAAGGGGGCCGCGAAGAAGGTGGCCAGGCTCGAGCGCGAGGTTGCGCGCCTGCGTGAGGAGCTGCGCAAGGCGCACCTCGTCATCGAGGTCCAGGGAAAAGTATCGGGGCTGCTGGGCGTGAGTCTCGGCGAAGGGAAGTCCTCCTGACCGCGGCCGGAGAGCTGGCCGGGCAGGTGGGCGTGAAGGCGGCGTGCGCGGCGCTGGGCGTTGCGCGCGCCACCTTCTACCGTCGCCGGAGACCGGAGACGACCGGGCAGCGGCAGCCCCGGCCCAAGCCTGCCCGGGCGTTGAGCGAGGCGGAACGCGGCGAGGTCTTCGACGTGCTGTGCTCGCCGCGCTTCGCGGATCGCGCTCCCGCGGAGGTGTACGCGACGCTGCTGGACGAAGGCGTCTACCTGTGTTCGGAGCGCACGATGTACCGGATCCTCGGCGAGAGGCGGGCGGTGCGGGAGCGCCGGGCGCAGCGCAGCCACCCTAACCACCCGATGCCCGAGGTCGTGGCGCGTGCGCCCAACGAGGCGTGGTCCTGGGACGTCACACGGCTTCTCGGGCCGAGGAAGGGGCAGTACCTGTACCTCTACGTGATTCTGGACATCTTCAGCCGCTACGTCACGGGCTGGATGGTGGCGGAGCGCGAGACGGCGGGCCTCGCGGGACGCCTGATCGAGGAGAGCTGCCTCGGGCAGGGCGTCCGGCCCGACGCGCTCACCCTTCACTCCGACCGGGGTGCTCCCATGACGGCCAAGTGCACGGCGCAGCTCCTGGCCGATCTCGGGGTCGCGCAGTCGCTGGGCCGCCCCAGGGTCTCGAACGACAACCCGTACTCGGAGGCCCAGTTCAAGACGGTCAAGTATCACCCCGGCTTCCCCGGCCGGTTCGCAGACGTCGAGGAGGCGAAGGCGTTCTGCCGCTCGTTCTTCACCTGGTACAACGGCGAGCACCGGCACGGCGGCATCGGCCTGCTCACGCCCGAGCAGGTCCACCTCGGCAGCGCGCCAGAGGTCATCCGGCGGAGGCAGGAGGTTCTCGCCGCCGCCTACGCCGCCCGTCCGGAGCGCTTCGTGGCGGGCCCGCCACGGGCCGCCGAACTCCCCGAAGAGGTCTGGATCAACCCCCCGCTCCCCGTCAGCGCAGTTGACGACGGGAATGCAGGGAACGATGGTGTCGAGGACACTGGCAAGAAGAATCCACTAAACTGAACAGCACACACGTCTCGCAATCGTTGGCGGCTTCCTGGCCTCCCTGCGGACCACCTTGCGGCCCGGAGCCAGACTTGCCTACGTGGTCGGGGATCAGGCCTCCTACCTGCGGGTCATGATCAGAACTGGGCAGCTCCTCGCCGAACTCGCCCAATCCCTTGGCTACGAGGTCATCGACATCGATCTGTTCCGAACTCGGCTGGCGACCGCCACCCGTGCGCAACTGCGGGAAGAGGTGCTCTTGCTGCGCTGGCCGGGCGCTTCGACAACTGGAGCGAATAGTGGCACCTAGCCGACGACCTGGCCCGGTATCGGCAACGGTTGTCTACCGGAGTGAATTGACGCCGTTCACAGCTGAAGTCGCTCCTGACCTTCTTTCCATAGAGGAAGAGGTGCTCTCCGGTCCACACCGTGCCGGTCGATATGGCATCGACGCCCTCAGCGGCCGCGGACGATCCGCAGCCGAACCACATAGGGCTCATCCAGTTCCCCCAGAGTCACGCCCGTCAGCATTCCCGCCGTGAACACCGGGAAGGGCTCCTTCTCGATCGGCACCGGCGACGCCACGCGGCCGACGTAATACCCCCTCTCGTCAAAGACCTCCCACGCCCGGGTCGCCCCCCTCTCGGTCTCGATCCAGAGCCAGCCGTCGGGGCCGGTGCGGATATTCTCGATCGCGTACTTGTGCTCGGGCAGCCTGCGCGCGGCGATCCCGGTGGCTTCCGCGATGCTGTCGCGCTCCCGACCACGTAGTCTCGGGGGCTCGCGATCCAGCCTTATGGTGCGCAGGGTGTCTCCGGCGTATGTCGTCTCGTGGATGGCGAACGCGGCGGTGTGGGCCTGCCAGATGTTGCCGGCCGAATTCACGGTCCACTGCACTCTCGGCGCATACGGCATCCCCATTTGCATGGCAATCTGGCTGTCCCCCAAACCCACTTCCCGCGTGTACTCCATCCGCGCCATCCGCGAATCCGGCGGGACCGTCGGCTGCGGGACGCCGGCTAGGGAGTCGAGCCCCGGACCCGTGCCGTACTCCACGATGCGGCGGAATCCCGGCGACCAGAAGTGCAGACTTCCCCCGCCATCGACCCACAGCCGCCACGGCAGGCTGGCCGCCCGACCCAGCTGCAGGGGGTGCGTGGCCAGCACGGTTCCGAGGGAGTCGAAGACCGTCGCGCGATTGCGCAGTGCATCGATCGCCCACAGGTAGCCGGGGGGCTGCCAGGCGATTCCCGCCAGCATGCCGAACTCGCCGGGTCCCTCGCCGGATCGCCCGAAGGTCCCCACACATTCCCCCCGGGCGGAGAACACGCGAATCTCGTTCGCCTGTCGGTCGGCCACGTAGATCCGTCCGTCGCCGTCCACCGCGAGCGAGAATACGTCGCCGAAGGAGTCGCAGACGCCCGCGATCGAGCCTATGCGCAACACCTCGACGAGCGTCGGCACTCGCTCTGGACCCGCGTGCGGAGAATCCGGGTTGGAGACGACGATCCTCCCGCCCCTGAGGGTGTCCACATGCGCATGGCGCTCCTGGGCATCGGCCCGGAAGGATGCCGTCGCGAGCAGCGCCGCGACCGCGACGATGCCAGTGCGGGTTCCTGTGCCCATGGTTATTCCTCTACTCTCAGTTCGGTCCAGTGAGTCGCGCTCCCCCGCCGGTTCCTGGCTGCTGCGACGCCGTGCCAGGGTTCTCCGTTGCCCAGAGGACGTGATATCATGTCGATGTCAGTGATGATATCATCGTGGAAGAGCTCAATTGAGAATTCCGCCAAGGACGCAGAATCCCGGCATCGGGATGGCGGGAAGATGCGAGGAGGGAGAAGCCGTCAGATATCCTCCTGCCACGCCAGAAGGCCTTCGACGACGGCATCGTTGATCCACCGGTCGAAACGGGTCCTCGCGTCAGCCGGATCCTCCTTGTAGCCGATCAGGAACGGGCGCTCGCACACCGGCCGGACATTCGTGATCAGAGTACCGCCCGGCTTTTCGTCGCCGCCGCTCTGTTCCTTCGTCGCCAGGCACGCGGTGGCTACCAGAAGGCCCACGAACTCATGGCCCATGCCGTGGATCGAGACCAGCATCTCGTGGCGATGGTCGGTCTTCAGGATGAGGGCGGCCCAGCAGTGGAACATCCGGGTGTTGGCGTAGTACCGCATCGCCCTGGCGGTCTCCACAATCTGGTAGCCGTAGTACGACCTTCGGTCCGGATCGTCGTCGGGGCTCGACGTCACCCAGAAGTCTCCGCTCGTTCCAAGCTGCGAAGCAAGCACCGACTTGAGTTCGGTTTCCACCGTCCGGAGGTGGTCGCCAGCCGCAACGCCCAAGGCCCGACCGATGTCCTTCGCCTTCTCCCATTCGTGGTGTCTGCGCCGCCGGCGCCTGTCGAGCTTGTCGGCCACCGACCGGATGACGGACCTCACCTGTCGCCTCTCCGCGACGACATGCCGTGCTTCGGCGATGGCCCCGTAGATCGCCTTTCGCTGAATGTCCGCGAAGAGCTTCACCAGAGGAGCGAGGTCGCCCCCGTCGGCCGCTTCCAGCGCCTCGATGTACTCGCTTCGCACGGCATCGGTGACGACCAGGGCGAGCCATCCGGCCCGGATCATGACCAGGGTCGCAAGAGCCCTGGCGACGCGTCCGTTGCCGTCCTGGAACGGATGGATCTGGACGAACCGGTGATGCAGCCAAGCCGCCTCGACCTCCGGCAGGACGCCCGCGTCCCGGTGGCTCGAATGCATGTCCACCAACCGGTCCATCTCCGAAGTCACCTGCTCGGGCGGGCAGTACTCGTGAATCCGTCCGTCGGGTCGCACGGGGCTGTTCGAGCGCTTTTTGTATTCGCCCTTGGCCAGCGGCATCTCCACTCGGCGACCGAAGGTGTTGCGGGCCGCAGCGGTGTCCTGGTGCGCCAACAGACACGCGTGCAGCTCCTTGACAAAGCTGGTGGAGAGCTCTCTTTCGCGCTTGACGAACTGGAAGAGCCCGTCGAGCGCCTGTTCGTGATCGCGGATGATGTCGCTCACGAGAGCCGGATCACGGTTCGTGGCGTTGTGCGCGATAAGATTCTCGTGGATGCCTCGCTCCAGCAGGATTTCGGTCGTTCCCCGGTCAAGAGTGTAGATCCGCTCGATCAGACCTGTCTCGATGGCCCACTCGCGTCCGAGTCGCTCGTTGAAGGCCCTGACGGCTCCATGGTCCTCCATCCCCCGCCGATTTTCGTTCCAGAAATCGGTCAGGTGGCGGAGATCCCTGTCGGCCAGACGCTTCCAGTCTTCCGGCAGGTCTTCGATAGGTCGCCACCGATGGCCGACCTCCGCGCCTGGGGGATTCGAAGTCATGGCTGCGTACCTTGCCAGTGGATGCGGGAATCCGATGGAAGCCCGGTAAACGTAACGCGGGGGAACCGGACCGTCGCTCCGCCGCGGCGCTGCGGCGTGGAGACATCTATCTGGTCTCGCTGGACCCCACCCGCGGCTCCGAGATCGGGAAGACGCATGTTCGCCTCCTGAAGCGCGCGCCGGCACCGGACGAGTCACTCACCCCCCGTACATCTCCGCCATCACCGCCACGATATCCCCCGCCTCCCCTAGGTACCGCTCCCGCGCAACCGCCCTCGTCTCTTCCGGAATCCCGTGCAGCGCCTCCGCGACCGGACCCGCGATCGACGCGAGCGTGTCCGCATCGCCCCCGAGCGAGACGGCGTTGCGGACCGCGTCCTCGAACGACGCCGACTCCAGCGCGCAGGTGACCGCCTCGGGGACGCAGCGCTGGCACGTCTCGTCGTATACGTAGTCGGGACGGATCTCGTCCACCGTGCGGGTCAGGTCGTAGCCGTATTCGGCCTCGACGGTCGCGCGGATGGCGCCCGGGTCTTCGCCGTCCAGCGCCAGCCAGATCGCGTGGACCGCGGCCCGCGCGCCCTTCATCCCCTCGGGGTGATCGTGGGTGACGGCGGTGACCCGGTCGGAGGCGGCCAGGGCGGCGGCGAGGTCGTTCCTGTTGAGGAACGCGGCGGGCGAGACGCGCATGGCCGCGCCGTTGCCGTAGCTGTCGTAGGGCTCGGGGGAATCGTCCCACATCCACCGGGACCGGAACCAGTCGCCGTAGGACATGTCGGGATAGCGTCTGCACCACTCCTGCAGGGTCGCGGCCGCGGGCAGGTCGCGCAGCAGAATGTCGGCCACCGCCGCCGTGCAGACCGAGTCGTCCGTGATGTGACCCCTCTCGTTGAAGAATTCGAAGTCCCTCGTCTTGATTCCGTCCCATTCGTGGACCGAACCGACGATGTCGCCGATGATCGCGCCCCACATGGTCGCCCTCTCGATGGTGGTGGGTTCGCCGAACCTGCGCCGCAACAGCTTGCCCCGCCGCCCGGTTTCGCGCCAGACTTCGCGGGCCGTCTTCTCCCGCCCTTCCCACGCCAACCCCATTCCCAGGGTCGTTGCGATGCTCAACCCCCCGCATTTGGGCGAGCTGATCCGCGAGGGCATGGACGACGTCGGATGGAACGTGACCGAGACCGCGGCGCGCCTCGGGTGAGAGCGGGGGACCCTGTCGCGACTGCTCAACGGCAAGGCGGGCGTGTCGGCGAACATGGCTCTCGCGTTGGAGGCCCTCGGCTGGGGTACCGCCGATCACTGGATGCGGATGCAGGCGAGCTACGAGCTTGCGCGGGCCCGAAAGGCGCGCGGATGGCGGGAGGACACGGGTGCGCGCGAAGCCGTCCCGCGGTAGCCCATTCGGGCTATCCGGGCCGGGCCGTGATCCGAACGGCGGCGGAGTAGCCGGATGCGCCTCTCCTGGAACGAGGTACGTGTCCGCGCCGCCGCGTTCGCCGAGGAATGGCGGGACGCGGCGTACGAGAAGGGCGAGACGCAGAGCTTCTACAACGACTTCTTCGAGGTGTTCGATGTCCGCCGCCGGTCCGTCGCCCGCTACGAGGAGCACGTCGCCAAGCTGGACGACCGTTCCGGATTCATCGACCTGTTCTGGCCGGGCGTGCTGATCGTCGAGCAGAAGAGCGCCGGGCGCGATCTCGGCAAGGCGTACGGCCAGGCCGGGGAGTATTTCGACGCGCTCCCCGAGCGCGACCGCCCGCGCTACATCCTGGTGAGCGACTTCCGGACCTTCGAGCTTCACGATCTGGACGAGCGGGAGACCGTCTCCTTCCCCCTCGCGGACCTGCCCGGCCACGTCGAGGCGTTCGGCTTCATCCTCGGCGTCCAGCGCCGGCGGTTCCGCGATCAGGACCCCGTCAACATCGAGGCGGCCGAACTCGTCGGGCGGCTTCACGACGCGCTCGACGCCGCGGGCTACCGGGGCCACGATCTGGAGCGATTCCTGGTGCGGATCGTCTTCTGCCTGTTCGCCGACGACACCGGCATCTTCGAGCCGCGCGACATCTTCCTCGACTTTCTCGAGGCGCGCACCGGGGAGGACGGCGCCGATCTCGGGCCGTGGCTGGCCCAGCTCTTTCAGGTGCTGGACACGCGGGAGGGGGATCGCGCCGCGACGCTCGACGAGGATCTGGCCCGCTTCCCCTACGTCAACGGGAGGCTGTTCGAGGAGCCGCTGCGCATCCCGTCCTTCGACGGCTCCATGCGCCGCAAGCTGCTGGACGCCTGCCGTTTCGACTGGTCGAACATCTCGCCCGCGATCTTCGGCGCGCTCTTCCAGTCGGTCATGGACCCGGCTGGAGCGACGCAGGCAGGGCGCGCACTACACGACCGAGAAGAACATCCTCAAGGTGATCGAGCCGCTGTTTCTGGACGACCTCCGGGCCGAGTTCGAGCGCCTCAAGCGGCGGAAGGACAGGCGCCGCCGCGCTGATCTCCTCCGCTTTCAGAGGAAGCTCGGCGGGATGACCTTCTTCGATCCCGCGTGCGGGTGCGGGAACTTCCTCATCATCGCCTACCGCGCGCTGCGGGAGCTTGAGATCGAGGTCCTGAAGGAGCTGCACCGGAAGGGCGACCGGCAGTTGGACGTGCTGGCGTCCGAGCTGTCCCTCGTCGACGTGGACCAGTTCCACGGGATCGAGATCGGCGAGTTTCCCGTCCGCATCGCGGAGACGGCGATGTGGATGATGGACCACATCATGAACAACCGGCTGAGCCTCGAGTTCGGTCAGACGTACACGCGGATTCCGCTGGAAACCTCGCCGCGCATCGTCCACGGGGACGCCCTGGAGATGGACTGGGGCGACATGCTGCCGGCCGAGCGGTGCTCCTTCGTCTTCGGCAATCCGCCCTTCGGGGGCGCCAAGTTCCAGAGCGGGGCCCAGCGCGCCCAGGTGCGGCGGATCGCGGACCTGGGCGGGACGGGCGGCACGCTCGACTACGTGACCGCGTGGTTCATCAAGGCGGGGGAATACGCCCGGGGCACCCGCGCCCGCATCGGCTTCGTGGCCACCAATTCGATCACCCAGGGTGAGCAGGTGTCGCAACTGTGGCCCATCCTCTTCGACCGCTGCGGGCTGGAGATCGCCTTCGCCCACCGGACCTTCGCGTGGGGATCGGACGCGCGCGGGAAGGCCCATGTGCATGTGGTCATCGTCGGACTGGACGGTCGCGAGCACGTGCCCGGCAGGAAGCGCCTGTTCAGCTATCCGGACCTGGGCGGCGATCCCGAGGAGACCCGGCACGCCGTGCTCTCGCCGTATCTGTTCGACGGGGGCGGGTTGGCCGATCCGCATCTGACGGTGGGGGAGGAGAGGGGGCCGGTGAACGGGATGCCGAGGTTGATCAGTGGATCCCAGCCGATCGACAACGGCCAGTACATCTTCTCGTCCGAGCAGGCGCGAGACGAGTTCCTGTCGGCGGAACCGGCGGCCGCGCCCTTTGTTCGGCCCTATGTGAGCGCGCTGGACTACCTGAGGAGTCGCCACCGCTGGATTCTCGCGCTGCACGACGCCCCTCCCAACGTGCTGGCCGGTATGCCCATGGTTCGGGAGCGGATCGCCCGTGTCCGCGATTTCCGGTCCCGCAGCAAGCGCAAGCAGACCTTGACGCTTGCGGACTACCCGACGCGATACAACGTCAACGTCATCCCGACCGCACCCTTTCTCGTCGTCCCCGAGGTCAGCTCGGAGCGGCGGGACTACGTGCCCATCGGCTGGCTGGAACCGCCGACGATTCCGAGCAACCTCGTTCGCATTCTCGAGAACGCCACGGTCACCCACTTCGCGCTCCTGACCTCGGCCATGCACATGGCCTGGCTGCGTTACGTCGGCGGGCGTCTGGAGAGTCGCTACCGCTATTCCATCGGCCTCGTCTACAACACCTTTCCGATGCCTCCAGCCGACATCGACCCCTCCAAACTCGACCCTTTGGCCCAGGCCGTCCTCGACGCCCGCGCCGCGTTTCCCGACGCCACCCTGGCGGACCTGTACGACCCGGACTTGATGCCGCCCGCTCTCCGCCGCGCCCACCAGGCGCTCGACCGCGCGGTTGACCGGCTCTACCGCAGCAGGGGCTTCGCCTCCGAGCGCGAGCGCGCCGAGCACCTGTTCATGCTCTACGAAGAGATGCGCGCGCCGCTGGGGGTGGGCATCAGGAAGCTGAAGCGGCGAAGGCGGTGAGCCCTTGGGCCAGATCGTCGCGTAGATCGTTCAGCCAAGATGGCGTCATCTGTGGAGCCGGGGATGGGGGGGAGGGGAGGGGGCGGGCGAGTTTGAGTATGTTTTCAGTCAAGTCAAGTCGCCCCTGGGTGCGCGAGCAGGGCGGGGTGACTTGCGGAGCCTGTGACGCGGAAAGGGCACCAACGTAATGGGTAGACGCAAAACGGACGCCAACATCGCCATCGCACAAGCCCGCGGCTTGCGCCGGGTGGCTGCCGACCTCGACCGTGTTTGGGACGCCTACCTGAAGGGGAATCGGACAGCCGCCGACGATAACGACGCGAAATTCCCCGACGAAGAATTCCTCGGGAGCATGCTCGCCGCCCCCGTCGTGCGCGCTCTGGCGGCAGAGCTAGCCTTGAAGGCCATCGCCGCCAAGACGACGGGGGAACACGAGTCGGAACACGACCTCCTCAAGCTGTTCGACGCCCTGGATCAGAAGACGCAGCGGGCCATCGAGCAGAAGCGCAAGGGCGTGATCGAACGGGTGGTACACGGGCCTGTGCGGTCCATCCTCGCCAAGCACAAGGACGACTTCACCGCTTCGCGGTATGTCGGAGAGATGCCGCCCGGCTCGAAGTTGACGTTTGCGTATGGCGTTGACTTGGACGTGGCTCTTCAAGATCTGATCGCCGTGTTCGACGAATTGCCTACCGCAGCGCGCGGGGCAAGACCCTAGCCGGGTCGAACCCGGGCCACCGCCACCACTCGCGAGTCACCCGCTGGCGGGGTACAATCACGACATCCCGTGACAGGCGAGCCGTCAAGTAGCTGACAGCTGACCACCGAATGTCTCGATGTACGCGAAAGGCGTCATCTCGCCCCCGCTCCGGTCGCTACGCTCCCTCTGCGGGAGCCAGCCTAAAGTGTGCCATTTTCGATGCCCATTGACAGCGCGGCGGAGGCGGTGAGCCCTTCCGTCCACCCCGGAGACCGCTGCGGCCCACTTCGCCACCTACGCGTCGGAGTCCTCGAGCGGAGGCAAAATCCGGAACACGTAGTCGGTCAGGATCAGCATGTTCATGCTGTGCTTGTGAGTCGAATAGGCCACCCGGCCATGGATGGCGGCGTGACGGTTCGGGACCGGATCCCCCTCGAACCTCTCCCGCTCGTCCTCGGTCCATACCTGCTCGTAGGCGTGCTCTCGAATGCGTTCGAGCATGACCCGGTCGAACAACTCCCTCACCTGACGATCGGTCGGATCTCCCGATGCAAGCAGTTTCTCGATCATCGGTTCTGCGAACGGTGCCCAGCATTGATGATGCGCTCGATTTCGGGGAACAACGAGCGGCAGATAACCCGGTACAGTCCGGACTCGTGGGCCATGAGCGCCTCCCGGAACATCGCCCTCGCTTCATCGTCGATGTGATACTCGGCGAGGCCCGACTCCATCTCGTCACGAATCTCGGACCACCGGGTCCGGTAGTACTCGGAGACGCGGGCGTCCAGAAGAGCAAAGTCGTCTCCGCATCCTTCGACAAGCCGGTAGGGTACGGAAGGATGCGGAAGCCAGCCCACCTTGTCCAAGGCGTCGTGGATTCGCTTCCGCTCGTCGAACCTCTTCAGAGCTGGCTGAATCCGCTCCATGGCTTCCGCCGCCGCATCGGCGATTCGGCTCCACTCCTCCAGAACGGGAGCCGCGGCGGCGGCCCATTCATTCAGTCTGTCCAGGACGGGACCGAGCGAACGTTCCATTTGCCGAACCGCGGCAGCGACCTGCGTGGCCACCGGCGTTGCCGCTTGGACGAGGCGTTCGACATCGCGGACGTACGTACGACCCGAAGCTTCCTGCGCCGCTCTGACGTCCTCGAAAATGGCCGCGACATCATGGCCGTGCAGCGCCGCGTATGCGTCTCTCCATGCCCGGACCGCAGCAATCACCCGGTCCTCCCCCAAAGCCCGCACTACGGCGATGACCCGGTCATTCCTATCGCCTTCCATGGCTGACCTCCTTCAGTTCGTCGGGAGTACAGATGACGGGAGGCTCGTACCCCGCGCTCCGACACGCCCGCTCGATCCTGGACCGCATGGCCGCATTGGCGATGTGCCGGAAGTTCCAGGTCACAAGATACTGGACTCGGTTCGTAACGGCGATGGCGATGTGGGCGGCGTCCACCGCGGCGTTCGAGGGGACCGCCCCCGAAACGATGAGTTCGTGCGCCAGTTGCTCCGCCTCTTCGGTCGCATCGAGGAGCGTCACGCCCGCAAGCGTCGTCAGCCGGGGGCGGGCGGCTTCCGAATCCCCCTGCCCGGCTTCGCGAATCACAAGCTCCGACGCGGCAAGGTGGAATCTGTCCCGGGCGGTACGCCACCACTCGCGAGTCACCTGCTGACGGGCCATCATCACAACATCACGTGACGGGCGCGACGTCAAGTAGCTCACGACCGATGTCTCAATGTACGCTACTGGCATCATTCGGGCTGTGTCGTCCTTTGCCGTGAGATCGCTTGAGGCGCGCTGCACCGGGCCGACAAGTCGGTCTGGAGGGATGCTTCTCTTTACGAGCACATGATGTCATCTGCACTTTACATTATGTCAAGTGCAAATGACATATGGCCTTCCTGTTTGCTGACGGAAGGAGTCAGACGGCGCTCGCCCTCGGTTGGCCCCCTACATCCCGATCCGGGCGAACAGCTCCGCGTCGCTGTCGCAATCGATGATCGCGTCGGCGACGTCGGCGAGCCGTGCCGGATCCGCGATGTCCTCCAGGACCCGGGACAGTCGCCTCGCGGTTCGCGCTCCGAATTTCCTCGTCGCCAGACGCCCCACGAGTGCCCGCCCTTCGGCGCGCCCGCGCTGCAGACCCTGCTCCAATCCCTGCTGCAGACCCTTCTCGATGCCATCGCGGTGAACCTGCTCCCGCATCTCCTTGACTCTCTCGAACACCATCTCGTCCTCCGTCGCCGTCCGTATCCTCGCCACCTCCTCCTTCGGAATCTGCCACGCTTCCGCGGCGCTCGCCACCCACGAAGACAACGCCCGGCGGAGCTCGTCGAACCCCGGCCTCCGAAACCGGCCGCTCAGGCCGCGCATGACCCGCCGGAGGTTATCGGGCGAGGGCTCCCGCTCCATCCTCCCGAGCGAAGTCACCAGATCCGTCGATGGCGGATCCCGCTCGCCGATCCTCTGCAGGTCGAGCAGTAGGTACCGCGCCCGCGGCAGGTAGCGTGGCAGCGGCGGCGGCGCGGGGGCCGTGAGCTTCGAGATGTCCGTCGCGGCGCGCCAGCGGGCCCGCCCGTTGTAGATCGTGACCGGCAGGATCGGCGGCAGTTTGTCGCCCGCCTTCAGCTCCCTCCGGCGGATCAGTTCCTCGTAGGTGAGGCAGATGTAGGTCAGGATGCGGAGGGCCATGAAGTGGTCGCTCTCCGACTGGAACTCGAGAAGGATTAGAAGGTAGAGCCAACCGCCCCGGAAGCGGATCTTCCAGAGGAGGTCCACCTGTCGCCGAACCAAGCCCCCGCTGATGCGGTCGGTGGGAAGGGCCTCGAGCGTGGCGAAGTCGAGTTCGTCGGCCAGATCCTCGCCCATGAAGTGGCGGACGAGCTCCTCGACGGCCGCGCGCTGGGAGAAGATGAGCTTGTAGGTCTCGTCGTGCTTGCGGACCAATCCGGGCTCCGCGGCGTGGGGTGTTAGCGTGATGGCCGATCGATGGTGGGGCGAGTGTGGCACCGCCCGCCGCCGGAAGTATCGGGGTTGCCGCGGGGCGGATACATGGCGAAATGGGACTGTTCCACGGCGAGTGGCCAGCTCACCAAGGGTGTCGCCAGTCGCCCGGGCCATCGAGGGCCCGCCGATCTTCGTCACGCACCACTCGAACGGAGCGAGAATCCGGAACACGCAATCAGTCAGGCTCGCTCAACCCACCCGTCGCACTCACATCGATCACGATCACCCTGATCCCCTGGCGACTAAAACCGGTCAACCCCTCCTCGAGACGGGACCCCAACTCCCCCGCCGTCTTCGGCCGCCGACCAGTCGGCGGCACCGGCATATCCCCCCGCCCGAACCACAACACCACCAATATCCCAAAGCCGGAGAACTCGGCGGTCGCGTACCTCGGCCCGAGCAGGTCGCCAATCGCCCTCCAAAGCCGCCGGTCGTAGTCCCTCCTGAGCTCGACCGGGATCGCGTGACCGCCGAAGAAGACTCGGATATCCGATCTGTTGCCTCCCGTGTAGACCGCTTCCCGCTGGGCGTCCACGCCGCCCGGCAGGAGTCTTCTCAGGTCGGAGAGTAGCGCGTCGCGACAGGATTCCTCACGGCGAGGGCCCAGGAGCCGGCCCCGTTCGTCCTCCCGCCAGTACTGCCGCCAGTCGTCGGTACCGCCGTGACGGATATCCCGGCCGAGCTGCTCCAGCCTGTCCGCCACCAGGGCGGCCAGATCGGCCGGATTGCCCGGCACCTCGTTCGCCAGCGTTTTCCGAACCGAATCGAGATCCGGCACCGCAAAGGTGGCGTCGCGCCGTGCCAGCACCTGCTCGTCCCGTTTGCCCCCGAGTACGCAATGCCACGGCTCGAGAACCGGATCGTCCGCGAGCGAATGAAGCGCTTCGGACGCTTCGCGGTTCGTGCGCGCGGCCAGGGTGGTCCCCCAGGACGAGATCAGGACCTCCACCTTCGTGCGATCCTCCTCGACGTACCCGACCGTTCCGAACCCCTCCGGCGTCCACGGCGAATAGCGACTTCCCAGCAACCGGATCATCGTCGAGAGTTCGGCGGTGCCCCACGGCATGGGAAATCGGTCCATCTCCGTGGGTGCCAGCAGCCGCACGATTTCCCTGGATCGCGCCTCCTCGCCGTCCTCCAGGAACGCCGCAACCTCCGGTACATAGCGCGCGGGCGACAGCAGCAGCCCCGCCGCGAGCCAGAGCGCCCGCTGGGAAACATCGAGGTCGCGCTTGGCGGCCCGCTGGTCGACGAACCCCGCCAGCCCGTCCACCCGCCACCTCAGCGCCGCCAGCAGCGCCGTGCGCAGCGCCGATATCTGCGGTTCGGTGCACCGGGTGGGAAAGGCGCGCAGCATCGGCACGGCGACCAGTCGTGCGACATCGCGGTAGGAGGCGTTGCGTGCAAAGTCCCAGAGATAGAGACAGTCGCGCCGTCTCCTCACTCGCGACCGCGTCACCTTCAAGAGCGCCTCGGCAATCGGACCGGGTTCGTTCTCCAGCGCCCACCGGTACCATACCGGATGTCCCGGCACATTGACCGGCGTGAGGTAGTAGAACGCCGCGGCTCTCGCGATTGCCGCCGGGCGCATGGACTTCAGCAGATCCGGATCGGCGTCGAGACCCGAGAGGATCGGGAGCGCATAGTGCGACATCAGCTTCTCCTCATTCAACCGGATGACCTCCCGCAGGGTGGGAAGGTCTTCGCGACCGACCACGCGGCGGAAACCCTCGATGGCCGCGTCGGCCAGATCGTGATGTCCCTGAAGGAGCTTCAACACCCGCTGCTGCGGGTTCGCCTCTCCCTGGTCGTGAAAGAAGTCGTGATAGGCCACGGCGATGCGATGGAGAACTCCCGGAGGGCATTGGTTTTTTCGTAATTCCGTAGAGTGTTTTCGTATATAAGTTATAAACTCCTCCTGTTCCCGTCTCTGCTCCTGCCGGTACTCGTTCTCTTCCCGGGAAACGATCAGTCTCGCCATGCTTCCTCAAGCCAGTGGGACGCGGGTCGTGCCAGGAATTCGTTCGGGGGAACGCCGCCTCTTCCGCCCACCAGCAACGCACGCGCCCGAGGGAATCTCTTCCTGAATGCGGCCAGCCCCGGCACCGCACGGACCCGCGGACCGCTCTTGACCTCGATGCCGAGAACACGGGGCCCCTGGGACAGCACGAAGTCGACTTCGTATGGATCGTCCCTCCAGTAGGCCAGCCGCATGGAGACTTCCAGCGTGTTGTGGAGGTGCGCCCCGGCCGCGCTCTCGACCAGCCTTCCCCAGAATGTGCGGTCCGCGCGGGCCTGTTCGAAGGAATAGCCTGAGAGCGCCGTCATCAATCCGGTGTTCAACACGTTGAGTTTGGGGTGGGATTCGGTCCTCCGCACGGCGCTCCCCGAGTACTTCGGCAGTCGGGCGACGATACCGGCGTCGGACAGCAGGTCGAGATAGTGCGCGATCGTCGTCGTGTGCCCCGTGCCGCGCAGTCGGCCCACGAGATGGTCGTACCTGACGATCTGGCCGGAGTATTCCGGGACCAGATCCACGAGCTGTCGCATCAGCGAGGGCTTGTCCACCCGCGTGAGGGCGAGCAGGTCGCGTCCGAAGACCGGTGCGACGATCGAATACGCGACGTATCGGCGCCAAGCCCCGATGTCCCGAATCAGTGGAGCGGCCCCCGGATAGCCGCCGAAGAAGACGTACTCGTCGAGTGTGAAATCGAAGGCGTCCACCATCTCCGACAGCGACCAGTGGCGGACATCGAAGGGAGTGAACCTGCCCGCGAGACTCTCGCCGCGGCCCGTGAGCAAGGCCCACGGCGCGGATCCGAGAATGATCACCTTGAGTGGACATCCGGTGTCCCGGTCGCGGTCCCAGAGTCCCTTGACCGTACGCGACCAATCCGGGATGTCCTGGATCTCGTCGAGGGCCAGGACGAAGCCGCGGGGGCGCTCCCAAGCCCTTTCGCGGCCCCATTTCCAGACGCTGACGAGCCAATCGGCGGTGCGGAGCCGCGGGTCCGGCGCCACCACCGCTTCGGGCGCACCGCCGGACGGGTCACGCGTCGCTTCCGGGTCGTCCGTCGCGATGCGCTCGCCCGGGAGCCCCCTATCGCGCACTCTTTGCAGCGCCTGACGCACGATCGTCGTCTTGCCGGACTGCCTGGGACCGGTGATGGCGACGATCCGGGGCGGAAGGCGGTCGTCGAGCAGGACGCGAACGAGCTCGCCGACGTGAGGGCGCTGGTACGTGGTCATATGATGATCATAGTAACTTACTTGAACAGATGACCTAATAGATAATACATGCGGTGCGGGCGTCGAGGACGGCCGGAGCCAAGGGTCGCGTTTCGACGGGGCGGCATCGGCCGGAGGCATCGGAAAGGTGCTCGGGGGACGTCCAAATGAAAAAAGACATACCGGCCCAATAAAAAATCATTCTCCTTCGGAAACCATCCCGAACCGCGCCGAACCCTGCCAAAGACGCCTCACCGGCACGGCGTGAAGCCGGTCGCCGAACGGCACGGCGGCCTCTCCGTCGTACAGTACGACACCGCCGGCGAAGCGCTCGCCGAGCGCCCCTTGCAGCTTGCGGAGACCACGAAAGTCGCGGGTTCGCACGGTTCCCGAGGCCTTGACCTCGACGCCCGCCACCGCGGCGACGCCGCGCTCGACGACGATGTCGACTTCCACTCCGTCTTTGTTGCGGAAGTGGTGGAAGGACATCCGCGCATCGTGCTGGCCGGCCTGTCGGCGGAGCTCCTGAAACACGAAGGTCTCCAGGAGCTGACCGAACAGAGTGCGGTCGTAGGCCAGCGCCGGACCGTCAAGGCCGAGAAGCGCCGAGGCTATGCCCGTGTCGCCGATATGCAGTTTGGGCCTCTTGACCAGTCGGCTGAGCCGGTTGGTATGCCAGGCGGGCAGGCGTTCCAGCAGGAAGACCCGCTCCAGCAGCGTCGCGTAGTCACGAATCGTGGGCCGGGTCACCTCGAAGGGCACAGCCAGCTCGCTCGCGTTGAAGATCCTCGCCGTCTGCCCGGCGGCGGCCGCGAGGAGCCGTGGCAGGATATCGAGGTGCCGAACATGGGTCAAATCGCGGACATCGCGCTGGATCAGGGCGTCGACGTGGTCGTGATACCAGTTGGCGCGCCGCCGTCCCGCCGGGCGGGTGAGCGCCGCGGGATACCCTCCGGCGACGATGCGCTCGGGCAGCCGCGCCCCTAGCCGCCGGGTCCGCTCGATGCCGAAATCGCCCGTAAACAGCGCGTCCAGAAACTGGGGATCGCGCTGCTCCAGTTCACATTGGGCCAGAGGATGGAGCCGGAGCGTCTGCAGGCGGCCGGCCAGCGACTCCGAGAGCCGCGGCACCAGGAGCACATGGGTGGAGCCGGTCAGCAGGAACCGTCCGGGAGCGCGCCGCCGGTCGATCTCCATCTTGAGCGCCGGGAACAGCGCCGGCGCCTTCTGCACCTCGTCGATGATGATGCGATCGGGCAGCGAGGCGGCGAACCCTTGCGGGTCGTCCTCGGCGGCACGGCGGACCACGTCGTCATCGAAGGTGACGTAGCCGTATCCCCGCGTCGCGCCCACCATCCGGGCCAGCGTGGTCTTGCCGCACTGGCGCGGTCCATGAACCAGGACGGCCGGTGAGTCGTCGAGCGCTTCGCACAGGTGCCGCTCGATGAGGCGGGGATAGATGGTGGTGTCGATCACAGGCGAAATGTAGCGTCGCTGTCGTCTGAATGAAAGAGAAGGGTACGGCTAATTGAAAGATGCCATACGGAAGCCCGAAACGCCGGAGACGTCTGCGCGAGTCCGCCCTCAAGGCCGGGCGGCTGGTCCGGCACCCCATCCAGACACATCCATCACACACACCGAGATCTTGCGCGCTCGCCGCGGGGACAGTGCGCTTCGGAGACGGTCCTCCAGCGCCTCCGGGGTGGCCGGACGCTCGCCGTCGGGAGATCGCTGAGTCTTCCCCCTGCCAAACCAGAGCACCAGATAGATGCCGTGACCCTGCGCGGCGGGATCGATCGCGTACTTCCCGACAAGCTGGTCCTCGATCGCGGTCCAGAGGTCGCGATGTTCATCCTTCTTGATTTCAACGGGCACGTGGAATCGCTGGTCGCGTGGTCCGAGGTACGAGACCCGGAGGTCGGACCTGTTGTGCCCGGCGTGATGGGCTTCCCGGAGCGACCTCGATCGATTGCGGCAGGCGCGGCCGAAGAGCCAGGAGGAGCCGTCCCTGCACGCAGGCTCGGGCTTCGGCTTCTCCGGCGTACCGTCCGGCTCCCGATTCCAGAACACCGTCCAACCGTCCGCATCGCCATGACGAAGTTCGTTCCCGAGCTGCCGCAGATGGTCCTCCGTCAGGGCTGCGAGATCGGCGACGTTGGCCGGCTCGGCACCCCGGAGCGTCCGGCAGACCTCGTCGACGCCCGGGTGACGGTATCCGTGATCCCGGCGGACGGCCCGCTGCGCCTCTCGCGCCCGTCGCAGCTCCGACCGCCAGGCCGAGAGCGCATGGTCGCCCGCGAGTTCCTCCAACGGGTCGTCGGCCTCGCGTGACTCGTCGGCCTTGCGGGAGTGCGACGAGGAGAGTCGTTGAATCAGTCTCTTCACCAGCCATGACCGCTCCATCGCGGGCGTCACGTCGCGGACTCCGCCACTCGAGGAGCCGGGCAATCGCTCCGGCTCGACGGAGCTCCCGAGCAGGCGGACAAGGAACGCGAGGGATCCGCCGTCCAGACCGCTCGCGAGCTCGGCCACACGCAGGGCGGCGTGAAGGAACGAGGTCAGCTCGGCCAGTCGGTCCTCACCCCCGTCGGCATGGTCACGCAGATCATCGGCGAACGAATCGGGCGATGCGATCCAGCCGGCCGCCAGCCACCTGACTCTCTGCCAGACGCCCAGACTGGACCGCGACAGCTTGGCGGCGACCAGATTGCGAAGCGCCTCCCCGTCCGAATGTCGGAGGGCCGCAATCAGCAGGTATTCCAACTCCTGCGAGAACCGGCGCTTGCACTGGGTCGAGAAGGCCCGGAGCAGTTTGAGAGCCGAAAAGCCGGCCACTCGCTTATAGGCGGAATCTAATGCCAGCTGGTGCAGCTTGCAGTCGACCGTTTGCTGGCCCTTCCACGCGGCCGACGCGATGCGCACCTGCACGTCGGCGACCAGCTCCGGCCGCTCGTCCACGAGCTTCTTGTACCAGGACGGTCCATACTGACCATGGATCGTCGTGAAATGGAAGGCGACGGCCAGGCGCATGGACGCGTCGGACTCCGCTGGGCCCGCCGCGCCCGTATCCGCAGAGACGCGCTCCAATTCCGCCAGACCCGCCAGGTAGGGCGGCCCCAGATGGTAGGTGCGGTTCTTCCGGCAGGCGCGGACGACGTCCGTCAGCGATGGTAGATCCTTTCGGGACGGAACCCGGCGAAGGCCTTTGAGAATCGCCTGCACGGTGGACGGGTCGCTGGCGAAGCGCTCACCTATCGCCCGAGCCCCGGCATTCTTGTCGGTGGAGATCTCCGTGTAGTCGCCGAAGTACACGCGCGCCAGTTGATACAGCAGCCCCGCCGCCGCCCGGTTGCCCGCCAACGCGGCCTTCTGGGAACGCAGATAGTCCAGTTCCTTCGCCCTTTCCGCCCTATGCCGGCGTTCGTACCGCCGTTCCTCCTCGGCCAGCTCCGCTTCCTGCTGGGAGATGCTCGGCGAGCGCTCAAGCCGGGCAAGGACGGTCTTCAGGCAATCACTGTGGCTGATGGCCTCGCGTATCCGTCGGCGCGTCAGGTCGTGCCCGATGCGACCATCGTCCAGTGCCCGGAATGCGCGTTCCAACAGGTGTTGCGCGACCTGCGGCACCCGCTCTTCCATCGCGACCGCTTGATTCAGGCACCAGAGCCCGAAGTCGTGCGGCAGCTCGGAGTGATGGAGCCGCCGATGCACCTCGCGGATTCGTCGGTCGAGGTCATCGCTATCTGGGCAGCGCCGCAGGCCTTCGAGGATGACGGCCTTCTGCACTCGCGGACGTTCCGCCAACCAATCCTGGACTGCTTTGATGTATGCCCTTCCGTCGCCCAGTGACCGATCTCGCACGGATGCCACTCCCAGCCAGTCGTAGAGCTTGGCGATCTCCCCTCCGTCCACGATCGCATCGCCGTGAACGGCGAGGCCGCGAGCGAGTAGCCCAAGGTTGGGACGGCCGAAACCACTGTGATCCGGATGCGCGTGCATGTCATCGGGTACGCTGGCGAGGTGGTCGAGATGCGCCCTGAGATCGGGATCGGGAGAAAGCTCCACGAGCTTCTTTCCCCAGAACCTCCGATACCTGCCCCAACCGTCCGGGGCCGGGGGCCGGGAAGAGAACAGTTCCCACAGCTCGCCGGGAGACATTTCACGCGGGTACAAATGTTCCAGGAGAGCTCCCAGGAGTTCATCGTCGGGATCCGCCACCTTGCCACTCCGAACATCGTCGAACAACTCACTGAGCTCGCGCGCCCCGTCCCCGCCGTGGCTGCCGCGACAATACGCGTCCAAGGCCTCCAGCCGGACGGACGACCGCCATCTGGAGTCACGGACGACTCCCAGCAGACTCTCGGATAGCCCGGGCAGGGGCGCACCGTCGATCAGGGCTTGCAGCAACAGGCCGACGAACCACTGGCGCTCGGGTTCGCGGCTCGGGCTGGAGAGAACATCCCTGAATGCGGTCTCCATGCCGGGCGTCGCCAACGCTCGGAGTCTGGCCGCAAAGCCGAAGTCCAAGTCCTTCGTGGGCAGGTCGCGTTTCAACGCACCCAGCAGACTTCGCTTCTCCCCGTCCGCGAACCCACCGATGTCCCCGTACTGAACGACTCCGATGGGATCGCGGTCGATCAGGAGCGGGCGGCCGCTTCGGCACCGGGCCGCGAACCACGCGGACAATCCCCTCATCTCGGTGACCACGGCACCGTCGCGGCCCGCCATCAGGGCTACGACGCGGCGGGCCGGAAGCTTCCGTTCCTCGACAAGCCGCCCGAGGTGACGGGCGGCGAGGTATTCCGCGACGTGCCGGTGGATCGGGAGCAAACGACCGTCAGGCTGGCCCGTAAACAGCTTCGTGCGAAGGGCGTACAGGAGAAGGTCCTGTGGGTCGTAATCGCACTGATCGAGAGTCAGCCAGTCGGTGCCGTGTCCGCCCGGTAGCATCGCGAAACCTGCCGTGCCGGTGAGCAGGTGAACGGCGCACAGGCGACCGGCGGCGTCGAGGGCCCGGCCAACGTCGGGCGCCCCGTCGGCCCCGAGAGACGCAATGTTGTGCTCTTCATTGTGTTCGCGCACGATTCGGCGGCAGGACTGTTCGAAGGTCTCCAGGCGACTGCCGGGCCACTCGCCTCCTCCGCCGACGACATCGGCCAACATTCCCAGAGTCTGCGGATTGGCCAGCAGGCCGTCGACGCCCCGTTCGCGCGCCATCGCGACGAATCTCCCGGGATACGGAATGTCGTCGCGGTGCGCCAGCACCCTCTTGATGTCCGCCTCGGTCAGGGGATCCAGCCGCAGCACGGTCACCTCCCCGCCCGGAGAGATCCTGGCCAGATGTCTCCGGTCGTTCTCTCCCAACCAGTCCGCTTCCCGGCACGAGAGGCGAAAGCGCGGCCGTCCCAGCTCGTGGAGCCGTCGGCGAATACCCTCGAACGGCGTGAGCGCGTCGCGCGCACCGGCCCGCACCTCGTCCAGTCCGTCGATGAAGAGCGTCCGTCCCGCCGGGACGGCCGACGGATCGTCGATTCCCAGAAAATCACGCGCGGACACCAAATGGCCCACCCCAGCCCCAAGCGCCTTGACCTCATCGTCAAACGCCGTCGTCTTCCCGGTGCCGGGATCGCCCAGCAGCACGTAGGCGTCATGCGACCGGAAGTCGGCAAGCGGTCGAGAATCCCGCCGAAGGGGTTCGATATCCGTTCGATTCCCACCCGTACGGGGCACCGGAACAACCGTGCAGGTGCGGGCGACGGTGCCGCTCATGCCGTGTCGAACCAGTGGCCGGCGGGAACCGAGAGGAAATCCGCAAGCGACACGCCACCCTTGCCGACCAGCAGCGAGCGAATCGGGCTGAAGCGCTTCTCGAACGCCGCCAGGCCGCGCAGCCGGCTCCTCCCAAGGCCGCTCTTCACTTCGACGGCGATAACCCTGGGCCCCCTCCGCAGGACGAAATCCACCTCGAGCGCTCCGTCGCGCCAGTAGTGGAGGTGGATGTCCGGCGTGGCGGTATTGAAGAGATGGGCGCCGACCGCGCTCTCGACGATGCGGCCCCAAAACGTGCGGTCGGCCACCGCCTGCTCGAAGGAATAGCCCGAACCGACGGTCATCAGAGCCGTGTTGAGAACGCACAGCTTGGGACTGGAGGCGCGCACCCGATAGGGACTCTTCGAGAACTTGGGCAGGCCGGTCAGGAGGCCCGCGCCGGAAAGCAGCTGGAGATAGCGCGCGAGCGTGGTCGTGTTCCCGGCGTCCTGCAGCTGGCCCACCATCTTGGTGTACGAAAGCATCTGCCCGGAATAGTCGGCGCCGAGCTCGAACAGACGGCGCAGAAGGGCCGGCTTGTCCACGCGGGTCAGCGCCAGGATGTCGCGCCCGATGGTCGGCTCGATGATCGAGCCGGTTACGTAGGAGCGCCAGCGGTCTTCGTCGGACACGTACCGCGCCGCTCCGGGATACGCTCCGAAATACAGATACCGTTGCAGATCGAGCCCGAACGCGTCGGCGACCTCCGGGAACGACCAATGGGTCACGGGAACCGACTCGAAGCGGCCGGCGAGGCTCTCGGTCAGCCCCGACTGCATGAGTAGCGGGGCCGAGCCGAGGATCACCACGTGCAGCGGGCAGCCGGAGTCGCGGTCGGCGTCCCACAGCCCCTTCACGGCTTCGGACCACCCCGGAATCTTCTGGATCTCATCGAAAACGAGGACGGCACGGCCGTATCGCGCCGTTTCGTCCCGGGCTTCCGCCCAGCGTTCCGCCAGCCAAGCCGCGTCTCGCTCCCTCGGCGGGGACAGGGGCGCGTCAGCCGCAAGCGGCAAAACGCCACCGGCGGGTGGCCACGGCCGATCGACCGCCAGATATTTCTGCGGAGTCCGGCCGATCTTCCGGAGCGCCTGCCGCACGATCGTGGTCTTGCCGGTCTGGCGGGGGCCGAACAGGGTGATGAGCCGGTGCGGTTCCTCGGCCAACCGCTCGCCCAGCGCGGCCACCTGTGCGCGTTCGAAGGGTCTCATACCGACAATCTAGGATCATGAGTGATTTTACTCAATAGAATAACCAGCCGCACTCGAAGCCCCGGTAGCGGAAGCGGGTGCCGTTCGCGCCGCTCCGTCATGGTCCCAGTCTTCGGATGAAGCCGCCCGAGCGGCGCGGGAGACTCCGACTGGCAAGCGCGAGCTAACGAAACCGGGCGCCGGCCTGTCCCTTCACTCACATATCCCGCGAGGCGGTCCGGTCGGCGTCGGCTCCGCCCCGCCGCGTCACCGCCGGAAGTCCGAAAAACGGCAATCCAGCCGGAGCAACCCAATGAGGCTCTCGCACCGTCGCGCCGCCAACGTCGTCCTCATTACATTCGCGCTCGCGAGCGGCTGGTTCTGCGAAGCCGCCCCCGAACCAGTGGGAGAACTCGCTCCCGCCTTCCTGGAATTCGATAGCGTCAACGTGTCGGTCGTGTTGACGGGCGACCGGGTGACGATCGAGAGCAACGGGATGCCCAACCACACGTCGCCGTACTGGTCCCCGGATCATCCGTTGTACGTGGAACCGACCGTGACCACGCGAGAACGGATGGTGCCGGGGTACATCGACGACTTCAACGGAAGCTACGTCCTGACGGTCTCGGCGGACCCCCAGCAGGCCGTGTCCAGCAGGGCCACGGGCCTGGGCCCGATCGGCATCGCGGTCAGCGGCGCGATGATCTACAACGACTCGGAGGGCCCGGGCAGACCGCTCGACCGGGCGATCGGCTCGCTCGACTATGTGGGCGCCCACACCGGCCCGCAGAGCTACCACTACCATCTCGAGCCCGTCGCGTGGTCGGAGGACGACGAGAACCTCATCGGAGTCATGGCCGACGGGTTCTTTCTTTATGGTCGGCGCGACGCCGACGGCACCCACCCCGACGACCTGGATTCCTCGGGGGGGCATGTCGGACCGACGCCGCACAATCCGGACGGCGAGTACCACTACCACATCCGCAACGAAACGTACCTGGGGCGCTATTACGTCCTCTTCCCGGGCGACTATCGGGGGACGCCCAGTGCGATCCGGTAGGGCCGCGTGGCCGATCCCGGCCTTCCTGCTCGGCGCCCTCGCGCCGGCGGGCTGCCAGCCGCTGGAGGTGGACTACCGCGACCTGGAGACGCGGCGCGGCGACGGTGTGGTCGTCTTCCAGGGCGCGCCCTTCAACGGCGTGGCGGTCCGTTACGGCGACCTCGGCTCCCTTGTCGAGCGCGCGACCTACTGAGACGCGGCAAGCCGTGCGTCGAGCTGACCCGGGAGGAGATGGGCCAAGGCGACGCGATCGCCGAGGGGGCGGCATAATGACTGCGGGGAACGCTGGCGGGCGCGCGGCCAAGCGAGCGGCGTGGGTCGGCTGCGCGCTGGCTGGAGTGGGCGCCGCCGCGTCCCTTTCGATGGCCTGTGGGGGCGCTCCCTCCAAGGCCGCGTGGAGGGGCGAGCCCGGAACTCTGCCGTATTTCGCCGACGCGAGCTTCACGCCCCACTGGGACGAGAGCCACGCGGACGTGCCCGACGACTTCCATTCGGTCGGCCCGTTCAGTCTCGTCGATCAAACCGGGGCCTTCGTTACCGAGGAGACGCTTCGCGGCAAGGTCTACGTGGCCAATTTCTTCTTCGCCACGTGTCCCGGGATCTGCCCGACGACGATGGCGAGCATGGCTCGTCTCCAGTCGGAGCTGGGAGCGTTCGACGATGTGGCGCTGGTTTCGCACTCCGTGACGCCGGAGGCGGACTCGGTGCCGGCGCTCCAGGCCTACGCCGAGCGCATGGGGGTCGTCTCGTCGAGATGGCGCCTCCTGACCGGGAGTCGGCGGGGCATCTACGACTTGGGCAGGCGCGCCTACTTCGTCGGTGAGGGTCTAGTGTCCTGTCCCGGAAATAGCTATACATAATCTGTGGATCTTATGAAGGATGGAGTCCGCGGTGGCGGTCCACATGAAGGGTTTCGTGCCGGAGTTGTTGTAGTGCTCGGTGAAGCCGAGGATCTTCTCCTTGAGCTGGGTGACGGAGGAGAAGGAGCCGCGGCGGATGGCCTTCCGGGTGATGATGTTGAACCAGATCTCGACCTGGTTGAGCCAGGAGGAGTAGGTTGGGGTGAAGTGGAGATGGTAGCGTGGCCGGGCGGCGAGCCAGCGCTTGACCTTGATGTGCTTGTGGGTGCCGTAGTTGTCGACGACGAGGTGGATGTCGAGGTCTGGGGGGACGTTGGCGTCGATGTGGCGGAGGAAGCTCAGGAACTCCTGGTGGCGATGCCGCTGCTTGCACTGGGCGATGACCTGGCCGGTGGCCACGTCCAGGGCGGCGAAGATGGTGGTCGTTCCGTGGCGGATGTAGCCGTGCGTGACGCCTTCGACGTATCCGAGCCCGAGGGGCAGGAGAGGCTGGGTTCTCTCCAGCGCCTGCGTCTGGCTCTTCTCGTCCACGCAGAGGACCATCGCGCCTTCGGGCGGGTTGAGGTAGAGTCCGACGATGTCGTGGACCTTCTCGGCGAAGAACGGGTCGGTGGAGAGCTTGAAGTGCTTCTGCCGGTGGGGCTGGATGCTGAACGCGCTCCAGACGCGGTGGACGGTGGACTTCGAGATCCCCGTGGCGTCCGCCATGGAACGGCAACTCCAGTGCGTGCTGCCATCGGGCGGCTCGGTCTCGAGCGTCCTGCTCAGCAGACCCATGATCTCGTCGTCTTCGATGGAGCGCGGCCTGCCCGGCCTGCGTTCGTCGTACAGGCCCATGAGGCCCTGGGTCCGGAAGCGCTCGCGCCACTTGCCGACCGTCTGGCGGCTGGTGCGGACCCTCTCGGCGACCGTCCCGTTGTCCAGACCGTCGGCGCACAGCAGCACGATCTCGGCGCGGCGCACCAGCCCGGCGGGCAGGTTGCGCGACCTCGCGAGCGACTCGAGTTCTTCACGGGCACCCCGGCTGACTTCGAGCGCCTTCAACGGACGTCCCCTGGGCATGGTGTCTTCCTCGTTTCGGGTGGATGGGAGGAAGAATACTCGATGCCCATTGTCATGTCAATGGATTTGTGGGACGCAACACTAGCAGGCCGTGGAAAAAAGGGCTCCCGGGGAAAGTCGCTTGTGCGTGAGGAAGGCGGTGCCCAAGCGGCGCGAGTTGTGCGTAAAGGCGAGGTTTGGCCGCCGAGCGCCCGAAATCGCGGCAATGACGCCCGGGATGGCCGAGAGGGGCCGGAAAAGGGTCCTGGAATGGCGAACAAAAGGCGAAGCGGCGTCTGCGGCGCGGGCTGCGAGCTCGGCCCGAGCCCAGGCCAAGCCCTGCAGGGCGCGCGGGGTGCCGAAGCCGCACCGCCTCCGCATCAGCAGCCCGAGGTTGAAGGCCGCCGCCTGGACGAGCATCCGTTTTCGAATCTCCTTCCGCCCGCGAAGATGGACCCTCCGCATGCCTCCGGTTTCCAGCATGTGCGCGAACGCCCGCTCGACCTTCTCGCCGCGCCGGCGTAGCAGCCGCTTCCCCCGGTCGCCCCGGATCCGCCGGCGGTTGGCGTACACCGCGTCCCGCGCGTCCCGCTTCCCCTTCCACCTGCGGCGGCCCCGGTCCGGCTCGCTCACGTAGCTCCGCTTCCCCCGCTCCTTCAGGTCCGTCATGGTTCCGTTCGAGTGGTAGCCCTTGTCGGCGACCACCTCCTTCGCCTCGACCCCCGCCTCCGCCAGCCGCCGGTCCGCCTCGTCCAGCGTCGCCGGCATCGACGCCGCGTCGCCGCCGTCCATCGTCTGGACGGTCGTGGCGACCACCGCCCCGGTCTCCATGTCCACCGCCTGCTCCAGCTTGTGCGCCAGACCGGTCCGGCCGTCCTTCATCCTCGTGATCCGGGCCTCAGGGTCGTGCGGATGCTCCCAGTCCCTGTTCGAGCCCTTCCCCTTGCGCCTGCGGTCCAGCTTCGCCAGATCGGCCCGCGTCGGCGTCTCGATCCCCGAGGACGCCGCCAGCTGCTCCAGAAACTCGTCGTACTCCGTCCCGTCGTCACGCCGCACGATCGCACGCATCGCCGCGTTGGCCTCAAGCGTCGTCGCGTCCACCCCCAGCGTCTTGCCGCTCAGCAGCCCCGACTCCATCAGCCGCTCCAGCACGAAGCCGAAGACCGCCCCGTGCGCCTCCACGCTCAGACGCTTCCGAGTCTTCGAGAGCGTCGAATGCTCCGGCGGGTTGCCCGTCAGCCCGCATCCCAGAAACTCGCGCAGCGAAAACGAGTCGGCGCACCGCCACGCGATCCCGCGCTCAGAACCCAGCCCCTCCAGATACCCCACCATCAGCATCCGGAAGTACACGCCGGGAGGAACCCCCGGGCGGCCCCGGTTGCCCGCGTAGAACTCCCGGCACCGCTCCTCCGCGAACTCGTCGAACCCACTCTCCTCCAGCAGCCCGTTCAACGCCCGGTAGAACGGGTTGTCCAGCGCCCGGATGTCGCTCGCCGCCACGAACAACTCCCGCTGCGGAGCCCTGCGCCGCCTGCCGATAGCCATCGCCTCCCCCGTTGGCCGATGTTCCCGTGTCCCCGTAATTTAACCCCGCTACAAAGTGCACAGCCAAGCCCGACTTTATCCACGATGGAGTGGACGCCCCCTCCCGACGGCATCGCTATGTGCCAAGATGGTACTAGTCGAATATGTCGAACCATCTGAGGGAGGAGGCATCCACATGGAGGAGGTTAGCATCATCGGGATCGATCTGGCAAAGCGGAGCTTCCAGGTGCACGGGGCGACGGCGGACGGGTCGGTGGCGTACCGCAGGAAGCTGAGCCGCGGGAGGCTGCTGGCCTTTCTCGCCTCGCAGCCGCCGTGCACGGTGGCGATGGAGGCGTGCGCCAGCGCGCATTACTGGGGCCGGGAGATCGGGGCGCTCGGCCACGAGGTGAGGCTGGTCCCCCCGATCTACGTGAAGCCCTTCGTCAAGCGCCACAAGAACGATGCGGCCGACGCGGAGGCGATCACGGAGGCCGCGCAGCGCCCAACGATGCACTTCGTGGCGGTCAAGAGCGAGGCGCAGCAGGCGCAGGCGATGCTCTTTCACACGCGTGACCTGCTGGTGCGGCAGCGCACGCAGACTATCAACGCCCTTCGGGGCCATCTGGCCGAGTACGGCATCGTGGCTCCTCAGGGCAGGGCCCGGATCGGACAGCTGGCCGGGGTGCTCGAAGACGGGGACTCGGGCCTGCCGGAGGCGGTCGCCGAGCTGGGCAGGCTGCTGCTCGGGCGGATCGACGAGCTCGACGAGAAGATCGACGGACTCGACCGGAAGATCCGGACGAGCGCGCGGGAGTGTGAAGAGACGGCGCGGCTGATGACGATCCCGGGCGTCGGCCCGATCACCGCGCTGGCCATCCAGGCCTTCGCGCCTCCGCTGGCGAGCTTCCGGCGAGGGCGCGACTTCTCGGCCTGGCTCGGGCTCGTGCCACGGCAGCACACGACCGGCGGAAAGCCGAGGCTCGGCAGGATATCGAAGATGGGCCAGCGCGACCTCACGCGGCTCCTGATCACCGGAGCCATGGCGGTTGTTCGGCACGCGAGCCGGCGCGGCGAGGTCGCGGATCCGTGGCTGGCCGGGATGCTGGCGCGCAAGCCGAAGATGCTGGTCGCGGTGGCGCTCGCCAACCGGATGGCGCGGACTGTCTGGGCGCTGGCCACTGGAGAGGAGACCTACGAGGCTCGCGCCGCCGCCTGAGCGGCTGCGGACAAGGAGAGAAGCGAAAGGCGGAGAGGCCGCCGGGAGACGTGGGCAACAGGACGCAAGGAACGGAGTAGGGGCAAATGGTCGATAGGACAAGATCGGAAGAACCAGTTAGCAGCCGAGGGCCTGAGAGCCCGCTTCCACGATTTGGATCCGATCTCACGAACACCATACGGGCCCGCGGCCAGCAAGAGCCGCATCAAGAGGCCGGACATACGACAGTACCTGACCTCACTACCCCCCACTCAGTTCCGAATCCGGGCTTGCCCACACTGGGGCGTCCACATACGGCCTGCTAGGTGGCGCGTCGGACGGTGGCGACACGTTCCCGCACACGGAGCAGTTCCTGCTCGTCGACCGCGACGGCCACATTCGCGGCGTCTACAACGGGACGAACCGGGCCGCGATGGAGCAGCTCGCCAGCGACGTCGAGGTGCTGAGACGGGAGGGGTGAGGCGGAGGTGGCCTCCCCGACGGGCAAGCCCCGGCCGCCGGCCGGGCTCCCCCTTCCCGACCCACCGGGGCACACGCTTCACTTCCCATGGCCGAGGCCACCGAGGGCTCTCAAGCCAAGTCGGAATCCACCTCTACTTCGCCCTCAACCGTCGCACTCGTCTCGGCGCAGCTCTCCGGACCGGGCCCGACAGATGCTCCGAGTCTCCTTCGCTCGCCGCGTCCACCTTGTCAGGCGGTTCGTATCGGATGCACATTCACGCTCGCTTTCCGGCGAGCCACGCTCCCGAGCGCTCCGTGATCGAAGGGCGCGGCAACGCTCGCGCGTGGCACCGTCGCCCGCCGCTCCGGTGCGGCGCCGCGCTTCCACAGGACTTCCGGGACCCGAGACCACGGCCACCCACATCACCCTCCCGGCACGAATCGCCGACCCCGCGTTCGCGCGCCGAACCGCCCTAGCGGACGATGTCGCGCAGTGGAGCTATTCCGAGCTCCTAGGCGAGGCGACGGCGTGGCGAGAACGGCTGGCGCCGGCGGAGGCCGGGGACCGGATCGCCTACCTCGTCGCCCCCGGACTCCATAACGTGGCGGTGCAGCTGGGCATCTGGGCCCGCGCGGGAATCGCCGTCCCGCTCGCCGTCTCCCATCCGCCGCGAGAGCTCGAGCACGTCCTGGACGACGCGCGACCCCGCGTGGTGGTGGTCGACCCCGCCCTTCCCCAGGCTTTCCGTCTCACGGCCCTGGCGCGGGCGCGCGGGGCCGCCGCCCTCGCCCTGCCCCGGGCCCCGACGGCCCGCGGTCACCGCACCGGCTCCCGCCGCGCTCCGCTCCGCCCCGCCGACCCGGCTCTGCTCGTATACACCAGCGGCACCACCGGCCGCCCGAGGGGGGTCCTCGCCACCCACCAGAACCTCACGGCCCAGATCATCGCGCTCACCGCCGCCTGGGGCTGGACGGCCGACGACCGCATCCTGCACACGCTTCCGCTGCACCACGTCCACGGCTTGGTCAACGCCCTGGCCTGCGCGCTCTGGTCGGGTGCCGCCTGCGAGTTCGGCCCGGGTGCTCCCGCCTCCACCTGGGACCGCTTGGCGTCGGGTGGGATCACCCTCTTCATGTCGGTCCCCACCGTCTACGAACGGCTCATCCGAGAATGGGAGGAGGCCCCCGAACCGAGACGGCGGCGCTGGTCGCGCGGCGCCGCCGGTCTCCGCCTCGCGGTTTCCGGTTCGGCTCCGCTCCCGGCGGACACCCTCGCGCGGTGGCGCGGAATCACCGGCCACACGCTCCTCGAGCGGTACGGCATGACCGAGATCGGGATGGCGCTCTCCAATCCCCTCGCGGGCGAGCGCCGGCCCGGGCATGTGGGCCTTCCCCTCCCGGGAGTAGAGGTTCGCATCGTCGACGACTTCGGTCGGCCGGTTCCCCCCGGCAGGCAGGGTGAGATCGAAGTCCGGAGCCCGCAGGTGTTCCGCGAATACTGGGGCCGTCCCGACGACACGGTCGCCGCCTTCCGGGACGGGTGGTTTCGCACCGGCGACGAGGGGTGTGTCGGCGAGGGAGGCTATTTTCGCATCCTCGGGCGCCGAAGCGCCGACATCGTGAAGACGGGCGGGTACAAGGTGTCCGCGCTGGAGGTGGAGGAGGCGTACCGCGCCCACCCGGCGGTTCGCGACGTGGCGGTCGTGGGCGTGCCCCACCGCCAGTGGGGCGAGCAGCTGCGCGCGGCCTGGGTCCCTGCGGACGTCCGGGGGGTCCCGGGCGCCGAACTGCGCGAGTGGGGCAAGGAGCGTCTGGCCCCCTACAAGGTGCCGCACCGGTTCCTGGCCGTACCCGCGTTGCCCGCGGGCGCGATGGGGAAGGTGCGGAAGGCGGAGGTGCGCCGCATGCTCGCCGGATGACCCGGACCATCCTAGCATGTCCCGGAAATATCCTGGCCGTTTGAGCACCGATGCATCCGGGCCGAACCGCTTCGCTCAAGCTGTCCGCACCCGGCGGCGGACACACCGGAAAACTGGTGGTTCGGGATCTCGCCCGAAGTGGTTCGGCACGGTCGGAATGCTGCTAGACTTCGGGGTCACGCTGGCGGTGTCGAAGTTCACGCCTTCGCCGTCGGCTCGCGCTGGCGAACTCGTCGATCGCATTCGCATGCCCGGCGGGGTCGGGCGGGAGGTGTTTCCATGAGCTCAGCGGCAACTCCGGCGCGCAGGGGGTTCTGATGAGGAGCATGTTTCGACGGAGGATTTCGGCGTTCATCGCACTGGGACCGGTCCTCGCGGCCGTCGCCTGCACCGAGACCCGGAACCGGGATCCGATCCACATCGCAGCCACCATTTCCGAGACGGGAGTGCGCTCCACCCCCGCCACCGAGATGAAGAACGGCTACCGGCTTGCCGTCGAGGAGTTGAACGACAAGGGTGGCATTCGGGGGCGCGAGGTGGAGCTGATGACGATCGACGACCAGAGCGACCCCGACCTAGCCGCGCGGCACTATGGGACATTCGTCGAGAGGGGAATCGACGTGTTGCTGGGTCCCTACAGCAGCCCGGTCACGGCGGCGGTGCTCGACGTGACCGAAGCGGCCGGGATTCCCCTCGTGGCGCCGGCGGCCTCGACGCCCACGATCTGGGCCGGAAAGGGACGGCGATGGAGCGCGCAGATGCTGCACCCCGCCCCGGTCTTCCTGCAGGGTTCGGTGGAGATCGCGGCGCGCGGCGGGGCGCGGACGGTCGCGCTCGTGTACGAGGACACGCAGTACCCGCGGTCGCTGGCGACCGGTGTGCGCGAGGCCGCGGACGCGCACTCTCTGGAGATCGTACTGGATCGGTCCTACCCGGAGGGCGAGGCGGACTACGCGGCGCTCGTCGCCGAGGCCCGCGACGCGGGTGGCGACCTGTTCATCGGCGGCGGCTACTACGAAGATGCGATCGGGCTGACCCGGGCCGTGGCCGACGCCGACTACGAGCCTCTTCTGATCAGCCTGTCCCTGGGACCCAGCGACCCCCGTTTCGCGACCGAACTCGGCGATCTGGCGCGGTGCGTGGCGGGCAACGCGCCATGGATCAGTACCATCCGCACCTCGGGGTTCATCGCCGACAGCGAGAGTTTCGTGCGGATGCACGAGGATGCGCACGGAAGACCACCGGGCTACCACGCGGCGGCGGGTTTCGGCGCTGCCGAGCTCATGGCCGAGGCGATCGACGCCACGATTTCGCCGGCGGGCCGGATCGACCGGGCCGACGTTCGCGACCACCTGTTCACCGCCTCGACCGAGTCGGTGCTGGGGCCGTTCAGCGTCCATCCGCTTGGCCACGAGCAAGCCGGAGCGCAGCGCGCGCTCAAGGGGTTGCAGATCCAGTGGCAGGACGACGGGCGGGGTGGACTGGCGCAGCTGATCGTCCACCCCGAGGGGGTGGCGCAGGCGGAGCCGTGTCTTGGGCGGTAGGACGGGACGATCTGTAACCCGGCGTGGAGATCCTCCGTACACAGGGGTAGGGAAGATCGCCCTCACGCCCACCCGTCGGGAGCAACACCATGATTGCGAGACCGGAACCCGCGCGCGCCCTCCGGCCATCCCTTCTCTTCGTCGCCGCCGCCCTTCCCGCCGGCACCACCGCGCAGACCGCGCCACCGCCCGCCGAGACATCGTGGCTTAGCGCCTCGATGAGCGAAGCGCGGCGAAGTCCGTTCCACAGCCCGGCGACTGTCCCCGGCCCCGCGCTTCTCGGCTCCGTCCCCGTCCCGGCGCCGGTCAACGAGGGATTCCAGCTGGCAGATTCCGCGAACGACCCATCATTCCTCAAGGTCTTCTTGTGGACACTCCCCGTGACCGCCGCCGCGGACTTTGCGGGTCTCGTAGGCGTAATCTGCATTTTTCACGGTTGCCGGGGGTGGGAATCACTCTGGGGGACAATTGGCCTGCCCGCCTGGTTTCTGGCTCCCCCGGCCGCCGTCAAGCTCGCGGGAGGATCTTTCGGCACTGCTCTGCTGGGTTCGGCGATCGGAGTCGTCGCGGGCTTGTCCAGCCTGAAGAACGACATCTTGTTGATTGCCATCCCTTTCCTGCACGCCGGGATCACCACATGGCTGGGCCTGGAGGGCTTTTGAACCGAGCTCGTCCGGGGTGCCCGGCGTGACCGGGAGGATCGGATAACCCGGAACCCGCGCACGTTCTCCTACCATCCCTTCTCCTCGTCGTCGATGCTGCCCTTCCAGCAGGGACCGCCGCCGAGACCGCGCCATCGCTCGCCAGGGTTGCACGGTGTTCCGTTCGGGAAGCTTTCCCCGGTGGCTGCGGTGCTCGAGAACACGCTCGTCCCACCTGCAACCGCGTGAAACCGCGTGAATCGGATTGCGCTGCGCTCCCGCAACCGCGATCTTCAACGGTTGATGGACTTCATGGATGCCCTCACGTCCATGGGGTTGGAGTCGGCGCTTGGGGGCGTGTTCTTCGTAGGGATGTCCGATCGATAGGAGGGGTTTCCGCAGGCCGCGCCGTGTCAGCAAGGCTATCCTCGGTAGCTGCTGCGCTCGCGTCGGCACATGGCGCCGCGGACTCGGCACGGCCGGATCGGGCCCGACGCAACGCCTCCGTCGCGCTGGTGCTCCGTCCGCCACTCGGGGAGCCTGACCCGTCCCTAGGTCTCTGCGAGCTCCTGGCGATAGAGCGGGCCAAGTCTTCCCACGACCCCTGGTCGGGCCAGATGGCGCTCCCGGGCGGGCGCCTCGATCCAGCCGATGGTGGCCTTATCGAAGCTGCAGTCCGCGAGACACGCGAGGAGACCGGGGTGCGGCTGGAAGCGCCGGGGAGCGTCCTTGGTCGCGGCGAGCCGCTTCGCCCGCTGCGTCCCGAGAATCCCCATATCTCCGTCTGGCCCTTTGTCTTTCGGGTGCCCTCGCAGACCACGGCGTGCGTCGCCAGCCCGGAGGTGGCGTCCGTGCACTGGTTCGCGCTCGCCGACTTGGCCGACCCTCGCAACCTAGGATCGGTCGCGTGGACCGGTGGGTCTGCAGAGCGCAGCCTCCCGTGCATCAGGATCGAGGGCCGCGCGATCTGGGGGCTGACCCACCGGATCGTGACGCGCTTCATGGAGGTGGCGCTATTCTAGCAGGCAGTTGACCAACCTCCCGCGGCATTCCTATGACACGGCTCAGGTGATTGCCGTACTTGTACAGGAGGGGCGGGAGGGACGAGACGACCTGTAACCCGGTGCGGAAATCCTCCGGACTCATTGGACAACGCCCACCCTGCAAACACCGGAGCGCGTAGCGTAGATTTGGCGGCGGGACGGGACACTAGCACGCGGAGAACGCCATTGGACGGACGACGGCCCGGATGAGCTCGAACGGATGGAAGATCGTGAATCCTCCTGCGCTGGGGGCGCCTCGCGGCTGGAACAACGGGGTGCTCGCGCCTCGGGCCGGGCGCGTCCTCTTCGTGGCGGGCCAGATCGGCGTCGATGGGGGCGGCCGCGACGGCGGGGACCCCGAGCCGGCGTCGCCGGGGGCGCTCGCGGCGCAGTTCGGGGTCGCGCTCGCGAGGGTGGGCGCGGTCGTCGAGGCGGCGGGGGGGCGGATCGCCGACATCGGGCGCCTTACGATCTACGTGACCGACATGGACAGCTACCGGCGGGGGCTCCCGGAGGTCGGCGCCGCGTACCGCCGCGTATTCGGCAGGCACTTTCCGGCCATGTCGCTCGTGGCCGTCGCCGAGCTCGTCGAGCCGAGCGCGGTCGTCGAGGTCGAGGCCACGGCCGTCCTCGGGTCCCCGCCGGGCGATCGAGCGCGCGGCCACCCCCGCGCCGAGGAACGAGAACCGTGACCGCGCCGGCCATCCCGTCGCTCGCCCCGCCGCGCTCCTTCCTGCTCGACTTCGACCCCGAAACGGCGGTGGCGCGAATTACGCTGAACCGCCCCGAAAGGCTGAACGCGCTGACCTTCGAGGTGTACGAGGAGCTTCTCGCCACCTTCCGGGCGCTCGACTCGGAGGCGGACCCGCGCGCGATCGTGATCACCGGGGCGGGGCGGGGATTCTGCACCGGCGGCGACGTCGAGGACATCATCGGGCCGCTGCTGGAGCGCGACTTCGAGGGGCTGCTCGAATTCACCCGCATGACGTGCGACGTCATCGCGGCGATCCGGGAGTGCCGCCAGCCGGTCGTCGCGGCCCTGAACGGGACGGTGGCCGGCGCCGGCGCGGTCATCGCCACCGCGTGCGACGTGCGCGTCGCGGCCGAGTCGGCGAGGATCGCGTACCTCTTCACGCGGGTCGGCCTCTCGGGCGCGGACATGGGCGCCGCCTGGATGCTGCCGCGGATCGTGGGTCTCGGCCGCGCCACCGAGCTGCTCATGACGGGAGACTTCATCGACGCGGCCGAGGCTCGCCGCATCGGGCTCTACAACCGAGTCGTGCCCGGCGCGGAGGTGCTCGCCGAGGCCACCGCCCTCGCCGAACAACTTGCCAAGGGGCCCTCGTTCGCGCTCGGCGTCACCAAGCAGGCTCTCGACCGCGAGTCCCACATGGAGCTGGGGGCGGCGCTCGAGGCGGAGGCGCGCGCGCAGGCGACGTGCATGCTGAACCCGAACTTCGAGGAGGCGTACAAGGCCTTCGTCGCCAAGCGCGGGCCGCGCTTTGTTTGACGCCGACGGGCTGACGCCCGACCCGGTCGCCGCCTTTCTGGACGAGGGACACCACGAGTTCCGCGACCGGGTGGCCGCCTTCTGCCGCGACGAGCTCCGGGGCCGGAGCGACCCGGACGACGACGACGAGGCGAGGGAGCGGGCCAGAGAGCTGGTCGGGCGGATGGGCGAGGCCGGGATCTTTGCGCCTATAGCCGAAGGGGACGTACGCGGCTGCCTAGTGGCGCGCGAGACGCTCGCCTGGTGGTCGCCGCTCGCCGACGCCGTATTCGCGCTGCAGGGCCTGAGCGCCACGCCCGCCCTGCTTCGCGGGTCCGATCCAGGCCGCTGGGCCGAGCGGGCGCTCGCGGGCCGCGCGATGGGCGCGTTCGCCATGACCGAGCGCGAGGCGGGATCCGACGTGGCCGCGCTCGCCACGACGGCGACCCCGCGCCGAGGAGGCGGCTACGCGCTCGACGGGAGCAAGTCCTTGATCTCGAACGCGGGCGTTGCGGACTTCTACGTGGTCTTCGCCGCTACGGACCCCGAGGCGGGCAGGCGCGGCATCTCGTGCTTCGTGGTCGCGGCGGACTCCGAGGGACTCGAATACGCGGGGCCCCAGGTCATGAGCGCCCCCCACCCGCTGGGCGAGATCCGCCTCCGTGGCTGCCGCGTCGAGGCGGACGGGATGCTCGGCGAACCGGGCGGAGGTCTCGAAGTCGGCATGGCGACGCTGGACCGCCTGAGGCCCACGGTCGCCGCGGCCGCCAACGGAATGGCGGGACGGGCGCTCTGGGAGGCGCTCTCGCACGCCTGCGCGCGGGAGCAGTTCGGCAAGCCGCTCGCCTCGCACCAGCTCGTGCGCGACAAGTTCGCCCGCTCGGCCGGCGAGCTGACCGCAGCGCGGCTCCTCGCGTTTCGGGCCGCGTGGGAGAAGGACCGAGGGGCCGAGCGCATCACCGTCGCGGCCGCCATGGCAAAGGCCTTCGCGACCGAGGCGGCGCAGCGGGTCGTGGATCGCGCCGTGCAGGTGCTGGGCGGGCGCGGGGTTCTGGCCAGCCATCCGGTCGACCGCCTCTACCGCGCGGTGCGCGCGCTTCGCATCTACGAGGGGACGACCGAGATCCAGCACCTGATCGTCGGCGGCGCCCTGGAGAGAGAAGCGGCCGGTAAGTAGCGGCGGACCCGGCGGAGCGGGGGCCGGGCGCGGAGACGCCATGCGATCGCCGAACGGCTCCACCACTGGGACGACATCGACATCCACTACCGGGGCGAAGCGTTTCGCTCGACGGGACACGGCCTCTCCAGGCGAGACCCGCTGCGAGGTGGGCGTGAGGCTCCATTTCGAGGCCGAGAGCCGATCTCGAGCCGCACCTGGAGGCCGACCTGGACCGGAACACGCCAAATGATCCTTCTCCAGTCTCCTCGCGGGAGAGAACCCGCCTGCCTTAGGTTCGGCCACTCTTAGGTTCGGCCACTCCGGGCGAAGACCCACAGCCAAGGAGGATCCATGCGGCATGTGAATGCTCCCGCCACCGCCCTAGAAAATATGGAAGGGTCGGTCACCTGCCGGCTATCGTGGGTTAGCGCCCCGATACGCGGAGGTGCACCAGAGCCACATGCGACATCGGAAGTCGCAATCGAACAGGAGACCGGCCCCATGAAGAAACAGAAGACGAAAGTGTACGTCGGGATGGATGTCCACAAGGACACGGTGATGATCGCGGTGCTTCCCGAGGGAGCGCGGGCGCCGACGCTGGTGAAGCGGCTGTCGCACGATCCGCGGGGGATCAGGCGGTTGCTGGACCGTCTGGCCCGGGAGCGTGAGGTGCGCGCCTGCTACGAGGCGAGCGGCGCGGGCTACGTGCTTGAGCGGATGATCCGGAGCTGGGGGCACGAGTGCGAGATCGTGGCCCCGTCGCTGATTCCCCGGCGTCCCGGGGAGCGGCGCAAGCACGACCGCAAGGACGCCGAGGAACTGGCGCGGCTGTACCGGGCGGGAGAGCTTGTGACGATCCGGGTCCCCTCGGAGCGGGAGGAGCGGGTGCGCGACCTGGTGCGCTGCCGGGAGACGCTTCAGCGCGAGGCTCTGAAGTCGCGCCACTACATCCTGAAGTTCCTGGCGCGGCGGGGGCTCGTGTACCGCGAAGGCCAGAACTGGACGGGCAAGCACTTCGCATGGCTGCGCGCGATCCAGCGTGACGAGGTGCTGGAGACGGAGGACCACATCGTCTTTGGCGAGTACCTGGCGCTGCTGGACTACAAGCTGGACCGGCGCGACGAGCTGGACCGCCGGATCGAGGCGCTGGCGCTGGAACCCGCCTACCGGGAGGGTGTCGGCCGACTGTGCTGCCTGAAGGGGATCTCGACGCAGGCGGCGATGGTGCTGGTGACGGAGATCGGGGACTTCCGGCGCTTCGAGCATCCGGGCAGGCTGATGGCGTACCTGGGCCTGGTGCCGAGCGAGCATTCGAGCGGGTCGAGCCGACGGCAGGGCTCGATCACGAAGGCGGGCAACAGCCGGGCCCGGCACGTTCTGGTGCAGGCGGCGTGGAGCTACCGCTTTCGCCCGCGGCTAGGGCGCGTGCTCGGCCGCCGGCAGGAGGGCCAACGCCCGGAGGTGATCGCACACAGCTGGAAGGCGCAGCACCGGCTTCACAAGGTGTTCGACAGGTTGGCGTTTCGGAAAAGCAGCCAGATCGCCGTGGTGGCAGTGGCACGGGAACTGACCGGGTTCATATGGGCCATCATGCAGGACTGCGGCGGGGGGACGGAAACGGGCGACGCTGTCGTTGGCGATGCCGGCGCGACGATGGAGTCGATCCCGGCCCTGGTGGCAGGCACGAACTGATGGCACGTGAGAATCGGCGGGCAGAGGACGTGGCTGGGTCCGCAGGGATGCGGCCGCCGATTCCCTCCGGCCACCAGGACGGCGAGGCCGTCCCGGCGACCAGAGGTGAGTCTGCCCGTCACCCCATCCCGGGCTCGGAGCTCCAGCGCCCGGACTCGTCCGCCACCGCTGCGGTCCTCACCCGGGGAAGAGAGGGGGTACGCCGAACCATCGGAGACCTGAGCTGAGAACGGAATCGAATCGCAAGGTCCTGGAGGAGGAGGCCGCTCGAGGCACGGCAGGAGAACGCTCGAGGCTGCTATGTGGCCGGATCCGGCGACGGAACCGAGACCCACGCGACCTAGATCGAGCCAGCTCCGGACGAATCCGAATTCTTGCCGCTCTGGCCCCGGCTAACCGGCGTATATCAGGAGGATTCACCGTCGAAGCGAACCTCGGGCGACCTCCCCCTCAGATCAGCCACCATCAACCTCAACCGCCTACTTGACAGATGACCCTTCCATATTAGCAGCCAGTGGACAAACGCTCCCACGGCACTCGAGGCGCGCTGCATCCACGCTGGATCACTGCGCTCGCCCTCTTCGCCGCCTGCGCCCCAGACGCGCCAGTGCCCCCCGGCGGCCTCACCACCACCTTCGACACGATCGGCGGCGTCGTTCATGTCACCAACACCGGCGCCCCGCCCCCGGCGCGGCTTGTTCCGGTGGTCTCGATCGGGCCGAAAACGCTGACCGACACCGGGTCGCCGGACGAGTTCGGCGGCGTGAACAGCGTGGCGCTGGGGCCGGACGGGGAAGTCTACGTCGCCGACGCCCGCAACTTCGAGGTGAGGGTCTTCGGGCTGGACGGCGCGCACCGCCGCACCTTCGGCCGCGAAGGCGAGGGGCCGGGCGAGTTCCAGGGCCTGTCGTCGCTGGCGTGGGCGGGCGACCGGCTCCTGACGTACGACATAATGCTGGGCCGCGTCGGCCAGTGGTCGGCAGAGGGGGAATGGCTGGGATCGTGGCGGACGCGAGGGATGTTCACGGGAGGGGGCGGCCTCATCCGGCTGTACCTTGTGGGCCCGGACGAGCTGTACCGATATGCGATGGGTTCCGTGAGGGAGACGCGTTTCGGGTCCACTCTCCAGTCGCTGTTCGTGGGCCTGAACAGCCGCGGCGAGACGGGCGACACGCTGGTGCAGCTGGAAGCGCCGTCCGATGCCCCCGCGTCGAGCATCACCTGCCAGTGGGGCGAAGGCTACCTCACCTTTTTCGGGGTCCCCTTCGCTCCGAGCGTGGTGCAGCACCCGGGGCCGGACGGCGTCGTCTACTCGGCCTTCACCAGCGACTACCGCATCGCCGTAACGCGCAACGGCGGCGCCGACACCGTGCGGGTAATCCACCGCCCGCTTCCCACCGAACCCGTCGGGGACGACGAGTGGGAGGAGGGCAATCGGGACTTCAACGAGTGGCGTGCGGAGCACGGGAGCGCGTCGTGCGAGCCCCGATCCCCCTCCCGACCTGCCGCCAAGCCGATCCTAGTGGCGCTGCACATCGCGCCCGACGGAAGGCTCTGGGTAGAGGTCGAACGCGCGGACGGCGACCTGTGGGAGGTCTTCCATCCCGACGGCCAGCTCCTCGCAAGCGTCCCCCGGTCTCACGGCGTGTTCCGCGCCGCCCCGGCCTTCGACGCCTCCGACCACCTGCTGACCGTCCGCCAGGACAGCCTCGGCCTGGACCATGTCGATCTCTGGCGGCTGGCGTGGGAGGATTCGCGCTGAGAACCGATTCCCGCTGCCCGTCGCCCAGCCCCCGACTGGCCTAGGGCGAGCTGCCTCTTCGAGGGGACTCCGATCTCGGTGGGGCGCGGAACTCCGATAGCCTTCCACACCTTGGGGCACCCTGGCTAGATGGCGACGTGGTTGAACGCGATCGGCGTGCCCACACGAGGAGGGTGCTTCGTACCAGAAGCTGGCGGAAGGGTGGAGCGCGGGGTGGATGAGATGAGAGTACTTGGCGCGTCGCGAGCCCGGAATCGAGGCGGGGCCACAGTCGATCACCGGGGGCATCCCGGCCGCAGGGCGGCTGCGACGCTTGGTCGGAGAGGTGCATGCCGCCTGCGGGAGTCCCGTCGTGGTGAGCCTGCGTGCCGCAAGCTGCCCATCGGCATCCAGAACGTACGAGATCGAGTCCCGTCTTGGGTGGGACGACGGGCGGTTGTCGAGTTGTCCGCTACGCGCCGAGCGAGCGCACCACATCGCGGATCGCGGCGACCGCGTCGTCCAGCTGGCTCTCCGCGACGTACGGTGCCGGCCCCAGACGCACAAGTCTGCCGCGATGGTCGCTCCAGACGCCCCTTTCGCGCAGCGCCCGGCAGAGTTCGCTCGCTGCCAGGCGGCGGCCCGGCACCTCCAGGACGAGGAAGCCGCCCCGCTTCTCCAGCGGCAGGGTCCGGTCGCGGTTCAGGACACCGGGATCCAGCCCGAGCGCGTCGAATCCGGCCGCAAGGCGTCGAATCTGCTCGAGGCCGATCGTGCGGAGCCTCTCGGGTGTCAGCCCCTGCTCGCGGAAGAAGCGCATCACGGCCCGGGCGCGGTAGTGGCTCACGGGATCGTAGGTCGAGCCGGCGAACCGAGCGTGCCCCTCGGCGTAGGGAACTAGCGCGGCCTCTGGGCCACCGAGCCAGTCGGCTCCGCCGTCGGTGCCGGCGAGCGCCCCGAACTCGGCGAACCACCCCGTCAGCACGGGTCGCAGAGTGCAGTCGGGAGGGATGCGCAGGAAGCAGTTGCCCTCGCCGAGCTGCAGGTACTTGTAGCCACCACCGACGACGTAGGCCTCCTCAAGACCCTGCCCCGGCACCGAGAACGGAAGCGCGCCGAGCGAGTGGTAGGCATCGACCAGCAGCGCCGCGCCCACCCTTTCCGCGGCCCTTGCGACCCGGTCCAGCCCCCCGACGATCCGGGCATCGCGAAATAGGACCGACGAGACGAGCACCGCAGCCGTCCGATCGTCCACCGTCCGGACCAGCCGCTCGGCGATCGCCTCCTCCTCCGATCGCGCACCGACGCCGTCGGCTGCCACACGCACGACCTCGATCCCCTCCTCGGCGAGCCGGTCGAGAAGGCGACGTATGGTGTGGAACTCGGCGTCCGTAGTGACCAGGCGGGGCCTCTCGCGGAAAGGCAGCGCCGACAGGAAGCGCGCGACCAGCTCGTGCGTGCTCTGCCCGAGCACGATCTGGCCCGTGGGGTCGTCGAGTAGGCGAGCGAAGCCCGCGCGCACCTCGTCGGCTACGGCGAAGGCGGCGCTCCACTTGTCGTCCACCAGCTCGGCCGCGTCGAGCCACGCCCGCCGCTGCGCCGCCAGTGCGACGTCCGGCCACGCTTGGTGGGAGTGTCCAGTCAGCAGAACCCGCTCGGTGACCCGGAAGTGCGAGTAGTGGTGCGCCAGCTCGGCCGCGCTCGGGTGTGCTTCGCTCGACCGGGTCAGAGCTCGGCCCTGATCGCCCAGAGGTCGGGGAATGCGGGCGAGTTCAGAGTCGTCCTGAGGTAGGCGGCACCCGTCGTGCCGCCCGTGCCGCGCTTGGTTCCTATCGTGCGCTCGACCATCTTGACGTGACGGTAGCGCCACTCCTGGACCCCTTCGTCGAGATCCACGAAGCGCTCGCAGAGAGCCATCAGGCCGGGTTCACCTCGGTACACCTCGATCAGCACCTTCTGCACCCGCTCGTCGGGCGCCACCGGCCGCGCCACGTCGCGCTCCAGCAGATCGGCGGGAATCGCGAAGCCACGTAGGGCGAGAAAGACCAGCAACGCGTCCCAGAGCGTCGGTTCACCCCTCCTCCGCTCCAGCCGCAGCCGTTCGGGCGAATCCTCCGAGAACCCCCCGAGGACCCTCCCCCGCTTGTGTCCAAGGAGGAACTCGAGCTCCCGGAATTGAGCCGACTGGAAGCCGCTCCCCGACTCGAGACGATCGCGGAAGGACGCGAACTCGACCGGGGTCATCGTCTCCAGGATATCCAGCTGCGCCACTAGCACCTTGAGGACGGTGAGGACGCGCTTCAGGCCGGTCGCCGCGCGGTCGCCGTCCCCTTCCCGCAGCAGCGCGGCGATCCGGTCGAGCTCGTGGAGGACGACCTTGAACCAGAGCTCGTAGATCTGGTGGATGACGATGAAGAGCATCTCGTCGTGCTCCTCCGGTTCCGACAGCGGCGACTGAAGCGAGAGGAGCTCCGGGACCTTGAGGTAGCTCTGGTAGGTGACGAAGCTGCGGTCGTCGGCCATCTCTCCTCCGTCTCTAGGGCATGGTAACTGTAAATCATGTTTGTCCACGGGCTGCTCGGGGGTATCGCGCTCATCCTTCGTCCCCGGCGGGGCCGAACGCCCCGGCCGCGGCGCCGAAGCGGGGCGTGTATTCGTTCAGCGTCTCGTACTGCGACGGCCAGGGGAGCGGGTACTTCAGCGCGTGGGCGGCGTGGCGCGTCCAGTACGGGTCCCAGAGGTGGGCGCGCGCCATTAGGCAGATGTCGGCCCGTCCCGCCGCGACAATGCCATTCACATCCTCGAAGGACGAGATGTTCCCGACGGCCATCGTGGCTATGCCCACTTCGTGGCGGATCCGGTCGGCGAAGGGTGTCTGGTACTGCCGTCCGTAGCGGGGCCTCTGGTGGGGCACCGTCTGCCCGGAGGAGACGTCCACGATGTCGCAGCCGGTTCGCTCGAGAGCCCGCGCGATTGCCACGGCATCCTCCGGCTCGGTGCCGCCCGGCCACCAGTCCACCGCCGAGAGCCTCACGGAGAGCGGTTTCTCGTCGGGCCAGCGCGACCTGACGGCGCGCACGACGCGGAGCGGCAGGCGGAGTCGATTCTCGAGGGTGCCGCCGTACTGGTCGTCGCGCACGTTGGTCAGCGGCGACAGGAAGCTGGCGAGGAGGTAGCCGTGCGCCATGTGAACCTCCACGATGTCGAATCCGGCCGCGTCCGCCAACTCGGCACCGCGCTCGAAGTCGGCAACCAGGGCCGCCATCCCGGCTTCGTCCAGCTCCTCGGGAAGCGGGCTGTGCTCGAAGTACCGGATCGCCGAGGCTGATACGATCGGCCACGCTCCCTCCTCGAGAGGCTCGTTCGAGCCCTCCCAGTCGAGCCGTGTGGAGCCCTTGCGGCCGGCATGTCCCAACTGAATGCCGATCTTCGAGCTCGTGTGGCCCTTCACGAAATCTACCATCCTGCGCCACGCCGCCAGATGCTCCTCGCGGTAGAGTCCGGCGCACCCGGGCGAGATGCGGGCGTCGCGGTCCACGGCGGTCATCTCGGCCATCAGTAGGCCGGCGCCCCCGATCGCCCGCGATCCCAGGTTGACGAGGTGCCAGTCGTCGATGACGCCGTCCTGGGCCGAGTACTGGCACATCGCCGAGACGCCGACGCGGTTTGCGAGCACAAGATCGCGCAGGCGAAAGGGAGTGAATAGCGGCGGGGGAGGGCCGGACACGCCCCGCCGGATGCCCATCGACGCTTCGTGCTCGGCGATGGTCGTCCCGGACTGCTCCTCGGCTCTGGCCGCAACCCAGCGGTCCACTCTATCCACGAACTCCGGGTCGCGCTCGCGCAGATTCTCGTGCGAGATGCGGAGGCTGCGCGTCAGCAGCGAGAAGGTGAACTGCACCGGGTCGAGCCGAAGGTACCGCTCCGTGTCCTCGAACCACTGGAGACTCGCCTGCGCCGCACGCTGAAGCGATTCGACCGGGCGTCGCCGTTCGACCTCGTAGGCGGCGAGCCGGTCCGCCAGATCGGGGCAGCCCGGCCCGGCCCCCCTCATCGAGTCGGCGAGCGCAATTGCGTCGAGCATCGCCAGGCGGGTGCCCGACCCGACGGAGAAGTGCGCCGTGTGGGCCGCGTCTCCGATCAGGACGATGTTGTCGGCCGACCAGCGCCGGTTGGCGATCGTGGGGAAGCGCCGCCAGAGAGATCGATTCGACACCAGCCGATGGCCGTCCAGCTCCCTCTCGAAGAGGCGCTCCGCAAATGCCACCGTCTCGGGCTCGGTGGCGGTGTCCATCGAGGCGCGGCGCCAGGTCTCTTCGGTCGCCTCCACGATGAAGGTCGAGTTGCCCGCCGAGTCGTACTGGTAGGCGTGCACCCGCCAGAGGCCGTGCTCGTCCTCGCGGAAGTAGAAGGTGAAGGCGGGAAAGGGCCGCGTCGTGCCAAGCCAGACGAAGCGATTCGGGCGCATGTCCACAGCGGGCTGGAAGGACTCGCGGAAACGCTCGCGGACAGCGCTGTTCAGGCCGTCGGCGGCGACCACCAGATCCGAGTCCAGGTGCGGCCCGAGGTCGCCGACCTCGGTCTCGAAGTGGATCCTCACGCCCTCCTCCCGACAGCGCCGATGGAGAAGCAGGAGCAGCGCCCTCCTGGAGATGCCGGCAAATCCGTGCCCCGTCGAGCGCAGCCGCTCGCCCCGGTAGTGGACGTCGATGTCGTCCCAGTGGTGGAAGCGCTCGGCGATGGCGCCGAAGGTGGCGGCGTCGGCCTCGGCCACCTCCTCGAGCGTGGCGTCGGAGAAGACCACGCCGAAGCCGAAGGTGTCGGCGGCGCGGTTCCGCTCGTAGACGTCAACCGCGCGCCTGGGGTCGTCCTTCTTGAGGAGGAGTGCGGCGAAGAGCCCGCCGGGTCCGCCTCCGACGACTCTCACCCTCATCGCTTCCCCGCCGGTCGCCGTCCTCACCGACCGCCGGCCCTCGCCAGCGCGCCGCCTACGATCAGGTGCTGGATCTCGGTCGTCCCCTCGTAGATGCGGAGTGCGCGCACGGCGCGGTAGAGGCGGTCGACCGGGTGACTGGCCAGCACCCCACAGCCGCCGCGGGTGGCCTCCCAGAGGGCCCGGCCCCCCATCCCGTTGGCGGCCCGCGGCAACGGTCGGTCTCAGGCGGTCGAGCGTCGCCAGGCCGACCCCGAGGCCCCCGTCCGCCTCGCCGAGGATCGAATCCGCGCCCACGCGACAGCCCCGCAAGCCGATCTCGCCAAGCGGGTGGGGAGCGCTCATCACCTGGGGTCCCGCGTACTCGCGGTCATGGCTGTTCCTTATCCGTGGGCGGGTCGATGGCGGAGCGCCCGCCGATCTGCCCCTCCACGAAGAGGACGCGCCCTCCCGCCGGCGCGAGCATCCCGTTGCTCCATCCGCGAGGCGCTCCCAGCGCAGGGGGATTCACGACCTCCCACCTCTGCGATCTCACCTTGGCGATGCGTACAATGGCGGTCTCGGCGTATGGGGCCAGTCAGGCCGCGGGGGCAGGCTCGGCGTCCCTCGAGGGCGCATCCGGCAAACAGACTAGTATAGATGCAGCCGATAGGGCCAGCACACATACCTGGAGAGAGAGGCAGCCCGATATGCCCTACGATCGTGTCGGTGCCGCCATCGACCGCTGGGAGGCGGACGGCCTCGTCGGCCCCGAGCAGGGGGCCGCTCTGCGCGAGGACCACGCCGCACACTCCACCCGGACGCAGCGCCGCAGCTCCCAGTACACCGTCTCGATCACCGCCGGGGTTCTTCTCGTGGTGGCCGGAGTCACCTTCCTCGCTTGGTCGTGGCCCCGCATGGGCGACGGCGGCCGCTCGCTCCTCATCTGGGCGGCGGGCGCTCTGGTGGCGGCCCTCGGCGTCCGCATGGTGCGCGCTCGCCGCTGGGTGCCGGTGGCGCGCGCCCTCCAGTCGAGCGGCTTGGTTCTCCTCCTCGCCGCCTACGCCTACTCGCAGACCGCGTGGCCGAGCGGAACCCCGGCCGGTGTGGCGGTGGGCACGCTTTCGCTCGGGACTCCCATCGTGGCGCTCGTGCTCTTCGCGCGGGCGAGCTGGGTGATGTCGGGCGTGACCGTCGCGATCGGCTACGGCTTCGTGGCGGTCTTCCTGCACCGTGCGCTCTCGCTCTCGGACCAGGTGCTGGTGTGGACGCTCGACGGCGTCCTGGCAGCCACCTTGTTGGCGATGGCGCTGACGATCCGGCGCCAGCTCAGGAGCGGGTCGGGAGGGGATGGAGGCCGTGGGGTCAGCCCGCCTGTCCTGAGCACCTTCGTCGTCAGCGTCTATGCCGGGTTCCTCTTCGTGATTCTGACCGCGACGGTGGCGCTCGAGATGGCGGAGGTCCCCTTCCTCGCCCTCGATGCGTGGCTCCTCCTCGTGACCGCCGTGGCCGTCTGGGCGATCCACTGGGCGCCGGCCGGGCTCGCGAGCCCCAACTACGTGCATGGCGTCGCGCTCTCGGTTGGGATCGCGATACCGCTCGGGTTCGCCACTCCCCTCGAGCTCTACGACGCTCCCCCTCCGGTCGCCGCGCTCGTGGTGGCGTCGGCGGGTGTGGCGGGGCTATGGTACGGGCTCGGCCGGAGCGCGATGTCGCTGATCGTCACATCGTGCGCGGCGATTGTCTGCGCCGCCTGGTACCTCGGGGCGGAGTTCGGCGACAACATCGGGTCGGTCGTAGCCCTTGCGGTCGTGGCGGCGGTGTTCTTCCTGGGTGCTTCCCGGATTGGGCGGGAGCGGGCGGCAGGCGAGTCCTAAGGCAGGAGGCGTGGGCGACGCCGAGTGACAGCACACCGGGGCCGAGCCGCTCCCAGAGCGCGGGGTGAATGAACGGCGCGCGGGTCTCGGCGGGCATACCGCGCGCGAGTGACCGGGTTGTGCAGACGCGCGTCCACGTCCAGGGGCAATCGGGTCCGCAACGGGCAGGGGCCACCCACCGATGGTGTGATGTCGCCGGAATCGCGCAGTAGATAGGTTCCCCTTTGTTAGTTCCTCCCAAACGAAAGACGCTCCCTTGCTATCCTCGCTCGCGCTCGCCACCCTGATCCAGCTGCCCGCCCAGTCGCCTGAACTGGTGCCGGGGGCCCGCTACGATCCGGCCATCCCCACGCTCGAAGAAGTGGCGGGACACGGCTTCGGCGAGGCCATCACGCCGCCGGCCGACGTGATCCGCTACATGAAGGCGCTGGCCGGGGCCGCCCCGGAGCGCACGCGGCTGATCCGATACGCAACGAGCTGGGAGGGGCGTCCGCTCGTCGTACTCGTGATCGGGTCGGCCGAGCGCATGGCGCGTCTGGACGAGGTGAAGGCTGGGATTGCGCGGCTGGCCGACCCGCGAGGGCTCGACGACGCCGAGGCTGAGGCGCTGGTGGCCGAACTTCCGGTCGTCACGGCCCTCTTGCACGGGATCCACGGCAACGAAATCAGTCCGAGCGGCGCGGCCATGGCCGAGGCCCATCACCTGCTCGCCGCGACCGGAGACGCCGATGTCGATCTCATTCTGTCCGAGTCGCTGGTCCTGATCGACCCCATGGCGAATCCCGACGGGCGGAGCCGCTTCGTGTACCAGAACCGGGTGGCTCAGGCCTGGTGGCCGGACGAGGCCGCGGCGTCGGCCGAACACGACGAGCCCTGGCCGGGCGGACGGGGCAACCACTACCTCTTCGACCTGAACCGGGATCTGTTCGTGCAGAGCCAGCCCGAGACGCGCGGCAAGGTGGACATCCTCCTCGAGTTCCGGCCGCAGATCGTGGTGGACCTGCACGAGATGGGCGGCGACGCCACCTACTTCTTCCCGCCCACCGCACCACCCTCCAACCCCTGGTCCGGCGAGCGCCAGATCGCGTTGATGGACGTTTTCGGGGCGGCGGTCGCGGCGCGGTTCGACCAGCGCGGCTTCGCCTACTTCAACAGGGAGATCTTCGACCTCTTCTATCCCGGCTACGTCGACATGTGGCCCATGGGTCACGGCGCTCTCGGCATGACGTACGAACAGGCGAGCGCCCGCGCCCTGCGGCTCAGGCGGTCGGACGGGGACCTGCTCACCTACGGCGACGGAGTGCTGCGCCACTTCACGGCGGCCCTGGAGACGGCCCTGACGGCGGCGCGACACCGCGAGAGAATACTGCGCGACTACCTCGCGTTCCGGCGCGAAGGCGTGGCCAAGGGTCGGCGCGGCCCGGCGGAGATCGTGCTTCATTCGGCGCACGACCCTGGAATGGCGGAGCGTCTCGCCATGATGGTGGCCGAGAACGGAATCGAGGTGTTTCGGGCCTCGGGGCCGGTGACGGTCGGCGATCGTACGCTTCCGGCCGCGTCGAGCTTCATCGTGCCGCTGGACCAGCCTACGCACGGCTTCATCCACAACCTGCTCGACGCGCACGTCCCGATGGAGGAGGACTTCGTGCGGCGGCAGATCGATCGCCGTGCGAATCGCCGGCCGGACGAGATCTACGACCTGACGGCGTGGAGCCAGTCGCTGCTTTGGGACGTGGAGGCGATCGAGACCGATGCGACGGGGGCGAGGGGCGAGGCAGTGACTAGCGGGACGGCGGTGGAGCACACGGCGACGGAGCCCTCGAAGGACACGGCGGTCGCGCCGCTGCCCGAGGCGCTGGTCGGCTACCTAGTCCCGTGGGGCACGAACGGGGCCGCGGCGGTCGCCGAGGCCCTGCGCGAGGGGTTGCGCGTGAGGGCGGCCGGCGCGGAGTTCACGCTGGGCGGCCGCCGCTACGGGGTCGGCACCGCGATCGTCCGCGTGGCCGAGAACGGGCCCGAGCTGCGCGAGCGCCTAGCCGAGATCACGGCCCGGCACCGCGCCGAAGTCGTCTCCATGGACGACGCGTATGTGCGCGAGGGCATGTCGCTGGGAAGCCGTAGGGTGCGGGCGTTGCGCGAACCGCGGGTGCTGCTGGTCTACGACGCGCCCGGTCGGAGCTACTCGGTGGGCTGGGCGCGCTACGTCCTCGAGCGACGCTACGGGCAGCGCACGACCGCCGTGCGGGCTTCCAGCCTGGGGCGCGCGCGGCTGGCCGACTACGACGTGGTGGTGTTTCCGAGCGGGAACTACGGTGAGGCGGTCGGCGACGGGCTGCTCGATCGGCTGCGGGGCTGGATGCGCGACGGCGGCACCCTGGTCACAATGGCCGAGTCCTCGCGCTGGGCGTCCCGGGCCGGGCTCCTGGAGACCGAAACCGAGCGTCGGGGCGGACGGGCCGAGAGCGACGATGCACCGGAACCCAGTACCCCGGACCAGCCGATCGAATACCTCGACGCGATTGCTCCCGCGGACGAATCGCCCGAAGGCGTGCCCGGCGCGATACTGCGTACGCTGCTCGACACCGAGCACTGGCTGGCGGCCGGCACCGACGGCGAAATCGGCGTGCTCGTCGAAGGCTCGCGGGTCTTCCGCCCCATTACGCTCGACAAGGGGGCGAACGTGGGCAGGTACGCCAGCCTCGACAGCCTCGTCCTGGGCGGCATCGTCTGGGAGGAGTCGCGGCCCCAGCTGGCCGCCAAGGCCTTCCTCATCCATCAGCCCGTCGGTCGGGGGCAGCTGGTGGCCTTCGCCGAAGACCCGAACTACCGCGCCTACGCCGAAGCAACCCAGCTGCTTTTCATGAACGCCGTGCTCCTCGGTCCGGGGCGATAGCAGCTAGATGATTTTTCCGGGCCGTCACCAACACGGTGACCCCATACCCGTCGCGAACTCGCCGGCAGGAGCCCTCACATCACGATCAGCCGCCCCGCGAAAGAGATCCGGCATGCGATCCGTCATCGGCGACGACGAAGAGTTCCAGGCGGGGATTATCACGACATCGTCCGACGTTACGTTGCTGAAGTCGAAGACGCCCTGGCGGGGGGAGACGACCTCGATGCCGCACTCGACGAGGCGGTGGTTCAAGGGATAAAAAGGGGCACCCTCCCTGGTAAAACCGGTACAGAGAAACCCATAGCGCCTCGTACTCGTAGTTGGCGGCGTCTTCCACGACAGGGAACCGCCAATTGCGATAACACCTCCACCCCGGGCACAACGGGCCTTTTGCCAAGGCGTCCAGCTCTTCCAGACTTCCTGGTGGCCCCTGTTCGTACGGGTACGGTACGCGCCCCACGGCGAGCAGCCACGCAGCCTCTGGCTCGAGATCCCATTCCCCGGTTCCCACGGCCACCACCCGGCCGTCCTGGATTAGACGCACGTTCACCGTCGCCTTGCCAGCATCCGGGACCACGAACTAACTCTGTGTTCGTCGCGATATCAGCGGCGGTGAACAGCCACTTGGGAAAGACAGCTCCGCCGACGTGGACCTCAAGGCCGGCGAGCCCCTCGGGATCGGCAAGGCCGGTGCGGACCAAGACCTGTTTGGTTTTTTGGCCGGGCGGCCAGTTTACCCATAATGAATGAATCGGGGAAACCGGGCTTCTTCACCGCCAGCGTCGCCTCGTGCGGCAACAGAAAGCATGAGCCGGTGGCCGCCACGACCGCCACGGCTTGCAGGGTTCGCTTCAGTTTCATCCTTCTCCTCCCAGCGTGTCTATTGCAGGTTTAGAAGCTAGGTCGAACGAATGGAGTCGGCGTCCCAGTCCGACGGTTCGGTAGCTCCCTTCCTGACGGCTATCGGGGTTTGATGCCCGGGAATATCTGCGTACGCCGTGAAGTATCGACACGGTTTTCGAGACACCATACGAAGTCGGACACGTCGTTGCGCTTTTGCCATTTGCCTCGGATCTTGACTTCACTCACAGGTCGCGAACACCTTCATGACGTAGTGGGCGCTATACTGGGTCTTGTCCTTCGGTTCATCTACGTCTAGGGTACTATCGGAGCCTGTCGCGCCGTCGATCAGGTCGTGGAACAGCGCGGCCACGTAGAATTCGTTCTTGGGCTTCGGGCGGCCCTGACGTTGTAGTTCTCCAAAAAATCAAAAGTGTAGATCCTTCCCCAACCATCAAATCTGTCCACGGCGGAAGCCCCTACGGTGCCGCCATAGTCGGCGAGGCCTTCCGAGAACGCGCATGTGTACGATGACACCCAGTTACGGTTTTCCGTGAAACTAGGGGGAGGGCCAACACCGAACCGGGCGGATGTGACGATAGCGGAGTGGGCTGCAGAGGCCAACACTCGGTGCGAACGCGTGGTGGGGCGCCTCCGCGAAGTCTCAGGCGGCCTGGTCCTTTATCTGGACGTTGACGCCCATCTTCTCGAGTTGCTTCGGAAGGTGGCGCTTGCGGCGCTCCCTGTCGCGGCGCTGGAAGTGGTCCGGACCCAGGTCCTCGTGCACGGATCCAGTCGAGAACATGTGCCAGATCGCGACGAGGAGGGCGTGCTGGACGGCCACGATCGCCTTCTTCGGACCGCCCTTCGCCTTCTTGCGGTGGTAGAGCGCCCGGTAGTAGCTGCCCTTCGTCCGCACGGCCGCCCACGCCACCTGCGACAACGCCTTTCGCAGCCAGCCGTTGCCCTTGCCGATCGATGCGGACTTGCGTTTTCCGGCACTCTCGTGGTTGCCCGGGCAGAGTCGGGCCCAGGAAGCGAAGTGCCCCACCGTCGGGAACCGCGACATGTCGTCACCGGTCTCCGCCAGAATCGCCTCGGCCGACCGGCGCCCGACCCCCGGGATGCTCTCCAGGAGATCGAGCACCGCCCCGAAAGGGACATCCGTCACCGCGACGATCCGCATGTCCAGCTTGTCGATCTGGCGTGTCAGCTCGTCGATCAGGTCCAAATGTCGCCGAAGCACGAACCGGTGGTGGTCCCGGATCAGGCCGGACACCACTTCGGCGAGTTCCCTGCGCTTCCCACGCTGGCTCCCGCGCGCCAGGTCGGCTAGGACCTTCGGACCCTCCTCCCCTGCGATCATGGCCTCCAGGATCCTCCGGCCCGTCACGCCCATGATGTTCGACACCACCGAGGCCAGCTTGACGTTCGCCAACTCCAGGATCTTGCCCACCCGGTTGATCTGAGCGGTCCGGTCCTCGACCAGCGTCTTGCGGAGCCGGGTGAGATCGCGCAGATCGCGGATCTCCGGCGGCGGCACGAAGCTCCCCTTGAGCAGACCGCACTCCAGAAGCTGCGCGATCCATTCGCCGTCCCGGACATCCGTCTTGCGGCCGGGAGCGTGCTTCACATGCCGCGCGTTGACCAGAAGCAGGCGGAAGTCTCCCTCCAGCACGGCGTACACCGGGCGCCAGTACACACGGGTCGACTCCATTTGTGCACGTCGAGGCCCGCGCACCGTTCGATCACTACTTTCATCATGTCTCCCCTCCCGGGCTGATGGTGTCCTGGCGGGGGGCGGGCGCTTTTCGAATGCGATTTTTCCGTCCGCAGACGGCCCGCTTTGCGAGCCGCCTCAGCACTGCGGGGTTCCCCGAAGCGCCCTGGGTCATGTTACATACCGGGCTCGTGGCACCACTAGCCCGAAGTTCTGCCCCAAAACGGGCTGATTTCAGACCGTAACCTGTTGTGGGAGAGAGACTTGACATGGGTTCGGGTTTGGTCCATATGTACCCATGTAATAGATATGCTATCCTGTTGACATTCGGTTGATTGACTGTTACGATTGAAGACATGTACATCGAACGAGTGCCCAACCGGAACTCCCCGCCCGCCGTGCTGCTTCGCGAGTCCTTCCGCGAAGGCGGCAAGGTCAGGAAGCGAACGCTGGCCAACCTGTCGAAGCTGCCCGACGAAGTCGTCGACGGGCTGCGCGTCCTTCTCAAGGGCGGCGTCGCGCTCCAGTCCTTCGACGACGCCTTCGAGATCCTGCGCTCGCGGCCCCACGGACACGTCGCGGCCGTGCTGGGCACGGCCCGCAGGCTCGGCCTCGAGAGACTGCTCGACCGCCGTCCGTCGCGGATGCGGTCGCTGGCGCTGGCGATGATCGCCTCCCGCGTGCTCGACCCCCGCTCGAAGCTCGCCACCGCCCGCGGCCTCGGCTCCGAGACCCGGGCCGACACGCTGGGCGAGGAGACCGGAGCGGCGGACGCGACGGCCGAGGAGCTCTACGAGGCGATGGACTGGCTGCTGAGGCGCCGCAAGCGCATCGAGCGGACCCTGGCGGCGAAGCACATCTCCGACGGCTCGCTCGTGCTCTGCGACCTGACCTCGGTCCACTTCGAGGGCTCGAAGTGCCCGCTGGCCAGGCGCGGCCACTCCCGCGACGGCAGGCGCGGCAAGCTGCAGATCGTCTTCGCGCTGCTCTGCGACCGCGACGGCCGTCCGGTGGCCGCCGAGGTCTTCGAGGGCAACACCGCCGACCCCGGCGCCGTGGCCGCCCAGGTGGATAAGCTGAACAAGCGCTTCTCGCTGTCGCGCATCGTGCTGGTGGGGGACCGGGGCCTGCCGACCGACGCGCGCATCCGCGAGGACCTCTCTCCGGCGGGGTTGCGGTGGATCACCGCGCTCCGCGCCCCGAAGATCCGCAAGCTGGTGGAGGGCGGCGACTTGCAGCTGTCGCTCCTCGACGAACGGGACCTCGCCGAGATCTCCGCGCCCGAACTCTACCCGGGCGAGCGGCTCGTCGTCTGCCGCAACCCGCTGCTGGCCGCCGAGCGGGCCCGCAAGCGCGAGGCGCTGCTGCAGGCCACCGAGGCCAAGCTCGACCTGGTGGTCCGGGCCACGATGCGCGAGAACCGGCCGCTGCGGGGCGAGAAGAACATCGGCGTGCGCGCCGACCGGGCGCTGCGCTCCCACAAGGTCGGCAAGCACTTCGCGACGACCGTGACCGAGGACGGCTTCTCGTACGAGCGCGAGGAGGAGAAGATCGCCGCCGAGGCCGCGCTCGACGGCGTCTACGTGATCCGCACCAACGTGAACGACGGCGAGGTCGCGGCCGAGGACGCGGTGAGGGCCTACAAGGGCCTCGGCCGCGTCGAGCGCGCGTTCCGCAGCTTCAAGGGGGTGGACCTCAAGGTGCGGCCCGTCCACCACCGCCTCGACGGCCGCGTCCGCGCCCACGTCTTCCTCTGCATGCTCGCCTACTACGTCGAGTGGCACATGCGGCGGGCCCTCGCGCCCCTGCTCTTCCACGACGACGACCCGGCCGCGGCGGAAGCCGCCCGCGCCTCGCCCGTCGAGCCCGCGCGGCGCTCGAAGGCCGCTCGCGCCAAGGCGGGCGGCAAGCGCACGCCCGACGGCCTGCCCGTCCACAGCTTCCAGACCCTGCTCGGCGACCTCGCCACCCTGACCCGCAATCGCGTGAGGCCCGCCGTCCCCGGCGCCATGACCGCCGACCTGCTCGCCCGCCCCACGCCGCTCCAGGCCAAGGCCTTCCGCCTCCTCGGCGTCCGCCCATGACCCGTACCCAGTAGCGTACACTCCCGAATTCGCACTGCGTCACCGCGCCGCAATCACTTGCCCGCTTCACGGGGGCCGAACTTCGGGCTAACCAGAACGACCTCTGCCCCTCGCCGCTCCTGATTCATAGCTTCAGATTCGCGGGGTGGCCACCCCAACCGGCGTGGCCATGACCGTTACATATTGTAAATCATGGTTGTCCCACACCGGGCACCGCCGCGCGCGCGTCCTCCGCCACCTCCTCGGGCGGCCGCATTCGCGACGGGTCGAGCTCGAAGTCGGGCGCCTCGCGACGACCGAGCTTGGTCTTGAATTCGCGAATCTCGCGCGCGGACAGTCCCAGGGCCCCCAAGTCCGAGTCGGACAGTCTCGCGCCCGCGCGGGCGGCCACTCCCCCCCCGTCGGCCGCCACCAGCCTGGAGAGCGCCCGCATCTCGCCGCGCGACAGCCTGTCCGCCCATGACTTGGTAGTCCATCCACGCTTCGTAGCTTAGCGGCGCGACCCGCTTGACCATGCCGGCGATCACGCGGCCGTACTCCCGGATCTCCCACTGGGCGTGAGGGTCGACGCGCAGCGTCAGGAAGTGGAGCAGGTTGTGCAGGTCGATCTTCCAGTACCACTGCGTGTAGGTGGAGAGCGGCAGGTCGATCCGGGCCAGCTCCCGCGCCACGTTCTCGCCCGCGAGCCAGCCGTAGTCGGCCGCCACCCGCGCTCGCGCGCCCTCCCAGCGCCGAACGGCCTCGGCGTGCAGTTCGGCCCCTGCGGCTTCGACCGCGCGTCCTTGGTTGCCGCTCTCGCTCTGCAGCGCGAAGTGTTCCCTGCGGGGGCTGTAGAAGAGGAGCGGCATGAGGCTGTACCTGCCGCTGTACTCGTTCACCGAGGCGGTCCGGTGCCGCACCCACTGGCGCGCCACGAAGATCGGCATCGCGCAGTGGAAGTTGAGCTCGACCATCTCGGACGGAGTGGTGTGAAGGTGACGGCGCAGGTACCTGAGCAATCCCCGCGTCCGGGAGACCCTGCGCGTCCCGTGACCGTAGCTGACCCGCGCGGCCCGCTCGACCGAGGCGTCGTCGCCCATGTAGTCCACCAGCGCCACGAAGCCGTGGTCGAGCACGGGGAAGTAGCCGCCCAGGATCTCCTCGGCCGCGGCCGAGGTCGGACGCTTGGTGCGCATTGGCGCCCCCCTCGACGCCTTGGGAGGCTCGCCCACGGGCCGCTACCCGTCCGAAACCAGCTCGAAGACGAGGGACGCGACCGTTTCGTCCGAAAACGGACTCTGGCCCCGCTTGCTCGAGATGTCCTCCGGCGGGTCGGTGTCTTCGTTCGGGGAGTTGTACGAGGTGCCGCTGTCGGTGCCGGAGTCCAGCGGGTAGAGGGGGACGTCCATCCGCTCCACCCACGCGCCGCCGGCGTCCAGCAGCGACAGCGACGTTACGCCCGCGAACCAGTCCGGGCTGGGTCCGAGCATGGTGACGAGGGTGACGAGGGGGTACTCCTCGTGCACCACGATCTCGAACTCGTCCGATCCGGGGCTGTTCACGATGCCCCGCTGGATCAGCCCCAGGACGGCGTGGGGATAGTAGGGGCGCATCTCCTGGGCAAGCAGGTTGGGGCTGCCGGTCTCGGCCATGCTCTCCATTCCGTCGCTCGCGGTAGCGCCGAGCTCCCAGAAGCCTACGTCCGCGTTGTGCACGGAACCGATCAGCGGGGAGAAGTGCGGATTGGACGGGAAGTTGTCGTAGGGGTGGGTCGAGTCGTTCCAGTTGGCCACGAAGGTGACCTCGTAGCGGACGCCCGCCAGCGCGGTCGCGCCGAAGTCGACCGAGCCGCCTCCCGGAACCGAGGCCGTTAGGCTCTGCTCGCCCGGCGCGAGGCCGACGGTCCAGAGCGTCTGGGCCGTCCCGTCGCTTCGGGTGGTGCCGCTAGCGGGTTGGGCCTCGCCGTCGCCCGCCGCAGGCCGGAAGTTGACGTTCGCGTCCGGGACGGGCCACCCCCCGGAGTCGGTGACCAGGACGACGATGGCGTCGACGAGCTGGGTTTCGACGACGGCCTCCTGTCCGTCGCCCGACGAGATCGCGATCGCGGCGGGAGCCTGCCGAACGGTCACCGTGACCGTGCCCTTGACGCCCGCGAAGCTTGCGGAGAGGATGGCCACGCCGTTCGCGCGGGCCGTTGCGGTGCCGTCGGAGTCGACCGTGAAGACGCTCTCGTCGCCACTTGACCAAGCCACCGAACCCCCGTAGGGGTCGCCGTTCTGGTCGAGGACCTCGGCCGAGAAGGACGCGGTCGCGCCCAGCGCCGTGAGCGTCGCGGAGCCCGGCGTGATGGCGATCGTGGTGGGGGCGGGAGCCCCGCACGCCGCCGTGGCGGAGGCGAGCGCGAAAGGGACGCCCACCCGCGCGGGCGAGGCGAGGAGGCCGAAGAGCCGGTGGCGGCGGGAAGCTGGCATCTCGATTTCCTGTGGTGGGGGTCTCGCCGGACGCCTGGGGCGGTCCCAACGGTCGCGGGCGTCGCCGCAAGGAGGCGCTGAAAGTCGATCCCGAAACCGATCCGCCACACCGGACCGGCACCGGGGCTACACTATTGCACAATGTCGCCCCGCCTGCAAACCTCGCCGTCCGCGGTGTGTTAGGTTAGCTGCTGCGCGGTTCGTCCCGGGCCGCCGACCGTAACCACCGGGGAACCTTCACCGCCAGAATCAAGGAAAGTCCATGAAGACCCACGCCGCCGCCGCCGTCATCGCACTCCTCGTCGCCGGCGCCGCCTGCCGGGAGCAGGAGCCGCCGCCGCCGCCCAACCCCGACGTGGAGGCCGCTTCGGCGCTCGTGAATCAGCTCTTCGACGCGATGGCCGCCAACGACAGCGCCTCCGCGGCCGCCGTCTTTCACCCTGCGGCGCGGATCATCCAGGCCGTTGACGACAGGATCATGTTCCGGTCGACGCACGGCTTGGTCCAGATGATCGCGAGCACCGAGGAGCGGCACGAGGAGATCGTCTGGGACCTCGACATCAACGTCGACGGCAACCTAGGCCAGGCATGGGCGAAGTACGCCTTCTACCGGAACGGCGCCTTCTCGCACTGCGGCTCCAACGCCCTCTCGCTCTTCAAGGGCCGAAACGGCTGGCAAATCACCCAGCTCGCCGACACGCGACGCACCGAGGACTGCTGGTATCCGCCGGGGCGCGAGCCAACCGGGTAGCGCCGTGCGGGTCCCGACCGTAGCCCGAGGGCTCCTTGCCGGCCCGTCGCTTCGTCGCTCCCGGCGCGCGCGCGCGGCGATCCTCGGAGCCGCCTTGGCGGTCGCGTTCCCGGCGGGCGCCGCCTTTTCCGCGGCCCATGGGCAGGACGCGGCTGGGACGATCGCGGGCACGGTCGCCGACGGCGTCTCCGGGCAGCCGCTCGAGGGCGCCGCCGTCCTCGTGGAAGAATTAGGCCTGCGCGCGTCGACCGGAGCGGATGGCAGGTACTCGATTGCGAACGTGCCGGCGGGTTTGCGCGCGGTCCGGGTGTCGCGAGTTGGCTACGAAGCGGTTGAACGCGAAGTCGCGGTAGCCGCCGGACGGGAAACGGTCGCCGACTTCGCGCTCGTCCCCTCCATGCCGCCCGACTTACGGCGTCGGCAAGATAGCCTTGTCCTGATCATCGAGGGTGCCGCCCGTGCCCGGCCGGAGGGGTTGGCACCCGTCATGTTTTCGGAGGACCCCTCCATCGTCGTGCGACGCCCGCCCTTCAACACCGAGGGGTACGCCTACATAGCCGAGAACGACTTCCGTCTCGTCGCGAGCTCGCCGCTCTCGACCTTCGCGATCGACGTGGACCGGGCCTCCTACGCGAACGTGCGGCGCTTCGTCCAGGAGGGCCTCCGGCCCCCCGTGGACGCGGTTCGCATCGAGGAGTTGATCAACTACTTCCCCTACGAGTGGGGAAAGGTCGCGGGCGACCACCCCTTCGAGGTCAGCACCGAGGTGTGGCGCGCTCCCTGGACGCGGGACCACCGCCTGGTGCGCATCGGGCTGCACGCCGAATCGGTCGACGTCGCCGATCTGCCGCCCGGCAACCTCGTCTTCCTGATCGACGTGTCCGGATCGATGCGCTCTCCCAACAAGCTGCCCCTTCTCGTCAGGGCCTTCTCTCTTCTGGTCGACAAGCTGCGCCCCCGGGATCGGGTCGCGATCGTCGTGTACGCGGGGTCCGCCGGCCTGGTGCTGCCGTCGACGCCCGGCAGCCGCAGGGAGCTGATCGCGGCCGCCCTGGAAGAGCTGTCGGCGGGTGGGAGCACGGCGGGAGGCGAGGGGCTCGGGCTCGCGTACGACGTGGCCCGCGAGAACTTCGTCGACGGCGGGAACAACCGCGTGATCCTGGCGACCGACGGAGACTTCAACGTGGGTCCGTCGAGCGACGCCGAGATGGTGCGCCTGATCGAGAAGGAGCGCGAGAGCGGCGTCTTCCTGACGGTGCTCGGCTTTGGGACCGGCAACCTGAAGGACTCCAAGATGGAGCGGATGGCCGACCGCGGGAACGGCAACTTCCACTACGTCGACGGTCTCCTGGAGGCGCGCAAGGTCCTGATCGAGGAGATGGGCGGCACCCTGCTGACTCTCGCCAAGGACGTGAAGGTGCAGGTCGAGTTCAACCCCGCGCGGGTCGCCGGCTACCGCCTGCTGGGCTACGAGAACCGGCTGCTCGCGGCCGAGGATTTTAACGACGACACCAAGGACGCGGGCGAGCTCGGCGCGGGCCACACGGTGACGGCGCTCTACGAGGTGGTGCCGAAGGGCGTGCCGGTGCCGCGCGAAGGCGGCGTGGACTCGTTGCGCTATCGGCCCGGGGCGGACGCCGATCCGCCAAGCGACTTCGCGGACGAGATGCTCTACGTGAAGGTGCGCTACAAGGATCCGGACGGAGCGACGAGCAAGCTGCTGGCCGAACCCGTCGCCGACAAGGTCGCGGCGCCGTCGGCCGACTTTCGCTTCGCGGCCGCGGTTGCCGCCTTCGGGATGCTGCTCCGCGACTCGCCGCACGCGGGCGACTACGACCTGGACGACGTGGTGTCGCTCGCGGAGCGGGGTCTCGGCGCCGACTCCCGCGGCTATCGCGGCGAGTTCGTCCGCCTCGTGGAGGTCGTGCGCGACCTGAAGCTGCTCGAGACGAACGGGGCCGATGACCGCGACGGAAGCCGTCGGCGATACTGACCACTCCGCAGCGGAGGCGCCGGCTCCGGCTTGGCGGGAAGCGCATCGACGCGCGAACGAGGCGGGCAAGGCGCTCTACCGGGATCCCCGGACCGGGCTGCTGGTCTTTACCGAGGCGGGGCTGAAGCGGAGGGGCGCCTGCTGCGGCAGCGGTTGCCGCCACTGTCCCTACCATCACGAGGGGGTCGAGCTCGGCGATAGGGGGAGGCGCGCGCAGCGGCCGACATGGCTCGCCCCCGCCCCATCGGCCGGCGAAGCGGCCGACGTGCTGTTCTGGAGCGGCGGGAAGGACAGCCTCCTGGCCTACCGGAGGCTCATCGGCGAAGACGCGCGCCCGGTGGTCCTGCTGACGACCTTCAGTGGCGCAACCCGCCGCGTCGCCCACCAGGAGGTCCACATCGACTCGGTGACCCGGCAGGCGGAGGCGCTTGGAGTGCCGCTCCTGGGCGTTCCCCTGCACGCGGGAATTCCATACGTCGACCACATTGCCGACGCCCTGGAGCTCGTGCCCGGCGTGGCGCGCATCGTCTTCGGGGACCTGCACCTGGAGCACATACGCCACTGGCGCGCGACGGCCCTCGCCGGCTTGGCCCGGGCGCTGGGTGCGAAGCTGCACTTTCCGCTCTGGGGCGCGTCGTACAAGGAGTTGATGGCCGACCTGGAGGCGAGCGGCGTTCCGTGCCGCGTCTCGGCCGTGACCGGGAGCGCCGCAGACTCGGTGCGGGTGGGGGACTCCTTTGGCCGGGAGATGATGGCGCGCCTCCCTGCGGGGGTGGACGCCTTCGGCGAGAACGGCGAGTTCCACACGCTGGCGAGGGTCTGGGAGGTCTCGCCGGACGAAACCGGGGGCGTCCTCGTCCCCCGAGGGGGAACTCGCCCTTGCGAACGCCCCGACCCGACCCGATGATTCAGCCGACTCCTCGCCACCCATCGCGACAGATGAAGCGCGGGTTGGCAATAGCCACCACGAAAGGACACGTACGAATGAGACTTGGGAAAACCACGCGAGCTCGGCCTTCGGGCCAGACTACTCTGGGCGCGCTCACGCCGGCGATGCTGCTACTCGGAGCCGGCGCGTGCGCAACTTCCGGCGGATCGGTGGAGACCGGCGACATCGGCATGGAACCGGCGGAGGTTCAGGCCGCCCCAATCGCAGACGCGACCGAGGCACTCGCCTCTCGCGACGCTCCCGCGCCCGGGCTCGTCGTCGATCCTCCCACGCCCGATCCGCGCGTCGGACTGGCGCCGGGGATGTTCGACGCGGGCGAGGCGGTCTGGAACCTCAGACTGCTCTCGACCACGCCGCCGCAGGATCCATTCGTGGGCAGCACCAACTCGGACCTTGCCTTCACCGGCCGATACGCTGTCCAGGGCAACTACAACGGCGTCCAGATCTGGGACATCTCCGACCCGGCAAACCCGGCCTCGGTCGTCACCTACTACTGTCCATCCTCGCAGAACGACGTCTCCGTACACGGCGACCTGCTCTTCGTTTCGGGGGAGGGGCTCGGCGGGCGACTCGACTGCGGCGACGAACCGATCACGGAACCCGTCAGCGACGAGCGGCTGCGCGGCATCCGCATCTTCGACATCTCCGACATCGCGAACCCCGAGTACATCGCCAACGTGCAGACGTGCCGAGGGTCGCACACGCACACCGTCCTGGAGCATCCCGGCGACGACGACAACATCTACATCTACGTCTCCGGATCGGCGCCGGTTCGCCCCGCCGAGGAGCTGCCGGGCTGCTCGGGCGCTTCGCCGGAGGAGGACCCGAACACCGCCCTCTTCAGGATCGAAGTCATCCGAGTGCCGTTGGCGGATCCCAAGTCGGCGGCGATCGTGAGCTCGCCCCGGATCTTCGACGACCTGGAGGCTCCCCCTCGGCACGGCCCCTCGCCGGCGGACGAGGCGGCGGCGGCGGAGCGCGAGGCCGAGGCCGAGGCGGCGCGCGCGCGAGGCGCCTTCGTCGTCGACCTGGGGGGAATGGCGATGGTGGTTCCCGATCAGCTGACCGGCGCGATGCTGGACAGCGTGATTGCGGAGAGGGGAGGCGAGGGGGAGGCCACGGCGGCGGACAGCGCCGCCGTCCGCGAGGCGCTCGCGGCGATGGCGGCGCAGTACTCCGACGAAGAGGGCGCCGGTCCCACGCAGTGTCACGACATCACCGTCCATCCGGCGATCGGCTTGGCCGGCGGCGCGTGCGAAGGGTACGGCCTGCTCCTCGACATCAGCGATCCCGTGAACCCGACGCGGATCGCCGAGGTCGCCGACTCGAACTTCGCCTACTGGCACTCCGCCACCTTCAACAACGACGGCAGCAAGCTGCTCTTCAGCGACGAGTGGGGCGGCGGCGGTGGGCCGCGCTGCCGCGACGAAGACCCGAGGGAGTGGGGCGCGAACGCCATCTTCGCGATCGAGGACGGCGAGCTGAAGTTCCAGAGCTACTACAAGCTGCCCGCGCCGCAGAGCGCTCTCGAGAACTGCGTGGCCCACAACGGCTCTCTGATCCCGGTGCCCGGGCGCGACGTCATGGTCCAGGGCTGGTACCAGGGAGGGATCTCGCTCTTCGACTGGACCGACCCGGCGAACCCGGTCGAGATCGCCTACCACGACCGCGGCCCCATCGACCCGGACCGGATGCGCATGGCCGGAAGCTGGTCCGTTTACTGGTACAACGGTGTGATCGTCAACTCGGAGATCGCGCGCGGACTGGACATCTTCGAGCTCTTGCCGAGCGAGGCCCTCACCCAAAACGAGATCGACGCCGCCAAGTCGGTTCGGCTAAGCCAGTTGAATTCCCAGGGGCAGCCGGTATTCGAGTGGCCCGCCACGTTCGCCCTCGCGCGAGCCTACCTGGACCAGCTCGAACGCGGCCAGGGGGTGGATCGGCGGGTGATCGAGCTCGCACGGGAGCGGCTGGACGCGGCCGAACGCGAGTCCGGCGCGGCTAGGGGCGCCACTCTCTCGGAAGTCGCTCAGGCGCTCGCCGACGCCATGCCAAACGCCTCGGATCCAGACAAGGTCGGGGCGTTGACGGAGGCGCTCGGGCGCCTGGGGGAAGAGGGGTAGCGCAGTGAGGAAGATGGCCGCCCCGACGGCGATCGCGGCCGCCCTGGTGGCAAGCTGCACGGCCTCGCCGCCACCTCCGGTCGCGCCCCCGCCCCCCGTCGGCGGGGGCGCGCCAACCGCCGCGCAAGCGCCTCGGCAGGCATCCGGGGGATCCGGCGAGACGTCGCCGGAGGCCTCTCCCAAGCGCCCCAGCGCTCGGGACGCGGCGCGCCTCGAAGCCCTCTACCTGGAGCGCGCCGATAGGGCGAAGAGTGAACCCCACCCCGCCGACGCGCGCTTCATGGAGGACATGATCGCCCACCATGCCCAGGCGCTAACGATGACCAGCTTCGCTCCGGCGGCCGGCGCAAGCGAGTCCATTCGGACGCTGTGCGCCCGCATCTTCGCGTCCCAGCGCGACGAGATCCAGCTCATGGGGCGCTGGCTGGAAGACCGCGGGCTCGACGCGCCAGCGGTGGACCTCGAGACCGGCCGCATGGAGACCGGCCACCACCACGGGGGGCACGGCGCCGGCCACGCGCCGCGCGCGCCCGGCATGCTGAGCGAAGCACAGCTCGACGAGCTCGCCCGGGCCAAGGGGGGCGACTTCGACCGTCTTCTGCTCGAGCACATGATCATGCACCACGAGGGGGCGGTCACGATGGTCGAGGATCTCTTCGCCGCCGCCGGCGCCGCGCTGGACCACGCCGTCTTCAGGCTGGCCTCGGACATACAGGTGGATCAGCGCTCCGAGATCAAGCGCATGCGGCTCATGCTCGAGGCGCTTTGACGTCGGCTACCGCCGTCCCAGGCCGACCGAGAGCGCGGCGCTGTAAGCGATCAGATTTGCCTCGCTCTCAATCGCGCGAACGACCCAGCCGCCGCCGCGCTTCTTTATCAGGTTGTCGGTGCCGCCGGTCAGGTACTTCGTGAGCCCGTTGCGCTGGTAGGACGCGGAGAGGCTCAGCGAGAGGGGGTTTTCCCCTTCGCGGATCATGACGGCGAGGCCCCCGCCGGCGCCTAGGGAGAGCTGGAAGTCCTCCTGGTTGGTCGAGCTGGCGAGCTCGTCGTCGGAGCCGACGGGCTTCACGGCGGTGGTCGTGACGAAGTAGGCGAAGCCCACCGTGCCGTGGATAAACGGCCGCAACTTGCCGGTCCCAAGGTAGATCTGGGGTCCGATGCCTGCGGAGATGATCTGGTTGGTGGTTCGTACGTCGAGCTCGACGCGCGGGATGGTGCCGCTAAAGGGATGCCTCTCCGTCTCCGATCCGTAGACGACGAAGCCCGCCTCGGCGCGCACCCCGACGCGCCGGCCGGGGTCCAGGAAGACGACTACGCCGGTGCCCATGCCACCCCCAAAACCGATGTGACGGGCGAACTCGCCCACCGGAATCGCGACGTTCAGCGCCCCGAAGGCCTCGCTCCGCATCTCGTCCCACACCTGCTGAGCCGAGGCGCTCCCGTGAGCCGCGTGAACGACTACCAACAGAGCCAGCACTGGGATCTTTCGCATGTGTGTCCCTCCCGAGCAAGGTGGCGAGTCGGCGCCGCGCCCACGCGGGCGCAAGGGCGGGCGCCTTCCATAATCTACCATTACCGGCCGCGAGGCACAGCGTCCCCATGCGGCGGCTCAGGGCCGGGCGACCGGAAGCGCAACTTGGCGTTCGGCGGGCCGGGGCCCGTCGCACTCGGGGGCCGTCGCGCCGTCCAGCCGCCCGAGCGCCCACTCCGCGTGTTCGCGCACGAGCGCCGACCGGTCCCTGGCGGCCATCTCCAATAGCGGACGCGCCTCGCCGGATCCCCAGTTGCCCAAGGCGACGCAGACGTTTCGGAGCAGGCCGTTTCGTCGCGGCCGCGAGAGCGGCGAGTCCCGGTACCGGCGCAGGAACGCCTTCCCCGAGAGCTCGAGGAGTTCGGCGGCCAGCGCCAGCAGCGACGGACCGGCCAAGCCTCTGCGCGGCGCGTACTCCGCAGCGGTGGTGGGAGTGGAGAAGCGGTGGTTCCAAGGGCACGCCTCCTGGCAGATGTCGCACCCGAAGACGCGGTTGCCGATCGCTGGCCGCAGCGCCTCGGGAATGGGGCCCCGCAGCTCGATCGTCAAGTACGAGATGCACTTCGCCGCGTCCATCACGGGCGCGCCCCGCTCGTCGCGCCCTAGAAGCGCCCTGGTGGGACAGGCGTCCAGACATCGCCGGCAGCTCCCGCAGCGCTCTTCGTCGAACGGATCCGACGGCGCCAGCTCGAGGTCGGTGAGCAGCACCCCGAGAAAGAAGTAGGAACCGCGGCGCGGATCGATGAGAAGCGTGTTCTTGCCGAACCAGCCGATACCGGCCGCCAACGCCAGCTCCCGTTCCAGCAGGGGGCCGGTGTCGACGTAGGCGCGATATCGGAGCGGACGGCCCGCCAGCGCCTCGAGACGGCTCGCCAGCGCCTCGAGTCCCTCCGCGACCACGCCGTGGTAGTCGCGGCCCCGGGCGTAGCGTGCGACAACGGCCCGCGACGGATCGGCGGGCGGCCTGGACGGCGCGTCGTCGGCGTATGAGTGGGCGACGACCAGCGCGCTCGCGAAGGCTGGAAAGGTGCGCCTCAGGTCGGCGCGGCGCTCCACCGCGCTCGGGCTGGCCAAATACGCCATCTCGCCGTGCAGACCGTCGGCGAGCCAGCGCCTAAGGTGTCCTACGTGCTCGCTCCCGGCCCTGGCGACCACGCCGGCCTCCTGGAAGCCGACCGCGCGGGCCTCCTCGACGACACGGTCCGTGCCGAGAACGGGGCGGCTCAACTCCCCGGTCGCGCCCCCTTCGCGCCGCTTGCCCCGAGGGCCCGCGGCTCGCGCCTGAGGACGAAGAGCCCCTCCTGCATGTTGGTGACGATCACCGCGCCGCTCTCGAAGTAGGGGTAATTGCTCCACGCCCCCCCGAATCCCGGCCCCTCGCGGAACGGCGCCGTGTCGAAGCGCGCAACCTCCAGCGGATTCTCCGGGTCCGAGATGTCGAGGACATGCAGACCGTGGAGGTAGTTGGCTTGGTAGAGCAGACCGTCCTTGACGTAGTTGTTGTGCGCGCTGGCGGGTTCGGATCCCATGAACTCCCTTACGAGCACGGGGTCCTCCACATCGCTCAGCTCCCAGATGAGGGTGCGGGTGGTCGCGGCGTTGCCGGCAATCACGTCGGCCTCGTCGTTCTGGTAGAAGTGGCGGTGGTCCGGCGAGAGCCATCCCTGGTGAATGTACGCCGGACTGCTCGACGTGCCGCTCGATAGCGTCTTCGGGGCCGCCTTGTCCGTTACGTCCACGATCTCCAACTCGTCGCCGTTCGAGTTGAGGCACAGCTCGCGCCCGCGGTAGCGCTCGTCGGGTCCCCGGTACACCACGCACTGCGAGTCGTGTATGCCGTTGGCGGAGCCGCACCCCGCGAACTTCGGACTCGTGGGCTCCCGGATGTCGATCATGTGCAGGCCGCCACCGCACGACTCGCCGCCACCACGGCTTCCCACCGCGTACGCGAAGCCGGTCTCCTCGTTGATCACGATGTTGTGAACGCTGGCGACCTCCCCATAGTGAGCGTCCGGCTCGAAGAGCGCGGGCGTCCGGGCAAGCGACGGGTCGCGGAGCCGCGTCAGGTCGAAGATCTGCATGCCGTGCGCGCCCGCCCCGTCGGCCACGATGAAGGCGTGGTCCCGGTAGGTCTTGATGTCCCGCCAGAGCTGCGAAGGAGGCGTGCCGGGGGTCTTAGGAAGATCGCCCACCAGGACCGGCGCGGCGGGGTCGCTAATGTCGACGAACGATGTGCCGTCGTTGCGTCCGACGATGGCGTACTCGCGACCGGTCTCGGGGTCGCTCCACCCCCAGTTGTCGTTGGCGCGCACGCCGCGGCTCCGGTCGCCAACCCTCAGCTGCGCCGTCGAGAAGTGCGCCAGCAGCTCGACTCCGTCGCACGCGAAGGGTCCCACCCAACCATCTTCGCAGCCGTGCGCCCCCTCGGCCAGCGACGTCGAGAGCGCGTCGGGTTCGCTCACCAGCGCGCCCAGGCCATTCCAGACGCCCTCGTCGTCGCGCCCGAAGAGGTGGACCGAGCCGGCTTGGTGGTGCATTCCGGGCGCGCCCACCGCCACCAATCCGCCATTCGCCACGATCGAAGCGCCGAAGCGGTCGCTCCCTACCGTCTCGGCGGCGGGAAGCTTGATCCGCAGGGGCGACGAGAGGAGAGAGCCTTCCTCGTTGGCCTCGTACACGAAAACCGAGCCCGTCTCGTAGCCGCGCTCCGCAGGCGCCCCGACCCAGACGTCCCCACGGGCGAAGGCAACCGCCGCGCCGAAGCGGTCGCCCTCCTCGCCGTCCGCGAGCGCCAGCGGCTCGCCCGAGCGTACCCACCCGGCTTCCCGCGAGGCCCAGCCGTACACCGAGACCCGGCCCCGGCTGCCGTCGGCCCCCGGCCTCCCCACGAGCAGCCTGTCGCCCGAAGTCGCCAGCGCCGCGCCGAAGCCGGCGCCCGCCTCGGGATCCGACTCGATGACCTGGGCCTCGGTCCAGCCGTCCCCATCGAGGACGAAGTGGTGCACGCGCCCGGCTCCCTCGGCGTCTCCTCCCGGCGCCGTCCAGCCGGGGGCGCCCACGAGCAGGCCGTGTTCGGAAAACAGAATCGTCGCGCCAAAGCGATCCCCACTCGCGCCTTCGGCGGGCTCGAGCGCGCCGTGGGGCGCCCACGCGCCGTCGTCGGTTCGGCGGTAGACGTGGACCGCGCCGGGGGCCTCTTCGTCCTCCTCTCGTCGGGGAGCCGCGCCCTCCGCGCTCCCCGTCACGCCGACCATCAGCCATCGCCCCGAGGCGGCTACGGTCAGCCCGAAGTCGGTGCCGCAGTACCCGTCGAAGCGGCACTCGGGGTCGCGGCCCGAGGTCTCGACATCCTCGATGGTCGCGCCATGACGCCAGCCGCCCGCCTCGTCCCGCTCGAAGACATGCAGCGGGCCGCCCCTCTGCCCCACGAACAAGTTCTCGCCGGCGCTGGCGAGCACGGTGCCGAATCCGTCCGCGCGCTCGGGCGATGGGGCGCGGAGCGCGCCGCCCGCCTCCCAGGCGCCGTCCGATTCGCCGTAGAGGTGGACGGCGCCTGGGCGAAACGAGGTCGTCGGCTCGGCTACGAGGAGCTGCGACTCGACGATCGCGACGGCGTGGCCGAACGATCCGGACTGCGCGGCAAGGCGATCCGGCGCCGATGCCGGCGCGACCGCCGTGGCCGACAAGGCGACGAGGAGACCGTGCGCCGACGTGCGGCGGCGGGGTGAAGCAGTGAAAGCCATGGCCTCTCCTTTGCACTCCCGCGGCAGGACTCGAACCTGCGACCCGACGGTTAACAGCCGTCTGCTCTACCAGCTGAGCTACGCGGGATTTGGTGGACAACTTAGAAACATTGCCAGAGGGCCTGCGAGAGTCAACCACTATGTCGGGAGTTGTCGGAAGCAAATAGAGTGTCCGGTTCCCAGAGCGCGTGAATTGGCCGCCCCGGATGACACGGCCCTCGGGCGGCGGGGCGTCAGACGTTGAAGCGCACGTGCACGATGTCGCCGTCCGCCACGACGTACTCCCTCCCCTCGACCCTCGTCAGCCCGCGCTCCTTCGCCGCCCGCTCGGAACCGCACTCGGCGAGCGCCTCGAAGGGGGTGACCTCGGCCCGTATGAAGCCGCGCTCCAGGTCGCTGTGGACGTGCCCAGCCGCAGCCCGCGCCGCCGTGCCCCGCGGGACCGGCCACGCGCGCACCTCGTCCCTTCCGACGGTGAAGAAGGAGATCAGATCCGCCATGCCGTACGCGCACCTTATGAAGCGCGCGAGGGTGGATTCGCCGACGCCCATCTCCGCCAGGAACTCCGCCTGGTCCTCGGGTTCGAGCATCGCGATCTCGGCTTCGACCTTCGCGGAAAGGACCATCGCCGAACCGCCGACCGACCGCACCTCGGCCGCGATGGCGGGGGCGGGCTCCTCGGCCACCCCGTCCTCGCCGACGTTGATCGCCACCAGCACCGGAAGGTCGGTCAGCAGTCCGAAGCCCCGGAGAAAGCCCCGGTGCAGCTCGTCGGACGACAGTAGCCTGAGCGCTCTCCCGCCCTCGAGAGCGCCGACCACCGTCTCGAAGGCGTCGATCTCGCGCACGTCGGCACGCTCCTTGCGCGCGCGGTCGAGGCGGCGCTCCGCAACCGCCAAGTCGGCCAGCACGCACTCTTCGTGAAAGGAGGCGAGCTCGCCCAGCGGATCGGGGTCACCCTCCAGCGCGGGGTTCCGGAAGTCGCGAAGCACTAGGCAGAGCGCGTCGCGGTCCCTGATCGCCTGAAGGGCGCGAGCGGAGAGGACGCGCCCGCCCGCGCCGTGCTCGCCGGGCGCGTCCCGCAGGTTGATCGTGGCGTGCGTCGTCTTCTTGGGTTTGTAGAGAGCGGAGAGAAAGTCGAGGCGGGGGTCCGGCACCCGGACGGTGCCCACCCTGGTCGCGCCCCCCATGCCGACGGGCGCGTCCAGGCCGGTCATCGCGTTGAAGAGGGTAGTCTTGCCCGAACCGGCGAACCCCGTCACTCCGAACCTCACGTCCTACCCGCCCCCCGCCCCCGCCACGGACACCTGGCCGCTCGCCGGGTCGACCGAGTAGCTTGTCCGAATCATCGCGCGGTCGGAGAGCATGCGGATGTTGGGCGCCAGGTGCTGGGGCCGCGAGAAGAAGTCGCGCTCGAAGAGCTCGGCCGGGCGGAGGTGGTGCTCGACCACCGAGAGGGCGAAGGCGCCGCCCGCGGCCGTAGCGCCGCCGGCCCCCAACACGCCTCTGGCCCCCCCGCCAAGGTCGAAGTCGAGGAGGACCGCGCCCTCGGGCGCGCCCCAGTGCGCGACGCGCAGGGTGCGCACCCCGCCCGGCACCGGCTTGCCGTTGAGAGCGACCAGCCTGGGACCCGTGTCGCCAACGTCGATGAGCAGAAGCTCGGCGCCGATCGCCGACGCGACGGAGACTCTAGCGGCGCCGCGCGGCCTTGCCGAGTCGGGCGGCAGGGAGACTGCGGGGGGCGGCGCGTCCAGGAGCTCGGCGGGCGAGAGCGCGTAGGGGATCCGCGCCTGGGCGTACCGGCGTGGGGACTCCAGGACAGCGCTCGGAGCGCCGACGGAGCTCGCGGCCCACGCGGCTCCCGGGTCCGGCGGGCGGCGCGTGGGGTCGGTCCCCCAGTTGGCCTCCCCGCTCTCGCGGTCCATCAGGTACACGAGGGTCGAGGGCGCCGGGCGTTCGGCCGAGGGCACGGCCGTATTCGTCCCCACCCAGAGGCAGACCCCGGCCGCGATCATTCCCACGAGTGGCGCCCACCATCGATTGGGCTCGCGGAGCGCGTCCAGGAGGGGCAGCATGAGCAGGAAGGCGACCGTCGCGAGCGCGGCCGGGATGGTGACCAGCCGCATCCCCATCGCCAGCCACACGCCCTCGACGATGGGCGTCACCGCCGCCACGACGACAAGCGCGCAGAGCGCCGAGGCAACCCACTGGAGGTGGCCCGGAGCGCGACCGCGCGGCAGGCCGGCGACCGCGAGCGCCCCCAGACAGCCGGCCAGCGCGGGAAGCTGGACGTTGACGGCCGCCAACGGGAAGAGTACGGTCGCGACAACGGACACCAGCACCGGCGCGACGAGTGCGCCGATCGTCAGCTCGGCCGTCGAGAACCGCCTGCCGAGCGCCCCCGCCAGGAGCGCAACGAGCGCAAACGCCGCGCCGACCAAGGACAGGACGTACCACCCCTCGCTGTGGAAGGCGCCGGCGTGGAAAGCACCGTACTCCGGGTGAACGCCGCGTCGCCACGCGAAGAGGAGAGACGCCCCCACCCCGATCGCGCTCGCCGAGAGGACGCACGCGCCCAGACCCGCGAGCACGCCGCTCGCGCGCAGCCCCGTCCTACCAGCCACCCCGAAGGCCACCAGCCAGAGCGCGACCACCACCCCTCCGAGTACCCACACCCAGAGCTTGCCGTAGGTCACGAGCCCCGCGAACGGAAGCGTCAGGTAGGACTGGTCCGGCGCCTTGACCGCGCCCAGATCCGAGTCGCCAAAGTGCCTGAGCATCGCCAGCACCTGAATGCCGTGATGCTGAAGGGTGCGCTCGTCCAGATTCTCGGGGGTGTCGGTCGCCTGGTGGTAGAGGTTCGCGCGCCCCAGCCCGGCGAAGTTGAGCCCCTGGACACCGGCCTCGCGAAAGGGAGTGAAGTCGGTGTCGTTCGGCATGCGCCGGTAGATCTCGATGCCGATCGAGTTCGCGACCGGCCTGGGACTCGCCTCGGCGAACGCCCGCACCACCCAGCCATTCTCGGGACCGGTCTCGAACATCATCGCCGGACCGCCCCCACCCCGCATCTCGATCGCGACGACGAGCGCCACGTCGTCCATCCACGGATGCTCGTCCACGAACGCCCTCGCCCCCAGCAGCCCGATCTCCTCGGCGTCGGTGACGAGCACGATCAGGTCGTTGGCGAGGCGGGGACCGGTCACCAAGGCCCGGACGGTCTCGATGACCGCGGCCACGCCGATCCCGTCGTCGGCGGCGCCGGGCGAGATTCCCCGGCTGTCGAAGTGGGCCGTCACGAGCACCGCGAGGCCGTCGGGGGCGGTCCCCGGAAGCCGGGCGACGACGTTGCGCACGGTCGCGGCGGTCAGCGAGGGCCCTGCGGACAGCATCGAGGTGGTGGTCTGCACACCGGGATCGAGGCCGAGCGCCCGCAGCTCGGCGAGAATGTAGTCGAGAGCCTGGGCGTGCCCAGGCGAGCCCGGCGGGCGCGGCTCCGCGGCGATCCGCTCCAGGTGCGCCATCGCGCGACCGGACGAGAAGGCCGAGCCGGGCAGGTCGGAGTCACCCGCGTCCGGGAGTCGCAGCGAGCTCGAAAGAAAGGCCGCCCCGGCGAGAAGGAGCACGGTGGCCGGCCCGCGCGTCCCCCGCCAAGGCAAGGGTGCCGAAGGCCGGGATTTCGCCCCCGGGGGCTGTTCGCGACCGGGCCCGCCTCCGCCCTCGATCGCCTCGACGTCGGCCTCGCTGATGCCCAGCTCCTCGAGGGAGGGAATCTCGGGCAACTTGTCGTCGCTCACGCTGCGGCCTAGCTACAGCGGCCCGTCCGCCCAGGGACCCCACATGGCGTACGTCGTGCTGGCGCGCGTCGAATCGACCGTGCGTCCTCCCTGCACGTTGAAGAACATCACCCGTCCGTCGGGGCTGAAGCACGCTCCGGCGAACTCGCCCGGCTGCTCGTCCCCATCCTCGTGCGGCGACCTCACCATGTTCACGATGCGACCCTCGCGGTCGAGACCCCGAACGTACTGCTCGCCGCTCCCGTCCTCGCACATCACGAGCCCACCCCTCGGCGTCACGACGATGTTGTCGGGGCTGTCGAGCACATCGTGCGACGGCGACTCGAAGACGAGCTCCAGCTCGCCCCCATCTGCCGAAAGGGGCCGATAGTGGAAGACCTGTCCCGCCTGGGCGTCTCCCCCGTTGGTCGAGACGACGTATATGCCGTCGTCGCCGAAAAAGGCCCCCTCGAGGCGGGCGAAGCGGGCGGCGCCCTTGACCATCCCCTGCCTGAAAACGGCCAGACGGTCCGCCTCGGCGTCGGGTGGATCGGGGTCGTCGATGTCGACCCAGTGAACCGGCAATGTGGTGCCGGCCTCGTGGCCCCGCGCCGTCAGGTAGCCTGGCCTGCCGGTGACCGCCATCATCTGGAGCCTTCCCCCGGCCGCGAGCACTTCCGGGTCGTTGGGGAGGAACCGGTAGAGGCCGGCGCCCGGCAGCTTGTCGGGTACGTACCACGTGTCCTCGGTCTCGTACACTATCCCGGTGGCTTGGTCGATCGCCACCGCCTCGTGCACAAAACGCCCCATGGCCTTCAGCGGAACCGGCTCCACCGGACCGGTTGCTCCGGTCGGCACTTCGAATACGTACCCGTGCGGCCTGGCGAATCCGGCGTCGGCGCCCCAGGTGCTCTCCTCGCACGACAGCCAGCTCCCCCAAGGCGTCGTGCCGCCCGCGCAGTTCACGACCGTGCCTGCGAGCGATACGAACTCGTCAACCGGCTCGACTGCGATGTCGCCCTCGCCGTCCTCCGAGATTCTCACCTCGAGCGACGTGGTTCCGCCGCTCGCCAGGGGGTCGTACGACGGCTCTCCGATCGCCGCTCCGGCCCCGGCGCCGTCAACCATCTCGTGGTTGCGGATCAGGCGGACGTTCCCGTTAGGCAGCGGGAAGGCGGCCATGCCGTCGAAGGCGTTGGGCACCATGAGCCCGTCGCGCACGGTCGACGGGGCGCCCCCGGCGCTGAGTCGCACGCACCGGAAGCTGGCCGGAATTTCCAGTTCTGGACACGCGCCGCTCCTCGCCAGCGGGCCGTAGGGCTCGATGAACGCGCCGCCTAGACCACACTTCCGCGTCGAACCTGCCGCCAACCCGTTCCATCTCGCCAGTCCGGCCAGGGAGGGCGCGAGGACTGCGACCCCTCCGGCCGATGCGAGCCTCCTGAGAAACACCCTACGCTCGATCGAAGACATGACCCCCCCGGTTCCGAGAACACGCCCAGAGCATCGACCCGCAGCCGAGCCCGTCAGCGCCGCTGCCTCCTAAGGCTGTGGGGGTCCGCGCACCGGGGCAAGCCCAGCCGCAGCCATGTTTCCCAATGGCGGCATTGCGTTTACATTGGCATCCACGTTGCCGACGCGGCCTCTTCGCGCGCTGCGACGTGGAGGGGGGCATCGACGATAGAGGCGGCAAGGGGCCGCCGTGCGCCTCCGCACCCTCATCGAGGCGAACTGAATGGACATACGGATCGATTGGTCCAGGGACTCGGGAGTCCTGGTGGCAACGCCGGTTGGTCGCGTCTACAGCGCCCAGTACAGCGAGTGGCAGGAGGCGCTCGTGGCGGGGATCAAGGCGGACGACCGCGCGATGGTGCTCGACTGCGGCAAGCTCGTGTACTGCAGCAGCGCGGGGCTCAGGATTGTGCACGAGACCGCGAGACGATTCTCGGGGGCGGGGCGCGCCTTCGCGATCAGCCGCCCGACCAAGTCGGTCCGCAAGGTGCTCGCGGCGAGCGGCTTCGACAAGATCATCGCGGTCTTCGACTCCGCCGACGAGGCGATCCTACAGGTCGCCAAGCAGGTCGGCGCGGTCGGCTGAAACCGGACCCGGGACCGCCCGGGTCGCTACGCTGGACCTTGACGCGCCCGCAGGCCACGGACCATCCCCATCTCGGGTTCATTCCTTGAATGACCTGATGATGACGCAAGTGATGATGACGCAAGTATGGAGGGACGCCGATGAGACGTTCGCGATCTTCGCCGCCTTGGCGCCGCTGCTTCTGCCGTCACCCGAGCCGGCGCACGCCCAGGTCACGCTTAGCCCGAAGTTCTGCCGGAAATCGGCCTGATTTCGGGCCGTAACCTGTTGTGGGAAAGAGACTTGACGCGGGTCCGGGTTTAGTCCATGTGTAGCCATGTAATAGACATGCTATTCTGGTGACAATGAATCGGTTGTCGGTTACGATTGAAGACATATCGAACGCGTGCCCAACCGGAACTCCCCGCCCGCCGTGCTGCTTCGCGAGTCCTACCGCGAAGACGGCAAGGTCAGGAAGCGCACGCTGGCCAACCTCTCGAAGCTGCCCGACGAAGTCGTCGACGGGCTGCGCGTCCTTCTCAAGGGCGGCGTCGCGCTCCAGTCCTTCGACGACGCCTTCGAGATCCTGCGCTCCCGCCCCCCACGGACACGTCGCCGCCGTGCTGGGCACGGCCCGCAAGCTCGGCCTCGAGAAGCTGCTCGACCGCCGTCCGTCGCGGATGCGGTCGCTGGCGCTGGCGATGATCGCCTCCCGCGTCCTCGACCCCCGCTCGAAGCTCGCCACCGCCCGCGGCCTCGGCTCCGAGACCCAGGCCACACGCTGGGCGAGACCGGCGCGGCGGACGCGACGGCCGAGGAGCTCTACGAGGCGATGGACTGGCTGCTGAGGCGCCGCAAGCGCATCGAGCGGACCCTGGCGGCGAAGCACATCTCCGACGGCTCGCTCGTGCTCTGCGACCTGACCTCGGTCTACTTCGAGGGCTCGAAGTGCCCGCTGGCCAGGCGCGGCCACTCCCGCGACGGCAGGCGCGGCAAGCTGCAGATCGTCTTCGCCCTGCTCTGCGACCGCGACGGCCGTCCGGTCGCCGCCGAGGTATTCCGCGGCAACACCGCCGATCCCGGCGCCGTGGCCTCGCAGGTCGAGCAGCTGAGGCGGCGCTTCTCGCTGTCGCGCGTCGTCCTGGTGGGGGACCGGGGCCTGCCTACCGACGCCCGCATCCGCGAGGACCTCTCTCCGGCGGGGCTGCGGTGGATCACCGCGCTCCGCGCCCCGAAGATCCGCAAGCTGGTGGAGGGCGGCGACTTGCGGATGTCGCTCTCCGACGAACGGGACCTCGCCGAGATCTCCGCGCCCGAACTCTATCCGGACGAGCGGCTCGTCGTCTGCCGCAACCCGCTGCTGGCCGCCGAGCGGGCCCGCAAGCGCGAGGCGCTGCTGCAGGCCACCGAGACCAGACTCGACCTGGTGGTCCGGGCCACGAAGCGCGAGAGGTGGCCGCTGCGGGGCGAGAAGAACATCGGCGTGCGCGCCGACCGGGCGCTGCGCTCCCACAAGGTCGGCAAGCACTTCACGACCACCGTGACCGAGGACGGCTTCTCGTACGAGCGCGAGGAGGAGAAGATCGCCGCGGAGGCCGCGCTCGACGGCGTCTACGTGATCCGAACCAACGTGAGCGCCGGCGAGATCGCGGCCGAGGACGCGGTGAGGGCCTACAAGGGCCTCGGCCGCGTCGAGCGCGCGTTCCGCTGCTTCAAGGGGGTGGGACCTCAAGGTGCGGCCCGTCCACCACCGTCTCGAAGGCCGCGTCCGCGCCCACGTCTTCCTCTGCATGCTCGCCTACTACGTCGAGTGGCACATGCGGCGCGCGCTGGCGCCCATGCTCTTCGACGACGACGACCCGGCCGCGGCCGAAGCCGCCCGGGCTTCGCCCGTCGAGCCCGCGCGACGCTCGAAGGCCGCCCGCGCCAAGGCGGGCGGCAAACGCACGCCCGACGGCCTGCCCGTCCACAGCTTCCGGACCCTGCTGGCCGATCTCGCCACCCTGACCCGCAACCGAGTGAGGCCCGCCGTCCCCGGCGCCATGACTGCCGACATCCTCGCCCGCCCGACGCCGCTGCAGGCCAAGGCACTCCGCCTCCTCGGCGTCCGCCCATGACCCGTACCCAGTAGCGTACACCTCCGCATCCGCACTATGTCGCTGCACCGCAATCACTTGCCAGCTTCACGGGGGCAGAACTTCGGCTTAGGGTAACGGGAGGCCTCAACGCCGCCACCTGGGTATGGCTCGATCACGAGGTGCCGTGGTCGTTGCACGGATGGTCGCTCGGCGCCTCCGCCTGACTGCCCATCTCCGGCAACTGGGGCCTTCAAGTGGGCGCTCACCTGTCCGAAAAGGGCTACCGGCAGAGCCGCCCACCCTGCCCTCCGGGCTGGTGGGGTCCGTGCGCCAGGGGAGGCGGCCAGCGGATCCACTATTTCGGACCACCTTGCTGTCGGACAGGCGAATCGAGCTGTACGACCGTTCCGAGCTGCACCTTCTCGTGGGACCCTTCCTGGCGTATCAGTGGAACCCAGACCCCAAGGCAACGGACTTCGACTTCGGCGTCGCGGGCGGAGCCCAACTCGACACGCGCCTATACGGCGGACTGGGGCTCTCGGTCGGTGCGCTGTACACCCATGGGTTCAAGGACACCACCCACTCGGTAGTGGATCACTGGAAGGGGTGGTACTACACTCATAGTCGAACCCTGAGCATCCGCGCCGGGCTGTCAGTACACACAATCGACTGAGGTTGGGGTAGCCCACTCCACCGCAGGCAGCCTAGCTCGTTGACTAGACGGTGGTGGTTTAGCACCATGGCCCGCTCGACCAACTCATCCCTTCGAACCATGAGGTGAAGGTGCGCGTTTTCGGGGCGCAGAGACCTTCGTTGTCACCGAACCAAAGGGTGTCCAGACCATCCAACGCCAGGAAGCTGGCCGGAATCTCACCCGAGAGGTAGTTGTAGGAGAGGTTCAGCGTCACCAGATTCGACAAGTCTCCCAGTTCCGGTGGAACCTCGCCCGAAAGTTCGTTGGAGAAGAGGTCCAGCGTCACCAAGCTCGACAGGTCCCCGAGTTCCGGCGGGACCTCGCCCGAGAGGTAGTTGTAGGAGAGGTCCAACCTCATCAGATTCGACAGCTCCCCCAGCTCCGGCGGAATATCGCCCGATAGATTGTTGTGGCCGAGGTTCAGCACCTCCAGACTCGACAGGTCCCCGAGCTCCGGCGGGATATCGCCCAAGAGCCCATGAGTGTGCCGAAATGGGCCGACTCGGATCGTGCCGAAAAGAGAGATTTTCACGACCCGACCGTCGGCATCCGTGTCCACCCCGTACCACTCCCCAAGGGGTTTGTCGGACAGCCAGTTGGTGTTGTCCATCCAATACGGACCGTCCGTCGCCTCGTAGAGCGCCACCAGCGCGTCGCGGTCACTTTGGGGAGCCGGCACCGTAGCTTCGCATGCCGCAGCCATCAGCGTCGCCCACATCGCGCCGAGGCGGTAGAGGTACGCGGACTCAAATGCAAACATGGGATTCCTCCCGTTCCATGCGGCGGGATCGCTACTCATGGCACCTTGGCCCCTCCGCAACACTCATTCCCCCGAGCCACGAGGTGAATGCGCTCGTGTTCGGGGCGCAGAGGCCGGGGCTGTAATCGAACCGGAAGAGTTCCAAATCACCCAGCGTCAGGAAGCTGGCCGGGATCTCACCCGATAGTCGGTTCCAGGATAGCTCCAGCCTCACCAGATTCGACAGGCTCCCCAGCTCCGGCGGGAGCTCTCCCGAAAGGCCGGTTCCGGTGAGCCACAGCACTTCCAGACTCGACAGGTCCCCCAACTCCGGCGGGATCTCGCCCGAAAGATCGTTGCCGAAGAGCAAGAGCCCGCCCAGACTCGACAGGTTCGCCAACTCCGGCGGGATCTCGCCCGAAAGGTCGTTGTTGAAGAGGGCCAGCCTCACCAGACTCGACAGGTCCCCCAGCTCCGGCGGAATCTCGCCCGAAAGACCGTTGTCGCCGAGATCCAACACCTCCAGGCTCGACAGCTCCCCGAGCTCCGGCGGAATCTCGCCCGAGAGCCCGTGAGTGAGCGAGAACGGGCCCGATGAGACCCTTCCGCGAAGAACGATCTTCACGACCCGACCGTCGGCATCCGTATCCACCCCGTACCACTCCCCGAGGGGTCTGTCGGACAGCCAGTTGGTGTTGTCCATCCAATTCGGACCGTCCGTCGCCTCGTAGAGCGCCACCAGCGCATCGCGGTCACTTGGAGGGATCGGCGGCACCGTAGCCTCGCATGCCGCAACCGCCAGGGCCATCGCTGTCGCCCACGTTGCGCCAAGGCGGCAGGTGCGCCGACTCGATGCAAACATTGAATTGAATTCCTCCCGTTCCGGGCGGCGGGATCGCCGGCACGCGGCGTCCGTGTCGCGTGAGCCGCCCACGCAATTTAAGAGATCTTGGGCTCGTTTCGCAAGCCCCAGCGTTGTCCAATGAGAAATGAGCATGAGCGCGAGGCCGGTTTCCAAAGGGAAGTGAGCATGAGCGGGGGTGCGAGCAGATCATGGGAGCATGATCGTGACACTCTGCACCGAACGGATTCGCACTCTCGACGACATCCGCGCCTTCCTCGAAGGGAGCGAGGCGGCGGACATCACCCCCCACGACCGCGAGGCGGCGTACGCGTTCGTTGAGCGGACGCTGGTCCGGTTCCGCTACCACTTCGGGCTGTCGAGGGCCGGGAAGGGCCTGGTCAGGAAGTGCCTCGCCAAGGTCACCGGCTACTCGGACGCCCAGCTGACCCGGCTGATCGGGCAGCAGCGCCGCACGGGCCACATCCGCGACCACCGGCTGCGCCCTCCGGCGCGGCCCTTCGCCACGGTCTACACGGCCGCCGACGCGCTGCTGCTGGCCGAGGTGGACGAGGCCATGGGCCAGCTCTCGGGACCGGCGACAAAGCGGATCCTGTGGCGCATGTGCCACGTCTTCGGCGACAAGCGCTTCGAACGTCTGGCCGGGATCTCGAACGGCCACATCTACAACCTGCGCGCCCGCCGGGCGTACCGGACCGCCCGGACCACGTTCCGGACGACCCGGGGCGCGCCGTCGCCGATCGGGCGGCGGCGCAGGCCCCGGCCGGAGGGCCGTCCGGGCTTCGTGCGCGTCGACACCGTCCACAGCGGCGACCGCGACGGCGAGAAGGGGGCCTACATCATCAACATGGTCGACGAAGTGACGCAGTTCCAACAGCTTGCGTCGGTTCGCCGGATCACCGAGCAATACATGGTTCCCGTGCTCGAGGCGCTCGTCGGCGCGTTCCCCTTCCGCGTCCTGGGGTTCCACTCCGACAACGGGTCGGAGTTCATCAACCGCCGGGTCGCGGACATGCTGAACAAGCTGCACGTCGAGGACTTCACGAAGTCGCGGCCCCGGCGCTCGAACGACAACGCGCTGGTCGAGTCCAAGAACGGCAACGTGGTTCGCCGGTGGCTGGGGCGCAGCCACATCCCGGAGTCGCTGGCTGCGGAAGCCGACGCGTTCCTGCGCGACCATCTCTCGCCCTTCCTCAACCATCACCGCGCCTGCCTCTTCGCGGTCGAGGTCGAGGATGCGAACGGGCGCCGCCGCAGGAAGTACCCCCAGGAGCTGGTCATGACCCCATACGAGAAGCTCCGGTCGATGCCCGGTGCCGAAGGCTTTCTGAAGCTAGGCGTCACCTTCGAGATGCTCGACGCCGCGGCGCACGCCGTGACCAGCCTGGAGGCCGGCCAGGAGGTACAGCGGGCCCGCAAGGCGCTCTTCCGGCTCATCGCCAAGGCGCTGAACCCTGCAGCATGACCGGCCCCGCCAGCCCCGCGTCTCGCTCCGCTCGCCTCGGGGCTGGCGGCCCTTGCGCCGCCCCCTCCCCCACCCCACCATCCCACCTTCACCACCCCTCACCATCGCACCCCCCTCGGCACCTCCCCCCGGCTCGTTCATGATCATCTCCGGGTTGGAAAACACTGCCCCCCGCCCCGCCCTACTCGGCTATCTTCTCGTCGATGCCCTCCTCGCCCTCCCACTTGCCGACCACCGCCGCCGCGCACGAGTCGCTGTAGACGTTGACCGCCGTGCGGGCCATGTCCAGCGGCCGGTCGATCGAGAGCATGGCGCCGACGATCAGCATCGCTTCGGGATTGTCGCCGATTCCGATCACGCCGAGGATGATGAAGATCACCACCAGGCCGGCCGAGGGCACGGCCGCGGCACCGATCGACGCCAGCAGCGCGGTGAAGACGACCGCCACCTGGGTCATCACCCCGATGTCGGCCCCCAGAGCCTGGGCGATGAAGAGCGCGCCCACGCACTCCATTATCGCCGTGCCGTCCATGTTCACCGTCGCGCCCATCGGCAGGGTGAACGACGAAACGCGGTTCGAGACCCCCACCTTCTCGCGCACGGTCGTGAGCGTCACGGGCAGCGTGGCGGCGGAGGAGCTTGTCGAGAAGGCGACCAGCAGCGGCTCGCGCATGTTCATCGCGTGCCTCCACGGCGAGACGCGCCCCCAGAAGTAGAGGAGCAGCGGCAGGGTGAGGAAGAAGTGGATTGCGAGCCCCGAGGTCAGCGCCGCGGCGTACTGGAAGAGGTTGCCGAAGGAGCGCAGCCCCGTCGCGCCGACAAGCGTCACCATGAGGCCGAAGACGCCGATCGGGAGCAGCTTGATGATCCCCGAGGTCAGCGCCATCATCGCCTTGAAGAGCGCGTCCACCACGCCGGTGACCTTCTCGCGCGGGCCCTCGGGCAGCGTCGTCACGGCGACGCCGAAGACGATGCAGAAGAAAATTATGCCCAGCATGTCGCCGGCCGACGCCGACGCCAGGAAGTTGGTGGGCACGATGTCCAGCAGAAGTTCGATGGCCGAACTGGGCGTCGACAGCTCCGGAGGCTCCGTGCCGCTGTCGACCACCGGGTACCCGCGCCCGGGGTTGATGAGGTTGAAGAGGATCAGCCCGGTCAGCGCGGCCAGGAAGCTGGAGACCAGATAGTAGGAGAGCGTCTTGCCGAACATGCGGCCCACGATCCTCCCGCTCCCGGCCGTCGCCACCCCCGAGATGATCGACACCACGACGAGCGGCACGATGATCATTCGGAGCAGGCGCATGAAGAGCGTGCCGAGCCAGCCGAAGTACTCGGCGAAGAACTCTCCGGCGGGCGAGTAGCCGATGACGATGCCCAGGAGCATCGCTCCGAAGACCTGCCAGTGAAGCCTTCCGTACCAAGGCGAATCAGGGTTGTACATGGACGATGTTCTCCTGTTTGGGGGGGTCCCGCCGCAAGCCGCCCCGGGCTGTCGGCGCGGGGTGAAGGTGGGGCGTCGGCCCGCGCGCGGTCAAGGAGGGGCGCGGTCCCGTCCCGACGGAGCCTTGCGGCGCCTCAGCGCCTCCACGTGGCCGACACCTTGACGCGCCGCCCCTTCGGGCTGTGGGTGAAGCCGTCGTACCCCTGCTCCCAGAGCACCGGCGGAGGCGGCGAGTTCAGCATATTGAGCACCGAAAGGGACAAGTCCACCCCACGTGGCGCGCGCCGCAGCAAGGTGAAGTCCCACGTCGCGAAGCGGTCGATCCTCGAGGGGTCGTTGTACTCCCGGTACCTTCGCCCGGCGAAGGCCTCGTTCTCGTAGCCCGACACCCAGCTCAGAGAGTTGACTAGGCTGAGCTCGCCCACGTGCCAGCCGATCGAGCAGCTCGCCTTGAGCCGCGGGAGCGGCGGCGCCATCGGACTGTCCTGGTTGAGCCGGCCAACCACCCGCTCCTCGGGGTTGAGCTCCACTCCGTTCACGCCGAGCGCCTTCACGAGGAAGTTCCGCAGGTATGTGCCGTCGGCCTTGAGGGAGACGGCGACGGTTCTCCCGCGCCGTCCGTACAGCGGAAAGCGCGCGTCCATACGGGCGTCGATTCCCGACATCTCGATGCCGGGCCAGTTCACGTAGACGACCCGTACGCGCTCGAGCGTCGCCGCGTCGCAGGTGCCGGTCCCCTCTCCGTCCGGGCAGGTGACGAACTCCCGCACCGCCTCCCGCGTCGCCAAGTCGTCGTAGAGCCTCGACACGCCGGCGGCCGGCATCGCGTCGATGACGTTCTCGAAGTCGTAGCTCCAGTAGTCGATCGTCGCCCGCAGGCGTCGGAATCGCCCGGTCGCGCCGACGTTGTACGTGAAGGCCCGCTCAGAATCGAGGTTCGGTTTCCCATAGGTGTCCACGGCCTTGTAGGCGCCCGCCCCGGAGACGTACTCGCGCGACGTGCTCCGGTCCTCGTCGAGGTCGTCGACCGAGGGCGTGCGCATCGTGGTCTGCACCGACGCGCGCAGGGCGACGGGCCCCGCCACCTCGAGGCGCACGGCCACCTTGGGGTCGAAGCCGATCACCGGTCCGTGCGACTCGAGATTCGCCGCGATCTGCGCGCCCACGCGAGCGCCCAGCTCGATCCGCGACTCGACGAAGGCGCGGTGCACGGTCTGCGCGCCTTGGTATTCGTAGTGGCCGGACGTGAACGTGAAGGCGCCGGCCTTCTCGACGCAGCTCTTGTCGCCCAGGACCGGGCACGGGTTGACCGAGAGGTCGCCCGGTTCGTTCGGCTCGCCCGCAACGTCCAGCCACCGAAACTGGTAGCCGAGCGCGTAGCGGGCCAATCCCTCGGCCAGCGTACCCTTGACCACCGCGTCGCCGACCAGGAGCCGCGCGGAGTTTTCTAGGTTCACCTCTTCGTTGACCCAGTCGATCAGAGCCGGATCGTTGGCCAGCGCCGCCACGTGGTCGGGATTCGACTGATCGAAGTAGCGCGATCCCGGCTGCGCCGAACGCTCGTGCGCGCTGCTGAAGGGGTTGTAGTACATGCAGTCGCCCTCGCCCGCCGCAGCGCTCCCGAGCGGGCCGAGCGCCATCCCCGAGGGGCTGGATGAGTCCACCACCACTTCGACCCCGCACTCCGGCCCTCCGAATCCCCGAAACGCCAGGTACTTCCGGTAGGCGTACTCGGCGGGGAGGTTCCAGTTGCCGCCCGAGGCCGAATAGCCGGCCGCGAGCTCCACCGACTCGAGCAGCCGGCCCTCGTCGCCGATCCGCCTTTCGATCGAGCCGGCCAGCCGCCGCGTCCGCGCTCCGCGCTCGAGCGTCCGGCCGGGGCCGCTGCTTCCCACCAAGCGTCCGTAGAAGTACCAGTCGTCGGCAAGGCACGCCGTCGCGTCCGCGAAGCCGGCGTTCTGGCCGTGGACCCGGCAGAACTCGCGCCGGCCGGGGTGGTCCGGCTCGATGATCTGGGCCCCGTCGTAGGGCGATATGGGCGGGAAGGAGGGAGTCGTCATCCACTCCGGAGTCTTCGCCTCGGCCCAGAGCGCCTCGGCGCGATAGCTCGTGCGCTCGGATAGGTCGCCGTTGACTTCGCCGAAGAGGCGCAGTTGGCGCGACGCCTGCAGTAGGTCGTCCCAGGGCTGGTAGCTGAAGCGGCAGGTGTGCCCCTCCAGATGCCCGCCGAAGTCGTTGCACTGCGGGTCGACGTACACGCCGCCCCGGCGGCCGCGATGCGCGTCGCGGAGCGCCTCGGCAAACTCGGCGGGCGTCTCGCCGCCGGTTAGAATTGGAAAGAGAAACGCTCCGGGATTCCCCGTGGAGGACCATCCGCCAGTCCGCGCCCTGTAGTCGCGGAGCGCCCATTCGCGCTCGTCGGGGGACAGCTTTCCCGTGAGCGAGACCTCCGCCGAGACCACTGCCCGCGCCCGCTCGTCGAGCCGTTTGCCCCAGATGGCGCCCGCGAGCGACTCGCCCGACCCGGCGAACCACTCGTGCGCAACCGAGGTCTCGAGCCCCTCGAAGTCGCCCCGCGTCAGGAAGTTGGTCACTCCGGCCACCGCGCCGGAGCCGTAGACGGCCGAGGCCCCTTCCTTGACGATCTCGATACGGTCGAGCGCGATCGACGGAAAGGCGTTCACGTCCACGAAGCGTCCCCCCGCCAGGCGAGCCGGCAGGTAGACCTGTCGCCGCCCGTTGAGAAGCACCAGAGTGCGCGACGGACCAATGCCGCGCAGGTTGACGCTCGCGGTCGTCTCGGACACGGACGACGCGGGGCGCGTCGTGTACCGCCCCTGCCGGTAGCCCAGCACGCCCGCGCTCGACCCCAGGTTTCGGAAGAAGTCCACCGCAGTGGGCGACCCCTGCTCGGCGAGGGCCCTTCGTCCCGCCACCGAGACCGAGTAGGGCGCGTCCAGCGGCGAGTCGGCAAAGGCCGTGCCGGTAACCACGAGCCCCTCCAGGTGGGAGGCCGCGCGACCGAGCGCCACCTGGAGGACGACCGTGTCCCCCGCCGCCACATCCACGGAGCGGCTCTCCTCGCCGACGCTCTCCTGACCGTGCGCGCAGGTCGGAATCGCGACCGCCAGCGTACACACGCAAACGAGCAACGCTCCAGCTGGCCTCACACCCAGGTTGCGGCTCACGTCGCGACGAAGCCCTCGGCGCGGTGCGCTCCGTCGCAGAACGGCTTGGTCGCCGACGCGCCGCACCTGCAGAGCGCGCCCCTGGCGCCACGCGCCTCCTCGCCGTCGGACGCCACGACGGCCAGAAGCCCCCGGACGAGCAGAGGGCCGTTCGGGGCGCACGCGATCACCACCGGCTCGTCGTCGCCTCCGCCCGATCCCGGCGCGAGCCGTCCGCCCTGGATCAGGCCGGGATCCGCGAACCCGGCGCCGCGATGGGAGCCGTCGCAAAGGGGCTTGCTCCGCGACCGCCCGCACCTGCAGAGCGCGATGCCGGCCCCGGCGGCGTCGTTCTCGGCCACGGTCTCGCCACTTGCCTCTACGCGGACGCGACCGGTTAGCGATAGCGGTCCCGAAGGTAGCACTCGGGCGGTGGCGCCTCTCGGCGGCGTATCGGTCATCTTTCCATCCTCCTCTTTATTGCCGTTATGGCGGCGATCGTCTCTCGGTCGCCGCCCGGGGTTGTCCGCGGGGCGCCCCCAGATCCAGCGCGGACGCGCCGCCGCTCGAAGCTCGCAGGAATCCCGGCGCCAGATCGCCAAAGCACACCTCCTCGATGGGTCCGTCCAGGCGCGCCCGCCAGTCGGGCGCCAACTCGACCCTGAGCGTGCCCCCAGCCATTCGCACCGTCACCTTCGCCGCGCGCACGACTCCCCGCTTCACGGCGGCCGCGGCGGCGGCGCACGCCGAGGTGCCCGACGAAGCCGTTCGGCCGACGCCCCGCTCCCAACTGTGCACGAGGAGGTCGCCGCCCTGGGCGACCTCGGCGAACTGGACGTTCGCACCCTGCGGGAAGGCGTGGCAGCGCTCGATCAGCGGACCGTAGTGCTCAACCTCCTCGTCGGTCCATCCGCGACCGAAGGCGACCGCGTGCGGATTGCCCACCGAGACCGGCGTCACCCTTATCGGCTCGCGTTGACCGGGTTGTCCGGGGGGGTCGGGCAGGTCGAGTGCCACTTCGCCGTCGCGATCCGTCGATCCAGGCGCAACGAAGGGGGGGGCGGTCGGAAAGGAGACGCGGCCCATCTCGGCCAGGGCGTCCCACGCGCCCTCGCCGGCGGCCTCCCGAATCCTCGCGCGCACGATGCCTCCTCCGGCCGACAGCGTGGTCCACTCGCCATCCGCGTCGCCGCTCCCATACAGGAAGAGCGCGGCGATGCGCACCCCGTTGCCACTCCGCTCGGCCTCGCTTCCGTCCGCGTTGAAGATGCGGAGCTTGGCATCGGCGTCCGAGTCCGGTTCCACCACCACGATTCCGTCGGCTCCCGGTCCCCGGTTGCGATCGCAGATGCGCCGCGCCAGCTGGGGGGTGAGGGTGGGGCCGCCGTCGGCGCGAAAGACCAGGTAGTCGTTGCCGTGGCCGTGAGCCTTGAAGAAGGACGGCCGGATCCGGGGGCGCGATTGCAACCTTCTTGCTCCTTCCTCCGTCAATGGTACCAGCCGCGCGCCTGCCGCGCGCAGCCGCACGGGCGAATCCCCAAGACCTCGACGCCCACAAGAAGCTCGAACCCAAGAGACTACGGCGTAAGGGGTGGGGCCGCACGGGGTCCCAACCACGGAAAGGAACTCGTTGATGCGAGAAGCGCGAACGGCGCGAATGGACCGGGCGCCGCTGGCGCTCGCGGCCGCGGTGGCCCTGGGCGCGCCAGGGGCGGGCGCCGGCCAGGGCCCCAGGGATCCGGGCGACGAGTTCGAAGCGTCTCTTCCGACCCCTCCTCCCACGCTGGAGGCGCACCGCATCGGCGGCGCTCCGCCGGCGATCGACGGCTGGCTTCGGGAGCCCGACTGGCGGAGCGCATCGGTCGCCGGGGACTTCGTCGTCTACGAGCCCGACGAGGGCGCCCGCCCGTCGCAGGCCACCGAGGCGCGGGTGCTCTACGGACCCGAGGCGCTGTACGTGGGAATTCGCGCCTTCGACACGGCGCCGGACTCGATCGTGCAGAGGCTCGCGCGACGCGACGACCGGCCCCACTCGGATTGGGTCGACGTGGTTATCGACAGCTACCTGGACCGGCGCACGGCCTTCCGCTTCGGCGTCAACCCGGCCGGGGTCAAGTCGGACGTCTACATGTTCGACGACACCAACGAAGACGCCTCCTGGGACGCGGTGTGGGACGTGGCCACCCAGGTCGACCACCTTGGCTGGACCGCCGAATTCCGCATTCCGTACTCGCAGCTCCGCTTCGACGGCGCCTCGCGCCAGACGTGGGGGCTCAACGTCGCGCGCTTCGTGGGACGCCACCTGGAGACAAGCCTCTGGGCGCCGGTCTCCCGCGGCGACGGGGCCATGGTGTCGCGCTTCGGCAACTTGGTGGGCCTGGACGACATCTCGCCCCCGACGCGCCTCGAGGTGATGCCCTACTCGCTGGCGAGAATGCGGGCGGCCCCCGGGAGGGCGGACGACCCCTTCCACGCCGACCGCGATTTCGCGTCGGCGCTTGGAGCCGACGCGAAGTACGGGATCACCTCCGACCTGACGCTCGACGTGACGATCAACCCCGACTTCGGGCAGGTGGAGGCCGATCCCGCCCAGGTCAACCTAAGCGCGTTCGAGACGTTCCTCGACGAGCGCCGCCCCTTCTTCGCCGAGGGCGCCAACATCTTCGCCTTCGGATTCTCTCCCGGCGACGACGGAGAAGACGAGGGCCTCTTCTACTCCAGGAGGATCGGACGGGCCCCGCGAGGCGCGGTCTCCGGAGCGGCATACGCCGAAGTCCCCCGGCGGACCCGCATCCTTGGGGCGCTGAAGCTCTCCGGCAAGACCGACTCCGGCTGGTCGCTGGGGCTGCTGCACTCCGTCACGGGGCGCGAGGAGGCCAAGCGCGCGGACGGCGACGGCAAGGCCCTCGACGACCAGCTCGTGGAGCCTTCGGCGCGGTACGGCATGGTGAGAGCGACCAAGGACCTGCGGAGCGGCCGAAGCGCGGTCGGCGTCATCACCACCTGGAGTCGTCGCGACGCCGAGGCGGCCGAGGCGCTGGAGATTCACTCAGAAGCCTACGCGATCGGAGGAGACGCCAGGCACCGATTCGGGGGCGACCGGTTCATGGCCGCGGGGTACCTGCTCGGCTCGACGGTACGCGGTTCGGCGGCGGCCATCGAGCGGACGCAGAGGTCTCCGGCCCGGTACTTTCAGCGTCCCGACGCCGACCACGTGGAGCTCGATCCCGCGCGGACGTCGCTGAGCGGCTGGGCCGCGTCGGCGATGCTCGGCAAGGTATCGGGCGGATACTGGCGCTTCGCGGCCGGCGCGATGGCCCGCTCCCCCGGCTTCGACGCAAACGACCTGGGATTCATGCGCGAGACCGACTTCGTGGCGCCGTACGTCTGGGTGGCGTTCCAGCACTACCAGCCAAGCGGGCCGTTTCAGCGGTGGAACGTGAACCTAAACGGGTGGGCGCCCCGAAGCCTGGGCGGCGACCGGTACCAAATGGGAGGCAACGTCAACGGCAACGTCGCCCTGAAGAGCTTCTGGCGCGCCTACGCGGGCGTGAGGGCGGAGAGTTCGGGCCTTAGCAACACGGCGCTGCGCGGGGGTCCGCTCCTCCGGGTGGACCCGTCGCTGGGCGGCTGGCTCGGTTTCGCGTCGGACTCGCGCAAGAACTTGCAGCTTCGGGTCGGAGGCAACTGGGGCGTGACGCCCGCCACCGACTCGAGGCGCTACGGCGTCAACGCCAACCTGAACTGGCGGCCCTCGTCCCGGGCCACGCTCGCCGCGGGACCCTTCCTGAACCGGAGCGACGAGGGCGCGCAGTGGGTGGGTCGCCACGACCTGGCCGAACCCCACTACCTCTTCGCCAAGCTCGCGCAAACGACCGCGGGGATCACGATGCGGGCCGACTGGACCTTCTCGCCGGATCTGTCGCTCCAGCTCTACGCGCGGCCGTTCGTGTCGGCGGGCGCGTACGACCAATACAGGCGGGTGGCCGATCCGCGTGCGGCGGGGTACTCCGAGCGCTTCGCGTCGATCGGCGCGCGGGCCGACGGCAACGGGGGGCTCAGCGCCGACATCGACGGCGACGGCACACGGGAATCTATCGGCGCGCCCGACTTCAACGTCAAGCAGTTCCGGTCGAACGTCGTGCTCCGCTGGGAGTACACGCCCGGATCGACCCTCTACGCCGTCTGGTCGCAGGGGCGCGGCCACTACTCGTCCGACGGCGTCTTCTCGCTGGGCGGCGACCTGCGGGATCTGATGGACCAGCCGGGCGACAACGTCTTCATGGTCAAGGCCAGCTACTGGATCGGCTAGAACATATGGAAGGGCTGGCCCCTGCCGGCTACCGTGGGGTTGGCAGTCCGTGGAGAATCTCGCGCGAGGTGATCCGCGGGGCTGCTAAAAGAGGTCCGCCAGCGCCTGCTCGACCCTGTCGGTCAGTATGCCGTGCGCGCGGGCGATGATGCGGGTCCTCTCGCTCCGGATGTAGTGGGTCGGCCGCTCGGCCGAGTCGTCGCGCAGCAGCTCCATGAATGCGAGGGAGTCGCCGTCCCCGTCCAGATAGTCGATCCGAAGGAGCAGCCTGAGGGACTCCTCGGCGGGCAGATCCGCGAATCCTTCGATCGCCAGCGCCTCGACGCGCTCCATGAAGTTGGCGAACCCAGGGTCCGGATCGGTGGCGCCGGGCGCGGTCCATTCGTTTTCGCCCGTGCGCTCCATGGTGCGCTCCCCGCGCTCGGCCTTGACCACCGCGGTGGCGACCCGGTCGGTCGCGAAGTCGTGCACCAGCCGTTCCCGGACCGAGCCTTCGCCGAGCTGCAGCGGATTCACGATCTCGCGCGAAATCACCATCCCCCGCCCGGTGGCGAGCTCCATGGCGTAGTGGTCGTGCCCCCCGAAGACGGAGTCGCCGACGACCAGTTCGCGCCGCTCGTCGGTAAACCCGACGGCGATCGAGATCTCCGAATCCTCGATGCCGTAGCTCACCCGCTGATCCGGCGAGAGGGTGCCCAGGTCGCGCAGGACCCGCATCGCCGCCACCCTGGGAACCAGAGCCCTTCCGGACCACCCCACGGGGAACTCCAGCGGCTCGGACGACTCCCCGGCGAGCGTCTGGATTCCCCAGTAGTAGTAGTCGTCCCCGTCGGCGGCGCGGCGCTCGATCGTCAGCTGCAGCTCGGGGCTGCCGTAGTCGAGGACTCTGAAGTCGGCGGTGTCGCGCTCCCACATGAGGGGAAGACCCCGGGCCGACTCCACGACCTGGCTGCGGCCGCAGGTCATGATCATGACGACGGTCGCCACGCAGAAGAAGGCGGCGTGCGCCTTCAGGTCGGCGGTCAGGAAGCGGCGGCTCACGCGGCGTCCCGGCTTGCCGGCGCGACGCGGCGGCGATACTGCACCACCAGTCCCGCCGCTAGCACGAGGGTGGGCGCCCCGAAGATGATCGCGTAGAACCAGATCACGTTCTCGGCGTTGGTGTGGCGAATGGGAACGTCCTCCTCCGACACGACCTCGCCCGCGAACGCCTCCTCGCGCCCGAGCCAGCGCACGCCGTCGCTGACCAGCTCCCACTGCATCCTCTGGCTCATGAGCACCCGCCCCGCGAAGATGTCCGCGTCGGCGTAGACGAGCGCGCGCAACGGCGGGCTCCGCTCCTCCCCGGCCCGCTCCTCTTCCAGGTCGTCCCCCTCGTCGGCTCGCTCGCCGTCGTCCTCCGCGCCCTCGACCGCCACCGCCAAGCCGTGGCTCGCCCTCTCCTCGTCGCCCTCGTCGAAGCGGTAGTCTCCGTTTCGGTCCTGGAAGCTGCCCGGCATGCTGTTGACGATGACCGTGGCGCTCACGCCCGCAGCGCCCTCGACGGGGGCCAGCCGGCCGGGTCCCACCATCAGCACGCCCGCGTTGACGCCGTGCCGGGAGGCCGTGGTGACCGCCGGGTGAGTGGAGAAGCGGTTCGTGATGATGTTCCGGCGATCCGCCAGGGTGAATCGCTCCGGCACGAAGAGCTTGTCGTCGACCGTCATGACATCGTCGTACTCCAGACCGAGGGCGTCGCCCAGCGCTTCGAAGCTGAAGTCCGAATCCGACTCGAGGGCGACGAGCAGGGAGCCGCCGCGGTCCAGGTACCGGCGGATGGCGTTGATCTCCTCGTCGAGGAAGGGCGTCTTGGGTCCGATAATCATGACCATCGCCGCGTCGTCGGGGATCCTGCTCCCGAGTCCGTTGGCGATTCCGATCTCGACGGTCTCGTAGTTCAGGCCGGTGAGCAGTTGGCGCAGGCCGGCCAGCGGGGGAGGGGGCGTGGTCCCGGTCTCGCGGCCTTCGCGCATGTCCTGGAGCCACATTGCCACGGGGTCGTCCTCCGGGTCGGCCCCGAGGGGGTCGTTGAGCTCGCCGTGGCCGGTCGTCAGGTATGCGTAGCGCTGCTGGCGCACCAGTAGCAGGAGCGCCCGCTGCACGCTCCCGTCGAGCGTCCGCAGGTGGGGGAGCGCTTCGGGCACCTCGATGGGAAGCACTACCTCCTCGGTGCGTCCCTGGGTCCTGAGGAAGATCATGCCGTCCCGGCGCGCCTCGTACTCCTCCGCCGCCTCGACGTCGCCGAAGCGGTCGTAGACGAGCACGGTCACCCTCCCGGTCGTCCGCGCGAGGTCGCGGAAGTAGACGAGGGCCCGCTCCCCGACCGTGTTGACCGGCGGGAAGAAGAGGGCGACCTCGAGCGGCTCTTCGAGGCCGAGGACGATGTTCGTCACCGCCTCGCCGGGCTCCGAGGTCTTGAAGTAGCTGAAGTCGGCCGTGCGGTCGAAGACGCCGGTCGCGTAGCCGGCCATCATAAGTCCCGACCCGACGAGAGCGAGGCTCAGGGCGCTCGCGGAGACCTCGCGCGCCCTGAAGGCGTCCACGGCAATCGAGCCGTCCGTGCCCCCCTTGCCGACCGCCCACTGCGCCCCGAGCACGGGCAGCAGCGCGGCCGACATGAGCACCGGGCCCATCACCATGAAGATCCGCCGGAACTCGATCTCCGTCGAGAGATGGTCGAACTCGAGGCCGAGAAGCTCCAGGCCCTGGCCCGTGGCGAGCGCGAAGGCCGCCAGCGCGACCATGCAGCCCACGCCGCCAAGGGCGAAGATCGCGGCGATCGAGCGCTCTTCGGCCTCCGCGCGGCGCCACTGAACCAAGCGCCAGAGGGTGGCTGCGGCGGCGCACGCGAGTCCGAGCGCGACCAGGGACAGGTGCAGCGCCCGAACGGAGTCGAGGACGCGCCAGCCCAGGTAGACGGCGACCAGTCCGCCGACAAGGAGTTGGGTGGGGCGGGCGCTGGCTACTCCCATCGCTTCAACTCCATCGCCTTCGTGGCCGCGTACAGAAAGAAGTACGACACCGCGGCGTAGTAGAAGAGGTCGCTGAGGTTGAGCACGCCCGAGCCGAAGCCGGTCCAGCGGTGGTCGTGAAGCGTCAGGGCGTCCAATACGCGCGAAAGGGGCGGTCCCACGACTCCCGCCAGCGTGGAGAAGATGAACATGGTTCCGGTGATCGCCGACGCCACCGCGGCCGCCACAAGTTGGTGGCGGGTCAGCGCCGTGGCGAAGAGCCCGATCGAGAGGACGGCCCCGCCCAGAAAGGCCATACCCAGGTAGCCGACCAGGATGTGCCCCAGGGAGATCTTGCCGTTGACCAGGAGCAGCAGCGGTACGTAGGCGGTCGCCAGGGTGACGGCCCACAGGAAGGCGAGCGCCGACAGGAACTTGCCCAGCACGATCTCCCAGTCCCTGACCGGAGAGGTGTCCAGGAGGAGCAGCGTGCCGTCCCGGCGATCCTCGGCGATGAGGCGGATCGAGAGCGCCACGGCGGCGACGGCGGTCATGCCGCTCGCGTTGTAGAAGAACCCCTTGAGCGCCTCGCCCGAGAGGAGCTGGCCGGCGCTGGGGCCAAGCGCCACCGCGTAGAAGAGCACGCCGTCGAGGAGCAGGACCGCGGCGGCGACGATGTACCCCATGGGCGCGCGCAGGTAGGCCCTGAACTCCCGCCGGAAGATGATGCCGGTCGCGCCCACCGTCAGCTTCGCTCCCGTCCCACCAGCTCCACGAAGACCCGCTCGAGCCCGTGCCTAGACCTCGCCAGGGCGATCACCTCGTGGCCACCCTCGACGAGCGCCCGGCAGACGCTTGCGCGCAGATCCTCCTCGCTCTCGACCTCGAACGTCACGGCCTCGCTCCCGCCGCCGTCGGAGACCTCGGTGCGCGTAACCCCGGCCACGCCGCGAATCACCGCCTCGGCGGCGGCGGGGGAGCGGCCGGTGGCCTCGCCGTCGCCAAGCCGGACCGTCACCGTCATCCTGCGCGCGCGGACGAGAGTCTCGCTCAGCTCCTCCTCGGTGCCGGAAGCGACGATCTCGCCATGGTCCAGAATCAGGAGCCGGTCGCACGTCTGGCTGATCTCCGGCAGAATGTGGCTCGAAATCAGGATGGTGTGCGAGTCCTTCAGCGACCGAATCGTCCGGCGCATCTCCATGATCTGCACCGGGTCGAGGTCGTGCGTCGGCTCGTCCAGGATGAGGAGCTCGGGCTCGTGCACGATCGCCTGGGCCACGCCAACCCGCTGGCGAAAGCCCTCGGAGAGATGGCCGGTTGGCATGTCGCTGACCTCCGCGATGCGCGCGCGCTCCTCGACTTCGGGGACTCGCCTGGAGAGCGCCTCGGCGGCCATCCCCTTGATTCGCCCCGCGAACATCAGGTAGTCGCGGACCGTCATGTCGCGGTAGACCGGGGGCGTCTCGGGAAGATAGCCGACGCGCTTGCGCACCTCGTGAGGGCTGTCCAGCACATCGAGGCCGTCGATCTTGACGCTGCCCGACGAGGGCCGCAACCCGCAGGCCAGAATGCGCAGCAGCGTCGTCTTGCCGACGCCGTTCAGCCCCAGGAAGCCAACCGCGTCGCCCTTGCCGATCTCGCAGGAGACCGGACCCAACGCCCGCTTGGCTCCGTAGTATTTGGTGACTTCGGTCAGCTCTACCATCTGCCAGGGCTCGAGTGTGGTCGCCGGAGGAGGGCTCAGCCGCTACAAAGCTAGGGCGAGACGCCCGCGAATCAACCCCGATCTCCGCCCGGAGGCCCGTCGGCCGGCGGGCCGGCCGGTCTTGGGCGGTCGAGCCTGCCGCCGGTCGCGGCCGTCACGGGCCGTCCCCACCAGATGCTCAGCACGTCGGCCAGCTCGCCGGTGTCGCGGCTGCGGAAGAAATAGTCGCGGCCCTTGGCGGGTCGGAGGTGGATGGCGCTCCGGATCAGGCCGAAGGCGAGCGGGGGGCTTCTCGGCACGCCGCCGCCACGAGTACCGCGGTCCCCTGGCCGACGGGCTGCCTGCGCGTCACCGACAGCACTTGGCGCGACTCGTCGAAGGCTCGCGACGCGAAGGACGCAATGCGGGTCCGGGTCAGTTCCTCGTAGAAGCGCGGCACGTCCGGGAAGTCGGAGAAGACGGCCGGATCGTAGAACGCCGACCGGGTCCACGCCACGAGGGATTCGGAGGTCTGGTTCGCTCCCCGGAGCCGCTCGCTCAGCGCCTCCCGGTCGGCCGCGAACCGAGCCGCCGGCAACGAACCCGACCGCAGATGCGCGATCTCCTCGTCGATCACCGCCGTCGCGAAGTCGTAGTCGTCCTCGTCGATGCGCGCGCTCACCTCGAGGTACGCCGCCGGGCCCCGCGTCGCCAGGCCGACCCTCACGCCGTAGACGGCCTTGCGCTCGCCGTAGCGAAGACGCTGGTTCAGCCGTCGGTTCAGAAGGTCGCGGACGAACAGGGCCGTGAGCAGCTCCTCGCCGGTGGGTTGGAAGAGCTTGTGCCGCGACCGGTACAGAACGGTCGACTGAAAGCCCCAGCCGTACTCCGACGATCCGCGCCCGGGGTCTTCGGCCACGACATCCCAACGCGCGGACGGGCGCGCCGGGATCGAACCAAAGGCGCGCGCGCGCGAAGTTATTAAGGTGTTGGATCACCTCGCGCCTAGCCCGCGAGGCGACTCGCCGGGATCCGCGCCGACGCCGGCGAGTGCGTTCCTGGCCGCGACGATCGCGGCCATGACCCCGCGGGGGTGAACCCGGTGCTCGACGCGGCCGAGCAGCCATGCCTCGAGGAGCGGAGGCAGGGACCGCGCTCCCTCCTCTCCGGCGACGAAGGACTCGATGTACGAAGCCAGCGCCTCCCTGGAGGCGGCGCCCCCTGGGTCGAGCGCCAGCGCCTCGGTCCAGTACTCGATCTCGTCCGCGTGCAACCGCCGAAGGCTCTCCCCGGTGGACACCGGCACCGGGTCTCCGCCCGCCGCCGCGTCGATCAGGCGCATCTCGCGGGTGCCGAGCTCGACGATCAGGTCGGTGTGCGCGGCCTCGCCGGCCGTTGCGAGCTCGACGAGAGACTGGGCTGGAAGGTGGAGCAGATACCTAGCCGCGATCGAGTCCGGGAGCTCGCCGCCCTCCCACCGCGCCAAGGCCCCGGGCGAGCCAAGCCAAGCGCTGGGATCGCCCGCCAACTCGCCGACCCTCGCGGCCGCGCGCGGCAGGACGGCGAACTCGCGGGCCTCCCGCTCGTCCTCGTTGGATCGCGCGTCCGCCTCCGCCAGACGCCGCTCGCGAAGCAACCTCCGATACGGCGAGCGGGCGTCCTCGAAGCGCGGACGATGCACGATGTGGAACCCCTCGCCGCTCTGCACCACGCTCGAGACCCGGCCGGGTTCGAGATTCTCGACCACGCGATCCAGAGCGCTGGGCAGCTCTCCCGAGGCGAAGAGCCCGAGGAGTCCGCCCGCGCCTCGCGTCTCGCGGTCGTCGCTCTGGGCAACGGCGTCGCTCCAGCTCCCTCCCTCGATCAGCGCCTCGAGGATGCGCTCCGCCTCGCGCCGCTGTCCGAGACGCGCCGACGAGGGCGTTCCCGGTCCGGCGCGCTTCAGAAGGTGGGCGACGAGCCGGAGCCTCCCCTCCGCGAACACGGCCTCGGCCTCCGCTTCCGACACCGCGACCGATTCGGCCAGCCTCACCTCCCGCTCGGCGGCTGAGCGCGGCCTCGCGCCGGTCGAGCCAGACGCCGGCCTCGAGAGCCGTCGCGCCCAAGAGCGAGTCTCCCGCCGCCGATCGCAGCGCCAGAGCCGCCACCGACACCCATTGCCCGGTCAGCTCGAAGACAAAGGCGGAGTCGAGCGGAAGCGGCTGGAAATCCACCAGGAGCTCGGCGAGGCGCTCCCCGGTCAGCGTCCAATCGTCGACCGTCGCCGCCACGCCCCGGGGAGCAGGGTCGCCGCACGCGCCCCCGGCGACCGCCAGGAGCGGCAGAAGGCGCGCCCGCAGGGCCGGCGGCGCCACCCTCGCGGTCGAGGCGCGCCTCACTCCGGAACGGTCAGCGTCTCGGTCAACGCGTGCGCCCCGCGCTCGACCCGAAACGCCTCGGCCACGGCGACCGGCTGGTCGTCGCCGTCCCGCACCGTCAGGCTCAGGTCCAAACCGCCGGGCAGGTCGCAGAGAAGGAAGAGGCCCCGCCAATCGGTCGTGGTGGTGGCGGTGGCGTAGTCGCCCTCCAGCCGCACGTTCCAGCTTCCGGGGACCGCCCCGCTTGTGGCCGCGCCGGCCGAACTCGCGACGCTCGGCGTGGTGTAGCCGGCGTCGCGCGGCCACTTCGCGACCACCGTCATCCCCCCTCTCGGCGTCCCCCCCGGGGCGGCGATCCGACCCAGGAAGGCGACGGTCCCCTCCGGGCGGGGCGGGCCTCCGCACGAGGCGGCTAGGACGTCGGCCACCGTCGGCACGCTGGCGCGAAAGTGCGCGACTTCGCCCACCCGGGCCTCCACGGCGTCCCCCACCGGCGCGGGCATCCCCCAGTCGGCGAGGACGGGATGCTGGATGGCAAGCGCGTGCCGACCTTCCTCGAGACCCGAGATCACGAAGGAGCCGTCCTGGTCGGGGGTTACCTGGCGCCCCGTCCCGACCACGCTCACGACGACCGGCTCCGAGGGAGGCGCGACGCCGGACGAGTCGGTCACCACTCCAAAGATGGTGGCGCTCTCGGCGTGGATCACCGTCCTGCCGTGCCGGTCGGCGATCAGCCACGTCCGCCCGGCCTCCTCGGAGTATCCGGTCCGCCTGAGGCGCCCGCGCGGCAGTTGCATCATCGTGGGCATCGTGATGCGCCAGTCGCGCACGATCCACGCCCCGTTCGGCAGCCGCATGAACCCGACCTCGCCCCCCGCCCGCCCCGTCTCGCGGCCCCCCAGCAGGTTTTGGTAGCGGTACTCCAAACGCACCAGCTCCCACGTCTCGGAGTCCACCCAGAGCACCCCTCCCACCTCCGACACCCGCCGGTCGGGAACGGGCCGGAAGGTGAGCCCGATCCTTCCCGCCGCCGCCTGGCGCAGCCCAAAGCAGTGCGTGTCCAGGAAGGCGTCCGAAAGCAGAGTCTCCGCGTCCGGCGCATAGAAGACGCTGCTCGAATCGGTCGCCTGCACGAAGCCCCTGGCCGCGAGCTTCTCTACCGGAACGGCGGCGAAGGCGCGCGGTAGCCGCTCGGACGTGCTCGACGTCTGCGCAAGGACATGCCCGCCGCCGCGGTCGAGCTCCCGCTTGTAGCGCCGGAGCGTATAGCTGTACAGTCCGGCCTCGCGCGTGTAGGACTCGGTGGAGAGGGCCTTGCGCACCTCCTCCCAGACGCGCACGACGGCTTCCCGGCCCTGTTTCATGGTCTCGCAGCGGCGCCCCGCGCGCACCCGTAGTCCCTGCAGCGAGATGGCCCTTGGCGGCACCTCGACGACGAAGTTAGGTCCCACGCCACCCGGGCGAAACGGAGGCGTCGACCAGTCCGCGTAGCCGATCCTCTCGACCTCGATGCGGTGCCATCCCGGGCTGAGGGCGCGCACCGTGAAGCTGCCGACGGCGTTGGTCAGCGTTCGGTCGACGCGCTCGCCGTCCTGGTCGATCAGGAGCAGCATCGCGCCCCGAATCGGCTTGCCGGTGTCCTTTTCCAGAACCACGCCCGCGACCGGCTGGGCCGCGGTCCGAAGGGGGACGAGGGCCATCAAGATCGCAATCAGGCGGGCGGCTCGCATGGCAACAAACTTGGGAGCGCCGCCGGTCGGCGCCAGGGGGCTGACGCCCGCGCTACCTCGCCTTCGCCAGCCCCACGCGTCCCTTGCCGAAGATCGCCCTCGAGCGCCTCGAATGGTCTCGGGGACGGCGCTGACCCTGAGAGCGCGGGAGCGCAGGATCGCGCCGCCACCGCCGGATCCGTCGGCCGTCCCTCGCAGGGCCAGCTCCACCGGCGCGGGTCCGGCGCGCGCCTCGACGCAGCGCCCGCGCGCGCGGGAACGCGTCGTCGGGTACGGGAGCGTCGGGAGCGAGCGTGATCCGAACCGCCAGGCGCCCGCTGTCGCGCACGTCCGACAGGGGCTCGGCCGCGTCGAGAAAGACCGGCGGATCGTCCGTCCGTCCCGCTCGCTGTCGCTCACCTTGCCCCTCAGCAGCACGACCGCGTCGTTGGCGAGGATCTCCCGGTTGGATCGCCACGCGTCCCTGAAGGCCAGGACCGTGGCGGTTCCGCCGAAGGTCTCGACGGCTATCTTCGCCCACTCGGATCCGTCCTTGCGCGAAACCTGACGGGCGACCGCGGTGACCACGCAGGGGATCTCGACCGTCTCGCCCGCGCGCTCCCTAAGCTCGCCCGCCTCCGGATCCTCGAAGGCGCGCACGACCTGACGGTAGCGGTCGAGCGGATGCCCCGAGATGAAGAAGCCCAGCGCCTCCTTCTCGTGCGCGAGCCGCTCCTTGTCGAGGTCCACTCGGCCACCTCGGGCAGCGACGGCGTGGGAGCGCTCCATGCCGACCGCGCCAAAGAGCGAACGCCTGGCCCGATTCGCGCTCCCGCCTCAGCGCCGCGACCTCGGCGTGGGCTTCCGGCAGCCCCGCCAGCAACTGGGCCCTGTGCGCCCAGCGAGTCCAGCGCTCCGGCCGCGATCAGCGCCTCGCACGCGCGCTTGTTGAGGGTCCGCGGGTCCGTGCGCTTCGAGGAAGCCGAAGAAGGTCTCGAAGGGCCCGTCCGCCTCGCGCGCCGCCAGGATCGACTCCGAGGCCGCGCTCCCGACGCCGCGCACCGCGCCCAGCCCGAAGCGGATCGCGGCGTCCGA
>CAXXCM010000004.1:0-23280 GCA_963662845.2 Longimicrobiales bacterium | reverse complement strand
AGGAGGCCCTACGCCTGGAGCGTCGAGGGGGCGATGTGGGCGCCCGACGGGGGCCGGGTCGCGGCGATGAAGGTGGACAGCCGCCACATGGAGCGCGTGCCGATCCTGCACTGGCTCAAGCAGACCGAAGAGGTCGAATACGCGCCCTACGCCAAGGCCGGCAACCCCATGCCGCGCCAGGAGCTGCACATCGTGGACATCGCGGGTCGCCGGGCGGTCCAGGTCGACGTCGGCGAGGCGGACCAGATCCTCAGTCCGGTCGGATGGCGCCCCGACGGGTCCGAGTACCTCTTCCTGCGCATGTTCAGGTCCTACGAGACCCTGCATCTCGTGGCCGCCAACCCCGCCACAGGCGAGACCCGCGTCGTCCTCGAAGAGACGCAGCCCACCTTCATCAAGGGGATCGGGACGACTCCGTCGTGGCGCGCGCTGGCACGCCCCCTCTCGGACGGCGAGCGCTTCCTCTGGATCAGCGAACGCGACGGCTGGGACCACATCTACCTCCACGGCATGGACGGTCGGCTCATCCGCAGGCTGACCGAGGGCGAGTGGCCCGTCCTCGGCATCGTGCACGTGGACGAGACGTCGGGACACGTCTACTTCAACGGACACAGGGAGGAGGGGAGGCCGTACGACACGCACCTGTACCGGGTGTCGCTCGACGGGGGCGAAGTGGTGCGCGTCACAGAGGGGGAGGGTCAGCACAGCGCCGCGGTCTCGCCCAACGGCGCCTACCTCGTCGTCACACATTCGAGCACCAGCCGACCGCCCCGCACCGAGATGCGCACGACGGCGGGCGAACTGGTCCACATCGTGACCGAGGCCGACGTGAGCGCGCTCGACGACCTGGGCTGGACGCCGCCCGAGGAGTTCGTCGTCAAGGCCGCCGACGGAGAGACCGACCTGCACGGCCTCATCTACAAGCCGCACGACTTCGACCCGACCGCCAAGTACCCCGTCATCGACTACATCTACAACGGCCCCTTCATCAGCTGGGTCCCCAAGACCTTCACCGATCCGCGCGGCCTCAGCCAAGCCGCACTCGCGCAGCTCGGCTTCGTCGTGTTCATGGTGGACGGGCGCGGCACCACCGAGCGCGGCAAGGCCTTCCAGGACATCGTGCATCGCAACTTCGGCCGCAACGAGATCCCCGATCATCGCGCGGCGATGGAAAACGCCGCCGCCACGCGTCCCTGGATGGACCTCGACCGGGTCGGCATCCACGGCGGCTCGTGGGGCGGCTACATGACCGTGCGGGCGCTCCTCCTCGAACCCGACTTCTACGACGTCGGCGTGGCCACCAACGGCGTCTACGACATCCACGACCAGAACGCCTACGCGATCGAGCCCTACATGGACCGGCCCTGGGAGAACCCCGAGGGCTACCAGTACGGGTCGAGCCTGCGCCTGGCCGAAAACCTCAAGGCCAAGCTCCTCCTCATCCACGGCACGAGCGACGTCAACGCCACCTTCTCGGCCACCATGAAGCTGGTCGAGGCCCTGATCCGGGCCGGCAAGCCCCACGACCTGATCGTCGTGCCCGAGCAGCCGCACTGGTTCACCGGCCAGAGCGCCGCCTACACGAACGCGGCCAGCCGCCGGTACTTCCAGGAGCACCTGCTGGGACTGACCGGACGGGGGATTTCTTGATTGGAAATGGAAGAAACGACGTTTTTTGTTGCTAAGTCATTGGTGCACAGTGACTTATTTTCTTGACGGGTATTTCCACTTTGGGGTGGATTCACCCTTGGGCGGTAGCGTCTGAATGGCGGAATCGGACCTGGCCCCGGTGACGTAGGGCGTGATGTCTTAGACCCGGGCCGTTGTCACCGCTATCGGGGGAAACCCAAAGAGAGGGGTGGGCGTCGGGCCTTGCGGGTGTCAAGGGTTTCTGTGAGGATTAGCAAGATTATCCATTAGCCTGAAGGAGCCGGATATGGCCAACGAGCGACGATCCATCGAGACGGAGGATGTGGACTACCTCAAGGGATGGGTAGACCCGTGACCGCCGCAAAGCGGAAGCGCCCACACAGGCTGAGTCCCGAAGCACGACGGTTTCGGAGGGCCAGACGTGCTACCGTGTCTTTCGGATACAACATAGATGACCAATTAGTCATCATAGGCTCTGGCGTGGCAGTATCTGGCCTCGGACGAGGGGTCGTGGTAACGGCCGACCACGTGCTTGCCGGTGCTGCTAGTGGGCTGCGTGTGCTCGTTCACGGCAGGGCCGTACGCCAAGGGAATGACTGGAGTCTCGATGCGAAGTTCGTTGACTTGCCTGACAGCAGAGTCACTCTGAATGCTGGTCACGACATCACACTCATGAGAATCGACCACGACTTTGGTAACAGGACTGTATCGCTGAAGGCCAATATCCGTCTCGCTGAGGGCGATAGGATTGGTGCGTGCGGATGGCCCTTCGGAGCGAGGTTACATCCGCCCGGTGCCGTTCCACTAGCTTCCTGCTTAAGTGGAATAGTAAGCCTTGTCTATCCGCATCCGCGAGTGGTGAAACAGCAGGGTTACGTCGTACAGATTCCCGCCAACCCTGGCAACAGCGGAGGCCCGGTATTTGAATTGTCGACGGGTTCGTTGGTGGGCGTGGTAAGTCGCAGAGCAGAGCCCAATCCAGATGATGAAGAGCCGGGAACACCGATAACGTATGGAATGGTGTTCGTCACACCAACGACCGTGCTCAGTAAGGTCGTTGCCGATTACAAGAAGGGGAGACTTTCGCTATGAGCAAGACTGACCAACAGGCGTATAGTGTTCAGAAGATCCGTACGGCCAAGGGTCCTCACATGACCAAGGAGATGTGGGTTGTAGAGAAGACTCGGCTTCTCAGGGACCGTGGCTATCTTCTGAAGTCCGACCGACCCACGAGCAGGGACGGCGAGCGCAAGTCCGCAGTACAGAGCTAGCTCGGGTCACGGGCACGGTTCGGGATCGCCGACAAGAACGCCTCAACTGCCTCCCGGGTTCCCGCCGAGGCTGTGGACAGCGAGTTGATCGTGGTTGCAGACCCGACGGCGGGGCGTCGAATGCGACAGTACTGGCCCTTCTGGCCGCGCTCCGGACCCCCAGAGTTTTCTTGATTGGGAATGCAAGAAACTGCCTTTTTTCTTCCTAAATCATTGGCGTACAACGGTTTATTTTCTTGACGGGTATTTCCACTTTGGGGGACGGCGGTCTTCGCTTCACCGGTTCCATTTTATTTGATCGGAAACCCGCCGGATCCGGAGCAATTCCCGTAAGTCGTTGACTAGCAACTACTTGCTTTTTTTGACGGGTATTTCATTTTGGGGGTGGGTGCGCGCCGTGCTGGTCCAAGATGTCCAGAGTGGCGATCACTCCGGCGCGAGGGCCGCCGTGGCCGCGACGAACGCCCCCCGGAACGCCTCCTCACCGCCGGGCCGGAGCCCGTCGATCGCGCCTGACGCCAACGCCGCAGCGGCGAACGTCTGGCCGTAGCCGCGCGCGCAGGTCATCACCACGAGGTCGGTCGCGAAGGTGACGATCTGGCAGGGGACGTGGAGGATGGGGCCCTGGGTGAGGAAGGGGGTGGGGACGGGACGGGTCGAAGAGGTCGAGCGGCGTGAGGCGTTCCAGCACGGTCGGGACGCGTGGGCCGACGAACGCCAGCATGCAATGGCCGTCGGTGGTCTCCGTGAAGGGGGTGTCGGGCGGCGTGGCGGGAGCGGGTCCGTCGCCGAGGTGCCAGATCGCGACCTGGGTGCGGTTCATGCGGTTGACGACGAGGGAGCCATGCACGCCGACCTCGCCGAAGCGCTGCGGCACGGGCAGTTGCATGGGCCGATGGGTCGCGACCTGGCTGTCCTGGTAGTCCCAGCGGTGCCGGTGGGTAAGGTCGACGAGGAGCGGTCCGGTGTGCCGCGCTTCCCCTTGGTAGCGCAGGACCACGGTCCAGCCGTCGCGCGATTCGGTTGCCGCGGGGGTCGCGCCGAAGGCGACGGGGGAGCCACGGTGGGCCGGGCGGAGCCGGGCGGTTGTCTCGACCGTCATGCTCGCAGCCTTGTGCCCTGGGGGTCGTAGAAGTGCGGTGACGTCACCGTGGCCGAGAAGGTCGCCCTCATCCCCGGCATCTCCTCTTCCTGGATGAGAATGGTGCCGCCCTTCGCGGCATGGTCCTCGCGCACAAGCGCCATCCCGTACTGCCAGCCGAGCGTGTCGCTGCGGCGCGTGGTGCACACATAGCCAACGATCTCGCCGCCGCCCACCACCACCGCGCCGTCGCTGGGCGATCCCTGCCCCTCGTCCACGCGGAAGCCCACCAGCTTCATGCGGCCCGGTTGGTCGGCGCAGGCCCGCAGCGCCGGGGCGCCGACCTTCTTCGACGCGGTGTCGGCGCGGTCCCACATCCACCCCATCCCGATGTCGGTCAGGGTGACCCGCGCCTCCGATTCGGCCCCGATGATGACGTGCCCCTTCTCGGCGCGGAGACAGTGCTGGGCCTCGAGGCCGAACGGCTTGATGTCGAAGTCGGCGCCCGCCTCCATTAGGAGATCCCAGACGTATTGGCAATGGCTGGATGGGACGTGCAGCTCGTAGGACAGCTCGCCCACGAAGCCCAGGCGCAGACAGCGTGCCTCAATGCCGTCGCCCACGGTGATGCGCCTGCACGCCATGTACGGAAACGCCTCGTTCGAGACGTCGGCGTCCGTCACCCGCTGCACAACCTTGCGCGCGTTGGGTCCGGCGATGTTGAGGGAGCCCAGCACGTCGGTGAGGTTGACGACGTTGTAGTCCCAGCCGTCGTGGCGGGTGTGGTAGCGGAACCACTCGACCGTGGCGCCGGCGCGGCTTGAGCTTGTGGTGAAGTAGAAGTTGTTCTTGTCCTCTTTGACAACAACGCCGTCGTCCATTAGCTGGCCCATGTCGTTGCACATGGCAGTATATTGACAGTATCCGGGACGCACCTTGTGCATGTTGGAGATGTATACGCGTTGCAACGCGTTGAGGGCGTCGGGGCCAAATATGCGAAACTTGCCCAGGGGCGAGCTGTCCAAGATGCCCACGTTGTTGCGCACGTTGAGGATTTCGTCGCGGCAGGTCCGGTCCTCGGAGAAGTAGCGGGCGCGCTGCCACGGCCCGGCCCGGCGAAAGATCGCCCCCCGTGCGGCCTGCTCCCCATGCAGCGGCGTCCGCTTGTGCACATCGTGGCCCGGGCCCGCCAGCGTCGCGAGGCTGGGCGGGACGAGCGGAGGTCGCACGGTGGTCGGCGTCGCGGTCTCGACCGGATCGCCCCGCAGGTCGGCCATGATCATCGCCAGGTTCTGCCCGGCGACGCGGTACTGGCCCGGCCCCAGGCCGAAGCCGCCGAAGCGCTTGGCGAGCTCGGGCACGTCGAAGCCCTGCGCGGCGGATTCCCTGACGTTCTTGTAGGTGCCGTCCTCGTCGAGGTCCACGAAGGCCTTGGCGCCGCGACCGATCCCGGGGCCATGGCGGATGTCGCAGCCGGCTGGCGGGCCGGGGAGGGCATCGAGGTCGCGCTGGGCGGTGGCGACGGGTTCGGACTGGGCAGGCAAAGTGGCAGGGGCAACCGCAGTGGCGGAGGCGGCCCGCGCCGAACCGGCGGAACGTGCGGCCCGGTACCCCGCGAGTCGTCCCGACGCCTCGATCGAGTGCGGATCGCGGAGGCCGGTCATGCTCCCTGCCGCGAAGACGCCGTGGGGCAGCTCGACGGGCTGGTAGCTGTAGGTGTGCGTACAGTACGCGAGCCGGGCCTTGGCCGTGGCGAGGGCTCCGATGCGGGGCTGCATGCCCGCGTTGGCAACGAGCAGGTCGCACTGGAAGTGGCTCGCACCGCCACCGTTCACCGGGCGAAGCTCGCACCCCTTGAGCCGGCGGACGCCCATTGCCCGAGAGGCCGCCCATCCCGGCAGGAACGGGATGCCTCGCTCCTCCAGCGCCGTGACCAGCGCCGGATCCTGCCGCCCGGCCTGGCGCGCGTCGGCCACGCCCCGTATCTCGACGCCGAGGTCCGCCAGGTCGACTGCGGCTTCGAGGCTCAGGTCGTCTCCCACGCTGAAGACAGCCGCTTCGCCCGGCTTGACCGCGTACGTCCGCGCCAGCCGCCAGGCCGCGCTCGCCTGCATGACGCCCGGGCGGTCGTTGTGATTAAAGACGAGGGGTCGGTCCATGCAGCCGGCCGCGACCACCACCGCCGTGGCGCGGCACTCCCAATGGCACTCCCGAAAGGCGTCGTCCTCCGCGCCGACCGTGAACCCCGTCACCAAGTTCTCGCCCCAGACGCCCGTCACCGGCGACCGCGTAAAGACCCGCACATTCTCGGCGGCGTGCACGCGAGCGGCCAACGCCTCGGCCCGTCGGTACAGCGGTTCACCCTCGAAGTCCCGCACCCGCCAGGCGAGGTGTCCGCCCAGCCACGGCCGCCGCTCGAACAGGCAGACCCGCAGCCCGCTCTCCGCCGCCACGAGCGCCGCCGCCATTCCCGCGGCACCTCCCCCCACGACCGCGATGTCCGCGTTCAGGTAGCGTTCCGTGCGCACGCCGTCGCGGTGGTGCTCCCGCTCCGGATCGAGCACCCCGGTCCCCGCCATTCGCCGCAACCCGTTCTGGAAGAGCGGCCACATGCGGTACGGCCGGTGGAAGAGCCGATAGTAGAACCCCGCCGGCATCAGGCGGTCGAAGGGGTCGATGAGGCTGAAGATGTCGGTCCGCGGATCGCCCCGGACATTCTGTGCGCGCACCGACATCCCGGCCCTCAGCGCTGTGGTCTCGGCGCATTCGTTCGGCGCTCCGTCGATCGCCATGTAGGTGTTGGACGACTCGCCTTCGATGCTGTACAGGCCGCGCGGGCGGTGGTACTTGAGGCTCCGGCCGAAGATTCTCACCCCGGCGGCGAACAGCGCGGACGCGACGGTGTCGCCCGCGAACCCCCGCACGCGCCGGCCCAGGAAGGTGAAGTCGAGCGGCCGGGAGAAGTCGACCCGGCAGGTCGGGCCGGGAGGCAACCGGCCGTGCACACCGTCAGGGCGAACCATCGCCCTCGCCCTCCACCTCCCGGTTGGTCCCCGGATCCCTCGTCGTCCTGAACCAGACCCCGCACCCCTGGCCGTGATACCACCACTCGTCCTGCGCCCCGCAGGGAATCATCCTGAACTGGGTCCAGCGGAAGTGGTCCTCGGCGCTCAAGTCCTCCTGCGCCGGGCGCGGCCCCCGATCCTGCCCGCCGAAGGTGAACTCGTACACGTCGCGCTTGCCGCAAACCGGGCAGGTCAGCCGGAATGTCATCAGTCCCAGTGCCCGTACTTCATGACCGCCGCCGTCTCCCCCGAATAGCGGTTGTCCAGAAACCGGTCCAGCCGGAAGGGCCGCAGGATCGCCGGCCGCTCGCCCGTCGCCATGTACTCGGCCATGTACTTCCCCGCCACCGGACCCGACTTGAAGCCGAAATACCCCCAGCCCGCGTCCAGGTACAGCCCGTCGTAGCCCAGGTGACCCTCCATGATCGGCGCCATGTCGGGAGTCATGTCGGCGAGGCCCGCCCAGATTCGCATGAACCGGACGCCGCGCAGGGCGGGCATAAGGTCAACGAGCGCCTCGGCTTGGTGCTTCAGGTAGTACGCGGTCGAGTCGGTCGTGTAGTTGACCTGTGGGTCCATGTGCGCGCCGGTCGCGATCTCGCCCTTGAGCGTCTGGTTGGCGTATACGTGGTACGCGCCCGAACTGAAGACGTGGTGGAGGAAGGGCTTGAGAGGATGGGTGACCATGGCCTGGATGGTCAGAGGGTGGATCGGCAGCTCGATCCCCAGCAGGGCGGCCACGGCACCGCCGTAGCCCCCGGCCATGATCCCGAGACGGTTGCAGCGAATGGCCCCCAGCGAGGTGCGGACGCCCGTCACGCGGCCCCCGTCGGTGTCGATCCCGCGAACCTCGCACCCCTGGTGGATGTGGACGCCGTGTGCTGCGGCACCCTTGGCCAGACCCCAAACCACGGCGTCGTGCCGCACTATACCCCCCGGGGGGTGATACAATCCCGCATGGATCGGGAAGACGGGTCGGTCGGAGACGTCGAGCCCGGGAATCAGTTCCCCGCACTGCTGGGGGTCGAGCAGCTCGGACTTCACGCCCAGCAGGTTATGGGTGCTGGCCAGCATGCGATACGCCGCGACCGCACCCTCGCTGTGCCCCAGCATCAGGTTGCCGCAGTTGAAGAACATGAGGTTGAAGTCGAGTTCGTCGGTGAGGACGCGCCACAGCTTCAGTCCCTCTTCGTAGAGCCGGACGTTTTCGGCGGTGCGCTGGTTGGCGCGCACGATGGCGGTGTTGCGCCCCGACCCGCCGAACCCGATGTAGTGCGACTCCAGGACCGCCACGTCGCGAACGCCATGGGTGCGCGCGAGATAGTAGGCGGTCGCGAGGCCGTGGATGCCGCCGCCGATGATCACCACATCGTAGTGGCGCTTCAGCGGCGCGGGACGCCAGAGGCGTCGGAGGCGGAACGGCCTCACGCCCCCCACACCGTGATGTTCGTGCCCCGCCAATCCCGTTCCTCGCGGCTGAAGTCGCGCATGGGCGTCAGCCGATCACCGAATACGACGAGTCGGGATTCAGGGTGCGTCGCCGGCTGAAGAACCCGATGTCGCAGGTTCTGCGCGTGTACTTCAGCGGCATGACGACGGGATCGGCGTCGTGGTCGCGTCCGCCCTCGACCTGCTCGATCAGCTCGGCCATCAGCTTGCCCGCCACCGGGGCGTTCTTGAACTGGTTGCCCGAGGTACCCACGGCCATGTAGAAGCCGGGCAGGTCGGACTTATCGTAGATGGGGATCCAGTCGTCGGACACGTCGTAGAGGTCGACCAGCCCGCCCGTCTGGCCGGGGATGCCCAGGCCCTTGAGCCGCTGGGCCTCGCGCATGACCTGGGTTTCCCACTGGTGGGTGAAGTTGGTGTTGTAGTCGTCGGGGTCGTCGACCCATTCGAGCACGTCGCAGGGCGGATCCTCGGAGCCGATGAGGATGTGGTTGCCGGTGGTGGGCCGCGAGTAGCACCCGATGTCGCCGTCCGAGATGAGGGGCGCGAGCTGGTGGTAGTCCATGTCGGCGGGGGCCGGGACGTAGCACACCTCCTGCTTGAGGGCGCGGGTGTTGACGTTCATGCCGTCCAGCACGCCGGCCATGCGGTTGATGATGGCCGAGTGGGGTCCGCCCACATTCACCACCACGGGCGCGCGGATGGCGGAGCCGTCGGACAGGCGCACTCCCGCGACGCGGCCGTCGTCCTTCAGAACCTCAACAACTTCCGCGTTGAAACGGTACTCCCCGCCATGCGCCTCGCACGCCCGCTGCAGGTTGTGGCACGCGAGGGTGGGATCGTCGATGTAGCCCGATTCGGGGATGTAGACCGCGCCTCGGATGCGGCCGCCGGTGGGCTCGCCGAAGCGATCGTCGTCGGTGGTGACGGGCGGGCCGAAGGTGCGGGTGTCGATCCAGGGGAAGCGCGCGCCGACCTCGCCGGGGGCCAGGTCCTCGTACGCGACGTGGAGCTCGTCGAGCGCGGCCATGACGTTCACGAGATCCTTGTTGCGGTCGTTCTTGATGACCAGGCAGCCGGTGTTGACGTACTGCGCGAGCCCCATCTCGTCGGCGACGCCCAGGTATCGTCCCCAGTCCAGCCAGTAGAAGTAGCTCTCGCGCGCCATCGCGCAGCCGTCCGGGGTGGAGTAGTGCAGGCGAATGATCGCGCAGGTGTTGCAGGTCGAGCCGGATCCGGCGGTCGGCTGCTTGTCCACGTTGAGGGTGCGGTGACCCCGCTTCGCGAGCTCGAAGCCCGTGGCGGTGCCGATGACGCCCGCGCCGATGATGATCGCGTCGTAGTCGTGGTTCATTGGGGTTCCTGTTGCTGGCCGGGCAGAAGGCGCAAACCGACAACATAGCTCACATCGAGCTCGTCGTAGCGGATGCCCCAGACATGGGTGGCGTTCACGTCGCGCGGCTGGAACGATTCGGGCACGGTGATCCGCCGTATGGGGCCCTCGTCGGCTCCCTTGCGGACGGCATACCACAAGCCCGGCACGTCGCTTCCGAGAGCTGCAAACCAGATCTCGCCGTTGGACATGAGGTGTATTTGGCGGACGGCGGGCCAGTATTCCGGGATGTGCCAGGCCGCGCGAATCCTGCTCTTGAGCATCGGAGACGGATTGTCGGCCATTACGGATGCCCAGTCCTCCACTTCGGCCTCGATCTGTTCCTCGGTGACAGGTATGGCCGGCAACTGGACTCGGCGGGTCCAGAGCGTGTCGCCCGCCATCGAAATCTCGATCAGTTCGACCAGACCCGGATTGGCCGACGTTGCACGCTTGACGACCACACTCTCGCTCTGGTGGTCCACTTCAAAGTGGTCGGGCGTTACCCAGGGTTGCCAGAGCGGCTGCGACACTCCGTCGACTTCCACCGATGCCTGCCAATCCCGAAAATCCAGCTGGGCCAGCTCCTCGGCATGCCAGGAACCTCCGTCCTGCACGACCCGGAGCACCCCGATCTGCTCCTTCGTGCTTGAAGCGTCCAAGACGGCGGGAAGCTCCAGGGCCGCATAGCTGCCGTCTTCGAACATGTCCCAGATCTGAACCGGGAATCCACTGGACATGACGCCGCGCGGATGCGTGCGTGTCCCGATGACTTCGCCCTCCAGCGTGAACGTGGTGATTCGGCGATTGTCCTTTACGTAGAAGCTGCGGTCGAGGACATTGAGCCCGGTCGGGGTCTCGAACTCCCCCGGTCCTCCGCCCGCCCGCCCCACCCGCAGCAGCAGGCTGCCGCCAGGCGTCCAGATCGTCACTTCGGAGGCTTGCGTGTCCAGCACGTACACTCGGGAGCCGTCGGCTGCCGGACGAACGTCGACGTAGGGTCCGAAGAGCGCGTCGCCCTGGTTTTGGTCGCCGATCTCGTACTCGGCCTCGGTGGCCCAGTCCTGGAATGCGGTGGGTGTGTCGGTGCCCTCGTCCGCGCACGCGGCGAGGAGCAGCGCGGCGACCGGCCAGGGGTTCGTCGTTCGCGTCGTGGTCGTGGGTCTCGGGGTCACGCGCTCGCCTCCTGATCTTGTCCCGGCCACGTCGGCCGGCCATGGTGATCGATGCACACTCGCGGTCACCGACCCCAATCTGCAAGGACAGGGCCCATGAAGACGAGTCCGCTGCCGGCGATCACGACGATGGCGGCTGGCGTCGCCGCGGCCGGGTTGATGCCCGCAGCCGTCCACCTCGCCGCCCCGCTCGCGGCCCCGCTAGCCGCCCAGACGCCCGAGGTCGTGGTCGGCCCGAATCTGCGCGTGGGTCCCGGCCAGTTCAACGAGCCCTGGATCGCGGCCAGCCCGGAGAATCCCGACTTCCTGATCGCGGTGACCCAGACGGGCGGCCAGAGCTTTCCGGATCCGACTGTCGCGCTGACCCTGTCGACGCGCAGCAACGCCGCCTTTCTGAGCCGCGATGGCGGGGTGTCGTGGGAGTCGGTCGCGCTTCCCGGCGACGAGCCCGGCGCCTTCGACCCCATGGTCGTGCCCGGCCCCGACGGCAGGATGTGGATCCTGTACTGCTACGTCGGCGCGAACACGATGGGCGGCCTGCTCCCGGATCAGCCGGTGCGCGACGACGGCACGATCATGGTGTGGTCGACCGACGACGAGGGGGCGACGTGGGTGGGTCCGGCGCGTCTGCGGAGCCCCGTGCCACCGGACCACGCCCGCATTGCCGCCGACTGGAGCGACGGTCCCCGGCCGCGGCCGCCTGTATGTGGTGTGGAACGACGTGCGCGACTCGTTCATCCGGGACGATTTCCAGCTCTTCCTGCACACCCTCGACGACGGGGGCGAGACGGTGAGCGAGCCGAAGCTGCTTGCCACCATCCCGGGCGGCAAGCTCGTCGCCACCGAGCCGGTCGTGCTCTCCGACGGGACGCTGCTCGTCACCTTCTACCAGTACTTCTTCCCGCTGACCGACGAGAAGAACGCCGAGATGCCGTTCTTCACCATGCGATCCGAGGACGGCGGCGAGACCTTCACCGAGCCGGAGGTGGCGTTCCGGATCGGCAATCACTCGTGGCCCTACGCGCAGACCGAGATGACCAGCGCGTTCACGCTGCCGATCGTGGCGTGGGACCGAACGGGGGGACGCCACGGGGACAACATCTACGTCGTGTGGGACCAGGTGAGCGGGGGCGACGGGGCGAGCGGCGCCACCTCCGACATCTGGCTGCGCCGTTCGACCGATGGCGGGCGGAGCTGGTCGGGGGCGCTGCGCCTCAACGACAACGACCCGCCCGCGCCCGGGCACCCCCCTGGACGACCGCATGATCCCCGTGGTCGAGGTCAACCGGGAAGGCGTGGTCGGCGTGGCCTGGTACGACCGGCGCCGCGACGACACGCGCCGCTGCTGGGAGCTGTTCTTCACGTCGTCGTCGGATGGCGGGGAGACGTTTGCCGCGAATGTCCCGGTGGCGAGCGCGCCGTCCTGCCCGCCGCTCACACACGCCCCCGTGGCGCGGGTGCACAACGTCGCGACGGACCCGGACGCGAAGGAGCTGACGGAAGAGGAGATCGCGCAGATGGACCTGATGCAGCGCATGACGATCGTGATGGCCGAGCAGAGCCGCGCCGCCAGGGAGCATTACTTCGGCGATCTGGGCCACGCCCGTCTGGAGGTATCCTTCGACAACGCGCGCGGAAACCAGCCCGGTCATTACCTGGGTCTCACAGGCGACGCGAACGGCGTCTTTCATCCCCTGTGGATCAGTCGCAGGAACGGGATCGACGAGTTGTTCACGACGACGGTGGAGCTCGTGGCGGAGGTGCCCGCCGCCCCCGCCGGCGAGGAGACGGATGTCACCGGCGCACTGCTGGTGGTGACTGGACCTGTCGTCTGGGATGCCGCCGCCAGCACCGCGACCGTCGAGCTGCGGCTGCGCAACGTGTCGGACGGGATTGTGCACGGCCCGGTGCGGCTGCGCGCCGAGGGCGAGGGTGACGACGAGGGCCGCGAGTGGTCGTTCGCGGGCAGAATGGGGTCGCACGACATGCTTCCGCCGGGCGGGCTGAGCGAACCGGTCAAGGTGGAGTTGAAGACCGCCCCGGGAGCGGACGCGACCCTTGACCTCCGGATCTTCGGGCGGGTTGGGGACTGACGGGTCCGGCTCTGCAACCCTACGACACCGGCCGCCGCCTCACCGGCACCCTCAGCCGGCTCTGATACTCGCCGCCGTGATGGAACGTGATCGTCGCGGTCCGCGCATCGGCGCCCGACTCGTGCGTGACCCGGCCGCCGCTGTTGTAGTTCTTCTGGAGCCACACCGAGTTGGGTGAGTTGAGGATGAGGCGCAGGCGGCTGCCCTTCTCGATCCGGCGCGCGAAGAACTGGAAGCCGTTGAAGCGGTAGAGGTTGACCTCGCCGGGGGTCACGAGCTGCTCGGTCTCGCGCGAATCGCGGTGGCGGGCGCGCATGATGTCGCCGGTCAGGAAGACGCTGGAGCCGTCGGGCCGGATCTCGTAGACGGTCACCATGAAGTCGGTGTCGGGCACGTCCATGCTCATCCAGGCGTCGAGCTCGACGAAGCCCGCGAGTTCGGTCGCGGTCTCGAACGGCTCGGTGTGGTAGACCAGGCCGTTGCCGAACAGGTTCAGCGCGAAGTGCTCGCTGAGCGGATGCTCGCCCCAGAAGAAATGGGCGAGGTTGTTGCCGGACTCGAAGTCCTCGAGCTCTCCGGGGCGGGTGTCGAGGGGATCGTAGACGTAGGAGTCGGAGGGCGTGCGGGCGGTCGGCTCGGGTGACAGCGTGCCCGAGTGGAACACGTCGTTGGGACGCCCGTCGGCCGAGTCGAAATGGTAGGCCAGCTCGTCGTTCGCGACCTCCTCCAGCGCGTCGGCGTACACCCAGGCGTCCCGTCCGGCCATGTAGACGCCCACGCGCTTCTCCAGGAACCAGGGACGCGGGCCGTCCTTCAGGGTCCAGTCGTACCAGGCCTTGCGGAGCGAGTCCTGGGGCAGCAGGGCGTTGGGACCGAACTCGAGGCCGCCCACCGAGCCGACCGAGGTGCCGACCCCGCCGTGGTTCCAGGGGCCGATGACGAGGTAGTGCCGCGCCTTGGCGGCCTCGTTGCCGTGCCGCATGTGCATGCGGTAGTGCTGGAGCGCGCCGCGCTGGTCGCCGTCGTAGTGCCCGGTGATGGTCAGGATCGGGATGTCCATCGCCGCGAGCTGTTCGGGCGACGGCGCCGACGACAGCCAGTATTCGTCGGGCGTGGGGTGGTCCATCCACGTCTGGAAGTGCGTGGTCGGGTTGCCGACGATCTCGTCGAGCTCCGCGAAGGGACGGTGGTCGAAGTACCGCTCCGCGAAGGCGTCGGCCCACAGCTCCGCGTCGCCGAAGATGGTGCTCTGCGCCGCCTTGCCGCTGGTGAAGGTGAGCCAGGTCATGTTGTACGGCACGAAGACGTTGTGCACGAAGGGGAAGTCGGTGCCGAGGTACGCCGCGGCCGCCGGGACGATCGATTCCAGGCTCGGCGGCAGCTCCTTCGCGGTGGCCCACTGGTCCCAGCCGCCGTACGAGGCCCCGTACATGGACACCTTCCCGTTCGACCACGGCTGCGCCGCGAGCCACTCGACCACGTCGTGGCCGTCCCTGTCCGCGTCCTTGAAGGGCTCGAACTCGCCCTCCGAGTTGCCGCGCCCGCGCACGTCCACGGCCGCGAAGACGTAGCCGCGCCTGGCGTAGTAGCGCGCCTTGGCGTGGTAGACGTCGGCGATGTACGGCGTGAAGCCGAGGATGACCGGCAGCGGCTCCTCCTGATCGGCGGGACGGTAGATGGTGCCGTGGAGGCCGACGCCGTCCCGTACGGGTATGCGGACGCCCCATTCCATCTGCACGTCGGACAGCTGTGCGGCGGCGGGGGCCGGGGGGAGCAGCGTGGCGGCGAGCAGCGCGGCGCCGAGCGCGGCCCGCATCCGAACGATGAGCCGTGGGTATGACATCGAAGCCTCGCTTTCGACGGAGCCGTGGGCTGAAGAGGTGGGGTCGACCGACGCGGCGACCACCCCGCGCAACGTCGTTCACCGAGGCCCGGCGTGCAATGGAGGGTCGGCGCGCGCGCCCTGCTACATTTCCCGACCCCAATCATGCACACGTTCGCTTCCCCCCTGCCCGCCCTCCCGCTGGACATCGTGCGCGTCCTCGCGGGAGGCGTGCTCTTCGTCTACTTCCTGAACGCCCTGCGCCAGTCGGGCGACTTCAGCGACCCCGACGGCCTCATCGACCATCGGCTCTCGGCCCGGCTGCTGCCCCCCACGCGGATCAGCCTCTTCCAGCCGGGGATGCCCGGGTGGCTCTTCCGCGCCGTGTACCTGTGCGCGTGCGCCGCGGCGGTCTGCGTCGTCGTCGGGCTCCACCCCCGCGCCGCCGCCGCGTTCCTCTTCGCGGCGGCCGTGTCCACCTATCGCTGGAACGTGCTCGTCGCCTACCTCGACGACAGCATCGTCCACCTGTTCTGCCTGTGGCTCGTTCTGCTTCCCGTCGGCACCACCCTGAACCTGCCCGACCTGCTGCGCGGCGGCGCCACCACCGCCGACTGGCTCGCCGCGACCGTCCCCGGCACCGCGCCCCGCGCCTTCATGGCCAACATGGCGCTCATCTACCTGGTCGCCGGGCTGTACAAGTTCACGAGCCCGATGTGGCGCGACGGATCAGCCATGCACGCCGCGCTCAAGATGCCGATCGCGCGCACCCCCGACTTCTGGGCGATGCGGCACCGCACCGCCCTGCGCCTGGTGACCTGGGCCGGGCTCGTCCTCGAGCCGCTCTTCGTCCTCGTCTTCGTGCTCCCGGCGGGCTCGGCGGCCAAGTGGACGCTGGTGGCGGCCGCCGCCGCGTTCCATCTGGGGATCATCGCCACGCTCAAGATCCCGTACTCGAACGTGCTCATGCTGGCCGCGCTGGCCGTGCCGCTCGCGCCCGAGATCGTCCCGGCCACTTTCGCGCCCACCGTGGCCGCCGCGAACGGTCCGGCGGAGGCGGTCGCCGTGACGCTGGTCGCCCTGCTCGCGATCATGAGCGTGTGGCAGGGAGCGCGGGCCTGGCTGCAACTGCCCCGACCGGGCCGGCCCTATTCCAGCAGCGGCTGGGCGAACCCCGTGCGATCGCTCCTCTGGCTCGCGGGAATCTTCCAGAGCTATCGGCTGTTCGACTGGGTGGATGCGCGCAACTACCATGTCCGCTACGAGGTGCGGAGCATCCATCCGGGCCGCGAGGAGCGCGTCGAGCCGCGTGAACTCTTCCCGGACAGCATGCGACACCTTCTTCTCCAATCCTACTTCTTCGGCAACATCTGGCTGCAGATGGAACGCGAAAAGCGCGAGGCCGTGCGCAGGTCGCTGCTGGAGCGGCACGCCCGCAGATTCGCGCGCGCCCACCCCGACGCGGGCGAGATCGAAGCGGTCGCGATCGTCCAGCGCATCACGTCCGACAACTTGGACCTGCGTCGCGGCGCGGCAGTCCCCCTGATGCGCTTCGTCTGCGCCGACGGGCACGCCACGGTGCGATTCGCGGACGCCGCCGACCCACCGGCCCCCGCCGACTGAGCCGCCCATGTGTGGAATCGCCGCGATCCTCTCGCCCCACGGCCCGCGTGCCGGAACAGGCCCTGCGCCGCGCCACCGCCGCCCTTCGCCACCGGGGCCCGGACGGAGAGCGCACCTGGATCTCGCCCTCGGGACGCGTCGGGCTGGGCCACAACCTTCTCGCCATCAGCGATCCCGAGGGGCACCAGCCGATCGCCAGCGAGGACGGGCGCCTCCACATCGTCGTCAACGGCCAGTTCTACGACCACGCGCGCATCCGAAGGTCGCTGGAGGCGAGGGGCCACCGCTTCCGCACCCGCTCGGACAGCGAGATCGCGCTGCACCTCTACGAGGACCTGGGCCCCGCGTGCCTGGAGCACCTCCGTGGGCAGTTCGCGCTGGTGATCTGGGATGAGGAGAGCGGCGCCCTCTTCGCGGCGCGCGACCGATTCGGCCTGAAGCCTCTCTTCCATGCGACGAGGGAAGGCCGCCTTTACCTCGCATCCGAGGCCAAGGCCCTGGTGGCCGCCGGAATCGCGCCTTCCTGGGACCTGCGGGGCGTCTACCACGCCCTCCACGCCTGCCCCGACGAGAGAATCTCGCTTTTCGCGGGCATCTCCCAGCTCCCGCCCGGCCACGTCCTGCACGCGGACGCCTCCGGCATCCGGACGGAGCGCTACTGGGACCTGCCGGCACCGCCCCGCCGCCGCCCCCACCGCGCGACCCCATCCCTGGACGAAGCCGTCGCGCGGGTGCGCGAGCTCACCGAGGAGGCGGTCGCCCTGCGCATGGTGGCGGCGGTGCCCGTGGGGTGCCTCCTGAGCGGCGGGCTGGACTCGTCGGCCGTGCTCGGAGCGGCCGCGGCCTGCACCGACGACCCCGTCGCCGCGTTCACGGTGGGATTCGAGCGCCGCAACTACGACGAGAGCGTCGGCGCACGCGAAGCCGCAGCGGCGGCCGGGGCGAACCACACGGTGGTGACCGCCTCGGACTCGGACCTGGCCGACCACTTCGCCGACGCGGTGTGGCACGCCGAGACGCTCCAGTACAACACCCACGGCACCGCCCGCTACCTGCTCAGCCGCGGCGTCCGCGACGCCGGGTACCGCTCGGTGCTGGCCGGCGAGGGCGCCGACGAGGCCTTCTTCGGCTACGAGTTCCTGCGCGCGGCGCGGGGCTCAGGGGCGACGCGGGGCTCGGGCCTCGCCAGCCTTGCTCGCAGCCCCGCCCGCATCGCCCGCATCCTCTCCGCCCTGCTCCGGTCGCCCGCGCGCCGGCACCCCGGCCTGGCCGCCGCCTCGCCGTGGCTCGCGCGGCTCGCGCTTCTGCTCCCGGCGGCGCCCTCGCTCTTCACCCGTCTCGCACGCGGACTCGGCCACATCCACGCCGTGTGCTCCCGCGACTTCCTCGACGACTTCGCCGGCTACGACCTCTACCGTGCCTACTACCGCCGCTGCCGGCGCACCGCCAACCTCTCGCGGCGCGAACCCGCCCGGCGACTCCTCTACCTGTGGCTGCACTCCCTCTTCGTCAACTACCACCTCGCCGCCGACCGGCTCGACATGGCGCACGGGGTCGAGGTCCGCCTTCCCTTCCTCGACCACCATCTCTTCGAGTACGTGAATGGCCTTCCCGTCTCCCTCCTCGCCGACCATCCTCGCGAAAAGCACCTTCTGCGCGAGGCCATGCGCCCGCACATCCCCGACCCCGTGTACGACCGCGTCAAGCGCCCGTTCTGGGGACCCACCGCCGTGCGGGCCGAAGGCGGTCCCCTGCACGACTTCCTGCAGGACACGCTGCGCGGCGAACCCATCCGCACGGTGCCGTTCCTGGACCACGCGGCCATCCTGCGACTGCTGGACCGGCTCCCGACGCTGCCCGCCGAGGACCGCCCGTCGCTGGACTCGCTGCTGCTGATGCTGGCGTCGGTGGCGGTGCTGCAGGAACGCTACGGGTTCTGATCCTATGTAAAGTCAACTTTACATTGCGTAAAGTAGACCATACGTACCGATTCACTACGACCCAGCCGGACCCAGATCCGCCCACGCTGGAAAACCGAACGTAAGCGGCTTATGATAGTTGCATGGACAATACAATCCACAACTACCTAGCAGAAATCGGCCGAAGGGGAGGCAGAAAAAGCCGTCGCTCACTTGACCCCGAGACGGCCAGGGCCATGGTCCGGGTTCGCGAGGCCCGCCGTGCATATCGAGAGTTCCATGCCACGTGCTTCTGGTCCTACCGCAAGGATCTGGAAATCGGCCCTGCCGACGTGGAATGGGTCGCCGAGACGCTGAAGAAGAACGGGGACATGAGGGCGTGGCGGATGGCGGGGCGACTGTGCCGCTAACCGATCTCCAGCAGGAGGTGTTGGCGCTGTTGGCGCGTTCGAGGGGTTCCGACCGCTATTTGGCTGGGGGAACGGCGCTCAACCTTGCTCCGACATCACGCCGCTTCAGCGAAGACATCGACTTCTTTCACGACTCGATCGAGGCCGTGGCGGAGTCGTTCGCTCGCGACAGCAACGCGCTGGAGGCGGCGGGCTACGGACTGGAGATCCTCCTCAGCCAACCCGGGTTCATCCGCGCGTCAGTCAGGACCAGAGATGAGTTGACGTTGATCGACTGGGCTCGCGACTCGGCATGGCGCTTCATGCCCCTGGTGGAACACGAGACGGGCGGCCTGCTGCTGCACGAGGTGGACCTGGCGATCAACAAGGTGCTGACGCTCGCCGGTCGTGACGAGGCACGCGATTTCGTGGACATCATGCAGGTGCACGAGGACATCCTGCCCCTGGGCACCATGATCTGGGCGGCCGTCGGGAAGGACCCGGGGTTCACTCCGGTTTCGCTTCTCGAGCAACTGAAGCGGCGAGGCCGGTATCAGCCCGAGGACATGGCTCGGTTGGTCCTCGCCTCGCCCTTCGATCTCGCCGAAGCGAAGACGGCTTGGAGGGCCGCCCTGTCAGGCGCAGACGAGTTCGTCCGCTCGAGACCGTTCCACGAGGCCGGTTGCCTGTACTACTCTCCGAGTCGCGCTTGCTTCGTGGTGCCGTCTCCAGAGCCTTCCCTGCGACAACAGGGCCTTGTGGCCCACTTCGGTCAGCCGGGTGGAGTCCTTCCGAGGGTCGTGGACTCTCGGAACTCGGCAGTCCGCGGATAGCGTTCGGACTTCTCACGCGGATTCGGTGACGTATTCCTCGATGATGTCGTGGGACACGACCAACTCGACTACGACCTTCACGCCGATCGTACGGCGCGGATCGCCTCGGCGATGTCGGATTGGCGCAGTCCGGCAAGTCGCGCATCCTTTCGCGCTTTTGCCATGATCTCATCGAAGTCTCGCATGGAAGGCGCCTCAATCACCTTGAGCACCACCGTCCCGTCTTCGCCGAGCACCACGAACTCGGTGCCCGCGTCAAACCCACGTCCGTCGGAGCGCACTCAGCTCGCCACCGGCCTCACGACCACCGTGACCTCCACGTCTGCGAACAGACCGCCGTCGTCGGCGCGGCCGCGCAGCAGATAGATCCCCGCCCGGTCGAAGGTGACGTTGACCGTCCACCGACCGTCTTCGGGCAGCTCCGGCGGCACCCACAGCGGCGCCCACGGCGAGTTGGCGCCCGTGCGGGTGTCCTCCCACACCTTGACCTGCGGCGGGTCGAAGGCCGCCGCGCCGTCGCCCCGGTACAGGAACCACGACATGAACAGGCCGTTCGCCTTCTGCACGGTGATCCGGGACGGTGGCGTGAGCTGTCTGCGGCTGAAGGTCGGCGGCGCGTTCCAGATGGAATCCGCGCGGGCGGAGTCCGCAGCGGTCTCGGGCGGCGGGGGCGGGGGTCGGCGCCGCGATCTCAGCAGGCCGTCGTCCTCGACGAGGACGGTGATGGCGAGCGGGACGCCCACGGTGGTCGTGCGTTCGACGGGACCCTCCAGCGTGATCGTCGGGGGCTGGTTGGCGCGCATCTGCGCGTTGCTCGAACCCGCGCCCAGGGCACCCGTCTCGGACATGATCACGACGTTGTCCACAACGTAGTCGGGACGAAGGGTCGCATAGGCTCGCTCGGTGACGCCGTTGCTGGTCAGAGTCCACACCAGCTCCCTGTCGCCCCAGTCGGCGGGGACGCGGACCTTGAAGACGAACCGGTTGCGACGCGGCAGGAAGTGGGTGGGCTGGCCCCGGTCGGCGGGGCCGGGCGAGAAGGCGTTGTGGTCGCCGATCGGCACGTCGAGCTCCTCCGCCCAGTTCCGGTTCATGTAGCCGAAGAGGAAGCTGAACGAGCCGTCGTCGTTGCGCTCCCAACCCTCGAAGGCGGGGGCGACGTTCTGGCCGCGCTGATAGGTCTGGCCGACGGCGGGCTCGAACACGAGGCCACTGGCGAGGACCAGCAGCGCGAATCGGGTCAGCCTCCCATCCACGCCGCTAGCGATTCCCACGGGCTCGGGTCGCGTCCGTCGAATTGCCCGTCTGGTCGTCCTGTCCCCCCGCACCTCCATCGTCGGCGTAGTAGCGGGGGTTGCCGTTCGCGGGGACGACCATGCAGAGCGGGCATCCGACCACGTGGTCGTTGGGGCCGAGCGCGAGGCGTTCGCGGCGCAGCGCCATCTCCTCGACGAACTGCTCGTCGGTGAGCGCGACCCGCATGCCGAGATCGATGAACATGTTGGCGACCGAGCGGTTGCCCGAACCCTGCCAGTTGCGCGTGTCCGGCACGTTGCGATTGGCGTCGGAGGTGTCCATGTAGCCGACGATGTGCAGGATGGTGCCCCTCGGCAGCAGCGGCTGGTGGTCCTGCGCGTAGGTGTAGCCTCGGACCCAGTTGTGATCGTAGCCGACGCAGTTGATGGTCTCGACGTTGAAGCCCCAGATGGCCTCGAGGCACATGCGCATGCCGGGCGCGTGCAGGTGGGGTTCGAAGGTGACGATCTTGGTGTGCTGGTTGAGGACCTGGTAGGCGTGCAGCTCCTGGCCTGCCTCGCCGGCGCGAATGTCGATGTCGCTGCCGTTGCCCAGCCCGAAGAAGGCGCGCCGGTACTTGGGCGCGTAGTCCGGCGGGTGGAAGCGGAAGCCGATTTCGAGGTGGGCGCGGGTGTCCCGTCCGTTCGAATGGAGGTGAAGCGAGTTCGAGACGACGGAGGAGCCGGCCCGCAGCAGCCTGCCGGCGTCGGCGTCGAAGATGTCGGGTTCGCGGCCGACCTCGTGCACCGGCCAGCTTGTGGTTCTGGGGCCGTCCCCGGCTTCGTCGGCGGGCACGCGGGTGCTCCAGATCATGTGGTGGACGACGAAGCGTCCGCCGACGGTGTGGCGGCCCTCGTGTCCGCCCTCGGGATCGCGCCCGACGTCGTTGACCTCGCGGATCTCGACGGACTTGACGTAGCGGTCCTCGGTGAGACCCGTGGGAATGGGCTCGATGTCGCCCCACCAGTCGGGCACGTCCCCCTCGACCAGCACCTCGGGCAGCCGGACGATCAGGTCGGGTTCGCCCGCGACCCACACGACGTCGTCGTCGAACTCCAGCGGCGGCGGCAGATCGGCGGGGTCGCCCTCGGGCGTCCCGGCGCGCCACCACCGTTCCAGCGCGTTGATCTCCCACTCGTCGAGCGACATGTCGTCCTTGAAGTGCTGGATGCCGATGTCCTTCTCGACGTACCACGGCGGCATGGCCCCCGCGCGGTCGCGGATCTGCGTGCGGGCGAATGATCCGGCTCGCGTGACGCTTCACCTCGTCGTACTCGACGAGCGCCATCGGGGCCACCCCGTTGTCGCGGTGGCAGCGGACGCAGGCGCGTTGCATGATGGGCGCGACGTCGCGGGTGAAGGTGACGTCGTCCTGGGCGGCGACTTCGTGCGGTGCGAGGCCCGGCCCAGCCAGTCCCAGCAGGACGAGGGCCGCTGGCCAGGACGCGGTTCCGGTCGGCTTCGTGATCGACATTTGGCTTCCTCCGTTTCGGTCGGCCACGGTCACAGTCTACCCGGCCCGCTTGGCCCGCGCAAAGCCCGTCCGGTTTGACCCGGCGAGACCGGGACGCCCAGCTTGTCTTCGACAAACCCCTTCCCCTCCCCTCCAGCCACCACGCCCCCATGCGCTACAAAGCCCTCTCCGCTATGGCACTCATCGCCGCCGCGTGCGCCGATCCCCCGGATTCCTTCGAGGGGGCGGAAGCCCTCTCCCTGCTGGGGGAGCCGCTCTACCCGCGCCGGCTTCGGCCGAGCAGACCGCGGATGTGGATGCCGCCCGCGACGCCTACGAGGCCGATCCCGACGACGCGGACGCGATCATCTGGCTCGGTCGCCGCATCGCCTACACGGGCCTGTACCGCGACGCGATCGAGGTCTTCACCGAGGGGATCCGCAAGCACCCCGACGACGCGCGCATGTACCGCCACCGCGGGCACCGCTGGATCAGCGTGCGCGAGTTCGACCGGGCGATCGATGACCTCTCGCACGCCGCCGCGCTGGTCGAGGGGGTGCCGGACGAGGTGGAGCCGGACGGCCTGCCGAACGAGCGTGGGATCCCGACGAGCACGCTCCAGTCGAACATCCACTACCACCTGGCCCTCGCCCACTACCTGAAGGGCGACTTCGAGGCGGCCGTGCCGTCGTACGAGGACTACTTCGCGGTGACGACGAATCCCGACCAGCTTGTCGCGATCTCGCACTGGTGGTATGTACATGGCCCTCCGTCGCCTCGGGCGCGACG
>CAXXCM010000003.1:0-98561 GCA_963662845.2 Longimicrobiales bacterium | reverse complement strand
CTGACGGCCTGTTTCAGGGACGACGGCATGCGGAGTGGGTAGACGGCGGGTTGCCTCTTTCGTTCGGTCATTTCGTTTTTCCTTTCCGCCACTCGGTGATCCTGCTCAGTGTCTCGCGGGGCGACAGCACCTCGATGCCGAAGGTGCCGGGAACATTGCCGAAGTCCCGCCGGGTGAAGGGTGACCAGGGCATCCGCGCTTCCGTTGACGGCCGTCTCGAGTACCATTTCGTCCGCAGGATCTCGCAGCTGCGGTCGCCAGAGAAACCAGGCGTGAACCGGCTCGCCCACCGCGCACAGCGCCGAAATGATTGTGCCGACCTCGGGTTCCGAGAGTCCGGAGACGATTCGCTGGGCCGGATCACTGCAGGTCCCTTCCCATTCGAGAACAAGCGGTACCGAGAGCAGCAGGGTGAATCTGCGGTCCAGCGCTTGTTCGAGCAGTGCCGCCGACGCTCCGGACGGACTTCGCAGAGCAGCGACGACTACGTTGGTGTCGAGGACGAGGCGCATCTCTTACAATATGACATCTTATAAGATGTTACAATCTGTTGAAGACACGCGGCACCGAGGGCTGGACGCACCGATTCGTGTTCCGAAAAAAAACCGAACTTTTCCCGAACAGTGGTGTACAAGGAGGTGAGACGACAAAACGACCGCCCATGACCACGGGATCCATGACAGCCATGCAGACCACAACCACCGCGAACGACCCGACCGTGCCGCCCGCCGCAGCCACCCCCCCGCCCGCCATCACCGCCCCCACCTCCCCCCGCCGCCACCGACGCCGACCCCCTCGGCGACGAGATCGCCGCGCTCTGCGCCCACATCAACGCCGCCACCCACAGGCTCCTCGTCCTGCTCAGGGCCTACGACGAGCAGGAGCGCTGGCAGGGATGCCGCTCCTGCGCCCACTGGCTCTCCTGGCGCACCGGCATCTCCCTCGGCCCCGCCCGTGAGAAGGTCCGCGTCGCGCGCCGCCTCCCCTCCCTGCCCCGCATCTCCGCCGCCCTCGAGAAGGGCGAGATCTCGTACTCGAAGGTCCGGGCCATGACCCGCATCGCCGACGCCGACAACGAGGCCGAGCTCCTCTCCTTCGCCCGCGACGGCACCACCGCCCACGTCGAGCGCCTCGTCCGCGAGTGGCGGCGCGTCGACCGGTGCGACGACGCCCACGCCGCCCGCGCCGAGCGCCGGGGCCTGTCGCTGCACCTCGACGACGACGGCAGCTACCGGCTGCGCGGACGGCTCGACCCCGAGGTGGGCAGCCTGCTGCTCAGGGCGATCGAGGTCGCCGAGGCGAAGCTGTACCGCGCCGAGCGCGAGGCCGGCACCGAGCACGGGACCACGACCTCGCAGCGCCGCGCCGACGCCCTGGGGCTCTGGCTCGAGGAGCGCGTCCGGCCCGACGTGCAGCTCGTGTTCCACGCGTTCGAGGGCGGCGAGCCGGTGCGGGAGGCCGAGCCGGCGAAGGAGCGGTCGCTGTCGCTGGTCACGGAGGAGGGCTCGCGCGTTTCAGCTGAAACGTCCGCGCGGCTCTCGAGCGACGCCGAGGTGGTGCGGGTCGAGCGGGGCGGCGACGGCTCGGTGCTCGATGTCGGCCGCCGCCGCAGGACGGTGGGATGGCGGCTGCGCAGGGCGCTCGAGGCGCGCGACGGCGGGTGCCGCTTCCCGGGATGCGGCTCGCGGCTGCGCACCCAGGCGCACCACGTCAGGCCCTGGTCCGAGGGGGGCGAGACCGCGCTGGGCAACCTGGTGCTGCTGTGCCCCTTCCACCACCGTGCGGTCCACGAGGGGGGGTGGCGGGTGGAGCTGGACGATCGGGGACGCGCGCGCTTCTTCAACCCGCTCGGGGTGCGGATGCCGGAGGTGCCGGAGCCGCCGGAGGTGGGCGGTCTGGTGCCAGCCGACGGCGCGGCGGGCGAGCGGCACGACCACGGGCTGGCGCGGTGGCACGCGCAGCGCGGCATCGGCGCCGGGACCGGGACCCCGCTGTGGCGCGGCGAGGTCATCGACTGGGGCTGGGCGCTCGCCTGCTTCCGCCAGGAGGAAGGGGGCTGAATGGGGAGTCCAGCCGCGTCGAATCGGGCAGCATTGCCGGATCGCCACCCTCTGGAACCAGCCCGCGGCTCTCTAGCAGGTACTCCAGGATCGCCTGGTATTCCGCAGGTGGCAGGCTGCCGGGTGCCTCGTGCGGCATGGCGACTCTCAGGTATCTGGCGAGTTCGCCGACCGTCGAGTAGGCGGCCAAGGTTGCTGGCGTGATGGCGGCACCGATCCCGTTGGGCACGTCGTGGCAGTAGCTGCAGCGCACCGTGTAGGCCCACTCGCCGTCGACGGGCGGGGTCTCGGGAGCTTCGGCGTCCTGGGAGCAGGAGAGCAGCGTGGAGAGCGCGACCACGGCGGCGGCCAGGCCGAGCCTCGCCGGGAGCCGTCGGCCGCCCGGCCGATTCAGGCCACCTCCACCGGATGCGGCAGCGCCACGTTCAACAGGTAGCCCTTCTCGTTGTAGACGCCCTCCAGCGGCTGGGTGTCCCCTGCGGCATCCGTGGCGCGGGTGCGCAGCACGTGCTCGCCGGGGGCGGCGTCCCACTCCAACTCGAAACGTGCCCACGCGTGCGGCATGTCCGCCGAGGCCCCGATCAGGCGCGCCTGCGCCCACGGTCCGTCGTTCGCGCTCCACTCGACCCGCGTCACCGGACCCTGCGGCGAGTAGGCGAACCCCCGCAGCCGGTGCGTCCCCGCGGCGAGCTGCGCCGGCCTCGGCAACGCCAGCGCGCTCTTGACCATGCCCGTCGTGATCGGGGCGCCGTCGGCCGGGGCGTACTGGTCCGCTGGCCACTCCTCGCCCGCCAGGACGTACGACGACGTGTTCGCCCGCACCCACACCTTCTCGGTCGCCACCTCGACGCGCCCCACCCACTTCACGCTGGACGACCCCACCCAGCCGGGCACCACCGCGCGCACGGGAAAGCCGTGGTCGGGCGGCAGCGGTTCCCCGTTCATGGTGAGCGCCAGAATCGTGGCCGGGTCGAGGGCCTTCGCGAGCGGCATGGGACGCTCCCACGCACCGTCGTCGAGGCCGATCACGTTCACGTCGACCGCATCGTCGCGCACCCCCGCGAGCGCGAGCACATCGGCCAGACTCGGCCCGGTCCACTCCGCGCACCCGATCGCCCCCGTGCCCCACTGACTGCCGGAAGCCGTGCGCCCCGTGACCGACTGGAAGAACCCCCGCCAGTTCCCCGCGCACTCGATGTAGGCGATCAGCGTCTGGGTGGGCAGCGCCCGGAGGTCGTCGAGGCTCAGCCGGACCTCGGACTCCGCACCCGGCCCGCCAACGGTCAGCGCGTACGTCGCCGGGTCGATGACCGGCGTGGGCGCGTGGTTGCGCACGAAGAAGAGGTCGTTGGGGGTGAGGAGGCCGTCGAGATCCTCGAGACGCGTCTCCAGGTTCGTGCCGTGGCGGACAAACGGCGACGGGTCCTTGGCCCAGATGGGGGCCATTTCCGAGGTCGCGCCGGACCCCGAACCGCCGTCGCTCGCGCCCTCGGGCGCGCAGGCGGCCGCGCCCACCCCCGCCGCCATCAGCGTCAGGGCCTCTCTTCGGTTCACCATCTTCGCCCTCTTGTTCACAAGCACCTCTTCTCTCGTTCGTCCGATGCGTCTCCGTGTGCGCGGACCGCAGCTTCGCGCCGCTGAGGTTAGAAGCGAGCGGCCCGCCGAGCAACGTCCCCGCCACTGGCCCCCCGCGCCCAGCCGCCACAACTTGACAGGGCACGATGTCGCGCCCGGACCCAAGCCCCACGCAGTCGGAGGTGTCCCAATGTCCACTCGCCCATCCCGCCTCGCTCTCGCTCTGGCCGCCCTGCCGCTCGTCGGCGCGCTCGCCACCCACGACGCCGCGGCCCAGCGCATCCGCCAATACGCGACCATCGACTCGCTCCGGCACATCCAGTCGGTCGAGCCCCGCCTCGGACCGCCCGGCACGGTCGTCGAGGTGTACACCGAAAACCTCCCGCCGCAGGCCAAGATCCATGTCGGCGTCGGCGCGATGCGGGCCGGCTTCGAGGCGCTTGCGGAGGGCACGCAGGAGATCTGGGGAGAGGTGTCGGCCACCGTCACGGTCCCCGGCTACGCCAACTGGGAGCGTCCCCTCGTCTTCATCGTCTTCAACGGCGTCTTCAGCCCGATCGGCATCTCGGACCCGTTCCACGTGACCGACGAAAACGGCATGGTGCAGCGGACCGGCCGCATCACCGACGAGGGGCTCGGATGCGTCACCATGCGCGACAACGACCAGTACATGTACGCGCTCAGCGGCGACGTGGAGGGGCTGGAGCCCGGTGACGAGGTGGTGGTCCAGGGCGCCATCAGCCTGTCGGGCCCGTGCGGCGAGGCCGACGCGATCGAGGTGGTTGATTGGAGAGAGAACGGCTGACCCCGCCCGGCACGCCCGGTCCTGCCGAATCGGCCCACACCCCACGACGACCTGGAAGGAAATGGCGACGATGCGAAGCACTGCGACCCACCCGGCCCCAATCCTGCTCACCGCGCTCGTAGCGGCCTGCGCGGCCCCCGACTCGGGCGCGACCCCGCCGGGTAGCGCCATGGAGGGCACTCTCGCGGCCGGCGCCGACACCCACACCCTCAGGCTCGACCTCGATGCCGACATGTTCGTGCTCGGCGAGGTGGACCAGGCGAGCGTGGACGTGACCGTCACGGTGACGTCCCCTTCCGGCGAGACCCTGCGCAGTGCGGACGCGCGCACACGCGGCATCGAGTCGTTCCGCTTCGAGACCGACGCCGCCGGCACCTACGAGGTCGAGGTCGTGGCGAACGACGACGAGGCCGGCGACTACGATCTGCGCATCATCCGCTCGGAGCCGATCGCGACCGACCCCGTCGAGCGGCTCGACCAGCTGATGAGCCCCTGGGACGGCGACGACCGGCCCGGCGCGATCGCCGCCGTCGTGGACCGCGGCGAGCTCGCGCTCGTGCGCACCTACGGGATGGCCAACCTGTCGCATGGAATCCCCTGGGAACGCGGCACGATCTCGAACATCGGGTCGGTGACCAAGCAGTTCACGGCGATGGGGATGCTGGTGCTGGACGGCCGGGACGAGTTCTCCCTCGACGACGACATCCGCGAGCACATCCCCGAGCTCACGGACTTCGGCGAGCCGATCACGCCCAGACAGCTCCTCAACCACACCAGCGGCTACCGCGAGATCTACAACCTGCTGCCCATCGCCGGGTTCGGGGGCGAGGACACCTTCGACCGCGAACGCGCGATCACCGTGGTGCAGCGGCAGCCCGAACTGCAGAACCGCCCCCACACCGAGTGGAACTACAACAACACCGGCTTCATCCTGCTCTCGCTGCTGGCGGAGCGGGTCACGGGCCAGTCCTTCGCCGACCACATGCGCGAGAGCGTCTTCGCGCCGCTCGGGATGAACGACACGCGGGTCAAGATGGTGCAGGGCGAACTCATCCCCGGGAGCGCCCAGGGGTACAGCCCCGCCGAAGACGGAGGGTACAGGACCACGCGCGACCTGCCGGCCTCCGCCGGCGCGGGCGGCGTCTACACAACGGTCGACGACCTGCACCGCTGGCTGCTCAACTTCGGCGATCCGGCCGTGGGCGGCCCCGAGGCGATCGAGGCCATGACCACGACCGCCGTCCTCGAATCGGGCGATTCCACCGGCTACGGACTCGGACTCGGCCTGGACGAGCTGGGCGGACGCACGCTGTACTGGCACACCGGCGGCGACGTCTCGCACCGGGCCTATCTGGGCTACCTGCCCGAGATCGAGAGCGGCGTGATCCTGATGAGCAACAACGCCGGGTTCGACCTGTCGCTCGGCGAGCCGATCGCGCGCCTCTTCTTCGCGGATGAGCTGGAGCCGGACGCGGAGGAGGAGGGCGGCGACGCGGACGCGGAGGGGTCGATGTCGGACGAGCGGAAGCAGGCGATCGCGGGCGACTGGGTGCTGGAGGTGCAGGGCCTGACCATCGCGATGGAGGTCGCCGTGGAGGATGGCGAGGTCTTCATCGACGTGGCCGGATCGGAGAGGGCGGCGGCGCGGCCCACATCGGACTCGACGGTGACGATCGCCGCGGTCGATGCCGTCTTCACCTTCCGCGCGGAGCCCGACGGCAGCGTGACGACGGGCGCGGCCACGCAGGGCGGCATCGAGATGACGATGCGCCGCGCCGAGAGGGTCGCGCTCACGGACGAGGACCTGCTGCGCTACGCGGGCCGCTACTTCTCCGAAGAGCTGGAGACGTTCATGCGGATCGCGGTCGAGGACGGCACCCTCGTGGTCCACCAACTGGGCCAGACCCCGCAACCGCTGCGCCACGTGAGCGGCGACAGCTTCTCGGCCGAGGTCTTCCACCTCAACGAGATCGCCTTCCAGCGCGCCGGCAACGGCAGCGCGACCGCCTTCACGGTCTCGAACGGACGGACGCGGGGGGTGCTGTTCGAGAGGAGGTGAATTTGCAGCTCCGTCGCGAACGCCTCCGCTACCCCACCGGCTCCAGCCTCACGATCGGGGTCTCGCCGTCGCCGCGGGCCTCGAGCGCCACGTAGATGAAGCCGTCGGGACCCTCGCGGACGTCGCGGACGCGTCCCATGCCCAGCAGGATGGTCTCGCTCGCCACGACCTGCCCGTCCTCGATGGTCAGGCGGTCGATGTTCTGGCCCGCCAGCCCGCCCGCGAAGAGGTTGCCCTGCCACTCCGGAAACTTGTCGCCGCCGTAGAAGGCCAGGCCCGACACGCCGATCGACGGCACCCAGATGTGCACGGGCTGCTCCATGCCCTCCATGTGCGTGGCTTCGTGGATCGCACTGCCGGAGCGGTAGTTCACGCCGTAGCCGATCACCGGCCAGCCGTAGTTGGCGCCGGGCGTCGAGACGTTAACCTCGTCGCCGCCCTGGGGTCCGTGCTCGGTGAGCCAGACGGCGCCGGTGCCGGGCTGGATGGCCAGACCCTGGGCGTTGCGGTGGCCGTAGCTCCAGATCTCGGGCCGGGCCCCCTCCTGTCCCACGAAGGGGTTGTCGTCGGGGATGCTGCCGTCGTCGTGCAGGCGGACGATGACGCCGTGGTGGTTCGAGATGTCCTGGGCGGGGTGTGCCGCGAGGTCGCCGCGCGGGGGAACCTGCCGGTCTCCGACCGAGAGGAAGAGGTAGCCGTCGTCGTCGAAGGCGAGGCGGCAGCCGTAGTGGCCGTTGCCTTGGGAGACCGCTTCGAAGATCTCGTCGGTCATGGTGAAGACGTCGTTCTCGAAGGTGCCGCGGATGACGGCGGTCGTGCCGCGTCCCGGACCGTCGTTGGGCTTGGAATAGCTGATGTAGATCAGTCGGTTCGAGGCGAAGTCGGGGTGGGGGAGCACCTCGAGCAGCCCTCCCTGGCCCTGGGCGACCACCTCTGGAATGCCGGGGACCGGATCGGGGAGCAGGACGCCGTCGCGCACGATGCGCAGCCGCCCGGGACGCTCGGTGACCAGCATGTCGCCGTCCGGGAGGAATGCGATCGACCAGGGCACCACGAATCCGTCGGCGACCGTGACCACGCGGTAGTCGTGGAATGCCGTCTGGACGATGTCGGATTGGGCGGGCGGCCCGCTCGTTGGCGTTTCGGATTGGGTGCAGGCGGGGGCGGCCACCACGAGGAGGGCTACCGTGAAAACGAGCGCTGACGTAGTACGGACCATCGTTGTTGCCTCGAAGCTGAGTGGTTCGGAATCCGGGTCGGAACCCGAAAAAGGTGTCGTGGAACGGTGGGGCGCGCTAGGGGCGCGGGTCGTCAGTTCGCCAGCAGGTCGGACAACTCGGCGAGCTCCGCGTCCCACCCCTCCGTGTTCTGGCGGTGATGGAGGGCGGTGCGAAACCCCGTTTCGCGGAGGTGCAGCGTGGTGCCCCCGTCGGCGTTCGGCGTCAGCGCCCACACCACGCGCGTCGCCGGGGCGTCCTCGAAGGCGACGTCGGGCTCGTGCACCCAGCTCCAGACGAGGCGCTGCGGCGGATCGACCTCGTCGATGCGCATCGCGTAGCGGCCGTGGTTCTCCCACACCATGACCGCGTTGCCGCCGGGCCTCAGGTCGACCTCGGCATCGTCCCCGAACCAGCGTGCCAGCTCGCCGGGGTCGGTGATCGCCCGCCACACCCTGTCCACGTCGGCCGTGAACTCCACCACCTTCTCGACCACTCGATCACTCATGCTCGACCCCCTTCTCGGCACAGGTTCACCCGCCGACGCGCGACAGCCGCACCAACCATTCCAGCGACCGGTTGCGCACCGTCATCGAAGATCCGGAATAGGCGTTGCTCAGCCCTCGCACCCAGCGCCCCTCGACCTCGGCCACCAGCGTCCCGCCCAGGCGAACGCCCGCGCCCACACCGGCACCGACGTTGAAGACCGTGTTGTATTCCTCGAAAAGCACCTGGTCCACCAGCGCGTCCTTGCGACTCCGCACCAGGTAGCCCACGCCCGGACCGGCGGCGGCGAAGAGGTGCAGCGGACCGACCGATCCGGCGAGCTTGGCCTGAACCAGAAGGCCCAGGTATTCGCTCTGCACCTCGCCGTCGAGCGCGCCACCCCGGAAGTCGCTCAGCACAAGGCTCCCTCGTCGCACGAACGCCCCCTCGGCGCGCACCCGCAAGGCCCCGGCGGGCGTCGCGACGTCGACGAAGGCACCCGCGAGGAAGCCGGAACGGGGCGCCGTCTCCACCGAAGGGCTCCAGATCTGCTCCGATTCGGTGGTGCCGACGACCAGGCCCGTCAGGCGGCCCGTGTTCTGGGCCACGCCGGGCTCGACGCCTGCGACCCAGGCGACCGCTAACGCGACGCCAAGCCGCGCCGCCGCAGTGGCCATGTGCCGCACGCTGTCGCCGCGCCCGCTTGACGGACTTCTTCCTCTCTCTGAATACATCAGTACCCGCCGTCGTGGATTGTCGGCTGCGCCGCTGACTCCAAACTTCATTCAAACTACCCCACAGGCATCCCATGTCACCTTCCCGACGCCTCTTCGCGCCCCGCTGGCCGTGCCTCCTCCTCGCCGTCGCAGGCTGGTGCCTCGGCGCGGCCCGCCAGGCGAGTGCGCAGGAAATCGATGTCACCCGCTACCACCGGGCCGAGCGGTTGCTCGCATGGAACGTCAACCCGCTCGTCAGCGGGGCGGCCGTGGCACCGCAGTGGATGGCAGGCGGGAACCGATTCTGGTACCGGAACCAGACCGACGACGGGGCCGAATTCGTTCTTGTCGACCCCGCGCGTGCGTCGCGCAGCCTCCTCTTCGACCACGACCGGCTGGCCTCGGCGATGTCCGTCGCCGCCGACACCGCCTTCGAGGGGCGCAAGCTGCCTTTCCGCACCTTCGAGTTCGGAGAGGGGGACGGCCCGGACGCCGACGAGGGGACCATCCGCTTCAACGCCAACGGGCGCGGGTTCACCTGTGACATCGGCGCGTACCAGTGCCAGACCGGCGACACGCTCGTCAGTCGCACGCCCTTCGTCCGCTCGCCCGACGGCCGGCTGGAAGCCTTCGTGCACGAGCACAACCTGTGGGTGCGGCCCGCCGAGGGAGGCGACTCCACCCAGCTCACCACCGACGGCGAGGAGTACTGGTCGTACGGAACGACCGCCCCGCGCCCGAGCCAGATCATCGCGGCCATCTCCGCCCGCCCCGTCCTCCAGTGGTCGCCCGACTCGCGGCGGATCGCGGTCCAGCGCATGGACGAGCGCAATGTGGAGCACATGCCGATCTACTCGGCGACCTCGCAGCGGCCCAAGCTCTACACCTACCCGTACGGCCTGCCCGGCGACTCGGTCATCGCCACCTTCGACATCCACGTGGTCGAGGTGGAGAGCCGTGGGAACCTCAAGGTGCAGGCGGATCCGCAGCCGTACATGACCTTCACCGCAACGGGCATGCGCGATTCCACGTGGGTGACGGTGAAGTGGAAGGAGGGCGGCGATCGCCTCTACTTCGTGCGGGGGTCGCGCGGCGGCAAGACGGTCACGCTGTACGAGGCGGACCTCGAGACCGGCGCGGCGCGGCAGATCCTCGAAGAGAAGCGCGCCACGCACGTCGAGATGAACCTCGACCTCATCGGCGGCTACCCCAACTGGGACGTGATTCGCGGCGGCGACGAGATCCTCTGGTTCTCCGAACGGGACGGCTGGGGCCACCTCTACCGCTTCGACTCCGGCGGCGAGCTCATCGACCGCGTCACGGAAGGCCCCTGGACCTTCGGCGACCTGCTGCACATCGACGAGGACGCGGGGCGGATCGTGTTCACGGCGCGCGGCATGGAGCCGGGGCGGATCCCAACCATGGCGGAGCTGTACGCGATCAACCTCGACGGCACTGGCCTCACCCGGCTCGGCGGCGAGGACGCGGATCACACTGTGCGCGCCACCCCCGACGGCCGCTACTTCGTGGACTCGTGGTCGCGGCCCGACCAGCCGCCCGTCAGCGTGGTGCGCGACCGCTCTGGGCGGGTCGTGCTCGAGCTGGAGCGCGCCGACGTCTCGCGGCTCGAAGAGGTGGGCTGGTCCGCGCCCGAGATCTTCGCCTACAGGGCGCGGGACGGCGTGACCACGATGTACGGGCTCATCTACAAGCCGTCCGACTTCGACCCCGAGCAGGTCTACCCGGTGATCGACTACATCTATCCGGGGCCCTTCATCGGCAGCGTGGGGCGGTGGAACTTCGGTGGCGGCACGCTTGGCGGCGCGCTGCGCGGGGACCAGGACGCGCTGGCCGAGCTCGGCTTCGTCGTCCTCCAGATGGACCATCTCGGCACGCCCTACCGCTCGAAGGCCATCCAGGACAACTACTGGGGCAACATGGGCGACAACGGAATCCCCGACCACATCGCCGCGATCAAGCAGCTCGGTGCCCGCCACCCTTGGATCGACCTCGACCGCATCGGCATCTACGGGCACTCCGGCGGCGGTTTCGCGTCCACCGACGCCATCCTCCGCTACCCGGACTTCTTCAAGGTGGCGGTCTCCACAGCCGGCAATCACGACAACCGCTCCTACCACGCCGCCTACGCCGAGAAGTACCAGGGCCTACTCGTTCGCGACACCGTGGCAGGCACCGACAACTACGCCAATCAGGTCAACGCCGCGATGGCCGCCAACCTCAAGGGCAAGCTCTTCCTCATGACCGGCGACATGGACGACAACGTGCACCCCGCCATGACGTACCAGGTGGCCAACGCCCTGATCGCCGCCAACAAGAGCTTCGACTTCCTCATTCTGCCGGACCGCGCGCACGGCCTGAACGAACCGTACGTGATTCGCCGCCGCTGGGACTACTTCGTCGAGCACCTACTGGGGATGGAGCCGCCGGTGGACTACCAGATTCAAGCGCCGCCGGGTTGAGGGGGGACGCCGCGTGAACGCGAGACCGGAGGTGGAAAAGCTGGTCGGGGATCCGGGATTCCTGCGGTATCACGCGGAGTATAGGAAGCGGCGCGAGTTCAACGCCTTCGACGTGCTGCGCTACGCGGAGTACGAGATTCGCCATAGCAACGTGATGGCCTGGCTGCTTGACCCGAATGAGACCCATGGGATTGGGCGGGCCTTTCTGGAGTGGTTTCTGGGCCAGGTGGGGCTGCCGGGGAAGATCGTTGGCGGAGGCGGCGCGCAGCAGGTGCGGGTGGTGCGGGAGCTGCACTATGTGGACGTGATGATACTTCTGGAGAGCGATCTGGGTCGGTGGATTGTCGCGATCGAGAACAAGCCGGGGTGGGCTTCGCGGGAGCACTACGACCAGGTGCGCGGATACGACGGTGTATTGCGCAAGGAGTATAAGGGCCGCTCGATTCGCAACGTGCTGCTCTCCACTTCGCGAGAGGGAATCGAAGACGAGCGCGAGATTGCGCATGTCAGTTGGCGGGATGTGCGTGCACAGGTCGAGACGATGCATGACGCGGGCGCGTTCGGGGAGAAAGAAGTGGCCGCCTTCATTCGGCAATACCTCGTGGCAGTCGCCAGGATGATCGGTCCGGAGGAGAGCGACGCCCACAGTTTCAGGAAGCTGCTTCGCAACCACCACTCTCTGCTGAAGCGCATGTTCAGAGCGATTGTAGACGAGGGGGATGACAGTGTCCGGGCGATGGTGCCGGATCGTCACGCGCACTACCAGGACACCGTGGTGCGGTTGGCGAAGGACTTCGGGCAGGAGCCGGAGAGGCTGCGGTCGGAGATTCGAGACCTGCTGACGAGTCGAGGGGTCAAGACGACGATCACATCCAGCAAGGACAGGGATTGGCTGTGGCTGAACTGGGACTTGCAGGAGACGCAGGGACTGGGGCTTGGCGGAACTGGCGGGCACATCTATTGGGTCCTCCAATTCGGGCGCCGCAGCGTCTCTGTGCTGCTGGAGGCCTTCCCCGGCCGTAGGGATGCGGTGAATCGGATCGTAGCCTGCATGCGCAAGATTCCGGTGGATCGCCGCCGCCGCGACAGATACCCGATGAAGGCCGAGGAATTCAACTACTTCCGCTTCTACCGCCACCAACTCGTCGGCGACGATGTCCTTTCCGGCAGGTCAACGGCATCGGTCACGGAATCGGTGCGGCAGGCCGTGGCCGGTTTCCTCGATGCGGAGGACTCGGACTACACGCGCATCAACGACTACTTCGGGTGCTTGGGCTTCCGGCCCGACGTGGCCCCCGCAAAGGAGGAGGACCCGTCGCAGTGATCGCCTCAACCCCGTCGCACCGGATGGCCATGCCACTCCCTCGCCAAACCGCCGCCCCGCTCGCCGCGTGCGCGACCCTGCTCGCCTTCCACGCCGCGACCCCGCCCGCATCGCCGCAAACGCCGCCCACGGCCCGCATCTCCGAAGAGACCCGCGTTCTCGACACTTACCCGTTCTCGGATCCCAACCCGATCCCGATCCTGGCAACCGACCGCCGGCTGTACCCCTACCACACCTTCGAGGGGTATTCCGCGACATCGGAGCCGCGAGAGTGGAAGGTTGTGAGGATGGAGAACGACCTCATCGAGCTCTTCGTGCTCCCGGAGGTCGGCGGCAAGGTGTGGGGCGCGGTGGTGAAGGAAACGGGGCACGAGTTCATCTACCGCAACGAGGTCATGAAATTCCGCGACATCGCGCTGCGCGGACCGTGGACGTCGGGCGGCATCGAGTTCAACTTCGGCGTCATCGGCCACACCCCGGCGACCGCGACACCGGTCGACTACACGTTGCGCGAGAACGACGACGGCAGCGTGAGCATCTTCGTCGGTGCGATGGACCTGCCGTCACGCACCCACTGGCGCGTCGAGATTAGGCTGCCTCCCGATCGCGCCTACTTCGAGACCCACGCGCTCTGGTACAACCCGACCCCGCTCGAACAGCCGTACTACAACTGGATGACTGCTGCGGCCTTCGCGCAGGACGACCTCGAGATCTTCGTGCCGGGCGGATCCTACCTGGAGCACTCGGGGCGCGAGCGCACATGGCCGCTCGACGAAGCGGGTCGTTTCCTGCCGCTCTACCGGAACAACGCGTTCGGCGGGAACAAGTCGTATCATGTGGTCGGCGAGCTGAACGACTTCTTCGGCGGCTACTACCACGACGACGACTACGGCTGGGGCCACTGGGCCCGCTACGAGGACATGCCCGGCCAGAAGATGTGGCTCTGGTCGCTGGCGCGTGACGGCGGGATCTGGGAGGACCTGCTCACCGACACCGACGGCCAGTACGTGGAGTTCCAGGCCGGGCGGCTCTTCGTCCAGTATCAGCCCGGTGACCACCGCAACCCCGTCACGCAGGCGGCCTTCGACCCGCTGTCGGCCAGCGCGTGGACAGAGACCTGGTTCCCGCTGGAGGGGACCGGCGGCCTGACGGACGCGTCGCGGGAGGGTGCCATGCACGTCGAGCGGGACGGCTCGCGCGTGCGGGTGGTGGTCAACGCCTTCGGCAATGTTGCGGACACGCTGAAGGTGTGGTCGGGTGGCGCTCCCGGCGGCGAGGTGGGCGAACCGGTCGCGGTCGAGCCGGTGTTCCTGACTGCGCTTCAGCCCTTCGAGGCGATTTTTGCGGTGTCCCCCGAGCAGCCCTTCCGCGTGGCGCTGCCGGGCCTCAATCTCGACTACAGCTCCGATCCGGCCGAGCGCATGCTGGACCGGCCCTTCGAGGTCGATGGGGGAGCGTGGGCGGCCATCTCCGAAGCGGACCGCCTGGTCTTCGAGGCGCGCGAGCTCGACAAGGGCCGCCGCTACCCCGAGGCGCGGGCGCTCTACGAGGCGGCGGCGGCGCTGGAACCGTGGCATCGCGGGGCGCTGCTCGGGCTGGGAGGGCTCGCGCTGAGGTCGGCCCGCTACGAGGAGGGGCTGGATAACGCGCGACGGGCGCTTCAGCTCGACACCTACGACGCCGAGGCCAACTTCCTGGCCGGGACTCTTTACCGTGCGCTGGGGAGGCGCGCCGACGCCCGCGACGCCTTCGGATGGGCCGCCCGCGCGGTCGCGTTTCGGGCTGCCGCTTACGTGCAGTTGGCGGAGATCATGCTGGCGGCGGGCGACCCCGCCGTGCGGGACCTCGACGAGACGGAGCGCTACGCCCGGTTGGCGATCGACTTCGACCGCCACAGCGTGCCGGCCTGGCAGCTCCTCGCGATCGCGGCCCGACTGTCCGGCGACGAAGCCGGGGCCGAGGCGGCGCGCGCAGAGCTCCTCGCCATCGACCCGCTCCATCACTTCGTCCTCGCCGAGCGCTACCTCGACACGCTGCGTGCGGACCCCGCATCGTCCGTGTCCACCGAAGCCGCCGCGCGACTCACCGGCGCGATGCGCAGCGAATACCCGGGCCAGACGTTGGTAGAGCTGGCGGTCAGCTACGCGAACCGGGGACTGGCGGACGACGCGCTGGCGTTGCTGGAGCTGGTGGGAGAGGGGCCGGCCACGCCGATCGCACACGCCTGGACGGCCTTCCTGGCGCGGGACCCCGCCCGGCTCACCGCACCCGAGGGCGAGGATCTCGCCTTCGCGTTCCCATTCCGAGCCGAAACGCTGCCGGTTCTCCACTGGGCGGCCGAGCAGAGCGACCATTGGGCGTGGCGCTACCTCCACGGCCTCAACCTGTGGGCACTCGACCGCGACGACGAGGCCGCCTCGACCCTCGAGGCCCTGCGCGACCGACCCGACTACGGCCCTGCCTACGCCGCCCGCGGCCACCTGCTGCGCACGCGCGGCGACGACCCCGGCCTCGACTTCCAGCGCGCCTTGGAGTTCGACCCCGAGAACCGGCTGTTGCGCATCGAACTGATTCGCCATCTGCAAGGCCAGAACCGCTGGGCCGGTGCGCTGGAGGCGTCCGCACGAGGGCGCGAGATCTTCCCGGACGACTTCAATCTGGCCCTGCTTCACGCAAGGGCGCTGCTCCACCTTGGCGGGCATCGCGAAGTGATCGAGGTTCTCGCGGCCACCCACGTCCTCCCGTCCGAGAACGCCCGCGAGAGCCACCTTCTGTACGAGCTGGCACACGCCGGCGCGGCGCTGGACGCGCTCGAAGCCGACGACAACGAAGCCGCCCGCGGCTACCTGCAAGCCGGGCTTCTGTGGCCGGAGACGCTGGGGCAGGGCCGTCCCTACGATCCCGACGAGCGTCTGGTGCGCTTCCTCCTTGGTGTCGCGGCCGAGCGCGCGGGGGACGCGGCCGCTGCCCGTGCAGCGTTCGAGGCTGTGGTGGGTGGAACCACCGACCTGTCAGGGCCGCCGGCCAGCGTTGGTGATCTGCTCGTGATCGCGGCGGCGCACTCCCTGGGGCGCGACCCTGCATTGTCGATTGATGAAGCCGTATCGCAGTTCCTGACCGGTGGTGCCGACGGGTTACCGGAAGCCGGTGAGCCCAGTCCGCTGGCAGGATTGGCGTTCCGGACGGCTCAGCGAGCTCTCGTGTTGCACGCGCCGGGCAGTCCATAGCGCAACTGCGGTTTCATCGGGGTCGGTGCAGCGTGGCCCATTATTCTGGCTTGCGGGCGAGAAAACAGTATAGCGGTGTGAAAATCCCCAACTTGCCGCCCGTTATGTAAGCGTCGGCGGTTCGATACATCAGCTGGCAAACGGCGGTCGACCCCTTGGGGACGAATCGGCACAACTCGCCCAGCCGCAAGCCGGCAATCATCACAGTGCGGCCCAGCCGAGTTCCGCGAATCTCGCCTAACACAGTACCGTCATCGCCTTCCATGGGTCGATACCAGGGGATGCCGGGGCCATTTAGAGCGCCCCTGTCCTTCGCCTCGACAATCTCGAAACCAACGTCTTCGAGCATGCGATTCACTTCCGTGAAAGTGGCGATTCCGTCAAGCGCGATCCCTATCATGAGTTCCTCCTTCGCGGCCAAGTCCGGGCCGCTCTCGGGATCGAACTTGTCCGTCATGCACATTTCCTGGCACCAGAACAGAGCGCCGGGCTTCAGCACACGATAAATCTCCGCGAACGCGCCTCGTTTGTCGGGGGCGTGGCAGGTGGACTCGATGGCGTAGCCCGCATCGAACGAGTCGACCGCAATGGCACTCATATCCATGAAGTTGCAGCGCATGTAATCCGCCTGATGTTCGAGTCCCTCTTCGATATTCCTTTGCCGGGCCTCGCTGAGTTGCTGTTCATTGTTGTTGACGCAGAGAACCGTGGCGCCGGACTCTCGAGCAACCCGCCGCATCGGGCCGCCCAAGCCGCAGCCGACATCGATAATCCGCATGTCTTCGCGCAATTCCAGCTTTTCGATCATCAAGCGCTGATGGCGAACGATGGATTCCTCCAATGTCTCGTCGGGTCTCAACGGCGCGAAGTGCAATGACTCGTTCCACCCGAACCGCATGAATCCGGTACACAGGTCGTAATAGTCGTTCACCGTCTCCGCGTGATCATAGGCACCGCCGTCGGCTTGCGCCCGGTTGGCTCTTTCCATCCATCCGCCAAAGTACGCCACGCGGCTTGGAACGTCCCAGTTCCGATACACATTCCATAAGGGTCTCAACAGACTCCTAAGCATGTGCTGTTCCTCCTTGGCCGGTATAGCCAGACCACGTCCAGGCTGCCGGCTTCGATTATAGGCAAGCGCGTGTCAGGGTCACTGATCATAGCACAGTAGCACACCCGGGCGGCGTGACGCGACTCGGATCTGGTTCGCTTCGCGGACTCCCACACCATGGACGAGCGCACCCCCGCCCCCTAGCTTGCCAACATGTCCCTCAAACACGCATTCGTTCTCCTGGCGCTCGGCGGTGCCACCCTCGTCACCAGGGCGGGCACTCCACCCCCGCCCCCCGCGCCCGCCACCGGCACACTCGCCACCACGCTCGCCGACGTGGCTCCCGCACCCACCGATCCCGACCCCGCCGCCCTCACAGAAGTCGTCGAGCGCTACTGCACCCGGTGCCACAACGAGCGCAGCTTCCGGGGCAACCTCTCGCTGGTCGGCTTCGACGTCGCCCGGGCCGACGAGGGCGCCGAGACCGCCGAGCGCATGATCCGCAAGCTGCGCGCGGGGATGATGCCGCCGCCCGGCGCGCGCCGCCCCACCGCAGACACCCTGGCCGCACTCGCGCAGGAGCTCGAGGACATCGTCGACGGAGCCGCCGCCGCCCGTCCCCATGTGGGCACGAGGCCCTTTCAGCGTCTCAATCGCGCCGAGTACGCGAACGTCGTGCACGACCTGCTGGGGCTGACGGTGGATCCCGAGGAGTGGCTGCCTCCCGACCCCATCACCGACGGCTTCGACAACATCGCGGTCGCGCAGACGCTGTCGCCCACACTGATGGACGCGTATCTGGCTGCGGCCAGCGAGGTCGCGCGCCGCGCCGTCGGGGACCGCGATGCGGCGACCACTTCCGTCACGTACACGAACCCGCCCGCCGTCTCGCAGCACGAGTGGGAGCGCGTGGAGGGGGCGCCGTTCGGGACGCGGGGCGGCATCAGCGTCCTCCACGCCTTCCCGGCGGACGGCGAGTACACCTTCGAGATGAGCTTCATGTCGGGGTGGGGGGAGCGCTTCCACGACATCGACGTGTCGGTCGCCGGGGAGCGGATCGCGCTCGTGCGCTACGGCGGCAACATCGACTTCCAGGGCCGCAAGGGCTTCCCCGTCCGCACCGACCCCGTGCTGGTGCGGGCCGGTGAGCACCGCCTCGCGGCGGCGTTCGTCCGCAGGATGGACGGTCCCTACGAGGACCTGATCCGGCCGCACGATTGGTCGCTCACCGGCACCGAGACCAGCTACGGGACGACCTCGTTGCCCCACCTCATGAGCCTGACCGTCGAGGGGCCGCACAACCCGACGGGCGTGTCCGACTTCGAGGCGCGGCGACGCGTCTTCTCGTGCCGTCCAACGAGCGCCGCCGAAGCGCTGCCATGCGCCCGCGAGATCGTATCGCGCCTGGCGGCCCACGCCTACGGCCGCGATCTCGACGGCGAAGAGGTGGACGACCTTCTCGACTTCTACCGTCTCGGCAGCGAGGACGAAGGCTTCGAGGCCGGGATACGGACGTCTCTGGAAGCCATCCTTTCATCCCCCCATTTTCTATTCCGCATGGAACGCGAGCCTGCCGACGTGCAGCCGGGGGAGGTCTATCCACTCGCCGCCGACGATCTCGCGGCCCGCCTGTCGTTCTTCCTCTGGGGAACGGCCCCGGACGACGAGCTCGTGGCGGCGGCTCGGGATGGCTCGCTGTCCGATCCGACCATGCTCGAGGCCCAAACGCGGCGGTTGCTGCGTGATCCGCGGGCCGAGGCGCTGGCCACCCGCTTCGCGTCGCTCTGGCTGCGGCTGCAGGACGTCGACAACGTCGCCCCGGACGCCTTCCGCTTCCCCAACTACAGCCGGCAACTTGCTGCGGCCATGCGGCGCGAGACCGAGCTGTTCTTCCACAACCTGGTGCGTGACGACGGCAGCCTGCTGGACCTCTACGGGGCCGACTACACGTTCGTGAACGAGCGGCTGGCCAGGCACTACGGCATCGACGGCGTGCGCGGCGAGGCGTTCCGACGTGTCCCGTACCCCGACGACCGCCGGCGCGGAGTCCTCGGCCACGGCAGCGTTCTCGTCCAGACCTCGCTCGGGAACCGCACTTCGCCGGTGCTGCGCGGCAAGTGGGTCATGGAGGTTCTCCTGGGCACGCCGCCACCGCCGCCTCCGCCCGGGATCCCCGACCTCGAAGAGACCGAGGGCACACGCGACGGCAAAGCGCTGACGACCCGCGAGCGGCTGGAGTTGCACCGCGCGAACCCGACCTGCTCGTCGTGCCACAGCTTCATCGACCCGATCGGCCTGGCGCTGGACAACTTCGACGTCACCGGCCGCTGGCGGATCCGCGAGGACGGCGCGCAGCTGGACACCCGCGGCACCTTCTACGACGGGACCGACATCGAGACCCCGAGCGAGCTGTCGCAGGTGCTGCTCAAGCGGCCCGTCCCCCTCGTCAGGCAGTTCACCGAGAGCCTCATGGCGTACGCGCTGGGGCGCGAGGTAGATTATCGGGACCAGCCTGCGGTCCGTGCCATCGCGGCAGAGGCCGAGGAGAATGGTTATCGAGTGTCGTCGTTCGTCGTTGCGGTGGCGTTGAGCGACGCGTTCAGGATGAGACAGGCGCCCGCGACGGAGGATGGCGACGCGCCGAGCGAATACGAATGACAGGATCCGTGGCATGCATTTTGTGACAGGCAAGGCGGTCTCGCGCCGCACGTTTCTGCGGGGCGCCGGCGCGACGGTGGCGCTCCCGCTGCTCGATGCGATGTTGCCGGCCGGCCGTCTGCGCGGTGCAGCGGCCGCCACGCAGCCGACGCGCCTCGTCTGCATCGAGGAGGTGCACGGCGTCCCCGGGTGCAACGAGTGGGGCGCGGAGCAGCATCTGTTCGCCCCGGCCACCGTCGGGCGCGACTTCGAGTTCAAGGACGCCAACGTCCTCAAGGCGCTGGAGCCCTGGCGCGACCACATGACCATCGTCAGCAACACCGACGTGCGCATGGCGGAGGCGTTCGAGGCGCAGGAGGTCGGCGGCGACCACTTCCGTTCGAGCGCCGTCTTCCTCACCCAGTCCCACCCCAGGCAGACACAGGGATCGGATCTGTTCTGCGGGACGTCGCTCGACCAGCTCCACGCCCAGCGCTTCGGCCAGCAGACCGTGCTGCCCTCGCTTCAGCTCTGCATCGAGCGCACCGACAAGGGCGGCGGCTGCGACTACAACTACTCGTGCGCGTACACGGACTCGATCAGCTGGTCGTCGCCCACGACGCCGCTGCCGATGATCCGCAGTCCGCGCACCGCCTTCGACATGCTATTCGGGGCGGGGGGCAGCGCCGAGGAGCGGGCGCGGCGGCGGCGGACCCACGGCAGCATTCTGGACTGGGTCGCCGAGGAGGTCGCGGGCATGAGGCGGCAGTTGAGCGCGGTGGACCGTCGCCGCGTGGACCGGTATCTGGACAGCGTGCGCGAGATCGAGCGGCGGATCGAGCGCGTCGAGGCGCGCAACACCAGCGGAGAGCCGCGGGAGATGCCGGGGGCGCCCCCTGGCGTGCCCGACTCGTTCTCGGAGCACATGCGGCTCATGTTCGACCTGCAGGTGCTCGCGTTCGAGACCGACACGACCCGGGTCGTGGCCTTCAAGACCGGGCGCGACGCCTCCAACCGCACCTTCCCCGAGAGCGGGTCGGAGCGGGCCTTCCACCCGGCCTCGCACCACGGGGGCCGCGAGAAGGCCATTCTGGAGTTCAACAAGATCTGCCAGTACCGCACCGGCCAGATGGCCTACTTCCTGAAGCGCCTGGAAGAGACCATGGACGGCGAGGACAGCCTGCTCGACCGTTCGATGATCATCTGGGGCTCGCCGATGGGCGACGCGAACCTGCACAACCACCGTCGCTGCCCGCTGGTGGTCATGGGCGGCGCAAACGGCCAGTTGGACGGCGGCGTGCATCTGAAGGCCGACGCCGGAACGCCCATGGCGAACGTGTTCACGACCCTGCTGCACAAGCTCGGCCACGACGACCTGGAGCGCTTCGGCGACGCGACGGGCGAGTTCTCGCTGGCGGCTGCGGTTGGGCCGTGAGGAGGGCCCGGCGGTTGGGCCTGGCGGTCGTTTTCCCGTGGCTGCTGATTGCGCCCGGGCTGGCGTTGGCGCAGGTGGACTCTCCCGTGGCCGACGCCGCGCGGCGGGGCGACTTGGAGGCTGTCCGCAGCCTTCTGCGCGAGGGCGCCGACGTGAACGCGCCCCAAGGGGACGGCATGACCGCGCTCCACTGGGCCGCCGAGCGCGGCGACGAGGGACTCTGCGAGGTCCTCCTCTACGCCGGTGCGAGGGTCGACGCCGGGACGCGGATCGGGCACTACACGCCACTGCACCTGGCCGCCCGTGCGGCGAGCGAGGCCGTGGTGGCGCTGCTGCTCGATGCCGGGAGCGACGTGGACGCCCGCACGACCAACTCGGGTGTCGCGCCGCTGCACTTGGCGGCCGCTGCGGGCGATCCGGGAGTGCTGCGGGCGCTGCTCGACGGGGGTGCGGACGCGAACGGCGTGGAGGGCGCATGGGGCCAGACCCCCCTGATCTTCGCCGCCGCGAACAATCGCGTCGCGGCGATCGGGGTGCTGCTGGAGGCAGGCGCCGACCCCGCGGTCACGGCCCGCTCGGTCGACGTGGCGGAGCAGGAGAAGGCTGACGCCGCGGCCGAACGGCGCCTGGACGAGTTCCTCGCCGCCTTCAAGGAGAAAGAGGGCGGCGGTCCCGACTGGCAGCCCACGCCGAGCCAGGTGCAGGCCGCGATCGAGGCGTACCGCGAGGTCCAGCGAAAGTGGCCGGATGTGCCCGATCCGGCGGACGACGGACAGGCCGCGAACGGTGACTCGGAACCGGGGACCGTCGAGCCGGAAGCCGCGCCGGCGCCGGACACGGCCGCCAGCGCCGACACCGCCAACGCCGCCGAGCCCCCCGACGAGGACGAGGAGCCCCGGCCCATGTCCTACGCGCAGCAGGTCGGTGCCTGGGGTGGGCTGACGCCGTTGCTGCACGCGGTCCGCCAGGGCCACGCCGAGGCCGCGCTGGCGCTGATCGACGGTGGCGCCGACATCGACCAACCCTCGGGCGGCGACCAGACCACCCCGCTCCTCATGGCCGCCGTCAACGGCCATTTCGACCTGGCCATGATCCTCCTGGAGCGCGGTGCCGATCCCAACCTCACGAGTCTGGCGGGGACGACGCCGCTCTTCGCCATCCTGGAGCGGCAGTGGGCGCCGCGGGCGTCCTACGCGCACCCCACCGAGCACCTGCGGCAGCACGCGACCCATATCGAGGCGCTGCAGGCCCTTCTCGAGGCGGGGGCCGACCCGAACGTGCGCCTCAAGAGCCATCTCTGGTACATGGAGTACACGTTCGGCGTGCTGCGTGGAAGCGGCATCAACCTCAAGGGCGCCACGCCATTCTGGCGAGCCGCCTACGCGCTCGACATCGACGCGATGCGCCTCCTCAAGGAGCACGGCGCCGATCCCGGCATCCCCACCATGAAGCCCCCTCAGCGTCGTCGTCGCCAGGCTCCGACCGAGGGCGAGAACGACGAAGCCGAGAAACTGGATCCGTCGGGTCTTCCTCCCGTTCCGGTCGGCGGGCCGGCCATCCATCCGATCCACGCGGCGTCCGGGGTGGGGTACGGCCAGTCCTTCGCGGGCAACGCCCACCGCCATGTCCCCGACAACTGGCTGGCTGCGGTAAGGTTCCTCGTCGAGGAGTGCGGGGCCGACGTCAACGCACGCGACGCCAACGCCTACACCGCGCTGCACCACGCCGCCTCGCGGGGAGACAACGACCTGGTGCTCTACCTGATCGACCAGGGTGCCGACGTGACCGCGATCAGCCGCCGGGGCCAGACCACCGCAGACATGGCCAACGGCCCCGTTCAGAGGGTTCAGCCGTTCCCGGAGACGGTGGTCCTGCTAGAGGCGCTGGGATCGAAGAACAACCACACCTGCCTCTCGTGCTGAGGGAGGCGCTCGCGCTGAAGGACGCCGTCAGGATCCCTTGCCCAGAGCCTCCGCGATCCGCTGGGCGACCCTCTGTTCCAGCACGCCCCGCGACTGGCAGTGGATGACGTTGCCGCTCACCGCGCGCGGGCGACCGTAGGCGTCGACCATTGTGAGGATTTCCGTGCTCTCCGGTCCCTTGGCCGTGAGCCGGGTCATCACCGCCAGGGTGATGTCGTACTGATTGGCCAGCGGACCCGCGAGGTCGGCGCCGCAGTCGACGAAGTTGTTCATACGGTCGCGCTCGATGCGCCTGGCCGAATAGCCCTGGGTGCCGATCTGCATCGCGCGCGGGTCGGCCAGTTCGACCGGAATCTCCATCTGAGCGTACACCCCGCCCACGACACGCCACACGGTGGCCGCAGCCACATCGATGGTCCGGACTCCGACACCCGCTTCGTTGTAGATCTCGACCGGCTGGTAGCCGGCGACGCGCACCATGGTTCGTCGCTGGTCGGGCAGGGGCGTGCTGTCCGCGTTCGACGCACCGCCGGCCCCGGAGGCGCATCCGCCGGCTGCGAACGCGAGCACTCCCGCGAGGGCCAGGTGGGTGAGGGCAGGACTCCGGTCGCGACTGAAAAGCCTTCCGATCATATTGTTCGCTCCAGCTATGGTTCACTCTCTGTGGCCCGCGCCACCGCGTCGGACTCGAACACGTCCACGCCCGTTCGTAGCAGCGCCGCCCGCGCCCGCTCCATCCACGACGACCGGCGCACCAGCACCAGTTCAACGTATGGAGGCGCGGGTATCCCGTCCACGACCCGCACGAAGTGCAGGTCCCCGAGCTCAACCGGATGCGGCACCTCGTAGCTTCGCCCGGCCCACGAAAAACCGATCCGATCCGCACGCGCGAAGTCGACCGTGCTCCAGCGCTGCTCGATGTAGACCTCGTCCTCCACCGCATACACTCCCGGACCGATGCGGTCGCCGTGGCGGTAGTAGTGGGGCTCGAAGTCAAGACCCTCGTACCGCAGAAACGTCTGTTCCATGGCGTAGTCGACGCCCCTCAGGTCGTCCGTGTCGGCCAGCGACTCCAGGTGGTGGCGGAGCTCGTGGGTCAACGTCTCCCATATCTGTCCCGACCAGTCGAACCCAGGGTCGACTTCGGCGAGTGCCCGGAACGAGCCCCAGTACAGGAGGACGACCGAGCGCACCGTCTCGGGTCCCTCCCAGCTCGACGGATAGGATTCGGTGACGCACTCGCCAAGGGTGTAGATGCCGGGGAAGCGGGGGTGGCCAAGCGCTCTGCGGTGCACCGTGAGGCCGTCCACACCGTCTCGGTAGCGCACCGGGATCGCCTCGAAGGCACGGCGTGATTCGCGTTCGAAGCTGTCGAAGTCCATAGTTTGTCGGATTGATCGAGACGGTTTCCGGGGAGGCGTGGAGTGAAGGATCGCGGAAAGCGACATCAGGCCGCCATGATCTTCATTCTCATCACGGTCTTCATCGACGTGCTGGGGATCGGGATCATCATCCCCATTCTACCTGAACTGATCAAGGAGTTCGCGGGCGGAAGCACGGCGCTGGCCGGGCGCTGGTTCGGGGTTCTGGCCTCCACCTACGCCCTGACCCAGTTCGTCTTCGCGCCGGTCCTGGGAGCGCTCTCGGACCGCGTCGGTCGGAGGCCGGTGATCCTGATCTCCCTCTTCGGTCTGGGGGTGGACTACATCATCATGGGCTTCGCGCCCACGCTGGGCTGGCTCTTCGTCGGACGGCTGATCGCCGGCATCATGGGGGCGAGCATCACGACCGCCAACGCCTACATCGCCGATGTCTCGAAGCCCGAGGACAGGGCGCGCAACTTCGGCCTGATCGGCGTGGCCTTCGGTCTCGGCTTCATCTTCGGTCCGGGACTGGGCGGCGTGCTCGGCGGCATCGACCTGCGGCTTCCGTTCTTCGTGTCGGCCGGACTCGCCCTTGTCAACTGGCTCTACGGTTTCTTCGTTCTGCCCGAGTCGCTGCCCGCCGAGAAGCGGTCCGCCTTCAGCTGGAGGAAGGCGAATCCGGTGGGAAGTCTGCACGTGCTCGGCTCGTATCCGCTAGTCGCGGGTCTCACGGCCGCCTTCGTCTTTGTGGTGCTCGCGCAGCGGGGCCTCGAAACGGTCTGGGTGCTCTACACGGGCCACAAGTTCGGGTGGGACGAGCAGATGAACGGCCTCTCGCTGATGCTGGTGGGCCTGATGGCGACGATCGTGCAGGGGGGACTGGTGCGCCCGGTCGTCAAGTGGCTTGGGGAACGCCGTGCCATCCTGTACGGGCTGATCGTCGCCGTGGTCACGTACCTGGGCTACGGGATGGCGACGGCCGGCTGGATGATGTTCGCGTTCATCGTCTTCGGCTCCATCGGGGGCGTAGCGGGTCCGGCGATCCAGAGTCTCGTGGCCGGTGCCGTCCCGCCGGAAGATCAGGGCAAGGTGCAGGGAGGGATCACGTCGCTGATGAGCCTGACCGGCATCCTGGCGCCGCTGATCTTCACCGCGGGGCTGTTCAGCTATTTCACGTCGCCGAGCGCTCCGATCGAACTGCCGGGAGCGCCGTTCCTGCTTGGCGCGGTGATGTACGCCCTCGCATTCTGGTCGCTGCTGCGCCTGTTCAGGAGGATGCCGGGGTAGGGGCCGCTCGCTGGCTGCCTGCGCCGATCCCGCCGCCCACGGATCCGCATTTCTGCCGTTTATGGCGTCACAATCCTGCCGCTGTTAGCGTCATATTCCTGCCGCTGACCTGTCCCTCGTGAGAACTGGCCGATGAGTCGATACCTTGCCCGGGCCATCGATCCGGAGATGCGCGACCTTCTCCGAGCCACTGGCTGCGTCGTGATCGAGGGTGTGCGGGGTTGCGGGAAGACCACGACCGCGAGGGAGTTCGCCGCGAGCGAGGTGCTGTTCGACGTGGACGAAGACGCGCGCCACCTGGCCGCGGCCGATCCGGCCGAGGTGCTCAAGGGCCCGCCGCCGCGACTGATCGACGAGTGGCAACTGGAGCCCCGGGTCTGGAACCATGTGCGAAGGGCGGTCGACGACCGGCGGGCGAAGGGTCAGTTCATCCTCACCGGATCGGCGGTTCCCGGGGACGACGCCACTCGGCATACGGGCATGCGACGCATGGTGAGACTCCGCATGCGTCCAATGTCACTGCACGAGGCGGGCCGTTCATCGGGTGCTGTCTCGTTGACGCGCCTGCTGACGGGGTCCCCTGCCAAAGCGGGGAAGCACGCGATTCCCATCGGTGAGGTGGCCGAGCTCATCTGCCGGGGAGGGTGGCCCGAGGGTGTGGACTGGCCGCTTTCGCTTGCTCTGCGAGCGAATCGGGCTCAGCTGGACGAGGTGGCCCGGGTGGACATTCAGGGCGTGGACGGGGTCCGCCGGGACCCTCAGCGCGTCAGGCTGCTCCTGCGGTCTCTGGGCAGAAACGTCGGCACCGCCGTTGCGACCTCGAAGCTTGCTGCGGACTTGGGTGGGGCGAAGAACGCCGCGATCAAGCCCCACACCGCCGCTGACTACCTGAGCGCGCTGGAAAGGATCATGATCGTCGAGAGCCAGCCGGCGTGGGCGACGCACCTGCGCTCAAGGGCCGTTCTCCGCAAGCGTCCGGTGCGCCATTTCGTCGATCCGTCCCTGGCCGTGGCGGCGGTGGGTGGTCATCCCGACCTACTGCTCAAGGACTTCGAGTTTCTCGGGCTCCTGTTCGAGTCTCTCGTCGTCCGCGACCTCCGCGTATACGGGCAAGCCGCCGATGCCGACATCTACCACTACCGCGAGAACGGACGGCTCGAGGTCGACGCGGTGGTGCAGGCGCGCGACGGTCGTTGGGCTGCCTTCGAGGTCAAGCTGGGTCCGCGATTGATCGACGAGGGTGCCCGCAACCTGCTCAGGCTCAAGGCGCGCGTGGATCCGAGGGCCGTCGGTCCGCCCCAGGCCCTCGGCGTGATCGTGGCGAGCGGATACGGCTACACGAGACCCGACGGCGTGGAGGTGATCCCGATCGGGGCGCTGGGGCCGTAGGGGGGATAACTCGGAGCCCCCAAACCGCTACTAGCCCCCCTCGCTCGCCCAAGGATAGGGGCCCGGCTCGACGCCGTGCGCCTGGAAGAGCAGCTCGACGAGCCGCTGCCACGAACTCCAGCTGGTGGTGCGGCCGTAGGCGGACTTTGTCTTGTGGGCGATCACAAGGTCCAGCGCCGGAAAGACGCTGATCCACTGGCCCACAGCGCCGCGTCCCGTGTAGGCGCCCTCGAAGGGACCGCCGGCTCGCGGTCCGTCGAAGATCCACCACATGTAGCCGTAGCCGAAGTAGCCATCGCGCCTCCGTGGCGGGTTCATTTCCTCCAGGGGGGTAACGACGCTCACGATCCGCCGGGCCCACTCGGGCGAGATCACCTGCTCGCCGTTCCACGCTCCCTCGTTGAGCATGAGGTGGCCGATGCGCGCCATGTCCCGGGTGGAGAGCCAGAAGTGGTACGCGGGATTCCGTGAGACGGTCAGGTTGCCGCTCTTGCGCTGCGCCGACCTGTCCCAGTCCTCGAAGCCGAGGGGGATCGCGAGCTGGGCCTGCGCCTCGTCGTAAATGTTGCGTCCGGTGAGCTGCTCGAAGACGGCCCCGGCCGCGTTGAAGTCCCAGTTGCTGTAAAGCATGTAGGCGCCCGGCCGCTGGGAGCCGCGCGGGGGTGCGTCGGCCAAATTGTCTCCCGAATTGGATGCAGGATGGTATACACCGGACCGGGCGGTGATCAGGTGATCCACCGTGGCCTGGCGCTCGATCGGCAGGAGACCGCCGATGTCGTCGACCCCGAGCTCCTCCAGCGAGGCGTCGAGGTCGATCACGCCGTTCTCGACCCACTGACCGTACAACATTGCCAGGATGCTCTTGCGCACCGACGCGAGGTAGGAGAGCTCCTCGATGTCGCCGAAGGTGAAGACGACGCGGCCCTTGTGCGTGACAACCACTCCGGTGGAGTTCGCGCTGTCCTGCAGGAATGTGGTGGCGCGCTCGAGCGTCTCGGGATCCCAGCCGTGCCGGGCGAGTTCGGGCCCGCGCACCAGTTCCCATGTGTCGCCGGGGAAGACGCAGTCGTCGCATTGGGCGGCCAGTGGTGGGGCGGTCGCGAGCGCCAGCGAGACGGTCGCCAAGAGGCACTTCCCGGGGTGTGCGAGCGCTGGATGGAGAAATCGGCGTGTCATGGGATCTCCTTTAGTCTCCGGCCGCGACTCTGCCAATCACGTCGAGCTTCTGGCGGACCTCTTCGTTGATTTCGTCGACGGGAAGGTACTCCACCAGCCGGTGGAACTCCCTCTTGGGCATCGTGTTGTAGAGCCCCAAGGCGCCGAAGTAGGACTTGAAGAGTGGGACCAGGAATTCGTCGCTTACCTTCAGGTCGTCTCCCCACGGCGAGGGCTTGCCCAGGTCGCCAAGCGCGGACTCCATCCGTGCGATTGCGTCGGACATGGCGTTCTCGCGGGCCGGGCTGAAGATCGGGCCGGGTGAACCCGCCGAATCTGATTCCCGTGCGAATGTCTCCAGTGCCGCTCGCGAGCAGAGGTAGTTTTCAATCTCTCGCCTCGTCCACATCAGGAATTCAATGCCGCCGTCCGTCGGACGCTGGTCCAAGCGGTCGAAGAGCGCGACACCGCGCAGTTCGGGGAAAGCCTCCTTGAGACCGTGAAAATGCCGTCTGGCGTGTTGGGGCTGGTCCGCGACCGGCTTCGCGAACGGCTTTTCCAGCGCCTTCATGGCCGGACCGTGGTCGAGCCGTCGGGCGAACGCCCGGAGAATGTCGAGATCGGTCGAATCCTCGATGTAGAGAATCCAACCAGTCTGTTCCGCTCGATGGTATTGATCCCAGCCGATCACACTCAGGGACTTGCGAACCTGATCGCTGCTCCGCCCCATCCGGTGTGGCTCGCCCACAAAGGCGATCACCACATCGTTCCGAGCCGCTTCGTTCAGCAGCACTTCGGAGTGCGTGGCCACGATCACCTGCCCACCCGTCTCGTGCGCGGCCCGGGTGAGGGAGCGGTAGGCGTCCCGCTGACGAAGGATCTCGAGATGTGCGTCCGGCTCGTCAAGGAGAAGGATCGCGCCCGGCTTGGCACCCAGATAAGCGAGGAGCAAAAGCGTCTGCTGCATTCCCCGGCCACCGGCGGACAGGTCGAGGGTGCGCCCGCGCTCGCTGTACGACATGGCGATTTCGCCGCGCTGGGGCAGATAGACCGGCTCGTGGAGGTCGACGCCGAAGAGGGTTCTGAGGCGACGGACGACGCTTTCCCATGTCTCGCGATCGCTTTCCCACAGCGCGTAGCAGATGTTGCGAAGCACGTCGGCGGTGCGACCCTCGCCGATGCGGACGTCAATGGCGCCCGGATCCAAGCGAGCCTCGTTCGCGGCCAGCCCCGACATGGGGCCAAGAAACGCGGTGGGTGTTTTCAGCACCTCCGCCGGAACCGACATCCGTTCCGATTTCGACCCCGGCACAAGCATGGAACGGCAGTAGACCGATTCCGGGTTGGCGTAGTCGAATTCCATCCCGCACTGCCACTCGGTACCGTCCGACGAAACACCATCGACGAGGACTTCGATGAGGATGTTCGACGTGATCTGCCTGCCGGAGTCGCGGCTCACATGGCGAACGCTCTGGTTCCGCCAAAGCAGGCGGGCCGTGGGAACCGGAACGGACACGATGTCGCGCCTGCCGACAGTCACTCCAGGCCGCTTGGCTGGCACCGCGCGGTCGGCGTATTTCTCGCTCCAGGTCCGCAGCCCGCAGTCCCACAGCGCCAGCGCCTGCATCGCCGTGGTCTTCCCCGAGTTGTTGGGGCCCACGAAGACGACGGGATCCCCAAGCTCTACGTCGATCTCTTCGAACCGCTTGAAGTTTCGTACCCGCAGCCGTGTGAGCATCCTATCCCCCCTCCACGCCCAACTGCCCCAGCAGGAACGCCAGCTCCATCGCCGTGTTCCGCACGTTCCGGCTGAACGTCCGCCCGCCCGCATGTCCCGTCCGCGGATCGTAGTCCAGGATCACCGGCAGCCCCGAGCTGGTCGCCGCCTGGAGCCGCGCCGCCATCTTCCGCGCCTGGAGCGGCGGGACACGCGTGTCGAGGTCGCCCTGCGTCAGCATGACCGCCGGGTACGCCACGCCGTCGCGCACGTTCTGATAGGGCGAAAACGTCCGCAGCACCTCGAACTCCTCCGCCACCGCCGCGTTTCCGTACTCCAGCAGCGCCGGCATGTTGTTCGCGTCGGTGAACTGATTGAAGCGCACCATGTCCAGGTCGGGAAGCCCGCAGAAGACCGCGCGGTAGAGGTCGGGCCGCTTGGTCAGCGCCGAGCCCACCAGCAGCCCGCCGTTGCTGACGCCGCGGATCGCGAGGCGGTTCGGGTTCGTGTACCCGTTCCCGATCAGCCATTCCGCCGCCCCAATGAAGTCGTCGAAAACGTTGGGCTTGTTCTCCAGCATGCCCGCCCTGTGCCAGGTCTCGCCGAACTCGCCGCCGCCTCGGAGGGTGGCCATCGCATAGACGCCGCCCCGCTCCATCCACGCCGCGGCTCTCGGGTCGAAGCGCGGAAGCAGGTTGACGTTGAACCCTCCGTAGCCGTACAGCAGCGTCGGCGCTTCCCCATCCGGCTCAAGCCCCCGCCTGTGCGCCACGTACATCGGGGCCTCGGTCCCGTCCGCCGACGTGTACCACACCTGCGCGACCTCGTAGCCGGCCCCGTCGAATGGCGACGCCGACGGCAGCCACGGCTCGGTCTCCATCGTCTCCAGATCGAGCCTGACGATGTGGGAGGGGGTGACTAGGGATGTGAGGGTGAGCAGGGCCGCGCCTTCGCCCCACGGGCGCAGCGTCGCCACATGGTGTTCGGGAACGGGGATCTCGCCGATCCGCGTCCCGTCGAGGTCGTAGCGCACGATCCTGCTGCTCACGCTTTGGAGGTATTCGGCGTAGATCTCGTCGCCGATGATCTGGTAGTCCGTCAAGAGGTCGTCGGCCTCGGCGATCACCTCGCGCCAGTCGGCGGGGTCGGGGCGGCCCAGATCCACCGCGAAGACTCGGTTCTTCGGCGCATCGACGTTGGTCAGCAAATATAGCTCGCCGTCCACGAAGCGCGCACGGAACCGCGCGGCAGCGCCCACGATGAGCGGCCTTGCCGCCCCCCCGCCCGCGTCCAGGTCCTGCACGTACACGTCGCTCCGCGCCCACCCGTGCTGCACCGTGTAGACCAGGTATCTCCCGTCGCCGCCCTGCGTGACGTTGATGAACTTCTCGGGCCCGTGCCCGTCGCCGAACAGCTCGACGTCCTGGGCGATGTCGGTGCCGAGGGTGTGGTGGCGGACCCTGGGGCCGATCTCCCGCGACCTCCACGTGTAGTAGAACCCGGTCCCCTCCGGGTCGAAGAAGGTCGACCCGTACAGGAAGTTCGGCAGCCGATCCGGGAGATCCTCGCCGGTCGCGAGGTCGCGGATCCGGATCTGCACCTCGTCCTGGCCCCCGTCGCGGATCGCGTACATCATCAGGTTGCCGTCCGGCGAGAAGTCGCGGATGCTCACGCTGGTGGTGCCGTCGGGGTGGATGTCGAGCGGGTCGATCACGACCTCGAAGTCGCCGCTTGGGTCGATCGGGTCGCGCTGGGGCTCCTCGGGGGCGGGGCGGCGAACGATCGCGGCCACCTCGCGGCCCGGCGCACGGAACGCGAAGTACTCGAAGTCGCCGGCCCGGCGGGGAAACAGCGCGCCGGGCACGTCCATCAGCTCACGCAGCCGCGCCTCAAGGTCCCGCCGCAGCGGCGTGTCCCCCACGATGCGCTCGGCATATGCGTTCTGCTCCGCGATCCAGGCCCGCGTCTCGGGGCTGTCCTGGTCCTCGAGCCAGCGGTAGTCGTCGGCGATGGCGACGCCGTGCAGCGTGTCCACGACCGGATCGCGCGCCGTTTCGGGCGGGGCGGGGTAGGGGGAGCAGCCGACGGCGAACAGGGTCGCGGCAACGAGCGCCCCGTGGAGACGGGCGGGGAGAGGGAGGGATCGGTGCGTCATGGATGGCTCCGGCTCGTGCTGGGCGTGGTCGCCGCGTCGCTCGTGGCGTCAGCCGGAAGGTGCCGCGCACGGCGGACGGGCCGCAAGGTGCCGCACTGGGAGCGGCTCAGACCGGGGTCCCCGTCCGCCGCACCAGCTCCCCATAGAGCTCGCTAAGACGCCCGGTCATCGCGCCCGCCCGCCCGTCGCCGATCGTCCGTCCGTCGATCTCGGTCACGGCCGCCAGCTCGCCCATCGTGCCCGTGCAGAAGGCTTCGTCGGCGCGATAGGCCTCCGTCAGCGAGAGGTCCTCGACCCGGTGGGGGATCCCGTTCTCGGCGCACAGTTCCAGCACGGCGGCCCGCGTGATCCCCTCCGGGCAGGCGACCGTGCGGCCGGTCATGACCGACCCGTCCGCCACGATGAAGAAGTTGGTCGCGTTGGTCTCGGCGATGAAGCCGTTGCGGTCCAGCATCAGCGCGTCGTCGGCCCCGGCCGCGTTGGCCTCGATCTTCGCAAGGATCGACTGGAGCAGGTTGGCGTGGTGGATCTTCGGATCGAGCGCGTCGGGAGCGAAGCGGCGCAGCGAGCTGGTGACGAGCCGCAGACCCGAGCGGTCGTAGACGGGCGCCTTGTGCTCGGCCAGCACGATCAGCGTGGGGCCGGACCGGTTGAGACGAGGGTCCATGCCGCTGGTGTACTTCACGCCGCGCGTGAGCGTCAGGCGAATGTGGACGCCGTCGCGCATGTCGTTGGCGGCGAGGGTGCGCCGGATCTCGGCGATGATCTCGTCGTCGGAGGGGATGTCGGCGAAGGCGAGCGCGAGCGCGGATGAGCGGAGCCGGGCGAGGTGCTCCTCGAGCCTGAAGATCCTGCCGTCGTAGAGGCGCAGCCCCTCCCAGACGGCGTCGCCGCCCTGCACCGCCGAGTCGAAGGGGCTCACGCCCGCCTCGTCGCGGTGCGACAGCTTCCCGTTCACGTTGACGATCAGATCGCGGTTGCGTTCGTCGAAGCGCTGCAGCATGGTGGCGGACGGCTCCCGGCGGGGATTGCATGGCGTTCTGGGCGTTTGCCCGGCGCCGTGGGCGTCATCGTCGAATATCGTGCCTCGTTGCCCCACCGACCAGCACCTCGCGCAGCGCCTCCAGCTTCGGCTCGATCTCGATGGAGCGCCGCACCCGGTTCATCACCCTCGCGATCCCTGCCGGTATCGGCACCTTCCGCCCGATCAGCGGCTCGACGGTCTCGGCGAACTTGGCCGGATGCGCCGTCGCCAGCACCACGCCGCGCGCGCCGGGCCGTTCGCGCAACTCGCGCCGGAGCCCGAGCAGCCCGACCGCCGTGTGCGGGTCGATCGCGACCCCCCGCCGCCGCCACAGGTCGCGGATGCACTCGCGGGTTTCGCGGTCCGTCCACGACGATCCACCGAACACGCCGCGCAAACGGTCCGGACCGGTATCGCCCGGCCTACCGCCGCCGCCGAACAGGTGCATGATTCGCCGAAAGTTGCTGGGGTCGCCCACGTCCATGGCGCTGGAGATGGTCGCGACCGAGGTGCGAGGGCTGAACCCGCGCCCGGCCAGGTATTCGGGCACGACGGAGTTCGCGTTGGTCGCGGCCACGAAGCGCACGCGCGACATGCCGAGCAGGTGGCGAGCCATCAGCCCCGCCGTGAGGTTGCCGAAGTTGCCCGAGGGCACCGAGACGACCAGCTCCGGGTCCGGCGACGTGCGGTCCCCGGTCGGGCTCACCCCGCCAGCCCGCGCGAGTTCGATCAGGGCGTGGACATGGTAGAAGGTCTGCGGCAGCAGGCGTCCGATGTTGATCGAGTTGGCCGAAGTCAGCGACAGCTCCGCGTTGAGCGCGGCGTCGGAGAAGGCCTGGCGCACGAGCCGCTGACAATCGTCGAACGCGCCCCGAACCGCCACCGCCGCGACGTTGCCCCCCAGTGTCGAGAACTGGGCCTCCTGGCGCGGGCTCACCCTGCCGAGCGGGTAGAGAACGACGACGTGCACGCCCGCCACCCCATGGAACGCGTCCGCCACCGCACCGCCCGTGTCTCCCGACGTGGCCACGAGAATGGTCGCCGTGCGGGCCTTGCCATCGCGAAGCGCCGACATCATGCGGGCCATGAAGCGCGCGCCCACGTCCTTGAATGCGTGGGTGGGGCCGTGGAAGAGCTCCAGCATGTGGACGCCCGGCTCGACTTCGCGCAGGGGGACGGGGAAGTCCAGCGCGTCGTGCACGATCTGGTGGAGGAGGCCGTCCGCCACTTCGCCGTCGAGAAGGTGGCGCGCCGTCGCGAAGGCCCGTTCGGGGAGGGTGAGGTCGGCCAGCGCAGCGCGGTCCCGGGTGGCCATGCGTGGCAGCGACGCCGGCACGAAGAGGCCACCATCCGGCGCCTGACCGCGAAAGAGTGCCTCCCGAAAGGTCCAGCAGCCGCCTTCGGGGCCGCCCAGCGTGCTGATCAGCTTCATTGCGTCGGGTTCATGCCGCGGCGGGCGGGAGCGGCGGCGTTGTTCGCCGGGACGCGCGCGTCGTCCTCACTCCATCTCCAGAATCCGTGCGCCTCTGGGGTGCGGGCCCGAAATCACCGTATCCGAAGCCACACCGGCCTCGGCCAAAAAGGCTTCCGCCATCGCGGCGGCGGTGGCCTGTGCGCCTAGCTCGCCCCGACACAACGCGAAGACCGACGGCCCCGAGCCCGACAGCCCGGCCCCGACCGCCCCGGCCTCCAGCGCCGCCGCGCGCACCCTCTCGAACCCGGGCACCAGCTTCGCGCGCACCGGTTCGGCCACCGCGTCGCACAGGCAGCGTGCGATCAGATCCCAGTCGCCGCGAAAGAGACCGGCGACCATGCCCGCCGCGTTCCCCCACTGCTGGACTCCCGCCTTGAGGGGGATCGTGTCGCCGAGGATCATCCTTGCCCGCCGCGTCTCGACCTCCATCTGCGGGTGGGCCACCGCCACGACCAGATCGTCGGGCGTCGGCAGCTCCACCATCCGCGGCGGCGTGCCCGGGAGCACGAGCACGAATCCCCCGATCAGCGAAGGCGCCGCGTTGTCGGCGTGGTCGGCGCCGGAACCCTTGCGCTCGCCGATCATGGCGCATTCGAGCAGCGCCGTGCGATCCAGGCCGCCGCCCAGAAGCGCGTCCGCCGCCACCGCCCCCGCGACCGCGCTGGCCGCGCTGCCCCCCAGGCCCGACGCGAGCGGGATGCCCTTCCTCACCTCAATCGCGACGCCCGCCCGCGAACGCAGCCGGTCGAGCACGCCATCGACCGCCAGCGCGGCGGCGTTGCGTGCGGGATCGGTCGGTACCCGGCCACCGTCGCCGCTCACCGACACTGCGACAATGCCGGTGCCGGCCGCCGCCCGGACCACCACCTCGTCGCCCGGACCCTCCAGCGCCATGCCGAAGACGTCGAAGCCGCAACCCAGGTTCGAGATCGACGCGGGGGCGAACACCCGCACGGAGCGCACGAGAGGGTTCCGGCGCGGGGGACCGTCCCGTTCGGCCATGTCAGCGCCCCGTCCTGTCGGCGGCCCGCCCCGGCGCATCGTCCGCCCGCCGTCTCCGGCCCGCCCGCCGGAACGGCATCGCCACCATCCCCGGCAACGTCGCCCAGTCCCGCCGCTCCGTCTCCTCCAGCCCCAGAGTCAGCGCGCGCGGATCGGCCACGAGTCGGAAGCTCCCGAAGATCCGGTCCCAGACCGAGAAGACGCTCGAATAGTTGGAGTCGGTCTCGGGCTGGTAGTCCGAATGGTGCACCCAGTGCATCCAGGGCGTCACGATGAGCCAGCGCAGCCACCGGTCCACGCCGCCCGGGACGCCCACGTTTCCGTGGTGGAAGAGGATCACGGGCAGCAGCACGGCCTCGTAGAGCAGCACTTGGCCGATGGTCATTCCCAGGAGCGGCAGCACCGCGAGCCGCGCGATCGAGGACAGCACGATCTCTCCCGTGTGGAAGCGCACCCCCGAACTGGCGCTCAGCTCGCGATCCGCGTGGTGCACCGCGTGAAACCGCCACAGGAAGGGAATCCGATGGTTGAGCCGGTGCCAGACATACTGCCAAAGGTCGAAGAGAATGAAGCCCAGCGCGAAGGCCCACGCACCCTCGACGCCAACCCAGTGCAGCACGCCGAACGAGTTCGCGCGCGCCCACTCGGTCGCGACCAGCGTGGCTCCGGCGAAGAGCAGGGACGCGACGATGGCGTTCAGGATCCCCAAGGCAACGTTCGAGACATCGTGCCGGGCTCGCTCGCGGCGGCCCTCGAACATCGGGACGATCCCCTCGACGAGCCACAGCAGCGCGAGCGCCACCGTTGCCACGACGGGCTTGAAGGCGGTGAGCGAGTCGATCATGCGGATACGCTACAGGGCAAGGCGGAAAAGGTAAACCATCGGGGCGATTCGAGTTGCGCGCCTCCGGCTCCCGCCGCCCGTCGCGGGTGCGCAGGATGGCCGGTTGCAGCCACGGCTCCCGCGCCGTCTATTGGGGGCCGTCACTCGTTCGTCTCGACACCACGCCCCAGCCACCGGAGAACGCACCTTGCCGCTCCACCACAACTACTCGGGCTACAAATCCTACGAGTACGTGAAGAGCCACCGCGACTTCACCGAATACGACCTCATCGAGGGCGAGTCGCTCTTCGAGCCCTACGTCGTGCCCCTCACCCCGACCCAGGAGGCCCGCGTCGCGGATCTCGTCGACCGCATTCTGATGATCTCGCTGCACGAGCACCCCCACCTCTTCCCGTCGAAGGCCGAGCAGATCCGCGCCTACGACTCCGAGGGACGCGTGCACACGGCCTACGAGGCGCTGGCCGATTCGTACTGGGACTGCGTGTTCGACAACTTTCTCGACGGCGCGGCGTGCATCACCTCGAAGAACGGCTGGAAGTGGGACGACGTCATCTACGACATGGGGATGCGCTTCTGCGACCTCGCGCACCAGGACTTCATCATCAAGTGCGAGCGCGTCGACGACATCTATCGGGCGCACCGCGAGGGTCGGATCGCGCTGGTGGCCGCCCAGGAGGGCGCGGCGATGATCGAGAACGAGCTGGATCGCATCGAGATCCTCTACGGCATCGGGCTGCGCGTGCTGGGCATCACCTACAGCGAGTCCAACGCGCTTGGCACCGGTCTCAAGGAGACGCGCGACGGGGGACTGACGTCGTTCGGGCGCAAGGCGGTGCGCAGGATGAACGAGGTGGGTTTGGCGATCGACTGCGCGCACGCCAGCGACCAGACCACCCTCGACACGGTGGAAGTCAGCAAGCAACCCATATTCCTGACCCACACCGGTGCCCGAGGGCTCTGGAACATCCGGCGTCTGGCACCCGACAACGTGATCCGGGCGGTGGCCGACAAGGGTGGCGTGATCGGCATCGAGGCCGCGCCGCACACGACGGTCTCGCCGCAGAACCGGCGCCACGGCATCGAGTCGTTCATGGATCACTTCGAATACGTGAAGGATCTGGTGGGCATCGACCACGTCGCCTTCGGACCGGACACCCTCTACGGCGATCACGTCGGCCTCCACAAGGTATATGCGTCGGCACTCTCCATCGACGAGACTCACGACCCCCCGGGGGGCAAGGCACCGGAGCACATTCCGGTTGACTATGTACGAGGCGTGGAGAACCCCACGGAGGGATCGAAAAACCTAGTGCGCTGGCTGGTCAGGGAGGGCTACAGCGACGAGGACATCGCCAAGGTCATGGGCGAGAACATCATTCGGGTGCTGAAGGAGACATGGGTATGAAGGGGCGGGGGGGTGTTGATGTCGAGAAGGGCTCTGCCGAGGGACCGATCCGCATTCCGATCGTATCCATGATCCTGATGGCGGTGTTTCTGGTGGGGGGAAGCGTCGGGTTGCTGGCGGACTGGCCGCCGGGGCCGGGCAATCTCGACTGGGGCGTCTGGGTGGTGTTATACGGGGGATACGCCTATGTGATCGGCGCGGCCATCCTTCATGCCCGCACCGGGCGCTGACGGGAGCGCGCGGAGATGTCCACAGCGGCCTTGTACACCGTCATTCTCGTCTTCTACTTCTCCGCCCTGATGGGACTCGGCATCTGGTTCAACCGACGGAAGCGCTCTCGGCAGGAGTTCTTTCTGGCGCGCGGCGACCTCGGTCCGGCCACGCTGGGGTTCTCGTACTCGGCCACGCAGATGAGCGGCAGTTCGTACATGGGCGCCGTCGGCACGGAACGGGAGCTGGGGTACAACTTCGCCCCGGCGGGCGTGTCCTCGGCGGCGGCGGCCTGGTTCACCTACATCCTGCTGGGCGAGCGTCTGCGGAGGCTGGCCTCGCGGGTTCGCTGCACGACCATCGTGGACGTGTTCGAGGCGCGCTATCCCGGCCGGGCGGTGGGGATGACCGCGACCGGGCTCATGCTGGTGGCGTTCATTCCGCTGATCGCCGCGCAGCTCAAGGCCGCGGGCAACCTCTTCGAGGTGCTGCTCGGGATGCCGTATCTTCTCGGGCTCTTCGTCTTCGGCGGCATCGTCATTCTGTACACCGTGATCGGCGGGATGCACGCGGTCGCGTGGACAGACCTCATCCAGGGCTCGATCATGATCGTCGGCTTCGCGGTGCTGGCGCCCGTGGCCATGAACGCGGCGGGCGGCTTCTCGGAGATGCACCTGCGCTACGCCGAGTTCAACCCCGGCGGGATCTCGTTCCTGGGCGAGATGCCGGCGATGTGGGTCGTGTCGTCGTTCCTGGTCTGGGGATTCTTCCAGATCGGGGGGGCGCCCGCAGCCGTCACCCGCTTTCTGATCCCGAAGGATCGGGGCACGCTCCGTCGCGCCCTCGTTTTCTCGATAGGCTTCTCGTCGTTTATCTTTATCGGCTCGACGTTGATCGCGATCGCGTCGGGCGTGCTCCTGCCAAACCTGGAGCAGACCGATCTTGCATTGCCCACGCTTGTGCAACTGCTGTTGCATCCATTGTTCGGCGGCATCCTGGTCGCGGCTGTGCTGGGCGCGACAATGTCGACGATCGACTCGGTGCTGCTGTTGGCGAGTTCGCTGGTGGTGGAGAACCTGTATGTGCCGTTGGCAAAGCGCGAAGTCTCCCAGGACCGGGGGGTTCGCCTCGCCCGCCGGACGACGTTGGGGATCGGGGCGCTTGCGTTGATGGTCGCGGTGGATCCCCCGGCCACGATCCTGTTCATCGTGACCATGTCCTTCAGTCTGCTGGCATCGGCGTTCACGTTCCCGCTCCTGCTCGGCATGTGGTGGCCCCGCGCGACCCGCACGGGAGCACTGGCGGCGATGATCGGCGGCGCGGCGACGTGCGTTCTGTGGTACGTTCTTGGGTACTTGGAACACGGAACGTACGACAACTGGATCGCCGGGCTGTGGCCGGCGCTGATCGGGCCGGCCGTGTCGCTGGTCCTGCTTGTAGGGGTGAGCCTGATGACGCGGCCGCCCGACCGCGAAGTGCAGGAGGTCTTCTTTGAGTAGGATCGCTCTGGAAGCGGCCGGGCCGGCCGACGCGGCACCATGAAGATCGGCGGCGTGCCCTATCGCGCGATCTTCACGACGGGCGACGGAACCGAGGTGCGGGTCATCGATCAGACCGTCCTGCCGCACCGCTTCGAGACGATCCGGCTGCGTTCTCCCGCCGATGCCGCTCGCGCCATCCGCGACATGGTCGTCCGCGGGGCGCCGCTGATCGGGGCGACCGCCGCCTACGGCGTCGCGCTGGCCATGACGGCCGATCCGTCCGACGACTCCCTCCACGAGACCCTCGAACTGCTCGGCGCGACCCGACCGACCGCCGTCAACCTGCGGTGGGCGCTCGGCGCGGCCGGCGCGCTGCTGCGCGATCTTCCCCCCGGCGAGCGCGCGGCGGCCGCCTACGGCTTCGCGGCCCAGCTCTGCGAGGACGACGTGCGCATCAACCGGAGCATTGGCGAATTCGGCCTCGGCATCTTCCGCGAGATCGCGCGCCGCAGGGCCGAGCGGGGGCGTCCGGCCGCCCGCGACCTCAACGTCATGACGCACTGCAACGCGGGCTGGCTCGCCACGGTGGACTGGGGGACGGCGACGGCGCCCATGTACCTCGCCCACGACGAGGGTCTGCGCGTCCACGTATGGGTCCGCGAAACTCGACCCCGTCTTCAGGGCGCGGGCCTGACCACCTGGGAACTCGGCCAGCACGGCGTTCCGCACACGCTCGTGTCGGACAGCGCGGCCGGCCATCTGCTGAGCCGCGGCAAGGTGGACCTGGTGATCGTGGGCACCGACCGCACGACCGCCGCCGGAGACGTCGCCAACAAGGTCGGCACCTACCCGCTCGCCCTCGCCGCCCGCGACAACGGCGTGCCGTTCTACGTCGCGGCCCCGTCCCCGAGCATCGACTGGACCATCGAGGACGGCGCGAGCATCCCCATCGAGCAGCGCGACCCCGACGAGGTGACTCGGGTGTGGGGCGTGGACGAGGATGGGGTGGAGCGAAGGGTCCGCGTTGTGCCGGAGGGCACCAGAGCCGCGAACTACGCCTTCGACGTGACACCGAGGAGGTTGGTCACCGGGCTGGTCACGGAGAGGGGCGTGTGCGAGGCCAACCGGTCCGCGCTGGGCAGGATGTTCCACAAGCGGACTCGGAAGACCCTCTCATCGGTCGTCCTGTCCGCGTTCTGCGTGTTGATTGTCGCCGCGTGTGCGACGGATCCCGCCGTGCCTCCTGAGCCGACCATCGAGATGGAACGGGTCACCATTTGCACCAACGAGAAACCGGCCGAATCATTCCGCGAACGGTTGGCGAGGCTCCGCGCTCGTATGGCAGAGAGCATCCGGAGGGCCGAGCCTTTGCCTGACGATGTGCTGGAGGGGGAGGTTGTCGCGCCGAGAGGGTCGATCATGACGTGTGCTACGCTTCCCGATTCGGAGTCGGTGGACTCGGTAGCCTCGTCGCTCCCTCCTTCTTCAGTCGTTCCGGACACTTCCTCGACCGTACCGCAGCGTCCACGCTCTCCGCCATCGGCATGAACCAGCCCGGCTCGAGTCTCTGCGCACGTAGATCGCCAGTCTCAAAACGGCCAAACCCGCTCGATGAACTGCCTAGCCGTGTCGCAGTCGATGAGCGCGTCGGCGACCTCGTCGATCTCATCCGGGTTGTCGAGCAGTCCTGACAGCTTCATAGCGCTTGCCTCCCCGAACCGGCGGGCCGCCAGCCGGTGAAGCACCTCCGTCTCACCCGCCCGGACCCGTTCGTCAATACAGCGTTGGAACCGTTCCACCACCTCGGCCATCGTCTTCGCTCTTCCCTCCTTTTCGGCCTCCAGGCATTTCCTCCACCCCCAGAGGTGATGTCCTGGCTCCTCCCGGTCTTCTTGGACCGTCGGCACCCGCTCAATCAACTCCTCGCCCGTTTCGCATTCGAAGAACGCGTCGATGACCTCGTCAATGGTTGCGGGACCGACAAGCCCGTGAAGCACCTCAGACACCGTGCCCGCCGTCTCCTCCCCGAACCTGCGGGCCACCAACCGACACAGGGCCTTTGCTCGACCTTTCTGGACCAGCTCGTACAGACTCCGCAGAAACTTGTTGTCCCTCTCCTCCATCATCTTCCTCCCTCCCCCCGTGTATGGCAGGCTGGGCACCCGTCCGGTTTCCTCACAGAAATCGAGATAGTCGTCGATGGCGCTCCGCATTGATTCCTTCAGTTCCGCCACCGACCGACCCCGAAGTTGATACCGTCGCGGGCATCGACCACATATCCTGCGAAGAATTCATGCTCTTCGTCGTACTCGAAGACGCCCGTGTAGCTGCGGTACTTGATCACGACTGGCCAGTCGGCGCAGGACCTGCGCCCGACCCCTCTCGGACCGATTCGTCCAGAATCTGCTGGGATTTGTCTACCGCCTCCCCCCATCTTCCTTCGCCCCTCCCACCCAAGACCTTCTGGATACTTCCTCAACTATAGCACGGTGCCCACCTTGTCCACCATATCCCAGACTGGTTTGGCCGGGACATGCCAGTTTGTCCGCCATCTTAGCCGCAAAATGGCGGACAAACCGTGTTTCCAGCTAGATTCTGTCGTACCGCAGTAGAAATGTCCGCCCCTCGGCGCAGTAGAAATGTCCTCTTTCGGACCATGTTCGGTGGTGAGGCGAACGCCCAGTTCGCTCGCCTACCCCGCCACGATCTTCCAGATTCTCCCGCGCAGGGAGTCGCTCACGTAGAGGGAGCCATCGGGTCCGACGGCCACGCCGGTCGGTCTGTGGTCGGCTTGAATCGACGCCGTGATCTGTCCGCCTGCGAATCCGTCCGCGAAGACGGACCAGTCGCCGGTGGGTCGTCCTCCTTCAAAGGGAATCCACACGACGTTGTAGCCTGCCTGGACCGGAGAGCGGTTCCACGAGCCGTGAAACGCGACGAATGCGCCGTTGACGTAGGAAGGGAGCGATGTCCCGCCGGTGGTGAACGCGAGTGCGTTGGGCGCCCAGTGCGCGGGCAGGCCGATCGCCGGCATGTCTGTGTCCGCGCAGCGGCCGACCTCGACCCCGTCGCCGCCGTATTCGGGGGCGAGCACCTTGGTGTCGTTGCTCGGGTCGTGGTAGCAGTAGGGCCAGCCGAAGTCGGAGCCCTCCGCGATGAGCGCGAACTCCTCGGAAGGCTTTTCGGAGCCGTCGGAGTCGGAGTACAGGGCGGGCCAGAGCTCGCGCAGTTGGTCGCGACCGTGGATGACGGCGTAAAGCTCGGCGGTTTCGGGGTGGAGCGCGATCGCGCCGGCGTTGCGGACACCGGTCGAGAAGCGCTCGCCGTCGGACTGCCTCTGGTCGGTGCGGTCGGTCTGGAAGCGCCAGATGCCGGCGCGGTTCGTGAGTTCGCCGCAGGGGTTCTTGCCGGGCGCTCCGGCGGTGCGCGGAATGGTCTGGCAGGCGTTGGACGGCGAGCCGATTCCCACGAACACGCTGCCGTCGGGGTGGAGCGCGATGCTCTTGGTGGCGTGGTTGCGCTCGGCGGGCAGTCCGTCGACGATGGTCTCGGGTGGACCGGAGGGCGTCAGCGACCCGGCGGCGAGCGGGTAGCGAAGGACGGTGGTGTTGGTTGCGAAGTAGAGCGTGCCGTCACCGAGCGCGATGCCGCTGCCTCCCTCGTCGCCCCACGCCTGCGTCTGGTCGGCCCGACCGTCGCCGTTCGCGTCCCGGAGCGCGACCACGCCGCCGCGCTGGTTGCCGCTGTTGCGGATCGCGACGAAGACATCGCCGTTGGGGGCGACCGTCAGATGTCTTGCGGCTCCCACCCCGGGATGGAAGATGCGCGCGCACAGACCGTCCGGCACCGTGATCGCCCCGTCGCACAGGGGGTCGTCCGGAACGTCAATGGGCGCCTGCGGGTTGTCGATGTCCTCGGAGCCGCAGGCGCTGGCGGCGACGAGGGCGACGGTCGCTGCGAGCAGGAGCGCCGGCGGGAGGATCGGGGGTCGCGATTCCTTGGTCATTGTCTTCATGCCTCCGGGTCCGCCTACATTCACATGAACGAATGCCACACCCACGTCGCGTCGGCGACCGACCCACGGGGCCGTGAACATGCTCAAACTACACCGTAGCGGACGGATCATTACACTCTTCGCGACGCTGGGCGTCGTCGTGCTGTCCGGCCTGATGCCTGCGACGCCCGCCCCGGGGCATGTCCTTCGGGGCCAGACGACCTCCAGCAACCCGTACCGGGCGACCTTCCACTGGGAGAGGCTCCCGCAGGGGCGCACCCTGGGGATCGTGAGCGGGGTCATCCCCGATCCGGACGGCGAACACCTCTGGATCCTCGACCGCTGCGGCGCGAACCAGTGTGCCGGCACCGACCTCGACCCGATCCTCAAGTTGGACCTGGACGGCAACCTGGTCGAGAGCTACGGCGCCGGGCTGTTCGCGTTCCCGCACGGCTTCGCGCTGGACCACGAGGGCTACCTGTGGGTCACGGAGGGCGGGGCGCACGGCGACCCCCGCGGCGCGCTCGGCGAGTCGATGGGCATGGGCCACCAGGTCTACAAGCTCACGCGCCAGGGCGAAGTCGTCATGACGATCGGCGAGGCGGGGGTGCACGGCGACGACGAGACGCACTTCAACGGGCCGTCGGGGGTGGCGGTGGCGCCGAACGGCGACATCTGGGTCGCGGACGGGCATCGGGGCGGCAACAACCGCATCGTGAGGCTCGCCAGCGACGGCTCCTTCGTGCGCGCGATTGGCGGCGGCGTCGGTTCCGAGAGCCGCGAACCCGCCCGCTTCAGCGATCCCCACGACATCAAGATCGATTCGCGCGGCCGCGTCCTGGTCGCCGACCGGGGCAACAGCCGCATCCAGGTCTTCGACCCCGAGGGCGAGCTCCTCTACATCTGGACACAGTACGGCAAGCCCAGCGGCCTATTCATCGATCGCGACGACATCCTCTACGCGGGCGACGGACTCTCGGGCGACCTGCGCACCGGCCCCCCGGATCCGTGGCGGAGCAACTTCGGCTGGGAGAAGGGCATCCGCATCGGCGACCTCAAGACCGAGCAGGCCTGGGTCACCCACTTCATTCCGCAGCACGACGAGAACGTCGGACCGGGGATCGAGTTCCTGGGCGTGGATCTCGACGGCAACATCTACGCGGGCGAGATCAACCGGATGCGCCTGGTGCGGTACGTGCCGGTGCGGCCGCTGTGGATCGGGGGGAGGCGGTGAAGATGCGGCGAAAGGACAAGAGACGATGTGCGGATGGCTATCTGGAGGGTCTGTCTGGAGCCATGAGCGAATGGTCCGAGCCCGAGGACGAGAAAGCGTGGCGTGACCTACGTGGCGCAGTGAATCGTCGATCCTTCCTCAAGTCGTCGGTGGCGGTCGGGATGGCCGGCGGCGCTGCGTGCGCGGACGGAGGGACTTCCTCCGACGCCGGCGACGCCGCAGCCGCCGGCTTCCCGGGCCGAACCGGCACCCCCGGCGAGCGCGACTGGGTCGCCATGTCCCGTGTGGACATGAAGCCGCCCCAGCCGATCGGCGACCACGTCCGCGCCGTCGGATCGGGCGCGATGGCCACCACCGACCACCCCTACGCGACCGAGGCCGCCCTCTGGGCGCTGGAACGGGGCGGCACGGCGGCCGACGCCTACATCACGGCGGCCCTCGCGCAGTGCGTCCTCGAACCGACCATGACCACTCTGGGCGGGGGCTTCGGCGTCACCTACTTCGACGTGGCAAGCGGCGAGCTCTCCACCGCAGGCGGCGCCTTCGCCTTTCCCAGCGGCGCCCCCGCAAGCGAGCCCTACGACGAGGCGCGCTCGTGGACCGGCTTCGGCGCCATGGTGCCCGGCTACGTGCGCGGTCTCGAAGCCGCCCACTCGGCCTACGGTCGACTCCCGTGGCAGGATCTGTGGGAACCCGCGATCGCCTTCGCCGAGAACGGCTTCGTCATCGACCACATCCTGTGGGGCTACACGCACCACGCCCGCAAGATGGTCGGGCGCTTCGCGGGTCCGGGGCGCGACAACTGGTTCCGCGACGGCTACCTCCTCGGCGTCGGCGACACCGTGCGCCTCCCCGAACTCGCGGCCACGATGACCCACCTGCGCGACGAGGGCGGCGACTACTTCTACACCGGACCCTTCGCGCGCCGACTGGTCGACGAGGTCGCGCGGCGCGGCGGCGGCATCACCATGGACGACCTCGCCGCGATGCAGGGGTTCGTCTCGCCCGCATGGAGGTCCGGCGAACCGGGCGGCGCGCCGTACCGCGGCTACGAGGTCGCGCCGCCCAGCGGTCTGCTCTTCCAGCTCGGGCTGCAGGTCTTCGAGGCCGCGGACCTTCGCTCCATGGGTCCGCCCACCGAGAGCGTCGAGGCGCTCCACACCCAGATCCGCGTGGCCCAGGAGCTGTGGCTGCGGGGCGCGGACATCACGCCGGACAGCCAGGCGGACTTCATCTCGCCCGACAACGCGCGCCGAGTCTGGCAGGACATCCGAGACAGCGCGCCGCGTCCCTTCGTCGGCTTCTCGGCCGCGACCTGCGGCAACGTGATCGTCGACGCCGAGGGCAATGTGGCCGCAGGCACCCACTCCAGTTCGTCCGAGCCGTTCGGCACGGGGATCAACGTGGACGGCGTGGTGATGAACCGCGCGACCTACCTGCGCAAGTATCGGAACCTGCCGGTGGGATTCTCGACGCAGCTCTGGCTGTACCGCGACGGGCGTCCGGCGCTGGTGATGGCGACGCCGAGCCGCTCCCTCATGGAATGCCTGCTGCAGGGTGCCGCCAACTTCGTCGAGTACGGAATGACGGGCGACCAGGTGGTGCAGGTGCCCCGCTTCGGACATCCCCACCCCGGCATCTCCTCCGCCGAGATCGAGGGCGACTTCGGCGACGAGGCGATCGCCGAGCTCGAGGCGTGGGGCCACGCGCTCTTTCCGGTCAGCCCCAGGGACGCGAACATGGGGTCGATCCACGCCGTGCGGCGACTGGAGGACGGTCGGCTCGAAGGGGTGGCCGATCCCAGGCGGCGGGGCCGGGCGATGGGCGGCGCGGGGAGCTGACGCGCAGGGCCATGGGCAGACTGCGAGGGGGGTGGATCGTCCGGCAGATCCTGGGCCGGGCGTTACTGCCGCATCATGTGCTCGGCCGGATACGCCGCCGGAGGGGGCACCGCCGCGTCCCAACCGTCCATGCAAACGCCCAGCTCAAGCTGTACAACCGGATTCTCCCGGGCGACTTCCTTCACTACGGCTACTTCGACGACCCGGACACGCGGCCCGAGGCGATCAGCTTCGACGCCCTGCACCGCGCCCAGCGTCGCTACGCCGACAAGCTCACCGAACTGATCGAGCGCCCCGACGCTCCGATCCTCGACGTGGGTTCGGGGATGGGCGGGATGCTGGGCCTTCTCGGCGCCGCCGGGCACGACGTGACGGGGCTCACGCCCGATCGCTTCCAGGTGGAGCACATTGCGCGTGCGTACCCGGATGTGCCGGTGCTCCGCTGCCGCTTCGAAGACATGCCCGCGCGCGAGCACCGCAGCCGTTTCGGCACCGTGATCCACGCGGAATCGATCCAGTACATGAGGCCGGAGGGGGTCTTCCCAGTCGTGCGCGAGATCCTCGCACGGAACGGCGTCTGGATCGTGGCCGACTACTTCCGCACCGGCGATGGTGGCGGGGAAACCCGCAGCGAACGCTCGGGCTGGCGACTCGCCGAGTTCCGACGCCGCGTGGACGAGGCCGGGTTCGCGATCACCCGCGAGCGCGACATCACCGCCAACGTGCTGCCCACCCTGGGCTTCGCGCACCTCCTGGCGACCCGCATCGGCCTGCCCGCCCTCGACTTCGCACACGACAAGCTGCGAGCGAAGTCGCCGGGACTCCATTACGTTCTGGAGAACGTGGCCGACAGGATCCGCACGGTCGCCGTGGATGGCGCCGCCGTGATCGATCCCGCCGCCTTCGCCGCCAGAAAACGCTACTTGCTCATGACGCTGAGACACGCATGATCCGCGCCCCGGGCCAACTGACCCACGCCCCGGCCGCCGTCGCGGCGCTCCCCGCGGTTCTGCTCGCGGCCAGCGTCGCCGCGCCCGCCGCCGCCCAGGACGTCACCGTCGTGGACTACGAGCCGCGCAACACCTTGGTCGTGCCGGAGAACCCGCTCACCCGCGCGCGCTTCCCGTTCGTGGACATCCACGGCCATCAGCGCGGGGCGGGGATGTCGGCCGCCGACGTGGACCGTCTGGTGGCCCAGATGGACGAACTCAACATGGCGGTCATGGTGAACCTCTCCGGCGGCAGCGGCTTCTCGCTCACCGCTGGGCTCGAGAATATGGCCGGGCGGCATCCGTCGCGCTTCATCTTCTTCGCCAACACCAACTTCTTCGGCGTCGGGGAACCCGGCTGGGGCGAGGCGGCCGCCGCGCAACTGGAAGAGGACGTGGGGAACGGTGCCGCGGGCCTGAAGATCTTCAAGGGCCTCGGCATGGCCGATCGGGACACGGACGGCAAACGGATTCCGGTCGACGACCCGCGCCTGGCGCCGCTGTGGGACAAGGCCGGCGAGCTGGGGATTCCGGTGCTCATCCACTCCGCCGACCCCGCCGAGTTCTGGCAGCCCCACGACCGCTTCAACGAGCGCTGGCTGGAGCTGCGGCTGCGGCCCCGGCGGATCCGGCCCCCCGACCGCTTCCCGTCGTTCGAGCAGATCATCGGCGAGCAGCACAACCTCTTCCGGCGGCACCCGAACACGAACTTCATCGCGGCGCACCTCGGCTGGCTCGGCCACGACCTGGCGCGACTCGGCGAGGTTCTCGACGAGATTCCGAACATGTACGTGGGCCTGGGCGCGGTCGTCTACGAGCTCGGTCGGCAGCCCCGCTTCGCGCGCGAGTGGCTCATGGAATACGGGGACCGCGTGCTCATGGGCAAGGACTCGTACAACCAGGAGGAGTTCCACACCTACTTCCGCGTCTTCGAGACCGAGGACGACTACTTCGACTACTACCGCCGCTACCACGCCTTCTGGCAGATGTACGGCCTGGGCCTTCCCGACGACGTGCTGCGCAAGATCTACTACGAGAACGCGCTCAGGCTCGTCCCGGGGATCGACCGGAGTCTGTTTCCGGGGTGAAGGTTCGGCGTCCGCTGGCGTGCCGCTGGCTGGCCAACCCGCCGCGACTCCGCTTCGCCCTGCAGGCATGAAGGCTGTTTGGTACAGTGCGACGGGACCTGCGCGGCGGGTGCTGCGGTTCGGAGAGGTCGAGACGCCTAATCCGGGGCGAGGGGAGGTTCGCGTTCGGGTCGCGGCCTCGGGCGTCAATCCCTCCGACACCAAGCGACGGGGCGGATGGCTCGGCATGGAGGTCGGGCACGCGCGGGTGATCCCCCACTCGGATGGTGCCGGCACGGTGGACGCGGTGGGCGCGGGGGTCGATCCGGGACGGGTGGGCGAGCGGGTGTGGGTGTGGAACGCGCAGGGCGGGGCGCGGCCGTTCGGGACCGCCGCCGAGTGGGTGACGGTGCCGGAGGGGCAGGCCGTTCCGCTACCGGACGGGGTGCCGTGGCCGGTGGGGGCCGGGCTGGGGGTTCCCGGCTGCACCGCTCACTACACCGTGTTCGGGGACGGACCGGTGCGCGGGAAGCGCGTGCTGGTGCAGGGCGGGGCGGGGGCGGTGGGACACATGGCCGTGCAGATGGCGGCGCTGGGCGGGGCCGAGGTGATCGCGACGGTGAGCGGGGACGCGAAGGGGGAGGCGGCGGCGCGGGGCGGCGCACGCCACGTGGTGAACTATCGCCGCGACGATGTGGTGGCGCGGGTTCGCGATCTGACCGGCGGCGAGGGGGTGGATCGGGTGATCGAGGTGGATCTCGCGGCCAACCTGGCCACCGACGTCGAGGTGCTGCGTCCGAACGGCGCGATCGCGTCCTACTCCTCGACCTTGGGGCCGGAACTGCCGCTTGCCTACTACCCCCTCGCCTTCAAGGACCTGCGGATCCACTTCGTGCAGGGCTACCTGCTCCCGGCGGCGGCGCGCCGGGCGGCCATCCGGGATCTGACGGCGTGGCTACGCGAGGGCCGCCTGGAGGTGCGGATCGCCAAGGTGTTCCCGCTGGCGGAGACGGCCGCCGCGCACGAGCTCCTGGAGTCGGGGTGCGCCGACGGCAAGGTGGTGGTGAAGGTTTGACGCGGATTCCGATTCCGCCCAGCCATGCCTCCCTCAATTGCGTAGGATCTTGTAGACCTTAACAAGCTCTACGTCCTGCTCGTCTTTCCAGACTCCGTACACGTGCTCCGAATCGATCTGCAGGCGAGTGTTGCTAGGGATATCGAATTCGGCCGATGCGGCCAGCCCAGAGGGGATTCGCAGCGATGCGAAGGGCACTCCGTCTTGGTCTATTCCGACGAAGCGAATTTCTTGGTCGTTTCCGGAAGGATGGTACTCTTGAACCCAAAACCGGCCATCGCCGTCGGGAATGATGCGGGCGTATCTCGGTGCGACCATGGGTCCCCCGAACTCAAGTATTGTCCGGCTCTGTTCAGCCGCCCGTTCCGGTGGTAAGTCCGGGTATCTTGCGATCATTCTGTCAATCCAGGCAACTCGCTCGTCGTTGGAGAGCTGATGGATGGCGAACGGTACGTCAAAAGCCCGTTGAAAGGCTCCATTCGGAGTCAATACCCTGACAGTTGGCAGGGCGTTGTCCCCAACCAATAGACCGCCAGAAAACGCCGCAATGACTGCCCACCTGCGGTGTGGCAGCGGAGCGAAGCTCATACCGCTTTCACGAACTATGTATCCCCGTTCCGTCCCAGACACGTCCGTGACCGTCCTGACCACTCCGTCGGTCAGGTCTACCGAAAAGACTGTGTTTGTTATGCGTTCGATCCCGATCCTAGCTGGGTATTCGGGCGGATCGCGATACCTTGCTCCTACCATCAATGCCTTGCCGTCGACAACACCTACCAGCGCTTCAACCGGGGCGGCACTGCCCCCAGGAGCCTCGACCAGCAAAGAACGCAGGAACTGTCCAGACGGCGAGAGAACCGAGAGTCGGCGCAGGTCTCTGTCGAACACGATCAGCGAATCCCGAGCAAACAACTCGATGCCAGTGAGGTGCTGGTACTCCCCGGGCCCCTGACCCCGCCGGCCTACGGCCCTCACGAAAGCACCATCTGAATCAAAAACGCGCAACTCTCGGGTACCCGCATTGGCTACGATGATATGGCCACGCGAGTTTAGTCGAAGCGAAGTCACATCATAGAGCAGATAAGGCTCCGGCCCGTCCACGAGCCCGATTGAAAGGATGGGGCTGGACGACACCCGCCAATTGGGGAGATCGTCTAGCCCCTGAGCCCCGATCGGCTGTGTCCATAGAACGCATACTGCTGCCATCGAAGAACAAAGGCTCCTCATCCCGAGTTCCTCTTTTCGATGATAGGTGTCTGGACCTGCCACACTTTCACGGACGTTGGGGTTTGACGGTGCGTGACGTAGCTTCCTTCAATGTCCCCCCTCCCGGGGAGAGAGGCAAACGGCGAGTCCGAAAGAAGCGACCATGTGAACGGAGTCCCCAACATGACCATCACGCGAAGCGAGATCGAGCCTCACGCCGTGCTCACCGGGTAGACCGGTGCTCGGTGACCTGGGAATAATGCTGGTGGTCCTGGCTGCCGTTGCGGTGTTTGGTGCGGGCTGGCTCTTCGCGACGGCGTGGCTGCCGTTCAAGCTCATGGAGTGGTGGGACGAGCGGGCGCGGCGACGGGCGCTGGAGAGGCCAGGTCAGTCGCGCGACCGGGAGCGCAAGCAGTGATGTGAAGCGTGCTCGGCTGCCTCACACGAGTCGCCCGAGGTTCTCCTGTTGCGGCAGCGCGATCCAGCCTTCTTCCTTGGCGAGATCGCGATCCTCGTCGGTGAGGACAAGCCAGGGATGGGTCCTGTCGACAAGATCGGCCACAAGCTTGGTGCGAACCTCGGCCCCCTTGGTGCCCTTGTAGCCGCGCGAGGGGAATCCCCAAACGCCGAGAGCTGCCGCAGGATAGGTCTCGACGAAGCGGCCGGCACCACACCGATCAATGCTCTCGCCGGCTGCGGCCGCTTCCGCGAGCAGACGGGCGGTCCGTATGGCGGTCACGGCGATCAGATCCGACGCCACGCTGAGCGGCCATCGACCCAGCGTCTCCTTCACCACCCAGTCCGTCCGACGAAACCGAAGCCGGGCGACATCGGCGGAAGGTCACACCGTCGAGCTGGAGTAGGCGTGGATGGCCCGGACGAAGCGGGCTGGCCACCCGAACGGGGCGTCGATTCCGATCTTGTCCGCGTGCTGGAACGCCCTGAGCAGGTCCGCGTCCGTCGCGCCCAGCGAGAGTGACTCGACGACTGCGGACGAGCCGTCCCAGCGTATCCGGCAGGTGGCCGTACGCTTGGGCTGTGACGCGAGATCCACGCCGAGAGTTACCATGGGCCACCCCGAGCCGTCGATCCGGCCCGACTTGAGCGCGATCAGGGCGTCGTTGGCCTCTTCCAGCGGGAACCGCGTGACTCGGGGCCGGATGGGGTTCTCGGCGTCGGCCTGGCGATCCAGGCGGTAGGCCAACACAAACGGTCTCCCTGTTGTCCTTGGACTGGCGGGGCGGGCGACGTGGTGGCGGGAGCCTCCCGACACTGGCGAACCTCGGTCCCGCGAACCACCTTGACAACCTGCCGGATTTGGGCGTCCGGCGCATCACCTGAGAGGGAGGAAAACCCGATGCTGACACGACGAGACTGGCTTCGTACCTCGGCGGCTGCCGGAGCGGCCGTCACCCTGAGCCCCGACATCCTGCGCGCGCTTGCCCGCCAGGAGATGATGACCCGGCCCGTTCCGGCCACCGGCGAGCAGCTTCCGATCGTGGGGTTGGGGAGCTCGGCGACCTTCTCGCGGGTGGCGCGCGGCGACGACGTGACCCAGTTGCAGGACGTGCTGAGCGCGTTCGTGGACAACGGAGGCACCGTCTTCGACACGGCGCCGAGCTACGGGTCGTCCGAGGAGGTCTCGGGGAGGATCGCCGGCGAGCTGGGGATCACGGACCAGATTTTCTGGGCCACCAAGGTCAACGTGGCGGGACGCGGGGGCGGGGCGGCGGACCCGGACGCGGCGCGGGCGCAGATCGAGCGTTCCTTCGAGTACTTCGGCGTGGACGAGATGGACCTGATCCAGGTGCACAACCTGGGCGACCCGCCGACGCAGGTCGGGATCATCGAGGAGCTGAAGGCCGAGGGCCGGATCCGCTACATCGGCATCACCAGCACCAGCAAGCGGCAGTACCCGGCGCTGATCCAGGCCATGCAGGACTACCCGCTCGACTTCATCGGGATCGACTACGCGGTCGACAACCGCAGCGCCGCCGACGAGATCTTCCCCGTGGCGCAGGACCAGGGGATCGGGATTCTCGTGTACGTGCCCTTCGGACGGACCCGGCTCTGGGCGCGCGTGGGCGACCGCGAGGTGCCGGAGTGGGCGCACGAGTTCGGGGCCGACAGTTGGGCGCGGTTCTTCATCAAGTTCGCCGCCGCGCATCCGGCCGTGACCTGCGTGACCCCCGCGACGAGCAACGCCGAGCACATGGTCGACAATCTGGGGGCCGGGCTGGGGCGGATGCCGAACGAGGAAGAGCAGCAGAGGATGATAGAGGTCGTGGACGCGTTGCCGCCGGCGCCGCGGCGCAGAGGTTGACCTTCAACTGACCGGGAGGATGAGATGATCGACCGTCGCCGCTTCATCGGGAGCTCGATCGCTGGCGGCGCGGCCGTCGCGGTGGGGACCACCGCCTGCGCGCCGGACGCGCCTTCGCGCACCGACCACGGGGACGCGCGCGGCCCGAGCGAGGTGCCGCCCTTCGAGCTCGACGAAGCCACAGTCGCCGACCTGCAGGCCGCGATGGAGTCGGGCGAGCGCACCGCGCGCTCGATCACGGAGGCGTACCTGGGCCGGATCGAGGCGCTGGACGGGCAGGGACCGGAGCTGAGGTCGGTCATCGAGACCAACCCCGAGGCGCTGGAGATCGCGGATCGGCTCGACGAGGAGCGTCGGGCGAGCGGGGCGCGGGGGCCGCTGCACGGGATCCCGGTCGCGCTGAAGGACAACCTCGACACGCATGACGGCATGACCACGACGGCCGGGTCGCTGGCGCTGGAGGGGTCGATCCCGCCGCAGGACTCCTTCGTGGCGCAGCGGCTGCGCGAGGCGGGCGCGATCATCCTGGCCAAGCTCAACATGAGCGAGTGGGCGTACTTCCGGGGCGAGCGTGCGACGAGCGGCTGGAGCGCGCGGGGCGGGCAGTGCCGGATGCCCTACGCGCTCGACCGCAACCCGTGCGGATCCAGCTCCGGCTCGGGGGTGGCGGCGTCGGCCAACCTGTCGGCGCTCACCGTCGGAACCGAGACGGGCGGGTCGATCATGTGTCCCTCCTCCACCAACGGAATCGTCGGGATCAAGCCGACGGTGGGGCTGTGGAGCCGCTCGGGGATCATTCCCATCTCGCATTCTCAGGACACGGCGGGGCCGATGTGCCGCACGGTCGCGGACGCGGCCATCCTGCTGGGTCCGGTGACCGGCCTCGATCCTAGCGATCCGGCCACGGCGGCCAGCGAGGGGAACGCGCACCTCGACTACGCGCAGTTCCTCGACTCGGGCGGACTGCAGGGTGCCCGCATCGGGGTCGCGCGCAGCTTCCCCGGATTCTCGCCGGACGTTCTGGCCCTTTTCGACGGGGCGGTGCAGGCGATGCGGGAGGCAGGAGCGGTCGTGGTCGATCCGGCGAACCTGCCGAACGCGGCGTGGAACGACGAGCTTCCGCTTCTGGTCCTGGAGTACGAGTTCAAGGCCAACATGAACGCGTATCTGGCGAGCCTCGGCCCGGACGCGCCGGTGAAGACCCTGGCCGAGATCATCGACTTCAACGAGCGGAACGCCGAGCTCGAGATGCCCCACTTCGGGCAGGAGCGGCTGATCGCCTCGGAGGCGCGCGGGCCGCTCACCGATCCTGCGTACCTCGACGCGGTGCGCACCATCCAGCGGGGGAACCGCGAGGACGGCATCGACGCGCTCATGGACGAGCACGCCCTGGATGCCATCGTCGCGCCCACGCGGGGAGCCGCCTGGAAGACGGACCACATTCTGGGCGACTCTCTGGGGGGCGGATCGAGCGCGGGTCCCGCGGCCATCGCGGGCTATCCGGACATCACGGTGCCCATGGGATTCGTGTCGGGGCTGCCGGTCGGCGTCTCCTTCTTCGGGAGGCGCTGGAGCGAACCGACGCTGATCCGCATCGCCTACGCCTACGAGCAGGCGACGAACCACCGCACGCCGCCCGGGTTCGCCGAGACGCTGGGGTAGGGGGCCGATCCTCAGCCCGCGAAACCCGCGACCCGCACGATGGTCCCGTCGTGTTTGGCGCGGACGTGGTTGTGGCCCTCCTGCGTCCCGCCGGGGCCCACCGAGCGCCATCCCACCAGGGCCTCGCCCCGGCAGATGCGCGGATCGCCGGTGGCCTCGATCTTCCAGCCCGGCATGAACCGGTGACAGTTGGCGATGTGCAGGCTCAGGCGCTCGATGCTGCGGGCGACGGCCCACTCGTCCTGGAACTCGACGTCCTCGGTGCAACAGGAGCGCAGCGTGGCGAGCCGGCTGTCGTCGTCGGGGTCGTTCCAGGCGGCGAACCAGCCAGCCAGCGTGCGCTCTAGCCCGGCGGCCAGGTCGGCGCGGTTGGCGTCGAGGGCGAGTTTGCCCATGTGGAAGCGCCATCCCCCGTCGTGCTCCTGGGCCAGCCGCTCGGAGGGGAATCCGCTGTGGCGAAGCGCCACCCGGCAGCCGTCGGGCGTGCCCTGTACCCGGAACTCCACCAGTGACGATCCGGCGGGCAGGTCCGCGGCCTGCGGTCCCTGCTCCGAGCCCCAGGTGAGGGCCAGATGCCGGTGGTCGGGGTCGATGGCCACGATTTCGCCGGCGATCACCGTCCCGAAGTTGGGGAACTCGGCCCGGAAGGGGCTCCCCTCGCGCGCCTCGAAGGTCACCTGGCCCTGCATCACGGCCGAGAAGCCCTCGCTCGTGCTCAGCATCTTCCAGACCGTGGCGGCGCTCGCCTCGACGTCGAGGGACAGCTCCACGACCGTGGACCGTCCGTTGGTTCCCTCACCCGTGTTCGTCACCGCCTTCTCCTTGCTGAAACCAGGTTGCTCCCCATCCCCGTCCAACTTACCGTCTTCGCGCACTGCAAACTAAAGGAGGCACCATGGCATCTCTCGCGCGGAACATAGGGGCGGCGGTGCTCGGCTGGGTGACGATGGCCGCTGGCGTGTTCATGCTCATGACCGCGTTGTGGATGTTCCTCGGCGCCGACGGTGCCTTTCAGCCGGGAAGCTGGGCGGTGTCGTGGGGCTGGACGCTGGGATCGGTCGGGATCGGGTTGGTGGCGGCCATTGCGGGCGGCCTGGTCTGCGCGAAGATCGCGGACGGTCCGTGGGGGCTGCGTCTCCTCGTCGCCATCGTGGTCGTGTTGGGGATCCTGGTCGCCGTGGGCGAAATGGAGCTGACGGGATTCGAGGGTGCCGCTGCGGCCGGCGGGACGGAGCTTGGACCCCGCCCCGACGACGTGGACATGATCGAGGCGATGTCGAGCGCCCAGCAGCCACTGTGGCTGACCTGGCTGAATCCCGTGCTCGGCGCCGTCGGAGCGGTCCTCGGCGCACGGATGATCCGATCGTCCGCCGGGTAGGCGGAATGCCCGGGCCTGAATCTGGCCTTGACCACTGAGCATCGGTCAATGGCGGTCGCAATCTTGCCCTACTCGTTCAGCAGCAACCCCGACTTGAGCGCCAAGTCCACCCAGTCAGACCGGTCGTTCAACCCGAGCTTCTCCTTGAGTCGCGCACGGTAGTTCTCGATTGTTTTCCGTGCCAAGTACAGCTTGTCGCCGATCTGGCTTGCCGTATAACCTCTGGCGGTGAGTCTCAGAATCTCGCGTTCCTGATCGCTCAGGGAGGACAGCGGGGATTCCGGCTGGGCGTCAAATTCGCGCCGTGCCCGCATGTAGTACTGGGCTGCCTCCCGTGGCATCGTCGTCCGTCCGACGGCGATAAGGTCCACGGCCTGGACCAGTTCTTCAGGTCCCCGGCTCTTCCTTATGAACCCCATCGCGCCTGCGGACATGATGGGTTCAAGATACTCCTTGTGGTCGTGCCTGGTGAGGATGAGGATTCCTGTGCCAAGCTCCAGCGCACTTATTCGCCGGGTGGCTTCAATGCCGTCCAGGCGAGGCATGTCAATATCCATCAGGATCACGTCGGGTTCCACCCTCTGTGCCAGTCGAATCGCTTCCTCGCCATCGGCCGCCTCGCCAACCACCTTCATTCGACCAGTACTCTCGATGATCGCCCGAAGACCCGCTCGAACCATCTCATGATCGTCGACGATCACCACCTTCGTGTCCCAGCTCACAGTTCTTGCTCCGCCTTGACCCGCCCGACAACCGGAACGCGAACTCGTATCTTGGTACCATTGCTGCGGCTGCTGCGCACCTCGAAGACGCCGCCGATCATTGCGGCGCGTTCACTCATTCCAAGCAGCCCAATGCCGTTTCCCGAGGAAGCAACGGCGGCGGTATCGAAACCGACGCCGGCGTCCCTCACTTCGACTACGATCCAGTCGGAATCGCGGGTCATGGTGACGAGAGCTTCGTCGGCTCCCGAATGCTCGCGCGCATTGGAGAGGGATTCCTGGACGATCCGAAACACGGCAAGCTTCTTCGCCGTGTCGAAGTCAGGTCCCACATCGATGAGGGTGTGGTGAACGGCGAACCCTGTTTCAGAGTACTCGCGAAACAGTATCCTCAACGCGAAGCTCAGTCCGATATGCTTGAGTTCCAGCGGTGTCAGACCTCGGCAGATCCGGTCTATCGACGCGATGGTATCATCAATGGCTGAGGTCAGCTCCAGCAGACGGTCGTCGTCTCCGGAAAGGCTCTCGGTGTTCCGCAAGGTCGTGAAGTGGTGCTTGATGAAGACCATCCGTTGGACGATGTCGTCGTGCAACTCGGCAGCCATTCGAGTCCGCTCCGCTTCTGCGGCCTCCACCCTCGCCATGGACATGCTGCGCCAACGGTCGAATTGGGACAGGTCTCGAACCGTGCAGACAACCATCGGTCTGTCACCGGCGGGTTGCCAGGGCGTGAGCGCGATTTCCGCCGGAAACTGGCTTCCATCACTTCTTTCCCCATGCAGGAGCATGCCGTGTCCCATTGACCGAGCACGAGGTCGGAGCGCGTATTCCGCCCTGAGTTCCGCGTGGCGCGGGCGGTGCTGGAAGGGCACCAAGAGATCGACACTCAGCCCAATCAACTTACTGCGGTCCCATGCAAACATGGTCGTAGCGCGCTCGTTAACATCGCGGATCACGCCGGAGTCATCCACTACCAAGATGGCGTCCGGCGACGCGTTGAGGACTTCTCTGAGCAGGCTGTCCGCGAGCATGACGAATTGTAGCCACCCAATCGGTAGCATGCCACACCGGAGGACATCGAGTCCGCCACCGGGTCCCGACGTTGATCGCAGGGTCGGTCTCCTCGGATTCGATCTCATGAGTCCCATGGAATCACTTCCCGTCCGCAGCCCGCACGTCTCCGGGACGGCTTTCGTACGCGGCTCCCCCCGACACCCAACTCAAGATTGCCTTCGACCCAGTTTTCCTCACCAGCACCCGCTCGGATTCCGTGTCCGGGCGTCCCCCCGGGCCGGTGCTCAAAGAGCGTTGGACAACAAGTAGCTGCGGGGTCGACGCCGGGCCGGCCAAGGTGCCGAAGACATACTTGTCGGCTCCGCTGTTGGCCCAACCCATGCCTGCCGCAACCTCGTCGAACAAGCCTGCCTTGCGAAGATGCGCCCAGCCACGCGAGGCGTCTACGTCCAGAGCGATTCCCAGAGCGGAGAATCGCATCCCGGCGTTCCGCGCGTGTCCTGCGACAAGGATCTTGGCGTCCCTGACCGCGCGCAATACCTCGGGTAGATTCGACCAACCACACGACGACGATCCCAGATACACGAGCGCGATCTCGTCTTCGGTGCCGGTTGTGGCTACGCTGCCGGGGCGATACTCCCGCGCTTCGCGCGCTGGGACGGCTAGCTCGATGTCCACCGTGGGCATCAGACCCGTAGTGGCAAGGGCGACACCCGCAACTGACCCCACCGTGAACACCGTCCCGGCGATCCATGTACTTGCCTTGCGAATCATTGCCCAGCCACCCCCTTCAGCGCGGAGGCCATCCTGATCAAAGGGGAATCACCGAACGCCCGCACCTCGATCCGGGGGTACGGATCCTCGTATAGTGCGACATATCCTCCCTCGAAGGGAATGGCCCTCGGCACTTCATCGCCCAGAAAGGCTCCGGTGCCCGACTCGGCGTCCAGCAGATAGCTCTCGACCTCGACCGACTGCAGAACCATGCTTCCGTGCCCCACCTGAACAAGCAGGTGGCCTTCTGCTACCGGATGCACAGCGCCCAGGACATCCCATTGAGTCGGGCGTCCCCGTCGGATATACCCCTGCCCCCTATCGTTCACTCCTTGATAGACGGGCAGCCCCAAGAACGACTCCAGCCTCGCGGCCCACACGAGCGAACCGTCAAGTGAGTCGAAGGCCCGGATCAGCGGTATGGTACTATGGCCCAGCACCACCATGCCGCGCCCGCTGTTTGCGCAGGCTAGCGCGCCTTCGGCGAGCGCCATCTGCACAAGCCAGTTCTCGTCCCGATAGCCTTCTCCGAAGGCAGGGACAACCGAGTCCGTTCCAGAGAGTGGCAGTTGATGGATAAGCGTGTTCGCGTCCTGGTGATAGCCGTTGACGAACACTCGCCCGTCGCGCATCGTGCAGACTGCGCGAGGGCCGACCGGAGTTTCGATCGTTTGGGTCGCGCTCCATCCTTGCTCCGAGGGCGCAAACACCTTGACGCGCAGATCGCGCGACGCGACCAGAATCCGCCCGCCGTCGAGCAGCTCGATGCCAATCGCGTGCCGAAGTTCTGACGGTCCGTCTCCGAACCCGCCGAACTTGTGGGCAAAGCGACCGAGAAAGTCGAATACGCGCACCTCTTGCGCTTGCTCGTCAAGGACGTAGACGAGGCCAGCGGTGTCGACCGCGACATCGGCTAGGCTTCCGAAGACTGCGGGGTCCGATTGGTTCGAATGATCCGTTCCCGCGTTGCCGATCGCTACGACAAGGCGGGCGTTTCGGATCGCGTCGCGCGCGGCGGCCCACTTCGCTAGGCGCTCGGGTGCCATGTCGACCGGTACGCTATCGCGCGTGATCGACGTAGCCCGCTCGCTCCCCGGAATCCGACCTGGCAGCGGATGCACCGTTTCGTTGTCCCGCGGGCCGTCACAGGCGCCCGCCGCGAACCCAAGCGCGACCACGCTCAGGAATACTGGGTACAGGCGGGGCCGTGGTAGGAATCGAATCGTTTTCATTTTGGCCTCACTATCACGTGAACTGAGTTTGAACGCGACGCTGCTCCGAAGTAGCCGAATATGCCTTCATCGCCGCGGAGCCCGAAGCTGGGCCACGGGCGGATCACCAGACGGTCATAGCGGAGTCGGGCGAAGCGAGCGAAGTTTTCGTCGAAGCCGACGAGGTGGAGGTCGAGACGGAATTCGGGAGGCCGCCAGACATTCTGGGGCGAACTGGCGTCATATCCTCTGACCATTAAGCGGGCGCGGTCAGCCGCCGGGTTCAGCTCCCTAGGGACGAGGTACTTGATCCATCTGGGCTCCTCGCTCACGTTGCCCGCGCTGTCCACGACGACCTGCACGACATTGGCGGCCTCCGCTACGATGAATTCCACCCCGGTAGGAGCCTCGTATCGCAGGTCGACGCCGAAGGTGTCTGCCGTTGGCGTAGCAACGAACTCCACCGATGGCTCGACAATTGCCGGAGCGAACGGAACGGTGGCGACTCCCGAAAAGGTACCCAGCTCCGTCACGCCCGACAGAGTGTAGCGGACGCCCACCTCGATGGGCTGGGGAAGCTGGGCGCGCAAGCAGGATACAGGTCCCTTCCAAGCCACCGATCCGGATATCAGGTTGCACGCCCACAGGCCCCGTGGCATATGCGAATCTGGATCCTGCGCAAAAGTGGCGGTCCAGCCCGGACCGGACAGCTGGGCACCGACCACCGGTGGATCCCCAAGAGCGTCGCGATGTGGGTAGGTGGCAAGCAAAGTGGCGGTATCGAACCCTGCGCTGATCATCGCAGCGATCGCTATGACGTCTTCGTCGGGAACGAAGACTTCCGTCGGGTGGGTGTAGTCGCAGGCACCTGCGGCCACAGCACCACATGCCGTCAAAACGGCGATGAAGTGCTGTGCGGCGCGCCCACGGCGCTTGGCCCCGTGACCCGGAGCCCCTTCTTTCGAATTGTCACGCATGATGAGATCCTCCTTTGATGTCGTTTGGTGGTCGTCCCTAGAACCGGAATTCGAGGCCCAAGAACGGGACCATTGGAAGCTGCGGCGCGTACACACGCTCGGTCACCCCGTCCGTGCGCTCCTCCGGCGCGACGCCGACGACGTTGGGAAGGCTGAACAGATTGGCGATGGAGGCGAAGGGCGTCAGTGTTCCGCCGCCGAACCAGTCCACGTCCTTCGAGCCCCGCCAGCCCACGTCGATTCGCAGGTAGGGCGGCAGCGTCGCGGAGTTGTATTCCCCTGAGAAGTTCAAGACATCGTCGTAGAGACCGCCCACCCTCGCGTCGGGGGACATGTAGGCGACGAACGGCAGGAAGGCCACGATGGGTGTCGTAGGCTGTCCGCTGCGCGCGGAAAGGCGCAGCGACCAGTTCGACCCGCCACGTTGGAGGCTCGCACTCAATTCCCCTTCGTGATCTCTGTGAAACCGGGGCGTATAGGTGCGACCGCCGACGGTTCGGGTCACTTTGGCCCAGCGGTAGCTGCCGACCACGGTCGCGCCGCCGCCGGTCGGAGACCAGCTCCAGGTGGACTCCATCCCCTTGGCCGTGCCGCTCCCCAGCTCGCGCTTGGACGGCTCGACGAGCATGAGTGACTCGATGGGATTGTTGTTCAAGGCGGGAAGGCGGAGATTGTCCATCCGCCGGGCGAAGACCTCCACCCTAACGCGCACACCGTGGGTGCCGCCCTCCCAGCCGCCGGACACTTCCGAGTTCCTCAGAAGCGGACCATCTTGGACCGGGGTCAGCAGGTCATAGGCCAGATAGCTCGACGACACCGGCTCTTCGCTGCGAATCGACGACAGCGCTTGGTGCGTCCTGCTGGTGGAGAGCCAGGCCTTCCAACGGGGCCGTTGGTACGAAACCTCCGCGAAGGGGGACAGCGCCCCCTCGACGCCGAAGAAGTGGTCGGCCCGAAGGCCCCCCCCAATCGCAAAACCACGGCCCAGGGTTGCCTTTGCGCTGCCGAATGCAGCGACTCTTGTCGCCACGGGCGACAGATCGAACGCCTCGAAGAGATCGTACGGGTCGCTACCGTCCCACTCCCTGCCGACCGCGCTGTGTGTCGACTCGAAACGGGTCGCCTGCACGCCTCCGTCGAGGGTCAGGTGGCCGGACTGGTGCCTGAGCCGCACTTCGGCCCGGTACTCGCCCATCAAGCCGCTGACGATCGAGGAGGTGTCGGCGTCCAGGGTCTTGCCCAGAAACACCGTATAGTCGCCAGAAAACCGGCTGTGGCCGACGCTCAGGTCGACCAAGGTGGCCGAGCCGAGCCGGTCCCGGTAGTGCGCGGCCAGGGCCATGTTCCCCCAAGTAGCCCTTGAAGCCCGGCCGAGCGCCGCGTCTCCCTCGGGAACATCTTCGGGCCTCGAATCCAGACCTTCGTCGTTCCAGTAGCCCGTCACCGAGATTCGGCGCACGCCCCCGAGGTCCTTCGTGAACTTTCCATGAATATCGCTGAAAGAGTAGGGCACCGTGGGACTGTCCAGAATCACTCCCAGCCCCGCCGTGAGGAAGTCGATGTACGAGCGCCTAGCATCCACTAGGAACGATGCGGACTCTCCCATCGGCCCCTCGGCGGACATGCGCAGCGAAGCGACCCCTAATGAGCCGCTTGAGCGGAAACGGTCCCGTGCTCCGTCCCGAGTGGCCACGTCGATGGCACCCGAGAGCGACCCGATCGCCAGCGCTTCGCTCGACGATCCCGTGAGCAGCGTCACCCGATTGACGGCCTCCGCGTTGAGGGCCGCCACGAATCCCCCCACATGGAACGGGTTGAAAATCCGCACTCCGTCCAGAAAGACCGGCGTGCCCTCGCTCGCCCCGCCGCGAATGAACGGTGCCGCAACCCAGTCGGACGCTGGCGAAGCCGCCGGGGAAAGGGACGTGGCGCGTAGAACGTCCGTCTCCAAGACCACGGGTTGCGCACGCACGAGCTCCCGGTCGACCACGAAGGCTCCCGGAGATGACGACAAGGGGTCCGCTGCCCGTCGTGCATTGATGCGAATCTCCTCAAGCCCGATCGGTTGCGGTCGAAGCAGGATCGTGAGTTCGCCGTCCAAGGCCTGCGCCATGTCCATTTGCCAAGGCGTATATCCAAAGGCGTCCACAGTGACGATGCCGACGGCAGCACTAACATCGAGACCCGCTATTGCAAAGGCGCCGAATCGGTCGGTGACCGTTTCCCTGGGTGGAACCTCCCGGGCCTCGACCGTCACTCGTGCGAAAGCGACTGGCTCCAGGTCCATGCTGTCGCGAACCACCCCGGTCACCGCCGCCTGCTGCATTGCAACGGTCATCACCGTTGCGGCTACGCTGATCATTCAACGTCTCCTTTCTTCTCTCTTCTTCCTTGGTGCGGTCGAACCAAGGGGCGACGGGCAAGCCCGCGCCCGCCACCCCCTGATTCTGGCGGACCCTACTCGTCGTCGTCTCCGTTGCCGGTGCGCGGCAGCGTTTGACCGCAGGAGTAGGTCGCGCACTCGTCGTCGCTGATCACGTCGCAGCCGGTCTGGTATCCGGTGTTCAACTCGTCACCACGCCAGAACTGCCACCAAGCAGCGGGATCGCACTCGTCCTGCTCGCAGGTCTCGGCGGACTGCGCGTAGGCGGGCGCGGGCCCAAGGGTCCCGCCCACGGCCACGCCCGTCACGAAGAGCGTGGCCAGTGCCAGGAAGGAAAGCACCCTCGTCATTGGAAACCTCCTGTTCCTGAGGGTTGGTTGTGATGGCCGCGAAGGGCTGCGGCCAATTGACGCAACAAGTTTCGGCCTTTGCCGCAGAGTCGAATAGAGTGCCGGATACCCCATTTGCGAGGGAATCTTCCCACCCTCGAAAGGCGTTTGTCGGAAGTGCGCGAGGGCGGTCAGCCGCATGAGGCTGATGCTTCGAGGACTTGCAAGCATGGACGGACTTACGTTCCGGTCTCCGAACGTTGGCCGACTTCCAAGCTCCCTCTGGGTTGACTTCCGTCAAAGCGGCACTTCACCGTTTCCGGTATGGAGACGCGGAAGCAACAGGTCGACCCGGCGGCAAGCGGCGCGGTCCCCCGCCTCAGGGAACGCGCAAGCGCGCCGAAGCCCGTGGGTCGCAAGCCCCGGGGCAAAGCCTTCGACCGCTCCATCGTCGACGGGCCGATCGGCCGGGCGGTGTGGAAGCTCGCGTGGCCGACCATGTTGCAGAACGTCATCGGCGGCCTGCAGGGGCTCGTCGACCACGCCATGGTGGGCCACTACGTCGGCTACGCGGGCAACGCGGCGATCGGCGTCTCATGGCAGATCTTCCTGGTCGTCCACGTCTTCATCGGGTCGCTCTTCACCGGCATGGGTGTCCTCGTGGCACGCTTCGCCGGTGCCGCCGAGCCGGACAAGGTCAACCGCGCGGTCTACCAGGCGTTCCTGACGGCGCTGGTGGTGTCGGTGGGCATCCTGGCACCCGTCGGCTACGTCCTCGCGCCCTCGCTTCTGGATCTCGTCCACGCCACCCCCGAGGTGCGCGCCGAAGCGCTGCCCTACATCCGCTGCATGTTCATCTTCAGCTTCGGCATGATGGTCTTCTTCATGCTGGGCGGGGCGTTGCGCTCGGCCGGCGACGCCAAGACGCCCCTGAGGCTCGGCATCTGGCTCACCGTCCTCAACCTGGTCCTCAACGTCATCCTGATCCGTGGCCTGGGTCCGATCCCGGCCTTCGGGACCCTGGGTGCCGCGATGGGCACCGTGATCGCGGGCGGCATTCTGGCCGTGGCGGCTGCGGTTGCCCTCTTACGCGGCTCGTGGGTCATCCAAATCCACCGGGGAATGAGCTGGCGACCCGACTTCCAAGTCATCCGCCAGCTCTTCCGCTTCGGACTGCCCGCCGGGATCCAGGGCGTGGCCATGAACATCGGCGGCGTGATCCTGCTCCGCTTCATCGGCTCGCTGGCCAGCAGCGCCGAAGCGCAGGCGGCCTATTCGGTGGGCTACACGCAGCTGTTTTCGCTGGTCACCTGGACCTCGGTGGGACTGATGGGCGCCACGGCCGCAGTCGCGGGCCAGAACCTGGGAGCGGGCAAGCCGGAGCGGGCGGTGCAGGGCGTGCACGCCGCCTCGAAGATCAGCGTTCTGGTGGCCGGAGGCGTCGGCCTCATGTTCCTCCTCCTGCCCGAGCGGCTGCTCGGCGTCTTCGCGATGGACGATCCGGTCGTCACCGCGCTCGGCGTGCAGCTTCTCGCCTTCCTGAGCGTGTCGGGCGTCTTCGTCGCGGTCGCGCTGGCGTACACCGGGGCGCTCCAGGGCACCGGAGACACCCGAGGACCCCTCTACATTTCGCTGATCTCGCAGCTCGCCCTGCCGCTGGGACTCTGCTGGGGGTTCCAGGTCGCCGTCGGGCTGCAGGCGCATCACATATGGCTAGCCATCCTCGTGGGCCACATAACCAGATGCGTCCTCAGCATGATCCGCTTCCGTCAGGGCGCGTGGCGGCGCATCAAGGTGCGGATGTAACGGGTCCTGCCGGGCTTACCTGTCCCGTGCGCGCAGCGCGACCACCTTGGGGTACAGGCTCCCGGCTTCCAGTGCGAGCAGCGTATCCCCCGCCATGGCGATGTACCGGGCGGGCAGGGGAAGGCGCACCGTGTCGAGGTAGGAGCCGGTCGCCAGGCTGTAGCGATCCAGATCCCAATGGTTGCCCGCGAGAACGAAGAGCGTGTCGGCTCGCACCGCGAGATCCCTCGTGAGCGTCGGCGGACGACCTGTCGCATAGGTCATTTGGAAGCCCCGTCCACCGCCGGGCGGGGGCGACATCGCGATTTCGGGGAAGTTCCCGTGACGAACGTAGGGGTGCGGTTCCGCTCCCTCATCGCCAAACACGAAGAACCCGTTGCCGAGCGCAAAGCCGAACACCCATTCCGCTCCTGTCTGCCGGCCACTTGAACGGGTGCTGGCCATGTGGCCGGTCGTCTGCATGGGTGACATCGTGAGAAAGCCGTCCCACGGCACCGAAACCGGGCCCTCTGCCTGGCCGGACCTCGACACCCGGATCCACGGTTCGGGCGTCGCGAAGAATGCGGAATACGCCACCGACGAAAGGATGTAGTCGCCATCGTCGAGCGCCGCGATGTCGTCGATGCTGATGACTCCCTCCGGCAACGGCGCCGCTCGCTGCCAGTTGCCGTCCCCGGAAACCCAGAGGAGCCTCGCGTTTTCGGGATCGGCCAGCAACACCTCCCCCGAACCATCCACAGACAGAGATCGGACACGGCCGATTTCGCCGGGCCCCTCGCCTTTCGTACCCCACGACCAGACCACCCCGTCGGCACTCACCCGGTGAACCCGTTGACCGAGAATGTCGAGCACGGCGGCGTCGCCGCCGGGGAACGCGGCCAGGCGGTCGGCGTTCAGCAGAACGGTGTCGTCGGGGCCACCGTGCATCCATAGGGTGTCGAAGACGACCGGATTGACGACCACGGGTCCCGCCGCTTGATCGAAAAGGTTCGTCGCGCGCGGAGCGGAGTCCCTGCCGCAGGCCGACGCTGCGAGCAGCAGGATCGCCGCGGCCGTTCCTGTCATCAAGCGAGTCGCAAATCCAATCATACGTCGCTGGCGCGGCATGGCCGGGTCAACCAACTTGGGATCTCCCGCCCCGCGTCGAGCCATCTGCCAATCCCCCGACGGAGTGTGCATCCGCAATGTTCAGAAACCGTTCGACAACCATAGCATTCCTCCTCCCGGTCGGCCTACTCCTGCCCGCCGACCTCGCCGCCCAGTCCCGCCGCGCGCTTGAAATCGAGGACTACTACCGTCTGAAGAGCGTTGGCAGCCCGGCGCTCTCCCCGGATGGATCTCGCGTGGCCTTCGTGGTGACGTCCGTTCTGGAGGATGAGAACCGCCGCCACAGCGAGGTCTGGGTCGCCGACGCGGACGGGACGGGAGAGCCTGCCCGTCTGACGAGTCCGAGCTTCAGCGCCTCGGGCCCGGCCTGGACCCCGGACGGTGGCCACCTCTACTTCACGTCGAGACGCCCGGCTCCGACCGGGGCGCCCACCGCCGGCCCGTGGTTTCTGCCCATGGACGGCACGTCGGGGGAGGCCTTCCAGATCGAGGGGCTCGACGGCTCGCCCACCTTCAGCCCCGACGGACGCTGGATCGTCTTCACACGCTCCGTGCCCCCGTCCGGCGACCGGCCCCAGGCCGCCTACGACACCGAATTCGAGCGCCGCACGGCGGAGCGCTTCGACGGGCGCATCTACGACTGGATGAACTACCGCTTCGACAGGCGCGGCTACCTGCCCGATCCCCGCGACCCCTGGGCGACGCCGCCGCGCGAGGTCTTCCTGCTTCCCGCCGAGGGCGGCACGCCCCGCCAATTGACCGAGTTGGGCGTCGACGCCTCCGGGCTGGCGTGGAGCCCCGACGGCACCCGCATCGCCTTCACCGCCGACGCCCACCAGCGCGACGAGCACAGCTACGAGCGCTCCGACCTCTGGGTCGTCACCGTGGACGGCGACGTGACCCGGCTCACCGACGACGAATACAACTACTCCGGCCCGGCCTGGTCGGCGGACGGCGGCGAGATCGTCGCGCGCGGCAACGAGGGCCTCGACGTGATCATTCGCGAGGCGCGCGACCGGGGGGCGTCGTCGGAGCTGTTCGTGTTCGACTCCGGGACGGGCGAGCGGCTGCGCAACCTCACAGAGGACTGGGATCTGATCCCCGGCGGCCAGACCTGGTCGGCGGACGGACGCCACATCTACTTCTCCGGCGGCATCCGCGGCAATACCCACCTGTTCCGCGTCCCGGCGGGCGGCGGCCCGGTCGAGCAGGTCACCGACAGCGACCGGCGTCTGCGCGGGTTCTCGTTCTCGGCCGACTTCTCCCGCATGGCCTTCACAGCCACCGACCCGACACGCCCGGCCGACGTCTGGGTCGCGGACGGATCCGGCAGTGCCGAGCGGCGCATCTCCGACGCCAACGGCGCGCTGCTCGCCGCACTGGAGCTCTCCACGCCCGACCGGCTCCTCTTCGACAGCGAGGACGGCACCGAGGTCGAGGGCTGGATGCTTCCAGCGCTGGGGTACGACGCCACCGCGTCATCGGGCGGCCATCCCATGATCCTGGTCATGCACGGCGGCCCCCACGGCGCCTACGGCAACGACTTCTCCTTCGACCGCCAGCTGCTCGCCGCGCACGGCTACATGGTGCTCTACACCAACCCCCGCGCCTCGACCGGCTACGGCGAGGACTTTCGCTGGGGAACCTGGGGCGGATGGGGCTTCCGCGACTACGAGGACGTGATGGCGGGCGTGGACCACGCGATCGAAGGCTACGACATCGACACGTCCCGCATGGGCGTGACCGGCTACTCCTACGGCGGTTACCTAACCAACTGGGTGATCACCCAGACCGACCGCTTCGCGGCGGCGATCGCCGGTGCCTCGATCTCGAACTGGGTGAGCGACTACGGCGTGGCGGACATCCCGCGCACCAAGGAGAGCGAGTTCTACGGGCCCCCGTGGGAGGAGCGCGGTCTCGAGAACCTCATGCGCTCGTCGCCGATCATCCATGCCAAGGGCGTGAGCACGCCGACGATGTTCGTGCACGGCGAGTCGGACCACCGCGTGCCCGTCGAGGAGGCCGATCAGATGTACGTCGCGCTGCGCAAGCAGCAGGTGCCCGCCAAGTTCGTCCGCTATCCCGAGTCGTATCACGGCGGCTGGACGCCCTGGCGGACCGTTCATCGCACATGGATCCAGCTCGAATGGTGGGACCAGTGGCTGGCGCGCCGCCCGGCGTCGCAGTGAGCGCGGTGCCGGCCCGGTAGGCGAACGCTCTACGGTCGCGGGCCGGGGATGACCATGCCGTCGTCGACATGCAGGGACTTCACGTCGCCGCCTTCGTCGAACCGGAAGGGCCAGTGGCCGACGCTGCCGCCGGGCAGCCGCATCCTGCGGATCCCGTCCAGGGTGAGCGGGACGCGGGGCGCGAGCATGGCCGGACCGGTCACCTCGTAGAGCCACGCCGCGCCCGATCCGCGCGAGTCGACCTGGTAAGCGCCGGCCTCGATCGTGAGGGCCACCCCTTCGTCGAGACCCACGCCCACCACGGGGCCTTCGCCGCGGTTGGCGAGGAAGCGCGCCAGGAAGACGAGGAGGCGACCTTCACGCGAGCGCTCGGTGAAGTGGCTGTCCACGAGCACCCCGTCCAACTCGGGCTGCGAGAAGACCGGGCTGGAGAGGCTGACCTCGCGCCGCAGCGGATCAGCGAGCGCGTCGGTCGACGTGACGGTGCCGTGTCGCGCGTCGAAGGCGCCCTCGCCCAGGGAGACCGCTCCCGCGCTGGTCCCTCCCATCGTGGCGCCCCGCTCGGCGACTGCGGCCAGCGCCTCGTGCAGCGCGGCGGGCCAGCGGCCCAGATAGTCCCACTGGTTGCCCCCGGCGAGCCAGACCGCCTCGGCCCGCGCCACCCTGCAGAGGACGGCGGGATCCGCACCCGCCTCGGGTCTGCTGGTGCGGATCGTGATCACCGTCGCCGGAGTCAAGCTGGCCAGGGCGCCGATGAAGTACTCCGGGTAGCTGGTCAGGGAGCCGCTGGCGCGTAGAACGACGATGTCTCCGGCGACCGCCGCCTCGACGAAGAGCCTCGCGGCTCCGTCTTCCTCCCGACCGCCGCCCATCAGCACCAGACGGCGCTGCGGGATCCGTTCCGTGTCGGCGCCGGTGCCGGTGAACCCGCCGATCTCGATCCCGGTCCCCGGCGCGGGGCAGCGGTCGACATCGTCGGGGTCGGGAGGGGGCGCCGCCGGCAGATCGGGTCCGCCACAGGCGAGGGCAAGCGGCGCGAAGACGGCGAGCCGGAGAAGGCCCAGGATGCGGCCGGCTCGATGGCTAGCGGCTGCGTCCCCGCGATGACGTCGAGCGCCTGCGTCCCCGCGATGATGTCGAGCGCGTTCGCCGCGGCCGTCCCCGCGATCCGTCAGATCAGCCCGCCATCGGTGCGCAGCTTTTTCACCACCGCCCAGCCGAGCGCTTCGGTCACGCTGGCGGCGACGGCGGCCCTCACGAGGTTGCCGTAGACGGGTATCCACCGGAGCAGCAGGCCGGCGCCCCCCTTGCCGACGATTCTGCCAAGGGAGGCGTAGAGCGCCGCCCGCACGGCCGAGTCGGTCCACGGGACGTCGAACTCGTCGGCCAGGGCGGTGATCATGGCGACCTGAACGGGCATGATCGCGACCGAATCGGAGCCAGGAATGATCGACACCGCCGCAGCCCCACCGGCCGCCGCCGACGAGCCGTGAATGATCGCGGCGCAGCGCTTGTGCTGATCGGGGAAGTAGCGTCTGAACTCATCCTTGAATCCCATGAAACTCCCTCCGGTATGTGGAGCCGCAGTCCTCGCGCGTCGGGCGACTCGCGCCTCGGGTGCCGACATATGAAATGTACGTCGGTTGGACGCGGAGGTTCCCGGCGGCAGATGCTAGGAGTGCCCGCACCCCCCGCCTCAGCTCACCAGTCGGCCCCTCGTCGGCAGCACGATCGAGGGCAGTCCCATCACCTCGACGGCCTCGTTGAAGCGCCTGAGTTCGTTCTCCAGCAGGTCCGTGTAGCGGATCCGCACGGCGTCCCACTCCTCCAGCAGCACTTCGAGGCGCTCCATGGTGCCCGGGTGGGGCGCTCCTTCGGCGCCTCCGGAGATGTAGCCGTCGGTGCCGGTCACCCGGCCGTAGAGTTCGAGCCACTGGTTGTCGAGGCGGGGCGCGAAGCGGATCGGATCCTGGTTGGAGCGGTTGTTCGTCTGCATGAGATCCTCGGTCACGCCCATCGACTTGTCCGACAGGGTGTCCGCCAGCGCCTGCAGCTCGCCATCGCGACCCGCCGAGGCGGCGCGCTCCATGACCGATGCGACCTGCGCGCGAATGGCGGCGAGATCGTCGATGGCCCGGCTGATCGAATTGATCGAGTCCCGTGCCAGCATCGCCACGCGGAACTGCTCCCGGTAGCTCGCGACCGTGACCTCGGGGATGCGCGGGTCCGGCAGGAGCTGGAAGTCCCGTTCGAGCATGGTCTCGCCCACGGTGAGTCGCACCGAATACTGGCCCGGCGGCGCGGCGACTCCACCCGTGTATCCCCACTGCACGGATCCCTCGGGCAGCTCCGGTCCGGGGTATGAGACCGTCCAGGCGATCCGGTTCAGTCCCGCGTCCCTCGTGATCCGCTCTCCGTCGGCCTCCGCCGCGGCGGCCGAATCGGACGCGAAGACGCGGACCACCTCGCCCGCGGCGTCCATCACCTCGATCCGCACGTCATCGTCCGGCTCGTTGGCGAGGTAGTAGTGAATCTGCGCCCCGGCCGGCGCCGGCTCGGGGTTGAGCTCGGACAGGCCCGCCGCCCCCACGTTCGTCAGCCGGCGGGCGTCGCGCGGCGTGAACAGGTGGGTCCCGGCGGCCAGCGCGGCCTCGATCTCGCGCAGCGGGCTGATGTCGTCCATGATCCAGAACGATCGCCCCTGCGTCGAGATGATCAGATCGTCGTGGGCCACGCGCATCCCGGTGACCGGGGTCACGGGCAGATTGCGCTGGAGGCTCTGCCACATGCCGCCCGCGTCGAACGACACGAAGACGCCGTACTCGGTGCCGGCGAAGACAAGTCCGCTGCGGATCGGATCCTCGCGCACGGTGCGAACCGGGTGGTCGTCCGGGATTCCGGTGGTGTTGAGCGTCCAGGTCTCGCCGAAGTCGTCGGTTCGGAACACGTAGGGACCGAAGTCGTCGAGCCGGTAGCGCTGCACGGCCAGATAGGCGCGGCCCGCCTGATGCATGGAGAGCTCGATCTCGTCCACCGTGCCCAGTTCGGGCATCGAGGCGGGCGTGATGTCCGTCCAGTTGGCGCCCCCGTCGCGCGTGATGTGCACCCTCCCGTCGTCGCTGCCCGCCCAGATCTCGTCCGCGTCGAACGGCGATTCGGCGAGCGAGAAGACGACGTTGTAGATCTCGACCCCGGTGACGTCGGCGTTGATCGGTCCGCCCGCCTGCTCCTGATGGGCGGGATTGTCGGTCGTCAGGTCCGGGCTGATCGTCTCCCACGTCACTCCTTCGTCGCGCGAGCGATTGACGTGCTGCGACCCATGGTAGATCACGTCCGGGTCGTGCTGGCTGACCAGCATTGGCGACACCCACTGGAAGCGGTGGCGCAGATCCTTGGCCGCCATCCCGAGCTGGAGCTGCGGATAGAGCATGATGTTGCGGCGCTGCCCCGACTGGAGGTCGTAGCGGTCCATGACCCCGCCGTAGCAGCCCGCATAGACGATGTGAGGCCGATCGGGGTCGAACGCCACCGGCCCGGTCTCGCAGCCGCCGATGTTCAGCCAGTGCTGCTTCGGATACAGCGTGTTCACATCCGACCAGGCGGCAACGGAGATCGTCGTGTTGTCCTGTTGCGCGCCGTAGAGCCGGTACGGGAAGCCGTTGTCGACGATCACGTCGTACAACTCGGCCGTAGGCTGGTTGAAGTAGGTGGACCAGGTCTCGCCCGCGTTCACGGTGACCTGCGCGCCCCCGTCGTTGGCCACGACCATGCGGTCGGCGTCGTCGGGATGGATCCAGAGGTCGTGCACGTCTCCGTGGGGCACCGGAATGACCTCGAAGGTCGTCCCGCCGTCCACCGAGCGGTACAGGCTGGTGTTCAGCGCGTACACCGTGTTCGGATCGACCGCGTCGGCCTGCACGTGCGTGTAGTACCAGGCCCGCTGGCGCAGATTGTTGTCCGAATTGGTCCGTGTCCAGGTGGTGCCTCCGTCGTCGGAGCGGTAGACGCCGCCGTCCGGCTCCGCCTCGATGATCGCCCACACGCGGTCCGGATCGGCCGGAGACACGCTCACCCCGACCTTTCCGACGATGCCCTCGGGCAGTCCGCCTCCGAGCTTCGTCCACGTGTCGCCGCCGTCGGTGGTCTTGTAGACGCCGCCCTCCTCCGCACCCGAGATTAGTGCCCACGGCTTACGCTCGCCGCGCCACATCCCGGCGTAGAGGATGCGTGGATTGGTCAGGTCCATGGTCAGATCGGACGCACCGGTGGAGTCGTTGAGAGAGAGGACGTGGTCCCAGGTGCCGCCTCCGTCCCGCGAGCGGAATATCCCCCTTTCGGGGTTCTTCCCGAAGGGATGGCCCAGCGCCGCCGCGAAGACCAGGTCGTGGTCGCGTGGATGCACCTCGATGCGGCCAATCTGCCCAGCCTCCTCCAGCCCGATGAAGGTCCACGTCCGTCCGGCGTCCATCGACTTCCACGCCCCTCGCCCCGCCGACGTGTTCCCGCGGATGTCCAGCGACCCGCCGCCCACGTAGATCACGTTCGGGTCCGAGTCGGCGACCTTGACCGCGCCGATCGAGCCCCCGAACCACCCGTCCGAGATGTTGCGCCACGTCACCCCGTTGTCGTCGGACTCCCACACGCCGCCGCCGGTCGTGCCCATCAGCCAGCGGTCGGGATCGTTCGCGAAGCCGGTCGCGGCCGTCGAGCGCCCCCCGCGATAGGGACCCGCCATGCGATAGCGCAGATCCTTGAAGGCGAGCGTGTCGAGCGGCTGCGCCGCGAGGGGCGAGGGCGCGGGAAGCGCGATGGTCCCAAACGGGTTCACCACCGCGAAGAGGGATGCCACGAGCGTAAAGCGTGAGGCCAGTTGCATGGGTCGTCTCGGATTGGAGGGAACATGATGGGCGCAGAGAGACGCGGTGCCTCGATGCGTCGTTTTCCTCGGCGCGGATGCGGAGTGTGCAGTAACCTATCGACATCCTCGCGGGCCGCTAGGCCGCTTGGTTTCGGTCCGGGAATCCCTGGAATCTCCGCCGCCGCGAGATTGTCCCATCCAGCCATTCAATCGCCCCCGGTTTCCGCCCACGTTGTTCGCCCCCCGACGAACCGGAGACCATCCGTGCACGACCCCGCGTTCAAGACCGTCTTCTGCCACCCCACGGCCATCGAGAGACTGGTCCGCCGCTACGCCGGCGAGCATGCCGACAGGATCGACTTCTCGACGCTCACGAAGCTGGACGCCGAACTCGTCGGCAATGCCCTCGTGCGGCGCTACCCCGACATGCTGTGGATGGCCAGGGTCCGCGACGGCGAAGGCCGCATGGTGATCCAGCTCGAGTTCCAGGGCGACTGGGACTGGCTCATGAGGCTCCGGATGGCGATCTACCAGCTCATGACGGTCCAGCAGATCTTCCAGCGCAAGCCGTGCCTACGGCGCGAGGGCTCGCTGGAGGTGCTCTCCTTCGTGATCTACCACGGCCGGGGCACCGGGAAGGGTGCCGTCGGACTGCGACGGCTGTTCCCTCGCTGGGCGGCGGGCGAGTACCGGCTGATCGCGCGGCAGGGCAGCGGGTTCGAGGGCGATCTGGCCCAGACCGTACTGGCGCTGGAGCTGGACCGCTCGGTCGAGGGGACGCAGGCGGTGCTGGCGGAGCTGACGCGAATCGCCGAGCGGACCGGCAGCGACTACGCGGGCCTGATGGCCGAGGGCGTGGCGGAGATGCTAGTATCAACGGGACGAATCACGAGAGAACAGGTGCGGGAGGCGAAGACGATGGCACAGGTGGCAACGACCTACCAGCAGAGTCTGGAGGAGTACGGGAGGAGGCACCGCGAAGAGGCGATGGCGAGGCGGCAGCGACCTACCAGCAGGCGCGACGAAGGGAGGGCGGAGGCGGCAGCGACTACCAGCGGAGCCTGGAGGAGTACGGGAGAAGGCACTTCCGCCAGGGGCGCGACGAGGGGCAAGTCGCCCTGCTGCGTCAGCTGGTGCTGGAGAAGTTCGGACCCGAAGCGGCACGGGCGCTGTCACCAGTCCTCGGCGAGACTTCGGACTCAAAGCGTACGCGTGCGGTTGCCAGCGCAGTGTTGGAATCGGTCACTGCCGACGAGTTCCTCGCGAAGCTACGCAGCTTCTGAACCGCTTCTGACTAGCCTCTGCGCCAGTTTGTCCGCCATCTTGAGCGTTTCGTGGCGGACAAACTGGGACGCCAAGACCAGTTTTTGACGACTTCTAGCAAGGCTGTGGATAAAGTCCGTTCCGCAAGGTTTTCGGGAACAAGTTGAATTGGGAGTACACGAGGATCTCTGCCATTGGGGATAGCGATGGCGATGGGCAGGATGCCCGGTGAGCGGCAGGAGGAGCTGTTCATCGCGGCCAGTGCGGTCGGGGCGCTGGACAACCCGTTCTACGGGGCCCTGGACAGGCGGCTGCGCAGGAGCGGCTTCGACGAGTTCGCGGAGGAGACGTGCCGGGAGTTCTACGCGGCCCGAATGGGCCGCCCGGGACTTCCTCCGGGCGTGTACTTCCGGATGCTGATGGTGGGATACCTGGAGGGGATCGGGTCCGAGCGGGGCATCGCGTGGCTGGAACAGCTGGCGCGGGCGTCGGGGATCGAGACGCCGACGCGGCAGGACCTCGCGAAGCTGGACCGCAAGCGCCCGAAGAAGGGGTCGAACCGGGACTGGGAGCATCCGCACGACACGGTGGCGCGGGTCACGAGAATGAAGGACGGCCGCACGCGCCTGGCGCATAAGCTCGAGATGGGGGTGGACATGGAGAGCGGCGCGGTGGCCGGGGTGACGGTGCAGACGATGGACGGCGGCGACACCGCGTCGCTGCCGGTGACGCTGGACGAGAGGGAGGCGCGGCTGGCGGAGGTGGGGGCGGAGTCGAAGGAGGTGGGTCGCCGACAAGGGCTACCACTCGAACGTGACCATGACGGGCGTGAAGGAGCCCCCCTTACTGTGGAAAGGCCCGGATCGGCGAGGGTGCCGAAGGCGGCAGTCGCCGCAGCGTGCTGGAGGCGGGCAGCAAGCACGCTGGTTGCGTGCGCAGTAGGTCTGACCGCTGCCCCTAGCATTGCGCAACCGGTGGTCGAAGTATCGGGCGAGGTGTCCTGCGGGGAGTGCCGGATCACCATGGACACGATCCTCACCTTTTGGGGGCTGGACGGACCCGGTAGTGATTTTGTGGAAGGTCCCGTTCCGCTGGCGGCGGTCGACCAAAGAGGGCGAATTCTCCTGACCCACTTCGCGCGTAATGACATCGCGGTGTTTGACTCGGCTGGACAGTTTATTGGGGAGGTCGGCGGTGGTGGGGAGGGGCCAGGAGAATATGCCTTTATTACCCATCTCAACGTCGGGCCTGAGTTCATTCATGTCTTCGACGGCGTGAGGGGTCGCACTCTACTGGATGCGGACCACAGCTTTGTCCGCAGGGATCGTTTTCAAGCGAACGTAACGTCGGCGACGGTAACGGAATCCGGCACCGTCGTTTTCGCGGGCGACGTGCAGTCGTCCGGGTCCGTGGGGCACAAGCTGCACCTCGTGGGGTCGGACGGCAATTTGCAATCCTACGGATGGGACGGGTCGGTGTACCGCGGACCCTCGGGGCAGCAGTTCGCGGTGGCGGCGAACGACTCCTGGGCATGGATTGTCGATGGCGCTTCAGGTCGGATAGAGGAGTGGGCTCTACTGCCGGAGGCGAAGCTGTCCAGGATCGTCAACCGATCCGTTGGGGAATTCGACCGGGAAAAGGCCGCTACCACGGAGGGGGCATTCATATGGCCCACTGCCGACAACTTTGGAGCTAGGCTCGACGACCACGGGCTCTGGGTTTTGTGGTGGGGGCCAGATCGTGGCTGGACGAAGCGCACAAGCGACCCGGAGGTGGCGGCAGAGTGGGATGGCGAAGCATCCTGGCAGGCAATATTCGACGGCGTGTTGGACCTTATCGACCCCGAGACCGGCCGGACGCTCGCGCGCTACCGAAGCGATCTACCAATGCCGGGCTTCGTATATGGATCGGACATGGTGATAGCCTATGAGGAAACGCAAGAGGGCGTTCCACGGCTTCACCTGCTGAGGCCAACGGTTCACGGCGTCAGCGCCCGCCGAGAATGGCCGTAGGCCGCGTCAGCGGTTGCAGGGGAGTCGTTCGGGCGGGGAAGGCGCTTCTCGGACCCAAAGCGCACGCGTGCGGTTGCCAGCGCAGTGTTGGAATCGGTCACTGCCGACGAGTTTCTCGCGAAGCTACGCAGCTTCTGAGCCGCTTCTGAGTAGCCTCTGAGCCAGTTTGTCCGCCATCTTGAGCGTTTCGTGGCGGACAAACGAGGACACCACCCCAAGGACACCACCCCAAGTTGGACGATTCTAGCCAGCGGCCCATGTCCCAGCCGGCTTGTCAGTTGGCTCCCAATCCCAGCGCTTCCGCCTGCTCCCGCATGTCGTCGCGATCGCGCACCATGAGTTCGGGGTGGTTCGCCAGCACGTCATTCGGAAACTCCGACTCGATTCCCTTCACGTAGCGGTCCAGGAAGCCCAGAACCAGATCGTTCTGGATTGCGGTGAGCTTTGCCGTTACTTCGGCCTCGCCAAGAGCTGGCGCGATCCCGGGCTCGCGAAGGAGCTCGGAGAAGTCGGCGATCCCGATATGCTGTATCCCCGGAATCATGATCCTGTGGATGTCGTCGCGGAGCCCGGCTCGCGCGAGGCGTTCGTAGGCGAGGTCTCCGGCGGTGGGCGCGCCGGGCCCGTAGGGGCCGCGGTAGACGTTGAATTCCCCCGGCAGGCCGGCCATGACCAGAGTCGGGTCGGAGTTGAGCATCAGGAAGGGAGTCCGCACGTCGGCGTCGATCAGCTCGCCGGTCCAGTATCCGCCATCGAGGTTGATCGCGGCCTTGGCTCGCCGGTCGCCCTGCGCCAGCATGGCGGCGATGTAGCCTCCGTAGGACATGCCCATGTAGCCGCGGCTGCCGTGGTCGATCGCCTCCGCCACCATGGCAGCCGCTTCGGGGACATCCCCCGCTTCGAGCCGGTCCAGCACGAACTCGACATCGGACTGCCAGACCTGGGCCAGCTGCCCCAGCGAGGATTCCCGCAGCCCGCGGAGGTAGACGGGCACGGCCGCGAGCGCCTCGGCGAGACTTGGCGGGTAGTGCACGGTCATGCCAGCGGTGTTTGCGGCGAAGCGCGTCAAATCCTCCAGGATGAGCGGCGACAACAGGACGGCATCGCCGTTCGGGTACACGATGCCGCCCGATTCGTAGGGGTGTCCCACCGACAGCACGACATATCCGTTGGCCGCGAGGTGCTCGAAGAGCGCGGTCTGCTGCGCCGGATAGGAGGTGTATCCATGGTTGAAACCGATGACCGGGAAGCTCCCCGAGGCCGGATCCGCGTCCTGGTGACTGTTGGTCGCCAACGAGACGCAGCCCCGGAGCGCGTCGGGCGGCTGCTGCATCGCGCCCAACAGCGGACCCGGGAGGACCATGGCTTCCGCCGCGGTGAAATAGGGGCGAGGCTCGCCGCTCCCGGCGTCTGCGGCCGGATACCACGCGCGAACGAAGATCCGACGGAAGGTCGTGGGCGTCGGGGCGTACTGCGCGCTGCGAAGGTGGTCGGTGACATCGAACTCGGCCGTGCCGACGGGGTGGGGTCCCTCCACGGGCGGCCAGACTGCGCAGTTCATGGCGTAGTCGTAGCCACCCGGCGCGGGAGCGGATCCGTCGTCTGCGGCTGCGGCGCTCTCTCCCGGTGCGGGGTCGGTGCCGGCCCCCACGACAGCGAACTTCTGGACGCGTCTTCCGGTGGACGCCTCGCCCACGTAGATGTTGCCCCGCGAGTCCACGTCCATCCCGTGCGGACGTATGAACTGGCCCACCTGGCGTCCGGCGCGGCCGAATTCGCCCACCACCTCCATGTCGGTCCGGCGCAGGATCCACACCTTGTGGTTGGTCCCGTCGGCGAGGTAGAGCCAGCGCTGCTCGTCGTCCGGCGACAGCGCGATCACGAAGGCCGAGCCCGACGCCCCGGTCACCGGTGCGATGGTCTTCTCGGCGACGAACGTGCCGTCGCGCTCGAAGACCTGAATACGGTTGCCGCGTCGATCGGCGACATAGATCAGACCGTCGTTGGATCCAATCAGCCCGTGCACGGTGGAGAACTGGGGCGGGAGCGGGCTATCGGCGGTGCGGGCCGCGTAGTCGTATTCGGCCTCGTCGTCGGGGGCCTCGCCGTACGCGCCCCAGTGCCGCAGGTACTCGCCGGTGTCCGCGTCGAAGACGACCACTCGGCGGTTGCGATACCCGTCCGCCACGTAAACCTGGTTGGTCTCGGGATCGACCCACGTGGCCGCCGGACCGCCCAGGAGCTCGGTGTCGGCGCTCCCTCCGTTCTCGTCGTACGCGCCGAGCGTCATCAGGTGCTCTCCGTCGCGCGTGAACTTCATGACGCGGTGATGCCGGTAGGTCCCGATCCACACGTTGTCGTTGTGGTCGATGAACAGCCCGTGCGAATTGCGCGGGAACTCGGAAACGTCCTGGGTGGACGGATCGCCCCACCCCTGAACCACGTTGCCCTCGGCGTCGAGCTCGATGACGACGGGCGCGGGAACGCAGCATTCCCCGATGGGCGGATCCTGGACCGCGGCGGCCTCCTCGGGCGTCAGCGTCTCCGGGAGGTGCGTGATCCAGACGTGGTCCCGGTCGTCGACGAAGACGGACGTGATCGAACCGAGGATCCAGTCGTTGGGAAGCTGCCCGGGCCAGGAGGGGTCGACAGCGAAGGACGGCGGGCTGTCCGCGGCGGATTCCGAGCCTGCGCCCGTGTCGCCGGAGTCGACGGAGCAGGCCGCCATGAGCAGGCAGCATGCCACGAGTAGGGAGGGCGAAGCTAGGGCTGCGGCGCTGCCAGAAAGGCGTGCGAGCGAGCGATTCATGGATCCTCCGTCTTGTGGGCGAAGCGGTCGGACCCTTGGGAGGCCCGCCGAAGCTGACCCAATAGTACAATGACAAGGGGGTTGTTCGCCCGTGCGACGCGCCGTTGACTTACCGCTCCCGCCGGCTCAAACCGCCGCCAGTCTCCCCGAGATTTCGCGCAGGCGCAGCCACTGCTGGTAGTAGAAGGGGAGCATCATCATCGATTCCATGAATCCGAAGACGTACATGACGATGGCGAAGACCGTGCCGTAGTCGATGGTGGACTCGGTGGCGGCGGCGACCGAATAGACCAGCAGCACGACCATGAAGACCCAGTTGATCCCGAAGTTGGCGGCTTCGAGGTCCGAGAGCCTGATGTTCCAGCGCATCATGCGGCGGAGGTGGCGCGCCACCTGAACGGGATTGCCGGAGTGGACGATGTCCACCCGCCGCTCGTCCTCGTTGTTGAGAGCGGCGTTGTAGCGCGTCGTGAGTCTTCCGGTGAGCGCGTACAGCGTCACCGTGGCGGCGATGACGGCAAGGCACCCCAGAAAGATCGAGACGTTCAGCGTCGACAGGATCAGCACCGTGCCCGCCAGCCCGAGGACGCTGATGATGAGCTCGGGAAGCGCGTTCTCGAAGAACTCCACGATCTCCTTGAGCATCCCGAGCCGGGCGGTCTTGGTCGAGGTGCTGCCGTCCGGGTGCTTCGACATCATTTCCTCGCCGAGCGTGGTGTAGATCCTGGCGTAGGCGCGGCTGTCGACGAGACGTCGGACCACGGCGATGCCCATCGCGAAGATCCCGAGGCCGGCGAGTTCGTAGAGCCCACGGACCGAATCGGCGAGGACGCTGTCGATCGCTCGACCGATGACGAGCGGGAAGAACAGCCAAGCCGCTGCCTCGACGACGACGAGAACAGCGGTCAGCGCGAACCGACCGGCGAAGCGCTTCAAGCGGTTTGAACGCGGGTGCTAAAGGTTGCGCTCGTCCTGCAGGTGTCCCCGAGAGAGGACAGACGGCGTCGTGGACTCGACGCTCTGCAGACTGCCAACGGGCTCGCAGGAGTGCTCCACGTCGGCTGCGGCCTGTTCCTTTTCGGCCGCGTTGAGTCGGATAATCCCGCTTGCGCCGAAAATCAGTCCGAACGAGAGGACCAACCCAAGCGCCGATATCCGCAGGTTCCAGCGTGGTCTCATGTGTAGGCTCGTCATTTTGCTTCCCCCCTGGCGTCGTGCGCCCCCGATGGCGCTCCGTTGTCCGCCGGTATCCAGCAATAATCGTGCCAGAAATCGGCCTGCCATTCCGGCCAGCGTGTGTGACATCTTTGACACCTTCTTGGAGGTGACCAAGGGCCCAGTGGGTTGCCTGCCACGCGCCGCGAGCCGAATCGGCGGTTATGTTGCTGCAAGGGTCGGTCAACCTGGCCGTATCGGGAGGAACCATGGTCCGAAAACAAGCGACGGGTGCCGCGGCGCTGGCCATCGCGCTGCTGATCCCCGCCCGTGCGGCGACGCAGGTGGATCTCTCGGTCGGCGCGGCCGAGAATCCGGCTGGGTCCATCACCCAGGTGCCGGGCATTCGGGTGGGCCACTTCACGTATCCGGGAGCGGCCACCGGCTGCACGGTGATCATCGCGGACGACGGGGCCGTCGGCGGTGTGGACGTGCGCGGCGGCGCGCCCGGCACGGTCGAGACCGATCTGCTCGACCCGGTCAACACGGTGCAGCGGGTCAACGGGGTCGTGCTCTCGGGCGGGAGCGCCTTCGGCCTCGCCGCGCGGCACGGGGTCGTGCGCTATCTGGAGGAGCGCGGCGAGGGCTACCGCGTCGGCCCCGACCTCGTCGTCCCGATCGTGCCGGGCGCGATCATCTTCGACCTGCGCGTCGCGGGCGGCGTGCGTCCCGGCCCCGATTGCGGGTACGAGGCCGCGGCCGGCGCCTCTGGCGGCTCGGTCGCCGAGGGGAGCGTGGGAGCCGGCGCCGGCGCCACGGTGGGGAAGATGCGGGGCATGGCCCGCGCGATGAAGGGCGGCGTGGGCACGGCCTCGATCACCCTCGAGAGCGGCCTCGTGGTGGCCGCGCTCGTCGTGGTCAACGCCGTGGGCGACGTGATCGACCCGGCGACGGGGCGGGTGGTGGCCGGCGCTCGGGGCGAGAACGACGAGTTTCTGGACGCCCGGCGGATCCTGCGAGGTAAGGTGCCGCCACCAACGCCGGGCGAGAACACGACGATCGGCGTCGTGGCCACCAACGCCGAGCTGAACAAGGCCGAGGCGGCCAAGATGGCGCAGATGGCGCACGACGGGTTCGCCCGCGCCATCGTCCCGAGCCACACCCCGGGCGATGGCGACACGATCTTCTCGCTGGCCACAGGCGGTCTTGCCGAGGGCTTCAGCCTCAGCCAGGTCGGCGCGCTCGCGGCCGAGGCCATGGCCGACGCGATCGTGCGGGCGGTGCGGGCGGCAAGCGGTCTGCCGTCGATTCCGGCGGTTGCGGATTTGCCCGGTCGATGAACCTCACCCTGCTCGGCCTCCTCCTCTACGTCGCGCTGATCACGGTGGTGGGCCTCGTGATCGGCCGCCGCGTGTCGTCCACGGGCGACTTCTTCGTGGCGGGGCGCTCCCTCGGACCCGGGCTCCTCTTCGCGACGCTGCTCGCGGCCAACATCGGGGCCGGGTCCACGGTGGGGGCGGCGGGACTCGGCTACGAGAACGGGCTGGCCGCGTGGTGGTGGGTGGGGTCGGCGGGAGTTGGCACCCTGGTGCTCGCCATCTGGCTCGGACCGCGGATGTGGCGCGTTGCGCGCGACCATTCCCTCCTCACCGTCGGGGACTACCTGGAGCACCGCTACGGCCCATCGGTCCGCGCGGCGATGGCCGCTCTCCTCTGGCTAGGCACACTGGCCATTCTGGCGGCGCAGCTCATCGCGATGGCGTGGATCCTGGAGGTTGTCGCGGGGCTGCCTCGCTGGTTGGGGGCGGTCGCCGGCGGCGCGGTGATGACGGTGTACTTCGTTGCCGGAGGTCTCCTGAGCTCGGCCTGGGTGAACCTGGTGCAGCTCGTCGTGCTGGTGTGCGGGTTCCTGATCGCGGTGCCTCTGGCTGTGGGCGGGGCGGGCGGTTTCTCGGCGGTGCTGGCCGACGCGCGCGCCATTCCGGGCTACCTCGACTTCATGCGCAACGGCGACTCGGGGTGGATGTATCTGATGCTGCTGGCGCCCGCCTTCATCGTGTCGCCGGGGATCTTGCAGAAGACGTTCGGGGCCCGCGACGAGCGCGCCGTGCGCCTCGGTCTGGCGGCGTGCGCTGCGGCCCTGATGATCTTCGCGTTCCTGCCGCCGGCGCTGGGCATGGTCGCGCGGTCGGTGGTGCCCGGACTCGAGAATCCAGAGACGGCGCTGCCGGTCGTTCTGACCCAGGCGGTGCCCGCGTGGGTGGGGCTGCTGGGTCTGGCGGCGGTGCTGTCGGCCGAGATCAGCTCGGCGGACGCGATCCTCTTCATGCTGGCGACCTCGCTGTCCAAGGATCTCTATCGGCGGTTCGTCAACCCCGACGCGACCGATCGGCAGGTGCTGAAGGTGGCGCGCGGGGCCGCGGTGACGGGGGGCGTTGCCGGTGTCGCGCTGGCCGTCGCGCTGCCCGACTTGGTCGGCCTGCTGACGATCTTCTATGCGCTGCTCGGGGTGAGCCTGTTCGTGCCCGTGGTGGCGGGGCTGCATTCGCGGCGTCCGGGCGCGGGCGAAGCTCTGGCGGCGGCGGGCGCGGGTGTGGCCGTCTACCTGGTGGCCAGATCGCTGTGGGACGGGGGTGGATGGATGGTCCCGTCGGCGTGGGGTCTGCTGTCGGCGGCGGTTGCCTACCTGGCGTGGTTCGGACTGCGGCGGTCGGGGCTATGATGTCGGGATTCCCTACCGAAATCCGCACCTGCGAGATGCACACCGGCGGCGAGCCCGTCCGGATCGTGACCTCCGGCTACCCGGACATTCCGGGTGCGACGATCCTCGACAAGCGGCGGCACGCGCGCGAGCACCTCGATCACCTGCGGCGCTTCCTGATGCACGAGCCGAGGGGCCACAACGACATGTACGGCGTGATTCCGGTGGAGCCGGACCATCCCGACGCCGATCTCGCGGTGCTATTCTGCCACAACGAGGGCTACTCCACGATGTGCGGGCACGCCACGATCGCGGTGTCGCGGTGGGCGGTGGACGAGGGTCTGGTGGCCGCGCGCGAGCCACGCACGACCGTGCGCGTGCAATGTCCGTGCGGCCTCGTCACCGCGCACGTGCGGGTGCAGGGGGATCGTGCGGGTCTGGTGCACTTCGAGAGCGTGGGAGCCTTCGCGCCGCTCCTTGGCGCCAAGGTCGAGGTGACGGGTGTCGGCACGGTCGAGGTGGACGTCGGCTATGGCGGCGCCTTCTACGCCTTCGTGCCGGCGGCGCGCTTCGGCCTTGACGTGCGCAAGTCGCCGGCCCGGTCGCTGGTCGACGCGGCTTGGGCGGTGACCTGCGCGGCCAAGGCGCAGCTCGAGCTCGACCACCCCGGGCACGCGGACCTGGCGTTCCTGTACGGGACCATCCTGACCGACGGCGGGCTGGGCAAGGACCGGCCCAGCGCAAACGTCTGCGTCTTCGCGGACCGCCAGGTCGACCGCAGCCCAACGGGGAGCGGGGTCACGGCGCGCATGGCCATCCAGAAGGCACGCGGACAGGCCGGGGTGGGCGACGAACGGCGCTTCTCGAGCGTGACCGGAGCGGTCTTCACGGGGTGCGTCGTCGAGGAGACGCGGGTGGGGGACCACGAGGCCGTGACGGTGCTGGTGGGCGGCGAGGCCCACTACACGGGCGAAGCGCGCTTCAGGGCCGAGGAGGGCGACCGGCTCGCGGGCGGATTCACCGTGCGGTGACGAGCGTTGGCGGTGCCATCGGTGGGGCCGCATACTGTATGCCGACCATTTCGAGGAGCGGAAGCATGAACAGAAGGCGTTTCGTTCGGGCGGCGGGGATGGCGTGCGGGGCCGGACTGCTGACGGGCTGCATGGGCGAGGAGGCCGAATCGGCTGCGGTCGAGCCCCGGGCGGTCCTCGATCCACCGCTCGACCGCGTGGGGCTCCAACTCTACACCGTGCGGTCGCTGATGGCCGAGGATGTGGCCGGGACCCTAGGGGCCGTGGCCGCCATCGGGTACAGCGAGGTGGAGTTCGCGGGGTACTTCGGCCACGCTCCGAGCCGCGTGCGGGGATGGCTGGACGCCACCGGACTGACCGCCCCCGCTGCGCACGTGCAGCTCGCCGAACTGACGGGGCCGGGACTCGATGCCACCATCGAGGCGGCGCTCGCGCTCGGGCATCGCTGGCTGGTCCTTCCCTACGTCGGCGAGGAGATGCGCACCGCGGTCGGATACCGCGAGCTGGCCGGGATACTGAACGCGGCGGGCGCAACCGCCGGGGCCGCCGGCCTCCGGGTCGCGTATCACAACCACGCCTTCGAGTTCGAACCCGTGCCGGACGACCCATCGGGGCCCAGCGGCTATAGCGTCCTGGCGGAGCACCTGGACCCGGCGCTCGTGGATCTCGAGATCGACCTGTACTGGTCGGAGGTCGCCGGCGCTGACGCGCTGATGCTATTTGCCGAACACCCGGGGCGCTTCGCCCTCTGCCATCTCAAGGACGCGACCGCCGATGGCCGCATGGCCGACGTTGGCGCCGGCGTGATCGACTGGGCGGAGATCTTCGCGCGATCCGACGAGGCGGGGTTCCGGCACTACTTCGTCGAGCACGACCAGCCGGACGATCCCCGGGCTTCCGTGGAGGCCAGCTACCGCTATCTGTCCGGGCTGTGATGCGGACCCTCTCCCACGCGACCTAACGAGAGACGCGAATGAACGAAACGACCCCCGAGACCGGTGCCGGAAACGCCGGCCTCAACCCCGAACGACTCTTCCTGGGCAGTTGCGTCGCCCTGATCGCCACTTCGGTCGCCTTCGCGACGGTGGGCGCGGTCATGTTCGCGCTGAAGGGCGAATTCGTGCTGACGAACGCGCAGGTCGGTTGGATCGGCGGTGCGGCGCTTTGGGGGTTCGCGGTTTCGCAGGTGGTGTTCGCGCCCCTGTGCGACACTCTGGGGATGCGCGCGCTGCTGCGGATGGCGTTCGTGTGTCACCTGGGCGGCACGCTGCTGATGATCTTCGCCGGAGGGTTCGCGACGCTGTTCGCCGGGGGTTTGATCATCGCCATGGCCAACGGGCTGGTCGAGGCGGCGTGCAATCCGCTCGTGGCGGCGCTCTACCCGGACAACAAGACCGTCAAGCTGAACCGGTTTCACGTCTGGTTCCCGGGGGGGATCGTGCTGGGTGGGCTCGCGGCGTTCGGGCTCGACCAGATTGGGATGAGCTCGTGGCAGTTGAAGCTCGCGCTGATTCTGCTGCCCACCGTCGCCTACGGGGTTCTGCTCCTCGGCCAGCGTTTTCCGGAGACCGAGGGACGGCGGTCCGGGGTGTCGATGGGCCAGATGTTCGGTGCGACGCTCGGGACGCCGCTGATGCTTCTCATGCTGGTGTGCATGGCGATGACCGCGTCTCTCGAGCTGGGGCCGAACCGCTGGGTGCCGGCCGTGCTGGAGGCCGGGGGCATGGCGGGCATCTTGGTGCTCGTCTACATCAACGGCATCATGGCGGTCATGCGGTTCTGGGCCGGGCCGGTGGTGCACCGTCTGTCGCCCACGGGGATCCTTCTGGCGTCCGCGGCGGTGTCGGGGCTGGGGCTCTTCTGGCTGAGCAGCGGGGGATCGGCCGGGACCGCCATCGCCGCCGCGACGGTCTTCGCGGTCGGTGTGTGCTACCTGTGGCCGACCATGCTCGGCTTCGTCTCGGAGCAGGTCCCGAGGAGCGGGGCGCTTGGGCTGGGGCTGATGGGCACGGTGGGCATGGCCACGGTGGGGCTCGTGACGGCCCCGTGGATGGGCGAGATCGCGGACCGCGAGGCGCATCCGTTGCTGGTTGAGAACGACGCGCTCGTGGTGCTGGTCGAGGGTGCGGGCGCGCTCGACTCGCAGTCGCTGCGCACGCCGGGTCCCGAGGGCGACGATCTGCGTGCGGCGCAGGAGGTGATCGTCGGGGTGCTGGACGCGTTCGGCGACACCGATTCGCTGCCGCCGGTCGAAACCGCCAACGCGCTGCGGGCCCTGATCGGATCGGGGTCGACTTCGCCGGCGGTCGAGCGGGCCCAGGCGATCCTCAACCCCGCCGAGAACCATGGCGGCCTGGTGTCGTTCCGGTACCTGGTGCCGCTGAGCGGCGTGCTGGTCGCCGTGTTCGGCGCGCTGTTCGTCCGGGAACGGCGCCGGGGCGGCTACCGCGCGGAACGGCTGTCCTGACCGGGTGGCGGCTGCGGCGTGAATCCTCACCTTGGCCGGAAGCTCCGGTACGGGATGGTCGGCGGCGGCCCCGGGGCGTTCATCGGTGCCGTGCACCGCATGGCGGCGGCGCTGGACGGCGAGTACGCGCTGGTCGCGGGGGCGTTCGCGTCCAGTCCGGACAGATCTCGCGAGCAGGGGCGCGCTCTGGGGCTGCACCACGACCGCGTGTACGGCTCCTTTCGCGAGATGGCCGCCGCTGAGGCCGCCCTGGGCGAGGATCGCCGCATCGACGCGGTGTCGGTCGTCACACCGAACCACCTTCACCACCCGGTGGCCAAGGCGTTCCTGGCGGCCGGGATCCACGTCATCTGCGACAAGCCCATGACCACCAGCGTCGCCGACGCGAAGGATCTGGGCCGTGCGGTGGAGCGCAGCGGCCTCGTCTTCGCGCTGACCCACAACTACACCGGGTACCCCATGGTCAAGGAGGCGCGGCACCTGGTGCGGTCGGGCCGGCTGGGTGCGATCCGCAAAGTGGTGGCCGCGTACCCGCAGGGGTGGCTCGCGACCCGGCTCGAGGAGTCCGGCCACAAGCAGGCGGCGTGGCGCCAGGATCCGGCGCAGGCAGGACCGTCCTCGGCGGTGGGCGACATCGGGTCGCACCTCGACAATCTGGTCCGCTACGTGACGGGGCTGGAGACCGACGCGGTGTGCGCGGATCTCGCGACCCTCGTTCCCGGTCGCGCCATGGAGGACGACGCGAGCATCCTGGTCCGTTTCGCCGGAGGTGCGCGCGGGGTCTACTACGCGAGCCAGGTGGCCGCCGGCGAAGAGAACGGGCTGACGTTGCGGGTCTACGGGGAGCGTGCGGGGCTGGTCTGGCGTCAGGAGCAGCCGAATCACCTCGACCTGCTGCCCACCGACGAACCCCGGCAGCGCCTGACCCGCGGTAGCGCCGATCTGTGCGCTGCGGCCCGCCACGCGACCCGCCTGCCGCCGGGCCACCCCGAGGGCTTCATCGAGGCCTTCGCCAATGTCTATCGCAACGCCGGACGGGTGATGGGTGCGCGGATCGTGGGGGAGGAGGGCGACCCTCTCGACCACGACTTCCCGGACCACGCCGACGGCCTGCGGGGAATGTGCTTCATCGAAGGGGTGCTCGCGTCGGCCGCGCGGGACGGCTGGGTCGACTTGGCCGCCGGTGCCGGCGCGGCAAGGGTGGTCGCGTGAGTCGCCCGGTGACCCTGTTCACCGGACAGTGGGCCGATCTGCCCCTCGAGGTCCTCGCCGAGAAGGCTTCCGCGTGGGGCTACGACGGGCTGGAGCTCGCCTGCTGGGGCGATCACTTCGACGTGCAGGCCGCGCTCGCCGATCGGGATTACTGCCGGAGCCGCCGGGAGCTGCTGGGGCGGCACGGGCTGGACGTTCATGCCGTCAGCAACCACCTCGTGGGACAGGCCGTCTGCGACCGCATCGACGCTCGTCACCGCGACATCCTGCCGGGCCGGGTATGGGGCGACGGGCACCCGCAGGGGGTGCGGCGGCGCGCGGCGCGCGAGATGAAGGACACGGCGCGGGCGGCGGCTCGTCTCGGCGTGGGGGTGGTGAACGGCTTCACGGGCAGCCCGATCTGGCACCTCCTCTATTCCTTTCCGCCCGTCCCGTCCGGCTGGATCGACGACGGGTATCGCGAATTCGCGGCGGCGTGGGGGGACGTGCTGGACGTGTTCGCGGCCGAGGGCGTGCGCTTCGCGCTCGAGGTCCATCCGACCGAGATCGCCTTCGACATCGCGACGACCGAACGGGCGCTGGAGGCGCTCGGCGGGCACTCCGCATTCGGCTTCAACTACGATCCGAGCCACCTCGCGTACCAGGGCGTCGACTACGTCGAGTTCGTCAGGCGCTTCGGGAGCCGTATCTTTCACGTCCACATGAAGGACGTGTGGTGGTCCAATCGGGCGGAGCCGGTGGGGGTGTTCGGAGGGCACACGGAGTTCGGCGATCCTCGCCGCTTCTGGGACTTCCGATCGCTCGGGCGGGGTCGTGTGGAATTCGAACGAGTTGTGCGGGCGCTGAACCAGGTTGGCTACGATGGTCCTCTTTCGGTGGAGTGGGAAGATGCGGGCATGGATCGCGAACACGGGGCAAGGGAGGCCTGCGACTTCGTGCGCGGGCTCGACTTCCCGCCGTCGGGAACCGCCTTCGACGCGGCGTTCAGCGGTGGCGAGTAGGACGATTGGCGCGGCCCTGGCCGTGGCGCTGGTGCCGTGCGTGGCCACGGCCCAGGAGCCGTCGCCCAACCGGCTGACGCCCGGCGAGGAGGCAGCCGGCTGGAAGCTGCTGTTCGACGGCACGCTTGAGGGCTGGCGAGGCTACCAGCGCGACGACGTTCCGGGCGGCTGGTCGGTGCGGGACGGCACGATCACCTTCACGCCGGGCGGCGACGGCGGCGACCTTATGACGGTCGACCAGTACGCCGACTTCGAGCTGTCGTTCGAGTGGCGCGTCACGGAAGGTGGCAACAGCGGAGTCTTCTACCGCGCCACCGAGGCGGAGAGGGCGCCCTACTGGACCGGTCCGGAGTACCAGATCCTGGACAACGCCGGTCATCGCGACGGGGCCGTGCCCGAAACGTCGGCGGGGTCCAACTACGCGCTGCACGCTCCTGTCGCCGACGTGACGCGGCCGGTGGGTGAGTGGAACGTGTCCCGCATCGTCGCGAGGGGGCCTCTTGTCGAGCACTGGTTGAACGATGTGAAGCTGCTGGAGTACGAGCTCTGGAGCGAGGAGTGGCGCGAGATCGTCGCGAACACGAAGTTCTCCGACTGGCCCGGCTACGGCATGTCGCCAACAGGCCACATCGGGCTTCAGGACCACGGAGATCCGGTCTGGTACCGAAGCATCAAGATCCGGACCCACTGACGCCGGACCAAAGAGATGAAGAAGGTTGCGACCATGAGACGAAAGGGTGCCGCCGCGCTGCTGACCTGCATCGCGATTCCGGCCGCGTGCGCGGATCTGGCGATCGAGCCCAACCAGGTTCCGCACTCCATGGTAATCACGCCGGCCGACACCCTGGTCACCGAGGGCGATCAGGCGAAACTGACGCTGACGGTGCGCGACATCGACCTGAATCCGATCCCGGGACCCCCGTCGTGGGCGGCGGCGGAGTGGGACATCAAGCCGACGCCACAGTCGATCGACATCGCGCCCGACGGCAGCCTCTCCGCTTTGGGCGGCGGCGACCTGCAGGTGATCGCGAGGGCGGCGGGGCTCGAGGCGTGGACCACGCTCAGGATCAACCCGGCCAACATTCGGCTGCACGCTTCGGAGATCTACTTCAACCAGGTGATCCCCGCTGTCGACGGGGTTCCCATCATCGCCGGTCGGGACGCCTACCTCAGGATCTTCGCCACCGGCGACGAGACGAGCTTCTACGAGCCCACCGTGCGGGCGACCTTCTACCAGGACGGTGCCGTCGTGCACACGGCCCTGATGCCCCCGCAGGCGGACGTCCTTCCTTCGACGGTCGAGGAAGGACGGCTGGATCTCTCGTTCAACGCGCTCATTCCCGGCGAGATCATTCAACCCGGTCTGGGCATGGTGGTCGAGCTCGACACCGAGGGCATCGTCCCCCTCGACGTCGGCAGCGAGACCCGGATTCCCGCCCAGGGCGTGATGGACCTGGGCGTCCTGAAGCTGCCCACGCACATCCAGACCATCGTTCCCACCCTCATCGAGTCCGCCCCCGATGAACGGATCTTCCAGTGGACCCGAAGACTGGACGCGGATCACCGCCACATGCGGTTCGCCCGTACCGTGATGCCCATCGGCGACATGGAGGTCCGGGTGCACGAGCCCTACTACACGTCGGCGGACCTGACGGAGAGCTCCGGCTGGAACAAATACCTTCGGGAGATGCGTGTGTTGTGGAGGTCGGAGGGCGAGGTCGGGTACTACTATGGTGCGGTGATGCTTCCGCCCGGCTCGAGGTGGGGTGGCTATGGTTACGTGGGCATCGCGCCGGTAAGCGTGGGCCGCGATTCCGACCGCACCTTCGCGCACGAACTGGGCCACAACATGAATCTGCGCCACGCGCCGTGCGGGAACGCGGGAGGGCCCGATCCGAACTACCCGCACGACGGCGGGGCGGCTGGCGTCTGGGGCTATGACCTCCACCGGACGCGGCTCGTGGATCCCTACGACTACAAGGACCTCATGGGCTACTGCAACCCGGACTGGATCAGCGACTACCACTTCAAGAGGGCGCTCGACCATCGCCGGGCCACCGAGAACTTCGCCACGACGCCGGCGGCGGACCCCGCGCAGCCCGAGAAGACGCTGCTGCTCTGGGGCGGTGTCGGCGACGACGAGTTCCTGCTCGAACCTGCCTTCCTGGTCGAGGGGCGACCCAAGCTCCCCCGGTCGGGCGGTCCCTACCGGATCGAGGGCTTCGGCGTGGACGGCGACACCCGCTTCTCCTTCAGTTTCACTCCCGACGCGGTAGAATTCGGGGGAGGACACTTCCTCTTCGCCGTCCCCCACGACCCCGAGCGCGACGGAGCCTTGGACAGGGTGGTGCTTTCCGGCCCCGAAGGCGAGTTCACCCTCGGAAGGTCGAGCACGAGTCCCATGGCGATCATCACCAATCGGGCGACGGGGCAGGTTCGCGCGATCGTGCGGGACTGGACAGGTGGCTTGAACCTGGTGGATGGCGACACGGAGATCATGGTGAGCGACGGGCTGCCGGGAGACGCGCGATGAACAGGCGGACGAGGACCAGCAGGAGAACGATGACGACCCGCGTGGTTCTCGCCGCGCTCGTGGGCGTGGTCGCCACGCACGGCTCCGCCACCGCCCAGCTCCAGGCCGAGGTGCGCGGCGGGCTCACCGTGGGCAGCCACTCGGGATCGGCGGCCGCGCTGGACATCGCCCCGTCGCTGTCCTACGACGTTTTGATCAAGCAACAGGTGGGGCCGACGCTCGCGGTCTTCGGCGGCTTCTTCCGCACCGCGTTCGGGTGCGAAGAGGGGTTCTGCAAGGACCGGGACATCATGGTCGTGGGCAACCACGGCGCGCTGGGCGCGGAGTGGAGCCCCGGCACCCCGTGGCTGCGGGGCGGCGTGCTCTTCGGCACCACGCAGGCTGGCACCGAGGGAGAGTCGCCCGAAGCCGGGATCGGTTTTCATGTGGCCATGGGCCTGGCCATCGGCGCCGGAAGGATGCGCTTCCTGCCCGGGGTTTCCTACCGGTGGCTTTCGGCCAACACGCCTTCTAACGCGGACCACGCGATCGCGCTGGCGCTGGACCTGGGCTTCGGAATTCAAATCGGCGGAGGCGCGTCCTGAGAACTGCGCGGACTCTGATCGTGGCCGCGCTTGCCGTGGGCGGCTGCGTCGACCTGACCTTCGAGCCCGACGACGTTCCCACATCCCTGTTGATCGTTCCCGCCGACACCATGCTGAAGGTGGGGGACAAGCTGCGCTATTCGGTTGTTGTGCTGGACCAGGACGGCGAGCCGATCGAGCCGCTCCCCTCGTGGGCAACCCCCGTCTGGGAGAGCGCGGACCCCGCGACGCTCCACATTGCGCCCGACGGGTCGGCCAGTGCGGTGGACTACGCCGAGACCGAGGTGGCGGCCTCCTTCGCCGGCCTGAACGCACGGACTCCGGTACGCGTGAATCCCACGAAGTTGACGCTCACGTCGCCCTACCACTACATCACCCAGGGCATACAGAACCGGGTTCGAGGTGTGCGTCTGATCGCGGGACGCGACGCGCTCCTCCGCGTCTTCGTCACCGGCGACCGGCTGAGCTACTACCAGCCCCGCGTCGAGGCGCTCTTCTACCGCAGCGACGCGCTGATCCACGGCGTGGCGATGTCCCCGGAGTTCCGCCGCCTGCCCGTAGAGGTCGACGAGGGCAGGCTCGACAAGTCGTTCAACACGATCGTTCCGGGTTCGCTGATCGCGCCCGGGACCGATCTCGTGATCGTGCTGGACAAGGACGGGGTCGTGCCCGCCACGTCCGAGAGCCAGCTCAGGATCCCCGCCCGGGGCCGCATGAGCCTCGAAGTCGAAACCGTGCCCCGGTTCGACCTGGTGGTCGTGCCGATCGTCGTGGCGTCCGACCCCAACGGCGAGGTCCACCGCTGGGTCGAGGACATCACGCCGAACAGCGACAAGCTGCGCCTCGTCCGCTCGGTGCTGCCCATCGCGGAGCTGTCGGTCAAGCATCACGAGGGGTTTGTGAGCACGGCCGACCTCTCGTCGGGCGCCGGCTGGGGCGAACTCCTGGGCGAGCTGATCTTCCTGCGCATCCGCGAGGGCGAGCGCGGATACTACTACGGCGCCCTCAACCTCGACGAAGACGCGCACTGGGACGGTCTGGGGCAGATCGGGTATCCGGCGAGCGTCGGGAGGTCCGACCCGGCCACGCTGGCGCACGAGCTGGGCCACAATCTGGGCCTGCGCCATGCCCCGTGCGGAGGCGCGGCGGGCGTGGACAAGGCCTATCCGTACGATGGCGGCGAAATCGGGGTCTGGGGGTACGACTTCCTGAGCGAGCGCGTGGTGCACCCGTCCCTCTACAAGGACGTGATGGGATACTGCGACCCCACCTGGATCAGCGACTACAGCTTTGCCAGGGCCATGGGGTTTCGTCTGTACCGGGAGGCGGGCGTGATGGGCGACGTGGCGGCCGAGGCGGCGGACGAGCCGATTGCCGACGACGTGCGCACGCTGCTGCTGTGGGGAAGGGTCGGCGACGGCCAGCTCGTGCTCGATCCCGCGTTCATGGTGGACGCCCCCGTCACGCTGCCCACGGAGGACGGCCCCTACCGGCTGGACGGCCTGGGCCCGCTGGGCGAGCACCGCTTCTCGCTGCGCTTCGCGACCCGGAAGCTCGATCACGGGGGCGCGAACTTCGTCTTCACGGTGCCGTTCGATCCCGATCGGGACGGGGCTCTGGAGAGGGTGGTTCTGTCGGGACCGGAGGGGTCCTACACCCTGGAGCGGGCCGGGTCCAGCCCCATGGCGATGGTCACCGACCGGGTGAGCGGGAAGCTCAGGGCCATGTTGCGGGACTGGGACGGCACCTGGCCGCCCGCCCTGCGCTCCGACGCGCGCCACAGCGAGGTGGCGGTGAGCGAGGGGCTGCCGTTCTAAGTCGGGACGGCCGGATTCGAACCGGCGACCCCCTGAACCCCATTCAGGTGCGCTACCGGACTGCGCCACGTCCCGTGAGTCGAGGGAAGCTAAAGCCTCGGGGGCCGAGGGGGAAGCCTCGTGCCCGCTGGTGGCGACACGGCACCGGGAGCGGCCGACGCGCTACCCCGCGCGCACCTCGTCGCTGTCGATGCGTCCGTCAACCAGGCGCACGACGCGCTTGACGCGCTCCACCACTCGCGGGTCGTGGGTGGAGAAGAGGAAGGTGACGTTGCGATCCCGGTTGAGCGTCTCCATCAGCGAGATCAGCTTCTCGGCCGTCTCCGAGTCGACGTTCGCTGTGGGCTCGTCGGCGAGGACCACGGCCGGGTCGGCGGCGATGGCGCGGGCGATCGCGACGCGCTGCTGCTGGCCGCCGGAGAGTTCCGTGGGCCTGCGGTCCTCCATGCCGTCGAGGCCGACCGCGTGCAGCAGCTCCATGACGCGCCTGCGCCTCTCCGGGGCGGGCACGCCCTGCACCCACATCACCATCTCGGCGTTCTCGTATGCCGTGAGCACCGGTATCAGGTTGTAGGACTGGAAGACGAAGCCGATGCGGTCGCGGCGCATGCGGCTCAGCTCCTTGCGGTTGAGGGTGCCGAGGTCGACGCCTTCGACCCTGACCGCGCCGCTGGTGGGCGAGTCGAGGCCGCCGACGAGGTTCAGGGTCGTCGTCTTGCCGGAGCCGGAGGGGCCGATGAGCGCGGTGAACTCCCCCCTGCGGACCGTGAGGTCGAGGCCGCGCAGCGCCTGCACCTCGAGACTGCCCTGCCGGTAGAGCTTGGTGACGCCGCTCAGCGCCACGACCGCGCCGTTCTTCCGATCGCCGTTCGTCATCCGAGTCTGATGCTTTCCACCGGCTCGACACGGCCGGCCCGCCACGCTGGATAGATGCCCGCCAGGACCACAGCGACGAAGGCCAGGATCCCGATGCGGAGGAGGTTCTCGGGGTAGATCCCGAACCTGAACTGGGTGGCCATCGCGACCCCCGATATCTCCGTGGGGCTGCTGCCCAGCATCTGACCCATGTCGATGCCGACCCGGTTGAGGTAGAGGTAGGGACCGACGGTCAACACGGCCGCGAGGGCCAGGCCGACCACGCCAAGCCACACGCTCTCGTAGACGACCAGGCGGAAGAGCCTGGCCGGGCTGAACCCCACCGCCATCATGATGCCGAACTCGCGCAGGCGCTCCATGACGCTCACGAAGACGGTGTTGAAGATGCCTGCGGCGACCATGAGCGCGATGATGCCGATCATGATGACCCCGCCGCCCACCTTCATGGCGATGAACGCGTAGAGGTCGGGGCGGCCCTCGAACCAGGGAATGGCCGCCGCCTCGGTGCCGATCCGTTCCTGCAGCCGGTCGGCCACCGCCTCGGATCTGCGGTGGTCGGCGATGAAGAGGGCCACCTGGGTGGCCTCGTCGGGGGCGAAGCCGAGCACGCTGCGCGCCGCCTCGATCGGCAGCAGCACCATGCCGACGTCGATGCTGGGCGCCCCGGTGCGCAGGATGCCGCGCACGCGCCCGAGCCCCGCCACGATCTCGCCGTCGCGATCGGTGGCCGTGTAGACGACCCTGTCTCCGATCTCGGCCCCGAGGTTCTGCGCGAGCTGCGCGGCCAGAACGATCCCGGTGGCGTCGTCGGCGGCGAACATCCGGCCCTCGGAGATCGCTTCCAGATAGGACAGCGTGGTGGCGTCCTCGGCCTCGGGGTCGAAGGCGATGAAGGCGGCGCCGTAGCTCTCGCGGGCCGTGCTCACCATGAGCTGGCCGGCGATCCGTTCCACCACCCGCGTGACCTCGGGGTCCTGCGAGGCCGTTTCCACGAGGGCACCCGTTCCGCTCACCGCACGCGACAGGCTCGGCGTGTCCAGGTATTCGGGGTGCTGCACGGTGACGTGTCCGCCGCCCATGCGCGCGCCGAGGTCGATCATGTCCTGCCAGTTCCGGTCCTGGGCGGCCATGGACATGATGGCCAGGAAGACGCCGAAGGCGATCGAAGCGAGCGTGAGCAGGGTGCGGCGGCGGTTCCGGCCCAGGTTCCGCCAGGCCATCGTCCACAGGCTGGTTCGCTTCATGGCTGCCTCACTGGTGTCGCATCGCCTCGACCGGCCTGATCCGCGCCGCCTTGAGCGCGGGGTACAGCAGCGACGCAAATACGATCATGAACATGGCGCTGAGGGGGCCCACCACCACCGTCGGGTTGATGATCCCCCTCATGACAGGGTCGAGGCCGATCCCCGAAATCGAGATCTGGCCGCCCAGGGCCGCGAGGTTGATCCCGACCCGGCTGAAGTAGAACAGGAGGGGAATGCCGATCACCATGCCGGCCACGGTGGCGAGCACGGCCTGGAAGAACCCCTCCCAGAGGATGAGACCCACCACGCGGGTCGGCGAGAGGCCGATGGCCTTGAGGAGTCCCAGCTCCTTGATGCGCTCGTACACGGCCATCAGGGTCGCGTTCACGAGCAGGATGGCGATCGCCAGGTACACGATCATGAAGAGGATGTACATGGTGCCCTCGACCGAGTCGAGCATGGTGGCCAAGTGTCGGGAAGAGTTCGCGCCAGGTAAGGACGTCGAGGTCGGGGGGCTGCGGCGCGGATCCTCGCCGCCGAGACGTCGAGGGGCTGGTCGGCGGTGCGGACCATGACCTGATGGGCTCCGCCGGGGAGCAGGAAGAAATCGAGGAAGGCCTCGCGGACAAGGAAGACACCGCTCCCGTCGGTCGCCTCGCTGAACGGGGCGAGCATCCCCCGCACGCGGTACAGACCGTTCGCCATGCTCCCGTCGGCCGCCTGACTGAGGAGGACCACCTCATCACCCAAACCCACCTCCAGAGTTCTCGCCAGCCTGCCACCGATCACGATCCCGGCGGGGTCGGCGGGGTCCAGCCAGCTTCCTTCGGCCACCCGTTCGTGGACGAACGCTGACCCGCGCGTCCTGGCCGGTCTCCACGCCCCGCAGCGACACGCCGGCCGAAGCGTCGCCGGCAGCCGCCAGTCCGCCGCCCAGAAGCCGCGCCGAGGCGTGGAACCCCATGGCGCCGAGGGTGTCCACGAGTTCGGCGGGGGTGCCGATGCGGTCGAACATCGAGGGGCTGTTTCGGTATTCGGGGGGGTAGACCTGGATGTCGCCCACCTCGACCTCGACGATCGTGGTCTCGAGGTCGCGGAGGAACCCCTGAACGAAGGATGTCCAGACGATGAGCGTGACCAGCGCCAGCGTCATGGCGGCGATGGTCGTGAGCGTGCGCCGTCCGTAGCGCCACAGGTTGCGCCAGGCCATGACGGCGAGTCTCATGCGGTTGCCACTCAAGCGGTTGCGACTCATGCCGTATTGTGCGCCCCGTGCGGTGGGGTGGCAAGCGCCGCCCGCATGGCGCCGATGGCCGCCGGCCCCACGCGGCAGCAGCCCCCCAACACCGTTGCCCCGGCGGCGACCCAGCTTCGGCACGCCTCGCCCCAGTCGGGTTCGTCGTCGGCCCGTCCCCACGTCTTCGTCGCCGCGTCCCACGCCCCGCCGCCGTTGGGGTAGGCGACGACGGGCTTGGCCGTTGCGGCGGCCAGGGCGCGCACGATCGGCGGGACGAGTCGCGCGGGCGTGCAGTTCACGCCGACCGCGTGGACGCCGGCGGTCTCGTCGGCCCACGCGGCCACCTCGCCCAGCGGCGTCCCGTCGCTGAGGCGGACTGCTGCGGCGCGTGCCTGGCCGCCCGGCGCGTCCCGCTCGTCCCGGCGCGTGTCCCGGCTGTCCCCGTGTGCGTCCCGGTACGTGAAGGTGAACCAGGCGGGCTTGTCGGTGGCGTCCTCGACGAGGCGCGCCAGCACCCGCGCCTCGGTGAACGACGGGATCGTCTCGCAGGCGAGGATGTCGGCGGGGCTGTCCGCGAGCAGGCGGAGGCGAGCGCGGTGGAAGTCGGCGAGCGCCGCGGGACCGATGCCGTAGCGGCCGCGGTATTCGGAGCCGTCGGCGAGGAAGGCTCCGTAGGGACCGACGCTGGCCGCGACGAGGGGGCGGACCCGTCCCGCGCGATCGGCGCGCGATGCCCAGAAGCGGTCGCGGGCGCGAACCGCGAGCTCGACCGCGTGCCGCAGGACGGCCTCGGCGTCGGCGAGGGCGACGCCCCGTGCGGCGAGACCCTCGAAGCTGGCCTGGTAGGTGGCGGTGGTGACGCAGTCGGCGCCCGCACGGAGATAGGTGGCGTGCGCGGCCTCCACGGCGCCAGGGTCCTCCAGGAGGATCTTCGCCGACCAGAGCGGGTCGTTCAGATCGTACCCGGCCCGCTCGAGTT
>CAXXCM010000002.1:0-30194 GCA_963662845.2 Longimicrobiales bacterium | reverse complement strand
CGGTTGGACAGCTGCATGGCCACGGAGTGACGATGTGCACCTCGACGTCGTCGGTGAGCTCGGGCAGGTTACACGTCGTAGGGGTGGTTGGTGACCTCGAGGCCCGCCCGCTCCATGGACCGGGCAAGGTACTCGCCGACCCGTGCCTGAGCCGCCGATCCCGCCGGGTGGGGCTCTGCGGTGATCGTCCGCAGGTGCTCGCGGAAGGACTCGCTGCGCGGCAGTTCCAGGAAGCGGGCCTCGCAGGCGAGCTGCGTGGCGGCGCGGTCGTCGGTGAAGCGGTCAGGGTGGGGTCCTGTGGGCGGGGACGAGGGTGGGGGTGGCCGCGGCCACGAAGACCAGGGGTGCGAGGAGGTACTTGGCGGAGCAGGGGATGGTCGGGCGCATCGGCGAGTCGCTTTCGGGAGTGAGGGGGCACCTGAACGGCGCGCTGGACAATGCATATCGTAGGGATCGGCGCGCCGGACAAGCCCGGAGCGCACGCGATGATGCCATGGCGCATCGTTCCTGCTAGCTTCGGGTGGAGCGCCAAGGGTGCGCAACTGCTGACTGGAAGGAGATCGGAGCTCGCCTTGACTCGGAACCGATTCTACGCCCGACCGTTCCGCGATCGTGGACCAGATCTAATCCGCGATAATCACGGAAGTGAACGCAGACCATAGGTATCGGGGGCGCGCGGATCTTCTGAGGCCGGGTCGGCGCTGGCTGGTCGCGCTAGCCGTCCGTCGCGCTTTCGGCGTGCGTGGACGAGGAGGCCCTGCCCGAGATCGAGCCGTCGCGACCCACCGCGATCACGGTCACGCCGTCCACCGCGACACTTTCGGCGCTGGGCGAGACCACGACGTTCCGTGCGCGTATCACGGACCAGAACGGGCTGTCGTTCCCCGGGGTCGTCACATGGTCGAGCAGCGACCTGGCCGTCTTCACTGTGTCTTCGGGCGGCGTGGTCACGGCCGTCGCGAACGGCGCAGGAACGCTGACGGCATCGTACGAGGGGATCAGCGGCACGGCGTCGGTGGCGGTGCGGCAGGTGCCGGGCGCGGTCACGGTCGCGTCGGGCGGCGGCCAGGAGGGCCAGCCGGCTCAGGTGCTCGCCGAGCCGGTCGTGGTGCGCGTGGACGATGCCGGGGGCTCGCCGATCGAGGGCGTCAGCGTGGAGTTCTCGACGGCCGAGGGACACGGCGAGGCCGATCCGAGCATGGCCGCGACCGATTCTGTGGGGCTCGCGGCGACGTCGTGGACGCTGGGTTCGGAGGCGGGTGTCCAGACGCTCACCGCATCGGCCGCCGACGGGGTCTCCGTCGAAGTCGGCGCACTGGCCGGCGAGGTCGAACCGCCGTCCGACACCGCGCGCTACCGGATCGTCTTCAACGCGACCTGGAGCGCGACGACGCATCCCACCGACTTCCCGCCGGGCGCGCACTTCTCACCGCTCGTGGGCGCGGTCCACAACGAGGCCGCGACCTTCTGGGCCCCTGGCGAGATCGCCTCGCCGGGCATCGAGCAGATGGCCGAGACGGGCGGCACCGGGTCCCTCACGGGCGAGATCCGCGCCGAGATGCCCAACAACGCCATCTCCATCGTCACGGGACAGGGAATCGGCAGTCCCGGGACCACGACGATCAGCGAGGTTGTGGTCACACTGGAACACCCACTCATCACGCTGGTTACCATGATCGCCCCCAGTCCGGATTGGTTCGTGGGCACCTCGGGCCAGTCCATTGCGGGACGAGTTCGGGCAGTGGGTCGGCGAGCTCGTGGTCGTGCTCCACCCCTACGACTCCGGCACGGACGACGGCAGCTCCTACCGTTCGCCGAACGCGGATTCCTCGCCCAAGCAGCCGATCCGGAGCCTCAAGGGGGTGAGTCCGTTCTCGGACGAGCCGATCGGCACCTACACCTTCACGCGGATCGACGCGGGCGGGCATGGGGTGACCGGATCGTCCGGCGGGGCCCATCGACAGGACGACGGAGGCGATCGTGACGGCTGAACTCGCGAACCGGCCGTCGCAACTCCGCAACATCGCGATCATCGCGCACGTGGACCACGGCAAGACGACGCTCGTGGACCAGATGTTCCGACAGGCGGGTGTCTTTCGGGCTGGGCAGGAGGTGGTGGAGAGGGTGCTGGACTCGAACCCGTTGGAGCGCGAGCGCGGCATCACGATCCTGGCCAAGAACACGGCGGTGCAGTGGGGACGCACCAAGATCAACATCGTCGACACGCCTGGCCACGCGGACTTCGGCGGCGAGGTGGAGCGGATCCTGCGCATGGTCGATGGCGTGCTCCTGCTGGTCGATGCCGCCGAGGGGCCGATGCCGCAGACGCGCTTCGTGACGCGCAAGGCGCTGGCGCTCGGGCTCGCGCCGGTGATCGTGATCAACAAGGTGGACCGCGCCGACGCGCGGGCGGACGAGGTGCACGACGAGGTGCTGGAGCTGCTGATGGACCTCGAAGCCAGCGACGAGCAGCTTGACGCGCCCTTTCTGTACGCGGCGGGACGCGACGGTTGGGCGGCGGTCGAGCCCGGCGTGCGCGGGGACGACCTGACGCCGCTCTTCGAGACGGTTGTGGCGCGGATCCCGGCACCTCCGGTCGACGCGGACGGGCCGTTCCAGATGCTGGTCTCCACGCTGGACCACTCGTCGTACGTGGGGCGGATCGCGATCGGGCGGGTGGAGCGGGGGTCGGTGAGGGTTGGCCGGCGGGTTCTTCGGCTGGCGATGGGATCTGCGGATGCGGCTGTACCGCGCACGGAACCTCAGGGGTCGCGTGTGACCGGGCTCTACACCTTCACCGGTCTCGACCGCATCGACATTGAGGAGGCGCGGGCGGGCGACATCGTCGGGCTGGCGGGCGCCGAAGGCGTCGAGATCGGCGACACGTTGACGGACCCAGAGTGCCCGGAGCGGCTGACAGGCATCACGGTCGAGGAACCCACGATCTCGGTGGACTTCGTGGTGAACGACTCGCCCTTCGCCGGGCGGGCGGGGAAGTACGTAACCACGCGCCAGTTGCGGGATCGTCTGCAGCGCGAACTGGAGCGCAACGTGGCCCTGCGCGTCGCGGACACGGCCCGTCCCGACACCTTCGCCGTGAGCGGCCGGGGCGAACTGCACCTGACGATTCTGATGGAGACGATGCGGCGCGAGGGCTACGAGTTCCAGGTCTCGCGCCCCCGGGTGATCACGCGCACGAACGGCGATGGAACGCGGCTGGAACCGTACGAGGAGGTCGTCGCGGAGGTCCCGTCCGAACTGGCCGGCACGGTCATCGACAAGCTCGCGCGGCGGCGCGGCGAACTGATCTCGATGAGGCCGGTGGGCGACTCGGGCGCGACCCGCCTCGAATTCAGCGTCCCCGCGCGCGGCCTCTTCGGCTACCGCACCGAGTTCCTGACCGACACCAGGGGCGACGGCATCCTCCACCATCGCTTCGACCGGTGGGGTGCGTGGGCGGGTCCGATTCGCGGTCGGGGGCGCGGCGCGATGGTCGCCGACCGCGCAGGAAAGGCGGTGTCCTTCGCGATCTTCGGCCTCCAGGAGCGCGGCACGATGTTCGTCGAGCCCGGCCTCGACTGCTACGGTGGCATGATCGTGGGCGAGTGCGCCCGCCCGGGCGACATGGAGGTCAACATCGGCCGCACCAAGAAGCTCACCAACATGCGCGCGGCGGCCGCCGACGAAAACGTTCGCCTCGAGCCGCCGCTGCGGATGACGCTGGAACAGGCCCTCGACTTCATCGACGACGACGAGCTGATCGAGGTCACCCCGGCCGCGATCCGGCTGCGGAAGCGGGAGCTGGACCGGAGCCGGCGGCGGAAGGCGGCGCGGGCGAAGCGGGCGTGACCGCGAGGTTGGGCTGTCGGCGGGCCTGAGCTGCACGGACTGGGTCGCTCACGAAGCTGACCGCTGGCCAATCGCAGCTCAGCTAGAATGGACCGTGTGACCGAGGATCCGAACTGAACATGCCGAGACGAGGATGGCCATGCCGAACATACCCGCACCTCCCACTACGCAGGATAGCGCTCGAGAGTGGGCTAACAACCGACTTGGAGAGATCGAGCGCATGCTTGATGCTGATGGTCTCGCGATCATATCGCCGATGCAGCTCGGCGTGGAACACCGTGTCAAGGTCGCCATCGAAGCCAGAGAAGACCGTAGGCCCCATCTCGCCGTGATCCTTGATACGCCGGGTGGTGTCGTCGAGGTGGTTGAGCGGATCGTCCGTGTCCTTCGCCAACACTACGCCGAGGTAAAGTTCGTCATTCCAGACCGGGCGATGTCAGCGGGAACCGTATTGGCCATGTCCGGGGACGATATCCTCATGGACTACTTTTCCTGCCTCGGTCCGATCGACCCCCAACTCGAGCGGGACGACCGTCTGGTGCCCGCGCTGTCATACCTGTCACAGTACGAGAAGCTAATGGAGAAGAGCCGAAATGAGACGCTCTCGACGGCGGAACTCATACTGTTGGAAAAGCTTGACCTGGCGGAGCTCCACCAATTCGCTCTCGCGCGCGACCTCTCGATCGCGCTGCTGAAGCGCTGGCTGACCAGCTACAAGTTCAAGGATTGGGCATTGACCGAGACCCGCGAGACTCCGGTCACTCAAGAAATGAAGGAGGAACGTGCCAGCTGGATCGCGCGTCAACTGAACGACCAGGAGCGCTGGCTGACGCACGGTCGGGGAATCGACATGGGAACCTTGCAGGATGAGCTGAAGCTGAAGATCGAAGACTTCGGGGCCGATCCGGCGCTGAAAAGGGCTGTCTGGGACTACTTCTGGTTCCTTCGGGACCACATGGCTCGGAACAGTCTGGCTTCGTTCGTCCACACGCCTTACTATTTCTAGGATCCGAAGGGAGACGAAGATGGAGAAGGATCAGCTGGCCAAGACCCTCGAGGCCAATCCACAGATCGATCGCACCGCGATTGAACGCAGCCGTCGAGCGGTCAGGCAACTCGCGGATGTGGGGATCAAGGTGGGGGGCTACCGGTTGCAGCCCGCTCTGGGCGGCACAATGATCAACAATGCCGAGCAATCGGTTTACCGGACTGAGGACTGATAGGGAGCGTCGAGAGACGGTGGGTTCCAACGGCGCGCAGTGAAAACCGTCGGCGACGACTTCACGGCGGGCCACGCCCCACCCTCAATACCCGACCGCCCGTCCCCCAGCGCGAGCCCCCGGATCGAGGTGCCGTGCAGTTCGCCGGTCTCCGGGTCGATCATGATCGCGATCCAGTAACCGCGCGTTGCGTCGTCCTCCTCGATCGGCTGGCCCATCGCCTCGACCTCGGCGATGAACTCGGCCGAGTATTCGCCGACGCCCACGCCCTGAGCGACGGGGCCGGTCGCGTCGTCCGCCAGCGCGGCGAAGGAGAACGAGCCCAGGGCGGGCTTGTCGACGGCCTCGCTCGGGGTGAGCCCGAAGTCCAGGACGCTGAGGAGGCCGCCGATGGTTCGCTGGTGGAGCCCCGAGCCGATTGAGCTGAACCCCATGAACGGCTTGCCGTCCTTGAGGACCAGGCCCGGGTTGGTGGGGTCGGGCAGGCGGCTCCCGGGGTCGATCTGGGCCATCATGCCCTGCTGAAAGATACCCGAGTCCGGGATCGAGACGCCGTCCACGAAGATGCCCGTGGTGCCCCAGCTCACCGTGTTGATGGAGTGCACGACCGCGGCGATGTTGCCCCACTGGTCGATGGAGACCACGGCGTCCGAGTGCGCCACAGCGCCCTCCGGAACGACCACCCCCGGGAAGGAGCCGTCTTGGATGGCACCCCAGAGCTTGGCCGAGGTCTCCTTGCGGACACGGGTCTCGTGCGTGAGGTCGGCTCCGATCATCGCGGCGATGCCGTCCGCCGCCTGCTTGCCGCCGACCGCGAAGGTGAGCCCTGGCCGTGAGATCTGCGTCAGCCAGAAGAGGGCCTCGGGCGAGTCGCCGTAGTGGCCGTGGTCGGAGACGCCGGCGAGCTCGGCCAGGTTCATGGCCTCGATCAGGCCGACGCCGCCCTCGGCGGGGCTGCCGTGCGCGTACATATCGAAGCCGTGGTAGCTGCCGCGGGCGGGCCGGCTCCAGACGACCTCGTAGTTGGCGAGGTCCTCCAAGGTCATCCGACCGCCGATGTCGCCGACCATCTCGACGAGCTTCTCGGCCCATGGACCCGTGTACATGTAGTCCGCGCCCTGATCGGCCACCATGCGCAGCGTTTCGGCCAGCGCCGGCTGGGTGAGCGTGTCCCCTGCCTGATAGGGCGATCCGTCCGACCTTGTGAAGACAGCCTTCGTCTCGGGCAGACGGCTCAACACTTCTTCTCTGAAGGCGTACTGTCCCGCGTGGCCCTCCTGATACTCGAAACCGTCCTCGGCGCAAGCGATGGCCGACGCGAACAGGTCCCGGAAGGGGAGCTTCCCGAAGCGCTCGCTCGCGGCCTCCACTCCCTTCATGAAGCCCGGAACGAGGACCGTGCGACCGTTGGGTTCGGCCTCGAAGCCCCCCAATCCCGCAGTGACGTCGATGCCCGGTATCGTCAGCGGGTCGGTCTCGGCGGCCACGGTGTTGTAGGCCGCGTTCATGTTGTTGACCTCGCCGGTCTCGGCGTCGTAGTAGACCATCGTCATGAGACCCGCGTAGCTGACCCAGGAGCCGGCCGCCATGCAGATCTGGGTGAGCGCCGTGGACATGGCGGCATCGGCGGCGCTTCCCCCCGCCTTCAGGATCTCGACGCCTCCCTCGATGGCCTGCGCCCCCGTGGTGCCGGTGACCATGCCGCGGGGGACGGCCTGGGGAGCCGGGCCGCAGGTTGCGAGCGCAAGGATCGCGACCGCCGCCAAGGTGAACGGGCGGGTCGGGCGCGGCTTGCCAGTCATGGGATTCTCCTTCGGGGACGCGACACGGCGTGGATTACCGGCCTGTACATCTATGCGTGCACGGCTCTCGGCACAAATCATGGCGGTGGACCCACCCTCGCCCGATCCCAGGCCATCCGGTAGCTTCCCACCATGGCCCCCACCTCACACCGCACCCGACGCCCCACCGTCCCGGCCGCCGAGGAGATCCTGGGCGGCTACTTTCCCGTCCTCGACCATGGCTTCGTTGCGCTCGTGGACTACATGGGCACCGACGATTCGGTGGAGCGCGCAGCCCGCGTCAGCTACGGCTACGGCACGCGCAAGGTGTCGGCCACGCGGGGGCTGATCCGCTACCTGCGCCGGCATCTGCACACGACCCCGTCGGAGATGGTCGAGTTCAAGTTCCACTGCGCGATGCCGATGTTCGTAGCGCGACAGTGGGTGCGGCACCGGACGGCGTCCGTAAACGAATACAGCGGCAGGTACAGCCTCATGCCGCTCCTCTTCTACAGCCCCGAACAGGAGCAGTTCTCGCTCCAGAGCGCGACGAGCAACCAGGGGCGCGCGCCGGGCTCCGTCGGGCCCGAGTTCTACCGGGAGGCGATCCGCCGCTGGGAGGACGTGCGCGCCCGGACGGCCCGCGACTACGGCTGGCTGGTGGGCGAGAACGTGGCCCGCGAGCTGGCCCGCATCGACCTGCCGCTCTCGACCTACACGCAGTGGTACTGGAAGATCGACCTGCACAATCTGCTGCACTTCCTCACGCTGCGCGTCGACGACCACGCCCAGTGGGAGATCCAGGAGTACGGCCGGGTCATGGCGGGGATGGTCAAGCGGGTGGCCCCCCTGAGCTACGAGGCGTGGATCGACTACCAGGTCATGGGCGACCGGCTCACCCGGGCCGAGATCGCCGCGCTCGCACGGATGGTCGCGGCAGAGGACGGTGGCGTGGCGGCGCGCACCGGCGCGGAGCTGTCGAACGCGCAGCTGTCCGAGCTGGGCATGTCGGGCCGCGAGATCCGCGAGTTCAAGGACAAGCTCGCGCCGTGCGAAGCGCCGGACTACGAGCTCGATCTGACGAAGATGCGCGATCCGCAGGACGTGGCGGCCGAGATGGACAGGGCCGTGCCGGAGGTGGACCGGTAGCCGCAGCGCACACAACGCACGGTCCCGCAGCAAAACGTGGCTCACATTCCGCAAGGCGAAGGCGACATGAAGATGGGAGAGCAGGGCGTCGAGGACCGCTCGGCAGCGGTCGCACGCGGCGGATCGGGCGGCGAGGTCGAGCTCTGCCCCGCGTGGATGGGCCACCGCACCCGCGCGGCGCTGTTCGTTGCCGCGTGGCTCCCCTTCGCGTCCGGGTGCGCCGACACGGCCACGCCTCCCCCCGCCGAGTCGTTCCTTGTCCAAGGGGCAACGATTGTGGACGGGACGGGGAGTCCCGCTTTCATCGGTTCCCTGCGTGTGATCGGCGGGGTCATCGCGGAGGTGGCCGCCGACGAAGGGTACGACGCCCTCTCCCCCACAAACGGCGAGCCGGTCCACGACGCTGGCGGACTGGTGCTGGCACCCGGCTTCATCGACACCCACAGCCACCACGACGGCGGACTGCTTGGCGAACCCTCGGCGCTCGCGGCGGTGAGCCAGGGGATCACGACCATCGTCGTCGGGCAGGACGGTGGCTCGCGGTTCCCGATCGCCGACTTCTTCTCGGCGTTGGAGGAGACCCCGGCGGCGGTCAACGTGGCCTCGTACGCGGGGCACGGGACGCTGCGGCGGCAGGTCATGGGCGACGACTTCCGCCGCGAGGCCACGGATGCGGAGGTGGCGGCGATGCAGGCGCTGCTCGAGACCGAGCTTGCCAGCGGCGTCCTGGGTCTGTCCACCGGGCTCGAGTACGATCCCGGGATCTACTCCGCGACCGACGAGGTGGTCGCGCTCGCGCTTACGGCCGCGGCGAACGGCGGCCGCTACATCTCGCACATGCGCAGCGAGGACCGGGCGCTTCACGCCGCAATCGAGGAGACGATCGAGATTGCCGAGCGCGCCCGTCTGCCCGTGCAGATCTCGCACTTCAAGCTCGCCGCGCGGGGACTGTGGGGGCAGGCCGCCGAGATTCTGGCCCGGCTGGACCAGGCGCGCGCCGCCGGCCTCGACATCACCGCCGACGTCTACCCCTACGAGTACTGGCAGTCCACCATGACGGTCCTCTTCCCGGATCGCGACTTCACCGACCGCGAGGCCGCGCGGTACGCGCTGGAGGAGCTGGTCGCGCCCGAGGGGATGCTGATCGGCCGCTACGGCCCCGATCCCGGGCTGGAGGGGAAGACGCTGGCCGAGATCGCCGCCGAGCGGGGGACCGACCCGGTGACGACGTACCTGGACCTCATCGCGGTGTCGCAGGCGGCGAGAGGCGACGACGCGCTGGACGGCAGCGAGAGCATCGTCGCGACCAGCATGACCTTCGACGACATCGCGACGCTGATGGCATGGCCGCACGCCAACATCTCGTCCGACGGGGGGCTGCGCGGCGCGCACCCGCGCGGGTTCGGTACCTACCCGAGGGTGCTGGGGCGGTATGTGCGCGAGGCGGGGCGGCTCGGCCTCGAAGAAGCGATCCACAAGATGACCGGGCTGGCTGCGGCACACATGGGCCTGCCGGACCGGGGCGTGCTGCGCGCCGAAGCGCCTGCGGATCTCGTCCTCTTCGACCCGGCCACGGTGATCGACCGGGCCACCACGGCAGAGCCGCACCTGACATCCACCGGGATCGAGCGGGTGTGGGTGGCCGGGACGGTGGTCTACGAGGGGGGTGCGGCGACGGGGGCGTTGCCGGGAAGGGTGCTGCGGCGGGAGTAGGCGCTCCTCACGGTCCGCGCGGCCATCTACCCGACCATCGCCCGCAGGGCTTCTGCGGACACCTCGCGGCCCGCCAGACGGTCGAGCGCGGCCAGCCAATCTCCGAGGTCCGCGTCGGCTTGGGCGCGTCGCGCCTGTAACGCGTGGATCTCGTCGGCGATCTCCCTCTGGACCGCCAAGCTGGGTAGCGGGACTCGAAGGTCGAAGAAGTCGGCCTCTTGGGTTCGCCGCCGATTGGAATGACCTGTGGTGACGGCTCTCAGCGCACGTCTGAAGTAACTGCCCCGAAGCAGGATCTGCAGATACCGGCCATCGACGGTGCCGCGTCTCTCGGTACGAACCCGATAGATCGGAAACTCCGCCGTGACGATCGCGCCGTCGAAGGCGGAGGGGACCACGCCGATGCACCCCTTCCACAGGTCGATTCGAGAGGCGAGGATGTCTCCCTCTCGGACGATGTACCACTTCGTGCCGATTGCAAAGTACGACCCGTGCCAGCCAGGCGGATTCCGACCCTTGCCAGCCTCTCGCGGCCGCAGTTCCCCTTCCAGCGAAAGGGTGATCGTCTTGAACTCACGCTCGGGATGATCGCTCGGGACCACGGCTTCCCGCCGGCGCACCAGCAGATCGCCGAGACGGTGGATCTTGCCCGCACGATGCTGCCCGATCTCCTCGATGTTCTTGAACGTGAAGTACTTCGCGTCGATCCTGTGAGACGGGTGCAGGGCGAAGAGCTCGCTCGCCATGAGCGCGACACACGGGGGTTGCCTGAATGACCGATAGGTGCCGGGTGAGGATCTGAAGAGTCGGTACTGGCCCAGAACCGTATCGAGCGCGTCGTCGACGTCGAACCCCGTTCCGGAATAGAGGTCGTTCATGGCGATCGGAACCCCGGTGGCCGAGTAGCCGATCTGCTCGGCCTCGGCCAGAAACACCCTGTAGTCTTTCTCTCTCAGCGTTGCCTCAAGCGCGCGGTCGAAGGCGCGCACGTCGTCCGTTCGACTCGACGCTGGATCCAAGTGGCGTTCCATGGCCCCGGCGAAGTCCGTCCGTTCCTCGTCGGACCAGCGCCTGACAAAGAGCAGGCTGGTCTTGTTCTGGGCACCGCTTCTTCTGAATGCGTGATCAGGCAGCGACACAATCGCGAGGATCTGCACGTTGCAGAAAAGAAACCGCCGGAGCGCCGGGCAGCGCGACGGCTCGCCCGAGTTGTTCAGGACACCGTCGGGAACGACCATGCCCAGCCGCCCACGACCCGGTACGAGCCACTTGATCGCCCTCTCGATCACCGCGATCTCTGAACTGACCTGGTTGCCGCCGGCCAGCTCGAAAGCCGAAAGACGATTGTCGCCGAGCTGGTCCCTGTCGTCCTTCCTGATCTTGTCGCCGAAGGGAGGATTGCCGACGATCAGCGTGAAGACAGGCCGCTCCGGGTCGAGATTCGGGTTGCTGAATGAGACGTCCAGACAGCTTCGGCCCACTTCGATGTTGGTGTGCCCGTCCTTGTGCAGCATCAGATTGGTCTGGCAGATCCGACCGAGAGCGGAGTGAATCTCTATGCCGAAGAGATTCTGCCAGGCGAAATCCCGCTTCCGTCTTCGTCCCTGCGGCTGGCCCACGAACGCATCGTCTATGTACTGCCACACCTGAATCAGTGCTTCCAGCAGGAAGCCTCCGCTGCCGCAGGTGGGGTCGAGGATCCGGTCCCTTTCGGTGGGTTCCAGGAACGCGCACACGAATCGGCAGATTTCTCGACGAGTGAAGTACTGGCCGAACTCACCACGAAACGCCGAACCGAAGAAGCGCTCGAAGGCGGCCCCGAGGGCGTCCATGTCCGTTTGGGTGAAGGCCACATCCTGAATGGCAGCGACCACCTGGACGATCTTGTCGTCCGGCAAGCCTATGTCGTCCTTGAAGATGGAAGTGTCCTTCAACCGGGCGTCGGCGTAGAGGCTGCGGATTCGGTTGGCGACCGCCGCCGCCGGCTCGTTCAACCCGACCTGGAACCTTCGCGGCGTTCCAGTGGGCGTGTGGTGCTCGTCGTACATCTTGGAGAAGAGGATCTTGCACCACTCGTCGAAGGCGGAGAACGGGTCGCGCTTGCCGCCGGACCAGATGAGACCGTGGACCCGGCGCACGAGGTGCTCGATCGCCGAGGTGGCGCGCGGCGAGATGTCGTTGTCCCGATCTCCGGCGACGAGACGAAGCCGGGCAATGGCGCGGTAGGAAGCCGGAAGGGCCTGTCGTGCGCCTAAGTGGTTCCGTAGCCGCTCGTCCTGTGGATGGCCCGCGACGGCGTAGAGCGCCGATCGACTCCCTGCCTCGATCAAGGCGACCTCAGTGTCACGCAAGGAGTTGGCATAGCCGAAGCCCTGCTCCACCGCCTGCCGAAAGGCATGGTCGGAACACTTGGTGGCCTTGGTCTCGACGACCAGGTACGGGGTGCGGCAGGTCGAATCCTTGTAGACCACCAGATCGGCGTAGTCGTTCGGGATCCGTCGTGGCACGGGCACTTCGACCCGTATGGAATCGGGGGCGTAGCCCCTCCGAAGTATCAGCCACGAGTACACGCCGGCTCGCACGGGCTCCTCCGGGCGGTCGTACGCGAACTCCCGCACATCGGCACAATGGTAGCAAATCCGACTACCCCGGAACTCCAGATGCCCCCGGGCGCAGGCTTCTGTGAGCAGATCGATCCACGTCGCTGGGTAGCCAGGCGGGGGCTGGGGGACACCGGGAGGCAGGGTCGTGCGCGTCATGGACGGAATCTCGCGCCGCTGGAATGGTCCAACAAGCAAGAGACTGCCCAGAAGGCTGGCGGGTTGGCAGCCAAGGCATTTGCCAACGGGGCCGGAACGGGATTCACACACTCCCGCAGGCACACCGGTTCTAAGAGCCAGCCGGCCTGGGCCGAGCCACAACCCGCGACGCCGGACCCCGCTATCCCTCCACCAACACGGTCTTCACGTTGACGAACTCGCGGATTCCGAAGTCGGACAGCTCGCGGCCGAACCCGCTGGACTTGACGCCGCCGAAGGGCAGGCGCGGGTCGGACCTGACGAAGTCGTTGACGAAGCAGGCCCCGGCCTCGATTCCGGTGCGCGCGATCCGCTCGCCGCGTTCGAGATCCCGGGTGAACACGGCCGCGCCGAGCCCGTAGGCGGTGTCGTTGGCCACGCGGATTGCCTCGTCCTCCGACTCCACGCGAATGATGCAGGCGACCGGGCCGAAGATCTCATCGTCGTACGCGGGCATCCCCGGACGGACGCCGGTGAGCACGGTGGCCGGATAGTACCAGCCCGGCGCGTCCGGCACCCTGCCCCCGAGCAGGCACTCGGCTCCGGCCTCGACGCTGCGGGCAACCTGATCCGCCAGGTGGTCGCGAAGATCCTCGCGCGCGAGCGGTCCCACGTCGGTCGCCTCGGCCATCGGATCGCCTACGCGGACACCCCCCATACGCTGGACGACCGCGTCGGTGAAGGCGTCGGCGACCGCCTCGTGAACGATGAAGCGCTTGGCGGCGATGCAGCTCTGGCCGCCGTTGATGAGCCGGCCGGTCACGCACGCCTCGACGGTCTGCGGCAGATCTGCGTCTTCGAGGACGACGTAGGGGTCGCTTCCACCGAGCTCGAGCACGCTGGACTTGATCTGCGATCCGGCGATCCGGGCGACTTCGCTGCCCGCACGGGTGCTCCCGGTGAGCGTGACCGCCTGCACGCGCGCGTCCCGGATCAGGGCGCCGGCGGCGGGCACATCGATGAAGAGGTTGGTGAAGATGCCTTCGGGAAGACCGGCCGCCTCGAAGAGGTCCACCAGTTCCAGTGCGCAGCATGGGACGCTGGGGGCGTGTTTGAGGAGGATGCCGTTGCCGGCCAGGAGGGCCGGGACCGCCGCGCGCACCACCTGCCAGAGCGGGAAGTTCCACGGCATGATCGCAAGCACGAGGCCAAGCGGCTGGAAGGTGACGTAGCTGCGGCGGGCCTCGGTCTCGACCGTGCGGTCGCGGAGAAAGCCGGGGCCGTGCTGGCTGTAGTAGTCGCAGCCCAGCGCGCACTTCTCGACCTCTGCGGCGGCCTCGCGCAGCGGCTTGCCCATCTCCATGGTCACGACCTCGGCCAGGTGGCGCTGGCGCTCGCTGAACAGCGCGGCGAGGGCGGCGACATGGTCGGCTCGGTCCTGCACCGAGAGCCGCTTCCAGACTCGCTGGGCGTCGCGGGCCTTCGCCACGGCCGCGTCCACGGCTGCGTCGGACATGAACGGGTATCTGCGCAGCAGGGTTCCGTCGGCGGGATTGATGGTCTTGAACTCCACGGAGGACTCGTCCTTGAAGGGTGAGGGGGCCACGCGACCACCACGTAGCACTAGCGCAAGGCGCGGACTCGGGTCAAGATACCGGCACCATGATCGCCCCTCGATTCCCCAGAGTCCCGCTCACGGCGCTCGATCAGCTTTGGTTCCAGGTCAGCGGAACGGTGTGCAATCTGCGCTGTCGCCACTGCTTCATCTCGTGTTCGCCCGACAACCACGCGTTCTGGTTCATGACCCGCGACATGGTGCGCTCCGCCTTGGAGGAGTCGGCCGGGATGAACGTGAAGGAGTACTACTTCACCGGCGGCGAACCCTTCATGAACGCCGAAATCGAGGGCATGATCGAGGACACCCTGCGGCACGGCCCCGCAACGGTGCTGACCAACGCGACCCTGTTCTCGCCGCGCCGGGTCGAGGCGCTGCGGACGATTCAGGACGAGGCGGCCCATCCGCTCGAACTGCGGGTCAGCATCGACGGGCACTCGCCCGCGACCAACGACCCGATCCGGGGCGAGGGCACCTTCGATCGCGCCATGGAGGGGGTTGGGCGCCTCGTCGCTGCCGGGTTCCGCCCGATCATCACGGCCATGCAGAGCTGGCCCTGCGAGGAGACGGCGAGCACGCTGCAGGCCTTTCGCGATGCGCTCGCCAAGGTCGGCTACTCCGATCCGCGCCTGAAGATCCTGCCGCCGCTGCTGATCGGTCAGGAGGCGGAGCGCAACCGGGGCTACACGGACTGCGAGCGCGTCACGCACGAGATGCTGCAGGGCTACGACCTGACCCAGCTCCTCTGCACGCGGGCCAGGCTGGTCACCGCCGCCGGCGTCTACGCATGCCCGATCCTGCTCGACTATCCCAGCGCCCGCCTGGCGGACACGCTGGCCGAGGCCGTTGAGATCGACGTCCCGCTCGGCGAGTCGGCGTGCTACACCTGCTACGGGAACGGCGCCATCTGCTCGAATGCGACCACGGGGGTGTGAGCACCATGTCCGAAGGGACCAGAATCGCCTATGTGGACGGACCGCGCCTGCGCCGCGCCTTCCTGGCCGCCTGCGCACATGCGCGACAGCACAAGGCGGAGCTCAACCGCATCAACGTCTTCCCGGTCCCCGATGGCGACACGGGCACCAACCTGGCGCTTACGCTCGACGCCATGGCCGGCGACCTCGCCGCCTCGCGAGAGAGGAGGGTGGACAGGGTGGCGGCCTCGGTGGCGCGGTCGGCGGTTCTGGGCGCCCGGGGAAACTGCGGCATGATGCTGTCGCAGTTCCTGCTCGGTTTCGCCGGCGGACTCGAGGGCAGGGTCCGCGCTTCGGCCCAGGAGTTCGGGTCGGCGCTCATGGCGGGCTCGCGCGCATTGGACGCGGCGGTCGACAAGCCCGTCGAAGGTACCATTCTCACGGTCGTGCGCGACCTGGCTTCGGTCGCCGTCGGGTCGAGCGGTGGACCCGGCAACGCGGATTTCGCGGATCTCATGGCAGACGTGCTCAAGACGGCCCGGGAGTCGCTGGAGCGGACGCCCGACCTCCTTCCGGTCCTGGCCGAGGCGGGGGTCGTGGACGCGGGCGCCAAGGGCTTCGTGCAGATGGTCGAGGGCGTGGTCCACCTGATCGAGCACGGTGATGGCGCCCAATCCCGGGGGTTGTCCGGCGACGCGCACACCGACGGCGAACCGGTGCGCGCCGATTGGTCGCCCATCGGGTCCATGGACCACCCGCTGGGGCAGGGAACCCTCCGGTACTGCACCGAAATCCTTGTCGAGGGACCCGACCTGCCGGACGAGAGGACCGTGCGCGCGGCGCTCCGCGAAGGATCGGAGGAGCTGCTGGTGATCCGCAGCGAGGACATCCTGAAGGTCCACCTGCACACCGACCATCCCCAGGAGGCGATCAGCTACTGCGGAACGCTGGGCACCGTGACCGCTCACAAGGCCGAGGACATGTTCGCCCAGTTCGAGGTCGCGCGAGGCGCGGGGGCCGAAGCCGTGCGCCGACCCGTGGGCATCCTGGTCGACTCGGGCTCGGATCTGCCCGACGCGGTGATCCGCGCCCACGGGATGCACATGGTGCCTCTCCTGCTCCTGGACGGGGAGCGCTCGCTGCGTGACCGGATCGACGTGACGGCGGAGGAGTTCCACGCGCGCCTCGATGACGGCGGTCCGCTTCCCACGACCTCGCAACCGCCTCCGGGCCAGTTCAGCGAGGCCTTCGAGAGAGCCTCCACCGACTCGGAGGTTGTCGTGGGCATTCTGCTGGCGGCGTCGCTGTCGGGGATCTTCCAGTCCGCCGAGCACGGTGCGCGACTGGTGCCGGAGCTGGATGTCCGGCTGGTGGACTCGCGCGCGGCGTCGATCCTGGTCGGGCTTCTCGCCGTCAAGGCGGCCGAGCTGGCCGAATCGGGCATGTCCGCGGACGAGATCGTTGCAGAGGTCGAGCGGATCCGCGGCCAATCGGGGATCGCGTTCACGGTCCGCAGCCTGGATCGCCTGATCGCGTCGGGCCGACTGAGCCACTTCGCGGGATGGCTGGGGGGGCTGCTGGATCTCAAACCGGTGCTCGGACTGGCGCCGGACGGCAGGATTCAGGCGCTGGGCAAGGCGCGCGGAGCGCGACGGGTCCGGAAGCTGCTTCTGGAGAAGATCTTCGCCGAGATTCCCCCGGGTGCCCGGAAGGTGCGCTTCGGGATCATCCACGCGGGTGCACCCGAACTCGCGGCGTCGCTTCGCACCGAGCTGGAGGCGCGGTTCGGCGGCGCGGAGATCCTGGTGTCCCCGATCACGCCGGTGATCGCCACCCACCTGGGCTCGGGTGCCTGGGGGATCGCCTACATGGTGGAGGACTAGCGGGGCCTCACGGGGCGGTGCGCAACGCGCGTCGTCCACCCACCAGCCAGTCGTAGGCGGCCATCTGCGCGCCGGATGGCTTGGGCGGAAGGGTCACCAGGAGGGGCCGCTCCCTGGTAGCGTCGGGCAGGTGGAGAATCATGTCGTCGGGCTTGCCGGGTGGCTCGTAGGCACTTGAACGACCTCCCTGATCCACGGCGACAGGCCGCCCGGGAGCCGTGAGCCGCGCGATGAGGAGGCCGTAGTCGCGCCAGGCCTCGAGCGGGTCGGCTTCGCCGCCGGCAATGGACGGAATCAGCGTCTGCTGGTAATATCCAACCCCCTCCGCGTAGCCCTCCGGGTTCAGGCGCTTGAGTTCTCGGAGCCTGTCGCGGTAGTAGTCGCGCGGATCCCTGGCTCCGGTGGCGGCGAGAGCATCGGCGAAGCGGGTCTCGGCAACCTGCTGCGGGTCGCTGGTCATGGCCGTTGGTTCCAGGCGGGCGGAGGGGGATAGGGCCGAACACGGGTAGGGAAGACGGAAACTGCACCGGGCGATGCGAGGAGACAATGTTGAGCGCCTCATTCAACCAGCGCGATGTGACGCCCTCCGACGACTTCCTAGAGCTGTCGTGGGAGATGTTCGGAGAACTGTGCCGTGCGCTCGCCATGAAGGTGGCGCAGTCGTACGATCCCGAGATCATCATCGGCATCGCCAGAGCCGGGGTGATACCCGGGGCCGTCGTGGCGTCGATCATGCGCCGCGACTTCTTTTCGCTGAAGATCACCCGGCGCGAAGGAGGTCGCGTGGTGCGTCAGCGTCCCTCCATTCTCTCTGCCGCGCCGCGCCAGGCCCGCGACAAGCGAGTCCTGATCGTGGACGAGATCACCACCTCCGGCGACACGATGCGTCTGGCGCTGGCCGCGGTGCGGGAGGTCGGACCTGCGGAGATCCGCACGGCGACCAGCTTCGCGCGGACCAGGGGGTACCAGCCGAACTACTACGCCCTCGCCACCGATTCGACGCTCATCTATCCGTGGGACCGAAAGATCTTCGATTCGGGCGATCTGGTGGTGAATCCGCGCTATCGCGACGCGGACGCCTGAGGGGGTCGTTCCGGCGCAGCCCCCTAATGCCCCTCGGCCATGGACGCGAGGAAGCCGGCGTTGGTAGGCTGGCGCCCCATGCGGTCGATCAGAAACTCGGCCGCCTCGGGTGCCGGCATGTCGCCGAGGAAGTTGCGCAGCAGGTAGACCCGGTTGAGCTCCTTTTCGGTCAGGAGGAGTTCCTCGCGGCGGGTTCCAGAGCGATTCAGGTCGATGGCGGGGAAGATCCGCCGATCCGCAATGTCGCGGTCCAACACCAGCTCCATGTTCCCGGTGCCCTTGAACTCCTCGAAGATGACTTCGTCCATGCGACTGCCGGTCTCCACAAGCGCGGTGGCGATGATCGTCAGGGACCCTCCGTTCTCCAGGCTCCGCGCCGAGCCGAAGAATCGCTTCGGCTTCGAGAGCGCGTTGGCGTCCACGCCACCGGAAAGGATCCGTCCGGAAAGCGGTGCCAGGATGTTGTACGCCCGGGCCAGGCGCGTGATCGAGTCGAGGAGAATGACCACGTCGCGTCCGTGCTCCACCTGGCGCTTGGCCTTGGCCAGCACCATCTCGGCGACCTGGCGATGACGGGTCGCGGGTTCGTCGAAGGTGGAGGCCACCACCGCGCCCCGGACGCTCTCCTCCATTTCGGTGACCTCCTCGGGGCGCTCGTCAATGAGCAGCACGACGAGCTGGACCTCGGGGTGGTTGGTGGCGATCGCGTTGCCGATGTTGCGCAGAATGGTGGTCTTGCCGGCCTTCGGGGGCGAGACGATCAGCCCGCGCTGACCCAGCCCCACGGGCGCGATCAGGTCGATCATCCGCACGGACAGCCTGCCCCCGGGAACCTCCATCTTCAGGCGCCGATCGGGGTACCAGGGGCGGAGCTTGTCGAAGACGGGACGGCCGTTGGCGGATTCGGGGGCCAGACCGTTGATCCGATGCACGCGCTGCAGGCCGAGGTATCGTTCCCCCCGAGCCGGCGGACGCACCGGACCGACGATGGTGTCTCCCCGCCGGAGGCCGTGGGACTTTATCTGCGACGGACTGACATAGACATCGTCCGGACTGCTCAGATAGTTCCAGCTTGGCGATCGCAGAAAGCCGTACCCGTCCGGCAGGATGTCCAGCACGCCCTCCGCCTCGGGCGCCTCGTCCCGCCGCGCGAGACCCTGGTGAATCCTGAAGATGAGATCGCGCCTGCGGAGACCGGCGCAATTCGGGATCTCCAGGGCTTCGGCGTAGCCCTGCAATTCGGCTACGGTGCTATTCTTGAGTTCGGCGATGTCCATCGGAAGTCGCGAAGGTTGCCGGAGATGGCGGCTCGGAAGGACGCTGTGACCGAGGACGCTGTGACCGGGCGACTTCGCGCAACGGGGTGAGGAGACGGGCGACCAGAAGCAACGAGCGCCAACCGCTGCGGGCGACGCATGATCGAATGAGAAACGGCAGACCCGTCCGAAAGGATTGCAAACACATCCATGCAGGTCAACCCCCTTCGCAGTCTGCTGCATCTGTTCCTGTTTCTGGCGGCCCTGGCCAGCGCGGTGGTCGCTGGTGGATTCCTCGCCGGCGCGGATGTCCTGGACACTCGCTTCACGCGGATCGGAGGAGCCTGGTTCCCCGTGCCCACCGGCGTTGGAATGGCGGAGTTGAGCGCCGGACTACCCTTCGGGCTCACCTTCGTCGGCATCCTGCTGGCACACGAACTCGGGCATTACTTCACGGCGCGCCGACACGACGTCGCCGTTTCTCTGCCGTATTTCATCCCCTTTCCTCCCTACTTCTCGCTGGTGGGAACCCTTGGAGCCTTCATCCGCATCCGCAGTCGAATCCCACGGCGGTCGGTTCTCTTCGACATCGGCATCGCGGGACCCGTGGCGAGCTTCCTGCTCTCGCTGCCGGTGCTGCTCGTCGGCTTGCGCCTGTCGCACGTCGTGCCGGGCGATGAAGGCCGGCTCTACCCCTTTCTCGTCGAGTTCCTCAGCGAGCCCGTTTGGATCGGCAGCAGCGCACTGCTGCAAGCGGCCGCCACCCTCGCCGTGCCCGGATTCGAGTCGGGCTCCGCAGTCCTCCTGCACCCCCTCGCCTTCGCGGGCTGGCTGGGCATCTTCGTGACCGCGCTGAACCTGCTGCCGCTGGGACAGCTCGACGGCGGCCACATCCTCTACGCGCTGGTCGGTCCCAGACAGCGGGCCATCGGGACGGCGTTCCTGCTGCTGCTGTTGCCGTTGGGGTTCGTCTGGTGGGGTTGGTGGATCTGGGGAGGCGTCGTTCTCTTTCTAGGACGGGGCAGGGTGGCGCACCCTCCGGTGGCGAAGGAGGATGAGCCGCTCGGGAGGGGCCGGGCGATTCTGGGCTGGGCGTCCCTTGCGCTTCTGCTCGTGAGCTTTTCACCCGCGCCCCTGAGGTTGTGACATGTCGCGGCACAACAGAGACGGAACCGGCATCGACCAGCGGGGCTACCACTACCGGATCAGCTACCCGCCCGACTGGCTTGACCGCATCCGCGTGACCCGCCGGTTGGCATCCGGTCGGAAGTCGACCAGGACCCTCTTTCGCAACCCCGTGCGAATCCCGGAGGTCGGCGCCGGCGGTCTCCAGCGCATCAGAATCGAATCCCCCGAGCAGGAACTGGTCGTCGAAGCGGCCATCCGCGCCGATCCCGAACGGGTCTGCGAGATCGTGCTTTGCTGGCGGGGCGCCGCGGCCTTCGATCCGCGATCCGGGCACGTGGCCTTCACATTCACCGGCTTCTCGCCGCGTGGCGCCGTGCAGGGAGACAACGGGCCGATGGACTATCTTCCCTGATGCGTGATCGTGTGGTGGCGGCCTTCGCCCTGGTCGGGAACCGGACCGTCGCGGGTCTCGGAGAATGGGGACGGGCCTGGAGGCTCCTCACGGGTGCGGCGGTCTCGATCCGGAGCGTCGACGTCTGGTGGCCGCACCTCCTGCCGCAGATGGCCCGGATCGGCGTCGCGTCGGTCCCGATCGCGCTGTTCATCGCCACCTTCACCGGCATCGTCATGTCGCTCCAGGCGTCGTACACCCTGACCGGCGCGATCCCCGTCTACTTCGTCGGGACCCTGGTGGGAAAGACGATGATCCTGGAACTCGGCCCGGTGCTGACGGCGCTGACGCTCGCCGGACGGGTCGGGGCCAACATCTCGGCCGAACTGGGGACGATGCGGGTGACCGAGCAGGTCGATGCCCTGGAGACGCTGGCCTACGATCCCCTCGCGTATCTCGTCGTGCCCCGCATGTTCGCGGCCATCCTCATGTTTCCGATCGTGGTTCTCCTCGCCATGTCGATCGGAATCGCGTCGGGCTGGTTCACCGCGCTGCAGCTGCTGGACATGTCGTCGCCCGAATTCGTCAAGGGGCTGCGCCTCTTCTTCGAACCCTGGGACGTGTGGTTCGCCGTCATCAAGTCCGTCTCCTTCGGGGCGGTGGTCACCGGCGTGGGCTGCCACTTCGGCCTGCGCACCGAGCGGGGCGCCGAGGGCGTCGGGCGGAGCGCAACACAGACGGTGGTCGTCGCCAGCATGTTGATTCTCTGCCTGGACGCGTTCTGGGCCGCCACGCTGCTGTAGCGCCCGAGCGTTTCGTGAGCATGTCATGAGCATACGGCTGGCCGGTGTCCAGAAGGCGTTTGGTCCCAAGGAGGTCCTCAGGGGGTTCACCCTGGACGTGGCCGATGGCGAGACCGCGGCGATCGTCGGACCCTCGGGAAGCGGCAAGTCGGTGCTGCTGAAACATGTGGTCGGGCTGTTGCGTCCGGACGCCGGGTCGGTGGTGGTGAGCGGGGTCTCCGTGCCGGAACTGAACAGGGACGGGTTGGCGCGCCTGCGGCGGGAGATCGGCTACGTCTTCCAGTTCGCCGCGCTCTTCGACTCGATGACCGTGGCCGAAAACGTGGGAATGGGGCTGCGTCGCATGCCGGAGTGGGACCGGCGACGCATCGAGGAGCAGGTGAAGAGATGTCTTGCCCTGGTCGAGCTCGACGGGATGGGTGATCGCTATCCGGCGCAGCTGAGCGGCGGACAGCGCAAGCGGGCCGGACTGGCGCGCGCGATCGCCACTTCGCCCACGTACCTGCTCTACGACGAGCCCACCACGGGACTGGATCCCGTGACCACTTCCGTGATCGACCGGCTTATACTCCGTATGCGGGACGAACTCGGGGTCACGGGACTCGTGGTCACCCACGACATGACCAGCGCGTTTCGCGTGGCGGATCGGATCACACTGCTGCACGACGGGAAGGCCAGATTCACCGGCACGCCGTCCGAGGTGAGGGTGGCGTCCGATCCCGTGCTGAAGGGGTTCGTCGAGGGCGATCCCGATCTCTACTACGGAGCTGGGTGGAGGAACGAGGGAATGCACGCAGGAGGACACGATCATGGAACGTAAGCGAGAGGCCCTCGTGGGGCTGGTTGTCGTGCTCGGGCTGGCCGTCGGCGTGGTGGGAACGATCTGGCTGCAGGGCGGCTGGGGGCGTGACATGGTGCAGATCCGCACAGCGTCGTCCTCCGTCGGCCAGCTGGTCGCCGGGGCCGCGGTCAAGTTCCGCGGAGTTTCGGTCGGGCATGTGGACGCGGTGAACGTGGCACCGAACGGCGAGGCGGTCATCGTGGACATGAGTGTGCGTCCCGAGCTGGTGCTTCCGCCGAACGCGGCCGTGCTGCTCGCTCCCGAGTCGGTTTTCGGGGACTGGCAGGCGGAGATCCTGAACCGCAACGAGATCGATCTGCCCTACTTCGTGGACTACGCCGAAGAGGGTGTGCTGCCGGGCGCCGCCCTGCCCGACTTCTCCCGGCTAACGGCGACCGCCGACCAGATTGCCCGGAACCTCACGGTCATCTCGGAGAGATTCGAGATCGCCTTCACGGAGGAGACGGCCGAGAACCTGAAGAACGCCATCGACAACATCGGAGCCGTGAGCGACGGGCTCTCCGAGATCATCGCCCAGCAGGCCGCCCGCTTCGAAGATCTTGCGGTGGGCGTGAACGCTTCGGCCGGGGAACTCGGGGCCGCAGCTCGCTCCGCGCGGCTCTCCTTCGAGCGGGTGGACTCGATCATCGCCGGCACCGACATCGAGGCGCTGGTCGCGGACGCGGGGGCGAGCATGAACAACCTGCGGTCACTGACCGGCGAACTCGACAATTCCCTGGACGATCTCCGCGCCGCCGCTCAGCGGGCCGACACCACGTTCGCACGTCTGGAGGCGCTCCTCGACGCGGCCGAATCCGGCGATGGTTCGGTCGGCAGGCTGCTGGGAGACCCCGCTCTGGCGGAGGGCGCGGTCGAGGCGATTCAGGAATTGAGGGCGCTCCTGGCGGACATCCAGGAGAACCCCCGACGCTATCTCAGCTTGTCGATCTTCTAGATGGCAACCGCAGTGAAGGAACCGACGCAGGGCTGGACGACGCGGCGCATCGAGCGCAGCGCCGGAGGAGTGGTGGTGAGATGGCTGGCCGGATCCTGGCATGCTCTCATCATCAAGGATCCGTACGGAAACTGGTCGCTGCCCAAGGGGCACATCGAGGCCGGCGAAAGTCTTCGCGAGACTGCGGCGCGCGAGGTGGAGGAGGAGACCGGCATCAGGCCGGAGGTGGTCGGCCCCAAGATCGACACGGTCGACTGGACCTTCCGACACGGGGCCGAGACCATTCACAAGTTCTGCACCTTCTTCCTGATGCGGAGCCGGAAGGGCAATGCCGTGCCCCAGAGGGATGAAGGGATCACGGCGTGCGCGTGGTTGCCGATTCGCGATGCCGCCACACGGATTCCGTACAAGGACACGAGAGACGTCGTCCTGCGCGCCAACTCCAAGATCCACGAGGCCGGCTGGTGAACGACCGCGACGCAAACGGCAGCGCCGCCGTCTGGCGTGCTGTTCAGGCAGCCCTGCTGGTTCTGGCCGGGGCGTTTTTCCTGTTCAGCATGAGGGAGTCGCTGGGCCCGTTCCTCCTCTACTGGGTCTTCATCGCGCTGCTTGTCCCCTTCCGCCAAGTCCGCGGCTACGCGCTCCTCGTCACCGTGGCCACCGTGCTGGTCTGTCTCTGGGTGCTGCACACCGCCGGCTCCCTCCTCGCACCCTTCTTCCTGGCGTTCGTCCTCGCCTACATCCTCGACCCCATCGCGGACCGGGTCTCCGCGCATCCCCGCATCGGACGCACGGGCGCCATCTTCCTGATCCTCGTCCCCTTCCTCGCGCTGGGCGCGGCGGCGGTGGCGGTCGGCTTGCCCGAGCTCGCCCGACAGGCTCGCGCCCTCGTCCTCGAAGCCCCGCGCTTCGTCGAGGGGCTGGCCGCCTGGGTGCGGGGACTCACCCCCGCTTCGCTGGGATTCGACATCCCGTTCGTGGACGAGGCCGCGCTGATCGCTCGCGTGCAGGAACTCGACGCCCAGGCGGTGGCCGACTTCCTCGAATCGCGCCGCGAAGATCTGACCCAGCGTGCCTGGGCCGCCGCCCTCGGACTCGGCCGCGGCTTCGGCACCCTGCTCACCGTCCTCGGTTACCTGGTCCTCACGCCCGTCCTCATGTTCTACCTCCTGCGCGACTACGACCGGATCATCGCCCATGTCCGCGACCTCCTGCCCGGCACGATCAGGTCGCGGGTCGGCGCGTTTGCCACCGACTACGACGATCTGCTGTCTCGCTACCTCCGCGGCCAGGTCTCGGCGTCTCTGATCACGGGGGGCATCACCTGGCTGGGCCTCCTGATCGTGGGCTTCCCGTACGCCTTCCTGCTGGGCGCCACCGTGGCCGTGCTCGGGGTGATCCCGTACATGGGCGTGGTCGTCTCGCTCATCCCGGCGATCGTCATCGCGCTGGTCAGCGACAGCATCGGCGCGTCGCTCGTCAAGGTGGCCGTCGTCTACGGTGTAGCGCAGGGGCTCGAGAGCGCGGTGATCAGCCCCAGAATCGTCGGCGACTCGGTTGGTCTGCACCCGGTCTGGATCGTGCTGGCGCTGTCGCTCGGCGGACTGTACTTCGGCTTCGTCGGGCTCCTGATCGGGGTGCCGCTGGCGGTGGCGATCAAGTTGCTGCTGGTGCGCGGACTGGACCACTACAGGAAATCGGCGCTGTACAACGAAGGGACGGTCGAGGAGCCCAATGTCTGACAAGCACATCGAAAACCTCGTGATCGTCGGCTCCGGCCCGGCCGGCTGGACCGCCGCGATCTATGGGGCGCGGGCGAGCCTCGATCCCCTGGTCTTCGAGGGGGCCGGAAGCCGCACCATGATCCCGGGCGGGCAGCTCATGTTCACCACCGACGTCGAGAACTATCCGGGCTTCCCCGATGGCATCGGCGGCATCGAGATGATGATGGACTTCAAGAAGCAGGCCCTGCGCTTCGACACGCGGGTCGTCACGGAGGACATCGAGGAGGTCGACTTCGCACAGCGGCCGTTCCGGCTGCGTTCCTCGACGGGCCAGGTGGTCCGCGCCCGAACGGTCGTGATCGCCACCGGGGCCAACGCGCGCTGGCTGGGCGTCCCCGGCGAGGAGCGGCTGGCCCAGAGCGGGGGCGGGGTGTCCGCGTGCGCTGTGTGCGACGGGGCGCTGCCGCACTTTCGCGGCCAGGTCGTCGCAGTGGTGGGCGGGGGCGACAGCGCCATGGAAGAGGCCCTGTACATGACCAAGTTCGCCGGCGAGGTGCTGCTCATCCACCGCCGAGACGAGCTCCGGGCCTCGCAGATCATGCAGGATCGGGCATTTGCGAGCGAGAAGATTCGCATTTTGTGGAACAGGACGGTGTCCGCCGTGCTGGGCGACGAGGTCATCACCGGACTGAGACTCCGCGACACGGTGACGGGGGAGGAGTCGGAGGAGGCCGTCGGCGGCATGTTCGTGGCGATTGGCCACGACCCCAACACGGCGTTCCTGCGCGGCCACATCGATCTCAAGGACAACGGCTACGTCCGCCTGCCCACGCCCTGGCGCACCGAGACCAACGTGCCCGGAGTCTTCGCGGCCGGCGATGTCATGGACGACTACTACCGGCAGGCGGTGTCGGCGGCGGGTACCGGATGCATGGCCGCGCTGGAGGCGGAGCGCTTCCTGGCGCACGGCGACGGCTGATGGACGCGCGGCCCCGACCGAACCCAGCGCCGCCCGGCCCGCCGGTCACCGACGGCATGATCGCCGACATGGTGCGGGCCCTGGTCGCGGAGGCCGACCCCGAGCAGGTCATCCTCTTCGGATCCCGCGGAAGGGGCGACCAGAGCGACCGATCCGACGTGGATCTGATCGTCGTGGAGTCGGAGCCTTTCCGGCCCGGACGGAGCCGTCACCGCGAGATTCTCCGCCTCATGGCGGCGCTGCGGCCCTTCGGGGTTCCCACCGACGTGCTCGTCTACTCCACGGACGAGGTCGAGTACTGGCGCGATTCCATCAACCACGTCCTTGCCCGCGCCCTGCGCGAGGGCAAGGTGCTGTACGAGCGCACCGCGTGAGTTGCCGCTTCCAGCGGCCGGCCCATACGTTGACAGCGCGAGTCAATCTCATCTGTTCCCACTCAAGGAGACACCGTGAACAAGAAATGCATCGTGGCAACCGTGGCCGGCGGCGTGGCCGTCTTCGTGCTCGGCTTCCTCTTCTACGGGTTGCTGCTGGCGGACTTCTTTGCCAACGACGCCATGTCGGAGACGCCCTCGTACCTGGCGATTGCCGGTGGCAGTCTGGCAAGCGGGGCCCTGCTCGCGCTGGTGCTCAGCTGGAGGGCCGCCACGGGTCCGGGCGAGGCCTTCAAGGCGGGAGCTTCCGTGGGCGTGCTGGTCAGCCTCGCAGTGGGGTTGACCATGTTGGGAACCACGGACGGCCTGGCCACGATGGCCACGGTGCTCGGTGACGCGGTGGTTTCGCTGGTCATGTACGGCGGCGGCGCCCTGGTGGTGGCGAAGGTGCTCCACGACGAATAGGCGTCGCGGCGGTGGGCGGGGCTACCGCTACCGTGCGTTTAGCCCCTGCCCCCCGTCCACCGCGATCACTGCGCCGGTGACGTAGCCGGCACCGGCGAGAAACCTCACGGCGGCCACCACGTCCTCGGGCGTCCCGATCCCCAGAGGCACGCTTCGGCGAGCCTCCTCCACCTGTTTCCGGGTCCAGTGCTCGGGCGGGAGCACAACGCCCGGCGCGACCGCGTTCGCTCTCGCCGCAGGCGCGAGCCTTCGCGCCATGACCCTGGTGAGGTGGAGGAGCGCCGCCTTCGACACCGAGTGGTGGGGGTGGCCGGTCCACGGCTGCAGCGCGGAGAGATCGACGATGTTGACCACCGAGCCGCGTGACGCCTGCAGCAGGCCGGCGGTCTCGCGGACAAGGAGGAACGGTGCACGCAGATTCACCGCCATGACCGCCTCCCACTCTTCCACGGTGACCGCGAGCAGATCGTTGGCGACGAAACTGGACGCGGAGTTGACGAGCAGGTCGAGTCTTCCAAACTCCTCTCCAACGGCGGCTCCCAGTCGAACGGCGTCCGATTCGCGAGACAGATCCGCCTGAACGGTCCGGACGCGCCGCCCCAGGACTCGGGACGCCTCGGCGACCTCGGCTGCGCCCCTGCCGGAGCTGTGGTGGCTCACCACCAGATCGTATCCGCTCTCGGCAAGTCCGAGCGAGATCGCCCGGCCCACTCTGACGCCTCCGCCCGTAACGAGGGCGACCGGGTTGTTCCGTGCGGCCACCTGCGGGCTCCCGTTTCCGCCGCCGATCCGGCGGCTGGCTATACTTATCTGCGAAGTCCGTTCATCCACGACCCGAACAATACGATCATGTCCGAATCCCATCGAATCGAGAAGGACTCCCTGGGCGAGGTGCGGGTTCCCGCCAACGCGCTCTACGGCGCCCAGACCCAGCGGGCGGCCGAGAACTTCCCCATCAGCGGGCGGCGCTTCACCCGCCGCTTCATCGAGGCGCTGGGGCGGCTCAAGGAGGCGGCCGCCGAGACCAACGCGGAGCTGGGGCTGGTGCCTGTCCAGTTGACCGACGCGATCGCGTCGGCGGCGCGCGAAGTGGCCGCTGGCAACTGGGACGACCACTTCCCCCTCGACATCTACCAGACTGGATCCGGCACCTCGACCAACATGAACGCCAACGAGGTGATCGCGGCCCTGGCCAACCGGGCCTTGGCGGGCGAGGCGACGGTACACCCCAACGACCACGTCAACTACGGCCAGTCCTCGAACGACATCATCCCGACGGCGATCCACGTGTCCTGTCGCGCCGCGATTCGCGAACATCTGGTTCCGGCGCTCGGAACCCTGCGCGACGCCCTGCGCGAGAAGGCGCGCGACTTCGATGGCATCGTGAAGTCGGGGCGCACCCACCTGATGGACGCGACCCCCGTTCGTCTCGGCCAGGAATTCGGGGGCTACGCCAGCCAGGTTGCCAAGGGAATCGAGCGCGTCGAGCGCGCCAGCGAGGAAATGGCCGAGGTCGCGCTGGGGGGCACGGCCACCGGCACCGGCATCAACATGCATCCGGATTTCCCCAGCCTGACCATGGCGAAGGTGGCGTCGCGTTACGGCATCGACTTCCGCGAGGCCGACGACCACTTCGAGGCGCAGGGCGGCAAGGACGCCTGCGTTTCGCTGGCCGGGGCGCTGAACACGGTCGCCGCGAGCCTGATGAAGATCGCCGACGACATCCGCTGGCTGGCGAGCGGACCCACCTCCGGCATCTCCGAGATCCAGCTTCCCGCGGTGCAGCCGGGCAGCTCGATCATGCCCGGCAAGGTGAATCCGGTGATCTGCGAGGCCATGATGATGGTGTGCGCCCGAGTCGCCGGGAACGCCACCACCGTCACCATCGCGGGGCAGCGCGGCAACTTCGAGCTCAACGTGATGATGCCGGTCATCGCCGACGCGCTGCTCGAATCCATCACCTTGCTCGCGAACGGGTCGCAGGTGCTCACCGAGCGGTGTGTGGCGGGGATCACCGCGCGCCCCGACCGGGCCCGCGAACTGCTGGAGCGCAACCCGTCCATTGCAACCGCGCTGAACGCGTACATCGGGTACGACAAGGCTGCGGTGGTGGCCAAGAGGGCGGCGAGCGAAGGCAGGTCGGTTCGCGAGGTGGTGGAGGAGATGGGGCTGATCGCGCCGGATCGGGTCGACGACGCGCTGAACGTCCGGCAGATGACCGAACCGGGGGTGCCTGGAAGGGGCTGATTTTTCCGGCACTATTGCGGAGCGCGGAATCGCCCCACATATTCGTGGCGTGCTGGAGGGCTCGTATTTGAGCCAACACTGGAAGAGCCGGGACTACCTCCCGTTGCGGACGTCATGCCCCAGCGATGGGGACGGCGAAGTCAGAGGGGGAGTCACCAACCGTTTGAGCCCGGGCTTCAGGTTACACCCTCCGGCACACTGGAGGCCGGCGTTCCCTTGTGGACGCCGGCCTTTACTTTTGGGGGTTACGCCAACCGCAGCGAGGAGCACCAATGGCAACGGTCCGAATCACCCGGCGCCTCCACTTCAGCGCCGCCCACCGCCTCGCCCATCAGGACTGGAGCGACGAGAAGAACCGCCGCGTCTTCGGCGACTGCGCCAACCGCAATTGGCACGGCCACAACTACGAGCTGGAGGTGACCGTCGCCGGTCCGGTCGACGCCGATACCGGATACGTGATGGACCTCAAGGCTCTCAAGGATCTGGCGAACCGCCGCGTGGTGGACGATCTGGACCACCGCAATCTCAATCTGGACGTGCCGTGGCTCGAAGGCGTGCTTCCGTCGACCGAGAACCTGGCGGTGCGGATCTGGGAGCGGATCGCGCCGCACGTCCCGCCGCCGGCCACACTCGACAGTGTGGTGCTGTGGGAGACGCCACGTCACCGCGTGGAGTACCGCGGTGAGTGACCGAGGCCACGCGGGTGCCCGGCACGGGGTCGCGCTGGTGACGGGGGCGACGGGCGGAATTGGAGCGGCGGTGGCCAGGCGATTGGCCGCGGACGGGTTTCGGGTGTGCGCGGCTGGACGTCGGGTGGGGCCGTTGGAGCGGCTGGCGACGGAAGTGGACGGAGTTGCGGTGCCGTTCGATGTGACCAGCGAGGCCGAGGTGGAGCGGGCGCGGGCGCTTGTGGACGACGCGCCGACCGTGCTCGTCAACGCGGCGGGGGTGTTCGACCTGGCCTCGGTCGCGCAGACGGACGGGGAGCTGCTCCGCCGCAATCTCGAGGTCAACCTGGTGGGCACGGTCAATGTGACGCGGACGTTCCTTCCCGCGATGCTGGCCGCGAGGTCGGGTGTCGTCGTC
>CAXXCM010000001.1:0-729754 GCA_963662845.2 Longimicrobiales bacterium | reverse complement strand
GCTAGGAGGTCAACCGGGTCCGCATCGTCGGCACACAACACCGCAAGCGGCGGGTTGTCCCTAGTCCAGCGTAATCGGAGCTTCGGATCGATTTTGGTCGCTCCCACACCAGCCAACCAGGCGTTCACCCAGTCGGCTGGCAAGCCCCGGCAGATCATTTCCTTCATTGCACGCACTCCGTCGCTGGCGCAGGTGCCCCTGCGGAGACTGTGTGGTCGGCCTGTCGCAGAATGGCCTCGAGCAGAGCAAGCCCCCAAGGCCCGAACTCGTCGTTGAGCCGCCGGAATCTGGACGGCTGGTCCCAGTCGATTCGGGCGAGGTTGGCGGAATCCTCGACGATGGTGTCGCCAATCTTGGCCCTGACCAGGCCGGAGGTGGGATCGTCGGCGGGTGGAACGAGCGGACGACCGCGAGCCCATGGGTGGCGGGGAGGCGCGCCAGGAGTTGCGGTGGGATCGTCGGCGGGTGGAACGAGCGGACGACCGCTGCCGTGATGGCTGATCACGAGGTGGACCAGTAGGCTGGCCATCAGTGGTTCGAGGCCATGGTCGTGCGCTTCCAGCCAACGGGCGACCAGGCGGGCAGAGAGATCTTCGTGGCGACCGGCGCGCGGCCATCCTGCGGCCCGGCGGGTAGCGGCCCAACGATGTCGCGGTGTGCCGGACTTGGCTAGGAGCTTGTCCGACTCCCCCTTGGGATCAAGCCAGCGCTGGAAGCGTCGCTCCGCCTTTCCCACGTCATGGAGCAGGCCCGCGCGTTCCAACACTCCGATCACCTCATCGGAGACTCCAACACGTTCGGCAATCAACCGCGCGCGGGTTGCGACGGCCGAGCCGTGAGCTTCCAGTTCCATGGCGCTGGGGGTCAGCGAAGTCTCGTCGAGCTCATCACTCGGCCGTCCGGCCTCACCGGGCGTATCGAGGACAAGACGAGCGACTTCGTTGGCTGCGGTGATCACGTCCGGGCGGATGTCGGCAATCAAGTCGCGCCACTCCGCCGCATCCCAGCCAGGAGCGGTCGCCGCTCCCAGTGTTCTGAGGACCGCCGCAACGGCAGCGTTCCGATCCGTTTCATCCACATCCTCATCGTCCGCGACAATCCCCAACGCCCGGTCGACGAGCTCGCCTGCGTCAACGGCGCAAAGTCGCTTCAGTGCATCGGCATCCAGGGGCACACCGTGTGTCTGAACGGACACGTCAACGACCGGAAGCGACGAGTCGGGATTCCATCCGAACTGGTCGAGCAGGCCGCGATCGGTCGGCAGCACCATGAAGTCGCCCGGGCGAATGTCGCTCGGCTCCGTGGTCTCGATTGTCACGCCGTCCGACGCCAGTCTCCGCAACTCACCGTCGTCTTGGAGCGCTTCACGCACTTCGCAGATGGGCACTGTTATGGCCTCGCGGTCGGTCGCACGTGGCCACAGTCGCTTGCCCGGCTCCGGCACGTGTGCGCGCCAGATCAGGGACACGGTGTAGTTGCGGCCGGAAATGCCCGAGAAGTACAACTCGACCGGTGCCTCGCCTTCGGGTGGCGTCGTCGTCTTCACCCATTCCCACAGGAGGCCAGGCAGAATCTCTGGAGCGCGACCGGGGTCATCGGCGGGCTCTCCGAGAACCTCGGCGACCCTCCGCGGGGACAGGTTGGCGGCACCTTTGCCATTCATTGCGTCCTCCAACCGCTCCCGCACGCGCTCAGGCTCGGGACCGTACACCGGCCACTCGGGCGGTCGCCCCGCGCGTTTTGGTGGCGGCGCGTGGACGTATACCGCTTCGGCGCTCGAAAAGCGTCCAAGGCGATTCAGACGTCCCAGCCGCTGGGTCAGAGCGCGCACCCCACACGTCTCGGTCACGAGATACTCGGCGTCGATGTCGGCACCGACCTCCAGCGTCTGGGTGGCCACGACGATCAGGTGGCGCTCGCGCGGAACCTGGGGGTTGCGGGTCGCCGGCATTCCATTGACTGGATCGACAACGCGGCTCCGGTTCGTTCGGCCTCGCGCTCACGTGTTCGGCCCGTCAACAGGACGATATCGGAACCCCGTCCGAAGGCCTTGGCACCCGCTGAGTATAGCTGGTCATACACTTTCCGCGCAGTCGCGGGCGTGTTGGCGAAAACGATGCATGATGAGGGCGCAGCAGACTTCTTCAGCAGTGCCCGTGTCTCCTGCACCATCGCCTTGACCTTCCCCGACTCGCGCCCCACGGACCGGATTCGAATCGACTTTGGCGCATCAAGGCGCTGTCGCACGATGGGGTTGGCCTCGTCCGCGTCATCGAGGTCGAATCGGTCCCGCGCCGCCGCATCCCCCGTGGCGGTCAGTGCGGCCACTTGTGGTGTCGACCTGTCTCCGCCTAGGACCGGGCGGGCACCGCACGCACACTCGGCGAGATTCGGCACCAGGCGGATCAAGTGCTTGGCCAGATGCGCTTCGTCGACCAGAATCAGGCTGTCCGTGCCGCTGAGGGCAGCCTCAATGGGCCGCATGGAACGACTCGATCCGTAGCCGCGAAACAGGAGCCGAGAGCCGAGCATCGGCAGGGTGCACAGCAGAATGGCGGGTTGCGAGGGGTCCGTAGGAACTCGGGACTGCACGCCGCCACGGAGGCGAATCACCTCGAGCGGATCGGAGTTGTCATCGGCGGCCAGCGCACGGAGGCGGTGTGCTACGGCCTGCATGACGCACGCCGCGTCGCCAGTGATTCCGACCGCGCCTGGATCCAGTAGGGCCTTCCGGATTCCCTCGGCGTGATCGAATGTGGAATCCACAAGCAACCGCCGGTTCACCAACCACCAAATCCGTGTAGGGGCAGTGCGCTTCTCGGGGTTTCGATCCGCTTGGGAAGCAAGCCACCACACGGCGATGTCCAGACAGGCTGTCTTTCCCAGCCCGGTGGGCACGCCCACCTCCTGAGGCCACTTCTGGCGCTCGGCGACCTCGTTGGCTAGACGCTCCTGCCAGGGGAACGGTTCACGCTTGTTGATCGCCCGGTAGAAGTCGGGGAATGTGGGCGTCGAGCCCAGATCCGGGCGTCCCGTCATTCGTCATCCTCGCGATCGGCGACGTCCACACAGAGCCCCAAGCCCCGCTGCCGTCCGGCTCCGATGGCCACCGGGCCTTTCACTGGTTGGTCGAACCAGATCTTGACATGGGAATACGGAAGCCCGGGCCGCCCTGGTCGGTTCACCTCGATGGGCGCCAAATCCACTGCACCGCGAACAAGCGGACCGCGAGCCGACCGGAATGAGTGCGGCGCAGGAAGACCCGCGTGCCTGCACCAGCGTGCGACTTCTTCGATGTCGACTTCCCCTCGACGCTCATGAACAGCAGGAAACGCCGTGACCCAGCAGCGGCTTGTGCGCGTCCATCGGGCTGGAAGGACGGCGACCGGGTGGACCTCGTCGATCCGGGGGCGCACGCTCACATCAACGCCACAACCCTTCAGGCGGCGAATCGCGTGTGCCGCCTCCGTCACGCGCCACTGCACGTCCGTCGGGCAGCCTGCCGGGAGCCAGAGAGCGAGCCCGTGGATCCGTCCGCGGGATTGAGCGTACCCCACATCGGGAAGAGCGAGGAAGCGTGCCAGATCGTAGCCCCGTTCTTCGAACCCGTGCCCATGGAGCACCGGTGGAGGCTCGCCGTGCAGCTCCTGGTACCGCTTGAGTGCAGCCTTCTTGAACAGATCCGTCAGCGCGGACACCCGCCGCCCGGACACGGCGTGCCCCAGGCGCAGCCAAGCGACCACTCCGCCCAGATCCTGGGGGACAGTGCTGCCCGGTGCCCGGTAGGCAATCTGGTGCCGAAGCGCAGGGAACTGCGAGAGAGCGATGTTGGCCCCGCGCTTCGTCCAAGCGTTGTACACCGTGTCCAGCACTTCCAAGTGTCCCGTTTGGGGGACGCGGATCACCACGGAACCTGCGGGATCGGGCACAAAAGCGTCTTGGTTCTCCTGAATGTCTGAGGGATCCGTCTGGATTCGCAGCCTTACCGGAGAATCGGCTGCCCCCAGGTAGCCCACGCGTGCAGCCCTGCGCCGCAGCGCATCGACCACTTCGTCGGGTGCCAGCACGTCCCAGACGTAGACTATGCGAGGCGTTCGCGGAGCGACGCGGACACCCGGCCGAATCTCAATAGGTATCCGGCCCACGTATTCTTGACAAGCCGATGTGCTCGTCGGCTTCCCTTTCTTGTACTTCTTTGCGAAGCCCCCTGCGTGCTTGGCCACATAGCGGGGCCGTAGAGGCTGATGCCAAGGGGCGTCGTGCGCGTGGATCACCGGCGGGGGAAGCCTCTCCATCCACTCCAGCTCCGATCCGTCCGTGACCCGGCATCGCTCGCCCGTCCCGTCCGCAGCCACCAACGCCGCGAACAGGCGTGCAGGAGCTGGAGGCCATTCACCGCGGGACAGGCGACCCGTGTTGGCAGAACCGTCTGGGTCAGCACGGAACGTCTCGTGCAGGAGCTCGACGTCGATCGCGAGCATCAGCCCGCCATCTCCGGCCAAGTGGCACGAATCGCCTTGCGGAGATTGTCCTTCGGCGTCAGGTGCAGCGGTTCGCTACCCCAGCCATCGAGTGGCACACCCTCGGATCGCGCGTGAGCGACGGCATCGCCGAGCAGCGCGCCGGTTCCTTCGGCCCCGCCGACTCCACAGAGAGCGTCGCCGGCCGCTGCCAACCACGTCGTGGTGGACTTGGCCGGCCGAAGATCGGCTCCTGAACGAAGGGCAAATCCCCGCCCGAAGGCCAGGACATGGGCGTGGAGACCAAGCGCCACCAACAGAGCGCGCGCGGCGGCATCGGCTACCTGCCGATCCGGGCCGAGGCTCACTCTCCGCAGCTGTGCAAAGGACACGGTGGCGCGTTGGGTCACTCGGGCGAAGGATACTGCGGCGACGGTCGCCTTATCGCCCATGAAGGGCACCTGGCCATGCCCGATCTCAGACAGCTTATCCTTCTTCTTGCCCGCGATCTTCGCCCTTTTTTCCCAACTCCCAGTCCAGCCGGTCGTCGGGGTTCGACATCAGGGGCTCGTCTGTGTTCAGGTTCAGAGGATCCCCCTTGAGCCCAGGCACTCGGGTGTCCGTTTGCAGCTGGCTTCCAGCCGACGATCTCCGAGACCCAAGCGCGGGCGTGCTTGGTGTTGTGGCGCTTCTTGCCCAAGTGCGATTGCCAGAACCCGTAGACGAGAGCCTGCGGAAACCACGCCATGAGCGGCCCGCAGGTCTGGGCGGTGGCACCGAAGATGGACTTCCCAACGTCGGTCTTCACGAAATCCTGTCACATCGAGCTGCGAGTCCCGGAGATATGCGTCCGCGTTGCGGTGCGGGAACTCCAAGCTCGAGATCCGGCGTGGCAAGTGGGCAGGCATGCCGGTCAGTTCGGAGAGGTCAAGAACAAGTTCCGGCACGCCGCATGACGCGCGGTGCCGCCGAAGGGCCTCCTCCAACCGATTCGCCTGAGAGGGCACGTTGTCGATCACGATCACGTCGGTGGGCTGTTCGTCCGACGGAGACGCCCACCGGCGGTCGGTTTGGTAGACTCCCCCTTCGTAGACGGCAGGCTTCACCGGACTGCCCGGCCCCCCACTTGGCTCAAGCTCGGTGTCGATGCGGATGCCATCGTCGAACGATTCGTCGGAGCAGGCCGCAAGCAGAGTTTCCAGATCGATTTGACGGGCCATCGGTGCCTCCACCCCTTTGCTGTAGTGATAGTCGGACGTGTGGCCGCTCAAGATAACACGCTGGGTCAGCGGGTCTGTCAGCACGCACCGGGGAGCGCCGTCGCAGCCGTCTGGAACCGCCGGGATCGTGCCCTAGAACGCGGAGAGAGGACCGTCCACGTTGCCACGAGACGCGCCGCCTCCTACGCTTCCGCCATGTGCCAACCGAGCATGCAAGCGTCCAAGCCGCCCAGCCGCCGCAGCTGCAGCCGCAGGCCAAGGCTCGCGACCACGACCCCGCCGGTCGCGCTGCCACAACCGCCGCACCCACCACCGCCGCCCTTCCCCTCCCCTCCGACACGGTCCTGCGCGTCACCTTCCTCGATGTGGGTCAGGGGGACGCCGTGCTGCTGCAGGCCCCCGAGGGCCAGACGGCCTTGGTCGACGCGGGTCCGGAGGACGTGGTGCCGCTGCTGCGGGAGATGGGCGTGGAGCGGATCGACCTGCTGGTGGCGTCCCACCCCCACGCGGACCACATCGGGGGGATGGCGCGCGTGATCGAGACGATGCCGGTGCGGTTCTACATGGACAACGGCGACGCGCACGGCACGGCGACGTACCGGCGCCTGATGGCCGCGCTCGGCGCCCGGCCCGGGATCACCTACCTGGAGGCGGTGCCGCGGACGATCTCGCTGGGGAGCGCGGAGATCGAGGTGCTGCCGCTCCTGCCGCGGGGCACCGCCGATCCGAACAACCGCTCGGTGCCCCTGCTCGTGCGCTTCGGAAACTTCGTTGCCTTCCTGAGCGGCGACTCCGAGGTGCGGCAGCTGACCGACCTCGTCGGCCGGGGGGCCGTGCCCGCGCTGACGCTGCTCAAGGCACCCCATCACGGGAGCGACAACGGGTTCACGCCGGCGTTCCTCGCAGCGGCGCGGCCCGAGGTGGTGGTGATCTCGGTGGGCCGGAACAGCTACGGGCATCCGAGACCGGCGGCGCTGCGGGCGTACGCGGGTGTCGGGGCCACCGTGCTGAGGACCGATTTGCACGGCCATGTCGCGATTCGGGGGCATCGCAGCGGGGTATACGAGGTCGACGGGGTCGTCGCGGGCGCGGTGGCGGGCGACTCGAGGGGGGCGGCGAGCGCGGGGACTGCGGCTGCCGGTGCGCTGAGTCTCGCGGTGCATGCCGACGCGCCGGGGAACGACCACCACAACCCAAACGGGGAGTACGCGGTCGTGGAGAACGGGGGATCCGCCGACGTGGCCGTGGGCGGGTGGCAGCTATGCGATGCGGCCAACCACTGTTTCCGCTTCCCGCCCGGCGCGGTCCTGCCGGCGGGCGGACAGGTGTTCGTCCACACCGGCTCGGGACGCAGCGACGGCGAGCGCTACTACATGGGGAGAGGACGCGCTGTATGGAACAACAACGGCGACACGGCGACGCTCCGCGACGGGACGGGCGCGACGGTGCTCGTCTTCCGCTATTGAGCGTAGACGGGGGGACGGCGTGACCGCCGGGGCTCCGCCAGAGAGCGTGTGGGTCGTGGACCGCATCGAGTCCGGCGTGGCGATTCTGATCGCGGATCGCGACGGACGCCAGGCCGATGTGCCCGTGGCGGGGCTGCCCGCAGGCATCGCCGAGGGGACGGTCCTGCGCGTGCCGGAGGCGGATGGCCGACCGGTGTGGAGCGAGGCCGTCGCGGACGAGGAGGCGCGCCAGGCCAGGCTGCGCGAGGCCGAAGAGGTGCTGCAGCGGCTGCGGCGGCGAGACCCTGGGGGCGACGTGGTGCTGTGAGGGGCCGAGGGAGAGTTATCCACGAATGGATAATTAGCCATCGATGGATAATCATGGCTAATTTTTCGCAATGAACTGGACCACGACGGAATGGCGGCGGCTGGTGTTCGCGAGCTGGGCCCTGTTTGCGGTGTCGTTCGTCCTGCTGGCGTACACCGACCGGTGGCCCCCGTCGCTTGGTTCACTTTTCGGTGGGGACGAGGCCCCCGCCGCCGCGCAGGGGGATCCGGAGTCCGGTTGGCAGGCCTTCGCGATGGCGTTGATCTGGGGCGATCGGATCGGGAAGGCGAGCGCGCTCACCAACCTGCTCATGCTCGCCAGTCTCGCAACGCTTCGGACCCGATGGACGCGCCGGCGGCTCGTCGGCGGTCGCGGGCCGCCGCTGGTGCTGGGCGCCGCCGGTGTCCTCAACCTCGTGTACTGGCCGATCTGGGTGGCCGGCGATGACAGGGTGGTGGGGTTGCTGGTAGGCTACTGGCTGTGGGCGGCAACTTTCCTGGGCGCAGCGCTGGGCCTGTGGATGCTGGCGAGGGAGCGCGAATCGCAAGCGGGCGCGTTTTCTGAAGGCGACCAATGAAGTAGTTGTCCACTGACTCCCGCCGCCACGAGCGCCGGTGACAGATACAGCGACTCGTAGGTCACGTCGCGTCGCCCGAGCAGGGTCGCCTGGGTGGACCGGCCCGCCCGGATCTCCAGGCGCACGAGCCCCAGCGACGCGGGCAGATCCCTGCCGTAGCGCTTCTCCCCGGTTCGCCCGTCGTACGAAACCGCGAACATTACGTCGCGCGAGTTCAGGCCGGCCAGATCCTCGCAGAAGCGATCGTGGTCGATGCTCGGCGAGTACCGCTGGTCGCGGGAGCGGCAAACGCCTTGGTAGGGAGGGTCCATGTAGACGAGATCCGAGTCGGTGCAACTGCGCAGAACCTCGCGGTAGTCCCGGGAAGTCACGCGGGTCCTGCCGTTGAGGAGCCCGGAAACGCCGAGCAGCCGCCGTCTCATCTCCGAGGGGCGCGCGCCCCGGCGTCGGTTGTCGGGCGTGTTGTTGAACTCTCCGTTCGCGTTGTAGCGCACGGCCGCCTTCACGCAGCGGGCGAGGAGGTACAGGAAGTCGGCGGGATCGTGCGCGCTGTTGAAGCGGCTTCGGACCTCGTCGTAGTACTGCCGTTCCCGACCGTGCTGATCGCTCCACAAGAACGCGTACCGGTCCAGGAGGTCTTCGGGACGGTCCAGGATCTCGCGCCACAGGTCCGCGAGCGGCTCGTGGGCGTCGTTGATCCAGTATCGGGACGCCCCCCGCCGCAGCGCCACCGCAATCGACATGGCGGCGGAGCCGGCGAACGGCTCGACCAGTCTCGGCACCGACGCAGGCAGATGGCGAAGTATCTTGGGCGCAATCCGTCGCTTGCTTCCCTGGTAGGGGAAGGGCTGCGGGGCGTCACGAAACCCCGGGCCGCAGGTGATTCGGTCACCCGTACAGCTCGGTCTCGGGCATGGTGTGCTCGCTTCCTCCTGTTTCGCGCCGACGGTTGGATCGTACTGTTCCCATCGTCGCTTGACAATCGCTCGCTCCGGTTCCCCGAAATCTCCCATGATCGCCTGTCGCCGGTCATCAGCGCGGCTTATGGTTCCGACACCAGACCCGCACCAAGGAGCAACGCCGACATGACGAACCGCCGAACCCCTTCAGCGCTCTCCGCAGCCTCAGCGCTTCCCGCAGCCGCCGCGTTCGCCACGGCCGCGGCCCTCCTCGCCGCCCCACTCCCCGCCCAACCCCAGCAGCGCACATTCACGCCCGAGGTCGCGCTCGACGTCGGCCTCGTGGGCGTCGCGGCGGTGACCCGCGACGGCGCCCGCGTCGCCGCGACGGTGAGGACGCGCCGCGACCGGACCGACGTCGACCATCAGCGCTACGGCGACCCGACGTACATCTCGCCCGTGTCGGTGCGCCTGATGGTGATCGACACGCGGAGCGGCGAGCGCACGTGGCTGCACGAGGAGCCCGCGCAGCTTCGCGGCTTCGCGTGGTCGCCCGACGGGACGCGGCTGGCCTGGTTCGCCGTCGAGGACGGGGGGTACCGGCTGCGGACCTTCGACGCGAGCGCGGGCCGGACCGAGACGGTCGCGCTCGGCACCGACAACGAGATCGCGTCGTCGTCGCCGCTCGTCTGGGCACCCGACGGAGACGGCGTGCTGCTGGGCCTGCGCCCGGCCGGGTGGGCCGAGGAGGCGCGCGCGGCGTTCGTCGCCCTCACCGAGGCGCCGGTCATCGTGCAGGATTCCCGCAACGACTTCCTGGCCTGGGACCGCGTGAGGAACATCGCCGCGAGGCAGATCACCGCGCTCGTATCCCCCGACAACGGCAACGTGCGTGAGATCCTGAGCGACGCGACGCCTACGGGGCCGGGCTTTTCGGAGGACGGCTCGTACATCACCTACGCGACGGCCACGCGCACGAAGACCTCGTACACGCGGCGGGACGGGACGGAGTACGAGCTGTTTCGGTTGGCGCTGGCGGACGGAGGCGAGCCCGAGTCGCTGCGGGACACCGGAGAGGAGAGGATGAACGTGTCCTGGAGCGAGGCGCGGGACGCGTTCGCGTACGCCGAGGGCGGGTCCGTTTTCGTGCGGCGGCTGGAGGAGGACGAGGCGGTCGACGTGACGGCGGATCATCGCCCAGAGGCGACCGGGGCGGGCGAGAACCCCGACGCCGACTCCTCGCGCGTCCGCTTCTCGGTGGAGCGGTGGAGCCCTTCGGGCGACGCGCTGCTGCTGACCTCGCAGGACGCCTGGCACCTTCTCGACCTCGACGGCAACGAGCTGCGCACCCTCCTCGAACTGGAGGACGACGAGGACGCCCGCCCGCGCCGCCAGGTCCAGGGCTGGAGCGACGACGGTCGCCACCTCCATTTCAGCTTCTCGGCCCGGGACCGCTGGCAGCGCGGCCTGAAGCGCCTCGACACGTCCACCGGCGCGGTCGAGACCCTGGTCCTCGACGACAATCTCTACCGCTCCTGGAACGTCTCCGACGACGGCGGCACGGTCGTCTACGCCATGTCGAACGGCGACCGCCCCGACGAGATCCACGTCGTTCGCGGCGACTTCTCCGAGCCCCGGCAGCTCACCGCCTCCAACGCCCAGCTCGACGACGTGGCGCTCACCCGGAGCGAGCTCGTCGAGTACCTGGACGTGGACGGCAACACCCTGTACGGCATCCTCTACTACCCCGTCGGCTACGAGCCCGGACGCAGCTATCCGCTCGTGGCCGAGATCTACGAGCAGTTCTTCGACAACGGCTTCAACGAGAACATGAACCTGATCACCGCGCAGGGGTGGTTCGGGTTCCGCCCGTCGGTGCGCTTCGAGGAGGGGTTCCCCGGCGAGGCGTGGCTGAAGGCCGTGCCCAACGCGATCAACAAGATCATCGAGCGGGGGCTGGTCGATCCCGACCGGGTGGGCGTCTACGGGCAGAGCTACGGCGGCTACGCGACCAACCTGCTGATCACGCAGACGGACCGCTTCGCGGCGGCGGCCAACGTGTCGGGCAAGGTGAACATCGTGTCGTTCCTGGGTGACTCGCCGAAGATCACGACGCGCAACTACGCGGCCGCCGAGGTCGGGCAGGACCGGATCGGGGCGACGCTGTGGGAGCAGCCGCACAAGTACATCGCGCATTCGGCGGTGATGTTCGCGGACCGGATCGAGACGCCGCTGCTCATGCTCTCTGGCGAGGGCGACTGGAACGTGCCGGCCACGAACCAGCGCGAGATGTACTACGCGCTGCGGCGGCTGGGCAAGGAGGTGCTGTGGGTGCACTACACGGCGGGCGGCCACGGGGCCGGGCGCGCGAGCACCGCCGCCGACTTCGTCGACCACTGGCAGCGCATGTTCGACTGGTTCGCCGAGCACTTCGCGGAAGAGGGGGAGAAGCCGGTGTCGGAGGACCGATGACGGCTGGCGCGCTCGAGGGACAGGTCGCGGTCGTGACCGGCGCCAATTCGGGCGTGGGCCGCGCGGCCGCCGAGATGCTTCTGCGCGCGGGCGCGCACGTCACGATGATCTGCCGCAGCCGGGAACGCGGGGGGGCGGCGCTGGAGCAGTTGCGGAGGGTGGCGGCGGGGTCGCATCCCCCCGGGGGGTTCGAGGGTGAAGCCGTTGGGTCGCGGGTCGAACTCGAGCTCGCCGACCTCTCCCGTCAGGAGGACGTGCGCGCAGCCGCCGACCGAATCGCCGTCCGGCTCCCGGCCATCGACATCCTAGTGAACAACGCCGGCATCTCGCAGGCGCGCCGGGTGATGTCGCCCGAGGGCTTCGAGCTGACCTTCGCCACGAACCACCTGGGGCACTTCCTCCTCACCCGGCTCCTACTCGAACGGCTCGAGGCGGGACGCGGGCGGATCGTCAACGTCAGCTCGCAGGGGCATCGGAGCGGCGACCTGCGGCGTGCGGACCTCGGCGACATCGCTCGCGGGGAAGCCTGGAAGGGGGGCCTCCACGCCTACGCGGACTCCAAGCTGGCCAACGTCCTCTTCACGGCGGAGGCGGCCCGGCGCTGGGGCGGACGCGGGATCACCGCCAACGCGGTCCACCCCGGCACGCTGGCCACGGAGATCTGGAAGAAGGCCCCTCTCCTGTTCCGCATTCTCGCCCTCCCGTTCACCTGGTTCATGGCCGGGCCGGAGGTCGGCGGCGCGGCGGTGATGAACCTGGTGCGGGACCCCGCCCGCGACGACGTGACCGGACGCTACTTTAACGTGGAGAAGGAGGAGCCGCCCAGCGCCCGGGCCCGCGACGCCGAACTGGCCCGCGAGCTGTGGGAGCGCAGCGTGGAGTGGACGCGGCGCTGACCGTCGTCCCGTTCACGCCCCCCACACCGTGATGTCGGTCCCCTCCCAGTTGCGCGCCTCCTGCGTGATCTTCTCCTCCCACGTCCTCCCCGCGCGCATGTCGAAGACGACCAGGTGCCCGGCGTCCGCGCCGCAGAGGTCCATGTAGGCCGCAGTCTGCTCCAGACCCTTCTCGATGGTGCTGGAATGAGAGCGGCCCTCTCGGACCAGCTTGCACTCCACGACGAAACGGCCTTCGCGTCCGTGCGCGTCGGGCCAGAGGAGCAGCAGATCCACCCGGCGGCTCCCCAGCGCGTACTCCCGCTCGATCCGGCCCCGCCCGTTCACGACGCGGTGCAGGAACGCCTGCAGCACCAGATGCGGCCCGGCCTCCTTGTACTGCGCCCGCTCCACCCAGTGCTCGGAGTTGCGCCGCCAGAAGTCCTGGAAGGCCTCGAGCAGGGCGACCGCGTCGAGTCTTCCGTCGGCATCGACGTACCACGACGCTCCTTGCCGCGCCATCTCGTGCTGGAGCACCCAGGTGAGCTCCCTCGGCAGGACCTCGCCGTAGATGGGGTTCGCGATGCGCAGCGGCGGGTCCGCCGCCACCAGCCCCAGATCTCGCACGTACTCGAAGTCGCGACCGGAATGCCGCCCGTCGCCGCCGCTCAGCAGCGGTTCGATCACCCGGCGCACCCGCGGCTCCCGCAGCTTGTCGGCCAACTGGTCCAGGTGGGTCTCCCGGCGCAGGATCAGCGCCTCGCGCGCCTCGAAGACGTCGCGCTGGGCGATCGGCCGGTCGCGAGGTCGGAGCGCGCCTTTCCGGAAGCACATCTCCTGCGCGAGTGCGTTGACCAGCCACGGCTGCCCCCGCGTCTGTCCCCACACGGCGTCCAGCGCCTCCGGGGCGAACGCCTGCCCCGTCTCGGCCGTGTGCTGCCCCAGCAGGGCCTCGACCTCGGCCCGCGCGAAGTCGCCCAGGCGGAGCGAGCTGGCCTTGATGTTGAACGCGCTCCCCCCCGTGATCACCTCCTTTTCGGAGCTCGCGTGGATGCGGTAGTCGCGCACGTCGCGCACCCCGCACAGGATCACGCTCTGCGGAAAACCCGCTGGGCGCTGCGCATAGCCCGTCCGGAGCTGTCGCAGCACCGACACCAGGGAGTCGCCGACCAGCGCGTCGATCTCGTCGATCAGAAGGACCAGTGGGGCTTCGGCGGCCCTGGTCCAGGTGGCCAGCAAAGTCCTCAGTGCGGCGTCCGGACGCCGGGTCGTGTCGGACCGATCCGCTGCATCGGCCGTGGCCGTGTCCTTCAGCGTGTGTCTCGCCTCTATGGCGATCTCCGAGGCGATCGCCCCCATCGCCCGTCCCACGTCCTCGCGCGCCGTCTGCGCGGACTCGACGTTGATGTACGCGCACCTGTAGTCCCCCACGCTCCCGCCGTTCAGCAGGTCGCGCAAGGCGAGAAGCGCCGATGTCTTCCCCGTCTGCCTGGGGGCGTGCATCACGAAGTAACGCTGGCTGCGGATCAGCCCCAGCACCTCTCCGAGATTCAGGCGTTCCAGCGGCGGAATGAGGTAGTGCAGGTCAGCCCGCACGGGACCGGCGGTGTTGAAGTCTCGCATGGTGGGAAGCTGGCGACGCCCGCCGGGGGACGCAATCAGCGCCTGAACCGATAGCTCACCTTCGCGAAGAGCCCGTCCGCCGTGGGCCGCACGTCGCGGAAGCGCAGTCGCCCGGTGTCCTCCATCTGGCGCGAATAGCCCACGAAGAACACGGTGCCGGGCGTGGGCTCGTAGCTGAGCAGGGTCTCGATGCCGAAGTCGTTGGCGTCCGATCCGGAGCGCGCCGAGCAGTCCCCCGAACTGCATCCGAGCAGCGGCCGCCCGGTGAACGGGTCCACGAGGTCGCGGCGCATCTGCGCCCCGTACTCGACGATCGCCCGCAGGAATAGCGCGCGGGTGAACTGGTACTGGGTCTTGACGCGCGGGATGATCGCCTCGAACGCGAGCGCGCCGTCGCGCTCCCGCACCAGGTTCTGGTAGCGCAGTCCGAGTTCGGCCGACAGGTGGCGCGTGGGATAGGCGTACATCGCCATGTCGACATCCCACCCCCGCCCCACCTCGATCGGCACGCCGTAGCGCAGATCGAAGACGGCGTCCTGGCCCCACCCCCAGCGCACGCGTCCGCGCAGACGGTCCCAGCTGTTCACCCAGAAGAACCCGCCGAGCCCGTGCAGCAGTCCGAACGGATCCTGGTCCGCCACGAAGCGCGACCCCGCGCCGCCGAAGCCGTCGTCCACGAACAGGCCGTCGTAGTCCGCGGCCCGGAAGTCGTAGCGCCTCGCCGTGGCGGCCAGCAGCACGGTGACGTTGTTGCGGAACGAGGTGGTGACGCCGTAGCGCACCTCGGCCTCCTCGAAGAGCTCGCGTCCCCAGAAGGCGTCGTGGTCCCAGTAGGCCGTGGCGTCGAACCCGGGCCGGAACTGCTCCACCAGCGCGCCCGGCTCGCCCCGGAAGTTGTACTCGACCCGCGACTGCACGCGGGCGTCTCCGACGCGTGTGATCAGTCCGCTGCCGGCGTCGAAGGCGTGGTCGACGTCCTCCAGTTCGAGGTTGAATGTGAACGTGGGGCTCGCGCGCTCCAGTTGCAGCGCCAGGTAGCTTCCGCCCTCGGGATCGGCGCCGTCTGCGGCCGTGCGACTTCCCGCCCCGATCACCGTCAGCGTGTAGCGCCGCGCCATCACGAAGCGGCCGTCGAGGCCGAACACCCGGTTGTACTTGTCCGCGCTCGTGGTGCGGTCGGTGTACACCATTCCCAGCGTGGACGCGCCGCCGAGATCCCGCCGCGCCCGCAGCAGGTTCACCACCGGCCTCTCCGCGGGCCCGTCCGAACCGCCAAGTTCGTCGACCGCGCCGAGATACCCCAGCTGGAAGCTCCCCGCCTTCCCCGACAGCTTCGCGCCCGCCACCGGATTCACGATGCTGCGCGTGTAGACCAGGTTCTTCGGCATCGTGAAGATCTCGGTCCCCTCCAGGAAGAACGGCCGCTTCTCCTCGAAGAAGAGCGCGAACCGCTCGTTGACCGCGATCTGCCCCGCGTCGGCCTCGACCTGGCTGAAGTCGGGGTTGTACGTCGCGTCGAGCGTGAGGTTGGAGGTGAGGCCGTACTTGGCGTTGAAGCCGAATTCGCCGCTCACCGGCTCCCGCGTGAACGCGTCGGCCCGGGCGTCGAAGGTCCCCTGGCGCGTCCCGGTGAGCACCGGGTTCAGCTCCAGGAAGAGGCCGCGGTCGAGGTCGCGCAGCCCGCTGAGCGAGCCCGAGAGCGTCAGCCGGTTCGCCACGTCCTGGGTGACCGGCGCCCACGACGCCTCGAATCCCGAGCGCTGTATCTTGCGCACGATCTGCAGGCCCCAGTCCTGAACCGCCGCCTCGGGGAAGCGGATGCTCTTGAACGGGATCCTGACCTCGACCGCGTACCCCCAGTCCTCGACCCGGCCCTCGGAGTCCCACACGAAGTCGGGGTTCCAGTCGATCGGCGGCCCGAACCTGCGCCCGAAGCGCCCCACCCTGCCCTCGATCCAGAGCCCGTCCTGCTGCACCCCCAGCGGATTGACCAGTATGGAGTACGCCTGGCGCTGGTCGTTGAAGGTGTCGAGGACGAACTGGATGTAGTCGTCGGTGCGGTAGAAGGTGTCGCGCTCCCCCAGCGTGGCCCGGACCCCGCCCGGATTGTCGTCGAAGGCCCGCACCCCGAGGTAGATGGCGTCGTCCGAGATCAGGAGGAGCGCCTCGGTCCTCTGCGTGGCGGGGATGCCCTCTGACGGGTCGTATTGCGAGAAGCCGGTGAGCAGCGCCGCCTCGGACCAGGCGGAGTCGTCCAGCCGACCGTCGATCGCGATGTCGGGATCGGCCAGGCGCGGCGGGATCACGTCGAGCTGCCCCTCGAAGCCGTTGTAGACGGCCACGGCCGCAGCGTGGACGGGCGCCCCTCCGTCGCGGCGTGCGTCCACGCCGTGCGAACGCGGCAGGGTGTCCTGCTGCGCGACCAGCGCGACCGGAGCGAGCAGCGCCAGCCTGGCGATCACGACGCCCTCCGTCTCGCCCCGGAGCTGCGGGCCTCGGCGCGGTTGCTCCAGGCGGCGGCCAGACCCCGGTCGAAGGTGACGAGCTCACGCGGCTCGCACCTGATGCAGCAGGCGAGGTGGATCAGATCGCGGGTGTCGAGTTCCGGGTGCCGTTCGGCGAGGTGCCCCGCCAGCTCGACGTCGGCCCGCTCGACCGCCCAGACTTCGTCCACGACGCGGTCGACGAGCGTGAGCGCGTCCCGCAGGACGGCCTCGCGCCGACCGCGGCGATAGAAGTGCAGCAGCTCCTGCATCACCGCGGCCGAGGTCGCGAGCCGTTCGTCGCGGCGCAGCGCCGCCGTCACGAGTTCCCGAGCGCGGTCGCGCAGCGGATGCCGCCGTCCGACGTGATGGATGAAGACGCTGGTGTCGAGGAAGATCATGGCCGCGTCACCCCAGTCCCGCGAGCCTGGATTCCGAGACCACGCGCTTGCTGTCGAGCCAGTCCGGCTCCGGCCGGTCCGCGCGCCGGGCGTCGCACTCGGCGTTGAACGCCTCCAGCTCCTCGACGGTGAACTTGCGCGGTCGCGCGGCGGCCAGCTTCTCGTCGGCCGCCTCGCGCATCCACTGCCCGAGCGACTTGCCCTCGCGGCGCGCCTGGATCCGGTAGGCGACCTTGGCGGTCTCTCCAACGACGAAGTGGATTCGAGGGATGGTGCAATTCCGTGGTGCAAGTCGCGTTATGGTGCAACGACATGGTGCAATGCAAGACTAGCGGCGCGGGCGCGGACATTCAAGGGCGGCGGCGCGGGGGTCGCGGCGGCGGCGCGCGGGAGTCGCGGCGGCCTCGCCGGATTCCAGCGGCCTCGCGGGGTCATCCCTCCGTGGCCGTCCTCTCGTCGTCGTGCGTGCCCCAGCGCTCGAACCACTTGCGCAGGTAGAGCTGGGTGCGCAGGAAGTTCGACGGCAGCCGCGACGTGCCGTGCCACTCCCCCTGGAAGCGCAGCATGGCGGTGGGCTTCCGCTGCGCCTTGAGCGCCTGGTAGAACTGCTCCGTCTGCGACATCGGGGTGCGCAGGTCGAGCTCGCCGGTCATGAGCATGGTGGGGGTGGTCACGTTGCCGACGTACATGATCGGCGACCGCCGGATGTGCTCGCTCGGGTCCTCCCACGGGAAGTGCTCGAAGTCGGCGTACCAGCGCAGGAAGTTGCCGTCCACCTCGCCAGGGAAGGCGAGCCAGTTGGTGACCGGACAGTTGGACGACGCGGCGCGGAAACGGTCGGTGTGGCCCACGACCCACGCGGTGAGCACGCCGCCGCCGGAGCAGCCGTAGACGAACATGTTGTCCTCGTCCACGTAGCCGCGCGAGAGCAGCTCGTCGACGCTCGACATGAGGTCGTCGAAGTCGTGGTTCGGGTAGTCGTACTGGATCGCGTTGCCGAACTCGGTGCCGTACCCGGAGCTTCCCCGCGGGTTCGTGTACAGCACGACGTACCCGTTGGCCGCGTGCTCCTGCCAGGCGAAGTTGAAGCCGCCGTTGTACATGCCGTGGGGGCCGCCGTGGATGACGAGCATCATGGGGTAGCGGCGCGACGGGTCGAAGCGGGGCGGCTTGATGACCCAGCCGTGGATCGCCAGTCCGTCGTGCGACGACTCGGCCCAGATCTGTTCGACCTCGCCCAGCGTCACCCCGGCCAGCACGTCCGCGTTGACGTCGGTGAGACGCGTGCGGCGCTGCGGGTCGTCCACGGGAAAGGCGTAGATGTCGCCCGGCTCGTGCGCGTCGCCCCAGGTCCCCACCGCCATGCCGCTTGCGCTCACGTCTGCGAGCGCGAACATCTGCGGCCCCTCGCTCGCGGCGCGCACTTCGCCGTCCAGCGACGCGTACATGATGTTCGCGTAGCCGTCGGCCTGGACGTTGAAGTAGACGCCGCCGCCGTCCGGCGCCCACTGCAGGCCGCGCGGGGTGCGGTCGAGGGCGGCGGTGAGCGCCCGCGCGTCCGACCCGTCGGCGTTCATGACGTAGAGCGAGGACTCGATGTAGTCGAAGGTGGTCGTGTCGTGACCGACGTAGGCGATCATGCTTCCGTCGGGCGAGGGCGTCGGCGCTCCGTCAGGACCTTTCCGGGTGGTCACCTGCCGCGGCTCGCCCGAGTCCAGGCCGAGCCTGTAGACTTCGCTCTCCTGCCAACGATAGAGCGCGTCGTCGCTGAGGAGCCCGCTGAAGAGCAGGGACTCGCCGTGCGGCTCCCAGACCGGATCGCCGTGGTTGTGGTCTCCGGCGGTCAGCTGGCGGGGCGTGCCGCCCTCGGCCGGAACGACGAAGATGTGGCGGAAGCTCTCGTCGAGGAATCCCACGCGATCCTGCCGATACACGAGGCTCTCGATGATGCGCGGGCCGGGGGTCCAGTCGGCGCCCTCCGGCCTCGGCAGCGACACCTGCCAGTGCCGCGAGCTCGGGTTCTCGGCGGGCACGCTCATCGTGAAGGCGAGCCGGGCGCCGTCGGGCGACCACTGCGGCACGGATGGCGATTCGGTGAGGCGGGTGACCTGCGACACCGCGCCCTCGGCGTCCATCCAGCGCACGTGGATCTGCGTGTTGCCCTCGTCGTCCGGCGCGAGGAACGCGATCCGGTCGCCGTTGGGCGACCAGCGCGGCGACGAGCCGTCGATCAGGTGCCGCGGGCGCGACCCGTCGGCCCCGACGATGTGGATGGACGATTCCCAGCGGTCGTTGATCTTGTCCACCCAGCCGCGCGTGTACACGACCTGCGACCCATCGGGCGAGATGCGCGGATCGGAGACGCGCTCCCAGTCGAGCCAGGTGTCGAGGGAGAGCGGGCGGGGGGTCTGGGCGTGGGTGGGGGCACCAGGCACTGCGACGGCGACGAGTGCGAGCGCGGCTAAGAGCACCGCAGGTGCCGGAGAGCGGCGTGTACCGGGAACGATGGCCTGCATGGAAGACCTCCTACGATGCGGGCGAATGCGAGGACCGCTCCCAACATGGGGCGGCGGCTCTTGATTGGACAGCGGGCCGGGCTCAACCTGCACTCTTTCCTCGCGGCTCCACGCCGTCCTCTTCGCACATCTCGAGGAACACCTTGAGCGAAGCCGCCCCTTCCTTCCTGAGGCCGGCAACGTCGCGGGCGTAGAAGTCTGCTCCGCCGTTGATGCCAACGAATTCACCCCGGAACATTTCGATATCCGGATCGAATTGAATGACCGCCTTGTAGCCGTCGATCTCCATGACCTTGATCAGAAGAACACCGGTTCGCGGTATGCGCCGAACACGTCTTCCATGGCGGCGCGGATTTCGTATAGGGTGCAGTAGGCGCGGGCGCATTCGAGGATGTGCGGGACGGTGTTGGCGCCGTCCGCCGCTGCGGCCCGCAGGCGGCCCAGCGTTGCGGCGACGCGCTCGTCGTCCCGCTCCTCGCGCAGTGCGGCCATCTTGGCGCGCTGGCGCCGCTCGACTTCGGGATCGATCTGCAGCGTGTCGATCTCGATCTCTTCCGAGCCGCCCGTGAACTCGTTCACGCCCACGACCGTCCTCAGTCCGGCCTCGATCTCGGCCTGCTGGAGGGCCGCCGAGTTGGCGATCTCGCGCTGGAACCATCCGTTCTCGATGCCGGGCACCACCCCGCCCTGCTTCTCGATGCGCTCGAACAGCTCCTCGGCCTCGGTCTCGAGCCGGTCGGTGAGCGCCTCGACGTAGTACGAGCCCGCGAGCGGGTCGATGGTGTTGGGGACGCCGGTCTCGTAGGCGAGGATCTGCTGCGTGCGGAGCGCGATCCGCACTGCCTTCTCCGTCGGCAGCGCGAGGGTCTCGTCCATCGAGTTGGTGTGCAGCGACTGGGTGCCGCCCAGCACAGCCGCGAGCGCCTGGTACGCGACCCGCACGATGTTGTTCTCGGGCTGCTGCGCGGTGAGGGTGACCCCCGCCGTCTGGGCGTGGGTGCGCAGGCGCCAGGACTGCTGGTTGCGGGCACCGAACTCGTCGCGCATGCGGCGTGCCCATATGCGCCGCGCGGCGCGGAACTTGGCGACCTCCTCGAAGAAGTCGTTGTGCACGTCGAAGAAGAACGACAGGCGCGGCGCGAAGGCGTCCACGTCGAGACCGCGCTCGATTCCGCGGCGCACGTACTCGAAGCCGTTGGCGAGCGTGAATCCCAGCTCCTGGCCCGCCGTGGCACCCGCCTCGCGGATGTGGTAGCCCGAGATCGAGATGGGGTTGTAGCGCGGCGCGTGCTCGGAGCACCACTCGAACATGTCGAGAATTAGACGGAGCGCCGGCTCCGGGGGGAACACCCAGGCGTGCTGCGCCTGATACTCCTTGAGGATGTCGTTCTGAACCGTGCCGCGCAGCCGGTCCGGCGAGATCCCCTGGCGCTCGGCGGCCGCGACGTAGAAGCAGAAGAGGATGATCGCCGGCCCGTTGATCGTCATCGAGACCGACACCTGGTCCAGCGGAATCTCGTGGAAGAGAGTCTCCATGTCGGCGAGCGAAGAGATGGCCACGCCGCACACGCCGACCTCGCCCAGCGAGCGGGGATGGTCGCCGTCGTAGCCCATCAGGGTGGGGAAGTCGAAGGCGACCGACAGTCCGGTCTGGCCGTTCGCGAGCAGGTACTTGTAGCGCTCGTTGGTCTCCTCGGCGGTGGCGAAGCCCGCGAACTGGCGCATGGTCCAGAGCCGCGTCCGGTACATGGTCGCGTACGGTCCCCGCGTGTACGGGAATCCGCCGGGCACCCCGAGCTTGTCCACGTAGCCGCCGGACAGGTGCGCGGGCGTGTAGAGGGCGTCGATCTCGTTGCCCGAGACGGAGGTGAACGACGGGAGACGCTTCGGCGTGCCCTCGGAGGTTGCCTCCCAGGCCGCCAGCTCCGCGTGCAGGCGTTCGAGCTCCCGCTGGCGCCGCTCGATCTCGTTCGTCAAGGCGACGCGATCTCGCAACTGCGGTTCGGTGGTCGACATGTGACTAGCCCCCTTGGCCCGCACGGCCCTCCGGCGCGTTGCTCGCGGTTTTCGCCCCTGTCTTCAATATGGCGGGAACGATGCGATCCGCCACACTGTATGCGGTGGCCCGCCCAGCCCTCACGGCCGATACCCACTCCGCCAGATCGGGGTCCGAGGCGAAGAAGCGGTCCGCGCGGCGGCGCAGCCTGCGTTCGACGACGTCGCGAATGCGGCCCAGGGCGCGGCGTTCGCGGCGCGTGTCGAGGGTGCCCGAATCGCGCAGGTGGCGACCGTGGGCGAGGACCGCGTCGAGCAGTTCGTCGATGCCCTCGCCGCGCCCGGCGGAGGTCTTGAGCACGGGGATCTCCCAGCGGGGAGCGGCGGAGGGCGGGGTGGAGGCGGAAGATGCCGGCGAAGGCGAGGCTGGGTCGCCGGTGGGCTCGGGCGTGCCGGGCGTCGCCGAGATTGGGCGGGCTGCGCGCGACAGGTCCACGCCGTGGTGCGCGGGCACGTCGTGCGACGCCCGGCCGGCCCGGAGCAGCAGCGCCTGCCGAATCTCGCGGACGAGGCGATCCGCGCCGACCCGATCCGCCTTGTTGACCGCGAAGACGTCCGCGATCTCCATGAGGCCGGCCTTCATCGCCTGGATGCCGTCGCCCGACTCGGGGACCAGCACGACGATGGTGGAGTCGGTCGCCGCCTGGATCTCGAGCTGGGTCTGTCCCACGCCGACCGTCTCGACGATGATGTTGGGGAAGCCGAAGGCGTCGAGCAGGTCGATCACCTCGCGGGTGGTGGCCGCGAGACCTCCCAGCGAGCCCCGGGTGGCCATGGAGCGGATGAAGACGCCGGGATCGACGGCCAGATCATTCATCCGGATGCGGTCGCCCAGAAGCGCGCCGCCCGAGAACGGAGAGGTGGGATCGACGGCCACGATCGCCACTTCCTCCCCCCTGTCACGCAGAAGCTTGGTGAGAAGGGTGGCCAGGCTCGACTTTCCCGCGCCGGGCGGACCCGTGATCCCGATCCGGCGGGCCCGCGGCTCGATCAGAAGCAGCTCGTGCAGCAGATCGGCCACACCCGGCCGCGATGCCTCGACCATCGAGATCGCCCTCGCGAGGGCCGGACGTCTCCCGCTGCGGAAGTCGGCCGCGAGGCGGCGGTTCCTCTCCTGGCGCGTGGCACGGCGGGCGTTCATCGGACCCGGGTCACGGCTGGAGGAGGGCGCTGGCGAGGCTGAGGACCATGACGAACCCCACCAGGTCCGTCAGGGTGTGGACGAACACCGACGACGCGACGGCCGGATCGACGCCGAGGCGGTCGAGCACGGTCGGGATGAGCGCCCCCGCGAAGCCCGCCACGATGATGTTGGACCACATGGCCAGGAGCACGACCACCCCGATGCGCGGGTCGCCCCCTTCCCAGAAGTAGGCGAAGACGGCGAAGATGGCGCCGAGGACGAAGCCGTTCAGAAGGCCCACCAGCACCTCCTTCCTGACCGCCGCGAAGTGGTGCGAGCGGAACCCGTCCCCCACGGCGATGCGGCGAATGGTCACGGCGAGCGCCTGGGTGCCGGTGTTTCCGCCCAGCGCCGCGATCACCGGCATCAGGAAGGCGACGAAGGTCCAGCGGGCGACCACCTCCTCGAAGGTGAGGATCACCGACGCGGCCACGCCGGCGGTCGCCAGGTTCAGGGTGAGCCACGGGAGCCTCGACCGGACCGAGTCGAGCCAGCCGGCCTTGAGCTCCTCCTCGTCCGACACGCCGGCCAGCTTCAGGATGTCCTCGGTCGTCTCGGCCTCGATCACGTCGATCACGTCGTCGAAGGTGATCTGGCCCAGAAGCGCGCCGTCTTCGCCCACGACGGGGAGGCTGACGAGGTTGTAGCGTCCCATGACGCGGCCCACCTCCTCCTGGTCGGTGTCGGGACTGGCCACCGCCGAGATGGGCTCCACCAGCGACTCGACCGGGGCCTCCGGGTCGGCGAGAATGAGATCGGCCAGAAGAACCGTGCCGCGCAGGAGGTTCCGGTCGTCCACCGCGAAGACCGTGTAGAAGTCCTCGACCTCGCGGCCCTGCCTGCGGATCTCGGCGATGGCGTCGGCGGCGCTCGCCTCGGCGGAGACAGACACCAGCGCGGTGGTCATCAGTCCGCCGGCGGTTTCCTCGTCGTAGCGGAGGAGGTCGCGAATCTCGACCGCCTCGCCGCTGGGCAGCGCGGCAAGCATGCGGTCGCGGTCGCCGGGCTCCATCTCTCCGAGCAGGTCGACCGCGTCGTCGTCCGCCAGCTCCTGCAAGAGGGCGGCGCCCCGCTTGGAGTCCAGGGCCGACAGGAGCTCGGCGCGGTCCTCGTACTCCTCCATCTCGGCGAGGGTCTCCGAGGCGACCTCGTCGGGCAGGGCCTCGAGGATGCCGAGCTGCTGCGTCTCGGAGGCGATCGACGCCACCAGGTCGGCGATGTCCGACGGGTGCATTTCGGCGATCCCCGCCGGTAGCTCGACGGTCTCCCCGCGCCGGGCGAGGGCGGCCCGCAGCTCCTCCAGCACGGTCGCGTCGACGCCCATCGAGACCTTCTCGGTGCTCACGGCGACACCACCGCGCTCAGCACCTCCTCCTGGCGCCGGAACATCTCGCAGTCCTGCCGCTCCGATCCCTCGGGGTGATCGTGTCCGAGCACGTGCAGGGCACCGTGGACGGCCAGCCGCGTCAGCTCCTCCGCAGGCGTGGCCCCCGCGTCGGCCGCCTGCCGGAGCGCCTGCTCGTGGCCGACATAGACGTCGCCCAGCGGGTCGTCCCCCGCTTCGTGCAGGGCGAACGAGAGCACGTCGGTGGCGCCGCGGCGGCCCAGATAGCGGTCGTGCAGCCTCTCGATCTCGGCGTCGCCCACGAAGGTGACCGAAAGCTCGGCCCGGACGATCCCCTCGCGGCGGAAGGTCTCGCGCAGCGCCCGGTCGACGAGACGGCGCGGCACGCCATCGGCCCCGGAGGCGTTGATGTGGATCGTGATCAAAGGACGCCCTCCCCACGGCGGGGCCCGTCGGTCCGCGGGCTCGCCTCGGTCGCGGCGCCCTGCTCCGTCAGGTGCCGGGTGCCCGGATAGTCGATGCGGCGGTGGTGGATTCCGCGGAGGATTCTGGCGAACCGCTTCTTGAGCGCGGTCAGGTCGCGCAGGGTGATCGTCGCGTCTGCGAGCTGGTCCCGCTCCAGCTTGGTGGCGAAGATCTGCTGGATCAGCCGGGAGATGCGCTTCGGCGTCGGATCCTTGAGTGCCCTCGCCGCCGATTCCACCGAATCCGCCAGCATGAGGACGGCGGTCTCGCGGGTCTGGGGGCGGGGACCGTCGTACCGAAACCGCGCCGGATCGGGTGGGTCGCGCCCCTCCCTGTCAGCCTCTTCGCGCGCCCGCTGCAGGAAGAAGCTGATCGTCTGGTCGCCGTGGTGCTCCGAGATGAAGTCGACGATCGCCTGAGGCACCTTCTCCTTCTTGGCCATCTGGACCCCTTCGACGACGTGGCCGCGCACGATGGCGGCGGATTCCTCGGGATCCATGGCGTCGTGGGGGTTCTCGCCGCTCTGGTTCTCGATGAAGAAGCCGGGCCGCACCATCTTGCCCACGTCGTGATAGTAGGCGCCGGCTCGGCAGAGAAGCCCGTTCGCGCCGATGTCGTTCGCCCCCGCCTCGGCGAGGTTGGCGACTTGCAGGGTGTGGGCGTAGGTGCCCGGCGCCTCGGTGGCCAGCCGCTTGATGAGCGGGCGGTTCGGATCGGCCCAACTGGCCAGGGTCTGGTCGGTCGTGATGCCGGTCAGCCACTCGAAGACGGGCACGAAGCCGAGCGCCATGAAGGCCCAGGCCACGGTTCCCGCAAGGGCCAGCGCAAGGGTCGGCAGGTACTGGAAGTCGGCGCCGCGGAGCTGCACCCCCGCGAGCGCGAGGGCGTACGCGCCGACGGTGATCGAGATGACGATCCACATCTGGGACAGCCGCCGGTAGCTCCGCACCGCGAGGGCCGCCGCCGCTCCCCCGGAGAGCGCGACCAGGAAGGTGTCGACGGCCGCGAAGGGGTCCTGGGCAGCCGTGAGCGCGGACAGCACGAGGGCGGTGACCAGCGCCAGCCGACCGTCCCAGAGCACGGCGAGCAGGACGGTGACGAAGACGGTGGGGAGGGCCGCCCCGGGGAAGGCCAGCCGGGCCACGAAGAAGGCCCCCGCGAAGTAGAGCGCCGCGATGGCCGCGATCGCGACCAGGTATCGAAATCGGCGGTAGATGTCGGGCCTGAAGAAGTAGAGCAGCACGCCGAAGATCGAGAGGATGATCGAGTTGAGGATCAGTCCGCCGAACCCCCCTCGCACGTTGGACTCGTCGACGGCGATGCCGATGGCCCTGAGGTGGCTGCGATAGGCGTCCAGCTTGCTCAGCTCGGCCGGACCGAGCTGGTCGTTCGCCCGCACGATCGCCTCCCCCTCCAGGACGCGTCCGGCGGTGAGGGACACCGAATTGCGGGCCGCGCCCCGTTCGCGGGCGTTGCGGGCCGCGTCGGGAGTCAGGCTGGGGACCATGAAGCGGGCCAGGATCAGTCGCAGCAGGTCGGTCTCGGGGCCGTCCTCGCGATCGCGGAGCGCGGTCTCGAAGAACTCCCTGCCGGACAGCACCGCGCTGCGCGCCACCACCGTCGCCGCGCCGCGCCTGACGACCCGGATCGAGTCTGTGGTGACCTCGGAGGCCGCGCCCGGCGCGATGATGCCACGCAGGCTCAGGCCGGTGATCGCGCTCGCCGCGCTCTCGTGGATACGCGCTGCCCCGTCCCCCTCGACGAGAACCCCGATCTGCTCGGGAGTCGCCTCGATGCCGGCGCCGGAAAGCACGCTGCCGATCCCCACCGTCCCGCCGACCTCGGCCGCCGAGTCGAGCTGCGCGAAGAACGCCCGCAGGGCGTCCGCGGCCGATTCGGGCGCAGCCTCGCCGAAGATGAAGGTGGGAATCACCTGGGCCGCGGCGGCCGCCCGCTCCTCCCTGAGCACCGCCGCCTCCTTGGGGACATCGAAACCGGCCACCGCGATGATGTCCCTTTCGGCGACCGTGCCCGCCTGGTGTCGCCCTATGAAGACGCCCGGATCCGAGGGATAGAGCAGAACCAGTCCCGCAGCGAGGGCGACGAGCAGGGTCCAGCGCGCGCCGTGATGGATCGTCGCGTCCGGCCAGCGCCGCCTGGGGGTCCCCGAAAGGAGTCGGCTGCCCCGGTTCCTAGCGCTCATCGTCGCGGCCGCCCGCACGGCGCTCGTCCGCCGCTCCGTATGCCCGGACGATCTGCTTGACCAGACGGTGGCGCGTCACGTCGCGCTCGTCGAGGTAGACGAACTCGATCCCCTTGACGTGCTTGAGGATGTCCTCGATCTGGATGAGTCCGGAGATCTGCGAGCGGGGCAGGTCGATCTGGGTCTTGTCGCCGGTGATCACGACCCTCGAATTCACCCCGATCCGAGTGAGGAACATCTTCATCTGGGCGGCGGTGGCGTTCTGCGCCTCGTCGAGGATCACGAAGGCGTCGGACAGGGTTCTGCCGCGCATGTACGCCAGCGGGGCGACCTCGATGGTGCGTTCCGCGATCCCGCGGCGCACGCGGGCGGGCGGCATCATGTCCTCGAGCGCGTCGTAGAGGGGACGCAGGTACGGGTCGACCTTCTCGTGCAGGTCACCCGGCAGAAAGCCCAGGTTCTCCCCCGCCTCGACCGCCGGCCTCGCGAGGATGATCCGCCGGACGCGCTTCCTGAACAGCTCGTCCACGGCGCGCGCCACCGCCAGGTAGGTCTTCCCCGTCCCCGCCGGACCGATCCCGATCACGATGTCCGAGTCCTCCATCGCCTGGAGGTAGGCGCGCTGCCCCTCGGAGCGCGGCGCGATGACCCGGCGCGAGCCCGGCAACGAGATCTGCAGCCGCTCGTCGCCGCTGCGGATGTCGGGACCCTCGCGCGTCTCGAGGCTCGTCGCGAAGCGCGCCACGTCGGACGCCGGGAAGCCCTTGCCCAGCCGGGCCAACTCGATCATGTGCTCGACGACCCTGGCCGCGTCCGCCACCGACTCCATGGCGCCGGACAGCTTGACGTAGTCGCCGCGCAGCACCACCCGCACCCCGAAGAGCGACGCCAGCTCGCGGAAGTTCGCGTCGCCGACCCCGGCGAGGATGAACTGGTCGGCCCCTTCGGCGCTCAGGTGATGCTCGACCATGGTTACGCTCGTCATTTCCGTCCTCCAACCGTGATTCCGAGCGCGGCCAGCTCCGCTGCGGCGACCTTCGCCGGCGCCCCTTCGTAGAGTGCCCGCGCCGCCGCCGTCTTGGGGAACGCGACCACGTCCCTCAGGCTGGACCCGCCCGAGAGCTTGACCGCGAGGCGATCCACTCCCAGCGCGATCCCGCCGTGGGGCGGCGCGCCGGCCCCCAGCGCGTTGAGGAGGAACCCGAACTTGGCGGCGATCTCGTCGGGTTGCAGCCCCAGCATCGCCAGGAGGCGCGTCTGCAGCTCGGCGTCGTGGACGCGCATGCTCCCCGAGCCCAGCTCGGTGCCGTTGTAGACCAGGTCGTAGGCGAGGCCGCGCACCGCGAGAGGATCGGACTCCAGGAGGTGCATGTCGGCGGGGTCGGGCAGCACGAAGGGGTGGTGGTTGGCGCCGAGTGCGCCGTCCGAGCCCTCTTCGAAGAAGGGGAAGCCGGTCACCCACAGCCACGCGTGCTCGGTCGTCCTGGGGAGCTCCAGCGCGGCGATCGAGGCCGTGCGGGCGGCGTCCAGGGCGGGAGAGGTCACGCGGTCGGGCCCAGCGGCGGCGAGGAGGAGGTCGCCGGGCGAGAGGCCCAGCGCGGCGCGGGTGCCGTCCCGGAAGAACCGGCCGAGGGGACCCGTGGCGCGATCGTCCTGGATCTTGGCCCAGAGGAGGCCGGGCGCGCCCGCCGCCTTGGCCGCGCGCTCGATCGCGTCGATCTGTCTCCGCGAGAGGCGGGCGCCGCCGGCGAGGGACAGGGCGCGGATGCGACCGCCCTTCGCGACCGCTCCGCGCAGGATGTTCGATTCGAGGACGCCGAGGACGGCGGTGCGGTCGCGGATCTCGAGGTCGTGGCGGAGATCGGGACGGTCGCTTCCGAAGCGCTCCATGGCGTCGTGGTATGGGATGCGCGGGAAGGGCGTCTTGGCTTCGGCCCCCGCGACCTCCGCCAGCTTGGCCATGAGCCCCTCGCACCAGGCGTAGATGTCCTCCGGCCCCACGAACGAGGCCTCCACGTCGATCTGCGTGAACTCGGGCTGCCTGTCGGCCCTCAGGTCCTCGTCGCGGAAGCAGCGCGCGATCTGCATGTAGCGGTCGAAGCCGGCGATCATCAGGAGCTGCTTGTAGATCTGGGGACTCTGCGGCAGCGCGAAGAACTCCCCCGGGTGGACTCGGCTGGGGACCAGGAAGTCCCGCGCGCCCTCGGGCGTCGGCTTGGTGAGCATCGGCGTCTCGATGTCGACGAAGCCCCTGTCGTGGAAGTAGTTGCGCACTGCCAGGACGAGCCTGTGGCGAAGAATCAGCCGTTCCTGGAGCTCGCGGCGGCGCAGATCGAGGACGCGGTGCCGCAGTCGCAGCTTCTCGGAGGGCAGCTCCTCCTCGGGCGGCAGATGCACCGGGATCTCCGGCGTCCGCGCCCTGTTGAGCACCTCCAGCTCCGTGACCTGCACCTCGACCTCGCCGGTCGCCATGTCCGGGTTGCGGGCCTCGGCGGGTCGCGGCGTCACCGTCCCCCGGATCGCCACCACGTCCTCGGAACCCAGGCCGCGGGCGACCTCGACGATGCCGGGCGACGACCACCCCGGCCCCACCGACGCCTGGAGCAGGCCGGAACGGTCGCGCACGTCCAGAAAGACCAGTCCTCCGAGATTCCTCCTGCGGTGCACCCAACCCGCGATGCAGACCTCGTCGCCCTCCATGTCGAGGGTGACCTGTCCGGCTCCCGTGGAGCGCATCGCGGTAGCGTCGTTGTCGGGTCTTGACACAATCCGTCTCCGGTGGGCCATTGGGTTCCCGGCCGACGGTGCCACGCGGAGATTCCACTACGGATTGCAGGAGGCGGCGCCGGACGTACTCTCGCGGTAAACTTAATCCCCGCTTCTAGGGGCGTTCAAGCAACAGCCGACGGCGAAGGCTCCGGCGGTCACCCCGCGACTCCGCCTGAACCCCCTCCCAACCGGAAAGGCTTCGTCACCGTCGTGTCCGACGACCGTCCGAACATCCTCGGCGTGACGCCCCAGGATCTGGGCGAGGCGCTGGACCGGCACTTTCGCGCGCGCGGCCAGCCCCGCTACCGGTCCAAACAGGTGCGGGCATGGCTGTTCTCGGGAGACGCGGGGACCTTCGGGGACATGTCGAACCTGCCCGCAGCGGAGCGCGATGCCCTGGGCGACGCCTTCCGGCTGCGCGAGCCCGACATCGACACCGTCTCGGAATCGTCCGACGGGACGGTGAAGCATCTGTGGGCGCTGCGCGGGGGCGAGGTCGTCGAGAGCGTCCTCATTCCCGCCGGGAATCGGCTGACGCTGTGCATCTCGTCGCAGGCCGGATGCGCGCTCAAGTGTCGTTTCTGCGCCACCGGCTGGTCCGGCTTCGGACGCCAGCTGTCGGCTGCCGAGATCGTCGGACAGTACCGCGCCTCGGTGCGCTGGGCGCGCGACCGGGGGCGGGGGCCGGTCACCAACCTCGTGTTCATGGGCATGGGCGAGCCCCTCGCGAATCGCAAGGCCGTCCTGCCGGCCCTGTCCATCCTGAACGGCGGCTACGGGCTCGGAGCCCGGCGGATCACGGTCTCCACCGTCGGTGTGATTCCCGGCATCGAGGCGCTGGCCAAGCGACCGGAGCAGTTCCGGCTCGCGCTCTCCCTGCACGCTCCGGTCTCCGAGCTGCGCGCTCGGCTGATCCCGCTTGAACGGCGCTACCCGCTGGACCAGCTCATCGCGGCCCTGGAGGGGTTCAACCGCCGGGGCGGCCGCCGGGTCACCTTCGAGTACACCATGATCCGCGACGTCAACGACGACCCGGCGCTCATCCGGCCGCTGGCGGAGCTGGCCACGCGCGTTCGGGCGTTCGTGAACCTCATCCCCTTCAACCCGATCCCGTACGTGGACTGGAAGCCGAGCCGTCCGGGCCGGATCGCCGCCTTTCGCATGGGTCTGGAGGAGGCCGGAGTCGCGGTGGCGGTGCGCGAGCCGCGCGGGCGGGACATCGATGCGGCCTGCGGTCAGCTGCGAGCCCGCCGACGCCCGGACCTCGTGGAGGTGGGACGGCGAGGCTAGCTGTTAGCGCACCCGGTCCCCGATCCGGCTCCAGCGCACTTCGCGGACCCAGGGGAAGGGCCGGAACGAGCCGCGGTTGTACGAGAAGTAGATGGCCGAGACGCGCCCTTCGAAGCGCCAGCGTTCAAGCAGCCCCCAGGTGCGTCCGTCGAGGCTCGTGTCGCGGTTGTCCCCGAGCATGAAGTAGCGGTCCGCCGGGGATCACGATCGGCCCCCAGGTGTCGCGAGACGGCCGGTAGTCGTCGCGAGGGCCTCCCACCAGGTGCCCCCGCTGCCACAGCATGTCCACCGCCGAGTAGTCGGGCTGGTTCGTGGTCACCACGTACGGCTCGTCCTGGGCCTGCCCGTTCAGGTACAGCGTCTTGTCCCGCATTTCGAGGGTGTCGCCGGGCATCCCCACCAGCCGCTTGACGAGGATCAGTGTGTCCTCGTGCGGAGGGTCGAAGACGAGGATGTCTCCTCGGTGGGGCTCGGAGTACCCGGGAATGCGAACGCCGGTGAGCGGCAGGCGGGACCCCATCGCCGCCTTGTTGACGATCAGGAAGTCGCCCACGAGCAGCGTGTTCTCCATCGACCCCGAAGTGATCACGAACGTCTGGATCAGAAACGCCCTGATGACCAGGAAGATCACGAATGCGACGCCGAGCGACTTGATCCACTCGACGAGACCGCCCTCGTTGCGCCGGTCCTCCTTCTCGTCGGCGCGCGACGATTTGCCGCTACGGTCCCTGCCCCGCTTCTTCGCCATCGCCTACCCGTCCGCTCGCTGCTTCATCGGTCCATCGTGAGGCCGCGCACCCACGCGATCAGCCCCCTCGGGCCGCGGGGTGCGGGCTCGACCCGGGCCGGAGCCTTCCAGTCCGAACCCAGCCTTACGGTCACGTCCACGAAAAGGTTGGGGTCCGGCTCGCTCGCCACCCGCGCCACCCCGAGCGCGCGAGCGACGGCCGCCGCCTTCTCCGTCGCGCCGACCCGGTCGATCACAACCGTCGTGTCGTGCCCGAAGTCCCTTGCGTTGCCGAGGCTCACCACGTCGAAGCCCGATGCCCTGAGATGGTCCGTCGCGGTGCGGGCCATGCCCGCGACTCCGCCCGCGTTGCGAACGTCGATCGTGACGCGCTCCTCGCCCAGCGACATCTGGGCAGCATCGGTCGAAGCGAGATTCCGGGGGATCCACTGCCAGACGCTCGACCCCACCAGCACGACCCCCACCGCAGCCAGCAACACGAAGAGCGTTACCCTGAGAGTGCCGCGCATCACAGACCGTTGACCAGGGAGTTCCAAGAACCCGAGGGTTCGCCGAGGCACGGGAGCCCGTGCGAGTCAAAGGTAATCAATCCATGCGAGACGACGACATCACGGAGCGCCGCCGATGATCTGGGACCCCTGTCTGGCGCGCGCCGTCGCCGCCGAGCTGGGCGAGCGGCTGGGCGGGGGCCGCGCGCGGGCCATTCGGCTTCGCAGGGAGGCCCGGGTGGTGGTCGTGTACTTCCGCGACGCGACGCTGGAGGTGGATCTGGGACCGGGCCGTGGCGTGATGGTCGTCGGGCCGGCGACGGAGCCGGACGGCGAGGCCGATCCGCTTCCGGCGGTTCTGGCGGCGGTCGAGGCCGTGCGGGACGAGCGCGTGATCGTGATGAGGTTCCGGCGCGTGCGGGGGCGGAAGCCGCACCCGGCGCTGATCGTGGAACTCGCGACCAACCGCTGGAACGCGATCGTCGCCGAGGGTACGGATCTGCGGGTGCGCAAGCGCTTGCGGGTCGTGCGCTCGCGTCCCCTGCCGATTGGTCAGCCGTGGACCGCGCCGGGATCGCCGGGCGAGGGCGAGACGCGCGAGTCGGTGGATGTGGCGCGATGGCATGGCGTGGTGGACGGAGCCGACCGCCGCGAAGCCCGCACGGCGCTGCTGCGGGGGGTCGAGTACCTGTCGGGGATCAACGTTGGATGCCTTCTCGACGCGCCGACTCCCGAAGAGGGGTTTGTGCGATGGCGGACCATGGCCGAAATGGCGAACGTGTCGCCGCACATCCTGCACCTGCCGTCGGGGCTCCAGCCGTATCCGTGGCCGCTTCCCGGCACCCGCGCCGAACCCGTGGGCAGCCTTCTGGACGCGATGGAGGCGGTGCGGGCCGACGCCGCGCCGGATGCCGCCGCGCGTCACGGACTGGTGGCGCGGCACCTCGCGGATCGGCACCGGCGCCTGCGGCGAAAGCAGGGACACCTGCGCCGACAGCTCGAAGGGACGGCCGCTGCGGCCGAGCTGCGCGCCGAGGGCAGCCTTGTTCTGTCGTCGCTCCACCTGATCGAGCGCGGCGCGGCCCGCGTGTCGCTCACCGACTTCGACGGCACCGAGCGCACGATCGCGATCGATCCGCAGGTCCGCCCGCAGGAACATGCAAACGCCCTGTTCCGGCGGGCGGCGCGCCTGGAACGCGCGGCGGAGGAGCTTCCGGGCCGGATTCGCGCCGTCGAGGAGTCGCTCGCGCATGTGGACGCGCTGCGTGTGCGCCACGAGTCCGGCGAACTGTCCCGCGACGAGGAGGCGGCACTCCTCTCGTCGGCGCATGCCACACCGCCCCGAAAGCGCGCGTCACGGCCCGGCGCGGCACCCCCGACGCTTCCCTACAAGAGCTACGCCAGCTCGGGAGGGATCGAGATAAGGGTGGGCCGGGGGGCCCGGCACAACGACGCCCTCACCTTCCGCCACTCGCGTCCGAACGACGTCTGGCTGCACGCGCGGCACGCGTCGGGCGCCCATGTGATCATGCGCTGGACCCATCCCGAACGTCCTCCGGCAAGCGACCTCGAAGAGGCGGCGGTGCTGGCCGCCAACCATTCCGCGGCGCGTGGCTCTGGCCATGTTCCCGTGGACTGGACCCGCCGCAAGTGGGTCAGAAAGCCGCGCGGCGCCCCACCCGGCGCGGTGATCCCCGATCGGGTGCAGACGCTGTTCGTGACGCCCGATCCGTCGCTGGGGGAGCGGCTGGAGGGGTTGGGGTGAGCTTCGCGTCCTTTACGGACTGACCTCGTCGAGCGCGGTCCGCAGCTCGCGTGCCAGGTCCAGCGCTCCGGCGACGCCCCCGCTGTCCAGCCGGTCGACCAGCGCGCTGCCCACTACCGCGGCGTCGGCGGCCGCGCCCACCGCCCTTGCGTGATCGGCGGTCGAGACGCCGAACCCGACCGCGACGGGACGGGGCGACACCGCGCGGACGGCCCCAGCCTCGCGGGCGAGCTCGCCTCGCAGCTCCTCGCGGGCACCAGTGACGCCCGTGCGCGCGATGTAGTAGACGAAGCCCTGGCTTGCCGCGGCGATCTCGCGGACACGGTCGGGATAGGTCGTCGGCGCGATCAGGCGGACCAGGTCCAAAGGCGATTCGGTGAGCCGCGCTTCCAACTCGCGGTCGGCTCCGAGCGGCAGGTCGGTCGGCAGGATCCCGTCCGCCCCCGCGTCGGCCGCGTCGCGCACGAAGGAGCCGACCCCGCGCGCATGGATCGGGTTCAGGTAGGTGAACACGACCACCGGCACCTGGCTGCGGCCACGCAGCTCGGCGAGCACCTCGAACACGTCGTCGACCGTGGTGCCGTTGTCGAGTGCGCCCTGGCTTGAGCGCTGGATGGTGGGACCGTCGGCCATGGGGTCGCTGAAGGGGATGCCCAGCTCGATGACGTCGGCCCCCGCCTCCGCCAGCCCCGCCACCAGGTCGCGGGTGTGGTCGAGCGTGGGGTAGCCCGCCGTCACGTACGGCACGAAGCCCGCCCGCCCCTCGGCGGCCAGCCTTGCGAAGCGGGCGGCGATCCGTCCCTGCGGCTGCGTGCCCGTCATGGTGCCGCCTCCCCCGACCCCGGCTCGGCCTCCGCGCCACCCAGACCGGAGACGTGCACCACGTCCTTGTCCCCGCGACCGCTCAGGCAGATGGCCACCGGCGCCGCGATCTCGCCTTTGCGTCCAGCTTCGGCCACCCAGGCCAGCGCGTGGGCGGTCTCCAGCGCGGGGATGATCCCCTCCAGCCCGGGGAGCGCTCGGAACGCCCGTGCAGCGGCACCGTCCCCGACGCTCACGTACCGCGCGCGCCCGGATTCCTTGAAGTGCGAGTGTTCGGGGCCGACGCCCGGATAGTCCAGCCCGGCGGCCACGGAGTGCGCCGGGGCGATCTGGCCGTCGGCGTCCTGGAGCAGATAGCTCAGCGACCCGTGCAGCACCCCGGGACGCCCCTCGCTCAGCGACGCCGACGACCGCCCGGTGCCGAGTCCCTCGCCGGCCGCCTCGACGCCGACCAGCGCGACCTCGTCGTCGCCGGCGAATGCGTGGAACATGCCCATGGCGTTGGAGCCGCCGCCCACGCACGCCACCACCGTCGCGGGGAGCCGCCCCTCGACATCGAGGATCTGGCGCCGGGCCTCGCGTCCGATCACCGCCTGGAAGTCGCGCACGATCAGGGGGAAAGGGTGCGGCCCCACCACCGACCCGATGATGTAGTGGGTGTCGGCGACGTTGGTCACCCAGTCGCGCAGCGCCTCGTTGGTCGCGTCCTTGAGGGTGCGCGTCCCGGACTCGACGGGCCGCACCTCGGCGCCGAGCAGCTCCATGCGGTAGACGTTCAGGGACTGCCGCACCACGTCCTCGGCACCCATGTAGACGACGCACTCCAGGTCGAAGAGCGCGCACGCGGTCGCGGTGGCGACGCCGTGCTGCCCCGCGCCCGTCTCGGCGATGATGCGGGGCTTGCCCATCCGCTTCGCGAGCAGCGCCTGCCCCACGGTGTTGTTGATCTTGTGGGCGCCGGTGTGGTTGAGGTCCTCGCGCTTCAGGTAGACGGGGGCCACCCCGGCGTGGGCCTCGAAGCGGCGCGCGCGGTACAGCGGCGTCGGCCGGCCCACGTAGTCGGCGGCGAGGTGGTCGACTCGCGCCAGAAAGTCGGGGTCGCGGGACGCCTCCGCGTAGGCGGCGGCCAGCTCGTCCAGCGCCGGGATCAGGGTCTCGGGTACGTATCGGCCGCCGAAGGGGCCGAAGCGTCCCGCTTCAGCCGTGCCGGTCGGCGCGGCGGCGGTGGCAGCGTGCATTCATCCTCCCGTGCGCGCCCTGCGGACCGCCTCCACGAACGCGTGCGTGCGGTCGGGGTCCTTGGCGCCAGGTGTCGATTCCACCCCGGAGCTGACATCCAGCACGTCGGGCGAGAGCGCCTCGATGGCCGCGGCGGCGTTCTCCGGGGTCATTCCGCCGGCGGCAATGAAGGTCGCCGAACCGATCGCTTCGCGCACCTCCCGTCCCACGCCCGCCCAGTCGAAGGTGCGTCCGGTGCCGCCGGGACGCGACGGATCCCAGGCGTCGAGGAGGATGCCGTCGGCGGCGGCGGCGTAGGGCGTGGCCGATCCAGCTATGGAAACGCCTGTTTTCGCGTGCACGGTCTTCCAGACGCGCCACGGCCCCGCCCCGCCGAGCGCGGCCGCCGCGGCAGGGGACTCGCCGCCCGAGAGCTGGACGACATCCAGGGAGAGTTCGCGCGCAACGGCGGCCATGCGTGCGGGCTCGGCATCGACGAAGACCCCGACCCTCCACGCAGGCGACGCCGCGTAGATCTCTCGCGCCCGCGCGACCGGCAGGCTGCGCGAAAAGCCCGGAGACAGTATCACCCCCATGTAGTCGGCACCGGCCGAAGCGACGATCCCGGCATCCCTGGGCGACATCACCCCGCACACCTTGGCCCGCACACCTCCCCCCGCGCTCACCCTCGCGCCTCCACCCGCTTCACCGCGGCCATCTCCGCCAGCAGGCCCTCGGGCGCACCGCTCCGCACCAGCGCCTCGCCCACCAGCACCGCGTCCGCACCCGCCTCCGCCACCCGGGTCACGTCGTCCGCGTCGGCGATTCCGCTCTCCGAGATCAGCGCCACCTCGCGCGGCACGTATCGCGCCAGCCGCTCGGTGACCGCCAGGTCGGTGCGGAACACGGTCAGATCGCGGTTGTTGACTCCGACCAGCGCGGCCCCGGCTTCGAGCGCCGATTCCACCTCCCACTCGTCGTGTGCCTCCACGAGCGCCGTCATGCCGAGATCGTGGATCATGGCCCGCAGGTCGGCGAGGAGGGGGCGATCGAGAATTCGCACGATCAGCAGCATCAGATCGGCGCCGGCCGCGCGTCCCTCGTACACCTGAAGCGGATCGATCACGAAGTCCTTTCGCAGCACCGGAATCCGGCGCGCCGTCCGCACCGCCCGCAGATCGTCCAGCGAACCCCCGAACCGGGGACCGTCGGTCAGGACGCTCACCGCCGCCGCGCCTCCCGCCTCGTAAGCCGCCGACAGCTCCACCGGATCAAGCCCCACGTCGATCTCGCCCGCCCCCGGCGACCTCCGCTTCACTTCGGCGAACACACCCACGCCCGGACGGGCCGCGAGCGGCTCCAGCACCGGTCTCGGGCTCGGCGCGTCGTCGGCCGCATGCCGGAGGTCGCGACGCACGCGTTCCAGCGCCCGCACCTCTTCCCTCTTGGCGGCGACGATCCGGTCCAGGATGCCGGGCAGCACCCTGACGGGACTTCGCCTTGCGCCCCCCGCTTGCTCTTCGGTCAAGATTCGGTTACCATTGTTCGGCGGTTATTCGGTAACGCTCGCGAAACGGAGACGGACCATGGCACTGACCAAGAAGCAGAAGCGGATCCTCGACTATCTCAAGGACTTCATCCGAAACCACGGATACTCCCCCAGCTTCGAGGAGATCTGCCAGGCCTTCGGGTACACGTCGCTTGCGACCGTCCACGAGCACCTGACCAATCTGGAAGCCAAGGGATACATACGGAAGTCGTACCGGGGCAGCCGTTCGATCGAGGTCGCCCTCGACACCGAGCCGTCGGTCTCGCTGCCGCTGCTGGGCACGGTGGCGGCCGGACTGCCGATCGAGGCCATCCAGGACGACGAGAACCTCACGGTCCCGAGCGACATGGTGCCGCAGCGCTTCAACCACTACGCGCTGCGAGTCTCGGGCGACTCGATGATCGACGAGCAGATCCGCGACGGGGACCACATCATCGTGCGCGAGCGCGAGACGGCCGAGAACGGCGAAACGGTGGTCGCGCTGGTCCGCGACGAAGCCGCCACGGTCAAGAAGCTCTATCGCGAAGCCGGCAACCGCGTACGCCTTCAGCCCGCCAACGAGAATCTGGACGCCATCGTCGAGGACGCCCGCGACGTGCGGATCCAGGGCGTCGTGGTCGGGCTCATCCGCAGCTACTAGACATCCGCAGCTACTAGACAATCCGCAGTCATGGGAGGTGGAAGAATGAGGACGATGCTTGCCTTGGGGCACCAGAACAGCACGCGTACCACGATCGTCATCGCGGGGCACCGGCGTGAGGCACCACCGCCGCGGCCCGTGAAGCCGAAGGAGCCGGTGGCCCCCCGTCCCGCGCGGCGCGACGCCCCGGTCGCGACGGCCTCCAGCGCCGTTCACTAGCGGCGGCGGCGCTCCGGCCTCGGCCCTCCGGCGGTCGCGCTGCCGCCAGGACCTGTCCTACGCGCCGGCCGCGCGCCGACTGGCGGCGACGAGCCGGTCGAGGGTGGCCATGGCGGCTCCCGAGTCGATGGATCGCGCCGCGGCCGTCACGCCCTCGGCCAGCGAATCCGCGCGACCGGCCACGTAGAAGGCGGCAGCCGCGTTGACGAGCACGGCGGAGCGGGGGGCGCCCTGCTCCGCCCCGGTCAGCACGGCCCGGACCATGGCGGCGTTCTCGGCCGGCTCCGCCCCGGCCAGATCCTCCGGCGCTACGGCCTCGAGGCCGAGTTCCCGGGGCGTCACCCGATACCGGGACACCCGCCCGTCCCGGAGCTCCGCCACGTGGGTGGCGCCGCAGGGACTGAGCTCGTCGAGTCCCGGCTCGCCGTGCACCACGAGCGCACGGGTGTGGCGAAGCTCCGTCAGCGCCAGCACGATCAGGTCGAGGAACGCCGGGTCGGCCACGCCGACCACCTGCCGCCGCGCGCGGGCCGGGTTGGTCAGCGGCCCGAGCAGGTTCATGATCGTGGTGATACCGAGATCCCGCCGCACCGGCACGACGTGACGCATGGCCGGGTGCAGGAGCGGCGCGAACATGAAGACGATTCCGGCTTCGTCGAGGACCCGGCTCATGCCCTCGGGAGAGAGATCGACCGCCACGCCGAGCGCCTCCAGGACATCCGCGCTGCCGCACTTGGAGGTGAACGACCGGTTTCCGTGCTTCGCGACCGGCACCCCCGCCGCCGCCACAACCACGGCGGCCGCCGTCGAGATGTTGAACGTCGAGACGGTGCCGCCGCCGGTCCCGCAGGTGTCGACCAGCGCGTCGGGGTCGGGCGTCTCGACCGGGATCATGGCGTCGCGCAGCGCCGCGACCCCACCCGCGACCTCGGACGGCGCCAGTCCCTTGGTCTGCAGCGCCGCAAGGAGGGCGCCCGTGCGGACCGGCGACTCCAGGCCGGAGACGACGTGCCCGAAGGCGCGCGCGGCTTCGCGCGCGGAGAGATCCTGTCCGCCGACCACCTTGGCGAGGAGGGGGACCAGGTTGAAGGTCGTGTCTGTCATTGAAGTGGCTCGTGGGTCGTGCGGGAATGGACTGGCAATCTAGCACGCCGCGCGCTTGCGCTTGACGCGCCCGCTTCCGTGGGTAGCTTTGCTTTTCGGCACTTCGGCGACGAGGCGCGATGCCTCGGCGGGAGCAATGGGCGACCTGGAGACCCGCTTCAAGCTGACCCTTCACTATGACGGCTCCGGCTTCCGGGGATGGCAGATCCAGCCTCGGCAGCCCACCGTCCAGGGCGAAATCGAGAACGCGATCGTGCGTCTGGCGGGACAGCGACGCCCGGTGGTCGCGTCGGGACGCACCGACACGGGCGTCCACGCGACCGGACAGGTCGCCGCGGTGACGATGCCCTCGCGCTGGACCGGCCCCGACCTTGCCCGTTCGCTCAATGCGGTGCTGCCCGACACGATCTGGGTCGCGAAGGCGGAGGCGGTCGACCCCGGCTTCCACCCACGGTACGACGCGGTCGAGCGCAGCTACCGCTACCGCGTGGGGACGGTCGCGCACGCCGCTTCCCCGTTTCATCGGCGGTGGTGCTGGCCGCTCTGCCGACCGGTCGATCTCGACGCCGCGAACCGAGCCGCCGGGCTCCTTTGCGGGAAGCACGATTTCCGCGCCTTTGCCAAGTCCGGACAGCCGCAACGGGGACACGTCTGCCACGTCACGCACGCGAGGTGGAGCCGCTGGGAGGATCTGGGCGTGGTCTTCGAGATATCGGCGAACCGCTTCCTGCACCGGATGGTGCGATATTTGGTGGGAACGATCGTGGACATCGCCAGGGGACGCCGGAATGAAGGGGACATGGCCAGGCTGCTGCGAGGCGACCGGGGAGACGGTGCGCTGAGGACGTCGCGCCCCGCACCGCCCGGGGGCCTGTGCCTGACCCAGGTTAGGCACGCCGACGGGCCGAGACGCCCGTCCGAACGGCGCGGCGCGACTGCGGCACCGAGGGCGTCGCCATCGCTGCTCGCCGTGGCAGCCGCGCTGCTGATGGGCGGCTGCGAGCTGGTGCCGCGGGAGGGCGCCGCCCAAGCCGAGACGCCGCCCGCCCAGCAGTCCATCTCCGAGAGCCGCACCACCGCCATCGTCCGCGCGGCCCGCACCGTTGCGCCCGCGGTGGTGACCATTTCGGTGCGCAGGCGCGAGCGGGTCCGGCGGCGCAGCTTCTTCGACGACTACTTCCTGCCCTTCCGCGAGACCCAGGGGCTCGGATCAGGGTTCATCGTCGACGAGCGGGGCACGGTTCTCACCAATCACCACGTCGTGGACGGCGCGACCGAGATCCTCGTCACCCTCCCCGACGCACGCGACTTCAAAGCCGGCCTGGTTGGATCCGACCCCGCCACCGACATCGCCGTCCTCACTCTCGAAAACGCCTCCGACCTGCCCGTCGCCCCCCTCGGCACCGCCTCCGACCTCATGATCGGCGAGTGGACGGTCGCGATCGGCAACCCCTTCGGCGGCCTGATCTCGAACCCGGAGCCGTCCGTCACGGCGGGCGTGGTCAGCGCCCTCGGGCGCCACATCGTGCCCGGCGAGGAGGACGACGGCTTCCACCTCGGCATGATCCAGACCGACGCCTCCATCAATCCCGGCAACTCGGGCGGCCCCCTCGTCAACGCGCTCGGGCAGGTCATCGGGATCAACGCCTCGATCCTGTCGCGCTCGGGGGGGAGCGAGGGACTCGGCTTCGCAATCCCCATCGACCGCGCCCTCAGGGTGGCCGGCGACCTGGCGCGCCACGGCGAGGTGCGCCGCGCCTGGCTCGGGCTCGACGTGGACGCGGTGGAGGCCGACGGCTTCGGTCGTTCGCGAGGCGTGCGGGTGGCGCGGGTGACCCCCGGATCGCCTGCGGCCGAGGCCGGGGTTCGGCCGGGTGCCCGCCTGCTCCGGGCCGGACGCAGCCGGATGGCCACACCGCTCGACTATGCGGCGGCGCTGCTCGACACTCGGGCCGGCGACCGGATCGAGGTGGAGCTGGAGGGCTCGGAACCGGTGCTGGTCGAAGCCGTGCCCCTCCCTTCGGTGACCGCCCAGCGCGTCGAGCTGCTGCGTGACCTCGAGGTCGTGACCGTCACGCCGGGCATACAGGCGGAGCGGGGCCTGACCTCGTCCGAGGGTGCGCTCGTGGTGGAGATCTCGGAACCGCTGACGCGCAGCATCGGGCTCGTGCGGGGCGATGTGCTGCTGGCCGTGAACAACACGCGGCTGCGCACGGCGCGCGACGCCGCCGAGGAGCTTCGGCGCACGCAGCGAAGCGGCCGTCCGTTCGTCCTGCTCTTCGAGCGCGACGGAAGGGTTGTGCGCACCGGTCTGTTGGAGTGGGCGTAGCAGTGTGAGCACCTCACCCGGCGACCGCTACACGCACCCGCTGTCGGGTCGCTACGTCTCCCAGCAGATGGAGCGGATCTTCGCGCCGGGCTTCCGCTTCGGCACCTGGCGACGGCTCTGGCTCGCTCTGGCGGAGGCGCAGCGCGACCTCGGGCTCGACATCCCCGCCGACGCGATCCGGCAGATGCGCGATCACCTGGACGACATCGACCTGGACGCGGCCGCGCGCTACGAGCGACGCTTCCGACACGACGTCATGGCGCACATTCACGCCTTCGGCGACGTCGCCCCGGCCGCGCGCGCGATCCTGCACCTCGGCGCCACGAGCGCCTTCGTCGGCGACAACACCGACCTCGTCCAGCACCGCGAGGCCATGACCCTGGTGCGGCAGCGCGTCGTCGCGACCATCCGCGCCCTTGCCCGCTTCGCCCGCGAGCACCGCGCCCTCCCCACCCTCGCCTACACCCATTTCCAGCCCGCCCAGCCCACGACCGTCGGCAAGCGGGCCACCCTCTGGATCCAGGACCTCCTCCTCGACCTGGACGAGATCGAGCACCGGCTTGCCACCCTGAGGCTGCGCGGCGTGCGCGGCACCACCGGCACCCAGGCCTCGTTCCTGCAGCTCTTCGGCGGCGACCACGACAAGGTGGACGCCCTGGAGCGCGCGGTGTGCCGTCGGCTCGGCTTCGAGGGCGCCTACCCCGTCACGGGCCAGACCTATCCCCGCAAGGTCGACCAGGCGCTGCTCGCCACCCTGGCGGGGATCGCGGCGTCGGCCTCGAAGATGGCCCACGACATCCGCCTGCTCTCGCACCTGCGCGAGGTCGAGGAGCCCTTCGAGAGGGAACAGGTCGGCTCGTCGGCGATGCCGTACAAGCGCAACCCCATGCGCTCGGAGAGGATCTGCGCGGTGGCGCGCCACGTGATCGCGTTGGCCGCCGACCCCGCGCACACCGCCGCGACCCAGTGGCTGGAGCGCACGCTGGACGACTCGGCCAACAAGCGGTTCGCGATCCCGGACGCCTACATGGCCACGGACGCGCTCCTGATCCTGGCCGAGAACGTCGCGTCCGGCCTGCGCGTGAACGCCGGGGTGGTCGCGGCCAACCTGGACACGCACCTCCCGTTCATGGTGACGGAGACGGTGATGATGGACGCGACCGCCGCGGGCGGCGACCGCCAGGAGGCGCACGAGCGGATCCGCCGCCACACGCTGGACGCCGCCCGCCGCATGACCGAGGGCAAGGAGGGCGACCTCTTCGCCCGCATCGCCGCCGACGAGAGGCTGGGCGTCGCCGCGAGCGAGCTGGAGGAGCTGGCGCGGCCCGAGCGGCTGGTCGGACGCGCGCCGGAGCAGGTGGACGCGTTCCTGGACTCGCACGTCGCACCGGTCCTGGAGCGCCACGGGGACTCGACGCCGGCGCCCGGCGAGGTGCGGGTGTGATACCGCTGCCGCTTCTGTTTCGCGGAAAGGTCCGAGACGTGTACGAGGCGCCCGGCGCCGATGGCCGCGCCGACCGCCTCCTCCTGGTGGCCAGCGACCGTGTCAGCGCCTTCGACGTGGTCATGAACGCGGCCGTGCCCGGCAAGGGCACCGTGCTCACCCAGATGACGGCGTGGTGGCTGAGCACGCACTTGCGCGACCTGCCCCACCATCTCGTCTCGGTGCGCACCGACGAGATCCGGGCGGCCGTCCCGGCGCTGGCCGGGTGCGAGGCCGAGTGGGAGGGGCGGGCCAGCCTGGTGACGCGCACCCGCCCCCTGCCGGTCGAGTGCGTCGTGCGCGGCTACCTGTCCGGTTCCGCGTGGAAGGAGTATCGTGAAGCGGGGACGCTGGCGGGAGAGCCGCTGCAACCCGGTCTGGTGGAGAGCGAGGCGCTCGTCCCGGCCATCTTCTCGCCCGCGACCAAGGCGCAGGAGGGTCATGACGAGAACATCACCTTCGACCAGGTCACGGAGCTTCTGGGGGCCGAGCTCGCGCACCGGCTGCGCGACCGCTCGATCGACATCTACGAGAGGGGCCGCGCCGCCGCCGCGGAGAGAGGGATCATTCTGGCCGACACCAAGTTCGAGTTCGGGACTTCGCCCGACGGGCGACTGCTGCTCATCGACGAGGTGCTGACGCCCGACTCGTCCCGCTTCTGGCCGCGCGAGCACTACCGCACGGGCCGGGGACAGCCGTCACTTGACAAACAGCCGTTGCGAGATTATTTGAACGGCCTCTCCGACTGGAGGAAGCGATACCCGCCCCCGACGCTGCCCGCCCATGTCGTCGAGGCGACGGCCGAGCGCTACCGGGGCGTCTTCGAAAGGCTCACGGGGGTCCGGCTGCCGGACTACGAGCCGCCGGGGTTCGCGGGGGCGTCCTCGCCGTGAGGATCCCGATCGCGCGCGAGGGGATGCCATTCGTCGTCGTCTGCGCCGTGCTGGTCGTGGCGACCATCCTCTGGGCGCGGAGCGGAGGCTGGGGCGTCCGTGCGGCGGCGCCGGCGGTGATGGGGATCGTCGCGCTCTTTGTCCTCTACTTCTTCCGCGACCCCGAGCGGACGGTTCCACCGGGTCGGGACGTCGTGGTTTCGCCCGCCGACGGGAGGGTCGTGAGCGTCGGGCCGGTGGCGGAGGAGGGGTTCATGGGCGGGCCGGCGACGCGGGTGACCATCTTTCTGAGCGTGTTCGACGTGCATGTGCAGCGGGCGCCGCTTGGGGGGCGCGTGGGCGACTACTCGTACCGCGCGGGCGCGTTCCTGCCGGCGTGGCGCGAGGAGGCGAGCGACGGCAACGAGCGCGCCACGCTGGGAATCGAGACCGGGGAAGGGCCGGTCGTGGTGCGGCAGATCGCGGGGCTGATCGCGCGGAGGATCGTGACGTACCCGCGAGAGGGGGACCGGGTGGCGAAGGGCGACCGGATCGGGCTCATCCGCTTCGGGTCGCGTGTGGACCTGTTTCTGCCTCCGGATTGGCCCGTCGCGGTCGAGCCGGGCGACGTGGTGCGCGGGGGCGAGACGCCCGTGGCGACAGCGGGACGGAGGGACGGGGCATGACGACGCGCCGGGAACGTCCTCCTCGACGGTGGCGCGGGCTGCGCCGGGAACGTCCCCGCGCGAACCTCCGGCGCGGCGTCATCATCCTCCCCTCCGCCTTCACCCTCGGGAACCTCTTCTTCGGCTTCTACGCGATCGTCGCGGCCTTCCGGGGAGACTTCGTCTGGGCGGCGTGGTGCATCGTCATCGCGGTGATCCTGGACTACCTCGACGGCAGGGTGGCGCGGGTCACGCGCACGGGATCGGCGTTCGGGGCGGAGCTGGACTCGCTCACCGACGCCATCTCGTTCGGGGTTGCGCCGGCGCTGATCCTGATCCTCCGCTACTTCCCAGAATCCGAGTGGGGCTGGGTGATCGGCTTCGTCTACGTGTCGGCGGTGGTGGTGCGGCTGGCACGCTTCAACATCGAGCAGGGGGGCGAGGCGCGCAGCCACTTCCACGGCCTGCCGAGCCCCTCGGCCGGCGTGATTCTGGCCATGCACCATCCGTTCACGCAGACCCCGCTCTTCGAGGCGCACCTGGCGACCCTGCCCTGGCCGCAGATCATGGTGATCACGACCATCCTGGTCTCGATCCTCATGGTGAGCCACATCCCCTACGCCAAGCTGCCGCCGCTGGACTTCAGCACCACCCGCGGCGTCGTCAAGGCAACCCTGCTGGCGGCCTGCTTCGGGCTCGCCGTCGCGATCCCCTACTACTGGTTCTTCCCGGCCGTGGTCGGCTACAGCCTTTGGGGATGCCTCAGGTCGGTCTTTCTCGGGCTGCTCGAACGTCTGCCCGAGCGCGACCCGCTTCTGGACGCGCCGGATGCGCCGGACTCCGACGTCGAACCCCGCGACGTGGACTACAACGAGCTGACCCACGAGGCGGTGGCCGACGAAACAGAAACCAACCACCCCGACATCGTTCACTGGAAGGAGAAGCGCTCTTGAGCCGATTCACAGTGGAGGTCCTGGTCACGCCGCGACCCGGCCTGCTGGACCCGCAAGGCAAGGCGATCCATCACGCCCTCTCGTCGCTGGGCTACGGCGCGGTCGACGACGTGCGAGTCGGCAAGGCGATCTACCTCGATGTGAACGCCGCCACCCCCGAGGCGGCCACGGAGCGGGTCGAGGAGATGTGCCGCAAGCTGCTCGCCAATCCCGTCACCGAGGACTTCCGCGTGACTGCGGCCGTCGTCGATGGAGGCGCGTCATGAACGTCGCGGTCATCACCTTCCCCGGATCGAACTGCGACCAGGACTGCCACCGCTCGGTGGAGCTGGCGGGGGGATCGCCACGCTACCTCTGGCACCGCGAACGCTCGCTGGGAGACGCCGAGGCGGTCATCGTGCCGGGGGGGTTTGCGCACGGGGACTACCTGCGACCCGGCGCCATCGCCCGCTTCAGCCCGATCATGGACCCCGTGATCGACTTCGCGCGCGCCGGAGGCCTTGTCGTCGGGATCTGCAACGGCTTCCAGGTCCTGTGCGAGGCGGGGCTGCTCCCCGGGGCCCTGCTGCGCAACCGGTCGCTCCGCTTCCAGTCGCACGACTGTCTAATGCGGGTCGAGCGCGCCGACACCGTCTTCACGGGCGACTACGACCGGGGCGACGTCATCGGGATGCCGCTCTCGCACGCGGACGGGAACTACTACGCCGACGCCGAGACGCTCGCCGCCCTGGAGGCGGAGGGCCGCGTCGTGTTCCGCTATTGCGACGCCCGCGGCGAAGCTACGCCCGAGGCCAACCCGAACGGCTCGCTCAACAACATCGCCGGCATCGTCAACGCGCGCGGCAACGTGCTCGGCATGATGCCGCACCCGGATCGCGCCATCGAGGCCGTCCTCGGCTCGGTGGACGGCCTGCCGCTGTTCCACTCGCTGGTCCGATCGCTGGCGCGCGCGGAGGTGGCGTGATGAGCGCGTCGAACGGTGTCGCCCCGCGTCCCGGCGACCCCCCGATCACACCCGAGCTGGTCGACGACCACGGCCTGTCCCCCGACGAATACGCGCAGATCCGGCGCATCATGGGGCGCGACCCCACCTTCACCGAGCTGGGCGTCTTCTCCGCGATGTGGTCCGAGCACTGCGGCTACAAGAACTCGAAGAGGCTGCTGAGGCTCCTGCCGACGCAGGCTCCCTGGGTCATCCAGGGTCCCGGCGAGAACGCGGGCGTCATCGACGTGGGGGACGGGCACGCGCTCGCCTTCAAGATCGAGTCGCACAACCATCCCTCGGCGGTCGAGCCCTACCAGGGGGCGGCCACCGGGATCGGCGGCATCCTGCGCGACGTCTTCACCATGGGCGCCCGTCCCGTCGCGACCCTCAACTCGCTCCACTTCGGCGATCTGGACCGACCTCGCGTGCGCTATCTCTTCGGCGGCGTCGTCAAGGGCCTCGGCGACTACGGCAACTGCGTCGGCATCCCGTCGACCGGGGGCGAGGTCTACTTCGACCGGGGCTACGAGGACAACCCGATCGTCAACGCCATGTGCCTGGGCCTCATGCGCAAGGAGGATCTGATCCGCGGCACCGCCGAGGGCGTCGGCAACACGCTCATGGCCGTCGGCGCGCGCACCGGCCGCGACGGCATCCACGGCGCCACCTTCGCTTCGGAGGAGCTGTCCGAGGGCGACGACGTGGAGAGCCGTCCGCAGGTGCAGGTGGGCGATCCGTTCACCGAGAAGCTGCTTCTGGAGGCGTCGCTGGAGCTGATCGCAAGCGGCCACATCGTGGGCATTCAGGACATGGGGGCCGCCGGGCTGACCTCCAGCGGGGCCGAGATGGCGGGCCGCTCGGGCACGGGCGTGGAGATGGACGTCGCGCTGGTCCCCGTGCGCGAGGATGGGATGACGCCGTACGAGATCCTCCTTTCGGAGTCGCAGGAGAGGATGCTGGTCGTGGCCGCGGCGGGCCGGGAGGACGCCGTCAGGGAGATCCTGGAGAAGTGGGAGCTGGAGGCCGCCACCATCGGGCGCGTCACCGCGACCGGCACCTTCCGCGTTCTCGAAGACGGGGCGGCCGTCGCGGACATTCCGGCGCTGCCCCTTACCGAGGGATGCCCGACCTACGAGCGGCCCGGCGAGGAGGGCGACGAGGTGCGGGCGCTGCGCACAATGGACGTCTCGCGCCACGTCGAGCCGCCCGCCGGTCTGCGGGACGCGTTTCTGCGCGTGGTCGGGTCGCCGAACGTGGCTTCGAAGCAGTGGGTGTACGAACAGTACGACACCACCGTGCGGGCCAACTCGATCGAGCGCCCCGGCGGGGATGCGGGCGTGATCCGCATACCGGGCACCAATCGTGGCGTCGCGGCCTCGACGGACTGCAACGGCCGACACACATACCTGAATCCTCGTGTCGGCGCAATGGGTGCCGTCGCCGAGGCCGCCCGCAACGTGGCGTGCACCGGCGCCACCCCCATGGCGATCACCAACTGCCTCAACTTCGGCAGCCCGCTCAAGCCACACATCATACACCAGTTCCGCGAAGCGGTGCTCGGCATGCGCGACGCCTGCGCGCACCTGGAGACCCCGGTCACCGGCGGCAACGTGTCCTTCTACAACGAGACCGATGGCAAGGCCGTCTACCCCACCCCCGTCATCGGGATGATCGGCGTGATCGACGATCTGGACACGATCGTGCGGCACCCTTTCCGCGACGCCGACGACGCGATCCTGCTGCTGGGGACCAACACCGGCGAACTGGGCGGGTCGGAGTACCTCTACGCGATGCACGATCTGGTCGCAGGCGAGCCGCCCGTCGTGGACCTCGCCGCCGAACGCACGCTCCAGCGCTGCATCCTGGCGATGGCGGCGCGGCGCGTGCTCAAGTCGGCCCACGACGTGGCGAGCGGCGGGCTCGCAGCCACCCTGACCGAGTGCTGCCTGGGGAGACCGCGCAAGGGGGACGGGGTCGGGGCCTCGGTGCGCTTCGACGATGCACTCCCCGACGCCGCGCTGCTCTTCGGCGAGGACCACGGCCGGATCGTGGTCAGCTGCGGCCCCGACGACGAGGACCACGTTCGTCGCCTCGCCGCGGACTACGGCGTGCCCTGCACCCGCATCGGCAGGGTCGCGGACGAGGGGGCGCCGCTCGCGATCGAGACCGCCTCCTCCGCCCTGCGATTCGAGCTGGGCATCCTGCGCCGCCGTTACTTCGGCGCCATCCCGCAGATCATGGACGAGGCGCAATGATGCCGCACCGCGCCCCGACCGACATCCGCCCGACCCGGCTCGACGACCGTCCGCGCGAGGAGTGCGGCATCGTCGGAATCAACGGCGTCGACAACGCGTCCGAGCTTGCCTTCCTGGCACTCTACGCGCTGCAGCACCGGGGTCAGGAGGCCGCCGGGATCTGCTCGGCCAACGGCGGACGGACGCGGGTGCACAAGGAGCTCGGCCTGGTCTCGGACGTCTTCGACGCCAAGACGATCTCGTCGCTGCCCGGGCGGACGGCGCTGGGCCATGTCCGCTACTCGACGGCGGGCGGCGGACAGCGCGTCAACGCCCAGCCGATCGTGGTGCGCTACTCGGAGGGCGACCTGGCGATCGTCCACAACGGCAATCTCACCAACGCGCGCCTGATGAAGGACCAGCTCGTGGACGAAGGCGCGATCTTCCAGAGCACCTCGGACTCCGAGGTCATCGTGCACCTGGTCGCGCGCTCGCGGCACCGCTCGGTGCAGGCGCAGCTGCGCGACGCGCTCAGCTTCCTCGAGGGCGCGTACTCGCTCGTGCTCACCGTGGGGGAAACGATGTACGCGGTGCGCGATCCGCGCGGGTTCAGGCCGCTCGTGCTCGGGAAGCTCGATGGCGGGCACATCGTGACCAGCGAGACCTGCGCCCTCGACATCATGGGCGCCACGTATGTCCGGGACATCAAGCCGGGCGAACTGGTCCGCTTCCGTCATGGCCGAGCCGAGACCCTTCCCGGTCTGCACCAGGAGACGCCCGCGCCCTGCATCTTCGAGCTCGTCTACTTCGCCCGCCCCGACTCGAACCTCTGGGGGATCAGCGTGGATCGCGCCCGGCGCGCCTTCGGACGGCAACTGGCGCGGGAGCACCCCGTCCCCGCCGACTGCGTGATCGCGGTGCCGGACAGCGCCAACTCCGCGGCGCTCGGCTACAGCGAGGAGAGCGGGATTCCCTACGAACTCGGGCTGCTGCGCAACCACTACATCGGCCGCACCTTCATCCGGCCGTCGCAGGCCGACCGCGACTTCGGGGCGCGCGTCAAGTACAATCCCGTGCGCGAGGTGCTGGCGGGCCAGCGCGTGGTCGTGGTCGACGACTCGATCGTGCGGGGGACGACCTCCAGCAGCCTGGTCAAGTTCATCCGCGGCGCGGGGGCGGCGGAGGTGCACTTCCGGGTGGCGAGCCCGCCGGTGCGGCATCCCTGCTACTACGGGATCGACATGCCGTCGAAGGAGGAGCTCATGGGCTCGCGCAAGACGGTGGACGAGATCGCCGCCGAGCTGGGGGTGGACTCGCTCGGCTATCTGTCGCTGCCCGGAATGGAGGGCGCGGTGGCGGAGGGCGCGCCGTTCTGCACGGCGTGCTTCTCGGGCGAGTACTCGGCACCGCTGGTGGACCTGGAGTCGTCCTCGTAGGCGGACTCGGGCCGCCCAGTCCGATCTCAGGCCAGGTCGAAGCGGTCCAGATCCATCACCTTGGCCCACGCGGCCACGAAGTCGCGCACGAACGATTCCTGCGAGTCGTCGCAGGCGTAGACCTCGGCGATCGCCCGCAACTGCGAGTTGGAGCCGAACGCCAGATCGACGCTCGTTCCGGTCCACCTGAGCTCGCCCGTCGCGCGATCACGCCCCTCGAATTCGTCCTCGGCACCGGCCGACGCTTGCCATTCGACGTCCATGTCGAGCAGGTTGACGAAGAAGTCGTTCGTAAGCGCGCCGGGCCGCGTGGTGAACACGCCAAGTCGGGATCCCCCGGCGTTGGCGTCCAGGGCGCGCATGCCGCCGACCAGCACCGTCATCTCGGGAGCGGTCAGCGTCAGCATGCCCGCCCGGTCGACCAGCAGCTCGGCCGCCGGTCTCGGGGGCCCCTCAGCGCAGAAGTTGCGGAACCCGTCGGCCTTCGGTTCGAGCACGGCGAACGACTCCACGTCGGTCTGTTCCTGCAGCGCGTCCGTGCGGCCGGGCGAAAACGGCACCCGCACATCGTGTCCGACGCTCTTCGCCGCCTGCTCGACCCCCGCACAGCCACCCAGCACGATGACGTCGGCCAGCGAGACCCTCTTCCCGCCGGACTGCGAGCCGTTGAAGTCGTGCTGGATCCGCTCCAGTGCCGACAGCGCCGTCCCCAGTTCGGACGGGTCATTGACCTCCCAGTCCCTCTGCGGGGAGAGACGAATGCGCGCCCCGTTCGCCCCGCCGCGCTTGTCGGTGCCCCGGAACGTCGCCGCCGACGCCCACGCGGTCGAGACCAGCCGCGAGACAGACAGCCCGGAGGCGAGGATCGCGCCCTTGAGGTCGGCGATGTCCTGCTCGTCGATCAGCTCGTGGTCCACGTCGGGGACCGGATCCTGCCACAACTGCGGCTCCTCGGGCACCAGGGAACCCAGGCATCGGACGCGCGGTCCCATGTCGCGATGCGTCAGCTTGTACCATGCCCGCGCGAAGGCGTCCGCCAGCTCGTCGGGGTTGTCGTGGAAGCGCTTCGCGATCGACGCATAGATCGGATCCATCCTGAGCGCAAGGTCCGTCGTGAGCATCATGGGGGCGTGCCTCTTCGACGGATCGTGGGCGTCCGGTACCGTGCCCGCCGCCGACGCGTCCCTGGGCGTCCACTGCACCGCGCCGGCGGGACTCTTAACCTTCTCCCACTCGTAGCCGTGCAGGTTCTCCAGGAAGTTGTTGTCCCACTTCGCGGGGTCGGTCGTCCACGCCCCCTCCAGCCCGCTGGTGACGGAATCGACGCCCGCGCCGCTCCCGAAGCTGTTGCTCCAGCCGAGGCCCTGCTCCTCCAGGTCGGCGCCCTCGGGCTCGGGACCCACGTGCCGGCCCACGTCGGCCGCTCCGTGCGCCTTGCCGAAGGTGTGCCCGCCCGCGATCAGGGCAACGGTCTCCTCGTCGTTCATCGCCATGCGCCGGAACGTCTCCCGAATGTCCCTCGCCGCGGCCAGCGGATCCGGCTTCCCGTTCGGCCCCTCGGGATTCACGTAGATCAGACCCATCTGCACGGCGCCGAGCGGCTCCTGGAGCTCCCGGTCGCCGCTGTAGCGCTCGTCGCCCAGCCACGTGTCCTCGGGACCCCAGTCGATGTCCTCGGGGTCCCACACGTCCTCGCGGCCTCCGCCGAAGCCGAGCGTCCTGAACCCCATCGACTCCAGGGCGCAGTTGCCGGTGAAGATCATCAGGTCGGCCCACGAAAGCTTGCGACCGTACTTCCGCTTGATCGGCCACAGCAGCCGGCGCGCCTTGTCGAGGTTGGCGTTGTCCGGCCAACTGTTGAGCGGCGCGAACCGCAGCGTTCCCGAGCCCCCGCCGCCGCGTCCGTCGCTGATCCGGTACGTGCCCGCGCTGTGCCACGCCATGCGGATGAAGAGCGGCCCGTAGTGCCCGTAGTCGGCCGGCCACCAGTCCTGCGACGTGGTCATCACCTCCTCGATGTCCCGCTGCAGGGCGTCGAGGTCGAGCGTCTTGAACTCCTCGGCGTAGTCAAAGTCCTCGCCCATCGGATCGGCAAGGCGAGCGTTCCGGTGGAGAACCGTCAGGTCGAGCTGGTTCGGCCACCAGTCGCGGTTTAACGTGGGCATGTCGTGTCGTCTCCCGGGGGATTGGGGGATACCGTGGTGAAGTTGCCGTGAGCGCTGGGACGCTGGCGACCGCAGCGATGGTTCGGCGGTCTGCGCCGACGCGCTTGCACCTTACTCGGGCAGCCTTGCCGTGGCAAGGGCCGTGAAGCCAATGCACTCCGCGAGAAACAGGCCGAACGACTGGATCGGCATTGCGGCCCGGTTGCGTCGGGGCGAAGATTGCTGAGAGATCTGGTCAGCTGCATTGATCGTGAGCGGAAAGGAAACAGGTGAAGAGCGTCTACACGAACCGTGAACTCGAGGCCATGATGGCCGATGTCGAGTCCGAACTCGTGGAGCGCAAGGCATCGCTCAGGAAGGCACCGGGGACGAAGGACGGTCCCATCGAGAAGATCCGGCAGGCCGTCTGCGCCTTTGCAAACGATCTGCCTGGACATGGCACCCCAGGGGTAGTCTTCGTGGGGGTGCGCGATGACGGCACGCCCTCGGGGATTGAAATCACTGACCAACTGCTTCAACGGCTGGCGGACATCAAGACCGATGGCAACACGCTGCCTCCGCCGGTCATGTCGGTCAGAAAGCTCACACTCGCCGGGAGCAGTGTGGCGGTCGTCACCGTCCAGCCATCGGATGCGCCACCGGTACGCGCAAGAGGTCGAATCTGGATCCGGGTCGGTCCTCGCAGGGCCATCGCCGACGCGCAGGACGAGCGCATTCTCAACGAGAGGCGGCGGCATCGGGATGCCCCTTTTGATGCGCAACCCGTTCCCAACGCAACGCTCTCCGACCTTGATCTGATACGATTCGAATACGAGTATCTGCCCCGGGCATTCGACCGCCGGCTGCTTGCTGCCAACGACCGGACCACGGAAGAGCGGCTCGCTGCGGCGAAGATGATCACTTCCGTGGATGAGCCGACTCCCACCGTTGTGGGCCTGCTGATCCTGGGCATCAGGCCGCAGGACTTCATTCCCGGGGCATACGTTCAGTTCCTGCGCATCGCCGGCACCGAGTTCCCAGGTGACGTAGTGGACGAGGCACGTTGCACGGGCCCGGTCGCTCGCCAGCTTGACCGTCTTGCAGACAAGTTCGATGCCCACAACCGTACCTCGGTGGACTTCACCTCGGCCCGCCTCGAGGAGCGCCGCCCCACCTATCCGGGGGCAGCGCTTCGCCAGATCGCATATAACGCGGTCATGCACCGGACCTACGAGGCCACCAACGCGCCGATCCGCGTCAGCTGGTTCGACGACCGTGTCGAAATCGTGAGTCCCGGCGGCCCCTACGGCGCTGTGACGGCTGAGAATTTCGGTCAGCGGTGGGTCGCCGACTACCGAAACCCTAGCTTGGCCGATGCCATGCGCGTCCTCGGCATCGTGCAGCGATTCGGCATGGGCATCAGCATCGCTCGCAGGGAGCTGCGGGGCAATGGCCAGCCGGACCCTAGCTTCGAGATTCAATCCAACTGGATCCACTGCACGTTGAGAGACCGGCCATGACCGCGACCACTCTGACGTTCTTCAACAACAAGGGGGGTGTGGGCAAGACCTCGCTCGTCTACCATGTGGCGTGGATGCTCTCCGAGCTGGACCACACCGTCCTCGTGGCGGACCTTGATCCGCAGGCCAATCTCACCGCCGCATTCCTGGACGAACGCGAGCTAGTGGCGCTTTGGGAGGGACCCCCCGGCTCGGCCACGACGATCCACCGATGCGTCGAGCCCCTGACCAAGGTGGGCGACATCCGCGCGCCCAGCCTCCGCCGCGTGTCCGAACGTCTGCATCTCCTCCCCGGGGATCTGGCACTCTCCGACTTCGAGGATCTGCTGTCCACCGAGTGGCCGAATTGCCTCGGCAGCGCGCCCTACCGTGCCTTCCGGTCGATAACCTCGTTCTGGCAGGTGATCCAAAAGGGCATCGAGCGGTGCCATGCGGACATCGCCCTCGTCGACGTGGGCCCCAGTCTCGGGGCCATCAACCGATCGGCGCTGATCGCCACGGATTTCGTGGTCGTGCCCCTTGGAGCGGATCTCTTCTCACTTCAGGGACTGCGGAACCTGGGCCCCGCGCTACGCCGGTGGCGTCGTGACTGGAAAGTGAGGTGCGAGCACTGGTCGTCACCCGAGTTCGAGCTTCCGGTGGGCGACATGCGGCCGATCGGGTACCTCATGCAGCAGCACGGCGTCCGGCTCAGCCGGCCGGTCCGAGCGTATGACCGCTGGTTCAAGCGCATGCCGGCCGAATACGCCAGAAGCGTTCTGAAGGAACGGACTGGCACGGACGGCCTCAGGCCCGAGAACGACCCGAATCTGGTTGCGACCATCAAACACTTCCGAAGCCTGATCGCCCTCGCGCAGGAGGCGCGAAAGCCCATCTTCTCCCTGACTCCCGCCGATGGTGCCATGGGGGCGCACGCCGTGGCCGCGAACGCCGCCCACACGGACTTTAGGGAGCTTGCGGAGGAGCTGTTGCGACGCATGCATTTGCAGGACTAGGAAGGATCGCCGCGGTCGCGCGGGGCACCGAGTTGTGGCCCTCACCACGGACTCGACATGGAGTGCTTTGCGTGGTCGGGCAGCTCGTAGGCCAACCCGTAATCGTCATAAGCGGCAATCTGGAGAAGCTGGGAAACATTGCCCAGTCTCACCGATTTCTCGCCCTTCAGCATTCGCAGAATGCGTTGCTCCATCCGGAAGAAGAACAACATCCCGATGACGGGCGTTTTCGGATACTCGAACTGGTCAGCGAGCCGGTTTCCGATGAAGGCTCTCGACAGTCGGTAGGCCAACTTGGTCACGCTCTTCATTTCGGCCGGGTCCGTCACCTCCGCAACCAACGGGATGGCCCGGATCAACCCGTTCGCCATGGCGCTCGAATCGGCGTCCGGCGGCGGCTCGCACATGAATCCGACCTTGTAGATTTCTTTGGCCTCGGCGCCGGTGGTGTAGAGGATGGTTTCGGGGATCCCCATGAGATAGCCGCTGTAGCGCCAGACAGCGAGCACGCTCTCCTTTTCTTCCTCGGTGAAGCGTCCGCCGATCCGTAGCGCGTATTCCAGCAGGCGCTGGGAAAAGATGGAGATGGCGAGCCCGAGGTGGGCCGCGCTGAGCGGCGTACCCCAGGCCCCGTAATCCCACTCCCTGTACTTGCTCAGCAGTGCCCTGATTCGAGCATGGACGAAGCGAATGCGCGTGGACAGCTTCCATCCGTCGTTCTCCCGCTGCAGGCCGCCGGGATAGAAAATGTCCATCAAGTGGCGGTTGTTCTGCTGGAGGCGTCTCTTGGTCCTGGCCGTTCGCCCGGTGATGTTGAAGGACTTGGCGATCAACGTGGAAAAGCCCTCGATCAGCACCCCCGTGACGAACGCGACGAGCATGAGGTCCGCGTTTGCGTAGAAGGCGCGAACCCCAGGACGAAAGGCATCGTGATCGACCCAGGGAGGAGGCTCGTCGAGAGCCTGGAAGAATTCGCGCAGCGCTTGCGGCGCCTTGCGCAGAATGTCATGCTGCTGCTCGATGCCCGCCCAGATGAATTGATGCATGACGGCGGGAGACAACGAAGAGAGCTCCTCCATGATCGGGTCGAGCACGGGGTCGCCGATAGTGGTGTGCCTGACGTAGTTGTCGGCCGCCGCCCGATCGTGACGACAGGCCCTGGCATACCCTTCGGCATACGCTGATGGGAACGGCTCCATGGCCACCGTCTTCAAGGCACCATTCGTTCCGCCTTCGGCGGCAGATACTGCGGGTCGAACACGTCGGCGGCCTCCGGCCGGTTGGTGAAGCCGTAGGTTTCCGCGATCTGGTCGATCGATCGCCCCAGGCGCTCCATGTCGACCGCACCGAACCCGTTCGCGCGCACCTCGTCGGTGACGATGTTCCGCATGAGCGCCATCTCGAGCCGCTCCAGCTCCACCTCCTCGCGCACCGTGTCGTTGTGGTTCAGCACGTGCTTGACCGCGCCCTTCGGGTCCTTCGCGGCCTCCAGATACCCGCGCACCGTGACCGCCACGAACGCTCGCACCGCCTCCGGGTTGGCCTGCGCGAACTCCGAATTGACGATGATGACGTTGCCGTAGAGGTCCAGGCCGTGCTCGACCATGCGGATGAGCGAGATGTCCTCGTCGCTCACGCCTCTCGCCTTCAGGTAGAGGAGCGACGAGAACGAGTAGCCGGCGATGGCGTCTACCCTGCCGGCCGCGAGCATGTCGCACGCCGCGAGACTGGCGTCGCGCACCGGGTAGCCGATGATCTCAATGGTCACGTTGGAGGCGTCGATGCCGTTCGCCTGCGCGAACGTGTTCCACTGCGCGTAGGCGCCGTCCCACGCCGGCGCGCCGAGAGTCTTGCCTTCCAGGTCCTTCGGTGCGGTCACGCCCAGCGACCTGCGGCCGATGATCGCGAACGGCGGCTCGTTGTAGACCATCATGATGGCGGTGGGGAGGAGGTCGGGGTTCCGGTCCCGGAACTTGATGAGCGAGTTGATGTCCGCGGAGCCCAAGTGCCAGTTGCCGCCATGGGCCACCCGAGGGATCGCCTCCCGCGAGCCCATTCCGATGTCCACGGCGACGTCGAGGCCGGCCTCGGCGTACCAGCCGCGGTCGAGCGCCATCAGCAGCGGCGCGGCCGGTCCCTCCCATTTCCAGTCGTTCCGGAACCGGATGCTCGTCGGCGCCGGAGTGGTCCCGGTGCGGAGAAGGGCGGACAACATCCGAAATGGCAGGCGCATGGTTCTCCTCATCGAAACCCACGTATCAGGACCACCCCGGTCACCAGAGCCGCGATGCCCGCTATACGAACATAGTCTGCCCGGATGAGGTTGCCGCCGAAAGCGCCGATGTGGTCGAGCAGCACCGCTGCCGTTAGCTGACCGGCTATGGCGGCGGAGATGAAGAGTCCGACACCAAGCCGCGGCGCGAGGAAGCCCGCGCCGACGAGGAAGGCTATCGGCATGAGTCCGGTAAGCACGTAGTACCACTCGATGTCCCTCGCGGAGAAGGCCAGCGCGACGGTCGCGGCGATTGCGAAGGCGATCATGATGTACGGGCGGTCGAATGGCGGGGGGAGACCGATGGACAAGGTGGCGGAGCGGTAGGCCACGAACGCCGAGAGGCCGACCACCGTAGCGAGTATCGATATCCACACGGCTGCCGCCGGAGTGCGCGCCGTTGCGACCGCGCCAAGCATTGCCACCTGCATGGCGATTCCCGCTCCGCTGAGACCGGCGAGCACGATGTAGAAGACCTGTGTCATGGGGACACCTTCTCTCTCCGGTCGTCCACCAGCTTCATCTTCCTCGAGCCGGTGAAGAGCAAGTCTTTCGTGCGCCTTTCGCGAAATATAGGCAAAATGAGGCACCCCAAGTGCTTCGGCCATCGCTTCATCCTCTGTAGCTTCAAGAAGCCATGTCCATCACGGAGTCACCCCGAGGGATCGCTCGCTGCGCGCTCGCAGCCACGCTGATCGCGGCACTCGGTTGCCGGGCGACCGAGCCGCAGGGCGACCGTTGCGCGCTCGGCGACGCCCCCCTGCGTGTGGGCTTCTACGCCTTCTTCGCGCCGGTCAGCTACAGCGCCGACAGCGACCCGGGCTCGCCCGGCTTCGCGACGCACCTCGGCTACGAGGCCGACCTGATGACCGCCCTGGAGTCCATGGACGACCCCCCGCTGTCGTTCGCCCGGGTGCCCGTGGCCGAGTGGCCCGGCATATGGCTGCTCCCGGCCACACCCGACTTCGACATGGTCGGCGGCGGCATCACGATCCTCGAGTCCCGAACACTCGACGACGCCGGGGAGAGGGTGGTCGCCTTCACGTCGGGGCACATCGAGTTCCGGCAGTCGCTGCTGGTGCGCGCGGAGGACGCAGAGCGGTTCTCGTCGTACGACGCGCTCACCGAGGACGTGCGCGTCGGCGTGCTGCGGGGCACGACGGGCGAGGTCCGGCTGCTCCAGATCACGGGGCTTGTGGACGCCGAAGGCCGGCTCGCGCCCGGCACCCGCGTGGTCACACCGGGGGGAACGGTGGTGGCGGACGGCACTGCGGACTACGTGATCACCGCAGCGCACGCCTCCGTCGCGATCAGGGACAGAATGCACATCCATCCCGCATCCGCCGACAAGCCGCAGGTGGTCTATCTCGGCGACGTCGCCGGCGAACTGGAACTGCTGGCTGCGCTTGGAGACGGAAGGATCGACGCGGTCGCGCGGGGCACCATCGGCAACGGCGAGGCGGCTTTGGACTCGGGAGGAAGATTCGCGCTCGCGGCTCTCGATTCACTCGCCGAGCTGGGCGGCTTCAGCCTCGACGCCCAGGAGGACGCGCTGGTCGCCTGCATTGACGAGCGGCTCGAATGGCTGACCGACGGCGGAGAGCTCGGCTTCCTGGAGTGGCGCGCGGATCCGACGGTGTTCGCGGCCCGGGCCCGTTTGTGGAACGCGCGGTGAAGCCGAAGGCACGTTGCGTCAGTCAACGCCGCCACGGGGAGGGGTTCGCGGTGCTGGATCGTACCGTTGTCCGCCATATTTCGCCCAAGATGGCGGACAAACCGAGCAGCCGTGGCCACTCATGAAACAAAGGCTGTCGCATCCAGCACATCGATTCTTCCAGTCACGACAGCTGATATCAGCGTGGTGCGGTATTCGCTCAAGCGCTCGATGGCCGCAGCCACCTTGGTGACGAGCGCGTCGATCCTATCTGTCTCGCGGCAGAGGAAGTCGGAGATGGCTTGCTTTTCGGGATCCGGTGGAACTGGCACCCGCAGATCTCGCAGTCGGTCGACTGCCAAGCCTGGCTGTGCCGCAGCAACCGAGTATTGATTCAGGTCCATCGCCTCCAGAAGAGCCCCGAGCCACTCTACCTCTTTCGGTTGATCGGGAGTCAATACAACGGCATGCTCCGAGGCCCAGAACCGACCGCGGGCAACATGGACCTTGCCACAGAGCGCACCCTGCCTCCCGATCAGGAGGTGTTCGCCCTCGTGGGTGAAGCCCGACGTGTAACCGCAGAGCCCGTTGCCCCCGAAGACGGGATATTGCCCGCTGTCCCGGATGGACTTGGAAGCAATCGACTTGCCGCTCTTCATTTCCGAAAGTGCCTTGAGTCGCCGCAGCTCCCAATGCGCGGGAATCGCCCCCAGCCACTCGACGCCGGTCTTCCTCGTCGGAACGTCCGGGTCAAGTCCCTTCGTCACAGCGCGGCTGATCAAAGCCAAGCGCCTCTCCCGAAGCAGCCCCACGAGGCGCTCCTTCTTCTCGATCAGCCCGTCGATCCTCCCAGTCTCCCGGTCGAGGAAGTCGGCGATCGCACGCTGCTCGGTCATCGACGGGAAGGCAAATCGATGTGCCCGCAGCAGTTCCCCTGTGGGGTGCGCGATAGTGCTCCCTTGCCCGTTCGCAAAGGAACCCCTCGTGGAGGCTACCAACAGCGCATAGTACAGAAAGCGCGGCACGTCGCGTGATCCGTCGAGTGGCCGGAGGCGGTGCAGTGCCTTGTGGTAGCCACACGGATCGATCTCGCCGCGCCAAATGGCGCACCGGCCAGCCTCGCCACCCTCGCACACCAGCAAGTCTCCCGGGCGGACTGTGTAACGTTCGATTTCGAGCGGAGCGATGTCCATGCTTGGAAGGTCCAGCAGGCTGATATTGTCCCACCGCACATCGACTTTCCGAAGATATGGTACCAAGTGGTCGCCAGTGATCCGTTTCGTGTCCAGCATCTTGCCAATGGACTGCTCGTACCGATACCGGAGGGCAGCGACCTTCCAATGCTCCGGTATCTCCCCCAACCACTCCACCCTCGAGTCCCGGTACTTCGGATACCTCTTGAACCCCGACTCCAGCTCTCCGGCCCGCCATCCACGCGACTTCGCCATCGTCACTTCCCCCTCCCCACCCCGGTCGAACGCGACTTCCACGGCCCGCCGGCAGGCCAATCCATGTCGAACGCGACATCGTGCACGACGCTGTCCCACACAGGCCCGAGGAAACTCCGCACAACCCGGCCCGCCTCCGCCAGATTGTCAGGCCGGTAGCCGTACACGTCGACCCTGTCCAGAAACCTCTGCCAATGGCCCTGTCGCTCGGCGTCCAGGTAGTACGCTGCCTGCAACCCCGGAACCTCGTCACCGCTGATCGCACCCCGGAGCATCATCGTTCTACGCACCGCCAACCTGAGCGTCGGCCCGTCGAACGAGAAGTCCTGGGCCAGCGCGGCGATATCCCACACATCCTTGGTCCGGCTGTTCCGTTCGGCCAGGCTGACCATCGCCGAGAACTTCTCCGCGATGAGCGTCTCGCGTGGATACATCCAGAGCACCGGCCTAGGATGGTCCAGCAGAGTCGGGTATTCGGCGCGCTCGGCATCGGGCGTCACGACATCGCCGAACCCGATGTCCACTTGAAGCGGAAGTCTGATGTTTCCGAGCCTGCCGACCAGCTTGCACCTGAGGGCCCGCTTGCCCTCAACCGGTATTTCGCCTATCCGAATGTGCGACGGGTCGAATGAAACGCCGTCTTCCGGGCACGGGACCCGGCAAATCAACCCAAGGACGCGACCGACCGCTTCGGCCATGGTCGGATCCGTTCCCAACAGATCGACATCCTGTGTGCCGCGGAAGATGTCGCCGCTCCAGACCAAGAACATCGAAGCACCCTTTAGCACGAACCGGTCCGCCACCTCCGACGCGCCCAGCCGATACAGGAAGCGTTCGGCAACATACCTCTGGAGGATGAGGTTGAAGTCGTCACCCGGTTTCCGCGCCTGCCTCAGACGCGCATGCACGGACGCCACCACGTTCGGAACACCCGTCCCCCCCACCTCAGTACCCCCTCGCATCCAACGCCGGACCCAGCAGCGACCTCGCCCGGCACGCCGTCGCGGCCCGCCAGATCTCCGCCCGGGAGACCCTCCCGTCACCCAGCACGTCGTCGAGCGCCTCCTGCCCGACATCGGCCCCCACCCTGCCCCGGAACCGGAAGCAGTCCACGACCGTACGGGCCGGACTGGTGATACGCGCCGGAACACCCTCAAAGTCGGTGTCCGCCACGCCGTAGCTGAGCGACGCCCCGGAAAAGCGCATGACACGGGCCTTCGGCTGCGTCAGGACCGGCCTCCGGTTCCCCTGCGGGATCGCGATCCACACTTGGCGTGGAAGCTGGGTGCCGATCTCATGCACCACCAGGGCGGTCAGCAGGCACACGATCGCGTCGGGCACGCGCGCGCAAACGGCCGCGATGTCGTGGAAGCGTGTGAGTTCGGCGTCGGTCCGACGGTAGAGTCCGCGTGCCTCCCGCTCGACGATTCCGTCGGCCTCCAGTCTCCTGAGTTCGCCGTAGCCGATCCCGGCCGCCTCGGCGTCGCGGGGACGGAAGAACGAGCCGAGGCCGGCCTCGCGGAGCGGGTCCGAAGGACGTGGCGCGCCGCTCATCGAAGATCCGTCCCGACGACGTCCCGCAGCATTTCCACGATCTCGCTCTCGATCTCCACGATGTCCCCCTGTATCTCCTCTAGGGGCCGGGGAGGCCGGAACCTGAGGAAGTGGCTGCTGAAGTTGATCTCGTAGCCGACGATTCCCGCCATGCCGTCCTTCCTGTCGACCTTGGACACGTCGATCCAGGCATCTGGACGATGCGGGGCCACCTCACGGTCGAAGAACTCCCGGACGCTCGCCGGAACGCCGGAAGCGTCCGCCGGATCGTCCCCGTCCCGCAGGGGCACCCGCTCGTGGTCGCGCAGCTTGGGATCGGGCTCGGGGTCGCCGTGGCGGTCGCGGCAGATCTCGGCCGTCCCGTCCCGTTCCGAGAGGGCAGCGACGACGGCGTTGCGAACCGGGGCGCGCAGCTTGAGGTCGGCGTTCTTCGCGGCGGCCGCCAGCGCCGACAGGAACTCGTCGCGATCCTTGTAGAGTGTTTCCGGCATGCCGGCGAGCATCGTCCGAATGGCCTCCTGCGTCTCCTCGCCCTTCCGGCGAGCCTCCTCGCCGGCCTTGCCCCGCTTCCTCGACAGCGCCAGCCTGCGGAACGCCGCCTGCCCGTCCAAGCGGGCGATGCGGTCCTCACTGGCCCGGAAGTTCAGCCTCAGCGGCCGCTCGACGGTCACCTTCCGGAACCCGAAGCGGGTCGTCGGGAAGACACGGCCAACCGTCACCTCCTCTTCCTCACCGCCCTCGCCGACGGCTCTCGTCTCTCCGTCGCGGAACTCCGCCACAAGCCCAAGGATCTCGTCCGCTTTCCCAATTGGGATCTCGCGGCGTTTGTCTCCAAGGCTGCGCTTCATCTGGGTCCAGAACGATGTGGCGTCGATCAGTTGCACCCGTCCCCGGCGCTCCGGCTTCTTTCGATTGGTCAGCAACCACACGTAGGTGGCGATGCCCGTATTGTAGAAAAGCTGTTCGGGCAGCGCGATCAGCGCCTCCAGCAGATCGTTCTCCAAGACGTGCCGGCGGATTTCGCTCTCGCCGCTCCCCGCGTCCCCGCTGAAGAGCGGCGAACCATTCATGATGATCGCCACACGGGACCCTCCCGGCCCCGGCCCCGCTCCGGGCTCCTTCATGCGGGAGAGCAGGTGTAGAAGGAACAGGAGCTGGCCATCGCGGATGCGCGGCAGTCCGGGACCGAAGCGGCCGGCGGATCCACGCGCATGTTCGGCCTTCACCTCCCGCTTGTCCGTGGTCCACCTCTTCCCGTACGGGGGGTTCGTGATGAGGTAGTCGAACTGTCGGCGATGGTAGTCGTGGGAGAGCACGCTGCCCAGCTTGATGTTCTTGGCGTCCCGTCCCGTGGGATCCTTGATGTAGAGGTCGGACTTCGAGACGGCCCAGGTTTCCGGGTTGGTCTCCTGGCCGAAGAGGTGGATCTCGGCGGACTCGTTGATCGCGGGGCGGATCACCCGGCCGTTCTCGCGCCGCCCGACCGTCATGTGCTCCTTGGCGATCATCAGCATGCCGCCGGAGCCGCAGCACGGATCGTAGATGTCGTGGACGGCCCCGGTCCGGGCGATGTGGTCGCCGTCGCCCGCAAGCATCAGGTCGACCATCAGGTGAACCACGTCGCGCGGCGTGAAGTGCTCGCCCGGATTCTCGTTGAGCGCCTCGTTGAACTTCCGGATGAGCTCCTCGAAGATCGTCCCCATCGTCGGATTGTCGATCCTGTCGGGGTGGAGATCGACCTCCTTGAAGCGCTGCACGACGCCGTAGAGGAGCCGCCCCTCGTCCAGCATGCTGATCGTGTTCCCGAAGCGGAACGCCTCCAGCACCTCGCGCATGTTCGAGCTGAACCGCGCGATGTAGCTCCGCAGGTTGGCGGCCAGATTCGGAGGGTCGGCGACGAGACGCTCGAAGTCGTAGGGGGACACGTTGTAGAAGTCGAGGCCCGAGGCCCGCCGGAGCTGCCCCGGTATCGCCTCCGGCCTCCCCTTCAGCTCTTGGTACCGACGGAGAACCTCCGGCTTGGTCGGCGCCAGCACGCAGTCGAGTCGGCGCAGGACGGTCATCGGGAGGATGACGTCCTGGTACTTGCCGCGCTTGAAGGTGTCGCGGATGAGGTCGGCGACGCTCCAGATGAAGCCGACGATCTGGCTGTGGTTCATGGGGGAGAGGGGCTGCGGTGGGGAATCGGTGGGCCGGAGTGGAAACAGTAGCGAATAATGCGAAAAAGTCAATAATGGTGGATTATTATATACATTTTCTAGAAGCCGCAGATTCCAGACCAGCTGCAAGCATGTGCGCGACTGCCTAGAGCCCGTGCGCATCCTCGATCAGGACGCCCCGTTCTTCGTGGCCGTGGACATAATCACCGAGCGGGAGGTGGTCCTGGTCCGGGGGAGGGATCGGGCTGTTGAACGATGTCCGCGAGATCCGCAACGACGTGATGCACTTCCGACCTGATTCGTCCGAGCCCGAGGACCTGGACAAGGTACGAATGCTGCGGAGTCTGCTGGAGCAGCTGGTCGGCTGAGTGCCGCCGTTGCCGCACCGCCTGCGTCGTCGTCCCGCCGGACCCCCGTAGCTTACATTCGCAAGAGACGGCAACCGGGACCGACGCCCACTTGGGTGGCAACCGTCCAGCGGCTCACTCGACCCCATTGGTGAAGCGCTGGTCATGGCCGCTGATCTGATCGACGGGGAAGAGTCGGGTCGACCAGCCCGATGGTCGACCTTGCCTCCGGCCTAATGGATCGCAACTTTGGTGACGGAATCCCCCGCCGACTCAAAGGAGAACGACAATGACCTCCTCATTCAATCCACGCAGCGTGCCGGTCGCCGCCCTGCTGCTCGTCACCCTTGCGCCACCCGCCATCGCGCAGAGTCCCGTGAGGCAGGGCGAACGCGTCCGGGCGATGCTGACCGACGGCCTACAGGTGGTCGGCACGGTGACACAAGCCGACGCGAATTCCCTCGACCTCGTCCCGGACGGAAACAGGGTCGCGATGAACCTGTCCCTCACCGAGATCCGAGGGCTGGAACGGTCGATCGGACAGACGCATCAAGGAAAGAAGTGGGCGACGTACGGTGCGCTCGGGGGCGCTGGCCTAGGTGTCCTCTCCGGTCTAACGTGGGCGAGCTGGGGGGCCGGTACCACGGGGCTGGCGGCAGCTGCCTACGTCGGCGTCGTCAACGCGGCGTGGATGGGCGGCGTCGGTTATGCCGCTGGCTACTTCCTGGGCAGGGAGGACATCTGGCAGACCGTTTCAATCGGTGGCTCCGAACTGCAGGGCTTCGGGCTCGTCCTCGGAATGGCTCCGGCAGTGGGGAGCGCGGAAACGGTCTCCTTGCGAGTCGGATACCGGTTGCGGTTTTAGGAACGGTCTGAGCGCGGCCCAAGTCGCGCAGGACCGCTCTGGATCGTACCGTTGTCCGCCATATTTCGGCCAAGATGGCGGACAAATCGCTGCGGACCCACACCACTGCGGACCCACACCTCGCCCTTTCACCCAACCCCACTCACCCCACCCGTGCCTCCATCTCCGCGAAGGCCGCGTCCCGCGAGAACGTGTCGATCAACAGCGGCGACTCGGGGTCCCATACCTCCCTCTCGGTCCGCGACCTCAGGGCCGGGGCGTGGTACACGAATCGCCGATCGTAGATCGCGTACAGTCTCTGGAACATCCGATTGTAGTCGAGGATCGACCTCGGCCCGGGATGGTCGCGGTAGACGCCGCAGTCGGCCTGACCGCCTCGGGTCTTCACCAACGTCAGGCCGCAGGCCTCATAGCGCGACGGGTGGTCGCGAAGATCCTCGCGGTCCGACAGCCGCTCCAGCGCACGGCGATAGCGTTGAAGAGGCTCCGTGAGTTGGCCACCGCTGAGGAGGGCCACGTCGTGTGCGTAGTAGCGACCGTCCCTGAGTCGAAAATGTGCGACCGGAGTCGGGTCGTCGGCCTCGTTCGCGCGCAGGACATGCCAGAAGGCGTAGACCAGCGCCGGATACGCCATGTGGAGATTGGTGCAATCTCCCGCAGCCTCCTCCATCCGGTTGGTGAGGTTGCGGAAGGCGTTGTGGCTGCCCTTCAGAGATACCGCAAGCACCGGACCGATCGTCGGAATCGTCACAGTCACGTCCAGTCGCTTGGTCTTCAGGCCACCGAGGATTGTCCGCTCGCCGGGCTTGGCCGCGTTGGGGTCATGGTGAAGAAACACCCCGTGACGGCTGCGTTCCACGGTGATCGGAGGTCGGGGCCGAATCCGATCTGGATCGACTCGTCAGCGCGGGCGCTTCAGGCGGCACGGTAGTGCCTCCATCTCCGCAGCTCCCTCGTCCCGCTGCGGAGCAGCTCCTTCTGTTTCGCGGAAAGGTCGAACTCGGGGGCGAGGAGCACTTGGCGGGCCTCCGCCGGCTCGATCTTGAGGACGCCGCCCCCCAGCGCGTGTCCCTCAAGCTCGCACGAGAGCGTCGTCAACTCGTTGCGCCAGCTCCTGACATACCGCATGGGATCCGCGCCGTTCAGAAACTCGACGGCATGGACCGAATTGGTGCAGGTAACCCCGGCCGAGTTGCCGACCAGCCTCGGGCCGCGACCGGACATGATCGACAGGAACGCGTGCGGCGTGCGCACATCCGGCACGGCGAACCATGGCTCCCGGTTGCGGCACTTGTAAGTTCTGCGCGCCTCCGTGCCCGCCGCCGATTCCAGATAGGCCTCCACCGAGGGGGACACCGCCGTCGCCCCGGCCAAGTCCAGCAGCAGCACGGGACGATCCTCGGCGATCCAAGACCCCACCACATCCTCGTCCACGTCGTCCATCACCAGATCGCGATTGGAGCGAATCGACACGCGAAGCACATCGCTCGGGATGCCAAGCGCGGTCGCGACGCTCGGTCTAAGGTGGAAGAAATCATTGGCGCCGGTCACGTACCCGATCCCGATCCGCGCCACGCTGCCCAGCCGACAGGCCGCCGAGCCGACCGCCAACTCCTGATAGGCGGTTCGTATCGACGACGGCACCAGCAGGGCGCGCAGTCGGAAGCCCCAGCGTTCCAGCTCTTCCACCGGCACGGGCTCGAATTCCCACCCACCGTCATCGTCGCGAAGCGAGTCGAGCCGGGCGAAGTGAATCAACTCCGAGCGTCCCCCGAACCCCGAAGCACGCAGAAGCCAGCAGTCCTCCGAAAGATCCGGGAAGAGCTTCTCGCGGACTGCGATCACTTCGACGCGCGCAAACGCCTCCAAGAGATACCTGACGACATCCCTCGCGTAGACCGCGTGTCCGATCTCCGCCGGCACCACAAACGCCAGACGGCCTCCCGGTTTCAGCAGGCGCGAGGCTCCGACCACGAACGGTGCCCAGGACGAGCACAGCCCCGACAGCTTGACCCCGTGCCCCGCGCAGTACTCCAGCGCCCGCCTTCGGGCCCGTCCGCTGAAACGTTGGTAGCGAATGAACGGCGGGTTGCCTACTGCAGCCGCAAACCGGCGACGCGTGTCGGCGGCCCATGCGAAAAAGTCGGCGGTCACCACCTTGGCCTCGACGCGCCGGGAGGCTTCGGCGGCGGCCACGGGATCGATGTCCACGCCCACGGCGTCCTTCAGGCCAGCGAGGAAGCGCCCGTCTCCGCACGAAGGGTCGAGGATGGGGCCCTGCAGATCCCCTTGCGTCGCCCACGAGACGAGAGTCTGGACGACCTGGGGCGGCGTGTAGTAGGAGCCGAGATCCTTGCGGTTGAGCGGTTGGGGCATTTGACGCTCGACCCTACTCGCTGTCGGCCCGATAAGAACCACTTTCGGTGGGTCGGTCCGTCAGGAGTCCAGACAGCCTTCTCTCCGACTGGCGCTGGACATAGGTGAGTGCCGCGTGAGCCAGCAGCCCGGACCGAGACCGTCCCTCGCGTACCGCCGCCTGATCCACAATGGCCAGTACCCGGGCCGGCAGCGTGATGTTGATGCGCTTGGACTTGCTCGAGAGTTTCGAGACATCGGTGGAGACGATCGCCCAGACGCCATCGCGATAGTCCTCGTTGGCCCGATGCGCTTCCAGCGGAACCTTGGCCGGAATCGGTTCGCCGTCCATCAGCAGCCCCTCGATGTGGCAGGCGATCGCTTCGCAGGCCGAGTTGATCGCTTCGTCGAGGGTCTCGCCGGCCGAGAAGCAGCCGGGAAGATCGGGCACCGTGACCCCATACCCGCTGTCGTCATCCTTGTGAATCACGATTGGAAAGCGCATCAGCGATCCTCCGTTCCAATTGGGGCTCTGCCGTCAGTATGTATTATACACACTTCCCCAAACCCCACGCACTCCACACCGTCCCCGCCCAGCCGCTTCGCCATCACCTGCGCGGCCTCCGGGTTCGAGTCAACCAGCACGAAGCGCCTCCCGTTGCGCGCGGCCGCCTCGCCCGTGGTGCCGCTCCCCGCGAAGAAGTCGAGCACGGTGTCGCCGGGGTTGGAGTGCACCTTCACGATCCGCTCCAGGACGCCCAGCGGCTTCTGCGTCGGGTACCCCGTCTTTTCGCGGCCGGTGGGGCTGACGATCGTGTGCCACCAGACGTCGGTCGGGGTCTTGCCGCGCGCGGCCTTGGTCTTGCCGACGAGTCCCGGGGCCATGTAGGGAATGCGGTCCATCTCGTCGAAGTTGAAGGTGTAGTCGGAGGGATCCTTCGCGTACCAGAAGATCGTGTCGTGCTTGGCGGGCCACTTGCGCTTCGAGCGGGCGCCGTAGTCGTACGCCCAGATGATCTCGTTCATGAACGACGCGCGGCCGAAGATGTCGTCGAGCAGGACCTTGCAGTAGTGGGCCTCGCGGTAGTCGATGTGCAGGAAGAACGACCCCGTGGGCGACAGGATCCGGTGCGCCTCCCGAAGGCGAGGTTCCAGAAAGGCGAGGAAGTCAGGGTGACGGTCGTCGTAGCCGCTGCGACCCAGGACCGTGGTGCGGTAGCGCGCGCCCTGGAAGCCGGTGCGGTCGCCGGTCTCGTCTCGCCGGACCCGGATGCGCGTGCGGCTCTGCGTTCTGCCGGTGTTGAAGGGTGGATCGACGTAGATCAGCTCCACGCTGGCGTCGTCCATCGCGCCGAGGACGGGGAGGTTGTCGGAGAGGACGATGCGTCCGCGCGACGGGTGCCGAGGGGCGTTTGCCATGCGCCAACCCTAGCGCGGGGGTCGGGTCGTCGGCAAACTCCGAGGTCACCGAGAGCGGGAGGAAGCCAGGATGCGGATCGCCCTACGTTTGGCCGCGGCCGGCCACTTCGCCGCCGCCGCGTTGGCGGTCGCCTGCGCGGGATCGGACGAACCCACCGGGCCCGTCGCTCCGCCCCCTCCGACAATCACGGTCCAGGTTTCGCCCGCCAACGCTTCCGTGGAAGTGGGCGACACCATCCGCTTCACGGCAACCGTGACCGACGCGTCCGGCCAGCCGGTCACCAACCCGACCATCACCTGGTCGACCTCGCAGGCAAGCCAAGCGTGGGCGCGCGAGGACGGCCTGGTCACCGGGGCCGGCCCCGGGACACCCACCGTGACCGCCGCCAGCCAGGGTGCGACCGGCGACGCCGCTCTGACCGTCATCGCACCTCCGATCGGCGCGCTGCTCCTCGATGTGCGCCAGCGGCACAATCTCGTCGGGCTCGCGGGGGCGATCGTCACCAGCAGCGGCTTGGTGGATGTCGGCGCGGCGGGGACGCGGGCGCTCGGGTCGCCCGTGCCGGTGACGATCCACGACAAGTGGCACCTTGGCTCGATCACGAAGTCGATGACGTCAACGGTGGTCGGGTTGCTCGTCGAGCAGGACGCCCTCGATTGGGCGACCACGCTGGAAGAGGTGTTCGCCGACTTCACCAACATTCACCCCGATTTGCGTCCGGTCCCGATCGAATCGATCCTCGCCCATCGGGGCGGATTCACCAACGACCTGGGCCAGTTCTCGACCTGGACGGAGATGCTCACGAGCACCGACGCGCTGACCGTCCAGCGGCGCGCCTTCGCCGAGGAGGTTCTCGCCACGGACCCGGAGTTTCCGCCGCTGCAGACATTCCACTACTCCAACGTGGGCTACGTGATCGCGGGCGCCGCCATCGAGGCCGTCGCCGAGCAACAGTGGGAGACCCTCATTCGCGCAAGTCTCTTCGACCCCCTCGGCATGGACGACACGGGTTTCGGAGCACCGGGGGTGCGGGACGCCATGGACCAGCCCCGAGGACACCTGGGGCAGAATACCGGCAGAGTGCCGCTGGAGCCCGATGACCCGCGTGCCTACCTCCCACGCGGCATTGGTCCGGCCGGCACCGTTCATGCGACGATGCAGGATCTGGGGCGCTATGTGGCCATGCACCTGGCGGGCGAACAGGGGCGGCCCGACCTGCTGCGGGCCGAGACGATCCAGCGACTGCACACTCCGGCCGAGGGGTTCAGCTACGCGTCGGGGTGGGCGGTCACGGACAGGGATTGGGCGGGGGGACGCACCCTGGTGCACTCCGGCAGCAACCTCCGCTGGTACGCCGTGGTGTGGATGGCACCGGAAAGGGACTTCGCGGTTATGGTGGCCACCAACCAGGGCGGCGAAGACGCATTCGAGGGAACCGACGAAGCGGCAGGGCGACTGATCCAGATGTATCTTGGGTCGTAGCGGGCCGGCCACACCCGCGCCGCCCTAGACCCGGGCCGCCCTGAAGGCGCGCATCGACTCCACCCTCGCGCGGTAGCCGTCGTCCCCTCGCTCCAGGAAGTCCCGCTTCACCAGCCAGTTCATGTCGCGGGACAGCGTCTTGCCCGTCCTCTCGGCGTAGAGCCTCGCCAGGTCGGGACTCAGATCCGGTATCGCCCGCTTGCGAACCGGATCGCCCGTGCGACCGAGCGCCAGGGTCACCTCACGACGCCGGCGCATGGCGCGCGACGACGGCAAGCGACGGAATTCGCCGTGGACGAAGTGCTCCCAGGCCAGCTTGAGCTGGATCGCAGCAATCATTCGGCCCTGCTCCCGCAGCCCGTCGACGAATCCCTGGAGCGAGTACAGCAGAAAGCCGAGCGGGTCGCCGCGACCGGAGCGCGCCCGGCTGGAGCGGTCGAGCTGCCGGTAGTATTCGGATCGGGTCAGGTTGTAGTGATTGCTGAGGAGATGGGCGCACGGCGACGGCACACCCTCCCGCGCAAGAATCATGAACTCGGCCAGCCGGGCTGTGCGGCCGTTGCCGTCCCCGAAGGGGTGGATCCACGCGATGTACAGATGGACGAGGACGGCGCGCAGAATCGCGGACGCGGTGCGATCCTCGCGGCGATCCGGCCGGACTGGCCAACCCTCGCCCTCGATCCACCCGCAGAGTCGCCGGAGAAGGAAGGCGCAATCGCTCCTCGGGGCTCCCCGGTAGCGCAGTACTCCGACGGAATGGGTCGGCACCTCTCCCGGCACCACACCCTCTTCCAGATGTCCCTCGAGCCCGGCAAGCAAGCGCCGGTTCGCCCCGGCGATCCAATCCGGCATGAGCGCGGTCGGTCGGCCTCGCACGATTTCGGCGAAGATGTCATTGACGGCCCGCAGGACGTTGTCGACCTCCCGTCTGAGGTATTCCCGCGATCGCGGGAGTTCGAGACGTCCGTCCAGATGAGCCGCGATCTGTTCCTCGCTCAGCGTGTTGCCCTCGATTGCCGTCGTGGCCCGAACGCCCTTGACCAGGTACAGCCGGTGCATCTCGCGGGCGTCGGCGGGCGGAAGGACCGCCCGGGCAACCTGATCGCACCGGGCGGCCGCCTCGCCCAGCAGCGACCAGTGGACAGGGTCGGCGCGCTCCAGATGGTGACGGAAGCTGATCCACGGGTGGGTGCGCCGGTATTCCCGTTCGTTCGTCATCTCCATGTCTCCCCGAGTGCGTTCGAGAATATGACCTTACGGGATGTCCGGCATATTGTCCATAGGTGATCGGTTGCGCAGTCAAGGTCTAGACGATCCATAAATGCAATATGACAAGCGTCTTATGAGATTTTGACCTACACAGCACAGGATTAATACGCAGTGATTTGACCTGTGGAATGTCCACGTCTTGTCGGCTGGGCGACCTCCATCGCGAGGGCGACTGGGTCGGCGCGGAGTCCCGCGACGCGACCGCGGCACGTTGTTGCTGGCAGGCCGGAGTGGCGCTATCGTGGGCCTGATTGTTCCGTCCAGGTTCCAACCAATCCCCAGGAGCACAGGCAATGTCGGTCCACAAGGTCGTGATAATCACAGTCAAGGATGCCGACGGCTACGCCGCATTCGCCAAGGTGGCCTCCGCCGTGCTGGCGCGACACGGCGGCGAGATCGTCGCCCAGAACGAGGCCGACGCATCGGACCGCATTCTGGTCCAGCGCTTCGCCGACGGGGCCGGGGCGCGGGCATTCTACGCCGATCCGGAGCTTCAGGAGGCTTTGGCCGCAGGCGAGGGATCCTTCACACGCGACGTCGTGATCATCGAGCGTGACCAATAGGCGGAGCCTGCTGAAACTCCGCTACGAAGCCGACGACCGAGTCCCGGGGCCGCTGGCCCTCGGGCTCGGCCTGCAGCTCGCCATCCTGTGCGTCAACGGGGTGGTGCTCATGCCGACGGTGGTCTTCCGAGCCGCCGGCGCCGAGGAGCACCTGCTGTGGGCGGTGTTCGCCTCGGTCATCGCATGCGGCTTTTCCACGATCCTTCAGGCTGCGCGCGTCGGACGAATCGGCGCGGGCTACGTCCTCGCGCACGGCAGCTCGGCCATCTTCATCGCCGTCTGCGTCGCGGCTCTCGGTCAGGGTGGGCCGGCGCTGCTCGCCACGCTCGTCGTGCTCTCGGCGGTCTTCCAGATGGGGCTGTCCAAGCGGCTCGCGCTGCTGCACCGCATTCTGACGCCGGTCGTCACGGGAACGGTGATCATGCTCCTTCCCGTGACCGTGACGCCGATTCTGTTCGGCATGATAGGCCAGTTGCCGCCCGACGCCCACCCGGTCGCCGGACCGCTCAGCGCGGGCGTGACCGTCTCCGTGATCGTGGGGATCATGCTGAAGGGGACCGGGCCCCTTCGCCTTTGGGCGCCAGTCGTCGGACTCGTCGCCGGCTCTGCGGTGGGCGGCGCCATGGGCATCTACGACACCGGATTGGTGGCCGACGCCGCCTGGGTCGGCATCCCGTCGGGCCGGTTGCCCGGACTCGACCTCGGCTTCGGTCCCGCGTTCTGGGGGCTGCTGCCGGCGTTCCTGTTCGTGGCGCTGATCGGCTCGACCAAGTCCGTGGCCATCGCCATCGCCGTCCAGCGACTGGCCTGGCGTCGACCCCGGGCGGTCGACTACCGCGCCGTGCAGCGCGCGGTCGCCGCAGAGGGCACCGGGAATGTCCTGGCGGGAGTCGCGGGTACCATGCCCAACACGCCCTTCGCCCCGAGCGTGGCCGCCACCGAGGTCACGGGCGTCGCCGGGCGCGGCGTCGGCATCGGGGCCGGCGTCGCCTTCTTCGCTCTGGCGCTGCTCCCGAAGGCGCTCGCCATGATCCTCGCGATCCCGGTGGGCGTCATGGCCGCGGCCATCCTGGTAACCATGGTGATGTTCTTCATGGTCGGGATGCGCGAAGTGGTGCTCAACGCGCCGAACGCCCGCACTGGACTGATCTCGGGCATCGCCTTCTGGACCGGCATCGCGTTCGAGTTCGACATGGTCTTTCCCGAGTACTTCGCGAGCTTCGCCGGCGGCCTGCTGAGCAACGGAATGACCACCGGGGGTCTGGTCGCGCTTCTGCTGACGGCGGCGACGATGCCACGCGCCGACCGGTTCCGGTGCGATCTCGACGTGGCCGCGCTGCCCGGGATCCGCGAATTCGTTCGGGCCTTCGCCGTCCGCCGGGGACTGGAGGGGACGAGGGACCGGCTGGAGGCCGCCGCCGAGGAGACGCTGCTCGCGCTTCTGGAGTCGCGACCGCAGGGCGAGGAGGGGGATCCGGGCCGGGAGGCACAGGACGGCGCACGGCGCGAACTGGTCCTGACCGCGCGCAAGGAGAACGATGAGGCCGTGCTGGAGTTTCGGGTGGGCGCCGCCGACAGCGACCAGCTCAATCTGCAGGACCGCGTGGCGTGGGTGGGCGAGGAGACCGACGTGCCGCCGCTCGAGCAGGACCTCTCCCTGCGGCTGCTGCGACACTTCGCCTCCTCCGTGCGCCACCAGCAGTTCCAGAACATGGAAGTCGTGACGCTCCGCTTCTCCGCCGACGGGCCGACCGAGAAGGGGGCTCAGTAGCCCAGCGCCTCCGGCAGCCACAGCACCACGCCCGGCACCAGCGCAATCAACACGGTCAGCGCCAGCATCAACGCCAGATACGGCCACAGAGGCCGCGCAACCTCGGCCGGCTCGACCCCTCCCACCGAGCACGCCACCAGCAGGCTCACGCCCACGGGCGGCAGGAACACCGAGATCCCCTGGGTCGCCACGATGACAGCGCCGTAGTGTATGGGGTCGATCCCAAGCTCTCTCGCCAGGGGCAATAGGATCGGCGTCAGCAGGACGACCGCGGGAACGCCTTCGAGAATCGCGCCGAGCAGAAGGAAGATGAGGATGGTGAGGACGATGAAGCCGGTCTGGCCACCGCCCATCGCCACCAGCGACGACGCCAGCGACTGCGGCGCCTGCATGATGGCCAGCACCCAACCCAGCAGGCGTGCAGCGCCCACCACGAACAGGACCATGCCCGAGACCATGGCGGTCTGGACGATCTTCGCCCACAGGTTCGCGACCGTGAGGGACCGGTACACCGGCCCGGCCAGGAGCAGCGCGTAGGCGACGGCGACGGCGGCGGCCTCGGTGGGCGTGAAGATCCCGAAGCGGATGCCGCCCAGGATGACCACGATCATGAAGAGAGGGAGCAGGGCGTCGACCGCGGCGCGGCGGACCTCGGCGAACGATGCGCGCGGCGCGGCCGGCCAGCCCTGCCTCCGCGCCTGCCACCCGATCTGCATCATCAGTCCCACGGCGATGAGCAGCGCGGGCGTGATCGACGCGACGAACAGGGCGCCGATTGAGACGTTGCCGATGACGCCGTAGACCACCATCACGATCGCGGGCGGAATGAGGATTCCCATCCCACAGGCGGCCGAAACGATCGCGGTGGCGCGCGCCCGGCTGTATCCGTTGGCGGTGAGCTGCGGCACCATGATGCCGCCGATGGCGGCCGCGTCCGCAGAGGTCGACCCCGACACCCCCGAGAAGAACACCTCGGCCATGACCACCACCTGCCCGAGTCCGCCCGGCAGGTGTCCCACGAGCGTCCGGGCCAGCGTCACCAGGCGGCGGCTGATCCCCCCGACGTCCATCAGGAAGCCGGCCAGGATGAAGAGGGGAACGGCGAGCATGGGGAAGGAGTCCATCCCGGCGACGATCTGCTGCGGGATGACGACGAGCGGAAGATCCGCAATGGCGATGGCGACGACCGCCGCGATCGCGAGTGCGAAGCCGATGGGCACAGCGGCCAGGACGAGGAGGCCGAAGATGCCGACGAGGAGGCTTCCCATTCAGGAGGTCTCCCCGGGCGGCGGGTCCGAGTCGCTGGTCGGGCCCCGTTGCTCCGGCGCGCCCGTCTGCTCCGACACGCCCCCGTGGCCCGGCACGCCCCCCTTCCCCGCCAGCATGTGGATCAGCATCAGCGCCCCGGAGACCGGCGCGGCGGCGTAGACGAGCGCGACGGGCAGGTTGAGAGCGGCGGAGCGCTGTCCGGCGGTGAGGTCCATGAGGGCGATGCCCGTGACGACGAGGAGCAGGGCGAAGATCGCCACCGTCGCTCGGGCGGAGACCTCCACGGCTCGCCTTGTGCGCGGAGGTAGCGCCTTGGCGACCCGGTCGAACCCGAAGTGGGCCCTGTGCTCCACCGCCAGCGAGGCCCCGAGCAGCGACATCCAGATGAAGCAGAAGCGCGACACCTCCTCGCTCCACGGATTCGGATAGGCGAACAGGTAGCGCATGAGCACCTGGAGGAGGACCACGATGGCAACGGTGATCGCGAGCGCGCCTGCGGAGCAGGTCTCGATGGCGACGAGGGCTCGGTTGAGAGTCCGGATTCGCTGGGTCATTCGCGCACCGTGGGCTCATGCGCCGCGCGGTCCGCCTCGGCCACCAGCCGCGCGATCAGCGCCTCGCCGTCGGGGAGGCGATCGGCCAGCTCGTTCCAGATGCGCGGTCTCACGAGCGGGGTGAAGGGCACCAGATCCGGGCGGGATACCTGCACGCCGCCGGCGCGCATCAGCTCGAGCGCATCCGTCTCCATTTGGCGCGCGACGTCGCTCTGGTGGGCGAGTGCATCGGCCGCGGCGCGGTCCATGGTCCGCCTGACGTCGCGGGGCAGCGACGCATAGAAGGGCTCGTTCACCAGGAGGGTGATGGGGTTGTAGGTGATCGAGGTGAAGCTGTAGAACCCGGCCACCTCGTGGAGCCGGCTGCTCACGAACCCGATCGCGTTCGCCTCCCCGCCGTCGATGACGCCCTGTTCGAGCGCGGAGTACACTTCGCCGTAGTTCATCGGGGTCGCCTGGACGCCCAGCGCCGTGTATGCGGTCAGATAGGTCGCGTTCTGGAGCACCCTGAGCTTGAGGCCGGCCAGATCCTCGGGCGTTTCGACGGGCCGGCGACTGTTGTAGACGTGGCGGAACCCGTAGTCCAGGAAGCCCAGCGAGCGGACTCCCGTGCGGTCGAGGAGGAGACCGCGCCACCAGTCCCCCACCGGGCCGTTCATCACGGCGAGCCCGTGGTCCCGGCTCTCGAACAGGAACGGGAGATCGAACATCTGCCCCTCGGGCACCCAGCCCGAGAGCACGGGGGTGCCCGTGATGGCCATGTGAACCGCGCCGACCTGGATCTGCTCGAAGGCCACGCGCTCGCCCCCGAGCTGTCCCGACGGGTGAATGGCGACGCGAAAGCGCCCGCCGGTGCGCTGGGCCATGAGGTCGCGAAAGCGCTCGGCCATGACGTGGAACTCCGAGCTGGTCGAGAGCACGTGCGAGAAGCGGACGTCCCAGGTGGGGGAACCGGATTCGGGGGGCGCGGGATCGTCGGTGTCCCCTGGTGCGGGGCCGGTGCACGCCGCCGTCGAAAGGGTCGCCGCGGCGACCAGCCCGAAGCCGGACCGGATCCGCGCCGCTCCGAAGGTCACGCGAGGCTCACGAGATCGTCTGGCCGGCGTCGATGAACAGCGATGCCCCGGTCACGAGGCGCGCCTCGTCGTTCGACGCGAGGAACGCCACCGCACCCGCCACGTCGTGCGGCGTGCCGATGAGGCCGAGCGGGATGCGGGCGAGGCGGCCCTCGCGAAAGTCGTCCTGCGCGATGTCGGACCGATTCATGTCGGTCTCGATCAGCCCCGGCGCGACGGCGTTCACCCGGATGCCGTGGGGCGCGAGTTCCAGCGCCATCTGTTTCGTGAGCATCGCCACACCCGCCTTCGATACGCAGTAGTGGGTGAGGTTCGGACCCGCCACCGCCTGTCCCGCCGACGACACGTTGACGATGGCACCGGGCGTTCCGGCCTCGGCCATGCGCCGCGCCACGGCCTGACCGACCAGGAAGTAGCCCTTCAGGTTGACGTTCAGGATGGCGTCCCATTCGTCCTCGCCGATGTCGAGGAAGGCCGTGCGCTTCAGGATGCCGGCGTTGTTCACGAGGATGTCGATTCCACCCAGGAAGTCGTCCGCCTCGGCGACGAAACGCTCCACGTCCGACCGGGAGCCCGTGGAGCCCCGCACGGCGACCGCACGCCGTCCCAATCCCTCGATGTCGCGTACGGCGGCGGCGGCATCGGCTCGGCTGCTCCGGTAGTTGACCGCCACGTCCGCACCTTCGCGGGCCAGTCCCACGGCGATGGCCCGACCGATGCCACGCGAGCCGCCCGTGACCAGGGCGCGTCTGCCGTCCAGTCGCATTATCGCCGCGCCTTCACGTTCGCGAAGAGCCCGTTCGGGGCCCCCGAGTTCGCGGTGACGATCTCCGGAAAGCCGTCTCCGTTCAGATCTCCCGCCGCGACCCCGTAGGTCGCGCAGTCCCCGCACCCGAACCGCAGTTCGTCGAAGCCATCGTCGCCCGGCCCCGCGCGCTCGCCGCGCCGATTGAAGTACACCGCGTTTCGGGCGCCCACGTTCGCCACGATGATGTCGGGATCGCCGTCAAGATCCACATCCGAGAGAATGACTGCGTAGCTCCTGTCATCATCCGGCCCGAAGGTCAGACTGCGCCCGAAGCCTCCTGCGGCGTCTCCGAAATGCACCGCGTTCGCCTCGCCGATGTTGGCCGTCACGATGTCCGGGCGGCCGTCGCCGTCCATGTCGCCCACCGCCACCCCGCGCGTCTCGTCGCTCCCGGTGCCGTACCCGGTCGCCCGCGCGAAGACTCCGGCGTCGTTCCAGTGGACCGCGTTCGCGCCGCCGTCGCGATTGGCAAGCACAAGGTCGAGATCACCGTCTCCGTCGAGATCGGCCGCTGCGACATCGATGGTCGAATCGTCTCCCGCCCCGAACGGGATCCCATCTCCGAAGGCGCCCGCCCCGTCACCGTGGAAGATGAAGTTCCGGCGGCCCCGGTTGACCGCGAGGATGTCGGTGCGTCCATCGCCGTTCAGATCCGCCAGCGTCAGGCTCCGCGTCGAACTGGGCGCGCCGAAGGTGGCACCGGCAACGAAGCGACCGGTCCCGTCGTTGAGGAAGACCAGGTTGCGGGTGCGGTCGTTCCCCACGGCGATGTCCAGATCTCCGTCGCCATCGAGGTCGGCCAGCGGGACGGCGTAGGTGCCGGCCTCCTCGTCGCCCAGGCGCCGCGCAAGGGTGAAGGCGGCGGCACCATCGTTGATGTAGACGCGGTTCTGCCCGGGCCAGTGGCGGCCGTTGGCGACGACCGCATCCAAGGCACCGTCGCCGTTCACGTCGCCCAGGCTCACCGAAGCCGTCAGCTCGCTGCCGGCGCCGAGGGATCGAAGCGGCCGGAAGGTTCGCTCGTCCTGCCCCGCCAGTGGCTTCCCGCAGACCGGCTGCGCGAGAAGCGCGACGACCGCAAGCAGGGCCGCGGCGCATGGGCCACTGTCGTGCCGGCACTTCGCGATGGTCCGCATGATCGGTCAACGTAACAGTCCCCGATTCGGGACGGCCAGCGCGACGCTCCCCGATGCGGCGGACCCGTGGTATAATGCCGTGTGCCCGGCAGGGGCCAGGGACGGAGTCGTCGGGCCTTGCAAGGAGGGAGGAACAGCGAATGAGCCAGTCCGCCGGCACCTCGGACGCGAGGCTGCCGCCCGTCTTTCTGACGGCTTGGTGGAAGAACCTCGTTATGCTCAACTACGAGGTTCCCGCACGGATCCTCGCGCCCTTCGTTCCGCCGGGAACCGAGCTCCACCCGTGGGAGGGCCGCACCCTCGCCAGCATCGTGGCCTTCGAGTTCGACGACGTGCGGGTTCTGAACGTCCCCTTCCCCTTCCACCGTCACTTCGAGGAGATCAACCTGCGCTTCTACGTGCGACGCAGGACCGCAGAGGGGTGGCGCAGGGGCGTCGTCTTCGTGCGGGAGCTCGTCCCGCTGCACACCGTCGCCCTCCTGGCCCGGCACCTCTACGGCGAGCCATATGTGGCCCTGCCCATGCGACGGCAGTTCGTTCACCATCCGGACGCGTCGGCATCCACGGCCCGGTACTCCTGGCGTCACGCCGGGAACTGGTGCCGCGTGGAGGCGACGGCGGACACCGCGCGGGAACCCGTGCACCCCGAGCCGGGCAGCGAGGAGGAGTTCATCACCGACCACGCGTACGGCTACGGCACCCGCCGCGGCCGCACCATCGAGTACGTGGTCGAACACCCCCTCTGGCGCTACTGGAGCACGACCGACGCGAAGTTCGAGTGTCATCCCGACACCCTGCGGGCCCTGTACGGCGAGGCCTTCGCGCCGTACCTGAAGTCGCCCCGGTCGGCCTACCTGGTCGAGGGCTCTGCGGTCACGGTGAGGCAGCCGCAGGCGGTCGGGTCCTGATCGTGCCGGACCTTTCCATGCGCAGCCTGCGGGACGTGGTGCAGAGGTCGGACACCGCTGCCGGCCGCTGGTTCGACAGGTGCGTGCTGCTGCTGATCGTCGCGTCGATCGTGTCGATGTCGCTGTCCACGGTTGCCAGCCTGTCGCCGTCCTGGAGGATGGCGCTCGCCGCGGGCGAATTCATCATCGTGGCGCTCTTCACGGTCGAATACGTCCTGCGCATCGCGACCGCCGAGCGCAAGTGGGCGTACATCCTCAGCTTCTACGGCATCATCGACCTGGTGGCGCTCCTCTCCTTCTACGTGACGCTGGTCTGGATGGGGATGATGGACCTCCGCGCCGTCCGCGCCCTTCGTCTTCTGCGGGTGTTCCGGGTGTTCGAGTTCGCTCGCTACACGGCCGCGACCGCACGGATCGGAAGGGCGCTCAGGTATGCGCGCGACGAAGCCATGGTCTTCCTGTTCGCGACCCTGGTCCTGCTGTACATCGCGGCGATGGGCATCCACCACTTCGAGTCCGAGGCGCAGCCGGAGAAGTTCGACTCGGTGTTCCACAGTCTGTGGTGGGCCGCCGTCACCCTCACGACGGTGGGCTACGGCGACGCGTATCCGATCACGCTGGGCGGCAGGATCTGGACCTTCGTGGTGCTGCTGCTGGGCATGGGCATCGTGGCCGTGCCCGCCGGGCTGATCGCCACCGGACTGTCGCGGGCCATCGAGGAGGAGCGGGAGGAGGCGCGTCGGGCCGAGGATGCAGCCGAAGGCTCTCAGCCGCTGCCCAGGTAGAAGGCGGTCGTGCGCGCTGCGGCTGCGCGTAGGTGCAGGTGAGTGGGGGCGAATCGGGGCGCGCTGAGGCTGGACGCGGTGCGTTTCGGTCACCTTGAACAGTAGTAGCGGGTAACCCTTCTCATGGCCATTCCGTTCTCGCCGGGAAATCTGTCCCATCCAGCTATAGGAACGCCCCTGAAAAGGTGCGACCGTTACCGGAGGCCGAGATGCCACGCCTCGGAACCGGTTTCGTCCTCAATGAATCGCACCCCTTCAGACCCGGCCCCCGATGCCCACCAGACGCCCGCGCGCCAAGCACGACGAAGCCTACCGGCTGCTCTTCTCCAACCCCGCCCTGGTCGAGGGCCTGCTGTCCACCATGGTCCCCGGCCTGCCCGACCTGATCGAGCCCGCGTCGCTCCGCAAGGCCTCCGCCAGCTTCGTCAAGGCGGCGGGTCTCCAGCAGCGGCACGGCGACGCCATATGGAGGACGCAGCTGCGCCGGCCCGACCGCCACCCGCTCTTCATCGCGCTCGAGTTCCAGTCCCGCCCCGAGGCCAACATGGCCTTCCGGGTCCAGGAGTACGCCGCCCTCGTGCTCCAGGAGGCGGAGACCCAGAGGGACCTCGGCGCGGCGGGCAGGCCGCCGATCGTCGCCCCGTTCGTCGTCTACAACGGGCACGCGAAGTGGGGCGCCGCCACCGACCTTGCCGACTGGATCGTCCCCGACCCGGGCCCCGCCCTCAGGAGGTTGCTTGGCCTGCAGATGCGGCGGCGGTACATTCTGGTCGAACTGAAGGATCTGGTGCCGGAGCCCTCCGACTCGCCCCCGGGCAACTGGTTCTCGGTGCTGGCCGAGTGGGAGAACGCCCGCTGGGGGCGGAACGCGGATCGGCTGGCCGGGCTGTGGCGGACCGTACTGGAGTCGGGGGACGAGGGAATCATTCGCGGCTTCGGGGCGCTCCGGCAGCAGTTGGCCCCGGGGCTGCCCGAACCGGACCCAACGCAGATGGCGGCGACGCCGCCCGGGAGGAGGAAGACGATGATCAGACACGAGGAGACCCTGATGGCGGCGCAGCTCAGGAAGCTGTACGAGGAGCTGCGACAGGAGGGGCGCCAGGAGGGGCGAGAGGAAGGTCGCCGGGAAGGGTTGCACGAGGGCCGCCGGTCGCTGCTGCGCCAGCTTGCGCTTCAGAAATTTGGGCCGGAGGTAGTTGGCGAGCTCCTGCCCCTGTTCGACCGGCTGACGGATCCCACCCGTATCGACACGCTCGCCGCCGCCGTCATCGAGTGCGACACAGGTGCGGAGTTCATCTCGCGGGCGAGGGGTGCATAGGCGAGGACGAACCGGGCGGCCACGCGATCCGTTCGTCGTGCGGGCACCGGGTGGATAGCCCGTTCCCCTACCCCGACGGCAGCAGCCCCTCCGCCCCCCCACCCTTGATGTACAGCTCCCGCTTCGGGTACGGGATCTCGATCCCTGACTTGGCGAACCCCACGACGGCCTTTTCGGTGATCTCGTCGGCGATGCGGCGCCGGTTGCGCGCCTCCATGATCCAGACGCGCAGTTGCAGGTTCACCTCGGACGGGCCGAACCCGCGCACGATCACGATCGGAGCGGGCTCCAGCTTGACGCCCTCGACCTCACGTGCAGTCTCCCTGAGCAGAACCTTGGCCCGCTCGATGTCGGACTCGTAGGCGCACGAAAAGGGGATGCGGAGGCGGATGTCCTCGCCCGACATCGTGTAGTTGATGATGTCGCGCCGCATGATCTCGTTGTTCGGCACCACGACCACGAGGTTGTCGGGATTGCGGATCTTGGTCGCGCGCAGGCCGATCTCGATCACGTCGCCCCAGGTGCCCGTCTCGCGGGGCGCACTCCAAAGCTCGATCCTGTCGCCCACCTGGAAGGGGCGATCCATGATGAGCAGAACGCCTGCAATCAGGTTCGAGAGGGTGTCCTTGGCGGCAAGGGACAGGGCCAGACCGGCCACGCCGGCCCCCGCGAGCAGGGGAGCGATCTCGAGTCCCAACGTGGTCATGGCCAGCAACACGCCGATGGCGATGACGATGAAGCGCACGAACCGGTTGATCATCGGCAGCGCAGTCTCGTCCAGAGCCGTCTCCGAGGTGCGCGAGATCACCTTGGACTCGAAGGTGCGCATCAGGTGGCCCACGAAGCGGCTCAGGGGGAAGAACACCATGCCGATCCAGATCCCCCACACCCAGTCCCGCGGCTGCGTGTCGTATCGCACCCACTCGCCCTCGGCGTTCTCGGCCCCGAGCTCGGGTACCCACTCGCCGACGATTCGCCACACCACCCACGCCACCACCGTCATGCGGAATACCTGGCGGATCGTCCGCAACGCCTCGTCGTCGAGATCGGTCTCGGTCATCTCGGCCACCCGCTTCTGCACTCGGCGGATGATCCCGCTGCCCAGCCAGAAGGTGACGATGCCCAGCACAATCGCGCCCAAACTGGGCAGCAGCTTAGGCACGACGTAGTCGACCACGCGGTCCCACAGCTCCACGACATCGGTCCAGGCGAAATCGATCCCAAGAAACTCCACGGTCTATCGCCTCCTGATGACGGGCAGCACGACCCTGGACGGATGCGCCGGCCCGTGGTGAACGGTCTGCGTGGCGACCACGGCCTCGTCGGCGGTGGCGAGGCCCGCATTGTCGCGTCCCGAGTTGAGGTTGCGCAGGTAGAATGGATAGTAGCTGCTCGACACCTCGACGCGGATGCGGTGCCCGCGCCCGAAGACGTTGCCCGTCACGCGCCAGAAGTCCATGTGGTAGCGCAGGACGCGCCCCGGCTCGATCTCGCTCAGCCGATCCGCGTTGAAGCGGCCCTCGTTGTCCGGATCGCGGTGCCGCGCCCGCATGACCGCCTCGGCCAGCAGCATCGCCGAGCCGTCGGGGGCCACATCGACAAGCCGCACCATCCAGTCGGTGTCGCGGGCCGAAGTCGACGCGTACAGGACCGCCTTGATCGGTCCCGTAACTTCGATCGGTTGTTGGAGGACGGCCGTCTGGTAGACGAGGACGTCGTCGCGCAGTGCGGGCTCGCCGGCCTCGACGGCGCCGGGGATATGGCCGTGGTCGCGGTACGGCGAAGGGGTGGGGTCGTGGGGATCATACGAGTATGCGTCGGACCCATCGGCTGCGGGCACGGCCCAATCAAGGCGCCCGTCTCCCCGGCTCGAGTTCGCGGCCCCGCCCGACGAGAGGTACAGGTCGGTCCACTCGGTGCCCGGCAGCGGCCAGTCGTCGGCCGTGTACCACCGGTTCGGCCCCATGACGAACACGTGGACGGGCGGGTCGTTCTCGACGCCGTTGTCGATGCCCTTGAGGTGGTGGTCGTACCAGCGCACGATGTACCCGTCGAGGTCGATCCGCGCCTCGGGGCCGTAGTCGATGCCGCCGACCACGCGGTCGTTCAGCCCGTGGAACCAGGGGCCGATGATCAGGCGCGGCCGCCGCGACTCGGGCGTGGCGCCGTGGGCCTTCATGCCGAGGTAGTTGATCGGGGAGCCGGGGAAGTCGGCGTCGAACCAGCCGGTCATGTTCAAGGCGGGCACGGTGATGCGCGAAAACGTCTCCGGCGACTGGTACTCCATTCCGTCCCAGTAAGGGTCGGTGGCCACGTGCCCGTTGATCCACGACCTCCACCAGCCGCCGTCCTTCATCCCCCGGGCCTCGTCGAGGGTCAGGTAGGGGGTGTGAAGCAGATCCTCCCAGCGCGAGTTCGTGAATCCTCCGTACGGCCCCTCCTCCTTCACCTGCGCGGTGCGCCCCGACATCCACGCGGCCCAGTCCACGAAGGGGCCGAGCATGATGCCCTGCTGGTAGGGGATGTTGTGGAAGGGGTCGGGGGGCGCGACCTCGGGCGCGATGGCCTTGAGCGACGGCGGCGCCTGGCTCGCGGTCCACCACTGGGTCCAGCCGAGGTACGAGCCGCCGATCATGCCGACGTTCCCGTTCGACCATGCCTGCGACCCGATCCACTCCACGAGGTCGTACCCGTCGGTCTTGTGCTCGACGATGAAGGGGTCCCACTCGCCGCCGGAGTCGTAGCGGCCGCGCGAATCGGCGAGCACGACCGCGTACCCGCGCCTGGCGAACCAGCGCGCCCGGTCGCGCGGACCGGTGTTGTCGTACGGGGTGATCGTCAGGATCGCCGGGAACGGGCCGTCGCCGTCCGGGAAGTAGATGTCCACCGAGAGGCGCACGCCGTCGCGCATGGGAACCAGATGGCCGCGCTCCTCGACAACCTCGTGGATTGCGGGGGAGTAGCTGCCGGGGTCGGGGGCCTGGGCGGCGACGGGAATGCCGGCGGCAGCGAGGGAGGCACCGGCGAGGGCGGGAACCGTGGCGATCCACGCGGTTCGCGCGAGCCAAGCGGAACCGCGCCGGGAAGCCGCCTGAGCGGGCGAGGCGGCCGCTCGCAACATGGTCACCTTCGTCGTCGAAACTGGAACTCGCTCGCACATGGGAGGCACCTCGGACGGGGGTTTGCTCAAGGCACCATACTGCCCACCGCACCCGACCGCAGCAACTCCGCGATCTCGGCCTCGTCGAAACCGTACTCGCGCAGCACCTCGTCGGTGTGCTCGCCCATTCGCGGGGCGCCCCGCTCCACCGACGCCGGTGCCGCCGAGAACTTGACGGGCATGCCCAGCGTCTCGGCGGTCTCGGGCATCGCCGGACCCTCCGCTTCCGTCGCGTCGCCGGCCTGCGGCACCGCAACGACCATTTCGCGAGCCAGCGTCTGCGGGTGCCGCAGCATCTCCAGAATGCTCGACACCGGCCCTGCGGGCACGTTCGCCGCCTCGAGCCGCTCCAGCCACGCCGCCGTGGTCGCCGTCCGCAGCCGCGTCGAGAGCTCGCCCCGCAGCGCGTCGAGGTTGGCCATGCGGTCGGCGTTGGACTTGAACCGGCCGTCCTCCGCCAGTCCCTCCAGCCCGAGCACTCGCACCAGCCGCAGCCAGTTCACCTGGTTCCATCCCCCGACGGTGATCCACCCGTCCGCGGTCGGCAGCGCTTCGTAGGGTGCCGCCAGCGGGTGCGCGGACCCGAGCGGACCGGGCGACTCCCCCGTCGCCAGCGCCACCGCCGACTGCCAGAACGTCTGCACGATCCCCGCCTCGTAGAGCGACGTGTCCACCCGCTGCCCCACACCCGTCCGCTCGCGGGCGAAGAGCGCCGTCGCCACCCCCATCGCCCCGAGAATCCCCGCCGTGATGTCGGTCAGCGGCGGCCCGCACTTCACGGGAGGCCGCCCGGAACCCTCTCCGGTCACGCTCATCAGCCCCGTCATCCCCTGCGCGATCAGATCGAAGCCCCGATGGCCCGCAAGCGGCCCCGTCCTTCCGTAGCCCGTGATCTGACAGTAGACGAGTCCGGCGTTCTCGGCGCGGAGCGACTCGTACCCGAGCCCGAGCTCCTCCATCACACCGGCGCGGAAGTTTTCGATCACCACGTCGCAGCGCGTCAGCATGCGCCTGGCCGCCTCCCGGCCCGGTCCGCTCTTCAGGTCGATCACCATGCCGCGCTTGTTGCGATTCATCATGACGAAGGCCGCCGAGGCCTCGCCCATGCGCGGCGGCGCGAACGCGCGCGTCGGGTCCCCCGTCCCCGGCGGCTCGACCTTGACCACGTCGGCCCCCATGTCGGCCAGCATCCGCCCGCACACCGGTCCCGCCATGACGTGCGCGAGCTCGACCACGCGGATCCCGGCCAGCGGCGCGACCACCCCTCCCTACTCCCCCGAGAAACTCGGCGGACGCTTCTCGAGAAAGGCCGCCGTGCCCTCGCGGTAGTCCCGGGTGCGAAACGCCTCGTAGGCCTCCGCACGCTCCTCTGCGGTGAGCGGGCGCGGGTCGGACATGCGCCGCACGAACCGCTTGTGCCACCGGTTCACCAGCGGCGCGCCCGCCGCGATGTTGCGCGCGATCGCCGCGCCCGTCTCCGCCACCTCCTCGTCCGGCACCACCCGGTTCACGAGTCCCACCTCCCTTGCGCGGCGCGCCCCGACCAGCTCGCCCGTCAGGAGGATCTCCAGCACGGCCCCCGCCCCGACCGCAGCCAGCAGCGGCGCCATCTCCTCGTACGCCATGGTGAGACCGAGCCGGTTGATCGGCGCGCCGAAGCGGCTGGACTCGCCGCACACCGCGATGTCGCAGCACGCCGTCAGGATCATCCCGCCGCCCACGCACAGCCCCTCCACCACCGCCACGGTCGGGTGCGGGCAGTCGTGCACGCCCGTGAGCCCGCGCTCGACGGCCGCCGCGTACCGCGTCACCTGCTCGGGCGTGCTGCGCTGCGCCCCGAAGGCGCCGATGTCGGACCCGGCCGAGAAGGCCCGCCCCCCTGCCCCGCGCATCACCACGCAGCGCACCGAATCGTCGCGGGCCAGCTCCTCGAAGAGCGCGCCCAGGCCGTCCCAGCCGGCGCGATCCAGCACGTTCAGCTTCGCGGGATGGTCCAGCGTCACCGTCGCGATGCCGCCTTCGCGGCTGCTCGTGAACCTGGCGCGGGCGTCGCGGCCGCTCATCGGTAGAACAGCTCCACCAGCGCCATCGAAATCGCCGGCACGTAGGTGACCGCGAGCAGCACCACGGCAAGCACCGCGATGAACCCGAGGTTGGCCTTGGTCACCGCCCAGATGTCGGCCTTCGCGACCGAGCAGGCGGTGACCAGCACCGACGCGACCGGCGGCGTCTGCTGCCCGATCCCCAGGTTGAGCGTCACGATGAGACCGAAGTGAACCGGGTCGATCCCCATCGCCTGCACGAGAGGCATCACGATCGGGACCACCAGGATGATCGCGGCGGCGGAATGGAGGAAGAGCCCGATGGCGAGGAGAAAGACGTTCAGCAGGGCCAGGATGGCGAGCTTCGAATCGGTGAAGCCGATGATGGCGGACGCGATCCGCTGCGGCACCCGCGCCTCGGTCAGGAAGTCGCCGAGGAGCGCCGACGCGGCCACCAGCAGCATGACCACGGCAGTCTGGTGCCCGCACTCCACCATCGCGCGCCGCAGCCGCGCCATGTTCAGCTCGCGGTAGACGGGCCCCCCGATGACGAGAGCCGCGACCACCGCGAGCCCCGCGCCCTCGGTGGCGGTGACCCAGCCGCTGAAGATCCCGCCCAGGATGATCACCGGCAGCAGCAGCGACCACCCCGCCTCGCGGAAGGTCTCGGCCACGCGCCCGATCCGGAACGCCTCCTCCATGGGGAGGTTGGCGCGCCGGGCCCACAGGTAGGCGACGAACATCATGAGGAGGCCGCCGACCACGCCCGGGATGATCCCCGCCACGAAGAGCTCCACGACGGAGGCGCCCGACATCACGCCGTATAGGATCATCGGGATGGAGGGCGGGATGATGACGGCCAGGGTGGCCGACGACGAGGTGACGGCCGCCGCGAAGTTGGGGGAGTAGCCGCGCTTCTTCATGGCCGGGATGAGGATCGATCCCATGGCGGCCACGTCGGCCACGGCGCTCCCCGAGATCTCGGCGAAGAACATCGACGCGGAGATGCTCACCATCGACAGGCCGCCGCGGATGAACCCGAAGAGCGCGGACGCGAAGGCGACCAGGCGGCGCGAGATGCCGGACGAGTTCATGATCGTGCCGGCGAGGATGAACAGGGGGATCGCGATGAGGGGGAACTTGGTGGCCCCCGAGAACATCAGGAGGCCCACGTTGGGAATGGCCTCGACGCCGCCCGAGGCGACGATGGCGACCACGGTCATGAGCGCGAGCGCGACCGCGATGGGGACGTTGACGAGGATGAGCAGGAGGAGCAGGACGACGAGGAGGACGCTCAATGGTCGCCGCCCCCGGTCTTGCCGCGCAGCGCGTCGGGCAGGCTGAGCAGCTGCGCGATCACGAAGAGGACCGCGCCGATCGGAATCACCGACTGGGCCACCGCGGTGGGCACGGCGGGCAGGCTCACGAGCGGGATCCCGCCCAGGGCGGCCTGGACCTGGAGGCCCGCCCAGGCCAGCACGACGAAGAAGCCGATCACCGCGACCTCGCCGGTCAGGACGGCGACGATGCGGGGGCCACCGCTCAGCCGCTCCACCAGAACCGGAACGCCGATATGTCCCCGCCGCAGCGCCACGAGCGCGGCTCCGTAGTACGTGAGCCAGGCCAGAAGGATCGCGGCGACCTCGTCATACCAAACCAAGGCCGATCCCGCCTTCCGAAACGCAACCCCCACGACGACCACCACGGCCAGCGCCACCACCACCGTGGCCGTTGCGGTCTCGAGGATCTTCTCGAAGACGACCCGGGCCTGCTTCACGGCGGCTACTGCTCGACCAGCCGCAGAACCCGGTCGATCAGCTCGCGTCCGCCTCCCACCGTCTCGCTGAACTCGTCGTAGACCCTTTCGCTCGCCCGCTCGAACGCCATTTTGTCCGCCCAGTTGACGGCGATGTCGGTGGCGGCCAGCTGCAGCAGAAGCTCGCGGTCCAGGCGCTTGGCCGTCTCGTAGATGAACTCCTGGGCGGTGCGGGCCTCCTCCTCCACGACCGTGCGCACCGCTTCAGGGACATCGGGCCAGTGTCGGGCCGAGACGGTGACGTAGGCGGGCGTGTAGACGTGCTCGGTCAGGGACAGGAACTGCTGCACCTCGTTGAGCTTCGAGGCGTGGATCTGCGCGAGCGGGTTCTCCTGCCCGTCGACGACACCGGTGCGCAGCGCGAGGAGGACCTCGGAGAGCGCCATGGGGACGGGGTTCGCGCCGAAGTTCTGAAACAGCCTCACGCGCCAGGTTCCGCGGGGTGTGCGCAGCTTGATCCCGGCGAGGTCGTCCGGGGAGCGGACGGGGCGAAGGTTGTTGGTGACGTGCCGGAACCCGTTCTCCCACACGGCGATGATGCGGTAGCCCTGGGCGTCGGCCAGGGGGGCGAGCTCGGGCCACACGACCTCGCGCTCGATCCTGGACATGTGCTCGCGGTCGCTGACCAGGTAGGGCATCTCGAAGAGGCCGAACTCCGGGATGCGCGAGGACATGATCGACGAGGGCAGAGCCATGTCGACCGTCCCAAGCGCGAGCTTCTGAAGCAGGACGTCGTCGCCGCCCAGCTGGCTGGATCCGAAGACGACGACCTCGGCCACGCCGGCGAGGCGCTCGTTCACTCTGCGGGCGAACTCCTCGGCGGACAGCGCGAAGAGGGATCCCGGGGCCCCCACATGTCCGAAGGTGAGCTCCAGCGGACCGGCTTCATCGTCCTGTCCGGGGCCGGACGGGGCGCAGCCGACGGCGAGGACCGCCAGGGCGGACACGATCGCCGCCCGCCGAAGCCTTCCCTGCCCGATCGACCTCCGTCGCGGGTTGCATCGTGGGGGACGCGTGGGCGGCCGTTCCTGCATCTTTCCTCCCGAGGGTGTGTCGCGCGGCATCGTGGCTTCTCAACATAGTCCACGAGGCGCGGAATGTCTTGCGCGTCGGGTCGCGCGGAGCGGTCGTCCTTCCCGGTCAGCCTCCGAAGAGATCCTTCGTCTCGACGCCCACCCGGAACCTGCGCTCGATCAGGGCGTGCCATCCGCTGGGGCGGGCGTCGAGGAGGTTGTCGACGCCGAGGATCAGGCGCAGACTCGGCCAGGGGTCGGCGGACGCCTGCAGATCGACCGCCGCGAAGCGCTGCTGGGTGTCGATCCGCGTGATCCGTCCGTCCCCGCCCGCGCCGAGAATGGGGGCTTCGCCGGTCAGGTGCCCGGTGACGTCGAGCCGGATCGTCGTCGGTGCCGTCAGCGCCCACGATCCGCGCACCCGGGCCGAGTGCGTGGGGCGACGGTCGAGCGGGGTGTCGGTGTGGGAAGCGCGCGCGTCCAGGTAGGCATACCCGGCCGAGATCGCGCCCAGGGCGGACACCGATTGCAGGCCGATCTCGACGCCGCGGGTCGTCACATCCGACAGGTTGCGCGGCGAGTAGATGAGCAGCCCGCTCGGGGTGTTGCCCACGAAGCCGGGTTCGATCAGGTCGTCCACCCGATTCCAGAAGGCCTCGGCGTCGATCCGCACGCTCGCGCGAGGACTCCACTCCACGCCGCCCGAGACGTTCCAGGAGCGCTCGGGGGCCAGGTCGGGGAAGCCCTGCAGGACGTATCCGGCGCCGAGATTCACGAAGTGCCAGGCGAGCTCCTTGAACGAGGGTGCCCGGAAGCCCCGTGCCACCGCTGCACGCAGGCGCACGCGTTCGCCGACGGAACGAGTCAGACCGACCGTCGGCGACAGGTTCGACCCCCAGCGGCTGTTCCAGCCCACGCGCGCGCCACCGGTGAGCACGGTCCCGCCCACGTGCCACGCGTCCTGGGCAAAGAGCGCCGCTTGGGTGTCGCCGACGCGCTCCTCGATGAGCTTGTCGGGGGACCGAATCGTCCGACTGGACCCCTCCACTCCCACATCCACCCGATGATCCCCGAGCGAGGCCGTGTACGTGGTGAGAATGCGGGCCTCGCGCTCCCACTGCGGCTCGTCGTCGGTGCCGGCGATCGGTCTGTCGCCGCGCGCGCTCCGGTACAGGTGCTCGTAGTCCTGGACGAACGCAGCGGCCGCCCACTCGCCGGGCCCGGCCAGCCGCCGCGCCTCCAGCCAGCCCGAGACCCCCGTGTTATCGTTGAATCCCGAAAACCCGCCGCCCACCGGCCAGCGCTGGCGTTCCCGCACCAGGTTCACCCCCCCGCCCAGATCCCAGACCTCGTTGGCGTCGAGGCGCATGTCCGAGCGGAAGTCCCACACGCGTGCGAATCCATCGCCGGCGGCGCTGATCGCGCCCGGCAACTGGTCCTCCTGCCGCCAGGCGCCCGTCGCACGATAGAGCAGCCTTCCTCCCCCGGCGATGGTCGCCTCGGCCTGGCGACGCCCCGCTCCCCCGGAAAGGGCCCGGCCGTCCACCCTGAACCCCGGAGAGGGCGCGCGGGTGATCACGTTGACGACACCTCCCAGCGCATCGGAGCCGTAGAGCGACGACAGCGGACCCTTGACGACCTCGACCCGCTCCACGCCCGCAAGCGACATGCGGCTCAGGTCGCGCCTCTCGATCAGGGATCCGGGTGCCGGCCTTCCGTCGAGGAGCACCAGAACCCGGGCGCCCCCGATGCCGCGAATGAGCAGGTTGGAGCCGGTGGGAACGCCGGCCGCGACCTGGAGCCCGGGCAGCTCGGCCAGCAGACGGTCGACGGACGGCGCGCCCGCCGCCTGTATCTCGGTCGCTTCGACCGTCTCGACGGGCAGTGCGATCTCGGAGCGTCGGCGCGCCCGCCCGCTGGCCGTCACGACGATTTCGTCCAGGTCGAACGGGTCTCGTTCGAGCCCGATCCGCCAGTCGGCCGCCTCCGCTTCCCACCAGCTCAGCGCGCGCCGCTCGTACCCGGGGGCGGAGACGACGACGGTGCCGCCGGACGACCACGAGGGTCCCGTCTCGAAGGCACCGCGTGCGTCCGCGAATCGGGAGACCGATGGCGCCGGGGACTCCGCCGCTTCCGCCCCCGGCCCCGCGTGCCAGTCCACACGGGCTCCGGCGATGGGCGACCCGGAGGCCCCGTCGTAGACGCGCCCCTGCGATTGTGCGGCCGCGTCCGCCGCCGAGAGGACGGCGACCAGGGCCAGCGCGGCGGCTCGGCGAGCCACGACCGTCACCTTAGCCGCTGGTACCTCAGCGTCGGGTGGCCCGAGTTTCCGGTCGCGTCGTAGTAGTCGGTGACCTGCACCTTGTAGACCTGCTGGTCCGCCTGCACCAGGAACACGTTGTAGGTGGGCCACATGCGGCTGTTCTCCTGGATGTTGTACCAGAAGAAGCCGGCGGCGTCGTCCACACCGGCGGGGAAGGCGCCGCTGATGGTGGCCAGGAAGCCGCCGTAGTCGGGCGCGTCGTCGGCACTTGAGAGCGCCGTGAAGTCTTCGGTCGGGTCGAGCGGAAACGAGCCGGCCCCACAGTCCCCGTTGATCTGGATGGACAGGTCGGGGGTTACGCCGAGATCCCAGTCGCACCCTGCGGGACTTGCGGCCGCGCCGGTGGCGAGGCTCAGGAACACGGGTCCGCGCCTCAGATCCGCGGTCAGGGTCTCGGCAGCGCCCAGCGTCCCGTTTGGATCGTGTCGCCGGTACTCCACCGTCGCACCGACGGGCCGCTGCCCCTCCATCTCCAGAGTGACGACCCGGAAGACGGCGAACCCGCGCCCGGACGACTCGCGCAGCTTCCAGGCGGCACCCGGATTGGCCACGAGAGTGCCGGAGCGGAAGTCGAACCGGAACCAGGAGGCGCCGGGGTCGGGGGCCAGGCCGTCCTCTGCGAAGGCCGTCGCGGCCGGGATGTCGGCGTCGGTCACGGTCTGAAACGCCGTCTCGCCATCCTGTGGGGTCAGGGCCGCGACCTGCTCGGCGGAGAGCTCTCCGTTATTGGCAAGGTTGACTCCGGAAACCGATCCCGAACCCGAGACGCCGCCGTTCAGGCGGATCGAGAAGCGACGGAAGGCCATGTGCCAGTCGGTGGAGGTGGCTGGGTCGGAGGGCGTCAGTGTCGCCCCGCCGTCGGCCAGACTCAGGTAGGCGAAGTCGATCTGGGACGAGGCGTCGATCATGATCGTGCCCTCCTCGAAGACCTCCTCGGGGGCCGTGACTTCGGACTCGCACGCCGCAAGGGCGACGAGAGCTGCGAGCGGGGCGGCGGCGGCGATGGTGCGCCGCATGTGGTTGCTTCGATCTATGGTCATGGTGAATCTCCGTTTGGGAAGGATTCGCCCGCGCGCGGGTTGCCGCGGGATTGGAGTTCGGGCTGGAACGCCATGCCGCACGGCCCCAGCGGTGAGCGCAGACCCGCCGCACAGAGCGTCTCGGTCGCACGACCGGCGATCCATTCGGTGACGAGGGGATGCGGCAGCAGTCCCTCCGTGGCCACGTATTCGAGTCCGTCCAGCACCTTGGCGTAGGGGCCGAACCCGTGCACGCGGTACGGGATGACGACGACCGTGGCGTGCTCCTCGCCCATACGCGCGACCGACGCCCGGATTCGCTCCTCGGCCTCCGCGCGGGCGGCGGCCCAGTCCTCTCGGAGCGTGGCCACGCCCACATCGGCGTATCCGCTCGATCGCAGGACCTCGGCCGCATCTTCCATGGCGGTCAGCACCTCCCGGTTCTCGCCCTCGTCGCCCATTCCGTGCCCGATCAGGAGGACGCCGGTCTCGGACGGGGTCCTCGCCGTCGCGTCGGCGCGGGCGAGGAGAATGCGCCCGGCCTGGTCGGAGCCGGCCAAGCCGTTCCGGTCCAGCAGGATCCGGGCGTCCGTCCGGAGCGGCGTGAGTTCGTCGCCGTCGACCATGCGGTGACCGATCATGGCGCGGGCGGGCGGGTCGGGGCGCAGGCCGAAGAGATACTCGGTGGGGTGCAGGAACGAGGCGCCCGAGACGAACAGCCGCACCACGGCGACGGTTCGGACGCCGCGTTGGCCCAGGGAGTCCAGCGACGCCTGGAGGGTGTGGGGGCTGGCCATGCCGAAGGCGATGGCGACCGGGATTCGGTCGCGCAGGCCGCCGATGGCTTGCTTCACGCCCTCGTTCCACTCCTGGCCGCCGCCATGGGCCATGAGGAGCAAGCCGACGGAAGCAGTGTCGGAGTCCGCCGGGGCACCGGCGTCGGATGGGGCCGACTCGGCGGGCGGAGGGGCCGGAGCGGGTGTCGGCGGCCGCGAGGTGTCGGCTGGGGTCGCGCATGCCCACGCCGCCCAGCAGAGAGTCGCGGCGGCGGTCCAGTTGCGGAGGGTCGCTTGCATGGATGATGCTCACGTTTGCCGGAAATGTCGTTGCAATTGAGAATCATTCTCAATCACGTCAAGGCGGTGCGAATGTTGGCGGCACGGGGCCGTCGCGTCAAGTCCCGGTCGCCGCGTCATCGTGAAGCGCCCGTCGCTCGTGTACATTTACCGCGCCCGTCCCGCTCGACTCACGAGTCGTCCACCGAGCCGAGGAGCCCCCGTGCGCGCCAAGCGATTCGCTCCCAGTCCGCTCTCCGACCGCCTTGCGCGCCGCCTGCGCGGCCATGTGGAGGGCCCGGTCCGCTTCGACGCGCTGACCCGCGGCCTGTACGCCACCGATGCCTCCATCTACCAGGTCGCGCCGCTGGGCGTGGTGCTGCCCCGCACCCTCGACGACGTGGACGCGACGATGGCGATCGCTCGCGAAGAGGGCGTCCCGGTGCTGCCCCGCGGCGCGGGCACGTCCCAATGCGGCCAGACGGTGGGCCGCGCGGTGGTGGTCGACACCTCCCGTCACCTGAACCGCGTGCTCGAAGTCGATCACGGCGACCGCACCGCGACCGTCGAGCCCGGCCTCGTCCTCGACCACCTGAACCGCCGCCTCGCCCCCACCGGCCTCTTCTTCCCGGTGGACGTGGCCACCGCTAGCCGCGCCACCATCGGCGGGATGGCGGGGAACAACAGCGGCGGCGCGCGCTCGATCCGCTACGGGATCATGGCCGACAACGTGCTGGCGATCGAGGCGACGCTGGCCGACGGCCGGGTCGCAACCTTCGACCGGGGAGAATCCGGCCAGACGGCAACGGCACCCGAACTCGCCGAGACCCTCCGCCGAATCGCGGCCCGCGAGGCCGACGAGCTGGAGGCCCGCGTGCCCGGGGTGCTGCGACACGTGGCCGGCTACATGCTGCATCGGCTGCTGCGGCCGGGCGCGTCGCTGGCCGAGGCGCTCGTGGGGTCCGAGGGGACGCTCGCGTTCTTTCGCAAGCTGAAGCTGAAGCTTGTGCGCAGGCCGACCCGGCGCGTCCTGGGCGTCTGCTGCTTCCCGTCGCTGCTCGAGGCGCTGGACTCGGTGCAACACATCGTGGCCTTGGAACCCCACGCGGTCGAGCTGGTCGATCACACCGTGCTCGCGCTCGCCCGCGAGAATGCGGTTTTTCGCGCCGCCGTCGAGGCGCACATCCCCGCGTCCGCCCACACCGTGCTGCTCGTCGAGTTCGGGGGCGACGAGGCCGGGGCGCTGTCGCGGCGTCTCGCTCGGCTGGACGATGTCGTGCGCGGCACCGGGCAGGGCCGCGAGGTCTCCCGCGCCGAGGATCCGGCCGACCAGGCGGCGATCTGGGCGGTTCGCAAGGCGGGACTCAACATCGTGATGTCGATGAAGGGCGAGCGGAAGCCGGTTTCGATCGTCGAGGACTGTGCGATCCCGCTTCCCGTGCTGGCCGAATTCGGCGCGTTCGTCGAGGACTGCTTCGCGCGGCACGGGACCGATGGCACCTGGTACGCGCACGCTTCGGTGGGTCTGTTGCACGTGCGTCCGTCCCTCAGCATGAAGGAACCCGCCGACATCGGCGCCTTTCGCTCGATCGCCGAGGAGGTGCTGGGCGAGGCCGTGCGCCTCGGGGGCTCGTACTCCGGCGAGCACGGCGACGGCATCCTGCGCTCCGAGTTCATCGAACCGCTCATGGGCGGTCGTCTGACCCGCGCCTTCGCCGAGGTGAAGCGCGCCTTCGACCCCGCCGGAATGATGAATCCGGGCAAGATCGTGGACGCGCCCCGCATGGACGACCGCAGCCTGTTCCGCTATGGGCCGGAGTACCGCGCGACTTCGCTGCCGATTGCGGGCTCGCATGGGGCCGAGTCCACCCCGCGCGGCCACTTCGCACGCAATGTCGAGGCGTGCAACAACAACGGCGCCTGCCGCAAGATGCACGACGGCGTCATGTGTCCGTCCTACCGCGTCACCCGCGAGGAGGCCGACACGACCCGCGGCCGCGCCAACGTGCTCCGTCTGGCGATGACCGGGCAGCTCGGTCCGGAAGGACTGATGGGGGAGGAGGTCGCCGATGTCCTCGAACTCTGCGTCGGCTGCAAGGCCTGCAAGCGCGAGTGCCCGGCGGGGGTGGACATGGCCAGGCTAAAGGCCGAAGTCCTCCACCTCAGGAACGGGCGTCGCGGTCTCCCCCTGCGAGAACAGCTCTTCGCCTCCGTGCCCCGCATGGCCCCCATCGCGTCCCGACTGCCCCGGCTCTTCAACCTCCGCAATCGCAGCCGGACCCTTGCTTGGCTCGGCGAGCGCGCCCTCGGCATCGCCGCGGCAAGACGGCTGCCCGAGTGGCATCGGCACCCCTTCCGGGACGCGGAGATCGGCCCTGCGAGCGCGGCATCCCCTCGCGACGGCGCGGTCGTCCTCTTCGTCGACACCTTCACCCGCTACTTCGACCCGGCCGTGCCACGAGCCGCCGTCGCCGTCCTTCGCCGCCTCGGCCACGAGCCCACCGCCCCCACTCCCGCCACGACCGGAACGCGCCCGCGCCCACGCCCGCTCTGCTGCGGTCGCACCTACATCTCGGCGGGCCTCCTCGACCACGCCCGCACGGAACTGAGGCGCACCCTCGCGGCCCTCGCCCCCCTCGCGCGACGCGGGCTGCCCATCGTCGGCCTCGAGCCCTCGTGCCTGCTCACGCTGCGCGACGAAGCGCTGCATCTCTGCCCTGGGAACGACGCGCGCACTGTCGCCGACCAAGCCCTCCTCGTGGACGAGTTCCTGGCGGCGCGCACGCCTCGACCTGGACCCGGCGAGCCCGCGTCGCCCACGCGCTCCGACGACCGTTCCACCAGCCGGTCCGCTGTCGGTGCCAGCATCCACGGCCACTGCCATCAGAAGGCCGCGGGAACCGCATCCGCCACAGCCGCCGCGCTTCACGGGCTGACGGGGATGACCGGACGGCCGGTCGAGTCAACCTGCTGCGGCATGGCCGGCTCCTTCGGCTACGCCGCGAAGCACCTGCGCACGTCGCGCGCGATGGGCGAACTGGGTCTCTTCCCCCGCTTGCGCGCCCAATCGCCCGAAGAGAGCGTTGTGGCCAATGGCTTCAGCTGCCGCGCCCAGATCCACGACGGAACCGGACGAAGGGCGCGACACCTGGTGGAGGTCCTGGAACGATGGATGGACCCGCAGGCACCGGATCGATGCGACTAGCCGAGCTCCCTCGCGCTCGTCGCGCCACGCCCTCCGTTCGCGCCCGGAACGCCCCTTCGCGTCATCGGGTCATGACCTTGTTCGCCACAGCCGCCGTGCTGTGCCTCTTGTCGGCCTCCTTGTGGACCGACACGCGGGTCGCGGCCCAAGAGGTGGTCGAAATGACCATCGAGGACCGCCTCCTGACGGCGGACTTCACCGAGGTGTACCGCGTCGGCGACGGGAACCGCGATTGGGAGCTGCTCTCGCAGGTGGCATCGCTCGGGTTCGACTCTCTGGGAAACCTGCACATCGGGGATCTCGCCGGCGACGAGCTCGAAGTGCTCGTGGTTGACACGCAGGGCGAGCTGGTGGTTCGCTTCGGCCGCCAGGGTGACGGGCCCGGAGAGTTTCGCGACGCTTCCAAGGCGTTCGCGCTCCCCGACGGCCGGACCGTGGTGCCCGACGACGGACACTTCGCCTATCACATCTTCGGACCCGACGGAGTGTTCGAGCGCATGGTGCGCTATCCCGGGGTCGAACCGGGCCACAGTCTTCCGCCCGCCAGGACCGCAGGTGCCCATCCGCGTCTTCGCATTGTCGACCGGTGGCTCGGCAATCTGGTGCTTCGCGTCACCCACGCCTGGCAGCTGGACACCGCTTCGATCAGGATCGTGGACGGCCCCAAGTCGGTCCTGCGCCTCAATCTCGGCGGCGAAGCGGCCAGTGAAGCCGAGGTGGCCCGCGCGACGGACCCCCGCGAGGACGCGGCATTCCTCTTCGCCCCATTGCCCGGCGGCACCATCGCATTCGTGGACTCCACCAACTATGCGATCGAGATCGCGGGGCCCAGCCCGGGAGTGCATCGCGTTCTGGTCCGCCCCTTCCCCGCGAGGCCGTGGAATGCTCGTAGGTTCCGTGCCTTCAAGGCGTACTGGTCCGACGGCATGAGGAACGCGGCGGAATCGCCGGACGGAGCCGGAATGGTCGGCATGTTCGGCGGAATCGACGGAGTGCTGGCCGCGCTGGACCAACTGCCGCTTCCCACAGGCGACATCGCGCTTCTGGAGGCCCTCCACTCAACCTGGCGCGGGACGATCTGGGTCGGGCGCACACCTGCCGACGGGTTTCCGGCACTTGACTTCAAGGCGCTGCTGCTGGGCGCTCTCGATCCTGCCGCGAGTGCCCCGCGCCCCAACAGGCCGGGCGTTGTGGACGTAATCACGCCCGAAGGCGACTACATCGCAACCCTTGCCGACACCCCCATGCCCAACGCCTTCGGCCCCGACGGTCTGGCGGCCTATGTGGAGGTCGACGCCCTGGACGTCGCGACCGTGGTGGTGAGACGGTTGCCGGAGGAAATCCGGTAGCGGCGGTGTCTCCACCACCCGACGAGCTCGGTGCCCACGTCTCCGTCGCGGGCGGAGTGCACCACGCTCCCGCAAGGGCGGCCGAAATCGGGGCCGCCGTCTTCCAGATCTTCACCAAGCAGCCCAACCGCTGGGCCGAGCCGTCGATTCCGGACGACATCGCGGCCCGCTACCGCGTCGCCGCCGAGGGCAGCGCCTTCGTCGTCTCGCACGACTCGTACCTGATCAACCTGGCGAGTCCGAAGCCCGACCTATGGCGTCGGTCGGCGGACTGCTTCGCCGGGGAGCTCGCCCGTGCGGCCCTCCTCGGGCTCGACGCGGTGGTCACGCACCCCGGCAACGCCACCGACGGCGATCGCGCCGGCGGCATCGAGCGCAACGCCGCGGGATCACCGAGGCTCTGATGGCCAGCCCGGGCGGACCGCGCGTGCTGCTGGAGCTGACGGCGGGCGCCGGAACCTCGGTGGGCGGGTCCTTCGAGGATCTGGGCAGCATCGTCGAGTCCATTCCCGAGCCGCACCGAGAGCGGGTGGGCGTCTGCATCGACACCTGCCACGCCTGGGTCGCCGGCTACGACCTGCAGAGCGACTTCAAGGGCGTTTGGCTGCGCGCGGACGACACCTTCGGGGCGGACCGGATCGAGCTCTTCCACCTCAACGACGCGAAGACGCCGTTCGGCTCGCGGCTCGACCGTCACGAGAACATCGGCGAGGGGACGATGGGGCTCGCGCCATTCCGCCACCTCATGAACGCGGAGCGCTTTCGCACCGTGCCGAAGATTCTGGAGACTCCGAAGGGCGACGACGCGGCGAGCGCCGATCGGGCGAACCTCGCAGTGCTCAGGGGTCTTCGCAGAGGGGGGTGAGGCTCCGTCAGCGGCTCCGCCGCCGCTCCCGCCGCTCCGCCGCGATCTCGACCAGGCGCCGCAGCTCCGCAATCGGCTCCTCGTGGTCGTCGACCTGGAGGCGCAGCACGACATCGTTGTTGAGCCAGACGCCGCCGTCCTCCTTGACGATCAGCATGGCCGCCGACTGCATGCCGCGGGTGTCGCCGCCCGCCGCCTGACCGGCCTCCAGCGCGGCCTGCAGCCGCAACGAGAGGTGCCCCTCGGTGGACTCGAAGGCCGCCACCATGTCGTCCACCACCGCCGGGCCGGCCAGGATGTTGCCCTGGGCGGAGCAGTGTTCGCCGATGCGGTGGCCCGCCCATTCGCTGGCGCGGGGGCCGGTGTGCGTCGCGACCTCGCCGGCCGCGTTCATGACCGAGAACTGGCGGCCCTCCCTGGTCCAGCGCTCCGGGTCGGGATCGGGGTCGCGGGCGAGGATCTCGCGCACGGCCTCGGCGGGGGAACGGCCTTCGCGCAGCAACGCCAGCGCCTGGGGGCCATAGCTCACGTCCACGATGGCCTGGGTGGCGACCACGCCGACGCCCGCCTCGCCCCATATGACACCGTTCCCCACGGAGAAGACGCGCGACTGCACCGCCACCCCCACCTCGCCGGTGTCGGGATCGTAGCCCACGATCGAGAATGTCCCCACTTGCGGCCAACTCGACCCTTCCTGCGCCAGGACGGGCGGAGACCCCCACGCCGCGACGACGAACCCGGCCGCGGTCGCCAGCGCGAAGCTCCTCAAAACCTCCTTCAACCTCTTCATGCCCACGCTCCTGCCACGGGTTTCACTGTTGGAATGCGCTCGGAATCTGGCACGCGTCCCCGCCCATTGGCTAGCTTGCGAACATGTCGATGATACCGATGCGACCCCTTGGATTCGGCGAAATCGTGGACGGAGCCCTGCAGGTCTACCGTCGCGACTTCGGCCTCTACTACCTGATCGCGCTGGCGGCAACGTTCCCCGGCTACGTGCTGCTGATCGTGTCCGGCGTGGACGCCAGCGCGCTCTCGACGGGTTCGGAGGGCAGCCCGCTGGAGGCGATGGCGGGTGCGTTGCCCTATCTGGGGGTGTCCCTGGTCGGGGCGTTCATCGCGTGGATCGGCTGGATCGCCGTCGGGGCGGCGATGGTCGAACGGATCGGGGAGCGGCCTGCGTCGCTGGGGCGAGCCTTTCGGGACGCGCTCCGGCACTTCCCGGCCACGTTGGGCGCGACCGTCGTCGCACTGATCGTCTTCGCGGTGCTCATCTTCGTGGTGATCGCGGGCGGAGGCGTCATCATGGCCGCGTTCAGCGGCCTGGGAAGCGCCACGCTCCTGATTCTGTCAACCCTGTTCGTGTTTCTGGCGGGTGCGCTGGTGACGGCGTTCTGGATGGGCGCCACCTTCGGTATCCTCCCTGCGGTCATCATCGAGGGGCGGGACGCGATGAGCGCGCTGGGACGTTCGCTCAGCCTCTGCCGCGGCGCCTGGCTGCGGGTGATCGGAATCATGGTGGTGGCCATGATCATCAACGTGGCGCCTTCGATCGGGGTGACGGCGCTGTTCGGAATGGGGAACCTCTTCACGTCTCCGGACGCGCTGGGCGAGATCAGCTCCACCCAGCAGTGGCTGCTCAACACCATCGACCTGGTGGTCGCGCCGCTGACCACTCCCTTCATGGTGGGAAGCATCCTGGTGCTCTTCCACGACCGCAGGGTGCGCAGCGAGGCCTACGACCTGGAGACGCTCGCGGAGGCCATGGACGGCCGGTGACCCGGCGCAGGGACCCCGTGACGCGACCCCGCGCCTCATGACGCGGTTGTTCGGGCAGGAACCCGCCATGCCGCAGGAGCCGCTTCCTTCGGCCACCCAGGTGTCCGACGCGCTGCGCGAGATTCTGGCGGACCCCGACTTCGCCACCTTCGGCGGTTCCCCGCGGCAGAGGCTGATCACGTGGGTCCTTCGGACGCTGAGCGAAATCTGGAACTGGCTGCAGCGTCTGGTGGGCGAGGATGGAGCGGGCATTGTCGCGATCGTGGTCGTCATCGTGGCGCTGGCGGCGCTGCTGATCATGGCGAGGGTGGCGTCCAGGCACGCCCCCAGGATGCTGGGACGGGAGCGTGACGACGACGAGGGGCCCGCATCGACGCCCGCAACTGCAGGAGATTGGCTGCGGGTCGCCAGTCGACGGGCGGGCGCAGGTGCCTTCCGACCGGCGGCCACGGCGCTGTATCAGGGGTTCCTTCTCAGCCTCGAGCAGCAGGGGGTTCTGTCGTTCCACGACTCCAAGACGCCGGGGGACTACTCGCTGGAAATCGCCCGCGCCGGCGGCGGCGAGGGTACGACCGGCGGGCGCAGGTTCCTGACTTCGTTCCAGGACTACTCGTTCGGGCAGGACGAGCCCACGTTGGCCGGTTACGCCGATCTGGCGAGGATGGCGCGCGAGGCGGGGTGTCCGGTCGAGACGGAGGGTGCGGAGCGATGAGTCGCCGGGCGAGGGGGGATCGGCGGCTTGGGGATCGGGGGCTTCGCGGTCGACCGCTGTTCTGGGTGGCGCTCATCCTGGCCTTTGCGCTCGTGGCGGGATACCTGGGGCGGCCCGAGGGGCAGCGGGGCGGAACGATTCGCAGCTCGTTCCGCACCACGCCGAACGGTGTGGCGGCCCTCGCGCGCGGAATCGACCGTCTGGGGCGGCGTGCCGAGGCGCGGATCACCCCGCTGGTCGATGCCGATCCAGTGCGGGGGACCCTCGTGCTGCTGGCACCGCGGCTTCCGCCGAGCCCCCGGGAGATCCGTGCGTTGCTGGATCGGGTGCGGGACGGCGGCACGCTGCTGTACGTGCCGGTGTACGTGCCGCGACGGAACAGGACCGATCCCACACCGCTGATGGACTCGCTGGGCGTCTTCTACCGCTTGTTGACGGCTCGGGAACAGGCGCTGGATCGGCACCTGCAGGAGCCGCGATGGGCCGACCATCCCCTCACCGGGGGACTGGCGCCACCGGATGCCGTCGCACACGGGTTCCGGATCGCCGACCACGACGGCGACGACGACGCTGGCGGCCCCACAGCCGTCCCGACGGCCGCGCCCTTGCTGACCGTGAGAGACGACGACGACGAGGAGTGGATGGCCGCGGCCGAGCTGGAGCTGGGGGATGGACGCGTCGTCGTGCTCGCGGAGGCCGGTCCGCTCTCGAACCGCAGGGCCGCGGACCACCCACTGGCGGTCCTCGCCGTGCGGGCCGCGCTGGCGTACACGAGCCCGGCCGACACCGTCTTCTTCGACGAATACCACCAGGGAATCCGCGGGCATCGGACCCCGGCCGAGGCGCTGGCGCAGTTCTTCCTCGGCACGGCGCGCGGACGAGCCCTGCTGCACCTTGTCGCGCTCTGCTTCGTGGTGCTCGTGTGCGCGGGGCTTCGGTTCGGCGCCCCCACGCCCGCCGTGGCCCCACCCGACCGCGAGCGCCGGTCCCCGCTGGAACACGTGTCGGCGCTGGGAGACCTCTACCGCAAGGCCGGGGCTGCCGGGACGGCGGCCCTCCTGCTTCTCGCCCGGCTCGCGAGAGCCACCCGCAACCCCGCACCCCGCGACACGGCCGAGGCGGACACGCTGCTGCGGCGCCTGGACGCCGAAGAGAGCACGGACACTCCTCTGGCCCGGGCACGCGCCGGCCTGCACGCGGACCCGCCGGACCTGGCGGCGCTCGCCAGCGGCATCGACGAACACCTCTCAAGGAGACTCAATTCATGACACCGCCGGAAGCGGCACTGCGGCTGCTGGGAGACCTCGAGCAGGTGGTGCTCGGCCAGCAGGCCGTACTAAGACAACTCATGATCACTCTGATCGCGCGTGGCCACGCCCTGGTCGAGGGCGTGCCGGGCACCGCCAAGACCCTCGCGGTGCGCGCGCTGGCCCGGGGGCTGGGGCTGGATTTCGGCAGGGTGCAGTTCACCCCCGACCTGATGCCCACCGATCTGGTCGGCGTGAACATCCTCGGGGACTCGGGGTTCACCTACCGCCCCGGCCCCGTGTTCGCCGACCTACTGCTTGCCGACGAGGTCAATCGCGCGCCGCCGAAGACCCAGGCCGCCCTGTTGGAGGCGATGGAGGAGCGGCAGGTCACCGTCGACGGGAGGACCCGTCCCCTGCCCACTCCGTTCACCGTGTTCGCGACCCAGAACCCGGTCGAGTACGAGGGCACCTATCCGCTTCCCGAGGCGCAGGTGGACCGCTTCCTCATGAAGATCGTGGTGGACTACCCCCCCGCCGAGGCGGAGCAGGCCATTCTGGATCGCCACGAGGCGGGGTTCAGGGCCGACGACGAGCTCACCTACCCGATGGGCGACCCCATGACCCGCGACGAGCTGCTCGAGATGCGCGCCGAGGTGGATCGGGTGCACATGGACGAACGCGTGCGCCGCTACGTCACCGACATCGTGCGCGCGACCCGCGACGACGCGGCCTTCGTGCTGGGGGCCAGTCCCAGAGCCGGGGTCGCGCTCTTCCAGGCGGCGCGCGCCGAAGCCTACCTGCAGGGACGTGACTTCGCGACGCCCGACGACGTCAAGTCGCTCTCCTTCCCCGTGCTGCGGCATCGCGTGGTGCTCACCGCCGAGGCCGAGGTAGAGGGTCGGTCGTCCGACGAGGAGCTGGCATCGCTCCTGGCAACGCTGGAGGCACCCCGGTAGTGCGCGTCAGGCTGATCCCCAGCGCGCGGATGCTCGCGCTGCTCGGCGCGACTTCGCTCCTCTTCCTGGTGAGCACGCCGCTTGCGCTCGCCGTGGACGCGGCCGTGCTGCTGCTGGCGTTCGTGGACGGTCGCCGCGTCGGGTCGCCTGCCGCGGAGCGCGAGGTGCCGCGAATCTCTGCGCTGGCGGCCGTGACCGACGTGGCCCTCACGGTGACGAACCCGACGGCACGCGCGATCGTGGTGCGGGTCACGGACGACCTGGATCCCTGCCTGAGGCGCGTGCCCGGTCCCGGGCGTGTGGACGAGTGGATGGATGGACGTGTGGTCGCGCTGGCCCCGGGCGAGGCGAGGCGGTGCCGCTATCAGGTCACGCCCCGGACAAGGGGCTTCCTTGCGCTGGGCGCGGTCCACATGCGAACCCTCTCGCCGTGGGGACTGATCTGGCGCCGCTCCAGCGTCGCGGTGTCCGACACGCTGCAGGTGCAGCCGGGGGTGCAGGACCTGTTGCGGGACCGCAGCGGCTTCGCGATTCGGCGGCGGCTGCGCACGCCGGGCCTGCGCCGCAACCGGCAGTGGGGCGAGGGCCGCGAGTTCGAGAGCCTGCGCGACTATGTGCAGGGCGACGATCCACGCACGATCGACTGGAAGGCTTCGGCGAAGCGCCGCAAGTTCGTGGTACGCAACTACGAGGCCGAGCGCAGCCAGAACATCGTGTTGGCGATCGACGCGGGAAGGCACATGCGGGAGCGGCTGTCGCCGGTGCGCGAGCGCATCGACTACGCGCTGGGCGCGTGCATGATGCTGGCCAGCCGGGCCCAGAACTTCGGCGATCGCATTGGGGTCGTGGTCTTCGACGAAGGCATCCGCCATGTGTCGCCCCCGAGAAAGGCGGACCCGCCGGCGCTGGCCAAGGTCCTCGCGGGGGTGGAGACCCGGCTGGTCGAGCCGAACTATCCGCTGGCCTTCGCCACGCTCGGGCGCACCTTTCGCAAGCGGTCGCTGGTCGTCCTCTTCTGCGACGTGATCGACGGATCCGTGTCGCGGGCGCTGGTGAGCTCGCTTGCACGGATCGGGCGGGCGCATCTGCCCCTGGCGATCGCCATCCGGAACCCCGCGCTCGAATCGGCCGCCACGCAGGCGGTGACGGAATCGCACGATGCCTACCACCGCGCCGCCGCCGAGGAGCTGGTGCAGTCCCGCGCCACGACCCTTCAGGTCATGCGGCAGTCGGGGATTCTCGTCGTGGACACGCCGCCGGGCGACACCCTGGTCCGCACGCTCGACAAGTACGTCGAGATCAAGGAGCGCGGGCTGCTGTAGCCGCAGCTACAGCGACAGGCGCGTCGGACCGCCGACCCAACCCCCTCCCGCCAAGCCCGAAGTACAGCGCGAGGAGCACCGCGGTCCCGCCGCCGAAGGCGAACTTCCACACGGCGGGCAGCTCCAGTGGCGAATAGAAACCCTCGACGAGCCCGGCGACGACCAGCATGAGCGCCGTTCCCGCGATGAGCGACAGAAAGGCGCGGCCACGCTCCATCAGCGCCTCGGCCCGGGTGCGCCTCCCCGGCATGAGGAGCGCCGACCCCAGACCGAACCCCGCACCCCCCGCGATGCAGATTGCGGTGAGTTCGATGAAGCCGTGCGGAAAGACCCAGGCCAGGAGAACCAGGGGCACGCCCTCGTTGGCGTACACACCGAATACGGCGCCGAGCGAGAGGCCGTTCAGTAGCAGCACGTACAGCGTGCCGACACCCGCCAGGAGTCCTCCGGCGAAGGCGTAGAAGGTCACCCCCACGTTGTTCGTCATCAGAGCCGACGCGAAGACGGGCATATCGCCCCCCTCGATGTCCTCCTCCAGGTACCTGGCGTCGATGTTGCCCTTCTCGGTGTTCTCGGCGCGGGTCATCATGCCCGGTCCCGCCATGGCCCGCCCCAGCAGGGCGTCCTCGCGGACCGCGACGTAGCTGGCCAACCCGGTGCCGTAGAACAGGACGGTTGCGAGCAGAATCTGCCGCGAATACAGACGCACCGCGCGCGGGAACTCCGCCGCCACCCAGTGGCCGAGCGAGACCGCCACCCGGCCTCGCTGGCGGTACAGCAGGTTGTGCCCCGCCCCCGCCCAGCGCTGCACGGTCCCGAGCAGACCCGGCGACGCTCCGTAGGTGCGCGCTCGCGCCAGATCGGCCACGACCCCCCGGTAGAGCTGTCCGAAGGCACGGACCTCCTCCTCGCCGAGGCTCCTGAGACCCCGCTTCCTCCCCTTCTCCACCAGGTCCACGTAGTGCGCCCATTCCTCGCGCTGCTCGCGCGCCATCGTCGCCGCCTGCAGGCTCGCGCCTCCGCGTCGAGCGGCATGGCGCGGGGCCTCGGCTTCGTGGAGCCGAACCAGGTTTTCGTCGGTGGTGCGGGTGATCGCCTTCGGATCGCCCTCGAGGGCGAAGCCGAGCGCCGTCTGGACGGACGCGGCCACCCGACGCCGGATTTCCGGGTCCAGCCCCTGCCGGCGTGCCATGTAGCCCGCGAGCAGCGCGAACTGCTCCACCGACAGCACGGGACGTCCCACGCGGGCGGGCGGTGGATCGTCGCTCCCCAGCAGTTCGCTGCCCCCCGCGTCGCGGACCACCATGGTCCCCGCCACGAGATCGCCCAACCGCTGCGCGCGCTTGTTGACCAGGATGCACACCGTGCCCGCCAGACCGGACAGCGCCGGTTGCAGGTCCACGATCCGGATCAGATTGCGAAGGACGGAGCCCTGGAAGGAAAGGGGCTCGCCTCCCACGTGGATCACGCGCAGACCGATCGCGCGCTTGCCCGGGGTCCGCCCGCCGCCCAGTCCCTCGAAGAGCATGAAGTAGCCCCACTGGGCGAAGAACGCGGCGAAGATCAGAATCGTTCGGCTCGCCGCCCGCGCGAGCTCCCCCAGCGCGCCCGCGTGGTACAGGGCGAAGCCGAGGACGAAGGCACAGCCGACCATGATGGCCATGTCGATCGCCATCGCGGCCACGCGGGAACCCAGATCGGCGAGCACGTAGTCCAACCGCACATGCTCGGGCGTGTCCACCGCGACCCGGCGGTGCAGGACGGTGGGCGGCGAGGATGCGTTCATGGGCGCTGCGGCCGTGTTCAGCTGTGTCGGCTGGTTTCAGCCAGTGCCGGAGGAGGGACTTGAACCCCCGACACGCGGATTATGATTCCGCTGCTCTGACCAACTGAGCTACTCCGGCTAGGGGACACGAAAGCTCCAAGCCACCGCGGTCGCTGTCAACCTGTGGTGGCGGGGCGAGCGTTCGACCGTCGGCGTATGGCGCGAGTCCATGCAGGTGGACTAGGTTCGGATCGCACCGCTGCGGCACCCGGAACGACGTTCCGCGCCCCACGCCAGCCAGCGCATCGTGCGCATCGCCCGCGAACCCCCCCGTCCACGGAGAACGGAACATGGACTTCGGCTTCTTCCTGATCCCGGCACTCACGGCCTTTGGAGCCATAGGCCTGCTGAGTTCGCTTCGCATCCTGTGGGAATACGAACGCGGGGTCGTCTTCCGTCTCGGCAAGCTCACCCGCGCCAAGGGGCCGGGCATCGTCTTTCTCGTGCCCTACGGCGTCGAACGCATGCGGAAGATGGACCTTCGCATCATCGCCCTCGACATCGCCCCGCAGGACACCATTACCAAGGACAACGTGAGCTGCACGGTGAACGCCGTGGTCTACTTCCGGGTCGTGGATCCGTCCAAGGCGGTGGTCGAGGTGGAGGACTACTACTTCGCCACCAGCCAGATCGCGCAGACCACCCTGCGCAGCGTGGTGGGGCAGTCCGAGCTGGACGAGCTGCTGGCCCAGCGGGAACGGATCAACGAGATCGTGCGCCGCATCATCGACATGGAGACCGACCCCTGGGGCATCGAGGTGACCTCCGTCGAGATCAAGGACATCGACCTGCCGAATGAGATGAAGCGGGCGATGGCCAAGCAGGCCGAGGCCGAGCGGGAACGGCGCGGCAAGGTGATCGCGGCCGAGGGCGAGTTCCAGGCCTCGAAGAAGCTGTCGGCGGCAGCGCAGATCATCTCGCAGCACCCCGTGGCGCTGCAGCTTCGCTTCCTTCAGACCGTCGTCGAGGTGGCGGCCGAGAACAACTCGACCACGCTCTTCCCTATTCCGGTGGATCTCTTCGCGCCGTTCATCGAGAAGGCGACCGGGGTTCCGGGAGGCGGGTTCCCCAAGGCGCTGAGCCAGGACGACGCGGCCGCGCTGGCCGCAGCCACGGTCGAGGCGCTGGGGGCCGGATCGGGCGAGGTCATGGAGGCGCTGGAGGCGGGGGACGCCGAGAAGGTGCTCGAAGGCGCCAAGCGGGCGCTCGGATTGGCCGCAGCCGAAGCCGACGCGGAGGAGCAGGAAGACGCCTGAAGGGGATCAGCCGGTTCCGCGCAGCCAGCCCATGATCGATGGTCGATCCTTCTCGTTCGTGGCGGGGGGCTCTTCCGGTTCCGATATCCGATACAGGTACTCGCCATCGCGGATGAAGCCGTAGCGCTCGCGCGCGAATCGCTCCAGCGCCTCGTCGTCGGTGGCGAGGGTGACCATGCGGAGTCTGAGGGAGTCGGTTTGCCGTCGCACGCCCATGATCTCGGCCTGGCGGGCCTCCAGTTCGGCCTCGGCGCGGCGCGCGTCCAGGATCGAGTACTCTCCACCCGCGAACGCGAAGTAGACGGCGACGGCGAGGATGCCGAAAAACGGCAGTCGAGGCGAGAGAAGGCGCTTCATGGCAGGATGTCCCTTCCGGCATAGAGGGCGCGGCCGCCCAGGCCTTCCTCGATGCGCAGGAGTTGGTTGTACTTTGCGACCCGATCGGTGCGGCTGGGCGCTCCGGCTTTTATGAGACCCGCCCCGCACGCGACCGCGAGATCGGCGATGAAGGTGTCCTCGGTCTCTCCGGATCGGTGCGAGATGATCGTGCCGAATCCGGCCTTCTGGGCTGTGCTCACCGCGTCCATCGCCTCGGTGAGGGTCCCGATCTGATTCACCTTGACCAGGATCGAGTTCGCCGCAGCGCCGACGATGCCGCGGTCGAGGCGGTCGAGGTTGGTGACGAAGAGGTCGTCGCCCACGATCTGGCAGCGCGACCCCACCCGTGCGGTGAGAGACTGCCACCCCTCCCAGTCGTCCTCGTCAAGCGGGTCCTCGACGCTGACCAGCGAGAAGCGCCGGATCATGTCCTCCCAGAACGCGACCATTTCGTCGGTGGTGAGCGACGCGCCGGAGGACTTGTGGAAGGTGTAGCGTCCGTCCGCGAACAGCTCCGAGGCCGCGGCGTCCACGGCCAGCACCAGATCGCGACCCGGACGGTATCCGGCCGCCTCGATCGCCTCCAGCACCACTTCCGCAGCCTCGGCATCCGAGCCGAGATCGGGTGCGAAGCCACCCTCGTCCCCGACGGCCGTGCTCCTCCCCGCCGCGCTGAGGATCGCCTTGAGCGCGTGGAACACCTCGGTGACCGTGCGGAGACCGTCCGAGAACGACGCGGCACCCACCGGCAGCACCATGAACTCCTGAATGTCCACGTTGTTCGACGCGTGGGCCCCGCCGTTCACGATGTTCATCATCGGCACGGGAAGCGTGCGCGCGTCCTCGCCGCCCAGGTATCGGTACAGGGGAAGCCCCGCTTCGGCGGCCGCCGCCCGGGCCGCCGCAAGGGAAACGGCCAGGATCGCGTTCGCGCCAAGCCGCCCCTTCGCCGGCGTGCCGTCCAGCTCGATCATGGTGCGGTCCAGATGCCGCTGCTCGCCAGCCTCGAATCCACGCAGTGCACCGAGAATCTCCCCGCGGATGTTGGCCACCGCGTTCCGCACGCCCCGGCCAAGATAGCGTGCCGCGTCGCCGTCGCGCAGCTCGACCGCCTCGTGTCGGCCCGTGGAGGCACCGCTGGGAACCGCAGCGCGCCCGTGATGACCCGAGTCGAGGATCACCTCCGCCTCGACGGTGGGGTTGCCCCGCGAGTCCAGGATCTCCCGGCTGCGGATGTCTACGATTGCGGACATCGGCCCTCCTCCTCCCCGTGGATGAGCGCGCCGATCGCGTCCCTGCACTCCCGCGACAGACGGTTGCGATCGCGCAAGGTAAGGCCTGCGGTGCCGATCGGACTCCCGACGACGACGGTGGCGGTTCCGCTGGATATGGCCCAGCTCCCCTTCTTCATGATGTCGCGGGTCCCCAGGATCCCGACCGGGACGACCGGCACCTGGGACTTGATCGCCATCACGAACGCGCCCTTTCGGAAGCGCCCCATCTCTCCGCTCGGGGAACGCGTGCCCTCGGGGAACATGATGATGGTCCGGCCTTCGCGCAGCAGTTCGTCCACCCTACCGAGCGACGCGATGGCCGCCTCCCTGTCCGAGCGATCGATGGCGATGTTCCCCACCCTCTCCCAGGCACCGCCCACGACGGGAATGCGGGAAATCTCCTTCTTCCCCACGAAGCTGAACCGCCGACCGAGCGCGGTGCCCAGTGCGAAGACGTCGAACCAGCTCTGGTGGTTCGCCACCAGGATCTGGCCGCGCCCCAGCGCAAGCCGCTCACCGTTCCTGACCACCAGCTTCGTGCCCGCTCCCCAGAGGACGATGGAGGCCCATTCCCCGGTCAGCCGGTCCGCGCAGCGGCGGAAGTGGCGTGGCCAGAAGAAATAGTAGAGCATGGCCCGCCCGCCGGAATAGATCGTCCCGGCAACGATCATCACGTAGGCCAGAGCGATTCGGATCATGGAGATCCGGTGGTGCCAGGGGCTGCGAAGTGGTCGTATCCGCCAGTGCCGGTCTGGATCCTCCGCCCATCGCCGTCTTCGAGGATCACGCCCTCCCCCCTCTCGACCGTTCCGATCCGTGTGAGTCGCACCGACATTTCCCGGCCCAGTTCCAGAAGGCGAGCCTCGTGACCCGCAGGCGCGGTAAACATTAGTTCATAATCATCGCCCCCCTGAAGGGCGAGGTTCAAGGCCCTCCCTGTCGCGCCGTTCGCGAATCCTGGGTCGGTTGGGGCGCCGGGGGCGACGGCAGCGTCCGGCGTGTTCGCGCCGTCGAGCGTGGCGCAGGGGTCGATGGGGACAAGATTCCCGTGGATCCGCAGCGCCACACCGGACGCTCGCGCGATGTGTCGGGCATCGGCGACGAGCCCGTCGGAAACGTCGATCGCGGCCCGGGCCAGTCCGAGAGACGCCAGGGCGACACCGAGCGGCACGCGATTCGGCGGCGTGACGAAGCGGTTCCTGGCCGCCTTCGCTGGGCGGCCCCCCTCCGACCACGCCGCCACCGCCGCCGCCGCCCCACCCAGCTCGCCCGACACCCACACCTCCTGACCGGCCGCCGCCGCGCCGCGCAGCAACGGCTTCCTGGCCCTGCCGACGGCCACCACGTCCACCACGACGGGACCCGGGGAGCGGCTGACATCGCCTCCCACCACCGCAACCGCCACGCGGTCCCCCGCCCGGCGGATCCCGCGCTGCAGGCCCTCGCAGAGAGAGGGGTCGCCGGATGCGGCGAGCGAGACCAGCAACGCCTCCGGCGCCGCCCCCATTGCGGCCATGTCGCTCAGCGCCGCCGCCCCGGCCCGGAACCCGATCTCGACCGGAGTGATCCAGTCGAAGCGAAAGTGCACGTCCTCGACCATCAGGTCCGTGGACAGGGCCAATCCGCCGCGCAGAATCGCGGCGTCGTCTCCCGGCCCCAGCAGAACCGCGCGACTCCCCTTCCAACCGATGGCGACGAGCCGCTGCACCAGGCTGATTTCGTCCACGGGACCGATGCGCTATCGCGGCGGCGGCTGGTCGAAGGTGACGAAGGGGAATGGCAGATCCGTGACCGAATCCCCCTGCCGGGCCAGCGCGGCCGGGATCCCCGCGACGACGTCGGAGGGCATAAGGGAGGGGCCCAGCGCGGTGTTGGCCGCCGATCGTCCCGTGACGTGCAGGGCCAGGCCGCCGGCGGCTCGGGGCTCCACGCCCTGTGCCAGGAAGGCGCCGACCGCACCGGTCAACACGTCGCCCATTCCCGCGACGGCCAGCGCAGAACTGTCCACGGTGGTGCTGACCAAGAGTCCACCGTGCGGATCGGCCACCAGCGACGGTGCCCCCTTGAGCAACGTGACGACGCCGCTGCCGGCGGCAAGGGCGCGTGCCGTGTCGACGCGGGTTGCCTGCACCTCGCCCACCGTCGCACCGGTCAGGCGAGCCATCTCGCCCGGGTGCGGCGTGACCACGACCTTCGAATCGGCGGGAAGACAGCCTCCGCTCCCGCGCGCCAGCAGGGTGAGCGCGTCGGCGTCGAGCACCGCCGGCCGATCCGCCCGCACCTCAAGAGCCAGCCGGAGTTGACGCGCCGCGTCAGGCCCGGTCCCCAGCCCGGGCCCGATGGCCAGGGCGTCGCTCGCCTGGACAGCGGCCGTGAACGCCGGTTCGTCTCCGGCATCCACGAAGAGCGCCTCCGGCATCTCCGCAATCAGGTCGCGCACCGACCGCGCCCCGCATACCCGCACCAACCCGGCACCGCAGCGAAAGGCCGCTCGGGCGGCGAGCATGGCCGCGCCCGGCATGGCCGATCCGGCGACAATCGTCAGCGCGCCGACGGCGTGCTTGTGGGTGACCGAGCCACGTCGCGGCATCCACCGGGACGCCCATCCCGAGGTCACCAGCTGCGCCCAGTCCTGGTCCCGGCTGGGTGGGAACCCGATCTCCACCGCCACGATCCGGCCGCAGTGCCCCCGCCCGGGGTGAAGCATCGTCCCCAGCTTGGGCCACCCGAACGCCACCGTGAGTGCCGCCCTGACGGCGACCCCGGGCACCGCCCCGCTGGCACCGTCGACGCCCGATGGCGCATCCAGGGCCACGATTGGCCGATCCGCCGCGTTGGCCGCCTCGATCGCGACCGCGTACCGGGAGCGGGGCGCCCCGCGGATCCCCGTTCCCAGGAGCCCGTCGACGACGACCGCTGCGTCTCCCAGCACCCGCGCAACGGTTTCGGTCGCACCCCCGTCCTTCCCCTGGAAATCGATGGTCGGCAGCCGCCAGTCGTGAAGCACCGAATCTTCGGAGACGCGCTTCCCGACGACGATCGCGGTAACGGTTCGCCCCCACGCGGCCAGCGCCCTCAGACATACCAGCGCGTCGCCGCCGTTGTTGCCCGATCCGACCAGGGCCGCCACCCGTCCATCGGGATGGAGGTGCTGTATGATCAGCGCCGCCTGTCGACCGGCGTTCTCCATGAGGGCGGGTTCCGGTACACCGCGCTCCTCAATCGCGAACCGGTCGAAGCGGGCCGCCTGACGCGAAGTGGGCGCACTGACCACCGAAGTCCCGAACGGCCGCCCCGGGCTGCTCGGGACCATGCCTACTTGTAGCTCTGTCCGATCGACCGGCCGAAGGTGATTTCGCCGTTGTCAATGCGAATGTTGAAGCCGCAGTCTGGGTCGGAACAGACCCAGGCCTTGTAACGGATAGGCGCCCCATCACGGCCGTAGTCGGACATGGGCAACAGCACCCCGGCGCCACACTTCTTGCAGTCGGTAAATCCGTTCTCCACCATCGCGTCAGCCCCCTGTGTCTCTAGCTCGGCAGCACAAACCAGTGCAGTAGCGAAGCGTGATCCTCACCTATACTCATATTGTATTGCGGCTGATCGGCAACCATCCAGGGATACTCGGTGTCGAAGACCTCCTCGAAGTCCAGGACATCGTGGAAGTCCTCCGGTCGATCCTCTTCGCGCTTGACCAGCAGTCCGACGTCCACGAGCGCGAAGACGATGTCGCCCAGGTCGTCCGTGCAGTGGACCCCCCAGTGCTCCAGCACGGTCCGGGCAAGGGGGCCGAAGCGGTCCATCGCCAGCTTGCACGTCCCCTCCGCCAGCTCGCGCCCCGAGATGTGGCGTCTCTCCTCGAGGCCGGAAATCACGACTCGCAGCGCATCCAGAAGAAAGACGTAGGCGTGCGGGTGGAAGCGGGGATGCCGCTCCCGCAACCGGGACAGCAGTTTGGCGGATTCGCAAGCGTTCATGGCTCTGCAAAGCTAACCCGTCGCCGCTAGTGCGCCAATCAGCGAAACAGCGGGAAGCTCTCGCACAGCTCCGCGACTCGACCGCGTATTCGCGAGATCAGGCGATCGTCCCCGGGACGACCGAGGATGTCCGCGATCCAGCCTCCGATCTGGCGCATCTCGTCCGCACCCATGCCGCGCGTGGTGAGTGCCGGCGTCCCGATGCGGAGCCCGGAGGTGACGAACGGCGACCGGGTTTCGCCCGGCACCGTGTTCTTGTTGACGGTGATGCCCGACCGCTCCAGCGCGCTCTCGGCGTCCCGTCCCGTCAGGTCCCGATCCCTTAGATCCACCAGCATGAGGTGGGTGTCCGTCCCACCGGAGACGAGGCGCACTCCCCGCCCCATCAGCGTGGCCGCCAGGACGCGGGCGTTCTCCACGACCCGGCCGCTGTAGTCGCGGAAACCGGGTGAAAGCGCCTCTCCCAGGGCCACCGCCTTCGCGGCGATCACATGCATCAGGGGACCGCCCTGCAGGAAGGGGAAGACCATCTTGTCGATGATTCGCGCGTGTTCCTGCGTGCACATGACCAGCCCGCCTCGGGGTCCGCGCAGCGTCTTGTGGGTGGTCGTGGTGACGACATCGGCGTGCCCGAACGGGCTCCGATGATGGCCCGTCGCGACGAGTCCCGCGAGATGGGCGAGATCGACGACGTGCACCGCCCCCGCTTCCTCGGCAATCTCGCCGAACGTCGCGAAGTCGAGCGCGCGAGGATAGGCCGACGCGCCCGTGACGATCAGTTTGGGTCGCTCTCTGCGGACCGTATCGCGGACCAGGTCGAAGTCGATTCTGCCGTCAGACTCGCGCACCCCGTAGGCCGCGACCCTGAAGAGCCGACCGCTGAAGTTGACCGGCGATCCATGGGTGAGGTGCCCCCCGTGGCTGAGGTTCATCCCTACGATCGTGTCGCCCGGGTCGAGGAAGGCGAAGTACGCGGCCATGTTGGCCTGTGCCCCGGAGTGGGGCTGTGCGTTGGCGTGCTCGGCTCCGAAGAGCTCCATGGCGCGCGACCGCGCCAGCTCCTCGACCTCGTCCGCGAATTCGCAACCACCGTAGTAGCGCTTGCCGGGAAGGCCCTCGGCGTACTTGTGCGTGAACACCGTGCCCGTGGCCTCTCGTACCGCGGGCGACACGAAGTTCTCGCTGGCGATCATTTCGAGCTGCCCGCGCTGGCGCGCCGTTTCGCCCAGCACGGCCCGGTGGACGGCGGGGTCGCCCCGCTTGAGGTGTTCCATTCGTTGGCTCCTGTCAGGCCGTGAGCGAGCGGCCGATCACCAGTCTGAGGATCTCGCTCGTACCCTCGTAGATCTCGGTGGCCTTGGCGTCCCTCATGAGCTTCTCGACGGGATACTCGCGCATGAAGCCGTAGCCGCCAAAGATGCGCACCGCCTCCTCGGTCACCCAGGCGGCCGTCTCGCTGGCCATCAGCTTGGCCATCGCCGAGCGCGCGGCAACCGGCGACGCGGCCTCGCCGAGCGTTTCTCGCGCCTCCCAGGCGTGGGCCCCGTCCATGACCAGCGCTCTCGACGCGGCGATTCGCGTGGCCATGGTCGCGATCTTGCTCCGGATCGCCCCGAACGCCGCGATGGGCCTGTCGAACTGGCGTCTCTGCCGCGAGTAGCGGATCGCGTGCTCCAGCGCGGCCCTGGCGATCCCCACCGCCTGCGCCCCGATCCCAAGTCGTCCCAGGTCGAGCGCCTCGAGCGCGTACCTGAGACCGTGGCCGGGATGCCCCACGAGCCGGTCGTCCGCCACCCTCACCCCCTCGAACCCCACCTCCACCGTCTCGGACGCGCGCAGGCCCATGGTCTTCTCGCGCCTGCCCACCACGTATCCCGGCGCCGACGTGTCGACGAGAAACGCCCCGATCGCCGTCCGGCCCGACTCGCCGCCGCCGGTTCGCGCGAAGACCAGCATCACGTCGGCCAGCGTGCCGTTGGTGACCCACTTCTTGCGGCCCGTGATCGTCCACGTCCCGTCGACCGAGCGCGCCTCGGTGGTCATCGACGAGGGGTCGCTGCCCGCACCCTCCTCGGACAGGGCGAACCCGGCGATCTTCGCCCCCGACGCCAACTCCGGAAGCCACCGCGCCTTCTGCTCCTTGGTGGCGTGCCTCATCAGCACATTGGGAACCGGGCCGTTCTGGATCGCGACGGTCAGCGCGAGGGCCGCGTCGCCGCGCGCCAGCTCCTCGAAGGCGACCAGGTAGGTGGGGAGATCGAGCTCCAGCCCGCCGTAGCGCTCCGGGACGAGCATTCCGAGAAACCCCAGCTCGGCCAGCTTGTCGAGAACGTCGCGGTCGAACGCGCCCGCGCGTTCCCACTCCGGTGCCCGGGGCACGATCTCGCCCTCGGCGAATTCGCGGGCGAGCTCCTGGATCGCCCTCTGATCGTCCGTCAACATCGTCATCGGGCAGTCGGCGCGTGCACATGGAAGCCGCGCCCGGTCTTGCGTCCGAGCCAACCCGCCGCCACGTACTGGCGCAGGAGCGGACAGGGGCGATAGCGGTCGTCGCCCAGCTCGCGATGCAGGACCTCCAGAATGTTCAGACAGGTGTCGAGACCGATGAGATCGGCGAGCGCCAGCGGACCCATCGGATGATTCATGCCCAGCGTCATCACCGTGTCGATCGCCTCGGCGTCGGCCACGCCCTCCATGAGCGCGAAGACCGCCTCGTTGATCATCGGCATGAGAACGCGATTCGACACGAAGCCCGGAAAGTCCCTGACCTCCACCGGGGTCTTGCCGAGCGTTCGCGACAGCTCCATGACGGTCGCGGTCGTTCCGTCGTCGGTCCTCAGACCGCGGATGACCTCGACCAGGCGCATGACTGGAACCGGGTTCATGAAGTGCATCCCGATCACCTGTTCGGGCCGCCCGGTGCGCGCTCCGATCTCGGTGATGGAGATCGAGGAGGTGTTGGACGCCAGAATCGCGTGCTCGGGCGCCACCGCGTCGAGCTGCGCGAAGATACGTCCCTTGAGTTCGGCGACCTCCGGAACCGCCTCGACGACCAGATCCGCTTCCGCGGCCGCATCCAGCGAGGCGCCCGGCTCGATCCTCGCCAGCGCTCGATCACGGTCTGCCGCGGCGAGGCGTCCCTTGTTCACCTGCCGCCCCATGTTGCGGCCGACTGCGGCCAGCCCGCGCTCCAGACAGCCGGGATCGACGTCGATCAGGCGGACCTGCAAGCCGGCGAGGGCGCAGACGTGTGCGATCCCGCTGCCCATGGTCCCAGCACCGACGACCGCGACGCGCTCGACGCTCATTCCATCTTCCACTTGCGAGCCAGGAGGCCGATCGCGACGACGAGTCCCAACGTGGCCGCGAGGCCGCCCTCCAATCCGAAGTCCCCACCCGCCAGCAGCGCGTTTCCGGGCTGCGTCACCTCCACCAGGGGCGCATCGACGATATCGAGACCGCTCACCGGAAGGTCCGCGACGAAGGTGGTGGCGAAGTTCCATCCCGCGTGCAGACCGATCGCCCACCAGAGGCTGCCCGTGACCAGCAGGATCATTCCCAGCAGAAGGCCGGCCAGCCCGATGTTGACCAGAGCCAGCCCCCCCACATGCGGATTCGCGCCGTGAAGCAGCGAGAACGCCGCAGTGGTCAGTGCGAGCGCCGCCACCGTCCCCCAGCGATCCATCAGGACGCGCATCGGGTAACCGCGAAACAACAGTTCCTCGGCTGCGGCCGGACCCATCAGCACCAGGGCGGTCCACGCGCCCGTGAAGAGGTACTCGACGACCGTGCCGTCGTCCGGACCGTACCGCAGGCCGCCCGCGACGACGGCCAGGATCAGCACGGGAACCACGATCACGACGCCGAGCAGGAAGCCGCCCCCGGTGCCCCGGACCAGGGTCGCCCGGTCCAGACCGAGCTCGCCGAATGTGCGGCGCCCGTCGAACCGCAGCGCGATGACGGAAGCCCCCACCGCCGCGAGCAAGGTCAGGACGCCCTGCGCGGACAGGCCATCCGGGTTGCCGGCGACGAGCATCGCGCCAGCCAGCAGCGCGACGAACAACGCCGCGAAGCCGCCAAGGCGGATGAGAGTCGCGAAGACCTTGCCCATCTTGCGGGGGTTTGGGACGCCGGTCAGCGCCGCGGACGTCTGGCGAGGGTGCGACGCACGACGACCCAGGCGATGCCGATCTTGACGAGCGCACCCAGGAGGAAGGGCTGGACCGCCGCCGCGAAGAGGGCGCTCGCCCCCAGGTCGGTGACGACCGAGAGCCAGCCCGCGCCCATGAGGAAGATGATCGCCGACGCCGCGACCAGGGCGACCGCGGTTCGTGCCGCCTGGCCTTCCCGGCCCGCGATCCATCCGACCACGGCCGCAGCCATGGGGAAGGACATCAGGTAGCCGCCCGTGGGTCCCAGAATCCAGGGCAGTCCGGCGCCTCCCAGGGCGAAGACCGGGACGCCCGCGACCCCGAGGCCCAGGTAGAGCAGCTGCGACGAGGCACCGGCCACGGGGCCCAGAAGGGCGCCGGACAGGAGCACGAACAGCGTCTGCAGCGTCATCGGAACGGGCGTGACGCCGAGCGGGACGGCCACATGGGCGCCCAGCGCCGTCAGGAGCGCGCACACCAGGACGGCCACCGGCAACGCCACCCGCCGTCCACCCGTGCCGACCGGGGAAAAATGCCATGCCTTCGCTTGGGAATCGATCATTGCTGGTCCTTGTCAGTTCCTCCGAACGGCGAGCGCCACCGCGTTGCCCCCGCCCAGGCAGAGCGTGGCCAGCCCAGTCTCGACGTCTCGATCCTCCATGGCCGTCAGCAGCGTCACCAGGATGCGTGCACCCGACGCGCCGATCGGATGACCCAGGGCCACCGCCCCCCCGTTCACGTTCACGCGGTCGGGATCCATGTCAAGGGCGCGCATGTCCGCGATGGCCTGCACCGCGAAGGCCTCGTTCATTTCCACCAGCCCGTAGTCGCCGATGCTGGTTCCCTCCCGCTCCATAAGCTTGCGCACGGCGACCACCGGCGCAAAGAAGAGGTCGCGCGGCTCGGTTCCGCCCGCGGCGTACCCGCCGATCACGGCGCGCCACGCCAGCCCGTGGGCCTCGGCGTACTCCTGGCTTGCCACGACCACCGCCGACGCGCCGTCGTTGAGCCCCGGCGCGTTTCCGGCGGTGACCACCAGCTCGTCAAGATCCTTCGGGGCATCGCGCGCGAACGCCGGCCGGAGACGGGCCAGCGCCTCCAGCGAGGTGCCCCGGCGCGGTCCCTCGTCGGTGTCCACCACCGTTGCGCCACGGCGCGTTTTCACCTCAAGGGGCACGATCTCGGTGTCGAACCGCCCGCCGTCGATCGCGGACACCGCCTTGCGGTGCGATGCCAGCGCAAACTCGTCCGCCTCCGCGCGCGTCACTCCCGCCTTGGCAGCGGTGTACTCCGCATGTCCGCCCATGTGGCACATGCCGAAGGAGCACCACAGCCCGTCGTGGACCAGTCCGTCCTGAAGGGCGCGGTCGCCGAACTTCACCCCGCCCCTCAGGCCGCGCACGTAGTAGGGAGCATTGGACATGGACTCGAATCCCCCGGCCACCACAAGCCGGGCGTCGCCCGCCCTGATGGCCTGGGCGGCAAGCATGACGGCCTTGAGCCCGGAGCCACAGACCTTGTTGACCGTGAACGCCGGCACGCTGGCGGGGACGCCTCCGTTCACGGCGGCCTGCCGGGCGGGAGCCTGACCCGCGCCCGCGCTCACAACGTTGCCCATGACGACCTCATCGATGTCGGAGACGTCGACGGAGGTCCGGGCGACCGCCGCACGCACGGCGGCGGCCCCCAGCTCCGGGCCCGACATGGAGCTCAGCCCTCCCATGAAGCGACCGATCGCGGTGCGAACTCCTTCGAGGATCACCGGGGTCGTGGCCGAATTGGTCAAGTCGGGTCTCCAGGGGGTGCGTGTCGGCTCGGGCGGACTGCGCCCGGCCGCGGTGCGGTGCAACTGACCATTATACCAAGGAGCGAGAGCGGCGTGGTAGACCGGCGCGGGCAAACAGATCGGTCTGCCCCCGATGCGCTCCGTGCGGCCGATAGCGTTTGAGCGAGTGGAGGTCGCCGATTCCCAGGTTCTCGGCGCGGTCGAGGAGGCGGAGCAGGATCCTCGCGGTGGCGAGGGCGTCTCCGTGGGCGCGGTGACGCTCGTGCACGGGGATCTCGAAGAAATCCGCCACCACATCGAGATTGCGGCGGCTCAGCTCCGGGACGAGGCGTCGCGTGAGGCTGATGGTGCAGAGGCGCTTCACGTCCGGGACATCCCCGAGCGCGTCTCCCAGCTGCGCGCGCACCCAGCCCCAGTCGAAGGTCGCGTTGTGCGCCACGAAGACGCGGCCCGATATGCGCCTGAAGACCTCGCCGGCCACCTCGTCGAAGGCCGGCGCATCGATCAGCATCTCGTCGCTGATGCCGGTGAGACGCGCGGTCACGGGGTGGACGCGGCGGCCCGGGTGCAGGAGGGTGTGGAACGCGTCGGCGACCCTGCCCTCGCGCACCTCGACGATCGCGACCTCGGTCATGCGGTGCCCGGTCTCGTACTGGCCTCCGGTCGTCTCCACATCCACGACCGCGTAGCGCAGGCGGGAGAGCGGCGTCCCCGGACGGCGGGTCGCGCCGCGAAGGCTCCATGTGCCGCCGTCGTCGACCTGGAAGCGCTCGTCGGCCCCAAGCAGCGCGAAGACCGCAGCCGAGGCCGCGCCGGGATTGCCCTGCAGTCCGATGACGTCCCGCGCGAGGTCGGAGGTGGGGGCCGATCCCTGTCGCAACCGCAGCCAGGCGCGTTGGAGGAGCGACCGCCGATCGGATCCCGAAGTCATCGTTGGTTGCGCGAAAGCGAGTGGGAGAGGCTCTCGAGCTCGACGAGCATGCTCACGTTGCGCAGGGCCACGTCGTTCGGCAGGCGGAGCTGTACCGGCGCGTAGTTGAGCACCGCCTTGACGCCCGCTGCGACCACGCGGTCGACGAGGGGCTGCGCCACTCGTGCCGGGACGGCCAGAATGACCAGATCGATTCGGTTTTCGGACAGCGCCGACTCCAGGGCCTCCTCGCCGCGAATCCTCACATCGCCCAGGCGAGACCCCACCTTGTCGGGGTCGTTGTCGATCACGGTGGTGATGATGAAGCCGCGCCTGCGGAACGGCTCGTACTCGAAGAGCGCCGTCCCGATTCGGCCTGCGCCGAGCAGGGCGACCCGCCACGACGAATCGAGGCCCAGCACGCTCCTCAGAACCCGTGTCAGCTCCGGAACCGAATAGCCCAGTCCGCGCTTTCCGAAGGATCCCAAGTAGGAGAGATCCTTGCGCACCTGGGCCGCCGTGGTTCCGCCCCGCTCGGCCAGAACGCCGCTGGCGACATCCTTGATTCCCGAACGGCCAAAGTCCTCCAGGTAGCGCAGGTAGAGGGACAGTCGCCGGACCGTGGCGTCGGGGATCGGGTTTGTGAAAGTGTTCACAAGTGGAAGCTAGACCGCTGGATCGGGGCGGGTCAATGCTTGCGTGGGGGCTTCGGCGAGCCCCTCGCCGAGCGCCATGTAGTCGTCGGGCGACAGCTGTTCGGGCCGTAGCGTCGGCGACAGGGCACGGGCCTCCAGCGCCTCCAGCACGGTGGCCCGCGAGCCGCTGAGATCCGGGTGCCGGCGGAGGATCGTCCCCAGCTGCTTGCGACGCCACGAGAAGGCGGCCCGCGTGAGAACGCGGACGCGCTCCGCCGTCTCGGGCGTGACGCGCGGCGGCGAGAACGGAGTGATTCTCACCGCGACCGACTCGACCTTGGGAACGGGCCGGAAGGCTCGTCTCGGGACTTTGCACACCTTTGACGCCAGCGCGTGCACCCCCACGCCCACCGACAGCGCACCATAGGTGCGAGTCCCGGGTCCGGCCATGATCCGGGCCGCCACCTCGGCCTGCACCGTGACGACGATGTCGGCCGGATACGGCAGCCGCAGCAGCCGAAAGATGATGGGCGTGGTGATGTTGTACGGTATGTTGCCCACGACGTGCGTGCGCTCCCAGTCCGCCGCAAGGGCGGCGAGGTCGACCGCTAGGATGTCGCCGTGCACGACCGTCACGCGGGGCTCGCGGGCGTAGCGCGCCGCCAGCGCGGCCGCCAGCGCATCGTCGAGCTCCACCGCCGTGACCCTGGCGCCGGATGCGGCCAGGTGGTCCGTGAGCGCTCCCTGGCCCGATCCGATCTCGATGACCGAGTCGCCGGGACCCACCCCCACCGCGCCGGCGATCTTGCGCTGCAGATTGGGGTCCACCAGAAAGTTCTGGCCCAGCGACCGCTTGGCCGCCCGACGCCCCTTCCCCACCGCGCTCATGGGGCGCCCGAGCCGTCGGAGGCGCGCAGTATCACGGCGGTGCGGTCGTCGGACGGAATCGAGGGAACCGCATGCCGAGACATCTCGAAGAGCAGGTCGATGATCTCCGACGGCGTTCCGCGACGGTTGGCGGCGACGGTGCGCAGCACGAGATCCTCCCCGCTCCTTCGGCGCGTGCGGGCGAGGGTGTCCGAAAGGCCGTCGGTGAAGAGGAGAAGGATGTCCTCGCCGGGTCTCCAACGTACCGTGGACTCGCCGAAGGGGGTGGTCCCGATGCCCATCGGGGGGTCGGTGGCGAACAGGCGCCTTGCGTTGCCGTTCGACTCCACGATGAACGCGTGCGGGTGGCCCGCGTTCGAATAGGCGATTTCGCGCTCCCCGGGAGCGAGGACGCAGTAGCACAGCGACAGATACATCTCCGTGGACTCGAGCTCGTCGCCGATCGCACGGTTCAGGTACCGCAGCACGGTCGCGGGGGCCGCGCCCTCTTCGGCGTAGATCGCCGCCGCGCTCATGACGAGCGCCATGATCAGCGCGGCGGGGAAGCCGTGACCGGCAACGTCGCCGATCATGACTCCCACTCTGCCCCCGGAGAGTTGGATCACCTGGTAGAAGTCGCCGCCAACCGAAGCCGCGGGAACCACGCGCGCGGCCGCCTCGACCCCCTGCACGCTCGGTATGGGCGGCAGCAGCTTCAGCTGAAGGTCGTGGGCGAACTCGATCTCCATGGCAGCTCGTTCGCGCGCCATGTCCTCGCGCATGCGCCGGTTGGCCTCCAGCGCGGCCGCGAGTTCGGCGCGGTGCGCCTCGACCTGACGCGCCAGCTCCGCGGAGCGCGCCACCGCTTCCTCCAGCATCGCGGCCGCGGTGCCCCTGCGCTCCAGCTCCGGAGCCACGAGACCGATCGGCGGCGTCCTCGCGTGGGCCCGGGGATCGGCACGATCGGCGCCTGTTTCCCGCAGGACGAGCGTCACCGCGTTGCCCTCGGGGTTGAAGCGCACCTCGTCCATCAGGGCGCGCATGAGAAAGACGCCGCGGCCATCGCTCCGCGGTACGTTCTCGGGGAGACGAGGGTCGGGGACCAGGTCGGGCTCGAATCCACGACCTTCGTCGGCGACGCGCACCCGCACCTCCCCCGGCTCGACCTCCAGATCGACCCGGACCCGCTTCTCGGGATCGTTCTCGTTGCCGTACAGGATGGCATTGGAGATCGCCTCGGTGAGCCCCACCCGGAAGTTGAAGAGGAGCCGCCGCCGATCGAGACGCGCGTGCGAGCAGCATTCGACCGCGTAGTCGACCGTCCTCTCGATCGCACCGATGTCGTTGGGAAGCTCGAGAGTCAGCCGACTCGGCGCTGCGGCGCCGGGATGGGGACGCTCCTGGGTGCTCATGGACTCGCCCTCCGACCGTCTACGGCGACAGGGCGTCCTCCAGACTCTCGCGTATCTCGAGCAGCGTGTGCAGCTTGGTCAGTTCGAAGAGCCGCTGCAGATCCTCGTTGAGAGACGACAGGCGCAGCTGGCCCCCGACCTCGCGCACCCGCTTGGAGAGGCCGACCAGGACGCCCAGGCCCGACGAGTCGATGTAGCCGGTCCGCGCGAAGTCGACGACGAAGCTGCGCGCTCCGCCCTCCACTTCCTCGATCACCAACTCCTTCAACTCGTGGCGGTTGCCGACGATGAGCTGTCCTTCGACTTCGACCACCGTGACGCTCCCGACCCTGCGTGCGCTGAATGACATCTGCCTCTTCCCGGGGAGTGGCGGCTGCGACGATCAATGCAATGCAAGATAAGCAACCGAGGCCGGGAGTGGCGAACCGCTACGGGCTCCGGTCGGTCATGAGTGCCGTGATCGCCGCGACAAGCACGATGTCGGTGACCGAGGCCCCTCGCGAAAGATCGTTGATGGGAGCCTTCGTCCCCTGCAGAATGGGTCCCAGGGCCATGGCGCCGGCGAGGCGCTGTACCAGCTTGTAGGCGATGTTGGCGGCGTCGAGGCTGGGGAACACCAGGATGTTGGCGCCTCCCCCGACAGCCGAACCGGGCGCCTTCGCGCGCGCGACCTCGGGTACCAGGGCGGCGTCGGCCTGCAGTTCTCCGTCGGCGGCCACGTCGGGCCACCTCGCGCGGAAGCGCTCGACCGCCCCGCGAACGGCGTCGACCGAGCGGCCGGCGGCGCTTCCCAGCGTCGAGTAGGAAACGAAGGCCACCCGGGGTTCGTCGCCGATCACCCGGCGGCGCAGACGGACGGCCTCGCCCGCGATCTCCGCAAGCTGGCGGGGCCCGGGGCTGGGGACGACCGCCGGATCGGCAAAGGTGAGAACCTCCGCGCCCGCGCCGCGGAATTCGCGCACTTCCATGAAGAAGGACGAGGACAGGGTGCGCACGCCCTCCCTGAGCCCGACCACCTTGAGCGCCGCTCGCAGGACATGGGCCGTGGTGTGCGCCGCGCCGGCGACCACACCATCCACTTCTCCGTCGCGCAGCATCGTTGCCGCACGTCGCAGGGCCTGACCCGGTACGCTCGCGTCGTCCTCCTCACCCCCAAGGAGCACTGGCTGGGCGATGGACCTGTCGGCCAGTCTGGCAGCGGCCGCCGCGACCCTCGGATCGTCGCCTTCGGGAAGCGCGATTCTGCAGCCGAGGCGTCCGGCTCTCGCCTCGAGCCGCTCGGCGAAGGTCATGAGAAGCGTCGCCGCAATCGCTCCTGCACCGGCGCGGACACGAAGCTGCCGACCTCGCCGCCCAGCGAGGCGACCTCGCGAACCAGGGAGGCGGAGAGAAACGAATGCTGAATGTCGGGCGCAAGGAAGACGGTCTCCACCTCGCTGCGGAGTTCGCGATTCATCTGTGCCATCTGGAACTCGTACTCGAAGTCCGAGACGGCCCTCAGACCGCGAACGATGAAGCGGGCCTCGACCTCGCAGGCGAAATCGACGAGGAGACCGGCGAACGAGACGCATTCGATCCGGGGATCGGCGGCGAACACCTCCTTCATGATCTCCAGGCGCTCGGGCACGGGAAAGAGGTGCCGCTTCGTCTGCGAGGACGACTCGGCGACGGCCACGATCAGGCGGTCGCAGACCCGCAGGGTGCGGCGCGCCACATCCTCGTGTCCCAGGGTGACCGGGTCGAATGAACCGGGGTATACCGCCACGACTGGACGGGAGATCGTCATCGGCCACCTCCTGGATGTGTCAGCCTCGTGAGGGCGGTGTCGCCGTATCTGCGCTGCTCCACGGAGGCGCCCCGGGGCAGAACTTCCCGCATGTCGTGCTCGATCCACAGCTCCCGGGCGAACGGCGTCCGCACGTAGCCGGTCACGAGCCCGGCGGCATAGCCATGGTCGTAGGGAGGGTCGGCGAGGGCAAGGTCGTAGTGAAGCGCCTCGAGGGCGCGGGTGTGAGCCATGGCGTCGCCGCGGATCACGGTGGTGCGGGCTGCCGCATCGAGCGTGAGGATGTTTCGCTTCAGAACCCGCAGAGCGCGATGTCGCCGCTCCACGAAGGTGACGTGGGCCGCGCCACGGCTCAGCGCCTCGAGCCCGAGCGCCCCCGAGCCCGCGAAGAGATCCGCCACCGCGGCCCCTCTGATCCGGTCGCCGAGGATCGACATCCAGGCCTCGCGCACCCGGTCGGTGGTGGGGCGCACGCCGCGTCCCGAAACGGTCGCCAGCCTGCGGCTCCTCCACCTACCGGCAATGATTCGCAACGTGCGCCACCTCGCTGGCAGCCGTGGATCCGAGGATTGGGGCGGCCCGCCGAATGTCGAGCGCCTTCGCCTGGATCGTCGTGTATCCCCTGAAGGTATTCTCCATCAGGTTGAAGGCCACGTCCACCGGGGGGATTCGCGCCCCGGCCCAACTGGCGGAAGCCGCTCCACGGGAGGCGGGCTCCGCGCCCAGCATCTCCGGATCGAGGCTGTGCGCCAGGCGAAAGCCGATTCCGTCCAGACCGGTGCCGTTGCGGGTGATTCGGAACTTGACGTGCTTGCCCTTGACCAGACGCGGATCTGCGAGCCGGACGCCTCGCGCCACGAACACGGGTTCGCGGTTGCCTCGGCCGAATGGACCGAGATAGCGCAGATAGCGGTTGAGGTCGGAGTCGATCCGGTCGAGGGCGATGACCATGTCTGCACGGAGTTCCGGGACGGGCTCGGTGGTCCCCAGGGCGTCGCGCGCCGCCGCTGCGAAGGCCTCGCGGAATGCGGGCAGACGGTCGCGCCGAATGTCCAGCCCCGCAGCCTGGTGGTGGCCTCCGAAGCGGTCGAGGTGTTCGGAACATCTGGCAATGGCGGCATGGACGTCGAAGGGCGGGATCGACCGCGCGCTCCCGCGACCCGCGTCTCCCTCCAGCGCGACCACAATCACAGGGCGAAAGACGCGCTCGGCCAGCCGCGACGCCACGATTCCGATCACCCCGCTGTGCCACCCCTCCCCCACCACCACGATCCCCCGCTCCCGGGCCGGATCGCAGCGCGACAGCATGGCTTCCATGGCCTCTCCGGTGACGCGCTCGTCCAGCTCCCGGCGCCTACGGTTGGTCCCGTCGAGTTCGCGGGCCAGTTTGTTCGCCTCCGCCGCATCGTCGGTAAGGAGGAGCCGGAGCGCTTTCCGGGGGTCGCCCACGCGTCCGGCGGCGTTGATGCGCGGCCCGAGACCGTACGCCACCGCAGCCGAATCGACCGCCTTGCCACCCGCGAGTCCCGCCTGCGCCTTCAACGCGCGGAGGCCCGGACGCGAGGTGTCGGCCAGGACTCGCAGGCCATACCGCGTCATGGTCCGGTTCTCGCCGTCGAGCGGCACCTGATCGGCGATCGTGGCCATCGCCACCAGATCGAGGTGGCGCCAGCTCTCGTTCGCGGGCCGGCCCCTCAGCCCCGCGAGCAGCTGGCCGACCTTGAAGACCACCCCCGCGCCGCACAGACCCTTGTTGGGGTAGCCGCAGTCGGTCCGATTGGGGTTGACCACCGCCAGCGCATCGGGCAGGGTCGCGCCCGGGCGGTGGTGATCCGTGACGATCACCTCGATGCCGGCCGCGCCGGCCCGGCGAACGGGATCGTGCGCCATGATGCCGCAGTCCACCGTGACGAGGACCCTGGCACCGCGTTGCGCGGCTCGCTCCACCCCCGCTTCGGACAGGTCGTAGCCGTGCCGATCCCGGTCGGGCACGATCGCTTCGGCGCGCCCGCCAAGGGCGCGGATCCACGAAGTCAGCAGCGCGCTGCCGGCGATGCCGTCCACATCGTAGTCGCCGTGCACCACCACCATTTCGTCGTGCGCGATGGCGCGGGCGAGCCGTGCGGCGGCCGCCTCCGCCCCACGCAACCGAGAGGGATCGTGCAGCGTGTCGAGCCTGGGGCGCAGGAACGACTTCGCGGCTTCGGGCGTGTCGTGCCCCCGCACTGCCAGAAGGTGACAGAGCGCCTCGGGCAGCTTCAGGGCACCCCGAAGGGCCCGCACTTTGGCTTCGTCGGGCGGTGCGGGAAGCCTCCAGAGCGGCCGGGGCGCCCAACCGCGCCCACTTCCCCGACGAGCGCGGCTCAACTGGCGTTCGCCGACTCCGGTGCGCCTTCCGCGACCGGCGAGTCCGGGGCGGTAATGATCACCCCGCAGGCCTCGCAGCGGACCAACGGCGCGGTGGTGCGAATCTCGTTCTGAACCTGGAGCGGGATCAGCGAGAAGCAGGACCCGCATGCCCCGTCCTCGGTCATCGGCGCGACCGCGTTGCGGCGTCCGCCGCGGGCCAGGTTGTCGTAGACCGCCAGGTAGCGCCCGTCGATTCCGGTGGCGAAGAGACTGCGTTCGGTCTCCATGGCGGCGAGATCGCCACGAGCCGCATCGAGCTCGGCGAGGATCTCGTTGCGCTTCGGTTCGACCGCGGACTCCGCCGCCTCCAGCTCCTCGCGCTGATCGTCCAATCGATCCTCGAACTTCGCGATCTGGTCGAGCAGTCCCACCAACTCCAGCTCCTCCTGATCAAGCGCTCGGCGAACCAGCCCCAGCTCGGCCTGGACGGCCGCCTCCTCGCGGATCGTCCTGACCAGGTTCAGGCGGTCCTCGAGCTTCTGCACGCGTTCGCGCTTCGCGTCCACCGCCAACTGCAACCGACGCTCCTCGAGCCGCAGATCGCGGACCCTCGTCGAGGTGACCTCCACCTCCTGTTGCAGCCGGCGGGCCGGCTCATCGACCGCTTCAAGCATGGGGTCGAAGCTCTGGACTCTCTCGCGAGTACGTCGGATTCTCTGATCAATGGTCTGGAGTTCCAGCAGTCGGCTGGAAATCTGGCCGGTTTCGACCTTCACGGTGCGCCTTCTCCTTGGCGTTGCGGGTTTCCGGCTGCTCTGCGCGCGGATCTGCGCCAGTCGGAACCACGGGCTTGCTTTTCCTGGATCAGATCCCGCTTCTCCTGGAGGAGCCTGGACTTCTCCCCCTCGCCCGCTCGCGCCATTTCGGCGTCTTTTGCTTCAAGGCGACGGTCAACGGGCGTGTTCTCGATCTTGAGGACGACGTCTTCGAAGACTGTCTGGGCGGGTGACGGCACCTCCGGGTCGCGCATCAGACGTTCAAACTGGCGCACCGCTTCGGGCATCGTTCCTTCCGGCAGGGCCGTGAGTTCCGGATCGTTCATCAACTCTTCGAAGATCGCACGGTAGCTGCCGTCCTCCAAGTCCGAGGGGCCGATCCGCTCTCCCGCCACATCGATCAGCTCGCGGTGCTTGAGGAGCAGAAGGACCAGGAGGCGCTCCGGACCCCCGGCACCGTGGTAGCGGGGTGCGGGCCGCCTCCGCGCCGCCGGCATCCCTCTCGCCCGACCTCGATGGCGCGGGACGGGCGCGTCCCGCAGCTCCGCCTCCAGCGTCTCCGTCCTGACGCCGGTGCGCTCCGCCACCCTGGTCAGGTAGATGTCGCGCAGCCTGCGATCCTTGGCGGCCCGCAGCGTGGGAAGGAGCCGGTCCAGTGCGTCGCGCGTCTTTTCGATCGAGTCGAAGTAGTCGCGCTCCTCCAGGATCGCGATCTTGCGGTCCAGCACGTCGACGGCCTGGCTAACATAGCCCAGCACCGCCTCCGCTCCCTCCGACCGCGCCACCGAGTCGGGATCCTCGCCGTCTGGAAGGGTCACCACCGAGGCCCTCAGCCCCTGTGCAAGGAGGATGTCGGCGGCCCGGAACGTCGCCCGCAATCCGGCCGGGTCGCTGTCGAACAGAATGCGCACCTGCTTCGTGTAGCTTCCGAGCAGCCGGGCGTGCTCCTCCGTGAGCGACGTGCCCAGCGGGGCGACCGCGTTCTGGATCCCCACCGCCGCGAGCGACACCGCGTCCATGAACCCCTCGACCAGCAGCGCGGCTCCCTGTCTGCGAATGTGGTTGCGCGCCCACCCGAGTCCGTACAGCACCGAGCCCTTGTGGAAGATCGGGCTCTCCGGAGAGTTGAGGTACTTCGGGGCACCCTTGCCGGCTTCGCCCAGCAGGCGCCCGCCGAAGGCCAGAACCTGTCCCGACACGGACTCGATGGGGAAGGTGATTCGGTTGCGGAAGGCGTCGTACGGCCGGTCGCGGCCCTCGCTCTTCTTGATCAGTCCAAGCTCCAGCAGGATCCCCTCGGCCAAGCCGTGAACGGCCGCCGCCTCGCGAAAGGCCTCCCAACCGTCGGGAGCGTAGCCGAGGCCGAACCGTTCGCCCTCCTCTCGGCCGATGCCGCGGCCCTCCAGATACTTGCGGGCGGCCTCGCCGCCGTCCCATTCCCACAGGCGCTCGCGGAAGAAGGCGCTGGCAAAGGCCGATGCCTCGTAGTAGGGACGTCGCGGATCCTCCCCGGACCTCCCCTTCACCTCGCGCACCTCAACCCCGCTGCGGGCACCGACGAACTTCACCGCGTCCACGAAGCTCATCCCCTGATGCTTCATCAGGAAGGAGAAGACATCGCCCGATTCGCCCGAGGAGAAGTCGTGAAAGAAGGCCTTGGCGGGAACCACGTAGAACGAGGGCGTCTTCTCGTTCTTGAAGGGACTCAGGCCGCGGAAGTCCTTGCCGGCCTTCTTGAGCTGCACGAATTCGCCGATGATGCCGACGATGTCGGCGCGGGCGCGCACCTCTTCGACGACGCGGTCCGGGACCATTCTACCTCATCCTCACCACTGTGACGCCGTACCCACCCTCGGCGGGCTTGCCCGCGCGAAAGCGCTCGACGCGGTCGTCGCGGTCCAGGACCTCGGACACTCTCGCGCGCAGGGCGCCCGTGCCCAGTCCGTGAATCACGCGCAGCTCCCTCAGATCGGCCACCGAGGCGTCGTCCAGGGCGCGGCAGAGCGCTAGCTCGGCCTCGTCGGCGCGCTGGCCACGCAGGTCCAGCCTGGCCGCCGGATCCGGGATCGGGCCGCTCCATCCCGCAGGCCGGGTCGTGCGCGCTGCGTCCGGCTCGCCTCGGTCCGCACGCCCGGCACCGGCACCGTCGGTCGCGGCGACCACCCGCTCCCGGTCCAGCTTCATCCGCACCCCACCCACCTTCACCACCACGCGCGCTCCCTCGACGGCCACCACCGTGCCCTGCGTCCCCAGCTCCGCCACCCTCACCGTGCTGCCGGGCCTCAGCGCAGCAGGCTCGCCGCGCGGTTCCGGCTCCAGTGCGGCGTCGCGCTCGTCCCGGTCGGCTCCCCGGCGCGGCTCCTCCAGCGCTCGGGCCGCCTCCTCGACCGACCTGCGCGCATCCCGAAAGGCCCCGTCCAGAGCCCCGTCCGACCTCGCGCGATCAGTCAGTCCCGCAATCGCCGCCTCCACCTCGCGACGAGCGTCGAGCAGCAGTTGCCGGGCTTCGCTGCGCGCGCGCCTGGTGTGGTCCCGCTCCGCGCGACGGAGCTCGGCTTCGCGCCCCTGCAGCTCGGTCTGCAGCGCCGCCGCGCGCGCACGCTCCGCATCCAGTTCGGCCAGAAGGCGCACCACCTTCTCCTCCTTCGCCTCGAGGCTCTCCAGCAGCTCGTCCAGGCGAGCCTCGGACCGGTCGCGATACGCCTCGGCCCGATCGAGCACGTCTGCGGGAAAGCCGAGTCCGCGGGCGATGGCCAGTCCGTAGCTGCGTCCGGGACGGCCCTTGCCGAAGCGATAGGTCGGCGCCAGCCGCTCCGCGTCGAAGCGAAGGGAGGCGTTGACGATCCGGTCGCCGGGCATGGCCAGCCGCTTGAGGCCGCCCAGATGGGACGTGACCACCGCCGTGCAACCACGCTCCGCAAGCGCTTCGATGACCGCCCTTGCCAGCCCCTCTCCCTCCCTGGGGTCGGTGCCCGCGCCGGGTTCGTCGATCAGCACGAGGGACCGAGGTCCTGCGTTGGCCAGCACATCGTGGAGGTTGCGAAGGTGGGCGGAAAAGGTGGAGAGCGAGTCGGCGATCGACTGCTCGTCCCCCACATCGGCGAACAGGGAGTCGAAGACCGGCAGCCGGGTGCCGGGCCCGACCGGCGGCACCAGGCCGGACTGCGCCAGGGCGGCGATCAGGCCGACCGACTTGAGGAAGACGGTCTTGCCGCCGGTGTTGGGGCCCGTGACCACCACGACCCGTTCGTGTGGGTCGAGTTCCAGGTCGAACGGGACGGCGGGGACGCCCGCAGCAACGAGAAGGGGGTGGCGGCCTGCCCTGATCGCGATCGGACCCGAGGTGATTTCGGGGACGGACCCTTCCCAGTCGTCGGCGGTCCGGACAAGCGCGACCAGCCTGTCCAGCTCTATCAGCGCCTTCCTCGATTCCGCGAACGCGGCGGCGTGCGTTCGGCAACGCCCCGTGAGGACTCGCAGAACCCGTTCAACCTCCCGCGCCTCGGCTCGCTCCAACTCCCGCACCCGGTTCATCATCTCGATCGCCGACGGGGGCTCGATGAACAGGGTGGCACCGGAGGACGACTCATCGTGGACGTACCCGCCCACCGTCCTCTTGCCTTCTCTGCGGACCGGGATCACGTAGCGCCCCTCGCGGATCGTGACCGACGCCTCCGGCACCCGATGGCGGTCGTCGATCCCCTTGAGGCAGCTCTCCAGGTGGGCCACAACGCGGTTGTGGGCGCCAGCGAGACGACCGCGTATCCGGCGCAATTCACCGCTGGCCCCGTCGAGCACGGCCCCCTCGAGATCGACGCTGCGTCCAATGGTGTCTTCGAGCGGTCGGTCGGACAGCAACCGTCGCCCCAGGTTCCGCAGCACCGGCAGGTCCTCGGCCTCGCCGCGCAGCGTCCCCAGAACACCCCGTCCGGCCGCCAGAAGGCGTCCCAGACGGGCGAGTTCGGCGGGCGACAGCACCGAGCCCTCGATCGCCAGGCGGCCAATCGCGGCCTCCGAATCCGGAAGCTCCGGAAACGACCAGTCCCGCCTCGGCGCAAGAAACTGCCCGGTCTGCTCCACTGCGGCCAACCGCTCCCTGATCACGACGGCGTCGGTCGCCGGCTCGAGGGCGAGGATCGCCTTCCGGCCCGCCGCCGTGGAGGCGAACCGGGCGGCGTGCTCCAGCGCTCTCTCGAATTCGAGAACCCGCAGAGCACGTGCGGACATCCTAGGCGAGCTCCTCCCTGACGATCACGGAGGCGGCCCTCCCGTCGAAGCGGCCACGGATGCGGGGCATCAGTGAGGACATGACCGCCCCCATGTGCACCGCCCCGTCCGCCACGATCTCCCTGACCATATCGCGAACGTCGTCCGCCGAGAGTTCGGGGGGCATGTAGTCCCGCAGAACCGCCTCCTGCTCCTTCTCCTTGTCGGCGAGATCTTGTCGCCCTCCCCGCAGCATCTGCGCGGCCGCATCCTGACGCTGCTTGATCGCCCTCGCCAGCACCGAGCGAACCCCATCGTCATCCAGCGATCCGCCGGCTTCGATCTCCTTGTTGCGCAGCTCCGCGAGGGTCGTGGAGAGCACCAGCGTCCGCACCCTGTCTCTGGCGCGACGCGCCGCGTTGAGGTCCGATCGCAGCGTCTCCTTGAGCGATGCCTTCAAGCTGTCCTCCGTTCCGGTTGCTGATCACTTCTCCGGGCCCATCTACCAATATGTTCAAGGCGACCGACGAAGGGACTCATTGAAGCGCTGGCGAAGGACATATGAATCGTACCACCGAAAGCATGGTTGACATCCTGCGCCGAGGCGGCCCCGGAGCGCTGTCGACCAACCGGCTGCGGGAGGAGCTCCTGCGCTGCCGCCCTCCCATCGTCCTGAGCCCGGACGGGCTTCGGCTGATCGTGGAGGAGTCCGAGGGCCGGCTGGCGCAGCTGGAGGTGCGTCTCGACGACGGAGAGACCATCGACAGCTGGGTCGTGCTGATGGACCCGGACGACGCGCCGCCGGGGCCCGGTCTGGTCTGCAGCCTGTGGCACAGCCTCGCCGCCCTGGCCGCCGACCTGGATGTTGACTCGCGAATCGAGGTGGCCCGCTGGATGCTCAAGGCCGACCGGGCGGGACGGACCTGTCTGGCCGCAGGAGGACACGGACTGCCTTCCGCCCGGCGATTCACGCGCAGACGCTGAGCACCGGGCCGCCCGTCTACCCGAGCGCTTCCTTCACACGGGACCAGAACCCGCGCCGCTGCTCCGCATCGACGATGTCCGGGGGACTGTCCTCCACCGCCCGCAGCTCGTCGACCAGACGCCTCTGCTCGTCGCTGAGCCGCGTCGGCACCCAGACCGACAGCCGCACCAGCAGATCGCCGTACCGCCGTCCGTGCAGCTCGGGAACGCCCTCGCCGGCCACCCGCATCACCTCTCCGTTCTGCGTGCCCGGCGGCACCTCCACCCAGGTGCGCCCCTCGACCGTCGGAACCGCGACCCGGTCTCCCAGGGCGGCCTGCCCGAAGGTGATGGGCACATCGACCACCAGGTCGGTGCCGTCGCGCCGGAAACGCGGATCCTCGGCAACGTCGAGGAGCACCATGATGTCTCCTCGCGGACCTCCCCTGGGCCCCACGCTGCCCTCGCCCCGCAAGGTGAGATAGTTCTCCGAGGTCACCCCCGCCGGGACCTCGACCTCGACCTCGCGCTCGACCCGGGTCCGTCCGTCACCATGACACTCCCGGCAGTACTCCGTTATCACCGTGCCCTCGCCCCGGCAGCGGCGGCAAGGGGCCACGCTCACGAACCTGCCGAAGACCGATCGCTCGATCAGCCGCTCCTCGCCCGTACCCCCGCAGTCGGCGCACGGCTGGGGCTGCATGCCATCCTTTCACGCCGGTTCCCCGGCACGAAACGCAGGTGTCGAGCACCGCCACCCTGAGCTTGCGCGTGACACCCGTCCGCACATCCTTCAGCGTCAGCGGGAGCTTCAGCCGCAACGACTTGCCGCGCTTGGGCTGGTTGCCCCGGCGACGCCCGCCGAACAAGCCCTCAAGTCCCCCAAAGCCTCCGAAGTCCCGCATGAAGACCTCGAGGGCGTCCGAGAAGTCCATGCCGCCCGAGAATCCGGGACGGTCCCTGAGGCCCTCCTTGCCGTAGCGGTCGTAGCGAGCCCGTTTCGCGGGATCCCGGAGCACTTCGTAGGCCTCGGTGACCTCCTTGAATCGCTCCTCGGCGTCCGGCGACCCGGCGTTGCGATCCGGATGGTATTTGAGGGCGACCTTTCGGTACGCCTTCTTGATCTCCTCCTGATCCGCGGTTCTCGGAATCTGTAGGAGGGAATAGTAGTCGGCCATTTGGGTCCAGTCAGGAATCCAACATGTGTGTGACGAGAGACGAAGTGTAGTCGACGATGGCGATGACCTTCTCGTACGGCATGCGCGTCGGTCCGATGACCCCGAGGATGCCCCTCAGGCTGCCGAACCTGTAGCCGGAGGTGACAAGGGTGAACCCGGCCAGCTCGGGTCCGTGCTCGCCGCCGATCGTGACGTAGGGTCCACCCTTGACGGCGCGGTTGCCCAGCACCCTCGCCAGCAGCTCCTTCTGCTCGGTCAGCGCGATCAGCTCCCGCAATCGCTCGTTGGTCGCGAACTCCGGTTGCGACGCGATCGCCGAGGTCCGCCCGAGCACCACCCGATCCGTGCCCGGGGTGCCGGCGGAGAAGAACTCCTCGCCGGACTCGATGAAGATGTTGAGGATGTCCTGTTCGGCGGGGTCCTCGACCGCATCGCGAAGGCGGTTGCCGAAGGAGCGGCGGATTTCCTCGAAGCTCAGTCCCGCCAGCCGCTCGTTCAGCACCCGCTCGATGCTCTCCAGGACGTCCCGGGGGGCCTCGCCGGGGAGATCGACGTAGACCGTCCGCACCATGCCGGAATGAATCGTGACCACCATGAGGACCTTCTGGGACGACACCGAGATCAGATCGATCTTTTCGAGGCTCGCCTTGTCGAGCTGGGGCACCGAGCCCACGCCGAGCTCGTTGACGAGGATGCCCAGCGCTCTCGTGGCGTTCTTCAGGACACGCTCCAGCGTCGAGTCGCCCGGCAGGATCTCCCTTTCGATTCGCGACTTGTCCGCCTCCGTCAGGGCCTCCGGGCGCACAACCCGGTCCACGAAGAAGCGATAGGCCAGATCGGTCGGCACCCGTCCCGCCGACGTGTGGGGATGGGTGAGGTACCCGTCCTCCTCCAGGTCGGCCATGGTGTTGCGGATCGTGGCCGGGGAGACGCCGAAGTTGAAGCGACGCGCGAGTGTGCGGCTGCCCGCCGGCTCGGCCGTGTCCACGTATGAGCGCACCACGGCCTCCAGCACGTGTCGCTCCCGTCTGGAAAGCGATTTCCGTGCCTTTCCACCTGTCGAGCGATGTTCAACACCCATGTTCACGACCGTCCCATGGCAAGGCTCCCGTCATTGAAAATCTCCCGTCCAACGCCATCGTCAACCGCGACGGAGGTCGGGTCGGGCCTCCCGGGGCGCGTTTCGACGCCGTTGCCGAGCGCCGCGTCGAGTTCCAGGGTGAGGTCGTCGAGCACCAGCCACCCTTCCGGCGTCAGGTGCAGCCTGCCGTTTGCGGGCGACGCGAGACCCTGGGTCTGCCATTTGCGCAGCACGGGCGAAGCCGCCGGTCCCAAGGCCGCCCGATCGACGCCGTCGACCGTGCGCAGCGCCAGCCAGAGGGCTTCGAGCTGCCGTTGCCCCTCGGTGGGCGTTTCGCTCCCGGCGCGACCGCTGCCCGTGGCCTCGACCCGCCGGACGTACTTCTCCCAGTCCCTGATGTTCCACCAGCGCCGTCCTCCATGGTAGCTGTGCGCCCCGTTTCCCAGTCCCAGGTACGGCGCGCCGCGCCAACAAGCGCGGTTGTGCCGCGACGCGAATCCCGGACGGGCGAAGTTCGACACCTCGTAGTGCTGGTAGCCCGCAGCCTTCAGCGTCTCCACAGCGAAGAGGTACTCGTCCCGGTAGCGCTGGCCGTCGGGCATCGAGGCGCGCCCCTCGCGGACAAGTCGCGCGAGAGCCGTGCCCTTCTCGACGGTGAGTCCGTACAGCGAGATGTGCGGGACTTCCAGCGTCAGCGCGAGCTGCACGTCCCGCTCCCAGGATCGATCGAGATGGCCCGGCAGACCGAAGATGAGGTCGATGGACAGGTTCGTCAGGCCTGCGGCCCTGGCTGTCGCGATCGCCGCCGTCACGTCGCCGGCCGAATGCAGCCGTCCCATCCACTCCAGCGCCGGAGCGGCGAAGCTCTGCACGCCGAAGGAGACGCGGTTCACGCCTGCGGACGCCCACTCCCCAGCGACCCGTGGCGCGAACGACTCGGGATTGGCCTCGACCGTCCACTCCACCGCGGCACCCCGCGTCGGGGCGCACCCGATCACGGCGGGGAGTGCCGCGATGGCGCGGGGATCCAGGACCGAGGGCGTGCCTCCGCCCACGTACAGGGTATCGAGCTCCTCTGCCAGCCGAACCTCCTCGGTGCGGCGAAGCGCTTCGAACTCGGCGCGAAGCGCGTCCAGCCAGCGCGTGCCGTCGGGGGTCCTGTCGACCGTCACGGCGAAGTCGCAGTAGCAGCACCGTCTCGCGCAGAACGGGGCGTGCACGTAGACGTTGGCGACTTCGCGCCGCGCCGGCTCGTGCACGCCCGCCATCAGGCCGCGCCCTCCCTCACCGTCATGCCCCCGCGGCCCGGTGTCCTCATCACGCGGCCGTCTCGCGTCGGCGTGAGGTAGCCGCGAATCTCGAGAATGGTTAGCCGGGGCCCCACGGCCTCGGGGGTGTCGCCCACCAGATCCGCCGCCTCCTCCACCGTCACCGGGGCGTGCGGGAGCGCCAGGAGCAGGTCGCGCAGAGCCGGATCCTCGGGCATGGTGCCCCCGTAGCCCGCGCTCTCGACCGGTCCGATCCGCACGATCACGGTCGCCCCGTCGGCGAGGAGGCGATTGGTCCCCTCGCTGGTGGGCCGGTCGATCGGACCCGGCACCGCGTGAACCTCGCGCCCCAGGTTGAGGGCGATCTCGGCGGTGATGAGCGCGCCGCTCCGACGCGACGCCTCGACGATGATCACGTCGGTCGCGAGAGCGGCGATGATGCGGTTGCGCCTTGGAAAGTGGTGCGGCTCGGCTCGGACCCCGGGCGCGAATTCGGAAACGACCGCGCCGTGTTCGAGAATGGTTTGATAGAGGGCCCGGTTGCGGGGCGGCGACACCACGTCGACCCCCGACCCCAGTACGGCGGCGGTGGGCCCCGGAAGCGCCCCCTTGTGCGCCTCCGCGTCGATCCCCATGGCCATGCCCGAGACCACGCACCGCCCCTGCGCCACCAGCGACCCGCCCAAACCGCGCGACACACGACGCCCGTAGGGGGTGGCACGGCGCGAGCCGACCACCGCAGTGCACTTCTTCGTCAGGAGTCCGGCGTTGCCGAGGACGAAGAGCACCGGCGGAGGATCGGCGAGGTGGTTCAGCCGGTCGGGGTATTCGGAGGTGCCGTAGACGAGGACGCCGATTCCCAGATCGGCGCAGCGCTTCCGGATTCCGAGCGCGCTGCGAGTCGCATCCTGGCGTCGCGGCGCCGTGCGCATGCCGGCCACGACGGCGAATTGCCGCGGATCGGCGTCCAGCGCCGCCTGCGGACTGCCGAAGTGGTCGACCAGCGCGCGGAAGCGGCCTGCGCCCACTCCCGGCAGTCCCTGCAGAACTAGTGCGTCGATCATGGATCCTCCGTAACCTCCGGAGCCGCAGCGGCGGCCCGGAGTCTGCTCCAGCATCCTTCCAGAAAGTCGTTCAGGCCGACTCCCGTCACGGCGCTGACGTGATAGCTCGCCCACGCGTCCGGCGCATCGACCCGTGGCCGTTTCATCCCTTGGGGGTGCAGGTCCATCTTGGAAAAGACCACTGCATACGGAAGCTCGCCGAGCCGGGGCGAGTACTCCATCAGCTCGCTGCGCAGCGCGGTCAGCGTGGCGGCCGGATCCGGCGCGTCCGCCGGCACCAGGAGCACCAGAATGCGCGTGCGCTCGATGTGGCGCAGGAACCGGTGGCCCAGCCCTTTCCCCCGATGCGCCCCCTCGATGATGCCGGGGATGTCCGCGACGACGAAGGAGCGGTAGTCCGGGAGGTCGACCACACCCAGGTTGGGCGTCAGCGTCGTGAAGGGGTAGTCGGCGATCTTCGGCCTGGCGTGGCTTATCCGCGAGAGGAGGGTGGATTTGCCGGCGTTGGGCTCGCCCACCAGGCCGATGTCCGCGATGAGTTTGAGTTCGAGCCGAACGACCCGCTCCTCGCCCTCCTCGCCCGGCTCCCAGCGCCGGGGCGCCTGCCGCGTCGCCGAGGTGAAGCGCGCGTTCCCCCTGCCGCCCCTGCCCCCCCGCGCGACGACCAGCGCGTCGCCCTCTGCCAGCAGTTCGCCGAGCACCTGACCCGTGCCGTCGTCCACCGCGATCGTTCCGGGCGGCACCCTCAGCTCGAGGTTCTTGCCGCTCCGGCCCGTGCGGTTCGAGCCCTGGCCGTGCAATCCCCGCTCCGCACGGTGATGGCGTCGGTAGCGATAGTCGCTCAAGGTCGTCAATCCCTCGTCCACCACCAGGCGAACATCGCCGCCCCGGCCCCCGTCCCCACCCGCAGGGCCACCGCGCGGCACGCCCTTCTCGCGGCGGAACGCTTCGGCCCCCGAGCCGCCGGTCCCGGCCCGCACCTCGATTCTGACGGTGTCTATGAACATTCGGACACCACCATGCGGCCGACCTCGGCGCCCAGGGTGTTGACGACCACCGGAGCGGCGAAATCGGCCAGCGCCAGCCGGGCTCTCTCGGAGAGCATCCCGGAGCGTTCAAGCACCGCCAGCAACGCGGGGGGAGCGGCCCGCCACGCCCCATCCTCCACCTTGAGGGCCACGCCGATGCCCGCCTCGAGGTCACCGGCCACGTAGATGCCCTCGGTGCCCACCTTCGCGAAGACCCGGCCTCGCTCCTCCTGCATGAGCCGGGTGCATAGGCGACCTGTGCCCGCGACCATGAAGGGGTGGCCCGTCATGGCGGTCACGACCCGGCGTGGCGCCCCTCCACGCGCCGCGGCAGCCGCCAGTCGAGCCGTGCCGCGGGCCAGCTCCGCCAGCGGGATCGCGAAGCTCGCCACCCCACATCCGTCCACTCCCCACGCCATCCGGTCCCGATGCACCTCCGTCCAGTGCTCCAGCTCCTCGCGCATCCGCAGCTGGACCGGGTGGTCGGGTCGCTCGTATCCCTCCAGGGGCCAGCCGTTGAAGGCCGCCAGCGCCAGCATGCCGGCGTGCTTTCCCGAGCAGTTGTTCATGATCGGGGTCGGCGGCGTGCGCGCGGCGGCCAGAGCCAGATCGCGTTCGCGCAGCAGAGGCGGATGGGGCCCGCACGCCAGCAGGTCCTCCGACACCTCGACCTTCGACAGAATCGAACGGGCGACGGCCACGTGCCGCTCCTCCGAGTTGTGAGATCCACAACACAGCGCGATTTCCTCCTCTGCAAGCCCGAAGTGATCGGCGGCTCCGTCCGCGACCAGAGGCAGCGTCTGAAACGGCTTCGCCGCCGATCTCAGCAACGTGGTCCGGTCACGGTCGCCCCAGCTGCGGACAACCCGTCCCGTCGCGTCGGCAACCACGGCATGCACCCGATGCGTGGACTCGACGACGGGTCCGCGGTGAACCGAAACCGTCAGGGTTTGGAATCGTGCAACGATCACAGGGGCGTTTCCATGGCTGAACGGGCCTGATTTCGCCCGCAGGCCTCCCTCGAACGAACGCCGCTCAGCGCGGGGAGCCATCCCCCGTCGCCGGATCGCCGCTCTCGGACTGCGCGTTCGTCAGCGGCGACCCCGCCAGGGCGAAGAGCTCCTCCTGATCGGCGACCGCCGCGAGCAGCTCGACCGCCCGACGCAGCTGCGCATCGGTTCCCACGATCCGCTCGAAGCGGCCGCGGTCGCCCCACGCCTGCAGCGCAACCTCGCCACCCATGTGGAAGATCACCGAGCGCCGTGCCCGTTGCAGGGTTTCCAGGGCAAGTCCGGCCTCCCGCTCATCCAGCGCGGCGTGGAAGTCGACCAGGTCGGCGTCCGTCAGCTCGAAGCCGGGATCAAGCTCGGGGTGCTCCTGCAGGTACTGCACGGCCCAGCTTTGCAGCGCCACCACGAAGCCGCCGCCCGTGGCGAGGATCTCGCGAACCGCCTGCCGCTCTGCGGCGGCCAGGGTGTCCTGGGTGACCCACAGGTCCGGGACGATTCCTCCCCCGCCGCGCACGAGCCGGCCACCCGACGACCGGAATTCCGGCTTGTCCTCGAGGCTGGGAAGCTCGGCCACGTCTCCCTGTATCGTCAGCACGCCTCTCTCGCCCCGCGCGTGTTGGTCCTCGGTCTCCATCTGGATCGAACGTCCGGAGGGCGTGAACCAGCGAGCGGTCGTGAGCTTGAGCACGTTCCCGCCGGACAGCGGAAAGAGTGACTGGACCGATCCCTTGCCGTAGGTCGTCGAGCCGATGAGCAGTCCCCGATCATGATCCTGCAGCGCCCCGGCGACGATCTCGGCCGCGGACGCGCTGCCGTACTCCACGAGCACGACGAGGGGCAGGCCGGGGTACCTCTGGTCTTCGAGCGCCGTGTACTTCTCGGGAGGCGGAGTCCGGCTCCTGATCTCGACGATGTCCTGGCCGGGGTCGAGGAAGAGATCGGTGAGCCCGACGCCCTCGGTCAGGAGGCCGCCCCTGTTTCGCCGCAGATCCAGCACCAGCGAGGTCATCCCCTCGGCCGCCAGGGAGTCGATGGCCGCCCGCACTTCGCGGGTCGTGGTGCGGTTGAAGATGAGGAGCGGCACATACCCCACGCCGCCCTCGAGCATCGCGGCGAAGGGAACGGAGGGCACGTGGATCCGGGCCCGGGTCACGTCGAAGTGGATGATGGCGTCCGCCCCGGGCCGCCGGATGCCCATCCGCACCATCGTGCCGGGCTCGCCTCGCAGCAGATCCACCGCCTGGTCGGTCACCCATCCGTCGAGCGACTGTCCGTCCACTTCGACGATTCGGTCACCGGGTCGGAGGCCCGCCCTGGCGCCCGGAGTGCCGGGGATCGGCGCCACGATGGTGATGTAGCCATCGCGGTCGTTGACCTCGAGGCCGACGCCGCCGTATTCGCCCTGCGTCCTGATCCGCTCGTCCTCCCACCGCGAAGCCGGAAGGAACTGCGAATTGGCGTCGTCGAGGCGATTCACCGCGCCGGTGATGGCCGCCTCGTAGAGGTCGTCCATGTCGATGTCGCCGACGAAGTGCCCCTCTATGCGCTCGATCACCTCGTCGAACACCCGCGCATGGAGGTAGACGTTGGCCCGCATGCCGACACCCCGCTGCAGCAACCAGCCCCCGCTCGTGACCGCGAAGATCACGACCAGCGCCGGCACCAGCACCGCCTTGTTTCTAGTCATGCAGCCTCCCTGCCCGTCGCTGCTTCATCGCACCTGTCGCCGTCAATGACGCCATCGCCATGCCCTTGCCGTTCGCAGACCCCTACGATGTCGAAAAGTTTCGCGGGAAGCGTGCGACCACCGCGCGGCGGATTCGACCCTCGACTTCATCGGGGCTCCCAAGGGCGGGCACGAGCACGGCCTGATCCGTGGACCGAGCCAATTCAAGATACCCCCTGCGGACCGCTCGTCGAAAGGCCAGACTCTCCGATTCGAAACGGTCGGGAGACTTTCCGGCGCGCTGCTGACGGTCGGCGCCGTCTTCGGCCGCGAGATCAAGGACGAGGTACAGGTCCGGTTGGAGGCCACCCGTGGCGAATTCGTTGAGCCGCGCAATGCGGTCGAGCGGAATCCCCCTGCCGTGACCCTGGTAGGCGAACGAACTGAGGTCGAAGCGGTCCGCGACCACCCACCTGCCGGCCGCCAGCGCGGGCGCCACGACCTCTCTGACGAGTGCCGCGCGGGCCGCGAGTATCAACAGCAGCTCGGTCTCGTGCGGCACCGTGCCGTCGCGCGAACGCAGGACCAGTTCGCGGATCCCCTCCCCCACCGCCGTCCCCCCGGGTTCACGGGTTGCCACCACCGGCACCCCGGCCCGGCCCAGGAACGCTTCGAGGCGACGCGCCTGGGTCGTCTTCCCGACGCCCTCGGCACCCTCCACGACGATGAAACGGCCGCGGTTCACGGAACCAGCTACTCGTAGTACTCCCGGCCCAGATGCGTGATCTGGTCCTCGCCCGCCAGCCAGCGCAGCGTGTTCTTCAGCTTCTTGTGCTGGATGAAAAGGTCGTGCTCGGGATAGAGCCCCTCGGGCGTGTGCGGGCTCTTGAAGTAGAACGACAGCCACTCCTGGATGCCCCCGAAGCCCGCCCGTCCCGCCAGATCGAGGAACAGCGCCAGATCGAGGACGATGGGGGCGGCCAGGATCGAGTCGCGGCACAGGAAGTCGACCTTGATCTGCATCGGGTAGCCCAGCCATCCGAAGATGTCGAGGTTGTCCCAGCCCTCCTTGTCGTCGCCGCGGGGCGGGTAGTAGTTGATCCGGACCTTGTGATAGATCTCGCCGTAGAGCTCCGGGTACATCTTGGGCTGCAGGATGTAGTCCAGCACCCCCAGCTTCGACTCTTCCTTCGTCTTGAACGACTCGGGGTCGTCGAGAACCTCGCCGTCTCGGTTTCCGAGGATGTTCGTGCTGAACCAGCCGTTCACTCCGAGCATCCTGGCCTTCAATCCCGGGGCCAGAATCGTCTTCATGAGCGTCTGGCCGGTCTTGAAGTCCTTCCCTGCGATCGGCACGGCCCGGTCGCGGGCGAGCGCCTCCAGGGCGGGGACGTCGGCAGAGAGGTTCGGTGCGCCGTTCGCGTAGGGCACGCCCTCCATGATCGCGGCGTAGGCGTAGATCATGCTCGGCGCAATGGCCGGATCGTCCTCGCGCAACGCTCTTTCGAAGGCCTCGACCGTGGCGTGGGCCGGCCCGGATCGCTGGAACACCTCGGTCGATCCGCACCAGATCATCACAGCGCGGGCGCAGCCGTTGTCGGACTTGAAGCGGCGTATGTCCTCCCGCACCGCCTCGGCCAGCTCCATCCTGTTCGCGCCGGTCTTGCGGTTGGGGCCGTCCAGGCGCTTCACATACGCCGTGTCGAAGACCGCCGGCATGGGCTTCACCGACCTCAGCGCGTCCCGGATCGGGTCGAGGTGCTTCGCGCGATCCAGCACACCGGCGTTCACTGCGCTGTCGTAGGCGTCGTCCGGGATCGGATCCCATGCGCCGAAGACGAGCTGGTCCAGGCCGGCCAGATCCACGAGATCCTTGATCAGCGGCGAACGCGCTTCGGTGCGCTTGCCAAGACGGACGGTGTTGAGTTGGGTGAGGCTCCCGATGGGACGGGCGAGTCCCTGTCTGACGGCCTCGACGCCGGCCACGACGGTCGTGGCCACCGCCCCGAGACCGGGCAGCAGGACGCCGACGCGCCCGTCGGCCGAAGGTGCGATGGGAGGCTGGTCCACTGTGGCCTAGCCCTTTCCGGCGGACTCGCCGCCGTTGTCTAGAGGAACGCCGGTGCCGCGCGTATACACCCAGACGATGCGGTGCACCGCGGTGATGTTGGTCAGCACGGCCACAATGACGATAATCGAAGTGAGCACCAATCCGTTCCAGGCGAGGCCGAAGGCGAGCGAACCGGCGCCGAGCAGGATGATGCGCTCGCCGCGCTGCATGAGGCCCACCGAACAGTCGAACCCCAGCGACTCCGCCTTGGCTCTGGTGTAGCTGACCATGAGCGAGCCGCCCAGGGCCGCCGAAATGATGTAGACCATCCAGATGTCGATGAACCCCTGCTGCTGCGCGTTGTAGAGGGTCAGCAGGCCGAGGTACATGGCGATCTCGGAGAAGCGGTCGAGGGTGGAGTCGAAGAAGCTGCCGAACTTGGAGGCCAGCCCGGAAACGCGCGCCACCCGGCCGTCGAAGACATCGCAGAGACCGCCGAAGAGGACCAGGAACCCCGCCGTGCGCACATGGTCGCGCGAGTACATCAGCGCCGCCGCCAGCGTCACGAGGAAGCCCATGACCGTGATCGCGTTGGGGTGGACCCCGCGTCGTACGAGCCACTGCGTGATGGGCTCGATGATTCGGTAGACCGGATCCCGCAGCCCGCTTATTCCCCTGGGCCTGGATCGGTCCTTCCGTCGTTTGTTCTGGTCGTTGCTGGAAGTCACGGGTTGCTCAGGAGGTGAGGATGATTCGCGACGCGGCACCCTCGCGCATCCCCTGCTGGATGGCCGCGTCGACCTTGTACATGATCTTGTCGAAATTCGTCTGCGCGGCGATCAGGCTCTGGTACACCGAGGACGCCTGCAACCTGCCCAGAATGGCCTCGTACCGCTCCAGGGCGGCCTGCTCGGGCTCCTGCCCGTCGCGGATCGCCGCCTGGAGCTCCTCTTCCATCCGCTTCAGCTCGTTGCGCAGCTCCACGATTCGACGGTCGTCGTCCACGGACTCCCTGGCTCTCGCCAGCGTACGGTACTCCGGGGTGTTCCCCAGCGCTCGGCCCAGCGATTGGGCCACTTCAGCAATGTCGATCATCTGTCAACCTCCTTGCAAAAACATAGCGCGGCCGCCCGGCCAGGTCGTCGTGAACCGCGACCCGGCAAAAGGCTCCGGTCCCGCGCAGGAGTTCGGCAACCGCCGCGGTCTGCGTGCATCCGACCTCCAGACCGAACCAGCCGTCCGGCCGCAGGACCTCTGCCACGCGGTCGACCAGATCGCGGATGAGCGCCATGCCGTTCTCGTCCGCCACCATGGCGTGGCGGGGCTCCCAGTCCCGAACTTCGGGTTCCGCGCTGCGCCATTCCGCGTCGCTGAGGTAGGGTGGATTGGAAAGAACCAGATCGAAGCTGGAATCGGCGACCGGTTCCAGCAACGATCCCTCGCGGAAGCGCACGCCGGGACAACCGCAGGCAGCGGCGTTCCGCCCGGCGACGGCGAGCGCGTCGGGGGCCAGGTCCGTGGCGGTGATCGAACGGGCGAGGCCTTCGTGCGACAGCGCGATGGCGATGGCTCCCGAGCCCGTGCCGACATCCAGGGCAGCGTCGAAGACGCGATCGCGTCCGGCCATCCGAACCAGCACGTCGAGGAAGAACTCGGTCTCGGGACGGGGGATGGCCACGCGGGGGTCGACCTCGAGACTGAGGTTGCGGAACGGGGCCGAGCCCAGCACGTACTGGAGCGGCTCCCGCGCGGCCCGGCGCTTCAGCAGCGGACGGCATCTGGCCAGCTCCGACTCCGCAAGGGGCCGGTCGAACTGCAGATACAGCTGAAGCCTGTCCGTCTCCAGGACATGGGCCAGAATGTACTCGGCGTTGAGTCGGCCGTCCTCGACCCCCTTCGCGCGCAGATAGGCCGCACTGGCTCGCACGATCTCCATGACGGTCCAGATCCGACCGCCGGAGGACGCCCCGCCCGCCTTGCCGTTCGACGCCGAATCGCCGGAAACGCCTTCGCCTGCGGAGCGCTCACGCGTCGTCGTCGAAGACAGCCGGGTCATCTGCTCCCCGGGTCTCCGCCGAGCCGTTGCTCGTCCCTTGCCATGCGCAGCGCCGAGACCAGCTCCTCGAGGTCGCCGTCCAGCACATCTCCCAGCCGATGGAGACTCAGGCCGATCCGGTGGTCGGTGACCCGGTTCTGCGGAAAGTTGTAGGTGCGGATCTTCGCCGAACGGTCGCCGGATCCGATCTGCGACCTGCGTGCCGCCGCGCGCTCCGCCTCGCGGGCCGCGATCTCGCGGTGGAGAAGACGGGAGCGCAGCACCTTCATCGCCTTGGCCTTGTTCTTGTGCTGCGACTTCTCGTCCTGGCAGGTGACGACCAGCTCCGTGGGCAGGTGCGTGATGCGCACCGCCGAATCGGTGGTGTTGACGGACTGGCCGCCGGGACCCGACGAGCGAAAGACGTCGATGCGCAGATCCGCCGGATCGATCTCCACGTCCACTTCCTCGGCTTCGGGAAGCACCGCGACCGACGACGCCGACGTGTGGATCCTTCCCTGGCTCTCGGTCTCGGGCACGCGCTGCACACGGTGGACGCCGGATTCGAAGCGCAGCCGACCGTAGGCCCCCTTCCCCCGCACGGTGAAGATCGCCTCCTTGATCGATCCGGGTATCCCCTCGGAGAGGCTGGCCAGCTCGATCGTCCACCCGCACCGTTCGGCGAGCCTGCGGTACATGCGCATGAGGTCGGCGCTGAAGAGGCCCGCCTCGTCCCCGCCCGTTCCGGCGCGGATCTCCACCACGGCGGGGCGATCCTCCATCGGATCCGGAGGCACCAGCGCCACACGGAGCGCCGCCGTCGCGCCGTCCAGCCGATCCGACAGGTCGGCGATCTCCTCCTCGGCCAGCTCCCGCATTTCGGGATCGCCGGATTCGGCGAGGATCTCGCGCGCGTCCCGCAGCTCGCGCTCCAGTGCGGTCACGGTGCGGCCCGCCTCGACGGCGACCCCCAGCCCGGCGCGCTCCCGTCCGAGTTCGCGGAGACGGCCCGGGTCGCGGATCACCTCGGGATCGGCCAGCTCGCGCTCGATGGCGCGGAACCGCGCTTCCGTTTCGGCCAGGTGCTTGGCGAGGCGGCGCTCGATGGAAGATCTCCCTGGCGGTGGCGGCGGCGCAGTTGCGAAGTTGGATGCTGGATCAGCCCTTCAATGTAGCCGACCGCAGGCCGTCGTGTCGATCCGCAAACGGTCGGGCCGAGAACCGCGAGGTCGACCCCGCGGCTGCGGCGACGGCCAGCACCGCAAAGCACGCCAGTCCGAGGATGTCGCCCGTTCGCGTGAACGGGGTGGACCGGCGCCGCCGCCCCACCGTCAGGACCGCGACGCCCTCCACGCCGGGTTCCAGCGCCACCCGGTCTCCGCCACCCGCTGGCGACACCGCGAAGCTGTACCCGGTGGCGCCGGCTTGAACCAACGACATCCGGTTCTCGATCGCCCGCAACCGCCCGTGCGTGGCGTGCTGCCAGTAGGCCCACGTGGTGCGGAACGGTCGCGCGGGATCGAGCCAGTCGTCGTTCGACAGGACCACCAGCCAGTCGGCCCCCGCCAGGGCCAGCCGTCGCGCCGTCTCCCCGTAGGCGGAGTCGTAGCAGATGAGGGCGCCCACCCGCGAGTACGACGTCGCCAGCGGCTGCGGATTCCGGCCTGCGGCGTACCCCCCGGGAAGGTCGAAGGCGGCCCCGGGCCACCCTCCGGTGCCCTCGAGACCCGGAACGAGACGAGACTTCCGGTAGGCGGGCGAGAGGGGTTCACCGGGCTGCTGGAGGAACGCCGCATTGTACCACAGGGTGTCGCCGCCGCTCTCGGGAACCGCAGTGTCGAGGGCGCCGATCACCACGGGCACGCCGAGTGCCTCCGCGAAGGCGGCCACGCTCTCCCCGGCTTCGGTGGCGGTGGGCTCGCCCGACCTCCGCAAGGAGGCCGCGAGAAAGCGCTCGGGGAACACCGCCATGTCGAACGGGTCGGTGGACCGAAGCTGCCGCAGCGGGCTGAGCCACCGGTCGAGCCGGCCTTCGCCGCTGCCGGACTGCACCACCGCCACCCTTGCGGCGACACCCGACTCCTCCAGCGTGGCCTGGCGGAGGAATCCGGCCGCAACCGGGACCGTCAGCACCAGAGGCGTCAGGAGCGCGAGCCGCAGGGGACGCGCCGGCCGAAGGGGGCGCGAGGCGACGACGACTCCCAGCCACGTGCCCGACGCCACGGTCCAGAACGAGAGAAACCTGGCGCCGAACACCTCCGAGCCCGCAGCCAGCGCAGGGGTCCAGGCAAGCGAACTCCCGGCGTTGAGCCACGCGTAGGGGACGCCGGGCACACGCGCCGCCATCCATTCGAAGCCGACCCAGCACGCCGCCAGCGCGATGGGCAGGGGCCACCCCTTGCGCCTGTGCAGGAACGATGCCGCGCCGGTGGCCGCACCGGCGACCAGACCGATGAGGACGAGGACCAGGAGATAGATCGGGACGGCGAGGGACGACCTCCAGGCCAGTGCGGGAACCATCCAGTGGAGTCCGATGCCGTGGGCGACGAACGCGGCCGCGAAACCTGGATGGAAGGGGGAGAGAGGGCGCACCGCAGCGTCGCGGGACGTGCGTGCCAGCGCCATCCCCAGGGGAGCGAAGGCCACGAAGGGAAGCACGGATCCCCCATGCGGGGAGAACGTCGCACCCAGGGCGAGCCCCGACGCGACCGCGAGGAACAACCCCTTCCACGCGGCCGCCCGCGAGGACATCAGCCGAGCTTCACCTCGCGACCCTCGTTCGCCGATTCGTAGGCCGCCTCGATGAGCCTCATGAGCACCACCTGGTCGGCAGCGGGCCTGGCCGCGGCGGTCCCCGCCAGGACCCGCACGAATTCGTCCAGCAGGCGACGGTACCCGTTGGTGAAGAGATCCTCGCCGCCACGCGGGATGGGCTGGCGGGGGGTCACGTCCACAGTGCGCCCGCCGACCTGCTTGTAGATCGACAGCGGCGCCAGGCGCGCGCCGCCCTCCGAGCCCAGGATCCGGAGCCGGTGGCGGTCCTCGAGGGCGTGCAGGCGCCAACTGGCGGCCAGCGCGATGGCCACCCCGTCGCGGGTGACCGCCTGAAGATGCACCTCCTCCTCCACGTCGAACCCGTCGCCCCGGGTCGTGGCCGAGACCCGATCGACCTCGGGGCAACCCAGCACCCACAGCGCCAGATCGAGCGCCGGCACGCCGAGATCCATCAACACGCCGCCGCCCGACTCGAGCGCACGCCGGCGCCATCCGGTCCGCGGCCGGCGGACGGCCCGGTTCAGCCAGTCGACCCTGGCCGCGCTCAGCTCTCCCAGGGCGCCTTCGGCGATCGCCGAGCGGAGCGCCCGAACGTTCGCCTGATACCGGTGCGACTGTCCCAGCACGACCCCCTTGCCCGCCGCTTCGGCAACCGCCATCACCCGACGCACACCGCCCGGCGAGAGCGCCAGCGGCCGCTCCACCAGAACGTGCTTCCCCGCTTCGAGACAGGAGATCGTGAAGTCTTCGTGAAGGAAGCTCGGCGCGCAGACGATGACGCCCGCGATCTTGTCGTCGGCGATGATCTCGTCGTCGCTCAGCACGCGCGGCACGCCGAAGCGCTCGGCCACCGCCCGGGCCTTCCCGGAATCCAGATCGGAGAGCGCCGAGACCTCGACATCGGGCCGCTCGCTGAGGATCGGAAGGTGCAGGAGCTGGCTGGTGCCTCCGGCTCCGATCACGCCGATCCGCACCCGTCGCGGTCCGATTTCAACCATGGATCACTCTCCCGGTCAGATCGTAGTCCCCGGCTCCGACGATCTCCACCTCGACAATGTCTCCGGCGCGCGCGCCCCCCGCCGTTGTCAGATAGGTCTGTCCATCCACCTCCAGCGCCTGCCCCTGCGTCCTGCCCAGCGCCTCGTGGCCGGGTTGGTCCGGGGTCAGCTCGTCCACCAGCAGCGGACTGACGGTTCCCACGCGCTCCAGGTTGGATTCGTGCGACAGGTCGCGCTGGCGCTCCATGACCATCTCCAGACGCTCGGCCTTGACCTCCTCGGGAACCTGGTCGGGCATGGCGGCGGCCGCCGTACCCTCCTCCACCGAGTAGGCGAAGGCGCCGACACGGTCGAAGCGGATCTCCTCGAGGAAGTCCATCATCACGTGCACGTCCTCGTCCGTCTCGCCCGGGAAGCCGACGATCACCGTGGTGCGCAGGGTGAGGTCGTCGATTTCGTCCCTGAGCCAGCGCACCCTCTCGCGGATCGTGGACTGTCGCTCCGGGCGCCGCATGCGCGCCAGCACGCGGTCGCTCCCATGCTGGAGCGGCATGTCCAGGTACGGCAGCAGACGGGGCTCGCGCGCGATCAGCGACACCAGCCGCGGAGTGATCCCCGACGGGTACATGTACAGCAGCCTGTACCAGTCCACGTCCGTGCCTTCGAGCAGAGCCTCGAGGAGATCGTGGAGGAGGGGGGCGGAGCGATCCCGTCGCCTCAGGTCGCGCCCGTACCAGGTGGTGTCCTGCGAGACCAGGTTCAATTCGCGCACCCCCTGTTCGCCGAGCGCCCGGGCCTCGGCCACCAGGCTCTGCAGGTCCGCCGAGCGGTGCAGCCCGCGCATGTGGGGGATCGCACAGAAGGCGCAGCGGTGGTCGCACCCTTCGCTCACCTTGAGGTATGAGACGTGCCGGGTCTCCGAAGCGAGGATGCGCAACGGCCGCTCCATGTTCGGCACGAAGCGGTCGCCCACCAGCCCCGCCCTCTCAACTCGGGCACGAGGCGCCCCATCTCGGCGATCCCCAGAAAGAGATCCACCTCCGGGATCTCGCTCTCCAGCTCGGCCCGGTAGCGCTGGACCATGCAGCCGACGGCCACCACCGCGCCGACCCGGCCCCTTCGCTTGAGTTCGCACGCAGCCAGGATCGTGTCGATGGATTGTTCCTTGGCGGCGTCGATGAAGCCGCAGGTGTTCACCACGACCGCCTCGGCGTTCTCCACGTCGCTCGTCACCCGGGCGCCGGCCGCGGCCAGCGCCGCCATCATGTGTTCGGAATCGACGGTGTTCTTGTCGCAACCGAGGGTCACCAGCCCCACCCGCGGCCCGTCTTCGGGCCCGATCTGGAAGGAACGCGGGTCGACGGCCCGGACATCCGCGCCGACGTCCGGTCGAACCGGCCCCGCGTGGACCGGAAGGACGGGCAGGTCGCGGGTGCGGAGCCTCATCGCGCTGAGGTACGGGCTCCGGGGCGGCCTGGGCCCCGCATCACCCGAGCTCCCGCCGGTACCTCGAAGACGAAGGTGCCGGGATCGATCGCCGGGGACAGGTCGGAATCGCGCAGCGTGACCGTGCGCACGTTGCCGCTCTGTTCCTCGATCTCGACCCTGCGGATCAGGTGGCTCTCGGCGTCGAGCCACAATCGCGCCCCACGGTACGCGGCCCCCGACCGGGGGTTCAGGGTCAGGACTCGGCAGTCACGACCGTCAACGGCCTCGGTCCCAACCTCCTCGGCCTCGTATCTGGCACCGGGATCCTCGAGGAACTCGCGGAAGAAGTCCTGCCCTCCCGGCGTGCCGGACACCGCGTAGCGCATCACCTGCTCCGCGTCGAGGCTGGGGTAGTAGACCCAGAAGTACTCCCCGTCGGACACCACCATGTCGCCATCCGGGTCGGAGAAGCGCATGGAGAACAGGTTGGGACGCCTCTGGCAGACCCGTCCCGCGCTTCGGATCGTCCGCCGTGCCAGACGCACCTCGATGCTCTGCTCGAAATTCGCGCAGATCGCCGTGACTTCCTGGTATCTTGCCGAGGCCGCGTCCAGGGGATGGACCGACTCCTGCGCGAAACCGGACGGCACCGGCGCACCCAGGCCGATCAGAAGCGCACTGGCCAGCGTGTGCACGCCGGCTCGCAGCGGACGGTGCGAGGTCGCCCGATGCCGGGTCGGCGCCCGCACGCGCCGCTTCCGCACCGTCATCCCGGGCATATCTCGTCCAGCGCATCGAGCCCGATGAGCACCTCTCGCGGCTTCGATCCGTCGGGAGGGCCGAGGACGCCCGCGTCGTGGAGCTGGTCGACGATGCGCGCCGCACGCCCGTACCCGATGCGCAGCCTTCGCTGCAGCAGCGAGGTCGATCCGCTTCCCTGCTGGATGCACGCCTGGGCGGCGTCCCGGAACAGGTCGTCCCAGTCGCCCCACGACGTCGCCTCTTCGCCGCCCTCGTCCTCGCCCTCCGCGGCCCGGACCTGCTCGAGAATGTCGGTCTCGTCGCTCTGCACCCGCGCCTTGATCGCCTCCAGGGTGTCGGCGCGCTCGCGGTACCACCCCATCAGCGCCTCGGTCTCCTCGGTGGAGATGAACGCGCCCTGCATCCGCACGGGCTCGCTCTGGCCGGGAGGCAGAAACAGCATGTCCCCGTAGCCGAGCAGCGAATCGGCGCCGTTCTGGTCGAGGATCGTCCGGGAATCCGTCTTCGAGGCGACTCGGAAGGCGATCCTGCAGGGGAAGTTCGCCTTGATCAGCCCCGTGATGACGTTCACGCTCGGGCGCTGCGTGGCGACCAGCAGGTGGATGCCGATCGCGCGGGCCTTCTGGGCAAGCTGGGTCAGCGGCTTCTCCACTTCCGCCTGCACCGTCATCATGAGGTCGGCCAGCTCGTCGACCACGACCACGATCCAGGGAAGCGAGCCGTCCCTGTACCGCCAACTGTCCTCTTCCTCCTCGGGTCCGTCGGGAACGGCCAGCTTGAGCTCGACTCCTCGCTGCACCCGGTCGTTGAACTCCTTGAGAGAGCGGACGCCGTTGGCGCTCAGGAGCGCGTAGCGTCGCTCCATCTCCATGACGGCCCACTTCAGAATCCCCGCCGCCTCGCGTGGATCGGTCACCACCGGGTGCCGCAGATGGGGAAGGTCGGCGTAGGCCGAGAGCTCCACCATCTTGGGATCGATCATCAGCAGGCGCAGTCGGTCGGGCCCGTGCCGGTAGACCAGACTGGTGATGATCGTGTTGAGGCACACCGACTTGCCCGAGCCGGTGGCCCCCGCGATGAGCGCGTGCGGCATCCTGGTCAGGTCGGTCACGTAGGGATCGCCGGCAAGATCCTTACCCATCCCGAGGGGCAGCGCGTCCCGGGACCGCGAGAACGCGGACGCCTCCAGGATTTCGCGCAGCCGGACGATCTCGGGCCTGGGGTTGGGAATCTCGACGCCGACGGCGCCCTTGCCCGGAATGGGCGCCACGATCCGGACGCTCCTGGCCTTCATGGCCAGCGCCAGGTCCGCATCCAGATTGGCAATCCTGTTGACCTTGACGCCGGCGGCGGGAACCACCTCGTACTGTGTGACCGCAGGTCCCGTCGTGCGTCCCGAGACCTCCGACTCGATCTTGAAGGTCCGCAGCTTCTCGACGAGGACGCGCCCGAGCCGATCCAGCTCCTGCTCCATGCCGAAGCGGTTTTCGCGCCGCGGGGCGGTGAGGAGATCGAAGGGCGGCAGCGGTTCATCCTGCGCTGGGGCGTCGTCACCGACCGAACTCTTGGCTGCGCCGTCGCTCGCCGCCGCCCCACCCGGCACCGCCGCGTCTTTCGGCTCCCGGGATCGCGCCTGCGTGGCTGCGACCTCGATCCCGTTGCCATCGCTCCCCACCTCGGCGGCGCCCGCGGCTCCGGACGCGTCGCCCTCGTCCGGTGCGGTGGCGGGATCGATCGCACCCTTAACGCCGTCCTGATCCCCGTCGCCCTGCCCCTCGCCGAGGTGTCCCTCGGCGGGTTGCGCGCCCTCGTTCCCCGCGCCAGCACCGCCGTAGGGCTCCCTGCGTGCCCGCGCCTTCTCCTCGGCCGCCCTTTTTGCCGCTTCCCTTGCGGCCCGCGCCGCCCTCCTGCGCTCTGCCAGGCGGGTCCACCCAGTGCGAGTGGCGGTGCCCGTTCGTCGCGCCGCCCATCCGGCGCCCCGGTAGAGCGCCGCGGCCGCCAGCCCCGCCGGGCGCAGTGGGTTGAAGCGCAACGCGGCGATGCAGGTGACGATCACCCCGGTTCCGAAGAGCAGCCATGCTCCCAGCCACCCGATCGCGCGGCGGAGCGGATCGCCCAGCGCCGTGCCCAGATATCCGTGCGCCCACTCCCCACCCTGGAACAGGAAGCCCCCCAGCGGGAACAGAATCGCCGACGCCAGGACGATGATCCAGAGACTGCGCCGGGGCGACGGCGACGACCAGCCCCCGATCGACGCGGCCGTGGCGAGGAGGCCCAGCGGCACGGCCACCGACCCCAGCCCCAGCCACGAAACGAGCGCGCGGCGCAACAGTTCGCCCGCTTCGCCGACCGGGTTCCCGTCCGGGAAGAAGTCCGCAACGCGGGAACCCAGCACCTCGATCGGGAACAGGGCGGCGGCGACCATGAACGCCAGAAACGCCACAAGAATGGCCAGGACGCCGCCCGCCTCCGGTCGCGTGCCGGCGGCCTTGCCCTTCTTGCGCGGCGTCGCCTTCCGGCGGCCGGACCGGCTCCGCCCAGCCGACTTTCCACCCTTCCCGCCCCGTCGCGGCGGCTTCACGACCCCCACGTCAGGACGACGGAGCGGCTATGATTCGATCTCGCATCATAGGTACAATCTTATGCCTGTCGGCGCTTGCGCACAGGGCCAGATCGCCGCCGAGCCCCACTTCGACGAGCGCCCGTCCCGCAGCGGTGCGCGCCAGCATGTCGGCCGAGACCGCGTGGATCCCCGCGAGATCCCTTGCCGCCTGCGCCCGTTCGTCCATCTGAACGGTGCCCGGGCGGCCGTCCAACAGCCTGCGCACGATGTGGCCGGCGCAGACGGTGTCGTCCATCGCGAAGTCGCCTGCCTTGCCTGCGCAGACGATCACAACGGCGTGGTCCTCCCGAATCGCGTCGGCGACGGCACCGAGGTTCAGGAACGACGCCACGAGCACCCGCCGCGCCCCCTCGGCGGAGGCCAGGGCCTTGGTGCCGTTGGTCGTGGTCATCACCAGCCGCTTCGCCGCCACCGCTTCGCGCGTGAACTCGCCGGGCGAATTGCCAAGGTCGAAGCCGTCGATGCGCAGACCGTGCCGCTCCCCGCAAAGCAGCACGTCGTCGGAGGCCAGGGTTGCCTTCCTGCGCACGGCCTCGGCGACCGAGACGGCGGGCAGCACTGCGAGCGCGCCGTTGGCCACCGCCTCGACGATGCACGAGGTTGCCCGCACCACGTCGATGACCACCGCACTCGCGTCCTCGACATCGCCGGGACGCACTTCGGCGGGGGTGAAGCGGACGCCGACCCTCATCAGCCCCCGGCGCCGCGAAGCCGCTTTCGGTCCTGGAACCGCTCCACGAAGCTCGTGTCCACATCGCCTCCCCGGAACTCCTCGTCGCGGGTGATCTCCCCCAGGTAGTCGATGGTGGTCGAAATCCCCTCGACCACGAACGACTCGAGCGCCTCGCGTCCTCTCACCACCGCTTCGCGGCGGGTGTTGCCCCACACAATCAGCTTCGCCAACAGGGAGTCGTAGTAGGGGGGCACCCGATAGCCCGAATAGATGTGGGTGTCGACACGAACGCCGGGCCCTCCGGGCTGGTGGAAGGTCTTGATGAGGCCCGGCGATGGTGCGAAGGCTCGGCCCGGATCCTCGGCGTTGATCCGGAACTCGATCGCGTGTCCGCGATGTTCCTGTTCTCCCGGCGGAAAGGAGAGCGGCTCGCCGGCCGCCACGCGGATCTGCTCCTTGACCAGGTCCAGGCCGGTGGTGGCCTCGGTGACCGGATGCTCGACCTGGATGCGCGTGTTCATCTCGATGAAGAAGAACTCGCCGGAGCGGTCCAGTAGGAACTCGACCGTCCCCGCGCCCACGTAGCCGATCGCCTCGGCGGCCTTCACGGCGGCGTCACCCATCGTGCGGCGCAACTCGGGCGTGAGCGCAGGCGAGGGAGATTCCTCAACCAGCTTCTGGTGACGACGCTGGATGGAACAGTCGCGCTCGCCGATGTGGACCACGCGGCCCTGCCGGTCGCCGAAGACCTGGAACTCGATGTGGCGCGGCCGCTCGACGCACCGCTCCAGGTACATGCCGCCGTCTCCGAATGCGGCCTCCGCCTCGGCTCGGGCCGCAGCGAAATTGCGGCGAAAGGAGCCGTCGTAGCCCGCGATGCGCATCCCCTTCCCTCCACCGCCGGCAGCGGCCTTGATCATCACGGGGAACCCGATGCCGCGCGCCACCTCCAGCGCCTCGGCCTCGTCCTCGATGATGCCGTCCGAGCCCGGCACGACCGGCACGCCCGCCGCGCGCATCGTCTCGCGCGCAACAGCCTTGTCGCCCATCGCACGGATCTGCTCCGGGGTCGGGCCCACGAACACAAGGTCCGAGCGCTGGCAGATCTCGGCGAATTCGGCGTTCTCCGCCAGGAACCCATACCCGGGGTGGACAGCCTCCGCCCCCGTGACCTCCGCTGCGGCGATGATCCGCGTCACCTTCAGGTAGGACTGTGCCGCTCGCGCCGGACCGATGCACACGGCCTCGTCCGCGAAGCGCACGTGGAGCGACTCCTGGTCTGCCTCGGAATGGACCGCCACCGTGCCGATGTCGAGCTCGCGGCACGCACGGACGATGCGGAGCGCGATTTCGCCCCGGTTGGCGATCAGCAGCTTTTTGAACATGCGGCCATTCGCGTCAGGCGGGATCGACCCGGAAGAGGAGCTGTCCGTAGTCGACCGGCTCCGCGTTGTCGGCGCAGATCTCGACGATCCGGCCCGGAACCTCGCACTCCAGTTCGTTCATCAGCTTCATCGCCTCGATGACGCACAGCACGTCGCCCGCCGCGACGGTCGAGCCCACCTCCACGTAGGGATCCGCCTCGGGCGACGGCGCCCGATAGAAGGTTCCCACCATCGGCGACGTGACATCCACGAGATTCGCCGACGGCGGCTCGGCCTCGGTGGCAGCCGCGTCGGCATCCGCAGGCGGCGCAGGCTTTTCTGGTGCCGCCGCCGACGGGGCGGGCGCGGGCGCTGCCGGCACCGCCTGCGGAACGACGACGCCACCGCCCGGAGACTTGGCCAGCCGGATTCGGGTCGACCCTCGCTCGATCTCCAGGCTGTCGAGCGAAGACTCGTCGACCAGGCGGACCAGCGCTTGCAGGAGTTCGATGTCGATCATCCGGTCACCCGTGTGAGGTACTTGTCCTCCCGCCGGTCCACCTTGAGCCGATCCCCCACCTCCACGAAAAGCGGCACCTGCACGACGGCGCCGGTCTCCAGAGTGGCCGGCTTGGTCGCCCCCTGGGCCGTGTCGCCCCTGAAGCCGGGATCGGTGTCCGTCACGTCGAGCTCCACGAAGTCCGGCAGTTCCACGCTGATCACATTGCCGTCATGAACGAGGCCGTGGCAGTCCATGTTCTCCTTGAGGTACTTCAGCTGGTTTCGACCGAGCATGTCCCCGCTGATCGGGATCAGATCGTAGGTCTCCTGATCCATGAAGTGGAACAGCTCGCCGTCCGTGTAGGAGTAGCTCACCGGGCGACGCTCCAGCCTGACGCTGCTCACGCGCTCGCCGGCGCGAAAGGTCTTGTCGACCACGGCACCGGTGAGGACGTTCTTGAGCTTGGTCCGCACGAACGCACCACCCTTGCCGGGCTTGACGTGCTGGAAATAGGTGATGGTCCAGAGCACCCCGTCGATCTCCAGCACCATTCCGTTGCGAAAATCCGCCGTACTTGCCATGAAACTGGTTCCGATATCCTCGTCTTGTCAGGGTACGCGGGCGCTTCAGGTAGCCGCGCCGCACTGCCGAACAAGATAGTTGTTCAGACAGCGAAGACCCGAAAGATAGCTGTCGACGCCGAAGCCTGCGACCACGCCCACCGCCGCAGGCGACAGGAAGGACTGGCGTCGAAAGCTCTCCCGGCTCGCCGGATTGCTGAGGTGGACTTCCACAAAGGGTCTGGACGTGGCGAGCAGGCCGTCGAGCAGGGCAATCGAGGTGTGGCCGAGGCCCGCCGGGTTGATCAGCACCCCATCCACCCGGTCCCGGATCTCGGCCAGATGGTCGAGAATTCTCCCTTCGCTGTTCGACTGGAAGGTCTCGACCTCGGCTCCGATCTCCCCCGCCAGCTCCTGCACTGCCCGATCCACGTCGGCCAGGGTGGCGGTCCCGTACACCTCCGGCTCACGGACTCCGAGAAGGTTGAGATTGGGGCCGTGCACGACGGCGATCCTCACTGGCGCGGTCCTTTCGTTGGGTTCGAGCGCCAGAAAGGTAGATTTCGCGCGGCGAGGGTGTCAACGCGGCTATCGACCTCCCCGCGTGCATTCCTTGAAGACGGGTCCGGCAAAGCGTTAGCTTCCCTTTCCTTGCAAGGAGGTGGCACCTGCCATGATGGAGCAACTCAGAAGAAGCACCAAGTGGATCATGATCCTCGTGGCCCTGGCCTTCGGTGGACTCATGTTCTTCGAATGGGGAATGGACATCACCGGCCAGACGTCCGGGTCCTTCGGCGAAATCGGCCGCGTCAACGGCACGCCGGTGAGCTACGAGCAGTACATGGCCTCGTACCGCAATCTGTACGACCAGGTTCAGCAGTTCCAGGAAGAGCCGATCACGAACGTCCAGAATTCGGAACTCGAGGACCAGGCCTGGGACGAGGTCGTCAACAGCATCCTGATCCAGCAGGAGCTGGAACGGCGGGACATCGTGGTGACCGACGAGGAGGTGCGGACCGCAGCGCTTCTGAGCCCACCGCCCGACGCCATGGGCAGCGCCGCCTTCCAGACCGACGGCGCCTTCGACATCACCAAGTACCAGCAGTACATCGCGATGGCCGACAACCTGGCGAAGCTGCAGCTGGAGGCCTACTACCGCGACATCATCCCGCGCGGCAAGCTCCTCCGGCAAGTGTCCTCGGGGATCTACCTTTCGGATGCCGAGCTCTGGAGCGCCTACAGGGACCTGCACGAGACCGCAAGCGTGAGCTACGTGTCCTTCGAGCCCCTGACGCGCGTTTCCGACGACCAGATCGAGATCTCCGACGCCGAGATCGCCCGCTACTACGACGACAACCGCGAGGACTACTCGGTCCCGGCGAGCGCCGCCGTCGTTTCGGTGTCGTTCACCAAGGCACCGACGGCCGCCGACACGGCTGCCGTGCTGGCCCGAGCCGACGAACTCAGACAGTCGATCCTCGACGGAGAGGACTTCGGGGAGGTCGCCATGCGCGAGAGCTCCGACGAGGCCACGGCCCCGGACGGCGGCGACCTCGGCGTCTTCGCCAAGGCCACGATGGTGGCCCAGTTCGACTCGGCCGTCTTCGCCACGACCTTGAACCGGATCACGGAGCCCGTGCGCACCTCCTTCGGCGTGCATCTGATCGAAGTCAGCGACCGTTGGGGTCAGGACTCCGCGCAGGCGCGCCACATCCTGCTTCCCTTCGAGCGCACGGACGAATCTGAGATCGACCTTCTGGCCATGGCGGACTCGCTCGAAGAACTCGGCGAGTCGATGTCTCTGGCCGACGCGGCGGGGACGGTCGGGCTGGAAACGGACACGCTGGATCTCATCGAGACCCTTCCGATCATCCCGGGAGCCGGCGATGCGGCGGAGGGTGGCGACTGGGTCTTCGATCCGGAGACCTCGGTCGGCGACGTCAGTCCGGTCTTCGAGAACCGAACTTCGTTCTACGCCATCGAGGTCGTCTCGGTCGATCCGGCCCGGTACCTCACGGAGGAGGAGGCCGAGACGGCCATTCGCGGGAGCATCGGGGTCGAGAAGAAGATCGCGGTCGCGCTGGAAGAAGCGCGCGAGCTGGCCGCCGAGGTCCATTCGGGGCGTTCGCTGAGCGAGGTCGCCAGCGAGTTCGGACTCGAGGTGCGCGACGCCGGTCCCTTCGCCCGCAACGACTTCGCGCCGGGGCTCGGACGACACAACGCCGCCATCGGCACGGCCTTCGGTCTCGAAGTCGGCGAGGTTTCGGACGCGATCGAGGCCAACCGCAACGCCTACGTCATCGAGCGAACCGGATCCGAGGCCGCCGACAGTCTGGCGTGGGTCGAGCAGGTGACCCTGCAGCGGGCCCAGGCCGTGAACGCGATCCGCCAACAGCGACTCGAGCAGTGGATCGAGGCGCTGCGCGCAACGGCAAGAATCGTCGACCGCAGGGAAGACGTGCTCAACCCGCCCGACGACCAGCAGGGAATGCAGCTGCCACCCGTCTTCTAGCCGCCCCCCGGGCAGTCAGCTCGTCGTCGTCAACCGCCGCGGCGACTCTTCTTCGCGCCCCTCGGAGCCGGTTTCCTCCGCGCGGGGCGCCGGGAGTTCTCTTTCCGTTCGCACCGACGACTGCACTTCCCGGACCGAGGACTTGAACTCTCTGATCCCCTTGCCCAGGGACGTCCCGATCTCCGGAAGGCGCTTCGCTCCGAACAGGAGCAGCACGACGAGGAATACCAGGACCATCTCCATCGGGCCAAGACCAAATGGCATATTCGCTACCTCCTCTGCCCGGATCCACTGGAGGGACTCTCCCTGATCGACCGGACCGTCACGGGTTGGATGAACAAACTAATCAGATCCAGGAGCGAACCGCCAGCGCCGCGAGGACGATTCCGACGAGCGTGAGCACGTTGAGGGCGAACGAGATCGGGCCAATCGTGAAGGCGACCGAGACCAGGTCAAGGTAGAACGGTCCCACGGAACTCGCGACGGAAGTCGTCAGAAAGGCGCGGGCGGCGCTCTGCGGGAGGAAGATCTCGGCCAGGCTGGTGAAGAGTCCGCCCAGGAAGAGCCCGAACAGGATGACGACGAGCCCTCTCTTGATCTCACGCTTGCGCCGCGGCTCCATGGCCATCTACAGCGACCTGTCCGTCACGTAGAACACCGCCTCCGTCAACGCGTCCAGCGCCGGGCCCGGACGCATTCCACGAATCGCCGCCTCGGCCAGCTCGGCGTATTGGATGGCCTTCTGCCTGGCGTATTCGATTCCGCCGTTTTCCCGCACCAGGGCGATCACCCGGTCGACGTCGTCGTCGGCCGGTTCGACCAGCGTGAAGACGCGACGCACCTCGTCGACCTCTCCGGCGGACATTTCGGGCAACGCCCCCACCAGCGGCAGAGTCACCTTCCGGCACCGAAGGTCAAGACCGGCGGGCTTCCCGGTCACGTCCGAGCTGCCCACGTAGTCCAGCATGTCGTCCGTGATCTGGAACGCCATTCCCAGAGCGTGGCCGTAGCGTCTCAGGGGAACCCGGTTGGCGGCATTCCCCGCCATGGCACCCAGTTCGCAGGCGGCGGACATCAAAGACGCGGTCTTGGCCTCGATCAATCGGAAGTACTCGGCTTCGGAATAGGCGATGTCGTCGTAGGAGATGAGCTGTCTCATCTCGCCGACGCTCATGCGATTGGCCGCGGTGGCCAGCACCCGCACGGCCTCGAGATTGCCCAGGCGAGCCAGCTCCGTCACGGAGCGGCTGTACAGGTAGTCCCCCATGATGATGGCGATCTGGTGCGTCCAGACCGAGTTCACCGTCGGCATGCCGCGACGCAGGACCGAGTGGTCCACGGCGTCGTCGTGCACCAGAGTCGCGATGTGGACAAGCTCCACCACCGCCGCGAGCGTGACCGCGTCCTCCGAAGCCTCGCCGTCGACTTCGCTGCAGAGCAGTGCCAGGGTCGGCCGGAACAGCTTGCCCGGCACCTGGAGAAGGTAGTCGTTCACTTCGTCCACCATCGAGTAGTCGGCCACGGCGATTCGCCGCAGCTCGTCCATAACCCGGTGGAGGCGATCCCGAACCGGGGCTCTTATCCCGGCAAGGCCAGCCGGCGCTGTCTTCAATGCCGTGCTCCGATTCATCGTCCCAAGCGTGGTCGTGTGCGATCCTCGTCGCGGTGCCCGCGGCCCGGCAGGTCTCGGGATCGGCAGACACACTCGGGATGTAAGATAGCAACTAGCCGTCCCTTGCAGAAAACCCCGCAGCGCTGGAGCCGCGCGGCGGACCAGGGCGAATCGCCGTCGGCTAGCCGCTCCCGGCCTTCAGATGTCGGTCGACGCGACGGCTCAGGACGCGGTCCCGGGACCAGTCCCGAATGCCCAAGGCCGCCACTGCGGCGGGCGCCGAGATCTGGTCGGGACACATCCCGATCACCTCGGTGCCGACCACTTTGCCCTTCAGCGCGAGCACGCGCCCCTCGATGGCGCGGAAGACCTCCATGGGGTCCGTTCGAGCCGGATCCTCCAGGTTCATCGAGATCTGCATGCGCCGCTGGGAGGCGAGCGTGAGCGCAAGGGCTCTCAACCCGCGAAAGCCACCCCCGGCCTCGCGGATGCGTGCCGCGATCCCCCTGGCCGACTCGATGGACAGGCCTTCGACGTCCACATTCCACGCCAGGAGAACCCCCCTCGCGCCAACGCAGGTGGCGCCTGCGGTCGGGTGCGAGATCGGGTGCGCCGCGCGTCCGGCGGCATCCCTTCCCGACAGGTCCGGATCCGGCCTCGCCCCCGGGGTCGGACGGCGGATCGCGGCGAGCGTGCGGCCCGGGGGTCGCGACGCATGGCCGTAGAAGTAAACCGGGATGCCCAGAAGGGCGATGCGCGCTCCCACGCGGTGCGCCAGTCGCACCACCTCGTCCATCGCGATGCCGTGCAGAGGAACGAGGGGAAGCACGTCCAGCGCCCCCACGCGGGGGTGCACCCCGGCATGGCACCGCAGATCGAGTCGCTCCAGCGCAACGCCGGCGGCCGCGACCGCCCCTCGCGCGACCGTGCGCGGCGACCCGATGACGGTCACCACCGATCGATGATGATCGGGATCCATCGTGGTGTGGAGGAGATCGCACCCGGCTGCCACGAACGCATCGGCCGCCGCAGCCACGAAGGCCGGATCCCTCCCCTCGCTGAAGTTCGGCACCGCCTCCACGACGGGCGTCATGCTACCTCACGACCCCCTGCTCCGGCCACGTGGGATCATCGGAGCGGCGACTCACCGTCCGCCCGCCCCGCCCGCCGTCGACAGATTCGGGTTGCCATGCTGAGGCTGGTAGGCCCAGTCGAATACGATCAGCTCGTCGCCCTCCTGGTCCACGCCGATGATGGTGGCTCGCACCGCGCCGAAGCGCGTCTCCCCATCGTCTCCCGGCACGCGGAACATGTACGTGAATCCTGCGTCCAGCCACGCTGGCGCGGACGAGTACCCGGACAGCGGCGCGCGCTCCCAGGACTCGCAGTCCTCGTCGGCCCCCGGACCGCACTTGAGCGCCGTCGTCCAGCGACTCTCCGGGTGGATTCGCGCATTCGGCCCCGGGACCATCTGCAAGCCCCGGCCATCGCGTTCGAGGCGGAAGTGGCGACGGGCGTCGTCGCCGGCCACCACGGCCTGCACGTCCTCCGTCTCCTGGAACCGGAATCCCGATGCGCTCGGCACATCCTGGTGCGCGTACATGATCTCGCCCGCGTAGTCGAGCCTGGGGGTGCAGTCCACCGCTTCGCTGCCCAGGCTCTCATGTCCCTGATCGTCCACCGACGTCACGAAGTAAGAGGTCGTGTGGCCGTTCTCGGCAAGGAAATCGACGAACCCCGGAGAATCGGTCTCACCGATGAAATAGTAGCCATCGTCGGCCGAAGCGTAGATCCGGTAGGCCAGGAAGTCGTCCTCGAGTGCCGGCGAGTCGTCCCATCGGAGGTAGGAGGCACCGTCCAGCCCCACGGCCACGAGCCGCTCGGGGACCGCCGGGGGCACGGGCTCGGGTACCCAGACCTCGACCGCGTTTTCGCTGGCGGTTTCGAGGCCGGTGTCGAGATCGAGCGCGGCCACGTAGTACTCGTAGGTCACGCCGCTCAGCACATTGATGTCGCGGTACACGCATTCCGAGCCGATGCAGCTCGTCACCTCGGCGATGAAGAAGTACTCCGCATCGCTGGTGCGCTTGCTGTAGACTCGGAACGATTCGCCGTCCCAACGTGGCCCCAGCCGCCACGAGAGGTCCACGCCACCGTTGTAGTACGACGCCCACAGATCGCGGGGCGCGTCCGGCTCGCCCACCACGATCGTCAGTTCCCCGTCGCACGCCGCCATTGCAAGCGCGGCAGCCGCCGCCGCGTGCATTCGCATCTTCCGGAATCGCCTCATCTCTCGTCCCTCCCCTTGTCGGATCGGTCGTTCCCGCACCAACGACACACGATGCACGTCCCGTACCGGAATCCCAGAAGTGCGCAGCGCACCGTTCCGCGACCCGCCGCCATCGGTCGCTGTCCTCCCCAAGGGACGCCCAGGCGCGCACGCCATGGACACTCAGCGGATCTCCTCGCCTCCTGTCCGCTGCTCGTAGTCGAAGTGGAGATCGCGGTTGTCGGTCAGCGCCACCTCGAACAGGAAGGTCCAGTTGCCCGTCGCCGTCTGGCGGAATGAGAAGTCGGCCTCCCAGCGGTGCATCTCGCGCTGCAGGCTGATCATGTGGTCGTTGAACGCTCCCGTGACCACATCGTAGGAGGTGCGCCACCGCACCGACCACTTCTCGGTGGGCTGGAAGTTCAACGTTCCCTGCACCATCTGGTTGTCGCTCGCCCCAACGGCACGCTCGCGCGCAAGCGAATAGGAGATGGACGCATCCCACTTCCCCACTTCGCCCTGCGTGCGTCGCTGTCCACTCCCCCTGTCCCGCCGGCCGCCCGGCACAATGGTCGACTCGCCCAGATCCTCGTTCTCGAAACCCGACGGATCCGAAACATCCTCCGCCTGGTCGGTGCTCTGTTGGGTCTGGGACTCGTCGTCCTCCTCCACCTCGCCGCCGGTCAACCCTCGCAGCCACCGGAAGAGACCGGTGTTGTTGCCCATGGAGAACCCCAGATTGACGTTGGACACGAAGGGAGAAAAGCTCCTCGCGCCACCCGCCGCCGCAATCGCCGCATCGTCGAAGACGTAGTGCTCCAGCGACAGCGAGAGGCCACGCAGGTAGTCCGAGCTGATCTGGTGCGAAATGCGCAGGTTGTCGGCGAAGCCCCGGGTGAAGTGACCCAGTTCGCTCGCCTGCTCGAAGTCGTAGGTCACGGCGCTGGTCCGCAGCGCCAGCACGGTCACCTTCTGCGACTGGGGTAGTCGGCGCGGTCCCCCCGACGGATCGGGCGCCGCCGTGGCCGCAGCCGCAGTGGAATCGGACTCCTCGTCGTCCACGCGCATCTCGAACGTCTGCGTGATCCCGAAGCGCAGTTCCTTCTTGGGCTGGATCGCGCGGTTGCCGAAGGTCGCCACCTGGACCGCGCTGGGCGTGACCTGGGGCGACCAGGCGAAGTCGAAGCTGGGAGAGAGCTTGTGGCGCAGCCTCTCGTTCAGGAAGAAGCCGTAGATGTCCGACTTGAGCTGCGCCCCGAACGAAATCCGCCTGGGCGCCGCGATGAAGCCGCCCCCCGCGACCATGCTCGTGTCGGACTGGATCGAGCGGCCGGAAACCGAGAGCTGCGGGGTGATCGTGGTGGAACCGACGAGGTTCTGCTGGTAGTTGACGCTCGTGGACCAGGTGAGCTCCTGGGCACCGAAGTCGATCGGGTCCAGCGCGCTCTGCGGGACGAGCACGGACCGCTGAAGGTCTCCCACGCTGCCGATCCCGGCTCGCTGCGCAGGCTTGTCCGGGTCGAAGAAGTTGCCTGGCAGGTCCAGCTTGGTGTTGCTCTTCAGGTCCAGACTCTGCGAGATCGAGAAGGCGCCGGCCGACAAGGTGGCCGACAGGCCCCCGCGCATGTTCGTCTCGTCCGCCTGGCTGAGGCTGAACGGCTCGTCCGACAGCATCTGCGACGGCAGGTCGCGGATCGAACGCGAAGCCCGCATGGACGCGGACAGCGTGGCGTTGTTGTAGAAGCGCGCCCGATTGAAGGGTGCCGGGAAGAGGGTGATCGTGGAGAGCGACAGGTTGGCGGTGGGCAGCGTCATCTCCACCCGGTCGTCCGAGAGGAACTGCCTCCGGTTCGCGCTTAGCGAGAGTGTGCCCCAGTCGAAGCGCCGATTGAACCCCCCGTCCGAGTCGATCGACTGGGTGACCTCGCGGGGATCGAAGGAGTTGCGACGCACAAAGGCCGCGCTGGACGCGTAGCGCCCCGAGAGACGCAGCTGCATGCGCTCGGAGATCTCCCAGTTGTAGTTGGTGTCGAAGGCGAGCTCGGACCCGCCCTCGTTGCGCCAGAACTGCCGGAAGTTCAGATCGGACTCCATGAACTGCCGCAGCCACCGGAACTGCATCGCTCCCGTGAGCGCCGTGTAGTTCCCGCTCCACCAGTCCACGCTCGCCTGCGTGTCCACATAGTCGTTGATCGCCCAGTAGAACCCCAGGTTCGACAGGCGGCGCGAGTATCCTCCCGAGGTGCGGACGATGTCGTTCACCGAGAAGCGGATCGGCAGGAGCCCCGACCGGCGTCCCTGCTCGGTGCTCTGCGCGATGAACGGCAGCCACATCACCCCCACGTCGGAGAAGTAGAGCAGCACGTTGCGGGCCACCAGGGTGCCGCCTGGCGTCAGCTTGATCTCGCGGGCGACGAAGTGGTAGTGCGGCTCGTCTTCCTCGCAGCTGGTGAACATCACGTCGTGCCCGAACGACACGTCCGCGTTCACCCAGGGGAAGTCGCCACGCACGATCCAGTTCCCCAGCCCCGAGTCCATTTGGGTCCGCACGTCGGTTGCGGTGCCCCGGTCCTCGTTCATGTCGAAGATGATCTTGCGGGTGACGACCTCGTCCCCCTCTTCGGGCCGGTACGTCGCCTCCTCCCCCATGGTCACCAGTCTTCCCGTATTCTCGTTGAAGACCAGTGCAGAGTCGGCTGCAAGCTCCAGCCCCTCGCGATTCATGATCGCCTGGTTCCCATCCGCGCCGAAAAGGGTCAGCAATCTCGAGCGCGTCTCGAATGTGGCCGACTGGCCTCGGTACTGCACGAGGTCGTAGCCCGGCAGCGCCAGCAGCTCCAGCAGCGTGGAGTCGTCCGTGGCGACCATGCCCAGGTTGTTGTCCACCGAATCGACCGGAAGGAGTCCGGTGGTGTCGCCCAGCGGCCGCGTCAGCCGCTCCAGCCGCTCCCTGACCACGTCCTGGAGCGAGTCGCGCATCTCCTGGGCGGACGCGGGGGCATCGGCATTGAAGAGCGCCAGAGCCAGTCCCAGCCCCGCGACACCGGGACCAGGACGAAGAGGACGGGCCACCGCTCTATGCGTCGCCGTCCGGCGCTTCGGGGGTTTCGGCGCGTGCGGGATCGCCATGGTCGTACGGGGTTGGCTCCGTCGCGCCGGCCTCATCCTCGGCCGCCACCGAATCCTCGGGAGGGTCCGCGTCGGCCGGTTGCTCCCTGCCTTCGCGCCTCCGCCACACCATGACGCAGAGAAAGATGCTGAACTCGTACAGGGCAATGAGGGGAATCATCAGCAGTATCGTGATCTGGATTACGTCGCCGGGCGAAATGATGCTGGCGAGCAACAGGATCACGATGATCGCGTGGCGGCGCTTGTTCCGAAGGAACCCGGGTGTGATCAGCCCGAGGACGCTCAGGACAAGCACGACCACCGGCAGCTCGAACACGACCCCGAACGCCAGCAGCAGTTGGACGACGAAACCGAGGTAACCGGTTGCCGTGTAGTTCGGGGTCAGGGACTCGATCTGGAAGCCCACGAGGAACCGCAGCGAGATCGGCAGCGCGATGAAATAGCCCAGGGCGACGCCGACCACGAAAAGCACGAGCCCCATGTAGAGCGCGGGTATGATGGCCCGCTTCTCGTGCTTCTCCAGGGCTGGCGCGAAGAACCCCCACACCTGATACGCAATGACCGGAAAGGCGAACAGCACGCCCACCGTGAAGGAGATCTGAAGGTAGAGGAAGAATGACCCGGTGGGGGCCAGGTAGATCGGGCTCCAGTCCTCGCCGAACAGCTCCCTTCCGGGTCCCAGCAGCAGGCCGATCAGGTCGACGTAGTAGCCGATCGCCAGCGCGACGCCCGAGCACACGATCACCGCCAGCAGGCTCCACAGGATCCTCCAGCGCAGCTCCTCCAGGTGGTCGAGGAAAGGCATCTCGGCCTTGGGATTGTCGCCCTTCGCAAGGAGTCCCTCGCTCAGCCGCCTCATGGGCCATCCCCCGGCGCATCGAGGCGCAGTTCACGCTGGAGACGGTCTCGTTCCACTCGGCTCGCCTTCACGGTGAGTTCGTCCACTGCGTCCTGAAACTCGTCGATATGCTGGAAGTCGCGGTATACGGAGGCATAGCGGATGTACGCGATCCAGTCGAGAGGCTCCAGTCTGGCCATCACCGCCTCTCCGATGATCGCCGAAGCGATCTCGACGCGCGCCGAGCGCGACACCGCCTCCTCGATCCGTTCCACCATCTCCTCGATCTCCGATGGCGGGACCGGCCGCTTGGCGCACGCCAGCGCGATGCTCGCCCGCAGCTTCCGCCGTTGGAAGTCCTCGGCGCTGCCGTCCCGCTTCAACACCTGCAGCGGCCGCCGCTCGATGCGCTCGTATGTCGTGAACCTGGTGCCGCAGCCCAGGCACTCGCGTCGGCGACGCACGGCCCGCCCGTCCCTCGCCGGCCGGGTGTCCACAACCTTGGTGGAAACGGAGTCGCAGGACGGGCAGCGCATCGGGCGCCCTTACCAGCCCCGCGGACGAACCTGAACCGCCATCGAACCGGCCCAGCGGCAGCCCGTCAGGAAATCTTGTCGAGTTCGTCGCGCGCCCGCGCGGCGAGGACGTGATCCGGGTACGAATCGACCAGCCATTGCAGGTACTCGCGGGCGCGGGCACTGTCGTCGATCGCGATGCACAGCAGACCGGCCTGGTAGAGTGCCCGGGGAACCTCGTCGGCCTCCGGGAACAGGTCTGGGACCGTCAGGTACGTCTCGATCGCGTGCTCCAAATCGTCGTCGAGAACCCTCATCTCGGCCAGGTGGAGGTACGCCGCGGGGGCGTAGCCGCTGTTCGGGTACTCCTCCAGGAAAAGCTCCAGACCCCGGCGAGCGCTCCCGGTCAGCCCGCGGTCCACCAACTGCATGAGCGACTGGTAGGCCTCCTCGTCCGCGTCCACGAACTGGGCACCCGACGGCTCCTCGCCTTCCTCGTCTCCGCCCGCTAGGGTGTCGGCGGGCTCCTGCCGCGACACCAGCTCGATCTGCTGCCGCTGCCTGTTCAGCTCCTCGGTCATCAACGCCAGGCTGTGCTGGCTCTGCCCGACGAGCTCCCCCATGACGAGCTGCTGATTCTGAATCGCGAGCAGACGGTTGTTCACCTCGCCACGGAATTCGAACATCAGCGATGCAAGTTCGGCCACGGAGTCGAGTGCCTGGGCATTCTCCCGCTCCATCATGCGCATCAGAGCCTGGAAGGCGGAGTCCTGCCTCACGGCCAGCCTGCGCATTTCGTACTGGATTTCGCGCAGGTCGCCTCGGGTCGCGCAGCCCGAGGACAGGGCGGCGAGCACCAGCAACAGGCCGACCCGCCGATACCGGTCAATTCTATGCGACACTATTCCTCCACCCCCTGAGCGTCCACTCCCGGCCGACGACCGGCTGCGGCGGCGAGACCGGTTATTGGCCGATGCCGTCGCCACCGGCCGTGATGACGAACTCGACCCGCCGGTTGCGGGCCCATGCATCTTCGGTCGATCCCTGTGCCGCGGGCCGTGCCTCGCCGTAGGAAACCGAGTCGAAGCGCCCCGCGTCGAGTCCGAAGCCGGCGAGGAATTGAATCACCGCATCGGCGCGCTCGTTCCCCAGGGCGATGTTGTACTCCGAAGTGCCCCGCTCGTCGGCGTGACCCTCCATGCGGAGCTGGACGCCCGGGTTGTCGCGCAGGATGTCCGCCTTGTTCCTCAGCATGGACTCGGTGTCGGAGCGGATCGTGGCCTCGTCGTAGTCGAAGTAGACCGTCTCCCGCAGGGATTGGCGCACGGCCTCGGCGGCGCGCTGTCTTTCGCGCTCGGCGGCCTCCCTCTCGGCCCGCATCCTCGCTTCCTCGGCTTCCCGCGCCCTTCGGATCGAATCCTGGCGCATCGCCTCCAGCTCCGCGGCCGTTGGACCGGTGGGTTCCGGAGCCACCTCCGGCGGCGGCTCGCTGCCGCAGGCGGACAGCAGGATGGCGGTCGCAAAGGCGGCCAGCACGTGACGACGGTTAGACATACCTTCTCCCGGTGGAGGTAAGCTGCGAGGCCCTGGTGGACCTGTTCCCGACACTTGTTGTATATAGGGAATTGGCAGAGGCTTATCAAGTGCGTGGTTTCAGCGAGGGCGACCAGTCGGTGTCCTCGGCCCGCACGCTTGCCACCACAAGGCGACTGCGACCCGTTGCCGAATCGACGACGAACACCCCGAACCCGTTTCGCCGCTCGCCGACGAAAACGATGTGCCTCCCGTCCGGAGCCCAGCTCGGATCCTGGTTGCTGCCCTCGCGTGTAAGCTGGATCGGCGGCCGGTTGTCGCCGACTTCGGCGTCGGCCACGAAGATGTGATAGCGGTTGTACTCCCTCCTGCGGGCAATGCCGCCCACGAACGCGACCTTCGCCGATGCGGGCGACCAGTCGGGATCGGCGAAGTAGCCGCCCTGTCCGAAGCGATAGGGAGAAAGAAGGCTCGCTTCGCCGCCGCGGGCGGGCATGGTGTACACCTGGGGTGTGGACACGCCGAGACGGTTTGACACGAAGACCAGGCGCTCCCCGTCGTGCGAGTAGGCCGGCTGGAGGTTCTGCGCCCTTCCTCCAACCAGCTGGGCCAGGCAGCATTCCTCGCGCAGGTTGTATCGGAAGAGGCCGACGCCCACCAGGTAGAGCGCGATTTCCTCTCCGTTCGGGTGATACGCCGGCGTGCCGTGCTGTCCCTCCCGACCGATGTCGAGGGCACGCTCGCCGCCCTGCACGACGTCCAGCTCGTAGATCCTGGGGAATCCGGACTTGTAGGACACGTAGGCGATGTGGTTGCCATCCGGCGCCCAGGTGGGCGAGATGGCGATGTGATCGTCCCAGGTCATCCGCTGCAGGTTCTCGCCGTCGGAATCGACGACGTACAGCTCCTTCGCGGACGGATCGCCGCCGAAGGGACTCATCGAGAAGACGATGCGGCTCGCCGCGATGCCCGGATCTCCGGTCACCCACTCCACGACCTCGTCCGACACGCGATGCACCGCCATGCGGAAGTCCTCGTCCCGCCGCGGCGGCAGGGCGAACCGGCCGCGTTCCACGCTGGTGAAGACGATGTCGTGGAGCTCGATGGCCAGGAAGCGGCGCCCCGCGACCTCCTCGACGACCCCCTGGAGAACCCAGTCCGCCCCGTACTGGTCCCAGAGACTGTACTGGATGCCGTCGTCGGCCAGCCCCTCGGGAAGCGAGTCCAGCACCACGAAGCGGTCGCTGTAGTCGAGATCCCTGCTCATGATGGCCTGGATTTCCGAGACCAGATCTTCGTCCCCCGGCGGTCCGGTGAACGGCAGGATGGCGAGGGGCGGCGTGTAGAGGTTCTCGTAGGCGAGTCCCAGTTGGATCCCCGGAATCGCCACCTCCTCCTGGGCAACTGCGGGCGCGGCGCACGCGAGTGCGATCCCGAACAGCGATGCAAGCACCGACACACCCGGTCTGTTCCTCAGCATGCAGCCTCCGACTGTCCCCCGGAATCCCGTGAGGAACCCGGGCTGAATCTGAACTGGACCGGAAGGACATCCCAGTCATATCCCTGGGGCAGCGGCCCGATCCGCCCCGGCGCCCCCGCACACTCGACCGCCCCCTGGACCGCCATGTCGAAGACGAAGCTTCCCGATGATTCGGCCATGTCGATCTCGGCAATGCTCCCGTCGTGCTGGATCATGAACTCCACCACGGCCTCCAAGTTGCCGGTGTCCGGGGGCCGGAAGCAGCGTCCGATCTGTCGAATGATGTTCGCCCAGTAGGCCGGATGCTCCCGCTGCACGCCCTGCAGGCGGACATTGATGTCCTCGCCCCCATCCTCCTCCTCGCTCTCCTCCGACTCGGCCGGGACCGGATCCTCCCGCTCCGGTGGAGGGGTCTCCTGAGGCTCCGGTGGAGGGGTCTCCTGGGGCTCCGGCGGGGGGGTCTCCTCCGGCTCCGGCGGCGGCTCCTCCTCGACCGGAATCGGCACCTCCACTTCCTCGGCCGGCTCGTCGAGGGTCTCGACCACCAGCTCCTCCTCGGCGGCGGGCGGGATCTCCTCTTCGGGTGGCGGGGCGGCCACCGGCGGCGCCGACACGACCCTGATCGCGATTGCCTGGTAGACGATCGGCTCAGGCTGCAGCGCGGGCATCACCCAGAGAACGGCGACCAGGGCGACGACGTGGACCCCCACCGACATGAGGAGCGAACGGGTGTCCAGCGGATCGCGGATCGCGCCGTAGATCACCGTGGGTCTCCCGCGCGAACTCATGGGGGATCGTCCACGGCGATCAGGGAGATGCCCACCCCCTCCTGGCTGGCCACCGTGCTCAGGATCTTGAAGACCTGGCCGTAGAGCGCCGCCGAGTCGCCCCTGAGGTACACCCAGTCCTGCGGGTTCGCACGGAGCATCTGTCCCAGGATCCCCTCGACGTCCTCCGCCTGCACCGGGGTGTCGCCCAGGAATACGCTTCCGTCGGCGAGTACGGAAACGATGATGAGCTCGTCCGACGCCTCGATCGCCCCCACCTCTCCCCGGGGCAGATTCACGTCGACGCCGCCCTGCAGCACGGGCGCGGTGATGATGAAGATGACCAGCAGCGTGAACGCCACGTCCACCAGACTGGTGACGTTGATCTCGGCGCGGACCGGAAGCCGCGCGCGCCCCCGGTCGCGCCTGGTCATACGTGCCCGCCCCTGGCCAGCGTGCCGATGAACTCGCTGGCGAAGCCCTCGAATTCGCCCAGGATGAGGTTGAGCCGCGACGCGAAGTGGTTGTAGGCGATCACCGACGGGATGGCGACGGCCAGGCCCGCGACGGTTGTGATCAGCGCCTCGGCGACCCCGGGCGCAACGGCGCCGATGTTGGCGGACCCGGCCTGGGTGATGCCGAGGAAGGTGTTCATGATGCCGATCACGGTGCCCATGAGCCCCAGCAACGGGGAAACCGACCCGATGACCGCGAGCCAGTTGAGGCCGTGCGAAAGCTCGTCGAGCTCCTCGGCCTCGACCTTGTCGATCACCATGCGGAGCGCCTCCAGCTGCGTGAGAGACAGCCCCTCGGTTTGGTGCGTCCCCGACAGAGCCCCCGGACGGAGATCGTCGAAGAAGCCCAGCCCGGCGCGGAAGAGGCGGGTGTAGGGGGAGTCGTCGAGGTTCTTCACGGTCGCATATGCGTCGCCCAGGTTCGTGACCGATTCCAGGTGTGCGACGAACTGGTCGCCGTCCTCGCGAACGCTGCGAAAGTGACGCACCTTGGCGATGATCACCCAGAGCGAGACCACCGAGAAGAGAAACAGGACGCCAAGCACGACGTGCGTCGGCGGGCTCGCGCCGAGGATCATGTCGAGGACGCTACGCGGCGCGCCGATCTGAAGCGGCACGGCGCTCACGATGCCACCACCGCTTGCTCGGAGGCGATGTGCTCGAAGGTTCGCGCAAGTCCCTCGCGCAGGCTGAACACGGGGGCCCATCCTCGTTGGCGAATCCTGTTGGTGGACAGCGTGTTGCGGCGCACGTCGCCCGGTCGCGCCTCCCCGAACACGCGGCCCACGCGAATCCCCGAAACGTCCTCGAGCACGGCGGCCAGGGCATTCACGCTCGTGGCCGTCTCGGTCCCGACGTTGTAGGCCCGCGCGTCGATGCCGACTCCATCGTCGAGCGGCATGGTCCCCGCCCTGATGTTGGCGCGGGCCACGTCCTCCACGTACACGTAGTCACGAACCTGCTCTCCATCGCCATGGATCACCAATGGCTCGCTCCGAAGCAGACGGTTGGAAAAGATGGCGACGACTCCCGCCTCGCCGTTTGGATCCTGCCGCGGGCCGTAGACGTTGCTGTAGCGCAGGGCCACATGCTCGATCCCGTGCACCTGGCGGTAGTAGTTCAGGTAGTGCTCCCCGGCAAGCTTGGAAACGCCGTACGGCGACACGGGTCGCTTGGGCTCGCACTCGGGCGTCGGGAACCGGTCCGGCTCGCCGTAGACCACGCCACCGCTCGAAACGAAGACAACGCGGCCCGTGCCGGCCACGCGAGCTCCCTCCAGGATGTTGACCAGCCCCAGGATGTTGACCCGCGCGTCGGCAATCGGATCGGCCACCGACGCACGCACATCGATCTGGGCCGCGTGGTGGTTGATCAGGTCGAACGCTCCTTCGCGCACCAGTTCCCGCGTCCGGGGATCGGCCACGTCCATCTCGATGAATTCCGCGCCGGCCGGCAGGTTGTCGATCCGGCCCGACGAAAGGTCGTCGAGGATCCATACTTGGTCCCCAAGGGCGATATGAGCTCCGGCCACGTGGCTGCCGACGAACCCGGCGCCGCCGGTGACCAGAACCCTTCGGCTCCTGCCGGTAGTCGTTTCCATGGGGAATATGGTAACCAAACCGGCCATGCCGCGAGAACGGAACAACTTTACCGTTTCAACCCTCCGCCCGTTATATTGCGCGGCGATTTGGCCGCAGGGCCGCCGCTCGAAGCACGGAGAAAGTCGTGATGATCGCTCGAACCCGAGAGCAGCTGGCCGAGTTCATGCAGGGCCGTCTGACGGGTGCGTACGCCAGCGACGATGGCACGCAACCCTCCGGGGGCGACGCGATTCCGATCAAGACCTATCTCGTCGAGGTCCAGCCCTCCGGTGTGGCGGGTGGCTCCGACGACCTCCTCCCCGAACGAAGTCTCCGGAAGCTGCTGTCCGATCCCCTGCTGCGGGCCAAGTATCCCGCCACTGTGCACGCCAGCGAGGACCACGGCCTTCTGACGGTCGCGGGCCCCTACCGCGACGACACGTCGGTGTCGCTGTACCTGGACTGCAAGGACCCTCGCTACTGGCTGCTCCATACCACCGCGCGCAGCGAGACCGCCGATTGGATCATCGGCCGCATGACCACCGTCGGCAGCGGACTGGCGCGCGTCGCCCTGCCGGGCCAGCTGCTGGGGAAGCTGGCGGCCGCCGGGGCGCTGCAGGGACTCGTCGTCGTTCACGACCGCCGCCTGTTCACCGACGGCGAGGGCCCGGAAGAGGCGGCCGACTTCCTGTCGGTGCAGCTGTGGGGAGGTCACTCGCAACGGGTGCTGACGCTGCTGAACGAGGACGGCACAATGAGCGACTGCATGTCCCTGTCAAGGATCCATGTGCGGTACTGGCCCGACGAGGACGCCAGGGAAGCGTTCTCGATCGTGGATGTCAACGGAGAGGGCAGAATGGAAGCACGCGGAGCTTCCTACGACGCCCATCTGGGCCTTGTGGACATCGTGAAGGACTCGTACACGCGGCAGATCGAGAAGATCGAGGCTCTGTACCGTGTTCAGACCGACCGCAGGACCGGAACGCTGATCGGCCGGAGCCTTACAATCCGCTTCAACCGCTCGATCGGCGACGCCGCCGAGTTCTGCAAGGTGGTGTTTTCGGGATCCAGGCCCTTCCGTCTCTGGGGCGTGCCCGCCTCCACTTCGCCGGCGTTCACCAGATTGCGCGCGCTGGACCTGAATTCGGGCGGGCTCCTGGACTTCGAGATCACGCCCGATCTTCTGCGCGTGTTTCTTCCCTCTGGATCCAGCGGCAACGCCGTGGTCCGCTTCTTCGCCAATTCGCAACTTCACCTAGACAGCCGGGTGCGGCTGCTTGATCAGGACGAGCGGGATGTCTTCGAGTTTTAGGCTCAGGACCCTCAACCTCTTCGTGGGCATGTGTCGGGGCACCCCGGGGCTGTCCGGCGCACTCCGGGGCATAGGCTATCGAGACCTCTGGATCAGTGGAGGGCTGCCCCGCGAACGGCGGAGCCGCAGCCATCCACCCTTCGTGCTTGCATCGCGAAAGATGCGACATTCACTTTTCCTGGAGGTGACTCCGGGGCCGACGGTCGACTCGGACCGTCTCGACGCCTACGAGCGAATCACCGCGGTGGAGCTGCGGGACGGCACTCAGCTGTCCCGCGAACAGACGGAGACCTACGGCGTCGCCGTTGTGGGCCGGGCCGAACACCGAGACACGCTGCTCGAAGGCGTCGAGGATCGAAGAACCCGACCTGCGCTGCTCTTGTGCACGCCAGAGGGACTTGTGCTCGAAGCCAATCCGTTCATGAAGTCGGCGCTCACCAACATATTCCGTCCACTCCTCCCGGTGGACTGGCCCTATGTGCCGTTGAGCTGGATTCCCTTCGACCACGAATCCGGCTCCGCACAGGTGGCGGAGATGGTCGTTCCCTGGGTGGTCGCGCGCCTCCTCCGCGGTCAAACCCTGATCGATGTCGGCGAGGTCTGCGCCGGACAGACGCTTTGGAGCCTCACCACGGACGAGGGCAGACAGAGGCTTCGAGCCAGGATCGAGGATGTGCTGGCCGAGGCAGCAAGGCACGAAATGGGAAGCTATTTCACTCTCCGCGGCAACGCGGTGATCGCCACGACGGCGTTGAGCCAGGATGAGGGCCAGGCGGGAGACGGCACGCCGGTGAATCTCCGCACTCTGCGCATCCTGTCGATGCGGCATGCGGCGCTGCTGGAGCGGCTGGGGGGCTAGCGACAGCGTCGGCGGGACGGGACTGCGGCGCGACGATCCTCAGGGTCGGCTCGACAGCGCGAGGGCCAGGATGCGGGCGTCTTCGGCGGGTTCCCGGTAGTAGGACCGGTGGGTGCCGATGTCGCGAAAGCCGAAGCGTTCGTAGAGTCGGATCGCTCCTTCGTTCGACGGGCGCACCGCTAGGTAGACGTGACGCAGGCCCCGGCGGAGCAGCATCTGGCGGGCGTGTCCCAGCAACGCCTCCCCCACCCCCCGCTTCCGGCACCCCGCGCTGACCGCCAGATTGGCCAGCTCGGCCTCGGCACCCCCCGCCAGCAGCACCGCATACCCCACCACCGTCCGCCCGTCGGTGGCGACGAGCAGATCGGCCTCCGCGCGCTCCAACACGCTCGCGAAGGTCTCGCGGGTCCAGGGTCGGGAGAATGTGGCCTTCTCGATCTCGACAATCGCCGGGAGATCGTGCGCCTCCGCCCCCCGCACCGCCACCGCCACACTCATCCCGGCCTCCATTCGCGCACGTAGTCGGGCTCCCAGGTCGCGGCGTCCACCGCCACCCAGTCGCAGCAGCACAACACGCCGTCGGCCCCCGGCACCCCCCGGTCGGGCGGACCCACCCGGTATCCCGCAGCACCGATCAGCGCCCTGTGCTCGACCGCTCCGTCGCCCACGAACACGGCCTGGCGCGGCGCGCGCCCGTTGATCACGTCGACGATGGTACCGCCGTGCGGCGCAATCGCCTCGACCGCGCCACCGGGCCCCACATCGTAGCAGGCCCCGTAGACCCGACCGCGCCTTGCGTCGAAGAGCACGTAGCGAATCTCCCGCTCCTCGCCCGCCGACCCCATGCCGCCGGCCACCGCGGCAGCCCGCAGGCTGGAGGTCGCGTACATCGGCACGCCCAGGCTGGACGACAGCCCCTTGGCCGTCGCGGCCGCCACCTTCACCCCCGTGAACGAACCCGGCCCGGCCCCCACCACCACGCCCGCAACCGCCCCGACGTCCAGCCGCCGCTCGGCGAGAATCGCCTCGATCGCCGGGATCATCCCCACCGAGTGGCGGGACGGTTCGGCGAGAAAACGCCGGGCAACGACGCTTCCGTCCACGGCCAGCGCCACCGAACCCGTGCGCGCCGAGGTCTCGATGCCCAGCACGGGACCCTCGGGCGCGCCTCCGCGAAGCGACGTGCACATTCCGGCCGCCTGCCCCGACCACCCAACGGTGCCCGACTTCGGTGTACCGCTCATCGGACGCCCATCGGAAACGCGGGAAGTGGCGGGGGCTCGCCGCGACTCTCCACCGCGACCGTCCGCAGCTCCGACCCGACCGCGCTGTAGGCCAGTGCCACCTCCCAGCGATCCTCGGGCAGCTCGCCACCCGCGCGTTCGGGCCACTCGACGAGCACGACGGCATTTTCGTCGCCCAGCAGGTCGTCCCAGCCGATCCCGGCCAGCTCCTCCACCGAACGCAGCCGGTACAGATCCGCGTGGACCACCGAGCGCGCGTTGGGGAGCGCATAGCGAAACACGATGTTGAACGTCGGCGACGGCAGATGCTCGCGAACGCCGGCCCCCGCCGCCACCGCCCTCGCCAGCACCGACTTGCCCGCGCCCAGCGGCCCGCTCAGCCCGATGAACGCAGGCGGTCGGATCCCGGCCCCGATCCGGCGTCCCCACGCCACCAGATCCGGTTCCGTCAGGGTCATCCGGATGGCGTCACCGCGTGCCCCGTCGTTCCGCCCGCCGCTCATCCCACGGCGGCCTTCAGCTCGAACAACTGATCGCGGAGCGACGCCGCGCGTTCGAAGTCGAGCGCCTCGGCCGCCTTCGCCATCTCCTCCTCGATGATCTTGATGAACTCCTCCGAGTCGACCTCGTCGGCGTAGCCGGACGGGGGCTCCGCCACCTTCACGACGGGCTTGTCGCGCGCGTCCGCCACTCGGGTCGACAGCTCGATCTGCTCCACGCTCTTGCGAATCGTGCGCGGCACGATCCCGTGGCGCTCGTTGTGCTCCTTCTGGACCCGCCGGCGCCGCTCCGTCTCGTCGATGCACGCGCGCATCGATTCGGTGATGCGATCGGCGTAGAGGATCGCCGTGCCGTTCGCGTTGCGCGCCGCCCGCCCCACCGTCTGGATCAGCGAGCGCGTGTTGCGCAGAAACCCCTCCTTGTCGGCGTCCAGGATGGCGACCAGCGACACCTCGGGCAGATCGAGCCCCTCGCGAAGCAGGTTGATCCCCACGAGCACGTCGATGCGCCCCAGGCGCAGCATCCGCAGGATGTCCATGCGCTCGATCGCGTCGATGTCGGCGTGCATGTACCGGACGCGCACCCCCACGGACTGGAAGTACTCCGACAGATCCTCGGCCATGCGCTTCGTGAGGGTGGTGACCAGCACCCGCTCGTCGCGCTCGGCCCGGTCGCGGATCTCGGCGAGAAGGTCGTCGACCTGGCCGCGCACGGGCCGCACGTCGATCGGGGGATCCACCAACCCGGTGGGCCGGATGATCTGCTCCACCACGACGCCGCCCGACTGCTCCAGTTCGTAGTCGCCCGGAGTCGCCGAGACGAAGACGACCTGGGGCAGCAGCGACCGCCACTCGTCGAAGCGCAGTGGCCGGTTGTCGATCGCCGAAGGCAGCCGAAAGCCGTGCTCGACCAGGGTCAGCTTGCGCGACCGGTCGCCCTTGTACATGGCGTGGACCTGCGGAATCGTGACGTGCGACTCGTCCACGATGAGGAGAAAGTCCTCGGGAAAGAAGTCGATCAGGCACGAGGGCCGTTCGCCCGGACGGCGGCCGCTCGTGTAGCGGCTGTAGTTCTCGATGCCGGGGCAGGTCCCCATCTCCATCATCATTTCGAGGTCGAAGTTGGTGCGCGTGTCGATCCGCTGCGCCTCCAGCAGCCGCCCCTCGGCCCGGAAGCGCGCCACCTGGTCGGAAAGCTCCTCGCGGATCAGCGGCTCCATCTGCTCGATCGTGCGCTTGGGCGTCACGTAGTGCGACGCGGGATAGATCGCGGTGCGGTCCAGGCGCGCTATGGTCTCGCCCGTGAGGGGATCGAAGCGCGTGATCCGCTCCACCTCGTCGCCCCACAGCTCGATCCGCACCGCCTGCTCGTCGTATGCGGGAAAGATCTCGACGGTGTCGCCGCGCACCCGGAACGTTCCCCGCTCGAACGAGATGTCGTTGCGCTTGTAGAGGATCTCCACCAGGCCGCGCAGGATCTCCTGCCTTGGGACCTCCCCGCCCACCTCGAGGTGCAGCATCAGCCCGCGGTAGTCCGCGGGGTTGCCGAGGCCGTAGATGCACGAGACCGAAGCCACCACCACCACGTCCCGCCGCTCGATCAGCGACGAGGTGGCCCGCAGCCGCAGCCGTTCGATGTCCTCGTTGATCGACGCGTCCTTCTCGATGTAGGTGTCGGTCGCGGGGACGTACGCCTCGGGCTGGTAGTAGTCGTAGTACGAGATGAAGTACTCGACCGCGTTGGAGGGGAGCAGCGACTTGAGCTCGCCGTAGAGCTGCGCGGCTAGGGTCTTGTTGTGTGACATGACGAGGGCCGGCCGCTTCGTCTCGGCGATCACGTGGGCCATGGTCAGCGTCTTCCCCGTCCCGGTGGCGCCGAGAAGGGTCTGGCATCGCGTCCCGGCCCGCACCCCGGCCACAAGCTCCCGGATCGCGCCGGGCTGGTCGCCCTCCGGCTCGAACGGCGCGCGGATCTCGAAGTCAGGCATCGGCCCGTCCCACCGTGGCGGCCCCTCAGCCCCGCTTGCGGTCGAAGAGCTCGCTCTCGCCGATCCTCTCGCGACGAATCACCGACGTCACGCCCTTCACCCGCTGCACCGCCTGCATGACCCGCTTGAGGTGGTTCAGGTCCTGCACCTCGACGACGAACCCGGCCGTCATGCCCCCGTCGGTCCCGCTCATGTCGGCGTGCTGGATGTTGGTGGCGGTCTCGCTGATCGTGCGGGCCACGTCGCCGAGCAGGCCGCGCCTGTCGGTGCCCTGCATGTGCAGGTGGACGAAGAAGCGGTCATCCCGTTCGGCCCTCCACTCGATCTCGACGCGGCGGCCCGGATCCTGGTCCAGGCTGAGGACGTTCGGGCAGTCCGTGCGGTGAATGGAGATGCCCCTGCCGCGCGTGATGTACCCGAGCACCTTGTCGCCGGGCACGGGCTGGCAGCACTGCGAGAAGCGCACCATCAGGTTGTCCTCCCCCTGGATGGTGACCCCACGGTTCGACTTGCGGATCTTCGCCGCGATGCGCTCGAGCGCCGAGGGCGTGCGCTTCACGACGTCGGACGGATCCTCGTCGGGGTAGAAGCCGCGAATCACCGTCGAAGGGCCGATGTCGCCGCGAGCGAGCGCGGCGAGCAGGTCGTCGAAGCTCTTGAAGCCGAGCTTCCGGGCGACCCGCGCCGTCTCCTCGTCGCTGGGCTTCGGCCGCCGCGCCTTGCGCAGCTCCCGCTGGAAGAACTCCTGACCCAGGCGCAGGGAGCTGTCGTACTCCTCCCGCCGGATCCACTGCCGGATCCGCTGGCGGGCCCGCGACGTCTTGACGAAGCCGAGCCAGTCGCGGTTGGGGCGCTGCTTCGGTTTCGTGATGATCTCGACGGAATCGCCGCTCTTCAGCTGTCTCGAAAGGGGTGCGATGCGGCCGTTCACCTTCGCGCCCGCGCAGCGGAGCCCCACCTCGGTGTGCACCGAGAAGGCGAAATCAATGGGCGACGAACCCACGGGAAGCTGCTTCACCTCGCCCTTCGGCGTAAAGACGAAGATCTCGCCCTGGAAGAGGTCCATGTGGAGGAACTCCATGAACTCCTCCGGCTCGCTGGCGTCCTGCTGCCAGTCCAGCACCTTTTTGCGGAACATGGTTAGCGCGTCGTCGACCTTGCTTCTCTTTCCCTCCTCCGAGGTCGTTTCGGCGCCCTGCAACGCATACTCTCGCTCTGCCTCCTCCTTGTAGCGCCAGTGAGCCGCGATTCCGAACTCCGCCGTCCGATGCATCTTCTGGGTCCGGATCTGTATCTCGTACCGGCGTCCGCCCGCTCCCAGCACCGTCGTGTGGATCGACTGGTACATGTTCGACTTTGGGGTGGCCACGTAGTCGCGGAACCGCTCCTGAATCGGGGGCCAGCGCGTGTGTATGATCCCTAGCGCCGCGTAGCAGTCCTCCACCGAATCGGTGATCACGCGCAGCGCCATGAGGTCGTAGATGTCGTCGTAGCTACGGTCCTGGATGACCATCTTGCGGTGGATCGACCACAGGTGCTTGGGCCTCCCCGTTACCTCGGCCACGACCTGGGCCGTGAGCAGCGCGTCCTCGAGCGGCCGCTGCATTTCGAGAATGTTGCGCTCGCGCGCACGCCGCCGCTGCCTGACGCGCTTTCGCAGGTCGTCGTATTCCCTGGGGTCCAGGAACTTGAAGGACAGGTCCTCGAGCTCCCACCTGATCGCCGCCATCCCCAGTCGGTGCGCCATGGGTGCATAGATTTCGCGCGTCTCCCGCGCGATGGGTCCCTGCTTCCCCGGAGGCAGGTACTCCAGCGTGCGCATGTTGTGCAGCCGATCGGCCAGCTTGACCAGGATCACCCTCGCATCCTGAGCCATCGAAAGCAGCAGCTTCCGGTAGTTCTCCACCTGGCGCTCGGTGCTCGAGCGGAAGCGCACCCTGCCGATCTTGGTGACGCCGTCGACGATCGCTCCGACCTCGTCGCCGAAGAGCTCCCGGATCCCCTGCAGAGAGACCACCGTGTCCTCGACCACATCGTGGACCAGCGCGGACACCACGGTCCCCGTGTCCAGATGGAGGTCGGCCAGGATCGTGGCGACCTCGACCGCGTGGTTGATGAACGGCTCGCCCGACGCGCGCACCTGCCCGGCGTGCGCCTCGGCTGCCAGTTCGTAGGCGGCGCGGATCGCCTCCACGTCGAGACGCTCGGCGTACGCCTCCATGGCCCGAGCCAGTGGCCGGGGCAATCCACGGATCGTCGTCATCGCTGTTGTCGCCATGTCCGCTCACTTTCGAGTCCGTGGTTCACCTTAAATCTATCCCTCCGGCCACGGGAACCGTCAACGGCGGCGGGCGCGCCCGCTTCGTGGACTTGCCCAAGAACCACGGCCCCGTACATTCACGCCGACCGCACCACCCACCAGATACCAGAGCGGAGGACCATGATGCACGATTCCCCTGCGAAGACGCTCGACCGCCCCGTGGAGCCGCTCCACGGACGGTCGATCGAGCTGCGGCGGTGAGGTGCGGAGCGCCTCTCCCCGCAATCGCATCGACACCCTCGCCCGCAAGGACAAGTGGTATCTCGGGGGGCTCGACGGCGTAGTCTGGGCACCGCCGTTCCCACGGTGGCTGCACCGGCCCGGCTTCTGGGACCCGGCCCACCTGCTACAGCACCGGGTCGGACCTTGCTTCACTGTGGTGATTCTCGATCGGGATGGGTCCGAGATTCCGCTTTACGGCGGCCTGGGCGCGCCGCATCGCGTCAACTGGCTGCAGCCCGCCGACCAACTGCGACCGGGTCACGACCCGCCTTCCGCCGACTGGGTTTGGCGTCCCGGACGCCTGACCGTGGGGTGGAGGGGCGGGGGGGATCGGACCCCGAAGGGCGCTGCAATCAGGGAAGTCCGTCGAGTCCTCAGCGGCGGAATCCTGGAATCGTCCTGGAGCCTGCCGCCGGAGTTGCGCGACCGCCACCTCGTCGTCTGCTTCACGGCCCAGCCCGCCGAGGACGTCTCGGAACTGCGTCACACGGCTTGCGGACTGGCCTGGACAAGGTCCATTTCGGATCGGCAGGGCCGCGCCATGACGGTGCGAATGGACCTCGGGGGCACCTCAACGCCCGCATGGTGCCAGGTTGCTCCCTCCGAGGGCCGGGCAGTGCCGGAGTGGGAGCATTCGCCCTTCAGCGAGGCATCGGAAAAACTTCCATCCCCCCGGGGGGTTGAACTGCCGCAACGGCGACTGTCCGGCAACCTCCCGGATGTGCACGGCTGGATCTGGATTGCGGTCGCCCTTCCCGTCGCCGACGATGGTCGCGTAGCCCTGCGCTTGCGGCTCGACCCCCGGCTGGAGGGCCCGGTTTGGGGCGGCAGCCACGATGACCGCGCACAGGAGGCCAGCGCACGTCAGCCCCGCACCACAGCGCCTGCCACCTGGGAGTCCTTCTTCGCCGGCTTCCCCGCCTTCGCGTGCGGGGATCCGCACCTCGACCGATACTTCGACCACCGCGTCCACGGTCTGGGTCTGAACCGCATCGAGGGCCGCTGGGGGAACATCCGCCACCCAGCGATCGCCGAGGGCCCCGAGTACTTCCACGTGCCCATCACCTACAGCGCGCAGTGCCACATGATGGAGATGCGCTGGCGCTCGGGCGGTCGCGAGGCATGGGGATCGCTCCTCAACTTCGTCGACAACCAGAAGCCCGACGGCTCCTTCCACGGCCGCCTGTACCCCGACCACCTGGAGGGCACCGACTTCTACCACGCCAACTGGGGCGACGCGCTGCTCGCGGTCGACGACATGCAACCCGACCCGGAGGCGCTCGCCCGCTGCTACGAGGGGCTGTCCCGCTATGCGCGGTGGCTCCGCGACGCCCGCGACCCCGAGCGGTCGGGGATGTTCACCGTCGTCAACCACTTCGAGACGGGGCAGGAGTACATGTCGCGCTACATGGTCGTCGACGAGGGGGCCGACGTCGCCGGATGGCGTCCGCGACTGCGCCTGAAGGGCATCGACACGACCGTGTACGCCCACCAGCTCTTCCGCGCCCTCGCCATCGTCGCCGGGCGCGTCGGACGCGGGGGCGACGCATCCGACTGGCGGGCGCTCCAGAACCGCTCCGCGACCGCCATCGCCGAACGCATGTGGTCGCCGGGCGCCCGCCTCTTCACCGACGTGGACGGCCGCACCTTCGAGCGCACCGGCGTCAAGGCCGCCGTCGGCTTCTACCCGCTGCTCGCCGGGCTCGTCACGGGCGGTCGCCTCGAGGCCATGCTCGACCACCTGGAGGATCCCGCGACCTTCGGCACCCCCTTGCCGCTGCCCTCCTCCAGCGTGGACGACCCCCGCTTCTCCGCCGAGGGCGTGTGGCGGGGCAAGCGCCGCAACTGCCCCTGGAACGGCCGCGTCTGGCCGATGACGACAAGCCACGTGATCGAGGGTCTGCTGCGGTGCCGGCGCCGGGGTAGCGACCGGGCGGGCCGACTCGCCGCCGACATGCTCGCGCGCTTCGTCCGCATGATGTTCACCGACGGAGACCTCGCACGGCCCAACTGCTTCGAGCACTACAACCCGTACACCGGCCGCGCCTGCCACTTCCGTGGGATAGACGACTATCAGCATTCGTGGGTTCTCGACCTGCTGGCGCGCGGCATCGCCGGGCTCCATGTGGACGCGGAGGGAGTGGAGGTGCATCCGCTCCCGCACGGGCAGATGCATGTCCGGATGGGACCCGTGACCGCACGGGGTCGCACGCTGTCGGTCGCGCTGAACGCCGAGCGCGCCATCCTCACGGTCGACGGCGAGCGCCACAGCGGACCGCGCGGCACACCCCTGCGCGTGCCCTGGGAGGAGGCCGCCCCGATGGAGCCCGCGCCATGACGTCGCCGCGCAGGCCGCCCTCGCGACCCCTCGGCGGCCCCGCACGGAGGGCGCAACCGTGAAGGCACGGCCCCGAGGAGTCTCGCTGCGCGGGATCGAGAAGCGTTTCGGCGAGGTCGCCGCGGTCGCCGCCGTCGACCTCGAGGTGCGTCCCGGCGAGCTGATGGTGCTGGTGGGGCCGTCGGGGTGCGGGAAGAGCACCCTGCTGCGCCTCGTGGCCGGGCTGGAGGAGCCCACCGCCGGGGAGGTGTGGATCGGGGGGCGGTGCGTCGACGATCTCGCGCCGGGCGATCGCGACGTGGCGATGGTGTTCCAGAGCTACGCGCTGTACCCGCACATGACCGTCGCGCAGAACCTCGGTTTCGGCCTCCGGGTGCGCGGCGCGGGTCGCCGCGACACCGAGGCGCGCGTGGGCGAGGTGGCCACGGCTTTGGGACTCTCCGGGTTGCTTTCGCGGCGTCCGGGCCAGCTCTCCGGGGGACAGCGGCAGCGGGTCGCGCTGGGGCGCGCGATGGTGCGCGATCCCGGCGTCTTCCTCTTCGACGAACCTCTCTCGAACCTCGACGCGGGGCTGCGGCTGCGGACGCGCGACGAGATCGCGGCGCTGCATCGGCGGCTCGGCACGACCATGATCTTCGTCACGCACGACCAGGTCGAGGCGCTCTCGCTCGGGCAGCGGGTCGCGGTCATGGACCGGGGGCGCGTGCAGCAGGTGGGAACGCCCGACGAGATCTACCGTCGGCCCGCCAACCTCTTCGTCGCGGGGTTCGTGGGGTCGCCTCCGATCAACCGACTGACGGTCGTGCACGAGTCGGGGGAGGCCACCCTCGGCGTGCGGGCGGAGGACCTCGCGGTGGCGGTGCCCGCGAGTGCGGTCGGGGGATCCCGCCCCGACTTCGAGGCCTCGGTCGTGCGCGTCGAAGCGCTGGGGAGCGAGCAACGCGTGCACCTCGACGGGCCCCGCGATGCGGCCTGGGTCGCGAGAGTGCCGCCTGCGGCGCGAGTGACCGCCGGGCAGCGCGTGGGCGTGTCGGTCGCCTGGGACAGAGCGCACCTCTTTGGTCCGGACGGGGTGCGCCTGCGGTCGCCACCGAGTCCAACTCCTATCTTGCCATGAACACATTACGATATTATATACTGGCCGTCGTTGCGGTCATGGCGGCCTGCTCCCCCACCCCACCCGACACCGTCACCCTGCGCGTCGCCCTCTGGGCGGGTGGCCACGAACTCGAGATCGAGCAACGGGTCGCGGAGCGGTACGAGGCCCTGCATCCCGGAACGCGCGTGCTCCTGGAGTCGGCCCCGAACGGCTACGAGGAACGGCTCCTGACCTCGATCGCCGCAGGCCGTCCGCCGGACGTCTACCTCCTCGACTCGCCCGACATTCCCACCTTCGTGGACCGAGGCCTGGCGGTGGACTTCGCGCCGTACCGGGAGGCCCTTGGCTTTCACCCGGACAGCGTCTTTCCGGAGGTTCTGGACGCCTTTCGGCGCGGAGGAGCCGTCTTTGCGCTCCCCAAGGACTTCACGCCGATGGTCCTGTACGCGAATCGCGGCGTGCTGGCCGCGGCGGGCGTCGATCCACCCGCCGACTGGACCTGGGACGACTTCCGGCACGCGGCACGGGCGGTGACGAGGGACATCGACGGCGACGGCCGAACCGATGTCCACGGGTTCGACTTCCCACGCAACCTGTACCAGTGGGTGCCGTTCGTGTGGTCGGCCGGCGGAGACATCCTGGCACCCGACGGCGGCAGGGCGACCGGGTTCATGGATGACGCGCCCGCGCTGGCGGCCTACGCGTTCCTGACGGGCCTGGCAGAGGACGGCCTGACGCCCGGCGCGCAGTTCGTCCAGCAGGGGGACCCGGCGCGCGAGGCCCGGTTCGCGTCCGGCGGCCAGGCGTTCCTGCTGTCGGGCCACTGGACGCTGCCCGTCTTCCGCGACCTGGTCGAGGCGGGCGAGCTGGATCTGGCCATCGCACCGATCCCGCGTCGCCCGGGTCAGGCGCGAGCGATCAGCGTGGTGTACGCCTCCGGGTGGGCCGTGCCGCCCAACGCGGCCAACCTCCGGCGCGCCATCGGTTTGGCCGGCTTTCTGGCCTCTCCCGAAGCGCAGCGGATCCGGGCGCGATCCGGACTCGCCATTCCGTCGCGGATCGATGTGGCAACCGAGATCGCTTCGGCGGACTCGACGGGCGTGGAGGACGCCTTCATACGGTTGGTGGACGGCGCGCGGGTGACCTGGGGCGCCTATGTGCGCGATTTCTCGCGGATCGAGGCGCTGGCGGTCGAAATCATGGATCGACGGCTGTTGAACGGCGAGGATCTGGCGGCAAGCGCGACCGACGTGGCCCGCCGTGTCGACGAGGTGCTGGCACGGTGAGGGGAGAGCCTCGGGCCCCTGCCGCGTGGCTGCCGACCCTCGTCGCCGGGACGTTCAGCGCCGGGGTCGCGGTGATCCTGGCCATGGCGGCGAGCGCGGTGAGCACGGCGCGCGAGTCCGCAGCAACGAGCGAGGCGCAGATGGCGGCGTCGCTCTGGGAGCTGCCGGGTGGCGGTGCGGAAGCCGTGCGGCTCCTCACGGAGCGGGCGACGATCCAGACCGTCGACCAGGGTGGAACGGGCCTGGGGGCGCATGGATACGAGGGCGGCGCTCTCGACCCGGCGGTGTGGATCGCGATCGACCCGCAGGAGGCCGGCGCGTCCTGGCCGGGAAGCGCCACCGCCCTCGCCCTGCTGGCCGCCCTGCTCATGGCCGCCTGGGCGGCCCGGCACCGCCGCCTCCCCCCTCCACCCCGCTACCCGGCTGCGCCCGCGCTCCTCGCGGTCGGCCTTCTCGTCGGGGTCGCCGGCGCGGCGAACGCGTGGGCCGACCGCGAACTGGCCGACCTCAGCGCGGCCCGCGTCGCCCAGGGACTGAGCGCGGCGGAGATCGCCCTCGCCGTCGGCACCGATCCCGACCGCGCCGCACGGGTCGCCGGTCTCCCGTGGGCCACGGCGGCGGCGCTCGACCGCCCCGACCAGCTCTGGACGATGCCCCGCGAAGTCGGCACTGCCATCGCCGCCGCGTCGCGTGGACCCGGCGCGGCCGCGGCACCTGCCACCATCGAGGTCGATGGCGCAACCCACCACACCGGCGCCTCCACCGGCATCCACCTGGCCCTGCTCGGCTACGAGGAAACGGCCTCGCCCGCCATCGCGCTGGCGGCCTCGGCCGCTGCCACGGCCCTGCTCACCGCGCTCGCCCTGTTCCTCCTTCCGCTCTCGGCACGCCGGCGCGCGCTCCGCCGCACCCTCTCGGCCTGGGGCTTCCTCGCCCCCGCCGCGATCCTCCTGCTGATCTTCACCTTCGGCCCGCTGCTATTCTCGCTCTGGATCTCGCTGCACGAGTGGCACCTCGTCGATCCGGCGCATCCGTTCACGGGACTTGACAATTATCATTTATTGTTACTAGATACCGATTGGTGGTCGGCCATTCGCAATACCGCCGTCTTCACCCTGCACGTCCCCGTCGCGATGGCCGTCGCCCTCGCCCTGGCGCTCGTCACCGAAGGGTCCCGCCGTGCGGTGCGCTGGGTCCGGCTCGCCCTCTTCCTGCCGAGCATCACCAGCGTGGTCGCCATCGCGGTGGTGTGGAAATGGCTGCTCAACGACGGATACGGCCTCGTCAACCGCGTGCTGGCGGCGACTGGAATCGGTCCCGTGGCCTGGCTGTCCTCACCGGAGACCGCGCTCGTCAGCCTCATGCTGATCAGCGTGTGGATGGTCGTCGGCTACCAGATGGTCGTCTTCCAGGCGGGGCTCGCGGCGATCCCGCGCGAATGGCACGACGCGGCCCGGGTCGACGGTGCGGGCCCGTTGCAACGCCTGCGCCACATCACGCTGCCGGGTCTCCGCAACACGCTGTTCTTCGTGCTGGTCACCTCGGTGATCGGGTCGTTCCAGGTCTTCGGGCTCGTCTACGTCATGACCGAGGGCGGTCCGCTCGGCGCGACCGACGTCGCCGTGTACCACATCTACCGCGAGGCGTGGGAGTTCCTGCGCTTCGGCAACGCGGCCGCGATGAGCTGGGTGCTCTTCGCGGTCGTGTTCGTCGCGACCTGGCTGCACTTCCGGTTCCTCGAAGGCGCGCGCCAGGGTAGGCGGACCCATGCGTAGGCGGCGCGGCTCACCCGCCCTCGTCCAGGCCGGCCGCATCGCCCTCCTCGCCCTCGCCTGCACCGTCATGGCCGCCCCCTTCCTCTGGATGGCGGCCACCAGCCTGATGGGCCAGCTCGAGGTCTTCTCCTCCGGGCGCATCCTCCCCGGCGCGCCGCTGTGGTCGAACTACCCGGAGGCGCTGACCGCGCAGCCGTTCGCGCGCTACTTCGTCAACTCGCTCGTGTTCGCCGTGGCCGTGGTCGCTGGGCAGATCGGCACCGCCACCACCGCCGGATACGCCTTCGCGCGGCTCGACTTCCCCGGACGCGACGGGGTGTTCATGCTGTTCCTGTCCACCATGATGGTGCCCGTCGTCATCGTCCTCATCCCCCGCTTTCTCATGATCGACGCCCTCGGCTGGATCGACAGCTACCAGGGGCTCATCTCCACCGAACTCGTCTCCGTGTGGGGGATCTTCCTCATGCGGCAGTACTTCCGCACCGTGCCCCGCGAGTTGGAGGACGCGGCCCGCGTGGACGGCGCCGGTCCGCTGCGCATCTTCTGGAGCGTGGCGCTGCCCCTCGCGAAGCCTGCGGTGGCCACGCTCGGGCTCTTCGCCTTCGTCGACGCGTGGAAGAATCTCCTCTGGCCGCTGCTGGTCACGCGATCCATGGAGATGCGCGTCGTCGAAGTCGGGATCGCCGCCTTCCACTCCACCTACGAGATCAACTGGCCGTACCAGATGGCGGCGGGCATCGTGGCGGTGCTGCCGATTGCGCTCCTCTTCCTCTTCACGCAACGGTACTTCGTGAGGGGGATTCAGCTCGAGGGGATTCGGTAGTGCTGCCCGTCCGCTCTTGTCAAACTAGTCAGACTAGTTAGATTGGATCGAAGATGAACGTTGTGTACTCAACCTACGAAGCCAAGGCGAGGTTCTCCGAAGTGATGCGGCTGGTGAGGGAGGGGGGAACGGTGACGGTCACCTACCGGGGCGACGCCGTCGCCGAGATCCGCCCGATCGAGCGAGGACCCAGAAGCGTCGAGGAGCATTTCGCCGAACTGGAGAAACGGGGGATCGTGGTGCCAGCGAAGGATCCACACGGCACGCTGAGCGTGGGCAAGCCCAGACCCGGCGGACTCGCGCGCTTCCTCGCGGAGCGCGGAACATGAGCGTCGCCTACGTCGACACCTCGGCGCTGGTGGCGATCGCCTTCGGCGAGGACGGGGCGGAGGGGCTGGCCCGCCGTCTCGGGGGATTCTCGCGGCTGGTGTCGTCGGCGCTGCTCGAAGCCGAGCTTGGCGCGGCCTGCGCGCGGGAGGGGTGTCCGCTCCCCGGCGCGCTCCTCGACCGCATCGCGTGGGTCCTCACCGACCGACCGCTTTCGGCCGAGATCCAGAGGGTGCTCGACGCCGGAACGGTCCGGGGCGCCGAGCTGTGGCACCTCGCGGCGGCGCTGTACGTGGCGCCCGAGCCCACCGCGATCTCCTTCATCACGCTGAACCAGGACCAGGCAAGGGTTGCGAGGGCACTGAACTTCCAGGGATAGGGAGGATGGGATGCTGGGACGATACGGGAAGGTCTTTGCCCTCGGGCATCGGGCGACGGAGGGTCTGCTGGACAGGCCCGTCGTCGTGGAGGAGAAGGTGGACGGGTCGCAGATCAGTTGGGGACTGGTCGGCGACCCGCCCCGCCTCTCGGTGCGCTCCAAGCGGCTCGAACTCGATCTGGACGAGCCGCCGAACCTGTTCGGGCCGTCCGTCAAGTCGATCCGCAGGATGGCCGACGAGGGGCTGCTGGCCCGCGGCACGATCTACCGCGGAGAGGCGGTCAGCCGCCCCCGCCACAACACGCTGGTCTACGGGCGCGTCCCCGAGGGCCACATCGCGCTGTTCGACATCGACACCGGTGGGCAGGCCTACGTCGGCCACGAGGAGAAGGAGGGGGTCGCGGCTCGGCTCGGCATCGAAGTCGTGCCCCTTCTCCACGAGGGGATCCTGGCCGATTCGGCCCTGCTGAAGGAGCTGCTGGAGCTCGACTCCTTCCTGGGCGGCGCGAAGATCGAGGGGGTCGTGGTCAAGCGGGCGGCCGACGTCCCGCTCTTCGGCGAGGACGGGCTGCCGGTGCGGGCCAAGTACGTGTCGCCGAAGTTCAAGGAGGCGCACGCGGGCAACCCCGACTGGAAGCGCGGCAAGAAGGCGGACATCCTGCGGGTTCTGGCGGACGCGGTCTCCGGCCCGGTGCGCTGGGAGAAGGTGGTCAACGGGCTCGCGGCCGAGGGGCTCATCGAGGGTGGCACCCCCACCGAGATCGGCAAGATCATCCGCTACATCCGCCAGGACGTGCGCGACGAATGCCTGGACGACGTCAAGGACCGCCTCTGGCGCCACTTCGAGAAGCGCTTCTACGGCGCGGTCACCAAGGGCTTCCCGGAGTGGTACAAGGAGCGGCTCGCGGAGAGCGCGTTCGAGGGAGTCTCCGGCTAATCACGTTGGTCCAACACGGTAGTCCCATTCTCCGCGAAACTCACCGGCTGGATCAACTCGACGGGAGCCGGAAAGTCCTCGTTCGGAAGCCAACGATACCACAGGTCTCCCGCCACCCGCTTCAGCACCTCGTCCCCGCACGGCTCACCGGTGGACCGGACGACGTTCAGGGCGTCCGCCAGACCGTTCGACCTGACCCTGAGGCGGACGCTCCCGCGGATCACCGTGCCGGAGCCCCTGATCAGAGCACGACATCCGGCTTCCAGATAGACCAGCCTGTCCGCCTCCAGAACCCGTTCGGGCGGTTCCGGCGAGAACCCGCCTGTGGCATTCGAGATCATCGGTGGACCGAAGAAGATGTCGAGGCCAATGGCTCCCGCCTCCACGGTCAGGTCGTCGCCAAAGATGGGAAACGGAGCATCGCCTGGTCGGATGCCGGGGAATACCAGAAACGCGACCACATGGAGCGCGGCGGCGACCGCCAGACACCAGAAGAAGACCCTGCGCTCCGACCTGCGCCGCCGTTTCGTTCGTTCGCTCACCCGCCCACCGTTCGTCTTCCCATGGGCCCTACTCGCTGATCCTCCTAAAGGGCGACAGTCTCATGATTTCGGTCCTCACAACGGGCGTGGTGGCGGCGTTCCCGTGCAATCGAAGTCCTGAGCGCGGGCGGGACAAGATGAGGGCCGCACCCCTGTTACGCCCCATACATCTCGTCCATCACCGCCACCATATCCGGCGCGCCCCCAAGATACCACTCAACGGCGGCCACTCTCATCTCGTCCGGAATCCCGTGCAGAGCCTCTGCGATCGGCCCCGCGATCGCGGCCAACGTGTCCGAATCGCCCCCGAGCGAGATCGCATTGCGAATCGCGTCCTCGAAGGAGCCCGACTCGAGCGCGCAGGTGATCGACTCGGGCACGGTTTCCTGGCAGGTCTCGTTGAAGGCGTAGCCGGGCCGGATGTCATCGACGGTGCGGGACAGGTCGTAGCCGTACTCAGCTGTGATCGTGGCTCGGATCCGAGCGTGGTCCTCGCCGTTCAGGGCCAGCCAGATCGCATGGACGGTGGCCCGCGCACCCTTTATTCCCTCTGGGTGATCGTGGGTGATGCCGGTGACTCGGTCTGACGCGGCGAGTGCGCTGGACAGATCGCCACGATGGAGGAACGCGGCGGGCGACACGCGCATGGCCGCGCCGTTGCCAAAGCTGTTGTAGGGCTTGGGAGACTCGTGCCACACCCATTGCCCGAACCAGCCACCATAGGACACGCCGGGATAGCGCTGGCACCATCTCTGCAGCGTCGCGGCCTCCGGCAGGTCGTGCAGCAGTATGTCGGCCACGGCGGCCGTGCAAACCGAGTCATCCGTGAAGTGGCCCTGCGGGCTGAAGAACTCGAACTCCTTCGTCTTGATCCGGTCCCATTCGTACACCGCGCCGACGATGTCCCCGATGATTGCGCCCCACATGGCTTCCCCTTTTTGTTGACCACCCGTCGACACCCTGCCCCGACTTGCCCGGCTGGCCGGTTTCGCGCCAGACTTCGGGTGCTCATTCGCCCGCCATCCGAACCCACCCCCCGAATCTACACTCCGCCACAGGCCCACCCATGCTCTCCGACATCGAAATCGCGCAGGCCCACACGATGAAGCCCATCTCCGAGATCGCCGCGAAGGTCGGTCTCGGCGAAGACGAGATTCTGCAGTACGGCCATCACAAGGCCAAGGTCCCCCTCGACATCGTGCAAGCCCGCCCCGACCGCGGCGCCAAGCTGGTCCTGGTCACCGGGTGCAGCCCCACGGCCGCCGGCGAAGGCAAGACGACGACTTCGGTGGGGCTGGCCGACGCCCTCAACCTGCGCGAGCGCAACCCGGTGCTCTGCATCCGGGAGGCGTCGCTGGGACCCGTCTTCGGGATCAAGGGCGGTGCGGCCGGCGGCGGCCACTCGCAGGTGGTGCCGATGGAGGACATCAACCTCCACTTCACCGGCGACTTCCACGCGATCACGTCTGCGCACGCGCTCCTCTCGGCCATGCTCGACAACCACCTCTTCCGGCCGAACAGCACGGGGCTGGACCACCGCCGCATCACCTGGGGCCGCGCCGTGGACATGAACGACCGGGCGCTCCGCAAGGTGATCGTTGGGCTGGGCGGCCCGTTCGGAGGCATTCCGCGCGAGGACGGCTTCATGATCACAGCCGCGTCCGAGGTCATGGCCATCTTCTGCCTGGCACGCGACCTGGCCGACCTGGAACGCCGGCTGGGCAACATCATCATCGGGTACACGCGGAGCCGGGAACCTGTGCGCTGCCGCGACATCGGAGCCCACAAGGCCATGACGATCCTGATGCGCGACGCGCTGCACCCCAACCTCGTGCAGACGCTCGGCGGCACCCCGACGTTCATTCACGGCGGACCGTTCGCCAACATCGCCCACGGCTGCAACTCGCTCATCGCCACCCGCGCGGGGCTCAAGCTCGGCGACATCGTGGTCACAGAGGCGGGCTTCGGGGCCGATCTCGGGGCCGAGAAGTTTTTTGACATCAAGTGTCGCCTTGGCGGGCTAAGCCCCGATGCCGTCGCAATCGTCTCGACGATCCGCGCGCTCAAGATGAATGGGGGAGCATCCAAGGACAGCCTGGCGACCGAGGACGTGGAGGCGCTCGGGCGCGGCCTGGAGAACCTCTACGGCCATGTCGAGAACGTGGCCAAGTTCGGCGTCCCGGCGGTGGTCGCGCTCAACCGGTTCGCGAGCGACACGCCCGCCGAGGTCGCGTCCGTGCTGGACGGCTGCGCGGCGCGCGGCATCAGCGCCGTCGAGGCCGACCCGCACGGCGGCGGCGGTCCCGGATGCGTCGACCTCGCCGACGCTGTCTGGGAGCTGGCCAACAGCGGCGAGGCCGACTTCCAGCCCCTTTACCCCGACGACATGCCGCTCGCGGAGAAGATCGAAACCGTGGCGACCGAGATCTACGGCGCGTCGGGGGTGGACTTCCAGCCATCCGTCCCCGCCGAACTGAAGCGCCTCGAGTCGTTCGGGCTCGCCAACGCGCCAGTCTGCATCGCCAAGACGCAGTACTCCTTCTCGGACAACCCGGCGCTGCTCGGGCGACCGCGCGGCTTCCGCATCACGGTGCGCGACGTCACGCCCTCGGCGGGCGCAGGCTTCGTGGTCGTGAAGACCGGCTCGATCATGACCATGCCGGGACTGGCGGCCAGGCCGGCGGCGCTCAACATGACGATCGACGAGGACGGAGTGATCTCGGGGCTGATGTAGGGGGATGCGGCGCCAAGCGGTCTGGCGCATTCGCGTCCGGCTGCACAACTTGGAGCCATGTCCGACTCCAGCGCCTACTGGTCCCGCAACCTGCGGTACCTGGGGATCCTCCTCTCGATCTGGTTCGTGGTCTCGTACGGGTTCGGTATCCTCCTCGCCGACGTGCTGAACGCGATCCGGATCCCCGGGACCGGCTTCAAGCTGGGCTTCTGGTTCGCGCAGCAGGGTTCGATCTACGTGTTCGTGGTGCTGATCTTCGTGTACGCGCGGCTGATGAACCGGCTGGACAGGGAGTTCGGGGTGGCCGAGGAATGAGGGGACACCGCTAGCCGATGGACGTTCGCCTCTGGACCTTCGTGCTGGTGGGGCTGTCCTTCGCCCTCTACATCGGGGTGGCGATCTGGTCGCGGGCGGGTTCGACCAGGGACTTCTACGTCGCGGGCACGGGGGTGTCGCCGCTGGCCAACGGGATGGCCACGGCTGCGGACTGGATGTCGGCGGCGTCGTTCATATCCATGGCGGGGCTGATCTCGTTCATGGGGTACGACGGCTCGGTCTACCTGATGGGGTGGACGGGCGGCTACGTGCTGCTGGCGATGCTGCTCGCGCCGTACCTGCGCAAGTTCGGGGCGTACACGGTGCCGGAGTTCGTGGGCGAGCGCTACTACTCGCAGGTGGCGCGCGTCGTGGCGGTGGCGTGCGCGATCTTCGTCTCGTTCACGTATGTGAGCGGCCAGATGCGCGGCGTCGGCATCGTCTTCAGCCGCTTCCTCGAAGTGGACGTCACCACCGGCGTGATCATCGGCATGGGGATCGTCTTCTTCTACGCGGTGCTGGGCGGGATGAAGGGCATCACCTACACGCAGGTCGCGCAGTACTGCGTGCTCATCTTCGCCTACATGGTGCCGGCGATCTTCCTGGCGGTCATGCTGTCGGGAACGCCCATCCCGCAGCTCGGATTCGGTGGCGCCGACCCCGAGACGGGCGTCCTTCTGCTCGACAAGCTCGACGGGCTGCACCGGGAACTCGGCTTCACGGCGTACACCGACGGCACCAAGTCCATGATCGACGTGTTCTTCATCACGGCGGCGCTGATGGTGGGGACGGCCGGGCTTCCGCACGTCATCATCCGCTTCTACACGGTCCCGAAGGTGCGCGACGCCCGCGTTTCGGTGGGCTGGGCGCTGCTCTTCATCGCGATCCTCTACACCACCGCGCCCGCGGTCGCCGTGTTCGCGCGCGCCAACCTGCTGGACACGGTGGCGGGCCAGCCGTACGAGGAAATGCCCGAGTGGTTCAGCAAGTGGGAGGACACGGGGCTCATCACGTTCGAGGACCGGAACGGCGACGGGAACATCCAGTACGTGGGCGACTCGTCCGAGAACGAGCTCACCATCGACCGCGACATCATGGTTCTCGCCAACCCCGAGATCTCGCGCCTGCCGAACTGGGTGGTGGGGCTGGTGGCGGCGGGCGGACTCGCGGCGGCGCTGTCCACTGCGGCGGGGCTGCTCCTGGTGATCTCGTCGGCAATCAGCCACGATCTGCTCAAGCGGGCGCTCAAACCGGACATCTCGGAGCGGGGCGAACTGCTGGCGGCGCGGATCAGCGCGGCCTTTGCGGTCGCGGTGGCCGGGTGGCTGGGGATCAACCCGCCGGGCTTCGTGGCCCAGGTGGTGGCCTTCGCCTTCGGACTCGCAGCCTCTTCATTCTTCCCCGTGATCATACTTGGGACTTTCACGCGCACCATGAACCGCGAGGGCGCCATCGCCGGGATGCTGTCCGGGATCACCTTCACCGCCGCGTACATCATCTACTTCCGCTTCGTGAACCCGGCCGCCGATTCGCCCGAGAACTGGTGGTTCGGGATTTCGCCCGAGGGGATCGGCACGCTCGGCATGGCGCTCAACTTCGCGGTCGCGCTGATCGTGTCGCGCTTCACTCCGGCACCGCCTGCGGGCATTCGCGAACTCGTCGACCGCATCCGGATGCCGGGAGGCGCCGGGCCGGGAGGCGGCTCGTGATCCGGGGGGGAATTGCGCGGCTCGCGGCCATCGCTCTCGTCCTTGTGGCGGCACCGGACGCGGCGAAGGCCCAGACCGAGGTGCACTTCCAGTTCGGGAGCCACACCAACCCGTTCGCCGGAACCACCAGCGAAACCATCGTCGTCACCATGCAGCACGCGTCGTTCTGGAGCTACGGAGAAAACTTCTTCTTCTTCGATGTGATCGACGACGGAGATCCCGACGGCTTCAACGACATGGATGCCTACGGGGAGTGGTACTCGAACTTCAGCCTGGGGAAGCTCAGCGGAAGCGATCTCGGCTTCGGCCCGGTCGCCGACTTCGGTCTCCTCGCGGGGTTCGCCGCAGGGACGGGAGCCAACGTGTTCACGTGGCTGCCGGGCGCCCGCATCGCTTGGAGTCTGCCGGGCTTCGTCTTTCTCAACACCGACTTCATGATCGCGGTCGACGGCGGTGGCGGTCGGGCCGCCGGGGGCCTTCCGGAGCAGGGAGCCCGCTTCAACCTCGATGTGAACGGCCTGCTGCCCTTCAACCTTGGCAGCCAGTCATTCTCGATCTCCGGCCACGCCGAGTACGTCGGCGGCACCACCGATGAGTTTGGCAACCCCGTCCCGTGGTCGATCCTCGCGCAGCCCCAGCTGCGGTGGGACGTCGGTCAGGCATTCGGGGGGTCGGCCAACGGGCTGTTCGTCGGCGTCGAGGTCCAGCACTGGAGCAACAAGATGGGGACCGAGGTCGACGAGACCGTCGTGCAGCTTCTGGGGGTCTGGCGTTTCTAGCCGTCGTCCGGAAGGGACCGGCGCCTCGGACGTTCCTCCAGTAGCTTCTCGAGGAAGTCGACCCGTTCTTCGAGGCGGTGCAACTCGTCGGTCTGGTAGTCGTCCCGCCCCGTCCCGCCACCGACCGCCAGCCGGTCGATTCTCTCTTCCAGTCTGCCGACCCGCTCCAGCAATTGGTGGCCCCACGATCGCTGGCGCCGATTGCCGATCATGGCGGCGAAGATGATGGCTACGACGATCAAGGTGGCGATGCTCATGTGATCTCCTGCGCGCTCGATTTCCTCGCGGTGATTGCTCCAGCTACGGCCAACCCACCCACAATCATCGCACCGCCGACCGCAAGCCACGGCTGCGTCCCCACGATGATCCCGAGAATCACCATGTACAGCACGATGGTCAAGCCCGCCGTCCAGGCACCGCCCGGCACCCGGATGGGACGGTCGAGGTCGGGACGGTCCCGGCGCAGCCTGAAGAACGCCGACAGCACCACGAGGTCGACCGAGATCGCGACGAGCATCATGAACTGGATGAGGAACTCCAGCGCGGCGGTCGAGGCGAGGCCGAGGATCACCACACCGACCAGGAGCAGGCCGGCGACGGGCGTTCCTCTCGACGACACGTGCCGGAAGGTCCTCGGCGCCAGCCCCGAGCGGGCCAGGGCGAAGGCCACGCGCGGCATGCCGAGAAAGTTCACGTTCAGGGAGCTGACGAGAATCAGCAGACTGGCAACGACCACGATCGTCGCGGCGGTGTTCCCGAACACGCCCTGGACCGCGTCGCGCGCGACCAGCTCCGAGCCCGCCATGTCGTCCGGGGAGAGGGCCGCGAGGTAGGCGGTGTTCACCATCAGGTAGAGGATCGCGACCGCCACCGCGCCACCGATCAGGATTCGGGGCAGTGAGCGGCCCGGATCGCGGATCTCCTCGGCCATCTTGGCCGCGTCCTCCCAGCCGTAGTAGGCGAAGGCCACCGCCTGGTACGCCAGGGCGAAGCCGAGCAGCGACGCGCGCTCGACCGTCGGGGCCGCAACGAGGCCGCTGCCGTCCCCGGCGGCGATCCCCGCCGCCGCGATCGCCATCAGCACCACCACCTTGATCGCCGTCGTGACGTTCTGGAAGGTGGTGCCGACCTTGAGGCCGCCCAGGTGGATGATCACGTAGCCGACCACGACCCCCGCCGCGAGAATCCGCACCGAGCCGCTGCCAACGAGGATGATCAGGTACTCGGCGATGGCCACCGCCTTGATCGCGCCCGAGAACGCGCGACTCACCAGCAGCTCCGACCATCCCGTCACGAACCCGGCTACCGGGCCGTATGCCTCGCGGGCGTAGACGTACTTCCCCCCGGCGCTCGGGAGCGCGGCCGCCATCTCGGCGAGCACCAGCGTGCTCAGCGCCGCGACCACCCCGCCCAGCAACCACACCCCCAGGATCAGCCACCCGTTCCCGAGGTAGCCCGCGATCAGGCCCGGCGTGCGCAGGATCCCGGCGCCGATGACGATGCCTACGGTGATCGCCAGCCCATCGCGGACGCGCAGCACGCGCCTCATCTCGCTCATCGCTGGCCGGTCCCCCCGGCCGCCGCCTCGAGCTGGGCGAGGATGTCCCGCGCCGCCGCGTCGTCCGGCGAGAACTCGACCGCGCGGCGCGCGTGGGGCACCGCCTCGGCCACGCGTCCCGCCCGCGCAAGGGCCAGCGCCAGGTTGCGGTGCGCGTCCCCCAGCTCGGGGCCGAGCGCGACGGCACGCTCGTAGAAGCGGATCGCCGAGACCAGATCGCCGCCGCGCAGGTGCAGGTTGGCGAGGTTGAAGTGCGCGAGCGGCTCGTTGGGGTCCAGGGCGATCGCGGCCTGGTACTCGCGCACCGCACCGACCGCGTCGCCGGAGGCCGCGCGTGCGATGCCCAGATTGACCCGGACCAGCGGTTGGTCGGGGTCGGCGGCCAGACTCTCGCCGAAGGCCGCGATCGCGCCCGCATGATCGCCCGTCCGGTTGTGGAGCAGCCCCAGCGAGCGGAGCACTCCCGCGTCGCCCGGAAGCACTGTGAGTGCCCGTTGCAGCAGCGCTTCGGCCTCGGGGGCGTCGCCGCGGGCCAGCGCCTCGTCCGACAGGAAGCCCAGGATCATGACCCAGCGGCGGCGCACGGCGATGGGCTCGGCGGCGGCGGCAGTTGCGATGTCGGCGGCCTCCTCGCCCAGGGTCGCGCCCGCGACGTGCAGCGTCGCCAGCGCGAGGGCGCGGAGATCGGGGTCGGTGGAGGCCGCGAGCCGCGTCACCCGGTCGGCGGCGTCGGGACCGAGCCCCGCGCCGGGGCTGACCCACTGCGTCAGGAACCGCGCGAGACCCTGGAACTGCGGCAGGGCACCGGCCGCTTCGGGGTGCAGGAGCATCCTGCCGGCCTGGTCGACACCCATGCGGTCAGTCACCGCGAGGAGTCCCGCCGTGACGGGATCGTGGGGCTTGGTTTCCCCCCACCAATCGTCCACCTGCGCCTGCAGACGCAGCTCGCTCTGGTCGGTGTGGCAGCCGCGGCACGCGCTCACGAGGCCCAGACGGCCGTCGAGCCGGGGGCGTGGGACGGGGATCGTGTGGTCCGAGCGGGCGAAGGGCACGGCGGCCCCGACTTCGGGGTGCTGCAGGTAGGGCATGTGGCACGAGACGCAGCGCGCGCCGGTCGACCCGGCCGGGTGGAAAGTGTGCGTCTCGGGGGCGGTCGCCTTGGCCGCGTGGCACGACGTGCACTGGCGGTCGTCGGTCTCGTCGGCCAGCGGGGAGCGGTTGATGTCCCAGTAGCCCAGCCCGTGGGGCTCGTGGCAGCTCGTGCAGGTCATGCTGCCGTCGATGTAGCAGGACGACGAGAGGTGGGTCCCCTGATAGGCGAAGGTGCGGACGCGGCCGTCGGCCAGATAGGGGTCGTCGCCCAGGACGGGCAGCTTGAGGGCGTGGTACTCGACGAGCGGTGCGCCGGGAAGGTGGCCCTCCTGCACGACGTCCTTGAGGGCGTGACACTGGAAACAAACGTTTAGGGACTCCTCGACGCCATCGGTGACGCGGCTGTCGAGGCCGATGTCTGATGGTGCACCGGCCGGATCCGTCATCAGCTCCACGTGGCGGCGCGCGGGGCCGTGGCAGGACTCGCAGTTGATGTCGAGCGAGGTCCACTGGGTGGCCACGCCCAAGCCCAGCTCCAGTTTGGCGGTGATCTGACTGCCGTGGCAGGACTGGCAGTTGGTGAAGCGAGCCAGCGTGCCGAGGATGCGCGTCGGCGGCCAGTCGCCGCAGTCGGCCAGCGCCATCTCGGCGGTGATGGGCAGCCACCCCTCGTCGGTGCGGCTCCCGGTGTTGCAGAACCACTCGCCGAGCTGCCGCGAGAAATCGAACGGAAGGAAGCGCGCCGTCCCGTCGGCCGCACGGGTCACGAACCCCTGGGTGCCGCCGCCCAGCATGTGTCCGCCGCCGATCACCCCGTCGACCGTGATCTCGTGTTCGGGGCGGCCATCCTGGCGGATCGCGAAGAGGTACCGCCCGGCCGAATCGACGCGTGGAACCACGACGCCGTCCCGAAAGACGATGGGCGTGCCGTCGAAGGGAGCGATGACGGTCCCCGCGTCCGGCTCGCCGCCCGCCCGCCCGTGCGTGGACTCGGCCCAGCGGTTGTGCTGGTCCGCGTGGCAGCCGGCGCAGGCGTCCGAGCCGATGAAGTCTTCGCGGGCGACCTGGCTGGCGAACGCCGCAGTGGCGGCTGACCCGTCGGCGGGGGTCGCCGGACTGCGGGGATCGCCGGACCGGTCGGAGCAGGCGGCCAAGAGCAGCGCCGCGAGCGCGAGGAAAGGTCTGGCGGTCGGCCTCGGCCGTGTTGGCGACCCCGACCCCGTGGGCGTCGCGGTCATCGGCCCCGGCGCCCGTCGCGGGACCAGACCGGGCCCTGGCAGCGGCACAGGGTGCGAATGTAGGCCACCAGCGCACGCTTCTCGCCATCGTCCAGCGACGCGCCGAAGGCGGGCATGCGGTGGCTCTTCCCCAGGATCCAGCCGCCCGCATGGATGCCGTCGTACAGGGTGTCGTCGGGTCGCAGGGACATCGCCGCCGAATCGGAATGCACGGTGGGCGCGACCGGCAGGAAGGGCGCGTTGAAACCGTCGCCCGCGCCCCCGACGCCGTGGCAGGGCGCGCAGCGGGCGTTGTAGAGCGCCGCGCCGGGAGCCGTGGGGTCGGGGTCGGACGGGGGCAGCGACGGAACGCCCGCCACCGGCTCGCTGCCAGTCCACGGGGCCTGTCGCCGCAGCAGGTACGATGCGATGAGGTCGAGCCGGTCGGGCTGCTCGAGCGAGGCGGGCATGACGGTGCCGGGTGCCAGAGGCGCCGGGTTCTCGATCAGCGCGCGGACGTAGTCGGCACGCAGGCGCTGCCCGATCCCGTCGAGCCGCGGCCCGATGCGACCGCCATCGTCCCCCAGTTGGTGGCACCCCAGGCAGCTCCATCGGTTGCGGAGGAGGGTCTCGGCCTTGCGCATGGCAAAGGGTGACAGCGCGAGCGGCTCCCAGTCCGCCGCCTCCACTGGGGGATGGTCGGCCTCTTGCGCACGGGTCGCACCGGTCGTCTGGCCACCCGTCGGCGCAGCCGGGTCCGGCCCCTCCAGCGACAGCAGATAGTCGGCGACCGCGCTCGCCTCCTCCGGGCCTAGGCGGAAGTCGGGCATCTGGCCGCCCCGCCCGGGCACGGGTCCCGCCGGGCGGATCGTCACCGGATCCGCCAGGTAGCCGAGCAGCCAGTCGGGCCGGACGCGCAGCCGCGTCAGGCTCAGGTCGGGCGCCGCGACCTCCGACCCGGCCTCAGGATGGGCGTGGCAGCCGCCGCAGTTCAGGGTCTCGAAGAGCGCCGCACCCTCGGCCCGGTCGGCGTCCTCGTGCCGAGCCATCGCCGCGCGCAGCGCATCGTCCACGCCGCGCATCTCCCGGTCGTTGGTGACGAAGAGCGCGAGGGCGACGCGCTGGCGCTCGTCCAGGTCGTAGCGCGGCATCCGCGCCGGCGCGATGTCGGGCCTCACCGTCTGTGGATCGGCCAAGTAGTGGAAGACGTAGGCGGGCGCCATCGGCGCGGCGCCGTCGCCGAACGGCGGCGTGACCGCGCGGATGCTCCCGTCGCCCGGGACGCCCGCGTGACAGGCGCCGCAGCCCAGCGCCTCGACCAGGGCACGCCCATCGGGCGGCTCCTGGGCCGGCACGGCGGGGGCCGGATGCCCGAAGCCCACCAGGACGATGGCGGTCGCGAGCAGCACCAGTCCGCCCAGGGCCGCCGAGATGCGCGCCGTCAATGCAGCACCAGCGCCAGCACGACCCAGTACGGCACGACCCCGAGCAGTGCCGTCAGCAGCGCCCGCAGGGTGCCGAAGTCCAGCGCCTGACGGATCGCGACCACCCCTGCGGCCAGCATCCAGAGATGCGCCACGAACCCGATGCCGCCCACCACCGGGTCGAGAAGCAGCAGCAGACCGGGCACCCGGGCGAACCCCAGCGTTCTGAGCAGCTCGCCCCACGTGGCCGTGCCGCCCAGCAGCTTGTCCCCGACCAGGTACGTCACGCCCGCCCAGAGCAGCCATTGCAGCAGACTGGTCACCGCAGCCGCTCCCATGGCCACCCATCCCAGCCCGAAGTCCGGGAAGGCCGCGACGAGCGACACCACCAGCACGATCAGGCCCGCCTGCAAGGTCGCGTCGCGGTCCCGCTCCACCTCCTCGTAGACGTCCGCTCTCAGCATGGCGGCACCGACCATCCTGGCCGGCAGGCCGCGCTCGGCCGCGTCGCTCCCCGCCACGTCGCTCAATGATGCCTCCGGGTTCTGGCGCTCGATTGCCGGAAAGATGCCCCGGCGCGCCAGCCGCGCCAAGTCCGGGTTGTCGTGCAACCGTCCAGCGGTGCAACTTTCTGCCCCGCACCCTCAACAGGACCGAGACGATCAGCGAAAGCGCAACCAGCCTCCTGGCCCGGATCGGACGGCCTTCCATCGCCCACCGGACCGCGCTGGTGGACGACGGAGGTGGGTGGAGCCACGCCGACCTTCTGCATGAGGCGGCCGCGTGGCGCGACCGGCTGGCCGAGGTCCGCTGCGAAGCCGGCGAGAGGGTCGCGTACCTGGTGCCGCCGGGTCGGTCGCACGTGGCCGCGCAGCTCGGCATCTGGGCGGCCGGGGCCATCGCCGTGCCGCTCGCGCTCTCGCACCCGCGTCGCGAGCTGGAGCACGTTCTCGACGACGCGCGGCCCCGTGCGGTGGTGGTGGACTCCTCCCTTCCCCGCGCCCCCGTCCCTCACGGCCTCCGCGACCGCGCGCCGCACGACCGTGCTCACCCTTCCTCCCCCCCAACCCCGTCCCCCGCGCTCCCCCGCCCCGGCCCTGCGCCCGCCCAGCGGCCCGGCGCTCATCATCTACACCAGCGGCACCACCGGGCGGCCCAAGGGCGTGCTGACCACCCACCGCAACCTCGCGGCGCAGATCACCGCGCTCACCTCCGCGTGGGGCTGGACGGCGGCCGACCGCATCCTGCACACGCTGCCGCTGCACCACATCCACGGGGTCGTCAACGCCCTCGCCTGCTCGCTCTGGTCCGGTGCCGTGTGCGAGTTCGGCGACGGCTCGCCGGCCTCCACCTGGGACCGTCTCGCCTCGGGTGAGATCACGCTGTTCATGTCGGTGCCCACCGTCTACACCCGGCTGATCCGCGCCTGGGACGAGGCGCCCCCGGCGGTGCGGCGGCGCTGGTCGCGGGGCGCGGCGGGGCTCCGGCTGATGGTCTCGGGCTCGGCGGCGCTCCCGATCGCGACGCTGGAGCGGTGGCGCGCAATCACGGGGCACACCCTCCTCGAGCGCTACGGCATGACCGAAATCGGCATGGCGCTGTCCAATCCGCTGCGGGGCGAGAGGCGGCCCGGCCACGTGGGCCTGCCGCTGCCCGGGGTCAAGGCGCGGATCGTGGACGACGCGGGGCGGCCGGTCGCGCCCGGCGAGCAGGGCGAGATCGAGGTGCGCGGTCCGCAGGTCTTCCGCGAGTACTGGGGGCGCCCGGAGGAGACGGTGGCGTCCTTCCGCGACGGTTGGTTCCGCACCGGCGACGAGGCGTGCCTGGGCGAGGGCGGGTACTACCGCATCCTGGGTCGCCGCAGCGTCGACATCGTGAAGACGGGCGGCTACAAGGTGTCGGCGCTGGAGGTCGAGGATCTCTACCGCACGCACCCGGCGATCCGCGATCTGGCGGTGGTCGGCGTCCCGCACCCGGAGTGGGGCGAGCAGCTGCGCGCGGTCTGCGTTCCGGCGGAGGTGCCGCGCGGCACCGATGCGCCCGATCCACCGGACCTCCCCGACACCGCCGAGCTCAGATCATGGGGCAAGGAGCGGCTTGCGGCCTACAAGGTCCCCCATCGGTTCAAGGCCGTGCCCGCGCTGCCACGCAACGCGATGGGCAAGGTGCGCAAGACGGCGGTGTCGCGCATGTTGATGGACCCCGAGACCGGATCGTCCCCCCCACCCGTTCCCAAGGAGCCCGCTTGATTCAGGCCATCCTGGACAACCTGCGCACGTACTGGATCGTTCACCTTCTGCTGCTGCTCTACACGGCGCTTCTGGCCTGGCACGCCTGGACCGGCAACCGGAAGACGCGCGGCGTCGCCGACTACTTCGTGGGCGGACGGTCCATGGGCCCGATCGCGATCGGCCTCTCGTTCTTCGCGACCTACTCGAGCACGAATTCGTTCGTCGGGTTCTCGGGGCAGGCATACGACTGGGGTGTGACCTGGTTCCTGCTGGTCCCGTTCGTGGTCGGGCTGTCGCTCTTCGCCTGGGTGGGGGTGGCCCCGCGGCTTCGCACCTTCACCGAGTCGCTCGGCTCCCTGACCATCCCCGACTTCATCGGCTTCCGCTTCGGGAGTCCGGCGGCGCGCGTTCTCGCGGCGGTGATCGTGCTCTTCGCCTCGTTCTTCTACATGACCGCCGTGTTCAAGGGGATCGGGAACCTGCTCGAGGTGTTCCTGGACATCCCGTACCGCACCGCGATCATCATCGTCTTCTTCATCGTCATGCTGTACACCGTGGTCGGGGGGTTCATCTCGGTGGTGAAGACGGACGCGGTGCAGGGCCTGGTGATGGTCGTGGCAGGAGTGCTGCTGTTCACGGGCACGGTGACGGCGGCGGGGGGCCTGGGCTCGTACGCGGCGCTCGCCGAGGAGCCGCTGACGGAGCCGCTCCTGCGCTGGGGCGGCGGGGTGTCGGTGCCGCTCGCTCTGGGCGTGATCTTCGCCGCGACCGTCAAGTTCGCCGTCGAGCCCCGGCAACTGTCGCGCTTCTACGCGCTCGAGAGTCGGGCGGCGATCCGGAAGGGGGTGTGGGTCTCCACCGTGGCCTTCATCGTCGTCTACACGCTTCTGATCCCGGTGGGGCTGTACGCGCGCAACATCATCCCGGGTGGTCTGGCCGACACCGACATGGTGGTGCCTCAGCTCCTCACCACCCCGGGGGTCTTCTCGGCCGGGGCGAGCGCCTTCCTCCTGCTGGCCATGGTCGCGGCGGCCATGTCGTCGCTGGACAGCGTGCTGTTGGTGATGGCCTCGAGCGCGGAGCGCGACATCGTCGGGATGATGCGCAAGTCGCGCTCGGAGCGCTCGGCGCTGGCCGGAACCCGGCTGTACGTGGCGCTGTTCGCGCTGATCACGGCGATCATCGCCCTCAACCCCCCCGACGGCATCGTGGGGCTGACCGCCCTGTCCGGCGCGATCTACGGCGCCTGCTTCGGTCCACCCCTCCTGCTGGGCCTGTACTGGCGACGCGGGAACGGCGCGGCCACGGTGGCGTCCTTCGTGACCGGGCTCCTCGTGCTGCTGCTATGGAACCGCCTCCCCTTCGCCGGGATCATGCACCAAGTGTTCCCCGGCGTGGCGCTGTCCTTCGCGGCCTACTGGGCGGTGGCAAAGCTGACGCCGGGCTACGACTCGGCCGAGGTCGACCGGCTCTTCGAGGACGAGCGGGCCAGCGGAGAGCGGTAGCTCTAGCCCGAAGTCCCCCGTCCTCCGGGCTCGGTGCTAAGCCAGTCGCACGGCTCCTCCGACACCAGATACATCAGAATCCAGGTCTGCAGCCTCTCGCCGTCGTTGATGCGCCGGTCCAGCACGAACAGCGTATCGCCGCGGAAGGCTTCCATCGGCCGGATCTCGAAGTCGCGCGGCACGGGCGCGTCCACACACGCCCGGTCGAGGTCGGGGGAGAGGATCCCGACCCACACCCTGGCGGTGAGCACCGGCATCGGCTCCATCTTCAGCGCCCTCTGGTCGTGGTGGGTGAACAGGAACCCCCCACCGGGACGTGCTGCCAGCTGACGCAGGCGCGAACTGTTCTCGAGTATCGCGCGGAACCCGATGCGCTCGATGTCGATGCGTTCGCGGAGGTCGGCCGGGACTCCCTGCCGACGCACCACGGGGGCGTCGGCGGTGTCGACGACATCGCCCCGCATGTTCAGCACGAACATCTCGTCCATCCCCGACCAGCCCTGGACGAACCGCCCTTGCGAATGGGCGAGAGAACTGAGATGGAGGGTGGCCGCGTAGGTCCAGTTGTCGCTCTCGGCCGACGCCAGGTACTCGGCGGGAAGCGTGCCGAAGCTCTCGAATTCGTCCGTCGCCGATCGCCAGCGCGTCAGCGATGTCCTGCGCCTCAGCTCGAAATCGGTCATCCAGACATCGCCGCCGATCACTACCGCAGGCGTGATTCCGGCGAGCGCCGGGAAGGGCACAACCCGTCTGGTCTCGCCGGTATCCCGGTCGAAGACGTTCACGCGCCGGGACATCGTGGTCTGCACGGCAACGGTCGAATCGTCCAGAAGGATCGGAACCCCGAGCCCTCCGCGGAACTCGCCCGGTCCTTCGCCCGGCCGCCCGTACGCCAGCATCAGTCGGCCGTCCCGGCCGAACCTGAGCACCCGTCCGGAAAAGATGTCGGGGATGTGGAAGGATCCGTCGAGGGGGTCGATGACCGGCGTGTACGGATTGCCGATGTACAGCGTGTCCGGTTCCAGCAGCAGAATGCTGTCGATGGGGATGAGAGCCGGCCCCGCCGCACCGGCCGTCACGCGCTCTCCAGACTCGGGGCTGCAGCCGGGGATCAGGATCATCCCGGCGAACAACGCGACGCGGACGCGACGGGTCCAGCTCATCTGCTCGACCGTCCGTCCGTCAACCCCCGGCTCCCCTCCCCACCAGCCTGCCGTCGCGCACCCAGTCCTCGCCATTCACGGTGACGGTGGCGTCGGCGAAGAAGTTCCACCTCACGTAGCCCCCGCCCACCGAGCCCCCCAGCTCCGTGTTGTCGCCCAGGGACAGCCGCACCACCCCACCGCCGTATCCGTAGTACGGGATCCACCCCTCGCCCTCGGGGATCGCCAGCAGCGGGTTCAGCCCCACTGCGAGCTCGCGGAAGGTGCGTGCGGCCTCGCCTCCAGCCTCCATCTCGGCCAGGACCCCGTCCCGCCCCGTCGCGGCCTCGATCTCGACCACGCGGCCTCCCTCGAAGTGCAGCACCAGCCCCTCGACGCGCTCGCCACCCCACATCGCGGGCGGGAACGCGATGCTCCCCTCGACCGTCTCGAGCAGCGGCGATACCCGTGCCGCCCCCGCCGGGAGCTCGACTTCGCGGTCGATCAGGTTACGGGCGGTGGCGGCGCGCCCTGCCGACGCGTCTCCGTCCTGCCGCGTCACCGGACGGTCGCCCACCTTGAAGCCGATGTCCGTTCCGGCCGGGGTCGTCACACGCACGGCCCCCTCGCGCAGCGCGGCCTCGAACGCGGTCAGCGTCTCGCCCAACGCCGCGTAGTCGGTGTCCAGAAGCGCCCGCTGATAGACCTCGTCGGCGACCGCGTCCATCGGCAGCTCCTCCATGTCGAACGACGTTCTGCCCGCCCAGTGGAAGTGCACGGTCCGGCCGCGGCCGCCTCTCAGCACGTCCTGCAGGGCGCGGTAGACGTCCGTCGCGACCGTGGGGTCGGGCACCGCGCCGGGCAGCTTCACCGCCACGTCGACCCCGCCCAGCGCCTCCGCCCACCCGTCGGGGCCGCCTTCGAGCACGGCGGTGAACTCGGTGCCGCCCGCACCCGGCAGCGCCGCACCGTGGACGTCGACGGCACCCAGGTCCACGGCTCCCGCCGCGCCGACGCCATCGCGCAGCAACGGCACCAGCCCGTCCCAGCGGCCACCTCCCTGCCCCACCAGCAGCACGCGCTCGCCGGGCTCGAGATCCATGCGCGCGACGAGCATGGCGGCGATGGCCTCGAAGTCGAGACCGGAAGTGCCGGGGTCGCCGGGCGCATCGGCCGGATCGGACGCCTCCGGGGCGCACGACCAGACCCCGGCAAGCACCATGAGCGCGAGAAGACACCGCAGTGCGCGGCGGGACACGGGACGCTTCGGCATCGGAACCTCCTAGGGATTGTGCGGCGAGTCGGCGACAGGCTCCGAAGTTATGGATCCGCCGCGCCACCCGTCCATTGAAGAGACCTCGCCTGCAATACGGGCGCGCTCGCCGCGTACAGTGTAGTTTCACGGTGCAAGCGGTCGTGCCTCCGGACGGCGAAGGGGATGAAGCCATGTCGGACCAGCACAGCAGAACAGGGGCGGTCGCAGCCACCTTCGCAATCGCCCTTGCACTGGCCCCGTGCCTCACCAGCCCCGCGGCGGCCCAGACCGTCCGCGGCACCGTGACCGACCCCGCGTCGGGAACGCCGGTTCCGGAGGCGCTCGTGATCATGGTGAACGCGGACGGCGAACGCGTCGCCACCGTGCTCACCGCTGCGGACGGCACCTTCGCGCTCTCGCCGCCGGGGCCGGGCGGCTACATGGTCGGCGTCACCGGCCTCGGATACCAGCAGGCGATCACGCCGAGACTCGACCTCGGCGCCGACGACATCCATCTGGACATACTCCTGCCGCCGAATCCCATCACGCTCGACTCGCTCACGGTGGCGTCCAGTCGCAACACCCCCGACGCGGGACGACTGCGCGGGCTCCTCGCGCCGGAGCGGCGTCGCGGAACTCTGGTGGGGCGGCTCACGCGGGCCGAGATCGAGTCGCGCGGACCGCGCAGCGACCTGGTCTCGCTGCTAGCCACGATGAACATCCCCGGGTTGCGGGCGCGCTGGATGGCCCTCTCGACCGGCGCCCCCGAAACCGGGATCTGCGTAGAGCTGGGGCGCAACCGCTCGGTGATGCAGAAGACCGCGAGCCGGCTCGCCACCGCTTCGGACGAGCTGGGATTCGCGACCGAAGACGACATCGCCGCGCGGGCCGGTGCCTGCGCCATGATGGCCGTCTACATCGACGACTTCCCGGTCTCCGATCCGGGGATGGTCCTGGCCGCAGTCACGCCGTCCGATCTGGAGGGCGTCGAGATCCTGCCTCCTGTCGAGTCCCTGGCGCGCTACGGCGCCCGCGCCGCCAACGGCGCGCTGCTGCTGTGGACGCGCGCTGGCCGGAGGGAATGACGCCCGCTGGGTCAGCGCTCCACCCCGTGAATGAGCATCAGCGAGGTTTCGCGGTCCTCGTTCTCCGAGACAATGACGTGCAGCTGCCGGTTCCGATCGAGGTTGTCGCTGCGCGCCATGATCCGCCCCCGCTTCTTGCGCGCGTCCCAGTGCATGCGCGCCTTCGCCGGCTCCAGGCCAGCCCGGGACAGGTTCTCGGCGTACCAGTCGTAGACGCTCCTGGCCTCCGCGTCCGCGACAAGCAAGACGCCCCCGAAGGAGCCCTTCCTGGAATCGCCCGAGAACAGATGTCGCTGGACCCGCGCATCGGGGAAGAGGGGAACCCACGATGGGATTCTTCCGGCCTCGTCGCCGAGGTCGACCCACGTCTTCATGCTCTTCCCGCCAATCCTCAGCGAGCCGCCCTCTCCACGGCCACGCAGCTCCACAATCGTGTTCCCATCGCGGCCTCGGACCGTGAGCCAGCCGCCGGACTCGTCCGTGGCCCCCTCGATCCGGATCACCTCGCCCCGAAGCGTCAGCGCGGTTCCCTCGAAGACGTCGGCGAGGGCCTCGGCGGCACCAGCGTCGATCTCTACATCCGCGAAGGCTTCGTCGGAATGCGCCATCCAGTCGTCCGCCATCTTGCGCGCGTAGAGCAGTCCCACGACCGCGAGAGTGACGAACGCGGCGGCAAAGAGGCCGCCCGCGACCAGGATGACCTTCGCAAAGGTGGGGATTCGCTTCCGCTCACGACGAGTGGCTTCGGTGTACGGATCGGACATTCTCGTTCTCCCTGTTGCAGACCTTCGAAGTACCTTTAGCAATGTTCCTGAGTACGGGCGTGGCACAGCGATGTTTCGCCAAGCCCACCTTCACCCAGCGACGGTAGCCGCCGATGTCTTGGATCGCCGAAATACCCAGAGAGGTTGCAACGGGCCTGCTCAGGCGCGAGCTGGACGCTGCGGTCGAGAGGTCGGGCCGGGTGTGGAACATCGTCCAGGTGATGAGCGTCAACGCACCCGTGCTCAAGGCCGCGATGGGTCACTACGCCGCGATCATGTTCGGGCCGTCGCCGCTGTCGCGCGTCCAAAGGGAGCTTCTCGCGACGGTCGTCTCGGCCGAGCTCGATTGCTTCTACTGAACGCAGGCGCACGCGCATGACCTCCGTGCCGAGGTCGAGAAGGAGGGGGTGGGGAAAGAGGAGGGCGACACTCTCGTCCACCAGATCGTCGCGGACTGGACGAAGGCCCCGCTGTCGCGTTCCGACAGGGCGCTGTGCCGGTATGCGGTGAAGCTGACGCGCATGGCCGCGCCGATGTCGCGGCAAGACCTGGAGGCGCTGCGGGGCGAGGACTTCGACGACCGGGCGATCCACGACGCCACGCAGGTTATCGGCTTCTTCAACTACATCACACGCGTGGCCGACGGGCTGGGAGTGGAGCCGGAGACGTTCATCGCCGAATGGGGCCGCGTGTAGTCCGGTGCGAAAGCGAGACTGGCCCAAGGTCGGCGCCAAGCTGCTGGCGGTGCTGGGGTGGACCGTCCTGATGGTCGCCGGGCTGTTCTGTGCCTGGCTGCCGACGTATCTGCGGCCTCGGTCGGGCGTGGTGCGGAGAGCCAAGGCGCGGAGGCGAGCGCTGCGAGCCTGGGGACTCGGCATGTTGCGCGTCATCGGCGTGCGCCTGTCGGTGGAGGGGAAGGCCCCGCCCGAAGGGATTCTGGTGGTCTCCAATCATCTGGGCTATCTGGACATCCCGGTGTTGGGTTCGGTGGTGCCGATGGTGTTCGTGGCGAAGGCCGAGCTGAGGCGCTGGCCGTTCTGGGGCTTCGTGGCCAAGGTGGGAGGCACGATCTTCGTCGACCGCGCCACGAAGCGCGACGTGCTGCGGGTGCGGCGCGAGATGCGCGAGGCGCTGGCCCGGGGGGACCGCGTGCTCGTCTTCCCCGAAGCCACGAGCACCGGGGGCGAGGCCATACTCCCGTTCAAGCCGGCGCTGCTGGCCGACGCAGCGGCTATGGAAGCGCCGGTGCACTGGCTCACCGTGTCGTACACGGCCCCGCTCGACGCGCCGCCGGCACGCTACTCGGTCGCCTGGGGGAGCGACGTCAGCTTCTTGCGACACCTGCTGGGACTGTTCGCGATGGGGAGGGCGAACTGCACGGTGCGCTTCGGCGACACACCCGTGCGGTCGGGCGACCGCAAGGAATTGGCCGTGGAGCTGCGGCGCGCGATGCTGACGCGCTTCGAGGCGGTCGCGGGATGGGAGGAGCAGGCGGCGGCGCTCGTCGAGAGGGCGTGGCGAACCCGCCGCGAGGCGTTGCGGTCGCCCCGGTTCCGACACTGCGTGACGGCCAGGATCGCGGCGCAGGGTCGAGGGCGACCTGCTGCGAGCGTGCGAGATCTGCAGGCGGACCGGCTCGCAACGGCAGCTTTCCGTCGCGCTGGGCAAGCTGGGGCACGTCGCGCTCGACGCGGGCCGAACCGACGAGGCGCTGGCCCGCTTCGAGCAGGCGGTCGCGGCCGCCAGGGAGACCGACGATCCGCTGCGGGTGGCGCACGCCGCCAGGCACCTGGGCCAGGTCCACCACCGACAGGGTCGCACCGACGAGGCCGCACGGTGGTACAGCGAGGCGCTCGACCTCTACGGTGCGGCCGCGGACGCCTCTCCGCTCGATCACGCCAACGCGCTCCGCCCCCTGGCCATGCTCAGGGAGGAGTGCGGCGACACGGCCGAGGCCAAGGTTCTGTGGCGCAGGGCGGCTCGTCTCTACCGCGACGCCGGCGTCGCGGAGGGGGTGGAAGAGTGCGAGGCGCACATTGAAAGTCTGTAGCCGCAGAGGGGGATCGCGCTGCGAGGCGGGGTTCAAGCGGGTTCACGCTCTGGACAGGCAACCGGGATGGCAATACCTTGCGGCCAGCCGTTTCCGGGGCCATATCCGGAGGACAAGCCACCAAGGAGCTGAGTGAATGAGCGGACAGGACGGAACACGGATCAGGGTCACGCTGCGCTGGTTGCAGATCCTCGACGACCTGGAGCCGTTTTTCAAGGATAAGGGGGAGTTCGTCTTCTGGGCCAAGGTCTGGACGGACAACGGTGGCCAGGTCCAGGAGACCCGGCTGCCTCGCAAGGGACACTACCCGATCTCGGACCATCCCCGCTGGAACCGGCTGAACAACCTCGACAAGGTTCTCTTCGAGGGCGAGGTCGTCGACCATCTGGCGATCGAGCTCAGGGGAGAGGAGCTGGACCAGTTCAGCGCGAACGACCAGCTGGAGTTCTACTCCCGCACGTTCACCGGGCCGATCCAGGACCATGTCAGCGTCATCCAGCCCGGCGACGAGGGCTCGGACGATCCCGAGAGCATGTCCAACTGGCGCGTGGGCTACGAGATCGAAGCGGTCTAGCCGGCTGCGCGGGGCGATCGCGACAGGACCATCGCGTCACGCCAGCGACAGCGCCACGCGACGAATCTTCTCGACCATCGAGTAGAACCCGTTCCGACGGTTCGGGCTGAGCGCCTCGCCCAGTTTAAGCCGGTCGAAGATGTCGGACAGATCCACCGCCAGCGCGGCCTCCGGGGGCTGGCCGTCGTAGACTTCGGCCAGAATCGCGAACAGCCCCTTCACGATGATCGACTCCGAGTCGCCCACGAACCGCAGCCTGGGCGGCTCTCCCTCCTCCAGCCAGCCGTCCAGCCAGGCCGGACTCATGCAGCCGCGCACCTGCGTCCGCTCGGTCTTGAGCGAGGGATCCATGGGGGGCAGGCGCTTGCCCAGCTGGATGATGTAGTGGTAGCGGAGCGTTCGGTCAGAGAGCGCGTTGAGCCGCTTTTCGAGCTGTTCGATGGTCATCCAGGGGCCGTCCTCTTGCGCGTTACCGAATATATACCGAAGTTAGTGGATGCGTGATCTCCCAGTCAGGCGACGGCCGCCGCGCCGACCGGACCCCGGAGCCGATCCGGCCGTCAAGGGCCGTGGGGTAGGCTACGACCCGCCCAACCGGTTCGAAACGGTGCACCTGGAAATGGAACCCGGGCACAACGCTCGGGAAAGACCCCGCACCGAGTTCATCGACGACGCCACACGCACGATCGTCGCGCGCAACCAGAGCCCGGACATCGGCTTCGCCGCCTCGGTGAACCCGTACCGAGGGTGCGAGCACGGCTGCGTCTACTGCTACGCCAGGCCGACGCACGAATACCTGGGATTCTCGTCGGGGCTCGACTTCGAGCGGAGGATCCTGGTCAAGCGCAGGGCGCCGGAACTGCTGAGGGCAGCCCTCGCGCGCCCGTCGTGGAAGCCCCAGGTGCTGGGCATCTCGGGCGTGACCGACGCGTTTCAGCCCATCGAGCGCAGACTGCGGCTGACGCGGGGCTGTCTGGAGGCGCTGCGCGACTTCCGGAACCCCGTGACGATCGTCACCAAGAACCACCTGGTCACTCGGGACGCGGACCTCCTGGCGGACCTCGCCGAACACGACTGCGTCAACGTCACGGTGTCGGTCACCACCCTGCGCAACGAGCTGCAGCGGATCATGGAACCGCGCACCTCGGTTCCGGCGAGGCGTCTGGACGCAATCCGACGCCTCGCAGAGGCCGGCGTGCCGGTCGGGGTCTTCGTCGCCCCGGTGATCCCTGCGCTGACCGACGAGGAGATCCCGGCCATCGTGGAGGCGGCGGCACAGGCGGGTGCCCGCTACGCCTCCTTCCTGCTGCTGAGGCTGCCCATGGGAGTGGCCGACCATTTCGTCCGCTGGCTGGAGACGCACTTCCCGGACAGGAGGGACAAGGTTGTGGCGCGAATCCGGGACATGCGCGACGGCAGACTTGACGATCCGGCGTTTCACAGCCGCTTCCGGGGCCGGGGCGAGTACGCGAACCAGATCCGTGGACTGTTTCGGGCCGCCCTCGGAAAGGCCGGACTCGACCGGCGGCCGCCACCGCTCTCGACAGCCTCGTTTCGTCGCGAGGGCGGCGTGCAGGGCGACCTCTTCTGAGCGCCTACATCCGGCTCAGCATGTAGGCGTAGGCGGCCACGGCCTCCACCTGCTCGTCGGTCAGGGGCAGTCCCGCCCTGGGCAGCATCGCCCCCGGGTGCTCCAGGGGCTGGGGGACCCCGGTCTTCACCAGCTCGACGATTGACGCGTATTCGCCGTCGACGTTTAGCCAGGCGTCGTCTGTCAGATCGGGGGCAAGCGGACCCCCGGTGCCCTCCACCGTGTGGCATGTGAAGCAGATCCCGCCACCGACGAACAGCTCCCTGCCCTCTCGCACCATGTCGACCGTGACGCCCTCGGGGAGGAGGGCGGGATCGATCGACAGCTCCGCCGGGGCGGGCGCCTCCACCGCAGCCTCGGTCGTCGCCTCGGATCCCGTTGCCCCGGTGCCCTGCGCCTCGCCGCCGGCATCGCCGCCCCCGCACCCCGCCACGAGGCCCGCGAACAGCATCCAGCACAGGCCAGTGGCCAGCGGGCGACTCTCTATCTTGATCATTATCTTTGGTTTCCCTTTTCGGTTCGTTTCGCTCCTTCATTCACCTCGACACTCTGGAATCTCGCCGGTGAGCAACAGCAAGGTCAACGGTGCCCCGCGCGCCCCGTCAGCGGCTGAGCGAAAGGGGTGCGGAGCACGATGACGCCACGTCGCGCGCGCGTCGCGATCATAGGTGCGGGCCCGGCCGGATTCTACGCGGCGGAGGCGCTGCTCAAGGCCGGCGATCCCGTCGCGATCGACATCGTGAACCGGCTCCCCCCTCCGTACGGCCTCGTGCGCGACGGCGTCGCCCCCGACCACCAGGCCATCAAGTCGGTGGCGCGCGTGTACGACAGGATCCTCGCCCGGGACGAGGTGCGCTACTTCGGCAACGTCACGCTGGGCAGTGACCTGACCGTCGAGGATCTCCGCGACCGCTACGACCAGGTCGTCTACGCGGTGGGCGCACAGAGCGACAGGCGACTCGGCATCGCGGGCGAGGACCTGGAGGGCAGCCACGCCGCGTTCCGATTCGTGGCCTGGTACAACGGCCATCCCGACTACCGCGACGCCGAGTTCGACCTGGGCTGCGAGGACGTGGTCGTCGTCGGGAACGGCAACGTCGCCATCGACGTGGCGCGGATCCTGGTGCTCTCGCGCGACCGTCTGGCCAAGACCGACATCGCGGACCACGCGCTCGCCGCGCTGCGCGGCAGCCGCGTGAGGCGGGTCACGCTGCTGGGCCGCCGCGGGCCGGCCCAGGCCTCGTTCACGAACCCCGAGCTGCGCGAGTTCGGGCGGCTCGAGGGGGTGTGCGCGGAGGTGGACGCCGAGCAGCTCGAGCTCGACCCCGCCAGCGCGGCCTCGCTGGAGGGCAATGCGGTGAGAACCCGCAACATGAACACGCTGCGCGGCTACGCCGGGGCCGAGCCGGACGACGGGGATCGCGTGGTGCGGTTCCGGTTCCTGGTCTCGCCGCTGGAGGTGGTGGGCGAGGGCGGGAGGGTCGCGGGCGTGCGAATCGAGAGGAACCGCCTGGTCGAGCAGGAGGACGGCTACATGCGCGCCGTGGGCACCGGCGAGACCGAGGTCGTGCCGTGTGGCATGGTGATCCGCTCGGTGGGCTACCGGGGCGCCCCGATCGCGGGCGTGCCCTTCGACGAGCGGCGCGGGATCGTGCCGAACGAGGGGGGCCGGGTGGTCGCGGCAGCGGGCGGCGGCGAGGTCGTGCCGGGCGAGTACGTGGTGGGATGGGCGAAGCGGGGGCCGTCGGGGGTGATCGGGACGAACAAGGCCGACGCGGCGGCCACGGTGGCCCTGATGCGCGAGGACCGGGAGGCCGGGATCTTCGCGGGGCGGGGGGATGGTGGGGGTGGTGCCGACGGCGAGGGTAAGGCGCATGGCGACCAGCCGGGCAAGGACGGCGACGGCGCGGGCGACCTGGCCGATCTGCTGCGGCAACGTGGCGCGCGCTGGATCGACGAGGCCGGCTGGCGCCGTCTCGACGCGCACGAGACCGGGCTCGGCAGCGCCGAGGGGCGGCCACGGGTGAAGCTCTGCACCGTCGAGGAGATGCTGACCATCGCAGGCGCAGCCGGGTAGGCGGCCGGCCGGTCGGCTACGTCCCCGCCGCCAGCCTCCAGATCTGCGCCACTAGAAAACAGACCACAAACCCCATCGCGAGCGGCAACAGCGCCGACAGCGTGGTCCAGCGACCGCTCTTCGTCTCCTTGTAGATGGTGTAGATCGTCGTGGAGCACGGATTGTGGAGCAGGCTGAAGAGCATGAGGTTGACGCCCGTCAGCAGCGTCCATCCGCCGGCGCGCAGCAGACCTTCCATCTCGCCCACCGAGTCGGTCTCGAACATGACGCCGGTGCCGGCGCCCAGTTCGGGGTTGCCCAGGGTGAGCACGGTGAGCATGAGCACTGTGGGGATCACGATTTCGTTGGCGGGGATCGCGATGACGTACGCGAGCAGGATCACACCGTTGAGACCGAGGAGCAGGCCGAACGGGTTCAGGAGGTCGATCCCGTGCTGGGCGATCGACGCGCCGCCGAACGAGATGTTCGAGATCAGCCAGATGACGGCGCCCGCGGGCACGGCGAAGAGCACCGCCCGCCAGAGGATGATCAGCGTGCGGTCGATGACCGAGGTGTAGAGGGTCTGCAGGATGCGCGGGGGTCGGTAGGGGGGGAGCTCCAGCGAAAAGGTCGTGGCCTCGCCCTTTAGGACCGTGTTCGAGAGCCCCCACGACGTGAGGAACATGAAGAAGATGCCGAGGAGGGCGATGGCGACGACCGCGCCCGCCGCGACCACTCCGGCCAGATGCGGCGGGACCAGCGCGCCGATGAAGATGGTGGCGATCAGGATCTGGGTCGGCCAGCGCCCGTTGCACAGCGAGAAGTTGTTGGTGATGACCGCGATGAGTCGCTCCCGGGGGCTGTCGATCACCCGTGTGGCGACCACGCCGGCCGCGTTGCACCCGAAGCCCATGCTCATGGTCAGCGCCTGCTTGCCGTGCGCGCCCGCCCGCCGGAAGAGCGAGTCGAGGTTGAAGGCGACCCGCGGCAGGTAGCCGAAGTCCTCGAGCAGCGTGAAGAGGGGGAAGAAGATGGCCATGGGGGGCAGCATCACGCTCACCACCCAGGCCGTGCCGAGATAGACCCCGTCGAAGAGGAAGCCGCTGAGCCACCAGGGCATTCCGGCCCAGGCGCCGAAGTCCAGCAGGACGGGGTGGAAGCGGTCGAGGAGGAGGGTGGCGAGCATTCCCGACGGGACGTTGGCGCCGGCGATGGTGAGCCAGAAGACGACGGCCAGGATCGCCAGCATGAGGGGGAAGCCGAAGACCTGGCTGGTCAGCCATCGGTCGAGGGTGCGGTCGAACGGCGCTCCCGCCCTCTTGGGGTTCTTGTGGACGCTGGCTTCGGCGATTCGCGCCGCCTCGCGGTAGATGTTCTCGGCCAGCGCGTCGTGGAAGCCGGGACGCAACGTCCAGCGCTGACCGGTGGCCGTCCGGAGGATCGCTTCGCGCGCCTCGGCCCCGTTTGCGGCGTGAGCGGGGCTCGGCGCGTCCCCGTCCGCGCCGAGTTGCCCGATCTCGCCCGAACGCACCGCCTCGGCCACGCTCTCGTCCGCGTTGAGGAGCCGCAGGGCCACCCAGCGCGCGTTGGGCAGTTCTGGGAAGGTCTCGGCCACGAGCGGCTCGATCGCGTCGATGGCGTCCTCGACCGCCGCCGGGTGCGAGCGGATGCGGTGGGGACGGTTTCGGCGCGCCCCCGTGGCCACTTCGGAGGCCGCCTTGAGCAGCGCCTCGATGCCCTCACCCTGCCGCGCCACCGCCGGTACGACGGGTACGCCGAGCTCTCGCTCCAGGCGCTTCGCGTCGACCGAGACCCCGTGCCGGTGCGCCTCGTCCACCAGGTTGAGGCAGACCACCACGCGGTCGGTGATCTCCAGGATCTGCAGCACGAGGTTGAGGTTGCGCTCCAGACGCGACGCGTCCACGACCACAACCGTCACGTCCGGCTGCCCGAACAGGATAAAGTCGCGCGCCACCTCCTCGTCGGCGCTGCCGGCCTGCAGCGAATAGGTGCCGGGCAGATCCACCACCTTCACCCTGCGCCCGTCGTGCAGGAACGCGCCCTCGGCGCGCGCGACGGTCTTGCCCGGCCAGTTCCCGGTGTGCTGACGCAGCCCGGTCAGCGCGTTGAAGACGGTCGTCTTCCCCACGTTGGGGTTCCCGGCCAGGGCGATCAGGTGGTCCCAGCGGTGCGGGCTCAGGCCGAGGCGAACGAGATTGCGGGCGCGCTGCGGAGCGCGCGCCGCGTGCTGATGCGTCCCGGCGACGCCCTCCTGGGCCCTCTCGCCCGCCCTCACGATGCCCTCGCCTCGACCGGATCGCCGTTCACCACCCGTATGTGGGCGGCCTGCTCGCGCCGCAGTGCGATCAGCGCACCCCGGATGTCGTAGGCGACCGGATCGCCGCCCGCGCTGCGCATCCGCGCGTGGACGACCGTGCCCGGCACCACGCCGAGGTCGAGGAGGCGGCGGCGCGCCGGCCCGCGGCAGAGCGGCGAGATCGCGGCCACCGTGGCGGAGTCACCCGGCTCCAGGTCCGCCAGCGTGCGCGACCAGCGCGCGTCCTGCACCTCGTCCGAAACCTCGACCGTCACGTTGCGCGCCACCGAACTCGATACGTCGTGGGTCGCGTCGCCCGATCGGAAGCGCACCCTCCCCGCCTCGCCTTCGAGCCGCTCCACCGGCGTCATCAGCCCAAGCTGCAGGGCGACGAGTTCGCCGTAGATCTCCTCGGGCTCGTCTTCGAGGTGCGTGATCAAGCCCCGCTCGCCGGGCTCGAGAGCCGAAAGCGGCACCCCGGCGCGGGCGGGCATCTCGCCCTCGGCGGTCGGGATCGGGTCGCCGTGGGGATCGTAGACCGGGTGACCGAGCGCCGCAGCGAGATCCTCGGTCTCGGCGACCGAGAGCAGGTGTTCGCGTGTCTCGGCCTGCCCGTGCCAGTCCTCGGGGCGCGTGCCAGTGCGGTCGGCGAGGAAGCGTTCCCAAATGCGATGCGCGCGAACGATGTGCAGCGCCTGGGCCCTGCCGGACTCCGTGAGCCCGAAGCGCGCGCCGGCGGCGGTCGCCAGTTCCTTCTCTTCGAGGAGCTGCAGGAGCCGAATGGCCTGGGTTCGCGAGATCTGGACGCCGCCCGCCACGCTCTCGGCCGTGGCGGGGAGCCTGTCGTACTCGAGCTTGTAGAGCTGCTTCAGCACATCCTCGAGCCGAACCCGCTCGGTGAGACGGGCTATCCGCCGCAGCCGTGGCGCGACGCCGCTTTCGGGCCAGAGCACGATGGCTCCCAAGGCGGTCAGTCCGAAGAAGACGAGGAGGGCGATTGCGGGATCTGTCATGCCTAAAAGTTTAGGCAAGCCTAAATATTCGCGCAACCCCGTTGACGGACTATCTTGAAGCAAGGACGACCCCTGCGGTTTCGACCGGGGTCGGGAGCGGGTTGACGGACGGACCTAGGCCAGTGATCAGATCCACATTGTCGGCGGTTGCCGCCTTGTGCGTGTTCCTTGCCCTTGCGGATGTGACGCAGGGGCAGCGGGCGCGACGCTTCCCCGGGGCACCGGGGAGCGACGGGATGTCCGCCGCCGCAAATCGGGCGGAGTACTACGCCGACGTCATGCTCCACACCAATGCCCTGCTGGGCAAGTGGCGAGGCGCCTGGGCCGCGGACGATATCGAAACCCTGCTCGAACTCTACACCGAGGACGACCTTCATCTTCAACCAGGACGATCCCGTGCGCGGGCGGGAAGCCATCCACGAAAAGCTGGAGTCGCTGCTCCAATCGGGAGAGGTGCAGGCGTCGTTCACCGACTTCGACGCCAGTGGCCGCATGGGGCTGGTGTCGGGCCTGCTCACCTTTCAGCTGCTCGATCAGAGAGGTTCGCGCACGCTGACGGGCATTCACATGACGGTCCTGATCCGCAATGGCCGCGACTGGGGAATCCGCAGCCAGCTGATACGACTGGACCAAGCGGAGACGGGGTGAGTCCGGCTACTTGTTGATCCGGTACATCCGCACGTACTGCACATCCAGATCGTCGGTCCAGACGCCCAGCACGTAGTCGTCGCCGATCTCCATGTACGGCGCCTGGTACTGGATGAACGCGCGCTGCAGCCCGGGTGGGACCGAGACGCTGCCGAGCCACGCGCCGTCGGGGGCGTGGATCTCGAACGGAGGCGGGTCGGCGCCGGCAACGTAGTATGGCTGCAGCCACAGATGCCCGGTCGCGTCGACGTGGATGGAGCGGAGGACGGGGAGGACGGGCACCCTGCGACGGTCGCGCCACATTTGCTGAATCCGGCTGGCTTCTTCCGCTGGCACGCCACTGACCATTTCGAGAATCCCCGTCAGGTGCACTTCGAAGACGGCATCCGTCGCTTCCTGCGGCGCCAAGTCGCGCCGGACGATGCGTTCGACCATTCCACCGACGGGGGAAAGCACCTGTACTGAGAACGCCTTGGTATCGATGACGGCCACCCGGTCTGCCGCCGCTCCGTACTCGGGCATGTTTCCAAACGTCAACAAGACCGTGGACAGGTCCGACAGCCTCTCAACCTCTTCGCCGGGAACGACCGTCAGAACGCTCGCGCTTCCATCTGCCAGATCGAAGGCAACCACGCGCTCGTCGAGCCAGCGCACGATCCCCTGATCGGTCCCCTCGGCCAACTCGACGAAACGGATGATCAGGTTGTTTTTCGCGATTCCGATCGCCTTGTCGGGAGCCGAGCCACCGGACGCCGCATCACCGCGCGGGAGAACCGTCCTGATCGACCGGGCCAATCCGCCATCGGAATCGAAGAGCTGTGCACGCAGCAGCCGCTCGTCGTAGGTCACCAGTGAATCGCCCACCGTGGTGCCAAGGAAGTCGAGGCTCTCGAACTCGCCGGGCCCCTCTCCGAACCTTCCGGCACGCCACAGGAAGTTGCCTGCGGCGTCGTAGCCCCGCAGCTCCGATGCGCCGCGGTCCGCGACCACGATGTCGCCGGTGCCCAGGCGCACGGCCGCCACGACTTCGCTGAACTGATACTCGGGGGCGCCGTCCACCGTGCCGATCTCGACGAGCGGCTCCGCTTCGACCGTCCAGCCATCGCCGGGGGCCCACAGCGGCGTGACGGCTATCGGTATCCCGGCCGAGTCGGTGTGTATGGTGTGTATTGGTGCGGAAGCGGTGTCGCAAGCGCCAGCGGCGACCAGACCTGTCAGTGCGAGGAACGCCGGGTGTGCACGTCGCTGGTTGGGCATCGGCCACTACTTGTTGATCCGGTACATCCGCACGTACTGCACATCCAGATCGTCGGTCCAGACGCCCAGCACGTAGTCGTCGCCGATCTCCATGTACGGCGCCTGGTACTGGACGTAGGCGCGCTGCAGCCCGGGTGGAACCGCGACGCCGCCGAGCCAGGTGCCGTCGGGGGCGTGGATCTCGAAGGGGGGCGGGTCGGCACCGGCCACGTAGTAGGGCTGCAGCCACAGATGCCCGGTCGCGTCGACGTGGATGGAGCGCAGCACGGGGAGCGTGGGCGCCCTGGGCCGGTCGCGCCACATGCGCCGGAACCCCTCGATGTCCGCAGGCGCGGCAGCGTCCGGATTCGGGAAGGCAATCTGGACGAGGCCGTCCAAATGGAGGTCGACAAGGGCGGCAGTCGCTTCGCGGGGTGCCACATCGCGCCGGAAGAGCGCCGAGGTCGTGCCGTCGCGAGGGGAGACCAGACGCACCGACCAGGCCTCTGTGTCGATTACCGCGAGACGCCCCGCCGCAGCGCCGTACTCCGGCCCCTTGAAGAACACGTACCAGCTGTGCGACCAGCGGTCCCCATCGATCCGCACATGTGCCTCGTGCCCGGGCAGAACCATCAGCGACCTCACGGTCCCGTCCCCGAGGTCCAGCGCCGCCAGCCGCTCCGAGGGCCACCGAACGATCCCGGTCGGCATCTCGTCGTCGTATTCTATGAACCGCACAACGAGGCGACCGTCCACGATGGCCACCGCCTTGTCGGCCACCGCCGTCTCGGCCCCGGCATTGTCCCCCGTGATCGCCACCCGGAACGTGCGCGCCAGCTCGCCCGCCGGATCGAACAGCTGGGCGCGCATCAGACTGGCATCGTAGGTCACCAGTGTGTCGCCGATCGTCGTACCAACGAAATCAAGGCTCTCGAATTCGCTGGGCCCTTCCCCGAACCTGCCCGCACTCCACTGGAAATTGCCCGCTGCATCATAGCTCCGCAGTTCCGAAGCGCCCCGGTCGGCGATCACGATGTCGCCGGTGCTCAGGCGCACGGCTGCCACGACTTCGCTGAACTGATACTCGGGGGCACCTTCCACCGTGCCGATCTCGACGACCGGCTCCGGTTCGACCGTCCAGCCTTCGCCGGGGGCCCACAGCGGCGTGACGGCCGTGGCCATCGGTATCCCGGCCGAGTCGGTGTGTATGGTGTGTATAGGCGCGGAAGCCGTGTCACACGTGGCGGCTGTCAGCAGGATCGCGGCTGCGGCCGCAAGCGGAAGATGTGCCCCGCTCATGTCGGCTTGGGGATGATGCCAGCGCTGAGCGGGCTCACCATCGCGCCCACGCTGGGGACATCCAGTTCATCCCTGGTGACGCCGTAGATGAGGTCACCGTGGATGGAGGTCAACCGGAATCGTTCCGGGAGGACCACCGCCCATGTCCCCATTGTCTCGACATCGACGATAACCCAGTGCTGTCGCGCGTCGTCGACGCCCTGGCGCAGCCAGAATACGTGATCGCTGGCAGGGATGACGTATGTTGCGACGGACCAGTATCCGGGTGCGTCGATTTCCATCTCTCGTGGGAGATCTTCATCGAAGCGTGCCCGGATATCCTCCTCCAGGTCGTCCAGGTCCGATTCCGTCACCGGTCGCCCTGCGAATCCCAAATCGATGGTTTCGCCTCGGACCAGCCCCGTTTCCGGGGACACGATCGTGAGGGTGCCGGCGACACCGTCAGCGAGAACCACGGCAGAGTCTCCGAGCACACCCCAGGCTCCGGCTGCGCCGAAGTGGGTGGATTGGATGGCTCCCGCCACGGTTGTCGTCCAACCCGCAGATCCCCAGCGGAAGGAGAGGAGCGTGTCGGCAGACTCCCCTCCCGGCGAGACGAGAACAACATGGTTGCGCGAATCGTAAACGACGTCTCGTGAGAAGGAGATCCGGTAGTTTGCTGGAATCATGCCGACCGTGAAGCCACCCTTCAGCGGTACAGCGCCCATGAGTGACTTCTCCCCTCCACCCGGGTCGGCGAAGCGTTGTGCCTGCACCGTCTCCAGGTGGCGACCGTCCAAAGAGAAACGGACGTACCTGCCCTGCCGGAAGTCGCCAACGGTGAGAATGGAGTCAATTCTGACGATCCCCGGACTCAGGAACTCTCCAGGCCCGTTTCCTTCCCTGCCGAATTCGGTCAGCAGACGGCCGGCAGCGTCGAACCTCAACACGTGGTTGTGCCCCGGATCCGAAACCCAGACGCCGAGGTCATCGACCACGACACCACCGATCCGTGCGAAGAAACCTCCGTCGTATTCCGCCGGGATCACCGTCGCAATGGGCTCGCGAGACAGGTCGAGGGTGTCCATCTGGGCCCACGCCGGGTGGGGGCTCGTCAGCAGCACGACCGCGAGTGTCAGGTGGCTCAGCGCGGTCTGGCTTCCCACTGCGGTCAAGCGGCTCATCGCGGCCATCTCGGGATCGGTCGTCCCGGCGTCCAGGGCACGCCCGCGGCCTCCAGCTCCGCCTCCAGCGTGGCCAGGTCGCCCTCGACCAGCGCCCGCAGCGCCTCCGACGTCTCGGCCAGCTGCGCGGACGCCACTGCGTAGCTGTCGCGCTGCGTGGTCGTGGGCGCGGAGCTCGCCCGGAACTGCGCGCCGACGATGCGCGAGATGCGCTGCATGACGGATGGCGGCGCGAACTCGGCGCGGTCGAGCGCGGTGCGGTCGCGGGAAAGGATCCGCCCGATCTCGAAGAGCCGCCGCTCGAAGGCCGTGATCCGCGTCTCGTGGGGCTCCGCGTCCAGCCCGGGGGTGGCGCGCACGGCTCGGCGCAGTAGTTCCAGCCGCTCCGAGGTGGCCCGCGCGGCGCGGTCGGTGGCGATGGCGGCCCGCTGCAAGGCGGCGACCTCGCGCTGGAAGGCCAGCAGGGCGTCCCGGTCGGCGGCGGCGAGGGTGGCCGTGCCGAGCGGCTTGACCTGGAAGGACTGCGGTGCCGTGAGATCCGCGTGGCCGTCGCCGGTCACCAGCACCACCCGCGCCGAGTACTCGCCGGGCGCCGCCATGGGACCGTCGGCCTCGCCGCCCTCCGGCGACGGCGGCTGCAGCGACGCATAGCGAAGATCCCACGCGATGCGGTGCAGCCCCGCCGTTCTTGGGCCGGGGACGCGCCGCACCACGTCGCCGGCCGCGTCGGACACGACCACGAACACCTCCGGGGGCCGCTCCATGTCCTCGTCGGTCAGCGTGGTCTGGTCGGGGTACGCGATGTCCTCTCCCCGCGCCAGGGCCTCGCGCTCCAGCCGCTGTCGCCGCTCCTTGAGCGACTCGTAGCCGCGCTGCAGATGGTAGGTGACGACGGCACCGAAGGGGGGGTTGGGCGCGGTGAAGAAGGCATCGCCAAAGGTCCCCTTCTCCGCCCCGCCCAGCGGCCGCGCCGGGATGTACGCCCAGGGGTCCTTCACGGGGAAGAGGTGCGCCGCCCCCGCCACGGCCTCGTCCATCTCCCGCAGCGGCGAGTAGTCGTCCAGGATGTAGAACCCGCGCCCGAACGTGGCCAGCACCAGGTCGTCCTCGCGGCGCTGGATCTCGAGGTCGCGCACCGCGATCGTCGGCAGGCCGCCCCGCAGGCGCACCCATGACCCGCCCCCGTCGAAAGTCGCGAAGAGCCCGAACTCGGTGCCCAGGAAGAGCAGGTCCGGGTCGACGTGGTCCTCCATGAGCGTCCAGCTCGACTGCCCATCGGGCACGTCGCCGGTGATGTTCGTCCAGCTCACGCCCCGGTCGTCGCTGCGCGCCACGTACGGCGCGAAGTCGCCCTCCTTGTGGTTGTTGAAGACGGCGTAGACCCGGTCGCCCATGTGCCGCGACGCCACCACGTCGGCCACGTACGCCATCTCCGGCACGCCGGGAAAGACCTCTTCCCGACGCCAAGCGCCACCGCCGTCCTCGCTGATCTGCAAGAGTCCGTCATCCGTCCCCACATACAGCAGCCCCTCGACCAGAGGCGACTCGTCGAGCGCCACGATGGTCCCGTACGGCGACGTGAAGACGTTCTTCCACACGGCTTCGGGCGGCCAGATCCGGCCCATCACCGGGCGCTGGTTGCGGTCGAGCCCCCGGCTCAGATCGCCGCTCACCGCCGTCCACGTCTCGGCCCGGTCGTCGGAACGGAAGAGCTTCTGGGCCGCGAAGTACACCCGCCGCGAGTCGTGCGGGCTGATGATCAGCGGCGAGTCCCAGTGCCAGCGCAGTGCCCCCTCACCCGCCTCGGGCTGCGGCTGGATGTCGAGCTCCTCGCCGCTCGCCCGGTCGTAGCGGACGATCCCGGCATACTGGGACTGGGTGTAGACGATGTTGGGGTCGTCGGGGTCCACGCGCGCCTGAAAGCCGTCGCCTCCGTGCGTGATGAACCAGTCGCTGTTGCGGATCCCGTGGATGTTGTCGGTGCGCGCCGGTCCGCCCACGGAGGAGTTGTCCTGCGTGCCGCCGTAGACCGTGTAGAAGGGCGCCTTGTTGTCGATGCCGACGCGGTAGAACTGCATCAGGGGCATGTTGCCCGAGACGTAGCGCCAGGTGCGGGTGCCGTCGAAGGTCTCGTACAGACCGCCGTCGCTGCCGACCAGCATGTAGTCGGGGTCGTCCGGGTCGAAGACGATCTCGTGGTTGTCGACGTGCTTGAAGCGCGTGTTGACCTGCTCGAAGGTGCGCCCGCCGTCGTTGGTGACGTGGATGATCACGTCCACGGCGTACACCCGGTCCATCCGATGCGGATCGGGGTACAGCTCGCCGTAGTACTGCGGATCGACCACGATGTAGTCGGACATGCGCACCCAGGTCTCGCCCCGGTCGGGGGACCTGTAGAAGCCGCTGCGGTCCTCGGTGGCGGCCGCCAGCGCGTACACCACATCCGGGTCGATCGGGGACACCGCCAGCGCGATCCGGCCCAGGTCGCCAGAGGGCAGCCCGGCCGTGACGTCGCGCCATGTCTCTCCGCCGTCGGTGCTCTTCCAGACGCCCGACTCGGGCCCGCCCGCGACCAGCACCCCCACGTGCCGCCGTCGCTGGAACGCCACCGCATACAGCACATCCGGGTCGCGCGGGTCGAAATGCACGTCCGCAATGCCTGTGTTCTCGCTGATCTCCAGCACCGGCGCCCACGACTCGCCACCATCGGTCGTCTTGAAGAGGCCGCGCTCGCCGCCGGGCGCCCACAGGCCACCCATCGCCGCCGCGTACACCACGTCCGGATCGCGCGGGTCAATCAGGATCTGGCCGATGTGTTCCGAGGTCCGCAGCCCGGTGTTCGTCCAGGTGCGTCCGCCGTCCAGGCTCTTGTAGACGCCGTCGCCCCACCCGACGCTGCGCTGGCTGGTGTTCTCGCCGGTGCCGAGCCAGATGACGTTGGAGTCGGTGGGATCGATGGCGATCGAGCCCGTGGAGTACGCGGGGTGGTCGTCGAAGATGGGCGTCCAGGTGGTGCCCCGGTTCTCGGTCTTCCAGACGTTCGACGAGCTCGTCGCCACGTACCAGACGCTCCGGTTCGTGGGATCGATGGCCACGTCCGCGATGCGCCCGGACATGAAGGCCGGGCCGATGCCGCGCAGTTCGAGGGCCGAGAGGAGGTTCTCGTCGATGGCGGGGGGTGGGGACTGGGCCTGGAGCGGGGCGAAAACGGTGAAGACGACGGCCAGGGCCAGTGCGGTGGCGGTGGGTGGGGTGAGGAAGGCGGGGTCAGGCGTACGCATAACTGGCACTCCTAGCTCGTGTATTTCTGCAAGTGAATATGTGATGGCGTTCACGCGCCTTCCCGCTTCCGTTGCAACCACGCGTCCACGCTCCAGCGGTCCTCCTCGAACAGCACCAGGACGACCACCAGCAGCAGGGTACGCGGGATCGCGTGCGTGTTGAACGCGTACAGCGGCTCGGCCAGCAGATGACCGAAGGGGACCAGGACGCCGGTTGCCCAGAGGGACCAGGCAGGCAGGAAGGTTCCCTCGTAGGCCACCACGAACAGATTCCTGGCGTGTTCGACGGCTCCGAGTTCGAAGACCTTCCAGATCCCGGCCATCAGAAAGATCAGCCCCAGGATGACCCGCGCGACGAACACCGCCCAACACCTTGGCAAGATGAACCGTCCTTGATTAGACTCAGTGAAACCGATCCGCGAACCCACCCGTAATCGCCCTCAAACCTTCACACTGCCGAGGCCGCCAAGCAATGAGACCGATTTCGCCAGCACTCCCGGCGGACTGGATGGACCGGCGTATTTCGCCCGTCTCCAAGTCCCGGGCGGGGAGTGCGTCCGTGATCCGCGTCTTCTACGTGGATCCGGTCGCGACCGCGACAAGGGAGAGAGCGCCATAGGACGGTAGCCCCAGCAGAAACGGACCGCATCGGCCTTCCGGCGCCTCGACCGCCGGAGGGCCGATTTCTTTTGCACCCCATGCGGGGGCGGCAACTGGCAGAGGAGCCAGCAAGATGTCACACAAGACACAGGACAGACGAATCATCGAGCGGTACACGGACCAGCCCGTGCGCATGCCCGCCGCCTTGCGCGAGCGGATCGAGGCCGGCTGGGGAGGGGAGCCGGTGCAGCTGTATGCCATGGCCGACCTCGACGAGTCCATGACGCTCACCGAGCGGTGGTTCGCCGTGGGCCCCACGCAGGCGGCGACCGCAACCCCGCGCGGCGACGGATCGTGGAGGATCGAATCCTTCGAGCGTCGCGACGTGGAGGCGGTCCGCGTGGTGCTGGGGCTGAGCAGCACGGTTCTGCTGGTGCTGGGACCGGCGGGCGAACGGCCGCTGGCGAGCGTCAGGTACACGCACCGCCAGCGGCGTGCGATGGAGAACCTGCGCTTCGTGCTCGAAGCCTCAGTCGAGCAACTCGAAGCCGGGACCGAGGGCACCGACGCGGACCGGGAATACGAACGCGGCGTCGCGGGACCCGTGCGCGAAGCGCAGGCGCTGGTTGGGAGGCACGCGCCGCGCCGTCCTGTGGCGCCTGCTCGGGTACCTGGCACCTTACAGGATGCAGGTGCTGGCCGGCTTCGCGGCCGCGGCCTTCATCACCGGGGTCAGCCTGGTGCCGCCCTTCCTGGTGGGTTACCTGATCGACGAGGTGGTGCGGCCGGCGCGCGACGGGTCGCTCCCGATCGGCGAGGCGCTACGCACCGCGTGGGCGGCGGTGGCCGCGATGGCGGTGATGTACCTGGTGCGCGAGGGAGCCGTCCACGTGCGCCTAAGGCAGATGAGCCTGCTCGGCGAGTACGTGGCAAGGGATCTGCGCACGGAGCTGTACGAGCACCTGCAGCGCCTGAGCCTCAGCTTCTACGCACGTAAAAGGACCGGGGGACTCATCACCCGGGTCAGTTCGGATACGGACCGCGTGTGGGACTTCGTGGCCGGGTGGATCGTGGACGTGTCGCTGGCGGCGGTGATGCTCGTCGGACTGAGCGCCGTGCTCCTCAATCTGGACTGGCAGCTGGGTGTGGTCATGATCCTGCCCGTGCCCCTGCTGTGCTGGTCGATCTTCCGCCACGGTGAGCGCATCCACCGGTTGTGCGTGCGCGCTTGGCGGAAGTGGTCGAACCTGACGGACATCCTGTCCGACACGATCCCGGGCGTGCGCGTGGTCAAGGCGTTCAACCAGGAGGGGCGCGAGAAGCGGCGCTTCGACGTCGGTAACGACGACGCCATGAACGGGTTCAACCACATCCACCGCACCTGGACGGCCTTCTGGCCAGTCCTGATGCTGGGCGTGCACGTCATGACCATGGCCGTGTGGGCGCTGGCCGTGCCGCGGCTCCTCGGCACGCCGGAAAGCCCGGGGAGTCTCACGCCCGGGACGTTCGTGTCCTTCCTCCTGTACATGACGATGTACATGCACCCCATCGAGGTGATCGGCCAGATGGCCCGCGTGATGAACCGGGCGACCAGTTCGGCCCACCGGGTCTTCGAGGTGCTGGACACGGAGCCGGAGGTGCGCGACGCGCCCAGACCGGTGCGCCTCGAGCCGGTGCACGGGGCCGTCGCGTTCGACTCGGTCACCTTCGCATACGATGGCGTCAAGCAGGTGGTGAAGGGCGTGTCGTTCTCGGTGGAGCCCGGCGAAATGATCGGGCTGGTGGGCCCGTCCGGCGGCGGAAAGACGACGATCACCAACCTGATCGCCCGCTTCTACGACGCCGCCAGCGGTCGCGTCCTGATCGACGGAACCGATGTGCGCACGCTCGACACGGGCCACTACCGGCACCAGATCGGGATCGTGCTCCAGGAACCGTACCTTTTCCACGGCACGATCCTCGACAACATCCGCTACGGCGACCCGGAGGCGTCGCTCGACGCGGTGGTGGAGGCGTCGCGGGCGGCCCACGCCCACGACTTCGTCTGCCAGCTCCCCATGGGCTACGACACCGTGGTCGGCGAGCGCGGACAGACGCTGTCGGGCGGCGAGCGCCAGCGCGTGTCGATCGCCCGGGCGATCCTGCACGCCCCCCGGATCCTGATTCTTGACGAGGCCACATCGTCCGTGGACACCGAGACGGAGCGCAGGATCCAAGAGGCCATCGACCGGCTCGTGTCGGGAAGGACGGTGTTCGCGATCGCCCACCGGCTTTCGACGCTGGCGCGCGCGGACCGGATCTTCGTCATGAAGAACGGCCATCTCGTCGAATCGGGCACCCAGGGGGAACTGCTGGGAATAGAGAACGGAATCTACAGAAGGCTCTACGAGTTGCAGATCGAGACACGAGGGGAGGGCTTGAATGATTGAGATGGCCGAGGTGAACGAAGTGAGCGAAACGAAGGGGTCGCGGCGGGTGGCGGCGCGCGATCGGTTGGTCTTGAGCTGGGGCGCGGACGGCCAGTTGTGGGCCGAGCGCGGAGGTCGGCGGGCCGCAGTCGTGGTGCACCGATGCTTCCCGTGGTCGGATCCGTCGCGGTGCATCTCGCTTCGGGACCGGCACGAGGAGGAATTCGCCTTCGTCGGAGATGTGTCCGGGCTCGAGCCCGAGTCGCGCGCGGCGCTGGAAAGCGCGCTGGCCGTGGCCGGATTCCTGCTGGAGGTCACCGCAGTGCGAGACGTGTCGGAGGAGATCGAGATCAGGCACTGGGTGGTCGGAACCCGACAGGGTGCGCGCCGGTTCCAGACCCGGCTGGACGACTGGCCGGTCGAGATTGCCGACGGCGGCCTGTTGATACGCGACCTGGCCGGCGACCTCTACCACGTCCCCGATCCAGAGGCGCTCGATCCGGTTAGCCGCAAATGGCTGGGGGTGTACGCGGAATGATGGTGCAAGCTTGAGTTTGTCCGCCATTTTCGGCCCTTCGTGGCGGACAAACGCTAGGTGACCCTCCAAGACATGCGGTATGGTCGATCAGGGCCTCGGGGCGACCTCGATGTCCAGACCGGCGATCAGAATGTCCAGCTTCGCCTCGACCGAGCTCATGCGGGCCTCGAAGTCCACATGGAGCTGGTGGATTTCGGTTCGCAGTTCGGCTCGGACATCGCTGAGCCTAGTCTCCACGTCTCCGATGCGGGTGGAGATCCGCCACGTCCCGCCGGCGACCACCGCCATGGCCGCCGCGATGCCCGTAAGCAGTGGCCACCAGTCCTTCAGCCATGTTCTCATTCTATGGTCCTCCGGTGAAGCTCTTGGGGATTGTAACCCTACGTCGGCCCGGTACCAAACGCGCTGCGGACCTCAACCGGTCATGTGAGATCCCAGAACGGGCCGGCCAGACCCACCTCGCGCAGGCGCGCCTGCTTCGCCGTGACCGGGGAGGGTCGCCATGCGTCCTCCAGGCGGCCCGCGTACCAGCGTCGGCTCAATTCGCCCAGCACCTCGACCGGCACCATCGCGCCGGGGGTCTTGGCCGTCGCTCGCTCCCAGGCTCTCGCGTCCGCCTCCGACCGGAAGGCCACGATGTTGCGTCAGGTGAAGCCGATGTCGTCCCAGAAGGCGCGGGCGGGCACCGGGAATCGGACCACGGCGCTGGGCGGCCCGATCCGCCCCTGGGTGACCGTCAGGTCGAAGCGTGCGCCGGAACCGGGGCATCTCGTGGCGGATCGGCCGTCGGTGCCGAGGAGAAGGGGGATCGCGATCGCGTCCCAAGCGCAGTTGGCCCAGTAGGCGATGGTCGGCGTGTCTACCCGGTACGGTGTGTGGACGGCCGAGAAGGGGTGGGCCATGAGAACCTCGCCGTGCTCGTCCAGGACCAGGGCGTGGGCGTCGGCGAGGAAGCGGAGCGCCTGGTCGACTTGCGAGGCGGTCGCGCCGAGACGAGTGCCGAGCTCCGCGCGCGTCGGGACGGCTCCTGTTCTGCGAGTTTCGCGGTAGAGGTGCCCGCGAAGTCGCCAGGCGAAGTGGTTCATCCGCAGCCCTTTCGTGTGATCTTCATTCTCGTCTTGCTGGGCAACCTTGCTCACGGTGCCCCGCGACACAATCACGGGAGGCGACCACGAGATGGCCCAGCGCGACTACATACTCCGCCTGATCGAGGAGATGGGCGCGGCGTTGATCGCGCTCCGCAACGCCATCATCGGGGGCGGAGCCCCGGCAGGCGAGGTCGAGGCCACGCTGCGGCGGGCCACCAGCGCGGCGGGGATGGAGCTGGAACTGGCCCGTGCGGCCCATGTGGACGCGCTTCCGGGCATGGTGGCGCCCACGGGCGAGGTCGAGCCTGCGCGGTGTTGGGTGCTGGCAGAGGCGCTCATGACCGACGGCGTGAACCGACTGCACGAGGGCCGGTCCGAGCTCGCGAGGTCTTCGCTCGCCAAGGCCGCTGCGCTCTTCAGACTGGTGGCGCCTTGGGGTGCCTACCTGACCGGGTTTCCCGAGGCGGAGGAGCGGATCGCCGAGATCGAGGAGCTGCTGGAGACGATGGATTCGGACGGGGAATCGCGACTGGCGCGTTTCAGCTGAAACGTCTTGGCGGCTAGCCCGCGAGCACCTTCCGCACCACCTCGCCCGCCTGCCTGACATCGTCCATCGAGACATCGCGGTGGGCGACCGCGCGGACGGCGCGCGCCCCCGAAACCAGCATGGCCACGCCGTGCGCGAGGCACCCGTCCACGAAGTCGGCCGCGGTTCCGGGGACGTTGAAGCGCAGGATGTTGGTCTGCACGTGTTCGCGCACCAGCTCGACCCCCGGGATCGACACCAGGACGTCGGCGAGGCGTCCGGCCTTCTCGTGGTCGTGGGCGAGGTCGGCCCGGTGGTTTTCCAGCGCGTGGAGCGCGCCCGCCGCGATCACGCCGGCCTGGCGGAAGCCGCCGCGAAGAGCTGCTTGAAGCGCCGGGCCCGGGCCACGAAGGCGTCTGAGCCGGCCAGCGCCGATCCCACGGGGGCGCCGAGCGCCTTCGAGAAGCACACCGAGACGCTGTCGAAGTCGCGGGCGTAGCGGGCGGGCGGGACGCCGGTGGCCGCCGAGGCGTTCCAGACGCGGGCGCCGTCGAGGTGGCGACGCAGGCCCGCGGCGCGGGCGGTGGCCGCCACGTCGTCGAGGAGCTCCAGCGGCCAGACGCTTCCTCCGCCGCCGTTGTGCGTGTTCTCCAGGCAGAGCAGGGTCGCGGGCGGGGTGAGGGTGGTGGGCGATCCCGAATGCGTCGTGCCCAGGGCGTCGCGCAGATGGGAGGCCGTGAAGATGCCGCGGTCGCCCAGAATCGGATGAACGGTGACCCCGGAGAGCGCCGCCGGTCCGCCGCCCTCCGAGCGCACGACGTGCGAGCCGATGTCCATGACGACGCGGTCGCCGGGTTCGGTGTGCGCGCGGATCGCCACCTGGTTCGTCATGGAGCCGGTGGGCATGTAGACGGCGTCGTCCTTGCCCAGAATCTCGGCGGTGCGGGCCTCGAGCCGCTTGACCGTGGGATCGTCGCCGTACACGTCGTCGCCGACGGCGGCCTGGGCCATCGCCTCACGCATTGCGGGGGTGGGACGGGTGACCGTGTCGCTGCGGAGATCGATCATCGAGAGCTGTCCTCCGGCGCGGCGAACTCGATGTCCATGACGTCCTGGAGAGGGCGGTAGCCGATCTCGTGGTAGATGTGATTGGCGGTGGGATTGGCGAGGTCGGTGTAGAGCATGCAGTGGTCGAAGCCCGAGTCGAGGACGTCGCGGCTCATCTCGGCCATCAGCGAGGTGGCGTATCCGTTCCGCCGGTGCTCCTCGGGCGTGTAGACGTAGCCGACCCTGACGCCGTGCCGGGTGCCTGCCGAAAACCCGGCCATGGCGACGGGTTCGCCGTGCACCCAGAGCGCCAGCCGGGGATCGCCGCCGTCGGCACCTGTGAGACGGCGCGCCAGAGCGTCCGGGTCGCGCACGACATCCAGCGCGGTCTCGCGGGTGAACGCGGCGAGCCACCGGGTGAGGAGGGGAATGTCGGCGGGGCCGGCCAGCCGCTTGGCCCCCGGTGCGGGCCGGGAAGGCGCGGAGACGGTGGCCAGGAGATGGATGCGCTGCCGCAGCCCCGGGGTGGCCCTCACTCCCCTGAGCGCGCTCCACTCCTCGCCGAAGGCGCGCACCACCTCGTTCGGACCCAGAGCCGCCGGCAACTCCTCATACACTTCGGCCACGTCGCACGCCAGGGCGGGGAGCGTTTCGAGCGGCATGCGGGTCAGCCCCAGCTTCCATGGTGGCGTGCGGAAGGCGCATCCGACCACGTCGCCGTCCCGCTCGACGGTTGCGAAGTAGACGGGTCGCCCTGACGGAGGCGCTCCGGCGACAAGCGAACCGGCCACGTAGAGCACCAGGTTGTTCTCGGCCTCACGCCGCAGGAGCCAGGGCTCGGCTCGGTCGAGGAACTCGCGCGGCCCCGCGTGGCGCACGATCCGCCATTCGTGCCCCGCGCGGTTAGAGCCGTGGACCCGCTCCCTACCCGTCGGAATCGTCTCCCTGAACGAGCGTCCTGACGAGCCGGCCGATTCCGCCGAGCCGAGCCATCAGGGTGATGTGGAAGTCGTGGACGCGGTCCTCGCCGCCGTTCCTGCCGTAGTAGTCTCCCACCTCGAAGAAGAGATGGACGCCCGAAGCGGCCGCCTCGACCCCGAGTCCTCCGTGCCAGGTCTGCGCCCGCTCCGCGCCGACGAGCGAATAGGGCAGGATGGGCGTGCCGTCCGGCGATCCGATGACCTTGCTGCCGACGCCCGAGAACAGGTAGGGCCGGACGCCTTGGGTGCCCGGTCCGTAGAACATGGCGTCCACGACCACCGTCTCGAAGTACTGGGGTTCCGGCGAGCCGTCGGGCTGGAACGCGGTACCGGGCAGCCACGTCGGCACCAGCTCGCGCTGCGGGGTCCACGAGGCCGACCGTTCGAAGAGTGCTCTGGCGCCGTACCAGGATCCCGCGCGCGTCACGACCAGCTCCATTCCGAAGGTGGGTCGGTGAGGCGCGGCCTGGTTTCCGCTCTCGATGCGGCGCGGGAGGAAGTACCCGACTCGTGGGGAGAACGACACGTTCCATCCTGCGGGCTGGGACGCGTTGAAGGTCGTTTCCGAATCCGCCTGGGCGGTGCCGTCGGCCGGCCATGCGAAGGCGACTGCCATCATGACGGTGACGGCGGCGAAGAGGCGGACGGGGTTCTTCATGGGCTTGCTCCTCCGGCGGTGCGGTCGCATGACGTCCAAACGATTCCAACGATAACGCGGCGTTCGGGCCTCACGCCAGCCGGAAGAGCCCATTGAGCCGAGTGCGCAGCTCCGGACGGTAGCCCTTCGCCATGATCCAGCTTTCGAGCTCCGCCGAGCGCCGTCCATCGTCGCCGCGGGTCTTCAGTTCGACGATCAGGCCCCGGGGCCACATCCGGCGCGGCGCGGCGTCGAGATAGGGGCGGATGACATCGGACTCGCGCCCCTCCACGTCGACCTTGAGGCAGTCGATGCGATCCAGCCCGGCATCGTTCACAATGTCCGCCAGGGTCGCGACGCGAACCGGGATGGTTGCACCGGCAGCACCGGCACCACCCTCGTCGCCCACCAGCCGCCCCTCGCCCGAGTTCGTGGCCTCGACCGTCAGGTCGCCCACCCCGCAGGTCGCCCCCACCGCCGCCTCCACTACCTGCATGCGACCGTCCGCGCCGTTCACGCCCACGTTGTAGCGAAGCTGGCGCGCCAGATCGGGATTCGGCTCGACCGCGACCACGCGCCCCGAGGGGTCGGTGAGCGACAGGACCCAGAAGGAGTAGCCGCCGACGTTGGCGCCGACGTCCACGAAGGTGAATCCCGGGCGCACCCACTCCGCCAGAAGCGTGCGTTCCCGGCGGTCCCAGGCACGGGGCAGGAAGAGGATCCTGGCCTCGGAGACCGAGCGGTCCGGATGGAGACGGAGGCGGCATCCCCAGACGCGGGTGTCGACCGGGCCGCGCAGATGGCGGCGTGCGGCGCGGCGTGCCAGCAGCGCGAAGCGGCTGCCGGGCCACCCGCCCGGGAAGGAGCGCGCGACCTCGAGCCACAGCGCGCCCCGTCCCTGCGGACGGCAGACTCCCCACGGGCTGCCGGCGCTGAAGTGGTCGCTGTGCCCGTCTTCGCTCATGGGTTCCCCTCGCGTGTTCCCGCAGGGTTATCGTAGTTGTTGCCGTTGATCCCACCAAGGCGGCCGTTCGGTCCGCGCGGAGACGAATCCAACATGAACCCCGCACCCGGCGGGACGCTCACCTCGGGCCACATCGCGCGGTTCTGGTCTCCCCTGGCCGCGACCTGGTTGATGATGGCGCTCGAAGGCCCGCTCATCGCGGCCATCATCGCCCGGCTTCCCGAAGCCAAGATCAACCTCGCGGCGCACGGCGTCGTCTTCGCGATCGCGATCCTCGTCGAGGCGCCCGTGATCATGCTGATGACCGCGGCGACGGCGCTGGTGCGCGACCGCGTCAGCTACGCCAGGCTGCGTCTCGTCGCCCACGGGCTCAACGCGTTCGCCACCCTGCTGGTCTGCGTGCTGCTGGTCCCGGCCATCTTCGACCCCCTCGTGCTGGGACTCCTCGCGCTCCCCCGCGACCTGGCCGACATCATCTACGGAGCGCTGTGGATCTACCTGCCCTGGCCCGCCGCCATCGGCTACCGGCGCTTCGTCCACGGCGTCATGATCGGCGCGGGCAACACGCGCCAGGTGGCGGTCAGCACCGTCTTCCGCCTCTGCGCGATGGCGGGTACCGCCTTCACCCTGCCGGCGGTCGCCGACATACACGGCGCCTGGGTGGGCGCGGCCAGCCTGAGCGCGGGCGTCTGCGTCGAGGCGGTCGCGGCCCGCGTCATGGCCGCCCGAGCCATCCGGAGCGTCATGGCCACCGCGCCCGTGGAGAGCGCCGCGCCCGCGCCGACCTACCGCGGAATCCTCGCGTTCTACTACCCGCTCGCGCTCACTTCGCTGGTCGCGCTTATCACGACCCCGATTCTGACCTTCTTCGTGGGGCGGGCCCGTGGTCCGATCGAGTCGCTGGCCGTGCTCCCCGTCGTGCACGCGCTGTCGTTCCTCTTCCGCGCGACGGGACTGAGCTATTCGGAGGCATCCATCGCGCTGATGGGCAACGACTTCGAGCACCGCAGGACTGTCGGACGCTTCGCGCTCGGCATGGGCCTCGCCACGTCGCTCGGGTACGCCCTGATCGTCCTCACGCCGATCTTCGGCGTCTGGTTCGAGACCATCTCGGGGCTGACCCCGGATCTGTCCGCCTACGCGAGAATCCCCGCGCTTGTCCTGATCCCGCTTCCCGGCATCGCCTTCTGGCTGGCCCAGCAGAGTGCGGTTATGGTGGTGAAGCGACGTACCAAGGCGATCACGATGGGAACGACCCTCGGGCTGGTCGCGACTGCGGTGATCTTTCCGACGGCGGCGTGGGGCCTGGGCTGGATCGGGGCCACCGCCGCCTCCGTCGCCTTTCTGGGCGGGCGTCTTGCTTCGCCCCTGTACATGAAGTGGAGCGAGAAACGATGACTATGACCCGCCGCAGCTTCGTCGCCTGTTCCGCCGGGTGCGCCTCGTACCTGGCCGCCGCCGCCCCGCTCCTCTCCGCCCCCGCCCTGCGCCGGTGGAGCGGCGTGGGAGCGCGCCGCATCGTCGCGCAGACGCCCTTCGCGCGCATCGAGGAGCTGGGCGAAGGGCTGTTCGCGATCATATCGACGCCGCTGAACGGGGACTACACAACCGTTTGCAACGGAGGCATCGTCGGGGGAACGTCCGGGACGCTGATGGTGGAGGCCTTCGCCACACCCGAGGGCGCACGGTGGGCGGCCGAGCAGGCCCGGGAGCTGACCGGGAGGTGGCCGACGCAGGTGGTCGTGTCGCACTACCACGGGGATCACTCGGCCGGGCCCGCCGGGTATGCGGACGGCGAGGACGGCTCGCCGCAGCTGCGCGCCACCGCCGCGACGCGCGACCTGGTGCGGGAATCGCCCGGCGACGAGGCCGCGAAGGTGCCGTGGGCCGACGTGGTGCTGGTGCCCGAGGATGGCCCCGTCGAGATCGATCTCGGGGGCCGCACGGTGGCGGTCGTGCCGCGCGGGGGCCACACGGCGAGCGACCTGTCGGTCGAGGTGGACGGAGGCGAGGGACCGGTCTGGTGCGGCGACCTTGTCTGGAACGCGATGTTCCCCAACTACATGGACGCCGTGCCGTCCCAGCTGTCGCGTTCGGTGAGCGCCCTGCAGGCGATTTCGGCCGGGACCTTCGTGCCCGGGCACGGGCCGCTGGCGGACGCGGAAGCGATGGCGCGCTACGTGGCCCTGATCGACTCGGTCGAGGAAACGGCCCGGAGCGCGTGGCAGCGCGGGATGGGCTCGGACGAGGCTGCGGAGGGCTACGAGGTGCCCGCCGCGCTCGGCGAGTGGATCATGTTCAGCCCGAACTATCATCAGCGCGCGATCCAGGCGTGGATGGACGAGCTGGCGGGCCAGGCCAGCGCGCAGGGCTAGGCCGCCGCTACGGCTCCAGCGCGCTCCCCACCCGCTCCCGCAGCCCCCGCAGCCGCTCGACCGGCTCGTTGCTGAACACGATCCGCACGAACTGAGCCGCGTTCTCCCGGCCCCAGTGCGTCATGGGCGTCGCCGCGACCTTGCCGCGCTCCAGCAGGCGCGCCGACGCGGCGGCCCCGTCGCAGCCGAAGCGTTCCGCGTCCAGCAGCAGCGACCAGCCGCCGTCGCCACGGATGACGCCGAAGCCGTCCAGCTCCGACTGCACGGTGTCGCGCCTGCGTTCCCACTCGGCGACCGCATCGGCCACACCGCCTCCCGCAGGATCCACGAGCGCCGCCAGCGCCCCCGGTTGCGCGATCCCCACGGGCGTCACGACATTGTAGATGCTCACCAACCCAATGCGGTTCATGGCCCGGCGCGGTCCGGTCACCCATCCCACGCGCCATCCGATCATCCGGTATTCCTTGGAGACGGAGCCGACGGTGATCGTGAGGTCGGCGAGTCCGTCAACGGCGGCGGGGTGAACGTATCGGCGATCGTCGAATAGGATGCGCTCCATCGCGGCGTTGTAGAGGAGCCAGATCCCGCGTTTCTCGCAGACTCGCGCGACCTCGGCCCAGTCCTCGCGGGTCAGCACCGCGCCCGACGGGATGGACGGGTTCATGAGGAAGATCACGCGGGTGCGGTCGGTCACGGCGTCGCGGAAGCGGTCGAGATCCAGCGCCCAGCCCCCTTCGCGCACCACGAACGGCGCGAATCGGACCACGCCGCCCGCCAGGCGGACGCGGTAGAGCATGCCCGCGTAGGTGGGGTCGGTCACCACGACCTCGTCGCCCGGCTCGATGAGCGCGAGGAGCGCGTTGAGGAGCCCCTCGGTGCCGCCCGCCGTGACGATCGTCTGCGTGTCGGGGTCGTATTGGACGCCGCTCAGCCGGCTGACGTGCGCGGCGGCCGCCGCCCGCAGCTCGTCGCTCCCCAGGAACGGGAGGTAGCTGTTCGCATCGTCGAGGCCGACGGCGGCGCGGGTGGCTGCGATGGCGGCCGGCGGGGGCGCGAGGTCGGTGTCGAGGTTTTCGAGGCGGAGGACATCGGGATCGGCGGCGGCGGCCTGGGCGACGCGGTCGATCGAGAAGCCGACGACGTCGCCGAGACGGGGGCGGGGGCGGTCGGGCGGGCCGGTCACGGGCGGGAGCGGTCGGAGTTGTGGTCGCGGGCAGCCTCGTCGGTCCGTGGAGCGGCCGCCAGGTGGCCGGGCAGGTGGCGCCGCACGAACGCGACGACCTCGTCCACGCTGGAGGCGGTCGCGACCTGCGGCGGAAGGCTGCGCGCGCGTTCCAGGTCGCCGAAGAGCACGACCGGTCGCCCGTAGCGCACCGACAGCGCCACCTCGGAGGCCGTTCCGGCGCTGCCTGGCAGCGCCACGACCACATCGGAGCTGAGAACGTTGACGTGGTTGCGGGAGTCGTGGATGGCCCCGTCCTTGCCGAGATGGGTGCGGACATGGAGCTCGATCCACGGGTTCGGGTAGCCGGTTTCGTGCCCGCCCGCCTGGTCCTCGTCCGGGCGCGGGAGCACGCCGATGACCAGTCCAGCGCGGCCCTCCACCTCGGCGAAGGCCCGCGACACCGACGTCATGACGCCGCGCCCGCCCCCCGTGAGGAGGTGGACGTCCAGCCGCGCCAGACGGCGCCCGAGCGGGACGGCCAACTCCTCGTGCGCACGGACCCCCGAACCCATGACGCCGACGACGGGGAGTCGGTTGGTGGTGCTCTTCAACGGCTCAGCCTGCATCGCACGTCCCCTCCGACAGCCGAAAGAGCGCGATGTAGGGAATGTCGAGGTCACCAGTGCCAGTCCCCCATGCCCAACCTTCCCGCTGGGGGGAAGGATCGGCCTGAAACGTTACGCCGCTGGTTGACGCTCCCCTCGCTTCGTGCAACCACACGTTCCCATCGTGCGTGGCGAAGATCGCGGCGACTGGCGAATGGTAGTGCCAGCTGGCCATTTCCATCCCCCTGCCGATGATGCTGCGGCGCAACTCGGGAGCAATCGCCACGGCTTCAGTGGGGATCACCTTCTCCGCGATCAGCGACCCGCTGGATCCGTAGCGCCGGACTGCGATCACGTCGGGTTCCTGTCGATTCCAATCCGCGGTCGCGATACCAATGAGTCGAAGAAAGACGTGCGTGTCCCCGGAAAGTCGTAGAGCCAGAGGGTATCGCCTGCAAAGCCCATTCCAGCAACGACGGTGAACTCGCCGGGCCCTTGCCCTTCCCGCCCCACATGTCGGAGAAAGCTCCCCGTGCTGTCGAGTACCGTAACCGTTGGTTCGCCTACCTGTCGGACATGCAGACGCCCCGCCCGATCCAACTCAAGTACCGGTTCCCGGCGAAACGCCTGCCAGTCCGGTACGTCAATGCCACCGCCCAAACGACGGACCTCGCACGCCTCCATCCTCTCGGCGTCACCGTTTGTCTGGAGCTGCCCATCCGCCACGGTCGCATTGGAAAGCGCTGCCACGCCTACCGTCGGAAGCATCGCCAGCACCCGGCCGAGCCCACTCAACTCAAGCCTCAACGGCCCAGCCTCTTCTCAATCAGGTCGACAAACGCGGGCTCGATCTCAATGCCGACCCAGTTGCAGCCAGCGTCCCGTGCGGCGCAGAGGGTGGTGCCGGAGCCCGCATAGGGATCCAGCACGACTCCGCCTGGCTTGCTCGTCAGCTGCAAGCACCGTCTGGCCAACGCAATGGGCATTTTAGCTGGGTGCCTGGTTTCGTCACTTTTGGGGCGCCGCTGCGGCTTCGTGGGGATGTCCCACACGCTCCTGAGCCTGCGACCGTTCGGACCCTTGACCGCATCGACCTCATAGTAGTAGCGCAGTCCCTTCGAGAACAGAAACACCGTCTCGTGCGCCTTGGTGGGCCGGTCGCGGACGGACTCTGGATGTGCGTTCGGCTTGTACCAGATCACCTCGGAACGCAGCCACCAACCGTCCTCCTGCAGCGCCCGCGCGATCCTCCAGGGTACTCCGATCAGATCCTTGGGCTTGAGGCCCTGCGGCGTCGGAGGCCGAACACTCATGGCTCGTACCGGGCTCTTCTTGTCGGGGGCCCGGTACCGGCGGTTTCCCGATGTGTAGGAGTCGCCGACGTTGAGCCAGAGCGTGCCGTCGGCGCGTAGTACGCGACGCACCTTTCGGAAGGTACGGACCAAGCTGTCCGTGTACTCCGCTAGATCATCGTCGCGCCCGATCTGACCAGCCGCCCCGTAATCGCGGAGCGACCAGTAGGGGGGCGAGGTCACCACGGTCTGGACGACTTCGTTGGGAAGCCGGTCCAGGGCACTCTCCGCATCACCGCAAATCAACAGCGATCGGTCGATCGTGGAAACCGGCTTGGCAAGGGGCAGTGCCAGGCGTTGATGGTCGGGTTGCCCAGTGATTGCCGCGTTCATCGACCCCCTCCCCCTGCCCCACCCACTCCTTGTCGAACCGCATCCCGCCGTAAGATAACTACCCCGCGCCCCCCACCGCCGTCATCCCCCGGAAGCCCCTCGCCAGATGCCACCCGACACCGCCAGCCGCTCCCCCCGCCCCCAGCGGGCCGGATACGGCGCCTACGCCGCCACCTCGGTCGTCGTCGCCAACATGATCGGGACGGGAGTCTTCACCAGTCTGGGATTCCAGCTGCTCGACATCCGGTCCACCTTCCCGCTGCTGCTTCTGTGGGTGGTGGGCGGGGCGGCGGCCTTCTGCGGAGCCGTCTCGTACGCGGAGCTGGGCGCGGCGATCCCGCGATCCGGTGGCGAGTACGCATTCCTGTCCCGGATCTACCACCCCGCCGTCGGCTTCGTCTCGGGCGTCGTGTCGGCCACCGTCGGCTTCTCGGCCCCCACCGCGCTCGCCGCCATCACCTTCGGGGCGTACCTGGCCTCGGTCTTCCCCACCCTCTCACCCACCTGGGTCGGCGCGGGACTGGTCGTCGCGATGGCCGCCGTGCACGTCACCGACCACCGCAGCTCCGGCCTCTTCCAGAGCGGCTTCACCACCGTGAAGGTCGGGTTGATCGTGGCCTTCTGCCTCGCCGCGGCGACGCTGGTGGAACGCCCCCAGCCCGTGTCCCTGATCCCAGCCGCCGGCGACGGCAACCTCGTCTTCGGCGGGGCCTTCGCCATCTCGCTCATCTACGTCTCGTACGCGTACACCGGCTGGAACGCGGCCACATACCTCACCGGGGAGCTGGAGCGGCCGCAGCGCACGATTCCGCGTGTTCTCGGGGTCGGGACGCTGCTCGTAACGGTGCTGTACGTGGCCCTCAACTGGGCGTTCCTGAGGGCCGCGCCGATGGACGAGATGGCCGGCAGGATCGAGGTCGGGTACGTCGCGGCGCGGCACATCTTCGGCGAGGCGGGGGGCGCGATCATGGCCGTGACCCTTGCGCTGCTGCTCGTCTCGACGGTGAGCGCGATGGTGTTGGCGGGACCCCGCGTGCTCCAGGCGATCGGCGAGGACTACCCGCTCTTCCGCCGCCTCGGGCGCAGAAAGGCGAATGGAATCCCGGCGGTCGCGATCCTCGCCCAGACCGGGCTGACCCTCGTCTTCGCGCTCACGGCGTCGTTCGAGACGGTGCTGGTCTTCACCGGCTTCATCCTGGGGCTGAACAGCTTCCTCACCGTCGCGGGCGTCCTTGTCCTGCGCGCCCGCGAGCCCGGGCTCGACCGCCCCTACCGCGTCTGGGGCTATCCGTTCACACCGCTCCTCTACCTGGCGCTCACCTTCTGGACCCTCCTCTACATCGCCATCGACCGCCCGGCCGAGGCGCTGGTCGCGGCAGCCCTGATCGCGGCGGGCCTGCTCCTTTACCGGCTCGCCGGCCGAACCCCGACGCGGCGGGCCCGAGCGGTCATACCAGAATCGAGCGCAGATCCCGAAGATCGTGTATGACGGAAAGCGCGAGCTCCTCGGCACCGCCCCCCGACATGCGCGTGGGGTTGTGCCAGACGACCGTCAAGCCTGCGCGAGTCGCACCCCGCACATCCAGCGGCGATCCCGCCACGAAGAGCACCTCGTCCACGCGGGGAGACCGCCCGCCCTCCCCCGTCCCCAGCCCCTCCACGCCGGCCCGATAGACGCGCCGATCGGGCTTGTAGAACCCCGCCGATTCGGCGGTGACCACCGAGCGAAACGGCGCACCCACCAGCGCGGCGGCCCGACGGCCCAGCGCCTCGGAGCAGTTGGTCGCCACGCCGAGCGGCCGTTCTCGCGAGAGCTCCCGCAGCACCGATCCCGCATGCGGCCACGGCCTCAGCTCGTCCCAGCGCGCCTCGAGCTCGGCGGCCAAGCCTCGCGGCAGCCCCACGGCCTCGGCCGAGTCGGCCACCAGGTCGTGGTACGGCACGTAGGCGCCGACCGCGTAGGTCCGTCTCAGGTACTCGAGCCGCCAGCTCCGACCCGGCGCCTCGCCCCCGGCGATGTCGTCCCACAGCGACCACGAGTCGAGAAGCGCCGAGAGGAGGTCGAACAGGACGGCCTTCACCCCACCACCGCCTCGGCCTCGATCTCGACGAGCAGGTCGTCGCCCACCGTGTTCGCGCGCACCAGGGTGTTCGCGGGCATGATGTCGGCGAAGCGGAGCCCGTGGGCGCGGGCCACCGGCTCCCAGTCGACGTCGTCGCGAATGAACACGCGCGTTCGCACCACGTCGGCGAGGCTCGCGCCCAGCGACTGTAGCGCCCCGTCGATCTTGTCGATGACGAAGTGCGTCTGCGCCGCGGGATCCCGCCCGCCGACGAGGCGGTCCCCGTGCGAGGCCGTGGTGCCCGCGACCCAGATGCGGTTGCCTTTGCGGACGGCGCGGCTGTAGCCGGCCATCCGCTCCCAGGGCGTGCCGGTGGAGACGTGCGCGGCCTCGCCCCGGCGCCGGACCGGGTAGGGCGGCGGGAAGCGCGTGACGTGGTGGCTCAGGTCGCCCGACGCCGTGAGGAACGGGGCGCGCCGGTATTCGTCGCCGCAGTCGCCGCCGATCGGAGCGAGCGTGGCGCAGGCGGCGTCGATCTCCTTGCGCGCATCGTCGTCGAGCGAGAAGCGGAAGAGGTCGAGGTTGTCCCCCAGATGGCTGGACTCGCCGAGGCGCGCCCCGACGATGATGCCCGCGACGGCGGGGTGCTCCAGAACGCGGCGGCAGGCCACGTTGGCGATCGACACGGCAAACCCTGACGTAACGTTAGGGTTGGCCTTGCAGAGGCGCGCCGCCACGCGCCGCAACGCCCGCAGCAGTCCCTGAAAGCGCTCCCAGCCGCCCGCCTGGTCGATGAAGCGCCGGTACTTCATCTGCGACCAGGTCAGCGATTCGTCGATCGGCGGCTCGGCGCGGCCCAGCCATTTCTCGCTTAGGAAGCCGCCTGCCAGCGTCCCGTAGGCCAGGAGTCCGACGCCGTGGGTGCGGCACACCTCCGACATCGCTCCCTCGGCGCGGCGGTCCAGCAGCGAGAAGCAGACCTGGTTCGAGACGATGGGCACGCCGCTGCGCACGGCCATGTCGAGGTGCACCGCGTCGCAGTTGGTCAGTCCAAGGTGGCGGATCCGTCCGGCGGCCTGGTGTTCGGCCAGCATGAACAGGCAGTCCAGCCAGCTCGGATCGGCGTAGTTCCAGGCGTGGAACTGGAGGAGGTCGATGGCGTCGGTCCCGAGCCGTCGCAGCGCGCGCCGAACCGCCGCGTCCACGGCCTCCTCCGTGGCCGGGCCGGGTTCCGGCACCCACTTGGTGAGCAGTTGCACGTCGGTGCGCCGCCGCGCCAGGGCACCCGCGATCAGCTCGGCCGAACCGTAGTGGTCGGCCATGTCGAAGGTGGTCAGCCCCGCGTCGGCGTAGGGATCCATGGCGCGGGATGCGGCCTCGGCGTCCAGCGCGCCCCCGCCGCGCTCCTGGTCGGCGACCTGCCAGAGCCCGGTGACGACGCGCGAGATCTCGAGCCCGGGCGCGAGGCGGGCGCGTCGGGTCACCCCTGCTCCGGGGGCAGCTCGCGGAAGACCGCGCGCGTGTCGGCCCCCCGACCTCGCATCCGAGCCACGCGGACGAAGAAGATCGTCGAGGCGAGGGCCATTACGCCGATCCACACCCAGGTCGAATGGAAGTACCAGGCCCCCACGTCGGCGCTCAGATCCTTGTCGATGTGCACGACCAGGAAGACGGTAAGCAGGACGACCCCGAGCGTGCCGACCACCAGCCGCGCCCTGGGCGCGCGCAGCACCCTCATGGCCGCCGCGCGTTCGGGATTGCGCCTGGCGAGGGTGAGCAGCGACAGGCACATCAGCAGGAAGTTGACCAGCATCGACGTGACGAGGATGTCGATCCCCAGGAAGAAGTCGCCCGCCAGGTGGCTGCCCAGGATGCCCACCGTGGCCATGAGGCCGCTCCCGACCAGCGCCACGTGGGGCGTGCGCCAGCGTGCGTTGACGGCGGCGGCCGCGCGCGGGAAGATCCCGTCCTCGGCCCAGGCGAACATGAGGCGCGAGACCGCGAGCAGCATGGCGGGCAGGTCGTTGATGAGGGCGACGGCGGCCCCGGCGACGATCGCGACGGTCCAGCCCGCAGGTAGCAGGTGGCCGAGCAGGCCGGGCGCGGTGAGGTCGCGCAGCTGCGCCTCCTGGGCCATGAAGCTCCAGGGGATCGCGTGGTAGATGGCCGCCGTGAAGAGGAGGTAGAAGGCGCCCACCGTGACGACGGCGAGGCCGGTGGCCAGAGGCAGGTTGCGGGCGGGGTCGCGGGCCTCGCCCCCGGCCTGCGCGATCGAATCGAAGCCGATGAAGCTGGAGAAGAGCAGCGCCGCCGCCGCGAGGAAGGGGCCGATGCGGAAGGGGGCGGCGGGTTCCGGGGGAACGGCCCGGCCCTCGCTCGCCATGAGCGCCGCGGCGAAGTCGGCGTGGTCGTAAAGGAACCCGGCCACGATCACCACGCTCCCCAGCGCGAACATGAGGAACATCATCGGCACCAGGGTGCGCTGGTACGCGCCGAGGCCGCGCAGGTTGACGACGACGAAGGTCCACAGGAAGGCGAGGGCGATCCCGACCCGAATGGGTCCGGCGTCGAGCGCCGCAGCCGTCCCGGCCCACCCCACCGCATCGGCGATGTCCCGCAGGAAGGGCACGAGGACGTACGAGACCACCCCGATCGCGATGGACAGCCCGAACCACTGCGAGAAGCTGGCCACGAACCCCCAGTAGGGACTGAGCGACCGGCTCACGTAGATGTAGCTGCCGCCAGCGCGCGGCATGGCCGACGAGAGACCGGCGTAGGCGAGCGCCGCCACGAGCGCCGGCAGCGCCGCGAAGAAGTACGAGGACAGGACGTGCGGCCCGATGCCGGGCACGTTCCGCTGCAGCATGATCGGGATGATGTTGATCGCGGCCCCGAGCATGGCGCAGATGCCGGTCGCGGTCAGGCCGAGCAGCCCGAGCCGCCTGCTGAGTCCGGGACCGGTTGTCACGAGCGTGCCCCTCGCGCCGAATCGGCCGCCTCGTCAGGACGCGGACGGACCGAGGAGGTGTGCCCCGAGACGAAGAGCCACCGGCCGCGCTCCCTTCGCAGCACGATGGTCATCGCGCCGGAGAAGGTGAATCCCCGGCCGCCCTCGACATCGATCTCCTGCGCGAAGTGGCAGGTCGCGACGGCGGCGGCGGAGCCCAGCGCGGTCACCGCGAGATCGGAGAGCGTGAGCCGCGTCGCCGACGCCATCGCGCCCAGCCCGGCGAGGGACTCGCGCGACTCCTCGGCGGAGCCGTAGCGGACCGCGCCCTCTTCGATCCACTGGAAGTCCCGCGCGTCCGAGTAGAAGGAACCCGCCGAGTCGAGGTCCATGGCGTTCACGGCCTCGACGTAGGACTCGATGGCGGTGCGCGCACCCTCGGCGGCAGCGGCCAGGTCGGCACTCGTCGCGGCGCCGTCCCCGTCGCCAGGGGAGGACGCGGGTGCCGCGCCGGGGCCGGCCTCGTCCACGCAGGCTGCCAGCGTCAGCAGCGCGACGAAACTGAGCGTGGACGCTGCCGCAGGGCCATCGTCGAGCTTGCTCATGCCGAAGAAGGGGCGCTGCGCCGTCAACCGTGCCGGTCGTGGCTCTCTTCGTACCGAATGCGCTCGTGCATCCGGTCGCGAGCCTGGCCGGCGTCGCGCTTCCTGGCGGCGCGCATGGCCATCTCCCGGGTCGTGGAGGACTTCACGCGCGGAAGCGAAAGCCTCCGCTCCAGCCTCTCGCTCTCGCAGGTCGGGCAGGTGGGCGTCCTTCGTCCGAGCACCAGTTGCTCGAATTCCAGTCCGCAGTCGCGGCAGGTGTATTCGTAGATGGGCATGGAACCAAGCTAAGGGGCGGGGCGCGGCGCGGCCACTGGCGCGCGACTGGGGTAGTGGGATGGTTGGCGTTGGCGGCCCGGGGCCCGCAGCCTACCTTCCATTCCGCCACGCCACGCAAGGAGACCGACGATGAACGAGAATCGCGACGTTGCACGCTCGCGGGCCGGATTCTCGCTGACGCTCGCATTGCTCGCCGCCGCCATTCTCTCGCCCACCCGAGCCGAGGCCCAGTCCGGCTTCTTCCTGCGCTTCGCTCCCGAGGTGAGCCGGGTCACGGTCGAGCACACCAAGGTGGTCACGATCGGTGGCGGATCGAGCTCCAGCACCTCCGCCCACAGCGGGGTCGGGATGGCCGGCGTTCTGTCTGGCGGCATTCGTTCGGGGGCGCCGGCGGGCTGGACCTTCGGCGGCGAAGTCGAGGTCGTCATCACGGGGCGGCGGCTGATCGAGGGGATCATTCATCCCACCACCAGCGGCGAGGAACACGACGTGTGGTCGGGACGGTGGGAGTTCCAGGACCGTTTCGGGGTCGGCGGCATCGTGGTCGTCGGGCGAGGGCTGGGCGAGGGCAGGCCGCGTTTGGACTTCGTTTTCGGCGCGCGTCGCATGTGGTCGGAATTCGCGACCGGGGGCACCAACCCCGAGACCGGCGTCTTCGGCGAGGACCGCACCCGGCTCGGGCGCTGGCCCGCCTTGTTCGGAGTCGGCTTGGGCCTGGGAGGGCCGCGGCCGATCGACCTGCGGCTGCGCTATGCCACGTCGTCCACCGACTGGGTCGTCTCGGGGACGGGTTTCCGCCTCGACTACGGCTACGACGCCAGCGCCCTGATTCTCTCGGCCGGGATCGCCACACGCTGACCCCCGGCGACCGGCCGCCGCTTCTCAGGACACCTTCCGCTTCACCTCCAGACCCAGCGTCTTCCCCTTCAGGATCGCGGGCACGCCCTCGTCCATCCACACCGGCGCGGGTGCGTCCATGAGGTAGTGGTCGAAGAACTGCTGCATGCGGATCGCCCAGTCCTTGCGGTCGGCCTCGCGGCTCAGCCCGTGGCCCTGGCCGTTGTAGTTCAGCATCCAGACCGGCTTCTGCAGACGGCGCATGGCGACGAACATCTCGATCCCCTGGTACCACGGCACCGCCCCGTCCTCGTCGTTGTGCATCATGAGGAGCGGGGTGTGGATCTTGTCGGCGTAGAACACCGGCGAGTTGTGCAGATACTCGTTGGTGGACTCCCATAGCGTGCCGCCGATCCGGCTCTGCGTGCGTTCGTACTGGAACATTCGGCTCATGCCGGACTGCCAGCGGATGCCGCCGTAGGCGCTGGTCATGTTGCTGACGGGCGCTCCGGCCTCGGCCGCCGCGAAGAGGTTCGTCTTGGTGATCATGTAGGCGATCTGATAGCCGCCCCAGGAGTGGCCCTGCACGCCGATCTTGTCCTCCTGCACGAAGCCGCGGGCGACGAGGCTGAGCACGCCGGGCACGACCGCGTCGAGGGCGCTCTCGCCGGGGTAGCCGATCTCGTACGGGATGTCGGGGATGAAGACGACATAGCCGCGGCTGACGTAGAAGGGCACCGACACCGACGATCCACCCGGCCTGACCGAGCGGTGCTGATGGACCCCGTCGGACATGCGCTCGTAGAAGTACACCATCATGGGGTACTTGGTGGACGGATCGAAGCCGTCGGGGGTGAAGAGGATGCCCTGCAGCGGCGTCCCGTCGTTGGAGTTCCACTCGACGATCTCCGCCGAGCCCCAGCGGTAGTCGGCCTGCTGGGGGTTCGCGTCGGACATCTTCGTCATGTCGTCGAAGGCGATGTCGACGCCGTCTCCGTCGACCACCCATAGGTCTGGGAATTCGCGGAAGTCCTCGCGGCTGATCAGCCAGCGGCCCGCGTCGTCCGCCTTGCCCCGAAAGCGGAAGGTCTTGTCGGCCATGACGACCGGCTCGGGGGCTGCGGCGCGGTCGGTGCGGCCGCGATGGAAGCCCGACTGCTTGCCGAGGTAGTGGAAGGCCTGCCAGAGCGCCTCGCCCTCGGCGATCGCGGGATCCTCGAAGTCGGTGCGCGCGTAGCGGAAGCGGGTGCCCGACTCGCGGCCGACGCCGTCGGTGAGGTTGGTGGTCTCTCCGGTGCCGGGCTCGAAGCGCCATGCGTCGTAGCGGTCGTAGAGGATCAGGGCGTTGTCGCCCTCGGTCCACGAGGCCGGGAAGTAGGGGGGCGGCAGGTCGGGGTGGTCGTCGAGTTCGTTCCAGACGGGGTGCGGCACGCCGGCGCTGGCCGCAATGGGGTCGCCGCCGGCGGTCGGAGCGACCATCCAGTGGCGGGCCTCGCCGTCCCACCAGGACATGTATTCGCCCATCGGCGACAGCGACGCGCCGCCGAAGCCCTTTACCATCTCCGCGACCAGGCGCCGCTCCCCGGTGGCGACGTCGATGGCGTGGATGTCGTTGTAGCGCCCGTCCCACGAGATGAGCTGGCGATAGGGCACATCGGTGGCGCCGATCGCGTACGGTGCGTCGCCCTCCGCCGCGAAGCGCACGGTCGGGATGTCCGGCGTGCCCAGCTGCACGACCGCGCCGCCGTCCAGGTGCACCACCGCCGCGTACGTCCGGTTGCGCTCCTGGTTGGCCTGGACGAGCTGCATGGGTTGCAGGTACGGATCCTTCCAGTTCCACACGTCGAGGGCCACCTTGTCGTCGTCCAGCGTCTCGTCCTCCTCCTCGGGCTCGGGCCTCGGCGCGGTGCCGAAGCGGACCCGGCCGCCGCCGTCCGAGAAGGTGACGTTGCCGTTCTCGCTGACCCACCAGCCCGCCGGCACGCCCGCGCTGGCCGAACTGGCCATGGCGGCGCCCGTCCACGACGGTCCGGCCCCGTGAAACAGCGTGAACTCGGGCTGATCGGCCGCGTAGTCGTCCCGGTCCGAGAGAAACGCCACCTGGGAGCCATCCTCCGCGACTGCGAGCTGCTTGTAGTTGCCTTCGCCTTCGAGCACGGCGTGCCGGGTCATGTCATCGAGCGCGACCACGTACACGCCGTCGCCCTCGCCGTCTTTGGCGGAGGTCGCAAAGGTCAGCACCTGGGCCTCCTCGGCGAAGAAGTAGTCCGTGACCTTCTCGTACCGCGTCTCGTCTCCGGTGGCCAGGTTCAGCAGGACCAGCGCCGAGCCCTCATCCTTCTCCTTCTCCTCACCGGCCTCCTCTGCCGGCTCGGGCTCTTCGCTCTCCTCCTCGGCCTCCTCGGTCTCCTCAGCCTCCTCATCCTCATTCTCGCCTTCGCCCTCCTCCTCGACCGGCTTGTAAGCCACCCAGCTCCCGTCGCCCGCGACGCGATAGCCCTCGATCGCACCGACGACCCGCGGCTCCGCGCCGCCACCCAGCAGCGCCGCCACCTCGGCAACGGCGAGCGTGTCGGGCGGCAGATCGTCGCCCCGCTTACCCTCGCGACGCAGCGAATCCACGACCGCCTCGACCGGCGGCACCTCGTACACCAGGAAGCGCGAATCGGCGGTGAAGCGCGGGCTGGATCCCCGGAAGGTCATGGGTTCGGCCCCTTCGCGCGCGGCCCGGATCGTTAGCACGGGGTCGCCCTCCATGGCCGTCAGCACGAAGGCCAGCCACGCGCCGTCGGGCGAAAGAGAGGGGCTGCCGATGGTGTTCCAGCGGAGGACGTCCTCGTGGTCGAGGGCGCGCTGCTGCGCCTGAGCCGGGACGGCAAGCGCGAAAAGAGCGAGCGAGAGGGGGAGGGTCGCCGTGCGGTGGCGCGCGCGATTCATGGTGGTTCTCCGGTTCGGGGACGACGGGGTTGCCGCCGGGTCGCGGCGGGCCTGCCAGCGCATAGCTTGCGCCCGATTGCGAGTCGCCGCCAGTGCCGCGGCCCTAGGTGCCGAACACCGACGCGAGAATGTCCTGGTTGTACCCCACCACGAAGGTGGTTCCGACCCGCATGGAGGGCGCTCGGAGCTTGCCCCAGCGGCTGACCATCATGCCGACGAGCTCGGCGTCGGTGGGCCGGTCCTCGGCCGAGAGGTCAACGCGCACCACCTTCTTGCCCTTGGCGACGCAGAGCTCGGTGATGCCGTCGAGCAGCGCGAGGGCCTCGTCCTCGGTCACCGGATCCTTCGTCGCGCTCCGCGTCTCGTCCGCGTCGATGTCGTTCTGCGCAAGAAACTCCTGCGTTCGCTTGCAGCTCTTTCAGCCAGGGCGATGGTAGCGCCATTCGAGATTCCGGCTCATGAGGGATTGCTCCTCGTTCGGGTTGTCGTTGCGCCCCCTTGCGGGCCACTCAAGGTAAGGTCGCCGACCTTCACGCGCTCGACGATCGGACGGAACGCTTGACAGTGGCCTTGCCGCGCCGACGGAGCCTTCCTTAATCTCCCGACGCTCGATCCAGCTCCGACACAAGCGAAAGGCAACCTTCGATGATCCCGGCAACCCCCTGCAACCGTCCGTTCGCGGCCCTGGCCGCCCCGCTCCTCGTCCTCGCCGCGGCGTGCCAACCCACCGACATGCCCGCCGACGACCAGATGCACGACGCTGCGCCCACCGTCAGTTCGTGAATCCCCGCACGCCCGCCGACGGCGAGGTTCCTCCCTTCAGCGGAGCCGTGTGGGTCGACAACACGTTCTACGTGTCGGGCATGCTCGGGCTCGAGGACGGCGAGGTCCCCGAGACCGCCGAGCAGGAGGCCGCCAACGTGCTCGACAACATCAAGGCGGTGCTGGAGGGCGAGGGCCTGACGATGGACGACCTCGTCGTGGTGCAGGTGTTCGCCTCGGACGTCGCGGACTACGGCGCCTTCAACGGCGTCTATCGCACGTACTTCACCAGCGAATACCCGGCGCGGGCGTTCCTGGGTTCGGGGCCGCTGCTGTTCGGGGCCAGGTTCGAGGTGATGGGGACGGCGGTGAGGAGGTAGGATCCCCGGTGCTCGCGCGTTTCAGCTGAAACGTCCTCGCGCCTCTGCCGCAGCGCGGAGGTCGTTGGGCGCCTACCCCAGAATCACTCCGCGCAGCGCCTTCACTCCCTCCACGGCGCGGGCCACGTGGTCCATCGTGTTGTAGACGTGCGGGCACAGCCGCAGCCCACCCGTCCCCGCACCCGCGATGCCGTGTTCCTCGTAGAGCCGGCGCAGGGCGGCGCTGCGGTCGCCCGGCGCCTCGATGATGCACACGCCGCCTGACAGCGCGGGCTCCATGGGCGTGACCAGCGTCATGCCGAGCTCGGCGAGGCCCTCCTTGAGAGCGGTGGCCAGCTCGCTCACCCGCGCCTCGGTTTCGCCGGCACCGAGCGCCGTGTGGAACGCCGCCGTGGTGCCCACCGCCGCCAAGCACGCGTCGTCGCGCTGGCCGAGCGACTCGAACTTGCGGGCGCCCTTGACGTCGGGGTCGGCGTCGTCGCCCCAGCCGGGCGCGACGATGTTGGGCCAGATCTCGGCGATGCGCGACTCCCTGACGTAGAGCAGCCCCGCCTCCTTCGGCCCCATGAACCACTTGTGCGCCGAAGCGGTGTAGGAGTCGCAGCCGAGCCCGCGGAGGTCGACGTCGAGGGCGCCCCAGCTCTGCGCGCCGTCGAGGTGGACGTGGATGCCGCGCGGGCGGGCGGCCGCGGCGAGCTCGCGCACGGGCAGCCGGATGCCGCTGACGTTCGAGACGTGGGTGAGCGCCAGCACGCGGGTCCGGTCGGTCAGGGCCGCGACGAAGGGGTCGATGAGCTCCTGGGTCGAGGCCGGGCGGCGGGGCACCGACACCCTTTTCACCTTGATCCCGAACCTCGCCGCCCGCACGTCCCACGCCACGTTGTTGGTCGGGTGGTTCTGGTCCCACAAAACCACCTCATCGCCGGCACCGAGGGGCACGCCGTTGTTGATCGTGTTGTTGGCCTCGCTGGTGTTGCGGACGATCGCGATCTCGTCGGGGTCGACGCTGAGCTGGGCCGCCACGGCAGCCCGCGAGGCCTCGGTCAGGGCGCGGAACTTGGCCCGGTTGTTGAAGGAGCAGTCCCGGTCGATGTCGCGGGTGAGGTCCTCGACGCGCGCCGCCACCGAACGGGGCGATGGGCAGAGGTTGGCCGCGTTCATGGGGACGCGTTCTTCGGTGAACGAGAACTGGGCGCGGACGAGTTCCCAGTACGGCTCGTCGCGGGGTCCGGAGTGTCCGGCGGCCGGCAGCGGTGCGGACGGGCTCGCTTCTCCGACCGCGCGCGGCAGGGCGGAGGGGAGCAGAACCGCTCCGGCGGCCATCTCTGAAAGGAAGTTGCGGCGGGTTGCCTGGCGATTCATGGGACTGCCTCCGGGCGGTGATCGACATGCGGCTGGCTTGTGTCCATCATACTCGCGGCACAGGTTGCGTTGCCAGTCGCCATCCAACCAGGAGAGACCTCCGTGGCCGTCATCGCCCGCCGGATGAGCCGTCTTGGCACCGAGAACGCCTTCAAGCTGGGTGACGACATCCAGCGCTGCGTCGATCGGGGCATGGACGTGATCCGCTTCAACCTCGGCGCCCCCGACTTTCGCAGCGCTCCGCACCTGAACCGAGTCGCCATCGATGCGCTCGAAGCGGGCAACTCCACCTACTGCGATCCTGCGGGGATTGCCCCCTTCCGCGAGGCGATCGCGGCGCACGTCGGCCGCACGCGCGGCATCGAAGTGACGCCTGGGCGCGTCGTCGTCACTCCCGGCGCCAAGCCGCCGATCGGCTACACTCTGCAGACCTACGTGGACCCGGGCGACGAGGTGATCTACCCCTCGCCGGGCTTCCCCATCTACGAGTCGTGGGTGCGGTTCGTGGGAGCGGTGCCCGTGCCGCTGCCGCTCTCCGACGACCGCGACTTCGCCTTCACCGCCGACGACCTGGCCGCGCTGATCACCGAGCGCACGAAGGTCATCGTCCTGTGCTCGCCCTCGAACCCGACGGGCGGGGTGCTGTCGCGCGACGAGCTGGCCGGGATCGCGGAGCTGGTGCGGGACCGCTGCCGCCCCGATGTCCGCATCTACTCCGACGAGATCTACGAGCAGATCCTCTTCGACGGGCTCGACCACGAGAGCATCGTGTCGCACCCGGGGATGCCCGAGCGCACCGTGGTGGCCAGCGGTCACTCGAAGGGCTTCGCCATGACGGGCTGGCGGCTCGGGTGGGCGGTGCTCCCGACCGAGGAGGAGGCGGCGGTCTTCAAGCAGATCAACATCAACATCGTGTCGTGCGTGCCGCCGTTTCTACAGGAGGCGGGGGCGGCCGCGTACGAGGATCCGGCCTCGGCGGCCGAGGTCGAGCGCATGGTGGCCGCCTTCCAGAGGAGGCGCGACTGGATCGTGCCGGCGCTGAACCGGGTTCCCGGGGTGAGGTGCAGGACGCCGAAGGGCGCGTTCTACGTGTTCCCGGACGTGTCGGGGGTGTGCGGGAGGCTGGGAGTCCACGAGGCGCACGCCGCCCTCTCCGCGTCGGCACGCAGCCGCACCACGCCGGCGGGAATGTTGCAGATGTTCCTGTTGTATCGGTACGGGGTGGCCACGATGGACCGGGCCTCGTTCGGCAGGATCGGCGCCGAGGGGCAGGATTTCCTGCGGATGTCGATCGCGAACAGCATGGAGGACATTCGGCGCGGCGTGTCGCGGATCGGGGAGGCCGCCGGGGACGTCGCCGGATTCGAGAGCTTCGTTCGCGACGAGCGGGCGCGGGGCGCCGAAGGGCTCTTCGCGTGAGCGGGCGGATCTGCGTCGCGGGCGTCACGGGGTGGATGGGTCGCGCCGTGGCCCAGGCCGTGCTGCGATCCCCCGACTTCCGCCTCGTCTCGGCGGTGGCCCGGAGCGCGGCCGGCGAGGATGTGGGCGAGGCGGCCACCGGTGGCGCGCCCCTCGGTGTCGCGATCACCGACGATCCCAAGGTCGCCCTCGCGGCCAAGCCGGACGTGTGGATCGACTACACGCACCCATCGGCGGTCAAGGGGCACACGCTCGCCGCGCTCGCGTCGGGTGCGCGGGTCGTGATCGGCACGTCGGGGCTGGACGAGGGCGACTACCGCGAGATCACCGCAGCCGCCCTCGCCGCGCGCTCGGGGGTGATCGCCGCCGGCAACTTCTCCCTCACGGCCGCCCTCCTGAAGCACCTCGCCGGGATCGCGGCCCAGCACCTGCCGCACCGCGAGATCATCGACTACGCGCACGCGGGCAAGCCGGACGCACCAAGCGGCTCCGCCCTGGAGCTGGCCGAGTACCTGGCCACCATCTCGCCCAACAAGATCAAGCTGCCGGTGTCGGAAACGCTCGGAGAACCCGGCACCCGCGGCGCGGACATCGGGGGCACGCAGGTGCACTCGGTGAGGCTGCCCAGCTACCTGATCTCCGTCGAGGCCCTCTTCGGGCTCCCGGACGAGCGCCTGACCATCCGTCACGACGCTGGGAACAGCCCACAGCCCTATGTGGAGGGCACCCTTCTGGCCGCCAGGAAGGTCGGCGAGATCCGTGGACTGGTCCGCGGGCTGGACGAGCTGCTCTTCAGGTAGGCGGCTTCATCGGGCGTCGCGCGTCATTCACCAGCGTCGCCCGGCGTCCGGCGTCCCCAGTCACCCCCCGTCGATGGCGATCTCGAACATGTCCGGCCAGAGCTTTCCGGTCACGTAGAACGTCCCGCTGCGCTCGTCGTACGCGATCCCGTTGAAGACCGCGCCCGGGTCGGTCGGCCGGTCGCTCCGCACGGCGAGCCCGAAGGCGTCGAGGTCTCCGGTGATCTCGCCCGTCCGCTTGTCGATGCGCACGATCTCGTTGGTCATGTAGACGTTGGCGTAGATGTGGTCGCCCACGCACTCTAGCTCGTTCAGGCTGCGCGTCGAGAAGCCGTCCCGGGTCACCCGCAGAGACTCCAGGAGGTCGAACGTCTGGGGATCGCGCCGCAGCAGCGTGCCGGAACCGTCGGACTGGAAGAGGGATTCGCCGTCGTGGCAGAGTCCCCACCCCTCGTGGTCCGTGCCGTAGTCGATGGTGTCGACGACTGCGAAGGTGGCGATGTCGTAGACGAACGCCAGCCCCGCCTTCCACGTGAGCTGGATCACCCTGTCGCCGACGACCGCGATTCCCTCTCCGAAGTGTTCGTCCGACAGGGCGTGGCGACGCAGCACCTCGCCGGTGGCGATGTCGACCTGGCGCAGCTGCGACTCGCCGTACTGTCCCGTGCTCTCCAGGAATGCGCCGTCGTGGACAACCAGCCCCTGCGTGTAGGCACCGGGATCGTGCGGATGGGTGCGCACCAGCCGGTAGCCGAGCTCGGGCACCGTGGCCTCCGCGCAACCGGCCCCGCAGATCGCTACCGCGACCGCCCAAATCCGAACGCCGTCTCTCGTGTTCCGAAGCTTCATCCGTGCCCTCTTCTGCTTCCCTCGTCTGCTTCCGGTGCCCTCTGCGAGCGGCTAATGTAGTACGTCTCCCTCAACCCCCAACGGAGGTGCATGTGCCCGGGCTGCTACCTGACGTCGATCCCGACGGACTTCTCGAATACTCGGTCGTCTTCACGGACCGATCGCTCAACCACATGTCGTCGCGGTTCCGCGAGGTGATGCGGACGATCTCGGCGACCTTGAAGGATACCTACGCGGCCGACTCGGTGGTGGTCATCCCCGGGGGCGGCACCTATGCCATGGAGGCCGTCGCACGCCAGTTCGGGGCCGGAAAGCGCTGCATGGTTCTCCGCAACGGGTGGTTCAGCTACCGCTGGACCCAGATCTTCGAAGCCGGCGACATCCCCGCCGAGGCCATCGTGGTCAAGGCGCGCCCCATGGAGCCGGGCCCCCAGCCCGCATTTGCCCCGGCACCCATCGACGAGGTGGTGGCGCTGATCGCGGCCGAGCGCCCCGATGTGGTCTTCGCCCCCCACGTCGAGACCTCCTCGGGCATCCTGCTCCCCGACGCCTATCTGCGAGCCGTCGCCGACGCCACCCACGCCGCGGGCGGCATCTTCGTCCTCGACTCCATCGCCTCCGGCGCCGTCTGGGTCGACATGGAGCAATCGGGCGTCGACGTGCTGCTGAGCGCGCCGCAGAAGGGGTGGAGCGGATCGCCCTGCGCGGGCCTCGTCATGCTCGGGCCCGAGGGGCGCGCGCGAGCCGGTGCGACCCGCAACGCCAGCTTCGCCTGCGACCTGCACATGTGGCTCCGGGTCATGGACGCCTATGTCGACGGCGGCCACACCTACCACGCCACGATGCCCACCGACGCGCTCACCTTCTTCCACGACGTCATGCTCGAGACGCGCGCATTCGGACTCGAAAACGCACGGGACCGCCAGTGGGAGCTGGGACGCCGCGTCAGGGCGCTCCTCGCCGAGAAGGGCTTCAAGGGCGTGGCGGCTCGAGGTTTCGAGGCTCCAGGAGTCGTGGTCTGCCACACCGACGACCCACTCGTGCAGAACGGCAGCCGCTTCGCTGCGGCGGGCCTGCAGATTGCCGCCGGGGTGCCCCTGCGCTGCGGCGAGCCCGATGGCTTCCGCACCTTTCGGCTGGGACTCTTCGGCCTCGACAAGCTCGGCAACGTGGACCGCACGGTCGACACCCTGGCCGACGCGCTCGACCGCGTCCTGGCGACTTCTGCTCCGCGCAACCCGGCGGGGGTGGCCTGATGCCGAGCATCACCTCGCGATTCGATGTCACCCGCTGGGACGACACCCCGGACGGCGACGAAGGCGAAGGCCCCCGCCACGGCGAGGCCCGCGTATCGAAGCGCTACCACGGCGACCTAGAAGCAGAGGGGCGCGCCCGGGTTCTCATGTGCAGCGAGGGCGGCGAGGGTCCGGTGCGGAATGCGGGCTACATCGCGTCGGAGCGGGTCGAGGGAAGGCTGGCGGGCCGCGAGGGTACCTTTGTGCTCCAGCACTGGGGAATCATCGGGGCCGACTCGCCGCCGCGAACGGGCGGCCACGTGGTGCCGGGATCGGGAACCGGAGAGCTGGCCGGACTTTCGGGCACGATGGAGATCCGGGTCGATTCGGACGGCACGCACACGCTGGCCATGGACTACCGCTTGGGATAGCGGATCGCCATCGCTTGCGCCGACTCCCGCCACCGGACCAACTTTCCAAGGGTCGACCAACCTTTCATCGGTCGACCAACCGAGCTGCGTTCGATCGCCACTTGGGAGCGACCATGCATCTAGTACGAAAAGCGATGTGCCAAGCGCCCCTGGTTCTGATCGCGGCCTGCTCGTTCGCGCCGCCACCCTCTCTGCCCGAGCCCGCCGCCGAGCTTCCCGAGGCCTTCGCCGAAGCCGATGGCGCCACCGGCCACGACGCCCGCGAATGGTGGACATCGTTCGCGGATCCGGTGCTCAACACCGTCGTCGACTCGGCACTGGCCGCAAACTTCGACCTCGCCGAGGCCGTGGCCCGAGTCCAGCAGGCCCGAGCACAGGCCGGGATCGCTCGGGCGGCGCTGTTTCCTGGGCTTCAGGCCAGCGCCTCGGGAACGGACCAGGACACCCCCGCCAACGCAGGCATCGGACAACAGTTCCGCGAACTGACGGGGGGCGACGGCGCTCTGGGGGGCTTCGAGTTTCCCGACCGGCTGGGCGTCACCACCTATTCGCTCGGCGCCGACTTCGCCTACGAGCTCGACTTCTGGGGCCGCGCCCGCAACGACGCGAAGGCGGCGGGCATGGACTACCTCGCCTCGGAATCGGACTACCACGCCGCCCGCATCGGCGTGCTGGCCGAGACGATCACCACCTACTTCGAGATCGTGGACCTGCGCCGCCGCACCGCACTGGCCGAGGAGACGGTCGGTGTCCTGCTCGAACGAGTTGAACTGGCGGAGACGCGCTACGACCGCGGACTGGTGACGTCGTTCGAGCTCTACCAGGTGCGACAGGAACTGCGCAACACCCAGGCCGGGCTGCCGCAGCTCGAGAGCGCGCTCGTGAACGCCGAGGGGCGTCTCGCCGTTCTTCTCGGTGGCTTTCGGGGCAAACTGGACGCCATCCTGCCCGACTCCCTGGCCCCAATGCCGTCGACGGGTCCCGTTGCCGCAGGCGTGCCCGCCGACCTCCTGTTGCAGCGGCCCGACGTTCGTGCGGCCGGCCAGCGCCTGGAGGCCGCCCGCTACGCGATCGGCGCACGGCGGGCCGAGTTGCTGCCGTCGCTGTCCTTCTCGGGCACGATTGGCCTGCAGGCCTCCGAGGTGGACGGGCTCTTCAGCGTGGACCAGTGGTTCCGCAACCTGCTCGGCAACCTCACGGCACCGATCTTCCAGGGTGGCCGGATTCGCAACAACATCGCGGTCGCGCAGGCTCGCTTCAATCAGGCGGCGGCCGCCTATGGACGCACCGTGGTGACCGCCGTGCACGAGGTCGAGGCGACGCTGGCGGCTCTGGAAAACGAAGGCAGGCGCCACGACTTCCTCGAGTCCCAGCGCGAGGAGGCCCTCGCGTCGGTCAGCCTGCAGTCGCAGCGCTACGCCTCGGGAGTCGCGGGCTACACCGACTATCTGGACGCGCTGCGTTCGCTGCTGAACGTCGAGTCGACGCTGGCAGGGGCACGACGGGATCTGGCGCTGTCGCGTCTGGCGGTCCACCGCGCCCTGGGCGGCGAATGGACGGCACCCCCGGAAACGCTCGAAGGACCGCGCATGGTTCCGGTCAACAATACGGAACCAGCGACTGGAAACCCGCAGGGAGGAACAGGCAGATGAATCGTCTTCGCCGCTGGCTGCTACCGGTAGGAATACTGCTGGGCGCGGTCGTCATCGCCGCCGTCATGATCTCGCTGCGGCCGGATCCGCCGATGCGCGAGCCCCCTTCCCGACTCCCGTTCGTGACGACCGCCCCGGCGCAGGCGCTCGAAGGCGCCATCCCCGTCTTCGGCGCGGGCACCGTGCGCCCCCGGGCCGAGATCGACGTCGCCGCACAGATCAACGGCAAGGTCGCCTGGGTGGACCCGGCGTTCCAGAGCGGAGGCCGGGTCGCGGAGGGACAGACCCTGTTCCGCATCGACGACGCCGACTATCAGAACCGGGTGCAGCAGGCGCGGGCCAACGTGGCTGCTCAGCAGGTCGCCCTTCTGCAGGCCGAGGAGGAGGCGCGGATCGCGCGGGCCGAGTACGAGGGCTTCCAGCGTCGCCGTTCCGATGGCGCTTCGACCCGGGACGCCAGCCCCCTCGCCCTGCGGGAGCCGCAGCTTGCGGCCGCCAGGGCCGCGCTTGCCCGCGACAGCGCTTCGCTTGCCGACGCCGAACTGGCTTTGTCGCGTACCGAGGTTGTCGCGCCCTTCAGCGGAATCGTGCGCCGGGAGTCGGTCGATCCGGGGCAGTTCGTCGGCCCGGGGCAGAGCGTCGGGCGTCTCTACGCCGACGACGCCGTCGAGGTGGTCGTGCCGCTTTCGGACGGCGATGCGGCCCTGATCCCGGGTCTCTGGGAGCTGGACGCGGGCGACGGCGACCGTGGCGTCGCGGCGATGGTCTCCGCCGGATACGGCGACCGGGTCTACACCTGGGCGGGATACGTCGATCGGGCCGAGGCCGCGCTCGACGAGCAGACCCGCACCATCGACGTGGTGGTGCGTGTGCCCAATCCGATGGCGGGAGGCACCGAGGCCGACGGAGGCACCGGCACCGGAGCCGCACCGTTCGACGGCCCCCCTCTCCTGGTTGGCCAGTTCGTGGAGGTGCGGATCGACGGGGCCTCGCCGGAGAGCTATTTCGCGATCCCCCGCGCCGCGCTCAGAACGGATAACGAGGTGTGGGCGCTGCGCGGCGGCAACCTGGTCACGATCATTCCGGTCGGCATCCTGCAACGCGCCGACGAAATGGTGTACGTCACCGGCGGCCTCGAGGCCGACCAGCAGGTGATCGTGACGGGCATCCAGATCGCGACCGAGGGAATGGCGGTGCGAACCGGCGCGGATTGACGGCTCGCGTGCACCCTAGGGCGAGGATGTGTGGATGAGCATGGAAGACGGTCTGCGACCCCGAGAGAGACGCGGGCCGATCGCCTACATGGCGGGCAACGGAGTCGCCGCCAATCTGCTCATGTCCTTCATCCTCATTGCGGGGTTCTTTTCGCTCAGCACCCTCGTGCAGGAGGTGTTCCCCGAGGTCTCGCTGGACCGTGTCCGCGTCGTGGTCCCCTACCCCGGCGCCACTCCCGAGGAGGTCGAGGAATCGATCGTCCTCAAGATCGAGGAGCAGATCGAAGGCGTCGAAGGCGTCAAGCAGATCAGGGCCACCGCTGCGGAGGGCCAGGGATCGGTCACGGCGGAGCTCGAACTGGGCACGGATCCCAATCGCTTTCTCGACGACATCAAGGCCCAGATCGACAGGATCCAGACTTTTCCCGCCGGCTCCGAACGCCCCGAGGTGTCCGAGATCACCAACCGACAGAGCGTGATCCGGTTCGTCGTCTACGGAGACGTGTCGGAGCGCTCCCTCAAGGAAACCGCGTATTGGACCGAGGACGAGCTCTCGGCGCTGCCCGAGGTCTCCTACGTGGAGACGACCGGTGTCCGCGAATACGAGATCTCGATCGAGGTCCCGCTTCGCCGCCTGCGGGCTCTTGGTCTGACGCTGCGGGACATCTCGAACGCCGTGCGGGGTGGTTCGCTGGACCTTTCGGCCGGCAGCATCGACACCCGCAACGAACAGGTGCGGATCCGCACTGCGGGCCAGAACTACACGCAGCAGGACTTCGAGGAGATCATCGTCCTCAGCCGCGCCGATGGCACCGTGGTCCGGCTGGGCGACATCGCCGAGGTGCGCGACGGCTTCCGCGAGGTGGACCTGATCGGCCGCTACCGCGGACAGCCGGCGGCGTACGTGGAGGTCTTCCGGACCGCCGACGAGAAGGTGCTGGAAATCGTCGATGCGGTGGAGCGTCACCTCGAGGCGGAGATCATCCCAGCGCTGCCCGAGGGCGTGGGCATCGACGTGTGGAACAACGACGCCGACATCCTCCAGGATCGCCTGGGGCTCCTCGTCAAGAACGGACTCCTGGGGCTGGCCCTGGTGCTTCTGGCGCTCTCGCTGTTCCTGGAGATCCGGCTGGCCTTCTGGGTGGCGGTCGGCATCGCGGTCTCGTTCGTGGGCACCTTCGGCGTCATGGCCGTTCTGGGCGTGTCGATCAACCTCATGTCCCTGTTCGCCTTCATCCTGGCGGTGGGGATCGTGGTCGACGACGCGGTCATGGTGGGCGAGATCATCCATGCGGAACGAGAACGCGGCAGCAGGGGCGTCGTCGCGTCGGTCCGTGGCACCCGCAGGATCACCGGGCCCGTGATCTTCGCGGTTCTGACCACGGTGGTCGCCTTCTGTCCGCTCTTCTTCATCCCCAGTTCCATCGGCAGAATCGTCGGCGAGATCCCCATCATCGTGATTTCGGTGCTCGTGTTCTCGCTCGTCGAGTCCCTTCTCATCCTTCCGAACCATCTCTCCCACGTCAGCCGCCGCAGCTCCGGTCCGTCGTCCGACCGCGGGCCACGCCTGATCAGGCGCGTCCAGCTCCGCGTGGAGTACGGGCTCAAGTGGTTCATCGATGGACCGCTCGACAGGGCGCTGCACTTCGCGACCGGCCGACCGGGACTCGTGATCGCGGTCGGGGTCGCAATGATCGTCTGCTCCTTCGCCATGATTCCGGCGGGGATCATAAAGGTCGACTTCATGCCGTCGATCGAGTCGGATCTGGTGACCGCCAGCCTGGAGATGCCCGAGGGCACGCCGGTGCAGCGGACTGCGGATGTGGTGGAGACGCTGGAGGAGGCCGGATACGCGGCGCTTCGTCGGTTGTCGCCCGAGTCCGACGAGGACTTCGAAGGGCTCCTGAGGGGCGTGAATGTCACGATCGGCATGCCTGCGCGGCGGACTTCGCCCACTGGCGACCTGAACGCGCTGGCCATCCCCCGGGCCCACGTCGCAGCCGTTGAATTCAGGCTCGTGAGTGCCGACGAGCGCGATGTTTCGGCGATCGATCTGCAGCAGGAATGGCGCGAGGAGCTAGGCCCGCTTCCAGAGGCCAGGTCGTTGACTCTCACCGCCGAACTGATCACCTTCGGCGCCCCCGTCCATGTCGAGCTTTCCCACCCCGATGCCGAACAACTCAACCAGGTTGGCGATTCGCTCATCGCGCGCCTGCGCGAGTTGGCCGGCGTCTTCGACGTGCAGGCCGATCAGGACCGGGGCTTGCGGGAGATCCAGCTCGACCTGCTCCCCGAGGCGCGGACCCTGGGGCTGACCCTGGACAATCTGGCCAGGCAGATCCGCTCGGCCTTCTTCGGCGACGAGGCTCTGCGCGTGCAGCGGGGCCGCGAGGACATGCGCGTCTACGTCCGCCTCCCCGAGAACGAGCGAGACGCCATCGCCGACGTGGAGGGCTACCTGGTCCGCACTCCCACAGGCGGCGAGGTTCCGCTCGCTCGGGTAGCGTCCGTGCGCTTTGGCAGCTCGCCGTCGGCCATCCGTCGCACGGACGGCGGTCGGGTCCTCACCGTCACCGCCGACGTCGACATCAACGTTGTCACCGGCGACGAAGTCACCGGACTCCTCGAGGCCTCGGTCCTCCCGGAGCTCGTCGGTCGCCACCCGGAACTCGCCTATTCCTTCGGCGGCGAACGGCAGGAACAGACCGAGTCGTTCGGCGCGCTCGGCGGCGGCTTCGCACTCGCCATGCTGGCGATCTACGCGCTCCTCGCGATCCCCTTCGGCTCCTACACGAAACCCCTGATCGTCATGGCAGCGATCCCGTTCGGGATGATCGGCGCCGTCCTGGGCCATGCCATCCTTGGCCTGCAGATGGCCATCATGTCGCTTTTCGGCGTGATCGGCCTGAGCGGGGTGGTGGTCAACGACTCGCTGGTCATGATCGACTTCATCAACGAGCGCCTGCGCCAGGGAATGCCCGGCCGCGAAGCGATCATCGCCGGCGCCAAGGCGCGCTTCCGCCCGATCCTGCTGACCTCGGTGACCACCTTCCTCGGCGTCGCGCCCCTTGTCTTCGAGACGAGCCTGCAGGCCCAGTTCCTGATTCCCATGGCGGCATCGCTCGGCTTCGGGATCCTGTTCGCGACCGCCGTGCTGATGATGATCGTGCCGGCGCTGGCGATGGTGCAGCATCGGGTCATGGGCGGGCGTGGGTGACGATGTACTCCATGCGGTCGCCGATGGGGCCGTCGCGGGGGTCGGGGCCGGTTTCGGTGGGGAGGTCGTCGCGGGCCCCCCAGTCGCGCCAGCTGCCGTCGTAGAAGAGCACGTCGAGGCCGTTCATGCGCGCCGCCATGTAGGGCAGGCTGGCTCGCATGCCGATCATGCAGTAGGCGACATGCGTCCTGCCCTCGCCCGCACCGTGCCGATCGAGGATGCGCGCGATGCGGTCGCGTGGCAGAAAGCGCGTGTTGTTGGCGGGGTCCATCAGCTCCTCCCAGTAGAGCTGGGCGGCGCCGGGGATGTGGCCGGGGTTCACCGTGCCGCCCAGTCCGCCGTCGGTGCCGGTGTACTCGTCGTCGGGGCGTGCGTCGAGGAGGACGACCGAGGGGTCGTCTAGCCGCGCGTGGATCCAGTCGGCCGAAACGCGGAAGTCGACGGGGTCGCGCGCCGCCACATCCCCGCGTGCGACCGGGGGAGCGTCGCCGCTCTCGACGGGGCCGCCGGCCGCCTTCCAGTCCGCGATCCCGCCGTTCAGCAGGAATGCGCGGTCGCCGAGGCCAAGGTAGTCGAAGGTTACCCACGTCCGGGCGGTCGCCGTCATGCTCGTGCCGTAGATGATCACCTTCGAGTCGCGCCCGATGCCCGCCGCGCGGAGGACGTCGACGATTTCATCCACCTCTGGAAACTCCACGATCCAGCCTTCCTCGCCTTCCCAGGTGATGTCCTGGAAGCGCAGGGGCCGAGCGCCCGCGATGTGCTCCTCGGCGAATTCTCCCAGGCGCCTCTCGGCTTCGACCACCACCACGTTCTCGTCGTCGATGTGGCGGAGCAGCCAGTCCACCTCGACGATCGGGTCGACGGGATCGGATTGGAGCGCGGCCGCACCAATACCCCCCGGGGGGGGTTGGGTGGATGCGGGGATGGGAGCGAGCACTGGCTCCGAGCGTGGCCAGGGTCATGGACGCGCGCACGGCAGGCGCGAGCAGGCGTGACATCTTCATCGGCATCGATCCGCGTTGTGGAAGGGGGAGCTCAGAATCGGGAGGTGACGGTGAGCCGGAAGCTGCGGGAGGCGCCTGGATTCCGCTCCTGGACATCGACGTATTCGGCCTGGAGAAGGTTGGATACCTTGGCCTGAACGTCCACGTCCATGACCGTCGTGCCCATTCGCAGGTCGACCAGCGTGACGTCCCCCCGCTCGTCGAGCGGGTACGCCAGAACCTGATCGGCGCGGCTGCGGTAGCGCACGTCCACCGCGACCCGGTCCGCCCATCCCGACAGCGTGGTGGTGAGGTTGTGGGTGGATCGGTAGGCGAGGGGTCGGTTGTTCCGCTGGTCCCTGGAGTCGAGCAGGAGGTAGGTGGTGCGCAGGTTGAGCTTGTCGGGAATGACCCCGAACTGCGCACCCAGGTCGAGCCCGCGAACTCGCGCCTCGGCGACGTTGCGGAACTGGAAGGTCAGGATCTGGCCGGGGGCGCCGGACACCTCTATCAAGCCATCGTACTCGCTCCAGAAGAGCCCGGCGTCGAACCAGAGCCGGTTGGTGGGGCTCACCGTGGCACCCAGTTCGCCCGCCCAGGCCGACTCGCCGCGCAGCTCCAGATTCGGGACGACCCGGAACCCGAAGGTCGTCGTCGAGGTGTACTGCTCGGACACGCTGGGCGCCCGGTATCCGCGGCTGAGCGAGGTGCGCAGGCTGACGCGGTCCGAAGGCTCGAACACGAGACCGATCTTGGGGTTCATCGACACGTCGTCCTCGACGACCGAGGCGCGGTGCATGTCGAGACGGACGCCCGTGGTGCCGCGCACCCGCTCGGAGAACTCCATCTCGTCCTGGATGTAGACGGCCAGATCGGTCACGTCCGGGTCGGGAGCCAGGAAGTTCGAGGAGATGCGGGTGTGGGAGACCTCGGCGCCGGTGGTGATGGAATGGCGCCCATCGGTGAACCGCGAGACCTGGATGTCGGTGGCATACCTCGTGGAGCGATGGAAGTCGTCGTTGTCGTGGAAGTGGTTCTGCAGGCGCACGTGCTGTACCTGGGGTCGGAGCTGCACCTTGAGGAGCGGGGTCGCGACCGGGTTGGCGGTCAGCCCGACGACGAGGTCGGTGCTGCGCTTCCAGTCGCCCAGTTGCGAGGGGATCACCTCGAGCGGGCGTTCCGGCGAGCGCCAGGTGAAGAACTCCTCGGCGTCCTCCCGCTTCCAGGACGCGAAGACCTCCCACGGATTCGGCGACTGCGCCCCGAACACCGCCTTGCCCCTCACACGCCACCGCTGCAGGTCGCCGTTCTGTCTGAAGCCGTCCGATCCCTCGCGTCCGACCATGAACGTGGCGTTCGCAGCGCCGATGCGCCGAGAGTGCTGAATCTGCAGCCCCTGCATGTTGAGCCGCTCTTCGGTGAAGTCCAGCTCGCCGGGGATGTCGTACACGCCGTAGTAGCCGCGCACCGCAGTCCGCGTGCCGTCGATCGGGGGTCGCGTGATCACGTTGACCACGCCGCCCATGGCGTTCGTCCCGAAGAGGGTGGAGTGCGGCCCCTTGACGATCTCGACCCGCTCCACGTCGAGGATGGGGAGCAGGCCGAAGTCGATGGCCGAACCCACGCCGGTAAGGACGCGATGTCCATCGAGGAGCATCAGCACGCGGCTCCCCACGCCGCGCGCGATCCCGCTCGACCCGCGGATGTCCATCTGGCCTGCGTTGAAGGTGACCCCCTGGGCGAAGGGAAGCGCCTCGCTCAGATTGGTGACATCGCGGCGCTGCAATTCCTCACCACCGATGATCGCGACGCTCACTGGAGCGTCTCCCGGCTGCGCGTTGCCCCGGCTCGCCGTCACGGTCAGCCCCGGCACCTCGAAGAACGCGCGCTCCAGAGCGATGGTCAGCGGCGCCGACGCCTCGGCCTCCAGATCAAGGGCCCGCTCGACCGTCCTGAAGCCGGTGGCCACGACCAGGAGCTCGATGTGCTCCCCGAGTTCCGGCAGGACGATCTCGAAATCCCCGGTATCGCCGGTGAAGGTGCGCAGCTGCGTGGAGCGAACGAGCACCTCGGCCTGCGCGATGCCCTCCCCCGACCCGGCCGCCACCACCGTGCCGCGGATCACCGTGGCCTCCTGGCCCGCCAGCGACGGCGCCGCGACCGCGAGGGCGACCACCGCGCCCCGCCGAAACCCCCGCCCGTCCACCGCTATTGGCGCTGCCAGACGGTCGTCGAGATGTTGATCGCCGGCTCCGTGACCTCGACGGTGAGGGTGTTGTTCACGAAGGTGTAGGTCCCCTTCGCCTGAACCTGCTGCCCGGCCTGCTCCCAGGTTCCGTCAGTGCGCACGGTGAAGTTGCCCTCGTCGACGATGTTCTGCGTGCCGCCCAGGCCGTCCGGAATGGTGATGTCCATCGCCATCGTGCCCGTCGCCTCGTCGCCGACGACCGTGGACTGCTGGAGCCTGAAGCTGCCGGTCACCTGGGGCGGCGTAAGAACCACCCCGCCGGTCACCAGGGCAGTGATCGACACCAAGGTGTACGTCCCCGTCAGGTCGGGCGGGGCGTTGCTGGGTTCGACTGGATCCTCCGCTCCACAGCCACCCATCGCCAGAACCGCCGCTCCGACCAGAAGCGACCGGAGTGGTCCAGACTTCGAGAAGGTCACGGTCTCATCTCCCTCGGTGTCTCATCTCCTCGGACTTGGACAAATACCGCCCCAGTGACAACGTAAGGCAGAGTTTCGCAAGCCACCAGACGAAGGAGCGACCACATGGACGACGAGCTGCCGCCGCTGATCGGAGGAGGCAGACCGCAGGGATCAGCCGAACTGTTTCGGCGGCTGGACGAACTCGGCATAGGGCATGATACCATGGACCATGCGCCGGTGTTCACCGTTGAAGAGGCTCGCCGTCTCCGTGGGCGCATCGAGGGCGCCCACTCCAAGAACCTCTTCGTGCGCGACAAGAAGGAGAAGCACTGGCTGGTGTCGTGTCTGAGCGAGCGCCGGGTGGACCTGAAGTGGCTGGCCAACGCGCTGGGGACGAAGCGTCTCACCTTCTGCAGCAAGCGCCGCCTGACGGGGTACCTGGGGATCCGGCGGGGCGCCGTTTCGCCGTTCGCGATCCTCAACGATGTGGGCGGCGTGGTCAACGTGGCGCTCGACGCGGAGCTGGTGGACGCCGAACCCCTCAACTTCCACCCGCTGGACAACTCCAAGACCACCACCATCTCGAAGGCGGGGCTGCTGCGCTTTCTCGAGGCCGAGGGACACCCCGCTCACGTCATCCGGTTTCCATAGGATGCCGGCCGGGCCAGCGCTTCGCAGCGGCCCGGCGCTTCAGCGGAACGCGGGAATGACATCCTCCACCAGCACGTCCATGGTATGCCGCTCGTAGTGGCCGGCACCCCCGTCCCGGCTCACCCCGTACCAGTCGTTGGTGGCCACCACGACCAGACGGAGGTCCGGAACCACGACGATGTACTGGCCGCCGTACCCCCACGCGAAGTAGAGAGGCTCGGGAGCGCCCGGCACGACCCACCACAGGTAGCCGTACGAGATCCCCTCGAGGGCACTCAGCCCGATGCGCCACGAGAACCCTTCGGTCGAGGACAGGTCGACCCAGCTGGCCGGGACGATCTGGCGTCCGTCGCTCGACCCCCGCTGGAGGAAGAGCTGGCCGAATCGGGCCAGATCCCTCGGCCTCAGGTCAAGCCCGGCGCCGCCGTTGTAGTATCCGTCGCCCAGCGGTTCCCACCGGTTGAGCGAGATGCCCATAGGATCGAAGAGAGCGAACTGCGCCAGCGTGGGCAGCTGCATCACCGTTGCCTGCTCCAGAACCACGCCCAGAAGGTGAACGGCGGCGGAGTTGTAGTTGAAGCGGCTTCCCGGCGCGGCCGCGAAGGGCTTTTCCAACAGGAAGCCCAGGTGGTCGCGGGAGCGGATCCAGTCGCCGTACGATCCAAACCCGCCCGACTCGTCCCACTCCAGACCGCTGGTCATCATCAGCAGGTGACGAATTGTGATCGAGCCCTTCTCGGGGTCGAGGCCGGGAATCAGCGGTCCGATGTAGTCGGCCAACGGATCGTCCAGACTGCGGATGTCGCCGCGGGCGAGCGCGATCCCGGTCAACGCCGACACGACGCTCTTGGTGACCGAGCGGACATCGTGAAGGTCGTCGGCACCGCCGGCGCCGAAGTACTCCTCGACGACCAGCCGCCCGTCCTTGACGACGAGCAGGCTGCGCATTCTGTGGTTGGTGCGGGCGCGGTCGATTCCGCGCGCCACCAGGTCGGGAGAGCCGCCCACCTCCGCGACGGTCGCCGTGCTCCACGGTAGGGCGAGGTCGATGTCGACAGGTTCGTCGGCGCTGGGCTCCGCCGGCCCTTCCGCGCAGGCACCCAGCAGCAGGGTCGCCAACAGCAGGTGGATTCGGGTGCTCGATGGGCTCATGGGCACCAGGACAAGGGTTCCGTTGCCTTTTCGTATCGCTCTCTTCCACTGTCAATCTGCCACAGGATCTCATCCCGCGCCAGCCGTGGCGGCGCGCCGGCCAGCGGGCGAAAACCAGGTGGCGAGGGTATCTTTGGACATGACAGTGACTTTCAATCAGAGGTGTCGAATGCTCATCCAACGTGTTTCGCTCGGTCTGACGGTTCTGGCGGTTTCGGCCTCGTGGAGCTGCGCGTCGCCCCAGGTCGCCAATCCAGAGGAGCAGATCGCGCAGGCGCTGGCCGCAGCGCCCGAGGACAAAGCCGAGGAGGCCCGCGTGCTCGGCTATGCGACCGATGGCAGCGTGGCGGAACTGAGACCCGGTTCCAACGACTTCATATGTCTGGCGTCCAACCCGGCCAGCGAGCGCTTTTCGAGTTCGTGCTATCACGCGTCGCTGGAGCCGTATTTCGCGCGGGGCCGCGAGCTGACCGCGGAAGGTGTTTCCGGAGAGGACCGCTACCGCATCCGCTTCGAGGAGATGGAGGCGGGTACGCTGCCGACGCCGGTGATGTCTGCGACGCAGTACGTGTTCGATGGGACCTGGGACGCGGAGGCGCAGGCGGCAACGGGCGCGGTGCGCTGGGTGATCTACGTGCCGGGCGCGACGCCGGAATCGACCGGCCTTTCGGTGATGCCCCAGATGGGCGGGCCGTGGATCATGGATCCCGGCACGCCGGGCGCCCACATCATGATCGTGCCGCCCAGAGGCGGATAGCCGGTCCGGCGGTGGGGTGGTGGCGGTGGGTGTGAAGTCGGGGGTCGAGCACCAATGCTAGGGAACGTTTCCGCGTTCGCCTTCACCGTGGCGGCGTATGGCCTCCACGTCCTCTTCGTCGTGTACGTCCTGCTGCGTCCGAGATCGAGGCAGCACTCGTCGATGGCCTGGATTCTCTTCATCGTGGCCGCACCGTTCGTGGGCATCGTGCTCTACCTGGTGGTCGGCGACGTCCGAACGGGCAGTCGCCGAAAGCGCCATCACCGACGAATCCAGGCCAACATCCGGGCGGTGCTCCAGAGGGCCTGGAACGACACCGGCACCACGGCGATCGTCCCCGGCGGCACCGAAGCCATCGCCCGCCTCGCGCACCTCGGCAGCGACACCCTGCCTCGCGGCGGCAATCGGCTGAGACTCCTGACGGGCGCCGACGATTTCGTCAGGGCGCTGGTGCGCGACATCGACGACGCGCAGGAGCACGTTCACCTGCTCTTCTACATCTATCTGGACGATCGAGTCGGGCAGACGGTCGCCGATGCGCTCATGCGTGCCGAAGCCCGCGGGGTCGAGTGTCGGCTGCTCGTGGATCACGTGGGATCGAGCGAGTTCCTCAAGTCGGAGCTCTGCCGCGAGCTCAGGCGCGCCGGGGCACAGGTCGTGCGAGCGTTGCCGACGCAGTTCACCCAGATCGCCTCGATCCGCTTCGACATGCGCAATCACCGCAAGATCGCCGTGCTCGACGGCAAGGTGGGGTACACCGGAAGCCACAACGTCGCCGAGGAGGCCTTTCATCCGAAGCCGCGATTCGCGCCGTGGGTCGACGCCACGCTGCGGATCGAGGGCCCCACCGTGCAGGACCTGCAGGCGCTCTTCATCGAGGACTGGTACATGGACAGCGCCGAGAACCTCGACCACCTCATTGCCGTGGAACCTGCGGAGCACGACGACGGGCGGATCGTGCAGGTCGTCGGCACGGGGGTGAATTCGCAGAACGAGGCGCTGGTGCGCGTGATCCAGTCCGCAGTGCACATGGCGCGCGAGGAGCTCATCCTCACCACGCCGTACTTCGTCCCCGACGAAGGAACGCTGGCCGCGATCACGACGGCGGCCGTCCGCGGCGTCCACACGGTCATCGTGGTCCCTGCCCGGAACGACTCGCCGATCGTGGCCCTGGCGAGCCGCAGCTTCTACCAGCCCCTGCTCGAGGCGGGTGCGGAGATCCACGAGTACACGAGGGGGCTGCTGCACGCGAAGACCGTCACCGTCGACCGCGACTTCGCCATGGTGAGCACCGCGAACCTCGACCGACGCAGCTTCGAGATCAACTTCGAAATCAGCACGCTGGTGTACGACAGCGATTTCGCATCGGAGCTGCGGCTTCTCCAGAAGCGCTACCTCGAGGACTGCCGCCCGGTGGACCCGGCCCGGTGGACGGCCCGCCGCTGGCCGCGCCGGCTGGTGGAGAACGTGGCCGGTCTGTTCAGTCCGCTGCTGTGACACCTCGTCGCGGCGACCACCCCGCCCCCCTTGTCGCTGCCGAGTGGGCGCGGGTTCGTGGTCCCGCCCCCCACGGCGACGAGCCCCGCGCACGCCCCACCGCCCTGATCCTGGGCGACCCCACCGCCCACCTCGCCCTCGCCCTGCGCGAAGCCGGTCACGCGGTCACGCGCTGGCACCGCCACCTCACCCGCGACCAGCGCTGCTCGCCCTGGCCCCCCTCCGGTCCCTTCGGCGAGGTCTGGGTGCGCATGCCCCGGTCCTCGCTGGAAGCCGCCATGCTCCTCCACGCCGGCGCGGCCCGGATCCCCGACGGCGCACAGCTCCTCCTCTACGGCGCCAACGACGAGGGCATCCGCTCGGCGGCGCGGCACTTCCCCGACGGCACCACCTCACCCGACCCCGTCCTCATCAAGCGCCGCTGCCGCGTCCTCGCGGCCGAACGCACCGCCCCGCCCCGGCCACCACCCCCACCGCCCCCAGCCCACCCCACCCCGACGGCCTCGACGCCTGGCAGATCCTCGCCCCCATCGACTGGGGCGCCGGCGAGCGCGACTGGACCTTCTACCCCGGCGTCTTCGCCTGCGGCCGCCTAGACGCGGCCACCGCCCTGCTGATCGACCACCTCCCACCCCTCCCCTCCGGCACCCGCGTCCTGGATTTCGGCGCCGGCACCGGCATCATCGCGGCGGCGATCGTGGAGCGCTCGCCCGGCACCGCGGTCGTGCTCCTCGAGCGGGACGCGATCGCGCTCGTCGCGGCGGCGCGCAACGTCGCTGGCTGCACTCGCGTCCTGGGAAGCGGCCTCGCCCACGTGCAGGGCCCCTTCGACCTGATCGTCTCCAACCCGCCGATCCACCTGGGCGGGGCGCAGAGCCTGGCGACGGTCGAGGCGCTGATCCGCGAAGCCCCGAGCGCGCTGCGCCCCCGTGGCGCCATCATGCTCGTCGCCCAGCGCCGCCTCCCGATCCCGGCGCTCCTTGCCCGCTCCTTCCGCGACGTGCGCACCGTCGCCGACGGAGGCCCTTCCGCGTCTGGGCCGCCCGCGCACCCGGCCGCTGAGGCCGCTCCGCACCTCGCGCCGTGCCCCGCGCCGCAGCGACCGCCGACCGCTACCGCGCGTCGTGGACGATCCGCCCGTCCACCACCGTGACAACCGCCGCCAGCGCCCGCACCGCCGAGTCCTCCATCGCCATGTAGTCTCCCGACAGCACGGCCAGGTCCGCCGCCATGCCCGGCGCGAGCGTCCCGCGCTTCGACTCGGCGAAGACCTGGTAGGCGTACCCGACGGTCATGAGGCGCAGCGCCTCGTCCCGCGCGACCGCGTGCTCCGCGCCCATCTTTCCGGCAGAGAGGGTGCCGCGGGTGCTGAAGTGGTAGAGGACGTGCCACGGGTTGTGCGGGATGACGGGCGAGTCCGTCCCGAGCGAGACCGGGATCCGCTCGGCGACGTAGAGCGCGACCGGAGTGGTCAGCGCCGCGCGCTCCGGCCCCCAGTAGTCCACCAGGCTGGGGGCCGCGACGTAGAGGTGGTGCTGGGCGGTCACCGTGAGGCCGAGGCGGCGCATGCGCGTGAACTGGTCCGCCGCCGGGATGAAGCCGTGCTCGATCGTCCACCGCCGGTCGCCGATGGGCCGCCGGGCGTCCGACCGCTCGTAGGCGTCGAGAACGAGGTCGATTGCCGCATCGCCCACCGCGTGGGTCGCGACGCGCCAGCCGAGGTCGTTCAGCTCGTCGACGACTCCCCGGAAGACATCGGTGGCCATCGTCTGGAGGCCGAAAAAGGTGCCTCCCCTGCCCCACGGCTCTTCGTAGGGCTCGCGCATCCACCCTCCTTCAAATCCTCCGTCAACCCCCAGCTTGACCCCACCCACCGACAGCAGGCCAACGTCGAAGTCGGACGGCACGCCCCACGATTCCACGGTGGCCCGCACGTCCTCGGGGGCGACGCCGCGCAGGCGAAAGAGGAAGTCGATCCGCACCGGCAGACGGCCCTCGTCGCCGAGGCGACGGAACAGCGCGAACTGCTCCGGCGAGCCGCCGGGGATCCGCAGCGAGGTCACACCCAGCGCACTCATCGCTGTCAGCGAAGCGAGAAGGCGCTCGGCGGGGTCGCCGTCGGTTGCAGGCGCGGGCAGCCGAACCGGATCCTTGGCCCGGTCCACCAGCTCGCCGTTGAGACGGCCGTCGTCGTAGCGCCCGATGCGCCCGCCGGGTGGAGAGACCGCGTCCTCGCCGATCCCGAAGTGCTTCAGCGCGGTCGAGTTGAGGATGAACTCGTGGCCGCCGCGCACCACCACGACCGCGTGATCCGGCGCGGCCCCGTCGAGATCGTCGCGAAGCGGCAGCCGCTGCTCGGCCAGCTGGCCCTCGTGCCAGTTGCTGTTCGTGACGACGAGCCCGCCGGGTGCGGTCAAGGTGGCACGCGCGGAAATCGCCCCGAGCACCTCGGCCATGGTGCGCGCGCCGGACAGGTCCACGCCGGGGCCGCCCCCCATCGCGTGGAAGTGGTTGTCGGTCAGGCCGGGCACGACGGCACGCCCATCGAGGTCGATCACCTCGGTGCCGGCGGCGCGGTGGCGCAGAATCTCGTCGTCGGAGCCCGCAGCCACGACGCGGCCCCCGCGCACGGCCAGCGCCGCGACCGTGCCAACGCCTTCGCCCAGCGTGTGGACCGCGCCGTTGTGGAGAATCAGGTCGGCGGGGTCGGGCTCCCGAGGCGCGCAGCCGGCCAGGGTCGCCGCCAGACCCACCCCGGCAAGCGCGGCGCGTCCGATCAGCCGTACCTGCCCTCGATGTAGTCCGCGGTCTCCGAGTGCTCCGGCGCCAGGAAGACCTCCTCGGTGCGGCCGTGCTCGATGATCCGCCCCAGCAGCATGAACACACATTCGTCGGACGCCCTCCTCGCCTGGGCCATGTTGTGCGTCACGATCAGGATGGTGTATTCGCCCCGCAACTGCCAGATCAGCTCCTCCACGGCCTCGGTGCCCGCCGGATCGAGCGCGGAGCAGGGTTCGTCCATCAGGAGCAGCTCCGGCTTCACCGGCAGCAGCCGCGCGATGCACAGCTTCTGCTGCCCCTCCAGCGAGAGCCCGGTCGCGGGCTTGTCCAGGCGATCCTTCACCTCGTCCCACAGGAGCACCTGGCGCAGCGAAGACTCCAGCACCTCGTCCCTTTCCTGGGAAGGGACCCTGCGCCGACGCGCCTCGTGCAGGTTGAACCCGAAGAGCACGTTGTCGCGAATCGAGATCGGCAGCGGGTTGGGGCGCTGGAAGACCATCCCGACCCGCTTGCGGACCTGGACCAGCTCCACGTCGTCGCCGAAGATGTCGTGACCCAGCACCCGCACGCTCCCCGTCGTGCGCACGTAGCCGAGCCGCTCGATGATGCGGTTGCAGGTGCGCAGCAGCGTGGTCTTGCCGCATCCCGACGGGCCGATCATCGACGTGATGATCCCCCGCTTCACGTCCAGGTCGACCTCGTGAAGGGCCTGGAAGTCGCCGTACCAGAGGTTGAGCCCCCGGGTCTCGATGGCGTGGTCGCCGCGGTCGGTGTCAGCCAAAACGTCCCTCGATGTAGCCCGTGGTGCGCGGATCCCGGGCCTTCCCCTCGAAGATGTCCTCGGTCGCGGCGGTCTCGACCAGCTCGCCCATCAGGAAGAACGCGGTGCGGTCCGCCAGGCGCCGCGCCTGCTGCACCAGGTTGGTGACCAGCACGATGGTCAGCTCGGAGCGCAGCTCGCGCAGCACGTCCTCGATCCGCATCGTGGTCACCGGGTCGACCGCGATCGAGAATTCGTCCAGAAGCAGCAGCTCGGGCTCCTGCGACAGCGCGCGCGCAATCGTGAGCCGCTGCTGCTGCCCGCCCGACAGCAGACTCCCCAGCGAGTCCAGACGGTCCTTCACCTCGTCCCACAGCGCGGCCCGGGTCAGGCATCGCTCCACAACCTCGTCCAGCTCGGCCTTCTTGCGGATCCCCCGCAGGCGCGGCGAGAAGGCGACGTTCTCGTACACGGTCAGCGGCAGACCGACCGGCAGCGGGAACACCACCCCGATCCGGCTCCGCAGCGCGTACACGTTGCGCCAGTCCTCGATGTCCTTGCCGTTGATGCGGACGCTCCCCTCCACCGTCATTCCGGGGTTGAATTCGGACATGCGGTTGAGCGCGCGCAGGAACGAGGTCTTGCCGCTGTTCGCCGGTCCGATGATCCCGAAGATCTCGTGGCGGTGGATGTCGAGCGTGACGCCCTGCAGCGCCGGCTTGCCACCGTAGGAGATGGACAGGTCCCGGACCTCGATGATGGGCGGGTCGTCGTACAGGGGACTCGTGCCCCCGCTGGGCCGCTCGACCGGCACCGACGCGTCTACCACTTCTTCAGCCCCCGCAGATACACCCTGAAGCCGATCGAGACCGCGTTCATGAGCAGCACGATCGCGATCAGGACGAGGGCCACGCCGAAGGTCAGCTCCTCGGGCACTCCGGTCTGCTGCGTGGAGATCGTGTACAGGTGGAGCGACAACGCCATGGTCTGGTCGAGGACGCCCTCGGGGAGAAACGCGACGAACATGGCGGCTCCGGTGAACATGATCGGCGCCGTCTCGCCGGCCGTCCGGGAGACCTCGAGGATCACGCCGGTCAGGATCCCGCTGATCGAGTTGGGAAGCACCACGCGCCGAATCGTCTGCCAGCGCGTCGCCCCCATGTTCCAGCACGCCTCCCTGAACGCCTGCGGCACCGCCTGGAGCGCCTCGCGCGTCGCCACGATGACCACCGGCAGCGTCATGACCGCCAGGGTAAGGCCCGCCGCCAGAATGGAGCGTCCCATGTTGAAGAAGTGGACGAACGCGCCGACCCCGAACAGCGCGTGCACGATCGACGGGACGCCGGCGAGGTTGATGATGGCCAGGTTGATCGTCCGCGTCAGCAGGTTGTCCGGCGCGTACTCGCTCAGATACAGAGCCGCAGCCACGCCGATCGGCACCGACGCCAGGAGCGCGACCACGACCAGCCAGATGGTCCCCACCAGCGCGGGGAGTATGCCCCCCGCAGTCATGTTGTCGCGCGGCGGTGTGAACAGGAACTCCCACGAGATTGCCGGCCCGCCCCTGACGACCAGCGTGCCGACGATGATCAGCACAGGTATGACCAGGGCCACCGTCATCAGGAAGAACACGGCCTTCGCCAGGCTCTGTGCGCGGTAGCTGCGCCGATTGAGGCCAGTCGCGGTGAACACGGGCTATCGCCTCCGGACTCCGCGGACCGCGATGTCGGCCGTCAGGTTGATCACGAAGGTGACGACGAACAGGAGGATGCCGAGCGTGAAGAGAGCGCCCCAGTGCTCCCCCCCTTGGACGGTGTCACCCAGTTCGGCCGCGATCGTCGCCGTCAGGGCCCGCACCGAGTCGAACGGGCTCGTGGGCAGGTTGATCGCATGTCCCGAAGCCATGAGCACGGCCATGGTCTCGCCGAACCCCCTCCCCACGCCGAGCAGCACCGCCGCCAGCAGTCCATTCCGGGCCGCCGGCACGACCACCTTCACGATCACCTCCCAGCGCGTCGCTCCCAGGGCCTCCGCCGCCTCCCGGTACGTGTCGGGCACGGCCTTGAGCGCATCCTCGGCGATCGTGGTCATGATCGGCGCCGCCATCAGCCCGAGGATCAGTCCGGCGTTCAGCACGTTGAGTCCGACCGGCACGTCGAAGGTCTCGATGATCAGCGGATTCATGATCGACATGCCCACGAATCCCCACACCACCGAGGGGATCGCCGCCAACATCTCCACCAGCACCTTCAGCGTCTCGCGAACACGGCCGGTGGCGAATTCCGCGATGAAGAGCGCCGCCCCGAGCGACAGGGGCACAGACAGCAGCATCGCGAAGCCCGTCACGCTCGCTGTGCCGACAATCAGCGCCAGCGCGCCATAGGTCGGATTGTTGGAGGTGGGCCGCCACGCGATGGACGTGAAGAACTCGCCCAGGTCGAGTGTCCCCAACACGAAGTCGAGGCCCTCCTTGGCGACGAAGACGAAGATCCCGAGGATGAACACGATCGCCGAGATTCCGCCCACGAACACCACCACGCGGGCGACCCGGTCCATGTACCATGCCGCGTCCCTGCGATCCATTGCGCCCAGGTCGGCCCCGGCGCCGGAATCAGGCGTTGGCGTCACCCGTCGTCCCGTACTCCGAGGGTCGTCATCAGGCCGCGCACCCTCACCATCAGAACGCGGTACAGCTCGTTGGCCGACGTGTCGGCGTCCACCCCGTCCTCGTCCAGGTCCCACTGGAGCACGGCGGTGTTGTAGGGGACGTCGAAGTGGCGGGACGGATCCAGGCCGAGCCCGACCACCACATGGTAGTGACGGGCCACGTCGAGCGCGTCGTCGAAGGAACGGGGCGCGTCGTCGGCAGGAAGCACGATGCCCCGCCGCCTGCAGAAGGCCAGCAGTTCAGGGCCGAACTCGCGCGCCGGCTCCAGCCCCGCCGAGGCGAAGCGCCCCGCGTGCGGGTGACTCTCGGCCAGCGCGATCTCGGCCAGCTTGCCGGCGAGCGTGTGATCCGCGTCCAGGAACAGGATCCGGTAGCGCTTCTCCTTCCTCCGCTTGCCGGTGACGGCGAACAGGGTCTGATGGCCGATGTTGACCGCCTGCTCCGCCGTCCGCTGCATGAGCCGCAGGACCAGGAGCGCGCCGAAGAGGTCGCGGGCGGGGCGACGATCCGATTCCGCTGCGTCGATCAGCACCTCGAACGCGTAGGGGTAGACCCCCGCCGTCTGCGACGCGATTCCGCGCGACAGCCGCGCCATGTCGGGATCCCCCTCCAGAAAGCTCTCCACCGCGGTGCGCAGCGCCTTGCGCGAGTGCTCGGCCATCATCCCGATGTTGTGTCCCACCATTTCGGGCAGCGGCGACTCGAACTGCCGGGCCACCCGACAGATCGCGACGGAGTAGTCGCCCAAGCGCTCCAGGGACACGCCCAGCCGCAGCACCGCCGAGATGAAGCGCAGATGGCTGCCGCTGGGAAGGTGGCGGGCCACGAAGAGGTGGCACTGGTGGTCCAAGTCTCGGATCGCCTGGTTGACCGCGCGGTCCTTGACGACCGTCTCGTTCGCCAGCCTGCGATCTGGTTCGAGGACGGCCCGCACGCTGTGCCTCAGGTTGGCCTCCACCTGCTCGCCGACCGTCCGCAACCGTGCCCGGATGGCGAGAAGGTCCGCCTCCAGGCGCTTGTCGTAGAAGCTCAAGCGCACTCCAGATCCGTATGGGGCGCGTAGCCGCGCTCGAGAATCAGGCACTGGCCTTCGGCCGACAGGATCCAGTCCATGTACTCCTTGACCGCGCCGAGCGGCTCCCCCGCCGTGTACATCATGAGCGGGCGCGCGATGGGGTAGCTCCCGTCGACGGCGGTCGCGATGGTCGGCGCCACGCACTCCCCGCCCTCGTCCAGGGTGATGCAGGGCATGGCCACGTGCTCCGTCGCGTAGGCGAGTCCGCTGTAGCCGATCGCGCAGGGGGTGTTCTCGACCAGGTCGACGACATCCTTCGAGCCGTGCATGTCGCGCGAGCCGAGCTTGTACTCCATGTCGTCGCCGAGCACGGCCTCCTTGAAGTAGACGTACGTGCCCGAGTTGTTCTGGCGGCTGACCAGGACGATCTCGTCCGAACCGCAGCCCGGAACCGTCACGCCCAGATCGGACCACCGGGTGGCGGTGCCGCCCTCGGCGTAGATCGACCTGAGCTGGGACACGGTGAGGCTCTCGATGGGGTTGTCCTCGTGGAGGTACACGGCCAGGGCGTCGTAACCGACGATGAACTTGATCGGCTCGACCCCGTTCCCGCGGGCCGCCTCGATCTCCGAGTCGCGCATCTTCCGCGACGCGTTCGCGATGTCCACGGTGCCGTTGATCATGGCCGAGATGCCGGTGCCGGAACCGCCGCCCGTGACCGCGACCGCCACGTTCGGGTTCACCGCGCTGTACGCCTCGGCCCACGCCTGGGCCACGTTGAGCAGGGTGTCCGAACCCGTGTTCTGGATGATCGCCCGCTGGTCGCGGTCGCCCCCGCCTCCGCAGGCAACGATGAGCAGGGCAACGATGGGTGCTGTTCGCTTCATTCTCTTCTTTCGCTCCGTTTCTCGATGGAACTAGGTGGGACGGTACCGTGCGTCTGTCACGGCGCCGTCACCGGGCGGTGACGACACGGTACCAAGGTTTCGGCCCGCCAGCCACCCGGCCGCCGGACTCGACTTGAGATTCAATAGTAGAGGTAGGTCTGAAGCTTGAACGAGAACTCCGTGGCCGCCGCTCCGGACCGGTAGACGTCCAGGTTGGCACCGATCCGGTTCTTGCCCGCCACATAGACGAACAGGCCCGGCGTCAGCAGCAGCCCGCCATCGTCCTCCAGACCCCGGTCAGGGTCGCCCCAGCTCACCCGCGCCATGGGTTCGACGCCCGCCAGGCGGTCGCTCTCCAACGGCACGTAGCGGCTCAGGATCACCTGGGCCGTCAGGAAGCTGGGCACGTCGCCCCCCGGCGCGCCCTCGGCCCGCCAGTTTCCGCCGCCGATCAGACCGACCTGCAGATGCGTGCCGTCGCGGAAGCCGCCGATCTCCAGGTCGGCCCCGAAGGCCGTGGCAGCCCCGGTGTCGCCCTCCCCGCGCACGAAGTCGTGTCGCGAAGCGTTCACGGACAGCGAGACACCGTCCGCCAGGCCAAGGGACAGGCGGCCCGCGACCGACTTCCCCGAGTTCTCGTCCGACCCGGAGGTGCCGGTGCCGTTGGTCACCGTGGCCATGTACGAGAGCCGCTCGCCAAGCGAACCGTCGGCCTTGAAGCCGATGTCGCGGTCCGAGTATCCCAGCTTCTCGGTGAAGCGGCTCAGGGAGCAGACGCCGCCAGCGCCGGCGCATTCGCTGAACCCGTGGATCCTGCCGGTGCGCTCCACGACCACGATGTCGGTCGAGCTGTTGAGCTCGAAGATGTCGAACGCCCGCTTGAACTGCCCGACCGACAGGCGGAAGCCCCGGTCGAGGTTGAGACGGAAGTAGGCGTCCTTGAGGTCCAGTTCGCCGCCGCCGAAGTCGGGTTGGACGCGGGCGTCGAGCAGCTCCGAGACCGAAACGTCGAGGGTGAAGCGCGCCCGCCGGGTGAAGAAGTCGGTCGCCTTTCCCTCTTCCGCCGAACTCGTGGCGAACTGCGAGTGGAGGCGACCGCCGAAGCGCACCTCGGCGCTGCGGGCCGATATCTCCAACTGGGCCTGCGCGGTCTGGGTTGCAGCGGCGAGGAGCGCCGTGACGGCGACGAGAGGGCGAACGAGAGGGCGAACGCTGACCACGGACATGGCCTCCTGGATCGGCGAACCGCCGCCCGACCGCAACGACGGTACGGGCGGCGGCACCGAGTGAGATTGTTACAAGGCGGCAGAGCGGTGTGATGGGAACGTTACAAACCTCCGCCGCCAAGTAACGTCGCGGCGACGCCCGTGTCACATATCGGTAACGTCCTCGCCTCCGCCGACCGCCTTCTCCAGCACCTTCTGGATGTCGAGCCCCAGCACCGACGCCAGCCCCTCCATCGTGCCGTAGGCACCCCTGACCCGCTGGTTGAGCGCGTTCTTGACCCCCTCGCCCTGCCCGCCGTCCATCACGACCACCCGGTCGATGTCCACGCCCTCGACCGCGCCCACCGCGATCTCCAGCAGCTCGGGCAGCTTCTCGGCCATGAAGACCGCGAAGGCGGCCTCGCCCCCGGCCCGCACCTCGCCGTACAGACGCCGCAGCACCTCGACCTGGGCCTTCCCGCGCTCCAGGATCGGCGCCGCCTCGGCCTCGGCCCGCGCGAACGCCGCCATCTTCTCGGCCTTCGCAGGCTCGACCACATCGGCGAGCAGCCGCTGTTCCTCGCGCTCGACGCGCTTCATCTCGAGGACCCTCTCGGCCTCGACCTCGGCCTCCTGCGCCTTCACGCGGGCGATCTTCTCGGCCGTCTCACCCTCGCGGTTCAGCTCCGCCTTGCGCACGCGCAGGGAGTTCCGCGCCTCGGCCACCTTGATCGATGCGGCGGCCTCGCGCACCTCCGCCCTCCTCCTCGCCTCCGCCTGCGCCTCCCGCGTGTCGGCCTCGGCCTGCGCCTCGGCGATCTCTGCCTGGCGGATCGCCTCGGCCGACTTCTCGCGCCCGATCGCCTCGAGGTAGCCCCGCTCGTCGCTCACGTTCTGGATCTTGAGCACGTCGAGGTGGAATCCGAGCGACGCCAGGTCCTCGCCCGCGTCCTCGGACAGCGCCTTCGCGAAGCCCAGCCGGTCCTCGTTCACCGCCTCGGGCGTCAGCGTCGCGAGCACGCCGCGCAGGTTCCCCGTCAGCGTGTCCTGGGCCAGGGCGCGGATCTCGTCCTCGGTCTTCCCGAGCAGACGCTCCACCGCGTTGTTGAAGACCCACTCGGGCTGCGACGCGATCTTCACGTTGGCGATCGCCTCGACGTTCAGCGGAATGTTCCCCTTCGAGAAGGCGTTGTTGACCATCACCTCGATGGGGATCGTCTCCAGGTTCATGTGCTGGACGGTCTCGATGATCGGCACGCGGAAGGTCCGCCCCCCCGAGATCGAGCGATACCCCACGCTCTGCCCGTCGCCCAGCATGCGGTTTCTCCCCGTGAGCACGGCGGCTTCGTTGGGCGGCGCGATCACGATCAGATTCTTGATGGTCACGATCACCATGACGATCACGATGACGGCGACGATGCCCAGTCCAAGGGCGGCTATCGGTTCCACTTCTGCTACCTCCTGTTGGTTTTACGGGGCCGCAGCCCCACGATTGGTCATTCTTCGAGCAGCTTGTTGTCGATGGGTGTGACGAGGGCGACGCCGTCCTTCACGTCCACCACGACGATCGAGCGGCCGGCTTCGAGGGTGGGCGCGGCCCCGAGGGGAATGTCGGCCTGTGCGCGCATCGTGTACTGCCGCTCGCCACTGCGAATCCGCACGGTGCCGGTGTCGCCGTCGGCGATGGCCATCACGACCCGCCCGCTCAGCCCCACCAGCGACCGCTCCCCCCGGATGGCACCCGCCTCGGTGCGCTTCAGATACCCGAACACCGTGCTCACCAGCGCCCCCGACCCCACCCCCATTCCGCCCGCGATCAGCGCGGTCAGGCCGGGCTGCGCGCCCGCCCAGATCAGGTGCAGGACCAGCCCGGCGCCCCCGAAGCCGAAGAGCGCGTAGACGAGCGCGCGCAGCGACAGCAGCTTCGCGACCTCGGCCCCGTCGGCGACGGCATCGAGGTCGCCGTCCAGGTCGATTCCGGCGTCGACGTCGATGTCCGCGTCGCCGTCGAGGAAGTCGCCGAAGAGGGAGAGGGCGAGCAGGCCGCCCCCCACGGCCAGGGAGAAGATGTAGGCTGCGAGCATCGGGCCGCCCTCCTTGGTTTTTCGCGGACAGTACTTTTCTACGCTCGGTACGGGCATCATCTTCACCCGCTGAAGGTCCGGCAAGGCCGCACGGCTCCACGGCGGCGCGGCCCCGAGCCGGAACCCACGACCCCCGGCCCGGAGCCCACCTTGCGAATCCGTTCCTCCACCCCGGCCCCCTTCCTCGCCGCCGCCCTCCTGACCCTGCTCTGCACGCCCGGCGGCGTCGCGGCCCAGCACGGCTCCCAGGACGGCGAATGGCACTACTACGGCGGCGACGCCGGCAGCACCCGCTACGCCCCCCTCGACCAGATCAACGCGGACAACGTCGCGAATCTGGAGGTGGTCTGGCGCTGGAAGTCGCAGAATTTCGGTCCGGCCCCCGAGTTCAACTACCGCTCCACCCCGCTCATGGTGGACGGCGTGCTCTACGCCACGGCGGGATACCGGCGCGCCGTCGCGGCCATCGACGCGGGCACCGGCGAGACCCTGTGGACGTATCGGCTCGACGAGGGCGACCGGGCGATGCCCCGGCGCAACTCGGGCAGAGGCGTGGCGTGGTGGGCCGGGCGCATCTTCATGGTCACGCCGGGGTTCCACCTGGTGGCGCTGGACGCCGCGACCGGCCGACCGGTGGCGGACTTCGGCGACCGGGGCGTGGTGGACCTGCGGCTCGGGCTCGGCCGCGACCTCGACCTCGTGAGCGCGCCGATCGGATCCAGCTCGCCGCCCATCGTGGTCGGCGACGTGATCGTGGTCGGGTCGGCCCTGCCCTCCGGCGGCGCGCCGCCCTCCCCCGAGATGCCCCCCGGACACGTGCGCGGCTACGACGCGCTCACCGGCGAGCTGCGCTGGACCTTCCACACGATCCCGCAACCCGGCGAACACGGCAACGACACCTGGGAGGACGGCTCCTGGGAGTACACCGGCAACGCCGCCGTGTGGACCGCGCTCAGCGCCGACCTCGACCTCGGCTACGTCTACCTGCCCGTCGAGCTCGGCACCGGCGACTACTACGGCGGCCACCGGCCCGGCGACAACCTCTTCTCGCAGAGCATCGTCGCCCTCGACGCCGCCACCGGCGAGCGCGTCTGGCACTTCCAGACCGTCCACCACGGCATCTGGGACTACGACCCACCGGCCCCGCCCGTCCTGGTCGACCTCGTCGTCGACGGCCGCGAGATCCCCGCCGTCGCCCTCATCACCAAGCAGACCTTCACCTTCGTCTTCGACCGGCGCACCGGCGAACCCGTCTGGCCCATCGAGGAGCGCCCCGTCCCGCAGACCGACGTGCCCGGCGAGCGCACCGCGCCCACGCAGCCCTTCCCCACCCGGCCGCCCGCCTACGACCGGCAGGGCGTCGACCCCGACGACCTCATCGACTTCACCCCCGAGCTCCGCGCGGAGGCCGAGGAGATCCTGACGCAGTTGCGGTACGGGCCGCTGTACACGCCGCCATCCGTGCCCGTCGAGGGCGGCACCCAGGGCACGCTGATGGTGCCCGGCTCGCTGGGCGGCGCCAACTGGCCCGGCGGCGCGCTCGATCCCGAGACCGGCTACCTGTACGTCCAGTCGGCAACCGCCCCGAGCGTGATCTCGCTGATCCGCGAGCCCGACGTTTCGGATATGGACTACATCCGCGGTGGCGGCCTGCGTCTGCGGCGCGGCGGCGGTCCCCAGGGGCTGCCCCTGTTCAAGCCGCCGTGGGGGCGCGTCACGGCGATCGACCTGCACCGCGGCGAGATCGCGTGGCAGGTGCCGAACGGCGACGCGCCCGCCTACGTGAAGGAGCACCCCGCGCTGGAGGGGATCGACGTGGGGAGGACGGGGCGACCCGATCGGGGTGGCCTCCTGGTGACGCGGACGCTCCTGTTCGCCGGCGAGGGCGGCGGGATGTTCGCCGCGTTCGGGTCGGGCGGCAACATGTTCCGAGCGCACGACAAGGCCACGGGCGAGGTCGTGGCCGAGATCGAGCTGCCCGCCAACCAGACCGGCCTGCCCATGACGTACATGCACGATGGGAGGCAGTACATCGTGGTGGCGGTGGGGGCACGGGGGGTGCACGGGGGGTCCCGGGTGAGCTGGTGGCGTTGGGGGTGGGGTGAGGGACGCCTCGGACTTGTTGGACGCCATGACGAAGACGGTCGTCCACGTTGTCTGGCCGGACACGCTCGGCGCAGAACTCGGAGGACGGCGTGAGCACTAACGCTGACCAGCGCGTTTCACGCCTGGTAAGTCTTGCGGAGAGTGATCCGGCCCTTCGCAAGATCCTGCGACACCTTTCGGACAGGTCGGTTGACTGGACAAGACTGTACAAGGTCCTAGAACTGATCGAAGAACGCGCAGGTGACGTTGTCAAGTTGGGATGGTGTTCCTCAAGACAACGCAAGAAATTTAGGAGATCTGCGAACTCACCTCTCTCCGGTGCGAGTGCCCGTCACGCAGTTACGCGTGGACGCAAGGGCAAGGCGACGCGTCCTCCTATGTCGCTGGTCCAGGCGAGAGAATTCATCCTTGGCCTTGGCCAGAAGCTTGCTGACAAAGTAATCGCGGAGGAGAATGTGTCGCGGCCCGTCGCCGGGGATGAATAGGAGGCTTTTGGCGTTGAGTTCAGGCCATGAATCCGGCGAACCAGTGGAGGCTGTGGCACGACACGACACTGATGAGTTCACTTCACTTGAAGAGCTTGATGGCGTCGCCCATTTTGGGCCACGGGGGATAATTGTAGTAGCAGAATGTATTGGGGATTTCGGGTGAGGTCCGAGCGCGTGACAACCACGGGGGATCAGAATGTATTGGGGATTTCGTTGACGGGCCTTGACCGTCGTCATGCTGCTTAGGGTTGCGCCGGTGGGAATCGTGACCGTGGATGGAGAATGGTTGGCGATCGGCGGAAGCGGATTGACGATCTGCGTACAATTTTGTACGTAATTGCATAGATTATTGCATGCGATTATGGTGACGCTACCCCGCCGACATTGAGCACGGCTGGTCAGCGCACAGCCAGTGGGTAGCAAATGTCCTCTTTCGGACCATGTTCGGTCGTGAGCGAACGGCGTTGCCCCGGGCGCTGGTCGCTTATCTCGCTGAGTTCGGGCATCCCGAAGCCGCTTGGGCCCGGCCCGGTGCTTTACGGGACGCCGTGAGCCCTCCGGTTCACTATAGCATCCGCAAGGGGGCCCGGCAGACCGATTCTGGAGGAAGGCTGGCGGCGCGATGGTGAACGACCGGCCTCCCCCCACGGCGGATCGCCACAACCGTTCCGAAAATAGTCCCATCCAGCTATTTGAACGCCCCCGGAAGGGAGCGACCGTTATCGCGAAGCCGGGGCACCACGCTCGCAGGGCAGCCCCTGATCCGCCGAATCGCACCCAGTCCGCCAGAGCCGATGCCCAACAGCCGTCCCAGAGCCAGACACGACGAAGCCTACAAGCTGCTGTTCTCCAACGCTGCCCTCGTGGAGGGCCTCCTGTCCAGAACGGTCCCAGGCGGCGCGCGGGTGATCGACCGCTCGTCCCTCCAGAGGGTCTCCGCCAGCTTCGTCAAGACGGGTGATCTCGAACAGCGCCACGGTGACACCGTCTGGAGGGCGCGGCTTCGCAGACCCAACGAGCACCCGCTCTTCGTCGCCCTCGAGTTCCAATCCGCACCGCAGGCCAATATGGCCTTCCGCATCCACGAGTACGCGTCGCTGGTGCTCCAGGAGGCGGAAACCCAGAAGGACCTCGGGGCGGGAGGACGACCGCCGATCGTCGCACCGTTCGTCATCTACAACGGGGCCGCCGCATGGAACGCCACCACGGACCTGGCCGACTGGATCGCTCCGGACCCCGGGGCGGCGCTCGACACGCTGCTTGGCCTGCAGATGCGGCGGCGATACATTCTGGTCGACTTGAAGAGCATGGGACCGGAGGCAGCGACACCGCCGCCGGACTGGTTCTCGGTGCTCGCGGAGTGGGAGAGCGCGCGCTGGACGGAGGACGTGGCCCGGTTGGCCACCCTGTGGCGAACCGTGCTGGAGTCTGGCGACGACGGGATCATTCGCGGCTTTGCCGCGCTCCGACGGCAGTTGGCCCCTTGGATGCGGATCCCTGAGGCGCGGCTGGCGACATCGCAACACGCTGGGAGGACGAAGACGATGATCAGACACGAAGAGACCTACTTGGCCGCGCAGCTCAGGAAGCGCGACGAGGACTTGCGCCGCGAGGGGAGGCGTGAGGGCCATATCGAGGGTCGAAGGTCGCTCCTGCGCCAGCTGGCCGTCCAGAAGTTCGGTCCGGATGTGGCCGGGGAGCTCTCGCGACTCTTCGACGGGCTGACGGATCCGGATCGCATCGAGGCGCTCGGGCGCACCATCATCGAGTGCGAGACGGGCGCGGAGTTCATCGCACGGGCGGGCGAGAGTCCCGGATGAGCCCACCCACCCACATCCCCGCCCTGCTCCGCAGCGGTGCCGGCGGCGACGTCGCGCTCTCGGCGCCGGGGCGTCCCGATCTCGACTACGACGGCCTGCGCGGCCACGTCGGGGCCACCGTCGCCGCGCTCAACCGGCGCGGCATCGGACGCGGCGACCGGGTCGCGATCGTGCTGCCGAACGGGCCCGAGATGGCGAGCGCGTTCGTGGCCATCGCGGCGGGGGCGGCCACCGCGCCGCTCAACCCCGCGTACAAGCGTCCCGAGTTCGAGTTCTACCTGGCCGATCTGGGGGCGAAGGCGCTGATCGTCGCCGAGGGTGACGACACGCCCGCCCGGGCCGCCGCGGCCGCGCTCGGGGTGCCCGCCATCGAAGTGCGGGCGGAGCCGGGGGAACCGGCAGGCACCTTCTCATTCGTCGGCGCACCCGACGCGGAGCCCGCCGAGCGAGGGGGCATGGCCGGACCCGACGACGTCGCGCTGGTTCTCCACACCTCGGGCACCACGTCGCGACCCAAGATCGTGCCGCTGCTTCACCGCAACGTGTGCGCGACCGCCGAGAACATCCGGCGCACGCTGCGGCTCGGGGCGTCGGACCGCTGCCTCAACGTCATGCCGCTCTTCCACATACACGGACTCATGGCGTGCGTCCTGTCCACGCTGCATGCGGGCGCGAGCGTCTACTGCGCGCCGGGATTCAATGCGCTGCGGGTGTTCGGCTGGCTCGACGACGCCGATCCGACCTGGTATTCGGCGGTCCCGACCATGCATCAGGCGATTCTGGCGCGGGCGGTGCGGAACGCCGAGGTCGTCGCGGGGCTGCGGGGGCGGCTGCGGTTCATCCGGTCCTCGTCGGCGGCGCTGCCGTCGCGCGTCATGGCCGAGCTGGAGGAGGCGTTCTCGGCGCCGGTGGTCGAGGCGTACGCGATGACGGAGGCCGCGCACCAGATGACGTGCAACCCGCTGCCGCCCGCGGCTCGCAAGCCCGGCACGGTGGGGATCGCGGCGGGGCCGGAGGTGTCGGTGATGGACGCCGCCGGGAACCATCTCGCGCCGGGCGACGAGGGCGAGATCGTGATCCGCGGGCCGAACGTGACGCCGGGCTACGAGAACAACGAGGCGGCGAACCGCGAGGCCTTCACGGGCGGGTGGTTCCGCACCGGCGATCAGGGCTTCCGCGACGAAGACGGATACTTCACGATCACGGGTCGCCTCAAGGAGATCATCAACCGGGGCGGGGAGAAGATCTCGCCGCGCGAGGTGGACGAGGTGCTCATGGATCACCCGGCGGTGCAGCAGGTCGTCACCTTCGCCATGCCGCACCCGAAGCTGGGCGAGGAGGTCGCGGCGGCGGTGGTCCTGCGCGAGGGGGCGGAGGCGGACGCGGCGGACGTGCGCGCGTTCGCGGCGGGGCGGCTGGCCGGGTTCAAGGTGCCGCGCAAGGTGTTGATCCTGGACGAGATTCCGAAGGGTCCGACGGGCAAGCTGCGCAGGATCGGGCTGGCGGACCAGTTGGGGTTATGAGGGTCGCGATCTACGGCGCGGGGGCGACGGGCGGATACCTGGGCGTCAAGTTGGCGCTGGCCGGGGTGGACACCACCCTGATCGCGCGGGGACCGCACCTCGAAGCCATGCAGCGCAGCGGCGCCCGCCTGCTCATCGACGGCGACGAGCTGGTCGCGCGTCCCTTCTGCACCGACGATCCGGCCGAGGCCGGCCCGCACGACTGCGTGATCGTCACGCTCAAGGCGCACTCCGCGACGCGCGTGGTCGACGCCATGCAGCCGCTGCTGGGACCGGACACGGCGGTGGTCACGGCGCAGAACGGGGTGCCGTGGTGGTACTTCCACAAGGTGGGCGGCCCGTGGGAGGGCACGCGGCTAGAGAGCGTGGACCCGGGCGGTCGCCAATGGGACGGGATCGGGCCCGAGCGAGCCATCGGCTGCGTGGTCTACGCCGCCACGGAGATCGCCGAGCCGGGCGTGATCAGGCACCTGTACGGGAATCGCTTCACCCTGGGTGAGCCCTCCGGCGAGAAGACGGACCGGGCGAGAGCGCTCAGCCGCACCCTGGTCCGCGCCGGGGTCCGCGCCCCGATTCGGGCGATCCGCCACGAGATCTGGCTCAAGCTGTGGGGGAACGTGTGCTTCAACCCGATCAGCGCGCTCACGCTGGCCACGCTCGACACCGTCGCCACCGAGCCCGGCACGCGGGCCGTCGCCCGGTCCATGATGGAGGAGACCCAGGAGATCGCCGAGGCGCTGGGCATCCGTTTTCGCATCGACATCGAGCGGCGGATCGAGGGGACCGCCGCGGTCGGGGCGCACCGCACCTCGATGCTGCAGGACCTCGAGCTGGGCCGCGCCATGGAGATCGACGCGCTGGTGACCTCGGTGCAGGAGCTGGGGCGGCTGGTGGGGGTGGCGACGCCGACGATCGACGTGGTCCTCGCCCTGGTGCGGCAGCGGGCGGAGGTGGCGGGACTGTATCCGGGGTAGCTCAGCCCCCGAACAGCGCCACGTCGAAGATCCGGCCCAGAATCAGGATCAGGCTCATCCCCGTGAACACCACGATGCTGATCCACGTGAAGGTGCGAGCGAACGCCGACGGATAGAAGTGCGGATCGCTCTTCGGGATCACCTTGAGGCAGTAGTAGAAGTTGAGACAGAAGATGACCGGCGCGACGAAGTAGGCCAGCGCCGAGGCCACCAGCACTAGGAACACGGGACGCGGCACCGCCGCGATGAAGACGACCGCCGCGATCAGCGAGAACAGCATCGTCGCGCGGTAGATGTTGTACTCCGAGTACCAGCGACTGCGGTGGTCCGCAGTGAGGCGGCGGGCCGAGGTTCCCGCGAGCGCCGCCGTGGGCCGGAACAGGTTGCGACAGCACGCTCCCACGATGCGGGGCCAGCCGTCGAAGTAGTTGAAGGCGGTGGAGAAGGTCGCCGCGAAGGCACCGAGCATGAAGATCGTCATCATCCACGGACCAACGCTCTCGGTGAAGATCCCCGCGATCTCCCCCATGACCGCGCGTCCTTCGACGGGGCTCGGATACAGCCACACGGCGGCCAGCAGAACGAAGATGGTGGCGATGATGAACGACACCACATGGCCGAGCCGGAAGTCCCAGATGCTGATCCTGAAGCAGCGGCGGCTGTACTCCACGGCGCGCTCCGGCAGCCGACGGACGTCGACGGTCAGGTCGGCCAGCCTGGGCGCGAACGGGTCGAAGCGGGGCGCGAGGCCAGCGTCCTCCAGCCGGTCGCGGATTCTGGCCATCCCGGTGCGCTTGGCCTTCCCCCACTCCGACGCCTGGAGGGACACGTCGATCCCGGTCGGCAGCAGACCGAGAAAGCCCGCGATCACAAGCCAGGACCCCTCGGGCGCGTCGAAGAGCAGGAAGTGCTCCAGCTCGCCTATCGGAGCGGGGCGCACGAAGTAGACGACCACGGACGAGACGAAGAGCAGGCCTCCCGCGATCTTGGCGCCGATCTCCAGCGCGGCGTATCGGCCCCAGAGCAGAATGACCACCGATGCGGTGCCCAGGAACGCCCCCCAGCCCCACAGGGGCACCGGCAGCCCGAGCTGCGCCGAGAACAGGTAGTACAGCACCGCCGCCGCCGCGATCAGCCGCCCCGCCTGCCCCACCGCGCACTGCACGAGCGTCGTCACCAGCACGTACCACACCGGCAGCTTCCTCCAAGAGGTTGCGTAGGCCGCCATCAGGCTCTTCCCGGTCGCGTTTGTGAACCGGAAGGCGAGCTCGAAGCCGTAGTACTTGAACACATACGCGAGCAGCACGCACCAGAGCAGCGCGTACTCGAAGCGCCCGCCAGCCGTCGGCGCCGTGACCAGATGGCTCGTCCCGATCCCGGTCATCATGAGGATCATCCCGGGCCCGAACTGGCGCAGCAGGCTGCGCGGGCTCATGTCGGGGATCTTCAGGTCGTCGAAGGAGGGGGCTGCGCGCTTGACGGGTGATTCGGACATGGGGTTTAGGCGTCGGAAAGGGCGGGCTCGAGGTCTTCGGGGGACTGATGCCAGAAAACCGCGTCGACGAGCAACCCTGCCTCGACCATTCCTTCTTCGATCTGCTCCTTGAAGTCCAGCGACTTATTCGCAAGGAAGTTGTCCCAATCGGGACCCCCCAGCTCCGCTGGCAGAACTTCGAAGTCGACGTAGATGTTCACGAGCTCGTCGCCGTACAGAAAGTCGTTCCCCGGTTCGATCTGGATTTCGACCGGATGGCCCCCGAAATGGCGGCGGTAGACCCTCCAAACGATCTCTTCGATCTTGGTCAGTTCTGTCTGTCCTACCATTGCCCGCTGCTCCTGTGGGGTATCCGAGAATGTAGTCCGGTCACTCTCGCTAGTCACGTCGCTCCTTGAAGAGCACGTGGACGGCGAAGGCACACTTTTTCGACTGGGCGGTGTTTTCCAGATCGTCCAGAATGCGGCGCGCCTCTTCCATGTAGGTGACCACACTCTTCTTGTCGAACCTCATGGTCGGATTGTAGTCAGCTCCATTCCGTATCGGCTGCAGGCGGACGAGCGCCGACCCCAACCGGCGTAGCTCCTGCGGCATCGAGGATGGCATTCGGCCACTCCGGCATCGGTGGCGCAGATCACGGTGGTTCAGCGCTCTGTAGACGCGCGTCCAGCTCTCCCCGCCAGTCTCGGCCGCCCCGACCAAGGAGTCTGCGGCGCACCGAGCCAGCCAATGAAACAGAGCGTAGTACACGGAGCTCACCGCACGCCGGAGGTTGACTTGACGAGGAGCACCCGAGCGACCCTCGCGCACCAGATGTTCGGCCGCGTCCAGCAGGTGCATGGGATTCACAACTGTTCACTCTCTGGGAGTTGGGACTGGATGGACCGATCGCGGCGCCGTCGCCGCTGTCCAGCCTAGCGGTTGCACGTCATGAAACCGTCAGCGACCCGCCGCCGTTGCCCAGCGCAGGCCATCCTCGACCCGATGAGCGACACCCCGGCCCTGCGGCCCCTATCGCCCCCCACCTCCCCACCGTACATTGCAGACGGTTCCAGACGGGCGGTGTCGGAGCTGGCCGCCGCCCTCTCCCCGCAACAGCCCAACCGCCCTTGCTGAAACCCACCGACACCACCGACCCGAACCACTACCACCGCGTCGTGGACTGCCAGTGGGGCTGCCCAGCCCACACCAACGTCCCCGAGTACATCCGGCTGATCGCGAACGGGCAGTACACCGAGTCGTACCTGCTGAATCGCAAGTCGAACGTCTTCCCCGGCATCCTCGGCCGCACCTGCGACCGTCCCTGCGAGCCCGTGTGCCGACGCGTGCGGCTTGACGGCGAGCCCGTGGCCATCTGCCGCCTGAAGCGGGTCGCCTCGGACCTTCGCGACGACATCACCGGCTTCCTCCCGACGGTCCCGGAGGAGAAGAACGGGAAGCGGATCGCGTGCGTGGGCGCCGGCGCCGCGTCGCTCACGGTGGCCAACGACCTGATGCCGCTCGGCTACGAGGTCACCATCTTCGAGAAGCTGGCCAAGCCCGGCGGCCTGATGTGGACGAACATCCCCGAGTTCCGGCTCCCCGCCAAGGTCCTCTGGGAGGAGATCGACTACATCACCGACATGGGCGTGGACCTGCGCCTCGACAGCCCCATCGACAGTCTGGCGGCTCTCCTCGAGAAGGACTACGACGCCGTGTTCATCGGGTCGGGCGCGCCGAAGGGCAAGGAGCTCAACCTGCCCGGTCGCTGGGACTCCGACCAGATCCACATCGGCATCGAGTGGCTCGAATCGGTGCGCTTCGGGCACATCGAGCGCTGCGGCGACCGCGTGCTCGTCATCGGCGTGGGCAACACCGCCATGGACTGCTGCCGCACCGCCCAGCGCCTCGGCGCCAGCGACGTGAAGGTCATGGCGCGCAAGACCAAGCCCCACTTCAAGGCGTCGCCGTGGGAGCTGGACGACGCGATCGAGGAGCAGGTCGAGATCCTGGAGAACCACTCCCCGTCGCGCTTCGTCATCGAGGACGGCAGGCTGGTCGGCATGGAGTTCGACATCGTCAGCTGGCACCCCGGCGACAACGGCCGCCTCAAGGCGAAGGTCCACGACACCACCCTCATCGAGTGCGACGAGGTGATCCTGGCGATCGGGCAGGACACCGCCTTCCCCTGGATCGAGCGCGACATCGGCATCGACTTCAACGACTGGGACATGCCGATCGTCGACAAGACCACCTTCATGACCTCGCGCGCGGGCGTCTTCGTGGGCGGCGACGCGGCCTGGGGCCCCGAGAACATCATCTGGGCGGTCGAGCACGGGCATCAGGCGGCCATCTCGATCCACGCGTACTGCGAGGACAGGTCGCTGAGCGACCGTCCGCCCGAGGACATGAACCTGGTCAGCCAGAAGATGGGGCTGCACGAGTGGTCGTACTCGAACGACTACGACGAGGCCCAGCGGGTCAAGATGCGCCACGTGGATCTGCAGGAGCGCTTCAAGCGGCTCGACATCGAGGTCGAGGAGGGCTTCGACTTCGAGCAGACGCTGACCGAGGTGGAGCGCTGTCTCAACTGCGACATCCAGACGCACTTCGAGGCTCATTTGTGTATCGAGTGCGACGCCTGCATCGACATCTGCCCCCTCGATTGCCTGACGATCACCCCAAACGGCGAAGAGGAGGAGGTGGTGCAGCGCCTCACGGCCCCGCTCCTGAACCCCGACGAGCCTCTCTTCGCGTCCGAGGCGCTTCCGCAGACCGGGAGGATCATGGTGAAGGACGAGGACCTCTGCATTCACTGCGGCCTCTGCGCCGAGCGGTGTCCCACGGCGGCCTGGGACATGCGCAAGTCCGACCTGCTCGTCCCCTACGCGGGCCTCGGTGCGGGCGAGATGCACCCCAGTCCCCTGTCCGTGGCTCTCGCGGGAACGGAGATCGGCTGATGGCGACCCCGATCCCCACCGACGCCTCCCCGGGCCCCGGCGACGCGCCCGCGAGCCTCAACGGCGGCCCCGCCAGCCGAAACGGCGGTCCCCCCGGCCCCCGTGTCAACGACCTCGCCTTCAAGATCGGCACCGTCAACGGGACCGGTTCGGCCAGCGCCAACGGGCTGCTGCGGCGCGCGATCTTCCGCATGGGCATCCCCGTCTCGGGCAAGAACCTCTTCCCGTCGAACATCCAGGGCCTGCCGACCTGGTACGAGATCCGCGCCAACGCGCACGGCCACACCGCACGGACCGAGCGCTTCGACCTGGCGGTGGCGATGAACCCTGCCACCTACGCCCGCGACGTCGCCGAGGTGACCCCGGGCGGCTGGGTCATGTACGACTCCACCTGGCCCCTCCCGCGCGAGCTCCACCGCGACGACGTGACCTTCCTGGGCGTCCCGCTGGCCAAGATGACGGTCGACAACTTCAAGGGATCGCGGGTCCGGATCCTCATGAAGAACATCTGCTACGTGGGGGCGCTGGCCGCGCTGCTCGAGATCGACATGGAAATCGTGAAGGGACTCCTGAAGGAGACCTTCGCGGCCAAGGCGAAGCTGCTCGACGCCAACTACCTGGCGATCGACCTGGGGTACGAGTACGCGCTGAAGCACTTCGACTGCCCCCTGCCCGTCCGCCTGGAGCCGATGGACGGCAACCGCGACTCGATCGTCATCGACGGCAACACGGCGGCGGCGCTCGGATGCGTCTACGCCGGCGCGACGGTCGCCGCCTGGTACCCGATCACGCCGTCCACCTCGCTCGTGGACGCCTTCACCGCCTTCTGCCACCAGTTCCGCAAGGATCCCGAGACCGGGCGCAACCGCTTCGCGATCGTCCAGGCCGAGGACGAACTCGCGGCGGCCGGCATGGTGATTGGGGCGGCGTGGGCAGGTGCGCGCGCCTTCACCTCCACCAGCGGGGCCGGTCTGTCGCTGATGAGCGAGTTCATCGGGCTGGCCTACTACGCCGAGGTGCCGTCGGTCTTCTTCGACGTGCAGCGCGTGGGCCCCTCGACCGGAATGCCCACCCGGACGCAGCAGGGCGATATCCAGTTCGCGGCCTACGCGTCGCACGGCGACACCAAGCACATCGTGACCTTCCCCGCCAACCCGCACGAGTGCTTCGACTTCGCGGTCGAGGCGTTCGATCTGGCCGAGCGGTTTCAGACGCCCGTGTTCGTGCTCTCGGACCTGGACATCGGGATGAACGACTGGGTCGTGCCGAAGCTGGAATGGGACGACTCGTACCGGCCGGATCGCGGCAAGGTGCTGACGGCCGAGGAGCTGGAGGCGGCGACCGGTCCCTTCCACCGCTATCTGGACGTGGACGGCGACGGGATACCCTGGCGGTCGCTGCCGGGTGTCCACCCCAATGGGGCCTACCTGACGCGCGGGTCGGGCCACGACCGCTACGGCAACTACACCGAGGATTCGGAGCCTTACGCCGACGTGCTGGCGCGGGTTGGACGCAAGATCGACGGCGCGGCACCGCACCTGCCCGCTCCCGAGATTCGGCTGCGCGAAGGCGCGAGGATCGGTCTGGTCACGATCGGCGGATGCCGCGGCGCCGTGCTCGAGGCGGTGGAGGAGCTGGCCGAGCGCGGCGTCGAGGCCGACTACCTGCGGGTGCGCGCCTTCCCGTTCCACCCCGACGTCGAGCCCTTCCTGGCCGCCCACGACGTGAACTTCGTCATCGAGCAGAACCGCGACGGGCAGCTTCGCAAGCTGCTGATCACCGAGACCGGGGCCACGAAGGAGGCGCTGGTGTCGATCCGCTACTACGGCGGCTACCCGATGAGCTGCCACCACGTGATGGACGGGCTGAAGTCGCATCTGCACGAGGCCCCGGCGCTCGAAGGAGCCGCCCCATGAGCTACATCAAGAAGCCGCGCATCCACCATCCGGGGCTCGCGCGCAACCGGCTGGGACTCACCCGCCGCGACTACGAGGGCACGATGTCCACCCTGTGCGCCGGGTGCGGCCACGACTCGATCACCGCGGCGGTCATCGAGGCGTTCTGGGAGCTGGAGATCGCGCCGCACCAGGTGGCCAAGACATCGGGGATCGGGTGCAGCGGCAAGACCCCGACCTACTTCCTCAAGGAGGCGCACGGGTTCAACGGCGTGCACGGGCGGATGCCGTCGATCACGACCGGAGCCCACGCCGCCAATCGGGAACTCGTGTGCATCGGCGTCTCCGGCGACGGCGACAGCCTGTCGATCGGCATGGGCCAGTTCGCCCACGTCGTGCGGCGCAACGTGGACATGCTCTACATCATCGAGAACAACGGCGTCTACGGGCTGACCAAGGGGCAGTTCTCGGCCTCGGCCGACGTCGGTTCGACGGCCAAGCGCGGCCAGGTCAACCGCGAGCACCCCATCGACTCGGTCCTCCTCAGCCTGAACCTCGGCGCGGGATTTGTGGCGAGGAGCTTCTCGGGCGACAAGGAGCAGCTCGTCCCCATAATCAAGGCGGGACTGCGCCACCGGGGATTCGCCCTGATCGACGTGATCTCGCCGTGCGTGACCTTCAACGACCACCGCGGCTCGACCAAGAGCTACCAGTACACGCGCGACAACTACAACCGCCTCGTCTACGCCGACTTCGTGCCGCCCGCCGAGGAGATCGCGACCTCGATCGAGGTGGGCGACGCGCGTTCGGTCCAGATGCACGACGGGAGCCGCATCACCTTCCGCAAGGTGCCCGACGACTACGACCCCACCGACCGCGACCAGGTGTACGGCTACATCAGGGAGCGCCAGCGCGCGGGCGAGGTCGCGACCGGGCTGCTCTACGTGGAGCCCGCGCCGCGCGACGGCGGCGAAGCGGTCGACTTCCACGGCATCCAGGGAACGGTCGACGAGCCGCTGACGGACTACCCGTTCGAGCGCCTCTGTCCCGGAGCCGACGCGCTGGAGACGCTGCAGCGGCGATTTCGGTAGGGTGTCTTGCAATTCCATGAACGCAAGACTAGCTTGCATTCATGTCGATGGAATACCCTGTCCACATCGGGATTCGGCTCAAGGCGGCTCGTGAGCGGTCCGAACTTACCCAGCAAGAGCTGGCTGACGCGCTGGGGCTGCGGCACCGCCAGACCGTGGCGAGCATCGAAGCTGGAGAGCGACGGGCCAGCGCCCAGGAACTCATCCGTGCGATGGAGGTTCTTTCCGTCGACTTGGACTATTTCACGGATCCCTTCCGTTTGGTGGGCGAGGGGCAATTCTCGTTCAGGACCAGCGGAGAAGTCGAACAAGGGGTGCTGGACCGGTTCGAGCAGCTCGCCGGCAGATGGCTCGCGATGTACCGCGAACTGTCTCGGGAACAGGGCCACTCGCCGAGCTGGCTGGGCTACAAGCTGAACCTGAGCGCCAGCTCATCCTTTGAGGACGCCCAGGCCGCAGGCGAGTCTGCGGTCAAGCTGTGGGGGCTCGGGGACCGTCCAGCAGCACGGTTGCGATCCGTGATGGAAGACCGACTCCACGTACTGGTGCTGTATGTCGACACTCCAACAGGCATATCGGGAGCTGCTTCCCGTGTGCCCGGGCTCAACTGCGCGCTCGTCAATCGTAGCGAGTCGGAGGGCCGACGGCACTTCGACCTCGCGCACGAGCTGTTCCACCTTCTTACCTGGGACGCCCTTCCGCCCGACCGTGCGACCGTGGTCAATGAGCGTCGGCGCGGCAAGCAATGGCGGGTGGAGAAGATGGCCGAGAACTTCGCGGCGGCGCTTCTCATGCCGGAGGCGACGATGAAGCGCGCCTGGGCTTCGGACGCCAATGCGGGCGAGATTCACAACCGGATCAATATGGTCGCCAAGCGATTTAGGGTCTCCTCGCAGGCTTGCAAGTGGAGGCTTTACAATCTTGGGCTACTCTCTAAGAGGGATCTGAGCGGGATCGACGACCGGCGCCTCTCCCGGAACGGCAACGTGGCGTGCGATCCAGAACAGTCCGTATTCAGCGGGCCCTTTTTCGAGCGGCTAAGCGTGGCCCTCGACACCGGTCGGTTGTCGGTGAAGCGGGCGACCGGTCTTCTCGGGGTTTCCGTGACACAGTTGGCGGAGACCCTGCACGCTCATGGCCATGAGACGTATTTCGAGGCTTGAGGGTGTTCTCGTGGCTGCTGCCGGTATCGTGCTGGTCGACACGATGATCGTCATAGAGGCCGTTGACACGGGTTGCTGGAACGCGATAACAGGCCAGAGGCGGCTGGTGACGGTGGCCGAGTGCGAAAACGAGCTGAAGAGGGGCAACCCGGCAACCCCTGGACACGTCACCGTGACCGACGAGGACATTGCGCGCTGCGAGGTGAAAGCACTCTCCGACGCCGACAGGGCTGAGTTCCAGCTCCGCTACCCGGGTGCCCAACGCCTTGATCGCGGCGAGCGCGACCTGTTGGCCTTCGCTTCATCCCTCCAAGGCGACTTCATGCTCTGTAGTTGCGACAAGGCTGCGGTGGTGGCCGCTCATGCGCTCGGGCTGCTTGATCGTGTGGTTTCGCTCGAGGCGTTGGCTGAGTCTGTGGGTGCTCGGCCAAATCGAGCCTTCAAACGTCAATACACTGAGCAGCTCTTGGGCATATGGCGGACTTCCTTTTTGCTTGGGACCGGCCTTTGAGCGTCGATCACCCCGGTTTGCACCTTCACACCACCCAACCCCCCCAGAGGCGCTCCAGAAACCGCTTCCACGGCAGGATCCAGATCCGGTCCTCGGTCCTTCTGGACGCTCTCTCGTTGCACACGACGATCCCTTCTCGCGGCCGATGTTCCTCCGCGAAGGCCCGCAGGCCGCGCAATTCCCGCCGACCCACGTCGCGCCCACCCTTCACGTCTACCGCCACTTCCCCCTCGCGGCCCAGCACGAAGTCGCACTCCAATCCCGACTTGGTGCGCCAGAACCGCACTGGGAAGTCGCGCTCATGGTAGGAGCGATAGGCGAGTAGCTCCATCAGCATCAGATGCTCCAGCGACCTTCCGAAGTCGGGACCGGCGGCACGCTCGATCCGCCGCCCGGTCACCTGGTTCGCCACACCCACGTCGAACAGGTAGAACTTGGGCGCGCTGGTGATCACCGCTCTCGAACGGCGGCGGCTGAACGGCTCGACGAACACTCCGAGGAGCGTGTCGACCAGAATCTGGAAGTACTCCTTCACTGTCTTGGAACTCACGCCGCAGTCCCTGGCGACGTTGCTGTAGTTCAGTAGCTCGCCGTGGCAGAACGCCAGCGCCTCGAAGAATCGGGAGAAGGCGGGAGCGTTGCGGGTCAGGCCTTCGTCGAACACTTCCTCCTTGAGGTAGTCGTCGACATACCCGGCCAGGGCCCGGCGATGATGCGCGGAATCGTAGTGCGCTGGGATGAGGCCCCGGTTGACGGCCCGGAGCAGGTCGAAGTCGGGGATTTCCTGCCACGTCAGCGCGTGAAGCGCGAAGCGCCAGGCGCGTCCCCCAAGCAGGTTCGCACGCCCGCGCGTCAGCTTCCTCGCACTGGAACCGCACAGCACGAAACCGAGTCCGTCGCTCTCGATGAGCCTGTGCACCTCGTCGAGGACGGCGGGCACCTTCTGGATTTCGTCGATGACGATCGGCCGGTCCCGCTTGGCGGCCGGGAAGGCCATGATGAGTTCGCCGAGGGTCCAGGGCGCACGGGTGAGCTCACAGTACTTCGCTTGTTCTACCCCGCCCCGCTTACGGCCACAGCCACCCGAGGGTGCCTCCGGTGACCAGACCGTAGATCAGCCCGTCGAGCATGCTGCGGGCCGTCGCAGCCCACCCCTGCGACATCCAGATCGCGTCCTGCGCATGCGCGAAAGCGTACCCCATGAAGGCCGTGGTCGACGCAACCTTGAAGACCGCCATGTAGTCGGCACCGGGGGCGAGCGCCTGGCCGGTCACGTAGGCGGCGAAGAGCCCGACGACCACGCAGTACACGAACCACTGGATGAACTGCTTGCCCATGGCCGACGGATCGCCGGGGCGCAGCACGGTGATGAACGCGCACGGCCCACGCTCGGCCTTGGCCTGGAACTCCTGGCTCTTCATGACCTCCATGCTTTCCGCACGGGGGATCAGGTAGTTGCCGGGCGGAATGTCGAAGCCGCGCAGGGCGTCCATCACCCCATCCTCGTCGGGAACCGCGCTGAAGTCGTTCCTGTGCCAGTTGAGGAACATGTGGATGACCGAGCTCGCGACGAACACGAACGCGGCCGACAGCAGGATTGGAAGCCAGAGACTCAGTGCCGGAACCATGTGAACACTCCTTTGCAGGGGGGTCTGGGACTCATGCCTACCAGGGCAGTTGCGGCAGATCCGCGGCGAACACGAACGCGGTTGCCACGACGACAGCAAGCTTGCGGGGCAAGATCGGAATCATTTCGACGCTCCGTTGAGTGTCTACCAGTTCGGCTTCGGCAGATCCGCGATCAGGTCGGCATACACGTGCTGAAGCCCGTCGCCGATGAGCGGCGGCATCGCGGTGAAGTGGTCGCGGTCCGCGTAGAACCTGGTGCGCAGATCCAGGCTGGGGTAGCCGCGCAGCCGCAGGTTCTCGGCGAGGAGCGTGGTACGGCTGACGAGTCGCTGGGCGCACAGCGGCGCGTGGTTGATCTCGCCGTCCGCCATGCCGATGAACACCCTGGCCTCCAGGTCGTCGTTGTGCTTCGCGTATTCGGCTTCGAGGTCGATGGTGAGACCGTTGGTGCCGCTGCCGATGATGAAGCGGCCGAACGCGCCCGGCCGAGCCAGCATCGCGTAGCTCGCGAAGCCCCCGCCCGCCGAGTGTCCCCACAGCGTGTGGTCGGCGGCCATGCGGTACTTGTCCTCGAGCGACGGACGCAACTGCTCCACCAGGAAGTCGAGGAAGAGGTCGCCCTTCAGAAACGGACGGCCCATGTCGAAGGTGAACCCCATCCTCTTCATGTACTCTTCGCCCAGCTCCGGATCCGCCCACACGCTGTCCGGCGGAAACAGGTCGAAGGTGCGGTTGGCGAGCCCCAGCATCCCGCCCTCGCTTCGATGCCCGACCCCCACGACGATGATCTCGGGGATGCGCATGCCCACCGTGTAGAGATTGGCGACGCCGGCCGTCAGCGAGAACGTCATCGCCCCGTCCATCGACCAGACCACCGGATAGCGCCGCTCCGGCGAGACGTGGTACGACGGAGGCAGCGCGACCAGGATCTCGTGGTCGTGGTCGTATCCCTTGGCGCGCGCATAGGCCGGCTCCTCCCACGACATGGCGTAGGGAACCGTCATCGGATCAGGTACCACTCGGTCTGATACGGTCGGAAGTACTCGTAGCCGTCCGGGGTCAGGTAGCCGTCGTCCTCCATGGGGACCCTGACGGTGCCGCCACCGTACTCGGGGATCGCGGTCGTGGCGCTGAACTCGATCGAGCGGTACGACCCGTCGCGCAGGTGCGAGTCCCACTCGGGCGGCGAGGACAGGTCCATGTCCCGGGCGTTGATCGCCGGGCCGAGCGCGTGGCCGTGGTAGCCGATGGGATGCGAATACAGGCTGGGGAGGAAATCCACCCCCTCCAGCTCGGCCGCGATCGCCAGCGTCGCCTCCCAACCCGTCATGCCGGGGCGGGGCGCTGTCGCGAACGCCTCGTGCACCATGTTCGCGTTGCGGAGCGCCGTCTTCAGCCCGTCGGGGACATCGTCCTCGCCGTCGCGCAGGATGTAGGCGACCTTCTGCCAGTCGCTGGCGAAGCCCACGTAGTCGAAGCCGCAGTCCAGGTGGATGATGTCGCCCCGCCGGAACACCAGGTCGTCGGGCGAGGGATGAACGTACAGGATCATGTCGCCGAGCTCGGCGTCGAAACGCTGGACCGCGACGTGGATCTCGAACCACGGCTTGCCGCCGACGCCCAGCTCGGCAATGGTCTCGTCGAAGAACCACTTGATGTCCTGGGCCTGCGTCACCCCGGGAGTGATCACGACGTTCGACAGCGCGGTCTGCGCGATCACGTCGGTGGCGAGCACGAGCTGCCGGTAGTGCTCCAGTTCGCCGGGCAGGCGGGTGTCGAAGACCTCCTCGATGAGCGGGGCCACCGACACGAAGCGCGACTCCGCCTCCGGGCCGAGGGCGTCCGCCAGGAACAGGTAGCTGTCGTGCGTCAGGCTGCTGTCGTGGCCGCGGTGGCCCCCGATGGCGAGGCCGATCGTGGCCGGTTGGTAGCGTTCCCAGAGCACTTGCAGGCCAGTCGGCGTGTCCTGGATTCCGCGGGCGGTCCGCGCGGCGGGCATCGGCTGGAAGAAGCGGCGGAAGTCGGCGGTGGGTCGCCAGTAGTCGGAGTAGGCGGCCAGCCCATCGTCGCCCGCGTCGACGAAGACCATGACGTCGCGCCGGCGGGCATACTGGAGCGGCGGCGCCACGTAGTACAGCGCCGGATCCTGGTGGAACTCCTCGCTGACCACGATCCACATCTCGATCCCGTGGGTGCGCATCTGGCCGAGCAGCAGCGCACGCTTCTGCGCAAGCCACTCCAGCCGCAGCTCGTACTGGGCGCGCATGCCGAGCAGCTCGGGCATGCCCGGAATGACGCGGCCGTCGAAGAGCTCGACGGGTTCGGCGCTGACCCGTGCCCGCTCGGTGGCGGTCGGCTCGGCGCCGGATGTGCAGGAGGAGAAAAGGGCGGCCATGGCGAGCGCGGCGACACCGGCCGCGCACGACGGGACGAGCCGGGATCCGGCTGTGAAGGATGCGGTATGCCTCATGCGGTCAACACCTCCAGGTCAGGTGGTTCATCCATCTTGCCATCCCGTCGGGCGGGCGCAAGTGTAAGGCAGTGTCCCAACGCCTCCTCGAGACCTAGGTTGCCGCCATGAGAATCGCGAGAATGAGTGTGCTGGCCGCGTTTGTCGCGCTGACCGGCTGTCAGCCCGCCGGCCCGCCTGCGGATGACGCCGCGCCGCCACCCGGCTCCGAATACGGCGGCGCGGCCTTCGAGTTCGAGGAGGTCGTGCCCGGCGTGTTCCACGCGCGTGGGACCGGGAGCCTCGCGGTCGGATCGCACGGCGCCGTGATCGTCAACGAGGACGACGTGCTCCTGGTCGAGTCGCACATCTCGCCCGCCGCCGCGCACGCGGTCGTCAGCGAGATCGAGGCGCTCACCGACAAGCCCGTCCGGTACGTGGTCAACACGCACTACCACTTCGATCACGCGCACGGCAACCAGATCTACCCGCCCGACGTGCACGTCATCGGCCACGAGGTCACCCGTGAGATGCTGGAGAACGGCGGTTCGATGGGGCGCTCGTTCCAGACGTTCGTCGGTGGGCTGCCGGACCAAGTCGCGGCGCTCGAAGAGCGGGTCGCGGCCACCGAGGACGAGGAGGAGCGGGCCGGGCTGGAGAGCCAGCTGGCCTACATGCGCAACTACCTGGCCGGACAGGAGGCGGTTGTGCCCGTGGGTCCCAACACGACGCTGTCCGAGCGCATGACGCTGTTCCGCGGCGAGCGCGAGATCCGGCTGCTCTTCTTCGGACGCGGCCACACCGGGGGCGATGTGGTGGTGCACCTGCCGCGGGAACGCGTGCTCATCACCGGCGACCTTCTGCTGCCCGGCCTGCCGTACATGGGCGACGGCTTCCTCGACGAGTGGGACGACACGCTGGAGCACCTGAAGTCGCTCGACTTCGACTGGGTCCTTCCCGGCCACGGCAACCCGTTCCAAGACAGGGCGCGGATCACGTACCAGCAGGAGTACATGCGGGACTTGCAGGCGCGGGCGGCGGCGTTGCACGCGCAGGGGATGTCGTACGAAGAGGCCGCCCAGCGGATCGACATGTCGGATCACGCGGAGAACTACCCGCAGGTCAGCGGGTCGGGGGTGCCGCCGGTCACGGTGCAGCGGATCTTCGAGTTGCTGGACGAGGGTTCGTAGGGTCGGACCCGACCGGCACAGCACCGAGAAGCGCGCATGGCGCACGGGTGTGATCAGGCGCCGGCGAGCACCTCGATGTCAGGACATCGGAGGAGCGGCCTGTCCGCAGTCACCAGCGTGAGCCCGTGCACCATCGCGGTTGCCGCGATGAAGCGATCGGCCGGATCGTCATGACCGAGGCGGATACTGCGGCTCCCAAGCGCGATGTCGAACGTCAGTGGAATCTCGCGTAAGGGCCGTACGGTCAGGGCGGTGCGGATCCAACTCCATGGGTCGGGACGAAGCAAAACACGACGCTTGTCGGCAAGCATCAGTGCCTCCCAGACGCTCACAGGTGAGAGAGCCAGCGTGTTCCCGGGGTCGGCCAACCGGTGGCGCGCCTCGTCCGAGAGCCGGTCCGGGTCCAACAGACTCCAGAGCCAGACGTGTGTATCGAGGAGCAGATTCACTGACTAGTCGCCTTCCTTCGGCCGGGATGTCCGCCGGCGTAGGGCATCCCAGTCGGAAGGCTCGGCTGCTGGAGCTATGACGTCGCCTACGATCGCACCCATGTCCCGCATCGCGCCCATCCATTCCGCATCGTCGGCCCGGACATCGGCCGTGCGGGCGGGGATGTCGGGCACCGTGGTAGCGGGGGCCGTTGGGATCGCCCTGTAGGCGGCTGCGATCCGGGCTCGTTCGCGCACCACGCCGAGCTCAGCGCTCGGAACGGCGTAGCGGCTCAGCAGATGGCGCAACTCACCCTCCAGCGAGCGGTGGTTGGCCCTGGCCCGTGCCTTGAGCGCGACGATGAGATCGTCGTCCACGTTGCGAATGGTGAGTACTCCCATTGTGTTCGTCAGCCCTTCTCAGTAATTGATGACAGCAAAACGTAGCGAAATAGACTGCGTTATGCCAGCACCGAAGCCGCTTCCCTTCTGTCCATTCACATTTCGGATGAAAATCATTGAGGCAACGTCGCGTCCCCTTGCAGCGCGGACCACGCCGCCTTTCTTTGGCATGGTCCGGAAGCCGTACCGGTGTAAGCGAACGAGGAGGGGAGGATGAGGAAGATGGTTATGGTACCCGGCCTGACCTACGAAGACGGCGAGGCGGATGCTCTCGACGGCCAGAATCCACAAGCGGCGGGCCGTGCATATCTGTTCGGCTATCTGGAGGCCCAGGAGTCGGAAATCGAGGCCTTGCTACGGCAGTGGGTTCTGGCGCGAGACAGACTGAAGCGGCTGCGCAAGGCGAGCGCGACGCGCGCGGGAGTGCGACTGTCCAGTCTCATGGACGGGGTGGTCTAGCGGGATCAGCCGCCTGACGGGGGACGGACGCCAAGGCCCCGCAGACCCCCCTCACCGCCCCGGCAGCGCCACCGCCTCGCCCGGCTTCGGCCTCACGCCCTCGGCGTAGAGCTGCGCGTTCAGCGCGGGCACACGCGACGTGATCAGCTCGTTGAGGGGATCGAGCAGTTCGGCCATCACCTCCCAGGCGCGGTCGACCTGCCACATCTGGTCCTCGGTCGGCAGCGTGGACGAGCCCTGGATGGCCGTGGCCACCCCCGCGTTGCGGCGCGCCTCGCCCACGTCGTCGTCGATCTCGTCGAGGGCCTCGCGAATCGCTTCCAGCTCCTCGGCGAGCCCCTCCGGCGCCTCGGCGGCAGCCTCGATCAGCTCCTCTGCCGCGTCGATCTGCTCCTCGAGCCGGTCGACCGCGCGGCCAGCTTCGTAGATGGGCGCGGCCAGGGCGTGCAGGCTCATCAGCGCGTCCTGGCGGGCCGTGCGGTCGGCGCGGGTCATGGGGCGGCGCGGGTCGGCCTGAATCTCGACGGTCGAGGAGTGCGTCTGCCCGCCCGCCTCCATGCTGACCGTGTAGACGCCCGGCAGCGCGATCGGGCCCTGCGGCGTGCCGGGCTGGCCGAACCCGACGGGTTGCTGCGGGCCTTCCGGCTCGTAGGGCGCGTCCATGCGCCAGTCCCACACGACCTCGTTGACGCCGGCGTCGCCGGGTGCTTCCAGCTTGCGGACGTGGCCACCGTCCGCGTCGGTGATCGTGAGGGCGAAGGTGGACTCTTCCGCAGGCTCACCGTCGGCCATGTCGCCGCCGTCTCCCGTGCCCGCCTTGTCGCCGTCGTCCGAATCGCCGCCCTCCTCCCCCTCCTCCTCGGCCATCGGCGCTTCCCACGCATCGCGCAGGTAGTAGCGGATGAGCGTGCCGCGCGGGGGGTTCGGCGCCGAGTAGGTCGCGCCGGCGAAGGGCCAGTCGCCGCGCTGCGCCCACATGATCGTCTCGCGGGCCTGCGGAAAGATCCGGCCGGCTTCGGCGAGCGTCTCGGCCGACAGGTGCTCCAGCGGCGACACGTCGGCCAGGATCCAGAAGGAGCGGCCGTGGGTGCCGACCAGCAGGTCGTTGTCGCGGGGGTGAACGAGGATGTCGTCGACGGGGACGACGGGAAGGTTGTTCTTGAGCTGGACCCAGCGCTCGCCGCGGTCGACCGAGACGAAGACGCCGACCTCGTTGCCCACGAAGAGGAGGTTGGGCGCGCGGTGGTGCTCGGTGACGACGTTGACCGACCAGCCGTCGGGGAGACCCTCGGTGATGCGTCGCCAGTTGTCGCCGTGGTCCTCGCTGACATAGACGTAGGCCGCGTAGTCGGCGTTGCGGTGCCCGTCGAAGCTGGCGTAGACCCGGCCCTCGGCGTGGTGCGAGGGTTCCAGGCGGCTCACATAGGTGCGCTCGGGGAGATCGGGAATGCGGTCGGCGACGTTGCTCCAAGTGGCACCGTCGTCCCGGCTGACCTGGACGTTGCCGTCGTCGGTGCCCACGTAGAGCAGGCCGGGGGTCAGCGGCGACTCGGCGAAGGCGGTGATGTTGCCGTAGGTCGAGATGCCGTCGTTGACCGACATCTGGGGCTCGGAGCCAGGCACGCCCATGATCTCGAGCTCGTCGCGGTCGATCTGCCGGGTGAGGTCGACGCCGCCCACCTCCTCCCACGACATGCCGCGGTCGCGCGAGCGCAGGAGGTAGTTGGCACCGAGATACACGGTCGCCGGGTCGTGGGGCGAGAGCTGGAGCGGCGAGTTCCAGTTGAAGCGGTAGGTCTTGGCGGTGTCGCCGTCGGCGCGCGGTCCGGTGATGGGGCGCATGGGGGTCTTCTCGCCGGTGGTGAGGTCGTACCGGTTCATGTTCCCGTGCTGGGATTCGGAGAAGACGATGGTCGAGTCGGTCGGGTCGACGATGGTGAAGAAGCCGTCGCCGTAGGCGGTCTCGTACCAGTCCTGGTGCCGGATGCCGTGGAACGAGCGCGTGTTGGAGGGGCCGCACCAGGGGTCGTTGTCCTGGAGGCCGCCGCAGACGTAGTACGGGTCGCGCATGTCGAAGCCGATGGCGTAGAACTGGCCCAGCGGCAGGTTGTCGAACATGCGCCAGTGCCCGGTGCCGTCCCAGCTCGCGGCGACCCCGCCGTCGCTGCCGAGGATGAGGTGGTCGGGGTCGGCGGGATTGATCCAGAGCGCGTGGTGGTCGACGTGGACCTGCGCGGCACCGTCGCTGCGGAAGGTGCGGCCGCCGTCGTCCGAGACCATCAGGTTGCCGCCGAGGACGTAGATGCGGTCGGGGTTGCTCGGGTCGATGCGCACCTGGGAGTAGTACATGGGGCGCGGGTTGGTGCTGGACATCTTCTCCCACGTGTCGCCGCGGTCGATTGAGCGGTAGAGGCCGCTCTGTGACTCGTCGCCTCCTCCTCCTCCGAAGAAGCCCGCGTCGGGGCTGCGGGCGTCCGCCTCGACGAGCGCGTAGACGACGTTGCCGTCCTGGCGGAAGATGTCGACGCCGATCCGCCCCTTGTCGCCTTCGGGGAGGCCCTCGGTCAGCTCGGTCCAGGTGGTGCCGCCGTCGAAGGTGCGGTGGAGGCCGCTTCCGGGGCCGCCGCCGTTGAAGCCCCAGCCGGTGCGCTGCCGCTGGTACATGGCGGCGAAGATGGTGTTGGGGTCGCCGGGGTCCATGGCGAGGTCGATCGCGCCGGTGTGCTCGTCGATGTGGAGGACGTTCTCCCAGGTCTCGCCGCCGTCGTGCGTGCGGTAGACGCCGCGCTCGTCGTTCGGGCCCCACAGGTCGCCGACGGCCGCGACGTAGACGATGTCGGGGTTGCGGGGGTGGATGAGGATGCGTCCGATGTGCTTTGTGGCGTCGAGGCCCATGTGCCGCCAGGTGTTTCCGGCGTCGGTGGACTTGTAGACGCCGTTGCCCCACCCTGAGGACTGGCGGTTCTGTGGCTCCCCGGTCCCCACCCACACGAGGTTCGGGTTCGACTGGTCGAGGGTGACGTCGCCGATGGAGCTGACCGGCTGATCGTCGAAGAGCGGCGTCCACGATGTGCCGTGGTTGTCGGTCCGCCAGACGCCGCCGGTGCCGGTCGCGATGTAGAAGACCTGCGGCTTGGACTCGACGACGGCGAGGTCGGCGATGCGGCCGCCCATGAGCGCGGGGCCGATCTCCCGGTACTGCAGGTGCGAGATGGCGGTCTCGAGCGTGGTCTGGGCGGCGACTGCGGGGGCGAATGGCAGTGCCGAGAGGCAGAGGAGGATGCGCGCGCTTCTCATGGGCTGTTCCCGGGATCGGATGGGCAGGTGGTCCGAGGAAGGTCCGACCCGGGGGACCGTCGCGCAATCGCTCGCTTGGTCGGATCATTCGTGAGTGCTAGGGTTAGAAGCGGATTGGTCCGCTGAATCCGCTGTTTGGCGAAACGCCCGCCGAGTTCGCACCAATCCAGGAGCGTTGCAGCCTTGAGAAACCCCAGGGGGCCGCGTCGGGTGTGCCTGTGCCGCCCCGGTCGTCTTCCGCTGGTCCTTGCGCTTGCGCTGCTGACTGCGTGCGGGGACGACGGGATCGGACCAACGACCCAACGTCCGATTCCGGTTCCCACCACGGTTCTGGTTGTCCCCGCCTCGATCACGATGGACGCGATCGGCGACACGACCCGCTTCTCGGCGGATGTGCGCGACCAGGAAGGTCAGGCCATGACGAGCGTGGAGGTGACCTGGCTGTCGGACGACCGGCTCGTCGCGCTGGTCGATGCCGTCGGGAAGGCCACCGCAATCGGGAACGGGACCACGACCATAACCGCGAGAGTCGGCAGCGCGACCGGCACTGCCGCCGTCACGGTCGAGCAGCGTGTGGCGGCGGTCACGGTCTCGCCCGACTCGTCCGTGCTGGTGGTCGGCGAGACCCTGCCCCTGGAGGTCGCGGTGTCGGACGCCAACGGCCATCCCGTTGCCGGCGCCGAGGTGACCTGGGAGTCGAGCGACACCGCCGTGGCCGACGTTGGCGATGCCGGACTGCTCACGGCGGCGGGCGTGGGCCGAACCCGCGTCGTCGCGGCATCGGGCGGGCTGGCGGGTGAGGCGACCGTAGCGGTCCTGCCGAAGCCGGCGACGATCGCGATCCTGCCGGATACCCTCGACATCGCTTCGCTGGGCGACACCGTGCCGCTATTGGCCACGGCCCGCGACGCCCAGGGCACCGAGATCGAGGGCCTCACCGTGGCCTGGTCGAGCACGGACACCTCGATCGCCAAGGTGGATTCCCTGGGTCGCGTCGTGTCGGTGGACAATGGCACGGTCGGTGTGTTGGGGACGCGCGCTTCGGTTTCCGGCCTCGCCACCATCCGCGTCGCCCAGATCGCGGCGTCGCTCGAGGTCAACCCGGCCATCGACACCGTAGCCGTGGGCGACTCGCTCCCGCTTGCCGCCTTGGCGGCCGACGCGAACGGCCATCCCATTGCCGCTTCCGCCGCCCCTCCCTTCGACTGGGCCTCGACAGCCCCGGATGTCGTCGCCGTGGATGCGGGTGGCCGCATCGCCGCACTTGCGCCGGGCGTCGCCTCGGTCACCGTCGGCACCGGTGAACTCGAGGCCACCGCCTCGCTCACCGTCGAGCCGGCCGCTGCCTTCGGCAGACGCACCCTCGCAGCATTCTACGAGGCCAACGGCGGGCCGGGCTGGACGCGCTCGGACAACTGGCTGACCGACGCCCCCTTGCAGGACTGGTACGGTGTCCGCGTTGACGATAATGGCCGGATCACCTCTCTGGAGCTGCGCCGCAATGGCCTGGAGGGCTCGATACCCCCGCTGCTCGGCGACCTTCGAGGCCTGCGGTTGCTCGACCTGGGCAACAACGCGCTGACGGGACGACTGCCGAAGGAGCTGGCCAACCTCGATCGCCTGCAGCACCTGTTGGTCAATTCAAACAGGCTCAGCGGCAGAATCCCGGTTTGGCTCACGGAGATGCCGGCCCTGCGGTCTCTGATCCTGATCTCGAACGAATTCAGCGGCCCGATTCCGAAGGAACTCAGCCGGATGCCGGTCATCGCGAGCCTCTACCTGGGCTTGAACGATCTCGTCGGCGAGATCCCACCCGAGTTGGGTGAGCTTTCGACACTTGTCCACCTCTATCTGGGCGGCAACGATATCGAGGGCGAAATCCCCCCGGAGCTCGGAAGGCTGGACAACCTCAGGCTACTCGCCCTGCGCTCGAACCGGCTGACCGGTTCGATTCCACCCGAACTGGGCAATCTGGCCAAGCTCAGTGACCTGGAGTTGTACTTCAACGACCTGACGGGGACGATCCCGCCCGAGCTGGGCAATCTTGGCAACCTGGCCGAGCTCGGCCTGACATCGAACCGACTGGAGGGCGACATCCCGCCGGAGTTGGGGAATCTCACCCAACTGGTGCAGTTCAACCTGGGCCAGAACCGTTTCACGGGCGCGCTGCCGCCGACACTGGGCAACCTAGCGAGCCTGGAACGGTTTGACGTGGTCCGCAACCAGCTCGCCGGCCCGGTACCGCCGGAACTGGGAAGACTGGCGGCCCTCCGGGAGCTGTTCCTGTCGCGCAACCGCCGATTGCAGGGCCCGTTGCCGCACGAGCTGACCGCGCTGGCGCTCGATGAGCTTCAACTCGGGGCCACGGAACTGTGCCTGCCCACGGACGACGATTTCCGAGCGTGGGCATCGTCGATCGAGACCGGATGGGCACCGTTCTGCGCGGAAGCGGGCACCCACGCCTACCTCACACAGGCGTCGCAGTCGGCTTCGGTTCCGGTGACGCTGGTGGCGGGCGAGCAGGCCCTCCTCAGGGTGTTCGTCGTGGCCGGCAACGGAGTAACCGCCAGTTTTCCCACGGTTCGCGCCCGCTTCTTCGCCGATGGACGGGAGATCCACTCCGTGTCGGTGCCCGGATCGTCGCGGCCACTGCCGACGTCAGTCGACGAGGGTTCCCTCGATGCGTCGGCCAACGCGCTAATCCCGGCTTCGGTGATGGTCCCCGGGCTCCAGATGGCGATCGAAATCGACCCCGAAGGCGCGCTCCCGTCCGGTACCGGGGTGCCCAGGCAATGGCCCGAGGAGGGGCGCGCGACGCTGGACGTCCGGCGAATGCGGCCGCTCGACCTAACGCTGGTCCCCTTCCTCCACACGCCGGACCCCGACCAGGCACTGGCCAACCGGGTCAGGTCATTGAGAGCGAACGACGGTCTCTTCCGCGAGACGCGCGATCTGCTGCCCGTTCAGGAGTTCAACGTCACGGCACGCGAGCCGGTGTGGACCTCCGTCGAACCGGTGTTCGAGAACAGTTCGGCACTGCTGCGTGAGACGTGGGCAACAAGGACTCTGGACGGCGCCACGGGCTACTACATGGGTGTGATGAGCGGGGGTGGCGGGCGCGGATACGTCGGTTGGCCGGGAAGCGTATCGGGTCTGTCGGCCGGTACGATCGCCCACGAATTGGGACACAACATGTCGCTGCTCCATGCGCCGTGCGGCGATCCCCCCGGCGTCGAACTGCTATACCCCTACCTGAATGGTTCCGTCGGTTCATGGGGCTACGACTTCCTGCTCGGGCTCGCGGTCAGCCCGACGCGCCCCGACCTGATGTCCTACTGCGGCCCCGAGTGGGTGAGCGACTACAACTTCAACAAGGCTCTCCGGTTTCGCGAGACCCTGGAGCCGGAAAGAGCGGGCGGGCCCGTGGCGACGACGACGAGCGCCCGGGCGGTGGCCGATCAGGCGCTGCTGCTGTGGGGCGGCCTGGGCGCCGACAGCGTCCCCATCCTGGAACCGGCCTTCCTCGTGCGCGCAGCCCCATCCCTGCCGCGCGAGGAGGGACCGTTCGGCCTGGCGGGACTGACCGCCGACGGTGACACGCTCTTCTCGCTCTCGTTCGCGATGCCGGAGACGGGCCAGGGCGACGGCCAGTCGGCGTTTGCGTTCGTGCTCCCGACGCAGGGCCCGTGGGCGGACGCGCTGGACAGAGTCGTGCTGACCGGCCCCGGTGGATCGGACACCGTGGGCGGGGATGGAGTAGGACGCGGAACCGGGTCGACGGGCCGGGCATCAGTGCTTCTGGTCGATGGGACGAGCGGCCGCGTGCGCGGGTTCCTGCGCGACGTCGCCGGACAGGCACCGGCGGTGCCGGATGCGGCCCTCCGCCTGCCGGAACCGGGGCTGGAAGCTGTCATCAGCCGTGGGGTGCCCGATTCCACCGCCTGGCGCCGATAGCCTCGAGGAACGCAAAAGGCCCTCTGGATGACGGTGGAGATCAGTTTGTCCGCCATCTTTTGCCGAATATGGCGGACAAACTGGCCTTTGGCCGAGAAGAGTGGCGCGATGACACAAGCAGGGGAAAGAGCGGACGGCGAGTTGCTTGTGGACTCAGCGGACTCCGGGCGGCACCCTATTCACCACGATGACCGGGACATCGAACTCGTCCTTCTCGATGAAGACGACAAGGCCGTTCGGACCGAATCCGTGCGGCATCCGCATCCGCCGGTCGAGCGTGCCGAGATTAGCGGCCGTCCGGAGTCAGGACGTCGATCGGACCGAGGTCCACGTCGGGTTCCTCTCCGCGTCGTTGAACCCACAGATTGCCCTCCCAGGTGGAGCGCAACGCGTACAGCACCGGCACCTCCGGAAAGAACTGCATGTCCTCGATCGCTCTCGCGTGGGCCGCACGGAACACGCCGGCCAGTGCCATGACATCGGGAGGCACGCGGCCACTTGGGTCCCGTGACAGACCCAGTTGCGCCAATTCGCGGTCCTTCTCAGCCTGTCTGGCGCGGTCGGTGGCCGGTTCGGGATCGATCGGCCGCCGCAGGACCCGAAGCACCTCGCCCGACGGCCCGGTGACCTTGATCGCGGAGGCGGAGGAGTCCGAAAACGCGATCCCACCCCCCGGCAGCGCATCAAAAACAAGAGGTGGCTCGAATCCCCACAGCCCGCCGCTCAACACATCGGCCGCACTCCCGGACTTCTCTTCCGTTCGGGCGGCACCCATGCCTGCACGAAAGTCTCGACTCCCGCTTCATCCCGCGACAGGTCAGTGCGCATGATCTTGCGTATGCCGTCCGAAAAGATGGCGGCACCATCGTCGGCGGGATGCGCGCCGTACGATCCGGCCCTTACCCAATAGTAGAGGTCGGGCATGGCGACCTCCATTCTTACCATTCGTTCGAAAACGCCCTCGGGACCGAAGATATGAAAGGCAAAGTGGCCCAGTGACGACGATTCGTCCGCTCGGCAGTACATCCAGTTGCTCCGGTTTCCGAAACTCGCCAGGGCCCTCGCCGGGACGGCCGATCTGCCTCAGGAAGTTGCCGTCCGGGTCGACGGCAAACACGCGAGCCGGGGAGTCCAGGAGATAAAGGTTCCCGGCCTCGTCGAAACCTGCGGCCGGAACCGTCCCCAGAACCTCCCAGTCGGCGACCGCACGCGCCGACCCGATGCGGTAGACTTCCGCGAACCCCGCGACCAGGGGTCGATCCTCGCCAGGAAGCTCAACCATCTCCTGGGCATGACCGTCTCCCGCGACGAACAGTGCCGCGACGCACGCCGGGAGCAGTGTTCGGGTCATTCGATCGATCCTCTCATCGAGGAGATGGTGCACCTGGTAGTCCGTTACGACGGACGCGGAGAGCGCATCACGGACTCGGCGTGGCCGGTCCGGCCTTCATCGGCAGCACGATCGCCGACGGGTGCGTCGCGTTCCGCTGCACGGACCACTCTGGGACGCTCCCGTCGCGCGGGTAGCGCAGGAAGGTGTCGGCATCAGCCCCCGCGACGGCCACGCGAATGCGGTGCCCCTCCCTGATCAGCACCGAGGTCGCCCACAGGTCGAAGCTGATCTCGGCGACCTCGCCCGGCACGAGCGGCATCGCGTCGGCGCGTAGTTCGGAGCGGTGGGGGCCGTATTTGCGGTATAGGGGCGGGTCGTCGGTGAGGGCGCGCATCACGGCGCGCAGTTGCCCCTCGGTGATGTAGGTCACCGTCCCGTCCGGCGCGACGTCTTCGAGGTAGACGATGAACGCGCCGTCGCTCTCGGTCGAGGACAACCAAAGCGTGACCACCGGGTGGCCCGTGATCTCGGTGTCGACCGCCATCGGGGCGCTGGTGTAGGTCAGCAGCCTCGCGTCCTCGTCCCGCCGGTCGCCGTACACGACGTCGCCACCGCCCCCGTTGGTGTACCAGCGGTTCCGCGTGCCGGTGGTGGCCGTGAAGTCGACGGTGTAGCCGTCCTCGCCCTCCGCGTCGGCGGGTGACTCCCGGCTCAGCATTCCGTCCGCGCCGAAGTACCAGGTCACGTCTTCGAAGCCGTCCGGGGGCCATGTCTCCGTCCGCGTCCAGCGATCCGCGCCCAGGGTATAGTAGTTGATCTCGCTCGGCGTCTGCCCTGACCCGCCCTCCTTGAGGTGCTCGTCGAAGAACGCGACGAGCTCCGCGAACTGCGCATCCGCGTCCGGCGCGACGGGCGTGTCGTCCGCCCGGAAGGGATCGGCGTCATTGCGCGCGCCGTGATCCCACGGCCCGATGTACACCTGCTGCGCGTTCGCGATGGTGTTGTAACGGCCCAGCGTGCCATTCACCGTCCCGGCATCCTGCCAGCCCGCGCGGATGAACATCGCCACGCCCGACTCCTCGATCTGAGGCAGGTGCCCCGAGGGACTGCGCCGATGGCCGACGTTGGTCTCCTCGTAGCGTCCGAACGGGTCGTCGCGATACTCGTACTCCAGCGCCGCCCCGAAGGGCACGGTGTTGGCCTCGTGTTCCGCCACCGCCGCCGCGAGCAGCGAGCCGTCCGCGTCCGCGTCGACGGGCTTCACTCCGGTCACCCGCCCGCGCAGTTCATCGCACTCCGCACCCGTCACGCCGGAAAGCCCGCAGATGTCGTTGAGGTCCTGCATCCGCGTGCGATTCGACCAGCTTTCCAGGAACCCCACCGTGAGCACGCCGCCGGGAAAGACCAGGTGGCCGAAGTTGTCGAAGTCGTTGAAGAGCGGCGCCACCGCCTTCACCGCCGGGTGCCGGTTGACGGCCAGCATCTCGGCCGTGTTGCCCGCATACGAGACGCCGTACGCCCCGACTCGCCCGTTCGACCACGGCTGCGCCACGAGCCAGTCCGCGACCTCACCGTAGTCCAGCACCTCGTCCTCGGCGAGTTCGAAGCGCCGGATCCCGAACGACGCCCCGCTCCCGCGCCCGTCGACGAGCACGAGCGCGTATCCCGCCGCGTTCCACCGCTCCGCTTCGTTGAAGTTGGAATCGTCCTCGAGCGGCACGTCGACGAATCCTCGGGCCCGCCAGTAGCGCGTCGCGCGGATCATGGTGGGAAGGAGGGCGCCCTCCTCCATCCCGTCGGGCAGCCACACGTCGACCGCGATCCTCACGCCGTCGCGCATGGGAATGTGGAGCGCCTGGTTGCGGGTGAGCGCGCTGACCGGACCCTCCGTGGCAGCCCGGCCCGGAGTCGCAGCCTCGCCGGAACGGGCGTCACCGGCGCCGGGCGCGCCGTCCCCGCCGCAGGACGCCGTGAAGGCCAGGGCCGCCGCCAGCGCCACGGCACGCACCGCGCAGAACGCGCCGCGACCGCTCCCGGCGGCCAGGCGCCGCACCCCCGCCGAGCCCCCCAACCCGACCCTCACCACGCGATCGCGTGACCGTCGCGGCGAGGATCGGATCCGCCCGCCAGCGCCCCGGTCTCCGCATCTCTGTACACCCCCTGGACCCCTCCCATGTTGCCCGGCTCGACCAGGTGATGGCCCAGATCCGCCAGTTCCGCGTACACGCTGGGCGGGAACCCCGCTTCGAGGTAGGTCACCGAATCCTCCGGGATCGGCGTCCGGCCCCCGCCGCGATTGATCGCCATGCGGGGCGACGCGATCGCGAGCTGCATGTCCATCCCGCCGACGACGAGCTTGGTGATCGTCTGCCCGACGGTCTGCGGAATGGTGTAGCCGCCGGCCGCCCCGACCGCCGCGACGAGCTGCCCGTCCTTCATGACCACGCAGGGCGTCATCACGCCCTTCGCGCGCTGGCCGCCCTCCAGGTAGTTGACGTGGCCCTCCTCCAGCACGAATCCGAAGGTGTGACCGTTGTTGAGGAAGATGCCGGTGTCGCCCGCGATCACCCCGCTGCCGTAGATGCTCACCAGCGACTGGGTGAACGCGACGGCGTTGCCCCAGCGGTCGGCGGCGGACAGGCTCGTGGTGCCGAAGAAGGGGAACGGTTCGCCGGCGAAGGACGCCACGCGGGTTGGATCGATCTTCGCCCGCTGCTCGTCCGCGTACGCCTTCGAGATGATCCGGTCGACCGGGATGTCGACGTCCTTGCCGGTGTTGTACCGGTCGTCGTCCGCCAGCGCCAGCTTGCACGCCTCGATCCAGAGGTGCGCGAACTCGCTGCCGTACAGGTCCATGCCCGCCAGGTCGAAGCCGTCCATGATGTTGAGCGCCTGGAACATCGACATCCCGCACGACCCCGGCGGCAGCGCGTACAGGTCGTGGCCCTGGAAGGTGGTCGTTATGGGCTCGCGCCATTCGACTTCGTAGGACTCGAGGTCGGCCTTCGTCATGTGCCCGCCGTTCTCGGCGAGGAAGGCGACGACCCGGTCCGCGAGTTCACCCTTGTAGAAGTCGTCGGCACCGGCGGCGGCGAGGTGCCGCATGCTGGCGGCGAGTTCGGGCTGCCGGATGATTTCGCCCATGCGCGGCGGGCGTCCGTGCGGGAAGAGGATCCGCGTGGTGGACGGGAAGCGGCCCAGCTTGTCCGCTGCGCCGTCGGTGTGCAGCTGGTCGAACTTCGAGATCACGAAACCGTCTTCGGCGAGCTGGATCGCCGGCTCGAAGACGTCGCCCAGGCTCATGGTGCCGTAGCGCTCCAGGGCGGCGGCCCACCCCTTCAGGGCGCCGGGGACGATCGGCGCCTTGTAGCCGGCCTCGAAGTCGTCGAGGGTCATGCTGGCGGGTGACGACGCGGCGGGCGACTTGCCCAGTGCGTCGAGGCCGACGACACGGTTCTCGTCGGCCAGGTGGATCACCATGAAGCCGCCGAATCCGCCGATCCCCGACATGTAGGGCTCCGACACGTTGAGCGTCGCGGCGGCCGCCACGATCGCGTCGACCGCGTTGCCGCCCTGCATCATGATCGTGGTGCCGGCGAGCGAGGCGTAGTAGTCGGCCGCAGCGGTGACGCCACGGCGGCCCCACACGCTGCCGTGGGCGATGCCGAGGTGCCCGTTGTCGGCCGGTCGGAAGGGTGCGGACGACCCCGTGCCGTCTTGCGAGGGCGGCGAGGCGTCGCAGGCGAGCAGGCTTGTGCCGGCGGCTGCGGCAGAGGCGGCGAGGAAGTCCCGGCGTTTCATGACATGCGCTCCTGGGCTGGACGTTCTGGGGGCCATCGGCCAGCGGCCCGGCTGGCGCACCCGAAGCTGCCAACATACCGTTCCGCCCCAGTTCTCGCAGTAGATCCCAAGTCCGCAACGCACCAAGGAAGCCGAGCCGAACGTGTCTGACTCCCTGGACCCCCGCGCAATTCTCTTCACCGCCCTGGCGCTCCTGACCGCCTACCTCCTCTTCGCCTGGTTTCGGGCCGCGTCCGCCGCGACTCGCGCGGGTCGCACCGGCGACGGCTGGAGCGGACCGCCCAACTTCTACGAGAACGCGGTCGGGTTCGTCACCAACTTCTTCGACACGCTGGGGATCGGGTCGTTCGCCCCCACCACGTCGCTCTTCAAGCTCCGGCAGGTAGTGCCGGACGAAGAGATACCCGGCACGATGATGATCGGCCACACCCCGCCCGTCGTCATCCAGGCCTTCATCTTCATCGCGATCATCTCGGTGGATCCGGTCACCCTGTTCACGATGCTGGTCGCCGCCGTGCTCGGGGCGCGGCTGGGCGCGGGAGTGGTGGCCAGGCTTCCCCGCTACCGGATCCAAGTCGGCATGGGAATCGCGCTCCTGATCGCCGCGGTGACCTTCCTGCTCACCATCTTCGAGATCACCGCGGTCGGGGGCGAGGCGACCGGCCTATCCGGCGCCAACCTCGTGATCGCCGCCGCTGTCATGTTCGTGCTGGGCGCGCTCATGACCATCGGCATCGGCATGTACGCCCCCACGATGATCGTCATCAGCCTCATGGGCATGAACCCGGCCGTCGCCTTCCCGATCATGATGGGCGCGTCGGCGTTCCTGATGCCCGTGGCCGGGCTGCGGTTCCTGAAGGCCGGACGCTACGGGCTGAAGGCGGCGCTGGGGCTGGCGGTCGGAGGCATTCCGGCCGTGCTGATCGCGGCCTTCATCGTCGGGTCGATGGACCTCAACGCCATGCGCTGGCTGGTCGTCGTGGTCGTGCTCTACGCGGCGATCCTGATGCTGCGGTCGGCGGCGCAGGAGCGGAGGAGGGCCTCGAACGGGTAGGCCCCACCTCCCCCTTACCGCACCTTGCGCGAGAAGTTGCCGTGCACCGTGTAGCTCTCGATGGCCCCCGATTCGTCCCGCTGGAAGATGTACGCCTCGCCCAGCTCACCGTCGTCGCGCACCCGCTGGAAGGTGTCGTCGCCCGTCCGCCGCAGCGTCGTCTTCGCCTCCATCGGATCGTTGCTGGGCAGGCCGACCGCGATGAGGCTGTCGTCCCAGCGCAGAATCGCCGTCTCGCCCCAGTTGGATTCGTAGAGCCCCTCGTACTCGGCCAGCGCGGCGGGCCGCGCGGTGCCGCCACCCGGGTCGTCCTGAATCGACTCCAGGGCCGCGCCCACCGTCGACATCATCTTCGACCACACGTCGTCCGGGCTGGCGCCCTGCGCGCTGATCATCGCAATCCCGGCCAGCTTCTTTGCGGGTTTCAGCTGAAACGTCGTCCGGAATCCCGGGCAGCTGCCCCCGTGCCCGACGGTGCGGTCGCCATCGCGCTCCCCCACCGCGAACCCGAGCCCCCACATGGTGTCGAAATCGGGGTCGACCCAGTGCACGCGGTGCATCTCGCGCAACGTATTGACGTCCAGGACTTCCGTGCCGCCGTTCTCCAGCAGCCGGAACTGCCACGACGCCAGCCTGGCCAGATCCTCGACGGTCGACGAGAACCCCGCCGCCGGGGCAATCCCGTGGGCCTGGAAGAAGGGCGACTCCGTGCGCATCCCGTCCCGCTTGAGCCGGCTGTAGCCGGTGGCGTAGCGGCCTCCCTTGTGCTGCTCGGGAATGTCCGTGTAGGTGTCCGACATGCCCAGCGGGTCCAGGATCTCGGCACGGATGTAGTCGTCGTAGGTCATCCCCGACGCCTCCTCCACGATCTGCCCCGCAAGCGCCATCCCCAGATTCGAGTACTGGAAGTAGCGCTCGCCGGGGTACAGCGTCTCCTGATCCGAGAGCCCGTCGATGATCTCCTCTCGCGTCGGGAACGGGAAATCGGGGCCGGTCCAGTAGGGTTGCGCCGATTCGCGCGGGAGCCCCGACGAATGGGTGAGAATCCCCTCCACCCGGACCGGCGGACCGCCCTCATACGACTCGTCGAGATCGTACCAAGGGAGAATGTCGGATACGGGATCGTCGAGGCGGAGCTTCCCCGCGTCGCGCTGCTGCATCACACCGATCGAGGTGAACAGCTTCGAGATCGAGCAGATCGAGTACATCGTCGCCGGCGTCGCCTCGACACCCTCCTCGGGGTGAGCGTACCCGTAGCCCTTTGCCCAGACCAGATCCTGGTCATGCACCAGCCCGACCGACACCGCCGGCAGCTTCTCGTAGTCCATCTTGGCGTCGAGCCAGACCTCGAAGAGATCGACAGCCTGCTCGAAGCGCGGGTCTCCCGTGGGATCGCCGCCCGACTGCGCGCAACCGGACGCCGGAACGATCAAGAGCGGGAGGAAAAGGAGGAGAGCGAAGGTTCGGGACCGGGAGCGGGCTGGGCGCTGCATTGCGACCTCCATGACGCGGAACGGGTGAAGGGGGCGGGTGACCGGCACGGACGCTAGCCGGCGCGTGGCCGCCTGTCCTCGCAGTCTACGGTGCCGCGCGCCTCACCACCACCGTCTGCACCCCCAGGGCGTCCGTCTCGATGAACGCCACCAGGCCCATGGGCCCGAACGCGTCGGGCATGGGCGTCCCGGCGGGATAGCTGCCCAGATAGCGGCCGTCGGATGTCACCACGTCGATCGGCCCCTCGGTGACGGGATCGGGGCCGCGCCGCCAGACCCAGATCGCACCGTCGGGAGTGGTCTGAAGGTCCCGGATCACGGGCAACTCGTGGTAGAACTCGAGGGACTCCACCCGCTCGCGCATGAAGGCGATCGCACCGTCCCCAAGGTTGAGCGACTCCGCCGCACTCCGCACCTCAGCCTCGTACAATGTCATTTCGCGCTGCCGCGCCGTCTCGCGCATGCGATCCGTCATCGGCCTCGGGCGGAGCGGGCGAGTGAAGACGCGTTCCAGTCTCCCGTCGGGACGAGCCACCTTGATCCGGTACGCCGACGAGTCCGAAAAGACCAAACCGCCCCCGGGCAGGGCCCCGACCAGCAACGGAGGGATCAGGCTTCTTTCACGGTACGTTCCGTTCGGGGCACGGAAACGCCGCTGTTCCGGATCGGGCACCCACGCCTGCGCAAGGGTATCGGTCCGGATCCTGTCACCGTTCAAGGCAAGACGGACGACGGGCCGGCCGGCCGCGGGACTCGCGTTGTTGGTTCCCGCCAACGCCGCCGCCATCGAAACCGAGCGCACCGTGCCGTTGGGAATCAGGGATCTCCCGGCACCTGCGTCGAGCGCATCCGGCACGAAGCTGTAGTCTCCCTCGAAGCGCGCCAGACCTTCCGCCCGGCCCTCTGCGTCGAAGATGTGAAAACCGTTGCGCTGCCAGTCGAAGACCATCGTCCGACCGTCGTCCGCGGCACCGATCCAGATGGCGTCCTCGAACTCGCCCGGCCCCTCGCCCGCGCGCCCGTACTCGCGGACGAGTTCGCCGTCCACGCCCACCACGAACACGCGTGCCGCCTGTCCGTCGAGGATGAGAAGCCTGCCGGCCACGTCGAAGTCCACACCGGCGATCATCCCGAACTGCTCCCACTCGGGCCCGTCCAGCGCGCCGACGCGGTAGACCTCCTCGAAGTCCGGCTCGAGCCGGCGATCCTCGGCGGGCAATGAAACGACCTGCTGCGCTTCCAAGCCACCGGCGACCGTAACGAGCAGGCACGCGAAATGTAATCTACACTTTACATAAGGTAAACTAGACATTACTATCTCGTTCCGTTGGAACTCGCCCGCGCCACCCGCTTCACAACCACCGTGTGCTCGCCGAGCTCACCGGTCTCGATGAACGCCAAAAGCCCCATGGGCCCGAAGGCGGTCGGCATCGGTGTGTCGGCGGGATAGCTGCCGAGATACCTGCCATCCGGGGCAAGCACGTCGATGGGGCCGTCGCCCAAAAGATCGTCACCCCGCCGCCGCACCCAGATCTCGCCGTCCCACGTCGTGCGCAGATCCAGGACCACGGGAACTTCGTCAGCGGCCGGAAGTGCCTCGAGAAAGGCGCGTCTCGACCTCGTCAGGCCCTCGACCATGCCTGTGGGCGGGATGGCCTGGACGACCTCGCCCATCCGGCCGTCCATGAGGGTGCGCGGTCGATTCCGAGCGGTCGCCGCCATCGCGGCGTACTCCTCCAGTTGGCGCTCGATTTCGGTTTCAAGGATCCGGTCGGTCACGGGTGTCGGACGAAAGGGGCGCGTCAGAATCCGGAACACCGAACCATCGGCGTGCGCAACCTTGATCGCATAGGCGGACGAATCGGAGAATGCGACGCCCCCGCCGGGCAGCGCACCCACGAACAGTCCCGGATCGAAGGTGCGCGGGGGCGGCGACTGGCCCTCCGTGCTGATCTCCTGCCCGCCCAGCCGGAACTTGACGACGCCGGCGGAGGGCGGCGCCCAGGTATGGGTGACCGCTTCCATTACCACCGCGTCGCCGTCCAGCGCCAGCCGGCGAATCGGCCGCTTTCCGGGCGGATCCCGGTCGCCCGCCGGCCGCATCGCTTCAATGCGCGCCAGACGGCCGGACAGAAGCACGCCCTCGCCCCCACCGCGATCCGCGTATATGCGACCCGCGATGCCAAGCAGGTCGTTTCCAACGCGAACGTTTCGGTCGAACCCACCATCGCTTGAGTACATCTGCATCGCCCGATGCCGGGGAACGTCACCCACGACGACGCGTCCGTCCTCCATCACCGCCAGTTGCCGCGGGAAGTCGAACTCCCCGGGACCGTTCCCGGGTTGCCCGATGGTCCTCGCCAGATCGCCGTTCCGGTCGATCACCAGCACCGTCACGGCATCGATGTCCAACAGGTAGACGTTGCCCGCACCGTCGAAGGCGACTTCGAAGACCCGGCCGAACTGCTCCCAATCCTCACCGTCCAGCGACCCGACCCGGTACACCTCTTCGAAATCGGCCGCCAGCCAGTTGTCGTCGCCGGGGAGTTCAATGATCTCCTGGGCAGCAGCAGTCCCGGCGGTCGTCAAGCACGCCGCCAACGCAATGAGGTTGGGGAGCAAGGGGTTGAGATTCGTCATGCGTCGCTCCATTTGATGACCAGCGTGTGTGGAGGCCGGGTTCTCAGTCGATCATGGCCGGCAGCCGCCTCACCACCACGGTCTCCATATCGAATTCGTCGGTCTCGACGAAGGCGGCGAGACCGTCCGGGCCAAACGCTGCCGGAATCTGCGTCGTCTCCGCGGGGTAGCTGCCCAGGTATTCACCGTCTGCTGTCAGCACGTCGACCGGTCCGTCGCCGAGGGCGCCTTCGCCGGCCCGTCGAACCCAGATGGCGCCCCTCCAGCTCGTCTGGATGTCCTGAATGACCGGAACCTCGGGGTAGAACGGCCAGTTTTCGATGGCAGCTCGCTGGGACCCGCGGATCCGGTCCACGATGGGCCTTACCCGTTCTGGCATGTCGGTGCCGACCATCCGGAGCCCTTGCTGATCCCACTCATTGCGCCTGCGGTCCTTCTCGGCCTCCCTGATGCGGTCTGTAGCGGGTGCGGGCACAATCGGGCGTTTTAGGACCCGCACAACGGAGCCCTCGGCGCTCGTCACCTTGATGCTGTAGTCCGACGAGTCCGAGAACACCAATCCGCCGCCCGGCAGGTGTCCCACGAACAGCGAAGGGGCAAGCGCCAGCTCCCTGCCGCCCGACCAGGTGACACCCTCGTGGCGTGGCCGGGCATCGGCCGGCTCCGGGGCCGCCATCCAAGCCAACGCAACCGTATCCGTCTCCACATCATCGCCTGTCAGCCGGAGACGTGTTACCGGACGCGACGGTCGCACGGGCTCATCTTCGACCCCGGTGATCATGCCTAAGGACATCGAGGTCACCGTCCCGTTTGGCACGAGACTGTGGTCGGCCCCGCCGGGATCCAGATCCGGCATTGTCGTCATGAGCGCGCCTCCCGGCATCCGCACCGTCCGGACGACCTGCCCGTTCGGATCGAAGATGTGGAAGGTGCTCTGCTCACGGTCGAAGACCATGGCCTGACCTGCCGCAGTCACCGCAATTCGGGTGGGCTGCCGAAACTCGCCCGGCCCGTCTCCCGCTCTCCCGAACGTGCGCAGATGGCTGGCGTCGGGCGCCACGACCACCACGCGCGCCGCCTGCCGGTCGAGGACGTAGAGGTGCCCGGCGCCATCGAACGCGAGACCTGCGATCACGCCGAACTGCTCCCAGTCCTCCCCGGCGAGGGAGCCGACACGATACACCTCCTCGAAGTCGGCTTCGAGCCAGCGGTCTTCAGCCGGCAGCCGGATGACCTCCTGGGCACTCCCGGGGACGATTGCCACCAGACCGGCCAGCACAGACGCGCCCGCGCTGATCGCAGACCGGCCCACTCAGTTCACGCCTTCCGGCAGCCGCCTCACAACCACCACCTTCACATCCAGCTCGTCCTCTTCCACGAACGCGGCCATTCCCTCCGGGCCGAACGCGTCCGACATCTCGATCGCGCCCGCAGGAAAGCTGCCGATGTACTGTCCATCGGCTGAGAGCACGTCGATGGGACCCTCGTCGTCCCCCGGCTGGTCGCCGTGCCGCTGCACCCAAATCTTGCCGTTCCAGGTCGTCGCCAGATCGCGCACGACCGAGACTTCCTCGAAGAACTCCAGATTCGCGATCCGCTCGCGAGCACGTCGCCGGCAATCCTCCGCCGAGATGGCCGCACCGATGATTGTGACACCACCACAGCCGTCCGGGGACTCCTCCAGGATCTTCAATCGCCGCTCCTTCTCGGCCTCGATCACGCGATCGGTCACCGGGGCCGGGTGGAATGGCCGGGTGAGGATGCGCCACACCCCGGTTCCCGGCCGCGCGAGTCTGATCGCGTAGGCCGACGAGTCGGAGAAGGCGACATCGCCGTCCGGAAGCACGCCGGGAAGCATGCGCGGAGCGAAAACGCGCGGAGGAGGAAGCCGAGAACCGATGGGGATTCCACTGACGTTCTCAACTGGCGGTTCGCCCGCGTGCGGCAGCCATCCGTCGGCGACCGTGTCCTTCGTCGCCACTTCCCCGGCCAGACTCAGGCGTTCAACCGGCCTGGACGCATGCGGCGGCAGCGGTGAGCCCGAGCCGGCATCCCTGGAGAACGACATGGTGAGCATCGGGGCTCCCACCGCGGACAACACCGCACCACCAGCGGGATCCGGTAGAAGGTCCGACAGCCGCAGGGTGGCCCCCTGCGGCCCCATGCGGACCATGCGCTCGAAGTCGCCGCTGGCGTCGAAGATGTGATATGCGCGGTGACGCGTGTCCGCTACCACGGCGCGGCCGTCGCGAAATACGGCGAGTGCGGCCGGATTGCGGAACTCGCCCGGCCCCTCGCCCGGCCGACCGAACGAGCGCCGATAACCGCCGTTCGGTCCCACGACGAAGATGCGATCCGCCTGGTCGTCGAACACGTACAGCTGGCCCGCACCGTCGAAGGCCACCTTGCGGACGTTCCCGAACTGCTCCCAGTCCTCACCGTCCAGCGACCCGACCCGGTACACCTCTTCGAAATCGGCCGCCAACCGGTTGTCGTCGCCGGGGAGTTCAATGATCTCCTGGGCCGCCAAGGCGCCGGCCGCGGCGAGCAGGCACGCCGACTGTAAGCTCGACATTACATAACTTAATCTTGACATTACATTTGCGTTCTCATGTTGAGTCTTGGGTCGCCACCTCGGTCCCGCTTTCCGATATACGTTGGTTGAATCGGGGCGCTTACTCCGTTGGCTGCTCCCACCCCGATGCGCCGTCCGGCCCACGCCGTGCCGCTGCCCACTTGGCCAGCCGCCTGTACGCCTCCCCCAGCCCCCACGCCACCCCCACCACGATCAGCAGCAGCGCCACCCACCGCAGCAACGCGGCACCGAACGCCGCGTCGAGCGCCGGACGCTGGAAGTTGTAGGCGGTCAGGACGACCCAGCGCTCGGCCATCCAGTGCCAGCTCGTGTGGGCCACGAGTGCCGAGACGAGGATGGTCCCGGTGCGCGCCGAGATCGCCTTCGCGAAGAGCAGCGCCAGCGCCGGCACCATGATCAGCAGCGCGAAGAGCTGCCCGAACTCCACGCCGAGGTTGAACCCGAGGAGGGATGTGAAGAGGTGCGAGCCCGCGAACTGGAGCGACTCGCGCAGCTGGAACGAGAAGCCGAAGCCGTGCACGAGGCCGAAGCCGAAGGCCCACATCCAGCGGCGCTGCCGCCCTGCCGGGACATCGGTGGCAGCCGAGCGGTTCGCGCCGTCGCGGCCGGCGACGATGTTCTCGACGGCCATGAAGACGATCGACGCCGCGATGAGCGTCTCGATCAGCGGCGGGAACCAGAGCGCGTTGGGGGCGATGCCGAGCACCGAGGCCGCCAGCGTGATCGAGTGGGCCGCTGTGAAGGCGGTCACGACGGAGACCAGGGGCCAGAAGCGCCTTAGCGGGATCACCAGGCAGAGCAGGAAGAGCAGGTGGTCGATCCCGTCCAGGATGTGGGCGAAGCCGAGCACGACGAAGCGCAGGAAGGCCTGGTGCCAGCGGGGGTCGAGCCGGACGCGCCCGGGATTCCCCGTGTACTGGTAGACGCGCTCGGCGCCCTCGGGCGTGACGAAGCGCAGCACTGTGGTGGTGCGAATCCCAAGGTGTGCCCAGGCGGGGTCGATCGAGAAGCGCGAATCGGCGGACTGGATTGGGGTCTCGATCACCACGTCGAGCATGGCCTGCTCGAGGATGAGGTCGATGCCGGCGCGGAGCGGCGGGGCGCCGACGTGGGCGAGCGCCCGGTCGTAGTCGGCGAAGGAGGGGTCGGAGGGCAGCGAGATGCGCGCCGCGGCGACGGTGGGTGCGGGCAGCTGCGCCGATTCCTCGTAGAGCGCCACATAGCTGGCGATCCAGATGGTCGCCTGGTCGGACAGCAGCGCCGACGCTTCGTCGATCTCGACGTAGCCGGGACCCCGGACGGGGAAGGTCACGTCGCGCATGGATGTGAGCGGGACGCGCACGACGAGCCGCAGCATCCCATCCTCTGCCTTGACGAAGGCGCGCACGACCACATCGGCGGGGATCTCGTGGGGGATGGGCGCCGCGTCGCTGCGCCGCGAGGCATCGGAGGCCACTTCGGCAGCCGCCTCGGACGGGCCCGCCAAGGTGACCATCCCCGCTACCAGCGCTACAAGACCTGACGTTCCGTGACGCTTCATTTCGCCGTCTCCGACAGGGTCGCTCTACCCGGCGGAGCCGGGGACCACAACAACCCTCAACCCTCGGCCCTTGGCTGACAAGCGCGTGACGCCTACTTTGCCCCGTTCCTCAGCACCTCCGTCCCACCAAGGGAGACTCCTCATGAAGCGCAAGCTGCTTCTCGTTGCCGCCATCGTCGTTGCAGTCGTCGTCGCCTGCGTGGCCCAGGACAGCGCCGAACAGACCGTGGCGTCGGACGGCGTCATGGCTCCGATGTTCGAGGTCGATCCGTTCTGGCCCAAGCCGCTGCCCGACCACATGGTGCTCGGATCGGCCATCGGGGTCGGCGTGGACTCGCGCGACCACGTGTTCATCGTGCACCGCGGGAACCTGACCGAGCGGACGGAGGGGGGTGCCGACGCGGATCCGCCGATCGGGGAGTGCTGCCGCGCCGCGCCGCCTGTGCTGGAGTTCGATCCCGAGGGCAACCTGGTGAATTCGTGGGGGGGGCCGTCCGACGACTATGTTTGGCCGGCGTCCAACCACGGGCTCACCGTCGACCACATGGACAACATCTGGATCGGTGGGAACGGTCCCAACGACACGCACGTCCTCAAGTTCTCGCGCGACGGACAGTTCCTGGCTTCGTACGGAGAACCGGAGGCCGGGCCGGTCGACAGCCACAGCTCCACGCGCTTCAACCGGGTCGCCAAGCTGGCGTTCGACGCCGAGGCCAACGAGGCCTACCTGGCCGACGGCTATGGGGGACGCCGGGTGGCGGTGCTCGACGCCTCGACGGGCGAGTTCAAGCGCTACTGGGGCGCGTACGGCAACGAGCCGGACGACGCGCGGACGCCGCCCTACGACCCGGACGCGCCGCTGATCCAGCAGTTCCGCACCCCCGTGCACTGCGCCGATCCGTCGCGCGACGGGCACGTCTACGTATGCGACCGTCCCAACAACCGCGTCCAGGTCTTCACCACCGACGGTACGTTTGTGGACGAGGTGCAGCTGGCGCCGCGGACGCTGGGCGACGGATCGACGTGGGATGTCGCGTTCTCGCGCGACCCCGAGCAGAAGTACATGTACGTGGCCGACGGGAAGAACATGCGGGTGTACGTGCTGGACCGGCTGAACCTGGAAGTCCTGACCAGCTTCGGCGACGGCGGGAGGCAGCCCGGGCTCTTCTTCGCGGTCCACTCGATCGCCACCGATTCGCAGGGCAACATCTTCACGACCGAGACCTACGAGGGGAAGCGCGTGCAGAAGTTCGTCTACAAGGGCATGGGCCCCGTGACGGCGATGAACCAGGGGGCACCCTGGCCGACGGGGAGCTGATACCGAGGCAGCACACCGGACACCAGAAGAAGGAGCGGTGACATCATGAAGACCTTCCCACTCACGACCTGTGCCGTGGTCGCTGGCGCGCTCTTCCTGGGCGCCTGCGCTCAGGGCGACACCGATGCCGGCGCCGAAGACGCGGCCGAGCAGCCCTCCATGACCTTCTTCATCACCAGTGCGGGGCCGGGCGACGGCGCCAACCTGGGCGGCATCGAGGGGGCGGACGCCCACTGCGAGACGCTGGCTTCGGCCGTGGGCGCGGGCGGCATGGGATGGACGGCCTACCTCAGCACGATCAACGAGGACGGGACCCCCGCCGTGAACGCGCGCGACCGGATCGGGACGGGCCCCTGGCACAACCAGGCCGGTGCGCTCATCGCCAATGACGTCGACGAGCTCCACTCCGACGCGGCCAACCTCACCAAGGAGACCATCCTCACCGAGACGGGGGACATGGTGAACGGTCGCGGCGACGACCCCAACATGCACGACATTCTGACCGGTTCGAACATGGACGGGACCGCCTACACCGGCGACGAGTACGACAACTGCGGCAACTGGGCGAGCAACGCCGAGGACGGCAGCGCGGCGGTCGGGCACCACGACCGGATCGGCGGCGGCCAGAACCCGACCTCTTGGAACTCGGCCCACGCCTCGCGCGGTTGCAGCCAGGAGAATCTGCAGGGCACCGGCGGCAACGGCTTCTTCTACTGCTTCGCGGCGGGCAATTGATGCGGGGGACGCTGGGGGCCGGGGTCCTGCTGGGGCTTGCGGCCTGCGCCACGGGCGAGCCGGAGCCGCCGCCGATCGACACCGTCTTCATCGAGGAGATGACCTGGACCGAGATCCAGGCCGCCATCGACGAGGGCAAGACCACGGTGATCCTGCCGACCGCCGGCACGGAGCAGAACGGTCCGCACATGGTGATGGGCAAGCACCGCTACATCATCGACGAGGCCAGCGACCGGATCGCGCGCGAGCTCGGGAACGCCCTGGTCGCCCCTGCGGTGACCTACGTCCCGGAAGGAGAGGTGGACCCTCCCTCGGGGCACATGCGGTACGCCGGGACGATCACGCTGCCGAACGAGTTCTTCATGAAGCTGGTAGAGTACGCCGGTCGCAGCTTCCGCGCCCACGGCTTCACCGACATCGTGTTCATCGGCGACAGCGGCGGGAATCAAGGGGGCATGGAGGCGGTCGCGGCCCAGTTGAACGACGAATGGGGCGGCGACGGCGCAACCGTGCACTTCATCGGCGACTACTACGCGAACAACGGCTTCCGGGACTGGCTCATGGAGCAGGGCGAAACCGACGAGAGCATCGGGCGCCACGCGGGCATCTCCGACACCTCGATTCTGCTGTACGTCGATCCCGCGCACATTCGCCAGGACCAGCTCGCGCCGGGCGGCGGCTTCGAGGACAGCGGCGTGTCCGGCGATCCGACCCGCGCTTCGGCCGAGTACGGCCGGGTGGGCATGGAGATGCGCGTCGATGCGGCGGTCAGGCAGATCCGGGCGGCCATGGGCTCGTCGTAGGGGCGGGGGGCTCGGCAACCTGCGCGGATCAGTCCGTCGCGACCGGTGTATCGTTGGACGGGCGCGGGGAGTCGTGGTCGGTCATGGAACCCGGAGAACCACCGGTATGAAAGTGCGACGACGGTCGCGGGCGGCATGGATTGCATGGGTGGCCACCGTGGCGTTGGCCGAGGTCGCGGCCGGCCAGGACACCGTTCCCCCGGCACCGACCTTCACCCTTGCGGGCGAGATCGTCGATGCACTGAACGAACGGCCCGTCATTTCGGCGGTCATCAAGATCCCCGAGCTCAGGCGCTACGTCTTCTCGGACGTGAACGGACGATTTCGCCTGCCGGACTTCCCCGAGGGCACCTGGGAGATCGTCGTCGAGATGCTCGGATACCACACCCTGGACGGTTCGGTGACCGTGTCCGAGGGGAACGGGCTCCTGCTGCGACTGAATCCCGACCCCATCGCGCTGGAGGGGCTGAGGGTCCAGACCCGGGCCGACGGCCTGCTCGACAGGCGCCGCCGCCGCTATCCGTTCCGCGTGACCACGATCTCGCCCCAGACGATCGCCAATGCCATCAACCCCGATCCGACCGCCATCTTCAGGCGGAACGCGAATTCGCCGCTCACCTCGTGCATCGACCGTTCCGGCTTCCTGACGCTGGGGGCCTGCTACTACAGGAGGGCCGCCAAGGCTCGGGTCAAGGTTTTTCTCGACGAAGGCGAGCTGATGGGCGGCATGTCCGAACTGGCCATGTTCCCCGCCCGGGACATCCACTCAATGGACTGGCTCAAGGACACGGGCGAGCTCCATGTGTACACGAAGTGGTTCATCGAGCGTCTCAACACCTCGCGGACCAGACTCGCGCCGTTCAAGTGGCCGTTCGACCTATGAGGCTTCCATGTACCGCACCGGCGGTAACGGTCGCCCTCATGGCCACGATGGTCGCCGCCGAGGCCGCCACGGGCCAGGACAGCATCCCCGCGCCATCCACCTTCACCCTGACCGGCCAGATCGTGGACGTGCTCAACGACCGGCCGGTGGTCTCCGCAGTTATCAAACTACCCGAACTGGAACGCTTCGTGTTCTCCGATGTGAACGGGCGTTTCGCCGTCCCCGAGTTTACCGCAGGAACGTGGCAGATCGTCGTGGAAATGCTCGGGTACCACACGCTGGAGGGATCGTTCACGGTCGCCGAGGGAAACGGCCTCGTCCTGCGATTGAACCCGGACCCCGTCGCGCTCGACGGCCTGCGCGTGCGAACGCGGGCCGACGGCCTCCTCGACCGGAGGAGACGGCGCCATCCCCATCGCGTCGACCATATCTCGCCGCAGGCCATAGCCAACGCCATCAATCCCGATCCCACCGCAATCTTCAGAAGGCACGCCAATGTGCCGCTTCGGTCCTGTTATTGGGGTCCGGTTGACATAGAGTTCAGCTGTTACGACCGGAGGGGGCGCGTGAAGGGGGTGACGGTCCTGCTCGACGAGGTGCCGCTGCTCGGTGGCATGGCGGAGTTGCAGATGTTTCCCGCAGACCACATCCACTCGATGGACTGGGTGCCCGGAAAAGGACTTCATGTCTACACCAAGTTCTTCATTGAACGCCTGAACAACTCCCGCATGCGGCTGATGCCGTTCGACCCCTTGGAATGACCGGTTCCGCAGTTGTCCCGGCGCTGGTCGTTGCGGCGGTGGCTGTCGCGGCTGCTTCGGCCTGCACCAGGACGTTGCCCGCTGCGGACCAGGTCGGGGACCCGCTGCCTGGGCTGACCGACGCGGAACTCGCACGCTTCGAGGCCGGGCGTGTGCTCTTCGATCGTGTGTTTTCGGTGGACGAAGGTACGGGGCCGCTCTTCAACGAGAACCAGTGCAGCGCCTGCCACACCTTTCCTGCACCTGGCGGGACGGGCGAGCAGCTTGTCATCAAGGCAACTCGGCGGCTACCGGACGGCAGCTGCGACATCCTGGCCGGCGAAGGCGGAGAGAACCTGCGCCGGCAGGCGACGCCGGCCCTGGCGCGGCTGGGCATCGAGCGCGATACGATCCCTTCGGCCAGCGCGGACATCGCCACCTTCGCGGTACCGTTCCTTTTCGGACTGGGGACCGCCGACCTCGTGCCCGAGCAGGCGCTGCGCGACGCCGCCGATCCCGACGACCTGGACGGCGACGGCGTGTCGGGACGGGTCGGCCGCACTTCCGACGGTCGCTTGGGCCGCTTCGGACGCAAGGCCGACGTGGCCTCGCTGCACGACTTCACGCATCTCGCCCTCTTCAACGAGATGGGGATCACCACGACTGCGCATCCCGTCGAGCGCGGTCCCAACGGCGCGCCCCTTCCCGACGGCGTCGACACCGCCCCCGACCCCGAACTCGGCGACGCCTCCGTCGACCTCATCACCGACTTCGTGCTCATGCTGGCCCCCCCTCCCCGCCCCGCTCCCGACCCCGACGCGGCCCCCTTGATTGCGCGCGGCGAGGCCCTCTTCGCTGCCATCGGCTGCGCGGCCTGCCACACCCCGTACGTCACCACCGGCCCGGCCCGGCTCGCGCCCCTCGACCGAGTCCGCGCCCCGCTCTACTCGGACCTTCTCCTGCACGATCTCGGCCCGGCCCTGGCCAGCACCTGCGCCCCCGGCGCGACCGAGACCGAATACCGCACAGCCCCGCTGCTCGGCCTGGGAGCACGACGGACCTACCTGCACGACCTGCGCGCTTTCACGCTCGAACGCGCGATCGAGCTGCACGGCGGCGAAGCCCGATCGGCCCGCGCTGCCTTCGCGGCACTGTCCGTCGCCGACCAGCAGGCGCTGCTCCGCTTTCTGCGCTCCCTGTAGCACCGCGCGCCCTGCGGCACCCGGCCCTACGGCCGCTCGAACTCCGACCGGAAGAGCCGATCCGCGACGGTCACGACCAGCGGCACCGCCAGGGTCAGCGTCGCCACCCCCACGCCCTCCATCGCGCCGCCGTCGTCGCGCTGTCCCGCAATTCCCAGCGCGTAGCCCGGGATCAGCGTCACCGCCGCCCCGATCAGCGCGGCGCCCAGCGTGCCGCGCGACCGATCGGTCGCTCCAGCGAGGCGAGCCCCCAGCGCGGACCCCAGCGCCGGCAAGCCCACCGCCATGGCCGCCGCCGCCATGGTGGTCGTGCCTCCACAGTCGGAAACGATGGCATCCCTTCCGGCCCCTCTGAAGCCGATGCACCGGCTCGCGACGGCGACCCCCGCGACGAGGCCGACGGCATTGCCCGCCGCCGATCCCAGGAACACCCTGCCGGCACGGTGCGGGGCGGCTTCGAGGGACCAGTCGTGCCGCCGCGGCCCGCCCAGCCCCAATCCCAGCACCTCGTCCGGATTCCGTCCCGGCCTCCGCGTCTCGATGACCAGCGCTCCCCACATCGACCCGGTCCCGAACCGCGCCCCGGCCTCGGAGGGCTGTACCACCTCGATGTTCTCGATCGACTCGATCGGCAGGGTCGCGTAGAGCGTGGCCGGGTTGTGGATCAGCACGCCATCCAGATAGACCTCCGGCGAATTGCAACCTGGGTCGCTGCTGCCAAGTCCTCGGATGAAGTTGCCGGACCGCGCGCCGCGGAATTCCAGGCAGGTCGGCTGTCCGACCACCCCGCTTCGGGTGATGTTGACGCTCGGGACCTGCGCGCTGAGCAGTTCGACCAGACTCATCGAAATGTCCTCGTAGCGGCGGATCTCCTCGCGGGTGATGCGGTTCAGTTGACGGCCTGCGCCGCGGCGCATGCGCTGCCCCCGGCTCATGGCCTCCACGACCAGCGGGGCCAGCCGGATCTCCTCCTGCGTCACCTCGACCGCAAGGCGCAGCGGGGCATTCCCCACCTCCAGCTCTCGCCGGTGCGCTCCATAGGCCACATGCCGCAGCTGGAGCACCCGGTTCCCGCGCGGCACGGCGGCGAACTCGAAGAAGCCACGCGCGTTGGTGACACGCGTCCCGACGCCGTCGATCGACACTTCCACATCGGCCACCGGTTCCCCGCTCGCCCGGTCCACCACCTGACCCGCGACCGAGGTGCCCGGCTGGGCCGCGCTCTCCGCAGGCTGGGTCCAAGCGGCAATGAGCACCGCCAGCACCCCGATCCATTTCCGACTTCCATTGGAGCGCTTCATGGCGCCTCCGAATGCAGCGCGAGATCCATCGACAAGCCGCTGCGCAAGGTTTGCCGAATCCTGCCGTATGGCTTACCATGCCACGTTCCATAGTAAGGGAGTGAGTGCCTTCGGCGCATGTCTGCGACTTTGTACACACTTCCGAACCCACCTTCGGGTCCATAGGAGGACGCCATGGTACGAACAATGGAGACGAGACCCCGCTGTGGAGGAGGGTTCGCCGCCTTGGCGGTGTTCGCCCTCGCTCTCCCCACCGCGCTCGAAGCGCAGACCGGCTCGATTCGAGGCGAGGTGGTGGACGCAATCACCCAGAGGCCCATCGGAGGGGCCCAGGTCGAGATCGTGGAGTCTCGCCAGGGTGGCCTGACCAACACCTCCGGCCAGTACCTCATCCTCAACGTGCCGGTGGGCGAGCACGAGGTGCGCATCCAGTTCATCGGCTTCGCCACGGCGTCGCAGACGGTGTCGGTCTCAAGCGGAGAGACCGCCGTCGCCAACTTCGAGCTGTCGCAGGCGGCGCTGCAGCTGGATCAGATCGTCGTCACCGGCACGGCACAGGGGTCCCAGGCGCGATCGGTGGGCAACACGGTATCGACGATCGACGCGGCCGAAATCGTGGAGATCGCGCCGATCAGCACCGTGCAGCAACTGCTCACCGCCCGCACCCCGGGCTTGACGCTTACCGCCAACTCGGGTCAGGCGGGGTCGAGCTCCAAGCTGCGCATACGGGGCGCCGGATCGCTCGCTGCAGGGTTGGAGCCCGTCGTCTACGTCGATGGGATTCGGATGAAGTCCGGAACCCAGGGTGGGCTGGACGTGAGCTGGGGCGGCGCCCAGGGCACCGACGCGCTCGATTTCCTGAATCCGAACGACATCGAGTCGATCGAGACGATCAAGGGTCCGGCCGCCTCCACCCTCTACGGGGCCGACGCGGCCGGCGGCGTCATCCAGATCATCACCAAGAAGGGCCGCGCCGGTTCCGGCCTGGTATGGAATGCCTCCTTCGAGACAGGGTACAACGAGTGGGCGCTCGACACCCCCACCAACTACTGGAGATGCACGGCGTCCAACATCGCCAACCCGAACGTGTATCCGGGCTGCGCGGGCGTGGCCGAGAACACCGTACTCACGGACGACCCGGTCAAGCGACATCCCGTGGCCCTGCGGCAGAATGAAGGCGGACCCGACAGCTATGCCGACCTCAGCACCTTCAACCTGTCGGCCCGCGGCGGCGGCGAGGCCTTCAACTACTACCTCTCGTTCGAAAAGGGCGGCGAGGAGGGCGTCTACTACAACAATTTCCGCAACCGGACCTCGGGGCGCGCGAACTTCGGCTTCACGCCCACCGAGAGGTTCTCGGCCGCCGTCAACGTGGGGTACGCGCGCACACACGTGCGGATGCCCTTCGCGAACAACTCGTCGAACTCGATTCTGCGGAACGGCTTCAGGGGAAGGCCGGGTTCGTCCGCACCGTGGGAAGAGGGATTCCGGGGCTTCGGACCGAACCTCTCCAACCAGTACGACAATCAGACGGAAGCCGAGCGCACGACCATCGGCATGACCGTCAGCTACCAGCCGTGGGACTGGTTCACCAACCGCCTCACGCTGGGAATGGACAAGCAGGATCGATTCAACAGCGAGATCTACGAGATCGACACCACCGGCGCCCAGCCGTGGGGAGCGACGGCCGCCAACGGCCGGGTGCAGCGCGATCTGCCCGTCGATCACTTCTGGACGCTCGACTACGCCGGGACGATGCTCACGGACGTCACACCCGACCTCGGTTCGTCCCTGTCCTTCGGGATGCAGCTGGTCAGGGAGCAGTTCTCGTCCCACTACGTCGAGGGACAGGGCTTCGTGGCCAACAACCTCAACCTGATCGGAACCGCCGCGACGACCCTGGCCTCGCAGGGCTTCGTCGAACAGACATCTCTCGGAGTCTACGTCCAGGAACAGGCGTCCTGGCGCAACCGCCTCTACGGTACGGTCGCCGTCCGCGTGGACGACAACTCGGCCTTTGGCAGCGACTTCTCGCTGGTCGTCTACCCGAAGGCCTCCCTGTCGTACATCATCTCGGACGAGGACTTCTTCACCTTCCCCTACGTGGACGAGTTGAAGATCCGGACGGCCTGGGGTCAGGCCGGCAAGGCTCCGGCCCCCTTCACCGCCGACAGGGCCTTCGCGCCCGACGTGACGGTGGTGGGCGACGTGGCCGTCAACCAGCTCTCGACCGCCTCCTACGGCAATCCGGACCTCAAAGCCGAGACGGGATCGGAGCTCGAGATCGGATTCGACGCGTCCTTCATGGACGGTCGCATGGCCCTCAAAGCCACATACTACAATCAGAAGACCACCGACGCGCTGATTCAGATACCCGATCCGCCGTCGAGCGGCTTCAGCGGCAGCCATTTCGTCAACATCGGCGAGATCTCCAACAGCGGCTTCGAGCTGCTCCTCACCGGAACGCCGATCTACACCCGTGATCTTCAGTGGGACGCGTCGGTCTCGCTCCACACCAACTCGAACGAGCTCGTCTCCTTCGGGGGCTTGATCGAGGAGATCGCCTTCGGGGCGTTCGCGCAGGTCCACAAGCACCGCGAGGGGTATCCCCTGGGCGGGTATTGGTACGTGGACGTGCAGCGCGACGCCAGCGGCAATCCCGTGCTGACCGCAAGCGGCAACGCAATCGTCGACTACGACAACGAGGTCTTCCTGGGGCCCCAGCTGCCCACGCGCGAGGTCGCCTTCTCGAACACCATCACGTTGATGGGCAATCTGCATGTCTTCGCCCAGATGGACTACAAGGGCGGCAACTACCAGTGGTGCGCCATCTGCTCCATTCGCAACCGCATCGACCGCAACAGTTGGGAGGTGAACGATCCCGACGCGAGTCCTGCGGAACGAGCGGTCTGGCTCAGCCGGCAGACCAAGACGCACCTCTTCCCGGCCGACCTCATCAAGCTTCGCGAGGTCGCGCTCAGCTACACGCTGCCGACGCAGTTGAGCAACGCCTTCCGCGCGGACCGCGTCGCCGTGACGGTGTCGGGACGGAACCTCTGGATGTGGACGAAATACGAGGGCACCTCCGATCCGGAAGTCACCTTCTACAGCCAGCGCGAATTCAACGAACTCGACTACGCTTCCACGCCGATGACCCGCAGGCTGGCGGCGTCGATCGCCCTGCAGTTCTGAGAGGAGGACGGAAAATGACTCGATTCAGCAAGACGTTGCGACTCGCAACCGGGCTGGCCGTTCTCGCCACGATGCCGGCCTGCGACACCCTCGACGAGCTCCTGGTGGCGAACAACCCGGAGCGCATCTCGGAGGACGCGCTCAACGACGCGCTCCTCGTTGACGTGCTCACAAACAGCGTGATCGGCGAGTTCTCGGGCATGTACGACGATCCGTTCATCTGGCGCGGCAGCATGTTCACCGACGAGCAGATCACGGGAATCAACTGGGAATCCACGGCGCGGCTCAGCCAGCGGCTGGTTCGGTACGACGAGGGGGATCCCGACTACATGTTCTCCGCGACCAGCTCCGCCCGGGCCATGGCGGACAGCGTCGCGGGCAGGTTCCGAACACTGATAGACAACCCCGCGAGCGACGAACGCATGGCCATCGCGCTGATCTACGCGGGCTACTCCCACATCGTCATGGGCGACGCCATGTGCGAAGCGGTGTTCGACGTGAGCGAGAGCATCGTGTCGCAGGCGCAGATCTATGAGCGGGGCCTGTCCCGTCTGGAAGAGGGCATGCAGGTGGCCGGGGCCGCAGGACGCGAGGACCTGGTGAATCTGGCCAGGGTGGGGCTGGCTCGCTCGCACCTCAACCTCGGCAACCACAGCCAGGTCACGCAGTACGCCTCGGAGGTGCCCGCCGACTTCGCCTATTGGGTCGAATACGAGCAGACCTCGGACGGCGGCACGGATCTGGTGCTGTGGGGCAGGATCAACGGCGGAAACCACTCGCTGGGAGTGCATCCGAACTTCCTCAACGGAGAATTCGGAAGCCAGGACATCGTCGCGGACCAGACCGACCCGCGGCTCCAGCACACGCCAAGCTGGTCTCTGGGCCACAACCGTCTGACGCGCCTGTACAAGCCGTACCAGTCGCTTCCATTCAGCGGCTTCAACGGCGAGGCGATCGCGGACGGCGGTTCGCCGCCCTTCTACCAGCGGGGAACGGACATCAAGATGGCGTCCGGACTCGAAGCCCTGCACCACTTCTACGAGGCGGCGGGGCCCGACGGGGCTGGCCCGGCCGGGTCGACGCTCGAATTCGTGAACGCGCGCCGCGCATTCGGCAAACAGGAGCCGGTGAGCCTCTCGGGCGCCGATCTCATGGCCGAGCTCCGGAGCCAGCGCGGACGCGACATGTACCTGGGCGGTTTCCGTCTCGGTGACCTGAGACGCTGGAAGAACCAGGGCGCGGGCGACTTCTTCCCGTCCGGCACCCACCCGACCACCGAGTGGGGCCAGTACGGAGACGCGACCTGCTTCCCGCTCCCGCTTGAGGAGTACGAAGGCAACCCCAACCTGACGAAGCCCTCCTGACCATCGGCGAACGGGTGGGCGGAGCGTGACCACGCGCAGTTGCGCAGGGGGTGCGGCGGCATTCGAGGCCGCCGTGCCCCCTCATGCGCGGGTCGCGGAGGGTACTTTTGCCGCCCGCCGGCGCGCATCACGCCATCGCCGGCTTGGGATCGTGGCCGCGCTTGCGCTGATGGCGGCGTCAAGCGCATGCGGCCTGCTCGACGACGACCAGAAGCTCCCCGATGTGGCCCGGGTGGACATCGCGGGCAGCGCGCCAGTGGATCTGGAACTGATCGTCTCCGACAGCTTCGAACGGGTCAACGACGTCGGCCAGGGCACAAGATACACCGTGCTGATTCACGCCGACACGTCGCTTGTGCGTCCCGAGTTCTCGCAGGAGTACGACATCCAGGCCACTCGGCGCTTCTTCGTGCGGCTGACGAACCATTCGTCGGAGGTGGCACGAATCACCCTTTCGGTCGCCTTCGACGGCGAGGTCAGCTATTCCCAGGGCGCCAACATCTCCCAAGGCGGGGCACTCGAGTTCAGCGAAGTCTTCTTCGGCACCTGATTGAATCGTACTGGAGGCAGCGCGTGAGCCTGGGGAACCACTTGGCTCTCCAACCCGCGCCTCTATCCCCGCAGCACCCGCCGATACCTCGTGAACCTTCGCAGCCGACGGATCGCCAGCGAAAGCCCCGTCCACACCATCAGCGCGGCCATCAGCGAGAAGAGCCCGGCCAGCAGTTGTCCCGCCAAGCCCCAGTACTCCCCTGTGTGCGCGAAGCGAAGGAACTGCTGACCGCGCCGGCCCGGCGTGTCGTCCGCGAAGGACTCCCACTCGGTCACGGCCCCGCCGGCGGCGTCCACGGTCAGAACGCCGTTCCGCTGTGGCTGCCCCGCGCGGCCTCGCCGCACCTCCACCCGGACCTCCGCGTCGTCTGCGCGCGGCACGTTCAGAATCAGGGTCCGCCACCCCGGCGCCCACGCCTCCGCCCCCGCCAGCGCCGTCGCCAGATCAGGGGGTCCCACCGCACCGCCACCAACCATTCCCACCCCGACTTCGCCCACCCACCGCTCGACCCGCACCGCCTGCCCCACGACCGGATAGACCCGGTCGCCCACCGCCGGATACGACATCGTGACCCCGGTGGCCACGATCACGACAAGGGGCAGCGACGACCAGATCCCCGCGACCTGGTGCCAGTTGAGATCGCGCCAGGCACCCTTCGCCTCCCGGCGCAGCAGGAGCACACCCGCGAGCGACCTCTTCGTGACCGGCCGAGGCAGCCACAACACCGGCCCCGTCAACAGCAGAAAGAGGAAGGCCACGTTGACCGCTCCCGTCACCGCGCGCGCCCTCCGCACCGATCCGGCCGACACATCGAACCAGCGGTGCCACGCGCGCACCGCCTCGAAAAAGCGGTCCAGACCCCCCGGCCCGATTCCCAGCACCTGGCCGCCATGGGAGTCCACGTAGGCGTATCGGTCGCGCCCCGCATCGACACGCACCGGCGCGCGCGGATCCGAGCGATATCGCAACGAGGTCGCACTGAACGGGACCTCCACAGACGGCTCGACCGCCGCCATGATCGCCTCCGGCGTCAGCCTTGCCGCGCCCTCCGCCACGGTCACGAAGTGCCGCCGCTCCGCCAGTCCCAGCACCGACTCCTCCAGCGACAGGACCACCCCCGTCGCCGCCATCATCAGGATCACCGCCCCGGCCGCCACGGCCACCGAGAGGTGCAGCCAGAAGACGATCGCCCGGATCATCGCATGGCCGCCGGGACGGCGCGGCCCGCGTCCCTCACCGCCGCGCGCGCTAGTTCAGCGTCACGTACCGCTCGAACCGCGCCACCTCGTCCTCGTCCACGTACTTCCCGATCTCGCGTCGGAACTGGTCGAGATCGGTGTACGGGCGGTATTCCTCGAACTCGTGCGCCATGCGATCGCTCATTCCGGGAACCGCCATGATCGCTTCGCGGCTGGCGTCGTTCAGGTTGATGGGGACGTACACGTACCGCGCGAGCCGAGCCACCTCGTCCTCGTCCACGTACTTCCCGATCTCCCTGTGGAATTCATCCATGTCGACGTAGGGACGATACTCCTCGAACTCGTGCGCCATGCGATCACCCACGCCGGGAATCAGGAGGATCTCGTCGTTGGCAACGTCGTTGAGGTTGATCGGCAGCCACAGCGATCCGTATGCCTCCAGGGCAGCCTCTTCGCCAACCGCGCCCGCCAGCACCGCGTGCAGGTCCGCCGCGCGCAGATGGGGCCGTGCACCGACGATGGCCGCTGCGACCTCGGCCGTGATCCCCGGAAGCGCCGTCAGCTCGTCTTCGGTGGCGAGGTTGGGGTTGACCAGAGCGGCCGTGGCGGCAGCGGCACCGGACTCCTCCATCGCCTCCACGGACTCCGTAGCGGCGGCGGGTTCAGACTCCGCCGAATCGGCACCCCCACCACAGCCGACCAGCAGGGCCGGAATCGTGACGAGGACGAGGGGCACAGCGTGGTTGCGGATCATCGTTCTCTCCTTCTCGTGTTGCGGGTTCCGGGAGCGCGGCATCCAGGCCGTGCCCGAGCGGAACCTCCAGATTGAAATGAGAATCACTCTCAACTAGCTTTGCAAGATCCACGGCCGGCGGCCCCAAGTCAAGGATTCGGCGTGCGACCACGGGGGGATCGTTTCGGGTGCCTGTGGCCGATCCGGCCGCGACCCTGCCAACAAACACCGCGTCCAAGGTGTCATTTCCCGTAGGGCCGGGCCGTACGTTTGGGCCGGACCAACTGTGCAATTCGGCCCGAGGCCAAGAAAGCGGAACGCGAATGAAATCACTGTTCGACCATGCGCCAGCCCTCGCGGCCGTGGCCCTCCTCTCTCCGGTCGTTTCGACGCCCGCAAGCGAGCTCGCGGCCCAGACATCCAACGGAGACAACGGCGTCGCGGTGGCGTTGGAGGCCACCCCTCTTCCGGCTGCGGTGGACATCGATCTGGATGGGCGCATCGACGAAGAGGTCTGGCAGACCGCCACGCCGATCACCGACTTCACCCAGCAGGAGCCCGTCGAGGGAGGAACGCCCTCCGAGGCGACCGAGGTCCGCGTGGTCTTCGACGCCGACAACCTGTACATCGGGGCCGTCTTCTACGGCGATCCGGCCGACATTCTCGCCTACCAGCGTCAGCGGGACGCCAGTCTGCGAACCGACGACCGCTTCATGTGGATCCTCGACACCTTCCAGGACGGACGCACCGGGTACTTCTTCGAGATCAACCCGGCCGGACTCATGGGAGACGGACTGCTGTCCGGGACCGGCGGCGGTGGTGGTGGCGGCGGCGGCGGTGGTGGCGGTTTCGGGGGCGTCAGCAAGGCTTGGGACGGCATTTGGGAGGCCCGCACCGCCGAGCGCGAGGACGGCTGGTCGGCAGAGATCCGCATTCCGTTCAGAACCCTGAACTTCAACCCCGAACTGGACAGCTGGGGGATCAACTTCCAGCGCACGATCCGGCATAGGAACGAAGAGATCCTTTGGCGGGGCTACCGGCGCAACGAGGGTCTCTGGCGCCCGGTCAACGCCGGCCGTCTCACCGGTCTGCGCAATCTCTCGCAGGGACTGGGCCTCGAGGCGCGGCCGTCTGCGGTGGCGACCTGGAAGAACGTCCCCGACAACACCGACCCGACCACGTTCCCCAGCGACGTCAGCCTCGACGTCAACTACAGCGTCACGTCAAGCCTCCGCGCCTCGGCGAGCATCAACACCGACTTCGCCGAGGTCGAGAGCGACGAGCGGCGCGTGAACCTCACACGGTTTCCGCAGCGGTTTCGCGAACGGCGCGATTTCTTCCTCGAAGGTTCGGGGGTGTTCACCTTCGCGCCGAGGAGCGGCCCCACGCCGTTCTTCTCGCGCCGGATCGGCCTCAGTTCGGGCCAGCAGATCCCGATCCAGTACGGAACCCGGCTGACCGGACAGGCGGGCCGGTACGAACTGGGCTTCTACCAGATCGGCACGGCGGCCCATTCCTTCTTCGACGAGGGCAATCTCGCCGACGTGAACGTACCCCGCGAGACCTTTACCGTCGCGCGGGTCAAGCGGTCGATCTTCGAGCAGTCCACCGTCGGTGCGATCTACACGCGCAGGGCCACGGCACCCGGTCCGGACGGCCTCGTCGTGACCGATGGCCACACCGTGGGGGTCGACGCCCAACTCAGCACCCGGCACTTCTTCGGCGACAAGCGCCTCGAGATGGAGGCGTTCTTCGTCTGGAACTCCAACCCGGATCCGTCGATCGACCGATCGTTGAACGACCTGACGGCGCGCGGCCTGCGCTTCAACTTCCCCAACGACATCTGGACCGCGCACATCTCCTACCGCGAATTCGGCGACGACTACAGCCCGTCGCTTGGCTTCGTGCCGCGCAACGGCTTTCGCCGCGTCGAACCGCGGATCGGCTGGGCACCTCGACCCGCCGGCATCGACTGGATACGTCAGTTGGACTTCGCGGTCCAGTTTCGCAATCTCACCAACATCGACACGGGGGTCCTCGAAGAGCGGGAGTGGCAGTTCGACCTGTTCGGCATCGACTTCGAGAGCGGCGACAACATCGAACTCGAGGCAACGCGGACCAGGGAGTTTCTGGACTACTCCTACGAGGTCAGCGACGGAATCGACATCCTTCCCGGCGACTACACGACCTGGGAATGGGGCGTGCGCGGCCGCACGGCGGGCCATCGCCGGATATCGGTGTTTGGAGGGGTGAGCCGAGGAGGCTTCTGGGATGGGGACCGGACGCGGCTGAACGCCCGCGCCTCCTTCCGGCCGAACCCCGGCGTGAGCATCTCCACGAACTTCGAGCACAACGCAGTGTCGCTGCCCCGCGGAGACTTCGACGCCGACGTCTACGAGATCGAGGGCCAGTGGAACGCGAATCAGTGGATCAGCGTGACCAACCAGATCCGCTACGACAACGACAGCGACATCGTCGGCCTCTTCGCGCGGCTCCGCTGGATCGTGAAGCCGGGCAACGACGTCTTCCTCGTGTACACCCACAACTGGCGGAACATCGGCCTGGACATCCTGGACGAGCGCGATCTGATCACGCTTTCGCGGGGCGGCGCGATCAAGGCGAACTACACGTATCGCTTCTAGTCTGGTCCAGCAGTGGAGCCAACCGGGATCGAACCGGTGACCTCTGGCTTGCAAAGCCAGCGCTCTCCCAGCTGAGCTATGGCCCCGACGCCGTCTTGCATCGGCGGCCAACAAGATAGCGCCGCCTGGACGGCAGCGGAAATCCGCGCCCGACCGGCCTGCAGCACGGCCTGAAACGCTCGCTGCGGTTTTCGCTACATTGTGGCATGAAACGCTACCCGCCTGCCGTACCCGCCTTGCTTCCCGTGGCCGTCCGCACGATCCTCCTTGCAATCTCCACCGTCCTGCTGGCGACCTGCGCGGCCGACGGCAACCCCGAAGGTGGGGCCACCGGCGATTCGTCCGGCGGAGACGCTCCGACGGCGGCCCAAGCGGAGCCTTCCACGACCGCCGCCCCCGCAGCCGAGCAGCGTGCTGGCGACTCCGAGGTCGAGGGCGATGGGGCCGACGACCCCGCGAGTCAGGCCTCCGAGGGCCGCAGCTCGGCGACCGAAGCGCTGGATCTGGACCGCGTGTTCGTCTTCCCCCGCCCCGACCATGTGCGCGGCCTGTATGTGAACGCCTGGTCGGCGGGGTCGCGGAGGCGCATGGCGGCGCTCACCGAGCTGGCGCGGCGCACCGAGATCAACGCCTTCGTCGTCGACATCAAGGACGCCACGGGCTATGTCAGCCACCCAACCGGCGTCCCCCTCGCGCAGGCGATCGGGGCCACCGGCGAGATCAGGGTGCCGAATCTGCGGCTCCTGCTGTCGCGACTCGAAGACGCGGGCGTCTACCCGATCGCCAGGATCGTCATCGTGAAGGATCCGCTGATCGCGGCGGCGCGGCCCGATCTGGCGGTGCAGGACACGGCGGGCGGCCCCTGGATGGACGACAAGGGGATCGTCTGGCTGAACCCCTACAACCGCGACGTGTGGGACTACCACGTGGCGATCGCGCGCGAGGTCGCCGAGATGGGCTTCCCCGAGATCCAGTGGGACTATGTGCGCTTCCCGGACGCCCCCGCGTCGGCGATGCGGCGCGCCTACTTTCCGGGAGGGGCGGGTCGACCCAGGCCGCAGGCGATCCGCGACTTCCTGGCCTACAGTCGCGAGGCGCTGGCCGATCTGCACGTTCACGTGACCGCCGACGTGTTCGGCGTGACGACCTCGGCCCGGGGCGACGTGGGGATCGGACAAGTGTGGGAGTCGTTCATCGATGTGGTCGACGTGGCGCTGCCGATGGTGTATCCCAGTCACTACTGGAAGGGGAGCTTTGGGTACGACGAGCCCAACTCGCACCCCTACGAGATCGTCCGGGAGGCGCTCGAGGATGGCCTGAGCCGCTCGGCGGCGATCGAGGGCGCGGGCGCCACGCGCCCCTGGCTCCAGGACTTCACGCTCGGGGCGCCGCGCTACGAAGCCCCGGAGGTGCGGGCCCAGATCCAGGCCACGTACGACGTGGGGATCGAGGAGTGGATCCTGTGGAACCCGGGCAGCCGCTACACGGAAGACGCGCTCGAACCCGCAGGCGGGTTCACGAACGAGCCGCTGCTCAGGATCGCGAACCAAATCGTGCCCGTTTCCACTCGCTTCGAGTTCTACGACACCGCCACCGTGGCGGCACCCGAGGCCGCGGACTCGATCGGCGACGGAAGCGACAGGTCCTCGGGTTCGTCGAACTAGCGGTCAGGCGCTGGAGGTCACCGTTTCGCGCTCGTGCGCCTGCGCCAGCGCCGCTGCGTATCTGCGCACGAGGTCGCCCGCCCCCTCCAGCTCCGAGATCCCGGCGACGCTCTTCCCCGCCTGCCACAGCTCCAGGTCGTCGCGCTGGAGCGACCGCTTGAGCTGCCGGAACGACTTCACCGCGTAGAAGAGCCGCATCCAGCGCTTGGTGCGCCGGTTCCGCAGCAACCACTTGGCGACGGGTCCGGCGCGCAGTCCCATCCGCCGAACGTCGGGCGTGTCAAGCACCGAAACCGGCACTCCCGTGATTCTGTCCGAGAGGACCACGTCCTGCTCCCGGGCGTCGAGGATCGCCTGCTTGTACGCTTGCGACGCCGTACACTCGTGCGTGGCGATGAAGCGGGTTCCAAGCTGGACACCCGCGTACCCCAGCTTCAGCGCGTGTACGAACTCCGCCGGCGATCCCACTCCTCCCGCGCACACCACGGGCACCCCAAGGTCGCCCACCTCGTCGAGGAGCTCCGCGACGCCCCTCGGACCCGGGTGTCCTCCCGCGCGCCGATTCACCCCGATCAGCCCGTGTACGCCCGATTCGACGCCCTTGAGCGCCCACTTGCGCTCGGTCACGTCGTGGTAGACCACGCCTCCGTGGGGAGCCACACGGTCCACCACCCACCTGGGTTTGCCCAGCGAGGTCACGAAGAAGCGCACCCCCTCCTCGAGCGCGATGTCGAGCCATTCGGACATGCGCTCGTGGTACCGCTTCGACCCCTTTTCGATCAACGCGTTCATGCCGATGGGCCTGTCGGTCAGCCGCCGCATGTAGCGGATCCCCTCGCGGAAATCGTACCCGTGCACGTAGGTGAGGCTCAGCGGCTGCAGGATTCCGATCCCTCCGGCCTCCGACGCCGCCGCGACGAGTTCGGGATTGCCGCACGGGTACATCGCACCGCAGATCAGCGGTACCTCGATTCCCGCGTGTTCGGTCAGCGGGGTCGAGAAGACGGCCCGGCTTCGGGGCGCTACCAGGACGACTTGCGCACCCCCGGTATGAGGCCGTGGAGGGACATGTCCCGGAACGCGATTCGGGATAGGCCGAACTTGCCGATGAAGCCTCGGGGGCGGCCGGACATTTGGCAGCGGTTGCGGTAGCGGACCGCCGACGAATCGCGCGGCAGAGCCTGCAGCTGGGCCATGGCGTGGCGCTTCTCGGCGGGAGTGGCGTCCTGACTCTTCATGATCGCGGTCAGCTTGCGCCGCCGGTCGGCGTACTTGGCGACCAGCTTTGCGCGCCGATCGTTCTTTTCCAGCTTGCCCTTCTTGGCCATTCAGCGATTCTCGGTCGGTGGGTCGGCAGGGGTCGGACTTAGCCTTGAAAGGTCGCCCAGGCGGGCGAACAAATCAAGTTGGGCGCGTTGCCGGTTGCCGCTCGGCGCGTTGGCCGCTGGGGCGCGTTGGCCACCGGATCGTCGGCCTCAGTGGGGCCGGTGCGCCTTCACCCACGCCGGATCCGTTTCCAGGTAGGGGCCGCCGATGAGGTCCACGCAGTCGGGCACGGCCGCGAACACGGCGTCCAGACATTCGTCGACCGCCTTGGGGGAGCCGGGGAGGTTGATGATCAGCGCCGAGCCCCGCACCCCCGCCGTCTGGCGCGACAGGACGGCCGTCGGCACATGGGGGCGCGAAACCGCGCGCATGGCCTCGCCCATGCCGGCCAGCTCCTTGTCCAGCACCGCGACGGTGGCCTCGGGGGTGACGTCGCGCGGCGCGGGACCGGTGCCCCCTGTGGTAACCACCAGGCAGCACCCGGCCTCGTCCACCAGCTCCACCAAGGTTGCCCGGATCAGATCCTCCTCGTCTGGAATCACCCTCCCAACCGGCTCCCAGCGCGAGAGCAGCACCCGATCGAGGTACGCCCGGACCGCCGGACCGCCACGGTCCTCGTATTCGCCCCGGAACGCCCGGTCCGACACCGAAACGATGCCGATCCGGGCCGTTCCCGCCGCCGTCTCCTTCGTTGCGTTGCTCATGCATGACAATATGGGCCCTCGACGGTGTTTTTCACTAGCTTGGACAGTCATGTCAGCCCACCCGACCCAACGGCCACTCATGGACTCTGCCAGCCGCCTGCTTCCGGCAGCCTACGACGGACTTCGAGCCCTTCAGGCCGAGTTTCGCCGCTATCAGGATGCCGCGTTTCCGGAACGCCCGCCCCGCTTCTTCGCCCTGGAACTGGCGGGCGAGACCGGCGAACTCGCCAATCTCGAGAAGAAGGTGTGGAAGGGCAGGCACATCGACGCGGCGGACTTCGACGACGAGGCGGCGGACGTCTGCATCGCGCTGCTCAACTACGCCAACAGTCGCGGAATCGAGCTGGCGGGTGCCGTGGACGAGAAGATGCGCCGCATTGACAGGATGCGGCTGGTGGAGCCGGAGGCCCCGGGCGGACCGGAAGACCGATGACCAGACCCCTTGACACCTCCGCGCTCGCCGACGTGCAGGCGAATCCCGACACCCGCCAGGTGCCGATCAGTCGCGTGGGCGTGCAGAACATCCGGTTCCCCATCTCGGTAAGGGACCGTCGGAAGACTGCGCAGCAGACGGTGGCGACCATCGACATGTCGGTGGACCTGCCGCACCACTTCAAGGGAACCCACATGAGCCGCTTCATGGAGATCCTCAACTCCTACGACGGCGAGATCTCGGTGGAGGCCCTGCCCGCAATCCTCCGCACCATGCGCGAGCGTCTCAACGCCGCGACCGCCCACCTGCGAATCTCGTTCCCCTACTTCATCGAGAAGGCGGCACCGGTCACCGGTTCCTCCGGCCTGCTCTCGTACGACTGCGCCTTCGACGCGTCCAGCGGCGCCGGGGACGACTTCATCCTCACGGTCAAGGTTCCCGTCACGACCCTCTGCCCGTGCTCGCGCGAGATCAGTGCCCGCGGCGCGCACAATCAGCGCAGCATGGTCACGGTTCAGACTCGCTTCGAGGGAGAGGTCTGGATCGAGGACCTGGTGGCGCTGGTGGACGAATCGGCGTCCTGCGAACTCTATCCGGTCCTCAAGCGCGCCGACGAGAAGTGGGTCACCGAGCACGCCTACGACAACCCCAGATTCGTGGAGGATCTGGTCCGCGAAGTGACCCTGAAGCTCCGTGGGCTGGATCAGGTGACCTGGTTCAACGTTCACGTCGTCAACTTCGAGTCCATCCACGAGCACGACGCCTACGCGCAGGTGGAGGAGCCATCGCCCGGGGCGTGAGCCCGACTGCGGTCCCTACAGGGTGACGGTCGAACCGTCCGGAGCGCGCAGTTCGGCACTCAGCGAAGGATGGGTGGCGACGGGGCCACTGGGTGCGGCGCGGACGTCCACGGCCGATGCCACGCCGAGCGCCTCGAGGTCGGCGCGCACGGCGCTCGGGTCGGGATGATGTCCCCGGATCGCCGTGAGACGCACGCCATGGTCGGGCAGGTCGTCGCAGGGGTGCGCGCCCGCGCCCCAATCGATGAAGAAGGGCACGATCCCCCCGTGCGGAGGGGGAACGAGGGGCATGGTGAGCGTCCAGTCGATGCGGTCGCCTCCGGGCCGGGCCCGTGACATCGGGCGCACCGGGCCCAGAAGGTGGCCGCCGGGTCCTGCGCGGAGCCGATCGAGGTCGGGTGCGCGCGCGCACCACGTCGCCAGAACGGCCCGCTGCGGGGCGCCTGCCGGGAACCACGGGCCGCCCGATGGTCGCGGTTGGTTGGGGTCGGGGCCGAGCAGTTCCAGATAGACGCGCGGGCCGATTCGGAGCAGGACGTTGCGGGTGCCGAGTCCGGGATGGCTGCCGCCCGGGGTGAACGGCGCGCCGAAGCGCGCCTCCATGGTGCTCGCAGCCGCGTCCACGTCGGGGACGACGCAGACGAGATGGTCGATTGACACCGCGCGGTCGAGCCGCGGCGACCTACGATCCGGAGCCGTAGCGGCGCTGGAAGCGCTCGACGCGCCCCGCCGTGTCAAGCAGACGCTGGGTGCCCGTGTAGAACGGGTGGGACGACGATGAGATCTCGAGGGTCACGAGCGGGTATTCCTTCCCGTCCTCCCACTCGATCGACCGCTTGGTCGAGATCGTCGAACGGGTGAGGAAGGCGTAGCCCGTGGACACGTCCTGAAAGACGACGGGTCGGTACTTGGGATGGATGTTCTTCTTCACTGCGCATCTTCCGGGGTTGTCGCTCCTGCGCCGGGCCGCGCCGCGTGGCGGCCTCAAGGCAGCAACAAGTCTATTCCATCTGGACGAGCGCGGTCAATGGGCTATCTTACTGGGCGCCCGGCGAGACTCGGACTGGCTCGCGGGGCGCCGGGACGTTCGCCATGGGGCGGGCACCGTGCAGAGAGAGTCGGCGGGAACCAACCGGGCCGCCCGAACCACGGAGAGAACATGGCGAAGAAATCGGGGAAGGGCCCTCGCGTGACCGTCAAGATGTCCAGCACCAAAAGTCCCTATCGCTTCACCACAACCAAGAACAAGCGGAACCACCCCCAGCGTCTCGAGCTCAGGCGGTACGATCCCGTCCTGCGCCGTCACGTCCTCTTCAGGGAAGAAAAGTAGGCGACCGGGGTACAACGGGAGGACATAGCGATGTCTCGCAAGTGCGACATCACGGGGAAGCGTCCCCTTGTCGGGTACAACGTTTCCCACGCTCACAACAAGACCAAGAAGCGGCAACTGCCGAACCTGCAGACCAAGCGGATCTTCGTGCCGGAGCTCCGCAAGTCGGTTCGCATCAAGGTCTCCACATCCGCTCTGCGGTCGATCGACAAGATGGGGTTGACGGCATTCCTGCGGAAAAACGGGCTGACGCTCAGCGACGTTACCTGAACCCGCGCGGCGGCATCGCGCTGGCGGGTCTCTTCAGCCTCTGCTGGGCCTTCGGAGCGTTCCCGCGCGCTGATTCGATCGCCGCCCAGAGCGTCGCCGCCGGCGACCCGGAGGTTCTGTCCCTCGTGCGCAAGGCGAGGGAGACCCGCGAGCGTCCCCTCTCCCACGCGACGGTCACGTCCTACAAGGCGAGGGCCGAGGGGCACATCTACTTCTACCTTGATCGCGACGAGGGCGGTGCGTCGATCCCCATGCGGGTGGATCAGGTGGCGGTGGACCTCTACCAGAACTCGCTCGGCCAGAGGCGCCAGATCATTCGGGGGCTCCGCAAGAGGGAACTGCTTCCGATCGAGGACTTCCGCTACTACATCGACCGTCTGACCGCGGTTCAGAACGGCTTCGGCGACCGCATCGCGATCGGTCAGGGGCGTGACGTGCGCGACGTGCCCCACCCCTTGGGGAGCGACGGAGAGCTGACGTACCGCTACGGGATCGCCGACTCCATCCGCCTGACGGTTCCCACGCTGCCGCAGCCCATCCGCGTCTACGAGGTCGAGGTGCGGCCACGGGACGAAGACCGCCCGGGCTTCGTCGGGAGCGTCTTTCTGGAAGCGGAGACGGGTGCCTTGGTTCGCATGGTGTTCGGCTTCACGCCCGCTTCCTACGTGGATCCCCGCACCGACAGGATCAGCGTCACCCTGGAGCACTCGTGGGAGGAGAGCCTGTGGCTGCCCTATCGGCAGATTGTGGAGGTGCGCCGCGAGATGCCCGAGCTCGATCTTCCGGTCGGCACGGTGATTCGCGCGACGCTCGAGGTGATCGACTACGAGTTCAATCCGGAGCTGGAACCGTGGTTCTTCTCGGGTCCGCCGCTGCTGCTGCGCCCCTACGGCCCGGCGGATTCGAGCGTGTTCCGTGCAGGTCTCACCGACAGGATGGCCGAAGAGGGACTTTCGCCCGTGAGCTGGGCAAGCATCGAGGCCGAGGGCCGTCGCGTGGCCCGAGAGAGTCTGGTCAGCGGGCTCCCCAGGGTGCGGGTCTACGCGGACCGCTTCTCGTCCGTGCTGCGGGCGAACCGCGCCGAAGGGCTGCACTTCGGGCTGGGGGCGTCCTATGCGCCGAACCAGTCGCTCAAGCTCGATGCGCTGCCCGGGTACGGCACCGCCGACCGGACGCTCACCGGGAGGCTGCGCGGTCGATGGATGGTGGGTGACGGGGGGACGGCCACCATCGTGCTCCATGCCCACGATTTGCGCGATGCGGGGCCCTTTCCGGGCGCGTCGCGCGCGGTGAACACACTGTCCGCCCTCGTCAGGAACCACGACTACACCGACCCATGGTTCGCGACTGGGGTGCGCGTCGGGCTCGATCGGGCCGTCGGACTTTCGTCGAGCATCGGCGTGGACGTGCACTGGGAGGAGATGACGGCCGCACGGTCGCCCGCCAACTTCCGGTCGGGAGAACCTGGGCGACCGCTGCGGCCGATCGACGAAGGCGCTCTCGGCGGCGCGAGCGGAGAATTCGTGCATCGCCGGGGCGGCCTGACAGGCTGGGGGGGCGAGGCCGCGCTGACCGGAAGCGTCGGTCGCTGGGACGGCGGCGCGAACGCGACCCTCGCAGCGCGCATCGAGGGCACGCTGGCGCCGGAGGATCTGTCACGGCGGGTATCCCTCTCGCTCGCGGCCGGTGCGGCGTGGGGATCGCTGCCCCGTCAGCTTCACTTCCTGCTCGGTGGGCGTGGGACGCTTCCCGGGCACCCCTACCGCGCCTACGGTGGCCGCCGCTTCGTGCTGGCAAGGGGCGAAGCCTCGCTGGACGTTGTCCCGGGGTGGCTGTCGGCGCGGCTTCTGGCCGGAGCCGGCGCGGTCGGCGTCACGCCCGGCGCGCTCGCCGACGGGTGGGGGGTCGGGGGCACCGGCGGAGTGCTCGGGTATGCCGGGGTGGGCCTGGCGGCAGTGCAGGACCTCGTCAGACTCGACGGTGCGTGGGGTGTGCCCGGAGGGACGTTCGAGCTCGTCTTCAGCGTGGACCCCGCCTTCCGGCCATACCTTTAAGGGGGACGCCGCCCGTGACGGCGGCCAGCGACACCACCGAGAGGAGTCATTCCATGAAGATCGGGTGCCTTGTCCGGCGAACTGGGTCCGCCGTTGCGCTTCTCTCCGCCGTCGCCGTTGGCGGCGACGCTGGGCTCTCCGCCCAGGCGGCGGAGGAGCTGTCGATGGGCCAGATGGTTCGGATCACCGGCGCGACGGTGCTGAGGGGTGGACCGGCTTCGCCGCCCGTTCTGTATCCGGTTCCGCTCGAGGGCAACGTCATGGGGCTGGTGGGCGACACCCTGCTGTTCGAGACCGGCAACGAGCCCGTCTACTGGATCCCGCTGAGCGAGGGACCCCTGCTCGAACGGCGCGCCACGGTGACCGACACGAAGCGGGTGGTTCTCGTGGCATCGAGCGTTTCGGGCCTGGCGGGCGCCCTCTTCTCGTGGGCGCTGCGCGACGAGTGCCATGCGAACGACGACGCGATCGCGCTCGGTCTGACCACGGACGACTGCCCCGACGACGAGTCCGGCAGCGGGGCCGCGTTGCGTGGCTTCGCCGTCGGGGCCGGGATCGGTGTGGCGGCGGGGCTTGTGCTGGGGCGCTTCGCAAAGCGTCAGGCGTGGGTACCGGTGCGCCTGGACGGGCTCGAGTTCAGAGGCCCGGGCGGACAGGGCTCCACAGCGGTGGGGTTGACGTTGCGGTTGCCGATCGGTGGCCCACCGGGCGCCCCATGATGCCCGGACGACTTCAGACCGACACTCTGCCTTCGGCGACCGCCTCCTCGTAGGTGTAGAGGAAGTTGGTGAATCCCCGGTCGTAGTCGGAAAGGCCGTTCTGGCCGGTCATCTTCATGCGGGAGTCGTAGAGATCCTTCATGGCGTTGGAGACGACGCCCGAACGCTGGTCCGGAGGACGGAGGCGCCGGAAGTCCTCCAGCACCTGACCCGAGAGCGGGGTTTCGTCGAGGAGTTCGCCGTAGCGGGCGGGATCGTCCCCGTCCAGGACGCGCAGGTTGCGGTACACGCGCTCCGCGAGGGCCGACTGACGCAGCTGGGGGTCGCGGGACCGGGACAGCGCCAGGTAGGCCAGACCCTGCGCCTCGAGCTCCTTGAGGTATCCCTTCCGGTGGCAGAACTCGTGGGCCAGGATGTGCGCCTCGAAGACCCCGGTGCTGCGGAAGACGGCGATGTCGCCGGACAGGATGTCGCAGCTGCCCGCAGCGAAGGGCATGAGCAGGCGAGCCAGGGTCATCTCGCGCACGGAGCTGCTCGTCTCCACCCGCTGCCCGGTGATTCCGGCCAGGTACGATGTCAGACGCTCGTTGACGTCGGCTGCGAGCACATCGCGACCGCGCTTCACGGGCTCGTAGATCCTCATCAGCTCTTCGGAGAACCGCCCGACATCCTCCTTGCGGCGAGCTTCCGGCATCTCCGTCATGTTCTTGACGTCGGCGGCGTACGTGGCGAGAAAGTCGATCTTCCTCACCCCCCGCCGGCTCGCCCAGTCGCCGAGCACCGCCCCCGCGTAGGCTCCGGCGGCAGCCATCTGAAGAAGCCGCCCCGGCAGCGTCGCGCCCAGCAGCAGCCGAGAAGCCAGCGGCGCCGCGAACATCAGGTCGGTCAGCGCGACGGGCGAGTAGGTCGCGCTGTTCGGGATCCTTATCGTCTCCATATCTTCCATCTTCCGTCAATCGAGAACTGGCCGCCCTGTAAGAAAGCCGCGCATGTCACACCCCTGCAAGGGAGACCGCTCCAAGACCGCAGCAACTCCGCTCGCGCATGTCAGGGTCGCGGACTTCTCCCAGAACCTCGCGGGACCGTACGCCTCGCAGATCCTGGGGGACCTGGGCGCCGACGTGATCAAGGTCGAGCCGCCCGGAGGAGACCCCTCGCGTCGCTGGGGCCCACCCTTCATCTGGGGACAGAGCACGCTGTTCCAGGCGGCGAACCGCAACAAGCGCGGCGTGATTCTCGATCTCAAGACCGAAGCCGGCCAGACGAAAGCGCGAAGGCTGGCGGCCGAATCCGACGTCGTGTTTCAGGCGCTGCGGCCCGGAGTGGCCGAGCGTTTCGGAATCGGGTACGAGCAGGTCCGCGAGGCCAACCCCACGGTCATCTACGTTTCGGTCATGGCCTATGGCAGGAAGGGGCCGCTGCGAAACGACCCGGGCTACGATCCGCTCATGCAGGCGCGGTCGGGCCTGATGTCGGTGACCGGCGAGCCCGGTGGCGGTCCGGTGAGGGTCGGCACCTCCATTGTCGATCTCGGCACCGGAATGTGGACCGCCATCGGCGTGCTGGCCGCCCTCATGGAGCGCGACCGAACCGGGAAGGGCTGTCACATGACCGCGTCGCTCCTGGACACCTCGCTGGCGTGGATGTCGTATCACCTGACCGGGTACCTGGCGGGCGGCGAGCTCCCGGGACCGATGGGCACCTCCATCGCCATGATCGCGCCCTACCAGGCGTTCCCGTGCACCGACGGATCGGTGATGATTTCGGCCGGCAACGACGACATCTTCCGGCGTCTGTGCCGCGCCCTCGACCTGGACCTTGCGGCGGACGCCGACTTTGCGGACAACCCCAGCCGCGTCGCCAACAGCGATCGGCTGGCCGGGATCATCGCGCGACGGACGCGGCGCCACTCCACCGACGCGCTTCTCCGCCTTCTCGCCGAGCACAAGGTGCCCTCTGCGCCCATCCACACCGTGGCCTCGGCGCTGGACGATCCCCAGACCCAGGCTGCGGACATGCTGCGACACCATGAACACCCCCAGCGGGGCGAATACGTGGACGTGCCGATGCCGCTGCGCTGGGACGATTGCAGGACGGCGCTGCGCAGATTCCCTCCCATGGCGGGCGAACATCAGGGGGAGCTGTTTCCCGAGGACGGGTAGCGGCCGTTCCGGACGCGAGGTCTGCCGGGGCGGCCCAGGCGGGTCGAAGGAAACCTTCCCCGCGAAAGATCGGTATCGTATACATGATGGCAGCCCGTTGAGCGTCGTTTCTGCCCGAAGGGGGATGAAGGCCATGTCCGAAAGTCGCTTGCTGCGCTACGGCACGCTGGCCGCAGCCGTTGTGCTGGACCTGCTTTTCTTCCGGCCGGTCGGCGATCCGTGGCGCGCCGAACACCTGGGAACGCTGGCGCACGGAGACCTGGCCGCCGCCATGGCCGCCCAGGAGCTCCTGAGTCAGGACCTGCTCGACAGACCCGGCGTGGCGGGGACCGCCGTCGCCTTCGACGCGACAGGTCGTCCTGTCGTGAAGGTCTACCTGACCCGTGCCAGCGCCCTGGAACTCCCGGCCAGCTTCAACGGCCACGCCGTGATCAGCGAGGTGACCGGACCGTTCCGGGCCCTCGGCGATCCGACCGACCCGCGGCGCCCCTTCCCCCGCCCCGTCCCGATCGGCGTGTCCACCGGACAGGTTGACGTCACGGCCGGAACCATCGGCGCGCGGGTCGTGTCCGGCGCGAAGGTCTTTGCCCTCAGCAACAACCACGTCTACGCCAACAGGAACCGCGCCGAGGTGGGCGACAACATCCTGCAGCCCGGCACCGTGGACGGTGGCGCCGATCCGAGCGACGCCATCGCCACCCTGCACGACTTCGAGCCGATCAGGTTCTGCAACCCCTTCCCGGTCTGTCCGGCCAACGAAATCGACGCGGCCATCGCCGCGACCACCGAGGCGAATCTCGGCAACGCCACCCCCTCCAACGGCTACGGGACGCCACGCAGCGAGACGGCGGCCGCCCGGCTGGGGATGCCAGTGCAGAAGTATGGCCGCACCACCGGGCACACGAAGGGAACGATCACCGGGATCAACGCCACCATGAACATCGGCTTCCGCGACCGTCAGGCGCGCTTCTCGGGCCAGATCGTGGTGTCGGGCGCCGGCTTCTCGGGCCCCGGCGACTCGGGCTCGCTGATCGTCGCCGGACCGGGACCGGACGACCGCCGTCCCGTGGGGCTGCTCTTCGCCGGGAGCCAGACGACCACCCTCGCCAACCCGATCGACCTGGTTCTGGAACGTTTCGATGTCGAGATCGATGGACGCTGACGGCGCCGCGTGGAGATCCTCGCCGTGAGCGGCTCGATCGAGCGGGCGCACGACCGGGTAACCCGCAGGGTCATCGGGATCAAGGGCGTCACCGGAACGGCGCAGGGAATGCGGCGCGGGAAGCCGTGCATCAAGGTCTACGTGGAGAGGGACGACGCCCGGTTGAGGGCCCGACTGCCGCGCTCCTCCGGTGGCATCCCGGTCGAGGTCGAGGTCACCGGCACGATCCGGAGGCGGTAGGGCACCTCCCGACCGGTCGCCCCGCCGCTACCGATCCATGCGCCAGAAGCGGGCCTCGTAGCTGAACACGGTATATGCGAGCCATGCGCCCGCAGGGTCGTACGCCGGCTGCGTCTTCTGCGTCCGATCGACCGTGAGCTGCTCGGCGGCGCCGCCTCCGAAGGGCACCCGGTGGACCTGGAAGTACCCCTCGCCGCCCGGCCCGATGTAGGCGACCCACCCGCCGTCGGGCGACACCGCGATTCCCGAATGAACCTGATCCGACTCCCATTCGTGGAACCGCCGGGGCTCGCCGCCGTCCCGGTGCACCCAGTAGAGCGCCTTTCGCCCCGCCCCCTCCGCCGCTTCGAAGACGAGCCGTTCGGAGTCCGCCGTCCATTCGGCCTGCAGCGCATCGTGCGGGAAGTCGCCCAGCTCCACGGTGCGCTGCCGCCCCGTGCGGCCGGTCTCCTGGTCCACCGGAATCACGTACAGGTGGCTCCGGCGTGCGCCGTCCGCATCGCGAGTGTAGCTCGGGAAGGCGATCCAGCGACCGTCGGGCGACCACCTCGGCCAGCCGGTTTCGTGCCCGTCCAGCGAAATGAGGCGCGGATCCGACGTGTCGCTTGCAGACACCAGGTAGATGTCGTCGGTCCCGTCGATGTGGCTGTGGTAGGTGATCCAGCGACCGTTCGGTGACCAGTGCATGCCCTGGTCTTCGGAATACGACTGGCGCACGACGCGGTCGGGAGCGCTTCGGGGCAGTTGCCCCGTGAAGTCCACGATCCCGATGTGCTGGTCGATGTCAGGATACTCGATGTCGTCGGTCGCGATGCGCCAGCCGCCAAAGGTGAAGGAGACCTCTGCGCCCGACGGGCTCCAGGTGGGCGTCTCGGACTGAAAGGTGGTGATCTGCGTGACCTCGCCGCCGTCTGCGGGGACTGCGGCCAGCGACACCATGTAGTCCTGGCTGCGATACACGATGGAGCCGCTCAGCGTGACGTTGGGACCGTAGACATCCCGCTCCGCCGTGGCGAGTCTCTCGGCCGGGCCGCCGCCCACGGGCCGCGCCCACAGATCCAGAACACCATCGTCGCGCGGCGCCGCGTAGTAGATCTCGCTGCCGTCCAGGGAGAACGCGACATGCCCGTACGGTTGATGGCCGTCGAGCCAGCCGACGCGGCCTTGCGCGCAGGGCTGCCGCAGGTACTGAACGCTCTCCAGGCGCTCGATGCAGGCGACCTCTCCCGACGGCGACACGACCGGATAGGACAGACGACCCCCCTCGGCCACGACCTCGCCCGAGTCGCCCGTGGCCGAAATGCGCCATACCCGCGAATCGGCCCCGGCGGATCTGACGACTCCGACCACCGAAGCGCCATCGGGCGCCCACGTGATTTCAAGCAGGGTGGAGCGCGCGGGCAGATCGCCGGAAGGGCTCCCCCCGCCACCCCACAGCGTTTCCTTCGCGCCGGTGTCGCGGTTGTAGACGAACCAGTCCTGGCGGCGGCGGTCGAACGAGCGCTCGTGAACGAGGACGCGCTCGCCGTCCGGGTGCCAGGCCAGGTAGCGGACCTGGCTCGGCGCGACGCCAAGGGTCCGGGTGTCTCCCGTGCCGATCGACATGACCATCACCTCGCGCCCTTGCGTATACGCGAGCCACCGACCGTCCGGGGAGACTGCGCCCGCAGGGTCGCGATACCCCACGGGACCCATCTGATGCGCCGTGACGAGGTGGACGGTACCCGGGTCCGACTCGCAGGCCGCGACGATGGCCGCCGCGATGCAGACGGCGACGACGGCAGCGCGCGATTGCGGGGTGGGTGTCATGGGGCGTTCTCGGGAAGGCTCGGCGTGATCGGGGCATCGACATGGGTGGTGGGCGGCCACCACCTCGTCCATTATTGGATTGTCGAAAAGATCACCCGGCCGCGCAAACGGCCACGCCAACGACAGGACCGGCACATGCGACCCCGACACCACGCCACGCTGGCGGCGACGCTGCCCCTCATTCTAGCAATCCCCTTCGCGGCTTCCGGCCAGAGCGCCGCAGGCCCCGGCGGCCCCGTCCCATCGCTGGGAGCCCTCTCGGCCTTCTCGGCTGCGGTCGCTCTCGACGACGGGCGGATCTTCGTCGGCAGGCCCGGCGGAATCGAGCTGTTTCCGATGCCTGCGAACCGCCAGGGCGGCGTTCACGTCTTCGGTCGCTCGGGGGACGCGTGGGTCGAGATCGCTTCGCTTGCGCCGGAGGAGTCCGAGTCGGCGACCGGATTCGGCGAGAGCCTGGACGCGAGCGGCGGGTTGCTGGTGGTCGGCGCCCCCACTGACGGCGCGGGCGCGGTCCACATCTTTCGCGAAGCCGGGGACGCCTGGGAGCTCGAGGCTCGCCTGGCGTGGAGCGGCGGTGGGGCCGGGGCCAGATTCGGCCAGGCGGTCGCCACAAACGGCGAGGACGTGATCGTGGGGGCCCCCGCGGCGCGGGAGGGGAGCGGCGCCGCGGTGCTGTACACCCGCGAGGACGGGCAATGGAGCGAGGCCGCCGTCTGGGAAGCGGCGGACGGACCCGCGCGGTCGGGATTCGGAAACTCGGTGGACATGGAGGGCGCGCTGGCGGCGGTGGGTGCGCCCGGCGAAATGATCGCACTGATCCCCGGCGCCGGGCAGCCCGCCCTGCTCCCGGGCGCGGTTCACGTCTACCGACGCGGTGCCGACGGTTGGACGACCGATGCTCGGCTCGATCCTCCCGAGGCCGTCCCCGCAGCGATGGGTTGGGACGTGGCCATCTCGAACGGCGAGATCTTCGCGGGGGCGCCGCTGGCCATGGGGGCGGGTGCGGTTCACCACTTTGCGTCGAACGATGGCTGGGCGCTTGCAAGCACGATCCGAGCGGATGACGCGCCGGTGCCGGCCGGTTTCGGGATGTCGGTCGCCGCTTCCGGTGGCGAGGTCGTGGTCGGCGCGCCGCTGATCGGCGGCGGCATCGGCGGGGGCGGCGCCTTCCGCCGCGGGGAATCCGGCGACTGGGTGCAGGTCGCGGTCTTCGGGCCGGGCAGCCCGTTCAACTTCTACGGGCTCGCGGTCGCGGTCGACGGTGACGTTGCGGTGGTGGGCGCGCCCGGGGCCGACTTCTTCGAGGGGACGGGCTTCCTCTTCGGGCGCACCGATTCGGGCTGGGAGGCCGAGGGGAGCATCTTCGACGCGAGCGCTGGTCTCGAGGCGGTGTTCGGCGAGGAGCGCGAGTGCGAGGAGGGCTCCGCAGGCGGCTTCACCTGCAGCGAGGTCGATCTCGTGTCCTTCCTGCCGGTGCACGCGGCCGGCGGCGAACGCGGCATGATCGCCAACGACCTGTGGGGATGGACGGATCCGGAAACGGGCCGCGAATACGCGATCATGGGCAGGGCCGACGCCACGACGTTCATCGACCTCGGCGACCCCGGAAACCCGCTCTACCTGGGCGAGCTGCCGCTGACGGACGGCGCCATGCCGAACATGTGGCGGGACATCAAGGTGTACGGCGACCACGCCTTCGTCGTCGCCGACAACGCGGGCCCGCACGGGGTGCAGATCTTCGACTTGACCGAGCTGCGCGACGTGTCGGATCCGCCCGTCACCTTCGAGGCCACGGCCCACTACGACGGGATCAACTCGGCGCACAACATCGTGATCAACGAGGAGACGGGGTTCGCGTACGTCGTCGGGGCCTCGGGCGGCGGCGAGACCTGTGGCGGCGGCCTGCACATGATCGACATTCGCGATCCGGGCTCGCCGGTCTTCGCGGGGTGCTTCGCCGACGCGGGCACGGGCAACGCCGGGACCGGCTACAGCCACGACGCGCAGTGCGTGCGCTACGAAGGACCCGACCAGGCGTACACGGGGCGGGAGATCTGCCTCGGAGCGAACGAGAACGCGCTCTCGATCTCGGACGTGACGGACAAGGAAGCGCCCGTATCGATCTCGACGGCCTCGTATCCCAACACCGGCTACCTGCACCAGGGGTGGATCTCGGACGACCACCGGTACTTCTACATGAACGACGAGACCGACGAGCTGGGGGGCAACGTCTCGCGAACGCGCACTCTCGTCTGGGACATCCAGGAACTCGACGACCCGGTCCTCGTCAAGGAGCACTTCGGCACGACCGGCTCCTCGGACCACAACCTGTATGTGGTCGGCGACCTGATGTATCAGGCCAACTACCTGAGCGGCCTGCGGATCCTCGACATCTCCGATCCGGAGGCACCGGAGGAGGTCGGCTTCTTCGATACCGTGCCCTTTGGCGAGGATCGGGCCGGGTTTGCGGGCGCCTGGAGCGTCTACCCGTATTTCGAGAGTGGGCTGATCATCGTGTCGAGCATCAAGGAAGGGCTCTTCGTGCTGAAGAAGAGGCCGCCTCGGGTGTCCTGAGGCCGCTGATTCGGGCGCCCGGCGATCAGGGGTCCGGCGATCCGACGCCGTGGATCCGGTGCGCCAGGTAGCGGGCCGCCTCGCCCATGCGCGGACCGGCACGGCCGAACAGGTCCGCGTCGACGGACACGATGCGCCCGGCCTTCACCGCTCCGAGGAGCGCCCAGGCTGGGGTTGCGGCAAGGCGATCCAGCGACGGGTCGCGGTAGCCGGGGGGGATCGCGGGGTTCCGTACCCGTGACCGGCACGACAACGTATTCGGGGTCCCTCCACACGATCTCTTCGAGGCTGACGAGGGGCCAGTTGCCCTTGATGTCGTGGAAGACGTTGGCCGCGCCCCCCGCCGAGAAGATCGAATCCAGAAAGGTGCCCGGACCCACGGTCATCGGTGGATCCAGCTGGACCACATAGAAGATTTCGGCCGGTTGCCTGCCCGTCCATTCCGCGCGCGAGAGCGCAAGTTCGGTCCGCACGGAGGTGATCACCGAGTCGGACCGGTCCGCCAAATGGAGGAGCCGACCGAAGTTGCGGGCGTTGCGCTCGAAGTCGGCAACCGTCTGGATGGATGCCCCGTACCAGTCGATCCCGACCGCTTCAAGACGCTCCCCAACGGACCCTCCGTCGCCTCCGGTGAGCCACATGACAACCAGATCGGGGGCAAGCGCGTGAATGGCCTCCACACTGGGTTCGAGCACCGCGTTTACGACAGGCAGAGAAGCGAGCTCGGGCTGGTGGTCGTACTGGGTGCGGACGATGAGACGGTCCGCCGCGCCGATGGCGACCAGCGTCTCGGTCACGGAGGGCACGAGCGAGACGACGCGGGTGCGGGGATCGAGCACGCTGTGAAGGCGCCCGGCGTCGTCAACGACAACATCCTCGTCCGGCAGCACGCGGGCATCGGGCGCGCAGCTTGCGGCGAGGGCGCAGGCCCCCACAAGGGCGGTGCCCGCGCGCAGCCCGGGGTTGCGCGGTCGAGGCCGGAGGTCGTGTCCGTCCGAGGCTGTCGGAGCCCTCACAGCAACGCGTTGGCGGCCCACGCGCCCCCATACGCGAGCGCCAGCATGTAGGTGAACTGAATCACCGGCCACCTCCATCCGCCCGTCTCCCGGCGCATCACGGCCACGGTGGACATGCATTGCAGCGCGAAGACGAAGAAGATGAGCAGCGCAATCGCCGCACCCAGATCCAGATCACGCTGCAGCGCCGCCTGAAGCTCGAAGGTCTGATCGTCCGCGTTTTCCACCCCGTAGATGGTCCCCATCGTGCCCACGATCACCTCGCGGGCCGCCAGCGAGGTCACCAGTCCGATCCCCACCCGCCAGTCGAAGCCCAGCGGCTCGATGGCCGGCTCGATCACCTGGCCGACCTTGCCGAGCGCGCTGTCGCCGATCTCGGGAGGTCCCCCACCGGGTGCACTCGGAACCTGGGTGAGCACCCACAGCACTACGGACACCGTCAGGATGATCTTTCCCACGCGACGGAGAAAGACCTTGGTCCGATCCAACAGGCGCACGGCGACCGCGCGGAGCGCGGGCGGCCGATACGGCGGCAGTTCCATCACGAAAGGCGTGGTCCGGCCCCTCAGCAGCGTGCCCTTGAGCAGCGCGGCCGTGGCGATGGCCGCCACGAGCCCCAGCGCGTAAAGCCCGATCAGAACGGCGGCGCGCATCCCCACCAGGGGGCCCAGCAGGGGTCCGGCGGGGACGAAGGCGGCGATGAGGAGCGCGTATACGGGAAGCCGGGCCGAGCAGGTCATGAAGGGGGCGACGAATATGGTCGCGATCCGGTCGCGCTCGTCTTCGACGGTGCGGGCCGCCATTACCGCCGGCACGGCGCAGGCATAGGCGGAAAGGAGCGGCAGGAAGGACCGCCCCTGAAGGCCGACCCGGTGCATCAGTCGATCCGCGATCACAGCCGCGCGCGCCATGTAGCCGGAATCCTCGAGGATCGCGATGAAGGCGAAGAGGATGAGGATTTGAGGCAGGAAGACCACGACCGACCCCACGCCCGCCCAAACGCCGTCGATCAGGAGCGACCGCAGCCAACTGTCGGGCAGCACGCCGGCCACGAACTCTCCCGAGGTCGCGACGAGCGCTTCGGTCCCGTCCATGAGGGGCACCGCAGCCGTGAAGATGGCCTGGAAGACGAGGGCGACGGTCGCCGCGAAGACCAGCGGCCCCCAGAAGCGGTGCAGCACCACGGCGTCGATCCGGTGCGTGATGCGCGAGGGGCGCGGATCTCGGAAGTCCGCCGAGCGACCGAGCGCACGGGCCCGCTTCCGTCTCTCCGCGAACAGGTCGAGCACCGGAAGAGCACGTCCAGCGGCGCGCCCGGCCACCGCTGCGTCGGCCACCGAAACCACGGGGCAGGCCCGTATCTCGTCGCCCCCGGTGTGGAGGGCGCGCAGAAAACGACGCACCGGAACGAGGGTGTCGGCGTCTCGCGCGTTCACCAGCGCCACCTCGACACCGAGCTCGGCGGACAGCATCGCGGTATCCACCGCGCCACCGCGGCGAGCCAGGTCATCGGCCATCGTCAGCACCACGAGCGTGGGCAGCCCGAGGCTCAGAACGGGATCCGCGACCATGAGGTGAGCCCTCAGACGAGTCGCGTCCAGGACCAGGATGACAGCGTCGGGCCGCCTGTCCCCCTCCATTCTGCCTGTCAGGACATCGCGGGTCACTCTTTGGTCGAGGCTGCGGGGCGACAGACCGTGTACGCCCGGCAGATCGATCACCTCAACCGGCCCAACGGGGTCGGCCACGACCCCGGATCTTCGTTCGACGGTCACCCCCGGGTAGTTGGCGACTCTCTGTCGCAAACCCGTGAGGCCGTTGAAAAGCGTGGATTTACCGGAGTTGGGTGGCCCAACCAGCGCGACACAGGGGTCGGCGGATTCGTCCACGACACCCGGTCCCGCCCCGACGGCGACCGATGGCGCGCCGTTGCTCAATTCGCGTCGAGAACCCCCGCAGCCTCCAGCGCGCTTTGCACGCAGAGACACGACGCGGTCTCCCTCCGGAGAGCAACCAGGTGTCCGTCCACGCGATAGATCGTCGGGCCCCCGACCGGAGAATGACGGACGGGGCAGACCTTGCACCCCGGCACGATCCCGCGCTCCAGAAGAGGTTCGATGTCCTCTCCCGCCACGTCGATCCGCACCAGCACGACCTCTTCGTCCAGCGGCACATCGGCCAGCTTGCGGTCCTTGGCCTTTCCAGTCGAAGCCTTGATCCTGTCCAAATCTCCTCCACGAGCGGGTTGGTCGCCCGGTTGCGGGATGCTTGAATCGGTCTCCTTGAGATTGAGACTGATTCTCAACCGGCGTCACACCGTTGTACAGTAAGCGGGCGGGCCCAGATTGGAAAGTCCCCAAGGGCAAGCCGCGCTCTGCCCGGATGCTGCGTCACTCCTGCCGAGAGGGTCCGATTTGACTCACGGGTACCCGGTACCAGCCGCCTCGGCGGAGGTTGAAGAGGTGATTCGCCGCAGCCGGTTCGTGACCTGCGTCGACCGTGCCCGGTCCCGCGCCGAAGCCCTGCGCTTCGTGCAGAAGGCTCGGGAGCGCTTTCCGGACGCGACCCACCACTGCTGGGCATTCAACGGGGGAGCCCCGACATCGACCTCACGGATCGGCATGAGCGACGACGGCGAACCCCATGGGACCGCAGGCAGACCGATGCTCGCGGTTCTCCTGCATTCGGGAGTCGGCGAGGTCGTCGCCGTCTGCGCGCGATACTACGGCGGCGTCAAGCTCGGCACGGGTGGTCTGGCCCGTGCCTACTCCAGCGGAGTGAAGAGAGCGCTGGAGGCGTGCCCAACGGTGACCAGGGTCGACCGCGTGCCCGTGCTCGTGACTGTGGCCTACGATGCCGCAGAGCGCGTCGAACGAGCGATTGGGGCGGTCGAGGCCATCGTGACGGATAGATCCTTCGCCGCCGATGTTCGCTTCCGCGTCCAGGTGCCGCCGAACCGCCGCGCCGAACTGGTTTCCGCAGTCGCCGACGCGACCGCAGGCCAGGGAGTGGTTGAAGACGACTCGACTTAACGGCGGGTCAACGCCGTCTCGTCACCCGAGAAACGATGCTTCCGCGCTGGACCGCCGCGGCCAGCCGGGACGCTGCCCGGCCGACCGCGGTCCTGTTGGTGTGTTTTGACCTGCTCCGCTCAGCCGAGCCGGACGACGTTCTCCGCCGCCGGTCCCTTCGCGCCGTCAACGACGTCGAACTCCACCTGCTCACCCTCGGCCAGGCTCCTGAAGCCCTGGCCCTGGATGGCGGAGAAGTGCACGAAGCAGTCCTGGCCGTTGTCGGCTCTGGAAATGAAGCCGAAACCCTTCTGATCGTTGAACCACTTGACGGTTCCCTGCGTACGCACGTTGTGTCTCTCCCTGTGTGTCGCGGAGCAGTCCGCTGATGCAAAAAGACGGGCTCCCCACGTTCGGTTCGGGGTCCCGTCTATGGATGTGGTGTTGCTGACCGCGCAGACATGCTCCTGTTAGTGCACGAGAAAGCTGGAATGAAATCGGCGTCAGGTCAACCGTCCCGGTCTCGATCCCTCATGGGGTGACCGCTCCTCTGAGGCTCGGTTTGCTCACGTCGCGAGGATTGCAGAGCAAGGTGGGCCGAGCCGGATTGCGACAGCGCGGGGCCTCGATGGTGAGCGAATCGACCACGAAGTCGCCGGAGGTCGTCAGTCCGGAAACCACCAGGGTGAAGTCGTACGCTCTGGCGATGTTGCCCCACACCCGGGCGGTATCGGGGGCCTCGAAACTGCGGCCCCCCGCCTTGCTGATCTCGCTTGGCCACCAGAAGGGATTCTCGGTGCGCGCCTCCAGTTCCCAGGTCAGGACCAGATTCTCGCGGGCCGGGGGCACGGCGCTGATGCGAAGCCACAGTGCGTGCACTTCAATGTCCAACGTGTCGATGGCCAGCTCGATGCCCTCGGCGACGGATGGTTCCTGCGGTGCCGTGGGCAGCCCCGGGCCACAGCCGTGGAAGACCAGAATGGCGAACAGGCTGTGGATGCCCGCCCGGCTCCTACGCGTCCTGGAGACGCTCATTCCTACCCCCTGAATGGCGTTTTCTTCGGACCGTGCCGTCTGTCCCTGCACGCCAAGGTAAGTTAGGGGCCCCTAAATCGCAACGGTTTCGTTACGCAACCGTAACACCAGCGTTACGACAGGGGCCAGACGGTCTCCGCCAACCGAAGCGCCAACGCAGTGGACACCGGAACCGTCAGGTTGTCGTCGATGCCCGTGGGGAGCACCTCGAAGACGGCCACGGCCGCTGCGGTCAGCAATGCCGTGGCCGGATCCACAAAGGGCAACAGCACGGCGCACGCAACCGCAAAGAAGGTCGCCGTGCCCTCCCAGCTTCCCTTCCCGAGGGGGTGCCGGCCCCAGATCCGTCCCACCACGCTCGCCGCCGGATCGGCGAGGGCGAGAACGAGCACCGCCGGCGCGAACAGGCGGCCCGGAACAATGAGCAGCGCCGCGAAGGCGCCCATTACGAACCAGGTCGACGAAGCCACCTTGCGGGCCTCCCGGGGCGAGGCCAGCGCCGAGAACGAACGGAAGAAGACGATGTTGGCGTTCGGGAAGCTCAGGCGAAGCCAATCGAGAGCGAGGCAGGCCAGAACGCCTCCCCCGAGCACGCGCAGGTCGATCTCCGTAGTGAGCACCGGATGCTGCACGAACGCAACGAGCAACACGCCGCAGGCGGCATGGAAGACGCGACGCCACGGCTGAACGCCCTCGGTGCCGCGCACTACCGCATCCAGCTCGTCGACTGGCTCCCTTCCCACGTCACTCACGGACCGAATCCCACTGTATCTGTTCCTACCGTCGGACAGCCGAAATATACGGAGAACTTCAGTGGCAGGTTGGAACGTGCGCCTGGCCGGAGTCGACCAACGCCTCACTATGCCCGAGCGGGCGAACGGGGGCGCGAGCGGGCGCTCAGCGGATTGACGACCCGGTCTCGCGGTCGCGGATGACAGGCGTTTCAGGACCGTTACCAAACTCGGGACGGCACCGTTACGCCGGGGTCGGATGTTGCCTAACCGACGCACCGTTGCACGCGGCGACGACGATTCCCGAATCGCGCTGGACCACTACCACGGCCAAGGGAGCGGATTGAATCAGATGTTGCAGACCTCGAGAGATGTTCGAGTCTTTCTGCTGGCGGTCTTGCTGGCAGCTCCACCCGCAGCGGCATCCGCACAGGACTCGCTCGGAAGGATCGTGGGCCGGGTCGTGGACTCCAGAACCGCCCAGCCCCTGCCAAGCGCTCAGGTATTCCTCGAGGATCAGTCGATCGGTTCCCTGTCGTCCATCGACGGTCGGTTCGTGCTGCGCGACGTACCGTCCGGGGTCCAGGCCGTTGTGGTGCAACTGATCGGCTACGGGACAAAGACGCTGACCGGAGTCACGGTGGAGGCGGACGGAGTGGCCACGGTCGACGTGGGTCTGGAGCCGGCGGCTGTGGAAGTGGACGGGATCACGGTCGAGGCGACGGTCGAAACGGGATCGACCGCAGCGCTGCTCAACGAGCGGCAGACCGAGTCGTTCGTGGTGGACGCCATCGGCTCCGACCAGATCTCGCGCTCGCCGGACGGCGACGCTGCCGCAGCGCTGAGGCGCGTGCCGGGTCTGTCGGTGGTGGACGACAAGTTCGCGTACGTACGAGGCCTGGGCGAACGCTACAGCTCGACGACGCTGAACGGCGCGCCGCTCGCCTCGCCCATGCCCGACCGCAAGGTGGTGCCCCTCGACGTGGTGCCATCGGACCTGCTGGAGTCCATCGTCACGGCAAAGAGCTATTCGCCCAACCAACCGGGAGACTACGCGGGCGGGCTGGTCGAGCTGCGCACCAAGGACTTCCCGACCCGGCGCATCTTCTCGGTGTCCGCGTCGAGCAGCTACAACTCGGCGGCCACCTTCGCCGACGGCCTGCGCTACGCCGGGGGCGGTCTGGATCTGTTCGGCTTCGACGACGGGACGCGCAGCCTGCCCGACCTGTTGCCGACCGACCGGCGGGTCATCTTCCCGAACTACACGCGCAACGACCTGGAGCGCTTTGGCGAAGCGTTCGGCGGCGACTGGGGCCCCACGGCCGGCAGTCTCCCCGCCAACTCCTCCTTTGGAGCCTCCTTCGGCGACGACCTCGAACTCTTCGGTCGCTCCTTCGGGGTCCTGGGTTCACTGACCTATTCGAACTCGTACAGCCACAAGGGCGACGTCATCGAGCGAGTCTTCTCCACCTCGGGTCTTGCGAATCCCGAAGTGGACTACAGTGGGGACGAGACCACGCACTCGGTGTCGCTGGGCGGCCTGGCGAATCTGTCGTACGAGCTGACCTCGACCAGCCGCATCACCGCCAACTTCGTCTACAACCGCCTGATGGACGACGAGGCCCGCGTCTACGAGGGCTACAACCTCGACTCGGGAACGGACCAGCGGAACTACCGCCTCCGCTTTCTCGCCCAGACCCTGATCAACGCGCAGCTCAAGGGGGAACATCGTCTTGGCTTCCTGAACAACGCCAAGCTCGACTGGCGCGGCGCGTGGTCGCAGGCGGGCCGGTACGAGCCGAACACCCGCGAAGTCCTCTACCGCGAAGCGAACGGGCGCTTCCTGTTCGACAACTTCGTCTCGTCGGGCTCGGTCTTCCACCAGGATCTGGTGGACGACACCTACAGCGGAGCGGGCAACCTGGACATCCCCTTCTCCGTGGGCGACCGCAACGGGTCGATCAAGCTGGGAGCGTCCGCAAGCTCCAAGGAACGCAACGCATTCACGCGGCGCTTCCGCTTTCTGCTGAACCGCGGCGGCGTGGTGACCAACGACGTGCTGCAGCGCGATCCGAACGGGCTGTTCGATCCGCAGACGATCGCCTCCAACGGCTTCGAGCTCAACGAAGCCACCTTCCGGCCCGACAACTACGACGCCCAGGAGGAGATCAACGCCGGCTATGCCATGATCGACACCGAGGTGTCCGGCTCGGTCAGGCTCCTGGCCGGGATGCGGGTCGAGTCCGCTTCGCAGGCGGTCACGCCCTTCGATCTGCACGATGTCGGGCAGATCCCCCTCGAGGGCGCCGCCCTGGACAACACCGACATCCTTCCCGCGCTGAACGTGACCGTGAATCTCCGCGACGGCATGAACCTGCGCGTCGCCGCGTCCCAGACGCTGGCCCGGCCGCAGCTGCGCGAACTGGCCCCCTTCTCCTTCGCCGACTACGCGGGCGGATACCTGACCGTCGGCAATCCTGAACTGGTCCGCTCCCTCATCCAGAACTACGACGCCCGCTGGGAGTTCTTCTTCTCGCCGGGCGCCCTGGTCGCCGCGAGCGCCTTCTACAAGGCCTTCGACGATCCCATCGAGGTCGCGGTCCTCCCCAGCACCGAGCTTCTCAAGTCCTGGATCAACGGCGGATCGGCCAACAACTACGGCGTCGAACTCGAGTTCCGGTCGGATCTGGGAATCGTGTCCCCGAGCCTGGAGTCCGTGTCGCTGAACAGCAACCTGACGCTGGTTCAGTCGGAGGTGACGACGCCGGAGGTGATCCGCATCTACATCCCCGGAGAGGGCGGGGCGGACCTTCCGGTCGTGCCGAAGACACGCGCGCTGCAGGGCCAGTCCCCGTACGTGGTGAACATGTCGCTCACCTACGTGCGGGAACCCGAAGCGGGCGACGGGCCGCACGACCTGACGGTGAGCGTGCTGTTCAACCGCTTCGGACGCCGGATCGACGCGGTGGGAGGACAGGCCACCGCGGACGTGTACGAGGAGGCCCGCAGCCAACTGGACATCGTGGTCGAGAAATCGCTCGCCCTCGGCGCCAAGGTCAAGCTCTCGGCGGGCCGTCTGGTGGGCAACGTGGTCGAGTACACACAGGCGGGCGACCTGCTTCGCCGCTGGAACAACGGCAGAACCGTGTCCCTTTCCTTTGGATGGGACACGAACTGACAAACGCAAGAAGACAACGCCCGACCCATCGCGAACCGGCACGAGATCCGGACGACGGGACGGGCACCAACCGGGCAGCGACGCCCGACAATCCAATCAGAGGAGATTCGGAAATGAATCGGAAGGGACGCAACTTTCTCGGAGCGCTCGCGACGGCGGTAGCCGTCTTCGCCGCCGCATGCGGCGACGACGATGACGGTGGCATGACCGCTCCGCCGACGACGCCGGACCCGCCCGCGGCTCCCACCGGAGTTACGGCCACCGCGAACGGCAACGACGTCACGGTGAACTGGAGCGGCTCGGGAGAGAGCTACATCGTCCAGCGACAGGCATCGGGCAGCAGCTTCACGCAGATCGCCAGCGGCGTAACCAGCACCTCCTACACCGACGGTGGCGTGGCCGAGGGCGCGTACGCCTATCGCGTGATCGCGGTCGCGGGCGGGCTGCAGTCCAATCCGTCGGATCCGGCGCTCGTCACGGTCGAAGGGGTCGACCTGCGCCAGGACCTGACCGGAACGATCTCCGGGGTGGTCGAACTGAACCCGGATTCGATCTACATCCTTCGGGGCATCGTCACGGTGGCCGATGGCGGCGAGCTGCACATTCCGGCCGGCACCGTGCTCAAGGGCGACGTGGCCACGCAGCCCACTGCGCTCATCGTTCGCACGGGCGGCAAGATCTTCTCCGAGGGAACCGCCGACGCTCCAGTGGTGTTCACCAGCACCTCGCCCGAGGGCGAGCGGCGCGCGGGCGACTGGGGCGGCGTCGTGATCAACGGCAAGTCCCTGTGCAACTTCCCCGCCGATTCGTGCGTCGGCGAGGGCTCGTCGGGCCAGTACGGCGGCACCGATGTGGACGACGACAGCGGTGTGATGGTCTACACGCGCATCGAGTTCGCCGGCTTCGAGGTGTCGTTCGGCAACGAGCTGAACGCCCTGACGCTCAACGGCGTGGGCGCGGGCACGGAGATGCATCACGTGCAGACTAACGTCGGCCTTGACGACGGCATCGAATTCTTCGGCGGCACCGTCGACCTGAAGTACGCCCTGGTCACCAACGCGTCGGACGACAGCTTCGACTACTCGACCGGTTGGCAGGGTCGCGGCCAGTTCTGGATCGTGCAGCAGAATCCGGACGATGCCGACAACGGCTTCGAGGTGGACGGCAACGAAGAGGACTACACGGCGACGCCGCTCACCGAGCCCACGATCTACAACGTGACGCTGGTCGGAGGCGGCGACGGCGCCACCGACGGCGCCGACGGCCTGCGGCTGCGGCGCGGCACGGCCGGCCTGATCGCCAACACGGTCGTGATCGGCTTCCCCGACGACGGGCTGGACGTGGACGACCCGGAGACCTACAGGCAGGGGCTTGAGATCCGCAGCTCGATCCTGGTCGACAACAAGGACGCCTTCGAGGGCATGAAGGACGCCAACCAGGGCTACACCGCCGAGGCGTTCTTCAACACCGCCGACTGGGGCAACCGCCTGGAGAACGACGCCATGCTGGCCGACGCCTTCAACCGCGAGGCGCCCGACTTCACTCCGCTCGCCGGCTCGCCCCTCCTGACGGGCGCGGCCACGCCTCCCGACGACGGGTTCTTCACCGTGACCGACTTCATCGGCGCCGCCGCTCCCGGCGGCGACAAGTGGTGGACGGGGTGGACTTCGTTCGCCGTCAACTAGGATCCGAAGGCCATCCGGGAAGGGCCTCCTGCGCCGCGCCGCGCAGGGGCCCCTCCTGGAGCGCCGTCTGGGCGCTGGTCGCCGTTCTCGCGTGCGGCGGCCAGCAGCCCTTTCCCGGTTCGGCGGGCAGCCTCGACGAACTGGGGGGCGAGGTGCTGGATGCTTTCGAACGGGGTGACCGGGAAGCCATCGAGAGCTTCCGTCTCACCGAGACAGAGCACAACACCGTGGTCTGGCCCGAGCTGCCGGCCGCACAGGGGCCGTCGCCCTTTCCCCTCGACCTCGCCTGGCAGAACATTCAACTCAGAAACGGGCGAGCCATACCCAGGGCGGCGAACGCTCTGGACAGCGCCCGGCCGTTGGCGTTCGAGTCTGTCGAGTGCGTCGGCGCGGTGCAGACCTTCGAGACCTTCTCCGTGCACACCGATTGCCATGTCCACTTCCGGTCGAACGGCAGGCGGTATCGGCTCCAGCTTTTCAAGGACGTGTTGGAGAGAAACGGCGGCTACAAGATATTCAGGTACTACGACGAGGATCCCGAGCTTGTGGGCGGGGCGGCAGTTCCGCCGGCGGCAAGGCCTGAGGTCCGAAAATGAGCCCATCCAATTCCGACTCCGGCGAGGTTGCTGTGGTCGATTCGGCTTCCGACGACGAACCCAAGCGAGCCGCGCGCGTCCTGGTCGTCGAGGACGAGGCCGAGATCGCGGCCCTGATCGCGTATCAGCTGACGCGCGAGGGGTATCGGGTGGAGACGGCCCTGACCGGCACGGTTGCGCTCGACGCCGTGCACCGCGATCTCCCCGACCTGATCGTCCTGGACAGGATGCTGCCGGGCATCTCGGGTGACGAGGTGTTGCAGTCACTCCGCTCCGACGCGGCCACGCGAAACGTTCCCATTCTCATTCTGACGGCGAAGCGCGAGCAGCAGGACCGGATCACCGGCCTCGAGCTGGGGGCGGACGACTACCTGACGAAGCCCTTCAGCCCGCGCGAGCTGGTTCTGCGGGTGGACGCCATACTGCGCCGCGCCCAGGGCGAACGGAAGCCCATGACCGGGGGAGGCCGAATCCTGCGCGCCGGGTCGCTGCGGGTCGATGTCGGGGCGCACATCGTCACCCTGGGCGGGCAGGAGATCACGCTGACCCCGACGGAGTTCCGCCTGCTGCGGACGCTGATGGAGCGCAGGGGCCGCACACAGAGCCGACGCCAGCTGCTTTCCGAAGCCTGGAAGGTGGATTCGAGCATGGCCGGGCGGCTCCACACCCGCACGGTGGACATGCACGTGCGTCGTCTGCGCGGCAAGCTGGGCAGCGCCGGCGACTGGATCGAGACCGTCAGAGGATTCGGCTACCGATTTCGCACGCGGAGGGGTTGACCCCCTCGCGCGCTCCCGCCGATCGGGTCGCCGGGAGGCAGTTCCAGCGCCGGTCCAGGCGTGGTGTTGTCGATTCTGGCCTGCCAGCGCCTGATGTCGGCCGCAACCAGCCGCTGGTGCGGCGACGGACCCGCGATCGCCTCCAGGCGACCGGCCAGGGCGTCGAGGCGATCTGACAGGACCGCTCGCGCCTCGGTCATGACATCGGCGCTGCCGGCGTGTCGCATCATCCGGTCGGCGACGGCGCGCTGAATGGCGTGCTGCGCCCTCATGCGGTACTCGTCCGCCTCGGTGGGCGCATTCCAGGTGGTCTCAAGGAGGCGATCCACCACCTCCTCCAGGTCCGGGTAGTCGCCCATGCCGCCGTACACGACCAGGCGTGCCATGCGCTGCGGGTGCAGAATCTCGCCCACCGTGAAGTCGGCGGCCGCCTCTGCGGCACCCAGGGGGTCGAAGAGCTCCTCGGTGTGTCCCGCGAACACCTCCCCTTCGTCGTGGCGGAAGGCGGCCGGTGGGATCATGGCGACGACACCCGCCGGCAGGGCCAGGAAGTCCACCGTGAGCGCCGACAGGATCGTCTCCAGGGCGTCGCGCTGCTCCTCGCCGGGAACGATCGTCACGGGGGTCTGGCCGTCGCCCCTGAGCGCATAGCTGTAGTCCGCGCCGCCCAGCGTCTGCGCCGCCGCGCGCAACTGGAAGCGGTGATGCATGTAGAGTGGCAGCAGCACGAACTCCAGGTCGGAGAGGGGCCGCCCGGTGCGGATCATGTCCTCGCCGAAGGCAGCCAGGCCGATGTCGCGAACGCGCATCTCGTGCTTGAGGTGGTCGACCAGGTTGGCACCGTTGTCCCAGACGCCGGCGTACGGGTGCCCCGCACCGATGAAGTTGTTGTTCGTGTGGGCCATGAACACCAGCCCGTCGCGAATCCCCTGCCGGACGATCTCGTCGAGGGCGGCGGCCTCGTCGGTCCCCTCGGGGAATTCTCGGTAGAGCCAGTTCACGGACAGCTTGTCGTATTCGCCGATCCGCTGCACGTAGGCGTTCGAGAGGTCCAGATCGCCAGTGCCGTCGATCTCCACCAGGGGCGCCGGATAGTCCATCACGCTCTCCCGGCCATAGGTGCTGGCCAGGTAGTTGTGGGGGAAGCCCAGGGTGTGCCCGACCTCGTGTGCCGACAGTTGGCGCACCCTCGCGAGCGCCATCTCGACCGCGTCCGATCCCGGGGAGACCTGGGCCAGGTACTCAAAGCCGGGCACAAGCGCCAGGTTGCAGGACATCGATCCCATGTCCGCACCCATGCCGGCGTCTTCGCCCACCGTGCCGACGAAGGGCGCCACCATGCCCTGGCCGTGCAGGTAGTCCTGGCGCAGGCGCAGGCTGCCGAGATTGACGACGCCGCGGATGATCTCTCCTGTGCGCGGGTCGGTGACGGTGTTGCCGTAGGAGTACCCGCGCGTCCGCCGGTGCGTCCAGTGGATCATGTTGTAGCGGATGTCCTGCGGATCCACGCCCTCGGGCAGGACCTCCACCCTGTAGGCGTCGATGAAGCCGGCGGCCTCGAAGGCTTCCTCCCACCACGCGGCGCCTTCGATGAGCGCGCTGCGGATGGGTTCGGGCGTCCCCGGATCCACGTAGAAGACGATCGGCTCGACGGGCTCCGACGGCTCCGGCCCCGGGTTGCGCTTCTGCAGGCGGTGGCGCGCGACCAGGCGAATCCGAAGATCCTCGTCGATCGCCGTCGCGTAGTCGAAGATCGTGGGGCCGTTCACGCCGATTCGCGGATCCGCGATGCGGGGCCGGTATCCGTCGTCGGGCAGGCGAATGAACGAATGGTGCTGGCGCAGCGTCACCGCCTCGGGGTTCACGGCCACGCCGCGCACCAGCCCACCCGGGTCCCCGCTCGTGAAGGTCAGGAGCGCCTCGACCTCGGTGTTCTCGGGGAAGGACTGGGTCGCGGGGAGGTGAATCGCGGATCTCGACGAATCGAGCCGGAAGGTGCCCTGGCCCCGCTGCGCCATCTGCCCGATCGCGTTGCGCGCGTCGCGAATGAAGAAGGGTGTGGCGTCGACCAGCACACGCTCCCCGGTCTGCGCGACGATGTCGAACCCCCAATACACCGACGGCGCGAAGGCGTCGCGCACGGCCTGCACCTCGGTCGCGTTGTCGCTGCGCGCCTGGAACTGGTAGTTCGGCTCGACGAGGAGGACGCGGGGCCCGATTCGCTGCGCCTCGAGGACGTGCGTGCCGCGAAGCTGCCCTCGGTCGATCCCCACCGGATTGGACCCGAGCCCCGAGCCCATCGAGATCTGGTAGAGGAACTCGCCCCCGCCGAGATCAAGCTCCCAGTAGAGGACGCCACCCTCGTCGTCCCAGTAGAGGTCGAAGAACCCCTCCATGGCCGTCATCCCCTCGGTCTTGGCCGCGATGGTCGGTCGGGACTCCTGGGCCACGGCCTCGGTCGCCGCGAACGCCGACGCGACGGCGAGGGCGGCCAGGGCGAAGAGACGAAGGGGACGCGTGCGTGCGATTGAAGCGAACATCTGGCTGCCTTCCCCGGACTGCTGCCGGAACGTTGGGTTCTCCGAGCCGCGCTCCTCGCCGGAACGAGCGGCGGGCGATGGTACGCTGGAGAGACTGGAAAGGGCGGCGGGCGTGCGCAAGGCTCGGGGTCTCGCGCTCCGGTCGACGTCTTCTAGGCCGTGAGCGGTGGTTTGGGGGAAGAAGCGCGTCGTTGGCCGCTACCGCGACCCCTCCGCCAGCACCGGAGCGATCCGGACAAGGGTCGCCTGCTCGATGTCGTAGGCGTAGGCGATCAGCTCCGCATCGGCCCAGAGGTCACCGATGAACGCGACCACGAAGGGCGTCCCGTCGTCGTAGTAGGCAAAGGGGACGGCGACCGTTGGGAGCCCGAGGTCGTTGATGATGTTGCTAGGCAGCTCGGCGTGGTTGTTGGGACGGTAGTCGGGACGCTCGGGATCCTCGACCAGTGGCCGGATCGGCTCGCCGGCCTGCGGGAAGAACAGTCCGTCGAGCTCGTTTTCCTCCAGAACCGCCCGGAAGAGGGCGCGCATGTCGCGTCGCCACGCCTGGAAGGCGTCACCCTCCTCGGTGGCCGTCGGCGCGACAGGGATCCGGCCGCGCCGTCCGCGGCGAAACTCGCGACCGGTCAGCGCCTCCCATTCCTCGACGCTGCGGAACGCGGCCTCGGCGCCCAGCCCCTGCAGGTAGACGGCCATGTCGTGGCGCCCCACCGACGGGACCGAAGGGCGTTCCTCGTACAGCTCCACCCATCCGCGTCCGGCAAAGGGGTCCTCGACGACCGCCGCGCCCTCGGCCTCAATGACCCGCACGGACTCCCGGTAGAGCGCTTCGGTTTCGGGCGCGAGCGGCAGGAACGACTCGCGCCACCCGGCACCGACGAGCCCGAAGCGCCTGCCCGCCAGCGCCGTCACGGAGAGCGCGGCCTCGTAGCCAAACTCGGGGATGTGCGCCGCGCCCGCGTACGACGCCAGATCCTCCGGGCTCGGACCCGCGATCACGTCCAGCGCGATTGCGGCGTCGCGAACGGTCCGCGCCAGCGGGCCCACAACGTCGCGGTAGGTCGCGTCGATCGGCACCACGCCTTCGAGTGGCACCAGGCCGAAGGTCGGCTTCACTCCGACGAGCGCCTGCGCGGCCGCAGGATTCTGGATCGAGCCGCCCGTCTCCGTCCCAAGCCCCAGAACGGCGAAGCTGGCGTTGACCGCTGTCGCCGTTCCGCCGCTGGAGCCCCCCGGCACCCTGTCCGGCGCGTACGGGTTCAGCGTCTCGCCGGCGACCGTGCTGCGGGTGCGGGTCCCGTGCCCCGCGAAGTCCGGCATGTTGGTCTTGCCGAGGATGACCGCGCCGGCCTCCCTCAGCCGCTCGACCGTGACCGCGTCGTCGCCCGGCACCATGTCGACGCCCTCGGTGGCCGCGCTGAACCCGTTGAAACCCGCCGTCGTGACCAGTCCCGCATGGTCGATGTTGTCCTTGATCACCACCGGCACGCCGTGCAGCGGCCCCCGCGGACCCGTCGCGCGCAGCTCGTCGTCGAGGGCGGCGGCGACCGCCAGCGCGTCCGGGTTCATCGAGATGAACGCGTTGTAGTGGTCCTCGTAGCGCTCGATGCGATCCAGGAAGGCCTGCACCACCTCCACCACCGTGTACGCTCCCGCCGCGTAGCCCTCCTGCAGCCGCGCCACGGTGAGTTCCACCACGTCGATGGGTTGGGAGGGCGCGAGAGGCGGGAGCGCGGGCGGCACCTGGGCCGCGAGCCCCACGACTGCGACCACCGGCCACGCGAACCGGAGCCGGGTGGGAACCCGTCGAGCACCCGCAGTCGGCCGGAAGGATTTCATGGTTTTATTTCAGTTCAAGGCGCGTAAGCTTGGTTCCCGTAGGTGGCACTCGGAACGCGAAGGGCACGCGTGTTTTTTCGGCTAGAGCCTTAATGCGTGGCCAGTTGCGTACCAGCTGCTGGATTAGTTGGCATCGACTCCGCTGCTTCCCACCCATGAAGAATGCACCCACACCGTGTTCCTTGAGAGCCTTCCGTTCAGCCGGTCGATAGCGGATGCGCCGGTCCCGGGTCACTAGGAACCATCCTTGCGACCCAATGTGAGCGAGCCACTTGGGGTCACTTGCATCGCCGGGAAAGACCTCCGTGAGATGGACAACATCTTCCCCGAACCCCTTCATTCCCCTAGCGAGCCCTGGACTGAGGTTGTTGTCGAAGAAGAATCTCATGCCGCTAGGCGGCGTTCGAACTCCACCGCAGCCTTGACCTCTGCATCTGTGAGGTTCCACCAGGCGCGAACCGCCGCGACGCTGCCGCGCTCGGCAACGAAGAGATCATGCACGTTGGCGGTCTTCACCCCTCGCCCCGCAATCGAGGGCGCGCCAAATGAAACGAATGGATCCAGAATCACCGGCCGGCTGCGTCCAAGCGGATACCACCGGCGGGCCAGACCCCCCGGAGCTGCAAAGTCGATCTGACTAGCGATCTGCCGAATGACGGCGGGAATCACCCACTGTCCGCCCGACATGAGTTCGAGAATCGCTTCTCCTCTATCCTGAAGCTGGAGAAAGATGCTCCCGCCGTCGGTGAAGAATGTCTGCCGCGCGAAATGGCTGGTCCCGAGAAGCTCGCGAGCTTCGTCAAGCGCGCGACGGACTTTCTGAAGTGAGAAGCCGTGATTCAGGAATGCCGTTACAAAAAGCAGGTCTACAAGATCCAGAAAGGAGGCGTAGCTGGCGCGCGTCGCGACCGTCCCCCGAGGCAGCACGGGTGGCCGATGGCGCATGGTTTCGCCATAACGGTAGTCGTATCCCTTCAGCCAGCGGCGAACCCTGGGCGCGGTCATTCCCACCAGACGACCAGCTTCGGCGGCCGGGTAGGAGGGGCGATCCAATTGCTCGGAAAGGAGTCCGTCGGTCAGCGGTCGAGCTGCCTTTCTCCGGGTGGCGGGCGGGACATGTCGGCCGTGAAGGCCAGCTGGGTGCCGATGGTGCGCCGTTTTCGAAATATAGCGCGTGCCGTGCGGATCTGCGCAGCGTGCGGTGGGGTGTGGGATCGGATTCGGCCCGCTGCGCCCCGGCTCCACACGCCGCAGTCAACGCGCCCTTGGTTAGTTTGGTGGCATGGCCACGCCCACCGACACCCTCGTCGAGCTGCTCGACCTCGAGCCGATCGAGCAGAACATCTACCGGGGCCGGAACCGCGACACCGGTTCGGGACGCATCTTCGGCGGACAGGTGCTCGCCCAGGCGCTGGTGGCGGCCCGGCACACCATCGAAGAAGCCGACCGGAACGCCCACTCGCTGCACGCCTACTTCATCCTCGAAGGCGACCTGGAGATCCCGGTGGTGTACTTCGTCGACTGCCTGCGCGACGGACGGAGCTTCACCACCCGCCGCGTCACCGCGATCCAGCACGGCAGGGCCATCTTCACGCTGTCGGCGTCGTTCCACCGCACCGAGGAGGACGTGTCGCACCAGGCCTTCATACCCGACGTACCGCCGCCCGAGGATCTGCGCTCGGAGGTGGACATCTTCCGCGAGCACGCCGATCGGCTGCCCGCTCACCTCAGGGCCATCCTGACCCAGGATCGGCCGCTGGAGTTCCGGCCCGTCGAACCGTTCACCTTCCTGGACCGGGCCCCGCGCCCGCCGCAGCGCTGCTTCTGGATTCGGTCGCCGGACGCTCTTCCCGACAACCCCGTCCACCACCAGGCGGCGCTGGCCTACGCGTCGGACTACGGCCTGCTCTCGACGGCCCTGCAGCCGCACGGCCACAGCGTTCGCGACTCGGACGTCATGGCGGCCTCGCTCGACCACTCGCTCTGGTTCCACCGTCCCTTCCGGGCGGACGACTGGCTCCTCTACACCCTCGACAGCCCCGTCGCCCACGGCGCGCGGGGGTTCGCGGTGGGAACGTTCTTCACGCGCGACGGGCGGCTCGTCGCCTCGGCGGCGCAGGAGGGCCTGCTGCGCACACGGAAAAAGCCATGACCGACGTGCGTGAACGATACGAGTCCGGCCTCTCCCTCCCCCAATACCTCGAAACCGTCCGCGAGAACGAGAAGCTCTGGCGCGGCGTGCACGACCGTGTGCGCCTTCCCGAGGGAGCGGTCAACGAGGCTCGCGCGCTGCCGGGAACGTGGCATCTGCTGGCGCTCAGCGAGGACTGGTGCGGCGATGCGGTGAACATCCTGCCGGTGGTCTCGCGGCTGGCCGAGGCGGTGCCCAACGTGGACCTGCGCGTGCTCTCGCGCGACGAAAACCTGGACATCATGGACGCGCACCTGACGAACGGTCGCAGCCGGTCGATCCCGATCATCCTCGTGCTCGACGACGACTACCGCGAACGCGCCTGGTGGGGTCCGAGGCCCCGCGAGATTCAGAGATGGGTGATGGAGGAGGGGATGAAGCTGGACCCGGCACCCCGCTACGCGCACGTCCGGCGATTCTACGCCCGAGACAAGGGGAGGGCGATCGTCTCGGAGCTGCTCGGCCTCATGCGATCCGCCGCCGCAGCCCCTGCAAGTCCGTGATCGGCGACCGGGCGGGCGAAGGTGTATATATTGTCGGCGGCCCTGTCCCTTCCACCCCTCAGTGACCCTTCTCCATGACCCTGGAACACCTCGGCAACCTAGGCGAGTTCATCGGCGCGATCGGCGTGGTGGCGTCGCTGCTCTTCGTCGCGCGCCAGATGAGGCTCGGCATGGAGCAGACCCGGCGCAACACGAGGAGCGTGCGCGCGGCCGCCTTCAACGCCATGGTCGAGAACAGCATCCGCCTGCTGGAGCACGTCTTCCGCGACCGCGAACTCGCCGAGTTCCTCGCGCGCGCCGCCGAAGCCCCGGACCAGCTCACACCCGGCGAGAGCCTGCGCTGGGACTCCTACATGACGGCCATCTTCCGCCACTTCGGCAACCTGCACTACCAGTGGGAGGTCGGCGCCATGGAGGACAAGATGTGGGAGTCCTACCGCCGCTCCTGCAAGGACCACCTGCGCGGCGAAGCCTGGGTGTCCTGGTACCTCGACCACCCCCACCTCTTCGACCAGCGTCTCGCCGACGAGGTGCGCTCGATTCTGGAGGAACTGGCCGACGAGGGCGTGCCGCACGCGGTGGCGTGGAGGGAGGAAGGCGGGCGGATGGGGTTCAGGGCGTCGCTGAAGGGGGCGGCGGGACTATAGTTCGTCGTGTCGGATCGCGTGCTTCCACCACTTGGACACCATTTCTTCGTGGGTCATGTCGCTGGCATCCGGATGATCGACTTGGCTGTTGCCACTCTCTTGCCTCATCTCGTTGAGGGTCATGTACGATGATTTCGGCGGAAGCCATCGTTTGGGTGACGCGCCATGTGGCACCTACGGCAGCCCCGACTATGGCAGCCACCAGCGTCACTAGTTCCCAAGACACATCCATACTGGCTCCTTTCTGATTGGCGGACTGGGCCTGTCCCGCGCCTCCGCTTTCTCGGATTGAAAGCTGCGAGGACCCACCGGTCGCGAGAGCAGGCGTCCAGGCAGGACGGGCCCAAGAATCCGTTGAGTTCGCAAGCTACCGGGTTGCTCCGAGGAGGGCCACTCATGTCGCGGACGAGGCCCGCAGGGGAACGGCGCACGACTTGGAGCGGCCCTCGAAGAGGTCAGGCGTCAGCCTCCACGCCGGGCACCCGATCCACCTCGAAGGCCGCGACATTTCGCGTCTCGCGGCTGAACTCGACGCCGACGAGGTGGATCGGCTCGCCCCGTGCCCGGTACTTGTCCGCATAGCCCCTGGCCTTGAGCTGGGCCATCGCCGCACCCTCGGACGCTCGTTCGACGACCTTGAACTCGAAGAGGTAGACCCGCCCGGCGAAGCGCACGGCCATGTCCAGACGCCCCCGGCTTCCACTGTCCTCGACCGTCACATCCGCTCCCAGCGACATGAAGCAGGCGTGGAAGACGCTGGCGTAGTAGCCTTCGTAGCGCGCCAGGTCGTTTCGGGTGTGCCACTCGTACGGAATCCCGGCGAAGAGGGCGTGGAAGAATCCCTCGAGCCCCGCCGCGTCGCCGTCGGCCAACAGACGGCGCAGCCGAAGCGCGTTGCGCACCGTTCCCGACGCGTCCGACGTCATGTGGGCCAGCAGGCTGCGGTTCAGGCTCTGCCGCACCTCTCGGTTGGGGTAGCCGAGCCGGTAGAAGGACTCGTCGCCGAAGGCATCCGACGCGGCCTTCTCCTCGCCGACGATGGTCAGGTAGCCGGTCTGAAAGAGCAATGCTTCGGTTGCGATGTGGTCGACGTCGAAGGTGGAAAGCAGCGCCTCGGTCCCGACCATGTCGTCGAGTTCGAGCGACGTTACGCGCCGATTGAAGAGCGTCTCGACCAGGAAGGTCGGAGTGCCCGTCTCGAACCAGTAGGACTTGAACGTGCGGTGATAGAACAGCAGTAACATGTCGAAGGGGTTGTAGACCCGCTCCTCGCCCAGCCAGCTGTAGCCGTTGTACCAGTCGCGAATGGCTTCGCGGTCCAACCCCGGCAACTCGTCCGCGAACACCGTGTCGAGGTCGCCTTCCGTGTACCCGCAAATGGACGAGAAGTCGGGGTTCATGGTGATGTCGAGCAGGTTGTTCAACCCCGAGAAGAGGCTCACCTTCGAGAACTTGCTGACCCCCGCGATGAACGTGAAGCGGATGTGCGCATCGGCCCCCTTCACGATGCCGTAGACGCCGCGCAGGAAATCCCGGTTGGCTCGGGCGATGTCGGGGTCGCGCAGCGCGTCAAGGATCGGCTTGTCGTATTCGTCCACCAGAACGACGGCACGGCGCCCGGTCCTCCGGTGCAGGGCTGCGAGCAGGTGGCGCAGGCGGCCCGAAGCGGTGGACGGCCCCCGCCGGATCCCATGCTCCTGCTCGATGGCGTCCAGTCGCTCCATCAATTCGGCCTTGACCTGGCCCGGCTCGCTGTACGGGCCGCCATCGAAGCTCAGGCTCACGACCGGACGGGAGACGGACCAGTCCCAGCGGTCGTGAATCGCCAGCCCGCGGAAGAGCGGCTCGCTTCCCAGGAAGAGCTCGCGGAGCGTGTCGAGGAAGAGGCTCTTCCCGAACCGGCGAGGACGCGACAGGAAGTAGTGCTTGCCGACGTTCAGCAAGGGCGGAATGTGGGATGTCTTGTCGACGTAGTAGTACCCGGCCTCTCGAAGCTCTCGGAAGGTCTGGATGCCGATCGGCAGCCTGGCCGGGTTCATGCGCTCTCCTCGCGATCCCTCGCGTTCCCGTCCTTGCCGGGAAATGACCGGGTGGCGTATTCTTCTTGAATGTGCCGTTCCCTACTACGATACAGCATCCGGTGCGCGCTGCCCGCACTCTTCGTCGCCGGAGCCCTCGCCCCGCCAGCGGTCTCCCAGGTCCCGCTCGGCATCCGCACCGGCAACGGCCTGTCGGTCACGCCCGTCTACGAAGGCTGGTACGAGAACCCCGACGGCACCTTCAGCCTCTCGTTCGGCTACTACAACCGCAACTTCGAAGAGGTCGTGGACCTTCCGCACGGGGAAGCCAACCGGATCGAACCCGCAGCCTTCGACGGCACGCAGCCCACGCGCTTCCACCCGAGAAGGCACTGGGGGGTTTTCGCGGTGACGGTGCCGGCGGACTTCGGGGACGAAGCGGTCGTTTGGACGATCGACTTCCGCGGCGAGCGCTACTCGATCCCGGGCCGCCTCCACCTCGACTGGAGGATCGACGCGCTCGACGGCGAGGCCGAGACCGGGAACACCCCGCCAGCGCTCGCATTCGCCGAGGACGGACCGAGAGGCGCCGGACCTGGCGGCCCGTGGTGGGGACCCGTGGAGGCCGTGGCGGGCACGCCGGTGCCACTGACCGTCTGGGCCTGGGACGATGGCCGTGCCCGCGGGAGCATCGCGGTGGCGGGACGCACCGGAGTCCCGGTCACCCTGACCTGGTTCAAGCACCAGGGACCGGGTGACGTGACATTCGACGAGGATTCGGCGCGCGTGCCGGTCGAGGGTGGCAAGGCGACGACCGTGGCCACCTTCATGGAACCCGGGGACCATGTGATTCGCGTGAGGGCGAACGATGCGTCGGGCGTGTCCACCGCGGGCCACTCCCAGTGCTGCTGGACCAACGGATTCGTACGGGTGAAGGTGACCCGCTGACCGAAGGAGAGAAGATGCGCCAACGACACTTCCCGTTCCGGAACGCCGCCGCCCGTGCCGTGCCGGTGGCCGCCGCCCTGGTGATCGCATCCGTGCCCGCCGGGGCGCAGGACCACCCCACCTTCGCGAAGGACGTGGCCCCGATCATCCAGCAGAACTGCCAGATCTGCCATCAGCCCGGCTCGATCGCACCCATGTCGCTCATGAGCTACGAGGCGGTCAAGCGCTACGCGCCCCGCATCCGCGACAAGGTCGCGGCCCGAATCATGCCGCCGTGGCACATCGACCGGTCGGTGGGGATCCAGGAGTTCAAGAACGACCGGGGTCTGACCGACCAGGAGCTCGAAACGCTGGTCACCTGGCTCGACGGCGACATGCCCTCGGCGACGAAGCCGACATGCCTCCCCCGCCCGTGTTCCCCGACGGCAGCGAATGGCAGTACGCCGAACAGTTCGGTCAGCCGGACCTGGTGGTGCGATCCGAGCCCTACACGCTGGCCGCGCAGACTCAGGACAAGTGGTTCCGGCCCGAGACGCCGACCGGCCTGACCGAGGAGCGCTGGGTCAAGGCCATCGAGATCCGGCCATCGTGGCCCGACGGGCGGCGCATTGTCCACCACACGCTGGCCTACCTGGTGCAGGACGAGGATCCCGACGAGATGACCGCCGAGACCGCCGCGCTCAGCACCAGCAGCCGTGCGATGGGCGGACCGGGGCTGTTCATGGAGTGGGCCGTCGGCAAGGTGGGCGAGATCTTCCCCGACGGGGCCGGAAAGCTCATGCTCCCGGGCTCGAAGATTCGGTGGGAAGTCCACATGCACGCGATCGGCCGGGAGGTGAAGGACAGCTACGTCGAACTCGGCATCTGGTTCTACCCGAAGGACCAGGTCCCCCAGAACCGGACCCGCCTGGCGTTCTTCAACGCGACCGGCGACGATCTGGACATCCCGCCGGACGAGATCGCGGTCACCCAGGACTTCCACCTGCTCAGGTGGCCTTCGCGGCTTGAGAACTACCAGCCGCACATGCACATGCGCGGCAAGGCCATGTCCATGTCGGCGATCTACCCGGATGGCCGCAAGGAGATCCTGAGCCAGGTCAACAACTTCCAGTGGAACTGGCACGTCAACTACATCTACGCCGATCACGCGGCGCCCCTCCTCCCGGCGGGCACCACGCTCGTGTTCACCGCATGGCACGACAACACCGCCGACAACCCCAACAACCCCGACCACACGCAGTGGGTGGGCTGGGGCGACCGCACCGTGGACGAGATGGCCCACGCCTGGGTCGACGTGACCTACCTGACCGAGGAGCAGTACGAGGCGGAGCTCGCCAAGCGCGAGGCCATGGCCGACGACAGCGAGACCAGGGAGGGGACGAACCGGTAGGGTCCGCACGGGCCCCTCCTGCGATCCTGGCCCATGGCCGTTGAACGACAGACATCCTCGAAGGGCCGGGCCGTGGGCCTCTGGCTCGGGTTCGGCACCTTCATTCTTCTCCTCGCCTTCCCGGTGGACCCGGGGAACGTCCCCGCAAGCCGCCTGGCTGCGGTGGCCCTTCTCATGGCGATCTGGTGGGTCACGGACGCCATTCCCCTCTTCGCCACCGCGCTGATCCCCCTCGTCCTCTATCCCCTACTGGGAATCATGGCCGGGCAGGACACCGCCCCGATCTACTTCAACAGCACCATCGTGCTCTTCCTGGGCGGCTTCATGATCGCCCTCACCATGGAGAAGTGGAACCTGCACCGGCGGATCGCGCTCAACATCATCCACGCGGTCGGGGGTGGGCCGGCGCGCATCGTGCTCGGCTTCATGGTCGCGGCGGCCTTCCTGTCGATGTGGATCTCGAACACGGCCACCGCAGTCATGATGGTGCCGATCGGCCTCGCAATCTGCCTGCAGATCGAGAGCGAGGCGGGCCGCGACGGGGCACGACACCTGTCGGTGGGGCTCATGCTGGGAATCGCGTACGGATGCACCGTCGGCGGCCTCACGACGCTGGTGGGCACGCCGCCCAACCTCTCGTTCGTGCGGATCTTCGAGATCCTCTTCCCGGACGCCCCGTCCATCGCCTTCGGGCAGTGGCTCATCATGGCCTTCCCCGTCGGCCTCGTCATGCTGGTGGTGAGCTGGCTGCTGATCACTCAGGTCTTCCACCGGGTGCCCGAGGGGGTCACCGTCGATCGCAACACCGTGGAGGTCGAGCGCCGGCGGCTCGGGTCCATCTCGTTCGAGGAGCGCGCCGTGCTGGGCGTGTTCGTTGCCACGGCGCTGCTGTGGGTCTTCCGCGTCGATCTCACGCTGGGCTTCCTCACCCTGCCGGGCTGGTCGCGCCTCCTTCCCGACCCCGGCATGATCGACGATGGCACCGTGGCCATAACGCTCGCGTCCGTCCTCTTCTTCATCCCGACACGCAACCGCACCGAGGGCGCCACACGCGTCATGGGCCCCGACGTGATCCCGCGCCTGCCCTGGAACATCGTGCTCCTCTTCGGCGGCGGCTTCGCGCTGGCGGCCGGCTTTCAGGAGACGGGCCTTGCGCAGCTCATCGGCAGCCAGTTCGAGGTGCTGGCGAGTTTGCCTGTGTTTGTGATGATTCTCCTCGTCTGCGCCGCGCTGACCTTCCTCACGGAGTTCACGAGCAACACGGCCACGACGGAGATGGTCCTGCCGATCCTCGCGTCGGTGGCCGTGGCGACTGGCACCCATCCCCTCGTGTTGATGATCCCCGCCACCCTGTCCGCGTCGTGCGCCTTCATGATGCCGGTGGCGACCCCGCCCAACGCGATCGTCTTCGGCAGCGACCGGATCACCGTGCGGGACATGGCGCGCACCGGCATCTTCCTCAACCTGATCGGCGTGCTCGTGATCGCCACGGTCGTCTTCACGGTCGGGCTGGCGGTCTTCGACATCGACCCGTCGGTGGTGCCGGAGTGGGCCAGCTCCATGGCGGAGGTCGTGCACGAGTAGAGAGCGAAAAACCATGCAAATCGCGCACGACGTGTTAGATTGTCATGGTTATGAGCTGCTCCATGATCCCCCGCGAGGCGAAGGCCCGCGTGCAGCGCCTCCTGGCGAGAGCGCCCGCCGTCGTGCTGACCGGGCCGCGGCAGGTCGGCAAGACCACCACGGCCCTCGAGTTCGTCGGCGAGGCGGGAGCGGCCTACCTGGACCTCGAGGATCCACGCGACCGGGCCAAGCTCTCGGACGTCCACCGGTACTGCGACCGTAACGCGGACCGACTCGTCATCCTCGACGAGATACACCGGGCACCGGGCCTCTTCGAGCCTCTGCGGGGCATCATCGACCAGCGCAGGCGCGAGGGTCGCCGGGCGGGTCACTTCCTGCTGCTGGGCTCCGCGTCCATCGATCTGCTGCGGCAGACCGGCGAGACCCTGGCCGGGCGGGTGGCCTACTGCGAGATGCAGCCCCTCAACGTCCGCGAGGCGGAGACGACCGCTCCGCACGACCTCTGGCATCGCGGCGGCATGCCCGAGAGCCTGCTGGCAGCGAACGATGCCGACAGCTTCGAGTGGCGGTTCGACTTCGTCCAGACCTACCTCGAGCGCGACATCCCCGCTCTCGGCCCGCGAATTCCTCGCGAGACCCTGCGGCGCTTCTGGACCATGCTGGCTCATTCGCAGGGGCAGCCGTTCAACGCCGCCATCCTGGCCAGGTCCCTGGGCGTCAGCGGCCGAACCGTGGGTCGCTACCTCGATCTCATGGTCGATCTCCTACTCGTGCGACGCCTCGCATCGTGGCAGACGAACGTGCGCAAGCGGTTGGTCAAGGCGCCCAGGACGTACCTGAGGGACAGTGGGATCTGTCACGCTCTTCTCGGCATCACGTCGTTCGACGCGCTGCTGGGCCACCCCGTGACCGGCGGGAGCTGGGAGGGATTCGTCATCGAGAACATCATGAGCGGCGTGCCGGCGCACGCATCCTGCGCCTACTACCGTGCGGTGACGGGCGCCGAGATCGACCTCGTTCTGGAGCTGGGCGGTGGGGAGGTCTGGGCCATCGAGATCAAGCGCAGCTCGGCACCCAAGGTCTCGCACGGCTTCCTTGCCGCCTGCGAAGACGTGCATCCGTCGCGCAGGATCGTGGTTCACGGCGGCGACGAAAGCCATCCGCTGCGCCACGGGGTGGAGGCCCTGACGGTGCGGGACATCTGCGCGGAACTGGGCTGAACGGTCCGCAGGTCGGAACCTAGAACGCCTTCATGTAGGTCAGCTTCACCACGCCTGTGCGTCGCTGCCAGCGCTCGGTCCTGGGGTCCAGCAGGTCGCCGGTGAGGTAGCCCGTGTCGAAGACGACGAACAGGTCGCTGCCGGGTGTGTGGATCCAGTTGATTCGCACGTTCGCCTGCACGAGGTCGGACACGTCGTCGTACTGGACTAGAGCGTTGGCGAAGAGCGATCGGCTCACCGCGCCCAGAACGGTGACCTGGAAGAGCTGCGTGGTGAAGTCCCCGTCCTCGACCGGCAGGCTGATGTCGTTGCGGGTGTAGTCGCCGCTGATCGTCAGGTAGGGCCCAGTCTTCCACATGCCGCCAACCGCGAGCTCCGTACCGGTTCCGCTCCAGAATCCGCCCCGCGAAAAGCCTCCTCGCGCCGAAAAGCGCCGACTCGTGTCGCTGTCGAAGCGGAACTGGGCTCCGTTGAACACGTAGGTGCCGGGCCCAAGCTCCCGTCCCTGGATGCGCGCGGGCGCCCTCAGCACCTCGGAGCGGCGGGTGACGTTGACCATCATGCGGTCGCCGCTGTCGAAGGTGAGCATGTTGTGCGACAGCAGGAACGTGCTCTGCTTCTCGCCGTCCAGCCCCACGATGCGGTCGCCGCTGACCGCCGCGATCAGCTGCCTGGCCCACGGACTGCGCTCGAAGCGCGGAAAGGCGGCGGCCGAACCCGAGAGCCTGCGCATGTCGCGCCGCCGCACGAAGCCGAGCGCCGGGTCGAAGTCGGCGGGCACCTGCGTGAATCCGGCCCCGGCCGACAGCAGGCTGCTGCGAAGGTCGGCCTCGATCGTGCCCGCCGTGGCGATCGCGTCCTCGCCGCCGGAAGCCTCACTCTGCAACGATTGCGCGATCCACCCCCTCACGAAGCTCGATCCCACGAATCGGACCTGCATGTCGCCGCCCACCACCCGGTTGAACCCGTCGTCGGTGTTCAGCGAGGTGAAGATCCCCCCGATCGTCGTCCTCGGAAACGGGTCGGTGCGCAGCCGCAGCACCGAGTTGAGCCCCCCGTGCACCACGCGACCCTCCGCGTCGTGGGCATCCTCGGTGTAGAGGCTCAGCCCGCCGACCGACAACGGCCCCGCCTGCCCCGTCAGCCGTCCGCCCCCCGCGATGTCGTTGGTGATCCCGATCCGCCGGCTGAAGAAGACCTGCGTCTCCTCTCCGTCGCCGAAGTCGAACAGGCCCGCGCGTTCCAGGAAGAACTCGCGCTTCTCGGGGAAGAAGAGGCTGAAGCGGGTCAGGTTGATCTGGACGTTGTCCGCCTCGACTTGGGCGAAGTCCGGGTTGACGGTCGCGTCCAGCGTCAGGTTGGAGGTGACCGAGTACTTGAAGTCGAGGCCGAGGTCGTTCAGCGTCTCGGTCTCGCCGGGGGCCCCGTCCCGCTGCCCGGTCACCGTGCGCCCCGTGATCCCGAAGGGTTTCACCTCCATGTAGCGCCCCCGTCGCAGCCCTTCGAGCCCTTCGAGGGTCGCATACTGCGAGACCTGGGTCAGGGCGCGCGAGAACTCCTGGCCGATGTGCGGGAAGTACACCATCTCGTTCTTGCGCCGGATGGTGCGCTCCATCAGGATGCCCATCTTGATCTCGTCCGCGTCCGCGAAGCGGATGGTCGTGAACGGGACCGCCACCTCCACCACCCAACCCTGCTCCGTTATCCGGGCCTGGCTCTCGTAGACGCCCTCCCACCACCAGTCGGCCAGCGTCATGGACTCGTCGGCGATCAGCGCGTCGCCCTGCGTGCCGAACGGGTTGATCTCGAAGATGTATGCGTTGCGCCGGTCGTGATACGTGTCGAGGCCGATGCGGATGTTGTCGTCCTGGTCGATCCGGCCCTCGCGGTGCAGGATGCTGCGTCTGATCGCCGCCGGATCCGAGTCGTGCATCACCGCAGCGAAGTAGAGGTTGTCGTCGTCGAAGGCGACGCGCAGCTCGGTGCGTTCGGAAGAGGGCGCGCCATCGACGGGGACGCGCTGCCGGAAGTCGGTGACCGGCTCGATCTGGTTCCAGAACGGCTCGTCAAGCACCCCGTCGATGTTGGGCGGCCGCGCCACGCGGACCGCGCGCACGGTCTGGCCGACGGCGGTGGCGGGCACTCCGAGCACGAGCACGGCGAGGACCGCGAAGCGCGCACAGCCACCACGCGATCCCTGATAGAGCCTGCGAACCCCGTCGCAGGCAAGGCTGTCCCGGCGGGCCCTCAAGTCAGGCGTCGCCGTCCTCTTCGTCACCGGCCGGCACCTTGCAGTCGGTGCGGCCACAGCACCCGCACGCGCAGCCGCACTGCGAGGGCTTGTCGGACGCCCCGTCGTCTTCGCTGCCGCACGTCCACATCCAGCAGCAGGACTTGCCGCTCGACTTGCCGCAACCCCTCCGCCGCAGCCAGCAGATGAGCAGGATGACGAGCAGGATCTGGGGCAGTCCGATCCGAATCGCCATGCCCCAGAACTCTGCGAGCGAGTTGAAATACCAGCTAAAGAACTCTCCAATCATGCGAAACCTCCAGTCATCGTCTGTGCCGTCCCTATATCAGGGAGTCGGACCTGAGTCGATAGATCGCAAGCCCCACCCAGGCTCCCAGCAGGCCCGCGCCGACGGTCGCCCACACGGAACGGGGAAAGAGGATGCCGGACGAGGCCAGCGCGGCGAGCGCCACGCCGCCAATCCCGCAGTACCACGCGAGGATGCGCATCTCCCGGCGACGCGCCGTCATCTAGCCCTCACCACGGCGATGCGGGCGCCGTCGGGGCTCACCGCCAGACGCGAGATCTCGCCCGCGCCATCGGCCTCCAGCGCCGCCACCTCGGCCCAGCCACCCTCGGCCGTCCACGCGAAGAGGGACGCGCCGTCGCCCATGAGCACCTCGCCGCTCGGCGTCCAGGCGTAGTCCTCGCGGCCGGGAAGCGTCTGCGCGATGCGCTCGGTCGCGCCCGTGGCCGGGTCGAGCCGCTCGATCCACCACTCCTCGTCCGAAACCTTGCGCACGAAGGAGATCTCGGCCGTGCCGGGGATCCGGTGGATGGAGCGGCCGGGGTTCTCGGCCACCGTGCGCACCTCGCCGGAGAGCGCATCGCCGACCTGCAGCGTGGGCGGGTCGCCCAGCACGAACATCGCCGCGGTGCGCTCGTCGGCCCAGGCGTGGTACCCCACCGGTTCGATGGTCGCGAAGATGGGCCCCAGATCGGCGCCGTCGGTACCGTAGCGCCAGAGGAACTGCAGGCCGCGCACCTCGCGGATCGCCGAGAAGGCGTCCTGGCCGGGGATTGCCGTGGGAGAGAACTCGCTGGCGTCGGCGCTCTCGGTGACGCGCTCCACGGCGCCGCCGTCCAGGCGGTAGCGGAAGGTCTCGGTCTGGGTGGCGTCGACGCCGGACGTGTAGTAGATGGCCGTGCCGGAACGGTCGAACGAGGGCTGGTTGTCGTAGCCGTCGCGGTCGGTGGCGTTGACCAGCTCCAGCACCGTCAAGCGGCCGTCCGCGTCGCGCTCGAGCCGTCCGACCCAGATGTCGGTCGAGGGGGCGCCCGCCGCCGTCGGGGTGTAGTCGTCGGGGGCGGGGCCGATCTCGGGGGCGGGGCCATCGGCGGGGGTGGCCGCGAAGGGATCGTCGCCGGGCGGGGCGTCCGGTGCCGCATCCGGGGTGCAGGCCAAGACAAGGGCGAGCAGCGCGACCGCAACGACGGACATCGCCTTGGCGGAATCCGAACCGGGTCCGTGGTCGGCATCCGCCCGGTCGCCGTGGCCGGTCCGGTCGCTCTCCGCGTGCGCCGCCAAGGCCGCCGCGAGCGCGTCCCCCTTCATCCCCCACCCCTCCAACACCGCCCGCGCCTCTTCGTCCCCGGCCTGGGCCACGCCCAGCAGCAGATAGGCGCTCGTCGTCGCGGCCTGCCCCGCCGCACCGCTGGCCTCGATGGCCGCCCCAAGCACCTCCTGCGCCGGCGGCGTGAACGGCAGATGCCCCTCGTACGTCTGCGGCGCGTCGCGCATCGTTTCGGGGAGCGCCTCCGGGTCGAGCGCGAGATCGGCGAGGGCTACGAGGAGCGCCGGGTCGCGCTGCGAGATCGCGCCCGCCAGAATGTGTCGGGGCGTGGTCGCCTCCGCGCCCTCTCGCGCGGCCACCGCAGCGGCGCGGTTGAGTGCGTGAACGGCGTCGTCGGCTAGGTTTATGGCCATGGAGCAATCTGCACGAATCACGTCCCCGTGTTCAAGGGTGTCCGCGTCGAAACGGCGCGTCGCGGTCGCCGTGTTCGCGCTCGCGGCGCTGTCTGCCTTCGCCTGCACCCGCACCCCGCCTCGGGAGCTGACCGAGCTCGTCGTCCAGGACAGCACCTATCTGGAGCCCGAGACCATGCTGCCCTATACGGGTCCGGTTCTGCATACGTTTCCGGGCGACGAAGGGCGGGTGCAGCTAGAGGCGACCCTGCGGGACGGCACCTGGGAGGGCGAACTCACGGTCTTCCACCAGACCGGGCGGGTTCGCTACCAGGGAGAGATGTCGGCCGGCGCCCGCTGCGGCGCCTGGGTCGAGAACGAGAACCCGACCGCGCCGGAGTCCGCCTACGAGGCGATCAAGGAGGACCTCGAGTCGCTGGTGATCTATCCGGACTGCCCGTAGTCCCGGCCTGCGGCCTCGGCGCTCACCAGGCCATCGAGCACATCGCGGCGCACCTTCGCCCGGGGACGGTCGCGAGGATCGCCCAGCCCCCCGCCTCCCGGCGTCTCGAGCACGATCCGGCACCCCGGCGGCACGACTTCGCGCCCCTTCACCCGTAGCTCCCCCTCGCCCGGGATGTGAACCCGCCCAGGGGCGCCCGCACCGCCCCCGTCCCTGCCCCGCGCGGCGTTGCGCACGCGCTCGAACATCTTGGACACCGCGAAGGCCGCGCCCTGTGCATGGGAGATCTCCATCACCTGGCCCAGGCCGCCGCGATGCTTGCCGGGACCGCCCGAGTCCGGGATGTACTCCTTCCGCCAGAAGATCAGCGGCGCCACGGTCTCGGTGATCTCGATGGGCGTGCTGCGAACGCCCGACGGAAACGCGGTCGCCGAGAGCCCGTCCTTGCCGGGCCGCGCCCCGGTGCCGCCCGTGTGGAACGGGTTGACCACGAACGGCTCGGCGTCGCCGTACCCGTAGGACCCGGCCAGCCCCTGCCCGCCCATGATGACGGGGTTCCACAGGCAGGACGCACCCTCCGCCGGGACGGAGCCGGCCGGCATCGCCTGGCCGAGCGCGCCCAGGACCACATCGGGGAGCATCTGCCCGATCGAGTGGCGGGCCGACACGGCGGCGGGCGGCGGCGCGTTCAGCAGGCAGCCCTCGGGCGCGGTCACGTCGATCGTGCTCAGCGAACCCGCGTTGTTGGGGATCTCGGAGCCGACCACGCAGCGCACCCCGAAGGAGGCGTAGGCGCGGGTGTAGGTGACCGGCACGTTGATCCCGTAGGGAGACTGCGGCGAGGTGCCGTCGAAGTCGATGCCGATCCCGTCGGGCGAGACCGTGAGGCGGCACACCAGTTCCAGATCGCGGTCGTATCCGTCGATGGTCATGCGGTGGCGGTAGGTTCCGGGACGCAGCGCGCGAATGCGCTCCAGCATGGCTCGCCGCGACGCGGCCACGACCATCTCGGCAAGGTCGTCGAGCGCGTCGAGGCCGAACTCGGTCATCATGGCGACGAGCCGCTCGCAGCCGGTCTCGTTGCACGCGGCCAGCGAGTACAGGTCGCCCTGCGCGACGTCGGGCTCGCGCACGTTCGCCCGCACCATGCGCATCAGGGTCGCGTCGACCTCGCCCGCTCGCATGAGGTGGCAGATCGGGATGCGGATCCCCTCTTCGAAGACCTGGTTGGCGTCGGCGCCGAAGCCGCGCCCGCCCACGTCGGCGATGTGGCTCGTCGCGGCGAAGAGCGCAACCAGGCGCCCGTCGAGAAATGCGGGCGTGACGACCGTGAAGTCGTTCAGGTGGCCGGTGCCCTCCCAGGGGTCGTTGGTGACCAGGACGTCGCCCTCGCGCAGGGTCTCGACGGGGTGGTCGCGCAGGAAGCAGCCCACCGAGGCGGCCATCGCGTTGACGTGCCCGGGCGTTCCGGTGACGGCCTGGGCCAGCATGCGCCCCTGCAGGTCGAAGACGCCGGCGGAGAGGTCGCCCGCCTCGCGCACCGGCGTGGAAAAGGCCGTGCGCACCAGGGTCCGGGCCTGCTCCTCCACCACCGAGAGGAGGCGGCTCCACATGATCTGATTCTGCAGCGCCGAGAAGCCGGCCTTCCGCACGTCCCGCACCGGGGTCTGGCCGTCGCGCCCGCCCCTTGCCACAAGGAGGTGGCCGCCCTCGAGCACACTCGCCTCCCAGCCCTCCGGCACGACCGTGGTCGTCTGCACCTCGGCGATCAGCGCCGGGCCGGGCACTGCGGCGCCCTCGTCGAGATCGGGCCGGTGGTGGACTGCCGCCCTGACGTGTCCCTCGTCCGTGCCCGCGAATAGATCGGACCACGCGGCGGGTTCGGGGCTGAGGTTTTTGGAGGAAGCGTCGGCGGGAGTCGCGCGGCTGGAGGGCGTCGCGGCCGGCCCGGACCCTCGCGCGGGCGCCGAGATGACGAGCGTCCAGCTCAGCACCTCGACGTCCAGCCCCGGAATCGTGCGCCCGTACACGGCCTCGTAGCCCCCGTCGAAGGCGTCGCGCAGCTCGGCCACCGCGTTCTCGCCGCCGCGAACCACCGCCTCGGGGAGCTCGACGCCGATCTCGTGCCCCTGGCCCACGTAGCGCATGTACGCGTGGGCGCGCTCGTTGGTGGCGGCCCCCGGCGCCCCGCTCGCGACCACGGCCGCCGCCTCCGACCTCATTCCGGCGAGCACCTCGCGCACCAGCTCGCGGTCGAACCCGGACAGCCGCATGTAGCGGCTCCGCACGACCTCGTACGAGATCGGCGCCAACAGAAACCCCACCGCCGAACCCACCCCCGCGTCTCCCGGCACCACGAAGCGGTCCAGCTCCAGCTTGTCGGCCACGCGGGCCGCGTGGATCGGCGCCGATCCCCCGAACGCCACCACCGTGCGGCCGCCCAGACCCTTCCCCCACTCGATGGCGTGGGTGCGCGCGGCGTTGGACATGTTCTCGTCCACCATCTCGCTCATCCCCAGCGCGGCCACCGCGGCGTCGAGCCCCAGCTTCGACCCCACCCGGCCCGCGACCGCCCGCTCGGCGCGGCCCCCGTCCAGCGCGATCGCGCCCCCCGCGAACAGCTCCGGGTCGATGCGCCCCAGCACCACGTCGGCATCGGTCACGGTCGGCTCGTCCCCACCCCGCCCGTACGCCGCCGGCCCCGGCTCCGACCCCGCGCTCTCGGGACCGACGTGGATGCGGCCCAGATCGTCCACCCCCGCGATGGAGCCGCCCCCCGCACCGATCTCCACCATCTCGATCACGGGGATGCGCACGGGCAGGCCGCTGCCCTGCTTGAAGCGGTAGCTGCGGGCGACCTCGAAGGTGCGGGAGTGGAGCGGCTCGCCCCCGTCGATCACGCACAGCTTGGCGGTGGTGCCCCCCATGTCGAACGAGAGCACGTCGCCCAGATCGAGCTCGCGGGCCAGGTGGCTCGCCAGGATCGCGCCCCCCGCGGGTCCCGACTCGACGAGCCGCACGGGCGCGGTGACCGCCGTCTCCAGCGTGGCGAGGCCGCCGCCCGAGGTCATGAGCAGGAAGGGGCACGACAGGCCCGACTCGCGCAGCGACGCCGCCAGCCCGGTCAGGTAGCGCGCCATGAGCGGCCGCACGTAGGCGTTCGCGCAGGCGGTCGAGGTGCGCTCGTACTCGCGGATCTCGGGACAGACCTCGGAGGCCAGGGTGATGGACAGGTCCGGGCGCTCCGCAGCGAGAATCCGGGCGATGCGCCGCTCGTGGGCGGGGTTGGCGTACCCGTGGATGAGGGCCACCGCCACGGCCTCGACGCCGTGCTCGTCGAGGGTGGGCAGGACCGCGCGCACCGACGCCTCGTCGAGGGGGACGAGGACGCGGCCGCGACGGTCGATCCGCTCCTGCACCGCGAGACGGAGGTGGCGCGGGACGAGCGGCGGCGGGCGATCCACCCCGATGTCGTACTGCTCGAAGCGGTTCTCGTGCGCCATCTCGAGGGCGTCGCGGTGCCCGGCGGTCGTGATCAGCGCGGTGCGCGCGCCCTTGCGCTCGATGATGGCGTTGGTGGCGAGCGTGGTGCCGTGAATGACCAACCGCACCGCCGAGGGCGCGACGGACGCCGTCTGCAGGACCTTGCGGACGGCCTGCAGGACGCCCCGCTCGGGGGCCGCGTGGGTGGTGAGCACCTTGGTCGTGACGAGGCGGCCGCCGACCTCCGCCGCCACGTCCGTGAAGGTGCCCCCGATGTCGACCGCGAGCCGGGCGCCGCCCGAGCCCGAGAGTTCCCCCTCGGCACCGCTCCCTTCGCGCACGGGCTCAGCCATCGTCCCTCACGGGCACGGTGTAGTTCAGCGAGAGCCGCCCTCCGTCGGGGAAGATGGTCTCGCCGGTCAGGTACGATGCGTAGTCCGAGGCGAGGAACACGGCCACGGCGGCCACCTCGCTCGGCTCGCCGATCCTTCCCATCGGGGTGCGCGACAGGATCGTGCGCCGCGCTTCGTCGTCGGCGATGACGACCTTCAGCATGTCGGTCAGAATCGTCCCCGGCCCGATCGCGTTGACCCGAATGTCGTGGGGCGCCAGAGCCATCGCCATGGCCCGCGTCATCTGCGCCACGCCACCCTTGGAGGCCGCGTACGGCAACTGCTCGGGGATGGTCACGACCGCGTTGGTGGAGGACATGTTGATGATCGTGCCCTTCGTCCCTCCCTCGACCATGTGGCGCGCGACGAGGCGGCTCAGGAGGAAGGGGCCGCGCAGGTTCACCGCGATCACCCGGTCGAAGTCCTCGACGTTGGCGTCCAGGATCGATCCCGGCACGATGATCCCCGCGTTGTTGAGAAGGATGTCGCAAGCGCCGAACCGGTCCACGCAGGCGTCCAGAATCGCGGCGCAGCCCCCTTCGTCGCTCACGTCGGCCTCGACCGCGAGCGTCGCGGCACCGGTGTCCGTCGCGATCCGGCTCGCCGTCTGGGCGCACTGCTCGCCGAGAACGTCGGCCAGCACCACATCCGCGCCATGCTCGGCGAAGCCCCGCGCGCAGGCGGCCCCGATCCCTCTCGCCGCCCCCGTGACGATCGCCGTCCTGCCAGCGAGCGAGATCATCAGCTGTACGGCATCGTCGGCTTTCTGCCCATCACACGGAGGTACACCGCGAGCGAACCCCGGTGGTGCGCGGTGTGGTCGACGATCCCGGTCACGATGCGCGCGCGCGGCACTCCCTTGAACATCCGCTCGTCGGGGCCGGGCGTGTTGAGCTCTTCGTCGGTGGCCGCCTCGATCGTGCCGATCGCCCGCTCGTACGCGCTCTCGATCCGAGCGTTGGCCTCGGCCAGCGACTTGACCGCGCGGCTGCGCGCGTCGAAGGCTTCGAAGTCCAGATTCCATCCCTTCCCGAACGCGCCTTCCACGAACCAGCTGACCGTATCGGCGGCGTGCGCCACCTGTCCCGCCACCGTGAACATCTCCGGGGTCGGCGCGAAACCGGAATCGGCCTCGTCGAAGCCCGAAGTCATTGCCTGGAAGTACTTGAGCGAGTTCTTCAGCATCGTCGTGAGCGTCTGTTGGTAGGTCACGCCCAGTCTCCTCCGCGTATCTTGAATGGCTCTTGCGCCCGATTGTGTGCAAGCCGCCAGAAGTCTAGCTTACAGCGTCGGTTGTCTCCAGCCCGAGGCCGTATTGATGTCGTTTCGGACGCACGGAATCCGGCAGGCGGCGGTATGCGTGGCGCTTGCCGCGATGCTGTCGCTCGCCCGGTGTGCACCCGCACCCGCCACTTCGCGCGAACTGCCCCGCGTCACGCCCGAGGACGCCGGGTTCGTGCCGGAAGGGCTCGACCGCCTGACCGCCGTGCTGCACGAATACGTCGAGGACGGCAGCATTCCGGGTGCCGTGACCGCCGTCCTGCGCGACGGGGCGGTCGTGTACGAGGAAGCCGTCGGTCTTGAGGCGGACGCGATATTCCGCATCGCTTCGCAGACGAAGGCGATTGTGAGCGTGGCCGTGATGATGCTCCAGGAGGACGGCGCGCTCCTGATCTCCGATCCCGTGGCAAAGCATCTCCCGGCCTTCACCGAGACGACCGTCGCGGTGCCCGACGGCGAGGGTGGCCACGACATCGTGCCCGCCGACCGCCCCGTCACGATCCGCGACCTGCTGACGCACACGGCCGGGATCGGCTACGGATACGGCCCCGGCGGCCACCTCTGGAGCGAGGCCGGGATCACCGGGTGGTACTTCGCGCACCGGGAAGAACCGATTCGGGCCACCGTCGACCGCATGGCCGCCCTGCCCTTCCAGGCCCAGCCCGGCGCGTACTTCGTCTACGGCTACGCCACCGACATCCTCGGCGCGCTGGTCGAGGAAGCGTCGGGGCTCGCCCTGGACGAGTTCCTGAGGGCGCGCATCTTCGAGCCCCTCGACATGCGCGACACCCACTTCTACCTGCCCCCCGACAAGGCGGTCCGCCTCGCGACCGTGTACGGCCACGACGCCGCCGGCGACCTCGTTCGCGCTCCGGACGGCCCCGGGATGGACACGCAGGGGCAGTACGTGGACGGCCCCCGCGCCAGCTTCTCCGGCGGCGCCGGCCTTCTCTCCACGGCGCGCGACTACGCCCGCTTCCTCCAGGCCATGCTGAACGGCGGCGTCCTGGGCGACGCGCGCATCCTGTCGCCCGCGAGCGTCGCGCTGATGACCGCCAACCACGTCGGCGACCTACTCGGGAACGGCGTCGGCTTCGGCCTCGGCTTCCAGGTCCGTCTCGATCTCGGCACCGCCGGCCAGCCCGGGTCGGTCGGCGACTACGGATGGGGCGGCGCCTACCACACCACCTACTGGGTCGACCCGGTCGAGCGGCTGGTCGTGGTCTACTTCACGCAACTGAGGAGCACCAGGCCGCTCGACGACCACGCGAAGGTCCGCGCCCTCGTCTACGGAGCGCTGGCACAATGATTCTCGTCGATCGCCACACGCGTTCGGGCAAGGGGAAGGGGCCCTTCCACGCCACCCTGCGGATCATGCCCGCGTCGCGCGTCGAGCTGATCGACGTGCGCGGCAAGCTGCTTGAGGAGTTCGGCGACGACTTCACCCGGTACACTCGCTCGTTCTACATCTCCAACCACACGACGGCGGGCTACCTCGACCAGCGCATGGCCGAGCTCCTCGAACACGACGGGCGCGGCATCAAGGGCTACCTCCAGCTCTTTCAGGAGCTCTTCCCCGCCGGCGCGGACTACGTTCACGACACGATGCACCTGCGCACCGAGCTCTCCGAGGAGCAGCGCGACAAGGAGCCGCTGAACGCCGACTCCCACCTCACCTTCATCGGCGCCGGGCTCCGCAACTCTGCCTCCTACCAGCTCGGCGGCGCCGAGCCCGTCTGGTTCGTCGAGCTGGACGGCGTGCACGTCGGCGGCACGAGACATCGGCGCACCACCGTGGTCGCCTACGACGGCGAGGAGGAGGTCGCCAGCGCGACGGTGCGCGTCAAGGCCTCGGTGCACCCGCTCGACGCGCAGAACCTTCGCGACCCGGATCTGGGCTTCATCGGCACGCTCCAGAAGATGGTGCAGGAGCACAAGGTCGCCTTCGGGCGCTTCGACGTGTCGCTGCCGGACGAGGAGCAGGACGCCGGCCTGACGGTCAACGAGTACGAGACGCTGCTCATGAACTACGACCTGCGCGAGGCGATCAGCAATCCCTTCCGCTTCATGGCGCAGACGGGCAAGGACGTGCGAGACGTGCTGCTCGATCCCCGCACCATTCCGGCCAAGGCCATGAACTTCGCCCAGTTCGACGCGGTGCAGGCGCTGAATCAGGTGCTGGATCGCATCGGGCTGCGCGACTCGCTGGTCGAGCGCGTGGTGAACCGGGCCGTCGCCCTGCCGGTGTCGCACTTCCTGCGCATGAAGCGCGCGTTCAGCCTCCCGGTCCTCGACCGCAGCGGCGACGGCACCGGCGAAATCGGCTGGGGCACCTACCAGAGCCCGATCCTGGTCCAGTGGAAGGGCGCCGAACGCCGCACGCGGGCCCTCGATGTGAGGCTGGTGCGGTTCGTGTAGGGCGGAAGCCCCATTCACCGTTGCCGCCGTCCGGCGCGCGGGCGACCTTGCGACCATGCGCGACTTCAACACCGCTGGCCCTGTCCGTCCGACCCAGCACTACTGCATCCCGCCGCTCGAGCGGCTGAATCTGCGCGAGGTTCTGGCGCTGATCCGCAAGGAGCGGTACCTCGTGATGCACGCGCCCCGCCAAACGGGCAAGACCTCGGCGCTGCTCGCCCTGCGCGACCTACTGAACGGCGGAACGGTGGGGGACTACCGGTGCGCCTACGTCAACGTGGAGCCCGCGCAGACGGCCCGGGAGGATGTTGGGCGCGCCACCGGTGCCATTCTGGACGGACTGGCCAGGGAAGCGCGTCACACCCTCGGGGACTCCGGCAGCGCGGATCTTGCGGAGACCATGGACCCCACGACCCGGCCGGACAGCGCCCTGGGAACCTTCCTCGCGCGCTGGGCCGCCGCCGACCCCCGGCCGCTTGTGCTCCTCATCGACGAGATCGACGCCCTGGTGGGGGACTCGCTCGTCTCGGTGCTGCGACAACTGCGCGCGGGCTACGTCGACCGCCCCGAGCGCTTTCCGCAGAGCCTGATCCTGTGCGGGATCCGCGACGTGCGCGACTACCGCATCCACGCAAGCTCCGAAAAGGAGGTCATCGCGGGAGGCAGCGCGTTCAACATCAAGGCCAGGTCGCTGCGGCTGGGCGACTTCACCGAGGACGAGGTGCGTACGCTGCTGTGGCAGCACACCTTCGAGACCGGCCAGATCTTCGCGCCCGACGCGTGGGCGACCATCTGGGACCAAACCCGCGGCCAGCCCTGGCTCGTCAACGCGCTCGCCAAGGAGATGTGCTTCGAGCACGAGGAGCTGCGCCTGCTCGACCGGCCCCTCGCCGAGCGCGACGTCTTCGAGGCCCGCGAGACGCTCATCCTCCGCCGCGAGACCCACCTGCACCAGTTGGCCGACAAGCTGCGCGAGCCGCGCGTGAGGCGCGTGATCGAGCCCCTGCTGAGCGGCGAGGACGGACACTACAGCGACACCGATCGCGAGTACGTCCGCGATCTGGGGCTGGTGGCACCCGACCCTCCGCTACGGGTCGCCAACCCCATCTACGGCGAAGTGCTGCCCCGCGAGCTCACCTGGGTGCTTCAGGACCAGATGCCCCTGCAGACCGCCGGATACATCGGTGCCGACGGCGGACTCGACATGGACAAGCTGCTCGCCGCCTTCCAGGATTTCTTCCGACAGAACTCGGAGCACTGGATACAGAGGGCGCAGTACCGCGAGGCCGGACCCCAGCTCGTGCTGCAGGCCTTCCTGCACCGGGTGGTGAACGCGACGGGAAGAATCGAACGGGAGTACGCGCTGGGCAGCCGCCGCGTGGATCTGCTGGTCGTCTGGCCCGACGGGGATGGAGGGGAGGAGCGGTTCGTCGTGGAGTGCAAGCTGCTGCGGAGCGGCCGCGAGCGCACCATCGAAAAGGGGCTGGAGCAGACGGCCGCCTACATGGACACCAGCGGCGCCGATGGCGGGCACCTCGTCGTCTTCGACATGCGCGAGGGGAGAAGCTGGGAGGATCGGGTCTTTCGGGAGGAGCGGGCCTGGGAGGGGAGGCGGATCACGGTTTGGGGGGCGTGAGGGGGGAAGGCTCCAACCCCGTTGGCCAAACAGGGAGTGCAGGAAACGGCTTCAACCACAAACCCGCATCCTGACTTGAATGGAATAACATCGAGGCTCCTCCTTACGGGACTTTGACTCCGATGACGGCACGATGCGGCCGCAACTCCACGACTATGGACGTCTGCCTTGCACCCATAGAACCCCTAGACCTGTCAGTATCACCAAGATAAGAAGGCCCAGCAGGATTTTCACCCATTTGGTCGCTTCGTGCAGCCGATTGATACTCCGCATTAGCGACCCAACGCCTTTCGCGTCCAGGCCTTCCAAAATCGTGCTCATAGTACCCAGTACTTGGCTCAGGTTGGCAATCTCACGGGTCTGTTGCTCGATCCTTCTGTTCTGTTGCTCAGCTTCATCAAGTTGCTTTCTCGCGTACGTCAGATGCACAAAACCGATGGCGATCGTAGACAGCATCACTACACTGACGAGCAGTTGGTACAACCCAAGGTTTCCCAAAGCACCTTTGATCCAAATGGCCGCAAGCCCCAACGTCGCCCCAACAACGCTAGCTGCAGTCCATGCGATGAATGGTGAGAGGGCTGTAAGTTCCGCAGCGTCATCCAGCACACTGCCGCCCTGACCGTGCTCCGACGGAACTTCGCTTCCTCCTGGCGGCTCGCGCGTCCCTAGAAAGTGCGATTGAGCATATGCCAGCATCAGCACCGTGGGAGCGAGTGCCAGCAGCGTAAGCAACGACTTATAGCACCACGGCCAACTGTGGATCAAGTCCGCCCCAGCCGCGAGAGCGAGGTACACTACAACGGCGATCATTCTTGCCAAAGCCAATCGGCGGGGCGAACTGATCCAGCGATAGAATCTAGCAGTCATCTTGAAACCTCTTCCTGTCTGCACTAAGTACATTCCCCGTGTAACTCCGATCCGAATGTACAAGGCGCAGAAACTCACCGACGCGGCGGGCTGGTCGGTAATCTGTTCGGCCGCCTAGACCCAGCCGAGTGGATCGACAGCCCAAGTAGCGGCGAGAAGGTGTCCAGCATCGCCCTACTTCAGCGATGCCAACGGGGGCAGTCGCACTGATGTCCCGAAACGAGTCTATCACGGTTCTCGGCCCGCTTCGAACCGGCGGTAACGAGACGGCCCGGTCCACTCCCGGCACTGGACGTTGGCCCCGGGGTAAACCCGACCGCGTCTTCGGCGCACCAGGTGGTAGTGCCCAAGCCGGGAGCAGGCTGGTCTGCCAGCAGCGAGACTGTTTCGTCCTGGTGGCGGCATGCCCTCCAATCGTTGGCATTACGGCCTCCAAGCTGAGGGGTCCGGAACCCCACGGCTGAACAGCACCTCCATGCCGGGGCCGGCGGCCCGTCTCGCCGCGCCCATCGCTGCCTGGGCCGCCTGCGGCAGATCGCTCAGGAAGCCCCGCACCTGGCCTGTGAGGGGATTGCGCAGGATCGCCATTGGACGGTCGCTCTCTCCGTCAAGCGTGACCGAGCCATCGGGCCCAGAGAGGGTGATCGAAGCCAGCGCGTCCGCCCATCCGGGACGCACCGGCAGCACAAACGCGAAGGAGGAACCGATCTCGTCCTCCTCGGACAACAACACGGGCATGGTGAAGCTCAGCGAGAAGAGCTCGGCACCGCTGGCGTCGCGGCCAGCTACAGTATAATCGCCGGCCGAGTCGGGGAGCTCGGCCGGTGCGTCGGCGACGAAGGCCGGTTTGAGGAAAGCCCTACCGTCGGGGTCAAGGCCGCCCCAAAGCAGCAGCGATCTAGCCAGAGCGCGGGGCGCCGCTGCGACCGCGTCCGCAGTGGAGAGCCGGTACCGGAGCGCCTTGATGAAGTGGTAACTGCTGATCCACTGCCATGTGCAATAGCTCATCAGATCGGGCGTGTCCGGTGGCACCAAGTGCCCCCTCCGAAAGTCGTACCCCCACGCACCTATCGAACCGTCGGGATCCGGGTACGATGGGTCGGGCCCGGGTGCAGCCCCGCACGGCGCGTGCCAAAGGCTCATGTTGTGGCCCAGCTCATGGGCGATCTTTTCGGGATGCACAGAGGAAACACCCACCCATCCACCGACCTCCGCCGTTGGAATTGGGTATCTTCGCCCCGACGCCAATCCCATGTAGTGGCCGCTTCCACCCTCGAGGGCGCGAATCGCGGCAACCTGCGGCAAGACGTCCCAAGTACTCATGCTCGTGGTCACGACAGGCTCATGTGCCCGCACCACGATATCGTCCACCGGCAGCAAGCTGCGCGTCTCCTCTAGGGTTTGGTGGCCCTCCGGGTCGGCCGCCATGCCGTTGGCCACCACCAGAGCCGCCGAATCGGGATCCTCGCTCCAGAGGAAGGGGATCATGGTGAGATCCAGAACCGGCATGTGCCTGACATCCACCGCCATGCGGCCCGTCTCGGGAATGCGGCCCCCAGTCCCCAGCCCAGGGTCCAGCGTGCCGTCGGGGTCAATCTCGACCACCATTTCCAAGCCCGGCCGCACAATCCGGCCCGGAATCTCCGCGTTCGCGGACTTCGAGAGGTCCGCTTGGGAAGGGTCCGTGGGAATGGGGGTTGAGCTCTCGGGTATTTCCGCCACGTGCCGCTCGATCCCGTCCAAGTAGAAGCGCGCTCGCACGCGTGGCATCCCGGCGGTCGTCTCGCGGGCCGCCGCGACGAACACCCGCAGCAGCGCGTCATCTCCAGCCACGAGCGGAACCGGGTGGGCGTGCGACTGCACCGCCTGGGTGAGATACACCTTCGGCTGATCCACGCACCAGGCCACCCAGTGCTCGTCCAGGGTCCTCAGCCAGGTTTCAAAGCCAGGCTCCCTGGGTGCGCATAGATCCGTGCCCCCGGCTTGAAGCGAATCGAGGCGGAGTTCCGTCAGGCTCGCGGGCAGGGCTCCCGACATCTCCGGGTTGCCGGTCAGTGCCAGAGTTCTCAGCTGCTTCAGCGAGCCAAAGGTGAACGGCACAGGACCGACCAAGCCGTTTTGTCGCAGATCCAGTTGTTCCAACTTGGCAAGTTTGCCCAGTGCCGATGGGATGGGACCGGAAAGGCCGTTCTCGGCGAGTTCCAATCGAACCAGGTTGGAGAGATTGCCTAGGGCGGAGGGAATGGGGCCTGATAGGTCGTTGTAACCAAACCTCAGCGAGGATAGTCTAGTGAGTCTGCCGAGTCGCGATGGTATCGGACCGGACAAGCGATTGACATCAGCCCTCAGCTCCCTTAGGCTCGCGAGGTTGCCAAGTTCCGACGGGACTGCGCCACTCAAGCCGTTTCCCCACAGATGTAGTGACACCAAGCTTTTGAGCTCGCCGATTTCAGGCGGGATCGGCCCCTGCAGATCGTTGCCGTAGAGCGCGAGGGATCGCAGTTCGTCGAGCCCGCCCAGCTCCGGCGGAATCACACCGGACAGTCCGTTCCACCCCAGGTCCAACCGGACTACCCGACCCCGATCGTCCGTCTGCACCCCGTGCCAGTGTCCCAGCGGCGCCTCGCTAAGCCAGTTGTGGTCATTGCGCCAGTTGGCGCCGCCCGTGGCCTCGTACAGCGCCTCCAACACATCGCGGTCGCCGGCAATTGGGGGGCATTGCTTGCCCGTCCCCCGGTGCGACTTGATGCCGTCCAGCCAAGCCCGGAACGCGTCATCCGCTGGCTCGCACAGCTCCGTTCCTTCGTAATGAAGCTCGTCAAGGGAGAGGTGGGTCAGAGCGAGTGGCAGGCGTCCCGTGAGGCTGTTGTCCTCGATGCGCAGCCGGGTAAGCTGGCCGAGGTTGGCGATGCCTCCCGGAAGGCCGCCCGAGAGTCCGTTGTCGCTCAAGTCAAGGACGGTCACCAAGCCCAGGGAGTCGGTCTCTACCCCGTGCCACTCCTCGAGTGCGGGACCGCCAAGCCAGCCGGTGGATTCGTTCCATCGTTCCCCGTCCATCAGGTCGAAGAGGCTCGTCAACGTCGCTTGGTCTGACGCGTTGCAGAAAGGACCGTCCTTGGCGATCCCCTCCAACCATCCGACAAACTCGGAGGTGCCGGGCAAGCAAAGCCCATGGACGCCGCAGTTCCAAGCCAACCTCTCCAGCGGCAGGGTCAACAGGCTTTGTGGGAACGGACCAGAAAACTCGTTGTAGTGAAGCCACAGTGTGTTCAGTTGGCGAAGGTTGCCCAGCTCCGGCGGAATCGGACCGGACAGATCGTTGACGTTGAGGTAGAGGGACCCCAGCATGACGAGATTGCCCAGCTCCGACGGAATGGTTCCAGACAGGCTGTTGCCAAAGAGCACGAGATTGTACAAGTTGACGAGGTTGCCCAGTCCGGGCGGAATCGGGCCCGACAGGCCGTTATTGCCGAGGTCGAGGTGTTCGAGCTTCACCAAGTTGCCCAGCTCTGAGGGAATCGGGCCCGACAGGCGATTATCGCCGAGTGAGAGATAACGGAGGTTCACGAGGTTGCCCAGCTCCGGCGGAATCGGGCCCGACAGATCATTGACACCGAGTGCGAGACGCTCCAAGTTGATGAGACTGGTCAGTTCGGACGGAATCGGGCCCGACAGTCGGTTCAAGGAGAAATCGACCCGTCGCAGTTCGGTAAGGTCGCCAAGGGCTGGCGGAATGGGCCCGGATAGACCGTGGGGCACCAATACCTGTCCCCGCCAGCCGTCCCATCTGCCCCTGAAGTAAAGGCTGGTTACCCGGTCGGAAGCGTTCGTATCCACCCCGTACCACTCCCCCAGCGGCGCGTCGGTCAGCCAGTTCTCGCTGTTCACCCAGTTTGGTCCATCGGTGGCGTTGTACAGTGCCACCAGAGCCGCACGGTCGGGGTATTCGACCGTGATCTCGGCGGTCCCATGCACGTCTCCCGCGACCGCCGTGACCGTCGCCCGCCCCTCGGCCACGCCTGTCGCCAGCCCGTAGGCGTCGACCCGCACCACGGAGACATCACTCGACGACCAGTCAAACTCCGTCGCGTCGATCACATGACCGTTCCCGTCGAACGCCTCCGCTCCCATCCGCAGGGTGTCGCCGGGAGCGATCGTGTCCGTTGCCGGCGACAGCACGACCGAGCCCGCCGACTGCGTCACCGTGACCGTGGCTTCGCCGGAGGCCGAGTCCGCTGTCGCGGCAATCGTCGTCGTTCCGGTGCCTGCCGCCGTCACCAGCCCCGTTGAGTCCACCAGTGCGACCATCGGGTTGCCGCTCGACCAGGACACGGCCACATCCTCCATCGCGCGTCCGGCTTGATCTCGGACCTCCGCCACAAGCCGCGCGGTCTGCCCAAGGGCGTCAAACCCCACCGTGTCGGGGCTGATCGCCACCGCCGTCGGTGCGGGGGCCAGCACCGCGAGCTGCGCCCGTCCCGTCAGGTCCGCCGAACTGGCAGTCACCTCCACCTCGCCTGGGGAGATCCCCGTCACGAGACCGTGCTGGTCCACGGTCGCCACCAGCGTGTCGCCTGATGCCCACGCGAACTCGGCACCCGCGACCGCTTGCCCGTTAGCGTCGACCGCTTCGGCGGAGAGCCAGAGCGTGTCGCCGAAGGCCAGCAGCGTGTCGGTCGCGGGCTCGACCACCACCGCAGCCAGCACCTGATCGACGGTCACCGCTGCGGATGCCGACGCCGAACCGGCTGTGGCCGTCACGCTGGCGGTTCCATTCGCCACCGCCGTTACCAGACCCGAAGGGTCCACGGTCGCCACCGACGGGTCGCCGCTCGCCCACGCGACCGTGGCACCCGACATCGTCTGCCCGTTCTGGTCCTGCACGGTTGCGGCCAGGCGGACGGTCTCCCCCAGCGACTGGAGCGTCGCCGAGGTGGGGGAGATGGTGATCGTGGTTGGCACCGGAGCTGGGGGCGGGATCGGCTCGACCGCGCCGTCGCCACAGCCGGTGGTCAGGCACGTGGCCAGCAACGCGGCAAGTAGTGGCGCGTTTCCCTTGGACGGTTGCGAGGACCGTCCGCCTCGTACGTTCGCGGCACCGCCGGCGATCATTGCCATTACGGCCTCCAAGCTGAGGGTTCCGGAATCCCGCGGCTGAACAGCACCTCCATCCCGGGGCCGGCGGCCCGTCTCGCCGCGCCCATCGCTGCCTGGGTTGCCTGCGGCAAGTCGCGCAGGAACGCACGCACCTGCCCAGTGCGGGGATCGCGCAGGATGGCCATGGGACGGTCGGTGCCGCCATCCAGCTCAACGTCGCCATCGGGCCCAGAGAGGGTGACGGAGGCAAGCGCGTCGCCCCACGCCGACCGTACCGGCAGTGCAAATGCGAACGAGGAACCGGCTTCCGCCTCGTTAGCCACCTCCGGCATGGCGAAGCTCAGCGAGAAGATTTCGCCGCCGCCTGAGTCGCGCCCGGTCAGTGTGTAGTCGCCTGCCGAGTCCGGCAGCGCGGCCGGGACCTCGACGACGAACGCAGGGTTGAGGAATGGATGACCGTCCGGGTCGACCCCGCCCCAAAGGAGCAGCGACCTGGACGGGGCGACGACCGCCGCACCGGCAGACCCGCCTTCGTCGGACAGCCGATGGGCGAGCGCGTTGGCGAAGTGGTAGCCGCTGATCCAGTGCCTCGCGCAATAGCTCATCAGATCCGGTCGGTGCGGTGGTACCAGGAGCCCGTTCCGGAAATCGTACCCCCAGGCACCGATGTTGCCGGCTGGATCCGGGAACGACGGGTCCCCCCCAACACCGCACGGCGCGTGCCCCAGCCCCATGTTGTGGCCGAGCTCGTGGGCGATGGTTGGGGAATGCAGCGTCGAGAAGCTGGATCGACCGGGAACATAGGCCACTCCGCCCACCCCCCCGGTCAGCGGTCCGGACATCATGCCCGCATAGTGGCCCGTTCCACCCTCGAGGAGCCTCAGCGCCTCTGTCTGACCCAGCAGGTCGAAGGCGTCGTTGCTGGTGCTGAGCACGGGGTCGTGCGCGGTGACGTCGAGTTCGCCGACGGGCAGCAGGATGCGGGTGTCCTCCAGAAGGCCGTGGCCCTCCGGGTCGGCTGCCATACCCTTCGCCGCCTCCACTACCGCCGAATCGGGATCGGCGCGCCACAGGAAGGGGATCGCCGTGAGGTCCAGCGCGGGCATCTCCCCCACCTCGATTGCCAGCCGACCCGTCTCCGGGATCCGCTTCGGAACACCGAGTCGGGGATCCAGCGTGCCCTCCGGGTCGATCTCGACGACCATCTCCAGGCCCCGTCCAATGATCCGGCCCGGTATCTCCACGTTGGCGGACTTCGACAGTTCGCCCTCCTCGACCTTCGTCGGAATCGGCACGGCCTTGCCGGGGACCTCCACCACATGCCGCTCGACTCCGTCCAGATAGAAACGGGCGCGCACGGCGGGAATGCCCTCGCTCGTGGCCTCCCCGGCGGTGACAAAGACCCGCAGCAGCGCGCTCTCGCCCGCCACCAGCGGAACCGGATGGGTGCGCGACTGCACCGCCTGGGCGAGGTACGCCTTCGCCTCGCCGCAACTGGCGATCCACCTCTTCGGGATCGTGCCCAGCCACGCCTGGAAGGCGGGGTCGGACGGTGCGCACAGATCCGTGCCCCCGGTCAGGAACGACTCGAGGCGGAGACGGACGAGGCTCGCCGGCAGGGTGCCCGCCAGTTCGCCGTTGTTCGCCAACCCCAGTTGTTCGAGCCTCGCCAGTCCACCAAACTCGGGCGGTACCGGGCCGGAAAGGTTGTTTTGGGTAAGCTGCAAGCGCTGCAGATTGGCCAGATTGCCCAACTTCCTCGGGATCGCACCCGCCAGATTGTTCTCTGCCAAATCGAGTAGCCTCAGGTTAGACAGATCGCCCAGCTTCGGAGGTATCGCGCCCGTCAGGCTGTTCCAACCGAGGTAGAGCCGCTGCAGATTCGACAGATCGCCCAGCTCCGGAGGAATCGCGCCCGTCACGTCGTTCGAAGCCAAGTCCAACACCTGCAGATTAGACAGATCGCCCAGCGCTGGAGGAATCGCGCCCGTCACGTCGTTCGCAGCCAAGTCCAACAACCGCAGATTAGACAGATCGCCCAGCGCTGGAGGAATCGTGCCCGAAAAGTCGTTCGAAGCCAAGTACAACCACCGCAGATTAGACAGATCGCCCAGTTCTGGAGGAATAGCACCCGTCAGATCGTTGTCGGACAGATTCACCATTTCCAAATCGGCAAGGTTGGCGAGTTCCACTGGTATTGGGCCCGTCAGGCCATTCCAGCCCAAGTGAAGTCGTTGCAGATTCGACAGGTTGCCCAGTGCTGTCGGTATTCCGCCCGTCAGACCGTTGAAGGCGAGATCGAGTATCCGCAGATTGGCCAGATCGCCCAGTTCCGGCGGAATCGGACCCGCCAGTTCGTTGTGCGAAAGGTCTAGGTATCCCAAATCCGACAAGTCGCCCAGCCCCGGCGGGATCGCGCCCGAAATGTCGTTCTCGGAGAGGTCCAAGCCTACGACGCGGCCCTTGTCATTGACTTCGACTCCTTGCCAGCGACGGAGGGGGCCATCGCCGAGCCAGTTCCGGTTGTTCTTCCAGTCTCGCCCCCCATTGCTCCTGTACAGGTCCGCCAACACGTCGCGATCCGTCAGCGGCGCGCATTCGACGCCCGTGCCTTCGTGCGACTCGATTCCCGCCAGCCAGCTCTGGAACGCCTTGTCCGTGGGCGTGCACAGTTCGGTGCCATGGTAGTGGAAATCGCTAAGCGCAAGCTGGGTAAAGGCAACCGGCAGCCGTCCGGCCAGCGGGTTGCCATCGATCCGAAGGGTGGTCAGCTGATCGAGCTCGGCGAGATCACTTGCCAAGCCGCCCTCGAGGCCGTTGTCGCTCAGATGCAGGGCCGTTACCCGGCCCAGCGAATCGGTCCGCACACCGTGCCACTCCTCCAGCACAGGGCCGCCCAGCCACCCGCCGGACTCGGTCCACTTGCGCCCGTGAGTCCAGTCGAACAGGTTGGACAGCGTGGCCTCATCCGATGCGTTGCAGAAACGCCCGAGCCATTCAATTCCCTCCAGCCAATCCACGAACTCGGATGTGCCGGGCACGCACACGTCATGTTTCGCGTCACCGCAATACCAGCCGAACCTTTGTAGCGGCAAGTTCAGGAAGGTTCGTGGCACTGGGCCCGAGATGTCGTTGTCGTCGATCACAAGCCGATTCAGTTTGGAGAGATTGCCGAGTTCCGGCGGCAGCGTACCCGTTAGCGAGTTCGAACTGAGGCTCAGATACGTCAGATGGCTCAGCTTTCCCAGCTCCGGCGGAATCGGGCCCGAGAGCTGGTTTTCTCCAAGATCCAAGTAGGTCAGATTCGATAGATCGGCGAGCCACGGCGGAATCGTGCCGGAGAGGTCGTTCCCCCAGAGGCTCAGAAACGCCAGATGGCTCAGCTTCTCAAGCTCCCGGGGAATCGCGCCGGAGAGCTGATTGTCATATAGCAAGAGCCACCGCAGACTTGACAGATTGCCCAGAATTCGCGGTATCGGCCCCGTTAGAGTGTTTGTGTCCAAGAGCAGCTCAATAAGGTTAGTCAAGTTGCCCAGCTCCGAAGGGATCACGCCGGTTAGTCTGTTGTACCTAAGGTTCAGTACCTGTAAACTTGATAGCTTGCCCAGTTTCGGCGGGATCGCACCCGTCAGATCGTTGAAGCCGAGACGAAGGATCCGCAGATTCGACAGGCCTTCCAGTTCTGGCGGGATCCCACCCGTCAGCGCGTTGTAGCGGGCATCCAACCACTTCAGACTCGTCAAGTCGCCTAGACTCGCCGGGATTGTGCCTGTCAAGTCATTCCCTCGGACATACAGACCTTGGAGATCCGCCAAGCCGCCGATTACCGGTGGGATCCCGCCCCACAAGCCGTTGTTGGAGAGATCCAACCGCTCCAGACGAGCCAGATCGCCCAGTTCCGGCGGAATCGGGCCAAGTAAGCCGTGCGGGATCCACTGTCTCGCCACCTCGTCCCACCGGCCCCCCAGGTTAAGTCCCACCACACGACCGGAAGCGTCCGTGTCCACCCCGTACCACTCCCCCAGCGGCGCGTCCGTCAGCCAATTCTCGTTGTTCACCCAGTTCGGACCATCGGTTGCGTTGTACAACGCCACCAGCGCCGCTCGGTCGGGGTTTTCGACCGTGATCTCGGCCGTCCCATGCACATCTCCTGCGACCGCCGTGACCGTCGCCCGCCCCTCGGCCACGCCTGTCGCCAGCCCGTAGGCGTCGACCCGCACCACGGAGACATCGCTCGACGACCAGTCGAACTCCGTCGTCTCAATCACATGACCGTTCCCGTCGAACGCATCCGCTCCCAGCCGCAGGGTGTCGCCGGGAGAGATCGTGTCCGTTGACGGCGACAGCACAACCGAGCCCGCCAACTGCATCACCGTGACCGCAGCATCGCCGGATGCCGAGTCCGCCTTTGCGGCGATCGTCGTCGTCCCCGTGCCCGCAGCCGTCACCAGACCCGTCGAATCCACCAGTGCGACCGTCGTGTCGCCGCTCGACCACGAGACCGTCACGCCTTCCATTGCGCGTCCGGCCTGGTCGCGCACCTCCGCCACGAGCCGTGCGGTCTGCCCAAGGGCGTCGAACCCGACCGTGTCCGGGCTGATCGCGAGCGTTGTCGGTGCCGGAGCCAGCACCGCGAGGTGCGCTTGTCCCGTCACTTCCGCCGAGCTGGCAGTCACCTCCGCCTCGCCTGGGGAGACCCCCGTCACGAGGCCCTGCTGGTCCACGACGGCCACGAGAGTGTCGCCCGACGCCCACGCAATTTCCGCGCTGGCGACCGCGTGCCCGTTGGCGTCGACGGCCTCGGCCGAAAGGCGGAGCGTGTCGCCGAACGCGAGCAGCGTGTCCGTCGCGGGCTCGACCACCACCGCAGCCAGCACCTGATCGACGGTCACCGCAGCTGAGCCCGATGCCGAACCGGCAGTGGCCGTGACCATCGCGTTTCCATTTGCCACCGCCGTCACCAAGCCCGATGCGTCCACGGTCGCCACCGACGGGTCGCTGCTCGCCCATGCGACCGTGGCACCCGACATCGTCTGCCCGTTCTGGTCCTGTACGGTCGCGGCCAGCCGGACGGTCTCCCCCAGCGACTGAAGCGTCGCCGAAGCGGGGGAGATAGTGATCGTGGTTGGCACTGGAGCTGGGGGCGGAACCGGCTCGACCGCGCCGTCGCCGCAGCCGGTAGCCAATGCCACCATCAACCAGGCCTTCACCAGCCCGATGGTTCCGCTGCGACTCATGAGCCCCACCTATCGCGATCAGATCGTGTGGCCTGTGCATCCTCAGCGGTGGGAGCAGCCGCCAGTGAGGTGGGACAGCAGTTCGGAAAGTCATGGTCCTGCTCCAGCACCCGGCGAATACCGATGTCGCCCACATACTCCCGGACCGCGAGCCGCAGTGGCGCACACCGCTTGAGCCGCACCGATATGGTGACCTTCGATTCACCCCCATCCACTGCCCTGAAACGGATTCGACGCAGCTTTGAAGGATCGAGCACTAGGGTAGAGTTGATGCGGACGAACTCAAGCACCTCACCTCCCAACCCTGAATCGGCTTCAATGGGTTCGATTGCGACGAGGCTCCTCCCACGTGGAATGGTCAGGGTGACCACGACACCCCGCCTGTCCTTGCCTCGATCATCCCAAGTCAGCACATCGGTGCGCGTCACCGAGTCCTCAACGGCCACGGCATCGCCAACGTCGGGTTCCGGCCCTTCCGCCGGTTCCGTAGCCCCCTCCGCCTGCTCCCACGCGCTCCCGGGAAGCAAAGTCACAACGACGATCACCACGATTGCTCCAAGCCCTTGCCAGATGTTCATCACGATCCCCTACTCCTTGACCCAGCATCGCTTTGCCCGGCCTCCAGCTCAGGTGGTCCGGGCCTCCGCTTCGTATTGACAGTTGTGCCCTGACCCCGCAACAACACGTCAACCACAAATCCCAGCGGCACCAGCAACACTCCTGGAGCCACCAGTTTGATCACCTCCAACTCGAACTCAGACCAGCCCGTTCCACTCCCAACGCCAACGCTAGCTAGCCATCCACACCAAACAAATAGCGCAACAGCTAGCATATACACTAGGGCCAAGAAACTCCACAATGTCCGTCCATTACCTTTGCTGGGTGGCTCGCCTTCCATAGCCTCGTTCTCCAGGCATCTGACGCAGCGGTTGCCACAACCGCATAGCTCACAAGCATCACCACCACATGCCTTCCACCTATCCCGCTCGGTCTCATCATCGCACTCCAAACACAGCGTCGTGTTACGCCCTTCCGGCTCCCATTGTACACCATCGCGCACACTACAAGCGGCCAATACTGTAGCAAACATCGAGAACATCTCGATTGTACCATGAAAACCTATTCCATCCAATCCTGCCGCCGAACCCGCTCGCTCGAAGGACTTGAGTGCCCCGTATGTCACAAGACCACAACCTCCAACAAACCACAGTTGCATGCTACGTCGCCTAGTCTGGATTCGCGATCCGTGCTCCGGCAACCCTTTTGATTTAGCGATCCATTTCCCTCCCGAGAACGCTACGCACCGTCCAACCAACAACAGTGCCGCAAATGTAGCAGCCAGGACTATCAGTGCCGGCACCTGTTTCCCGGCACCAAGCAGCTGCCAACCAGCAACTGCCGTCATCGTTGTCGCCACCACGCCAACCAGCACAGGTATCACCGAACCCTTCCGAATGACGATCTGGCCGAGTCTCTGCGGCGTTCCCTGCAGGATCCGATCTACCTTCTTCCTCATCGCGTCTTCGAGCTTCTGCTTGCGCATCTTCAGGAAAGCCTGTCGGCAAGCCTTCTTGAACTCTGCATCGATCCGTCCATCGGCCTCCTTGATCGCTTGCATGGCTGCCTCGATCTTCCCACCAAGCTGCTCGAGATGTTGCCTTTCGTTGTGGTTCGGGATCGCACCCCGGATCACTCCCACTGCATTCCTAACTGTCACAAGATCGTCAGCCTCACCACGACCCGCGTCCATTGAATTGCGTAGCATTTTGCAAGTGGTTTCGATCTTTTCTTTCAACCCTGCCGCTTCTCCGAACGTGCCTGCCCTATTCAGGCGTCGTATTGCCTCTTCCAGATTGCCGAGTCCGTCGTAAATGTGCGCCCATTGACTAAGGTCGTTCAAGTATTGGGTCGCTGTTTGCACTATCTTGTCTAGTGCATCGATCGCCTTAAAGACTCTATTCACATCTTCGTCCAAATCGGAAGGCAACAAAGATTGCACTTTGTCAAGTTTCTTATTCACTTCGATTGATTTCCTTCGGATGTCTTCTAATTCCGACTCGGCCATCTCGCCAGCGGCATAACCTCGCACAAACTGCCCAAGCGGACCCTTGGCCTCAATCCACCAGGTCGCCACCTTTTCGGTCAATTCATCTGTTTTCGCCAGTGATTTGTGTAGACGGCTAGCCAGCATCGTCAGTGTACGCAATTGGGTGTTGACTGACTGGCTAGCAACTAGGACACTGAGTTTTTGCGCGGCCTGTTCCCAGTCTTCGATCCGCCCTCGTCCTTCGTTGATTGAACTAAGTATTCCCTCCTGTTGTTCAGTGATACCGTTAGGGTCACCATCGGATGATGCATTTTGGGGCGAGCGGCCAAACGTCACCAAGATCCATGCCAACGGCCTCCTGATCCACTTTGGTGCCCAAGGCAACCGCACAGGGTCTGGCAAACGGCCATCGGTGGTCGGTGGCTCGACGCTGGGAGGAATGACGAGACGCTCAAGTTCTTTCAGGTTCGCAAGGAGGGTATCTGGGCGTCTCGCCTCGGTAGCGTCGTCAATCGTCTGCGCGAGCGAGGACTCTGCCCCGGTCAACTTCCCTGCCGTCTCCTCGATTCGTGCGGCCCACAGGTGTATGGACTCATGGCTCTTGGAGTAGTTGAACAAGCTCTCCTTGGGCCCATGTGGATCGTCTCTAGGTGGGAAACCCTGGATCGTCTTCAATTCACCTTGGATACGATTGCGGCGACCACGTGCCGCGTCGGCTGTTGCGCGAATTGCCAGCCCGAGAAGGATGAATGGGAGAAGCGTCTGAATGACACTCATGAGGATGGACTTGTTCAATGTTGAAGCATAGGTAACAGGCCTTGCTTGTACTGCGGCACCTAGCTCCCTAGCAAAGTCCGTGCCGCGTTTAAGCAGTGCGCTGTCGTTCACTAGGGCAATGGGCTGGAAGTCGCTTGCCAAGAACGGCGACGACACGGGCAAGTAGTCTATACCTGCTCCCGCAGTTGGGACTGTGGCCTCCGTCGCCATCGTCGTAGCCGTGGGAGGTTCATGGCGACCAAAAAGGAAGGATGCGCCGTCTCCGATGGGATAGGGACTCGACCTCAGCATCCAGCCCGGTGCCGACACAAGGGTCGCGGGAAGCACCGGTCCGTCATCGCCGCTCACGCCGAGGTTGGTGAAGTACGGATCGTGTTCGCTGGTTTGGGCGGAGTCGGTGAGGGAGCTCGGATCAGGCGCGCTCCACAGCGAGATGTCGGACACCGTAATGACGATGTCGGTGGTGGTGTCGGCCGATTCCAGAACGCTCCGGAGGCCTTCGAGGCCTACCGCGACGGGCCACAACGTCTCCAAGTTGGCGGTGTCGTCGGCCCGCTGTTCATAGAAGAGCCGTGCAAACACCGTGCCGCCCGCAGGGTCGTTACCATTGTGCCAAGCCACCAGCTCCGTCGCCTCGTCGATGCTGATGGTTCCCGATCTCTCGGTCGCGTGGGTCACAAGGCGGGCCGCACACTTGAAGCCGAGGTCCTCCCGAGTCAGATAGCTGGCAACGTATTGGGAAACTCCCGTTGCCACGGTGGCAGACCCGGAGTCGGGTACCGACCGGCACTCGTCTGGATTCTCGGAGAGCGTCACTCGTGGATCCTTGCTCTCAAGCGAATCGACGATCTCGAGGGCCGATTCAATGGAGAACTCCCATGCTGGCTCTCGGCTGCAAGTCGCCATCGCAAGGGGCGCGATCATTGCGAGAGCCGGAAGAGTCCGTGCCGACGACCACCCGCGACTGACAAACTTCAACCAATCCAGACCCGAAAACCGTTTACTTCCCTCGATGGTGGCATTAGTTGAGGCAGCAGGGTTTCTTGAGATCGTTGGCATTGCAGCCTCCAAGTTGAAGGTTCGGCATATCGCGACTGTGTAGCACTTCAAGACCCTGACCAGCGGCTGGTCCCGCCGATCCATCGACCTGGTCGCGAGGGAAGCACGGGACATCTCATCCCCCGCGCGTCGGGTGCGGTATCGGACAACCCCCGTACCGCTCGATCTTGGCATCCATCCGCTCCCAGAAGCGCATGGCGTCGAGTTCGGCGATGGTCCAGTATCGGCCTATCCCCATGCTTCCGGGCCTGTATACGTCGCTGGATTCCTTGGACACCCCCCTGGCACGATCCCCACATCGGATATGCAGCAGGTACTGCGGCAGGTATTCGACGATTAGCTCGGTTTCTCTCCTCCCAACGTTTTCGTCGTTCTCCCGGCGGGAGTTGGATGGGCTGAACCAGTCGTTGAACGTCGCCTCCGAGATCGGAATCTCGGTCGAGGGATACGGCTCGGGGAACGGCGGCGAATACCAGCCTCCCTTGCCATACGGGTCGTCTCCGTGGGACAAGTACAATCCCTCGGAGGGGAAGCCCGGGGTAGCGTGCCCCGAATCGGGCATGTCGACGTCCTCGACGGGGATGTTGACCGCTCTCAGCACATGTATGAAGAACCAGGTCGTGCCGCCGCACCCCGCCGTAAAACGGGCGGTTTTGCTTGATGGGCAGTCGGGGTTCCCGAAACGGGTCGTCCCTACGAACATGCGCGCCAATGGCGGAATCCCCCGGTAACCCCAGTGATCCTCGTAGTTTCGGGCGGTGCTGCGGCCACAGAAGTGCGTCAGATGTTGCCGGGCCCACTCGATGACGCTGATGATCGTCTCGTAACGGCTATTGCCGACGAGGCCATTGTCCAGAACAAACTCGCGGACGAGTTCAGGAGGCGCGGGGGATGCACCGTGGCGGTGGAAGTAGCCAGTGACCTCGGGCGGGACAGACCGGTGTTGAGACTCGGGGGAACTGTAGCCAAGGAAGAAACCGCGCCACCCGAGGAGCAGCTCCATCTCGCTGTCCGAAAGGTCATCGAGTGACCAAGGCAGCGTTTCTGTTGCCTCGAGAATCAGCGACTGCGCGACATTCGCCACGTAGATGTCTTCGGCGTCCTTTTCGGAAAACACCGTGACGGGGCGCGCATCGTCTGCGAGGAAATCGGCGGCCTGATTGTCCATCACATCGGGCAGCCCCGTCCCCTCGCCGACCAACTGGCTGACGGCCAGGACGAGCTTCTTTTTCATCGGCTGAGGCCAGTCGGCGTACGGTCTCGACTGATTGTCCGTGCCAAGCCAGACCATGCCGGCCGCGATGCCCGGCCTGTCTCCCAGCAATCGCTCTACGTCAGCGACAGCAACGGTGGCCGTCGCGCTGAAGTCCTCGAACGAGGCCGTCACGCTCGCCGAACCGTTTTCCACTGCGGTGACCAGGCCGTCCGCGTCCACGGTTGCCACCGACGGGTCGTCCGAGGACCACGTCACGCCCTCCACTGCCCCCACCGGGTTCAGCTTGGCGTCCAGGACTTGGGCGGACAGCCGAACCGTATCGCCAACAGATGCGAGCGTGCTGGTGGCGGGGCCAACGTCGACGCTCGCTGGCCGCTGCTCCACAGTCACTCCGACGGTCGCGGAAATCGCGCCGGTGCTTGCCGTCACGGTCGTGGACCCATTCGCCACCGCCGTCACCAGGCCCGAGGCGTCCACGGTCGCCACCGACGGATCGCCGCTCGCCCACGCGACTGCGGCATCCGACATCGTCTGCCCGTTCTGGTCCTGCACGGTCGCGGCCAGCCGGACGGTCTCGCCCAGCGACTGGAGCGTCGCCGAGGCGGGCGAAATCGTGATCGTCGTTGGCCGCGCCGGATCGGGGGTCGGCGGTGCCACGGCTCCGTCGCCGCACGCGGATACGAGAGCCCAGGCTGCGACCGGGAGCGCGATCACGGTGAAGGCGGCTGCCGAAGTGAACAGACGGAAGGGGGTCTGTGGACGCCGGTCTGTCATGCGTGGATGGCTCCTGTTGAGAAGGGACGACTCGTGTCGCTCAGCGCTCATTCTCGCCTCGGAAATGACCCTCCGGTGACGTTGACTGGTGGCTCCGGCCAGAATCCGAGATTGTGCTGGACGTTGCCGTTTCCACCTTCCGTAATCGTCACGTGACAACCCACCGTCACGTACCCATTGGGATATTTGAATGTGTTGCCACTGTTCGTGATGTTCGTGACACCCGTCGGCTCTCGTGAGCCGGCCCTTACGTCCAGAATTGCCAGTGAGGAAGGGTCGAAATCGCTGCAGACGTACGGCTCGGTCCCCGGTAACGCCCGCCACCAGTACAGGTCTTCGCCGAACACGTGAATGCCCCTGGGGGAAAGGGTTCTGGAAGGGCGGCCCTGGATGGTGGTCGGCACTCGCTGTTCTCCGACGAAGGTCTGGCGATCAGTGGTGAGATCCGTCACCCAGAGTCCCCACCACTTGCCGTCGGAATCGGTTCCGCTAGGTCCCTGCTTGAGGACGAACCGGTACGCCCGTCCCTCCACCCACGGGAACTCGTACATGATCCGATAGCAGAAGCACTCGAAGTTGTCCTGCTCCAGTTGGCCATCGGTTCGCCCGCCGTTCGACCGCCAGATCGAGAAGTTGATGGCCTTGCCCCACTGCCTTCCGTGCATGTAGGCGTTGGACTGCAGGCCTGCGTAGCCGCGTCCGAACCCATTGACGGAATTGGTTACACCGAAGTTCATCGCGTAGTAGTGCAACAGCCCCTTGTTGCGAAGGCTCGGAGGCGGATCGGTCACGGGCAGGAAAGTCCACGATATGCTGTCGACCCCGTAGTTACCCGGCGGGAATTCGTACCAGGTGTAGGTGCCGCCGGGTGTCCACTTCCCTCGCTCCTGATTCACGGAGAAACGGGCCTTGACCGCATGATCGTCCAAGACGTCCATGACGTGGACCGGGTCGGTGGACAGGGTCCTGCCATTCTCCGTAGTCCAACGATCAAAGTCGTATCCCGCGTTCGCTTCCGCCGCCAGAGTGGTCGTGGCGGCCTGTCCCGGGAACACGAACCACCTGCCCGAGCCGAGCGATGTTCCTCCGTTGGTCGGCACGGAAGCCACCGTGACACGTCGCAGGTCGGCAACCAGCACAGTGGCACTTCCCGAGGCGGAGCCTGCGGTCGCCGTGATCGTCGTCGACCCGCTACTCCTCGCCGTTACCAATCCCGTGGAGTCCACGGTGGCTATGCGTTGGTCCTCGGTTCTCCACTCCACGGTGGCAGAGGCAATGGTCCTCCCACGCCGGTCGCGGACCTCGGCGGTCAACTGTACCGTTTCACGCAGTCTGCGGAGTTCAGCTGTCGCGGGCGTCACCGACACGGTGGCGATTGCCTGCTCAACTGTGACCGCCGATGTTCCAGACACGGAGCCCGCCTCCACCGTAACGGTCGCCGTTCCGTTCCCCACTGCCGTCACCAGCCCTGACGCATCCACGGTAGCCACCGACGCGTCCGCACTTGCCCACTCCACTTCGGGTGCCGCGATCTCGTAGGTGTTGGCATCGACGAACGTCGCGGCCACTCGCGCCGTGTCGCCAATCGCGTCGAAGGCCACCGAGTCCGGCTCAACGACAACGCCCACAGGAACCTGGTCGACCGTCACCGTGGCGGTTCCGGCAACCGTGCCCGCAGTGGCCCTCACCGTCGCTGAGCCGCTGCCCACCGCCGTCACCAAACCCCTAGCATCCACCGTCGCCACCAGCTCGTCCTCGCTCGCCCACGCGAACTTCGCACCCGCGACCGCATGCCCGTTCGCGTCGACCGCCTCGGCCGACAGCCGCAGCGTGTCGCCGAACGCCAGCAGCGTGTCGTTCGCAGGCTCGACCACCACCGCAGCGAGGACCTGATCGACGGTCACCGTCGCGGAGCCCGACGCCGAACCGGCAGTGCCCGTCACGCTCGCTGTCCCGTTCGCTACCGCCGTCACCAAGCCCGATGCGTCCACGGTCGCCACCAACGGATCGCCGCTTGCCCACGTGACCGTGGCACCCGACATCATCTGCCCGTTCTGGTCCTGGACGGTCGCGACCAGCTGGACGGTCTCCCCCAACGACTGCAATGTGGCCGTGGCTGGTAGAACCGTGATGGAAGTCGGCAACGATGACGCTGGTTCGGTGGCCTCGTCGCCGCAGCCGGTGGCCAGAGTTGCTGCCACCCAGGCTTTCACCAGCCTGCCGGTTCCGTAGCGAGGTCATACGCTAATGAACCGACAGCGTGTATGGCCCAGTCCTATCGCCGAGAGCAGGAAAGGACGGGGTACGGGCTCGACCCCAATCCCGTGTTTTGTGCCTACATACGCCGTAAGTTGTTGTTGTACAATAAGATACGGCGATATATAATTGGGGGGGGGGGGGGGGGGGGGGGGGGGGCGATTGGCCACGCATGAACCGCTGACAACCTTGGTCCGCCACGCGCGAATACCGGATTTGCGCGTCAGGAGCCATTGTCTCGGTCCTTCCGGTCATGGACCCTCCGCTCCACTTGTTTGGAATCCCCGAATCGTAACTCAAGTCACGGTACGTCCCGCTCCAGCCCCCCGCAACCACTTCACACCAGCGACCTCCCCTGCGCCCCGTCCACCGCCACGCACGCCCCCGTGATCAACCCGGCCCGCTCCGACGCCAGAAACGCCACCACGTCCCCCACCTCCTCCCCCTTCCCGAACCGCCCGAGCGGCAGGTTCTCCCGCACGAACGTCCGCATCCCGTCCGGGTCGGCCTTCACGCGCTTGTCCCAGCTTCCGCCCGGGAACTGGATCGATCCCGGCGCCACGCAGTTCACGCGGATGCCGTCCTTCGCCAGCTCCAGCGCCATGATTCCGGCCGCCGAGATCAGCGCCGACTTGGTCGTGTTGTAGATGGACAGCCCCGGCCCGCCCTTCTCGCGCCCGAAGACCGACGACACGAAGACGATCGAGCCGCCACCGGCCTCGCGCATCAGCGGGATCGCCAGCCGCGCCGCCCGAAACCCCGACAGCACGTTCAGCTGGATGATGTCCAGCCAGTCCTGGTCGCTCGTCTCCTCGAAGCGGCCCCGGCGGTTGCCGCCCACGTTGTTGACCAGCACGTCCACGGTGCCGTAGCGCTCCCGCACGGCCTCGATCAGCGTCGCCGCGCCGCCCTCTTCGGCGATGTCGCACGCCACGGTCAGCACCTCAGCGGCCCCATCAGCCCGCAGCGTCTCGGCGGCCTTCGCCAGCCCCGCCTCCCCACGCGCGCAGATCGCCAGCCGCGCACCTTCGGCGGCCATCGCCCGCGCGCTGTAGAACCCGAGCCCGCGGCTGCCGCCGGTGACGACCGCGACCTTCCCGGCAAGTCCCAGATCCATGGCCCTACTCCGAGATGTTGGCGCGCAGCAGCCGCTCCAGCCGCGACACGTGCTCCTCCAGGGCCGTGTTGAGCTGGTCGTAGCGCACGATCGCGTCCTGGCCGGGCTCCTGGTCGGCGCGGGTGAGGTTGCTGTACAGGTACTGGAGCTGGTCGACCAGCATGGGGCGCGAGTAACGGATCGGCGCGGTGACCAGCTCGCGCTCGATCGCCTCGATCTCGGCGGCCAGGTTGCCGCCGCCGCGTTGGCGCGCCTCGTTGATGCGGTGCACCGCGAGCCGTCCCTCGCTCAGCGCGTCGCGTGCCTGCAGGGCCAGCTCCACCTGTCGCCGCACGACCTCCTCGCCGATCCCCTCGGCCACGACGCGCGGGTCGAGCATGACCTCGAAGGTGCGGCTCGCGCTCCAGTCGCCGGCCGTCAGGCGCGCCGTGTACGTCCCGGGCGGCACCATCGGTCCGCCGCGCCCGGCCCGCGCCGGGTTCGCGTCCCACGGCCCCGGATACGTCAGGTCCCAGGTGAAGCGGTGGGTGCCGGCGTCCGAGGGCAGGCGGGGCGTGCCGAACTGCTCCAGCCGCCATTCGCGCATGCCGGGCTCGGCCGGAACGGTGTACTCGCCGGGGCTCTCGCTCGAGAATGAGCGCACGACCTCGCCGCTCGATGCCACGATGTCGAGCGTGACCGGTCCCCGCGCCGCCTCGGCCAGCATGTAGTCGATGTTGGCGCCGGCCTGGGGGTACTCGGGCTCGTGCGGAAGCCGTCCGCCGAAGCCGCCGAAGCCACCGCCGTAGCGCAACCTGTGCGCGTCCCGCACCTCGAAAAGGTGAGCGTCCGCGCCGGCTACACGGTCGCTGAGTTCGTGCAGCGGCGTGAGGTTGTCCATGATCCAGAATCCCCGACCCATTGTCGACAAAACCAGATCGCCGTGAACGACCTTCATGTCGGTGATGGGCGTCGCCGGAAGGTTCATCTGGAAGGACTGCCAGGCCCCGCCGTCGTCGAACGAGACGAACATTCCGAACTCGGTGCCGAGGTAGAGGAGCCCCTCGCGGTCGGGATCCTCGCGCACGACGCGCACGGGGTGGTGATTCGGCACGCCGTTGTCACCCGTGGTGATCCGTGTCCAGCTCTCGCCGTAGTCGTCGGTACGGTAGGTGTGCGGGGTGAAGTCGCCCATCTGATAGCGGAGGATGGCCACGTAGGCCTTGGCGGGGTCGTGATGCGACACCTCGATCGTCTGGACGCGCCCGTAGGGTCCCACGCCCGGGGGTGTCACGTCCGTCCAGTTACGGCCGCCGTCGCGCGTGATGTGCACGGGACCGTCGTTGGCCCCCGCCCAGATGACGCCCGGCTCCAGCACCGACTCCTGGATGTCGTAGAGGACCGAGAAGTGCTCCTCGCCGGTGACGTCGATGGTGATCGGCGTGCCCGAGACGACCTGGGTCTCGGGGGTGAAGGCGGTCAGGTCGGGTGAAATGGTCTCCCAGAGCTGGCCGCCGTTGGTGGTGACGTGGACGAACTGCGAACCGTGGTAGACCTTGTTGGGATCGTGCGGCGAGACGTGGATCGGCACCACGCGCTGGAATCGGTACTCCAGGTCGCGCGGGTTGTGCCCGTAGAGATTGCCGAAGCCGACGTAGTACTGCGCCTCCTGACCCGTGCGGCGGTTGTACAGCCCGAACCGGCCCTTGCAGTTGGCATACACGATGTCAGGATCGCCGGGCTTGGGCACCACCGGGCCGGTCTCGCAGCCCCCGTGCGCCTCCCACGCCGACTGCGAGCCGCCGGGCTCCGAGCGCTCGGGCAGGCTGGGCACCGAGATCGTCGAGTTGTCCTGCTGGCCCGCGTAGAGGCGATACGGGAAGTCGTCCGAGACGTCCACCTGGTAGAGCTCGGCGGTCGGCTGGTTGTACTGGGTGGACCATGTGTTGCCGCCGTCGAGAGAGACGTTGGCGCCGCCGTCGTTGGACTGGATCAAGATGTCGGGGTTGGCCGGATTGATCCACATGTCGTGGTTGTCGCCGTGCGGGGTCCGCTGCGGCACCCAGCTCTCGCCGCCGTCGGTCGACATCCAGTGACCCTCGGCCATCCCCCACAGGATGTCGGGATCGGTCGGATGCGCGTCCAGGTTGTTGTAGTAGAAGGGCCGGTTGCGGATCGGCTGGAAGTCGGTGATCTGACGCCAGGTGGCGCCCCGGTCGTCGGAGCGGTACACGCCCCCGGTGTCGGCCGGCGCCTCGAAGAGCGCGTAGACGCGGTCGGGGTCGGCGGCGCTGACCGCGAGGTCGGACTTGCCGCGCAGGCCGGTGGGCAGCCCGTCGGTCGCCCGGTCCCAACTGTCGCCGCCGTCGCGCGAAATGAAGACGCCGCCCTGCATGCCGCCCGAGATGATCGTCCAGGGCTTGCGCTCGGCCTGCCACATGCTCGCGTAGATGGTGGTCGGGTCGTCGGGCGCGAACTCCAGGTCGACCGCGCCGGTGCTGTCCGAGACGAAGAGCACGTTCTCCCAGTTGGCGCCCCCGTCGCGGCTGCGATAGACGCCCCGTTCGGGGTTCGGCGCGAAGGGGTTGCCGATGGCCGCGACGTACACCAGCTCGGAGTCGTCGGGGTGGATGAGGATGGCCCCGCTGTTCCCGGTTCCCTCCAGCCCCACGTGGTTCCAGGTGGCCCCGGCGTCGGTGGACTTGTAGACGCCATCGCCGATGATCACGTTGCTGCGCAGCCCGTCCGATCCCGTCGAGACGTAGACGACGTTCGGGTCGGACTCGGCCACGCGGATCGCGCCGATCGAGCCGGTGCCGATGTAGCCGTCCGAGATGTTGCGCCAGACGTGGCCGTAGTCGGTGGTCTTCCACACCCCGCCGCCGGTCGCACCCATGTAGAAGGTGGACGGCTGGTCGACGTGTCCCGCGACCGCCGTGACGCGACCGCCCCGCGACGGGCCGACGTAGCGGTAGCCGAGGCTGCCGAAGAGGTCGTTGTCGAAGCGGGGGGTGCCGTCCTGGGCGGTGGCCGGGGTGGGCAGCGTCAGGGCGCTGGCAGCTGCGATGGCGATTGCGGCGGCGATGCCGGCGAGGGCCGGAATCCTGTTCATGCAGGGCTCTCTCTCGGGTTTGCGAGTGGTACTGTGGTTCGTTGTCGTGGCGCTGGCGGGCCGTTGGCCCGGAGCCGGTTCAAGGTATCGCGACGAGCGGCGTCGGAACAGCGGCGCGGCACAGGTACGGTCCATGCGCGGCCCCTGGCGCGGCGACGGAGCCCCGCCATGACCGCATCATCGCCCGATCGGGATCCCGCGCAGCGCAACCCTGAGCACAGCGAGCTCCGCGTTCTCGCGCACCCGCCACCTCCCCTCCTCCAGCACGAGGGTCGTCGTCGGCGCCGCGTCGATGACCGTGCCCATGTGGTCGGTCGTCTCCCGGTACACGACGTGCCGGATCGTGTCGCCCTCGGGCACCGTGCCCAGCACCCGAAAGTCGGTCATGACCTGCGACTCCATGAGCCCGCGCGCGTATCGCGTCAGCCCCGACATCGAGCGCTCGAACACCTCCCGCCCCGACCACCCCTCCCATTCCTCGCGCGTCGCGTCGTAGAGCTGGATGAGTATGCTGTCGCCCCGAAGGCTCTCCACGAGCTGCCGCGAGATGAGGTGGAATTCGTCGAGCGCGCCAGTGTGGAGCTGGGCCGACACCGCCCCCCACCTGAGCCTGCTCAGCCCGTTGAAGAAGCGCTGGGCGACCTCTTCGGGCGTGGCCGGAGTGGGCTGTGCGATGCCTCGGGACGGGGGCACGACCACCAAGCCAGTCGCGGCTAGGATCAGGAGCAGGGACAAGGCCGGGCGGTAGCGGGATCCGATTGTTTACGACACCTCGCGCAGCGTCTGCAACAGCCGCCTAGCGTGTGGAGACGCCGCAGCCACCTTGTCAGGATCGACCGTAGCCAGAATGCGGAACGAGTGCCGCCCCTTGTTCCTCGTGTACGTCCCCTTGTTGCAGTTCCGCGTCGCGCCATCCAACGCCGCGTAGAGGTCGGCCTTCGCGATTCTCTCGACCTCACGGGTACCCGGCAGTCTTCCCGCGTTGAAGCCCGGGCCACAGTAGGCCCTCAGGCACTCGCGGTCCGCGACGAACCAAGCTTCCATGCACTGGACCATCAGGCACAGGCTGTCGTCCGCCGCGCTTGCGGGCTGGGTCCAGTTGTCCCGCCTTCGCACATGCTGCCACGGCCCATCGGACTCGGCGACGCCTTCTTCACTGTCCACCAGGAGCATGACGAACTGGTTGCCGCTCTTGCCCCGTACTGCCGTACGGAAACGGTCAAAGGCGCTGTCCCGTGAGCCACACGCGACGATTCGTGGCATCCGACCCTCCAAACCGGCTTTCAGGAAGAATTCCCGAAACCCAAGCCGACAGTCTCGCCTGAGGGCGTTGGCGTCTCCACCACCCTCCACATAGATCTTGACCGTCACCAGCGGTTGCCCCCGATCTCGCCACTGAGCCAGAGCTCTCCGAGACCATGGCGCTTGAGCCATTCCGCCAGTTCATCCGCCTTCAGGCGGCGCATCCTCGTCTGCCCCTGGTGCTTCTCACAGATCACGACACACTCTGGCTGATGTGTCAGCGCGTCGACCAGCACTTCCGAATGTGTCGTCACGATCAACTGGCCTCGCTCGGAAGCTTCCAGGAGCAATTCGGTCAGTGTCGGCAGCACGTCCGGGTGGAGACCCAGCTCCGGTTCCTCGATGCACACCAGGGGAGGCGGATTCGGGTGACACAGGATGGCGAGGAGACAGAGGTAGCGCAAAGTTCCATCGGACAGCCGCGTCGCGGGGACCTCGATCTCCCCTTCATAGAGGCACACCTGAACGGTATTGCCCTCGATGATGACTTCGAAGTCCGTGATCCCGTCATACAACCTGCGCAGGGCCTCTAGGAGCCGGCTCTTGACCTTCGGTGACCGGCGCAGATTGTTCAATACGAGCCCCAGGTTCTTCCCGTCCTCGCGGAGAAAGTCGTTGGGCCGGTCGGTCTTCTGCGGCGTTCGCAGCACGGTGTCCCGTCCGAACTCCCATTCTCGGTAGAAGCGGATGCGGTCCAGCGTTTCCGCAAGGTAGGTCAGAACGGGATAGTGGTCCGGATCCCTACGCTGGGCCAGAATCGATTGCTCCCTGTCGACGCTCTCAATCCGCAGATGGCGCTGCGAATCCGAGCCGGAGGTGTCGCGATAGTTGAGCGTCGCCCGGCCGGCCGCGTTCTCGTAGTAGATGTAGGGACTGGAGAACCCTTCGTATGCATGCTCATTCGTTATTCGCTCCTCGGTAACCTCGAAGCGCTGCCCGCGCTCGGTGAACCTCAGATCGAAACGCAGGTTCTGGCGGCCTTCCGGGTTCTCCAGTATGGCCTCGATGGCCGCCCCGGCCACCGCCGGCTCCCCACTCCAAATCCAGTCGCGCACCGCGTTGCCGCCCCGCAAAATGGCTCCGGCAAGATCCCGTGGAGCTGCCTTCAGGAGCGTGATGCTCTCCAACAGATTGGACTTGCCGGACCCGTTGGGTCCAATCAGGACGTTCAGCGGTCGCAGACCCAGGTCGATTCCCTGTGGCCCGAACGAGAGCAGCCCTCGGGCGTCCAGTCGTTGAATCAGCATTGCGAACGGTCCAAGGCGTGACGGGGAGACGCTGGCCATTGGCCAAGCGGTAGCGGACTCCAAGATGCCGACATTCCCCTTTGGATCGCAACAGATCGGAGCGCGGTCCGCACGGACCGAAGCACGCCCACGACCCCCAGCTACCTCAACACCGGCTTGTCCAGCGAGTCCCAGCCGTACGCGCGCTGAATGCGCTCGACCACTTCGCGAAAGACCTGGCCGCCACCCGAGGCGTTGGTCATGACGGCGGCGCCGTAGCCCTTCGCCTTGTGGGCGATGAGGAAGCAGGTGAAGCCCCAGTTGCCGCCCGAATGGCTGAAGTACCAGCCCTGGCCCTGCCGGGCGATGCTGAACCCCACGGCGAAGTCGCCCACGCCGACCGGACTGAGCATTTCGGCGGCCGAGGCGGCGGTGATGACGCGATCCGGGTCGCCGCGCGCGGCCCTTTGCACCTCGATGGCGAAGCGCGCGAGGTCGCGGGCGTTGGTCCAGAGCCCTGCCGCCGCCATTGCCGAGTAGACATGCCACTTGGCGTCGCCCATCGCGCGACCGTTGCCGTGCGCGCGGGCGGCGTTGGCATCGCGGTCCGGCGGAAGCGGCTGCTCGAAGGTGCTGGTGGTCATGCCGACGGGTTCGAGCACGGTCTTCCGCATGAGGTCCGCGAAGGGCTCGCCGTACACGTCCGTGAGTGCGAGCTGCATGATCGTGGTGCCCCCGCCGGAGTAGTGCATGCCCGCGAGCGGGGACCGCACCATCGTCACGGCCTCGACGTTGGACGGTTCCTCGCCGTCCAGGATCTGCACCGCGGTCGGACGGGGCGTCCCGGGGTCGTAGCCGGGGAAGCCGTGCCCGTCGCCGAGCCCGGCGGTGTGGCTGAAGAGCAGGCGCGGCGTGACCGGCCGCAGGTCCGTGAAGCCGTTGCCGGGCAGCTGCCAGGACCGGAGGATCGTGTTGACGTCGTCGTCGAGCGCGAAGCGGCCCTCCTGCACGGCCACCATCGCCGCCATGGCCGTCACGGGCTTGCTGATCGACGCGGCCTGGAAGAGCGTCTCGACATCGACCGCGGCGCCCGTCTCCACGTCCGCGACGCCGTAGCCCTTCGCCCAGTGCACGTCGAAGTCGTGGATGACGGCCACGCTGATGCCGGGCACGCCGAACCGCTCCATGACCTCTTCGAGCGTCAGCACGTCCAACCCCTGGCGGTTCGGCGTCTGGACGCCCTCGACGATCTCCTGCATTTGCGCGGGGCTGCCCACTGCGTCCGCTTCGTCCCCGCGCTGCTGGGAAGCCACCGGCGCTGGGAAGGCCACCAGGGCCAGTCCCGCAACCAGCGCCGAGGCTGCGGTCATTGCCGCCCACCCGACCTTGCCGGCCAGTCTCATCATCATCCTGCGTCCGGCTTCACCGCCTCGATCACCCCGCTGCAAATCGAGTCGACGAAGGCGCGCACATCGGCCTCGCGCCCCGGTTCGCGCCGGATGACCTCCTGAACCCGCGGATCGGCCAGGACGTGTTCGGCGGGATAGCGCTGACGCCTCTCGACGCTGATCTCGGTGAAGCCGGCGGCGGCCAGGTCGGCCCGGTACTCTTCGACGCCGACCGGAAGGCAGCCCACCAGCGACTCCTTCGAGTTCGCGATGAAGTGGGGCATGGGCTGGTCCGACACCAGGTCCGAGATCATGACCCGACCGCCGGGCCTGAGCGTGCGCATCACCTCGCGCAGGACGCCCGGACGGTCGGCCGAAAGGTTCAGGACGCAGTTCGAGATGACCGCATCGACGCTGGCGTCGCCCACCGGGAGCGCCTCGATCTCGCCAAGCCGGAACTCGACGTTCGCGAAGCCGCCCCTTTCAGCGTTGGCGCGTGCCCGCTCCACCATCTCGGGGGTCATGTCCACGCCGACGACCCGGCCTTGTGGCCCGACGCGCTCCGCAGCGAGAAAGCAGTCGAACCCGGCGCCCGAGCCGAGGTCCAGCACGGTCTCGCCCGGGGCCAGCGACGCCAGCGCGACGGGATTCCCGCACCCGAGACCGAGGTTGGCCCCGTCGGGGACGCGGTCCAGTTCTTCCCGGTCGTACCCGACCGCACGGCTGATGTCGTCGCAGCAGTCCGACGGTCCGCAGCATCCATCCCCGGTCACGGCGGCCCGTGCGTAGCGTTGTCTTACGGCGGCGCGCCTTTCGGCGGCGGCTATGGTCATGCTGCACCTCCTTGAGCGACGGGGGCCTTGGGATCGCGCACCCGCTGAAGCAGGACAAGGCCGATGAGGAAGAGGGCGGTGAGCACCAGGAAGCCGGGGCGCTGGTTGCCGCCGGCCAGATAGGTGACTCCACCGAAGAGCACCGGGCCGATGACGGACGACGACCTGCCGCACAGCGCGTAGAAGCCGAACAGCTCCGCCTCCCTGCCGTCGGGAATCAGCGACGCCATGAGCGCACGGCTGGCGGACTGCACCGAGCCCAGACCGAATCCGGCCGCGACCGCCAGACCGTAGAAGACGTTCGGATCCTCGACGAAGTAGGCGGAGACCCCCGCCGCGACCCATAGGAAGATCACCCCCGTGAGCACCTTCTTGGGCCCCAGCGTGTCGGTCGGCTTGGCCAGTGCGAACGCCCCGGCAAGCGCCGAGAACTGCACGATCAGGAACAGGATGATCACCTGCTGCTGGTCGAAGCCGAACGTTCCCTGCGCGATGACGCCGGCCATGACGATGAGCGTCAGAACCCCGTCGATGTAGAAGAAGAACGCGAAGAGGAAGCGCCTGAGGTTCCGGTGGCCCCACACCTCTGCCGCGATCCGCTTGAAGTCGGCGAACCCCTTCGCTGCGGCCTGCGCAATCCCGAGTCCGGCACCGCCGCCACCTGGCAGGAACAGGAACGCCGGGATCGAGAACACCGCAAAGAAGGCGATGACCGAGAGCCAAACGAGCTCGAAGCGCCCGGACTGGGCGAACGGAAGCACGAGCAGCAGGCCGACCGCCGATCCGAGATACCCCAGTCCGTAGCCGTGGCCCGAGGTGCGACCCAGGCGCTCGGGAGGCACGATGTCTGGGAGGTAGGCGTTGTAGAAGACGTTGGCACTCTCGAAGCCGACGTTGGCGATGACGAAGAAGAGGAAGCCGGCGACGATCATCCCCGGCTCCAGCCTCGTCATGAGCGCCACGCCGACCAGGCATGTGACGACCCAGAACCCCAGGAAGCGCTTGCGAGCCCCGCTGAGATCCGCGACCGCGCCCAGGAACGGCGAGGTGAACGCGACGATCAGCGCCGAAGCGGCGACCGCCCATCCCCACCAGAGCTCGCCCAGCCCCGCTTCACCACCGACGATGGCACCACGGTAGAAGAGCGGAAACACCGCCGTCGTGACGACCGCCGGGTAGATGGAATTCGCGAAGTCGTAGAGGATCCACGACCTCACGGTCCGCTTGTTGTGTTTCACGGATTGCGGCCCGCTAGCCCCTTCGCGCCTTCTTGATTCCCGCCGCGACACCAGTGCCGACGCCGGCGCCGACCAGCAGGCCCGGCCCCAACGTGAACACCGGAAGAGCGGCCACGGCGATGGCGGTCGCGGCACCGGCGGCCACACCCAAGCCCACCGCCGGCTTTTCGACGATGCTCGTGTAGCGCAGCTTGCGGTTGATGAAATCCTTCGACTTGACGTGTCCGAACAGGCCAGCGGCACCGGCGGCACCGAGAGTCAGCAGCTCCAGCATTTTTCGCGTTCCTTTCTCGGGAGGCCATCTCCCGTCGTTCCGATGTCTACGGCAAGCGCCGCTGCTTCGTTTCGCGCGCCGGGGTCCGGGAATGACGACCGAGCCTGGCTACGACATTCGAGCCATCTCGCTCCAGGCGCGGCTCACATGCGTGGACACGTCCTGAAGCGCGAAGATCGACGCCGCATCCAGTTTTCTTGTGATCTCTGTACCCACGAGCTTCTTGAGAAAGCGAAGAGGCTCCTGGAAGTCGGCGTCGAACAGCGGCTCGGGTCCGCGGTTCAGGTTCTCCAGAATCCGCAGGGCAAGATAGGTGTCGTCCAACAGCCCCGCCATTCCCTGCGTCATCTCGGGGATCAGGTCGATCGGGTTGACGAAGTACTCGGCCGCGTGCTCCAGCAGCGGCATGACCACGACCTTCAGTCCCCGCTGCTCCGCGGCCTGCGCCGCGCGAGCCAGCAGCAGCGGCACGGCCTCCACCACTTCGACCGCGACCGACGCCGCGTCCGCCACATCGTCCTCGTTGGCTTCCGGGCAAATGGTGCGGATGAATTCCTCGAGCTTCCCGTCGTCGCGCACCTTCGCGCTGTCGATGACCGCCTGCACGTCCGCCAGATTCATCGAGATCCCGTCCTTCGGTAGACCGTCAACCCGCCGCCGCCCCCTCCCGAAACCAGGTCGAGATCGCCGTCGCCGTCCAGATCGACGAAGGCGGGCGCGGCAAAGGTGGGAACCCGGTGGGCGAACGGGTCGGTTTCCACCAGAACCGGTTCCTCCGGCGAACCCTGGTTCACGTAAAGTCGAATTCCCGAGGCCTCGGAGCCGACGGCCAGGTCCAGATCGCCGTCGCCGTCCCAGTCCACGAAGGTGGGGATGCTCCGGCGCCCCACGTCGATGTCCTGGAACTCGTCCGAGACCAGCTGGAAGTCGGGCCGCTCGCGGGATCCCTCGTTGCGGTAGTAGTTGAGCGCTCCCGACGACTCGCCGATCAGCAGGTCGAGGTCGCCGTCGTTGTCCAGGTCGCCGAGCGCGGGGGTGGTGTTGCGGCCCCGGGTCAGCGTGGCGGCGGCGGAATCGACGAGGGTCCACCGGGGCATCGCGTCGCCCTGCCCGTCCCCGTCCCCGGCACCGCTCCGGTCGCGGTCGTTGCGGTAGTACGCGACCCGGTCGCGCCACTCGCCCAGGATGACGTCGTCGTCGCCGTCACCGTCCAGGTCGCCGAAGGCCGGGGCGTAGTGGTAGGCGTCCGGCAGTCCCGGCAAGGGGCCCCGGGCGGCGAAGGAGGGCGCCGCCGCCGATCCCGTGTTCTCGTACAGGTAGATTCCGCCGCTGCGCGTGTTGTCGGTCTCGATCTTGTTCGCGATCAGGAGGTCCAGATCGCCGTCGCCGTCCAGGTCCGAGAAGGCGGGGAAGGACTCGCTGCCCACGTCGACGGTGCCGATCAGCCGCGAGGTCGCCACCCGAAAGTCACCGTCTCCGCTCTGCTCGAACTGGTACAGGTTCTCGACGCTGCTGCGGTTGGGATTGAAGGCGCCGCCCAGCACGCCCATGGTCAGGTCCATGTCGCCGTCCTGGTCCACGTCGCCCAGTGCCGGGGCGTTGTACCCCGAGGTCGCCACCGGATCGCCCACCGGGAAGGGTCGCGGCGTGCCCCGCAGCACGGGACGGCGGCAGTTCCCCGTGTTCTCGATGAGGAGGAGGCCCGGCTCGAAGAAGTCGCCCCAGAACAGATCGTGGTCGCCGTCCTGGTCGAAGTCGCCGAGCGCCATGGTGTTCGCGCCGTGCATGCTGCCCTGCATGGCGCCGATGATCTCGATGTCCTCGAAGGAGTCGGTGACGTGCTGGAACCGGGGCACGCCGTTCTCGTCGATGGTCTCGGCCTCGTACCGCGTGATCGTGCCCGTGAGGCGGCCGATCAGCAGGTCGAGGTACCCGTCGCAGTCGATGTCGGCGGCATTCGGGATGTTCTGCCGGTCCGAAAAGACGGCCTCGCCGTTGACATCCTTCAGGGTGTCGGCCGCGAGGACGTACGAGGCCGGCCCCGAGCCGCCGTCGTTCCGATAGTAGCGGATGTAGCTGAAGGGTTCCTCGGCGAGGAGGTCCAGATCGCCGTCGAGATCGACGTCCGTGAACCGGAACCACTCCCCGACCGAGAGGTTCTCGAAGGTGTCGGTGATCCACCTGTACTCGCTCCGAGGTCCCTCTCCGACATTGCGGAAGTACATGACGCGATCGGACGCCTCCTGAATGAAGAGATCGAGGTCGCCGTCCCCGTCGGCGTCGGCGAGCTGGGGCCGCGGAAGGTTGAAGCCACCGAGGAATGGGTGGTCGACAAGGACGCCGGCTTCGTCCAGAACCTCGATCCCGTACACAACGCGTTCCCACCCGGCGGAGCCTGCGGCATTCGCTGCGGCACCGGCCTGGGCGGTGGCGGGGTGGCTCAGGACGGCGGCGCTCGTGGCCGCGAGGAGCGGGATTGCGGCGCGACGGGTCGGGCCGGCCGTTGGCGTGCGCTGAGCCCTCATGCCCTCGTCCCCGCGCTAGCCCGCGGGCCCGATCGAAATGCCCGCCGGATAGGCTTCGACCTCGATGATCTGCAAGACCTCGAAGGTGCGCGTGTCGATCTTCACCACCGTGCCCACCTCGGCGGGGTCGTCCACATCGCGGCGCGGCGTGTAGGTCCCCTTCAGGTTGCGATTCGACACGAACAGGTACCGCCCGTCGGCGGTCACCGCGCTGCCGTGGGGCTCGACGATCCCCGGTCCGGTCGCGCGGCGCACGACCGTCCACCCCTCGGTTTCGACCTCGACGACGGCGTCGTCGTCCTTGACCCCGAAGTACACCCGCGATCCGTCCGGCGAGAAGACCGGGTGCCAGGGCTGCTGCCCGACATCGACCTCGGTGAGCAACTCCAGCCCGGGCGAAGCGGCGTCGAAGACGAGGAGCTTTCCGGTGAGCTGCGCGGTCGCGACCAGATGGCGCCGGTCGGGCGACAGCGCGAACTGCACCAGAGTGTGCGCGGGACCGGCGACGTCGGCGAGCTCGATGTCGCCCGAGCCGGGATCGACCACGGCCACGCGGTTCTCGACGAGCGACGCCGCGAAGACGCGGTCGGCTTCCGCATCTACCGTGAGCGCGTGGGGGCGCGGGAAGAACACGTCCATCTCCTCGACGCTCATGTCGTCCCTGACGATGGCGCCGATGCGCTGGGGCGGATTCACCGCCATCATCGACCGTCCCACGTACAGCATGTCCGAGCTGGGATCGACCGCGAGCAGTCCCGGCGTCTCGAAGGGAGCCTGTCCCACGAGCTCGCCCCCGGCCGTGAAGCGGAGAACGTTCCCACCCCCGATCAGCGAGACGTACCAGTGCCGTCCGTCGGGATCCACGGCCGTGTGGTGGGGCCGGGAGTTCGCGTCGAAGCCGAGCGCGGTCAGGTCGATGGTGCGGACGACCTCGCCGCTGCCGGCATCGATGATCGAAACGCTCGCAGAGGACTGATTGGCGACGTACACGCGCTCGCCGGGATCGGGCGACTGGGTGCACGCCCCGCCCAGGCCGCCGCTCGCGACCACGACGGAAAACCCCACCAGAAGGCGCATCGCCGTCCGTATCCCGCGCCGCGCCACAGCCTTCTCGCGCCGCCCCCGGACCTCTCGCATTGCCTGCTCCTCTCGCATCGCCATGCCTCCCTCGCGTCCTCCGCTCCGCTACGAAACGGGTATGCGGTCCCGCTTCCGCACGATGAACATCCCCTGGCGGCCCGACGTCACCACGACGATCCCCGACTCGAAGAACGGGTAGTTGCTCCACGATCCGTCCATCGCGGGGAAGTCCTCGCCCGGAACCGTGTCGAAGAAGGCCACCTCGCGCGGATTCTCCACGTCGGAGATGTCGAACACGCGCAGCCCGCTGTTGTAGTTGGACTGGTACATCAGGTCGCCTTTGATGTACAGGTTGTGGTCGCTCGAACGGTTCTCGGTAAGGTGTTCCTTGATCATGATCGGTTGGTCCAGGTCCCGGACATCCCAGATCATCGTCCGCGTCTGCGGCGTGAGCCCCTGCACTTCGTCGAGCTCGTCGTTCATGTAGAAGTACGACTGGTCTTCGGTGAGCCACCCCTGGTGGGCGTAGGCGACGTTGGGATAGCGCTCCATGGCCAGGGCGACCGGGTTCTCCTTGTCGGTGACGTCGGAGATGCTGAGCGCCGTTTCGTTCGAGCCGAAGCAGATCTCCTTGCCGACGTGTTCGTCGTCGGGGCCACGATACGTGACGCACTGGGCATCGTGCGAGTACCCGGTGCCTCGGCGCCCGGTGTTGGCGTGCGCGAAGCAGCCCGCAAACGTCGGATTCGTGGGATCGCGGACATCGATCATGTGGAGTCCGCCGCCACATGTGTCTCCGCCTCCGCTGCTGCCGACCGCGTAGGCGAACCCCGTCTCCTCGTTGATCACGATGTTGTGGACGCTGTGGACGCGGTCGTAGTGGGCGTCCTGCTCGAAGGTGATCATCGCTCCCGAGAAGTCGCGCAGCCGGGTCAGGTCAAAGACCTGCATGCCGTGATCGGCGGCACCGTCGGAGACTACGAAGACGTGATCCGCGTACACCTTCATGTCGCGCCACGCGCTGCCGGGCGACGATTCGGGTTTGGGAAGGTTGCCGACCACCACGGGATTCACCGGATCGGTCACATCGACGAAAGAGACGCCGTCCATGCGCCCCACGATTGCGTAGTCACGCTCAGTGTCAGGATCGGTCCACCCCCAAACATCGTTGACGCGGACGCCGCGGACGCCGCCCAGATCCTCGACCGGCACGAACGACACCAGGTCCACATCGCTGCAACCGAACACGGCGGCCTCGCCCTCGGCGCAGTCCACCTCGCCGCCCAGCACTGGCTCATAGCCCTCCACCTCGGAAAATATGGCGTGACCGCCCGTCCAGCCGTCCCCGTCCCTCTCGAAGATCAGGGCCGTGCCGAGGCCGTAGTCGTCGCGAGGCATGCCGGAAACCAGCACATCGCCACCCTGGGCCACGACGGTGCCCATCCATTCGCCGATCTCGCGATCGGGCGCCACGATCTTCTGGACCGTCGCCCATCCGTCCGCACCGTCACCGGCGAACTCGTAGATCACGCCCCTGCGGCCGTTCGCCCCGGGTGCCCCCACCCACAGCGTCCGCCCATCGGCAGCCAGCGTCGATCCGAAACCGTCGCTGCTGCCCCCGTCGAATGCGGTCAGGCGACCTGCTTCGGTCCACTGTCCATCCTGTCTGGTGAAGGAGACCACCTGGCCGCGCTGGTCGAACGGGTCGCCCGCGCTCACAAGGATGCGATCCGACGTCGCATGGGCCGCCATGCCGAAGTAGGCGCCGGGTCCGTCGGCAATCGTCAGCTCGGCGGTCATGCTCCAGCCATCGGGCCCGTTCTCGTAGACGTACGCGGCTCCCGCCAGGGAATCGGCGACCGGGTTGCCCACGACGACTTGCCCGCCCGAAACCGCCAGGGTGGCCCCGAACGCGGAGCGCTCGTCGGTTCCAGGATCCTCGACGAGCGCTTCCTGCGCCCATTCGCCACCATCGTTGCGGAAGATCAGCACGGCACCGTCGCCCGCGCGTGACCCCGCCCCTATCGCCGCAACATCTCCATCGATGGCCATCGACGTGCCCAGTAGCATCCCCTCCGCCAGCCCCTGGGCGACGATCTCGCCGACGTGGTTCCAACCACCGGAGGTGCGCACGAACGCGTGGACGCTCGCACTCGCCGGAGGTCGCGGGTTCAGCGCCGACACCAGGAGCCGGTCCCCGGCGACCGCGAGGGCCGAACCGAATCCGTTCTCCTCCGAGGGTTGTGGGTGCGTCAGCCTGCCTGCTTCGACCCACCCGTCGCCGCTCCGCGAGTAGATGTACACGACACCGCCGTCCGGTCCCCCGGCCCGGCTCTCGGACACCAGGACCTCGTCCCCGGCGACCACCACATCGGACGCGAACCCTTGCGCGGCCAAGGACGCGGGCAGCACTACCAGGCCCGCGACCGCCAGAACCACCGCCGTCAGCACTTCCTTCATCTTGCTTCTTTCCTCGTCTTTTTCGTGTGTCTGCCCGCCCACTTGGCCTGCCGAACTAGTAAGGCTGACACTATTCTACCTGCGGGACAAGGCTAGACCTGGGAAGCCCCAGGCGAGGCGCCCTCGACGCATCGAGACGGGAGACCGACATGCATGTCACCTATTTCATCCCCGGCCCGCTGTCACGCGGCCCGATGGGCTTTGGCGAACTCCAGCGGCGCAGGGAATACCTGGAGCGCCACGCCGCCCCGGGCACCACCGTGTCCGTGCGGGATTGGGAGCGCGGCCCCGCATCGATTGAGTCCTCCGCCGAGGAATACCTGTCCATTCCGGGACTTCTGGAGGCTGCGCCGATCCTGGAGGCAGAGGGCAGCCACGCTATCATCGTGGGCTGTTTTGGCGATCCGGGGCTGAGCGGGGCGAGAGAGGTGACGAGCATTCCGGTGGTCGGTCCGGGTCAGGCGAGCGCCCACCTCGCCGCGCAGCTGGGTTCGCGCTTCGCGGTGCTCACGGTGGTGGAAGAGGTCGTCCCGGCGATCCGGCGCCAGATGCGCGGGCACGGCCTCGATGGCTTCCTCTCCGGGATATGGGCGGTGGACGTGCCGGTGCTCGAACTGCGCGACCGTCGCGACAGGGTGGTGGAAGAGCTGGCGCGCGCCGGGCGGCAGGCGGTGAGGGGTGGGGCGGACGCCCTGGTGCTGGGCTGCATGACGATGGGGTTCCTGGGCGTGGCGAACGATCTGCAGCGGAACCTGGGCGTACCCGTGGTGAACCCCGTGGTGGCCTCGCTGAAGTGCGCCGAAACCATGGTCGTGGCGGGACTGGCGCCATCGGCCAGGGCGTACCCGACACCGCGAAAGCGGCTGAGCACCGCCACGGCCTGATCCGCCTACCTTCGAGTCTTCCGCTTCTTCGCGCCCGCCTTGGTCTTCGCGCCCCGCTTGTACGAGCGCTTGCTCTTCGGCTTCACGATCTTCTCGGGTGGAGCCACAAGGTCCAGCAGCCAGAGGGCCTCGGCGAGGTGCGCGGCGACCTCGTTAGCGTTGCGCCGGAGCTCGGTCAGCACGAACGGCACCCGTTCGGGAGCGTGCTCCTCCATCGCCTCGAGCTCGTGCAGCCTGGCAAGTCGAGGCATCGGCATGCGGGGCGTGGCGGGATCATGCTCGAACCTGGGTCCCTCGGAGTAGCCGAGCGGAACCAGATGCCGTCCAAGCCGGATCAACAGATCGTTCGCCTTGGCGGGCGGAACCTCGCCCGACTCGATCTTGGCATAGACCTCGTCCAGCCTTGCAACGATCGTGTTGAGCCTTCGCCTGATCGGACCAAGGTCGAACCGCTTGGCGGCCTTTACTTCGTATCCCTGCAAGGCCTCGTCGAGTTCGGCGGCTGTCTTGCGGTAGTCCAATGGGAGGATTTCGGCGGTCAGGAACTCGCCGATGGCAGTCAGATAGACGCGTAGGTCCCGTTCGAGGTTGGCACGGTCGGCGACTCCGATCCTGTCCCGCTCGGTGTGCCAAGCGATGTTGCCGCCGCATCCCCCGACCGGGTAGAAGCCCAGGCGCTCGCGCTCCGCTTCGGGAATGTTCGAGAGGAGCATGAAGAACGAGCTGATGCCCAACTGGTTGAACGAGTAGTCGCCCGCCCTGAGGGGTCGCTGATGTCCGGGGTCGATTCCCGTCACCGAGCGGATCGAGGCACGACACACGTCCTCGGTCTCGGCCATCCAGGGAACCTCGTCGTAGTTCGTGGCGCCCCAGCAACCCGGCGAATCGATGTTCACGGCGGCCACGCACCGGCTGGTCAGATCGAGCCCGAAGTTGTCGGCGTACCACGTCGAACCGCCGTACCGACCGGTCGAGTGCGCAGGCCACCAGGCCACCCGCACGGATCTCTGGAGCTCTTCACGCTTTCCGTGGAGGATCCGGGCGAGCTCCAGCAGAGTCGCGTCGCCGACCGCGTTGTCTCCGATTCCGATGTCCCAGGAGTCGTAGTGGCCGTGAACCAGGACGAACTGGTCTTCCTGACCGTCGATGTGCGCGACGGGTAGGGGACACGACGACCATCCTTCGTCGAGCTCCGTGTGCAGGGTGATTGGATCGTCGCCGTCCGCCATGGCCTGGAGCAGTCGGTCGCCGTCGGTGCGGTTGATCGCCGCGACCGGAGTGGACGGCCTCTGGCCCAACTGGGCCTCCGTCGGAGCTCCCCAGATGGGTGTGCAGATCCCCCAGTGGATGCCGCTGCCGGCGTTGATGTACACCTGTCCCACCGCCCCGGCCTCCTCGAAACGCGCGACCGGAACCGGCATGGGGTAGCCTTCGGTGACAACCACCTTGCCGCGCAGGTCGGGCAGCTCTCCCTCGACGGCGGCCTTGAACAAGTCCGACCCACCGCGAATGGTGGTCGCCGGAACGTGGACCGGTTGCCCCGTCAGCCCCTCGGGGCCCGTCGAGGTCGAGAATGAGGGCGGCTTTGCCTCCATCGTGACACCCCCGATCTCGACCGAAGCGCCACGCGGGACCGAGAGGTACAGGTTCGGCTCGTGCAGCTCGTACGGGATGTCCAGAAGATCCAGGCGCGACGCGATGAAGTGGGCAGCCGCTCGTTCGTCGGGCGATCCGGACTCGCGAACCAGAACCGCGAACCGTTCGATCAGGCTCCAGCCGAGGTCGAAGGAAACGTCCGCCAGGAGTTCCTTGACCAAGCTCATGGCCTACTCGCTGTGCCTGGAGACATGTTCGCGTCCACCTGAAGGAATGCTCACTGGATTCATAAGTATAGCAGGGCGCACAAGACCCCCTCTCCGGGGTCATTCGACCGCCGATCCGACGAGGTCACCGGGCCTTCGGCACCCAATGCGAATCTCCGGGCCGGGGAACCCTGTCAGGCTCCCCGACCCGGATGGCACTGCCCGCGTGGAAGAGGTCAAGCCCGTCCAGCCCTGAAGGCGGCAAACGCCCCCTTCAGCATCCGACGGTACGTACGGTCACCGTTCGCACAGCTGATTGGGTTGACGGTCCCCTGCCCGACCCCACTAGCGATAGTAGTAGTGGTACTCGACACACAGGTCCAGCACCAAGCCGAGCAGCCACTTCGTGATCGGGTCCACCCAGCCGGACCCGAGGTCTACGCACTCCTCCAGCGACACACAGTGTCTCTGCCCGTATCCGCAGTCCTCTGGTTGCGCCGACAACGCCGCAGGCTGCGAGGCCGTCAAGAGACTGATCCCAAACAGCCCGGCGATGACTACTGTCATGATTGCGTTCTTCGTCTTCATTGTGTTTTCCTCCCATCTTGTTGTTCAGGTTTTTCTTCGGTCAATCGCCATTCAGCGGCGGCGACAGCTCCCAGTAGTAGCTGCGCTCGAGACACTCTCTCCACCACATGATTCCCTTGCACGAGGTGACGGTCGCGCAAATGGGGTCTTCGTCCCCCTCGCACCTCGCGGATACCTGCGCGTTCACGCCGGTCGGCGTCGCTGCCTCGATGACTGCGATGGTCAAGACCGCGGCGGTCGTGATCGAGAGAGCCATGCGTCGCATGAGCTTCTTCATTTGTTCCTCCGTTTCAGCGGTGATTGGTTAGTTCAGGTCAGTAGGACGCCCAGTAATGGTAGTCCGACTGCACTATCTTGCAGAAAAAGATCCAGAATCGACATTCCACGGTATGGTCGACCCTGCAAATGGTTCCGTAGCCCGAGCATTCGTCTTCCTGCGCCCTGACATCGGTTGGCTCGGCCACCTGCAACACGGCTGCTGCCAACAGCGCGATGGTCGCGCCTGAGAGAGCGGTTCGCCTCAACATCTTCTTCATTTTCCCCTCCGTTCAGTTGTTGTCGGACCCGTCGCCGTAGAACAGGAAATCCACGTCCGACTCGCAAAAGAGTATCCAGAACTTGCAGGTGTACGTGAACTCGATGCCACAAACGGCTCCCGTGCCCGAGCACTCGTCGTTAGGACCTTCCTGCGCTCGGGCGCCGGTCGGTTCCGCCACTTGCAGCATGGCGGCAACCAGGAACGCCATGGCAGCGCCCGAAAGGGCTACCTTCTTGATGATCCTCTTCACTGTTCATCTCCTTTTCGTCGCAATGACGTGATTTGTGGATAGAGTTCTCGATTGTTCAGGACGAACACGCGATCGCCCGTGACAGCGACGCCATCGGCGAAGTCCGGCAGCGCCTGCGAGTGCAGATACTCTCCGCTCCGGATTCCGTACTTGTCGAGCACCCGAAACCGATGTTCCGTATGGCCTCCCGGAACCACGTACAACGTGTCCTTCCAGACATTCAGGTCGTACGCGGAATAGGCGGGGCGCTCTGCCATCCTCCACATGGTCCTGTTGCCGCTTTGGCTTACGATGACCTCGGGGAAATCAGTGTGCTCCACGTAGGGGAACACCCCGAGAACCTTGTCGCGTTCGAGGACGAACCAGCCGTTTCCCGCCTCGAAGCCGAAGACCCAGACATCGCCGTCGGACCTGCCCACGTTGCCGTATCGCTGAAGGAAGTGCATCCCTTCCAGCCCCGGCCACGGCACCCTGACCGAATCCTGCTCGCCACTTGCGGACTGCAGTATCCAGGGGTTGCCCGGTCGGTTGGTGTCGAGCACGACGTCGCCGGACGCGAGAGCCGCAACGCCCTCCATGAGCCCGAAGTCCGCGCAGACCACAGCGTCCTCTCGTTCGAGAACGCCGTGCGCTGACAGGAACACCAGGCGGCAGTTGCCGGAGTCCGCGAGCACGACCCCGCCATCGGGCGTGACGTCGAGGGCTCGCACGTTGCCCAGCTCGCCGGGTCCTTCGCCCTTCCTGCCCCAGCGCCAGTCCAAGTCTCCAGAGGGCGAGAGGCGAATCACCTGCTGCAGCATCGGGTCAAGCACGTACAGCGCGTTGTCAGGTGCAGCCACTAGCCTCGTGGGCGCACCGAGAATGGTGTCGTTCATGCCCCCATAGTGCCAGATCGTGTCGTATGACGCCGTATGCACCGTCCGAACCCCCGACCCTTCGCTGAACAGCTTGGGGGTACCGTCGACAAGGCCGCTCTCGCACGCGGCGGTCAGAAGCAGGAACGCCAGGCCAAGCATGGTTGGTCGGGTCATGACGCACCAATCCTTTCTTGGAACGAGTCCGCCCTCAGAGCCGCTTGGCCGCCGATGCTCTCGACGAACCCGATGGCTCCATCGCCGCGAAACCCGATGGCGAAGGGAGTTCGGACGAGTCGCCCGATCGGAGTGACGGCACGCCACGGAACCGGTTCGAGCGCGATGTTCTCGCCGGCGGCGGCAACGAGCTTGTCGATGTCCGAATCGGAGACGCCGTCCTGGATGACGAGCACCCGCGTCGGCACGGTCAGTTGGTCCGCGATCTCGTGAACGTCCTCGACCAGAGCCAGACAGTCGGCGGCCGTGGTTACGAACACCATGCTGGGTCCGGACGTGCCCGCTGTGTCGACGAATTCATTGAAGGTGTGGTCGTCCACGCGGGAACGTACGGCGGAGAAGGAAAAGAGAACGGAGGCCAGGGCCAGCATCGCACCCTGCCACCCCGAGAGGCTGAACCGGTGCCGGGAGATTGATCCGGCGACGGTCGCAACACGACTGATTCGCTTCCTTCGAAGCATTTCTCCCTCCAGAGAAGTGGTGGTTGGTACCGTGACGCCTGCTGCCACGGACGATCCGGTGTTCTCCCGCCGGCAGGAGCGCCGGACAGGACCGGATCGATGTGAACTCTGTTTCGCCGAGTCGCGTGACCACCCACTCGCTCGGAGGCTCGGAAGGGTCGTCCGCACGTTGCGTGCGGTGGCGCGAAGGTCGTGGCCACTGGGGCGGCGTGAGCCGTCAGGAGCAGCCTGCGAGCGACCGCCCGCGGGATTCGCGGACAGGATCGAAGCAGCGCTGCCTGGTGATTTGTGGAGCCCGAATCTCATGCGCCCTCCCGAGGCACCCTCGGTCGCGAGTGGTCTCTGCGATCAGCGAGAGAAACCGTACAAGGGTCCCAGGGGCGCTTCCATAGCTGGATGGGACAGATTTTCGGGAACCCCCAAAAAAGGGGCGAAAAACCACCTTTTGGGGCCGTTCCGAGCGGAAAAACGCCCCCAGGACGCGGGACCGGAAGGTGCCTTGGGCCCGAAACTCCTCCCTACAGCCCCCTCAGCACCTCCAGGATGTCCTCGTTGGTGGGGCGCACCCGGTAGTCCACCTCCACGAAGCTGTACCGGACGATCCCGTCCTTGTCGATCACGTAGGTGGCCGGGTGCGGGAGCGGCCGGTTGGGGGGCGCGTCGGCGTTGAAGAGGCCGTAGCGGTCGATCACGCTGTGATCCGGGTCGGAGAGCATCACGAAATCGGGCTCCACGCCGTCATTGGCGGCCACCCGGTCGATCATGAGCTGCATGCCGTCGCGGTCGTCCACGGAAACGGTGACGATCTCGGTGTCGTCCTGGAGTTCGTCGGGAAGGAGGGCTCTCAGCTCCACGAGCTGACTGGCGCAGTACGGTCACCAGTGCCCGCGGTAGAAGACGAGCACCACGTTGGCCTCGCCGCGGAAGCTCGCGAGCTCCACCACTCCCCTGTCGAACGAATCAAGGGCGAAGAGCGGAGCCTCGTCGCCGACCCCGACGCGTTCGATGTCGGTGGGAGGCAGATCGTGGCCGTCCGCGGGTCCAAGGGTCTGGGCGGGGGCCGAAGTCGCGTGGAGTCCGAGCAGCGACAGAGACACGAAGCAGATGTGAACCAGCGATCTCAGGGGGCGTTTCATCGGAGGGCGTCCGTTGCAGGCGAGTGGGAGAGTCCGGCGGCACGGCTACACGAGCCGACGCGCATGACCGTTATGTTAACGACATGTGTTCCGTCCTCGCCATCCTCGACATCGATCCGGCCGACCCGTATCCGCGGGAGCGCGCCCTAGGGCTGTCCCGCCTCCAGCGTCACAGGGGTCCCGACTGGTCCGGCGTCTTCGCCCACGAACGCGCGCTGCTGGCGCACAACCGGCTGGCGATCGTCGACGTCGAACACGGCGCCCAGCCCCTGAAGAACGCTGCGGGAACCCATGCGCTCGCGGTCAACGGCGAGATCTACAACCACCGCGAGCTGCAGGCGGAGCTGGGCGGATCCTTCCGTCCGCAGACCCGGAGCGACTGCGAGGTCATTCTGGGACTGTACGCCGAGCACGGCAGCGACTTCGTGGATCGGCTCAGCGGGATCTACGCCTTCGTCCTGTACGACCTGGAGCGGGATCGGTACGTGATCGCCCGCGACCACCTGGGCATCGTGCCCCTCTACACCGGACACGACGACGAGGGGCGCCTGTACGTCGCCTCGGAGATGAAGGCGCTGATGCCGGTATGCCGAACCGTCTCGGAGTTCCCGCCGGGACACGTTCTCGATTCGGCCGACGAAACACCCTCGCCCCGGCCCCACTACAAGCGGAGCTGGCGAAGCCACGCCGCAGCCTCGCGCGAGCCCAGCCCGGCCGCCGTCCGCGAAGCGCTCGAAGCAGCCGTCCACCGGCAGCTCATGTCCGACGTGCCCTACGGCGTCCTGCTTTCGGGAGGGCTGGACTCCTCGATCATCTCCGCGATCGCGCGGCGCTACGCGAGACACCGCATCGAGGACGACGACCGGAGCGAGGCCTGGTGGCCGCGTCTGCATTCGTTCTGCATCGGCCTCGAGGGATCTCCGGACCTGGCCAGCGCCAGGACGGTCGCCGAGCACATCGGCACCGTGCACCACCAGTTCCACTTCACCGTCCAGGAGGGTCTCGACGCGCTCCCCGACGTGATCCACCACCTGGAGACCTTCGACGTCACCACCATCCGGGCGGCCACGCCCATGTACCTCATGGCGCGGCGCATCCGCACCCTCGGGATCAAGATGGTCCTGTCGGGCGAAGGGGCGGACGAGGTTTTCGGCGGCTACCTGTACTTCCACCGCGCGCCGGATCCGCGCTCCTTCCACGAAGAGACCGTGCGCAAGCTCGACCGCCTGCACCAGTTCGACTGCCTGCGCGCCAACAAGGCGATGGCCGCGTGGGGAGTGGAGGCCAGGGTGCCGTTCCTCGACAAGGAATTCCTGGACGTGGCCATGTCGATCAACCCGGCGGCGAAGATGCCGGGGGGCGGGATCGAGAAGCGCATCCTGCGCGAGGCGTTCACGGAGTATCTGCCCCCCGAGATCCTCTGGCGGCAGAAGGAGCAGTTCTCCGACGGCGTCGGGTATTCGTGGATCGACTCGCTGAAGCGCTTCGCCGAAGAGAGCGTCTCGGACCGACAGCTGGCCAACGCCCGCTTCCGCTTCCCGTACAGCCCCCCGGTCGACAAGGAATCGTACCTCTACCGGAGGATCTTCGAGTCCCACTTCCCGCTCCCGGACGCGGCCCGCTGCGTGCCCGGCGGACCCAGCGTCGCCTGCTCGACCCCGGAGGCGCTGGCGTGGGACGACGCCCTTTCGCAGACCATCGACCCCTCGGGACGCGCCGTCGCCGGGGTACATCGGGACGCCTACTGACGTGCAGGGGCGCACCGCCGGCTACTGCGTGGCCGGCCTGCCCGCTTCCAGGTAGTCCAGCAGCAGGTTCGTCATGGCGCGGATCCCCACCGGCACCGCCGAGTTGTCGGCCTGGAAGTCGGGGGTGTGGTGCCCGCCCGACCTTCCCCCCGGCTTGACCTGACCCAGGCGGAAGAAGAAGCCCGGCACCTCGTTGGCGAAGTACGCGAAGTCCTCGCCGCCCATGGTGGGATCCAGGTCCACGACGTTCTCGACGCCCACGACCCGCGCCAGGGTGGGCAGCATCTGCTCGCCCAGCGCCGCGTCGTTGATCGTCGCGGGCGTGCCGCGGTCGTAGTCCAGTTCGAAGGAGCCGCCCCCGGCGGCGGTGATGCCGGCCAGGATCTCGCCCATGCGCCGCTCGACCGCATCGCGCACGTCGGGATTGTAGGTGCGCACCGTGCCCTCCATCTCGACCTCGTTCGGGATGATGTTGAAGCGAGTCCCGCCGCGCACGATCCCCACGGTCACCACGCTGGGCTCCAGCGGAGGCAGATTGCGCGCCCGGATGGTTTGGAAGGCGCTCACGGCCTGCGACGCCATCACGATCGGGTCGATCCCGAGGTGCGGAGCCGCCCCGTGGGACTGCTGCCCGATGATCCGGATCTTGAAGTGGTCCACCGCCGCGAGCGCGGGCCCCGACGTGAAGCCCACCTTCCCGACCTCCATCTCGGCGAAGGCGTGCAACCCGAAGATCGCGCTCGGCGCGGGATCTTCCAGCACCCCCTCGGCGACCATCAGGTCCGCCCCGCCCTCCTCGCCGGGCGGCGGCCCCTCCTCCGCAGGCTGGAAGATGAACTTGACCGTGCCGGGGAGCTCGTCGCGCATCGAAGCCAGCACCGACGCCACCCCCAACTGCACCGCCACGTGGATGTCGTGACCGCACGCGTGCGAAACCCCCACCTCCTGGCCCAGGTAGGTCGTGCGCACGGTCGACTTGAACGAGTACGGCGTATCCTCGGTCACCGGCAGGGCGTCCATGTCGGCGCGCACCGCCACCACCGGTCCGGGATGTCCGCCGCGCAGGATTCCCACCACTCCCGTGTGGGCGATCCCCGTGTGAACTTCGTCGAACCCGAGCGCGCGCAGGTGGTTCGCGACCAGCTCCGCCGTCTTGAACTCGCGATTGCCGAGTTCCGGATACTGGTGGATGTGCTCGCGCAATCGGATGATCGAGTCCTGTACCTGGGCCAGCACCTCGTCGACCTGCGGGTTCTGGGCGCGCGCGGGCGACGCGGGCGAAAGCGCGACCGCGCCGACGAGCAGGACCGCCGCGCCGATTCGGGCCGCGGGAACCGTGCGGGCGGTCGCCGCACGGGCGGGTGAAAGCGGTGAAATCGTGGTCCGGCTCATCGGTCTCCTCCTGTAAGGCTGCGGTAGATCGCGCGCACGAAGCGTCCCCCGGCATCGTCTCCCCAATCGCCGCTCAGATCGGCAAGCGGTGCCGCCGCAACGACCTCCTCCTCGCTGCGGCCCTCGGCCACCATGCCGGCAACCCGCAGGCGCACCGTCTCGAGCATGTCCCGGTACTCGCGCAGGTGCTCGGGCGCGGCCAGGCCACCGTGGCCCGGAATGATGCGGGTCTCGTCGTCGGAACGCGACAGCACGAAGTTGGCGGCGGCGATCACGCCGTCGATCCCTCCCCCGCTGTCCACGTCGATGAACGGCAGGCGGCCGCGGAAGAAGGTGTCGCCCATGTGGAAGACGTTGGCGCGCGGGAAGTGCACGATTGCATCCCCGTCGGTGTGCGCCCGGCCGATGTGCGTGACTTCGATGTGACGACCGTTCCAGTGGAACTGCACCGCCTCGTCGAACGTCACGACCGGCAGGGCGGCCCGCGGCGCCTGGGCCGAACGGCCGACCAGATCGGCGAACTCGGCCGGGTTCATGCGTCGATAGACGTTCCGGTGAGCCACGATCATGGCACCCGCCTCGCCCAGATTCTCGTTGCCCCCGGTGTGATCCCCGTGCCAGTGGGTGTTGAGCACCCAGCGCACCGGCAGGTCGGATACCTCCGCCACCGCCGCCAGGATCTTAGCCGTCAGGGGAGCGAACTGGTCGTCGATGAGGAAGGCGCCGTCCTCACCCACCGACAGTCCGATGTTGCCTCCACGACCGACCAGCATGAACAGATCGGGTTCCAGCTCGATGGTCTCGATCACCACGTCGGACATGTCCTGCTGGCCGGCGAGCGGGGTCGCGGCCGCCGTGGTGAATGCCGTCAACAGGGCCGCACGGGCCACGTTCCTCTCCCACGGGGCAGTCATGCGTTCGGACTCCTGTTTCGGGTAGGTCCAAGGGAAGATCGGTGCGGGCGCTGGCGCCGAATCGACTGTATGGTTAATCATTGCGCGTCGGCAGCGGGTCGGGCAACGCAGGATACTTCTTTGGGAGTGAGGGCGGTGTCCGCCAACAAGGCGGCGATTCCCGCCATGCGCTGCCGGGTTTTCGCGCGCGACCGCCAACGAAGAAGGGAGAACGCCCCGATGCCTCGATTCCCGAGCCTGGCCGCCATGGCCACCCTGCTCGTCGCCTGCTCCGACGCTGCGCCCCCCGACACCTCGACACCCGGCCCCGATCTTCCGCCGGCCATCGTCGGCGACGGGGGCGAGCTGACGGGGAGCGACCTGCACTACGTGGAAGGCGACACCCTGACCACCGGCTACCTCGCCGTACCGGAGGGATCCGGACCCTTCCCCGCGCTCGTGATCATCCACGAGTGGAACGGCCTCCAGGATCGGGTCCGCCAGCTCGCCGACGACTTCGCCGCCGAAGGCTACGTGACCCTCGCCGCCGACCTGTTCCAGGGCCGGACCGGATCCAACCGGGACGAGAACATGGCGCTGGTCCAGGAGGCGCGGGCCGACCAGCCCGCCATGATCGCCAACCTCAACGCGGCGGTCGCCTACCTGAAGGGACGCGGCGACGTGACTGGGCGCGTCGGGACGATGGGATGGTGCTTCGGCGGAGGCGTGGCGCTGTCGTTCGGTCTGGACGGCGACGCCCACGAGGCCACCGCGATCTTCTACGGCCAGCTGGTGGACGACCCCGAGGTGGTCGCGCGGCTCGACCACGAGGTCTACGGGACCTTCGCAGCACTCGACAACGGCCCGTCGCCGGAGTCCGTCGCCGCCTTCGAGACCGCATTGCGCGCCGCCGGCATCGAGAACGACCTGCACATCTACGACGAGGTCGATCACGGCTTCTGGCTGCGCGTGGACCAGGATCCGGATGTCCGCGCCGCTCCCGCCGCCGACGCCTGGCAGAGGCTCAAGGCGTACCTGGAACGGACGCTCGGAGGCTAGGCGTCAGGGTGTCCTCCATTGGTGACGCCGGTGTCCACGGATCGCGGTGGGTGATGGTGCGGGAGTGGCCGCCGGGCGACCGACGCGGGCGGAGATGCCCCTGTTTTCGGGCTCGCGAGGCTGGAAAGCGACCGCCGGCGCGGCCCGGTACGCATCTTGCTGGATGGGACGCCGATTCCAACATCGGGAGAGCGCAATGAATGGCATGAGAGCTGGGACGAACCACCTCACGTTCGGCCTCTTGGCCGCCCTGGCGCTGCTGGGTGCAGCCGGAACCGACCGGCTGGCCGCCCAGAGCGGCGGCGACGGCTTCCTGTTCGGGCAACCGAGGGCGACCCTGACCTTCAAGGCGGGCATCAACATGCCGCGTGCGGGAGGCGGGAACGGCACGCAGAGCCTCTGGGATCTGACGCGCGAGGAACTGACCGTGGAGACATCGGATCTGGCCGGCTCGTCGTTGATGGGCGAACTCGCCGTCCGCGCCTCGGAGCGGTTCGACGTCACCTTCGCGGTCGGCTACGCCCTGAGTCAAACCCGGTCGGAGTTCCGCGACTGGGTGGGCTCGGACGACCTCCCCATCGAACAGACCACCGAGTTCCAGACGACCCCCATCATCGCCGGCATCAAGGCGTACCTCCTGCCGCGGGGGCGTTCGGTGGGCAGCCTCGCGTGGATTCCGAGCACCTGGAACCCCTACGTGGGAGTCTCGGGCGGCGTGGTCCGCTATCGCTTCGAGCAGTACGGCGAGTTCGTGGACTACGAGACCTACGAGATCTTCGAGGACAACTTCCTTTCGAAGGGCAGGGCGCCCACCGTACATTTGATTGGTGGAACGGAGTTCAGCATCAACCGTCACTTCCTGCTGGTGGGCGAGGCGCGGTACGGCTTCGCGAGCGCGGCGCTGGATCGGGACTTCGTGGGGTTCCCCGATCTGGATCTGGCCGGGTTCCAGGCCACCGCCGGATTCTCGGTGCGGTTCTAGCAACGGCGGGCGAGGCGACGGTTGACATTCATCCACAGGGAGCAGGCAACGATGCAGCGTGAGAACGGAGTGAACATGTCCAGAGAGAGCATCGGCATCGGTACGAGGGCGGGAATCTTGGGCGCGGCGATCCTCGTCGGCCTCGCAGGCACGGTCCAGGCCCAGGAGGCGGAGACGCGACTGGGCTGGCAGCCCTTCCTGGGGTGCTGGGCGCGACCCGCTCACATGGTGGAGGTGGATCGCCCCGAGGGAGAGGAGGCGGACGAGGGTGTCCTGTGCTTCGTGGCCTCCGGCTCGGACGTGGAAATGCTCACCATCGCCGACGACGCCATCACCCATCGGGAGCCGTTCCCGGCCGACGGGCAGCCCCGCACGGTGGAGCAGGACGGATGCACCGGGACCGAAACCGCCCGCTTCTCGGACGACCAGCGGCGCATCTACACCACATCCGAGGTGACCTGCGCCGACGGCGTGTCCCGCAGCAGCACGGGCATCACCTCGATGGCCGGTCCCTCGGAGTGGCTGGACGTGCGCGCGATGGAGGTGAACGGCAGGGCCACGGTGTGGTCGCAGTGGTACCAGCGAACCACCACCAGCGCGCTGCGGGCCGTCGGGATGGAGACGGGCGAGAACGCCACGCCGCTGGCGATGAGGGGAGCCCGGTCGCACGCATTCGCTCCGATCATGATCGACGACGTGATCGAGGCTGCGGGCGCCGTGCATCCACAGGCGGTCGAGGCCTGGCTGGCCGAGACGGGGCAGCCGTTCGCGGGGCTCGATTCCAAGGATCTGATCCGTCTGGACGATGCCGGCGTGCCGTCGGGTGTGATCGATGTCGTCGTCGCCGTTTCGTTCCCCGAGAGGTTCGCGCTGAACCGCCAGGACATCTACGACGAGCCGACTGACATGCGCTACGGGCGCACCATCTGGGCGTCGCGTGCCTACGACCCGTTCTACTACGGCTACGGCTACGGTCCCTACGCCTACAGATCGTATCGCTACGGCTACCCCTGGGGTTCCTGGGGCTACGGCGGGTACGGCGGCTACGGCTACTACGGCGGCGGATACTACACGCCCGTGGTCATCGACATCAGCAAGACGAGCGGCGGCGGTGGCGGCAGGGTCGTTGCGGGAAGGGGCTACAAGGCACCCCGGTCGGTGGCTGGCGGCAACTCGAGGTCGTCCGGCGGTCGCGCCTGGGCTGGGAGCGGCACCACCTACCGGGGCGGTAGCGGCGCGGTCTCCAGCGGCGGCAGTGGCAGCAGCGGCCGCAGCGCGGTTTCTCGCGGCGGCAGCCGGAGCAGCGGCAGCAGCACTGGCCGCACCGCCAGGCGGCGCGGCGGCAAGTAGTCGCTAGACACGAGCCACGATAGCGATCACATTGGGGCTCTCGCGCCCAACCCCGGGCGCGAGAGCCCTTCGTGTGGAGATCCATGACCCCGCTGCCGCAACTCCAGGACACGGCCGGGCTGTCCGAAGCTCTGGCGTCCAGCCCCCTGCTCGCCCTGGTCGTCCTCTTTGGGGCGGGCGTGGCGATCAGCCTGACCCCGTGCGTCTATCCCATGATCCCTATCACGGCCTCGGTTATCTCGGGGACCGCCCGCGAGGGGCAGCGCTGGACCCGCACGCTGGGCCTCACCATGACCTACGTGGTGGGAATGGCGCTGCTCTACGCCTTCCTGGGGATGCTCGCGGGGCTCACCGGGACGCTCTTCGGCACCGTCGGCGCCAGTCCCTGGGCGCTCTTCGCGATCGGGAACCTGCTCCTGCTCTTCTCGCTGGCCATGTTCGACGTCATCCCCGTGAGGGTGCCGCAGCGCTTCATGGCGTGGGCGAGCGCACGGGAGGGCGGCTCGTACGGCGCCGTCTTCGTTCTTGGGGCCACCTCGGGAGTGGTCGCGGCTCCATGTGGCGCGCCGGCCTTCGCCGCCGTGCTGGCGTGGGTCGCGGCCACGCGGGCGGGGTTCATGGGATTCGTCTACCTCTTCGTCTTCTCCCTGGGAATGACCGCCCTTCTGGTTGCGGTCGGCCTCTTCTCGGGCACCCTGTCGCGCCTGCCGAAGTCGGGCAGATGGATGGTGACCGTCAAGCGGGTCGCCGCGGTGATCATGCTCGGGGTCGCGCAGTACTATTTCATCCAGGTCGGCTACAACCTGTGAGGTCAATGTGAGTAAAGTCAGAAGTCGTTGGAACGCCGCCGGGTCTGCGCTGTTCTTCGCCGTGGCGCTGCTGGGCGGTGTTCCCGCCGGCGCGCAGGCGCAGAGCGATGGATTGGGCCTTCCGGCCGGAACCCCGGCGCCCGACGCCCAGGTCGAGGATCTGGACGGCAACGTGGTCTCGCTGCTGGACGTGGTGGACGGGGGCCCGGCGCTGATCGAGTTCTGGGCCTCCTGGTGCGAGCAGTGCGAGCTGCTGCAACCGCAGCTCGACGAGATCCAGGAGCGGTTCGCAGACCGCATCAAGGTCGTTGCCGTTGCGGTCGCGGTGAACCAGTCCGCCCGGCGCGTTCGGCGGCACGTGGAGCGGCACGCCCCCGGCTACGCCTTCGTCTACGACTCGGACGGCGAGGCCGTGAGAGCCTACGAAGCCCTCACGACCTCGATCGTCGTGTTGGTCGACGGCGAGGGGAAGATCGTGTCGACCGGTGTGGGGCCGACGCAGCCGCTGGTGGAAGCGGTCGAGGAGCTGCTGTCCTACCCTTCGTCCGGCTCCGGGGTCACCTCGTCGATCACGGCCGCCAACTCGTCATAGGCCGCCGGATCCACCTGGTTGAACTGGGGAATCACCTGGGCCACGCGGCCATCGGGGCCGACCACGACCACGGCCCGGCTCCCCACCATGCCGTTGTCCCTGAGCGATCCACCGAACGCCACGAAGGCGTCGCCATCGGGGTCGCTTCCGAACAGGTAAGGGAAGTCCTCGTCCTTGAGCCACGAGGCGCCCTCTTCGGCGGAGTCGTTCGAAATCGCCATGAGGACGACGTTGCGGCCTTCGTTGAACAGTTCTGCGTACTGATCACGGTACGCTCTCATTTGAACCGTTCAGCCACGCGTCCTGACTCTGAAGAAGAACGCCAGGACCACCGTCTCGCCGCGATAGTCGCTCAACCGGACCTGGTCCTGGAGCACGCCATGACGGGTCGCGCCCGTCAACTCGAAGTCGGGCGCCATCGCGCCGACCTCGATGAGGCCGTCGCCCGCCTCCTGGGCGCTCGCGCCGTCCGGCGCGGTCATTGTGACAGCTGCGGCCACCAGGACCGCCGCCAAGAGTCGTCGCATCGTCTTCTCTCCCTGTCGTGAGTGAACCACCCGGAACCCGCAACCGCCATCGCGCTCCAGCGGGAACCGAGTCGCATTTCCTAGTGACGTTTCGGCCCGTTCAGCACGAGCCGCCAACCAATGTAGCGCGTCGCGCACGTCTCAGTTCACACCCGCCATCGCGGCTCGGATCGCTTCGACCGTGCGGTCGATGCGGAAGCCCAGCAGCTTGCGACCGATCTCGATGGTGGCGTCCTTGTCTTCGATGCTGACGCCGTTGATGGAGGCCTTGCCCGCCGCGACCCGCTGTGCGTGGCGGACCGAGGTCGGATCCTCGGTCATCATGATCGACGTGATGACGAAGTCGTCGTGGAAGCCGTCGTTGGTGGGCTGCGTGATCCCGAGTTCGCTCTCCATCCACTCGAAGACCTCGGCGTAGCGATAGAACTCGGGGATGAAGTGGGCGCGGGCGCTGCCGCCCCACCGCTCGGTGAGCGCGGTGGCCACGGCCGCCATCCCGCTCTGGTTGCCGCCGCTGTCGCCGATGAAGACGATGTCGGTGAAGCCGTGGGCACGCAGGCTGCTCGCCACATCGTGCAGGACGGCGCGGTACGTCTCCTCGCGCAGACTGATGGTGCCCGGGTAGCGCATGTGGCCGGTCGGGCTCTCGATGTCGCCCTCGGGGACGAGCTTGATGATGGGGGCGCAGAGGGCGTTGCCCAGCTCGCGCGCGATGCCCTCGCACGCGCCTGCCAGCACGTAGTTGTGCTTGCCGGTCGCGAGGTACGGGCCGTTCTGCTCGATCCCGCCCGTCGAGATGATCGCGGTGGTCTTCCCGTCGCGAAGCGCGTCGCGCACCTCCATCCAGGTCATCTCCTCGATCCACACCGAGTTGAGCGCCTCGATGGGACGCTCCATCTGCATGTCCACGAGGAGCGCCTCCGCCTGCCGGGCCGCCATCATCGCCCGCTGCTCCGCGTTCATCGCGCGGCGCCCCTGCTGCGCGTCGCCCGCCGGCGGCGCGGCCAGCACGACGGCTGCCGCCGCCAGCGCGCATCTCCGATACTTCATCGCCAGACCTCCGTTGTTTGAGCGCCCGCACCGCGCGGGCCCGTTCCGTCCCGTTGGGACCTTCCGCGCAACATTGTAGCGCGGACGCGGCGCGAGGGCGACCTTTTCCGGCAGCGCCCCACCCTGAGACCCCCTCCCACGAGGCCCGCCATGAAGAGCACCCCCGCGCTGGTGGCGCTCGCCGCCACGACCGTCCTCTCGTGCGCACCCGACCCCTCCACACCCGCCGACGTCATCCGCACGGCCGATCCCTACGCCCGCGGCTACACCGACGACGACTTCCCGCGCGTCCAGGAGCTCGCGCCGGGGGTCTACTCCTACGAACAGCTTCGCTCCGCGGGCGACGAGCGCTTCACCACCGTGAGCATGTTCGTCGTCACCGACGAGGGCGTGCTCGTCGCCGACGGCCAAGGCAGCCCCGAGGAGACGCGCCGCCTGGTCGAGACCATCGCCTCCATCACCGACCAGCCCATCACCGACGTCGTCGTCTGCTCCGACCACGGCGACCACACCGCAGGCAACTCCGAGTTCCCGGCAAGCGCCCGCTTCCATGCGCACCCCACATCGCACGCGATCCTCAAGGCAGCCGCCGAGAGCCCCATCCGCCCCGCCGACGCGCCACCCGTGATCGTCCCCACCGAACTGATCGAGACCAGCGCGACGCTCCGGCTCGGCGGCCGCGAGATCCGCCTGCTCTTCCTGGGCCGGGCCCACACCGGCGGCGACCTCGTCGTGCATCTTCCCGCCGAGCGCATCCTCTTCATGAGCGAGGCCTACCTGCACCGGGTCTTCCCGGCGATGCGCTCGGCGTACCCGTCCGAGTGGGTGGCCATGATCGAAGCCGCCCAGGCCATGGACGTGGACACCTACGTACCGGGACACGGCTTCGTCGATTCGCCCGCGATCCTGGCCGAGGAGCTGGAGACCTACCGCCAGGCGCTCGTCCAGGTCATCGGCGAAGCGACCCGGCTGCACGACGCCGGACTGACGCTGGAGGAGGCGGTCGAGCAGGCCGACTTCGGGGAGCTGGAGAGCTGGTCGCTGCGCTCCAGCCAGGGTAGCCGGGCGCTCGGCCGCGTCTACATGGAGCTGAACGGCGAGCTGCCCTGACCCGCGCAACTGGCCCGAACCCCCCCGTTCGGCCTATTCTCATTCGGCGCTTCGACCAGCGTCCGCACCCCTGCGTCCATATTCGCTCCAACCGAAAATCAGTCTGGAGGACATGTGAAAACCCACGTGACCGCGCTTCTCCCCGTGGCCGCCCTTCTCCTTGCGCCCGCACTTCCCCTGGCGACCCCGTCCACCATCTCCGCCCAGCAGCACGGCGAGTGGCACCACTGGGGCGCGGACGCAGCCAGCACCCGCTACTCCGCCCTCGATCAAATCAACGCCTCCAACTTCGGCGAGCTCGAAGTGGCGTGGATGTGGCGCAGCGACAACTTCAGCCCCGAACCCGAGCCGCTCCTGCGCGCGACGCCGATCTACGTGGACGGGACGCTGTATTCGGTGGCCGGTTCGCGGCGGACGGCCGTGGCTATCGACCCCGCCACCGGTGAGACGATCTGGACCTTCCGCGAGCCCTACTCCAAGCGGTGGGAGGACTCGATGCGGAAGAACTACGGCAAGGGTGTCGCCTACGCCGAAGTGGACGGGCGCGAGACCATCTACCTCGTGACGCCGGGGTTCTTCCTGCACGCCCTGGATCCAGCGACCGGGACGCCCATCGCGTCCTTCGGCAAGAAGGGCAAGGTGGATCTGCTCAACGATCTCGGGCACTGGGAGCACCACCCCGAGGACGGCCTGCCCCCCGAGGTCGGCTACATCACCAACTCGTCGCCTCCGATCGTCGTCAACGGCGTGGTCGTGGTCGGCAATTCGCACGAGCAGGGCTACTACCAGACCATGCAGGAGAACGTGCCCGGCAACATTCTCGCTTACGACGCGGCCACCGGCGACCACAAGTGGACCTTCAACGTGATCCCGCAGGAGGGCGAGTTCGGCAACGACACCTGGGAGAACGACGCATGGAAGCGCACCGGCAACGTGTCGGCCTGGGCACCGCTGTCGGCCGACCCCGAGCTGGGCCTCGTGTACGTGGTGACCGACCCGCCGACCGTCGACTACTACGGCGGCTTCCACCCGGGCGACAACCTCTTCGCCACGAGCATCCTCGCCCTCGACGTCGAGACCGGGGAGCGCCGCTGGCACTTCCAGACCGTGCATCACGATGTCTGGAACTACGACAATCCCACCGCGCCCAACCTGGTCGACGTCAACGTTGACGGGCGTGCGGTCAAGGCGATCGTGCAGACCACCAAGCAGGGCTGGGCCTACGTGCTCGACCGCGAGACCGGCGAGCCCGTGTGGCCGATCGAGGAGCGCCCCGTGCCGCAGTCTGACGTGCCCGGCGAGCAGTTGTCGCCCACGCAGCCCTTCGTGACGCGCCCCGCCCCCTACGAGATGCAGGGCATCACCGAGGACGACCTGATCGACTTCACCCCCGAGCTCCGTGCCGAGGCGCTGGAGATCGTGGGCAACTTCCGCATGGGTCCGCTCTTCAATCCGCCCGCGCGCGAGGACGGCCCCGGCGGGCCCTCGATCCACTGCCCGGGCGCCAACGGCGGCGCCAACATCCCCGGTGGCGCGGCGGTCGACCCCGAGACCGGCGTCCTCTACGTCGCCTCGACCCGCGGCTGCAGCGCGCCCCGTCTGGTTCCGGGCGTCGACGTCGACCCCGACTCGAACGTCGAGTGGGTGAGTGTGGGTCCGGGGGGCGTGCGCGGACCGCGTGGCCTGCCCATCACCAAGCCTCCCTACGGCACGATCACCGCGATCGACCTCAACACGGGCGACCACCTCTGGCAGATCCCCAACGGCGACACCCCCGAGAACATCCGCAACCACCCGGCGCTCCAGGGCGTCGACATCGGCAACACGGGCTCGCGCGCCCACGCCACCAAGCTCGTGACCAGCTCGCTGCTCATGTACGGCGAGGGTCGCGGCGCCGCCCCGGTCTTCCGCGCCGTCGACAAGATGACGGGCAAGGAGCTGGGTGCGATCGAACTCCCCGGCTCCACCCTCACCGCCCCCATGACGTACATGCACGACGGTGTGCAGTACGTGGTCATGGCCATCGGCATGCGGGGTTCGGCGGGCGCGCTGGTGGCCCTGCGCCTGCCCGAGTAGGAGAAGACCGAGGGAGGAGAGGAGAGCGATGAGACACGCGCGTTCCAGCGTCCTGGCGCTCGCCGGGGCGCTTGTGGCCACGGGATGCCTACGGGATGCCCAGCCCGACCACGCAGCGACACCCGATCCCATGGGCCTCTTCACCGGCGCCGTCGGGGAGTGGGTCGAGCTCGGCCACGCCTTCGGGCCGTCCACGATCTACTGGCCCACCGACACGCTCGGCTTCCAGCTCACCGAACTGGCGTACGGCCACACCGACGGCGGTTACTTCTACGCTTCCTACTCATTCGCGTCCGCCGAGCACGGCGGCACCCACCTCGACGCGCCCATCCACTTCGCCGAGGGGCGGCGCGCGGTGCACGAGATCCCCCTGTCGAGCCTGATCACCATGGCTTCGGTCGTGGATGTCTCCGCCTCGGCCGACGCCGACCCGGACTATGTCCTCTCGGTGGACGACCTGACGGCCTGGGAGGCCGAGCACGGCCCGATCGCCGACGGCACCGCGCTGCTGGTCCGCACCGGGTGGTCCTCGCGCTGGAACGACCGCACCGCCTATCTGGGCACCGACCTCACCGGCCCCGATGCCGTGCCCGAGCTGCACTTCCCCGGCATCGGCACCGACGCCGCGCAGTGGCTCGTGGACAACCGCAATATCGCCGCGATCGGGATCGACACGCCCAGCATCGACCATGGCCAGTCCAGCGACTACCGCGCCCACGTGATCCTGTACAGCGAGAACATCGTCGGCTTCGAGAACCTGACCAATCTGGACCGCCTGCCGGCCACGGGCGCCGGGATCGTCGCACTGCCGATGAAGATCGTGGGTGGCAGCGGCGGGCCGCTCAGGATCGTGGGCTGGGTGCCCTGAGCCTTCCAGATGGAGAAGGGCTGATCCCGGCGGAGTCCTGCGACCCCGCCGGGATGCCCTATGCCGAGCGGCGCATGTTTCCTACCGGCTCTCCCATAGCCAGTCGTAGCTCAGCCGCACGTAGTAGTAGCCGCCGTTGAAGCCGAAGGGGGTGCTCTCGGGGTAGAGTGCGCCGAGGCCGGACGCGGCGGGATTCTCGTCCGGGTAGGTGTTGAACAGGTTGTTGGCGCCGACGGCGATCACCGCGTTGTTCGCCAGAGGCAGCGATACTTCGGCGTCGAAGATGAGCCGTGCGCCATACCGAAGGTCGGGATCGCTGAGCTCGGAATCGTAGAAGCCATCGTAGTAGGTCCCCCGGAGGAGGGTGCCGAGCTGCCCCACCTGCTGCGACAGGCTGAGCACGCTGCGGTAGCGCGGCAGCGCCCGCTCGAGCTGGTCCACCCGGGCGTCGTTCACGACTTCCGGATTGCGCTCGGTGACCTCGGTCCCGGTGTAGTTGAAGAGCAGACTGACGTTGGTCGCCTCGCCGGGCGAGTAGTTCGCCACCAGGTCCAGGCCCTGCGTGAGGGTGGCGAAGTCGTTGGTGAAGAAGCGAAACTCCGCGAGGTTGGCGGCGCTCGTCACGCCCTCTGACACCAGCTGCGCGACCTCGTGGGGTTCGAGCTTGAACGTCCTGGTCTGCGCGAAGCGGTCCGTGATCGAGATGCGGAAGTAGTCCGCGGTGAGGCGGAACGCGCCCGCCTCGTACATGACTCCGGCGGTCATGCTGACCGAGGTCTCGGGCTCGAGCTGCCTGCCCCCACGCGTCCTCGCCACCTCCGAGGTCGAGGGAATGGTGCCGCGATTGACCAGGTCGCCGAGATCGGTGTCGAAGACCGTCGAGACGTTGAAGGCGTTCTGCTGCCCCGGCGTGGGCGCGCGGAAGCCGGTGTTGGCGTTCGCCCGGAAGGCGACGTGGTCGGTGGCCTCGAATCGGAACGAGACCTTTCCGGTGGCCTTGCCGCCGAAGTCGGAGAAGTCCTCGTATCGGCCCGCGATTCCCACGGCCCAAGGATCGTCGGCTCTGCCCAGGTTGAGGTCGGCGTACACCGCAGTGTTGCTGCGGGTCCAATTGCCGGCGGCCAGCGGGCTGAATCCCGGGAAGCCGTTCGACGAGGAGCTGAAGCCCTGGGCCGCGTACGGTCCGATCTTCCAGGATTCGTCCTGGCCCTGCCCGATCTCGAAGCGTTCCTCGCGCTGCTCGAATCCTCCCGCCAGGTTGGCCACTTCGTTGACCTGGTAGGAGAGGTCCACGTTGAAGTTGATCTCCTCCTGGTTGTAGAGGCCGGGGTCGAAGTGGGTGGGCGTCTCGGGACCGAGCGCCGCGTTCACCGTGTTGTAGATGAAGAAGTCGGCCAGGTTCCTGCCCCAGCTCGTGCTGGCGTCCCAGTTGACGCCGCCGTCGGTGCGGCCCCTGATGCCGCCGACGATCGACGCGTCGAAGACCTCGCCGCCGAACTGCGGCGTGAAGCCCCCGGGGAACATCTCCTGGTATGAGAAGCAGTTCGGGTCGTCGAACACCTGTTGGAGCGCGACAGGATCGGGGATGTTGTTGGTGATCGTGACGACCGGGCAGTTGGCCGATCCGAGGCCCTTCGCCTGGAGCACGTCGCCGATCAGGAGCGAGGAGCCGCCGTCGCCGGAGAAGACGCCGCCGCGGGTGTTCGGGTTGCGGAAGAAGAAGCCGCCGTCCACGCGCTTGGTGGCGACGTTTCCGAAGGCGTAGACCTGCTCGTCGTCGTCGAAGTTGTAGCCGGTGTTGAGCCACACCTTCAGGTCGTCGGTAACCCTGGGCGAGCCCCAGACCTGCGCCGTCGGCGTCCGCACGGCCGTATTGCCCGCAGCGACGAGCCCTGCCGCATCGTTCCGCTGGATGGCTCGGTCCGTCGGCTCCTGGTTGCCGTACTCCACGCTGATGTTGGCGAATCCGGACTCGCCGAGCGGCACCCCGAAGTTGCCCGCGACCGAAACCGCGTTTCCGTGGCCGCCCCACCGCCGGTCGGCGCCGTCGACGAACTCGTCGCCGTCGAAGTGCCGACCCTGCTTGACCTGGACCGATCCGCCGGAGCGGTCGTTCTTGAGCTGGAAGTTCAGCACGCCCGCGATGGCGTCCGAACCGTACTGCGCCGAGGCACCGTCGCGCAGCACCTCGACCTGCCGCAGCGCGATGCCCGGAATGGACCCGATGTCGGGCCCCTGGGCGCCGTCGGAAAGCCCGCCGCCCAGCCAGGAGATGACCGCGCCCCGATGGCGGCGCTTGCCGTTGAGGAGCACCAGCGTGTGGTCGGACGCGAGGCCGCGCAGGTTGGCCGGCCGCGTGATCGTCGCCGCGTCGCTGATGGGCTGAATGTTGACGTTGTACGACGGAACGACATTACGGAGCAGGAAGTCGATGTTGGTCTCCGCCTGCTGTGCGATCTCCGAGACCGGGATCACGTCCACGGGAACCATCGATTCGGTGACGGTCCGGGGCCTCGTGCGGCTCCCGACCACCACCAGCTCGTTGAGTTCGAACGCCGTTATTCCGAGCGAGATGTCGACGTTGACGGTCTGCCCGGCGGCGACCGTCACCTCCTGCGTGTGGAGTCCGTATCCGAGGAGCCGGACCTCCAGCGTGTGCGTGCCCGCCGACACGCCGCTGATCGAGAAGGCGCCCGTGGCGCCGGTGAACCCGACCAGCCCGAGGGTCGGCAGCTCGACTCTGGCGTTGCCGAGTCCCATCCCGCTGTCACCGCTGCGAACGGTGCCCTCGATCGTGCTCTGCGCGATTCCCGCGGCCGGGATCGCCAGCAGTGCGAGTAATATGAAGCTTCGCTTAAACATAGAATCCTCCCTGGAGTTCTACAGGTGTCGTGGCGTGATTGTCGCCCCTCCGGGCGCGATGCCTGCCGTCGGCAAGGCCCCGCCCGGACCCGCAGCGCCGTCCAGCGCGCGGTACGACCAATCTACGGAAGGACGTGCCTCGTGTCATCCGCTGCGGGGCGAGTTGCCCGAGTCTGGCGCGTTCCGCACTGTCATGGTTCCGGCGGCTCCCATGCCCCGCCCCGTCCGGAATCCGCAATCGGAGGTCACCATGCGCCCGAAAACGTCCGGCTCGCCCGCTCGCCGTCGATTCCGTCCGCTGCTCGCCGGAGCGCTCGCCGCATCCCTCTTCACCATCGCCGATGTGCCCCGAATCCTGCACGCCCAGGCCACCGTCGGCGACGACGAGTGGGACGTCACCGCCCCGCGCGGAGAGACGCGCGAGATCGACTTCACCACCAGCGAGGGCACCTGGATGTCGGTCGATCTCTCGGCCGACGGCGAGTGGGTCGTCTTCGACCTGCTGGGCCATGTGTACCGGGTTCCGTCGTCCGGCGGCGAGGCCGTGTCGCTCACCCAGAACTCGGGCGTCGCGGTGAACTACCACCCCCGATTCTCGCCCGACGGCTCGACGATCGCCTTCATCTCCGATCGCGGCGGCCAGAGCAACCTGTGGCTGATGGACGCCGACGGATCGAACCCGCGTGCGGTGTTCGAGGACCAGGCGCTGAGGGCCTGGGAGCCGGCGTGGTCTCCGGATGGGCGTTTCATAGTAGTGCGCCGTTCGTCGACGCGGCGCGGAGCCGGAGGCGCAGGGCTGTGGATGTACTCGCGGGACGGGGGGGAAGGGGTCGAGCTGGTGGGCTCGGACTACCCGGGCGCCGCGTGGCCGGCGTTCTCGCCCGATGGCGGAGCCCTCTACTTCCAGGTCCGCACCGCGCCCCCCGGTCTCTGGTCGGGGCGGTCGGACATCATGCACGGCTACAGGCAGATCCGCAGGCTCGATCTCGAAACGGGCCGCGTGGACGAGGTCACGACGGGCCAGGCGCTGCAGCAGGGGCAGACGTCGAGCGGCGGCGCGGTCGCGCCGGAGCCGTCGCCGGACGGGCGCTGGCTCGCCTTCGCCAGGCGCATTCCCGACGGCACGATCTCGCACAAGGGGCTGCGTTTCGGGCCGCGCACCGCGCTCTGGCTGCGCGACCTCCACACCGGGGCCGAGCGCGTGCTCATGGACCCGATCGAGGTGGACATGGCCGAGGGCATGAAGGTCTCGCGCGATCTGCCCGGCTACGCATGGTCGCGCGACAGCCGCTCGATCGTGATCCCGGCGGGCGGCAAGATTCGGCGCGTCGATGTCGAGAGCGGCAACGTGTCCACGATCTCCTTCACGGCGCGGGTGCATCGCGTCATCTCCGAGATGGCGGGGCGACCGCAGGAGCCGCTCGGCACCACCTTCACGGTCAAGTTCCCGCGCTGGACCGCCTCGTCCCCCGACGGGAGCCGCCTGGCGTTCCAGGCCGTGGGTCGGATCTGGGTGATGGACCTGCCCGACGGCACCCCCGCGCGCCTCACCGACGACTCCTTCGATCACTCCGAGATCGCCCCCACGTGGTCGCCCGATGGCCGCGACATCGCCTTCACGAGCTGGGAGCAGAACGGACGCGGCCACATCTGGCGCGTGTCGGCGGCGGGAGGCTCGCCGCAGCAGCTCACCACCCGCGAGGGCGAGTACATGAACACGGCGTGGAGCCCCGACGGCGGCGAGATCGTGGTCACGCGCGGGTCGGGCGCCACCAGCCGGGGCCGCACCGTCGCCAGCAACGAGTACTTCGAGTTCGTGGCCGTGCCTGCGGGCGGCGGCGAGACCCGCGCCATCGCCAAGGTGGCGCGCCCCTACACCGGCGGCCGTCCGATGATGCCGCGCCGCCCGCCTCCCCAGGCGACGTTCGGCCCCGACGGGCGACTCTTCCATGCCGAGGCGCTCGGTCCCATGGGCGACGACCCCGCAGGCACCGACATCGCCTCCATGCGGATGGACGGGTCCGACCGGCGCGTCCACTTCACGCTGCCCGACGCCGACGAGGCCGCCGTGTCGCCCGACGGCGCGTGGCTCGCCTTCCAGGAGGGCGACAACGTCTACCGCATGCCGTTCCCCTACGGCGGCACCGGGTCGAACACGGTGCGGATCGACAAGCGCAACGGCCAGCTCCCCGTGACCCAGGTCAGCCTCGAGGGCGGCATCCATCCCCGGTGGCGCGATGCGGGCACGCTCGAGTTCGTGAGCGGGCCGCGCTACTACGCCCACGAGGTGGCCACGGGTGAGACCCAGGAAGTGCCGATCCGGCTGGAGCTCCCTCGGCACCTCGCGTCCGGCACGGTGGCCTTCACCGGTGCCCGCATCGTCACCGTCGAGAACGACGTCGTCCTCGAGAACGGAACACTCGTCGCCACGGACGGCAGACTCGCCTGCGTCGGCGAGTGCGACGCCGCGAACGCGGACCGGGTTTTCGACGCCAGCGGCAAGACGATCATTCCGGGACTGATCGACATGCACGCCCACCACCACCGCGACCATCTGGGGGTGATCCCGCTGCGCAACTGGGAGTCGGCGATCTACCTCGCGTACGGCGTCACGACCACGCTCGACAACTCGCAGTGGTCGGCCAACGTGTTCCCTGCCGCCGAGCTGGTCGAGTCGGGCAGGATGATCGGGCCACGCGTCTACAGCACCGGCGATCCCGTGTACTCGGGCGACGGCGCGCGCCAGAACGAGATCGGCAGCTACGAACTGGCCGATCAGAACGTCGCGCGGCTCATGTCGTGGGGCGCGGTGTCGATCAAGGAGTACCTGCAGCCGCGGCGGATCCAGCGGCAGTGGGTCACCGAGGCCGCGCGCGTGCGTGGGCTGCGGGTCACTGCGGAGGGCGGCGACATCGAGTTCAACATGGGCATGATCATGGACGGTCACACCGGCTGGGAGCACCCGATCAGCCACATGCCGATCTACGGCGACGTGGCGAAGTTCTTCGGGCAGGCGGAAGCGGTGTATTCGCCGACCTTCATGGTGGGCGGTCCAGGGCCCTGGAACGAGGAGTACTTCTACCAGGAATACGAGATCTGGAAGGATCCGAAGATGCGGCGCTGGCTGCCCTGGCGGATGCTGGTGCCGGTCACGCGGCGGCGGATGCTGCGCCCCGAGACGGACTACTCGTTCCCGTTGCTGGCGCGCGGGATGGGCGACATCATCGACGAGGGCGGCTGGGGCGCGATCGGGGCCCACGGGCAGCTACACGGGCTCGGTCCCCACTACGAGGTGTGGATGGTCGCGGCGGGCACCGACGAACACACCGCGATCGAGGTCGGCACCATCCACGGCGCGCACTTCCTCGGCCTGGAGCACGAGCTTGGATCGCTGGCGGTGGGCAAGCTCGCGGACTTCGTGGTCCTCAACTCCAATCCGCTCGAAGACATTCGCGCCACGGCGGACATCGACTACGTGATCAAGGACGGCATCGTCTACAACGGCGACACCCTTGACGAGCTGTGGCCGAGCGACAGGCGCTACGGCGAGCCCTACTGGATGGACGCGGACGCGCTGATCAGCGACGACCGCCCGACGGACTACTGGGACCGGATTCGGCAGAGGGAGAATCGTTGACAATGCGTGGGCATTTGCCGACATTTTATGTGCCATATTGCACAGGAGGTTGGAATGACGGCTCAGGTTGTCGCAGAACATCTCGGCGGAAGACTGGCCCTCGGCCGTGACATCCGGTCCGACCTAGACCTCGACGATGCGGTTCGGGCGGGATTGCCCGTCGAAACCATTGAGACAGTGGTCAAGACCGGCACTCTACGCGCGCCGGAACTACATGCACTGGTCATTCCACGGCGGACACTCGCCCACCGGAAGCGGTCGGGACGGCGGCTCAGCAGTGAGCAATCGGATCGTCTGACCCGCGTGATCCGCGTCGTGGCCTCCGCCGAAGAGGCCATCGGTGACAGTACCAAGGCGAGACGTTGGCTACGCAAGCCCAACCGTGCGCTCCAAGGCAGACGACCGCTGGATCTCCTAGCCAGCGATGTCGGTGCCCGTCTTGTGGAGCAGGTGCTCGGGCGCATCGAGCACGGGTTGGGCGCATAGCGTGAAGACCGGGCTCCTGACACGCTGAATCACGCTTGGAACTCTGGCGAATCACCCGCGAAGCCTATACGGCGTTGGATGGCGAGGGAGCCCGCCTCCATGGGACACGTTGGACACCCCCGGGAACGCCTGCGGTCTACGCGGCTTCGCACCTCTCGTTGGCAGCCCTTGAGTACTTGGTGCACATCGATGCCGAAGACGCACCGAACGATCTGGTTGCTCTGCGCCTGAGGGTTCCGCACGATGCGACCGAGCTGGCCTACTCGCCCGCCGTGCTGCCCAAGGGTTGGCAGCAGACTCCGGCACCGCCCCAGTGCCAAGCAATCGGGAACGACTGGGCCAAGATCGGACAGTGTCTGCTTCTTCGGGTGCCGTCGGTGCTTGTCCCCGAGGAAAGCAACGTGCTGGTGAATCCGAGGCATTCGAAGGCGTCAAGGGTCCGAGTCCTTGGGTCCCGCCCCTTCGCCTACGACGCTCGTTTGCTTGACTTGGCAGAGCGAGGATGATCCTCGTGAGGGAACACGCGACGGCCACGAACTTGGACTAGTGGGCGCACGGACCGCGTTAGACCGACCCCCGGGCCACCACCCATTCCATTGGCTGCCCCGTGACAGCCGCGATCCGGTCAAAGTCGGCATCGTAGTGGAGCACGACCATCCCGGCGCGCTCTGCAGTCGCCGCAATGATCAGGTCGGGCAGCGGTACACGGTGCTGTCCACGGAGAGCCAGCTGGCCCTGAACGTCGATGGCGCGCTGGAAGGTCGCATCGGTCAGCTCCACGTGACGGTACGCGAGCGCGCGCCGGCCGCGGGTGCGAGCGTGGTCGGAGGCGTTTCGCGTCGAGTACAGGACCTCCAGATCGATGATGGCGCAGGTCGCGGCTTCACCCGCTTCGAGAATCGGGACGAGCCTGGCTTGTACCGCAGGGTGGGACATGCGGGCCAGCGCACTCTTGTCGATCAGATAGGACATGCCGGCCTCCCTCGTTCCTAGTATCGCCACGCCTTGGACATCACCGTTGGATCGCGCAGGTCGAGCCCGTCCATCTCGATCAGTGCCCGTATCTCCTGGCGTCTGGCCTCACGCCGTTCCACTTCGCGCAGCGCCTTGTCAATCGTCTCCTTGATCGATTTGGTGCCGAGTATGATGCGAACTCGGGCAACGAGATCGTCGTCGATTTCGACGCTAGTCTTTCTCATCGGATTCCTCCATTCGCCGTAGTTTTCCATATGAATCAGCCATGTTCTTATATCTACCGTAAGCACAGTTGTATATCGTGGCAAGCGGGGGGTGGATCACCGTCCCCCCGCGGCTAGATTTGAACCCTTGCAGCCGCACGCAACCGGAGGTGCCGAATCATGAGGACCGCAGCCGCCGTCGCCGACCCGCGTCGGGTCGCAGCCGCCATAGAACGCCCGCCCTTCAAGGTGGCCGACCTTTCCCTGGCCGAATGGGGCCGCAACGAGATCCGTCTGGCCGAGCACGAGATGCCCGGGCTGATGGCGATCCGGCGCGAGTACAGGGAGCTCCAGCCGCTCGCGGGCGCCAGGATCATGGGCTCGCTGCACATGACCGTGCAGACCGCCGTCCTGATCGAGACGCTGATCGACCTCGGGGCGTCGGTGCGGTGGGCGTCGTGCAACATCTTCTCCACGCAGGATCGGGCGGCCGCAGCGGTCGTGGTTGGACCGGACGGGAGCCCCGACGATCCACGCGGGCCCGCCGTCTTCGCCTGGAAGGGCGAGACGCTGGAGGAGTACTGGTGGTGCACCGAGCAGGCGCTCAGCTGGCCGCGCGGCTTCGGTCCGACGCTCATCCTCGACGACGGGGGCGACGCCACCCTGCTGGTCCACAAGGGCGCCGAGTTCGAGCGTCTGGGCCGGGTGCCCGACTTCGATCCCGCGACCGACAGCGAGGAGTACGGCGTCATTCTGGAGCTGCTGCGCGAACACCAGCGCATCGACGACGGGCGCTGGCAGCGGATCGTGGCGGACATCCGCGGCGTCTCCGAGGAGACCACCACAGGGGTGCACCGCCTCTACGAGATGGCGAACAACGGGACGCTGCTCTTCCCCGCCATCAACGTCAACGACTCGGTCACCAAGTCCAAGTTCGACAACATCTACGGCTGCCGGCACTCGGTCATCGACGGGCTGAACCGCGCGTCCGACGTCATGCTGTCCGCCAAGATGGCCGTGGTGATGGGCTACGGCGAGGTCGGCAAGGGGTGCGCGCAGGCGCTGCGGGGCCAGGGCGCACGGGTGGTCGTCACCGAGATCGACCCGATCTGCGCGCTGCAGGCCGCAATGGAGGGCTTCCAGGTGGCGCGCCTGGAGGACGTGGTGGACACGGCCGACATCTTCATCACCGCGACGGGCAACCGCGACGTGGTCACCATCGATCACATGCGCCGCATGAAGGACAAGGCCATCGTCGGGAACATCGGCCACTTCGACAACGAGATCGACATGGCCGGGCTGGAGTCGTCCGAGGCCACGCGGAACACGATCAAGCCGCAGTTCGACGAGTGGACCTTCCCCGGCGGCCGCAGCATTCTCGTGCTCGCCGAGGGCCGCCTGATGAACCTCGGGTGCGCGACCGGCCACCCGAGCTTCGTGATGTCGGCCAGCTTCGCCAACCAGGTGCTGGCCCAGATCGAGCTGCACCGGAGCGCCGAGGACTACGAGCTGGGGGTGCACATGCTGCCCAAGTCGCTGGACGAGAAGGTGGCGCGGCTGCACCTGGACCACCTGGGGGCGCGGCTGACCGAGCTGACGCCCGATCAGGCCGACTACATCAACGTGGCGGTGGGCGGGCCCTACAAGCCGGAGCACTACAGGTATTGACGGACGGGGCGTCGGCGGGCCGGAGCGGTGGGGACCGGCAGGACGCGAGCGAGGTGCACGGGAATGACTTGGCGCGGGAGGTCCGGGGTCGTCCGCGCGACGGCGCGGGTTTCGGCGGCGCTTGCAGCGGCGGCGCTGATGTCTGCCTGCCAGGAAGCGAGGCACCCGCTTCTGGGCGAATGGGTGTCGGTCGGGACCGCAGTTCCCGCAATGACCTACGTCTTCGAGGACAACGGCCGGTCGCTCTGGATCCTTGACCTCCCCCAGGGCCCGGACACGTTCTCGGTGAGCTACCGGGTCGACTACGACCCCAGTCCGGCCCACCTCGATGTCGGCCCCTGGTCCACCGGACCGGTCACCGGACGCACCCTCTTCGGAATCATGGAGATGCTCGCCCCGGACCGTTTCCGGGTCGACTTCGAACCCGCCGACCCCGACACCGGCGCGTCCGAACGTCCCGTCCGACCGAATTCTCGGACCAGACCGTGACGTTCGTCAGGAAGCTGAATTGAGGGGGCGGGCGACGATACTCTCGGCCTGGATCGCCGGGCTCGCCGGACGCAAGCTGGTCGTCGACCTCTCCGATAGGGCGTCGGAGACCGCCCCGTTCGAGGGCGGATACGCATCGGAGCGATCACGATCCGGGACGATGGCCTGTGGGTGCTCGATGCGGGCCACAGGAGAGTGTTTCGGTTTGACACCGGAGGTCGCCTCGTCACCGCCTTCGGTCGACAGGGAAACGGTCCCGGCGAGTTCCTATGGCCCAGCGCGCTCGCGTCGATTCGGTGGTGACCCCGATGTGCGGCAGGTGCGCGTGAGTCGATTCACCCTGGATGGCTCTCGGCGGGTGAGCGGCCCGGTTGTGCCGTCAGCCGGGTTGGCGCTCCTGCGACACGGTGTCACGGTCTATGTCACCTCTGTCAACTACATAATGAGTTCCAGCGGCATTGCGGGCGATCCGTATGGTCATGTGACCGTGGCGTTTGCCGGGTCGAGCCAGTCCGATACGATCGCGAGTCTACCTGGCGGCAGCGTAATGTGGACAGGATGTCGCTGTTCAGAACTCGGCGCTTCCGGTCGGACGACGATGGGGGATAGCGCGATCCGGACGGAATGGGCACGATTTCGGTCCACGGTGCCCGACCCGCACCGGCACCCCACGGCTCTCGGTGGACGCGGCAGCGTGAACGGACCGAGAGCGGGCCGAGGCCGACTTTCGCAGGGACAGGCCGAACGTTCGGGGGCAGGTCACCTTCGAGGGGTGGCCGACTCATTGGTCGGTGGCCATCAACCTGCTGGTTTCGGACGACGGCAAGGTGTGGGCGCGGCGGGCAGTCCGTGAGGACGAGCGCCAGCACTGGACCGAAGTCCGGACCCCTTCGTCGGCCTCGCCGCGCGATCCTCGCGCGCGTCGGTCTTCTCGCCGGCAATCGTGAGCAGGTTGTTCTCCAGGCTGATCTCGACCGTGATGCCGTCCGCCCGCACGGTGCGCGGCAGCGTCCGCCGGAAGGAGCCGAAGCTCGGACCAGGTGGAACCGGCCGTCGGCCTCGCCCTCCTCGCGCAGTCGGTCTTCTCGCCGGCGTGTCAGCAGGATCTCGCCAGCCCGCTCCTCGACGCTCACCGGGGGAACACAGTTGGCGCCGCACGTCAGGTTGCCGCGGCCGGAGTCGCCGAAGATCCGGTTCATCCGGTCGGCCAAGACATCGAGATCGCTCCAAGGGCTGAAGCGGTGGGTGTTCTTGATCAGTGACATCGTGTAGGTCCTTTCGTTGGATGGGTTGTGATGTCGGTCTCGTCGAACCGGCCCCGCCTGTGGCACGAAGCGTGCCGCCGCCAAGCTGACAGATTGTCATAAAATGTTGCAGGACAATGGGTTGAGCACTGCCGAAATGACAGCGCGTCCTGCCGGAATGGCAGCCCAATCTGACGGAATGTCAGCGCGACCTGTCGGAGTGGCAGACATCTGCCAGAATGGCAGAGGCGGCGAAGGAGCGCTTCTCGGTGGCGCGGGATCACGCCAGCGGTAATGCTCTTGTGAGCGGTCTGGGCCCGTTGGCCAAGTTGATAGCGCCTCTCCGGCGTTCGGGGTGGCTTGAGCGTGGAATCGATTGACTACGCCGTGAGCACGAGGGGAAGCGAAGGCGTGCTTGACTTTGGAACATCACGTCTGAGGTCCGCACCCTTCCAAGAGTGCCGGTGGCTCCCCCGGCACGGCAAGAACCCGTCCTGCGGCGTCCTTCCGGCGACGCGTTGCTATCTTGCCGGTTCACAGACGGGAGTCACCGCCGACTTGGAGCAAGGCTGGAATGTCCGATGAATGCCGTCGAGATTGAGGAAGCCGTCTCCCACCTCGCGGAGGAGCCTTTCGATCCAGAGGAGTTTCCCTTCGCCTAGGACACGGACATCTTTCCCAGCCAAACACCCTCGGCTGGAACTTCCCCGCAACGATGGCCGATCTCTACACTCCCGGTGGGATGCCGGAGAATCTCCGCGCTGCCCACGACCGAAGTGTTGGAGCGCATCTAAATCGGTCGCCGTTTCCGGAACGACACGGAGCGGCTGGATAAGCTCTTCGATCTCTACACCAAGATGGTGGCCTCCGAGACGGTTGCCTGACTGGTTCGGGTTGACCGGGGCGCGCCAGAATGGCACCTTATGTCGCAATTGCGATACAGGAGATGGTTAGATGAAGACGCGCAGTTCGATGCTCCACGTCCGAATGGACACGGAGATGAAACGGAAAGCGACGGCAGCGCTCGCGGCGATGGGGCTAACGGCCTCGGAGGCCGTGCGGCTATTCTTCCACCGAATCGCGGTCGATCAGGCTTTCCCCCTGGAACTCAAGGTGCCGAACGCCCGAACCCGAAGGGCGATGGCCGAGTCGGAAGAGATGATGAGACGGGGGACGGCGCGATTCGCCACCGCTGACGAGATGTTCACGGAGCTTGAAGAAGCCTGCGACCAGTAAGAGGACGCGCCCGCCGCGACGCGTGGACTTCACCCGGGGCTTCCTCAAGGACTGGGAGCGCCTTTCGCGCTCGGGTCGATACGACATGAATCGGCTGAAGTCCGTCATGCTCGACCTCATCGCCAACGAGGCCCCACTCGGTCCTGAACCTTTGCTCCGTACCCATGTCGCCGCACCTGAGGTCGATTTCGGAACGGTGGGGAAGGTGAGGGCATCGATCTCGTCAATTGCCGACTTCATCGTTCTGGAATCCGGGAATATCATCGTCCTAGGATCTCTGTCGGTCGGCGACAACTTGCATCGATCTATCGAGGTATATGACGCGGACGGTTCAATGCAACAAGCGTGGGAGCTGCCCGTCCCTCGGGCAGGTGCGCGATTTGCGTACCGTGATCCACGTCGGTTATTGCTATTCCGTGACGGAACCGAGAATCCACACTTGGTCTTGCTGCATGTAGAGGCCGAAGGCTATCCGTCGCGATGAGTGCAAGGGGGACAACAGCCAAAGACGATGCGCTATACCTGTCGACGGCGAGAAGGGAAGTCGGCTTGCCAGTTATGGTTCTCTGTGCCGTCGCGTTCGCTGTTGCCATTCAGGGTTGCGAAACGGAGGCGGCAAACCGGACCAATCCGACGACCGTGCGCGACAGCGCCGGTGTTGTCATCGTTGAAAATCCGGACACGCCCGAGCAGCTCGAACGCTGGGTGGTGGGCGGGAATCCTACCTTGGCAATTGGCGCAGATCTTCGGGCTTCGCCGAACTACCAATTCGCATCTATTCGTGGAGCGCTCAGGATGGGTGATGGTGGCTTCGTCGTCGCTGATGGCACCAGCACAGCCTCGTTCGTGCGGAAGTATGGGGCCGACGGCACCTACGTGGCGACCTGGGGACGAGACGGGGAAGGACCAAGCGAGTTCAAGTTCATCACCGGAATGCACCGTCTGCCATCAGACTCGGTCATCGCTTGGGACTCACAGCTTGGGCGGCTAACCGTATTCGGTGCAGGACGGATCGCTGGGAAGGACATCGCGTCTTCAAATCGGCAACTTCGGGCTAACCGGCACGATCGCAGGCGGGAGACTCCTGTTCGCGGAAACAAGAACCTTTAGTTTTCGAGCTGGTGTTCGGCACCGGGACGGATACCGACGCTATAGCAAGACCTTTCGGATTCATGATCGTGATGCGCATCCAATTGCGACACTCGGGCCGTTTCCTGACCAAGAGTACCATAACACCATGACGTCAACAGCACTTAGCTTTACGCAGCTTCCGTACTCCCGAGAGACTAGGGCAGGTACTTGGAATGGGTTGCCTGTCGTGGGCGTATCCGACACCTACGAACTTCGAGTTTATACTGCCGATGGTTCGCTTGATAGAATCGTTCGATTGGACAGGGCACCAACTCCCACGACCGAGGCGGATCGCTTGGCGTTCCTTCAGTCCAACCAGGGAAACGCACGATCAAATAGGGCCGATGTGCCATTGGCGTCGCACATCCCACTGTTCGACGCGATCGTCGGCGACGAGCTCGGGTGCCTGTGGGTGCGAGACTTTGATCTGCCGGGTGAAGAACCTGCCACCTGGACGGTGTTCGACTCGAGCGGAACCGCGATGGCGCGCACCGAAATGCCAGGTGACCTGCGCATATGGGAGATTGGACAAGAGTATGTGCTGGCATCCCAAGTGGACGGGATGGGAATGCAGGCACTGATCGTTCTGCCCCTCCAAAGAACGGATTGTACGTAGCGGTGCTGGGTCTTGGCTCGGCGTCAAGACTACAAGACGGCCAGTGCGATCTTCAGGGCACCGCGTTCGGGCACCACGGGGTCGGGATGCACCGCGCAACCGAGTTCCGCCGCGATTGCCGTCACGGCCTCGTGCAACGCGCTCCCTTCCTGCACGAGTCCGCCGACGAACGCAATCGGGGGGGCCGCGCCCCAACCCGGCGTGCGCTCCAGTACGGCTTCCAGATGCGCACGGATGTCGCCCAGCGCCCGGTGAATGATGCGGGCCGCGACGGGATCGCCGTTGCGTGCCTCCTCGGCCACCGGCACCGAGAGGGCCGCGATCTCACCCTTTGACGCGCGCGCGGCCCACCCTACCAAGTCCGGCGGCGTGGTCGTCCCCGTGGCTTCGAATAGCACGCTGCCGAGCGATGTGCGCGGCTCCCTCCCGTCGCTTGCCCGCATGACGGCGCGCAGGCCATCGAGGCCGACCCGGTAGCCGCTCCCCTCATCGCCGAGGAGCTGGCCCCAGCCCCCGACCTGCACGACCTCGCCGCACGGCCCCACGGCCCGTACGGACGACCCCGTCCCCACGACGCAGAGGATGCCCGGTGCGGGCGCCGGGTCCGGCCCGATCCCGAAGGCGTCGGCGTGCGCGGCCTCGACATCGCTGCCGACGGCGACCCGCTCGGCCAGCCCGGCTCCACACAGCGCAGCCTCGACCGCCGCCCGCGCCCGGCTCTGCCCCGCGCCCGCCAGCCCCGCCCACAGCCCGCGCACCGGAAGCGGGATTTGCGCCTCCGCGGCCGCCGCGCGCACCACCGCCGTGACCGCTGCCACCGCGCGATCCGGGTCGGAGGGATCGATCAGCCCCGGCCCCCCGTCCGCGGCACCCAGTTCGCGGCCGTGTGCATCGCCGACCAGAGCGCGGGAGCGGGTGCCGCCGCCGTCCACGCCGACCCAGTGGCCGTCGGCGCTCGGGTCGGAGGGCACGCCGCCGCCGCTGGCCCCCCGAATCGTCACTCTCGCCGCCGGAAGAGGGACCCCGCCGCGACCGTCACCACCAGCCCGATGAAGACGAACCAGGGCCACGCCACCGCGTCGCGGGCGGTGATCCAGATCGTCACGACCGTGCCCACCCCCGTGGCCATGCCGACGAGCGCGCCCCTCTGGCTGACGCGCCGCGTGAGCACGCCCAGCGCGAAGGCGCCGAGCAGGCCGCCGTACGCCATGGATGCGGCCGCGAGGGCGACCTCGACCGCCGCCGTGCCGCGCGAGAGCGGGATGAAGACGATCGCGCCCACGACCAGCAGGCCCGCCCAGACTAGGGTGAACACCTTACCGGCGATCATGACCGAGCGGTCGTCGCGGCGACCGGTCACCGGGCCCCAGAAGTCGTAGGCGCTCGCCGAGGCCAGGGAGTTGATCGACGACGACAGCGACGACATGGCGGCCGCGAAGACACCCGCGATCAGGAGGCCGCGCAGGCCGGTGGGCATCTCGTCGATGATGAAGCGCGCGAAGATCTCGTCGGGGCTGTCGAAGGTGCGCCCCTCGAAGAAGGCCCAGAGGCCGAGGCCGACGACGAGGAAGAGCGCGAACTGGAAGATCACGGCGAGGCCGCTGCCGATCAGGGCGCGCCGGCTGTGTCGCAGGTCGCGACAGGTGAGGAGGCGCTGCACGATGAGCTGGTCGGCCCCGTGCGACGCCATCGACAGGAACCCGCCGCCCACGAGACCCGCCCAGAAGGTGTAGGCCACCGCGGGCGAAGCCGAGAAGTCGAGGAACTCCAGCTTGCCGGCCGACCCAGCCTGACCGAGGATCGCGGCCCATCCCCCCTCCACCGCGCCTTGGAGGAGCAGCAGCGCGATCAGCCCACCGCCGACGTAGAGCACCATCTGCACGGCATCCACCCAGACCACCGCCTTGATGCCACCGTAGTAGGTGTAGGCCAGCGTGGCGGCGCCGATCACCAGAATCGAGACGGGGTACGACCACCCGGTGATCAGCGCGAGCGGGATCGCGGTGGCGAAGAGGCGCACGGAATCGGCAAGCAGGCGCGTGACCATGAAGACGCCCGAGGCGTACCGGCGCGCCGCGGTGCCGAAGCGGGTTTCGAGGAGCGCGTACGCCGTGGAGAGCTCGCCCTTGTAGTACGCCGGCAGGAGGACGCGCGCGACCACGATGCGGCCGACGAGGTACCCCAGCGCCAGTTGCAGGAACGCGAGGGTGCCGAGGTAGGCGATGCCGGGGATCGAGAGGAAGGTGAGGGTGGAGGTTTCGGTCGCGACCACCGAGAGCATCACGGCCCACCACGGAAGGTTGCGGCTGCCGAGGAAGTAGTCGCTCCCGCCCCGGTTGCCGCGTCCGAGCCAGGCTCCCCAGGCGGTGACGCCCGCCATGTAGAGGACGAGAACGGTGAGGTCGGTTCCGCCGAAGGTGGTCATGGGTCGCGGGGTGCGCCGGGTTCGCGCGGCTGGGGCGGCGTGTCCGTGATCGCGCGCGCCACCCGGTCGTGGACGCCTCGCCGCAGCGGCACGTGCTTCGAGTTGGCGCGGGTCGGGTTGACGCGGTTGGTGAGGAGCACGACCGCGAGCTGCTGGGTGGGGTCGATCCAGATCGAGGTGCCGGTGTAGCCGGTGTGGCCGAAGGAGCGGGCCGAGAAATGGTCGCCGGCGGAGGAGCGCGGGGACGGGGTGTCCCAGCCAAGCGCGCGGCTCGAGGCGTCGGACTGCCTGCGGGTGAAGCGGTCGACCCAGCCGGGCGCGAAGATCGCGACCGGACCGAAGCGGGGGCGGTGGCAGGGCAGGCCCGAGACGCGGTCGGCGCGGCAGGGGCCGGCGACGCCGCGGTCGAGCATCATCTGGGTGAAGACGGCGAGGTCGCGGGCCGAGCTGAACAGCCCGGCGTGGCCGGCGACGCCGCCGATGGCGTGGGCGTTCTCGTCGTGGACGACCCCGTGGACGTGGTAGCCGCGGTAGACCTCGTCGAGCTCGGTGGTCGCGACGCGGTGCCAGAGGGTGGGATCGGGGGCGAAGCCGGTGTCGGCCATGCCGAGTGGGTCCCAGACCTCGGCGCGCAGGAAGTCGTCGAAGGGAAGGCCGGTCACCCTCTCGACGATGAAGGCGACGGTCATGAGGCCGATGTCGGAGTAGACGGTGGTGTCGCCGGGGGCGTGGTCGAGGGGGAGCGCGCCGATGGCCGCCTCGTAGGCGTCGCGGCCCTGCATTTCGAGGAAGAAGCGGCGGAAGGGGACCAGCCCGGCCCGGTGCACGAGAAGTTGGCGGATGGTGACCTGCGACTTGGCCGGGTCGCCCTCGCCCCACCAGGGGAGGTGGTCGGTGACGAGGTCGTCCAGCGAGATGGCGCCGCGCTGGGCGAGGATGATGGCGGCGGAAGTGGTGCCGACGACCTTGGTGAGCGACGCCATGTCGAAGATCGAGGCCGGGGTGACGGGGGGCGCAGCCGGGTCGTGGTCGAGGCGCCCGTAGCCGCGCAGCCGGACGAGCTGGCCCCGGCGGATGATCGCCAAGGCCGCGCCGGAGGCGGCGGAATCGGCGAGGGCGGCCAGGATGAAGTCGTCCAGGGCGGCGAGGGAGTCGGCGTTCATGGCGACCCGCGCGGGGTCGATCTCGCGGGGCGACCTGACGATGGCGCCGTCGCGGCAGAAGGCGTCGGCGAGGGCGGTGGGGTCGTCGGGACTGCGCGGATCGGGTTCGGTTAGCGCGCCGGCGGGTGAGCGGTCGGCGCAGGGCGCGATCGGCGGCGAGGGCCGCCACCTTCCTGGTCCGCCTGTCGGGGTCACCGTCTGGGTGCCGGCGGAGGGCTCCCCGGTCCGGCGCTCGACGCCCGGCACGAAGCCCGCCTCGCGGAGCGGATCGATGGTGGTCTGGGCTGGCTCGGCCACCCGCGCAGCGGCGGCCCGGTCGAGGCCGTCGCCGATCTGGTGCAGCGGCGGAATCGCGATCGGCAGCCGTCCCGTGATCGAGGCCACCCCCATGACCGCCCGGGCCGCCGCCCGCTGCGAGACCTCCCAGCCACCCCACGCCGCCAGGTACGTTCCCGCGCCGGGGAAGGCCGAGAGGAGGTAGGGGTTGCCGAAGGAGACGACCGCTGCGGCGGTGCCCTCGATGCGGCTGGCGCGTTCGACGAAGGTGCGGAAGGGCTCGGGCACGGCCACCGAGCCGACCCCGGAGCGCGGCGGTACGTACGCCCCCACGATCACGGCATCGAAGGCCGCGGCGACATGCAGGAGCGAGTCGTAGACGGGCCAGGGCGTGTCCGGCCCGACCCGCGCGGTCGCGACCCTCGTCCCGGAGCGCCCCGCCGCGAGCGCTCGGAGCGTGACGTCGAAGGTTCTGCCCGCCACCAGATCGTCCGGGCGGGCCCAGGTCACGCTCAGCACCGAGGCACCCGGCGACAGCGGCACGACGCCGTGCCTGTCGCGCACCAGGGTAAGCGACGCGGCGGCCGCCTCGTCGGCGACGGCGCGGTGCGCGGCGACCCCCACGCGCGCGGCCACCGCCGCGGGATCGACCTGTGCGTCCCGGTGAAGTCCGAGCCGGGCCTTGGCCTCGAGCAGGCGGCGCACGGAGACGTCGATCCGGACGCGGCTCATGCGGCCCGACTCCACCGCCGCCACCACCGCATCAACCGTCGCGCGCACGTCGGCGGGTGCCAGCAGCACGTCCGACCCGGCCTCCAGCGAAAGCACGGCCGCCTCCCCCGCCCCGTACCGCTCGGTGATCGCGCCCATGCGCAGCGCGTCGGTGAAGAGCATGCCGCCGAAGCCCATTTCGTCGCGCAGCAGCTCGGTCATGAAGTAGCGCGACATGGTCGCGGGGCGGTCGTCGCCGAGCACCCCCGGCACCGCCACGTGCGCGGTCATCACGGCGTCCACGCCCGCCTCGACCGCCGTGCGGAAGGGCACCAGCTCCACCCGGTCGAGGCGCTCGGAGTCGGCGTCGATCACGGGCAGCTCGATGTGCGAGTCGGTGCGGGTGTCGCCGTGGCCGGGGTAGTGCTTGGCGGTGCTGAGCGCGCCGCCCGCCCGCGCGCCCCGGATGAAGGCCGCGCCCAGACGGCCCACGGCCTCGGGGTCCTCGCCGAAGGACCTGGTGTTGATGACGGGGTTGGCGGGGTTGCTGTTGACGTCGAGCACGGGCGCGAACAGCCAGTGAACCCCCACCGCCCGCGCCTCGGCCGCCGTGATCCTGCCGTACTCGTGGGCCAGGTCCTCGTCGCCGGCGGCGCCGAACGCCATGGTCGGGGGGAAGCTGGTGCCGCCGCCCTGTGGAAGCAGGGACGGGAGCGCGTAGCTGTGGTTGATGCGCATTCCCGGGCCGCCGTTCTCGAAGTCGGCGGTGACCAGGAGCGGAACCGGCGCGTGGGACTGGAGGCGGTTCAGCTTGGCGACGTATGCGTCGGGAACCCCGATCGAGATGGAGACGCCGCCAAGTCCCTCCTCGACCCAGCCGAGCAGCTCCGCGAAGTCGGCATCGCTCTCGGAAGCGTAGGCGCCCGGAATCCAGGGGATGACCAGTTGCCAGACAGCCTGACGTAACGTCAGGGTTGCGAGGGTCCGGTCCACCCAGCGCCGGGCGTCGGGGTCCAGGCCGGTGGAGGTGGACGCGGGGGCGGGCGAGCCGGATGGAGCGCCCGACGGCACCGCCCCGGAGCAGCCGGCGGCGATGGTCGCGAGTGCCAGGCACGCGAGCCGCGTCGGCAGGAGCGCCGGTGCTGTCCGGCCCCTCAACGGTCGCGCGCCGGGATCTGCAGTCCGTGGCCGATCGGGAACTCCGCGATGCGGGTCGGCGTTCGCCCGGTGACCGCGATTCTGCCGAGGATCGCGTCCGCGGCCGCCCGCTCCGACACGGGCACGCCCGACCAGGCGTTCACGTAGGTGCCCACCTCGGGCAGCTCCAGCAGCAGGTAGGGGTTGCCGAACGCGACCACGATCTCGGGCCGGGCCGCGCGCGAGCTCCCGGACGAAGTCCATCGCCGGTTCGGGAAGCGCGACCGAACCGGAAGCGGTTCGCACGCCGACGTGCAGCGACACCACGGTGAGGTCCATCTGGCGGGCGCGGGCGAGGATCGCGTCGTACTCGGCGGGGGTGGTGGACGGCTCGACGAAGGTCGTGCGCAGGCGCCGATAGGTCTGGCGCAGCCGTGCGTTGAAGGCCCGGCCCGCGCGCAGGTCGTTGGGACGGCGGTACGTCACCGAATAGACGCGGGCGGTGGGCGTGCCGCGGAGCGGCATCAGGTCGCGCTCGTCCTTGAGGACCGTGATGGACCGTTCCGCCACCCTCTGCGCGATGTCCCAATGGGCCGAGGTCCCGACCCTCTCGCGCACCTGCGCGATCTCCACGGCGCGATCCTCGTGCAGTCCCAGCGCCCCCTTCGCCCGCAGAATCCGCATCACCGACTCGTCAAGCCTCTCCTCGGTCAACCTGCCGGAACGCACGGCCTCCACGATTCCGGCGCGGGCCGCTCCCAGGTCGGGCGGCATGAGGATCACGTCGGCGCCGGCCTCGATCGCGCGCACCGTCGCCTCGCCGCGTCCGAACATGCGGTCCACTGCGGCCATGTCCATCGCGTCGGTCACCACGAGGCCGCCGAACCCCATTTCGCCGCGCAGCAGCTCGGTGAGAACGGCGGGCGCGAGGGTGGCGGGGGTGCGCGCGCCCGTGATCTCGGGCACCGTGATGTGCGCCGTCATGATCGCGCCCAGACCGGCGCCGACGGCCCGGCGGAAGGGGAGGAGTTCGACGGCGTCCATCCGCTCCCGGTCCACGCGGATCACGGGGAGCGCCAGATGCGAGTCCACCTCGGTGTCGCCGTGGCCGGGGAAGTGCTTCGCCGTCGCGATCGCGCCGTGATCCTGCAGACCGCGCACGAACGCCGTCCCCAGACCCGCCACCCGCTCGGGATTCTCGCCGAAGGAGCGCACGTTGATGACCGGATTCCGCGGGTTGTTGTTCACGTCCAGCACCGGCGCGAAGGGCACGTGCACCCCGAGCGCGCGGGCCTCGACCGCGGTCACCCGCCCCATCTCGTAGGCCAGTTCGTCGTCGTCGGCGGCACCGAGCGCCATGAGCGCCGGGAAGCGGGTCGCGCCACCGAGCCAGATGTTGGTGGGAACGTGAACGACGCCGTCGAAGCGGAACCCCGCGCCCGCCTCCAGATCCGACCCGACCAGCAGCGGCACGCGCGCCAGCGACTGCATCCAGTTGAGCTTGGCGGCCACTTCGGTGGGCGAACCGACCGACACGATCACGCCGCCCACGTGGTGCTCCTCGACGAACGCCCTGGCACGGTTGCCGGAGGACGATCCATCGGGCGAGAAGTCCCCGAAGATGAACGGCATCATCAGCTGCCCGGCCTTCTCCTCGAGGGTCAGGGACTCGAGGGTGACCTGGGCCCAGCGGCTCGCTCGCGCCTCCGGATCGGCGTCGGGGTCGGGCTCGGCGGCGGGCGAAGGGGTGGGATCGGTGCCCGGCGGGGTCTCGGCCACCGGGGGCGCGTCGCGGTCCGGCTCCGGAGCCGCTGGGGCGCGGGGGGCGTTGGGCGCGGGCGGCGGCGTGGGGGCGCAGGCGCCGGTGAGCAGCGCGAGGATCGCGGCGAGGGCTGGAAGAATGGGTGGCTTCACGGGGTCATGGTGCGGTGCGGGTGCGTTGTAGGCAAGGTCGGCATCTTGTAATATGGGGTGCGCCGCACCCATGGAAACGGAGACGTCGCTCATGGCACCCGCCCCAACGGCGACCTTCGCCGTCCTCGCCGCCCTGTTCACCGCTGGATCCCGGCCCGCGATTCCCGCAGCCGCCCAGCAAGCCGCCCCCACCGTCCGCCCCGGCATCGAGGTGCTCCTGAGCGACTCCCTGGCGCTGGTGCGCGGGCGCAAGGTGGGCCTGGTCACCAACCACACGGGCCGGGACCGGAGCGGTACCCCCTCGATAGACCTGCTGGCCGCGCACCCCGAGGTCGAGCTCGTGGCGCTTTACTCGCCCGAGCACGGGATCCGCGGCACCGCCGAAGCGGGCGTGCGGGTCGAGGGCGGCGTCGACGAGCGCACGGGAGTGCCCGTCCACTCGCTCTACGGCGCGACCACGAAGCCGACGGACGCGATGCTGGACGGGGTCGAGGTGCTGCTCTTCGACATCCAGGACGTGGGCACGCGCTACTACACCTACCTGTCCACCATGGCGCTGGCCATGGAGGCCGCGGGGGAGCGTGGCATTCCCTTCGTCGTTCTCGACCGGCCCAACCCGATCGGCGGCGACCCCGTCCAGGGCAACCTCCTCGACCCCTCCTTCTCCTCATTCGTCGGTCTCTACCCCGTTCCCATGCGGCACGGACTCACGGCGGGCGAGTTCGCGCGGATGGCGGTGGGGGAGTTCGGCGTCCGCGTCGACCTGAGCGTCGTGCTCGCCGACGGCTGGGAGCGCACCATGCCGTTCGCGGAGACCGGAGTGCCGTGGATCGCGCCATCGCCCAACATGCCCTCGGTGGAGAGCGCGCTTCACTACCCCGGCACCTGCCTGTTCGAGGGGACGCCGATTTCGGTCGGACGCGGTACCGACCGGGCCTTTCAGCAGGTGGGGGCCCCATGGCTGGACGCCGAGATGCTGGTAGATCGGCTGGAGGCGCTCGGCGTGCCGGACGCGCGCTTCGTCCCGGTGCGGTTCACGCCCGAAAGCCCCGGCGACGGCAAGTTCGCGGGCGTCGAGGTGGGCGGGGTGCGGCTGGAGGCGCGCGGGCCGGCGTACGATCCGACGCTGGCGGCGCTGGCCCTGCTCGTCGAGATCAAGGCCATGTCCGGCGACCGGTGGAGCTGGCGCGTCGGCCACTTCGACCGGCTCGCGGGGACCGACGCGTTGCGGAACGCGCTGGACGCAGGGGTGTCCTATCAGGAGCTGGCGGGTGGATGGGGGGACGGGCTGGACGACTACCGGGCTCTGCGCGGGCCATACCTGCTCTACCGCTGAAACAACTGCTCTACCGCTGAAGGAGGCGGACCCCGATGCGCCGAATGCGACCCTCGTGGGGCCTCGCCCTGTGCGCCCTGCTGCTCGCCGGCTGCTCCGAGGACACCGAGCCCACGGCACCACCGGTCACGCCGATCGACGCCGACAATCCCGACCGGCAGGTGCTGGTCGCCTTCTACAATGCGACCGGGGGCCCGGGTTGGGACAACGACCGGAACTGGAACGGCGTCTCGGCCATCGGCACCTGGTACGGCGTCACGACCAACTCCGCCGGGTTCGTGACCGAGCTGTCGCTGGAGGACAACGACCTGACGGGCACCCTGCCCGCGCAGCTCGGGAATCTCGCCCAGTTGGAGCGGCTCGTGCTCGACGGCAATCGGCTGTCGGGGCGGATTCCGCCCGAGATTGGGCGTCTCGGCAGGCTTACCATGCTGAACCTGCGCGGGAACCAGCTGGATGGCTCGATTCCCGCCGAGCTGGGCGCGCTCACGAGCCTCGACACGCTGGACCTGTTCTCGAACGACCTGTCCGGGACGATCCCGCCGGAACTTGGGAACCTGACCTCGCTGACGCGGCTGACGGTGGGATGGAACGAGCTGTCGGGTCCGATACCGCCCGAGATGGGGCGTCTGGTCAACGCGACGTACATGAACTTCAGCCTCAACGAGCATACGGGTACGATTCCGCCGGAACTGGGCGGCCTGGAGTCGATCGAGCTGCTGTCCGTTTCGCGGAACAACCTGACCGGGACGATCCCCCCGGAACTGGGCGGCCTTGAGACGCTGGAGCGCCTCTACCTCTACGACAACCGGTTGAGCGGCCCGATTCCGGCGGCCCTGGGGCGGTTGTCGCGGCTCGATCTTCTCTGGATCCACATGAACGAGCTGTCGGGGCCCATGCCGGACGAGTTCGCCAACCTGACGGCGCTCGAGGTGCTCCGCGCCTACGAGAATCGGCTGTCGGGGGAGATTCCGTCGTCGCTGGGAAAACTGCCTCTGAGGGAACTGTGGCTGCACGACAACGCCTTCAGCGGCCGGCTCCCGACCGAGATCGGCGAGGTCGGCACGCTCGAATACCTGACGCTCGATCGCAATGCTGAGCTTTCGGGCCTGCTCCCGCGCAGCTTGCTCGCCCTCGACTACCTGGAGACGCTGACGTTCGCCGACACCGGTCTGTGCGCGCAGGTCGACGACGAGTTTCAGAAGTGGCTGCAGGGCGTGCCGCGCAGGAGCGACGGCGAGTGCGATCCGGGCGAGGTCGAAAGACTGGCCCTGGCGACGTTCCACCGCCTGACCGACGGCCCCTCGTGGGTGAACGGTCGGGCCTGGGGCAGCGATGCGGAGCTTGGCGACTGGCACGGCGTCGTGACCGAGAACGGGCAGGTGGTGGAGCTGTCGCTCGCGGACAACAGCCTCTCGGGTCCCCTTGCGGCCGAGGTGGCGAACCTGGCCGAGTTGAGGGTACTCGACGTGGCGGAAAACGATCTCTCCGGCGCGTTTCCGGGCGCCATCGCGGGGCTGCGGGAGCTGACCGAGCTGCGCGTGGGCGGGAACGCCGGGCTCGAGGGCGCGCTGCCGTTCGCGCTGCGGAGACTGGAGCGGCTCCGCGTGCTCGACCACCAGGGAACCGGCCTGTGCGCGTCCCCGTCGGACAACTTCCAGGCGTGGTACGCCACGGTCGCGGAAACGGCCGGGGCGATCTGCGACAATCCGGAACAGGTCGCGGTGGCGGTGCCGATGGTGTACCTGACGCAGTCGGTCCAGACCCCGTCGCGGGGCGTGCGCCTCGTGGCCAACCGGGACGCGCTGCTGCGGGCGTTCGTGACGGCCCAGGAGCCGCGAGGGTTCTTCGAGCCCGAGGTGGTGGCGGTCTTCACGGACCCGGCGGGGGCCGAGGTTCACCGCACGACGATGACACGCGACGACAACCAGATCCCCGCCGAGACCGACGAGGGCGATCTGGATATCTCGTACAACGCCGTGATCCCCGGCCATGTCATCGTGCCGGGCGTCGAGTTGGTCGTCGAGGTCGACCCCGAGGGGACCCTGCCGCTCGCCCCCAAGAGCCAGACGCGCTTTCCGGTCGAGGGGTCCGACTCCCTACTCGTCGTGGCGGTGTCCCCGCTGGAGCTGACCCTGGTCCCGGTCATGGAGGCGGCCCAGCCGGACACGTCCGTTCTGTCCTGGGTGAACGGCGTCTCCGCCGAGAGTCCGCATTTGGCGCTGCTGCGGTACTCCTTCCCGCTCGCCGGTTTCAACCCAAAGTCTCACGAGGCCTACTACACGTCGCTCGATCTCACGACCGAGGACGGCCAGCACGCGCTGCTGAACGAGATCGAGGCGCTGCGAACGTCCGAGAGCGGCACCGGCCACTACTACGGCGTCGCCGCAAGCGTGAACGGGTTCGTGCGCGGCTGGGGGCGACTTCCCGGGTGGATAGGCATCGGCCAGGCAAGTCCGGTCACCCTGGCCCACGAGGTCGGGCACAATCTGTCGCTCCGGCACGCGCCCTGCGGCGGTCCCGAGAACATCGACCCCGCCTACCCGTATCCGGACGGCGGCATCGGCGTGTGGGGATACGACTTCCACGACGCCACCTCGATGTCCCCCGAGCGCAGCAAGGACCTCATGACCTACTGTCGGCCGAACGTGTGGCTCAGCGACTTCTACTTCGAGAAGGTGATCGACTATCGGGCGCGTGTTGCGACCGACGTGGCCGGGGCGCGGGCGGGCGCCGCGGGAGCCGCCTCGGACATGCTGGTGCTGTGGGGGGGCGTGGTGGGCGGAGTGCTGCGGCTCGATCCCGTGTTCTCGATGCACACGGCCGCTCGTCTTCCCGATAGGTCGGGACCGTATCGGATCCGGGGGAGCGGCCGCGCGGGGCGGTCGTTGTTCTCGCTGGACTTCGAGCCCGGCGAGGACGGAAATGGAGGCAGGCACTTCTTCTTCGCCGTGCCGATCGAGGCCGACTGGGCCGATGCGCTGGAACGAATCACGCTGACGGGGCCCGAGGGCACGGTCGTCGTGGAAAGGGACGACGAGCGGCGCATCTCGATTGTGACGGAGCGAGGCAGCGGGCGGATTCGGGCGATTCTGCGGGACTGGAACGGTGCGCTGCCCGCTGGGCTGACGGGCGATCCGGAGCTGGGCGTGGCCACGACGCGGGATCTTGCCGACGCCGTGCGGCTGCGCAGGTGACAGGGCTGCGCAGGTGACTCAGCGGGCTTTCGCCGCTAGCCGCCTCCGGTCGTTGCCAGAAAGCTCTCGAAGAGGCTGCGCGCCACGGGGCCGACCCGGCCGTCGCCGATCTTCCTGCCGTCGATCTCGACCGACGGGCGGACCTCGGTGGTGGTCCCGCTGAGGAAGACTTCGTCCGCGGCGTAGAGTTCGCGCAGAGTGAAGGCGCGCTCTTCGACGGGTATCCCGAGCGCGCCGGCCAGTTCGATGACGAACTCGCGCGTCACCCCGTGCAGGATGTAGTTGGATCTCGGCGCGGTGGTGAGCACGCCGTCGAATACCGCGAAGAGATTCGCGTGCGAGCCCTCGAGCGCGATGCCGTCGCGGACGAAGATCGTGTCGGTCACGTCCGCCTCGACCGCCGCCTGCTGCGCGAGAACGTTCGGGAGCAGGGCGATCGCCTTGATGTCGGCGCGGGCCCAGCGCTGGTCGGGTATGGTGATCGCGTCGTACCCCTGCTGCCAGCGCTCGAACGCCGGGCGACGGTACTCGTTGGCGAAGCCGTACACGGTCGGGGCGACCGGAGGATCGGGAAAGGCGTGGGTTCTGGGCGCGACACCGCGTGTGACCTGGACGTAGACGTAGGCCACCGGAACATCGTCGAGGCCGTTCCTGGCCAGAAGCTCCTGCTTCACCCGCTCGAGCGACGCGGCGTCGAACGCGATGCCGAGCGCGCTCAGACCCCTGGTCATGCGGGCGAGGTGCTGGTCCCAGCGGAAGAGGCGACCGCGATAGGCGGGCGTCACCTCGTAGATGCCATCACCGAAGAGGAAGCCGCGGTCGTTTACCGGAACCCTGGCTTCATCGGCACCCAGAAACTCGCCGCTCAGATAGACGGTGCTCAGGGGCCGCTGTTCCCTCCCCTCCGCTCCAGCCGCTCGAACTCCTCCAGGAGCTCGGCGTCGGGAATCGGAGAACCGTTCGACTTGTCGGCTTCGCTGGCGTCCCCGGCGTCGCCCGCGCCTTCGTCGCCCCCCGCCTCAAGCTGCTTCGGGGCCTCGGGTTCGCCCGATGGCAGGAGGCCCATCTTGGCCTTCAACGCCAGCAGCTTGTCGTCCAGATCCGTGGCCGTCGATCCCGCTTCGAGGCGGACGAACTCGTCCTCCAGGGTGTCGCCGGCCAGAGCCTCGCTCACCTCGGCCTCAGCCTGGTTTCGCCGTTCGTCCTCTTCGATTCGCTCGGCCATGCGGTTGAAGGCCTCGAACGCCGAGGTGTCCGACAGGCCAGACATCGTTTGGTGGATGCGCCGCTGCGCTTGTGCGCGCTTCTGCTTGGCAATCAGCAGATTCCGCTTCCTCTTCGCCTCCTCGATCTTCTCGTGAAGCTGTCGAAGCGAGGCCTTGAGGTTCTCCGTCTCCTGCCTCTGCGCCTGCCAACTGCGTTCGAACGTGGCGACGTGCTCGGCCTGTTCCTCGTGGCGGACCAAGGCCTGCTTGGCCATGTCGTCGCGACCCTCCTGGACGGCCAGCAGGGCGCGCCGCTCCCACGCCTTCATCTGCTTGGTGGCTTCGTCGAGCTGCCGCTTCAGCTTGCGCTCGTCCGCGATCGCGCCCGCGACCTCGCGCTTCGCCTTCGCCAGCTGCTCCCTCATGTCCAGGATGATCTGGTTCAACATCTTCTCCGGATCTTCCGCGCGGGAGATCAGGTCGTTGATGTTGGACTTGATCATCGTCGAGAACCTGCTGAAGATGCTCATTCCTGATCGCCCTCCACCTGTTCGGTCAGTTCCCGGATCTGTGCCAGATGCGACGACGCGGCGAGCTGCACGCTCTCGAGCGACGCTCTGAGCTCCTCGAAGTCGAGGGTGCCCAGCTGCAGCGTGTCGCTCAGAATCAACTCGCCCTCCTCGATCCCGTAGGCACCGTGGATCACGTCCGTCGCGTTGAGCTTGAGGAGCGTCTCGTAGAGCCCGCCGAGCCCGTCGGAGCCGGCAGGCAGGTCCATGACCTTCATGCGGACCACCAGCACCGGATCGGAATGGTGCACCACAATCGGCGCCCCCTCGTTCTCGGTGCGGACGACGAACATGCCGTCGTCCACCTCTTCGAAGTCCGCGTCCAAGCGAACCAGATAGCCTTCGAGGTCTTCTCGGGTAACCATACCCTCTCCTTCCAGTTGTTGCGAGGAGCGCCATTCACAACTTAACACGCCGTCAGAGCAAAGACCAACGAACCGGGACGGACCGAACTGGTGGTCGACGGGGTTGTCGAAGCCCTCCTTCAGAGCACGCGGGCGGGGTCCAGAAGGGGCGCCAGATACTCGCCCGTGTACGACGCCGGCTCGGCCGCGACGCGCTCCGGAGTGCCTTCGACCACGATGCGACCGCCGGCATCTCCACCTTCCGGGCCGAGATCGACGACCCAGTCCGCCGTCTTGACCACATGGAGGTTGTGCTCGATCACCACGACCGTATTGCCGCGGTCGACCAGGCGGTGCAGCACCTTGAGCAGGATCCGGATGTCCTCGAAGTGGAGCCCCGTCGTGGGCTCGTCCAGGATGTAGACCGTGCTTCCGGTCGCCTTCTTGGACAGCTCCGACGCGAGCTTGATCCGCTGGGCCTCGCCGCCCGAGAGGGTCGTGGCGCTCTGGCCCAGGTGCAGATAGCCGAGCCCCACATCGGACAGCGTCTGCAGGCGTCGCTTGATCTGCGGCACCGCGTCGAAGAATTCCAGCGCCTCGTCGACCGTCATCTCGAGCACGTCGGCGATGTTGCGACCCTTGTAGAAGACGTCGAGGGTCTCGCGGTTGTAGCGGCGACCCCGGCACACGTCGCAGGACACGTACACGTCCGGCAGAAAGTGCATCTCGATCTTGACGAGGCCGTCGCCGCGGCACGACTCGCAGCGGCCGCCCTTGACGTTGAACGAGAAGCGTCCGGCCTGGTAGCCACGGATCTGGGCCTCGGGGACTCCGGCGAAGAGTTGGCGCACCGGGGTGAAGAGACCGGTGTAGGTGGCCGGGTTGGAGCGCGGCGTGCGGCCGATCGGCGACTGGTCCACCTCGATCACCTTGTCCACACGGGACAGTCCGTCGATGCGTTCGTGGGCGCCGGCGACGGCGCGGCTGCGGTAGAACTGGCGTGACAGCGCGCGGTACAGGGTGCCGTTGACGAGGGTGGACTTCCCCGAACCGCTGACGCCCGTCACGGCCACGAAGCATCCGAGCGGGAAGGCCACGTCGATGCTCTTCAGGTTGTGCTGGGACGCTCCCCGCACGGTGAGGCATCGCGCCGGATCGACCTTCCGGCGCTTCTCGGGGAGGGGGATCTCGCGGTCTCCGCGCAGGTAGGCCCCGGTGATCGACTCGGGGTGGGCGCGCACCTCCTCGACCGGCCCCGCCACCACCACCTCGCCGCCGGCGCGGCCGGCCCCCGGACCAAGGTCGACCACGAAGTCGGCGTGGAGAATGGTGTCCTCGTCGTGCTCGACCACCAGGACCGAGTTCCCCAGGTCGCGAAGATCCTGAAGGGTGCGCAGAAGGCGATGGTTGTCGCGCTGGTGCAGCCCGATCGAAGGCTCGTCCAGGATGTACAGGACGCCCACCAGTCGGCTGCCGATCTGCGTGGCCAGGCGAATGCGCTGCGACTCGCCGCCCGACAGGGTGTCCGCAGTGCGACTCAGCGCCAGGTAGCCCAGTCCGACGTTCCTGAGGAAGCCCAGTCGCTCGCGAACCTCCTTGAGGATGGGGCCGGCGATCTCGGCGGGCAGAGGGTCGTCCGGGGGGGAATCGACGCCGCGTGGAGGCGTCTCCCCGGTGACAGGCAGCGAGCGGATGAAGTCGAGAACCTCGGCGATGGGAAGGTCCACGATGTCGCTGATGCCGAGGCCGCCGATCCGCACCGACCTGCCAAAGGGCCCCAGGCGGGATCCGTGGCACTCCATGCACGTCTGGCTGGACATGTACTGGTCAAGCTGTTTGCGCACATGCTCCGAGCTGGTCTCCTTGTACCGGCGTTCGACGTTGGCGACCACGCCCTCCCAGTAGTCCTCGTAGTGGCCCCTCATCTTTCCGGCGTTGTACGGGAAGCGAATCTTCATTCCGCCGGAGCCGTTGAGGAGGGCGTCGCGCGCCTCTGGCGGAAGGTCGCGCCAGGGCACGCTGGGGTCGAATTCGTAGGCCCGCGCGAGACCCGGGATCACGGAACCGCGCAGGTGTCCTCCCGGCTCCCCCCACGGGATGATGACGCCCTCCAGAACGGACAGGGAGGGGTTGGCCAGGAGCAGGGCGCCGTTGACCTCCTTGGTGGTGCCGAGGCCTCCGCAGTGCGAGCAGGCGCCGTGCGGGGAGTTGAAGGAGAACACGCGCGGCTCGAGCTCGGGGAAGCTGGCTCCGCAGCTGGCGCAGGCGTAGTGTTCGCTGAAGAGGTGCGAGACGTCGCGACCGTCGCGCCGCTCCAGGATCTCCACGACGCCGTCGGCGGCACCCAAGGCGGTTTCCACCGAGTCGGACAGTCGGGCCCGGTCCTCCTCCTTGACCACGAGCCGGTCGACGATGATGCCGATGTAGTGATTCTCGTAGCGGTTCAGACGCGGGATCTCGCGGAGGTCGTGCACTCGCCCGTTGACCAGGGCGCGGACGAAGCCGTCCCGCCGCGCCTTGTCGAAAAGGTCGCGGAACTGTCCCTTGCGACCACGCACGAGGGGCGCCACCACCTGGATTCGGGTTCCCTCGTCCATCGTCAGCACCTGGTTGACGATCTGAGAGGCCGGCTGGCGCCGGATGGGCAGGTCGCAGCTCGGGCAGTAGGGGGTTCCCGCACGCGCGTAGAGCAGACGCAGATAGTCGTAGATCTCGGTCACCGTGCCGACGGTCGAGCGTGGATTGCGCGACACCGACTTCTGTTCGATCGAGATCGCCGGAGAGAGACCCTCGATGGCGTCCACATCCGGCTTCTCCATCAGACCCAGGAACTGGCGTGCATAGGCGGAGAGCGATTCGATGTAGCGGCGCTGCCCCTCGGCGTAGATGGTGTCGAAGGCCAGCGACGACTTGCCCGAGCCGGAGAGGCCGGTCACGACCACAAGTCGCTCCCGCGGAATGTCCAGGGTGATGTTCCTGAGGTTGTGCTCGCGCGCGCCGCGGATGACCAGGACGTCGGGACTCATGGCTCAGTATCCCCACTCGCGGAACAGCGAGAAGCCCCAGATCCGCTCGAGTTCGAGCGCGGCGTCGCCCAGACCGCGGTATCGCTCGCGGGTGCACCGGCTCTCGAGAAACCCCTCCAGCCGCACGTCGCGCGGCATGCCCACCTCGACCCGAACCCCGCCGCTGTTGACCGGGAAGGTGGGATCGGCGCAGAAGCCCCGCTGGTACACCCCGGTCAGGAACACGTCGTCCAGGACGTACCGTCCGATCTCGACCTGCAGCGACGAAGCGCCGAAGGCCGCGTTGGCCTGCCCCTGCTCCGCCTGCGAGACCGACAGGTGATCGAAGCCCAGCTCAAGCGCGACGAGATACCCGATCTCGTTGGCGAACTGCCCCAGAAGCAGGTTGCGCCCGGCGCCGCCCGCCGCGGCCCCGACGTCTCCGATCACCGCGGACGTGGGGCGACCGAGGACGAGGTAGTTGATCAGGTCCGCCTCCGACATCGCCGTTTCCGCATCGCTCGAGAGACGCAGCGCAGGCGAGAGGAGGGTGCCCGAGATGTCGGCAGTGATCACCAGCGGCTGGCCCTCGCGGGTGGGAACGCGCCCCTCCGCCGTAATGGCAAGTCCGGGGTTGAAGCCAGGGGTTCCCACGAACCGAAAGATCCCCTCGGTCATTCCCAGCGTTGTCGGACCGAAGCTGTAGTTGCCTCTGGCGACCTCCATCTCGCCCTGCAGGATCAGCTGGTTCACACGCCGGTTGAAGGTCAGCGACAGATCCCCGGTCGTTTCCACGTTCATCTGCCGCGATCGCACGAAGTTGTCGCGGCCCACGCGCATCTCGACGAACACGGTGAGGTTTTGCAGGAAGGGAATCCGCTCCGCGACGACATCGTCTTCAGCGTCCCTGTCGGCACCGATCTCGACCGCGGCCGCGAGGACCAGGTCGGGGTCGTACAGATCGACGGCCTCGGAGGTGCGCTGAAACTCCTCCATGAAGACGGTCCCCCCCTCCACATCGACCGCACCTTCGATGTAGGGGAAGCGGTAGGATCCCGTCAGCGTCACCGCGTCGCTGCTGATCGCAGCCTCCATGTCCGACCGATCCACGATCTGAAAGCTGCGCGGGCGGAAGGTGAGGTCAAGCGGGATGCTGTCGGCGAGTTGTCCCAGCCCGACCGTCCCTTCGAACTCCATCGTGCCCCCGGAAGCGGCCGTGCCCTCGATCGCGACGACGCCATCGGGACTGAGGTCCAGGTCGACGTCGACCGACGAAGGACGGATCCCGAAGGCCTCCACGACGGCGGACACTCCATCCAGTCGCAGCGCTCCGTCGGGTTCGAGGTCCGACGGACGCCCGCCCAGCGCGACGCTGCCCGACATGGTGCCACCGATCTGGTCCAGGCCCTGCAAGCCACCCAGTATCATCCAGGCGGGGAACGAGTCGGCCACAATTGCCAGGTCCACCGGCAGGTCGGGTATCCGTTCCTCGACCGACGCGAGGCGCAGATCGAGAGGCATCGTGCCGGAGAGCGCCAGCGTGCGTCGGCCGCTGGTCCAGGTTTCGATGTCGGTATCGAGGGACCGGTCGGCGAAGGCCCCGCTCGCCGTCACGCTGTCGAAGACCAGGGTCAGGTACTCCGCGCCTTCCACACGCACCGCCCCGTCCCAGTCGGGGTCCTCTCCCGACCCCCGCACATTCAGGGCGGCCGCCAGGATTCCGCTCGGCGGCGCTTCCATCTGGAACAGGCTTCCCACGACTCCAAGATCCAGGTCCGCGACTCGGAATTCGAAGCGCGAGTCCCCTCCGCTTCTGGCAAGGTGCCCGTCTGCGTGCAGATCCAGTCCGTCGCCACCGGGGCGTATCAGATCGAAGTCGCTCACTTCGAAGACTTCCGGGTTCCATTCCAGTCGGGCCGGCCCCCGCAAGTTCCACCGGCGATCTTCGAGCACCAGCGTGAGGCGGTCCAGGTCGATCCGTCCGCCGTGCTCGTCCAGCCCAACCACGGCCTGCACGTCGTAGGACTCGGTTTCGGATCGCTCGACGAGGGCTCGGAATCGCCCTCTGCGCTCAGAATTGAAGGCTCCCTCGACGGTGGCGGACTGGAATTCGCGGTCCCGGAAGGACACCTCGGTGCCGCTGACGGTCCCGCCGATCTCGATCGGCATCGGATCGCGGCCCGGCACCTTGATCCCGTCGGCCACGACGTTCGCCGACACCGACCCGGCCGATGCATGGCCGTACTGAAGCCCCGCAATGGTGACCGCCGTGGCGACCGAGAGCGAGTCGAGTCCGCCCGTCAGATCGACGCTGCCGTCCACGCGGCCCTCGAAACGGATGTCGCGCGACCTCGGGAAGGTGTCGGGATCCACGCCGTCCATCGCGATCATCAGATCCTGCTCCATGGGAAGCAGCTCGTCCCATGCGACGAGGTTGCTGCCCATGAAGATGTCGCGCAGAGGTCGAACCGAGGGTGAGAACACCGATAGGGCGACTCCATCTCCCCTGACGCCCGGAGCCGCGCCGATGTTCCCCCGTCCTCTCACCTCGATGCCCCGGGCGCGCACGTCGAGGGTGTCGATGTTGAGGAGCCCGTCGTCGTCCACCCAGGCGCTCACCCTGGCCGAATCGACCCGCAGGCTGCCGATGGTCGAGGGTCCGGCCTCCAGCGCGAGGGCGCCGCGCAGGGACGCGAGATCGAGGCCGCTACCGTTGCTCAGTCTCGCCGACCCCGACACGAACGTCGAATCGGGGAGTCCCGGGACGAGCCGGGAGAGGTGGAGGCCCGGGCTGGATGCGGCGATGTCGTAGCTGGCTCCGAGGTCCGCCGCGTTGATGACCGCCTCTCCGGCGAGGGGGCCCGCGTCGGTCTGGAGGTCGGCATCGAGGGCCAGACGCTCCATGCCGCCCCGCATTGCCAGGGAGCCGGCGACCGAGCCCGAGAGATCGAGGTCGGGGTACACCGCGTTCAGCGTGGCAACAGAAAGGGGATTCATGGTCGCTTCGAGGTCCACCACCGAAATCGCGGTGTCTCCGTAGACGCTCCCGGAAAGGGCCACGGCATTGATCGCGCCGTCCGCCGCCGTGTGATTGGCGGTGATCTCGATTGCCAGCCCGGTCTCGAGGCGTCCGTCGGCCCGGATCGTCATGTCGCCGCGGCCGTGCCACCCGCGTCCCGGGGCGACGACTTCCAGCAGCGCGTAGTCGAGCGACCGGGCCGCGACCGCGACATCGGCGACGCCGCCCGAACCCAGACTTGTACCGCCGCCGACAAGGTGGACCAAGGTGTCCGCCTGCGCGTCGGCGCCCGTCACCATGGTCAGCTCTCCCGCGACGCCGAGGCGGGCTCCGGTGCCGTTGAACCGCAGATCTCCGCTAAGCAGTCCCGTGACGGGCAGTTCGCGCGGCAGAAAGCGCTGGAGCTCGGTGGTCGCGAGCAGGTCGGGTGCGACACGGAGCTCGGCGAATCCGACCGTGTCTCCGGGCAGGAACAGGCCATCGAAGGCGACACGTCCGCCCGTGTCCAGATCGGCTTCGACCCCGGCGAAGTCAATCTCCAGGCGGTCAGGCGCACTGACGATCCGCACCCGGCCGTGCGCGACCCCGTGATCGAACCGCTCGTCGATCCAGCCAAGGTCCGTCAGGGCCAGGCGCTCCAGATCGAGGTCCAGGATGGCCCGCGACCCGTCTCCGTCGGAGATGCGCTCGGCGAGCCCCCCGCCCACCGTCCCGGGCAGGCGGAAGCGGTCCGCGTCCAGGCGGGCGCGGTTCTCGTCCAGCTCGATGTCGCCCTCAATGTCGGACAGGTCGAGCGTGCCGCCTTCCATGGGCCAGGAGAGCGCTGCTCGCTCGGTCCGCGCGGTCAGGTAGAGATCTGGCGTGGGCAGGATTTCCACCGTCGGGAAGTCGGCGTCGATGCCGCGAATGTGCCTGCGCGAGCCGTCGTCGTCCGGCAGGACAAGGGTGCCGCTCCGGACGCTCAGCCCGCGGATGCGCAGGAACGGCGAGTGGGCGTCGGTGGAGGAGGCGTCCTCGGCATCGTTGGCCGACGAGTCGCGCTCCGCCAGCAGGCTGCGCAGCGAGATGCCTTCACCCGACTCGGGGGCGAGGTCGACCGCCACCCCCCAAATGGCAAGATCGGCGATCGTGGGGGAACCGCCGAGAAGGCCGGCCACCGAGTAGCGCGCGCGCACCGAGTCCGCCACCAGTACGGGATGTCCCGTCGTGTCGCTCAACTGGACGTCGTACAGGGTGCCCCCGCCCAGAAGGCCCGTCGAAGCCAGCGATCCCACCGCGAGCGACCCGTTGATTGCGGGAGCCACCCTTGACAGCGCCCACTCCAGCGCGAGTTCGCGACCCGCCAGCGTGCGGCTGACCAGGATCGCGCCGGCGACCCCCGCAACGAAGAGCCCGCTCGCGGAGACGACGACCCACAGGAACACACTGCGGATCCACCGTCGGCGGGCGCGCGGCTCTTCCTGGGTCATGTTCAGTAGGCCTGGCCGATCGAGAAATGCAGTTGGAAGCGTCGGCGCGAAAACCCGGGGGCGTCCCCGAACAGGACCGGAGGACCCAGAATGGCCAGATTCTCTGCAACCACCCAATCGATCCACTCGGGCGGTCCCCCCGGAGGTGCGATATCGATTCGGTCCGCAGCGTCGTCTTGTCCGGCAACATAGGGGCGGATCCCGGAGGTCACCACCTGAAGCGGCTCCCGGTCGCGGAAGGAATACGCCACGTCGACGCGCACGGGGCCAAATGGGGTGTTGTACCGCACCCCGATTCCGGGGCTCAGCGCGAGGTCGTCGAAGGTCGGGTCGCTCGGCCAGACCTGCCCGACATCGACGAAGGCCGCGCCGCCGAGAACCGAACCGGCCAGGTCGAAGCGCAGTTCCGCGCTCGCCTCGAAGGTCGACAGGCCACCGGTTGGCCGCAGCTGGAAGAGATCGGTGCCGCCCAGCGCCGAGGCGTCGCAGGTCAGATCAACCACCGCAGCCGGGGTGCAGGTGGGGATGGTGGCGTCGCCCCGGCGACGGAGAAGCTCCTCGACGCCGATCGACAGGCTCCTCGGTCCAAGGCTGCTCTGCGCGAATCCCCGGACGCTGTTGGCGCCTCCGCCGTAGAATCGCTTCTGGGAGGGCACCACCTCCGTGAATGCGACGGGATCCGACTCCATGCCGCGGAAGCCGCCGACGCTGATGCGCCCCGCGCGCAACCGGAGCGCGAGCACGGTTCCCGCACCGATCCCATTGTAGAAGCTGGCGTCGGCGAAGGCCCGGAAATAAGTGTAGTCCGACCCGGTGAGGCCGGCGGCGTACTCCAGGTCCACCAACGCCTTGGAGCCGGTGGATGGGTTGAAGATGTCGTCGCTCCGGTCGCGGTTGAGCGACAGGGCGATCGGAGACAGCCAGTTGGTGCCGGCCAGGGCGTCGACATCGTCGGGCGTGCAGGCGAGAAACGTTGCGCAGAGCGTCACCTCCGCGGCCGACAGCCGACTGAGCTGCGGGCGGAAGCGCAGGCTCAGGAAGGAACGTGCCCCCAGGTTGCGGCTCAGGCCGAAGTCGAGGCCGAATGCGTCGCGCACGAAGATGTTCTTGCGCGATTGGCGCTCCGCGAAGAATCCGGCCACGAAGTCGTTGCGCCGGGACAGGAACGAGGGCTGGTTGAAGTCGATGCTCGCCAGCCAGTTCATGCGCCCGAAGTCCCCGGTCCCCGCCTGTGAGCAAAGCGGCGTCGACTGGAGAATCCCGGTCAGCAGATTCGACAGCCGGGCCTGGGCCTGGAGGGTGCGGCCGCCTCCGAAGAAGTTTCTGCTCGCCCACCTCCCCTCGACGTTGAAGCAGTCCGCGCTGTTGGCACCGCCTCCCGTCCGCACGCGATGCACGTCTCCCTCCACCACCTCCACCAGTATCGGCATCACGGAGTCCGTCTCCATGCGGTCGGTGTCGGGCCGGACGAGCGCCCGCGAAACGAGGCCCAGCTCGTGGAGGCTTCGCTGCGCCTCGCGGATCTGGCGCTCGCGGAAGAGCTGTCCCTCGCGAAAGGGCAGCCGCGACAGGATCACATCGTCTCCCAGCAGCCTGTTCCCCGTCACGCCTATCGGTCCGAAGGTCGTGCGGGGACCCAGCTCGACGCGATAGACGACGGTTGCCGTGTCGCTGTCCCGGGCTCGGTCGAACCCGTAGAAGACCTCGGCGGACGCGTACCCTGCGTTGCGGAGCCGCTGGGTGATGGAGTCGCGCGCCAGGATCAGAAGAAAGCTGGCCGGATCGCCCTCGGCCACGGGAAGATCGGCCTCGATCGCCACCTCCGCCGGTACCGTGTCTCCGACGAAGTCGATCGAGCCCACCCTGAAGAGCGCACCCTCGCCGATTCGGAAGGTCACGGTCACCGCGCCGTCGTCGTCTGGCACCAGCTCGGAATCCACGGTCGTCCCGCGAAACCCGTTGGCGCGGTAGAGCTGGCGCAGTCGGTTCAGGTCGTCCTCGATCACGCGGTTGCTGAGGTACTGGCGATCCCGAAACCAGTCGATGCCGACGGCGCAGGTCGTGACGGTGAGGATCGGCGGGCAGCTGGAGGCCTTGGTGAGGACCGCACGCCGCAGCTCGGCGTCGGAAAACGTCTCGTTGCCCGCGAACTCGACCTCGGCGATCTCCTGCCGAGCCGCCTGTCCCGACACCGTTCCGTGGAACGCGACGCCGGAGACCCAAGAAACCGCGAAGGCAATGCAGGCGCTCCTCCACAGGCTGCGAACGCATACCTTCGTCACCGCTCTAACGCTCCCCCTTCTCCACCTTGTCCGCGTTGAGAAAGGTCTATCGGGCGCGCCGGGGATACCGGCGGCTCTCCGAGGGCACGAAGCGCCCGGACTGTTCCGAGTAAAGATAAACCATGACCTCCAGGGTGGACTCCCGGACCCGGACGAAGTTGAGCGAGTTCCTTCCTCTCTCCCTACCCCGGCCGCGACTGGACGATGCGGTTCCCGCCGCAACCACCGCCACACCCTCGCCGCAGGCCTCGCGGTCCGCCTTGGCTTGCCCCCCGCCGTTGCCAGACGCTGGATCGCGACTCCACCCGAGGTGCGACTGATGCAGGTGGCCCGACAGCACCAGATCGACGCCCCAGCCCTCCACCATGCGCAGGACGCGCGACGCCCGGGGCAGCAGATGCACTGTCTCGTCGGTCGGCGGGCGAAGAAGATTGTGGTGCACCACCAGGACGCGCAGGTTCCGGGCCGGGGTCGCCGCAAACGCCTTCGCGGCAAAGTTGAGCTGCCCGTCGGAGAGGCGGCCGTTGACGATCGCCGAATGAGGGGCAGAGGAGTTGAGGGCGACGAAGCGGACACCGCCACCCGCTGTCTCGCCGGCGGCCAAGCGGGTCCGTGCGGGGTCGGGAGAAGGGTCGGCATTGCCGGCACCGCCGACATCGAGGATCGAATCGAGCCGGTCGCCCACATGTCTCCGATACTGGCGATACGGCGCGAGTAGCCGTTCCCACACACGATAGAGCGGAACATCATGGTTGCCCGCCGTGACCACCACCGGGCGCGGTGCGAGCTTCTCCAGAAAGCGCTGCGCGGCCCGGTACTCCCGAGGCTTGGCCCGCTGCGTGAGGTCGCCCGAAATGACCGTCGCGACCGGATCCTTCTCGGCGACCAAGCGCAGGATCGCCTCGGAAACCGCAGGCAGGTGCGGCTTGCCGAAGTGCAGATCGGACGCGTGGAGAATCGTCACCCGCGCGCGGAACCCTGCGTCCCTCGCAGCTTCGCCATCCAGGCCACGCCGACGCCGACCAGGGCCAGCGAGATCAACTGCGCCAGGGTCAGTCCGCCGAAGAAGCGGTCGTCCTTCGCCCTGAAGAACTCCACGACGAAGCGCTCCACGCCCGCCAGTGCAAGCCAGGTCATGAACAGCCATCCCGGCTTGTGCCCCTTGCGACGCAACGACCAGAGGAGGAAGAAGATGAGGGTGGAGATGCCCGTCTCGTACAGCTGGGTGGGATGCACGGGAACGATCTCTCCGTACTTCTCGACCAGCGCCGGATCCACCACAACCCCGAATCGCTCGGCGATCGTGGTCGCGTGAGTTGGCGGGGCTCCGTTGGGAAAGGCGATCCCCACCCAGGAGTCCGTGGGCCGCCCGTAGTCGTCGCCCACCAGAAAGCAGCCGATTCTTCCCACGCCATAGCCCAGCGCCAACGCCGGCGCCGCAGCGTCGGCAGTCCTCCCCAGAGGTAGGCCGAGCTTGCGGATGCGCCACACCATGAGGACCGTGGCCAGGATGAAGCCGCCGTACCACACCATCCCTCCGCGTGACAGCAGCATCCCGAAGGGGTCGGCGAAGAAGCGCGGATAGTTGAGAAAGACGTAGTAGAGTCTGGCTCCGACGACGCCTCCCACGACCGCCATGAAGAGGAGATCCCAGGCAATCTCGGCATCGTGGCCCATGCGGCCCAGTTCGGCCTTCAGGACATAGCCTCCCGTCAGGAACGCCATGAGCATCATCACCCCGAACGAGGTGATCGGTTCGCCTCCGAGGAGCGGGAACCATTCGGGCATTCGGAAGAGCACGGGGAACATCGCGATCCTGTCCTGTCAGTGTCGGTTGCTGGTGCGCTCCGGGGCCGCCAAACCGGCAGCGCTCCGCAGCGCGCGGCCCGTCGCCACGAACAACATCCAGTCGCGGAATCTATCGACCATCCGGTGTCGCCGCCGTGATCCAGGGCGTCATCCCTGGAATCGACGCGCTGGCTCGGGCGTCGTGCAGTTCGCCGGGATCCCCGCTTTCGAGACGGAACTGCCCGGCCCGCGCGATCATCGCCCCGTTGTCGAGCGACACCCGGGGCGAACCGACGAACAGCCGACCTTGCGGCCCGAGCGCCTCGCGAAACCGCGCCTTCAGCGGCCCGTTGGCGGACACTCCCCCGCCCAGAAGCACCCGGTCGCACCCCACCGCCCTTGTGGCGGCGAGCGTCTTCCGGGTCAGGACATCGACCACGGCCTCCTGGAAGGAGGCGGCGAGGTGTGGTCGCTCCTCCTCCAGGGCGCCGACGCCGTCGATCTCGGCGACCGCCCGCGCCACCGCGGTCTTCAGACCCGAGAAGGAGAAGTCGAAGGACCGACCGGCTCGGGCACCGCCCTTGGGTCGCATCATGGGCCGCGGGAAGTCGTAGCGGGCGGGATCGCCCCCGGTGGCCGCGCGTTGAATCGCCGGTCCGCCCGGATAGGGGAGGCCGAGGAGCTTGGCGACCTTGTCGAAGGCCTCGCCGGCGGCATCGTCCCTCGTCTGTCCCAGCAGGTGATAGCATCCCCACTCGGGCACCCAGAGCAGGAGCGTGTGTCCGCCCGAGACCAGGAGCGCCACGAAGGGAGGGACCGCGTCGGGGTCCTCGAGCACGGGACCGAAGAGGTGTCCCTCCATGTGATGCACGGGGACCCAGGGGATCCGCAGTGCGAAGGCCGCGGCACGACCCCACGACACGCCCACCAGCAACGCCCCGATCAGCCCCGGCGCCGCCGCCACCGCAATTGCGCGCAGTTCGCCGCGCGCGACGCCCGCCTCGCGCAGCGTTGCCTCGACCACCGGCTCGATGCGCCGGAGATGATCCCGCGCCGCGAGCTCGGGCACGACGCCGCCGTAGACTCGATGCACGTCCTGCGAGTGGATGACGAGCCCACGAATCGCTCCCCGTTCGTCGAGCACCGCCGCCGATGTCTCGTCGCAGGTGGTTTCGACGCCGAGGACGGGACCGATCACGCCGGGTCGACGGTCCTGATCGTGACCGAGTCGGGCTCCGCCGTCCCCTCCACGAACCGCCCCAGACCCAGCACCTCGACCGGAACCCGCACCTCTCCGTCCTCTTCGATGGCCAGGCGCAGTTCGGTCGGATCGGCCGACACCCTCACAGTCACACCGGTCGTGTCGATGGCGTCCAGCAGCACGGCCGCTCCCGAGATTCTCACGTCGAGGGCGGCGGGCTCCACCACGAGATCCTCGTTCGCGGCGGCGAAGAGCACATCGACCGGCCCCAGCACCCGGCTCTCCCGAGTGGCGGCTTCCACCGTGATCGTCGCGCCCGACGGGCTCACCGCGAGCCCGGTCAGCCCGGCCGTGTCGATGGCCACGTCGAATCGCCCCGGCCCGGTCAGCGCGCTCATGTCGAAGGGACTCAGAAAGACCGTTTCCAGACCGTCGACCGCCGACGCGGGGCCCCTGACCTGGGCGAAGAGCAGGTTTGCCCGCGGTTCGGCCACCAGAGCAAGAGAGTCGGGCAGCCGGCCGCGGAGGCGCAGCGACACAGGGATGTCCTCGACCCTGTTCCTCTCGAAGAGCAGCCGCACGGAGCTTGGCGCGAAGTCCTCGATGACCACGCTGCCGCGATCCACGTTCCACACCCAATCCGGCACGAGCTCGAGGAGCAGATCCTCCTCCGGCACCGAGTCGACCGGAATCACGACCACCGGCTCGGCCATCGCGACGCGGAAGAGGTCTCCCATGGGTCCGTTCACGGTGATGTCGACCGTCGCGGGCGAGGGATCGCCCTTCAAGAGCCAGTCGGAGGCCACCTGGTCGACTCGGATCTCAACACCCGGGATTTCCAGGCGGCTGACGCGGTCGTCGCTCAGCCTCATGGTGGCCCACAGAAGCACCGCCAGCGCCAGAGCGGCGAGCTTCAGACGCCAGTTCCGGGTCAGGATCCCCGTGAACGCCACGGGCCTATCCCTTGTCCTCGATGAGGCGCCGAACCAGTCCAAGGTTGGCCTCGGAGTCCCAGGCCGTGGCTCCGGCCACCTTCTTGTAGATCACGCCGTCGGCGCTGATGAGGAAGGACTCGGGCACGCCCGTCGTGCGATAGACCCGTTGGATGCGCCCGGACGGATCGAGCAGAATCGGGAAGGTGAGATCGAGGTCTCGCGCGAAGGCCAGAGGATCTCCGCCCGGGTTGCCGGCCTGGTCGGTCGTTCCCGGCAGCGCGTCGATGCTGATCGCCGCAATCTCGAACTCGTCGGGCGAGAAGCTGTCGTAGAGGCGCTGCATGGACGGCATCTCCTCGCGGCAGGGCGCGCACCACGTCGCCCACACGTTCAGGAGCAGTACCTTGCCCCTGAAGGTCGCCAGCGTCACCGCGCCGCCGTCGGCGTCGACGACCTCGAAGTCGGGGGCGGGGTATCCCGACACGACCGGCCGCACTCGGTCGCGGGCGATCCATGCTGCCGCGACCACCCCAACCGCGACGAGCACGGCAAGCAGGTAGGGTCCTCTCCCGGCTCGTCGAGGCACGATTGCGCTCCTTTGGTTCATCGTGGCGTCATCACCTCCCGCCCAACGACCACGCGGACGGGCGTGCCCGCGACCACGGGTTCGTTCGGCTCCGGGTATTGACCGAAGACGGCCCGCACGTTCAGCAGGCTGTACCGTCGGTCCACCTCGCCGAGGGCAAGTCCACGAGAACGCAGGATCGCGAACGCCTCTCCCTGAGTCATGCCGACGAGATCCGGCATCGGGAAGGTGGGAGGTCCCTTGCTGATCACCAGCCGCACCGTGGCCGGCAGCCCGACCTCGGTTCCCGGCTCCGGCTCGATGCCCAGCACCCGGCCAGCCGGCGTGGTCGATTCCGCCGTGTCCACCTGGACGGCGAATCCCCCCGCCGCCAACAGCTCGGCGGCCTGGTCGCCGGCGAGACGGGTGAGATCGGGAACTGGGCGCATCTCCCGACCCGACGAAATCGTGATGCGCACGGGTGCGCGCGCCACGGCGGTGAGCCCCGGCAGCGGACTCTGCCCGATGACCATTCCGGCCGCCACGAAGGGATGGCGCACCGAGTCGACGGGACCTGCGGCAAGTCCCGAGTCCGCCAGGGCGGCGAGGGCCGTGTGAAGAGGCTCGCCGCGCACGTCTGGCACCCCCTGCAGCTCGATCGGCGTATCGGGAAGCGGAAACATCAGGAAGACTGCGACCAGATACCCGAGGCCCAGTCCCGCACCTGCCACGACAAGCACGGTGAGCAGACGGCGGAACGCATTGCGCGCGCGCCCCGCGGGTCGGGCGCGGCGTGCGCGCGAACGCTTCCCACGGGCCCGGGGCTTGTTTGGCCGACGGGACTTCTTCGACGACGGGGCTTCTTCGACGGACGGGACTTCTTCGCACCGCCCCTCTTGCTCCTCGCCGGTGACTTTCTCCTCCGGCGGATCGAACCGCCAAGATCCATCAGTCCCGAACCCTCCTCAGTCTGGCAGCAAATGCACCGTCGAATCCACTCTCGTGGGGCAGCACCGCGAGGCATCCCATGTCGTCCAGGAACCGATCCGGTGCGGGTCCCGCCGCGATGCGAAAACCCGGATTCCGCTCCAGGAAGTCCTTCACCTGGCCCCCGTTCTCCTCGTGCTCAAGGGCACATGTAGCGTAAACAAGGAGGCCGCCATGGGAAACTGCCGAGGCGGCGCCGGCGAGGATCGAGCGCTGGAGATTGGCGAGGCTGGCAATGTCGCGTTCGATGACGCGCCATCGTCCGTCCGGGTGGCGCCGGAGGGTGCCGGTGCCGCTGCACGGCACGTCGACCAGCACCACGTCCGCGCTGCGAAGCGGCGGACGACGGGCGTCCGCAACCACTGGCCAGACGGGCGTGTGCCATCGGCGCGCCGCCGCCGCACCCGCCGCCAGCCGATCGAGCCGCCGTGCCGAGAGGTCGGCTGCCACTACCCCGCCCACCGCCGCGCTCAGCGCCAGCGCCTTGCCGCCCGGCGCTGCACAAAGGTCGGCGATCAGCGCGTCGGCGTTGGGAGAGACATGTTCCACCACCAGGGACGCCGCCGGATCCTGAATCACCCCTGGAACCTGCGCAAGCGCCGCGCCCGGATCGGTGCCGGACGCCAGTCGAACGCACCCGTGGACCGACGATCCGCGCTCCCCCAGCCCCGCCGCAGCCAGAATCTCTTCCGCCTCGTTGGCGTCCAGGCCAACCGGGCGCAGGTAGATCGCGGGCTCCTGGTTGTTGGCCTCCACGAGCGCGCGCGCACCCTTCGCGCCGAACGCGGCGATCCACCGGCGCACCATCCAGCTTGGATGCGATCCCCAGGTGGTCAGATGGCCCTCCAGATCCGTTTCGGGGTGCGGAAACGACGACCTGGCCCATCCCGTCCGGGCGACCTTGCGGAGAACGGCGTTGACCAACCCTGCGGCGGCACGGCTGCGTGTGCCCTTGACCTGCTCGACCGATTCGGAAACGGCGGCATACGCGGGGACGCCGCCCATTGCCAGAATCTGGTAGGCGCCCATCCGCAGGGCGAGGACCACTTCGGGATCAAGGTCGCCGAGGGGGCGTCCCGAGAGGTGCGTGAGGAGGTGATCCAGTCTGCCCCGAAGCCGGACCGTGCCGTAGGTCAGAGTGCGGATCCAGCCGCGTTCCGGGGAGTGCGGCGCACCGGACGTGTCCCAGGCGACGTCGAGACGCCGGCCGGAGTCGACCTGGCGCAGGATCGACGCGGCCAGGGTCCGCCCCGGCGATAGTTTCGACCTCGGCGATGGCTTCCGCCCCGGCGATGGCCTCCGCCCCCCGCCCCCTACCGGGTGCCCCGGCGTCAAGCCTTCTCCCGTTCCAGCATCCCCGATGTGGGCGAAGACGGGACCGCGATCTCTCGTGCCGCCATGCGTCCCGCCAGGTACGCTTCCCTTCCCGCGAGGACCGCCAGCTTCATGCCCCTCGCCATGGCGACCGGGTCGGACGCGGCGGCGATCGCGGTGTTCATCAGCACGCCGTCCACGCCCTGCTCCATCGTGACGCACGCGTCCGAGGCCGTGCCCACTCCCGCGTCCACAATTACGGGAACGGTCAGCCGACGCTTTATTTCGCGGATGTAGTAGGGGTTCACCACACCCAGCCCGCTGCCGATCGGACTGGCCAGCGGCATCACGGCCACACACCCCGCGTCCTCCAGTCGCAGCGCCGTGACCAGGTCGTCGTTCGTGTAGGCCATCACCTTGAAGCCGTCGGCAACCAGCTCGGCGGCCGCTTGCAGCGTGGCTGCGGTGTCCGGGAGAAGGGTGCGTTCATCTCCGATCACCTCCAGCTTGACCCAGTCGGTCAATCCGGCGGCGCGTCCCAGCCGTGCGTAGCGCAGCGCGTCGCTCGCCGTGTAGCACCCGGCGGTGTTGGGGAGCAGGAAGAACTCGCGGGGCGACAGGTGGTGCAGAATGCCATCCCGCTTGCTGCGGTCCAGATCGACGCGCCGCACGGCCACCGTCACCATCTCGGCACCGCTGGCCCGAATCGCCGCGACCATCTCATCGTTCGTCCGGTACTTCCCCGTGCCGACGATGAGCCGCGACGTGAAGGTCCTGTCCCCCACCACAAAAGGAACGTCCGGCCGCGTCTTCGCCTCCATCTATCCCCCTCCCACGAAGTGAACCAGTTCAAGCCGGTCGCCGTCCTCGACCGGCGTCGCGTCCAGCGCTTCCCGGGCGAGGATCACTCGGTTGCGCTCCACCACCACCATGCCCGGATGGAGCTCCAGTTCGCGCAACAGACCGGCCACGGTGAGTCCCGCCGCCAAGGTGCGACGCTCCCCGTTCAGCACGATGGAGACCGCGTCCCCGGTCACGGGCAGCAGTCCTGGCGTGTCATGCGCGGATGCCTCTCGCAGCTCGTCATCGTCCGTCGCTCTCATGGAGGACCTCAAGGTAGCGCGTCACGGCCCGCTGCGGGTTCGGAGCCCGCCACACCCCGCTGAGGACGACCACGCCGTGGGCTCCCCGAGACAGGACGGCGGGCACCACCTCGGGCGTGATGCCGCCGATGGCAAGGATCGACCGGGCACTGCCCGCCACCGCCTCGGCCACCGCCTCGATCCCGATGGCCGCCCGCTCGGGGTGGGAACGCGTCGGGCACACCGCGCCCAGCACCAGGTAGTCGAGGTCCGCGCTGCCGAACGAGGCGGCCGCGTCGGGCGAATGAATCGACCGGCCCACGAGCAGCTCGGGACCCGCGACCTCGCGCACCAGCGCGGGGGGCAGCGAGTCTTCGCGCAGGTGCACGCCGGCGGCACCGGTGGCCAAGGCCACATCGAGTCGGTCATTGACCATGATCAGGGTGCCGGTCGCGCCCGCCGCATCCGTGAGCCGGCAAGCCACCTCGCAAAGACGCCGCGCGGTCGTGGCACGGGTCCGCAGGTGCAGCGCGAGGGCACCCCCTCCCGCCTCCATGACCGGCCACAGCCGATCCCAATGGTCCTCCGCGCCCACGACGGCGTCGCCGACGATGACGTGCAGCCGCGGCAAGGGTTGTGATCGCATCGCCATGTGCCTACTCGAAGCGGTCGCCGGCTCGTGGTCCGCGTCCGCGGAGCCAGGCCGCCGCCTCCATGCGTCGCCTCCCCGCCGGCTGCACTTCGGCGACGCGCACAGTTCCGTTTCCCGCCGCCACGAACAACCCGCGCCTTGGGTCGGCGACGAGGATCTCGCCCGGGGTCCCGTGCGGACGCACGTCCCCAGCGGGACCGGCTGCGTTCGCTTGCACCGCCGGACCGAAGAGCTTGACCGGCGCGGCTCGGAGCCGCGTCCACGCACCGGGAACCTCGTCCATCGCGCGGATCAGGTCGGCGACGACGCGAGCGTCGCGTTCCCAGTTCACGCGCGCCGACGCGCGATCGACCTTCGGGGCGTAGGTCGCCATCCGGTGGTCCTGCTCCACCTCGGTCACCGAACCCGCTTCGACGCGGGCGAGAACGTCGACCATCAGGCCCGCCCCCATCTCGGCGAGGCGGTGCGACAACAGCGAGGCCGTGTCGTCCGGGCCGATGGCGAGCGACCTCTGCGCCAGCACCGGACCCGCGTCCATCGCTTCGACCATGCGCATTACCGAGACGCCCGTTTCCGCATCGCCGCGCTCGATGGCGCGGTTGATGGGCGCCGCCCCCCTCAGCTCGGGCAGCAGCGAGGCATGCAGGTTCAGCGATCCACGACGGGGGATGTCCAGGATTCCGCGCGACAGAATGCACCCGTACGCCACCACGACCGAAACGTCGGGCTCCAACTCCCGGATCGCGCGGTCGAACTCCTCGCCTCGCGGGCGCTCGGGAGCGAACAACCGGAGTCCCTCCGTCTCGGCGACACGACCGACCGCCGATGGCTGAGGCTTGCGGCCGCGCCCGCGCGGGCGGTCGGGCCGCGTCACCACTCCGACCAGGCGATGGCCGGCGGCCGCCAGCTCGCGCAGAGTGGGCAGGGCGAACTCGGGCGTGCCCCAGAAGAGAATCCTCACGGCATGACCTCCGCAGCGGATCTCATGCGCGGCGGGCGACCCGCCCCCGTCGAGCGGCCAGGCGTGCCACGCGTCGCTACCGTCCCGCTCTGGCCCGGCTCTTCCGCCATTTCTTGAGCAGGATCCCCCTCTTCAGGGGCGACAACAGATCGAGGAAGAGCACGCCGTCGAGATGGTCCACCTCGTGCTGCAGGGCCCTGGCCAGCATCCCATCGGCCTCGATTCGCACCGGAGCCCCTTCCGGCGACAGGGCCTCGACGACGACGCGCGCCGGGCGGGTCACCTGCTCCTCCATGCCCGGCATGCTGAGGCATCCCTCGGTCGCCTTGTCCCGATCCTTGCTCGACTCGATGATCACCGGGTTGACCAGCGCGTGCACGTGCCGGCTCTCGTCCTCGTTGTCGACATCGACCACCAGGATGCGCTGCGAGACACCCACCTGCGGGGCCGCGAGTCCGATCCCCTCGTTGTGGTACATGGTGTCGAACATGTCCCGGATCAGCCGCCGCACGCCGTCGTCGACGTCGGCGACGGGCGCTGCCTCTTCGCGCAGGACCTTCGCGCCCATGATCTCGATGTCCAGCAGTGCCACGGGTCGCCTAGCCGTTCTCGACCTTGCGTGCAATGTGCCCCCGGTCGATCACGAGCCGAGTCTTCTCCGCCGTCCGGATGGTCAGTTCGGTTTCGGTGGCGTGGACGATCTCGCCCAGGATGCCGCCGTTGGTCATGACCCTGTCTCCCTGGCCGAGCTTGCTCAGCATCTCCTGGTGCCGCTGCCGTTCCTTGCGCTGCGGTCGTATGAGGATGAAGTAGAAGATGGCGATCATGAGGATGATCTGGAACATGACCACCGTCATCCCGTTTGCACCCTCGCGGGGGACCATGGCGGGGGGCGACGGTGCCGCGAGCACGGTCGTGACGGTGGCCGGAATCGAGATGCTGAACGGTGACAAGGCTTCGTCCTCGGGTTCGGGTCAGGGCGCGGGGGCGGCCGACCGACTTGCACGGTATCGCTGCAGCCAGTTGCGGCTCCACATACTAAAGGTTCCTTCGCGGATGCGTAACCGCGACTCGGCGGCCAGCCGCAACAGGAAGCGAAGGTTGTGGATGGAAACGAGGCGATGCCCGAGGAGCTCGCCGGCCACCAGGAGATGACGGAGATAGGCGCGGTCGTAGCGTCGGCATGTGTAGCAGTCGCACCCGGGATCGATGGGGGCGCGGTCGAGCCGATAGCGGGCACCCTTCAGGTTGATCTGGCCGTCGCTGGTCGACCAGGCCGTGCCGTGGCGGGCGTTTCGCGTCGGTGCCACGCAGTCGAACATGTCGCAGCCGCGTGCGATCGCCTCCAGGAGATCGTCGGGGTATCCCACGCCCATCAGGTAGCGAGGGCGGTTGCGCGGGATCAGTGAATCCAGCAGGGACAGCGTTCTCCACATGTCCGGCTTGGGCTCGCCGACGGACAGGCCGCCGATCCCGTATCCGGGCCAGTCGGCCACGGCCATGACCTGCTCCACATGGTCGGCCCGCAGGTCGTCGTACACATTCCCCTGCAGCACCGGAAAGAGGGCTTGCCGGGTGGGGCCTGCGCCCTCCTTCCCATCGAATCGGGCAAGGCAGCGCTCGAGCCATCGCAATGTGCGGCGATTGGCCAGCGCGGCTTCTTCGCGCGTGACGCCAGCCGGCGCGCATTCGTCGAAGGCCATGATCACGTCGGCGCCGAGCAACCGCTGGATGTCGATCACGCGTTCGGGAGTGAAATGGTGACGGCTGCCGTCGATGTGGCTGCGGAAGGTGACGCCGTCGTCGCCGATCTCGCGGATTCGCGCCAGCGAGAACACCTGAAAGCCTCCCGAGTCGGTGAGGATCGGTCCTTCCCAGCGCATGAAACGGTGCAGGCCGCCCAGCTCCGCCACCGTCTCGGCTCCGGGGCGAAGGTACAGGTGATAGGTGTTGGCCAGGATCATCGACGCGCCGGCCCCCTGCAGCTCCTCGGGCGACACCCCCTTGACGGTGCCCAGGGTGCCCACCGGCATGAACGCGGGCGTCTCGACGACCCCGCTCGGCAGCGTGAGCCGTCCCGCCCGGGCCCGGCCCTCGACCGCGTCCAGAGCGAAGCGGGCAGCTGTGCTCGCGCCGGTCGCACGGGTCATGGGAGGATCGCCATTGCATCGCCATAGGAGTAGAAGCGGTAGCCCCGGGCGATGGCCTCGGCGTAGGCGGCCCGCACGGTTCGGACGCCCGCGAGGGCCGCGACCAGCATCAGGAGCGTCGAGCGGGGGAGGTGGAAGTTGGTCAACAGGCAGTCCACCGCCCGAAACTCGAACGGGGGCCGGATGAACAGACGCGTGCTGCCCGGCCCGGTCTGGATCCGGTCCGGCCCGGCCGCCACGCTCTCCAGGGTTCGCACGACGGTCGTCCCCACCGCCCACACCCGGCCACCCCGCTCCCGGCAGCGCCTGTATTGTCGGGCGGCCTCGCGGGGCACGCGGTAGTGCTCGGCGTCCATGGCGTGGCTGGCCGGATCGGCCGCTTCGACGGGTCGGAAGGTGGCGGTCCCCACATGGAGGGTCAGTGCGGTTCGGACAACGCCCCGGGCCTCCACCTGGGCCAGCAGCTCCCGCGTGAAGTGCAGCCCCGCCGTCGGCGCCGCCACCGATCCTTCGCGGCGGGCGTACACGGTCTGGTAGCGCTCGCGGTCGAGCGCCTCGTCGTCGCGATCGAGATAGGGCGGCAGCGGAACGCGGCCGAACCGCCGGACCGCCTCGCCAGCGTCCATGGGGCTCTCCAGGCGAACGATGCGCCGTCCGTCGGGACGGGCTTCGAGGATGCGCACCGAGAGCTCCGGCGCGACCCGCAGGAGGCGGCCCGGCTTCAGCTTTCGACCCGGGCGCACGAGCGCCTCCCAGACCCGATCGTCGCCCTCCCGCGCAGGCCGCAGGAGGAGCACCTCCCCCGCCGCCCCGGTTGGCTTGCGGCCCAGCAGGCGGGCGGGAAACACCCGGGTGTCGTTGACCACCAGGAGGTCGCCCCCATTCATGAGCGCCGGCAGGTCCCGGAAACGACGGTGGGCGACGCGGCCGGTGGAGCGCCACAGCACCAGAAGGCGCGAGTCGGCGCGCTGTTGGGTCGGATACCTGGCGATGAGTCCGGGTGGCAGCTCGTATTCGAAATCCGAGGTCGCGCAGCCGCCCCGCGTCCCACCGGACTCCTTCCGCAACTCAGTTGAAGAGGTTGGGGTGAGGCGGCGAGGGAGCGGCGTCCCCGCCATCGGGTTCCCGATCCGGCACCGGGATGCCCAGAATGCGGTAGGCCTTCGGCGTTGCCACGCGGCCGCGGGGTCCGCGCATCAGAAACCCCTCCTGGATGAGGAAGGGCTCGTACACCTCCTCGATGGTGCCGGCGTCCTCGCCCAGCGCCACTGCCAGAGAGTTGAGTCCGACCGGCCCCCCCTCGAACTTCACGACGATCGTGCTGAGAATCCGGCCGTCCATCGAGTCGAGGCCGTGCTCGTCCACATCAAGAAGCTCCAGCGCGCGTCGCACGACCGAAACGTCGAGGACACCGTCGGCTCGCACCTGCGCGAAGTCCCGCACCCGCCTGAGGAGCCGGTTGGCGACCCTCGGCGTGCCGCGGGCGCGCTCGGCCAGCTCGCGGGCGCCCTTCGACGTGGTCTCGATCCCCATGAGGTCGGCGCTCCGCTCGATGATGGCGGCCAGATCGCGCGCCGGGTAGAAGTCAAGCCGTTCGGTGATCCCGAAGCGGGCGCGCATTGGGGCCGTGAGAAGTCCGAAGCGCGTCGTCGCGCCGACGAGGGTGAAGGGCTCGACCGCCATCGTCACGCTCTGTGCGCGGGGCCCCTCGGAGAGACGGACCTCGACCTTGAAGTCCTCCATGGCGGGGTAGAGGAACTCCTCGATCACGGGCCGCAACCTGTGGATCTCGTCGATGAAGAGGATGTCGCCCCTTTCGAGGTTGGTCAGCGCGCCCACCAGATCGGCGGCCTTTTCCAGCACGGGGCCGGAGGTGGTGGTGACGTTCACCGACATCTCGCGCGCGAGCAGCATGGCGAGCGTCGTCTTGCCGAGCCCGGGCGGACCGTGAAAGAGGATATGGTCGAGCGGCTCGCCCCTTGCGATTGCCGCTTCGATGGAGATCTGCAGCCCCTGCTTCACCTTGGTCTGCCCCACGAAGTGATCGAGCCGCTGCGGTCGCAGCGAAAACTCCGAAGGCGCCTCCTGAGGCAGGATCTCGGGTGTGGTGATCTCGGTCCGTCGAGTCATGATCGCGTCCGCCGCGGTTGCGGGGAGACACCGCCGTCTCGCCGGGTCATCGGTCGCGCGCTCGCTGCGACAGCACATGGCGTATGACGGCCTCCACGCCCTCGAGGGCGGCTCCCTCCATGGCGTCGCGCACGGCCGCGTCGGCATCGCCGAAGCTGTAGCCCAGCCTCACCAGCGCGGCCACCGCCTCGGTCGCCTGCTGAGCGTCCGGTCCCTCGCGTGGGGGCGCCAGCGCCAGGTCCCCAACCTTGTCCGCCAATTCGAGGATGAGCCGCGACGCCGTTTTCTTCCCCAGACCGCTCACCTGCACCAGGGCGGGGACATCCTTCTCGGCGAGCGCACGGGCCAGCCGCCTCGCGTCGTAGGTGCTCAGCATGGACATCGCCAGACGGGGACCCACCATCTGCACGGTCATGAGCCGCCGAAAGAGGGTGCGTTCGGTTTCGTCGAGGAAGCCGTACAGGCTGGGGACATCGTCGCGCACCACGTACTCGGTGCGCAGCTCCAGCTCGGCGCCTTCGGCGGGGATGCGTTGGAAGACGGTCAGCGGAACGTGGACCTCATACACGACCCCCCCGGGGGTCAGCACCTCGACCCGGTCCACTTCGCGACCGAGGAGCTCGCCCCTGATCCGGCTGATCACGACACGGCCACCGGGCGGGCCGCGTGGTGCGGGAGACGCCCGGTGAAGGCGTGGCAGAGGGCTGCCGCGACCCCGTCGGCCGCGTCGCTCGGCGCCGGGTCGGTGCGCAGACGAAGGTGGCGACGCACCATGTACGCCACCTGCTCCTTGGTCGCCGATCCGGTGCCCACGACCGCCTTCTTGATCTCGCGGGGCGCGTACTCCGCAACCTCCACCCCGCGCTGCGCGGCGGCCACGATGATCGCGCCCCGGGCCTGTCCGAGGGTGAGGGCGCTGCGCACGTTCTTCCGGTAGAACGCGCTCTCGATCGACATCGCCGCGGGTGAGAACTCGGCGATGAGCGCGGCCACCCCCTCGTGGATGTCCATCAGGCGGACCGCCAGCGGCGACTTCGGCGAGGTCCTGATCACCCCGCACTGAAGCAGCTCGGCCCGTCGCCTCGCGTCCACCGAGACCAGGCCGAAGCCGGTCGCGGCGGTGCCGGGGTCAATCCCCAGCAGGACGCAGCCCCGGTCGGCCCCCTCGCCGCTCACAACGCCCGCGCAAGCACCGACTCGTCCAGATCGGCGTTGGAGTGCACCTGCTGCACATCGTCGTGGTCGTCGAGGGCGTCGAGCAGCCTGAGCAGGCGTTCGCCGACCCTGCCGCCGACCGGAACCTCGTTCCTGGCCACCATCGTGAGCTGCGCCGACGTGACGACCAGCCCGGCTGCCTCCAGCGCCTCGCGGACGCCGTGCAGGGACGCAGCCTCGGTGGCGACCACATGCTCGCCCCCCTCGGTCCGCACATCGTCCGCGCCCGCGTCCACGGCGGCCTCGAAGACGGCATCCTCGTCCACTCCCTCCCCGGCGACGTAGATGACGCCCTTGCGGTCGAACTGCCACGCCACCGACCCGCTCGTGCCGAGGTTGCCGCCGTTCTTGTCCAGCAGGTGACGAACCTCGGCGACGGTCCGCTTCTGGTTGTCCGTCAGGGTCTCGATATAGAGCGCGACGCCGCCCGGCCCGTACCCCTCGTAGACGATCTCCTCGTAGGTGACGCCTTCGAGCTCGCCGGTTCCCCGCTTGATCGCCCGCTCGATGTTCTCCTGGGGCATGTTGGCGGCCTTGGCGGCATCGACCCCCAGCCTGAGTCGGGGATTGAAGTTCGGATCGCCGCCGCCCTCGCGCGCCGCGACGGTGAGCTCGCGGATGAGCTTCGTGAACGCCTGGCCGCGCTTCTGGTCGGTGACCGCCTTCTTGCGCTTGATCTGCGACCATTTGCTGTGTCCGGCCACAGCGCGCCTCCGTCGCGGTGGAGTCCGGGCCGAATCGCGTCTCCCGTCCGGCGGTGCCCGGCGCCCGCTCCCGAACGGCAACCTGGAATATAGTCCGGTACGTCGAAGGAACGGTATAATGTCTGTAGGGTTCAATTCCGGTGAGCCCCTTGCTCCGAAGCACCGTCAGGAACTCGAGACTGCACGCGCATGAAGCATCGCATGAAACATCTACAGCCGTATCGGATCGCCGTCCGTCGCCGCACTCCCCCTCTCGGGCACGTCCGCCGGATCGTGCTGGTGGCGTTCCTCGCGACCTTGCCTGCCGGATCGCTGGCGGCCCAGGATGCCGAAGAGGCGACCGGGACCGTGATCGGGCTCGTCTACGACAGCACGACGAGCGCTCCGCTGGCGAACGCCCGGGTCGCGGTCGTCGGCACCAACGCCTTCGTGGAATCGGACGAGGACGGACAGTTCAGACTCGACGAAGTTCCCGTTGGGGAACACACCGTGGTGTTCTTCCACCCGCGGTTGGGCACGCTGGGCGTGAGCGCGACGCCACAACCGGTGGTCGTCGCGAACGAGTCGATCAGCGAGGTGTACCTCGCCGTGCCGTCGCGGGCGACGCTGCTTTCGGCGTGGTGCTCCATCGAACCCGGAGAGGGCGACACCTCCATTGGGGGGATCGTGACGGACGCGCTTACCGGGGTGCCGCTGCCGAGAGCCAGGGTGACCGCCTTCGGACCCGTCAGCGGAATCCTTCAGAGGCGACAGATGGTCGGTGAAGCGCGAACAGAGAACTCGGGCGAGTACCGTCTGTGCCATCTCGACTGGTCTGAGGAGCTGACGGTCCTGGTGACTTTCGGAGGCAACGAGGCCATGCCCTTCGACATCGCGCGCTCGGGGGCTCAGGTCGTGGATGTGGCGATCCACATCTCCGATCCGGTGACGATCTCGGGTTCGGTCGTGGACTGGGCCACCCGAACACCGGTCCCGGGCGCACGCGTTCAGCTGATTGGTTCCAACCATTCCGAGCTTACCGATTCGGCCGGAAGGTTCGGCTTCGTGGGTGTGCCGCCGGGCAAGCAGATCATCGAGACCACCATGCTGGGATTCGCCCCGCGCATCGACTCCCTGACCGCCTTCAGCAACGAGGCGCTGGGACTGGAAATCCTACTGGCGACCGAGGCCATCGCGTTGGACCCGCTGGTCGTCACGGGCCGCAGGCGGGATCGGATCTTCACGACGCCCGGCACCCGCTTCTCGGGGCTCAACGAGGCGCAGATCGACTCGATCATCCCTCGGACGATGGACTTCGCTTCGCTGGCGCGGGCGGCCCGGACGCCGGGGGTGTCGATCACCGAGAGGCTGATCGCAAACGCCTTCGGTGATGCCCAACCTGGCGTATGCATCGAGATGCAGCGGAATCGCGGCGGCGGCGCAAACACCTGCAACATGGTGGAGGTCAGGATCAACGACGGTCCCGTGCCCGACCCCAGCTTCTTCCTGATGGATCTAAACCCCCAGGACGTGGCCAGCATCCAGTTCATCACCCCGATCGAAGCCGGCCTCCTCTACGGCGACCGGGGCGCGAACGGGGTGCTGCTGATCTACACGCGGTAGGTCAATCCCGCTCCGCCGCCTCGGCCACGATCTTCGCCACCCGCATCTGCGGGACCAGATCGTAGCCCAGCAGCTTGCGCCTATGGTGTCCCCTGCCCTGCGTGATCGAACGCAGCGCCGACGCGTACTTGTACAGCTCGGCCTCGGCCACGATGGCCCGGATCACGGTGTTGCCGCCGAGCGGGTCCATGCCCAGCACCCGTGCGGAGCGCCCGTTCAGGTCGCCCATGATGTCGCCGACGTATTCGTCCGGCGCGGTGACCCTGACCTCGATGATGGGCTCCAGGAGCGCCGGCTTGGCCTTCTCGGCCACGTTCCTGAAGGCGTAGGACCCCGCCACCTTGAAGGCGATGTCCGACGAGTCGACCGAGTGGTAGGATCCGTCGTAGCACTCGGCTTCGAAGTCCACCATGGGATATCCGGCGACGACGCCCTTGGTGGCCGCCTCCTGGATCCCCCGGTTCACCGACGGCACGTACTTGGTCGGAATGACGCCGCCCTTGATCGAACTGATGAACTCGTACCCCTCGCCCCTCTCCCGGGGCCGCAGCCTGATCCAGCAGTCGCCGAACTGACCCCTGCCGCCGGTCTGCTTCTTGAAGCGTCCCTGGCCCTCCGCCGGCACCGTGATCGTCTCGCGGTAGGCGATTCTGGGGGTCTCCGTCTCGACCGAGACGCCGTACTTCCGCTTCATCCGCTCGAAATGGACCATGAAGTGCAGCTCGCCCATTCCGCGCGCGATGGTCTGTCGCAGCTCCGGGTTGTACTCGGCGATGAAGGTGGGGTCTTCGTCGTGCAGCTTGCCGAGCGCTTCGCCGAGCTTGTCCTCATCCGATCGGGCGGCGCCGCGGACGGCCACTGAAATGTCCGGCCTGGGGAAGGCGACGCCCTCCAGCGTCACCGGGTTGCCGGCGACCGCCAGGGTGTCGTTCGTGCGGGTGGACTTGAGCTTGGCCACGACGCCGATGTCGCCGGCGTGCAGCGCCTCGACGTCCACGCGCTCCTTGGCCTGGGGGATCGCCAGGTGATTGATGCGCTCCGAGGCGCCTCGGCCCGTGTTCCGCAGTTCGGAACCGTTGACCACCATGCCCGAGTAGACTCGGAAGAGCGACAGCTCGCCCACATGTGGTTCGGTGCTCGTCTTGAAGACAAGCGCGCTGGCTTGCTCGTCGGCGGTGGGCCGCAGGGTCACTGTCCCCCCGTCGGCGCCCTCCGCCTCCACCTCTCCGGCCTGACCCGGGTGCGGCACCAGGTCCACGATCCCCTGGGCCAGGGCGCGCACCCCGAAGGACGGCTCCGCGGCTCCACAGAACACGGGGACCACCTCTCCTTCGGCCATCGCCATGGCCAGTGCCGCGAGCAACTCCTGGAGCGGTATCTCCTCGCCCTCCAGGTAGCGGTCCAGGAGCTCCTCGTCCGTGGTCGCGAGCGTCTCCATCAGCTCGGTGGACCACTCCTCCACTTCGTCCTCGACCTCGGCGGGGACAGGACCCTCCTCGTACTCGCCCGTCAGCGTCCCCGCCTTGTAGAGGCGCGCCTTGCCGCTGAAGAGGTCCACGACGCCCCGGAAGCCCGTGTGCGCGCCGATCGGGATCTGCAACGGCACCGCCCCCGGGGCCAGCTTCTCCTTCACTTCCTGAAGCGCGTCGCCGAAGTTCGCGTGCGCCTTGTCCATCATGGAAACGAACACCATGCGCGGGAGCTGGCGCTTCTCGCAGAGTTCCCAGACCATCTCGGTGCCGACCTCCACGCCCGAAGCGGCGGCCACCGTGATCAGCGCCGCATCGGCGACTCTGATGGCGGCGGTCGCCTCTCCGACGAAGTCCATGTATCCCGGGGTGTCGAGGAAGTTGATCTTCGTCCCGTTGAGGATCGCGTGCGCGACCGTGAGCTCGAGGGACATTCCGTGGGACTTCTCCTCGGGCGTCGTCATGGTCAGCGCCGATCCCTCGCCCACGTTGCCCTTGCGTCTGGAGGTGCCCAGCGCGAAGCAAATCGCGTCGATCAGGGTCGTCTTGCCCGATCCCCCGTGCCCGAGGACCACCACATTGCGGATCTTGTCAGTCTTGAAGGACTTGGCCGCAGCCATGTCACCCCCTGTTTCCTGTTGTCGGCCGTTTCGTAAGGGCCACGCATTGTAGAAACCCGATCACGAACGGGTCAAGGTTGGCAGGGTGCGCCGGTCCGCCAGTGCGACTGCCAACCGCTCGGAGGCTGCCTCGGCGGATCAGTTGGCGCGCGTCTGCCGCGAGACCCGGTCCAGCAGCTCTCGCTCCTCGGCGGTCAGCGAATCGATTCCCTGCGCCGAAATCTTGTCGAGCACGGCGTCCACCCTGTCCAGTTCGGCGCTCTCCCTCGCCGCTCGCTTGCTGGAGCTCCTCTGCTCGAAGACCTTGATGACCTTGGGGGGCGACGCGTGGGCGCGGGAACCCTGCGAAGTCCGTCGCGGGCCCTTGCCGACCGTGGTGCGCCCGGGGCGGGACATCCACCCGCTCTGAACGAGGAGAAACCCCGCGATGGCGCCGCCCAGGTGGGCCAGATGGGCCACTCCGTCGCGGCTCGGGCCGATCGCGCTGACGAAGCTCAGGGCGACGAGGAAGATGACCAGCCACTTGACCCTCACCGGAACCAGCCCCCAGACGTACACGGGCGCGTTCGGCCATATCAACGCGAAGGCCAGCATGATCCCGTAGCAGGCCGCCGACGCCCCCACGATCGAGGCACCGGAGAACGCGAAGCTGAGCAGCACGCCGCCGAGCCCGCAGATCAGATAGAACTTGACGAAGAGATCCGACCCCCAGCGGGCCTCGAGCGGTGGTCCGAAGAAGAAGATGAACAGCAGGTTCATCAGCAGATGCCAGAGCCCGGCATGCACGAACATGTAGGTGACCATGCCCCACGGCCGGGTCCAGATGCGACCTGGCGAGAAGGCGAAGAGATCCGCGACGACACCGTAGCCGACGGCAACCGTGTCAGGAACACCGAGGCGTTGGCGATCAGCAGGATCTTGACCCACGGGGTGACGCTGAAGCCGCCGAAGGCGGATGCGAAGCCGGTCGACGACGGGTTCCTGAATCTCAAGACGCTGCTCCTGTCCATGCCGGCCGCCTGGCTCCGGCCGCCCGGCCCAACCTACAAATACGTTCGCAGAGCTCCGGGAAATCAATTCCCGCCGCTCCGGCCGCCTTCGGCAACAGGCTGTTGCTCGTCAGTCCCGGAAGCGCGTTGGCCTCGAGGCACCATGCCCGACCGCGCTCGTCCACCATGAAATCGACCCGCGAGAAGTGTTGGAGACGCAGGGTGTGGTGGACCTGAAGGGCGATGGTTTGCAGGGTCTGGGCAAGCTCCTGCGGGATGCGGGCGGGAGCCGTCTCGATCGCCATTCCCTGCTCGTACTTGCAATCGAAGTCGAAGAGCTCGTGCACGGGCTCGATTTCGACCACCGGGAGCGGCTCGCCATCCAGAATCCCCACGGTGAACTCGCGTCCGTCGACGTAGCTCTCGTACATGACCGAATCGCCGCCGCCCACCGCCCACTCGGTCGCCTCGTCCACCTCGCGCACGGAACGGGCGAGCGCCAGGCGGACCGAGGATCCTCCCGAAACCGGCTTCACGATCACCGGCAACCCCAGCCGCCGCGCCACGACTTCGCCCGCCGTCCCCCCCACGATCCAGTCCGGTGTGAGCACCCCCGCGTCCCTCATGAGACGCTTGGAGAGGTCCTTGTCCATCGCGAGCGCACAGCCGACCGGCCCGCTCCCCGCATATACGACCCCCGACGCCTCCAGAAGGGTCTGAATGGTACCGTCCTCGCCGGCGCCGCCGTGCAGTGCGAGGAAGACGACATCCGCCCACTCGTGCGCGGGCTCTCCTGCGATCACCTTGGCTTCGGGAAGCGCATGGGGGTTGCGCGGCACCGGAACCGGAACTTCCGCGCGTCCGATGCCCGACTTCAGGATCGTTGTCTCCTGGTCGGCTGACAGCCGTCCCGCCGCGGAATCGATGGCGATCACTTCGTGGCCGGCCGATCGCAGCGCGGCGGCCACTTCGCAACCGCTGGCCAGCGCCACACCCCGTTCTTCGGAGCTGCCGCCGAGCAGCACGACCACACGCAACGAAGTCGGTCGGCTCATGGCGATGCGGCCAGCGAGCGCACCAGGTCGTGCCGCGTCAGGATGCCGTCCAGACGTCCACCCGAGCGGATGAGGACGGCCTGCGCGGTTCCCGTAAGCAGCCGCACCGCAGCCTCGGCGTCCGCCTGTTCGTCCAGAACCGGATACGGCTTGCCCATGACGCGCTCGACCTCGGCCGTCAGCAGCGACCTGTCCGCCAGAACCTCGCTCATGAGCCGCCGTTCGGAGACGCTCCCCACACATTCGCCGTCAACCACGACCGGCAACTGGGAGATGTTGTGCGTGGACAGCGTCGAGACCGCCATGCGGACCGGCGTCGTGGGGGCTGCGGTCAGGAGCTGGGGGAGTCGCTCGAACTTGGCCGCCGCCATTTCGGCCACGGTGGACCGCTGCTGACCGAGAAAGCCGTTGTTGCGCATCCACTCGTCGTCGTACTGCTTCGTCAGGTACCTCTCGCCCCAATCGCACAGGATCGCCACCACGCACGCTTCCGGATCGTCGATCTGGCGGGCCTCCGCTAGCGCGGCGTGCACGATGAGACCGGTCGAGCCACCCACGAACATCCCTTCCTCCACAGCCAGCCGGCGCGCCATGCGAAAGGCGTCGCCGTCGGCCACGACGCGGTAGTCGTCGACGATGTTCAGGTCCAGCGTTCCGGGAATTTTGTCGTTCCCCAGCCCCTCGACCTGGTACGGGCGACTCTCCCCGACCTGCCCGGTGGCGTGGAACCCGGAGATGACCGATCCGCTGGGATCGACGCCGATCACGCGCACCTTGGGGTTGCGTTCCTTGAGGTACCGGCCGGTACCGGAAATGGTGCCCCCCGTGCCCGCGCCCGCTACGAAGTGAGTGACGCCGCCGGCGGTCTGCTCCCAGATCTCGGGCCCGGTCGTCCTGTAGTGGGCCTCGGGATTGTCCTGATTGTAGAACTGATTCGCCAGAAACGCTCCGGGGGTCTCGTCGGCGATGGCCTGCGCCCGGTTGACGTAGTGGTCGGGGTGGTCGGGGGCGACCGCGGTGGGAGTGATGACCACCTCGGCACCGAAGGCGCGCAGCAGCTTGACCTTCTCCGTGCTCATCTTGTCGGGCATGGTGAAGATGCAGCGGTATCCCCGGATCGCCGCGGCCATGGCCAGGGCCAGCCCGGTGTTGCCGCTGGTACCCTCGACGATGGTGCCGCCGGGGCCGAGCAGTCCTCTGGATTCGGCCGCCTCGATGATCGCAACACCGATCCGGTCCTTGACGGACCCACCGGGGTTCATGAACTCGGCCTTGCCGTAGACCGGCGTCCGAATCCCCGTCGCGACCCGGTTGAGGCGAACCAGCGGGGTCCACCCCACCAGATCGAGCACGCTGTCGCAGGGCCTTTCCTGGCCGCGCCTGGCCACTGTCACCCGCTTCCTCTCCGGTTGGTTGCCGTGCCGTTCGATTCCGTTTCGTCCTCTGGGGCGGCGTCCTTCACGAAGTGAACAGGAACCCGCGCCCAGACCCGCAGGGGCTCGCCCGCCCGTAACGCCGGCGCGAACTGCATGGCCCTGGCACCCTTCGCCGCCGCCGAGTCCAATGCCGGGTATCCGCTGCTCTCCGCCACCGTCACGCTGTCCACTCCGCCCTCCTCGTTGACCAGGACCCGGACGACGGCGGTCCCCTCCACGCCCTGATCCCACATGTCGATCGGATACTCGACCGGGCTGGTGGCGAAGAGCGGCGCGGGTCTCTCGATCTCCGGACCGATGTCGCAACCCACGACCAGCGAGCCGGCCAGCAGTCCAAGGCCGATTCGGCGACGTGGCGCGCCTGGTCTTGCTTCAGTCCGCAACGGACCCTCCTGTTCCGGTGTTCGGCGTGTTGGCCGGCGTCTCCGAGTCCACCGGGCTACTCCTCGGTCGCGGCAGCCCGGAGGGAATAAAGTAATCCCAACGCCTCGATGGGCGTCATTGTGTCAGGTTCGAGGCGGCGCAGGCGCTCGACGACCGGATGCACGACTTCGAACAGAGACATCTGGCCAGACCGCGCGCCGGCGGGATCCTCTGCGTCGCCGCCAACGCGCCCAAGTCCGGCGCGGCCTCCCGATTGGCTGCCCTCGAGCTCCGCGAGCAGCTGTCTTGCGCGCTCGATGACCGGGGTCGGCAGTCCGGCGAGCCGCGCTACGTGGATCCCGTAGGATCGGTCGGCACCGCCGGGTTCGAGGCGCCGGAGGAAGACGATCTCCTCTCCGGCCTCGCGCACCGCGACGTTGAGATTCTTGATCCCCGCGAGAAGGTCCGACAGCTGCGTAAGCTCGTGATAGTGCGTGGCGAAGATCGCCTTGGCGCCGACATGCTGGTGCAGGTGCTCCGTGACGGCCCATGCGATGGACACCCCGTCGTAGGTCGAGGTCCCCCGCCCGATCTCGTCGAGGAGTATCAGGCTTCGTTCCGTGGCGCCGTGGATGATCGCCGCCGTCTCGTTCATCTCCACCATGAAGGTGGATTGGCCGGCTGCCAGATTGTCCGACGCGCCCACGCGGGTGAACACTCGGTCGCACAATCCGAGCCGAGCGCGGGTGGCCGGCACGAACGAGCCGATCTGGGCCATGATCTGGATCAGTCCCGTCTGCCGAAGCACCGTGCTCTTGCCGGCCATGTTGGGACCCGTCACGATCGCGATGGGCGTGTCGCCATCGAGCCGCAGGTCGTTCGGGATGAAGTCGCTGCTTGGCATCATGGTCTCGACGACCGGGTGACGTCCCGCCACGATGTCGAGCCCCAGGCCCGTCGTGACCTCGGGACGCACGTAGCCATTCCGGTCCGCCACCTCGGCCAGGGACGTTATGGCGTCGAGCTCGGCGACTCGCCGGCTGGTGGCCTGGATCCGCGGCACCGCCAGGGCCAGCTCCGCCCTTACCCGCAGGAACAAGGTCCGTTCGAGGTGGGCGATCCTTTCCTCGGCGTCGAAAACCTTCTCCTCCCACTCCTTCAACTCGGGCGTGAAGTACCGCTCGGCGTTCGCCAGGGTCTGTTTTCTGACGAAGTGCTCGGGGACGCGGGATCGGTTCGCGTTGGTGACTTCCAGATAGTATCCGAAGACCTTGTTCTGGCCGATCTTGAGCGAGGTGATTCCGGTAAGCTCGCGTTCCCTGGCTTGCAGTCCGGCAATGAAGTCCTCGGCGCTGTCCCGGATCTCCCTGAGGTTGTCCAGTTCGTGGTCGAAGCCTCTGCGGATCACGCCGCCGTCGTTGAGCGTGGCGGGAGCATCCCCCGATATCGCCTCCGCGATCCTGGCCCCCACATCTTCCAGCGTGTCGAGGTCGCCCAGTAGTTCGGCGAGTATCTCGCTCCGCACGTCGCTGCCGGCGGCCACCACCGCAGGCAGCTGGTCCGTCGAGTGGGCCAGCGCAAGCACCTCCCTGGGTGTGGCACGGCCCGAACCGATCTTCGTGGCGAGGCGCTCCAGATCGCGAATGCCGGCGAGCGCCGATCGGAGATCCGCGCGGACGGAAGGGTCGTCGTACAGCTCCGCCACGCCTCCCTGGCGCCTCCAGACCTCGTCGCCGTCCACAAGCGGTCTCAGCACCCAGTTCCTCAGCAACCTCGCCCCCATCGGCGTCGCGGAGCGATTCAGGACGGACAGCAGACACGCCCCGTGCTGGTCCGGTCGCAGCGGTTCGACGAGCTCCAGGTTGCGCCGGGTCATGGAATCCAGCGTCATGACCGATTCGGGGCGCTGGATCCGTGGCGCCTGAAGGTTGTCGGACCCTCCCGGCCTGATCTCATCGACGTAGGCGACCAGCGCTCCGGCTGCGCGAACGAGCAGTTCGTCACCCGGCTCGAAGCCGAAGCCGTCCAGCGAATGCACGCTGTAGCGCCGCGTCAGCTCCTCGCGGGCCGTGGCCAGATCGAAGAGCCAGTCCGCTCGCAACGTCCTCACCGCCGCACCGTGTCCGTCCAGGTCCGGCGCCGCCGATTCGGGTACCAGACTCTCGCTGGGCTCGAGCCGCGCCAGTTCGTCCCCGACCTGGGTCCGGTCGACTTCGAGCACCACGAGCTGCCCGGTGGAGACGTCCATGGCCGCAAGCCCGACCCGCCCATCGCCGGGGACCAGCGCCACGATGAAGTTGTTGCGTTCGTCCTCCAGGAGCGCGTCCGAGACGACCGTGCCGGGGGTCACGGTTTCGACGACCTCCCGGCGCACGATCCCCCTGGCTTCGGCCGGATCCTCGACCTGGTCGCAGATCACGGCCTTCCTGCCGAGCTTCACCAGCCGGTCCACGTAGTCGTCGAGGGCCTTCGCCGGAACCCCGGCCAGCGGCACCCGCTGCGCCGCGCCGTTGTTGCGCGAGGTCAGCGTCAGCCCCAGGAGTCGAGAACCCTCTTCGGCGTCCTCGCAGAAGAGTTCGTAGAAGTCGCCCACCCGAAAGAAGACGAGATCGTCGGCGTGGCGGGCCTTCACCTGCCGCCACTGCCGCATCAGCGGCGTATCGGAGCCGGGGGGCGTTTTCACGGTGGCGGCCACGGTTCAGGAGGGCTCGTAGCGCCGCAGCCGGTTGGCGTTGGCGACCACCGTCACCGAGCTGAACGCCATCGCGGCCCCCGCGATCATCGGCGACAGCAGGAGTCCCAGCGACGGGTACAGCGCGCCCGCCGCAACCGGGATGCCGACCACGTTGTAGACGAACGCACCGAACAGGTTCTGAACGATGTTGCGATGCGCGGCCCGCGAGATCAGGACCAGGTGCTCCACGCCTCGCAGCGAGTCTCCCAACAGGGCGGCGTCGCCGGTCTGCAGGGCCACGTCGGTGCCGCCGCCCATGGCGATGCCGACATCGGCCGCCGCGATGGCCGGCGCGTCGTTGATCCCGTCGCCAACCATCGCCACGACCCTGCCGCCCTCCCTGAGCTCGGCCACCCACCGCGCCTTTTCCGCAGGCGACACCCGCGCCCACACCTTCGTGATCCCCACCTGTTCGGCGATCCTCCCGGCGGCGGCCTCCTCGTCCCCTGTCAGCATCATGACCTCGATGCTTGCGCCTCGCAGCCGCTCCACGGCCTGCCTTGCATCGGGACGCACCGTGTCGGCCACGCCGAAGACGCCGGCGACCGCGCCGTCGACAGCGACCACGACCGGCGTCGCCCCGGTGCCCGCGATCCGGCCGAGGTGCTCGTCCATCGTCTCGACCGCCACGCCCGCCGCGAACAGGAAGGACGGTGAGCCAACCAGGATTCGCCGGCCATCCACGACTGCCGAGACCCCCGACCCTGGATGCGCGGCGAAGTTCGTGGCGGCGACGGCTCCTACCCCCAGATCGTGTGCGTGCCGCACGATCGCACGGGCGGCGGGATGTTCCGACATCGACTCCACCGACGCCGCGACCCGCAGGAACTCCGCTTCGCCGAACGGCGCCGCCGGCACCGCGTGAATCACCGCCGGCTTCCCGATCGTCAGCGTGCCGGTCTTGTCGAGCACGACCGTGTCCACCCTCCGCGCGCGCTGCAACGCCTCGCCGTCGCGGATCAGGACGCCGTGCGCCGCCGCCTTGCCGACGGCAACCATGATCGAGATGGGGGTGGCCAGACCCAGGGCACAGGGACACGCGATCACCAGCACCGCCACCGACGTGACCATGGCCATGGCGAGGCGGGGCTCGGGACCGGTCGCGTACCAGACGCCGAAAGTGACCACGGACACGGCAATCACCGCAGGAACGAAGCGGCCCGCCACCACGTCGACCGTCCGCTGGATCCTCGGCTTGCTGCTCTGGGCCCGTCGGACCATGTCGACGATGCGAGCCAACACGGTGTCCCCACCGATCCTGGTCGCTTCCATGGTGAGCGCTCCGGTGCCGTTCAGGGTGCCGCCCACGACCTCGTCCCCCACGCCCTTGACGACCGGGACGCTCTCGCCCGTCAGCATCGATTCGTCGACTTCGCTGGCACCACCCTTCACCCTTCCGTCCACGGGCACGCGGGTCCCCGGCCGGACCACGAGAACATCGCCCAGCCGGATCTCGTCCACGGAAACCGTCTCGGTTCCACCGTCCCCGACCCGCTCGGCGGTCTCCGGGGCGAGTTCGAGTAGGGCACCCAGAGCGGCGGCGGTCCGTCCCTTCGCCTTCGACTCGACCGCCTGGCCGAGCACCACCAGCGTGATCACGGCCGCGACCGCCTCGTAGAAGGGTCGACCGCTGCCCGCCGGGAACAGTTCGGGTGCCACCAGCACCGTCGTCGAGTATAGCCACGCCGCCCCTGTGCCCAGCGCGACGAGCGTGTCCATGTTCGCCGAACGCCTCCTCGTGGCCATCCAGGCGCCGACGAAGAAGCTGCGTCCCACGTAGAGGACGATGGGCAGGGTGAGGAGTCCCGACATCCACCAGGAGAACAGCATCGCTCCCGGGGTCAGCGCGGGAAGCCCCGGAATCATCTCCCAGTGCCCGATCAGGACGACCGGCACGCCACAGGCCGCCCCCACCCGGAAGCGCCTCATCAGCTCGCGGTGCTCCGCCTCGCGCTCGTCGTCGCGAACGCGGGCCGCCTGCTTCACCGCACCGGCCGCGACGAGCACTTCGGCACCGTAGCCCATGTCCTCGACCGCCTGCACCACCGCCGCCGGCTCGCCCTCGCCCGCCCCCACCGCCAGCCGCACCCGGGCGGTCTCCTCGACAAGATTCACGGTGGCCTCGTCGACGCCATTCACGCCGGCGAGCGCCCCCTCGACGCTCGCCACGCACGATGCGCAGTGCATTCCGCTTATGCGGAGCTCGAGTTCGACCCCCGCTTCCGCAGTCGCCGGCGGTCCCCCCGGCCTCACGATGGCGCTCTCCGTCCGACCCCGGTCAGGCGGCATCCGATAAGCCACTCCTCCACAAGGATCTCGTCCTCGATGGCACTGGCCTTCAGGAGCTGATCCAGCCGACACAGGCCGCGGATCGCGCTCGCCAGCTCCGCACGGCTCCAGCGGCGAGCCTGTCCCACGATGCGGCGGGCCAGAAAGCGTTGGAACGGAGGCAGCACGGCCTGCACGGCCTGGGCTCCCCCTTCGGCGGCGACGCCTATGCGCAGCAACTGCGTGGAGAGCCCGATGACCAATCCAATGGCCGTCTCACCCTGTGCGAAGAGCACCGGCAGACCCTGCAGCGCCTCGTCCATCCTACGGTTCCCCACAAGATCCATCCACGCCCAGCGATCCTGGGTCGGCAACCGGATTCCCCCGCGACGCACCGCTTCCACATCGATCGTGCCCTCGGGACCCACCATCTCCGCCAGCTTCCCAACCTCCTGGACCAGCACCCCGAGATCGGTCCCCACGGCACCGACCATGGCCTGCGCGGCGTCGATGTCCAGCTCTGTGCCCCGTTCGTCGCGCGCCCACGTCACCAGCCAGCTCGGAACGCCGTCGACCGGCACGGGCTTGAACTCGACCGATGTCGCGAACCGGGCCACGTCGCGGTAGAACTTCGCCTTGGAACGGGGCGGCTGCGTGGCCTGCAGGATCAGCACCAGTCCCGGAGGAGGGTCCTGCGCCGCCTTCAGAATCACCTTGCGCGCCTTCGGGCTGCCTGCCAGCGCCTCGGTCTCCCTGAGATGGACCACTCGCCACTCCGCCATCATCGGGGGGGTCGCGATCGCCGAGGCCAGGCGTTCCACCGACACCTCGCTGCCCTCGAGCCGGTCGAGGTTGAAGTCCTGGGTCGCCGGATCGGCGTAGCGCTTCACCAGGAAGTCGGCCGAACCGCGCTTGCGAAAGTCATCCTCCCCGTGGAGGAAGAAGACTCCACCGTTTCGGGCGGCACGCAGAGGACGCGGAATCATGTTCGAGCTACGGCACGTCGGCGGAAATGGTGCCGACGGCAGGAATGGCGGCGTCGGCGGGAATGGTGGCGACGCCGAAAAGTCTAATCGGGATCGACGCCGACGGCGAGCCCCTGGAGCGGCAAAGGCCCGTGCCCGACGCCGCGGTCGAAGAGCATGGCTCGGGCCACTTCGCTCGCCATGTCCCGCCGCTGCGCCGTGAACGGCAACCGGTCGGGAACGACGAACAGGGTCGGCACGGAACGGCTCGGAAGCCCGGGAGAGGTCAGGGAGAAGAACATCCCCGGCGACGGTGGAAAGAACGCCTGCGCCGGTGCGACCCCAGGTGCCGCGGCGACGACCGGGGCAATGTCGACCTCCGGCGTGCCGGGGACGAACAGGGGGAACCAGGCGAACAGGCACAGCAGCAACGCCACCATCCCCATGCCCACGGTCGTGATCCCCGAGCCGGCGATTCCCAGAGCCATGGACTCCCTCTTGTCGATGGCCCAGGCGCTCTCGCGCAGAGCGCCGATGGACACCAACCGCCGCGGAGCCTCCAATCCCGCCTCGCGCAGCACCGAAACCCCCCTGCGAACGACTCGATCGTAGCGTCGGCAGGCTGAGCAGCCGGCCAGATGCGCTGCCGCCGCGGCCATCGAGGTCGGATCGAGGCGTCTGTCACGGTACTCCGAGTAGACCTCGACGAACCACCGGCAACTCGCCGAGGAATCGACGGGTCGGTTTTCGCCCTCGTAGCGTCGGAACTCGGAGTGAGTGGGCAAGGTCGTAGATCCCGTAGCCGCAGGTTGGTCTGTGCGTCACGGGAATATACCGCCACGAACACCGTGGGGTTCCCTTGCTCTGCCGGATCCATGTCGGGAACTCGTCGGATCCTGGCGGTTTTCCGCGCCGCTCCGAGCGGCGCTATTCGATCATTGGGGCGATGATGCGGGCGAATTTGTTCCGGGCTCGGTTCAACCTGCTCTTGACCGTTCCGAGGTTGCAACCGGTGATCTCGGCGATTTCCTCGTAGCTCTTGCCGTGGAGTTCGCGCAGGACGAAGACCACCCGGTGATGCTCGGGCAACAGGGCCACGGCCTCGCTGACCTTCTCGCGCAGGAAGCGCCTGCGGTAGAGATCGTCCGGTCGCGTCTTGGGATCCTCCCATTCCAGGGGTCGGGAATCGGCCTCCCAGTTCTTCACCAGCGACTGGAAGAGCACCAGCGGATTGCGGGAGCGGTTGCGTAGCTCGTTCTTCGCCAGGTTCCCGGCAATCGTGTAGATCCAAGTCGAGAACTTCCGGCTCTGGTCGAACCTGTGAAGGTGACGGAACACCCGGACGAAGGTCTCCTGGATCAGATCCTCCGCGCGCTCGCGGTCTCCGATGGTGCGGAAGACGAAGTTCTGCAGGCGCTTGTCGTAGCGGCGCACCAGCTCGGTGAAGGCGCGCTCCTCGCCATCCAGGAAGCACTGCACGATCTGGCTGTCGTCGAGCTCGGCAAGTCCCCTCGGGTCCCGGATCGAGGTTCCTGTTTTTCTGAGCATCGGGCTCGTGTGTCCCATGACTCGACCATCCTCCTCGGCGATGGTCCGGGTCTGCCCGCCCGGACGCGAATCCGATTCGACGCTGCAAGCGTCCGCATCCTGTGGGTCATGGCACAAACCGTGCCAACTGTCTGGCCCACCAAACGGGGCTTGAATCCCGATCGGCTGTCCTCTGGCGGTGACACGGGGTTCCCGCGCTTGGGACAGTCGCCCTTGTGGCGGTCAGCGATCCTGAGTGAAGAGGAAGCGCGCGGCGTAGAGCAGGGTCACAATCGACTTCGCATCGGTGATCTCGCCCCGGCGGATCAGTTCGAGCGCCCGGGACAGCCGCATTCGCTCGGCCTCGATGAACTCGTCCCGGTCGGTGCGGGTCGCGCCGGGTTCGAGGTCGAAGGCCGCGTACAGGTGGATCTGTTCGTTGGTGAATCCCGGAGTCGTGTGAATCGTTGTCAGCTCAACGAGGCGGCCGCTGCGAACCCCCGCCTCCTCCTCCAGCTCCCGGCGCGCGCATTCGTCCCAGCTCTCGCCCGGCTCGATGATGCCGGCGGGCACCTCGTAGATCACGCCGCCTGCCGCGTAGCGGTACTGGCGCAGCAGCAGAATCTCGGGATCCGGGCCGTCTTCGGACCTCAGCACCGGCAGGACCGCAGCCGCCCCACGGTGGCGGATCAACTCCAGTTCGCCGACCGACCCGTCCGGAAAGCGGACCCGATCGATGCTCAGATGCACCACCCTGCCGTCGTGGACCACGGTGGTCGAAATGCGCGCGGCGCGGTCTTCGCTCACTCCGCGCGCTCAGCCGCTTCAGAGTGCACCTGAACCGGCCCGATCCCCAGCGCCTCCAGCCCGGGCGTGACCGCTTCGGCGTCTCCCACCACCACCGTGCACAGCTCGCGTGGCCGGATGTGCCTGCGGGCCGCTTCGACCGTCTCCCGCGGCGTGATCCTTCTGACCAGATCCCGGTAGCCGCGATAGTAGTCCGTCGGCAGTCCGAAGACGAACAACCCGGCCATGCGCGAAGCCAGCTGGCCCGTCGTCTCCATGCGCAGAGGGAAGATTCCGGCGAGATAGCTCGTCGCAGCAGCGACCTCCTCGGAAGTGGGGCCCGAATCCGCGAGCCCCTCGATCTCGTTGAAGATCTCGCCGACCGCAGGGCCCGTGACCGCGTTCGCGACCGCCGTCGAGACCACGAAGGGACCTCTGCCCCTACGTGCGGCGAACGAGGAGCGGACACCGTAGGTGAAGCCGTTTCGCTCGCGCAGATTCAGGTTGAGACGCGACGAGAACGACCCGCCCAGCACGAGGTTCACCACGGTCAGGGGCAGGTAGTCCGCGACGAAGCGCGACACTCCGACATGCCCCACCCGGATCTCGGACTGCACCGACCCGGGACGGTGCACGACGTGCACTGCACGAGCCTGCGCGGGCGTCGACACCGTCGGCTCGGCGGGGTCCTCGACCCGATTCCGCCAATCCCCGAATCCCCGTTCGGCCAGACCGACCACTTCGTCGGTTTCGATGTCCCCCACCACGACGAGCGCCGCCTGATCCGGTCCGTAGCGGGCGGCCACGAAGTCGTGGGCGTCGCGCGAACCGATGCCTCGCAGAGACGCTTCGGTGCCGCCGACCGCCCGACCGTAGGTGTCGCCGTCGGCAAACAGCATCCGCGCATAGGAGTCGGCGGCCAGGCAGGCGGGATCCATGCGCCGGTGGGCGGCCGACGCGACACGCTGAGCCCGGTAGCGATCGAGCTCCGATGCGCCGAAGGCGGGCGAACGCACCATCTCGGCGAGGAGCGGCGTCGCTTCGCCCAGGTGTTCGGCGAGGCAGGAAACCGCCACCGTGGTCGAATCCCACCCCACGGCGACCCCGAAGCTTGCACCGATGTCTTCGAGCGCCCCGGCGAGCTCCCGGCTCGATAGGCGTGTGGTTCCGCCTTCGAGCGCGTCGCCCGTCAGAACTGCCAGGCCCTCCTGGCCGCGCGTCACCGCAGTCTCGCCCGCGCGCAGCACGACCATGGCGGTCGCATGGCCGAAGGGGAGCTTGTGGACGACGCGCACGCCCATCCCGTTGCCCAAGGTTTCGTCGAACACCGGGGGGAACTCGTAGGGACGAATGGATCCGGGCTGCGGCGGGGCGCTGCGGTCGGTCACGACGCCGCCTCCGGGATGTAGCGGACCACCACACGGTTCTCGGAGTGCAGAAAGCTCCGCCCCCATTCCCGGACCTCTTCGGTGGTGACCCGCCGCAGACGCCGAAGATCCTCGTTGAGGCGTTCGGCGCTGCCGAAGTGGGTTGCGTACATCGACAGCAGGTCGGCACGCGTCTCGACCTGTTGCAGCGCTCTCAGCAGGCGCGTTTCGGCGACGAGCAGCGCGCGCGAAGCCTCTTCCTCGGCAATCGTGACGGCGTCGTCGAGCTCTCGCGTCAGGGCCTCCTCCAGTCGGTCCACGTCGGTTTCGGGAAAGCCGGTGGCTACGGCCAGGAAGATGGTCGCTCCCGACGTCAGGGGCAGGAGGTGGCACGAAGCCGACTTGGCCACGCGGCTGCGGACGAGACGGTCGTAGAGACGCGAGAGCTTCCCGGTGCCCAGACAGTGGGCCACCACATCGCCCGCGTAGAAGTCGTCGGTGGTGAAGGGCGGCACCCGCGCCCCCGCGTAGACCCGGGGCAGGGGCACGGCACCGGTCACGTCGGTCCGCAGCGTGCCTCCGGTGGTGAACGGGATCTCGGGGTCGCCGGGAAGCGGCGGCATGGAGGCGCCCGGCGGGATCGCGCCGAAGTAGTGCTCGACGCGGGCGTGGGCTTCATCCGGGTCGAAGTCGCCGCAGATCGTGAGCACCGCGTTGTTTGGGACGTAGTAGGTGGTGAAGAAGTCGCTGACGTCGTCCAGCGTGGCCGCAACGATGTCCTCCATGGTCCCGATGACCGTATGGTGGTAGGGGTGGCTCTCGGGGAAGAGGAGAGACTGCACCCGTTCGTCCCAGTCCCCGTAGGGCTGGTTGTCGTAGCGCTGCTTGCGCTCGTTCATGACGACCTGGCGCTGGTTTTCCAGCTTGTCGCTGGTCATCGCGGGGAGCATCCAGCCCATCCTGTCCGCTTCCAGCCACAGGGCCAGATCGAGATGATGGGACGGGACGGTCTCGTAGTAGTTCGTGCGGTCGAACCAGGTGGTGCCGTTGGCCGACCCGCCGACCCGCTCGATGTGCTGGAAGTGTCCGTTCTTCGGCACGTGCGCGGAACCCTGGAACATCATGTGTTCGAAGAGGTGCGCGAATCCGGTCTTCCCCTTGGCTTCGTTTCGTGAGCCCACCCCATACCACAGGTTGACCCCGGTGATTGGCGTCGCGCGATCCGGTGCCAGAACCAACCGGAGGCCGTTTTCGAGCGTGCGCTCATCGACTTCGATCATTCCGTTGCGTGCCCTTCGATCCTCCATCAGGTTTCTTCGCGACCTTGAGGCTACCCGCACACAGCCGAATTGACAACCAAGAGGAGCGAGCGCCGTGGAATTCACCCCATTCCACATGGAACGATGGCAGTCCACCTACGAGCACCGCGTCGCCTACAATCTCTCTGAGAGCGGCGTCCACCCGTTGACTCTGGGCGAACTGATGTCGTACGCGGGACGACCAACCTCCGATCTCTCCGAGGTTCCGTTGGGGTACAGCCAATCGAACGGCACGGACGAGCTGCGAGCGCTGATCGCGTCCCTCCATCCAGGAGCGACGGAACGATCGGTCGTCGTGACCATCGGGGGCGCCGAGGCGAACTTCGTGGCCTTCTGGGAGTTGGCGCAGGCCGACAAGGCGGCCGCGGTGATGCTTCCGAACTACATGCAGGTTCCGGGGCTTGTCGCGAACTTCAACGGAGGCGCGGCACCCTTCCACCTCCGCGAGGAAGCGGGATGGCGACCGGATCTCGACGAGCTGGAGTCGGCGCTTGCGGGCGGTGCCGGATTCATTCTCGTGACGCATCCGAACAACCCGACCGGCGTGGCCCTGACCGCATCGGAGATGGACGACATCGTCGCGCTGGCCGACCGACACGGGGCCTGGATCCTCTCCGACGAGGTCTATCGCGGGGCGGAGGTGGGACCGGACCCCGTGCCGAGCTTCTGGGGACGCTACGACCGGGTTCTGGTCACGAACTCGCTGTCGAAGGCATATGGGCTTCCGGGTGCGAGGCTGGGCTGGGTGGTGGGACCGGACGATGTCGTGGAACGGCTGTGGGCTCGCACCGACTACACGACCATCGCGCCTCCGTCGCTCTCCGATGCCGTGGCCACCATCGCCCTTTCCCCCGAGGTGCGGCCCAGAATCCTCGAGCGAACCCAGTCGATCATCCGCAACAACCTCGCGGTCATGACCGACTGGATCGCGTCGCACAACGGTCTCTTTAGCTTCACGCCCCCCGACGCGGGCGCGATTTCCATGGTGCGCTACCGCGCGGACATCGGTTCGGCCGAACTCGCAGAAAGCCTGCGCACGGAGCGCAGCCTGCTCATCGTCCCGGGCGTCCACTTCGGCATCGAATCGATGATGCGCATCGGCTTCGGACCACCCGAGAACGAGCTTCGCGACGCCCTCGAACACCTTGGCGCAGCATTCGCGTCGTTCACGTAGGCGGGGCTAGTCCGCCAGCTCCACCCTGTCCGTGCAGTCGGGTTCGTCGTGTCCGGCGCGGTTGACGGCTCGCGACACGGGGTGCCAGCGCAACTCGGGCGGAACCGCGTTCCGCAGCATGTCGCCCAGGACCGTCGCCGTGGTGCCGCGTGCGAGCCAGTCGTCCCACGAGGCCGCGGGAAGGATGACGGGAACGCGGTCGTGCAGCCACCGGAGCGGGCGCGGGGCCGGGCGGGTCAGTATCGAGAACGTCGCGAGGCGGTCACCGCACGGCGGAGTCCACAGCGACCAGATTCCCGCCATCGCGAAGAGGGGCGTGCGGGGACGATGGATCCAGTAGGGCTGCTTGCCGGTCGCGCGTGACTCCCACTCGTAGAAACCGTGGACGGCACCAGGCAGCGCCGCGCGCGGAACGATTCACGGAAGGCGGGGCGCGTGGCGACCGTCTCCACACGGGCGTTGATCATGCGTGCGCCGACGCGCATGTCTTCGGCCCAGTGGGGCAGCAGGCCCCATCGCATCGGTCCGGCGCGCCTTCCTCCCGGCGCGGCGATCACGACCGGCGCCTCGTCGGTGGGGGCGATGTTGTAGCGCGGCTCGTGGATGTCGCGGATCGGCCCAATGTCGGCCGCGAAGGCGTCCGCTATCGCGTCGGCCTCTTCGGTCAGGGTGAAGCGGCCGCACATCGGATCCGCCCCTCAGTGCGCGGGACGGGCACCGGCAGGATCGCGTCCCGCAGCCATCTCCCTGACGACGAAGAAGCCGTCTTCGCCGAGCTCCTGGTACAACGGCATCAGGAGCAGGCCGTCCGTCGGCGCCGCGACCTCTCCCCGGCGGTCGTCGCCCACGACCACGCCGGCACTTATGGGCTGGAAGTTGCTGAAGCCCGGGCGGGTTCGATAGCGATCCCCGGGCTCCACCGGGTGCCGGTGAACGGTCTCGAAGATGCTCGGCAGGTCACGCCGGGCGGACCGCATGAGCTCGTAGCTGCGACGGGCCTCCGGAAGCGCCGCGTCGGGCAGCAGTCCGGCGGCTTGCATCGCCAGCCAGACCGCAGCAGTGGCCCTCGTCACGGCCCGCGGCTCCTCGTGTTGTCCGCACTCGCAGACCGTGGTCGTGTACCCGAGCCGGTCGAGGTGGCCGAGCATCGTTCCGTCGAGGTGCTCGTTGAGGCCCAGGACCAGAGGAACGGGTATCGCCATCGCGAAGCGCCGGTGTCGCGGCAGATCCGCCGTCGACGTGAAGGTGCCGCCCCACCCCGACGTGGTGTGCAGGTCGAGGACGTGAACGGGACCCCGCCGCCTGGCCGAAACGACCGCCAGCAGGTCGAGCATTCTGTCCATCTCGCCGTCTTCGGGCGAACCCTGGTATGCTCGCCGCGCGTCGTGCGCGACGACACCGAGATCGCCGTTGCGGATCGCGCGCCCATTGCCGGGACCGCCGATGCGCGCGGGCGTCCAGGCCCGATTCAAGTCGTAGGCGAGGAAGCGCCGTCCGGCGGCAAGGGCGCGGGTATTGCCCACCACCGCGACGAAGTCGCCCGTCATGACGTGCCGACGCGCCCGAACCTCTCCAACGATGCCCTCCAGCGCACGCACCCCGGCCGGTTCATTCCCATGCAGCCCCCCGATGCAGAGCAGAAGCGGCCCCTCCGACCGTCCCTGCACCCAGTCGATCACGCCGTTTTCGGAGGCGGGGACCGGTTCCCCCGCGAGCCCTTCCGCGCCGGACCTCACGATTCGTCTAGGCCCCCTGCAGTCGCTCTTCGAGCAGATGATAGGCCATGGGCATGAAGTCAGTCTCGCTAACCAAACCGAGGAGCTGGCCGTTCTTGACCACGGGAAGCGCCGACACCCCCTTCTGGCGCATCAGGCGAATCGCTTCGAGCGTGGTGGTCTCGGGCGCAATCGTCACGGGGTCGCGCACCATGATTTCGCTGATGGGCATGTTTTCGGCCTCGGCGACCGTCCGCCCCTGGGCCATGAGCCTGAGCATCGAGCGATACGAAACGACTCCGGCGAGCCGATGGTCCTTGTCCTCGATCAGCACATGGCGGATCTCCCGAAGGTCCATCAGATAGGCCACCAGCTCCACAAGCTCGTCCTCGTTCACCGTGGTGAGCGCGGTGGTCATGTACTGCTCGACCCTGAGGTAGTGGTGCTTCCAGCCGCCCGCCTCGTTGATCTCCGCCGGCTCCCAGCGCGCGACCGGAACCCCTTCCACCTGCTGGCGAACCGTGGCTGCGGTAAGAGCCGCCAGGCGCTCTCCGCGCGTTCCCTCCTTCTTGAGTCTGCTGAGCGATCCCAGCGCCCACGAGGCACCCGTGACGCCCGCCTTCACCCGCTCCTCGATCACGCCCAGGAACTGGGCCGTGTCGTGCCTGTCCAGCGGGTAGTCCCCCAGACCCTCCTCGGCCAACGGCAGCAGCGTCTCGAGAACCAGTCGATCGGCCGGTCCGGTCTGCCCGTCCAGCCAGGCCAGTCCCGCCCTGAGCCCCAGCCGCGAGGCCGCGAGAAAGTTGCTCTTGGCGTCGTCGAAGTCCATGCGGTCGCAGAGGTCCGGAAACCTCTTCGCCACGCCGAGAACCGTGCCGATCCAGAAGACGGTGTTGGCCATCTCGTCGAGGGTCGTGGGACCCGCCGGCAGCGCTCGGCATTCGATGCGCAGGTGTGGCTTTCCCTTCGAGATTCCATAGCACGGCCGGTTCCAGCGATAGACCGTGCCGTTGTAAAGTTGAAGCGCGGTCAGCTTCGGCACGCCGCCTTCGTCGAGCACCTTCAGCGGATCCTCGTCGACCGGGGTGGCCAGCAGGACGCGAAAGGCCGCGATGTCCTCCTGGAAGAGCTCCACCACGGATCTCTCCAGCCAGCTTCCTCCGAACCGCACGCGCGGGCTCATCTCGCGCATGTGCAGATCGGTTCCGCGGGTGTCGAGCGACTGCTGGAAGAGGGCGATCCGGGTCTCGGCCCACAGCCGGCGACCGAAGAGGAGCGGAGAGTTCACGCAGGCGGCGAGGATGGGCCCGGTGACCGCCTGCGCGACGTTGTAGAGGTGTGCGAATTCCTCTGCCGAAACCTGCAGGTGGACCTGAAAGCTCGTGTTGCAGGCCTCGAGCATGACCGAGTCGTGTTCGATCATCAGCTCGTCCGTGCCCCGTATGCGGAGCCGGAATGCACCGCCGCCGGCCAGATTCATTGCATCGTTCAACGCGTAGTAGCGGGCGCGCGGCGTGATGTTGTCGAGCGAAAGATCCGATTTGGTGAGCGTCGGGAGGATTCCGGTCAGCATGACCTCGGAGCCCTGACGGCGCGCCGCGGCCCGCACCCTGTCGACGTAGCCGTCGAGCTCCTCCTGCATGTCTGAAAAGCAGGAGCCCTCCAGCACCCGCGGCGAAAGGTTCGCCTCCAGGTTGAAGCGTGCCAGTTCGGTCGTGAACGGCTCGTCGTCCAGATCTTCGAGAACCTCGACCGAAACCGGCGATGGCCGCCAGGCTTCGTTGACCAGAAACATCTCCTGCTCCGCGCCGAAGCGCCGGATCCCGGACTCGATCAGACCCTCGCTCAGGATTCGTTCCATGGCCATCAAGTCCCGCAGCAACGCACGGGTGAAGACCCGGATCGCCTCGGGTGATGTCTGCGGTGCCACGTCTGTGCCCATCAGTCTCCTCGCCCTGTGGCGGCGCGTCGCCGAAAGGAAGGACCGCCCGCGCCGGAAGGCTCTCCGCGCCGCCTGTCCTCAACCTCCAACATTCGCTCCGAAGCGCGTCGATTACAAGAAGGTCGCGATCTCTCCGAGCGGCTTCTTGGTTATCGCCGGCACTTGGGCGTCTTCGGCCGGATAGCCGGTCACCAGAATCAGGTAGGGTCGCTCGTTCGCAGGTCGCCCGAGGATCTCGTTGAGGAAGTTCATCGGCGAGGGCGTGTGGGTCAGCGTCGCCAGCCCCGCGTGGTGGAGACCCGTGATGAGCATTCCCGTGGCGATCCCGACGCTCTCCTGCACGTAGTAGTTCTTGACCTTGCTCCCGTCGGAACGCAACTGGTAGCGCTGGGCGAAGACCACGATCAGGTAGGGAGCGATCTCCAGAAACGGCTTGTGCTCGTCGGTTCCCAGAGCCGCGAGAGCGTCGAGCCATTCCTGCGGGGCACCCCCCTGGTAGAACGCTCGTTCCTCCTGTTCGGCCGCCGTCCGAATGCGGGACTTCAGCGCCGGGTCGGAAACCACCGCGAAGTGCCAGGGCTGGTGGTTCGCGCCGTTGGGGGCGGTGCCCGCCGCGCGGATGCACTCCTCAATGACGTCGACGGGAACCGATCGGTCGCTGAAGTCCCGAACCGTGCGACGACGTGCCAGCTCGCGTCGAAAGCTCGCGGCGCGGCGCGCCATCTCGTCGCTCGGGTATTCGACGTGGGAGTCCAGAGGGACGAAGCGAGGCTTGCTCAAGACGGGCAGCTCGATCCATGGCGGTTTCGTGGCCGCCGGTTTCCCCGCGCGTCGCGCTTCACGGACCGCCGCCGCCCAGACGCTGGAAGACATCCACCATGCCGCGGCCGCCGCCGAGCTCCTGGGCCACTCTGGCGGGCGACACCCGCAGGAACCGCGAGAGAAAGCGCACGTTCACCAGCGCGACGACTTCGTCGTCCGACAGACTGATGCCGCGCCACTCGGAGGCGGATCGCCCGTTGAACCGCTCGTAGGTTCCAGCGAGCACCCCCGGTGGACCGTCCATCTGCACATGGAAGTCGCCGGCGTGGACGGAGTAGGCGCCCGCGATCGCCATCCAGCTCTCCCCTCTTCTTCGCTGCGCGACCACGACGTCCGGCGAGACTCCGGCCCGGTCGGCGAGATACAGAACGACCGGTATCTCTCCGGCCGAGAGCCGCCACCGCGAAAGCACCGCAACCTCGCCGTCGGAGATGCCGAAGTGGTCGCCGACCGCGCGAAGGAAGGCCGTCGCCTCCTGGCCGCCGGCACCCTGCCCCTGGTGCACCGCAGGTCCCAGAAGGAAGAGGACGGTGATGGTGGACGACACCCTCCGCAGGCTCCGCATGGGACGCCTCCTGTGATTCATTCGTCTGTCGTGATCGGAATGTCGTCCCGCCTGCGACGACCGGTCAACCGGCGCCAACGATGTCACCCGCAGCCAGCGTCCTCCTCGCAACGCGATGTGCCGCCACAAGCGGAGACACCCCGTGCCGGTCGGCCTCGCGGAAGATGCCCGTCAGCGATTTCCCGATGCGCCTGAGCCGGGTTCTTACTTCCTCGGGATCGTCGATTCCCCGTTCCATCAACCCGAACGCCATGGCCCCTCCACCGTTAATGACGTAGTCGGGGGCGTATAGGATGCCCCGGTCGCGAAGCGCATCGGCGTCTTCGGGCGTTTCGAGCTGGTTGTTGGCCGATCCCGCGACGATCCCGCAGCGGAGTCTGGCGATGCTGCGCGCGTTGACCGTCGCGCCCACGGCGCAGGGAGCGTAGATGTCGCACTCGGTGTCGTATGCAGCCCGCGGATCGACCGTGACTCCGCCGCACTCCCGCGCCACGGCCCGCGCCCGTGCACCATCGATGTCCGACGCGATGACCATCGCGCCCGATCGGGCGAGAAGAGCCGCCAGGGGACGGCCCACGCCGCCGATGCCCTGCACCAGCACCGACCTGCCGGCGAGGTCCGACGTCCCGAACCGATGCGCCGCGCACGCCTCCATGCCCGCGTGCACGCCGATGGCCGTGAACGGCCCGGGATCGGGCGGCTGCCCTCCGTCGGCCGCACCGGCGACGCACGGCGTGATCTTCGCCAGGAACCCCATGTCCTCCTGCGTCGTTCCCAGGTCCGCCCCGACTCCGTAGGCCCCGTTGAGGGAGTTGAGCACCTTGCCGAAATGCGTGAACAAAGCCCGCCGGTCCTCGCCCTCGGTCGGGCCGGGAACTGCCAGAACCGACTTGCCACCGCCGTAGTTGAACCCCATTGCGGCCCACTTGTAGGTCATGCCCTCGGCCAGGCGCATCGCGTCTCGCAGCGCCTCGGCGGGCGATGCATAGTTCTTGAGCCGGCATCCGCCCGTGGGCCGACCAAGCGTCGCATCGTGCAGCGCCACGAAGATCCAGCTGTCCGTGTCCCGATGGTAGGACGTGACCACCCCCAACCCGTCCCATCCTTCGATCAGCGATTCCATCGTGATGCTCATGCGCGCCGCCTCCCATCCGTTGCCCACCGAAAGCCACGGTTCTTGTACATTTCATCCGCAGCAAATGTAAGTGCCCGCAGGCGTCCCCAAAGCCCCGGGTCCCACGAAGGCCACACCGGCAGGTGAGATCGCATGGAATGGATTTCGAGTCCTGAAGCGTGGGTCGCACTCGCGACCCTGGCGATTCTGGAAATCGTCCTCGGGATCGACAACATCATCTTCATCTCCATTCTCGCCGACAAGCTGCCCGAGGACCAGCAGCCAGCGGCCCGCAGGAACGGCCTGATCCTGGCGATGGTGACCCGACTGGCGCTGCTGGGCACCATCAGCTTCATCATGAGGCTCACCACGCCGCTGTTCAGCCTCCTGGGACACGGCTACTCGGGACGCGACCTCATCCTCATCGGCGGCGGGCTGTTCCTGCTTACCAAATCCACGAGGGAGATCCACCACCGCCTCGAAGGCGAGGAGGAGGGCGCGGGCAAGGCGCGGGCGGCGAGCTACGGCGCCGTTCTCGTCCAGATTGCGATCATGGACATGGTCTTCTCGCTCGACTCGGTGATCACGGCGGTGGGCCTGGCCGAGGATTTCGCGGTCATGGCGATCGCCATCGTGCTGGCCGTCGTCGTGATGATGGTCGCGGCCAATTCGGTGTCGCAGTTCGTCAACGACCACCCGACCGTCAAGATGCTCGCCCTGAGCTTCCTGCTCCTTCTGGGCATGACACTCGTGGCCGAGGGATTCGGGCAACACATCCCCAAGGGCTACATATACTTCGCCATGGGGTTCTCGGTCTTCGTCGAGGCGCTCAACCTGCGGGTGCGGGCGGCCACGCGACCGATTCGACTGCGCAGACCGCCGAGTCATCCCGACGTTCCGGGCCCCGGGAGCGGAGGACCAAAGGAGGAGACCCGACCGGCGTGAGTGGCGAGCCTCGAGGCTCCGACCGAGCCGAGGCCAGCCGAATACGCCCGAGAGGATTCGAACCTCTGGCCTCTGCCTCCGGAGGGCAGCGCTCTATCCAGCTGAGCTACGGGCGCAAGGTGCAACAATGATCCGTGGTCGGCGATCTCGGGTCAACCCCGGAAGCGCCAGGAGGACGGGCGTCATAAGCCGAGTTCTGTCTCCCGCCACACAGTGACGGTCAGGGATCATTTGTCTGGGATCCGGATCGCTCCGAACCTCGTGCGGCCTACCCGGGACTCGGACGGGACAGGCTGCCCCTCGTCCCCTATTTGGCCTTGCTCCGGATGGGGTTTGCCGTGCGACCCCTGTTGCCAGCGGCCCGGTGCGCTCTTACCGCACCCTTTCACCCTTGCCTGTGCCCCTCGTGGCGAGAGGCCATCGGCGGTCTGCTCTCTGCTGCACTTTCCGTCGCCTCGCGGCGCCCGGGCGTTACCCGGCATCCTGCCTTGCGGAGCTCGGACTTTCCTCCGGCCGGTGAGCGCGGTGGCTCCCGTCGGCGATCCCTCCGCCCGTCCTCCTGGACGCCCTACAAACTGATCGCGCACGCCTCTGAAGGCCAGCCCACCGAGATGACGCCCAACGCCCCGTGGAGGAACATCTGTTTGCAAAACGCAGTGAAGTCGTTACCTTGCATGGAGTCATATGTCTTGCCATTCCGTAGCCAACGAGCCGAGCTCCGGGCCCGCAGCGGTCCGCCTGCCCATCCGCACGGGAGTGACTAGATGGTGATGTTCCAGCCTCGGCTGATCCAGACGCGCCTGGCCACCGTTCCGTATCTGGCGTTGGCCGTGGTGGGAATGACCCTACTCGCGGCGGGCCCAGCGCCTGCCTGGGGGCTTCAAGCCGGATCGCCGACGGCACCGAACGAAGCCGACGCGGCCGACGCGGTGGTCGTCTACCTGGTTCGCCACGCCGAGAGGGCGGAGGACGGAAGCGACGACCCACCCTTGGCGCTGGCGGGACAGATTCGCGCCCAGACGCTGCGTCAACTCCTTGCCGAAGCCGGGGTCACCCAGGTGCACACGACGGATTGGAAGCGCACTCGCGACACGGCACGCCCCATCGCCGACGAGCTGGGGGTGGAGCCGTCCTTCTACGATGCTCGCGACCTGCAGGGGTTCGCGCAGTTCCTCAAGGTCACACCCGCGCACCACCTCGTCGTCGGTCACAGCAACACGACCCCCATGCTCGTGGAAGCGCTCGGCGGCGATCCTTCGGACCCGATCGACGATCTCGAATACGATCGCCTCTACATCGTGGTGATCCCACCCGGCCAGGCACCGCTCACAACGATCCTGCGCTTCGGCGAACCCTACGTGGAAGGCGTGGACTTCGGTCTCCGGGCGGACTCGGCGCGCCGCACGGGCGGGCCGGCGTCCTCCAACCGCCGGCAGCACTAAGGCGCCGCCCTCCAGTCGCGGAGGCCTGCGGCTGCAGCCAGGCTTATAGACTCACCACCAACGCGACCGTGAACACCCGGTCCAGCTCCTTGCGCGGGATGAGCACATTGCCGGCTTCGCTGCCGCCGGGCGCGAGCAGCGGCACCCTGGCTAGCGCCGGCTCGTTGTCGTAGGTCGCGCGCAACGAGGTCTTCAGCCCCAGATGCTCGTTCATGGCAACGCTGAGCGAGTTCGTCCAATCGGCTCGTAGATCCGAGGTGTCGTCCCCGTTTCCGTCCATCACCAGGTTGCTCGTCCATTCGGTGTTCTCGGTCAGCTTCCGCCAGTACTCCGACGACAGCCTCAGACCCAAAAAGCGATCGGACGCATCCGGGTCCAGAACCACGTCTCGCTGTATCGTGTGCGTGAACCCGTACGCGGTCCGAATGCGCTGCCGGTCGGAGGCGACCCAGCGGGTGGAGACGCCGAGCACGTTGACCAGGCGGTGTCTGATGCCCGAGAAGGTGTTTCGGGTCCAGCCGGACTGCACGAAGAACGAGGTGCGTTCCGAGAATCGGCGATCGATGCGCAGACGGGCGTGGTAGTTTTCGGCGGAGATGTCGCTTTCGGTCGTCTCTTCGACGCGAAAGGCGGATTCGGTGCCCACCGCGACGCGGCTGTAGCGGGTCGTCCGCGTCCGGATCCCACCCGCCTCGATCTTCATCTCGGTTCGGTCCCAGGCCCGCGTCACCGTGGTCGAGACGCCGAATGTGGATGACTCCGCGTTTCCACCCGTGCGCACGTAGCTCAGCTCGCTGGAGCTACGCCATCCAGTTCCGGGCTCCTGGGCCCGAAGCGCCCCGCCGCTCGCGACCGTAGCCAGCAGCACGGCGACCGAAGCGGCAACCGATCTTCGTCGCGGGTGACGGTCGCCCGCCGACTGCCCTATAGTTCCCGTGTCCGACCGGTCTTCCCCAGCCCCCTCGCGCCGCCGGAGCCGCGTGCCCATGGGTCGATACCTCACCGAGTTTGCCGGCACCTTCTTCCTTGTCCTCATCATCGGTCTGACCGTCGTGCAGGAAATCCTCGTCGCACCTCTCGCGATTGGAGCGGGTTTGACCGTGCTCGTCTACATGGGCGGCCACATCTCAGGCGCCCACTACAACCCCGCCATCAGCGTGGCGCTCGTGCTGCGCGGGGCCCTGAACCGCAAGGATCTTCTGCCCTACATCGCGATGCAGATCGCCGGCGCGGTCGCGGCCGCCCAGGTGGTTCGCCTGTTGACCGGCGAGTTCCTCACGGTTGCACCTGGCCCCGGCGTCTCCCCCGCCATCGCCCTGGTCGCCGAGATCCTCTTCACGTTCGTCCTCGCGCTGGTGATTCTGAATGTAGCGACCTCGCCCCGCACGGAGGGGAACCCATACTACGGGCTGGCCATCGGGTTCACCGTCATGACCGGCGCCTTCGCGGTGGGCGGGATATCCGGTGCCGTGTTCAATCCCGCAGTGGGCACGGGCCCGATGCTCCTCGCACTGGCCGGGGGCGGCTCTCTGAACGATCTGTGGATCTATTGGCTGGGACCGATGGCGGGGGCGACGCTCGCCGTGCCGGTCTACCGGGTGCAGCATGCCGAAGGCGACGGCGGGGCGTAGCACCCCGGGCGGCATCTACCAGACGGTCTCGTAGCCATCGGCGGCCAGATTCCACCTGCGACCGTAGACGTGCAGTCGGGTGGTGGCCGCATCGCCGCTGACCAGTGCTCCTCCGACATGCGTCCAGGCGAGCGCGCTCCCTTCGAGGTTGAGGATCTCGACACCACGCTCGCCCATCTCGCGCGCATAGGCCGAACTGCGCGCCCCGATGGTGCAGTACGCAACCACAGTGCGACCGGCGAACTCCCGGATGCGGGCCTCGAAAGCCGAGGCGCTGATCGCGCCCGGTAGAGTCGAGACGGCGCGCTCCCGGTCGGTCCGCACGTCCACCAGCACGAAGTCCTCCCTCGCGCCTTCGCGAAGGAGCGCGGCGGCCGAAATCGTCGCCACGTCCGGGTATTCGGCGCGGATGTCCTCGACCATGCGCTGCATGACGAGGCGACGCGCGGCCTCGCTGTCCCGGGACTGGGCGGTCGCCTGCGCGGGCGGGACCGGCGGGAACGAACAGACCAGACCCGTGGCGAAGGCGATCAGCGTCTGGCCGACCGACTTGGCTCGGCGAAGTGCGGTCGCAAGGACGCCGAGGCGGTCGGACATGGATTCGGACATGACGCCTACCCCGCGCTATAGGCGGCTCGGAAGATGTCGTTGACGGCGGTCACCCGAAACCCCTCGCGCTCCAGGAGCGACGAAGCCGCCGACGCCCGTGCTCCGCTGAGACAGTGGACCACCAGCTCGGCGTTGTGGGGGAGCTCTCCCAGCCTCGCGGCGAGCCGCGTATGCGCAATGTTGCAGGCACCCTCGATGCGCGCTGTCGCGAATTCGGTGGCGCGCCGCACATCGAGAATCTGCACACCCGGATCCGCGCGCCGCCGGTCGACTTCGGCAAAGTCGATCACCTCGATGGCGGCCAGTTCGCCCCCTGCGGCCCGGAACGCGCCAAGCGCATCCGGCGTAGCCCAGCCCACGACCCGATCCAGTCCGACGCGCACCAGGTCGCGCACCGCCTCTTCGACCTCGGCGGCGCCGCACACCAGCACGATGTCCGCAGCCGGGTTCACGTAGCACCCCGCGATGGTCGGGAACGCACTGTTGAGGGGGGCGTAGATCGAACCCCGAATGTGCCCGGCGTAGTAGCCCACGCGGTCGGCTCTCGTGTCGATGACGACCGTGTCCGAATCCCGCGAGACTGCGGCCAGTTCGCGCTGCGACAGCAGCCGGGGCTGGGGCAGCGCGCCCAGCACCGCCGGCCCGCGCCGGTTCTCCTCCTTCATGCGGCCGAAGTAGAGCGGCGGCTCGGGCTGGCCATCGAGGATGTACTCCACGAAGGCGTCCTCGCCCTCTCGTGCTGCGGCGAGCGCCGGACTGAAGCGCTTCTCGTATCCGGCGGTGGTATCGGGAACCGCGCCGAGCGCTTTGCCGCAGGCGCTCCCGGCACCGTGGCCCGGCCAGATGCGCAGATAGTCGGGCAGCTCGAAGACGCCGCGGGCGGAGCCGAACAGACGGCGAGCCGAGGGCTCCATCTGGCCCGCGTGGCCGGCCGCCGACTCGAGCAGGTCGGGGCGACCGAGGTCGCCGACGAAGATGAAGTCTCCCGAGGCCATCCCCATCGGTTCCGTGGCGCCGCCTCCGCGATCGGTAATGAGGAAGCTGATGTGCTCGGGGGTGTGGCCGGGCGTATGGACCGCCCGAAACTCGATGCCGCCCACGCTGAAGCGATCGTCGTGGCGCAGCAGGGTGACCGACTCGCGCCCCGAGGCCCACTCGTACTCCCAATCCGCTCCCCCTTCGGCGGACAGGTAGCCTCTGCAACCGTGCCGCTCCACCAGCTCCAGGCATCCCGACAGGAAGTCCGCGTGAATGTGGGTTTCGGTCGCCGCCACGATTCGCAGCCCCTCTCGGCGTGCGATGGCGACGTAGCGGTCCACATCGCGCTCCGGGTCGATGATCACTGCCTCTCGCGTGCGCTGGCAGCCGACCAGGTAGGCGTGCTGCGCCAGCTTGGGGTCGACGATCTGCCTGAAGAACATGTCTGCTTCCTAACGGATTGGGGCCGTCCGCTGTCACCGATTCAGAACGCGCAAAGCTAAGCGACGTTCTGCACCGATGCACTCAGGACGCACACCGATCATCCGAAGAAACTAACGGAGGAAATGATGAATACCCCATCTTGCAGGTTCTCGCGCGCTGCCGCCGTCGTCGCCACGCTCATGGTGACCGCCCTGTTCACGACCGAGGTCGAAGCCCAGCGGCCGGGCGCCGGGGCACGCGCCGCGGTCGGCGCCGGCACCGGTGCCGTGGAGCGGGCCATTCGCCTCGCCGACGAGCTGGAGCTGACCGCCGAGCAGCGAAGCCAACTCGATGCCATGCGCGTCGAGATCCTCGAACAGCGCACCGCGCAGGCGACCGCGCTCATGACGCTCCGCTCGGAGGTCGCCGCCGGGATACGGGAGCCGGAGGCCATGCGCGAGGCGATGGCAGCATACTGGAGCGAAGGCCGGGCCGACCGCGAGTCGCTGCGGGACAGCTTCGACGGGATCCTCACCGACGGGCAGCGTGAGCAGCTCCAGCGCATGAACCGTCGCGGCGCGTGGCGCCAGCGCGCGATGCGCGGCCGCGCCGAGATCGAGGGGCCGCGCCGTTCGAGGGACGGTCGCGCGTTCAACCGTGGCCGTGGAGGTCGCGGTCGCGGACGCTAGCGCCAGCGGTCGCTTGACCGGGGTCCGGGTGCGGCGCTAGCCTCCCAGAAGGCGGCCCGCGCCCGTGGCCCCGGCTGCCCCCGCCAATGCCGTTTCCCGAAGCCAGGCAGGTCAGAATGAGGATCGACTTTTCCAGATGGAGCACGATGACCACGGTTGCGCCGCTCGGTGCACTCGCGATCTTGCTGGCAGTGGCGTGCGGTCAGCCCGACTCGGGAACGCCGGAGTCCGCGGACGCCGAGCCGGCGATGGCCGCCGAGGACGGCGGAGAGGCCGAGGGCGAGGCGGGGGAGGAGCACGCACGCGAGGGCGGTGAGGGCGAGCACGGCGAGGGTGGTGAGCACGGCGGGGGTGGCGAACACCACGAGGGTGGCGAACACGGCGAAGGCGGAGAAGAGGGCGAGGAATCGGGCGAGTACATCGGCCGCACCCAGACTGGGACGCCACGCGGCGCGGGCTCCGGCTTGCGCTCGCATTCGACGCGGAGCGCGACACCTTCACGGGCACCGTCGAAAACACCCTCGACGCTACGATTTGCGCCGTTAGGGTGGAGGTCCACCTATCGAGCCACACAGAACTCGGACCGACCGAGCCTGCGGATCTTGGCTCGGGAGAATCGATTTCCGTGGAACTGCCCACTGGCGGCGAGAGCTTCGAGAGCTGGACCGCGCACCCCGAGTCCTCCGCCTGCAACGCCGGTTGAGGCTGTCGCAGGCGACCGTTCAACGGTATATTCCTCAGCGTTTTTCGCCCTGCTAGCTCAACTGGTAGAGCATCCGACTCTTAATCGGCAGGTTCGGGGTTCGAGTCCCTGGCGGGGCACTCACGGCAGATAGGCGCGCAGCGCGACCACATCGGTCCGGGCCAGCACCGAGAAGGCTCCCATGGTCGCCGGGAGAAGGCCGAACCCCACCGCCGCAAGGTTGGTCGGCGGCATGCCCCCGGACCCAACCGACGCCGCCCCCTCCAGCACGCCCCATATCTCGAAGGTCTCGCCGTCGAGGACGCCGTCGAAGCGGGTTCCGGACGCGATCCTGACGCGCTCGACGACGAAGTGACCGCATTCGGCGACGACCTCTCTCAGCAGTCCGGCCCGCGCCTCGACCACCCGCGGCGGCATGGGGACGGCTCCGGCCGGCCCGAAGTCGATCACGTCGAGCGCCTGCTCCACATGCAGCTCACGCGGCTGCCCATCGGGCCCCAGGCGTCCCCAGTCATGGATCCGGTAGGTCGTGTCGGAGCACTGCTGAATCTCCACCAGAACCACCCCGGCCAGGATGGCGTGAACGGTCCCGGCGGGAACCAGGATCGAGTCGCCCGCTTGGACCGGCACGCGGTTCAGAAGATCCTGCGGCCGTCCCTCGTCCACGGCACCGCGAAGGGCCGTCCGGTCGGTGCCGGCGACGAGTCCGCAAATGATCTGCGCCCCCGGCACGGCGTGGAGGACGTACCACATCTCGGTCTTGCCTGAGTCGTCCAGCCCGTGCGCCGCGGCGTGGTCGTCGTCGGGGTGAACCTGGACGGAAAGGGCGTGGTTGGCGTCGAGAAGCTTGACCAGCAGCGGAAACATCCCTCGCTCGACGGCCCGCCGGCCGCGCCGCCCCACCAGTCGCGTTCCGAACTCGGCGACCAGGCCGGGCAGATCGCGGCCCCGCAGCGGGCCCGAGTCCACGACCGAAATCCCCGCCGGGTGACCCGATATCTCCCAGCTTTCGGCGACCACGCCGTCGGGAAGCGTCCTACCGAAGAGGCGTTCGAGCTCGCGGCCGCCCCAGAGGTAGTCCTTGAGCGCGGGCGCGAAGGTCAGCGGCGCTCCGAGCGCCGGCGTCGATGCGATTTTGCCCAAGGATGGTCCTTCGGGTGCTGGTTGTCGTGCTACCTGACGGTGAAAGTTATCGGCAACTGCACCCAAGCCGGTACGGCCTCTCCCCTGTTCTCCGCCGGGGTGAACCTGAAGACCGGCGCCACCCGCAGAGCGGCCTCGTCCAGCGCGTCGCTTCCAGAGGTGGTCGCGATCCTCTCGTTCTCCACCTCCCCCCGTTCGTTGATGAAGAACCAGATAACGGTCGTGCCGCCCACGCCGGCGTCGCGAAGCAGCGGGGGATACTCGCGCTCGAGCGCGGCGCGAATCTCGTCGGCATTGGTATATTCGGGCTTCGTCGTGTACGGCGTGAAGACCGGAGCGGCCGAGACGTCCACCTCCTCCGCAGCCGTGGCCTCCGCCGCTCGCTCCCGCGCCTCCTCCACCGCCTGACGCCGCACCACCTCCGTCACGGGGCGGAGGCGGAAGGTGACCGGCAACTGCACCCACACCGGCACCGCCTGATCCCGGTTCAGCGCGGGAGTGAACTTGAAGAGGGCAGCCACGCGCAGCGCGGCCTGGTCCAGCGCCTCGTGCCCCGAACTCGTATGCACCAACTGATTCCGCACCGTTCCCTGCTCGTCGATGTAGAACCACAGGACCGCAGTCCCGCCGATCCCGGCGTCCCGCAGCAGCGGGGGATACTCGCGCTGGAGCGCCTCGCGAATCTCGGCGCGGTTGATGTAGTCGGGCTTCACCGTGTACGGGGTGAACACCGGCCGGGCCGACACGTCGAGCTCCTCGGCCTCTTCCCGGGCCGGCGGGACTATGACCACCTCGGCCTCGGGGTGGAGCAACACGGGCTCGGCCGGTCCCTCGCCGGTGATTCCCGGAATCGACAGCGCCAGACCCACCACCAGGACCGCGCCGAACACCAGAAAGGCCGCCTGGGCCATCCTCACCTCCGGCGCCCGGCTGAGAAGTTCGCGAATGCGCCGTTCGAGCAGGGAGCGCTGTTCGGCGAGCGCCGCCACCGCCAGTCCCGGCAGCGCGCCGTTGCGGGAACCCACCCTGAGCAGCAGGTCGCCGTAGAGCCGGCGCTGGTCCGGCAGCCGATTCATGACCCGCTGGTCGCAGTCCAGCTCGATCGCGAGGTTCAGTCGCCGATACTGGAACCAGAGCGCCGGATTCCAGGGGAAGACGATGAGGAGCACGCCGCAGATGAAGCGCGCATGCACGTCGCCCGCCCGCTGGTGCTCCTCCTCATGGGCGAGGACCAGCTGCTGCCTCGCGTTGCCCGCGCCACGCACCCAGCCGGGCAGAACGATCCGGGACCGCAGCAGTCCGACCACTGCGGGCCCGGTGTCACGAGACCAGAGAACATCCTTTCCGAGCAGGGTGCCGGGCTCCCACGAAGCGCGGCGGCGCAGGAAGCGTGCGCCCGCCACGATCGCCGTGACCAGCAGGGCCGTCGAGAGACCGACCCATGTCAGGAGCAGGATGGCGTCGAGGGAGTGGAGGGTGGAATCCCGCGACACGGTCATCGTCACCGGATCGAGCATGATCGGCGCGACCGGCATGGCGAGGCCCTCGGCACCGCCGCCGCTCGACGCCATTCGCAGCGCCGGAAGGACGACGGTACCCGCCGCGGCGGTGAGCCAGACCCACCGGCGGCCTCCCTTGACCAGCCTCTCGGCGGCCAGTGCCCCCACCAGAAACAACAGACCCGCTCCGACCGACCAGAGCATCCATGCAGCGATCATTTCTCTTCCTCCATCTCGAGGCGCTGGTCCAGCAGCTTGCGGAGTCTCCGCACCGCTGCCGGCGACAGCTGTTCATCCGATACGAGCTGGGCCACGAGTAGCTCCGCAGAGCCCGAGAACACCTTGTCCCTGAGGCGGCCGAGCACCGACCGTCCCGCCTCCTCGCGCCCGAGAAGCGCGTGAAAGCGATGCGCGCGACCGTGCTTGGTGTGGCTCACCATCCCCTTGGATTCCAGAATCCGGAGGACGGTCAGGACGGTGTTGTAGGCGAGGTCGTCTTCCAGCCGCTCGTTGACCTCCGCGACCGTTGCCGAGCCCAGATCCCACAGCACGGACATCACGTCCATTTCCCGCGTGGTCAGCGCTCTCTTCACCGCCGTGCTCCTTGCGGGCCACCGCCCGCGTTTCAGGGATGGCAAGGTGTGTCCCCCGGTTCCCCGGCAGGCACCTCCTGCCCCAACTCCTACTGTTTTAGTAGAAGGTGGGCCGTTTTGTTCCCGGTGTCAACTAAATCGTTAGGACCAGAGTCTCGCGGGAACCGGCCTGCGGCAGGGGGGAACGCCCCCGTGCGGTCGTGCCCCGGCGCGTGGCCACGTTCACCCGTGCGGTCGCGCCCCCGGCGAGTCGCCACCTTCACCCGCTCGGCCGCGCGATCTCGTACTCCTTCGGCGGCTCGGCCCCCAGCAGGTGCTCCACGAAGTAGTCCCAGCGGCGCCGGATGAAGTACGGCTCGTTGAGCCCGTGCGCGCGGTCGGGCGCCCACACCAGGTCGTAGTCCTTGTTGGCCTTGGTGAGCTCGTCGATCAGTTGGACCGTCATCGCGGGGTGCACGTTGTCGTCCATGTCCCCGTGCATGAGCAGCAGCTTCCCCTTCAGGTTGGCCACGTGGGTCTTGTTGGCCTCGTCGGTGAAGTTGGTGGTCCCGCTGGCCGAGTCGGCCACGAGCAGCCCCTGGTACTTCTCGGCCCAGTAGATGTTGTAGCTGGCGTTGTCGTGGTTCCCCGCCCCCGAGACGGCCACCTTGAAGAAGTCGGGGAAGCGGACCATGGCGTCGGTGGACGCGAAGCCGCCTCCCGAGTGCCCGTAGATGCCCACCCGGTCGAGATCCATGAATGGGTGGCGTGCCGCCAACTGCTTGATCGCGGTGACGTGATCGGGAAGGCCGTTATCGTTGAAGTCGCCGTAGTAGATGTCGTGAAACGCCTTGGAGCGGTGGGGCGTGCCCATGTGGTCGAGCTGAATCACCACAAACCCCAGCTTCGCCAGCGCGAGGTCCTCGCCACCGGACTTGAAGGTCCACGAGCCGACGCTCCCCACCTGCGGCCCCGGGTAGATGTGATCGATCACCGGGTAGCTGCCCGACTCGTCCAGATCGTCGGGGAAGTGGATGAGCCCGTAGATGTCGGTCACGCCGTCGCGGGCCTTCACCGAGAAGACCTCGGGCGCGCGCCATCCGACCTCGACCAGTCGCGAGATGTCGGCCTCCTCCAGGGTGCGGATGGTGCGGCCGGTCCCCAGGTTGCGCAGCAGCGTCACAGGCGGGTCGCCGATGGTCGAGTAGGTGTCCACGACGAAGCGGCCGCTGGGCGACACCGAGACCTGGTGGTTCCCGACCTCGCCCGCGATCGTCGTCAGCCCGCTGCCGTCGTAGCCGATGCGGTAGAGGCGACCGTAGTAGGGCACGCCCTCCTCGCGGCCGTACGCGGTGAAGTAGATGCGCCGGTTGGCCTCGTCCACGTGCCAGATGGCGCCCACCGCCCACGGCCCCGACGTCACCTGGTTCTTGACGGCCCCGTCCTTGGAGAAGCGCCAGATGTGGGCCCAGCCGTCGCGCTCCGACCACCAGAAGGCGTCGTCGGTGCTCTCCGAGACGAACCACGAGGTCGGGTTGCGCTGCGCGGTCTCGACCCAGGTCCGGGAGCTGTCGCCCGCGATGATGCGGAAGTCGCCCGTGGCCGCGTCCACCTCCGCCAGGTGGTTGCTCTTCGACGCGCGCGTCTCCCAGTGCATGTAGGCGAAGCGCGAGTCGGCCGACCAGAGCGAGTCGACCTGCGAGCCGCCCAGATACAGTCGGTTGGGACGCGGCTCCAGCACCACGCGGATGTTGCCGACCTCGGGGAGCGCGCTCGCGACATCGTCGGACCCGGCATCCGCGTCATCGTCCGATCCGCCCGCCGCAGCCGCGTTCAGGGTCTCCCCCACGTCCAGGATGTGGAAGGCCGGCAGCGGCACGATCGAGTCGCCCGGCAGCGCGTAGGGCTGGGAGTAGTGCACCGTGCGCTGGGGCGTGTACGACACGTAGTGGTGGTGCTCGACGCCGCGCTGGTCCAGCCGCTGCACCAGCAGCTTGCGCGAGTCGGGGGACCAGTACACGTCGGGCCGCCGCACCCGCTTGTTCCTGATGTCGTTGGGGCGCGGATACGCGAGACCGTAGCCGTTGAACTCCTCGCCGTCCGTCGTGAGCCGGATGGTGTCGCCGCCGGCGGTCGGCCGGATGAAGAGGTCGTGGTCCATCACGAACGCCTCCCAGCGCTCGTCGGGCGACTCCACGAAGGGCGTGTCGTCGGGCAGCGTGTCGCCGACCTCGCACATGTACTGGCCGATGTCGCACTCGAAGCGCCGGGCCCCGCTGCTGAACCCGATCCGTCCCTCGTCGCCATCGACGAACTCGAAGTCGTCGAAGGGCAGCTTCTGGGGCACGTAGCTGGTGTCCGCCGCCACCGAGAGCGCGGCCGCGAGGCGCGCGTGGTCGAAGAGGGGCCGCTTCACGTTGGCCGCCGGATCCACGAAGGTGAATTCGTGCCCGGAGCCGGTGTTGTTGCGGTACCAGAACCGATCCGTGTCGTTGATCCAGTTCGGGTTGACGGGGGTGCCCGAGATCAAGGGCGACGTATGCCACCCGAGAAGCATCTCGGCACGATGGTAGTCGACCTGCTGCGCGGCGGCGGAGGTGACCGCCAGCACCGCCAAGAGGCCCGAAATGCACCCGATCCCGCGTCCGTTCATGGCTCCGTTCCTTCCGTTGAGGCAGCTTCCGAGTCAGCGTGCATCTTGGGCGCGGGCGGAGCGCGAGGCAAACGCGCGGGGGCGTGGACGACGCTGAGCACCTCGGACGGCTCGGTGCCTCCGACCGGCGGCACGGGCCAACCCTGACGTTACGTTAGGGTTTGGAGTTTTCGAGCGGGTCTTCCGGGTTCAGCGCCTCGCCGCCAGCCTGCGGCGACACTCGGGGTGCAACGTGGACACGAAGCGGTTGAAGTGCTCGCGTGTCCACGCGACGGCATCGTCGAAGTCGGCTACCTCGCCGCTCTCCAGGAAACTCGTGGGACGACGCAATCCGAGTCGGGGCCTCTGTCCGGCGTAGGTCCACTCTTCCCACTCGCTCAGCTTGCCTGCCAGCGCGCCACCCTCCTGCAGCGCGCCGACGATCCTGGGGAAGATTCGCTCGCCGGGAGTGCCGGTTCGGCCCGACAGGTAGACCGAGACTTGGCTGCGCTTGCGATCCAGGTGTACCTCGAACCAGAGACCCCAGCCGCCATGTCCCGAGTCCTTGACCCGCAAGTGAAGCCATGCCGTTCTCGAGGGTTGTGGCGCCTTCACTTCACGGTCGTCGAAGGCAAAGTCTCGCAGAACCGCCTGCCAGAATCGCTCGTTCTCGTCCTCGATCGGCAACGGCTCAGCTTCCTCGAGCGGGTCATCGTCGGTCTCCTCCAGAACGGTTCGGCGAAGCAGGATCGTTCGCGGCAGGAGTTCGGTGCGTGCGAGGACGCGCGGCTGAACCATCAGGTCCGCGCTGTCTCCGCGACGAAAGACCGCAGATTCGATCAGCGCGAGATTGAAGCGGAGGCCGCTGTGCTCCTGCACGTAGTCGGCGATCCTCTCGACGCCTTCGCGGATTCCGTCGCCGATGATCAGGAGCAGGAACTCGCCGCGCTTGATGTGGCGGGTCACACGGTCCACGAAGGTCTGCTCGCTGCATGTTGCCGTGCGCCTCGGAGACGATCTCGAACGGGGACCGGTCGGCACGCTGCCTTACCTCGCGCTCTAGATCGGAGTAGCTCCACAAAGCCAGTTCCGCCGCGTAGTCCAGAATCTGGCCGATCACCTCTCGACGAGCCTCTGGATTCCTCCAGAGCTTGAATTCGGCGAGAACGATCCGCCCGGTCGGCGTCAGGTACAGCGCGTCGGCGGGTCCTGCGGGCGTGCCCAGCTCCCGGCAGACCGGGATCGCGGGATAGTACGCTGGGTCGATCTCGCCGATGGGCAGAATGTCCGCGTGCTGGAACAGGATCTCCTGCAGGCGGGCCTCGCTCACAGCGCCTTCGTGCCCCTGCGAGCCGAGTGGAACGCGGTGCCAGGTTGCCCCGACGCTTCGGTCGCCCTTCAAATGGATGAGGTCTCCGTACACCTGTCGCGCCTATCCCGCGAGGTATGACATGCGTCCAATTCCGCGTCCGGCCACCGATCCGCTCGTCTCGCTGGAGACGCGGCACCGAACTTCGTGCATTCTGGATCGCGCACGCACTGCGGGCAAATCGCTGCTGCTCTGTCTGCTCCTGGCCGCTTGCGGGGAGCCGGACGGGGACGCGCGCTCGTCGCCGGGGGGCATGGCCGGGGCGGGAGGTGGCGAGGGCACTGCCGGAGACGGTTCGCCCGCCGACGCCAGGCCGGCGGGCCGCGCCGAGGTCCTCCGCTATCCGAGCCTGATGGGCAACATCCGGGGCGAGCTGCACATGCTGCCGCCGGTCAGCACGGGGCCGATGAGCCCAACATGGTCGCCCGACGGGCGCTGGATCGCCTTCGCCATGGCGGGCGACATCTGGCGGATCCCGTCGCGGGGCGGTGCGGCCGAGCAGCTCACGCGGGGGCCGTGGTACCACTTCGAGCCGAGCTGGAGCCCCGACGGCTCCACGATCGCGATGACCGTGGAGACGGGGGAAGGGCTCGACATCGCGCTGCTCGACCTCGGGACGGGCGCGGTCGCGCCGCTGGTCGAGGGGGGCGGGGTGGATGTGCAGCCGGCGTGGAGCCCGGATGGCCGCTTCGTGTACTTCACAACCGCAGGACGGGGGATGGACGTGCACCGGGTCGAGGTGGCGACGGGGGCGCGGGAGGAGGTGTTCGCCGGTCCGGGCAGCCAGTACCAGGCGCGAATCTCGCCGCAGGGGACCGTGTCATACATGGCGCCCGTGCCGGGATTGAGCGGGACGGGCGGGATCTGGACGCTGGGGCCGGACGGGGGCGAGCCGGTGCTCGTGCGCGCGGAGGAGACCGCCTGGCGGGCTCGGCCGGACTGGCTGCCCGACGGCAGCGGTCTGGTGTACGTCTCGGACGAGGCCGGGTCGAACGATCTGGTCCTTCTGAGCGCACGGGGCGGCAACCCGCTCCGGTTGACGGGCGGCGAGAGCCACGAGCTCACCCCGAGCGTCAGCCCGGACGGGCGCGAGATCGCCTTCGTCTCAAACGGCGAGGGGGCCACGCGGCTGCACGTGATGGCCGTGTCGGGTGGCGCGCGGAGTTCGTGGCGCACGCTGGACGTGAGCGACCGCGTGCACGCCGCGCCGATGGGGACGCTGAGCGGCACGGTGCTCGACGAGCGCGGTCGTCCGGTTCCGGCGCGTGTGACCGTGGTCGCCGCGGATGGGCGCGCCTACAGCCCGCGCGGGAGCTTCCACCGCGTGTTGTCACCGACGGAGACGCATTATTTCCGGACCGAGGGCGCCTTCGAGGTCGAGGTGCCGGCGGGCGAGGCGACGGTCGCCGTGCGGCGGGGTCTGGAGTACCGCCCGGTCACGGCCACGGCGGAGGTTGCGCCAGCAGAACGCACCGATGCGCGCTTCGAGCTGTCGCGCCTGATCGATGCGTTGGCCATGGGCTGGCATTCCGGCGACACCCATGTGCACGACCTCCACCAGGGGCGGTACGGACTCACGCACCATGACTTCTTCAACGACCTTGTCAGCGAGGATCTCCGCCTGTCCATCTCACTCATACACATGGACGGAACCCGGCTCATGGGACGCTGGGACGACCTGACGGGGCGACCGCACCCCCTCTCGACGGGCGATCACATTCTGCAGTACGCGCAGGAGTTCCGGGGATCGTTCGGCCATGTGGGGCTTGCGGGGGTGAGCGAGTTCATCATGCCGTTGATCGGGGGCGCGACCAACACGCCCTTCGCCGCCGACGTGCTCAACGCGGACTACCTCGAGGCGGCGCGGGCGCTGGGGGCGACGGGCGGGTTCATGCACCCCTTCAGCGGCTCGGTGGCGACGCCGGAGAGCGTGGGCACGCAGGAGATTCCGGTCGACGTGGCGCTCGGGCTGGGCGACTTCTACGACGTGATCTGCTTCTGGTACGACGAGCTCGCGAACGCGGAGATCTACTACCGCATTCTGAACGCGGGCTTCCGGGTCGCGGCGACCGGGGGGACGGACAACTTCTCGGACGTGTGGCGGGATCCGGGGCCGGGCGCGAGCCGCACCTACGCGCATCTGGACGGGCCGCTCTCGGTGGATGCGTGGCTGGCGGCGATCCGGGAGCGGCGGACCTTCGCGACCAACGGGCCGCTGCTGTTCCTGACGGTGGATGGGAGGCGACCCGGCAGCGAGATCGAGGTCGCGGGAGCGGAGGGCGACGGGGGCGGAGGCGGCGGTGGGGAGGCTGGCGGCGGCTCGGCGCACGAGGTGGTGGTCGAGGTGGCGACCAACAGCGCACTGGAACGGGTGGAGATCGTGGTGAATGGCGAGATCGCGGCTCGGCACGACGTGGGCGCGATGGGCGATCGGTTCCGGCTGGGGAGCACGGTCGAGCTGGACGGCGGCGGCTGGATCGCGGCGCGGGCGCTGGGGCCGGCCTCACCCCTGGTCGCGGACAGCTACGCCTTCGCCCAGACGAGTCCGGTGTGGGTCGTGGCGGGCGGGCGCGAGTACCGGTCCGGCGAGGACATCCGCTTCCTGCTGGCTGCGGTGGAGGCGTTCCGGGCCCGGGTGGTGGAACGGGACCGCTGGGTCACCGAGGCGGAGCGGGAGCGGTTCCTCGCACGGGTCGATTCGGCCGCGGCCGTGTATCGGGAGCTGTTGCGGGAGGCTGGGGAACGGTGAGGCGGCGATGCGCCGGACTCCTGCCGCGATGGGATGGTCCCGCCATGATAGCCATCAGGCTCGCGTGTATGGCATCCTCAAGCAGTAACGAAGCGCTCGACCGCTATCTCCCCGGCGCGGTCTCGGGCCTGCCAGAGGTCGTACGCTTTTGAACGCAGGCCCAGACGGTCATTCCTTCCCAAGCCCCACATGCCGGACATCGTACCAGTCGAGCCCACGATCCGGGACACCATCGGCATCGTGTTCGTTCAACGCGCGCTCAACCAGCGTCACCAACGTGCCGTTCAGGATGTCGAAGCCCAACAGTCTGTCCCGTACCTGAACGCTACCCACAAAAGCCGTGTCCACATACAGGTCGAAGTAGGAATAGCGGTCTCGGTCCCTCTGGGTTGCAACCCAAAGGCGCTCGCTCGCATCGTACACCATTGATCGCCCGACGATTCGGTCACGCTTCGGCGTTTCCGCGAAATCGCGCACCGCAGCGTCCGGCACCGTATCGCCACCGAACATAAAGCGTGCTCCTTCCCGGAATTCGTCAATGTCACGGTGATTGGGGAGCTCATCGGCATATGTCGGAGATTCGACAACCGTAGCCTGTCCACCTGCATCAGGCGAGTAAAAGAGCAGCAGGCTGTTGCACACCCCGAATACAGCGACGTCGCCCTTGGTCATCGCCCCCCATTGCAGACCGCAGTGTGCAGGTAGGCCCATCGTGGCGGGGCTGTGGAGCTCTCGCTGCCACAGAATCTCCCCACCAGGCACTCCGACTTCCGCGAGAACTTTGTCTGACGACAAAAAATTGGGCTTGTACGCCCCAACCGTCGTCTCGGCAATTGGAGACAATGGCTCGAAGACTGCAGGCAAGGAAACTTCAGCGACGAGTTGGCCTGTGGTCGTGAAGATGGTGGTTCGTGAAGAAAGTGGATCCAACACTGCAACCGTTTGATCTGGAGCTCGCATCACGGCGCGGGGAAACTGAAACTCGCCGGGACCGTCTCCCTGTCCTCCGAATGCGCCCATTAGATTACCGGCACGACTGAGGCACAGTACCCTGTGCTCGTATGAATCGATGACGCAAGCCGTATCGTCGTCGATGAGAGCTATTGAAGGGTTCCTACTCAGTGCCGTTGGAGACGAGACTTCCGGGACCAGCAGGACGGTACTTTCGGGAGACTCGTCGGCTGCGCAGCCAATGCACCATACAGTGAGTGCCCATGCAAGGGCCAACGGCGACGCCGCCATCCTGATTCCCAGCCGCAACATGGGCGGTCCGGGACACGCGTCCAGCAAAATACGCACGGCTGACGAGAACTCGGGGCGGTCCCGGTCACGCATCGCCATGCGTTCCCCATACATCGGTGCACACCGCTACCGCCCCGCACGCCCCAGCACCGACGCCTCCGGGAGCATCACCGCGCCGCGCCGGTGGCTTATCATGACGAGGGGACACTCGGTCGCGCGGGCGATCCTCAGCATCAGGGTGCTGAAGACGGCGCGGCGGCGACCGCTGCGATGGAACCCGAGGATCAGGAGGTCCGTGTCGGCCGCCCGCTGGGCGACCTCGGCCACGACATCGTCGCCGACCGCCAGTTCGGCGTGGGCGGCGCGGCCGACCTCGTCCCGGGCCAGCCGTTCGAGGTCACGCAGCGCCCTCTTGCGCACGCCGGGACCCGCACTCTCCGAGAGCACACCCAGGAAGGTCACGTCCCGCGCCGCCGACCGGGTCAGGCTCCCCAGGATGCGGGCGCGCACCGGGCTCTGATCCCGGCCTCCGCGCGATGGCACGAGGATCCGCCGGGCGTCCTGCGGGTCCCAGTCGCCCGGCGCGCGCAGAATCACCACGTCCGAATCGACGGCGCCGATGAGCTCGGCAAGCGGCCCCGTCATCACGGAATCGTCGAGGTGGCCGACGCCGAGGAGCAGGCTCTCGCACCGCGTCGCCTCGGCCACCCGCGCGATCTCGCTCCACGGATCGCCGTGCAGGGTGATCAGCGCCTCGGCGCGCAGCTCCACCCTGAGCGCCGTGCCCAGCGCGCCCCCCAGCACCGCCTGGGCGTCGCGCACCCCCCTCGGCAGCCCCTCGTCGGGGTAGCGGCCCGGCGGGGCCACCACCGAGAGCAGCTGCACTCGCGACACCTCGGGAGGCGCCAGCGCCCTGCTCATCGTCACCAGGGTCTCGGCGCTCGCCGGATTCGCGATCGGCACCAGCACGACCGGACGGCGCCCCCGCAGCTTCATCATCGCCGGGTCGCGCGCCTCCGACGAGGCGTCCACCGCACGGGCCCGCGGCGCGAGGTACACCGAGTACAGCACGGCGCCCACCCCGAGCCACACCGCCGCCAGCACCCCTGCGGGCGGAACCGCGACGGCCTGGTAGAGCCCGATCGCAACGCACGCCGACCCGCCGACGACCGGCACGAGCGGAAAGGCCGGGGTGCGGAACCCGCGCGGCTCCCCCGCCCGCCTGCGCGCCAGGTATCCGATCTTGTGCGTGAGCGCGAAGCTGGCGAGAAAGATCAGGCTGGCCATGGCCCCCGCCGCCGCGACGTCGGGAACCGCCACCAGCAGCAGAGCGACGATGATCGCGCTGAGCCGTATCGCCGCAGTGGGCGTGCCGGTGCCCGGCGCGCGGTCGGCAACCTGCGGCGGGAGCGTGCGGTCCGCGCCCATGGTGCGGGCGAAGCGGGACGCGGCGAGCAGGTTGGCCTGGAGCGCCGACAGCATGGACAGCAGCCCCGCCACGACGACGAGCCAGTAGCCGGCCGAACCCATGAAGTTGCGCACGGCGTCGGCCACGAGGATTTCGGGGTTGGCCGTGGCCGCCTCGACGATGGGCCGGTCCGGCGTGCCGACCGCCACGATCAGGAAGAGGAGCGGCAGGTAGATCAGCAGCGCGGTGCCAAGCGAGAGGAACATCGCGCGGGGAACGTTGCGCTCGGCGTCGCGCACCTCCCCTCCCACCGCCGCGATCAGGTCGAAGCCCTGGAGCGCGATGAAGGTGTACCCCATCGCCTGGGCCAGCCCCGCGAACCCCTCGGCGAAGAAGGGCCGGAAGCGCGCGGCCAGGGCGCCCGGGGGCGGCGGCTCGGTGGCCAGTGCCAGAAAGCCCGCCACGATCACGACGCCGAAGACGACCACCTTGCCAATGGTCTCCCACTGGCCGCCTCCCGCCGCCGAGCGCATCAGACGCCAGACGTAGAATCCGACGGCGGCGAGCGCATACGTCACGAGCGCCAGGCGCGACCCGACCCAGCCGGGAATCTCGCCGTTCAGCAGCAGCGCGATCCGCTCCACGAAGGGCACGAGGAAGACCGCGAACCCCATCGCGTACAGCACTGCGGCGACCACCGAGGCGAACCACACCACCCATCCCACCGCGAAGGCCACCTCCACCGACAGCACGTTGCGCGCATAGGTGTAGGTGCCCCCAGACTGCGGGAACCGCGCCGCCAGCTCCGCGAAGGAGAAGACGGTGAGCATGGCGATGCACCCGTTGAGCGCGAACGCGACGATCGCGCTCGGCCCCGTCGTCGCGAACGCCACGCCCGCAAGCGCGAGGATGCCGCCCCCGACGATGGCGCCCACCCCGACGCCGGTCGCGCCGAGGAGGCCCAGATGCCTCTCCGCCGAAGAAGGCGAGGCGCTCACGGCACGCCGCCCCCCGCTGTCGTCACGTCACGGGCCGCTCCTCCGCGGCCAGATGCACCTCCAGCCAAGCCGCCCAGCGCGCCCACAGGTCGAGCAGCGTCTCGCGCGTCGCCGGGCCGTGGTCCTCGAAGGGGTACAGGTACATCGCCGCGTCCTTGCCCAGTCCGTTGAGGGCGTGGAAGAGGCGCGGCGAGTGGTCGGGCGCCGTGCCGACGTTCTGGTCGTGCATGCCGTGGTAGAGGAGGACTGCGCCCGTCAGGTTGTTCGCGTACACGAACGGCGACATGCCCAGGTAGACCTCGCGGGCGTCCCAGAAGTGCCGCCGCTCCCGCTGGAAGCCGAGGGGGGTGAAGGTGCGGTTGTAGTTCCCGTCGCCGGCGATCCCCGCCTTGAAGAACGGCGTGTGCACCATGGCGTTGAGCGTGCCGAAGGCGCCGTACGAGTGGCCGCCGAGCCCGAGCCTGCGCCGATCGATGATCCCCCGCGCGTCCAGCTCGTCGATCACCGCAGCCAGGTTGTTGCGCAGATCGTGCTGGTAGTTGTTGTTGATGCGCCCCGATTCGCCGACGATCGGCGCGTCGGGCTCCACGACCACGTATCCGAGCCGCGTCAGGTACTCGATCGAGCGCGTGCCGAAGTTGGGGAAGGCGTTCTTGTTGAAGGTGCGCGCGCCCTCGTCGTACGAGTCCTGGTCCTCGTATTCGCGGGGGTAGAACCAGAACATCGCCGGCCGCTCCTCGCCCTCCACGAAGTCGGGCGGAAGCGTCACGTTGACCAGGAAGCGGAATCCGTCCGGGCGCTCCACCGTGAACCGCTGGCGGGGCGCATTGGTCAGGTCGGGGGTGTAGTCGACGTTGCTGGTGAGCTGGGTGCGCGCATCGCCGTCCACCAGGTGCGACTGGCCCACCTCGGTCGGCGTCTCGCGCTGCACCACGAACCGACCCGCGTCGGCGTCGAGCACGGTGGTGATCCGCTCGTACTGACCGTCGTTGGAGCTCTCGTAGACGCGATCCCTGTCGCCGGTCCGCAGCGACACGCGGTCCAGGAAGCTCTTCGGCGATTCGGCCAGCGGATCCTCGTTGTAGACCATGCCGGACAGGAAGACCGCCTCGGCACCGTCCTCGCCCGCGACCTCGACGGTGTGGCCGCCCGCCCCACCACCGCCACCGCCGCCGAAGCGGAAGACCGCGCCCCCACCGGCCCGACCGCCCTGCATGAGCAGCGAGCCCGGGTTCGCGTAGAAGTCCTCGCGGTCCCACTCGCTGATCTCGTAGCGCGTCTCGGGGTCGTCGAGCCGCACCGCGTACTGCGTGACCGTGCCCCGGTTGCCACCGCCGCCGAAGCCCGCCGGGCCTCCCCCGCCCTGCGTGACGAAGAGCCAGCCGTAGTCCGCCGAGTAGCGATGGTTGCTCATGCGCTGACGGCTCTCGAAGATCACGGTCTCGTCGTCCTCCCCGAAGGGCGGTGCCCAGAGCATGACCCTGTCCATGCGTCGTGCGTTCCCCTCGTCGTCCTCGTCGCCTTCCTCCTCCTCTTCACCCTCCTCCTCTTCCGGAGCGGGCTCCATGCGCAGGTAGACGAGGCCGGCGCCGTCCTCCCGCCACAGAATCTGGCGACGTTCGGCCTCCTCCTCGTCGCCGGCGACGCCGGGAGCCGACGGAGCGCCGCGAATTCCGGTGTTCAGCTCCGTGGCCTCGATCTCGGCGAGAACGGTGCCTTCGCGGTCCCAGATCTCCTCGACCCGGCCGAAGCTCGTCACGGGAACGATGTAGCTGAACGGGCGCTGCATGGTCGTCACGCGGGCGTGCATACCGTCCGGCGAGAAGTCGAAGCTGCGGATCATCGGCCGGGGGCGCCGATTTCGGTCACGCGCCGGTTGTCCACGGCGATCGTGGCGAGCTGCCCGGTGACGTGCCACTCCAGCAGCGCCTCGTCGTGCGGCGTCGCCATCAGGCTCGCGTAGGTGCGCAGCACGTTCCTGCCCTCTTCGGTGCGCTTGACCTGCGGGCCGTTCGGCACGGAAGACGCCATCGGGCGGGAGGCGCGGTCGTCGGGGACCAGCACGGTCGCGATCTCGTCGCCGCCCGAGGTCCACTCGAAGCTGGTGACCATGGTGGCGAGCACGGGGTCGCGGGTGATTCGGCGCGAATCGCCGCTCTCCGGATCGGCGACGTGGATGTGTGTGGCGTCGTCGGTGTGCACGTAGAACGCGAGCCGGGAACCGTCGGGCGACCACTGCGGCGCCGAGACGCGGGCGTCGTCCGGGACCTCGATGTCGGTGACGGAGCCGTCGGCCGCCGAGATCACCTGCAGCCCGGCCATGGTGCGGATCGAGAGCGTGCGGTGCCGGTTCGCCTGCGGCTCGTAGAACTGCCCCCCGAGCTCGTCGAACGGCCGCGAGAAGCGGTCCATCGTGACCGGCCCATCGCTGACCTGGTGGAGGAACCACCGCTTGTCCGGGCTGGGCTGGTTGAGCGTGACGTTCAGGTAGCGTGGCGCGAGCACCGCATCCGCGATCTCGGCGGGCGGCTGCACCCACCCCTTGGCGTCGAGGATGGCCTGCGCGCCCGTCGGGTCGACCTGGGCGCCTGCGTCCTGGGCGTGGAGGGCGGTGGGGGTGGCCAGCGCCGCGAGCGCGCAAAGGGTGAAGAGCGCGGCGAGGGGGTGGGCGGTGGCGGGGTGAACGGGTGTGCGAGAGCGGGTCATCTTCATGGCTCCATCCGAGGTGCGACAGCCGCGGCTACGCGGCGCAAGGCTGTGGTAAGGTGCGATGCCGCGGCCCTACCCGACAGGGGGGCGGAGGCCAACGGTCTGTATTTCGCAAGCCGCCACGGCGGGATGTCCGGGTTGAGCAGGACGTACAGATACCGGCCCCCACCGATGACCCTTGCCCCCTCCGGCAAAGTCACATCCTCGAAGCGCTTGACTCCCGTATGGCGGTTGTACACCTCGACATGACTGTGGATGAACCTCAGTCCCGGGGGGAGGCTGGTCTGGTCGGGACGACCCACTGTAAACACAAGATGATCGCCGCCGACGACATCCATCCGCTCAACCAGGTCATAGCTGGCGACCACGTCACGCATTCGATTCCCGCTGGGGGTTTCCCCTTCTGTAAACGCGAAGTACCCGCGTGGAATGTCCGGGATTCTGCGAAACGTATTCGATGGCGTACCAATGCTTCCGATCGAGTCACCAGCTCCGTTCAGGATCGTTGCGGGATAAAGCAACGAGGTCATGACATACAGCGAGTCGCCTGCCGCGGCACTCGTCACACCTCCAAAGCTGCCCCAGTACGGCTTTCGATAGAGCGGCGTCGTCCAGCTGCTCCACACGACCTGCCCGTCTGTCAACCGATGAAAGAACCCTTCTTGTTCGTGGAGCTCGTATCCACGTAGCTCACGTCCCATCCCGAAGAACACGAGGTCGGATCCCAAGGGGAGCAGAGAGGTGACAAAGAAGCCGGGAAGCGCCAACATGCTGTCCGGGCTCAGGTCCCCGTTGAGGTAGGTCAACCACGAGTTCCGGGCACTGGCCACCACCACCCTTCCGGTCGCCGTCACCGCCACTCCATGGATCCCCTGGAACTCCCAGGGACCATTCCCGAAGCGTCCGAACCCCGCCTCCAGGCTGCCGTCCGATGCATAGCTTCGCACGCGCGACAGGAACCGGTCGCCGATCACGAAACCGCCATCCTGCCTTTCCACGAAGATCCCAATCTCGGCGATCGAATCCGTCGCATCCTCACCGAGCTGAACGACTTCGACCAGCTGGAAGGCCTCATCGAAAGGAAGACTCGACGCGGATTCGGGTTCCCGCTCCGTGCAGGCAAGACAAGCCAAGAGGCTCGCCAGCCCCGCCGCGAACCGTCGTCCCTTCCTACTCATCTAACGGCCTCCCTCTGGCCTCCGCCTCCATGCTGACCGCCGCACCATCCGCACCCCAGATTCGCACCGAGAGGCGTCCAGTGTCCACATTGTGTCCGGAAACTGACGCCGCCCTGGAGATCCAAACCGCCGCCACCCGCCGGAGAACGCTCATGCAACGCCGCCCGTCGCCACCGAAGCCGCATGCGCTTACCGCCGTAGCCGTCGCCATCGCGCTCGCACACATCGGCACCGCACCTGCCCACGCCCAGCAGGAGCCCCCTACGGAGCCGCCCGCCGACTGGGAGGCCACCGCGATCGACTACTCGAACGTGCCATACCCCCACCCGGTCCAGTACCTGACCGTCCGCCTCATGGGACAGGACCACCGCATGGCCTACATGGACGTCGCTCCGACGGGCGAACCGAACGGCCGCACGGCCGTCATCTTCCATGGGATGAACTTCTTCGCGGCGGCGTACGCACCCACGATCACCGCGCTGACCGAGGCCGGGTTCCGGGTCATCGCCGTCGATCGTCTCGGCTTCGGCCGCTCGTCCAAGCCGCTCGTCCACTACAACCTCCACATGCCGGCCCGCCACACGAAGGCGTTGCTCGACGAACTGCGTCTGGAGCGGGTCGCCATCGTCGGTCACTCAATGGGCGGGATGGTCGCGACCCGGTTCGCTTCGACCTATCCCGACGTCACCTCACATGTCGTGATGGTCAACCAGATCGGTCTTAGCGACACCCGCCCCGGACGCCCCTGGGGCGATCCCGAAGAGGCGTACCGGCGGGTCCTGAACGGCACCACGTACGCCTCCGTGCTCGCCGGCCACCGCCGCTACTATCCGAACGGCTGGCGCGACGAGTACCTCCCCTGGGTCAAGGTCCAGTACGGGCTCACCCTCGGCGGCGACTGGCCCCGCTTCGCCCGCGTGCGCTCCTCACAGCAGCGCATCCTGTACGAGGACCCGGTCGTGCACGAGTGGCAGTACATCGAGACCAAGGCGCTGGTGATCGGCGGCTCCGAGGACCGCCTGGTGCGCGACTACCCCGCCGCCGCGCGCAACGTCGCCGAACGGCTGCGCAACGCCGAACTGGTGCTTTTCCCGGGCGCGGGACATTCTCCCCACTTCGAGATCCCGGACGAATTCCACGCGGAGCTGATCCGCTTCCTGCGCTCCGACCCGGACGAGCCCGCCGACCAGAGCTGGCGGTAGGGCCGGTCAGTTCCCGAAGAGCGCCTGCAGCCCCACCTCGGAGCTCCACATCGACCGGTTGGAGTGCCCCACGCCCGGGACGATCATTTCGACGTGGTTGTGGCCGGGATGGAGCGCCTCCATGAAGCGCACGATCGTCTGGCCGCGCACGTAGCGGTTGACCCCCTGCAGGTTCGCGCCGCAGCTCTGGTCCAGCGAGGCGCTCAGCGTGTCGGCGTCGCCGATCAGGATGCGGACGTCGCGCCGCGACAGAAGCGCGCGGATGGTGTCGTCCTCCAGCGCCCCGGCGTAGGTGTTGCGATCTTCGAGACCGTAGTGCCATTCGTTGTAGTCGGCGCAGCCGCCGCCGGGCACCGCGAAGGCCCCCTCGGCCGCCTGTCGCTCGGGTCCCAGGTAGAGATAGGTCGAGGGGTTGGCGACCACGTAGCGGAACGAGACCCCGGCCCGGGCGTTCTCCTGCACCTGGCTGGTGGCTGCGTAGCGATGCAGGACCTGCCCGCCGGCCGAGTGACCGGTGACCACGATCTCGGTGATCGCGGGGAAGCGGCCCGCGTGGAGGAACAGCCGCACGATGCTGTCGAGCGCGGCGTAGGAGCTCACGCGCGGCGACGGCCCCTCCGGTCGCGACAGGTTGCCGCGCTTCCATCCCGCGCTGGACCAGTAGGCCTCGTCGGCGGCGGGCCCGTCGTCGATGGTCTGGAAGTACGGCGCCACGACCGCGATCGTACCGGCGGCTCCCCCCTCGGCAACGGCCAGGACGCCGCTGTCGAAGTAGGTGTCCGGATTCCGGCTGTTGCCGTGAACGACGATCAGCCCGCGCGAGACGGTCGCGTCGCCGGTCGCGAGCAAGTGCGTGCTGAACACGCGCAGATAGACGCCGTCACCGATCTCGACCCGCTCGGCGCAGGTCGCGTTGGCGAAGGTGCAGGGCACGGGGCGTGGGGGGGGAACGGGGGGGTCGGGGAAGGGCGGTTCCACCGGTGCGGTCGCTCCGCCGCCGCACGCGGCGACACCTGCGAGGAGCACGAGCGGGAGGGGGATGGGAGGCCGAGGCCGGCCGCACGACGACCGTCTCCACGAAGCCCGGCGCGAGTCCCGGTTCGGGTATCCTGCCGAAGGCGCGAACCTGGTCATCCGGTCCTGCGGTATCTGCCCATGAATCCCATGTCCATCCATGAAACCCCTCCCTGCACGCCGACGGTGAACGTCACGAACGAGCTCCCGTACGCCTGCCCGTCGCCCCCGTCGTAGTAGAGCCGGAACACGTCGTGGTGCCAGTGCTCCATGTCGCCCGAAAAGCTGCCCGGCTGCCCGAAGTGGATCCTGAGTCCGCCACCGTTCTGCAACTCGACGTGTGCCTGCCCGCCATACTCGTGCTCGTAGGTCCCGGCGTAGCGTTCCAGCGGCAGCGACGGCGACGTGCCGGCGATTCTGGCCGCCTCCTGCGCCGCGAGGGCGGCCTCGACCTGCGCTTCGATCTCGCGCGTGCGGGCCATGATCTCGCCGTGCCAGTCCCGTTCGGGCGCGCCGACAAGGCGGGCGAAGACCCAGGCCGCGATCTCCTGGTGGGGGTAGTACGGCGTCCACATGCTGCCGTTGGCAAGTACCGTCACGCCCACTTCGGCCTCCGGGAGCATCCCCACGTAGGCGGGAAAGCCGAAGATGCCGCCGCTGTGGGAAACGTGCCGGCGTCCTTCGAACGATGTCAGGCTCCAACCCAGGCCGTACGAGCCTTCCTGGCCGTCAAACGAGATCGACTGGTCCATGCGAACCTGGGGCGCGTGCATCTCGGCGATGGTCGCCTCCTGCATCACGACCTCCCCGTCCAGGCGGCCACCGCCCAGATGCATGCGGATCCACTTCACCAGATCCGCAACGCTTGACACCACGCTGCCGGCCGCCTGCATGCTGTCGTACGACTGCCACGACAGCACGCGCCGCGACCCGTCCCGGGCCACCCCGTGGGGCATCGCGACGTTCAGCCCCGGGGCGTCGGCGATACTCACTGTGCCGGCCGGCGCGGCACCCAGGAAGGCGGTGGCCACGAAGCGATCGCCCCACACCTCGTGGGGGCTCGCGGCGCTCCTGTCCATTCCCAGCGGCGCGAAAATCCGCTGCCGCACCCAGTCGCCCCACGTCATTCCGCTCGCGGCCTCCACCACCAGTCCCGCCACACCGTACCCCTGATTGCTGTAACGGTAGCCCTGCCTGAGCGGGGCCTGGTTGTCGGGCAGGCGCAGTCGCTCCGCCGCTTCGCGTGCATCCATCACCGCGAGCACCGGGTACGCGTCTCCGGGCATGCCCGAACGGTGCGACAGGATGTCGCGGATCGTCATGCTGCGCGTGATCCACGGGTCCTTCACGCGGAACCACGGGAGGTGCTCGACGACGGGGTCGTCCCAGTCCACCAGGCCGTCGTCCACCAGGGCCCCGACGGCAGCCGCAGCAAACGATTTGGATACCGACCCGATCTGGAAGAGCGTCTCGGCGTCGATGGGGTCGTCCCGTCCCAGTTCCTTGACCCCGAAGCCGCCGAGGAAGATCACCTCGTCCCGGTACACGACCCCGACGGCGAGCCCGGGCAGATCCCAGTCGGGCATGGACCGCTCGATGTAGTCGGCCAGTCCGGCGATCCGGTCCCGCGCCTCGGAGGCATCCGCAGCGGCCTGGCCGGAAAGCGCGGCAGGTCCTGCGAGCAGCAGTGCGAGCGCAACCGCGCCGTGGAAGCTACCTCTTCGCAAAGTTCCCCAGCTCCCCGAGTTGCAGCGTACCCACGACCCCGTCGGCCCCGACCGTGAACGTCAGGAACAGGTCGGGGTTCGCCGGGTTGTCAGGCACCACCCGGAACACGTCGTGGTGCCAGTGTTCGAGGCGGCCGGTCGTCTTGCCGCCCAGGCTCAGGCGAAGCCCCGCGTCCTCGTACAGAATGTCCACCACGCCGTGGTACTGCTCCTCGTACGCTCCCGCATACTCGGACAGCGGCCGCGATGGCGACGTGCCTGCCGCGCGGTTCGCCTCCAACGTGCGCCGAGCCTCGGCCGCGCGTGTCTCGCCCTCGTTCATCTCGGCGAGCATGAAGGTACTCCAGTCAGCCGACTCCGGCCCCACGCCCCCGTCCAGGTAGTGGTCGAACACCCGGTACATCAGCGCCACGATCAGGTTGTTGGGGCGCGCGTTCGACAGGGCCACCATCCCCACGCCCTCCTCCGGCATGAAGGCCACATGCGCGCGCATGCCGTCTATCCCGCCGCCGTGATCGACCACCTTGCGACCGCGATAATCGAGCACCCACCACGCCAACCCGTAGGCGTTGAAGTTCATGACCGCGTCGCGCGAGTGCAGACGGTTTTCCGGCGCATCGGCCTGGATCGCCATCTGCGGGTAGTGCATTTCGGCCATCACGCTGTCGCTCACCAGCCGCGCTCCCCCGTGGACGCCACTCTCGAGGTGAAGCGCCACCCAGCGGGCCATCTGCGACACGCTGGAATAGATCGAGCCGGCGGGACCCACATTGTCGATGTTCTTGTGCGCGACGGGCGTCGGTTCCCCGTCGACCGGGACGTGTGGCGACGCAACGTTCTCCATCCCGGCCAGCGGATTGGTCGAGGTCACGCTGCGCGACATTCCCAGCGGCGCGAAGATGCGCTCGGCGACAAAGTCATCCCAGCTCATCCCCGACACCGAGCGAACCACCTCGCCCGCGGTCAGGAACATCAGGTTCTGGTACTGCCAGGCGCCCCGGAAGCTGCGGGTGGGTGTCAGGTAGCGGATCCGGCGGATGATCTCGTCACGGTCGTGCGGCCAGCGCGACCACACCGCATCGCCTCGCGCCAGGCCGCTCCGGTGGGTGAGGAGGTCGCGGACCGTGAGCTCGCGCGTCGCGTAGGCGTCGTACATCTCGAACCAGGGAATGTGGTCGATGACGCGGTCGTCCCAGCCGAGCCGACCCTCGTCCACGAGCATCCCCAGCGCGGCGGAGGTGAACGCCTTCGAGGTCGACCCCACCGCGAAGAGGGTATGCTCGTCGACCGGCTCCCCCGTCGTGACATCTCGCACCCCGTAGCCGCGCTCGTACACCGTGCGCCCGTCGTGAACCACCGCGATCGCCAGCCCGGGGACCTCCCAGACCTCCATCGCAGCGGCGATGTACTCGTCGAGGCCGCCAAGCGGAGCGGGTTGGGCGGTCGCGCCGGCCGGGCCGAACGCGCAAACCAGCGCACACGCGACAGCAAAGTAGTCCTTACGCACGTGCTCCAAGCCTACCCCCGATTGAACACGAAGTAGTCATGGATCGCCCGCGCGATCTGCGCGATCACCGCTTCCCGGTCCGGGATCTCGACCTCCGACTGCTTCACGTACACGACCGTCACCACGTGTCCCGCGCCGTCGGGCAGATCGATGATCCCGACGTCGTTCGTCGTCTCCCCGATGGTGCCGGTCTTGTGCGCGACCTCGGTCCCGGCAGGCAGCACGCCCTTGAGCCGCGCCTCGCCGGTCTGGCACCGGTACATGATGTCGACGAGCAGCGCCGAACTGTCCTCCGAGAGGATGTCGCGGTTCCAGATCTGCCGGAGCAGCATCGACATGGCCGCCGGCGTGGACGTGTCGCGCGGGTCGGTATTGAAGTTGGCGTTGTTGGCAGCGACGCTCGCGTCGGTTCTCGGCGCCCGCAGCAGCTCCTCGTAGTCCGCCGGGTCGATCTGGTTGTCCTCGCTCACGTCGGGAGCGCCCAGCCAGTTGGCGATGAGCGCCCATGTGGGCCGGTCGACCCGGATCCCCTCGACTCCGACCTCCCGCATGCGCGCGGTCACGGCCTGCGAACCGCCCGCCGCCGCCATCAGGACGTCGGTCGCGATGTTGTCGCTGATCTGCAGCATCAACTCCAGCAGGTTGTGCACCGAGATCTGCAGCCCCGGGTCGTCCAGCAGGTCGCTGATCGCGCTCGCGGTGACGTAGACGTCGCCCTGGTCGATCTCGATGAGGTCGTAGAGCCCGAGTTCGCCACGATCCACCATCGAGAGGATCTGCACCGCGACCGGCACCTTGTAGGTGCTCGCCATCGGAAAGAGCTCTTCGCCGTTCAGCGTGATCCCGCGTCCCGTCTCCAAGTGGTAGGCCGCGACGCCCACCCGCCCCTGCGCCTGTTCCGCGAGCCGGGCGACCTCGGCGGCCAGGAGCTCCAGACCGGGGTCCTCGCCCTGAACCTGAATGTCCTGCGCGGCGGCGTCCGCTGCGGGGAGCTGGCAGCCGAGCACACCGATCAGCGCGAACGACCAGAGTGCCAGCCAAGCCGGCCGGAAGGGAGAAGAACGCATGGGGACCTCCGAAGGGTTGTGTGGAGTCGACGCATTGCGAGCGAGTCTTGTCGCGGGCAACAGTAAGCGCACCTGACCCCATACGCCACCCAGCATGAGCCGGCTGGGGATCGAACCCAGGACCTACGGATTAAAAGTCCGTTGCTCTACCAACTGAGCTACCGGCTCGCCCGAAAAGTAACGCGGCGCACCGGCGAACGGCATCACGGCGTCACCGCGCCGCCGGATCCTCCTCCAGGGACAGCTCCAGCTGGAGCAGCCCGAAGCTGGTTCGATGGTGGGGCGTGAGCCCGCATCTGCGCACCGCGTCCCGATGCTGCCGGGTTCCGTAGCCCATGTTCCGCTCCCACCCGTAGCCCGGATACCTGGCGGCCAGACGGGTCATGAGGCGGTCGCGGCACACCTTGGCCACGATCGAAGCGCAGGCGATCGAATGCACGAGGCCATCGCCGCCGACCACCGCATCGTGCTCCCATTCCAGATCGCGTACCGGCAGCCCGTCCACCACCACATGGTCCGGCTCGCACGGTAGACGGCACAGAGCGCGGTTCATCGCTCGCGCGGTCGCGCGCAGAATGTTCACGCGGTCGATCTCCCGCGCCGAAGCGGCCCCGATCGCCACCGCCGCCGCCCTCTCGTGGATCTCCCGGGCCAGTTCGCCGCGCTCCTCGCGGCCGAGCGTCTTGGAATCGGCCGCGCCGTCGATCCTCACGTCTTCGTGCAGAACGACCGCAGCGGCCACCACCGGCCCCGCAAGCGGTCCGCGACCCACCTCGTCCACTCCGGCCACGCGGGCAAAGCCGCGCCGCCACAGCCCACGTTCGTATTCGAGCGGATCGGCGGCCTGCCCAGAATCCGGCATCGAGCCCCTCGCGGCCTGGCCTCGGCCCCTTTGGCGGCCTGGCAGGCGGGGGCCCTAGTTCGGCCGCTGCACCCGCTTTTCCTTGATCCGGGCCGCCTTGCCGCGCAATCCCCTCAGGTAGTACAGCTTCGCACGGCGCACCCTGCCCCGCCGGACGATCTCGATTCCGCCGACCGTGGGGGCGTTCACCGGGAAGACGCGCTCGACGCCGACCCCGCCGGAGATCTTGCGAACCGTGAACGTCTCGCCCATTCCAGAGCCCCGGCGCCCGAGACAGACGCCCTGAAAGACCTGGATTCGCTCCTTCTGTCCCTCGCGGACCCGGTAGAGAACCTTGATGGTGTCCCCCGGAGCGAAGTCAGGAAGGTCGTCGCGGACGTGTTCCATGTCGAGTTGGTGCAGGATATCCGCCATGACCTGACTCCTCGTCTCAGCCGTTACCGTTTCGCCACAGTTCGCTTGGCAGCCGTGAATTATATCGGAAGTCGGGCTGCACTGGAAGTGCGCCGATGGTCAGATCAGCCTGACGGGACCACGGTAGCGGGCAACGACCTCGTCGGCGGTGAGCAGGGTCTGGCCTTCGACGAGCGCCTGTGCCACCAGAATGCGGTCGAACGGATCCCGATGGATCGGTGGCAACCGGTCCACGGCGGCGGCGTGCGAGCCCGTCACCGGCATTTCGGTGTAGCCGTTCTCGAGAAGGCCGCGTCGCAGGAGACGCGGGTCCACCGTGAAGTCGCCTCGCCCCAATCCGCTCTTGATGGCCACTTCCCATATGGATGCGGCGCTGTAGACGAGTTCCACCGCTGGATCCTCCAGCAGCTCCAGCGTCTCTGGCGGCAGCTTGGCGGGATCCCCCGCAGCCCGGAGCAGCACGTGGGTGTCGAGCATCACGGTCATCAGTCCCCTTCGAAGATGGACCTGATCTCGCGGGAACCCATCTGGTCGAAATCGTCCGGCACGGTGATTCGTCCGGCGAGGAATCCCGTCCGCCCCCTCTTGGCCGAGGTGGGAGCATCGAGCGAAACGACCTTCACCAGCGGCTTGCCGGCACGCGCGATGATGAAGGGGTCTCCCTGAGCGGCCTCGCGAACGAGCCGGGACAGGTGGGTCTTGGCCTGGTAGATGTTGACGACGCGCATCGCCTTCTCCTTGGTCTGGTCAGATAAACCTAGTCAACTCATAATTCGAATGGAAGGCGGCACCGCGGATCAACTGCCATTGGGGACGCGACCGCCGCGCCGAGGGCCGCGCTCCGGGTCCTATCGCCCCCGCCGCTTCCGGGTCAGCCGCTCCGACTCGGCGCGGCGCCATTCCTCGATGCGGCGGTGGTCGCCGCCGCGCAGCGCTTCCGGAACGCGCAGGCCGCGATACTCGGCCGGCCGGGTGTAGGACGGCGCCGACACCACGTCGCCCTCGTAGAACGAGTCGCTCGACGCCGATTCGTGATCCCCCAGCGCTCCGGGCAGCAGCCGCACAACCGCGTCGGTGATCGTCAGCGCGCCGATCTCGCCCCCGACAGGACGAAATCGCCGATCGAGATCTCCTCCGTGGCGAGGTGGTCGGCGACCCGCTGATCGACGTCCTTGTAGTGTCCGCAGAGGAGGGTGACCTCGCGCTCCAGCGATAGCCGCACCGCGTCGTCGTGACGGAAGCGCGGGCCGCGGGCGGAGAGGAGGACGATGGGCCCCGCGGGACGCAGGTCGTCCATGGCCTCGAAGAAGGGCTCCGGCTTCATGACCATTCCCGCGCCGCCACCGTAGGGCGCGTCGTCGACTGTGCGATGCCGGTCGTGGGTGTAGTCGCGCAGGTCCGTCACCGTGTACTCGACCAGGCCCGCCCGGGCCGCGCGTCCCGGGATGCTCGCCGCCAGCGGGGCCGCGAATAACTCCGGGAAGATGGTGACGATGTTGATCGTGATCATTGGTCCGAACCGGGTGGTGGCTCGAGGAAGCCGAGTGGCAGGTCCACCACCAGCCGGCGCCGTTCCGCGTCGAAGTCCACGACGAACTCGCGGGTGAACGGAATCATGACCTCGCCTGCGGGGCCCGTCACCTGCAGCAGATCGGACGGCTTGAGGGGGAAGACTTCGGAGACCGCGCCGAGAAGGGTGCCGTCCAGCGTCTCGACCGCGGCCCCGAGGAGCTCGTGGTAGAAGACCTCGCCCGCGGCGGGGTCATCGATCGTCTCGAAGGGGCGCAGCAGGTAGAGGCCGCGGAGGGACTCGGCGGCCGTGCGGTCGTCGACGCCCGCGAACTTGACCAGGAACCCCCTGCGGTAGGGGCGCACGGCTTCGACGGTCAGCGGAGGGAAGGACTCCGAGGGCTCCTCGGCTGCGTCGTCGCCGGGAAGGTGGACCAGCCCCGGAGCGAAGTGGCTCTCGGGGTAGTCGGTCAGCGGCCAGACGAAGAGTTCGCCCTTCCTGCCGTGGGGCTTGTTGAGGTGCCCGACGACCAGGAAGGGGGGATGACCACCCGCCATCGCGGCGGAGCGGCGCTACTCGGGGGCTGCTGCTGGCGCGGCTGCCTCGGAAGCGGGTGCGGACGCACCCTCATCGGAGCCGTCGCCAGGCGAAGCGTCGGTGGCCGCGTCCGGTTCGGCGACCTCTTCCTCCGCGGCCGAATCCGACTCGGCCTCGCCGGTCGAGGCCGTCGCCGGCTTCACCAGCGCGACGCTCTCGTCTCCTCCGACACGGGCCTTCGACACCAGATTGCCGACCGTGGGCGAGGTGATCGCACCCTCGCCAAGCCAGTAGTCCACCCGCTCCAGGTCCACCTTCAGGAGGGCGGGATCCGGAACCGGATTGTAGTACCCCACGTTTTCGACGAACCGGCCGTCGCGAGGGGAACGGCTGTCTGCAACCACGATGCGGTAGTGGGGCTGTTTCTTCTTTCCCATCCGCCGGAGGCGAATCTTTACGGACATCTTCTCGTTTTCGCGTTCAGGGTCTAAAGGAGGGCATGAGCCCTTTCATCTTCTTCATCATCTTTTCCATCTCCGCGAACCGCTTCATGAGGCGGTTCACTTCGGCCACGGGCCGGCCGCTTCCGCGGGCGATCCGCTTTCTGCGCGACCCGTTCAGGATCTCCGGACGGCGGCGCTCATCGGGGGTCATCGACAGGATGATGGCCTCGATGTGCTTCATCTTCTTCGGGTCCACGTCGTTGGCGGACAGGCCGCGGGGCACGCCGGGGATCAGCTTCAGCAACTGATCGAGCGGCCCCATCTTCTGCACCTGCCGCATGGCGACGAGGAAGTCCTCCAGAGTGAACCGGCCCTGGCCCAGCACCTTTTCGTGCATCGCCGCGGCCTCGCCGGTGTCCACGACGGCCTGGGCCCGCTCCACCAGCCCGACCACGTCGCCCTTCTGGAGGATGCGGCCCGCGATCCGGTGCGGATCCACCGCCTCCAGCGCGTCGATCCCCTCGCCCGTCCCGACGAACTTCATGGGCTTGCCCGTCACGCCGTGGATCGAGAGCGCCGCTCCGCCGCGCGCGTCGCCGTCCATCTTCGCCAGCACGAACCCGGTCACGCCGAGTACCCTGTCGAAGCCCTCGGCGATCCGCACCGCCTCCTGCCCGGTCATCGCGTCGGCCACCAGCAGGATCTCGCGCGGGTCGAGGGCATCTCTGATCCTGGCGAGCTCGTCCATGAGCGGCTCGTCGATCTGGAGCCGGCCGGCGGTGTCGACGACGAGGGCCGCAACCTTCATCTGGCGCGCTCGCCTTTGGCTGGCGCGGGCCACCTCGACTGGATCGGTGGCCCCCTCCTCGTGGTGCACCGGGACTCCGGCCCGCCTTCCCAGCACCCGCAGCTGGTCCACGGCCGCCGGTCGATACAGATCGCATGCTGCCAGCAGCGTGCGCCTGCCCTGCCGCGTGAGGCGCTTGGCGAGCTTCGCCGCCGTCGACGTCTTCCCGGACCCCTGCAGCCCCACGAGCATGATGACCGTGGGCGGCGCGGACGACCACAGCAACTCGGTCTCGCCCTGCCCGCCGATCAGGAGAGCCAGCTCGTCGTGCACGATCTTGACGATCTGCTGGCCGGGCGACACGGACTTGAGCACCCGTTCGCCCATCGCCTTCTCGCCCACCCGGTTCAGGAACGAGCGCGTGACCTTGAAGTTCACGTCGGCTTCGAGCAGGGCGCGTCGCACTTCGCGCAGCCCGTCCCGGATCATGGGTTCGGTGAGGAGCCCGCGTTGGCGGAAGCGCCCCAGAACCCCGTCCAGCTTCCTGCTCAGGTCTTCAAACATCGGTGTCCGCAGTGAAGGCGGAACAGCCGTTAATCATAGCCACCATGGGAGCGAGATTCAACGACAGGGGTCCCCGCCTCACGGCTCCACGATCACCTGGCTGCGCCGCGCTCCCACCGACACCATGGCGATCGGCGTCCCGACGAGCTCCTCGATGCGGTGCAGGTATGCACGGGCGTTGCGCGGGAGGTCGCGCAGGCGGCGCGCCTCGGTGGTGGGCGACTGCCAGCCCGGCAGCGTTTCGTAGACGGGCTCGACCTCCTCCAGCTCCCAGGCGGAGGCCGGGAAGGGCGTGTCGGCTGCGTCGCGCAGGCGGTATCCGGTCGCGACCCTGATCTCGGCGAGGGTGTCGAGCACGTCCAGCTTGGTGACCGCGATCCCGGTGAGCCCGTTGACGCGCCCCGCGTAGGACACGACCGCGGCGTCGAACCAGCCGCATCGGCGCGGACGGCCGGTGGTCGCGCCGAACTCGCCCCCGAGCTGGCGCACGCGTTCGTCCATGGCCGGGTCGAAGGCGGTGGGGAGCGGCCCGTTGCCGACCCGGGTGGTGTAGGCCTTCACCACGCCGATGACGGAGTCGATCGCGGTGGGACCGATGCCGGCACCCACAGCCGCGCCGCCCGCGGTGGTGTTGGACGAGGTCACATACGGGTAGGTGCCGTGGTCTACATCCAGGGCCGTGCCTTGGGCACCCTCGAGCAGTACCCGCTTCCCGGCAGCGAGGGTGCGGGCGATCTCGTCCCCCACATCGGCGGCCACCGACGGAACGCGGCCAGCCACGCTCATGGCCTCGTCCACCGTGCCGGCAAGACCCGGATCGGCTCCCAGCTCGATCAGTCTCTCGCGCGCCCACTCGATGCCCGCCGCCACCCTCTTCGCGCCCCGGCGCCGGTCGAGCAGGTCGGCGATGCGGACCCCGCGCCGCCCGGTCTTCGCTTCGTAGGCGGGACCGATGCCCCGCCCCGTGGTTCCGATCTTGCGCTCGGCGGCCTCCTCGGCAGCGTTGTCGAGCGCCATGTGATAGGGGAAGACGACGTGGGCGCGGGTGCTCACCCCCACGCGGCCGGCCGGGTCGACGCCCCGCTCGACCAGTCGATCGATCTCGCCGAAGAACTGCTCCAGATCCACCACGACGCCGTTCCCGAGCAGGCATCGCTTCTCGGGGTGCAGGATTCCCGAGGGTACCTGGTGCAGGATGAACTCGCGGTCGCCGAGGCGGACGGTGTGCCCCGCGTTCGCCCCACCCTGGTAGCGCGCCACCACGTCCACATCGCCCGCGAGCACGTCGACGACCTTGCCCTTGCCCTCGTCGCCCCACTGGCATCCGACGACGACGGTGCAGGATCCCCTCAGCGCGCTCGTGTTCAGCTTCGTGTTCGTCGGCTCCACGCCCTTCAGTCCCGCGCCCGTCACGCGTGCGCCAGCGCTCCCCGGACCCGCAGGCCCGCTCTGGCCAGACACTCGGCCGCCTCCTCGCGGCGGGCCTCCGCCAGCGGCTTCAACGGGGGCCGAGGCGCACCGCCGTGGTATCCCAGCAGCTCCAGCGAGTGCTTGACCCCGGCCACCCCCATGCCGCCGACCACGGAGTTGTGCAGCGCGCCGATCCGCTTTTGCAGCGCGCCCGCCGTCGCCATCTCCCCTGCGGCGAAGTGGTCGCACACCTGCGCACACTCGCGCGGCGCGAGGTTGGCCACGCCGAGAATCCCGCCCACCGCACCGATCTCCAGCGACGCGTAGAGCAGCGCCCCGCTCCCGACCAGCACCTGGAAGCCGCGCTGCGCATGTGTGACGAGATCGGCCACCGTTTCCAGCTTCCCGCGCGAATCCTTGATCCCGACGATGTTCTCGTGCGTGGACAGCTCGGCGATCAGCCCCGTCGGGAAGTCCAGGGTGCTGAAGCGCGTCGGCACCTGGTACAGGATCACCGGAACCTCCGACGCGTCGGCCACGGCCAGGTAGTGGTCGCGCACCACCGCGGGCGTCATCGCGCCCTTGTAGAACGCGGGAGGCTGCACCAGCACCGCGTCGCAGCCACGCGCGATCGCCATCCGGGTGAGGCGGAGCGTGGTGCGCAGCGACTCGGCACCGGTGCCTGCCACGAGCAGCATGTCGTCCGGGAGGGCGGCGGCAACCACGTCCCAGCATCTGTCGCGCTCGTCCTCGTCCAGGAACACGGCCTCGCCGGTCGATCCGCCGATCACGAGGCCGCGTACGCCGGTGGTCGCCCACCTGCGGACGTTCTCGCGCAGCGCCACCAGGTCAACCTCGCCGGTGACCGGGTCGAATGGGGTGGTCGCGGGGATCATCACGCCGCCGATGTCGATGGGAGTCTGCTTCATGTCCGTTTCGGTTCAGGTGGTGGGGTGGGCCGTTCCCGGAGGAAAGATGCCCATGAGCTCGCGGGCCCGTGCCAGGGTTTCGCCCGCCATCGCGCGCGCCCTCTCGGCCATCTCCATGATGCGCCCGTCCAGATCCGCCTCGCGACGGAGCACATCGGCCCGGCGTTCGCGCATCTCGGTGGTGAGCGCCACGAGAGCATCGGCCGTCCGGCCCTTGAGGTCGACGTAGCGAAGTGTACCCGCAAAGTAGTCGTCGCGCATCTGCCGGGCGTCGTCTTCGTGGCCGCAGGCGGCGAGCAGGGTCAGAAGGTTCTCGATCCCGGGGCTGACTTCGCCGCTCGGCGTCATCCCCGAGTCCGTCACCGCCGAGCGGATCTTCCTGCGCACCGACGCCTCCTCCTCGAAGACCCCGATGTAGTGCTTGGGACCGAGGCTCTTGCTCATCTTGCGGGTCGGGTCGGCGGTGGACATCACCTTCGGCACGTGCGTGAGAAGCGTGTCGGGTTCGGGGAAGAGAAAGCCGAAGCGGCGGTTGAAGCGTCGGGCGATTCCCCGGCTGAGCTCAAGGTGCTGGGCCTGGTCCTGTCCCACCGGCACGCACCCCGCCCTGTAGGCCAGGATGTCGGCCGCCTGCAGCACGGGGTAGAAGAGCAGGCCGGCCGAAACGAACGATCCGTCGTCGTCGGAATCGCCGACCTTCAGCAGCACCGACTTCTCCTTGAACTGCGTCATCCGGCTCAGGTCGCCGAGCGAGGTCAGGGTGGCGAGGAGCCAGCAGAGCTCGGTCTGCTCGGGCACGGTGGACTGGATGTACACGGTGGTCCGGTCGGGGTCGATCCCGGCCGCGAGGAGGCTGACGAACATCTCGCGCGACGAGTGCCGCAGCTCGCCCGCGCCATCGGGCGCCGTGAGCGCGTGCAGATCCACGACGCAGTAGACGCACTCCCGCTCGTGCTGGAGCTGCACCCAGTTCTTCACCGCGCCGAAGTAGTTCCCGATGGTCATGACGGCGGTCGGCTGGATGCCTGAGTAGACGCGCGAGGGACGTGCCATGTGGGCGGACGGGTTCTCGTTGCGGGGTGGGATGGGGGCTGCTTCCGGGCACAGCCAAGGTAAGTTAGCGTAGCCCGGCCCTCAGTTCGACCCTTGGATGTGATTGCAGGTGATCCAGTGCGGCGATCCGGGGCGCGGGCGCTCCCCAAACGGAATCTCTGCAATGACTGAACCAGCCGGAAGGATGACTCCCGCCTCCTCCGCCCCGGTGCGCGCACGGACCGCTGGCAACCGCTCGGACGCCGCCGAGCCGCTCCTCGCCACGGCCACCGAAGCCGCACATGCGGCGGCGCGGGTCCACGCGGCAGCGGCCCGGAGCGGCGGCCAGCGCTGGGTCGACGCGAAGACATCGCACAACGACTTCGTCACCGACGTGGACATGGCGGCCCAGCAGGCGGCCCTGGCCGTGATCCGCACGCGGCACCCGGACCACGCGCTAATGGCAGAGGAGGAGGGCGGCCAGGACGCCGGGGCCGCGCAGGTCGGTCACACCTGGCTCGTCGACCCCCTCGACGGCACGACCAACTTCATGCACGGGCACCCATTCCACGCCGCTTCCGTCGCGGTCTGGGACGCCGACGGCCCCCTCGCCGCCGCCGTGGAGGCCCAGGCGCTCGGCAAGGTGTGGACGGCGGCGCGAGGACGGGGCGCCCGCGAGAACGGCGAGCCGATCCGGGTCAGCCGCACCGCCGACATGCGCGCGTTCCTGCTCGGAACCGGCTTCCCCTTCAAGGCCCACGACCTCATGGACCCCTACCTGCGGCAGCTCGACCGGGCGCTGCGGAACACCTCCGGCGTGCGCCGAACGGGCGCTGCGGCGATCGACCTGGCCTACGTCGCCAACGGCATCCTCGACGGTTTCTGGGAGTCCAGGCTCGGTCCATGGGACTTCGGCGCGGGCATCCTGCTGGTGACCGAGGCCGGCGGCGCGGTCGAGCGCGTCGAGGGCGGATCGGTCGAAGCGACCCCCGGGTCGGTGATGGCTGCGAACTCGGCGGCGGCGCTGGGAAAGCTGCGGGAAATGCTCAAGGCGTAGGAAGGTGGGCGAACGTCTTTGAGCGCCGGAGGGCGTGCTCCCGCTCCCGAGCAGGCAGTGGCCTCTGCATCCTCTCGAGCATGCGCGTTCCGCGATCCGTGTGGACATCCTTGCGGCTGAAGGTGCTGGTCACCGAACGCGTCTCATAGCTTTCCGAACTCAGATCGATCTCAATCCAATCCTCGCGACGGTCCATCTCTCTCCTCCTGTGTTGCCCTACGTGTGGACGACTTAAGCTAGCCACTCGCCAAGGCTTCGGCCATTCTTTCCACGAGCGGCTCAACATGATACGCGGGTACGACGATGGACAGACCCGTAGGGATGCCACCGACCTCCAAGCGACCGCTAACGACCCCAAAGACTTCTCCTGTATCTGGGTCGAAGACGCCGCCTCCAGAATTGCCAGGGTTGACTGGCAACTGCGTCAGGTAGTGCATTCGCGAGCGGGGATCTAATTCGGGGTGAGGGACGACCGCACTCACGTGCCCCATCAGAAACGAACTGAAGCGAGGTCCGTCGGGATAAAGCTCTGAACCGTATGGCCATCCACAGGTTGCTATCGGATCTCCTTCTTGGGGAGCGGCACCGCTATTTACCCTCATGTGGCGCTGTGGCAGGCATTCGCCTTCGATTCCGACCACCCCAATGTCGTGATGTGCGCTGACGGCGGAGCCGGTGATTCTCACCGTCGTATGGTCTATTGTCACGGTTTCTTCGGACTCCCTTCCGTCTTTCCCGAGTACCGTTGACCGTTGTGGCCGTGCCGAAACGATCACCGCGGGTGCTGCACTTCGCCCCAGACGTCCCTCCTTCATCACGATTGCCTCCAAATCCAGCACCACGTGACGAGCCGTCAAGATGACTCCGCGACGATCCACAGAAACACCGGAGCCGATGATCTTCGGAAAGCGCTTGGGATGATCGGGCGATACGAGGCCGAAGCCGACCGTGGCTAGGCGGGCACGAGCCGAGAGCTCTGGACGTCGTCTGCGTGCTGCCATGACTGCTGCCTTGGCATCTCGTTTTCCTTTCGATTCGCCCATCGCGGTCGCTCTCTTACCGTTTGTGCTGCTCAGAGGAGGAGCCCAAGATAGCGCCCGGGCTGGAGCAACATGATCAGCAAGCGGTCATGTCCGGCCTAGCCGGCTCGGCGAACTGACGCCCAGCGTGTGATTAGCTTGGTAGGGACTGCTGTGTTCGGGTGAGGCATCACCGCTTCAAGCGATGATGCGGTATGTCCGCAGGGTGAGCCATGCCAAGTAGCCAGTACCAAGCGCACCGGTGGCTGAAGCAGGCTGCGAACGACCTCGAGGTGGCGCGCCTAGGACTTAGCGAGGAGTTCTTTTCCCAGGCGTGCTTCTGGGCCCAGCAGAGCGCCGAAAAGGCCATCAAGGCGATCGCCCACCTTGCTGGGGACCGCACTGTGTTGGAGAACTCCGTTGCCTTTCTGGTGGATCGCTACGCCGACCGTGTTCCGGGCATGTCTCCCCTGAAGAGCGAATCGCGTTTGCTCGATGGATACTACAGGAACGCCCGGTATCCGAGCGGCTCATCGCGGTCGGTTCCCTTCATGGCATTCAGCCGGGAACAGGCGAACTCTGCGGTCGGGGCGGCCGAGCGGTTCGTTGAGTTGGCCAGAGAGCAGATCGAGGCATTCTGACGCCCGGGCAGCAGTAGCGCGTCACCCGGGCTCTACGGTCGCGACGACCCCAACGGGACACCCCCTACCGCCCCGCCGCCGCCCTTCCCGCCGTCACGGCGGCCGCGTCGTTCACGATGAACATGCGGAAGCCCTGCTCGATGCGCTCCGCGATGTCGTCCACGCCGGCGGTGATGCCGCACGGGACACCGTGGGCGCGGCACGCGGCCAGCACGGCCTGGATCGCGGCCTCGACCGCCTCCATGTCGCCCTCATAGGCGCGGCGCAGGTCGCCCGGACCCGCGAAGACGACGCTCACGCCCGGGGTCGCGACGATCTCGTCGACGCGCTCGACCGCGACCCTGTCCTCGACGATCAGGATGCTCAGCAGCGAGCCCGCCGGGTTGCCGGGCCAGAGTTCGTCACCCATCGCCGAGACGGAAACGGCCGCATCCTCGGACGACTCGACATGCGGAAAGACGATCGCTGCCACGCCGGCGGCCAGCGCCTCGGCGACGTTGGTCCGCGCCGCGTCCGCGCCGTCCCGGATCGGCGGCACCCGGAGGATGAGAGGATGCGGGGCATCGTCGCCCGACCCATCCGCGATCCCCGACATGTAGAGCCGGGTTGTCACGAGGTCGAACGGACCTGACTCCAGGGAGTAGAACACGAAGTCGAGTTCGCGATTCTGGCCCATGAGCGCGCCCTGCTCGCGGGTGGTCGGGCCCGAGAAGACGCCGAAGAGCGCCTGGCCGTCGGCAAGGAGCTGGGCGAGGGCCGAAGCGTCGGTGGCGGGCTCGGCGGGAGCGTCGGATTGGTCGGGCGCGGAGCATCCGGCGGCAGCGAGGGTTGCGGCGAGCGTCACCGCCAGGGCGACGAGAGAAGCGCGGTGCTGGATGGGAGACATGGCGTCGGTGCCGGGGTGGAGTGTGGGATCCGAAACGGGGTTGGAGCCAAGTGTAGCGCCGGCGTTCGCGCGGCGACAGTGGCCATGCGCGACCCGCCGCGGCCGCGTGGCGTGCTCCCCCATCTGGCTCCGTCCGGCAAAGATGCGTACCTTGTCGCGACGAGAATTTCCTGTGGACGAAACCGTCGCTCTCAAACACCATCAACTCACGACACCGAGGAGAAGCAGCATGGCGAAAGGGAAACTGATCATCACGGCGGCGCTGGGGACCGCCGTCCTCGTGGCCGCGGCGCAGACCGCATCGGCCCAGAGCGCCGCGCACCGGCACATCGGCCACGTCGGCGACATGTTCAACGGCACGCCGGACAACGTCGGGCTCCTCACCGCGGCCCAGGCCGAGGCGGAGGTCGCCGCGCAGCACGCCGGGCTCGCCGCGGGCTCCGAGGATCTGGCCGGGATTCAGCGGCACATCGTGCACGTGCTGCACGCGATCGATCCCTCCACCTCCGAGCGAGGGCCGGGCCAGGGCTACGGGCTCGCCAGGGCGGCCAGCGGATGCGCCCAGCACATCGGCATGGCCGGCGGGTCGGACGACGCGTCGGACGCCGTGAAGGCCCACTCGAACCACGTCGGAACCAGTTGCGGGAACGTGGCGACCTGGGCCGAGGGCATCGCCGAGAAGGCGGCGGCCGTGGCCGAGGCGACGGACATGGACGCGGCCAAGGCGCTGGCCGACGAGATCGCGGCGATGGTCGACGCCATCGTGAACGGCACCGACGCCGACGGGAACGGGCGGGTATCCTGGGGCGAGGGCGAAGGCGGGCTCGCGCAGGCGGCGACCCACCTGCGGCTCATGAAGGAGGCCGAGGGGCTGGGTTGACCGCCTCGGAGCATCCATGAGAACTGAACGACTTGTGAACACGGCACGGGGTGCGTCCGCAGCCTTGGTTGCGGGGGCCGTCCTGGTCAGCCTGGGGGCCTTCGGGCCGGACCACGAGCCCCCGTCCGTGGATTCCCGCCTCGCCATGCCCGCGAGCCAGGACACCGTGAGCTTCGCCGACGACATCCTGCCGATCTTCCGGCAGCGGTGCGCCGAGTGCCACGGCGCCGAGGACGAGAACGGCGAGGTCCGCACCGAGGTCAGCCTGAATCTGCTGGAGTACGAGCGCGTCATGGCGGGCTCGGAGTTCGGCACGGTCATCGAGGCCGGGGATCCCGCCAACAGCTTCCTGCTGGACATGATCGTGGACGGGACCATGCCCGAGCAGGGCGACCCCGTGCCGGAGGAGGAGATCGCGCTTATCCGGGCCTGGATCGAGGCGGGCGCGCCGAACAACTGAAACGGTGGGGGGGCCGGCCCTACTCCCCCCGCCGCCTCAGCCACTCCACGGTCAACAGCAAAAGCACCGCGAACGCGATCAGGAACGTGGCCACGGCCAGGATCGCCGGGCTGATCTGCTCGCGGATTCCCGCCCACATCTGGCGCGGGACGGTGCGCTGTTCGATTCCCCCCATGAACAGCACGACGACGACCTCGTCGAACGACACGGCGAACGCGAAGAGCGCGCCGGAGATCACGCCGGGTGCGATCAGCGGAAACTGCACGCGCCGGAAGGTCGTCCACGGACCCGCGCCCAGGCTCGCCGCCGCCCGATTCAGGTTGGGGTCGTAGGCGGCCAGCGTCGCCGTCACGGTCACCACCACGAACGGCACGCCGAGCGTCGCATGGGCTAGGATGATGCCCAGATGCGTCTGCCCCAGTCCCAGCCCCGAGTAGAAGAAGAACATCCCGGCCGCGGCGATGATCACGGGCGTCACCATCGGCGAGATCAGGATCCCCATGATCGCACGCCTCGCCGGCATCGCGGGGCTCGCTAACCCGAGCGCGGCCAGCGTCCCGAGAACGGTGGCGAGAACCGTGGCGCTGACGCCGATCACCGCGCTGTTCACCAGACTTCCCGTCCAGGCCTCGTTCTCGACGATTTCGCGGTACCACCTCAGCGACCAGGCGTCGGGATCGAGGCGCAGCATCCCTTCTGTGAAGGTGAAGTAGGGCTCTGCGTTGAAGCTGAGGGGGACGATGACGAGAATCGGGGCCACGAGAAACACGAACACGAGCGTGCAGATGGTCAGGTAGGCCAAGCGGCCGGCTCCGGGGCGCGTGGCCGCCATCACCCGAGTCCCATCCGCTCGACGCCGACGAGCCGGTCGTACAGGACGTAGAGCGCCATCACGCCGACGAGAAGGACACCCCCCAGCGCCGCCGCCAGCCCCCAGTTGAGCGACGTCTGCATGTGGTACGCGATCATGTTCGAGATGAGCTGCCCGTCGCTGCCCCCGACCAGCGCCGGCGTGATGTAGTACCCGATCGCCAGGATGAACACGAGGAGCGACCCCGCACCGACGCCGGGCAGCGACTGCGGCCAGTACACGCGCAGGAACGCCTGTCGCGGCGTCGCGCCGAGCGAGGCCGCCGCCTTCATCTGGTCGGTGGGAATGCCGCGCATGACCGAGTACAGCGGCAGGACCATGAACGGCAGCAGCACGTGGGTCATGGCCACGATGGTGCCGGTCATGTTGTAGACCATGGCCAGCCGTCCGTCGTCGCTGACGAGTCCGATCGCTACGAGCAGGTCGTTGAGCACCCCCTGCGTCTGCAGCAGCACGATCCAGGCGGTGGTGCGGACCAGGAGCGAGGTCCAGAAGGGGACCAGCACGAGCACCAGCAGCAGATTGGCGCGGCGGGGTGGCGCGTTCGCGATGAGGTGGGCGATGGGGTAGCCGAGCAGCAGGCACAGCAGGGTGATGACCCCGCTGACCGCCAGCGTGCGCCAGAACAGCCGCAGGTAGATCCGCCGCTCCTCGGGCTGGGCAGTCACCGAGCCGTCCGGCAGGCGCTGGAGGTCCACCGCGTTGAGGTAGTGGCGCGAGGTGAATCGGTCGCCGGTGGTCCGGATCGCGTGCCAGGTCGCGGGGTCGGCCCACGCCGAGTCGAGGGCGACCATCGCGTCGCGCGCGGTGGCTGCGTCAGGCTCCTCCGGCTGGCCGCTCGCCCGCGCCAGACCCCGCGCCGTGCCCGTGACCACGCTGCGCAGGCCGCTTTCCACCCGGTTGAGGCGGCCGGCGACCTGCCCCACGGTCCTCTCGGTGCCGGCGCGCTCCAGCTCGCGGGCCGCCGCAGCGTAGACCGTTTCCGGCGGCGGCCCCCGGCCGTCCCACGCGTCGAGCAGCGCCAGCGTCTCGGGGAGCGCGTCGGCGACGACCGGATCGTGGACGCTGCGCACGAGCATCGTCGCCAGCGGCGCGACGAAGGTCACCCCGACGAAGATCAGGAGCGGGGCGACCAGCCCCAGCGCCCGGAGTTGCGCGCGCGCCACCTGTCGTTCAGCGGGCGAGCCAGGCGCTGAAGCGCTCGTTCATTTCGTCCTGGTTGTCGACCCACCAGGCCCAGTCGTAGCGCAGCGCGCGCGTCGTGTTGGCGGGGCTGGCCGGCATGTGCGGCTCCATCTCCACCCCCGCCACCACGTGGGTGGTCACCAGCGGCACCCCGGACCGCCGCATGGGCGAATACGAGATGCGGCGTGCGATCCGAGCCTGCGACTCGGCGCTGGTGGCGAACGCCAGGTACTCCAGCGCCAGATCGAGCCGCGGCGTCCCGGCCACGACCCCCACCTGGCCCACGTCGAGCAGCTGCCCGTCCCAGACGATCACGAAGGGCTGGTCCTCCAGCACCTGGGCGTTGAAGATGCGGCCGTTGTACGCGGTGGACATGGCCACCTCCCCGTCGGCCAGCATCTGCGGCGGCTGGGCGCCCGCCTCCCACCAGATCACCTCGTCCTTGATCGTCTCCAGCTTGGCGAAGGCGCGGTCCAATCCCTCGGGCGTGTCGAGCATGGCGTAGACCTGGTCGAGCGGAACGCCGTCGCCGATCAGCGCGAACTCCAGGTTCACCTGCGGCACGCGCCGCATCCCCCGGCGGCCGGGAAACGTCTCGAGGTCGAAGAAATCGGCCATGGTGGCGGGCCTGGCCCCAGGCATGTTGTCCGCGTTGTAGGCGTAGACCGTGGACCAGTACAACATCCCGACGCCGCACTCGGTCTGGCCCTCGGCCACAAAGTCCTCGGCCGCGGGCGTTCCGTCGGGCCCGGGGGGCAGCGAGTTGATGTCAATCGGCTCCAAGAGCCCCTCGTCGCATCCGCGCACGGCGTCGGCGATCTCCAGGTCGACCACGTCCCAGTGGATGTCACCGATGTCCACCTGCGCCCGGATCTGGGCGAGGCCGCCGTTGTAGTCCTCGACGTCGACGCGAATGCCGGTCGCCTCGGTGAACGGGATGTTCGCGCCCTCGTTGACCGCGCGTGCGAACGATCCCCCCCACGATACCGTCGTTAGCGACCGGGGCGGATCCGCTCCGCACGCGGCGCTGGACAGGATCGCGGCGATGGCCGGCACGGCCCCGCGCTTCAGATGTCTCATGTCGTTGCCCTTTCGTGGTTTAGCGCACGGCAGTCGCTGACGGTCCACCCCACTCGAACGGCGTCGCCTTCGAGCAGTCCGCCGTGCCCCAGGATGTTCGGGATCGTGGCGATGAAGTCCTCTCGGCCGCACGCGGCCAGTCGGATGCGCAGGTGGTCGCCGAGGAAGGTCATGTCCTCCACCCTTCCCTTCACCTCGTTCCTGTAGCGGCCCGAATCCGGGTTGATCGCGACGCGCTCGGGGCGGATCGACAGGGTCACGTCATCACCCTTGGCACAGGGTGCGACTCTCAGCGCGCGCACGCGCTCGTCGCCGACCTCCACCTCGCAAACGTCGTCGTTGACCACCGACGCGACGCGCCCGTGCAACTGGTTGTTCTCTCCAATGAAGCGGGCCACGAAGGCGCGCTCGGGTTCCTCGTACAGCTCTTCGGGCTCGGCGATCTGCTCGACCACGCCACCCCTCAGCACGGCGATCCGGTCTGACATGACCATCGCCTCCTGCTGGTCGTGGGTCACGTACACGACCGTCACCGCCAGCGTCCGGTGGATCCGCCGGATCTCGTACTGCATCTCTTCGCGCAGGCTGCGGTCGAGCGCTCCCAGCGGCTCGTCCATCAGCACCAGGCTCGGTTCGAAGACGAGGGCGCGCGCGATCGCGACCCGCTGCTGCTGACCCCCGGAGAGCTGCCCCGGCCGGCGGTCCGCGAACCCCTCCAGGCGCACGAGGCGCATCGCCCGTTCGACCCTCTCGCGGCACTCCTCGCGACCCATGCCGCGCACCTCCAAGGGGAACGCGAGGTTGGCGCCCACGGTCATGTGCGGGAAGAGCGCGTAGTTCTGGAAGACCATGCCGATCCCGCGCCGGCGCGGCGGCAGATCCTGGATCGGCCGATCCCCCAGCCGGATCTCGCCGGTGGTGGGCGCCTGGAAGCCCGCCAGCATCATGAGGATGGTGGTCTTGCCCGACCCCGACGGGCCGAGCAGCGTGACGAACTCGCCGTTGCGGATACGCAGGTTCAGGTCCTCGACGACAAGCGTGCGACCATCGTAGCTCTTGCCCACGCCCTTGAATTCGACGTGGACGTCGCCGGAGGCCGCGCGGGCGGGACGGGAACTGGTAGACATGGGGGCTGGGGTGTTGGGGGGATCGGGCGGGCCGGGCGGGGGGCGTGCGCTGGTCGGCGTTCAGTCAGCCGGAGACCATCCCGGCTTGGCAGTATCGTACCGGGCGTGGCCGCTTGTCCAGTGTGGCGGAGACGTCATGCTCTTAGTTCGGTTTACGGGCTAAACCGTACTAACGCCTACACGGCGGGTGAGCGGTAGGACTGCCGTGGGCACCGTCGATGGGGCCGTGGCGCTGGACTATGACCCCGACCCCGCCGCTAGCTCCGCGTCGATGAAGCGGTCGATGTGGCTCTCCAGCACGGTCATGGGGAGCGACCCCGGACCCAGGACGGCCTCGTGGAAGCGTCGCAGGTCGAAGTCGTCGCCTAGGGCGGCCTCCGCCTTGCGGCGCAGCTCCAGGATCGCGCGTTTGCCCATCTGGTAGCCGAGCGCCTGACCCCAGAGGTCGGTTGAATAGCGGAGCGACTCGCTCGCGATCTGGGTCTCGGAGTCGAAGATGTGGTCGCGCATGTACTGGCGGCCCTCTTCGAGCGTCCAGCCGAGCAGGTTCATCCCCGTGTCCACGACGAGCCGGGTGGCCACGAAGATCTCCATCATGTAGGCGCCGTACTCGCTGAGAGGGTCGTCGGCGAGGAAGCCCGAGTCGATCCCCAGGAAGGTCGAGTACATCCCCCACCCCTCGGTGTAGGCCGTGTGCATCCCGTTTCGCCGGATCGCGGGCAGGGCCTCGTTCGCGTACTGGCGGGCGATGTGAAAGTGGTGGCCGGGAAACAGCTCGTGCAGCGAGATGCCCGCGTAGGTCAGCCAGCTGCGCTTGTCCAGATCGGAGCCGTTGAAGTTGTAGTAGCCAACCGGGTCGTTCGGGGTGGGTGGATTGTAGTAGCCGAAGGTCTGGGAGCCTTCTAGCGCGGGATTGAGCCGCCGGGCGCCGAAGGGGGCTTCGGGCTTGGTGAGAAAGAACTCGTCCGCGCGCTCGAAGAACCTCCGGGAAGGCAGGTCGAAGCGTTCCCGCACCTCCTCGACGGACTTCGGGAAGTAGTCCGGGTTGGTCGGGATGTAGCGGCGGAAGTCGTCGATCGAACCCTCGAATCCGATCCGCGCCTGGATCGCGAGCATCTGCTCCTCGAGCTCGGCGACGTTGCGCAGGCCGATCTCGTGGATCTCCTCGGGGGTGATGTCCATGGTGGTGTGCGCCCGCACGAGATGGCGGTACGCGGCCTCGCCGCCCGGCTGCCGCGACAGTCCCACCTCGGGAGGGGCGGCCGCACGGTACTCGCCGTCCAAGAAGGCGGCGAGCCGGTCCAGCGCGGGATTGATCTCGTCGTCCACGATGCGGGCGGCCTCGGCCAGGAAGCGGGCCGCGTCTCCCTCCGGGTCCGGGTCGTCGCCCTCCGCCCCGAGGCGGGCCATCGCGACCGCGAAGGGACCGGTGGAAAACGGGGCGGAATTCGCACGAACAATCCCCACCACGGCATCCATGTTGGGTTCGGGCACGACAATGCCCCGCTCCATCTGGCCCCGCGCGTGTGACTCGACGAAGGCCACCGCCGCAGGCACCTGCCCGAGGAGCGACAGGTAGTCGGCGCGGCCCGCCTCGTCCGCGACCGGAACCATGGCGAAGAGCTGCCGCAGCGTGCCGATCGCGGAGGAATAGGGCGTCAGCACGTTGGTGACGACCCAGTAGTGATCGAGACGCTCGATCGTCATCGAGGCCGCGCGATGCAGGACCTCCCAGGTGAGCCTGTCCTCCGGATCCAGCGCCTCGACGTCGATGGCCGCAAGGCGCTCCAGGACGTCGCGGCTGAACTCGGCGTCGGCTTCGGCACGCTCGAGCGTGGGAATGGGAAGCCGATCCAGCGGGAGTCCTTCGCGGGCCCGGGCCCGGAGGTCGACATCAAGCTGCCGCTGCCACGCGTCTTCGGCGATCGCGGCCAGCGCGGGGGAGGCGGTGTCGGCCGACGGCGCTTCGCCACAGGCCAGCGCGGCTGAAGCGAGGACGATTATGGCCAGGGGACGCGGGAGCGCGACTCGCTTTGCGACGGACAACATACAGTCTCCTCTCAGCTTCGCCGGCGCGACGCCATCTCGCGCTTCAGTTCGGCGACGCCGACGATGCGCACTTCGCCCTCTTCGTCCCGCAGGGTGATCGTTTCCTTGAAGATGTTCACGCTCACGACCTTCTCGCGTCCCTGTGCGGTGCGGAGGGTGCGCCCTTCGCGAGGGAACCGGCGGCGCGCCTCGATGTAGCTCTTGTGCTCGTACATCAGGCAGCACATGAGGCGTCCGCAGCACCCCGAGATCTGCGCCGGGTTCAGGGAGAGGCTCTGGTCCTTGGCGAGCTGCAGGCTTACCGGCTTGAGCTCCGGGAGCCACGTCGAGCAGCACAGCTCGCGCCCGCACCGCCCCACGCCCCCCAGCAGCGCGGCCTCGTCGCGCACGCCGATCTGCTTCAGTTCGATACGGGTGCGGAAGGCGCGCGCCAGGTCGCGCACGAGCGCACGGAAGTCCACCCGCTTCTCGGCGGTGAAGTACACGATCAGCTTGCGGCGATCGAACTGCCACTCGGTCTCGGTGACCTTCATCTTGAGGCCGTGGCGGGCCACATGCCGGCGCGTCTCCCGCCGGGCCCGCCGTTCGTCCTCCACCTTGTGCCTGGCGCGGCGAACCTCGTCGTCCCCGGCACGCCGGAGAATGCGCTGCGTCGGCGTGGGGGTGGCGCACCCGCCCGAGGACGAACACTTGCGCTCGGCGATGTTGCCCACCGCCGTGACCTGCCCAAGATCCTCGCCGCGATCGGCCTGCACGATGACGCAGTCCCCCGGCGCCAGATCAAGCCCGTCGAACCGGAAGTAGTCCCGGCGCGTGCCCTTGAAGCCGACCTCCGCAAAGCCCGGCATCGCTATTCGCCCCGCCGGGGAGCCCGAAGACGGTCTCGGCCTCGCACCGCGCGTCTAGGGCTCATGCCACGTGCCCATGGCCTCGTACTTGGCCCAGCGCGCCGCCATCAGCGCGTCGGCGTCGCAGCCGTCGAGCTCGTCGAGATGCCGGTTCAGCGCTTCCGCCACGCTGCCCATCGTGGATTCGGGATCGGCGTGGGCCCCGCCGGCCGGTTCGGCGATCACCTCGTCGGCAACGCCAAGCTTGAGAAGGTCGGACGACGTGAGACGCAGGGCCCGGGCCGCCTCGGCGCGCTTCTCGGCGGAGCGCCACAGAATGGCGGCGCACCCCTCGGGCGAGATGACCGAGTAGACCGAGTGCTCCAGCAGCAGGATCCGGTCGGTCACCCCCAGGGCCAGGGCCCCCCCGGACCCCCCCTCGCCGATGACGACGGACACCGTGGGGACGCGCAGCCGCGCCATCTCGCGCAGGTTCGTCGCGATCGCCTCGGCCTGACCGCGCTCCTCGGCCCCGAAGCCGGGATAGGCGCCCGGGGTGTCGATCAGCGTGACCACGGCCTTGCCGAACTTCTCGGCCATCTTCATCAGGCGGAGCGCCTTGCGGTAGCCCTCGGGGTGGGGCATTCCGAAGTTGCGCCGCAGGTTCTCCTTCATGTCCCGGCCCTTCTGGTGTCCGATGACCATGACAGACCGCCCCTCTAGGCGCGCCCAACCCCCGACGATGGCCTCGTCGTTGCGGAAGCGCCGGTCCCCCTTCAGCTCGAACCAGTCGGTAAAGACCGTGTCGACGTAGTCCAGCGTGTATGGGCGGCGGGGATGACGGGCCACCTGGACCTGCTCCATCGGATCCAGATTGCGGTACGTCTCCTCGCGCAGGACATCGAGCTTCGCCGACAGAACCCTGACCTCGTCGGCGACGTCCAGCCCGCGCCTGCCCGCCATCTCGCGCAGCCGCGAGATCTGGCTCTCTATCTCGACAATGTCGCGCTCGAACTTGAAGTGCGCGGCAGATGACACCTCGGCAAACCTCCTGCACAGTGATCCGGTCCGCGCTGCGGTCGTTGCCGTGCCGTTCGGGTGGTCCGGCACCGCTGGGCGGGCGAGCCACAAGTATACGTCAAATGTTCCCCGTGGCGAAAGCGTGGCGGCGGACGGCGGTCGGCCGCATGGCGATGGACGGCATCCTTCAATCCTTGCCGCCCCCCGATCGCGGGACCATCGTCATGGACGCTGGGAGCCGTGGGACGATTCCCGCACGCGGTTTTCGCACGGTCCGCAAATGCAGAGGGCGAGGACGCAATGACCTGGTGGACGGTAGCTGCGGTGGGGGTCGCGACGATGGCTCCCGGGGTGGCCTCGGCGACCGAGCTGGCGCAGGCCGGACAGGGCCGCGCGTCCCAGGTGCAGGAACGAGGGGCCACCATCGTCTTCGAGGGCGCGACCGTCGTGGACGGAACCGGTTCGGGTGCACGAACCGACATGGCGATCATCGTTGAGGGGGAGGAGATCGTCGCCGTCGTGCCCGTCGGGGAGCTGGGCGACGAGCTGCGAGATGGCGCCGAGGTGGTCGACGCGAGCGCGTGGTTCGCGATTCCGGGTCTGATCGAGTCGCACACGCACGTGGCCACGATGGCCAACCGCGCGCGGGCCGAGTTCCTCCTCAACCGCCAGCTCTACGGAGGCATCACCACGGCGCGGGACATGGCGGGCGACGTCCGGTCGCTCATGGACCTGCAGCGGGCGTCCCTCGTCAAGGAGATCGACGCACCCGACCTGCACTTCGCGGCGCTGATGGCGGGGCCCGAGTTCTTCACCGATCCGCGCACGGTCTCGTCGGCGGCCGGGGAGACGCCCGGCGCGGTGTCGTGGATGCAGTCGGTCACCGCAGACACGGACCTCTGGGATCTTCGTTGTACGTCTTGATGTAGTCCTTGAGGCACTGTTCGAGGTGGTTCACGGAGTGGAAGGACGCCGCGGCGGATCCGCCTGTCGGTCAGTGTGGAGAAGAAGCGTTCGACCAGGTTCAGCCAGGATGCGCTGGTGGGCGTAAAGTGGAGGAAGACCCGCTTCTGCCGCTCGATCCACTCCATCACCCTGGCGTGCCTGTGCGTCGCGTAGTTGTCCAGGATGATGTGGATCTCCTGGTCCTTCGGCACCGTCCCTTCGACCTTGCGCAGGAACTTGAGCACCTCCTGGTGGCGGTGGCGCCTGTACGTCTCGCCGATCACCGCGCCCGAGGCCACGTCCAGCGCCACGAAGAGCGATGTGGTCCCGTGTCGCTTGTAGTCGTGCGTCATCGTCCCCGCGCGGCCCTTCTTCAGCGGAAGGCCCGGCTGCGTGCGGTCCAGAGCCTGAACCGAACTCTTCTCGTCGAAGCTGAAGACGGCCGCGTTGTCGGGCGGGTTCAGGTACAGCCCGACCACATCGGCGAGCTTCTCCTCGAAGCGCGGATCCGTGCTCACCTTGAAGGTCCGCACCAGGTGCGGCTTCAGCCCGAAGGACCGCCACACACGGTGCACGAAGCTGTGCGTCGTCCCCGCCGCCCGCGCCATCGACCGGCACGACCAGTGCGTCGCGTCCGGCGGGTCGGTCTGCGTCGTCAGCCGGATCACCTCGCTCCTCAGCGCCGCCTGCGCCTCGGTGGACCTGCCCCCGTGGTTGCCCCCGCGGGGACGCTCCTTCGCGATCCCGTCCAGCCCCTCGTTCGCGAACCGCCGCCTCCAGCGGCCGACCTTGTTCTGGTCGGTGCCCATCGCCTCGGCGATCGCCTTGTTCGTCATCCCGCCCGCCGCCATCAGCACGATCCGCGACCGCTCTCTGAGACGCACCGCCGCACTCCGCGACCGCGACAACCGCTCCAGCCGCTGCCGGTCCGCATCCGACAGCTCGATCCTCACTGCCACCCGCATGGCCCCTCCTCTCCTCGCCGTGTATGATGAAGAGGAAGGTAACCGGCCGTCACACGATAATCAATGATTTGTTCAGGACACTACACTAGCCGAAGCGGTGACCCTGGCGCGGGGAACGTGGGCGACCGGCATCAAGACCTACGCGGCAATCGATGGCGCACTCGTCGCGGGGATCGCGGCCGAGGCGAGCCGCCAGGGCATTCCCGTGTGGGCGCACGTCCACATCGGACCCGCCAGGGCGCTGGAGGTCGCGCGCGCCGGAGTGCGCTCCATGTCCCACGTGTGCGACATCGGCAGCGCGGCCATCCCCGACGACGTGTTTCGCGAGGGTCAGGAGGGCCGCCGATCGGGGTTCGTGGACATCGATCTCGACGACCCGGCGATCGATTCGGTGTTCGCGACCATGCGGCGCAACAGCACGGTCCTCGACGCGACGCTGCGGATCGTGGTCCAGATCGGGCAGAGGCGCATGGCGGCGATCGACACCGTCGGGGCACGGCCACCCGGTCAAGCCAGCGACAGCGCGCGCGCCATCCCGCAACCCGACCTCCGCCCCGCCCCGCCGATCGACCGCCGGCGACGCGGCGTGCGGCCCCGGTGCGAAACGGCCGACGCGATGGCCCTGACGCGGCGCGCCTACGAGGCCGGCGTCATGATCGCGGCGGGTACCGACGGCATGACCCCGCCCGATTCCGCCTTCCCCGCCCTGCACGAAGAGATCCGCCTCCTTCACGAAGGGGTGGGAATGCCGATGCTGGACGTTCTCAAGGCGGCCTCGCTGCACGGCGCGGTCGCACTGGGACTGGAGGACGACATCGGCACCATCGAGCCCGGCAAGCACGCCAACATCGTGTTCCTGGGCGAGGACCCCCTTGCCGGCGCGGCAAGCCTGCGCTCAGTGCAGCTCACGGTGAAACGGGGCACGCTGTACCACCGGGCCGACTTCGTGCTCGGGGGGCCGCCGGATCGGCCGATAGGGCCACCGGGGCGGTAGCCACGGATCGTGTACACGACCTGCATGTTCTGCAACAAGTCGCTCGGCGCGAACGAGGTCGTCGAGGAGTTCCCGGTCGGTCGCCGCCTAGCCTTCGACGCGGCGAAGGGGAGGCTATGGGTGGTCTGTCGCAGCTGCGAGCGGTGGAACCTCACTCCGCTGGAAGAGCGATGGGAGGCTGTGGAAACGTGCGAGCGGCTCTTCAGGGACACCCAACTCCGCACTTCCTCCGAGAACATAGGGCTGGCTCGGCACGCGGAGGGACTGGAGCTGGTGAGGATCGGGAAGCCGCTGCGACCCGAGTTCGCGGCGTGGCGGTACGGGGACCAGTTCGGGAGGAGGCGGAGGCGGCACATCATTACATGGTCGGCCGTTGGGGTGGCTTGGGTGGGCGGCGTTGCGTTCACATCGAGTGTTGCTCTCGGAGGGTTCTTGGCCGGATTCGTGGGAATGCTGCCGCAAGGTCTCATCCAATCGTGGCACCGGTCGAAACAGGTCGCCCGCTTCGCGCACTCCGACGGGCAGGTCAGGACGCTGAGTCAGGCGGTTCGCAGGACCACCCGCGTCGCCCCGGCAGACGACGAGATCGGGTTCCGTGTCGAGACCCACTTGGGGAAACACCTGAAACCGGGCGGTCGCTTTTGGGCGGACAAGCGCGAGTGGTTCGAAGGCGAGGACGCGCGGCGCGCCATGAACGCGATCCTGCGGTTGATCAACTTCGGCGGTGGAAGAACCGAGGAGGTGAAGCGGGCCGTTTCGCAGATCGAAGCCCACGGGCACGCCGATGCATTCCTGAGCGAAGTTGTGGGAGAACCGCTACGCTACAACGTCAACGGCGTCCCCGGCTGGATTCACAAGATGCCGAAGCCGACCCGCCTGGGCCCTCGAAATGGCCGTCCACGAGGAGGACGAACGCCGAGCCCTGGAGGGCGAACTCTGGCGCCTTGAACGGGCCTGGCGGGACGCCGAGGAGATCGCGGCGATCTCGGACGATCTTCATCCCTTCCGGTACATCCTCACGATCCGCACCGGCGGCGCCAGCCTCTGCGCCTCGTGGGGCGCTTCGTGGATCGCGCGCACCACGTCCATTCCCGCGACCACCCTGCCGAACGCCGCAAACCCCTGCCCGTCGGGGTTGCGCAGGCCCCCGAAGTCGAGCGACGGCTGGTCGCCGATGCAGATGAAGAAGCTGTGGGTGGCGGTGTTGGGGCCTCCCCGCGCCATCGAGACGGCACCGTCGGTGTGAAGGACGCCGGTCTCGCTGGTGCGTTCGAGCCGGATCGGGGGGAAGGGATCCGCGGTCGAGTCGGGGTTGCGCCCGCCCTGCACCACGGCGATCTGGATCGAGTCGTTGGGCTGGTTCGCCGCGTGCACGGTGCGGAAGAAGGCGCCGCCGTCGTACTGGCCGGCGTCGACGTAGCGCAGGAAGTTGCCGGCGGTGACGGGAGCTCGGTCGACGTCGACGTCCAGTTCGAAGGAGCCAACCTCGGTTTCGACGACGACCCGCACGGGGTCGAGGGGCGGCGTGGCAGGCGAGCTGGCGGGTGGCGCGGGTGCGGTGCCGACGGGCGGCGCGAGGGGGAAGCCAGCGGTTCCGAACGCCAGCAGGGGAAAAAGGGCGGTCATCCTCCGTCGCGGCGTGGGATGGGCGGATCGGTGCCGAGGGGGTTGCAGGGTCCTGGATCTCCGCACTCGCTCCCCCTTTCTTTGCTGACGCCATCCGCGGACGCTTACGTTCTCGGGTCCGTGCGGGTGGTGTGCCCGTGAGCCGTCGCCGTTCCGAATCTTCAGAGCATTCGCATAATGAGCCAACACAGAAAGTCCGATCCCAAGCGGCCGGTCGCCAGTAGCCGGCGCAAGTTCGTGAAGTCGGTTCGGTCGCGGCAGGTTCTGCGCTCGCCGCCGGTCTGCCGTCGCTGGCCTCGGCCGACCCCCGCCCACTCCGCCGAACCCTGTCCCGCCGCCCGCTCGCCGGAAACCAGGTTGCCCCCTCCGACCGCATCGGCCTGGCGGTGATCGGCGCGGGCGGGATGGGGATGGCCGACGTGTCCACCGCGCTCCGCATCCCCGGCGTCGAACTCGTGGCCGCCTGCGACATCTTCGACGGCCGGCTCGACACGGCCCGCGAGCGCCACGGCGACATCTTCACCACTCGGGACTACCGCGAGGTGCTCGCCCGCGACGACGTGGACGCGGTCATCGTCGGCACGCCGGACCACTGGCACCAGCCGATCTCGGTCGACGCGCTGCGCGCCGGCAAGGCGGTGTACTGCGAGAAGCCGATGGTCCACGACATCGCCGAGGGCCACGACCTGATCCGCGCGCAGGAGGAGTCGGGCCGCGTCTTCCAGGTCGGCAGCCAAGGCATGAGCTCGCTGGGCAACGAGAAGGCGAAGGAGCTCTACGAGGCGGGCGCGATCGGCCAGCTCAACTACGCCGAGGGCTTCTGGGCGCGCAACGATCCCATCGGAGCATGGCAGTATCCCATCCCCGACGGCGCTTCCGAGGAGACGGTCGACTGGAAGCGCTTTCTCGGACCCGCCCCCGACCGCCCCTACGATCCCCTTCGCGTATTCCGCTGGCGCAACTACCGCGACTACGGCACCGGCGTCGCGGGCGACCTCTTCGTCCACCTCTTCTCCAGCCTCCACTTCGTCGTCGGCTCGCACGGTCCGACGCGCATCCAGGCGGCGGGCGGGCTCCGCTACTGGAAGGACGGTCGCGAGGTGCCGGACGTGCTCCTCGGCGTCTTCGACTACCCCGAGACCGATTCGCATCCGGGCTTCAACCTGTCGCTGCGGGTCAACTTCGTGGACGGGACCTCGGGCAGCACCTTCCTCCGCCTGGTCGGGAGCGAAGGCGCGATGGACGTGACCTGGACTGAGGTTGTGCTTCGCAAGAACGTCGCGGTCGACCCCATGGACGCCTTTTCGCAGGAGAAGCTGGCCGACGCGGCGGCGGATGAAGACGGCCTCCCCACGCGGGTGCGCATGCTTCCCCCGGCCCAGGCCCGATACGAGGTCGAACCCGGCTACCGAGGCGCCCACGTCGACCACTTCTTCAACTTCTTCCAGGCGATTCGCGGCGGCCCCCCGGTGCTCGAGGACGCGGTCTTCGGACTGCGCGCGGCGGCCCCGGCCCTGGCCTGCAACCTCAGCTACTTCGAGGATCGGATCGTACGCTGGGATCCCGACGAAATGAGCCTTGCTTGATGCCGCAATGAGCACCGGTCGCTCGCACCGCCGCCCGAGCGCCGCGTCCGAACTGCGCCCGCGAGACTGACCCGCCGCGCCTTCTGCAAGGGAGCGCTCGCGGCGGCAGGGATTGTCCCCACGACCGCCGTGACGCCCGATTCCCCGCGGCGCAATCAACGCGTCGTGATCGTCGGCGCCGGTGTGGCCGGACTGGCTGCGGCCAGCGAACTTCGCGCCAATGGGTTCGAGGACGTCGTCATCCTGGAGGCACGCGACCGGATCGGCGGGCGCATCTGGACGGACACCATCGGCGGCGACATTCCGATCGATCTGGGAGCGTCGTGGATACACGGTGTGGACGGAAACCCGATCAGTGCCATCGCCACGGAAAACCGTATCGCAACCCATCCGACGGACTACGACAACGAAGTCGTGCACTTCCCCGTGGTCGGCAGGCCTCGGTTGCCCGCCGAAGAAGCCCTCCGCCGCTTCTGGGAACTGGCGGAGAAACAGCCCGACGGCACCCTCCAGTCCGCATATGAGCAATACCTGACGACCTACGCTCCGGGCGACTCCGAAAGGCTTTACCTGGAATACCTGCTCAACACGATCGTCGAGCATGAATACGGTGCCGACATCGGGGATCTCTCGCTCTTGAGCATCGAAGGCGGGAGCGCGTATTCTGGATACGATGTTGTATTCCCCAGTGGATACAAGCAGATCATCGACACCTTGGCCGATGGCGCGGCCATCAGGCTTCGGCACGCCGTGACCGAGATCGACCATTCAGGGATCGGCATCATTCTGAAGACGGCCGGCGGCGCGACCTTTGAGGCCGCCGGAGTCATCGTGACGGTTCCGCTTGGAGTGTTGAAGAAGGGCAGCATTTCGTTCCTTCCTTCGTTGCCGCTCCGAAAGCGGAGGGCGGTCGCCCGCCTTGAGATGGGCGTGCTGAACAAGACATGCCTTCTGTTCGACGAGGTCTTCTGGGACAAGGACATCGAGTTCATCGGCCGTGTGGGTGCGGAGAAGGGGCATTGGGCAGAGACCCTCAACCTGTATCCTCATACCGGGCGGCCGATTCTCATGATGTTCAACGCGGGCACATACGGTGTTCAGCTTGAGCAATACTCGGACCGCCAGATCGTGGAGAACGCCGTCGCCGTGCTCACAAACATGTACGGGAACGTTCCATCACCCAGGGACGCGCGCATCACGCGCTGGAACTCGGATCAGTGGACGCTCGGCTCGTATTCGTATGTGCCGGCCGGATCCTCCTTTGAGGACTACGCGGTATTGGGCGAACCCGTCGACGACAGGGTATTCTTCGCGGGCGAGGCGACTCACCAGGACCATCCGGCAACCGTACACGGCGCGTTTCTCTCGGGCGTTCGCGTAGCCCGGCAGATCGCCGCACTCTCCACCCGACAGGGATGTGCACCATGCACCCGACACACACGGCACAGACGCACACTGCTCACTTGGGCCGCATACTCGCCTGGGCGCTGATCGCGCTCCTGGCCGCAGCCTGCTCCGGCGCCTCCGACACCCAGCCGGACGCCGACGCTGCCTCCGCCCCCACCACCGCACCCCCCAACACCCTCACCGAGGCCGAGCGCGCCGCAGGCTGGCGCCTCCTCTTCGACGGCGAGACCACCGACGGCTGGCGCGGCTACAACCGCGACGCCTTTCCCGACACCGGCTGGGCCGTGGTCGACGGCGCCCTCGTCGTGGGCGCGACCGCCACCGACCCGGACATCCCCATCGGCGGCGACATCGTCACCTCCGAGTCCTTCGCCGACTTCGACCTCAAGTTCGAGTTCATGCTGTCGGAGGTGGCCAACAGCGGCGTCCTCTACCGGGTGATCGAGGAGGACGGCGCCGAGATCTGGCACAATGCGCCGGAGTACCAGGTCCTCGACGACCCCGCGTACATCGAGATGGGCACCATGGACATGACCCGGCACCTCACGGGCGAGAACTACGACCTCCATGCGGCGGGCGCCAAGACGCTGCACGGTCCCGACGAGTGGAACACGGGCCGCATCCGCATCGCGAACAACCACGTCGAGCACTGGCTGAACGGCACGAAGACGGTGGAATACGAACTCGGGTCGCCCGAGTGGGAGGAGCTCGTCGCGGCCAGCAAGTTCGCGCCGTATCCGCAGTACGGCCGCGCCCCCTCCGGCCCCATCGGGCTGCAGGACCACGGCCGCAACGTCTTCTACCGCAGCATCAAGATCCGGCCGCTCGATCCGGTCTCGCTCTTCAACGGCGACAACCTGGACGGCTGGCGCGTGCACGGCACCGAGCTGTGGTACGTCGAGGACGGCGAACTCGTGTGCGAGAGCGGCCCGGACGCGGCCTACGGCTATCTCGTCACGGAGCAAACGTTCCGGGACTTCGACCTCACCGTCGACTTCTTGCAGGAGGCGGACGGCAACAGCGGCGTGTTCTTCCGCTCCAGCGTCGAGGGCACGGTGGTCAGCGGCTGGCAGGCCGAGGTGGCTCCGCCGGGCCTCTTCACCGGCGGCATCTACGAGTCGTACGGGCGCGGGTGGCTGGTGCAGCCGGATCCGTCGCTGGACGGGGCGCTCCGCATGGGCGACTGGAACACCCTACGCGTGCGGGCGGTGGAAGACCGGGTGACCACCTGGCTGAACGGCACGCGCATGGTGGAACTCGATGACGGGCGGATCGGGGAGGCCGAGGGGTCGATCGCCCTCCAGATCCACGACGGCGGCGGAATCAAGGTGCGCTGGCGGGACATTCGGGTTGTGGACCTCGGGGGTTGAATCACCGCTCGAACCGGGAATCTCCAGCCGTCAGACGGTAGGCGCAGGCGGCCGCGAACCGGGGCTCTCCCAGATCCTCCAATCGGTACGGCTCGTTGGGACGGTGCGGGAAACGGAACACCGCAGACCGCTGGCCCTCGATCATCGCCGGCGGCACCTCGAAGCGGGCCGGATTCAGCGAGAAGCCGGTGCCCAGGGCCTTGATCAACGCCTCCTTCAGACTCCAGAGCCGGTAGAACAGGTGCGCCTTCTCGCGCCCGGCGGCGGCCGAGAGTGCCAGCTGTTCCCGAGGTCCGTAGACCCTCTGCCCAATGCCGTCGAGGTCCCTACCGGGAGCGCGCACCTCCAGGTCCACCCCAAATCCGGCGCGTTCGGCGAATCCGATCAGACCGTGCCGGCCGCTATGGCTGACATTGAAGCTCGCGGCGGATGGCGCTCCGTTGATCTTGGCGAACGGCTTGCCGTGCTCGAGATAGCCGAAGGACAGCTCGTCGTTGGAACACCCGAGCCGATCACAGAGGTTGATCCTCAGCGCCGCACGGCACAGGGCGTAGCGACGGCGGGCACCCTCGACCGCGAACCGGTTCCAGCGCGCCCGCTCGGGTTCGTCGAGCAGCGCGAAGGCCCGTTCCTCGCTTTCGGGGTCGGGCCGGAGATCGACGTGCAGGATAAGCGAGCCCCCAATCCTACGCCACGGACTCCACCAGGCGTGGCCGGCGGTCATGGAGAGGTCGCGCCCCGGAAGGCCGGGGTGACTTCTTGCAGGTAGGCGGCGACGCCCCGGCTGCGGTCCCACTGGCGCGGATACCCAAGCGACACCTCGCTAAAGGGGACGCCGTCGAGCCACTGGGTCCCGCGGATGTGGAGGTGGCCGTACACGACCGCGCAGGCGTTGAAGCGGCGGTGCCAGCCCCGGGTCCGGCGGGTGCCGCACCAGGGAGTGAAGCGGGGGATCCGCGGCAGCACGGCGTGTCGCTCCTCCAGCGGGTAGTGATTGATCAGGACCTTGGGAAGGTCCGCCGGATGCGACGCGAGCCGGGTGGCGGTCTCGTCGCAGCGCGCGGCGCACCACGACTCCCGGTCCGGAAACGGGTCTGGGCGCAGCATCAGTTCGTCGGCACACATGGCACCGGTCTCGCGGGCCCAGCGCGCGACGGCTTCGCGCCGGACGTGCCGGGGGCGAAAGCTGTAGTCGTAGAGCAGAAACAGCGGCACGATCAGGACCGGCCCGCCCGGGAGTCGGACCACCGGGTAGGGGTCCTCCGGGGTCAGGACGCCGTGGGACCGAGCGACCTGGACAAGCCGCTCGTAGAGCGCGACGCCGCGGAGCGCGGAGGCCCCGTTCGGCCTGGTCCACAGTTCGTGATTTCCGGGTACCCAGACGACGCGGCGGAACTTCGGGGCCAGTCGCCGGAAGCACTGGTCAAGCCGGCGCACGCCCTCGGTGACGTCGCCCGCCAGGATAAGCCAGTCGTCAGGCAGCGACGGGAAGCTCTCCAGCAATCCCCGGTTTTCCGGATGGGAGAGGTGCAGGTCAGACAGGGCCCACAGGCGCAACGGCTTACCGTCCGGGACAGTCGGGGAGAAGTGGGGACTGGCTTCGTCCGCATCGTAGACCGACGACTCCCGTTGCGTCAATCCTTGCCGAGACGCAGCAACGGAGTCGCCCCAAGCCCACGTCGGCTCGAGCGCGCCCTGCTCCCCCACGATCGCCTAGGCTTCACTCCGGGTGGCAGCCCCGCGTCCAGCGAGTCCAGCTGCTCGAGCAACCCCAGCGCCTCCCATTGGCGGTTCCGTCTCGACGTTGACAGCGGGAGCAGGATTCCTGCCTCGACGAGCTGTCGTACCGCTACGTGAACTGTCGACTTCGCCCGACTGATCGCAGCGATCGCGCTCGCCGTCGAGATCACCGGACGCGCGGGCAGCACTTCGATCACAGCCCAGGCCGCCGCATCGGCGCGGGGGTTGGCGCACGCTTCCAACCGCCGACGCCACACCCTCTGCAGATCGCACACTGCATCCAAGTGCTGCGCTGCAAGTCTGGCGATGCGCGCAGCCGCGACTGCGTAGTCGGCAATCCACTGCGCCGGGTCACCGAACCGAAACTTGTCCAACCCCGCATGATAGGCACCTCTGTCGGCGGCCTGGATCACGCTGACCGGGGGAACGTAGCCTGGCGCGACGCCCCTTCGGCGGAGCACCACCTGCGCCAGGACACGCGCCGTCCTCCCGTTCCCGCCCTCGAACGGTTGAATCGTCTCGAACTGGGCATGCACCAGCGCGGCCTGAACGACTGGTGGCAGGTCGGTGCGATTCACCGCGTCCGCGAGGTCCGCGAGCAGCGACTCGATGTGCCGGGGCGGAGCAGGCACGAAGTCAGCGCTACAAGGATTGAAATCGTTCCCGCCGATCCACCCCTGGACCGTGCGCACCACCCCGGCCTGCGGTCGGTGCGCGAGTTGCGCCATGAGGCACCGGTGGATGTCGACTATGTCCTCGACCACAAGGGCACCATTGGTAGCCGCCGCGCTCAACGCGCCTTCCATGGCGTCGGCGGTGGCCAGCACCTCGCCGGGCACGACGCTGACTCGCACGCCAACATCAGCGCTTGACTCGGCCTGAGCCAGCGCGCGACTGCGAAGCACCAGCCCCCGATCGACCCTGGACGAGGCGAAGGCCTCCGTCCGAAGCAGTAGCCGGGCGAAGGGCCCGAGGGTGCCGGCGGAATGCTGGTTCAGCTCGCGGATGGCCCGTTCGGCGTCCGATATCGCACCCGCCGCGGGCCCGTCCAACGCGAGTGAAAGGTCCGCGAGACGATCGGGGACGAAAGCGTGGTAAACACCCGTTTCCCGATACCTCGGCGGCGCGTAGCGGGTCGGATCATGCTGCCAGGTCAGACGGACGCGGTGTCCAGGCATGTCGCACACAAGCCGTGTAGGTGTTAGTACGACTTAGAAGCTAAACCGAACTAAGAGCATGACGTCTCAGGATGGGGTGGCACGGCCCCCTGAATGCCAACCGGCGGCCAGCCCCCACCGAGGGCCGATCGCTCACCGGCGGTCGATTCGCCCTCCGTCGGCTGAAGACCCACCGGCGATCGGTCCACCGTCAGTCCCGGGGCGATCCCTCCAGCAGTCCCTCCAGCGGCTCTTCCCGGGCACCGTTCTCGTCGCACACCGCGAACGCGGACTCGGCCGCTCCGTACATGGCCACGCCCGCGTACTCGCCGGCCTTGTTTAGGACGAAGAAGCGCAGGTCGAAGCTGGGCAGTCCCCGAGAGTTCCGGAGCCGCGACTCGACCGTGTTGTCCCGCACTCGCCGCAGCACCGCCATGCCCGCATCCTTGGGCGACATCCCCTGGCGCATGAACTCGACGATCATGAAGCAGCTCAGGTTGTAGAGGTTGGCCTCGCCCCGACCGGTCGAGCCCGCCGCGCCCACATCGTTGTCCACGTACTGACCCGCGCCGAGGATGGGGGAGTCCCCCGCCCTGCCCGGGATCTTCCACGACAGGCCGCTGGTGGTGGTCACGCCGCAGATGTCGCCGTCGGGCGACACGGCCTCCAAGCTGGTCGTGCCCCAGAACGAGTCCGGGTCGATGAGGCCGTCGTCGACCATGGAGAGGCCGGCAGCGAGGGCGGCATCGTGGAAGTCCCGCAGTCGGGAGGCACCGCCCACCCCGCGTCGCCGTTCCTCCGGGTCGAGCCAGTGACCCGGGTCCACGCGGCGACGCCATTCCAGCCACAACGAGCGCGACGCCTCCGTGTTGAGGTCATCGTGGATCTCGAAGCCGAGTGCCCGCGCGAAGTCCTGCGCGCCCCTGCCCACGATCAGGTGGTGATCGGTCAGCTCCGCCACGGCCTTCGCCACGAGCGACGGTGTCTTGACGCCTTCGAGGCCCGCCACCCCGCCCGCCCACTTGCGCGGCCCGTGCATCAGGCACGAATCGAGCTGGACCACGCCGTCCGCGTTGGGCAGGCCACCATAACCGATGCCCCGTTCCTCGGGGTCGAGCTCGGGGATGTTCACCCCGGCGACGCAAGCGTCCAGAATGTCCTCCCCCTGGGTGATGCCGCGGAAGGCGCGCTCTATCGCGCTCTCGGGCCCGCCGTTACGGAAGCGGATCGAGGACAGGTCGGCGACCAGCACGGGTCGGATGGCGCGCGTGTGGACCGCTGGCGCATTGGTTCGCGCCGCTGCCGGCACCGCCAGTCCCGCAGCAGCCGTCCTAACAAAGTCACGTCGCTTCATGGGAAATCATCCTCGTCTCGGGTCGTGTCTAACTCAGCAGCGTCTCGACGTGGGCAGCGGCGGCGAGCGCGGTTCCGTCGAGGTTGTATCCACCCTCGAGCAGAGACACAAGACGCCCTTCGCAAAAGCTGTCGGCGTAGTCCATCGCGAGGCGGGTCATGCGGCGGAACGCGTCGTCGGTCAGCTCGAAGCAGCCCAGCAGATCGTCGCGACGGCTGTCGAAGCCCGCGGAGACCAGCACGAAGTCCGGGTCGAAGGCGGCCACCGCCGGCGAGAGCACGTTGTCCCAGTGCCGCAGCATGTCCGCGTCGGTCGCGCCGCAGTCCAGGTGCACGTTGATGTTCAGGCCGGCGCCATCCCCTTCGCCGCTGAGCGACGGATCGCCGGTGCCGGGGTACGCGTTCCAGTCGTGCGCCGAGAAGAACAGCACGGAGGGATCGTCGTAGAAGGCGTTCTGGGTCGCGTTGCCGTGGTGATAGTCCCAGTCGATGATGACGACCCTCTCGTAGCCGTGAACATCCTGCGCGTACTTGGCCGCGATCGCGACGTTGGAGTAATAGCAGAATCCCTCCTCGGCCCCCGTGTTGTTCGCGTGGTGACCCGGCGGACGGATGGCGCAGAATGCGTTGCGCACGGTGCCGTTGGCGACCGCGTCGACCGCCGTGAGGGCTCCCGAAACCGCGAGCTCGGCAACCCTGGCCGTGACGCCGAGCTGGCGGACCGAGTCCACGTGCGCGCCGGTGTGGTGGGCGCGGATGCGAAGGAGCGGATCCACGCTGGGAGCCAGCGGCACGGTGGCCTCGACAAGGCCGCGAGCCTCGAGTTCGGCCCGGATCCGGACCAAGCGCTCGGGCACTTCGGGCGGTCGGCCCCCTTCGGCCCGGATGAGCACGTGGTCAAGGTAGCGGGCGTCGGTGACGAGGGCGGTGCCGGCCTGCCCTGGCAGCCCAGGCGCTGCCCCGGCCACGGCACCCGCTGCGGCGGTCTTCACGAAGTCGCGTCTGTGCATGGCGTCCATCATAGCGTCTTCAACACCTAGGAACCATGTTGTGGGAGCGGCTGGAATTCCAACCATAGGGAGGCAGCGCAGATGAGAAAGGCAGCGACGATGGACACCACCCGAACATATCGACTCGGCATCGCCACCGGGCTCACGACGGCTTTCCTTCTGGTCTGGGTGATCGGCGCCGTGGGCCTGATCGGTGTTGAGGGCGATCCCTTCGACCGCATCTACGGCGGGGTGCTCGCCGTGGGAATCATCGGTGCCCTTATCGCTCGCTTCCGAGCGCGGGGAATGGCGCGTGCCATGGTCGCGACCGCGCTCGCCCAGGCGGCGGTCACCGTCATCGCGCTCGTGATCGGAAAGCAGCACGTCGAGGTCAGTTCGGTGCGCGAGATCGTGCTGTTGAACGGGTTCTATGTGGTGCTATGGCTCGCGTCGGCCCGGCTGTTCGCGATGGCTGCGCGCCGATGATGTTATCTTTCGCGCCATGAGCCGCCAATCCGACATCCGATCCCTCTGCACGGACCCGTGTACGCGCATGTGTTCGTGTACGCGCTTGCCCTGGATCCGGGTGTGCTGATGCGCTGAGCTCCGATCTCAAGCCGCTTCCGAGCCGTCCGGGTCAGCCGATCCGGGCGGTTTTTTTTGCCCCTACCCCGAGAGAAACGATGATCAGCCCTGCCCTGCCACAGATAAACGTCCTCTACGAGAATCCCCTTTGGATCCCGCCCCTCCAAGAGGCCCTCGCTAACGAGGGCTTCCGGGTCCGCCTCGTCCATGTGAACGAGGGGAGCATCGACCCGTCCATCCCTCCCCCCGACGGCATCTGGATCAACCGCATCAGCCCGTCGTCGCACACCCGCGGCCATGTCCACACCGTCGAGCTGGCCCGCCAGCTCCTGTTCTGGCTGGAGTCACGCGGACATCGCGTGGTCAACGGGCTGCACGCATTCGAGCTGGAGATGAGCAAGCTGCGCCAGGACCTGGTCCTGCGGCGACACGGCATCAGGACGCCTCGCACCGTGCTGGCCATCGGCAGGGAGCACCTGCTCGAAGCCGCCGCGACTTTCGGCGGCCCGTTCATCACGAAGCACGACCAGGGGGGCAAGGGACTGGGCATCCGGCGCTTCCAAGACGCCGGAGAGCTCGAGGCGCACCTCGACGGCGAGGGCTTCGACGCCGGGCCCGGCGCCAGAATGATCCTCCAGCAGTACATCCGGGCGCCCGAGCCGTTCATCACCAGGGTCGAGATCGTCGGCGGCCGGTTCGTGTTCGCCATGCGGAGCTCCACGACCGACGGCTTCGAGCTCTGCCCCTCGGACGCGTGCAATCCGCTGGTTGTCAACCGGAACGGTCCGCAGATCGGCGCGGCCGCCCTCTTCAGCCGTTCGCCCCTCACGGCGGACGACCCGCTGGTCCGGCAGTACATCCGGCTCTGCAACGAGGAGGGCATCGAGATCGCCGGGATCGAATTCGTCGAGGACGCGCACGGCAACCGCTACACGTACGACATCAACGGCACCACCAACTACAACCAGACCCTGGGCGCGCAGATCGGCGTCGACGGAATGGGGGAGTTGGCCCGCTACGTGCGCGAAGTGGCCCGGTACGCGCGCGGGGAGGCCCGATCCGCGAGCGGCACCGCCCCGTACGTGCGCGGGGAGGCCCGCTACGTGCGCGCCCCGAACGTGCGCGAAGTGGCCCTTCCCGGCCGCCAGCCCCGGCGCATCGCGTGCTGAGCCGCTCCCTCAGTCCAGCGCGCGAGCCACCAGTTCAACGCATTCCTGCGGAGAGAGCTTGTCGGTATCCAGGCGCAGATCGGGTCGCGTCGGGGGCTCGTAGGGGCTGTCCAGCCCGGTGAAATTCTTGATCTCGCCCTTCATCGCCTTGGCGTAGAGACCCTTGGGGTCGCGCCGCGCGCACGTCTCGAGCGAGGCGTCGACGAAGATCTCCATGAACTCGCCGGGCTCGAACAGGCTGCGCGCGAAGTCGCGTTCGGTCTGGAAGGGGCTGATGAACGACACGATCACGACCAGTCCGGCGTCGACCAGGAGACGCGACACTTCGGCCACGCGCCGGATGTTCTCCACGCGGTCGACCTCGGCGAAACCGAGATCCCGACAGAGTCCGTGGCGAACGTTGTCGCCGTCCAGCAGGTACGTGTGCCGTCCTTCCACGAAGAGGCGCTTCTCCAGCAGGTTGGCGATCGTGGACTTCCCTGACGCGGAGAGCCCGGTCAGCCACAGGCACCGGGGTTCCTGACGCTTCGCCGCGGCCCGCACCGCCTTGTCGACGTCGAAGTCGTGCCACTCCAGGTTGGCCGCCCGCATGAGCGAAAATGCGATGGTTCCCGCACCGACGGTCGCATTGGTCAACCGGTCGATCAGGATAAAGCCACCGAGGTGGCGACAGTCGTCGAAAGGCACGAACGGGACGGGACGGGACGTGGCGAAGTTGACCACGCCGATGTCGTTCAGTTCAAGCTGCGGGGACGCGAGCTCCCTTCCGTCCTCGACGTCCACCCGGTGCCGTATGCGGGTCACCGTGGCCCAGACCTCCCGGGTGTGCAGCTTCATCAGGTAGGAGCGTCCAGAGGTCAGAGGCTCGTCGCCCATCCACAGGATCCGCGCCTGGAACTGGTCCGCGACCGAGACCGGGTCTGAGGCGTGCCCGATCACGTCTCCACGGGTGACATCCACCTGCGGCGCCAGGGTCAGCGTCACCGAATCGCCCGGCCCCGCCCGCCCGCGCTCTCCCTGCCAGACCATGATCGAGTCGACCCTGGCCTCGATCCCGGCCGGCGACACGCTCACCCGGTCGCCGGGGACGACGGTGCCGGCAGCCACCCGTCCGCAGTAGCCGCGAAAGTCGGGGTTCGGCCGGTTCACGTACTGGACCGCCATGCGGAACGCCTCTTCGTCCGACCCTTCGACCCTTGCCGTCTCAAGGTGCCCAAGCAGCGTCGGGCCCCGGTACCACAACATCTTCCCCGACCGCCCGGTGAGGTTGTCCCCCGTCAGCGCCGAAACGGGAATGGCCCGCACCTCGGCCACCCCGACCTCGTCGGCCAGGGCCCGGTACGCCGACGCGATCGCCTCGAAGGTCGTGCGCCGCCACCCGACCAGATCCATCTTGTTGACCGCAAGCACCAGGTGCCGCACGCCGAACATGGCCACGATGCGGGTGTGCCGCGCCGTCTGGGGCAGAATCCCCCGGCGAGCGTCGGCAATCACCACCGCGACGTCGGCGGTCGAGGCACCGGTCGCCATGTTGCGCGTGTACTGTTCGTGCCCCGGCGCGTCCGCGACGATGAACCGGCGTCGAGGGGTCTCGAAGTTGCGGTAGGCGACGTCGATGGTGATGCCCTGTTCCCGCTCGTCCTGAAGCCCGTCCACGAGCAGCGCCAGGTCGGCGGCGCTCCCCTGGGTGCCGTAGCGGAGGGAATCCGCCTCCACCCTGCGCATCTGATCGCCGAACACCTGTCCGCAGTCGTACAACAGTCGGCCCAGGACCGTGCTCTTTCCGTCGTCCACGCTCCCGCAAAGCACGAAGCGAAGGGTCGGCGGCATCAGAAGTACCCCTCCCTCTTCTTGCGCTCCATCGACCCTTCGCCATCGTGGTCGATGAGGCGTCCTTCGCGCTCCGATCGTCTCGCCGCCAGGGTCTCCGCAATCACCGCGTCGAGCGTGTCGGCGGCGCTTTCCACCGCAGCGGTCAGGGGGTAGCATCCCAGCGTGCGGAAGCGGACTCGTCGCGGTTGCGCAACCTCGCCCGGCAGAAGCGGCATACGGTCGTCGTCCACCACAATCCACTGGCCGTCGCGCTCCACGACCGGCCGTTCGGCGGCGTAGTAGAGCGAGACGATGGGGATCTCCTCGGCGGCGATGTAGCGCCAGACATCGGCCTCCGTCCAGTTCGAGAGCGGGGAAACCCGGAGCGACTCGCCCCCGCCGAGACGAGTGTTGTAGAGGTTCCACAGCTCCGGCCGCTGGGCCTTGGGATTCCATTGATGAGAGGCGTTGCGATGCGAGAAAACTCGCTCCTTCGCGCGCGACTTCTCCTCGTCCCTTCGGGCTCCGATGAAGATCACGTCGTAGCGCCCGGCGTCGAGGGCCTGGCGAAGGGCCACCGTCTTCATCACCTCGGTGTATTGATCGGGACCGTGATTGAACGGAGTCACGCCCGCGTTCACTCCGTCCTGGTTGGTATGGACGACGAGCTCCATCCCGGTCTCCGCCGGGATCCGGTCCCGGAAGGCGATCATGTCGCCGAACTTCCAGGTGGTGTCCACGTGCAGCAGCGGAAAGGGAGGGGGTGCGGGCCAGAACGCCTTTCGCGCCAGGTGCAGCAGCACCGACGAATCCTTGCCGATGGAGTAGAGCATCACGGGGCGCGTGGCCGCGGCGACACCCTCGCGGATGATCTCGATGGCTTCCGACTCCAGCGTCGAGAGCCAGGGGGACGCTCCTCCCCCTTCACCGGTCATCGCGCGTGATCTCCAAAGCTGGTTCCATGGGGATCGGGCTGGCGACTACGGGCTTCCCGTCCGTCCCCGCCCCAGCAAATCCGGAAACCGATACACGATGACGCCGCTGCCCGGCGCGTTGTCCACATCCACGTAGCCCTTGTCGGCCATCGTGTTCAGCGCCTTTTCGACCTGCTCGAAGGTCTGGCCCGTCGCCAGCACGCCCTGCGTCACCGTCAGCTCCCCACTGTTGTCCATGGCGGCCTTCAGGAGCTTCTGGCGCAGGTTGAGCTTGGCGTCCGATTCGCCGGCACCGATCCGCGCTTGGGGGTGCGACAGCCGGAGCTGTCGAGGATGCGGAATCCGTCCCTCGCGGATGTTCGCGTCACGGACCAGCGACTTCATTCTGATAAGGTCGACGATCTGGCCGACGCCCAGCAGCCCGGCCGTGAGCAGCCACAGCACGCCCGTGCCCACCTTGCCGAGGTAGAACCGATGGATCCCGCAGGCCCCCAGCAGACCGGTGCACCACAGGCCGTAGCCGAGCCCCGTCGAGTACGGCGCGTCGTCCTCGGACTGCCGCACGTCGGGCAGGTTGACGTTGACGTTGACCGACAGATCTCCGGGCCGCTCGCTCATGCGGGTCCTCTCACCCCCTGGTACATCCGCTTCCCCCCAAGCTGAATCTCTGGCTGAATCTGTCGGCAACCTGCGATTGGGGACAAGTCCCGGCCCCATGCGGCAAGCCGCTCGGAGCGATTCGGGAAGGGCCGCGAAGGCACGCACCCTGACGGTCTTGCCAGCCCAGAACAGACCGTCTACCTTGCGGACATCGCGTGGTTCCTCGCCCGGTGCCAAGGCACCCAGACGCGGAGTTGCCCAATGGCAGAACGCATGACTCGCCCGTCAAGCGGCGACCTCCAATCTCTCTCCGGCGGAAGAGCCACGCTGCGCTCCCGTTCGGCCCGGCTTGCACGACGGTGGCTGGCCGCAGTCGCTCTCGCGCCCCTCGCCGCCATCTGGGCGGGTTGCAACGAGGGGTGGGGCACGGCTCCGACCACGGCCGCCTCGGCCATCGCCGTCATCAACCCCACCGCCGGCAACCACGTCTCGGGCACGGTCAGCTTCACTGCGGAGTACGACGGTGTGCACATACGAGCCCAGGTGACCGGCCTGTCCGAGGGTGACCACGGTTTCCACATTCACGAGTTCGGAGACTGTTCCGGCGCCGACGGCAAGACGGCCGGGGGCCACTTCAACCCCCACGGGACCGCTCACGGGGGTCCCGAATCCGCCGTGCGGCATGTCGGCGACCTGGGCAACATCACGGCCAATTCGGCGGGCCGGGCCACCATGGATCGGCTTGACGCGGTGATCGCCCTGGAAGGCGACAACAACGTTCTTGGGCGCGCCGTGATCGTCCACGCGGATCCCGACGACTTCACAAGCCAGCCCACCGGAAATGCGGGCGCGCGGATCGGCTGCGGCGTGATCGGCGTCCAGAACACTTCCGGCTGAGGCTCCGCTCCGGGTTCGTCGCGGGCCTGCCCGGACGATTCGCGGACAGTTCACCGATGGCTCGCCGACTGTGAGCCGGTTAGCCGTCCTGCGCCAACCGCGCGATCACAAGCCGATTCATGCTCACCCCCTGCTCCGCGGCCCGAACGGCGAGGGCGCGGTGGGTTTCTGGTGGCACGCGCACCATGAACTTCCCGCTGTATGGCCGATCAGCCATCGGTTCCGGAACCGTTTCGCCGTTGGCCCGCATGTCGGCCACGCATTCGCGCACGAGCCGTCGCACACCCGAGAGTGCCTCATCTGGAGTGGCCGCGAGCCAGCTAAGAGACGGGAATTCGGCGCAGAGGCCGACATGCTCGTCGTCCTCCGCAGACCATGTGATCCGGTAGGTGTAGTGGTCGCTCACCGCAGCCTGTGTGTTCTTCATCGATCATGATAGCATTAGTGATACTAGAACTTCAAGTCTCCAGTGACAACAGGACCGTGAGACTCGGCTTGTCCGCCATTTTTGGCCCGAAGTGGCGGACAAACGCCCGGATGGGGCAGACACGGATGGGGCAGACCGGATGGGGCAGACGGACGGGGCGGGGCGGTCGTGGCGTTCAGCCCGTGCGCGCGATTCGCCGAGGCGGGGGTTGAAGCGGGGACACGGCTCTTCGACCTTCCAAATCCACCGAAAAGGGGAACCAGCCCATTCATGACGCCAAACGACTCCCGAGCCGGTCCGGCGACGCGCGTCCGCGCGAACCCCGACACGCGTGACCCGGACCACACCTTCCGACCCGCATGGTGGCTCCGCAACCCGCACGCCCAGACCTTCGCTGGGAGGTACATGCGTCCCCGCGCCGCCGTCCCATTGGAAAGACGTCGGATCGAGACTCCCGACGGCGACTTCCTCGATCTGGACTTCGGGCCGGAACCCGCGCCGGGCGCACCCCTCGTCCTCCTGCTGCACGGGCTGGAGGGATCCACGCGGCGGAACTACATGTCCGAGATGTTCCGTCGACTGTTCGACCGAGGCCTCCGGGGTGTGGGACTGAACTTCCGCGGCTGCGGCGGCGAGCCCAACCGCGTCGCGCGCTTCTACCACTCCGGCGAGACGGGCGATCTGGCGCATGTGGTCGCAGAACTGGGGAGTCGGCATCCTGGGCGTCCGATCGGAGCGGCGGGATTCAGCCTCGGCGGCAACGTGCTCCTCAAGCATCTGGGCGAGCGCGGCGACCATGCGGCGATCGCGGCCGCCGTGGCGGTGTCGGTGCCCTTCGACCTGGCGCGCTGCGCTGCGCGGCTGTCCAGCGGTCTGGCGGGGCGCACCTACGGCTCCCACTTCCTGCGTGCGCTACGCCGCAAGGTGAGGTCGAAGCGCCGGCTGCTCGAGGGCGTTGTCGACGTCGAGCGCGCCCTGGCGGCCCGGACGGTCATCGACTACGACGACGCGCTCACCGCGCCGCTGCACGGCTTCGTCGGGGCCGATGACTACTACGATCGCGCCGACGTGCGCCGCCATCTCGCGCACATCCGGGTGCCGACGCTGCTCGTGCAGTCCCGCGACGATCCCTTCCTGCCGCACGGTGCGATCCCCGAAGCCGCGATCGCGGCCAACCCGCACCTCACTGCGGCTTTCACCGATCGGGGCGGCCATCTCGGGTTCATGGAAGGGGCGGTCCCGTGGCGTCGCCGCTTCTGGGTCGAACGGGAGGCCGCGAGGTTCCTGGCGGCTATGGTGGAGCGAACCTGGAAGATGACGGAATCCTGATCGCGCCCGTTGTACCCTCCTCGTCCAGACTGCGAGCGGGCGCTTTCCGGCCATGGGAAGACGACGCTTCGCAGGTCTCCAGAATACCACAACGATTTCGTTGTCAACGGTATTGTTGTGTCTCCGCAACCGTCAGCTCCGCTTCCAGGTCGCCTCCCACTGGACCCAACTGCCCGCTTCCGGTGGCGTGCGCACGGAAACGTCCTCGCGGGGTCCGGCCACGAGGGCGAAGCCGTGGCGCGTCAGGGCGAGCAGTTCGTCGCGGGCATAGAAGTGGACGGGGATGCCCTGCTTGGGACCGGCGTCGTACAGGACCGTGAACCCGCCGTGGCCGTTCCGCTCGATGACGGTGTGCGGCCATCTCGGCCGAGTCGACGCGGAATTCACGCGAAGGAAGAAGAGACCGCCGGGGGACAGCAGCGACCTGACCCGAGAGAAGTACCCGGCCACATCAGCGGCGACGCCGTGCTGGAACACCTGAATGGCGATCACGTAGCCGAAGCGTCGCCGGCTCGCGAATTCCCGGAAGTCGGCGCAGATCAGCCGCCCGGATTCCTCCGGCGCTCGGGCGGCCAGTTGGCGAAGGGATTCGGTCGAAAGGTCGAGACCGATTAGTCGCAGTCCCGACTTCGCGAGCGGGAGGTAGTTGCGGCCGTTTCCGCATCCGATGTACAGCCCCGTGCTCGTGGCCAGCGAACCGCCTCGCAGAGTGGCAACGATCTCCTCGGTGAAAGGGAGGGGTGGGTCGTCCGCATATCGTCCCGCGCGATACTCCGCGTCCCAGCGCGCCGAGACCAGGGACCGGCTCATCGGGGGGCTAGACAGGGGAAGCGAGGCAAGACACTTTTTCGGCTGAGCCACTTTCGGCAACGCACGAGCGAACACCTTGACCGGATTCGGGAGGGGCGGTGGAGATTATCATCCAGAAGGGTCAAGCCGCCATGATCGGGCCGGAACAGGAGGAAACGCGATGAAGCAACTGACATGGCTGGTCGCCGTCGCGGCCCTGGCGATCATCGCTTGGCTCGGGTCGGGAACGGGGGCGGCGAAAGACGATGCCCCCGCCGCAGAGCGAGGCGTCTTCGCCACCATCGCCCCGTTCAACAGCTACGGGCACGTCCACGACGGCGACAACGTCGAGGCCATGCGGCCGCGGGTCATGGGCACGCACGGGGTCATCTCGTCCGGGCACTACCTGGCCACGCAGGCCGGCTACGACGTCCTGAAGGCCGGGGGCAACGCATTCGACGCCGGGGTGACCGCGGGCATGGCGCTCAAGGCGCTCAAGATGGACTACGCGGGCTGGACCGGGGTCGCGCCCCTCATCGTCTACAGCGCCGCGGAGGATCGCGTGATCACCCGGGTCGGGGCCGGGACCTCGCCGGCGCTCGCCACCCTCGACCACTTCCTCGAACACGGCAAGTCGCCCGTCAACAACGCGCTGATTCCCGCGGACGTCGACGTCTGGCTCGCCGCGCTCGACCGCTTCGGCACCCTCAGCTTCAGCGAAGCCGCGCAGCCGACCCTGCGCATCGCCGAGGAGGGCTATCACCTCTACAAGATGCAGAAGTGGATGATCGAGGATCAGATGGAGGAGATCCTCGCCTTCCCCTACAACGGCGACTTCTGGTTCCAGAACGGGGTCGGCGAGCAGCGTCTGGGCGATCTGATGGTGAACGCCGACCTGGGGCGGCTCATCCGCTACATGATGGCGGCCGAGGAGCAGGCGCTTGCCGCAGGCGGAAGCCGCTCGGAGGGGATCCGCGCAGCGCGGGACGCCTTCTACAAGGGAGACCCCGCGCGCGACGTGGACCGCTTCTTCCGCGAGCACGGCGGCATCGTCCGCTACGAGGATCTGGCGGGCTACGAGAGCCGTTGGGAGGAACCCCTGGGCACGAGCTTCCGGGGCTACGACGTGTACACGGGCGATGGATGGAGCCAGGGGCCGCGCATCGTCCTGATGCTCAACATGCTCGAGAACTACGACCTGGGGGCGCTCGGCTACAACACGCCGGAGTACATTCATCTCGTGTCCCAAGTCATCAACCTGGCCATGTCGGACTCCCACAGGTACGTCGGCGATCCGGACTTCGCGCCTGCGCCGGAGGGGCTCTACCGGAAGGAGTACGCGCGCGAACGCATTGGGCTCATCAACGAGAAGAGCGCGTTTCGGGACATGCCGCCGTGGGGCGATCCGACGGCGATGGCGGCGGTGGCGGACGGCGCGCCGATGGGCTTCGTGGCGGCGCGCGCGCAAGACGACGGGCCGGCCCGTTCCATCGACACCTCGTCGCTCAATGTCATGGACGGCGAGGGCAACCTGTTCTCGCTGACCGAGAGCGATGGCCACACCCACACGCCGATGATCCCGGGATGGGGGTTCGGGCTGGGCAACCGCATGGGCCAGTTCAACCTGGATCCGGAGCTGGCCAACGTCATGGCGCCCGGCAAGCGCCCGCGCAACACCAACGCGCCCCTTCTGGTGATGAAGGACGGACGGCCGTTCATGGGACTCTCCACCCCCGGCGGCGACCAGCAGTTGCAGTCGCTCCTCCAGGTCCTCCTGAACGTCGTGGTGTGGGGTATGTCGCCCGAGCAGGCGCTGGACCAGCCCCGCTTCGGCAGCTACAACTTCCCGGCCTCGGGCAGCGAGGTGAACCTCAGTCCCGCGATGCTCCGCCTCGAGGACCGGATTCCGGCGGAGACGGCGGAAGCGCTCCGGGCGATGGGGCACGACGTGCAGTCCTGGGGCCTGTGGAATTGGCGCGCGTGCGCCCCCACCGTCACCTGGCGCGACCCGGAGACGGGCGTGATGGTCGCGGCGGGCGACGTTCGGCGCGAGACCGCGTCGATGGGGTTCTGAGGAGATGACCCGTGAGTCCCGGCTTGTGCCTGTGGCGGTGGCGCTGCTAACGGCGGCGGCGTGCGGAAGCAACGTCGAAGAGGTTTCGGACGAGGTGCTCGCCCGACACGTCCACACGGATTTGTACGACGCCTACCCGGGCATTCCATCCCCAGCCGGCGATCAGGTCGTCTTCGCCGACTACGCCGCGGACAAGAGATCGCTTACGGTCTACGACGTGGCGACCGGGGTCGGCCGCACGATGACGACGACGCCGGGGGGACGGACGCGGGTCACCTGGTCGCCCGACGGTTCGCGCGTCGTGTACATCGACCGCCAGTCCGACCGCCACGGCGTCTGGACCCTGGACCCGACCACCGGCCGGGAGTCGCGCATCGTGGATCCCGGGGACGCGCGCATCGACTATCCGCGACTGCTGCCCGACGGGACCGTGACCGCGCTTCGATACGCGGATGCCGACACCGCGTGGGTCGCGTATGCGCCGGGATCCGGCCGCGAGATGTCCGTGGTCGTCGACCGCGCCGGGGGATGGGTTGCGCCGGTTCAATCCCCCGACGGGGGCTCGGTCGCGTACCTTCGCAGCGCGGGCGGACGCACGGCCCTGGCCGTTTCGGAGATCGCGACGGGCGAGACGCGCACGCTTGCCGCCGACCTCCGGGTTGGATGGGACCGCCGCGTGGATTGGTCCTCCACGGGCGAAACGCTCCATCTAGCGGCGGCGGGGATCGACGACTCGCTCTTCGTCGGCCTGCGCGTGCCACTGGACGGAGGCCCGGTCGAACGACTGGAGCACAACGGCCGCGACGTGCTGGCGGTCACGGAGCTCGCCGACGGTCGCGTCGCTCTCAGCCTGTACCACACGCGCACCACGGTGGGCCTCGTGCCGGTGACCGGAGGGGAACCCATCGATGTAATACGGGCAGATTCCACGAGCGCGTTTCTGCCTTCCTGGCACCCCGACGGGACGGCGCTGGGGTTCATCACCTTCTCCTGGCGACGCCTCCGCATGCCCATCGACTTCGACCTCGGCGTCCTTGACCTCGACGCGGGAGGCACCCCGACCGGCGCGCCCAGAACGCTCCTTTCGGAGGAGGGCGAAGACTACGGCGCGGCGTGGTCGCCGGACGGCCGGTGGCTCGCCTTCCACGGGCACCTGGAGGAGAGCGACGACATATGGATCGTCCGGGTTGGCGGGAGCGAGCGGCCCACACGACTCACGCGGTTCGGACCGGGCGCGGACATCGGCGAGCCGGATTGGAGCCCGGACGGGCGGACGCTTGCCTTCAGCGGCCACGGCCCGCCGCACGAGGGGAACCCGGGGTCCGTGTACACCATCGCCGTCGACCCCACCACGGGGAGCGCCGTCGCCGACCCCGTCCGGGTCCCGCTCGACGGGTTCGAGGGCTCTGCCATGGGAGCCCGCTTCTCGCCGGACGGCGAGCGGCTGGCCTTCTACGGACGCTCGTTCGAGGACGGACGCGTCACCGTCTACACGGTCGCGGCCGCGGGAGGAACCCCCACGGCCGTTGTCTCCTTTGCCAACGGCCAACCGTACAGCGCGCCCGAGTGGAGCGCCGACGGGGGGTCGCTCTTCTACTCGCGCAACGACGGCTCTGGGCCCTTCCAGGTGTGGCGGGTGGACATCGCCACCGGCGCGACGGAGCAGGTCACGACCGGCGTGCTCGGCGCACTCCACCCGAGCGTGAGCCCCGATGGACACACGCTCGCGGTAACGATGCGCGAGGCCGCCATCGAGGTCGTCGCGCTCCCCGCTCGGACGGCCCGCTAGTCCTGACCGGCACCCTCAGCTACGCCGGAACGATCTCCCCCACGTCCGCCAGCACCGCCCGGGTCGGATACGCGGCGAACGCCTCCTCCGGCGTGGTGCCGGTCAGCACCGCCACGAACCCCATGCCCGCGGCCTGCGCGGCCCCGGCATCGACCACCGAATCGCCGACGAACACGCAGTCGGAGATGGCGATTCCCAGCAAGGCCGCCGCCCGGATCAGCCCATCCGGGGCAGGCTTGGGCCGGGGCACGTCGTCAGCGCCGACGACAACTTCGACGAACACCTCCAACCCGTCGCGTTCAAGGGCATCCACGACCCGGTCCCGACGCTTCGTCGACACCACTCCGAGACGATATCCTGCCCCACAAAGCGTCTCGAGCACGCGTCCCGCGCCCGGCAGAAAGCTGGTGCTGGGGACCATGACCTCGTCCGCCCTCCGCATGAAGTGCCTCACGAACTCCTCTCCCCGGGGCTTCCACTCCTCGCCGGCAAGGACCGCGAGCATCGTCACAAGATCGAGCCCGATCGTCTTCCGAATGGCGTCCTCCGAAGCCGGAGGGAGCCCGAGCCTGGCCAGCGCGTGATTAGCGCAGACCACGACGCCCTCGGAGGAATCCGCGAGGGTGAAATCGAAGTCGAAGAGCACGGCGCGCGCGTCCGATGCGGCGGCGTGTATGCCCAGGTCCGTTCGGTCAGTCGTCATGGTCTCCCTTCCTCCCTTTTGATCTCCGCCACGTAGATAGATCGCGTCGGATCCTGCGTGGCGGAAGTGGAGCGTGCGGATTTCGCCAAAGTGACTACCTTCGAAAGTCTCGTGCGCGACGAGTGGACACACTTCGGGGTTGGGAGGATGTGAGATGAGCAGTGGTCGTGATGAAGTAATCGGAAGGAGAGAATTGGCCGGGCCAGTCGCGTCCCCTCCCACCGTCCTCCACGAGCTCGACGGACCCGACACCTGTGACATGTGCGGGACCCCAGGCCTCAAGACCGAGCTCGTTCGGGACCCGTTCATCTACGGCGCGGGCGACGACGGCGTGGAGCTGGTCGTGGACATTCCGGTCCAGACCTGCTCCTTCTGCGGACCCTACACGGATGACGCAGCCGAGGACCTCCGAGAGGCCGTGGTTCGTCGACACCTGGGCGGGCTCACGCCACCGTAGATGAGATCCGCCCCTCGATGGGACAGACCGTTTTCGATCTTGTCCGCCACTCCGGCTCCGAGATGGCGGACAACGCTCTGGGCCAAGGAGCCAGTTTCCCGTTCTCCGAGGACTGGTGCGCCGTCGCGCGGTGGGTCGGCTCCCCCCGCTCAGGCGCTTGACACATGTGTTATGATTTATGCTACGCTTACGATCCCGTCGTGTTTCACAAAAGAGAGGACACCCATCATGAAGAGTCAACTGCATCTTGTTCTGACTGCGGCTTTCGGCCTCGCCTTTGCCGCCATTGCGACGTCGGCTGCAGCGCAACAGATCTCCGAACAGGCTGTCATTGATGCACAGAAGGCCTGGGGCGAGGGCATTGTCGCGATCGCCAGCATCCATGCCGATGGAGGCGACTACACCGCCCGTGCGACGGAGCACATCAACGATCTTTATGCATATGGCGAGACCAGAGTCATGTTCAAGCCGACCATGGCGGCGGAAGATCAGTTCCGTGAGACATTCGACGAAGCACTGAGCTATTTCATCGGGCAAGACGGAACGGAGGACAAAGGGTTCGCGATCTCGGGCTGGACCAACGTTCGGTGGGAGAACAACGGCATCTACACCAACGACACGTCCGCAATGGCCATGGGTAACTACTACTTCACAGGCCCGGACGGAAACGAGACAAAGGTTGAGTATACCTTTGGCTACGTCCTTGTTGACGGTGATTTGAAGATCAATCTTCATCATTCATCGCTGCCCTACAGCCCCGAATAGTCGCGGAGCCCGGCTTTCGGGCCGCTTGAGAGACATCTGAAGGCCACATGGAGCGATGACCGTGCGCCGGGCCAGCGACAAGCTCCCCTCACCCACGGCACCCGTCAGATGACCGAAGCCGAGACCTCCGCCCCCGCAGCCAACCAACCCCCCACCCGGCCCGTCATTCCGGCTCTCGCGGCGCTGGCGCTTCTGTCTCCGCTGGTCATGCACCTCTACATGCCGGCTCTGGCCGAGATCGGTGACTGGTTCGGGGTCGACATTCAGCGGATCGAGCTCTCCGTGGGGTTGTTTCTGATCGGGCTGGGGGCGGGACAGATCGTGGGCGCGCCCGTTTCCGACCGCTTTGGGCGAAGATCCTCGACGATGCTGGGGCTGGCGCTGTTCGCCGCCTCGACGGTCGGGATCCTGCTGTCGGGCACGGCGGACCAGTTCGTGGCGCTTCGGCTCGTCCAGGGCGCCACCCTCGGCATGGCCGCGGTCAACATCGGGGCCGTGATCGCGGACCAAGCCGACACGCAGGGCACGGCGCGGTCGCTCAGTCTGATCCAGGTGGCCCAAGCCGCCGGATACATCCTCACCCCCATCGTCGGCGCGCTGTTGGTCGGCGTGTTGGTCTGGCAGTGGGCGTTCGTGATCCTGCTGGTGTATTCGGTCCTTCTTGGCGCGCTCCTGTGGATTCGGCTTCCCGAGACGGTCGCCCGCTCCGCGCAACGGCGTCGGCCGGTCCTTTCCCAGGCGCTGCGCGGATACCGGGAGGTGCTGGGCAAGCCTCGCGCAATGGCCTACGCGATCGGTGTGAGCTTCGCCGCAGGCAGCAGCTTCGTCTACTTCACCGACGCGGCGTTCCTGTACATGGAGTGGTTCGGCATTGGCCCCAGGGTGTTCGGCCTGCTGCTGGCCCTCAGCACCGTGGCATTCATGTGCGGCACCTTGTGGAACGTGCGGCTCCTCGCCAAGCGCCGCGCCGACCAGCTCGTCCCGGTCGCGTGCGTCGGACAATGCCTTGCGGCCTTCCTGCTGCTGGCGCACGTTGCGTTTATGACACCCTCCCTTCCCGTCGTCATTGCGCTCGTATTCGCGGTTTCGGGCTCGCTGGGGTTGATCGCCGGGAACGCGGGCGCGTGCTTTCTGGCTCACTTTCCCGACCAGCGCGCCACCGCATCGGGAATCGTGAGTTCCCTGCCCAACGTGGTGGGGGGTGGGGTCGGCGCGGGGTTGAGCGGGATCCACGACGGCACGCCCTTGACAACCGGCATCGGAATCGCCGGCTGCGCGCTGGTTGGGGTGCTGGCCATCGCGTTCGCTAGGCCCGTGGAACCGGCCAGCGACGACGCGGAGAAGGAAGAGTGACGAAGCCGCCGTTGCCCGCCTCGCGAGACGCGATCTCCGCCGCCTGGATGCATCGAGCTCTGGTCGCGGGCGGGCTGGCCGACTGTGCGCAAGTCGAAAGCGTGGCCTTCGAGGACATGGAGGCCATCGAACAGGGAGCCGCCAGCGACACCTTCCGCGCGAGAATCGCGTACCGCGACGACGATGGCCCGCCAGGGCCCGAAACGGTGATCGTCAAGCTGCCCAGCCCGAAGCGCAGTGTCAGACGGACCAGCCGCGTGATGTCCGTCTACGCCGTCGAGTGCGAGTTCTACCTGCGGATTGCGGCGCACACCCCCGTCACCGCGCCGGGTCTTCTGTACGGCGACTTCGACAAGCGCGACCACAGCTTCGTGCTCCTGCTGGCGGACCTGCGCGACATGGAGTCGATCCAGTTCAGGGACGGAGCCAGTCCCGAGCGGGCGATGACCGCGATCCGGTCCTTGGCGCGGCTTCACGCGGCGTTCTGGAATCACGAGGGATCGTCGGTTCTGTCCGAGGTGCCGAAGTTCGCCAGCCCCGGGCGTCGCATGCTGATCCAGCTCTACTATCTGGCGATGCTGGGCCGGGCGCTGGACGGGTTCGGAGACATAATGCGCGGGGGCATGCGCGAGCTCGCGGAGGTCTTCGGATCGAGACTGGCCGACCATTTCGCGGACATGGCCGCCGCCATGCCCCGCACGCTCATCCACGGCGACTACCGCACGGCCAACCTGTTCTTCGGCGAGCCCGGCTCCGACGAAGTGGCCGTGATCGACTGGCAACTGGCGTCGATGCACTGCGGACTGTACGACGTCGCCTTCTTCCTCATCAACAGCGTCACCCCGGCGGTGCGACGCGAGGTCGAGCGGCCGGCGCTGGAGGAATACCATCGGATCATCTGCGCGGAGGGTGGCGCAGACATCTCCTTCGAGCAGTGTTGGCGCGCCTATCGCAGCAACATACTGGCGATCCTGATGCCGTTGGTCGTGGGGTGTGGAGTGGTGGACATCTCCGATCGGCACATGGCCGAGGGGATGGATCTGCTCCTTCGGCGACTCGCGACCGCCATCGACGATCTGGATGCCGCCGAGCTGCTTCCTCCACGCCGCCCGGTGCTCAGTCCCGCGAGGATGTTCTCGCTGCTGTCGACCTGTGGCTACCGGGCGGGCCGCGCCATCGGACGGCTCAGGCGGAGGCTGTCACGGTAGCTCAACGCCTGCGCGCGATCTTGATCTTGAGCGCGTCGCCCGGCGTGAGCACGGGAGCGTACTTGGGCTTCAACTTGAAGTGCGGCGGATCGAGGGTGATGTGGGCGCGGTGCAGCACGGTTGCAATGGTGAGCACAATCTGCACATCGGTGAAGCGAGCGCCGATGCAACGGTGCGTGCCGAAGCCGAACGGCGCATACACTCCCCGCGGTCGGTGCTCGTTCCTCTCCGGCAGGTAGCGGTCGATGTCGAACCGCAGAGGATCGGGAAAGTGCTCCTCGCAGAAGTGGGAAACGGTGACGGGGATCATGATCTGCTCCCCGAACGGTATCGTGTGGCCCGCCATCTCGAAGGTGTTGACGACATCTCTCATCACCAACCCCGCCACTGGATAAAGGCGCAGAGTCTCCATCAGTGCCCGGTTCGTCACATCCATCTTGCGCAGCTTGTCGGACGATGGACCCTCTCCCGCGAACAACGTGTCCGCTTCGTTTTGCATAGCACCGTACACTTCGGGTTGCCTGACGACCTCGTACAGCATGAAGGCGGCTACTCCGGTGGCCGTGTGGAGACCCGCGAGGAACGGTCCGAGGCTGGTCCAGCGCAACTCGTTCTGCGGCAGGAACTGCGGGTCGGCGCGGTGCAACCCAATCAGCTCGTCGACCAGATCCGGCGCCATGCCTGCGCGACGTTCCGGGTCGTGGGCATTCAGCATCCCCTCTGCCAGCCGGCACACGCTGGCGCGCGCTCGCCGGGCACGCGGCGTCCGCAGCTTCCACTTGGGGGCGCGTCGGGAGAAGCACGCGATGACGGTGTCGATGTAATACGTAAGATCATCGATCAGAGGGAGCGCGGTTGTGCCCCCCAATACCTGCGCGGTCTGCTCGACGACGATGCGTCGCAACGCCGTAAGGACCGTGATCGACTTCCCCTCAGGCCAGCCCGATACCTCACCGGCGGCAATGTCCGTCGTGACGTCGAGGCGATCGAGCACGACCTGGTGGGAGAAAGCCTTGCTGATGGCCTTGCGCAACCGCAAATGTTCGTTGCCATCCATGTTCAGGAGGGCCCGGTGGGCGCCGAGGCGCTGCACCAATGGCCCCATTGCCTTGAAGGAACGCAGAAACAGGCGACCGCTCCGCTGCAGGAAGGTGTTGACCTCCGGCCCGGCCAGAACCGTCATCGCGCCGCCGGGCACACGGACGCGGAAGACGGGACCGAGGGCCCGGTACTGCTTGGTGAGGAACGCAAACGGGTCGTTCGCGAGCCCGAGCGCGTGCCCGAGAACCGGCAGGCCACCGGTGGCCATCGGCTGTCTGGCCAGCGCCTCGGCGCGCTGTTCGGGGCTGGGAATGATCCGACCGGGGCCGGGTGCATCGTCCGGGCCGGCGACCCTGGCGCTGCTTATCGCGTCGGAGACCGTGCGGCCGATCAGATCGAGGCTTTGCAGGAGATCGATGCGATCCGCCACGTCCGCCCGTTCCTCGGGGGAAAGCAGGCGATCAAAGATGCCGCACGCGTGAACGATGGCGATGAGCATCGCGTCGCGCGGGTGCGGAACGTCGTCGGCGAAGAGGATCCCCATGATGCGCGCGTCGATTTCACGAGGCCATTCGCCATCGGACACGGGATATCGGCGCGCTCGCCTCACCAGGCGCGTCAGGGACAGGAAGCCGCCCGAGTCCCGCTCCAGGATGCCACGCTCGATCAGGCGGGCGATGGCCCCGTCCTGGACCCTTCCGGCGATCTCCGGCGTGGCGAGACGCTCGATCCAGTGCGCCGTGTCGTGACCACCGACATCCTCGGCGATCCGCGCGAGCGCCGGGTCCAGGAGGCCATCGCCCAGCGGCGTCGGATCGACCATCACCAGACGCTCGATGTCGGTATCGATTCGGCCTTCGAGCGCCAGATCCATCAGGACGGCCCCGGCCAGCGCGTGGTGCAGCGTCCGGTCCGAAACAGGTGTCAGGTGCCCGCTCTGCTTGTCGAGCAGAAAGACGAGGAGTTCTTCGGCAAGTCGGATCATGCGACATCCTCGGCAGCGTCCGGCACGCCGCACAGTACACGCTGGGCGTCACGAATCATCAATGTGTGGGCGGCCCGCACGTTTGTCCAGCGGCGGAATCGCGGTTGCGGCGGCGACCTTCACCGCGCAAACTGCGATGCCATGACACGGGAACAGTTGAAGCGCTGGTTTCAGGGAGCAGCGGTACTCGGTGTGGGCGTGCTCGGGTTCTGGCTTCTCCTTGCGCTCCGCCAACGGCCGGTTCAGTTGGATCCACCGCGTGTTCCGGCGGCGGTGAGCACCCAGCCGGCCCGGGCCGGGAGCGGCGCGATCCGCGTGCGGGGCGGCGGCACCGTCCGGCCGAGCGCGGAGATCCCCATCGCCGCCGAGGTGGGAGGACGGGTCGCCTGGGTCTCTCCGGTTTTCGTCAGCGGGGGTCGGATATCGCGCGGGGAGATTCTGCTTCGCATCGATTCAACCGTCTACAAGAACGCGGTCGATGTGGCTCTGGCCGATGTGGAGCAGGAGCAGGTGGATCTGCTCGAGGCGGAGGCGGAGGTTCGCCAGGCGATTGACGAGTGGAATCGCATGGCGGACCGAAACCAGGTCGATTCGGTATCCCCGAACGTTCTCGCCACCCGGCAGCCGCAACTCGAGGCCGCCGGTGCGGCCCTCGGAAGGGCGGAGGCCCTGCTGGAGGACGCGCGCATGGCGCTGCAACACACGTCGGTCCGGGCGCCCTTCGACGGAATCGTCCGGGAGGCATCCGTCAGTCAGGGCCGGATCGTCGCGCCGGGCGAGCCGCTTGGGCGCATCTACGGAACCGACGAGGTCGAAGTCGTGGTGCGCCTGTCGGACGAGGACGCGGCCCTTGTCGATCGCCTGTGGGACGCGCGTCCGGGGAATCCCGGTACCCGAATCTCGGCGGAGGTGAGATCCGAGTACGGGGGCACCGAGTACGGCTGGAACGCCTATGTGCACCGCGCCGAACCCGCGCTGCACCCTCTGACGCGCATGGTGACCGTCGTCCTCCGGGTTCCCCGCCCCTTCGAGGAGGCGGTCGACCAGCCCGGGCGTCCTCCGCTGATGATCGGCGGCTACGCGACGGTGGCCATAGAGGGCAGGACCTTCGACCACTACGCCGTGATCCCGGCGGCGGCCCTCCGCGAAGGAGACGTGGTCTGGACCGTGCGCGAGGACACGCTCCTGGCAATCATACCCGTGGAGCCGGTTCAGGAGATGGACGCCGAGGCGATCGTGCTGGGCCCGATCGAGGCCGGCGACCTCGTGGTGGTGTCCGAACTGCCCTTCGTCACAGATGGCATGGCGGTGCGGGTGGCACGGTGAAGAGGGCCATACGGTGGATGGCGCACAACAGGGTGGCCGCCAATCTGCTCATGCTGTTCATTGTCGTGGCCGGTCTGCTCAGCGTGGTCGGACTGCCGCAGGAGACGTTCCCCGAGGTCTCCCTGAACACCATTCGGATTCGGGTCGAGTATCCGGGCGCCGCGCCCGAAGAGGTGGACCAGGCGCTGGTTCGACGCATTGAAGACGCCATTGGGGGCGTCGCCGGGATCGACCGGATCACCAGCCTGGCCTCGGAGAACGTGGCGACGGTCTTCGCCGAAGTTGCCCTGCACGCGGATCCCTCGCGTGTGCTCGACCAAGTCAAGTCGGCGGTCGACCGGATCACCAGCTTCCCCGAAGATGCCGAGCGGCCCGTGGTCTCGGAACTGACCGATCAACGCCGCGTGATGGCCGTCGCGATCTACGGGCAGGTTCCGGAACGCACGCTCAAGGAGTTGGCGCAGCGTGCCAGGGACGACCTGGCCGCGTTGCCGGGAATCTCGCTGGTGAGTGTGAGCGGAGTCCGGAGCTACGAGGTGTCGATCGAGGTGCCGAGCCGGTCCCTCCGATCGCACGAACTCACGCTGGACGACATCGCGGCGGCGGTCCGTCGCGGCAGTCTCGATCTGCCGGGCGGACGCCTGCAGACCGAGAGCGAGGACATCCTGGTCCGCGTCGGCGGCCTGAGGGACGAGGGAGCGGAATTCGCCGACATCGTTGTGGGAGCGGACATCGACGGATCGTCACTCCGGTTGGGAGATGTGGCGGAGATTCGAGACGGGTTCAGGGACTCGGACCTGCTCACCACGTTCAACGGGCAGCCTGCGGCCTTGGTTCACGTCTCCCGGGCCGGGGACGAGCGCGTTACCGACATCGCCGAGAAGGTGCGGCGCTACCTGGACGATGAACTGGCAGCGATCCTTCCGAACGGAGTGAGATACGGCATCTGGCTGAACGAAGCCGATCTGCTGCAAAGCCGGATATCCCTGTTGGTGAAGAACGGATTGCTCGGGCTGCTGCTCGTCGTGTTGGCGCTCACCCTTTTTCTCGACCTGCGCCTGGCGTGGTGGACCGCCGTGGGCATATTCGTGTCGTTCGCCGGTGTGTTCTTCATCATGTCGCTCGTGGGCCTCTCGCTCAACATGATGTCGCTCTTCGGCTTCATTCTGGCCATCGGCATCGTCGTGGACGACGCCATCGTCGTGGGCGAGAACATCTTCGCCGAGCGCGAGAACGGGGCTTCCGCGCTCGATGCGGCGGTCCGGGGAACACACAGGGTCGGCACGCCCGTCATCTTCGCGGTCCTGACCACGGTCGCGGCCTTCACGCCGCTGCTGGTGATTCCCGGAAGCGTCGGGAAGTTCCTGTACGCCATTCCCACCGTCGTCATCTCGGTGCTTCTCCTCTCCCTCGTGGAGGTGCTGTTCATCCTTCCGCGCCACCTGTCTCACGCGCCGCCGCCCGGAACGCTGAGCGGCTCCGGGATCCTGCGCCGTCTCCACCGCCTGCAAGACGCCATTCGGGTGGGCTTGCAGGCGTTTGTGGAAGGACCCCTCGAGCGCACGGTCCGATTCTCCGTGGAGCGCTGGGGGCTCGCGCTGCTCGGATCGCTGGCCGCGCTCCTGGTCTCGGCCGGACTGGTCGCCGGAAACCACATCCGTTTCGGTCTCCTGCCCGAGGTGGAGAGTGAACTGGTCGTCGCCAACCTCGAGATGCCCGAAGGCACCCCGAGCGCGCGCACGCGGGAGATTGCCGCACATCTGGAACAAGCGGGGTACGCGGCGGTCGCGGAACTCGAGGAGACCCTGCCCGCCGATGAGATCCCGCTGGTCCAAGCCGTCTTCACAAGCATCGGCGAGGCCCCGGGCACGGGCTCCGGAGGTCCGGGCCTCACCCCGGGCACGGATCTCATCCGTTCCAACATCGCCGAGGTCAGCCTGTGGCTCGCCGATCCCGAGGTGCGCAATCTGCCGGGCGTCGAGGTCGAGCGGGCGTGGAGGGACCGGGCGGGACCCGTGGCGGGAGCCTCGCGGCTGGACTTCTCCTCCCAGGCGGTCGACCTCGGCGCTCCCGTGCACGTCGAGCTGTCCCACACCAATGCGGACATGTTGGCGTCGGCGGTGACGATGCTGTCCGACCGGCTCGCGCAGTTCGTCGGCGTCACGGACGTTCGAGACGATCGCGGGCGGGGTAAAAGCGAGATTCGGCTGGACCTGACGCCCCAGGCCCGTACTCTGGGAATTGACGTCCAGGAACTTGCTCGGCAGATCCGGGCCGCCCTCGTCGGGACCGAGGCCCTTCGTCTACAGCGCGGCAGCGAGGAAGTCCGCGTCTACGTCCGGTTGCCGAAGGCCGAGCGCAACTCCCTGGAGGACCTGCGCGACTATCCGGTCCGCACTCAGTCGGGGGCCGCGCCGCCGCTGTCGGAGATCGCGAACCTCTCCTTCGAAGTCGGTCCCGCGGCGATCAATCGGATCGATGGCCACCAGGTCGCAACCGTGACCGCCGACGTCGACACGAGGGTCCTCAGCGGCCGCGACGTGAACGCCGAGCTCGCTGCGGCGATTCTCCCCGAAATCGAAGCCGACTTCCCGGGACTGCGCCACTCCCTGGGCGGCGCGCAGCGGGAGACGTCCGAGTCGCTGTCCGGACTCGGGCGCGGATTCGCCCTGGCCCTGTTCGCGATGTACGCCCTTCTGGCGGTGTCCTTCGGATCCTACCGCCAGCCCGTCGTTGTGATGGCGGCGATTCCATTCGGCTTCGTCGGCGCGGCGCTCGGTCATCTCGTCCTGGGGCTCGACATGGGCGTCTTCTCGATCTTCGCGATCGTGGGCCTGTCCGGTGTGGTCGTCAACGATTCCCTGGTGCTGATCAACTTCGTCAACGCCCTGCACAAGGCGGGGACGCCGATGCCCCAAGCGATCGTGCAGGGTGCCAAGCAGCGTTTTCGGCCGATCATGCTGACCTCGGTCACCACCTTCGTCGGCGTCTTCCCGATCATCGCCGAGCGCAGCACCCAGGCGCAGTTCCTGGTGCCCATGGCCGCAACCATAGCGTTCGGCGTGCTGTTCGCCACCGTGATCACCATGATCACCGTGCCGGCCCTCGCCATGGCCAACCATTCGCTGGGCCGGGGCGGTCGCGGCAGGTGACCGGCTCCGCCGTCTGACGGAGGCCGCCATCGATTTTGTCCGCCACTTGGGGCCCGAGATGGCGGACAACGCTCTGGGCCGAGGGGTAGGTGGGCCGAGGGGGAGGGCGGCGTTTGCCGTCGCGGCCGGGTCCCGGGCGAAGGGTCGGCAGGCATGTGGGGTGCGTTCGGGAGGGGAGGGTCAGGGCTCCGGCCGGGCGTGGTGAACGGCCTCGTCGAACCGCCTCCCGATGTCGGCGGCCACCTCTTCGATTTCCCTCGGAGCGCGTATCGGGTCGTCTAGACGCGCGTGCAAGGCAACGATCAGAGGCCCAAGGCTGGCGGACTTGACGGGATCGCTCGCGAGTACGCCCAGCAGAACTTGCTCCCGTGTGCCAGCGGCGATCAGACCCGACACTAGGCGCAGCATTTCGCGCGTCGTGACTTCGTCGCCGGCGGAGAACGCGTTGTATGCAGCCCGAAACGAGTCCATCGAGGCTTGATGCTCCTGCTGGACGGCCAGAGCCACGGCCCTAGCACTCTCTTTCCGCCATCTCAGCCACTCGGCCCACGGTGCCTCAACCGGCCCTTCGCCGACACTCGCCAACGATTGGGCTACGCTTTCCAACCTCCGGATACTGTCAAGGGCCTCGTCGGCAAGACCAACCTCCGCCTGTGCCATCCCCTTCCAGCTGACGGCAACCACCGCATGCTCGCGGAGATCGCGAGACTCAGAAGACTCGAAGCGCTCGATGACTGCATCGTAGCTGCGAATCTCTTCTTCCCGGTCGCCGAGCCGCCGGCATGCCAGCGCTTTGCTCATGAGCGCCGAGACAATCCGCTCTTGGACTTCGAGGCGCTCGCTGCCGTCGAATCGGTTCACCACTTCTTCATAGTCGCCGATCGCGTCTGGATCGTCGTCGAAATGTGCCTTGGAACATCCACGTACGACAAGTGTTTCCGCGATTGCGACGTCGAATGGCGGATGCTGCCAAGAGCCGAGCCGGCGTACGATGTCGTTGCAGGTCGCGATCGCGGCGCTGAATTCGCCAAGCTCAAGTTGTGCCGACGCCCGGGCCACCAGTGTAGGTGCGGTCCAAGCCAGGATCGTGGTATTGGAACTGCTGACGAGAGAAAGTACACGGTCGGACACCGAGAGAACAGCGTGTGGATTACCCAGGTGCGCATGTGCGAACGCCAGGAGGTACGTCGCCCAAGCAACACGCAAGTCCGCCATGGACTCAGGGATGTCGAGCCAACCGGACGCGACGTAGTCCTCGACGAGACTCACGACCCTGTCGAACTGATCCTCCGCAAGCGCGGCTTCAACTTCATACCGCAGGCGCCGAGTGGCGATGGTCTCGGCACGGGCATTCGCCGCCTCTGACACCTGCTGGATGACGCCCCAGCTCTTATCGTCGATAGCGCAGTCGCCGAGGGTAGCCTTGGCCGCAAGCGCCCGGCGGATCCCGCGGCGAAGCGCATCCGACTCGGCCGCTTCCGTCGACAGCGGGGCGTAGAACTTCCACAGATCGTCAACGTCGTAACACGCCACCATGAACCGGATCAGGTTCTCGACGACGACCGCTTCATCCGGCTCCCGCCTCAGCTTGTAATACATGCTGTACAGCGGCTCGGCCGCCGCATACAACCGCTTCCGGCCACGGCCGTGCCGGACGACGGCACCGCGCTCGAGCAGCCGCCCCAGCATCGTCGATGCCACGCGAATGTCCACACGCGCCCGGGCCGCAATCTCGCTCGCCGACGATGGCTGCCACAGGTCGATCACGGCCACGTACACACGCCGCTCCGTCTTGGCGAGAACCTCCAGATGGCCCCGAAAGTACTCGGTGTGCTCGTCGATCAGCGTCACCAGTTCCGACATCAGCCGACGGAGGGACCGATGCCGGGCAAACTCGGCCGTCATAACCAGCAGGCGAGGGTTACCCCCGGTCAGAATCTGGAGTGGCTTGACTTCGCGCGAAGTAGCCAGCTTCCCGCTCACGATCTTCCACAGCCGGCTGCAGTCCTCGGTGTCCAGCGGCTCCAGCGCGACGACGCGGAACATCTCGAAAAAGGGCTGGTCCGCTTCGTCCAGCGCGCGGAACCGGCTAGTGGCGGAGGACAGCAGGATGATCTGAGGCTCCGTCTGCAACACCTCGCGGAGTTGCCAGCCGAAATCGTCGTGGGCGTCCCTGCATAGCGACTGCATGTTCTCGACGATGAGCACGAGTCTTCTGCCCAGCCGGTCCGCGGCTCCCAGTACGGCCGCGCGGGCCTGCGTTTCGGTGATCTGCTCGCGCCAGCGAGGCGACAATGCGGCTCGGGTGTCGCGGAGTTCCCGGGCCAGCTCGGGGTAGTGCTCATCGACTTCGTTGGCCAAGTGGAACATCGTCTCCAGCCAGAAGTCGGTGAGGCTGAATACCTCCTGGCTCTCTTCCATGAACCGCACTGGCAGCAGCGATCCCGCGAAGTCCCGGTTGCTGCGCAACTCGGCCGCGATCCGGGCAAGGAGCATGGTCTTCCCCCGTCCTCGAGGACCGACTACGAGAATGTGCTGGCAAGAGGGCGACGCGATGTTGTTCCGCAGCTCGCTCAGCAGGAGGTCCAACTCGTGACCGCGAACCACGAACTGCTCCTTGATCTCTTCGTCAGACTGGAGCAGCCCGGGGTTGAACTTGCGGATGGTAGGGCCGGTTGGGTCGTTCATCGGTCGTCAGTTCGTGCGGGCGAGGTCGGGGAACCGACTCTCAAGTGGTACATGGTGATTCCGAAAGCGGGCCGCCCACCAGTCCCGAAGCAGCCGGGACGGGAATCGGTGCCCGTTTTCTCCCTCCTCGATGTAGCCATCGTGCACCAGGACCTCGATCGCGTCGGCCACGCGTCCGCGGACATCGGTCACCAGCGCGTCGTAGAGATGCTCAAGGCAGCGCCGAGCGTGGGGCGTGACCACGCCCTGGGTCGCGGCTTCCGCGAGAATCTCCATGGCAATGGAAAAGGTCTCATCGTCCAGGCCATCCTTGAGGCGTGTCTCGTAATGAACCAGGTCGTTCTGCCCAAAGGGTCCCAGCAGCCCGGTCCGGTAGACGTGCTGTACATCCTCGGCGGTCACCGTGCCTGTCCCTCTGAGGGTGGCAAAGTCGCGGATCCGCGCGAAAAAGGACTGCACGTGGTGGGGAATGCCGAGCCCCAGGGCATCGAATACGGCGTCCGCTACTCCTTCTTCGACCTGCAATCCCTCGCCGGCGGCGAGGCGCCTGAAGCACTCCACGCTCGTCTTGCGGTCCCAGGGCCGCAGGCGAATGGGGTAGAAGTGATTGATCCGGTCCGGAATCCCGAGGCGATGGACGAGGGGTTGGAGCCCGATGCTGCCCGAGACGATGAAGACGGGCCCCTGGTCTCCCAGCGACTGGATCGCGCCGCGGAGCCAACTCAGGAACTCGTCCACGCGCCTTGCATCGCCGTCGTCGTGGAACATGCGTTTGAGGAAGATGGGCAGCTCGTCGATCACCAGGAGTACGGGCGCGTCGTGGTCAGCACACTGTTGAAGCAGTTTCTCGCCGAGCCGTCGCCAGTTGCCCGCGTTCAGTCCGGCGCGGATCTTCGCGCGGAACCCGTGGGCACCGACTTCCTCGATGTTCTCGGTGAGCCACTCCTTCGCTCCGCTGCCAAGGCGGGACGCGATGGAACGGATGGGATATGTCTCCTTCGCAATGGTCGCCACCGCGTCCTCGGCACAGGTGGAACCCTCGACATCTGCGAACAGGAAGATCCACCCCTCGCCCTTCAGGCGGCGTCCCAGTTCTCTGGCAACGCTGGTCTTGCCCATCCTGCGCTGTCCGGTCAACAGCAGATGGTTGCGATCCCGGACGTGGGATTCCAGAACCCGGAGCTCGCCCTCCCGGTCGAAGAAGTCGTCGCCGCTTACCCAGCGGCCGGCGGTTGGTCTCAATGGCTTTCCTTGGTTGGACGTGGGTGCTCGGTGCTGAAAGAGAATACACAACGATTTGGTTGTCAACGGTATTGTTGTGTATCGTCCGGCAACCCTCCTTCGGTCGGGTCGAGAGCAATCGGTCACGCGGGGCCGGTCGGCGGCGTGCGGCGCGAGCTCGCCGAGCAGAGGCGGCGGCTGCGCGACTACCTGCGCGCCGATCCGCTCATGCGGCGCTTCGTCAAGGTCCTTCCGCACGAGGACGCGCCGGCGTGCGCACGCGAGGCGGGCATTCCCTACCAGACGCTGCTGTCGAGCGTCATCCACAAGTATCTGTCGGGACGGTTGACCGAGAAGCGACGAAGCGGGTCCCTCGCTGGTTTGCCGCGCCGATCCGCCGTCGTCGTCGCGCAAGCGGCTGTTTGGGAGGGGAGGGCGGCGTTTGTCGTCGCGGCCAGACGCTGGGCGAAGGGGTCGGCAACGCGGGCGTGGCCGTCAAGTGGCTCGTGGCGGAGCATCAGAAAGCCGCCGAAGGCCCAGAGACTGGCCCAAAGACCGCCCGAATACTGCACCAATGACTGCACCAATGACGGCCCGAGCACGAGGCAGAGGACACGACCCGCTATCACATCCTAGAGGGTGCTCTGGCGTGTCTGATCGAAGGCCGTAGACTGTCTGGAATACCAGCGAATCCCGATCATCCGAGTCCGCTCAATGGCTATCAATCCTGACGACCTCCAAAGACGACTACGCGACCAGCTCCGGGCATCTGTCCGAGTGGAGCCACGTCCCGATGGCGAGCTCATGCTCGAAGCCGACTTCGAGTTCCCCGATGGCGACCGCTACCCGATCTACTTGTCCGAGGTGACGGGCGGCGTCCGCCTGTACGACAGGGGCGACACCCTGATGCGGATCAGCCACGACCACGACATCGACGCTTTCCTGACCGGAAGCCGCAGGCTCCTCATCGAACGCATTCTCGGCGAGGAACGAGTCGAGCAGGATCGGGGCGTGTTCTATGTGGACACGTCAGCCGACCGTCTGTCCGATGCCCTCTTTCGCTACGGTCGCGCGCTGACTCGCATCTACGGCCTTACGCTCCGCTCCCACTCCGGGATCCCGCCCGTTCTTGACCCCAGCCGGACGGCCCGGTAGTCCTGATTGATCGGACCAACCGGTCACGCCCCTCCGCAAGCCACACAGGGAGGCATCAAGACACATGGCAACAACCGATCTCGGCCATCTCGAGCCCGTAGACCTGCGCGAGATCTGGCTGAAAGAGCTGCTGACCTAATGCTGCTCACCTGGGCGCGCGAGTGGTCGTCTGGATCGCCAAGAGCTTCACGGACCAGCACCGGGCCGCCCTGGATTGGCTGAACGAGGTGTCCGAGCCGGAGACCCGGTTCTTTGGTCTGGAGATCGAACTGTGGCAGATCGGAGATTCGGCACCGGCTCCGAAGTTCAACGTCGTGGCCAAGCCGAACGACTGGACGAAGGAGCCAATCGAACCGACGGCACCGACGGGCGTGCGCCGAATGCAACTCGACTTCTGGAAGGGATTCGCGGAATTCGTGGTCCGAAAGGGCAAGATCGTGACGAGGATCAACAGGCCCGCTCCGCAGCATTGGCTGGGAATGAGCGGCGTTGGCCGGTCCGGATTCTACCTGTTCGGGGTGGTCTCCACAGGGTCAAAGGGTGGCGGTCCCGAACTGAGGGCCGAACTAACGATTACCGGCCAAGATACGGATCACTACTTCGATCTGCTTTACGCTGACCGACACGATGTAGAAGCGGAGAACGAGTTCGGCGACAAGCTGGAATGGGACAACCCCACAGGCACTCAGCAACGGAAGGTCTACTGGCGGCTATCGAAGGACTTTAGAGACCCGGACGAGCGGACCGATCAGTACCGTTGGCTACTTGAACGGGTCGAGGCCCTCCATCGCATAATGGCACACCGCGTGAAGGAGCTGCCGGTGCCGGAGTAGCGGAATCGGGCCTTCCCAAGCGGTCAATTCGCCGATCTTGTCCGCCATCTTTCGGCTCAGATGGCGGACAACCACGGTGCGTCGAATCCCCATCGAGCGGCCGCGCCAACCGCCGGACCACTGGATGTCCCAACAGAGCGTCACTAGCTTGACGGCGGCCAGGAATCTCACATACTTTCGTGGCATGGCCACTCTGACCCCCACGGATCCGGACCTCCAGAGACCCATTACTGGCCCAGAGCGTCTGCCACTGTTTCCAGCTCTCGAACCCGCTTCTCCATCCCGATGGCGTGCCGAAACACCGCCCCCGTTCCAGGATTCCCTCCTCCAGGAGCTCATCGAATCCCGTCCGGTGAAGCGACTCAGACGGATCGGCTTCTTGGGAGCGCTTGACCACATCCTGCCGCAGAACAGACACAACCGCTACGACCACAGTGTCGGTGTGGCACGGTTGGCGCTCCTCTACGCAGAGCAACGAGGTCTGTGCCCGCACGACACCCGGATTTTCGCAGCAGCCGGACTGCTCCACGATGTCGGTCACGGCCCGCTTTCGCACACCCTGGAGCCGATCTTCAGGAGTCGTTTCGGGATCTCGCATCACAAGGTCGGTCGTGAGATCATTCGAGGACGATCGCCTCACGGACGCGAGATTCCGGCGGTGTTGAAGCGCCACGGCCTTGATCCTGACGAGATTGTTGCCATGATCGAGGGCACTCACCCTGGTCCGCAGGCGTTCCTCTTCTCGAGTTCGATCAATCTTGACACGATAGAGGGCGTCATCAGATGCTGTTCCTTCATTCTGGCCAAGCCAATGGTCTTGTCCGCTGAAGCAATAGTGCGAGCGATCGCCGAGAGTGACACACTGCCCACAAACGTGCTTGATACTTTCTGGCTGTTGAAGCACCAGATGTACAACATGATCATTCACCATTCGGTGGGCCTCCTCTATGATGGTCTTGCACAAGCTATTGCGACTCGGAATCCCGATGATTTAGCGCCGACGGACTTTCACAAGACCGACCAACAGTTGCGACGAAGCCACGCAAGGCTATTTGATATCCTTGACTGGGCCAGAGTATCTCCCGGCACCTTGCGAAGGGAACTTCAGGAAGACATCCTCAGCCACGAGATCACGGCCCTTACCCGAAAACTCGAGTGCGACACATCTGTGGAGCTGAAGAGATCGACGGACCTCAATGAGCGCTATGTTCAAACTAAGACGTACCGCAGAATGACGATTGCTGACCTTATTTCAGAGCAGGAGATGACAAGATGTCGCTATCCGCAAGAACAAGAGAAGGAGCAAGAGCAAGGACAAAGGCAGTTCTCGATGAGTGCAAGCACCGCTCCGATAACGACATCGAGCGGATGCGAAAGGCAGCCTTGGAGCAATTTCGCAGTGCTAAGGGATTCCTGATAGGGGTTAACGGTAGCTACGCCCGTAGGGAAGCTACAGAGGGTTCGGATGTAGATCTGTTCTTCTTGGTGATGGATGACGGGGACTCGGCTGTAGATCAACACCAATCCCGTTTTCGACAATTCTTGAAGACCGAGCTCAAAATGAAACTGCCGGCGAGCGGTGGTGTTTTCGAGAAGCCGCTTGCGGTCAAGCAGATTTACAGAATCGGTGGCCTCACCGATGACAACCAGACACTGACAAGGAGAATGCTTCTGCTTCTCGAAGGTGAATGGGTGTTCAATGAACGAGCCTTCCACAAAGTCAGGAGAACATTGCTGGAAAAGTATCTCTATTATGGACCAGGAAAAGACAAGATCTGCCTGTTCCTGTTGAACGACATCATCCGGTACTGGCGAACTATCTGCATCGATCTTGAGCACAAAACCCACGATAATGGCAAATCGAGGGGGATTCGCCTTATCAAGCTTCGTTTTTCCCGCATGTTGCTTTACGTCTCTGGTGTACTAGCGATCGGAGCGGGGCACGGTCTTTCCCGCGAGGATAAGATGGAGAGCCTTCTTCTACTCTTTGGGGAGCATCCGATAGAGCGCATTCAGTCTGTCGTGGGAGACAAGGCAGAATCGATACTTGAACTCTACGCCAAGTTTCTTCAAGCCCTAAACACGCCTAAGATCCGCGACGCCCTCCGGGAGGCTGGAGAAACCCAAGCGTTCAAGGACATGAGCGCTATAGCGGGCGATTTCCGGCGTGGGCTACATAACCTGTTCGAGGAACACTTCGGAGACGACAACCCAACTATTCGTGCGCTTCTTCTGTGAGCATGTTTGTTTCGTGCTCGGAGCCCGAGTCGAGCTGGACCTGCCTCCGAAGACCCACTTCGGGTTCCCGTGACCAGTCGATTTCCGAGACGGTGTCTCGGATTTCATCCGGTCTATACCCCGCCGACGTCGGGGCGGCGGACAATTCCGCAACGCCGTTGCGGATTTCCGGGAGCCAGCCGATTCCCGAGACGGTTCGTGGCCCCCCGTCCGAGTCTTCATCGGCGGCGTGCGACCGGCGGCCCGACCGGGCCTATTTGGAGGAGGTGGAACGCCACGACATCTACGTGGGCCTGTTCGGACGGGAGTGCGGGAGCGAGGACGCGTGCAGCCTGTCACCCGCCGAGCGCGAGGTTCGACCGCGCCGTCGAGCTGGATCGGCATCCGCTCGTCTTCGTCAAGGGAGCGGAGGGCGACGAGCGCCACCCGAAGATGCACGCGCTCATCGCCCGGGCGCAGCTGGGGATGGTTCGCCGTCGGGTGTGTTGACAAAACGCACACATTGGGTGTTGATTGGATCATGGAACCCGATTTCGATTGGAACGAGGACAAGAATCAGCTACTGGTCGAGCAACGAGGCGTCTCGTTCGAGCGAGTCATCTCCGCGATCGAGCGGGGCGGGTTGGTGGACGTACTCGAACACCCCGATCAGGAACGGTACAGGGGACAGATGATTTACGTGGTCGACATCGAAGAGTACCTCTACCTGGTGCCATTCGTCACCCGACCGGACGGTTCACGGTTCCTGAAGACGATCATCCCTAGTCGGAAAGCGACGCGGGACTACCGGAAGAGGAGGTCATCGTGAAAGACCAACTGAACGCCGAAGAGCGGGAAATCCTCGAACGGTTCGAGCGGGACGAACTGCGGCCCGCAACGGGCGTCGACCGCGAGATGGCGATCGCCCCTCAGGCGGCCCGCAACACCTTCAAGAAGACTCGGCGAGTCAATCTGCGGGTCACGGAGCGTGACTACAATCGAGCGCATGCGCGGGCACGCGAGGAGGGCATTCCCTACCAGACACTGCTGTCGAGCGTCATCCACAAGTATCTGTCGGGACGATTGACCGAGAAGCGATAGTGCGGGTCCCCTGCGTGGTCGGGGCTGGCTAGGGGTCCGGGAGCGGCGGGTACGACTCGTGCACCTGCACCACCTTCCACTCGCCCTCTATGCGCTGCACCACGATGCTCCAGACCTCGTGGCCGTTGGTCGGCTCTCCATCCTCGCCGACGTTGGTCGAGTGAATGACCGACGTGGCCACCGCAGCGTCCCGGCCCAGCACGTGTACTGTGCTTTCTCCGAGCGTGAAATGCACGTTCCTTCCGACGCCGGGGAAGTACTCCTTCATCGAGGCACGGTGTGACTCCAGCGGGGTGACCTCCCCGCGGCTTGCCCAGGCGAAGTCGGGGCCGTCCAGGTGATATCCGATGAAGCCGTCCACATCGTGACCATCGATGGTCTCGACCATCTCGTTGGCGAACTGACGTATGGAGTCGCCAAGCGCCGCACGCTCGGCATCGGTGAGCTCTCCATCACCGGTCCCGGCGCACCCCGCCAACAGTACCGACAAGCCCAAGACTGAGTTCAGCGTTCTCATGGTTGTCACTCCTTCTAGTCGAGCCGCTCCCGCTTCCAGAGATCCCGCACCTCGTCGTCCAGGCCCGTCATCTCCCAACGGATCAGCGAGATCGGGAGCCGCCCGGCTGCCATGAACGTGTCGTGGAACTCCCCGAGGTCGAAATCGTCGCCCAGCTGGCGCTTGCGATCGGCGAGGAGCTGCCGCATCTGCAGCATGCCGATCGCGTACCCCAGCCCGTAGCCGGGCGGCCGGCGCAGGTAGATCTCGGCGTCCACGCGCGCAACGTTCTCGTCCAGCCACGGGGTGCGCTCCATCCACCACGCCACGACTTCGTCGACCGTCATCTCGTTGAGCTGGAGCCACACGTCCGCCGGCACCCTGGCGGCCCGGAAGATGCCGAATACGTAGATGAGCTCACGGACCCGCGGCGCGTCATCGAGCAAGCCGGCGTCCATGACGGCTTCTTCCAGATAGGTGGCCCAGCCTTCGGTGCGCGCCCCGCTGCTGATCTTGCCGCGGATGGGGTGCGTGTTTTGCCGTGCGACCAGGCCGTCGAAACGATGCCCCGGGATGACGGCGTGCAGGTGATCGGGCGTCGGGTCACGGAACTGCACCTGCTCCCAGAAGTTCGGGCCGCCGGGACGGACGATCCACGGCACGTTCGTGCCGAGCTCCCAGATGTAGTCCGGGATCGTGATGATGTCCTCTTCCACCAGGAAGTCGCGAATCCGCGTGTCGACGCTGTCGATCCGCGCCTCATACTCCTCCGCCGACGCCGGCAGCTCGAGCGGCGGCAGATGCCGGTTCCGGTGCTGTTCCAGCGCATACGCACTCCAGAGGCGATCCAGCTCCCGCAGGCCCAGCGTGACGATCTGATCCGCGTCGTGCGGCATGAGCTTCACGTGCTTCAGGTACCAGTCGAACATCTCTCGACCCACGCCGCCCTGCGCGGTCATGTCGCCTCGATTCGCGACGAGCCAGTCGTGGAAGCCGCGGACGGACTCCCCGGCCGCGGCGATGTCGGCGCGGAGATCGGGTTGCTGCGTGGCCGCCCGCTCGCGGAAGTCGTCGTACCAGCCAAGGACGCCGGCCGGCGGCGTTGCCCGGTACGGGTAGCCGTGCCCCACGCCGTCGGCGTTGGTCAGATTGAAGATCGCGAGATCCGCGTAGTCGGCCGCTACCTCCGTCAGGTTGTTCTTGGCCTGCTCCACCAGGAGTGAGATGGCCTCGAGGCGCGTCCTGAGCGCGGTGGTCCCATCGTCGTCCAATGGCAAGTCCGCGAACGTGATGCGCAGCATCTGATCCACATAGAAGCCGGGGTCCCTGGACCATGGGCGGGACACGTTCAATGTGAAGTCGTGACGATCGAATCGGGAACGAACTGCCAGATAGTCGACCTGTTGATCGAGCTCCCAGTCCACGACCGCCATGTCCTCGAGCCGCGCCTGGAAGTCCCGCATTTTGGCGCGACGCCGCTCGACGGTCGCCTCGGCGTAGTCGGGATAGACGTCGGTCGCGCTGCCGGCGATGTCCCGGTTCGGAACGTTACCCGACGCCCTGGCCGGATCCGTCCACTCGATGAATTCCTGGAACAGTGCAACGAGGTCATCGTAGGTGCCCGACCCGTCGGGCATACCCTCGTCACGTGCGTCTCTCGCCTGCCATTGGCACGCCGTCAAGAGGAGGAGGAGGAGCGCCGTCGAGGCGGATTTGATCGAGGTCGACGTCTTCATATGCCCCTGATCCCCCGTGAATCCCTCAGGTTGTCAGCCGCTCAATCGATGGTGGCAATCTACGGCAGGAAACCCCCTAAGTTCAACTCGGACTGCACGATCTGTTTGTCGGCGCGACAGCAGGATCAAGGCATCCGGTACCGCTCCAGAAACGCAAGGTCGAACTCGTTGAACGCGACGATGTACACATGCGCGCGACCGAAATCAGCCACCACCCGGTCCCCTGCGAGGGTCAGCGAGGCCCGCAAGTCCTCTTCCATTTCGGCTGTTGTGACGGGAAGTCGTGCGTACGGGATCGTGTCGCCGTGGCTCACAGTGCCGTTCCGCGCGATCCAGTTCACGCCGTAGTGTCCCGCACGGGCACTGACGACCGACCCGTCGGCGGCGGTGCCCGGGCTGAATGGGGCGGGACGGGCGGAGAGTGCGGCTCCAATCGCGGCCTCCCCTCGGCATTACGTCGTCAGGAGCCACTTGACGAAGGAACGGCACCCGATCCAGGCCGACGCCACGTGGTCGAGAGCGTCCGGGGTCTGAATCGCCGGGCAGTGATCGTAGGGGAAGGTCGCACCGACCTGCAGTTCGAGATTCGAAGCCTTGTTGGCGACGACGTTCTGGGCCGTTTCGATCCACTCGCGCTGCTTCTTCACCCCCGAATCCGAGCCTCCCCGGAGGGTTCGCAGATCGACTTCCAAGTAGGCATCCTGAAAACTCGGGCCTGCGCGCGTAAGCCAATGCCGCTGCTTCAGAATCAGGCCGGGCACCATGCCCGGGCAATTCGTGATCGCAGGCGCCATCTCCCGCAACACCTGGGAAATCAGGTCAGCCAAGCTCCGAGACCGCAGCTTGGTCCACAATCTGCCCCGCGCGTTGTTCGGCAGGATCACTCTCGCGCATACGTCCCGGTCTCCAACATGCAGCAACAGGTGCGGGCTCTCGGTGAACCCGCCCACGGACCCACGAAACCCGAACACACTCCAGCCCCCTGTCCGCAGCTTTCTCGCTGGTTCAGGGTTGATACGGAGACGGTCCTCCAGGTCGGGGCGGCGGCCCAGCAGGACCATCGCACGATCCACCTGCTCCTGGTGGTCGGCGACCGGGCTGAACCCTGGGAATTCATCAGTCGGTCTCATGTGGCATTTCGCTCCAAGTTTCGGTGATCGGCACGTTCGTAATGTAGCAGTTCCAACCGCCGCGATCCCAGACGCCACCATCCTTCAACCCGAGGTCGCACAGCACCGCACGGAACCGCTCGTCTCGGCGATAAACCGGGTCACCCGTCCACTGGGTATCGAAATCGCATTGGCCCCGGGGTCGCCCAACGCCCCGTAGAGCCAAGGATACCGCTCAATCTGCTCCTTCCAATAGGGAGGGCGGAGGATCCGAAGTCTGTCGTGGATCTTCTCACGAAGTTGCTCGAAATGTCGGTGGGGCATTGTCGTCTCGCTAAGGCTGGACTGAGCCGATCGTCACGTTTCATGTCATTGTCAATAGAAGTGAACGTCCTATCCCCGCCGCGTCACATGACGGGACTCGAAGACCTTCTTCTGGTCGCCGGCAACGGCGCGTAGGGCCGCATACAATTGCCAGTACCTGCTCCACAGGGGGTCAGTGCGCGGCTTGTGCCGGACATGTGTGAGACCGATTTCCCGTGCTGTGCGCCAGTCGATCATCTGTCCGTGTGACGGGAATCTATCGGTATCCATGAGCCGGGCAGCGACCAGTGTGGAGTTCCAGCCATGTCGCGTTGCGATCCGCTCTGCGAGCTGGCGGGTACGCGATTCCATCAAGCGTAGCTGCTCCACCAATGCGGGAGGGAACCTGTGGAACTCGGCGACAAAAGCCGGATTGTCTGGGTGCTCTTCGCACCTGCGCTTGGCGGCGTCGTATGCCGCAAGCCAGGAGGCCACTGGGTACCAGCGAATCGTGTCTTCCTCGGAGAATGGGAACTGCGGATCGATCGGGCCCAGTTCGGACGTATCGCTCATCGTGAGACGGTCGGCACCGAGAGCCATAATCGTGGCCGCACTCTTGGCCTCGTTGGGCACGACGATCTCCAGATCTCCGGATTGCTCGCGCGCTGGAGGCGATACGACTTCCGTCAGCATGTGCAGCAGTTTCTCCGCTGCGTCCGGATCGCCGCCGGGAGAGTTGAGCAGGAGAGTAACGTTGGTCCCCGGCTCGACCGGTTGGAGCAACGCTTCCAGGTGAAGTACATCCGGACGCTCAATTGGGCTGCGTTCACTGACGTAGCACAGGAGTACGCGCTGCGTTCTTGCTTCGATGTCCCGAATGAGTGCCTTGCGTCGATGACGGGCAAGGAAAATAGTGTCCAACATGTGGGAACGACCTCGTTTGAGCGCCGTGATCCGCGTCGGCGTCACGGTCGTCGGATCGTTTCGGTCGGTCGTTTTGGTCATATCGTTGGTCTCCTCGAGTAGGTATCTGGTGCCGAAAGCCGCGGGCCCATACGACCCGCCCGTTTCGGATGAAATAGTGGCAGGGTCCGTTTTGACCCCTGTAGTCGATGCTCGGATGGATGGTGATCCGCCGTCTTCCCGATAGCCGGAGCGTCCAGTATGGACCACGACCTCGGTCCAGGTTCAGGATGATCCGGTGTCCCGCACCACACGGACAATCGAAGACCAGCCATTTCCATTTCGGTGACACCCCGACCAGGAAGGCTCGGCGGACGGGAATCCGGTCCGGAACCTCGTCTGCCTCGGCGACAATCCCCGCGAGCGTCCACGGACGAGGCACCAGCCAATCGGTCGCGGTGCGCCACAGCCGTCGCAGCCGCTCGCCGCATCGCGCCAGGAGGCCGGTCATCGCTGCTCCTCCGCCCAGACCTGCTCCAGGAACGGCTCCGCGTCGCCCCACCCGAGCTTGCCGGTGGCCGGGTGGCAGTAGTGGCCGCGACGAGGGGACGCCTCGTTGGTGGAGATCGCGCGATCGTGGATCCGCAGGAGTACCTCGCTGGGCCGGGGCGAGTCACCGTAGCCGATCAGGCGTTCCAGGAGCTCGGAGACGGCGAAGGACGCCGCCATCGTCGTGAACGTGACGACCGCGGGCTCCACTTCGGCGAGAGCCGGGGCGTATCCCTCGTCGGCAAGGCGGTTGCGTTCCCCCGGCGTCTTCATCTCGGCGGCCGCGCGGGCCAGGTCCACGCGCCCGCGGCAAAGCAGGCAGGCGCTTCCCGGCGACAGGACGGTAATCCTGCCATCGATCCCGGTCAGGGTGTCCGCAGCATCGCTGCTGAGGAGAATGCCGATGTCGATCACGGGGACCAGGTAGTAGCTCGACAGCCTAGACAGCACGAGGCGGCCGGCGTTGTCGTCCGTGCATCCGAACACCAGATCAACGCCTGCGAGAGACCGTGCCACGGTCACCGACGAGCAAAGTCCGTGGACCAGGCGGCACCGGAGGTCGGGCGCGATCGCCCGCAGGTGTCGTGCCAGCACCTCGGTCTTTCGCTCGCCCACGCGGTCCGCCGTGGATCCGTACACCCGGGTCACATTGCTAGCACTCAGGACATCGGAGTCGATCAACAGCAGCTTCCGTGCCCCCAACCGCACGAGCTGCTCCGCGACCGCCGAGCCGGTGCCGCCCACGCCCACCACGGCGATTTCCAGCTCTCCTATGGTCCGCTGGACCGCTTCTCCGAAAGCCCGCACGCTGCGGTCGAATACGCCCGGTTCGAAATGCCGCCGCCCGGCATCGAAAGCGTCGCGGAGCCTCCACCGGTCGCCGACGAACCAGAAGCGGTCGATCGGCTTGCGGGCAGAGTCGGCCTCTTGCAGTGTGCCGGTCAGCGCCAATCCATCGCTGGTCGGCGAGACGATGACGGTGCCGAAGTGGACAGACCCGCTACGGAGCCGGAATACGTCAGCCAGAGCGGCTTCGACCCGTGCGTCCTTGCTGCTCGGCAGCGGAGGTCCGGCGGGGTGGGTGTGGAGCCACATCGGAATTGAGCGGGTCTCTTCGGCGAGTCCCAATGCCTGCACGTAGCCGTCGGACCGGATGCGCATTTCGCGGGGCGAACGGTGCAGGTAGGCCCGTTCCGGGATCCAGTGAAGCGAGCGGCCGAGAAGCCGGGTGTCGCCGGTCTCCGTCGCGTGACGCCGAACCAGCAGGACGGCCCCTGACTCGTCCCGCAATCCGGCGTGCTCCTTCAGCTCGCTGACGAGAGAACCGGGCAGGACCAGGGTCGTGCTCATGTCGGGAGTCTTCCGGCGGAATCAAGCCGCGGCGGAGCGCAGCTCGCGGTGGACAATCGCCAGGTAGCTCTCGATGGTGTCGATTCCCGGCCTCCATGTGCCATGCGGAAGGTGGCGGGACCAGCGCTGCCAAGTCCGGTTCAGGTACTGTTCGTGGACATCGGCCTGCGGAATGGTCCGACCATCGATTCGCTGTACCGCCGGGCAGAACCACCACATGTCGGGCGGTACGTCCGGGTAGCCCGGGGCGAGCCGTATGAGAAGGTCGGACGCGGGCTCCGTAAGCCCGTCGGGCAAGCGAAAGCCCGGCAACACCACGCACCACATCTGGTCCGCGGACCCGTCGCTGAAGCCGGGGAATCGTCGCGACAGGAATTCGCGATCTTCACTGGGCAGCATGTCGTTTCCCTCCGGTCATGGGACCCGCACACCACGGCCGACCGCGCTCCGACCCGGGATTGATCACGGCCGGAGCCGAGAAGAAGCGCATGTGGTTGCGGATCAACACCCTGTCGTTGTGGTCGATCTTGCGGTCGGAACCGCCGGGCACGACCTCGAACAGATCCCGCTCGCGACCGATGTCGGGATCGGCGAGGCGACGGATCTGTAAGCCCGTCAGATGGCCCCGGTCGAGTAGCTCGGGTGGCACCAGGTACTCCTTTCGGTCGATGCGGATCGTAAGGTGCTCGGGGCGATCGGGGAGCCGTCCGCCGTCCGTCGGCGACTCCCGCCCCGTATTGGGGATGTCGTGGATGTTGTCGTTCATTAGAATCCGTCCTTTCTCGCGCGCCGTTCGGGCAGCCCGTGCTTGCCCGCCGGTGTCGCATGCCGTAAAGTGTGCCATCAGTGAGACGCTCTACATCGTAGCGCCTGCTGTTTCACGAGTCAAGCACTTCGGAGAAAATGGGGAAGGCATGACCGACAGCCCATCGCTCAAGTCACTCGGCCAGATGGTCGCACGGAAGCGCGGCAAGGTGGGGATCCGTGCCACGGCGAGAGAAATCGGCCTGTCGCCGGCCACCCTGTCGAGGGTGGAGAACGGCCAGATGCCCGACCTGGCGAATTTCACGAAGATCTGCCGGTGGCTGGAGGTCGACCCGGCCCGGGTGCTGGGGTTCGAGCCGGACAAACTGGGACGCCCGGTGGCAGCGGTTCACTTCCGGAGCCAGGCGACGGTGTCCCTTTCGACCGCAGGAGCACTCCAGGAGCTCATCATCAAGGCCCAGAAGATGCTCGCCGAAGACGACGAGGACCGGGAAGCGGGCGACGACTGATGCGGCGAGGGTTCAAGGCATGGTGCGAGCGGACCTCGCGGGAATACCGCAGCTCGTTGCGCGTGCCCCTCGCCGGTCCCCTGGATCCGCGCCGGCTGGCGGATCTGGTTGACGTGCGGGTGACCACCCCCGAACGGATTCCCGGCCTCTCCCGGGCCGCGGTCGTCCAGCTGACCGAGACGGACCGTGACAGCTGGTCCGCAGTGACGATCTCGAACAACGGCAGGCGCCTGGTCGTTCTCAACTCCGGCCATTCACCGGCAAGGCAGACCAGCAGCCTCACACACGAGCTTGCCCACATCATCCTAAACCACACCACGGACAGAGCCGTGCTCTCGGACGAGGGATTCCTGTTCCGAGGCAGCTACGACGCGTCCCAGGAGGAAGAGGCCAACTGGCTCGCCGGCTGCCTGCTCGTTCCGCGCGATGGCTTGCTCGCGGTCGGTCGGCGGAACTCGGACCGTGGATATCTGGCCAGCCACTTCGGGGTCAGCCGCGACATGATCGCCTGGAGGCTCCGGGTGACGGGCGTGAGCATGCAGCTGAGGAGGGAGAAGCGGCTCGGGATCGCCGTTGGCGGTTAGCTCGCCTGCTGGCTAGTCCGCGGGTTGCCGCCGGGGCGTCGTCGGAGCAAGCGACGTTTTTTTGAGGAGGGGAGGGCGTTGTTCGTCGTCGCGGCCGGCCCTCGGGCGAAGGGGTCGGCGGGCGCCATGGGCGCGTTCGAGAAGGAAAGGGGTCAGGGCCTTGGGGCCCACGGCAGTAAACTTTACATTACAGAATGTCAACTACACCTGACGTTTGCCGGTGTACGGTGCCGGTAGCCGAGTCGTCCCACCGCACCACCCCCCCACCCGTCACCGAAACGCCCGCCGCAGCGCGGCCTCGTAGACCGCGTCGCCGAACCACTTGCGGATGAACATCAGCGGACGCGCAAAGGCGCCCTTCACATAGCGCCGTCGCGGCTTGGCGGTACATCGTAGAGTACGAGCAGAGCGGCGCGGATCGGGCCGAGTACGGCGTTCGACTCCTCGACCGCATGTCGGACCGGCTGCGCGAGACTGGAATCAGGGGCACGTCGACGACGCGACTAAAGCTCTACCGGCAATTCTACCGCCAGCGGGGGTCGATTGGTCCCACACTGTCGGACCAATTCCACAATTCGTGGTCCGCCTCCTTGCCGCAGATCGTTGACCGACTTCAGGGGGAGCTCCCCCTCGGCTGGTCCCACTACGTCACCCTCCTGTCCGTAACCGACCCCGAGGCCCGCCGATTCTACGAGATCGAGGCCGCCGACAACGGCTGGAGCGTCCGCGAACCCAAGCGGCAACTGAACAGCTCCCTGTACCAGCGGCTCGCGCTCAGCCGCGACAAGGACCAAGTTCGTCGCCTCGCCCGCGAGGGACAGGTGGTCGAGAAGGCGTCGGACCTCATCAAGGACCCAGTGGTTCTGGAGTTCCTCGGCCTGGAGCAGACACCGGCCTACTCCGAGACCGATCTGGAGACCGCGATCATCGACCGGCTCCAGCAGTTCCTGCTCGAACTCGGCAAGGGATTCCTGTTCGAGGCCCGCCAGAAGCGCTTCAGCTTCGACGACAGTCACTTCTTCGTGGACCTAGTGTTCTACAACCGGCTGCTTCGCTGCTACGTGCTGATCGACCTCAAGACTGGGAAGCTGACCCATCAAGACCTCGGTCAGATGCAGATGTACGTGAACTACTTCGACCGCTACGTGAAGATCGACGGCGAACTGCCGACGATCGGGATCCTGCTCTGCGATGACAAGAACGACGCCGTCGTCGAGCTGACGCTGCCCGAGGACGCCAACATCTATGCGTCGAAGTACCAGCTGTACCTGCCGTCGCGGGAGGAGCTCGCAGATCAGGTGGCGCGGGTGAGGCGGGAGATTGGGGGGCGGGGAGGTGATGGGTGAGACCCGCGCTGATCCTCCGCACGTCGAGTGGAAGCGCTCCTAGCGCGACGACCTGAAGTCGGAGTACGACCTGGAGTACATCGAGATCGTCGTCGGGCCGCATCCGATTCCGATCAGCTACCGGGGCAAGTTCCACTATCGCAACGGGAGCACGAAGCAGGTGCTCGAGGGTGCCGCGCTGACCCGCTTTATGCTCGATAAGGGCTGGACGACTCCGACGAGGATGTGATCGAGAGACTCCGGCTTCGCGACGGTGCCCTTCTGAAGCGGGCCGCCGCGCTGCTGTTCCATCCGTCGCCACATCGATTCCTCATCGACCTGCTCTGCACCAAGTACACGCGGGGGCTGATTTCCTACGACGGCATCTATCGCGTCGAGACCTTCCCGGTGTCGAGGGCGGCCATGCGGGAAGCGGTCGGCAACGCCGTCGTCCATCGCGACTACGCGAGGCAGACCTCCACGCAGATCGGAGCCGCTCTGGGCCCGGGAACCCGGTGGCGTGCTCCGTCTGCGGTTCCCGTACCTGAAGGGCCAGCGACTGGACCAAAGACTAGCCCAAAAACTGGCCCAAAGATCGCCCGAATCACTGCACCAATGCCTGCGGCGGAGAGGATCCACGCCATGCTGAAAACGGAGCCCGCTATCACACAGTACCAAAGACTGGACCAATCATTGGACCAAAGACTAGCCCAAAAACTAGCCGAAATACTGGACCAATACCTGTCGCAGACCGAATCCTGGCCCTCTTGGAAGCGGAGCCGGCAGAGCGACGCCTCGACAAGACGCGTGCGATCAAGCAGGGTATGATGCAGCAGTTCCTCACCGGTGCGATCCGTCTGCCCATCCTAGCTACTGCGGTCGAGGGAGAGGCCAACCCGTGACCCCGATCCGAATCTTCCTCAGCGGCGTCCAGCGAGAGTTCGCGCTGGAGCGGGAGCGCTTGCGCGACTACCTGCGCGGCGACCCCCTCATGCGGCGCTTCGTCGAGGTCCTTCCGCGCGAGGACGCGCCGGCGTGCGGCCGACGGCCCGACCGGGCCTATCTGGACGAGGTGGAACGCTGCGACATCTATGTGGGCCTGTGGGGACGGGAGTACGGCAGCGAGGACGCGTGCGGCCTGTCACCCACCGAGCGCGAGTTCGACCGCGCCGTCGAGCTGGACAGGCATCGGCTCGTCTTCGTCAAGGGAGCTGAGGGCGGCGAGCGCCACCCGAAGATGCACGCGCTCATTGCACGGACGCAGCCGGGCATGGTTCGCCGTCGGTTCGCCACGGCGGCAGAGCTGCTGGCGGGGGTCTACACCGGGATCGTCCGGCATCTGGAGGCCGGGGAGCTGCTGGGGTCCGGGCCGTTCGACGCCGCGCAGTGCTCGGGAGCCACGCTCGACGACCTGGATGTCGAGGACATGTACCGCTTCATTCGCATCGCGCGCCGGACGAGGGGGTTGCCGTTGCCGCTCGATACGCCGCCGCCGGACCTGCTCAGACACCTCAACCTGCTGAACAGGGGCCGGCTGACCAACGCCGCCATGCTGCTCTTCGGGCAGGCTCCGCAACGCTTTCTCCTTTCCTCCGAGATCAAGTGCGCGCACTTCCACGGGACGGAGGTCGCCAGGCCGATTCCCTACTACCGGGTCTTCAAGGGCACGGTGTTCGCGCTCGTGGACCAGGCGGTGGATTTCGTCATGGGCAAGATCGCGCTGTCGGTGGGCATTCGGGCGGAGAGCGCGCGGGCGCCCGTCGAGTGTGAGATCCCGAAGGAGGTCGTGACCGAGGCGATCGTCAACGCCGTGGCCCACCGGGACTACAGCGACAGCGGCAGCGTGCAGGTGATGCTGTTCGCGGACCGGCTCGAGGTCCTGAACGCGGGCCGCCCGTCGCCGCATCTGACCGCGGAGGGGCTCGGCGCGTCGCACCCGTCGATCCCCGCCAATCCGCTGCTGGCGGCGTCGCTGCACCTGATGAAGTACGGCGAGAAGACCGGCACCGGGACTGCGGAGATGGTGCGGCGATGCGTCGAGGCGGGACTGCCGGAGCCGGAGTTCGAGGTCGGGGATGGGTTCCTCGTAAGGATCCGGCGGCAATCTGGCGAAGGGGCTACCCAAGAACTCGTCGCTACCCAAGATTCGCTTGACACTACCCAAGACATTGGCGATTCTGCCCAAGATCGTCGGCAGCCCACCCCTGGCCGACGTCCCACTACACGCGAGCGCATCGTGGATCACCTGCGAGCCACCCCGACGTTGACCCGGAGAGGCCTGGCCGAGCTGATCGGCATCACGCCGGACGGCATCAAGTATCACCTTGCCAAGCTCCGCAAGGCGGGCCGAATACGCCATGTGGGTCCGACCAAGAAGGGGCGCTGGGAGGTGATGGATCCGGTGGAGCCCGACCAATGACGCACGGCCGGACGTGGGACGACGCCGCCTTGCCGGGGGTCAAGCTGAGCGAGCTCGACGGCCGGGCGTTCGATGGGTTCCGACGGCGGTGCGCCCAGGCGGGGCGGTCGCCGCCGGAAGCGCTGGACGATTCGGAAGAAGACGTGATCGAGAGACTCCGGCTTCGCGACGGTGCCTTTCTGAAGCGGGCCGCCGTGCTGCTCTTCCATCGGTCGCCACACGGCTTCTTCACGGGATGTCACGTCACGATCGGCTACTTCAGGGGTGCCCAACTGCTCTTTCGGGACGTGATGAGAGGCGATCTGTTCACACAGGTGGACCGCGTGCTCGACCTGCTCTGCACGAAATACACGCTGGGACTGATGTCCCGGGAAGACATCCGGCGCGCCAAGCCCCTGCCGGTGCCAAGGGAGGCCATGCGGGAAGCGGTCATCAACGCCGTCGTCCACCGCGACTACGCCAGGCCGACCTCCACGCAGATCCGCGTGTACCATGATCGCATCACGATCCGGAATCCGGCCCAGCTTCCGGTCGATTGGCATGAGTCCGCCACCGGAGGAGTGCTGCCGCAGAACCTGCGGGTCGCCCACGCCTCCTTTCGGGCGGGGCTGATCGAGGACAGGGGCCGAGGGATCCACCAGATCCGCGAACGGTGTCTCGATGCCGGGAACCCGACGCCTCTCTGGGCCATGGAACCCGGCGGCGTGCTCTGCCTGCGGTTCCCGTTTTCCGAGGCCCATCTGGCCGTCACAGGGTGACCGTCGCGCTCGCCCTATCTGGCGGCCGACCGCCAGAAACGGGACCACAAGGGTGGCGTGTCTGATCGAAGGCCATAGACTGTCTGGAGTGCGAGCCAAGCCCGATCATCCGAGTCTGTTCAATGGCCATCAATCCTGAAAGACGATCATCCCCAGTCGGAAAGCGACGCGTGACTACCGGAAGAGGAGGTTATCGTGAAAGACGACCTGAACGCCGAAGAGCGGGAAATCCTCGAGTGGTTCAAGCGGGACGAACTGCGGCCCGCACCGGGCGTCGGCCGCGAGATGGCAATCGCCCCTCAGGCGGCCCGCAACGCCTTCAAGAAGGCTCGGGCGAGTCGATCTGCGGGTCACGGAGCGTGACCTACTAATCGAGCGCACATGTGGGCACGCGAGGAGGGCATTCGCTAACCAGACTGCTGTCGAGCGTCATCCACAAGTATCTGTCGGGACGGTTGACCGAGAAGCGATGACGCGGGTCCTCGCCTGGCAGCCGCTCCGCTCCGCCGTCGTCGTCGAGCAAGCGGCTGTTTGGGAGGGAGGGCGGCAATTGTCGTTGCGGTCAGGCCCTGGGCGAAGGGGTCGGCAGGCATGAGGGGTGCGTTCGGGAGGAGAGGGGTCGACGTCTCGGCCCATCGTGGAATCGGACACCAGTGCCGCCAAACGCCGGTGCAGCGTGCGATCATTCGGACGACCTTGGCCAACAGCGAGGACACGGCCGCGAGTTGTCGGCCCTGGCCCTGCGGGCCTCCTAGAGAAGTGGCCATGGACAGGGATCCCATGGACCCCATTGCGCCCCACCCCGCTCTCATTTGACGGATTCAGCTGTTTGGGCCAACCTTGATCCACCATCCAGCAACAGATCGGGGGACGATCGGAATGGAAGCCAAGACCCTCGGCGAGCGAATCCGGGAGCTACGACTCGACCAGAATCTCTCGCTCAGACAGCTGGCAGACCGGATCGGGAAGTCGGCGCCATTCATATCGGATGTTGAGTTGGGTCGACGATTCCCGTCGCCAGGAGTCCTTCAGGCCATCGCGACGGAGCTTGAGGTCGACTTGGCGGAGTTGCAGCAGCACGATTACCGCGAGTCGATGTCGACCTTGAAGCACCTGTCACAAACCAATCCGCGCTGGGGCGTCGCATTTCGAACCGCGGCCGATCAGATCAGGCGGGGCGACCTCACACCCGAAGAGCTGGTCGAGAAACTGAGGGGCAGGGACCCGGAACAGGGAACTCCTTGAAAGAAACGACGACGCCCGGAGGGCCGTTCGGCCGCCGGCTCTACTTCGCTGATGGCGAGATCGATCGCATCTGTTCGGATGCCTTGGAATCCGTCGGATGTCTGCCTGACACCCCCTCGCCGATCGAAATCGACCTCTTCATCGAGAAGCACTTCCGGTGCGCAGTAGTGTACGAGGACCTTGATCCGGGAGTCCTTGGCTTCGCTGTTTTCGGTGCGGGCGGCACCGTCGAGCTAGTGGGCGCGTCGAGATCTCTATTCGACGACGGTCCAATCGGCGAGCGACGAGTTCGGTCCACCCTGGCCCATGAAGCCGGCCACGGCCTGCTTCATGCGAAGCTGTTCAGTGAGGCCCTTCAGCCCCATCCATTGCTCGATGACAGCTTCGACTACGAGCGGCGGAAGATCATGTGCCGCAAGGAGGACATCGAGAAGCGTCCCGGGGGCTACGACGGGAAATGGTGGGAATGGCAGGCGAACCAGGCGATCGGCGGCCTATTGTTGCCTCGACGACTCGTCCAAGCGCGTGTCGAGCGGTTGACGGAGGCATCGGGGTCTTTGGGACCGCCCGAATTGCCCGCTCCCGACCGGGATCGCGCAGCTCGGTGGCTAGCGACAACGTTCGAGGTGAACCCTATCGTTGCGAGAATTCGGCTCAGCGCTGTCTTCCCCCCGCGAGTCCAACTATCGCTCTGACCTCCCGCTGTCCCCTCGCACACACCTCGCCGTTTGCGGAGGCCTTGACGACTAGGCTGATTCCAGCTTACGTTGGGGTATGGCTCCCATCTATGTACTCGCACTCGACGGCGGCGGAATGCGCGGCCTCTACAGCGCGACAGTTCTGCGCACCCTCGCGAGCCGCTTTGCGGAATCGAGAGGAGCGACTGAACTCGACATCGGCAAGGGCTTCGATCTCGTCGTCGGGACGAGCACCGGCGCGATCCTCGCGGCAGCCATCGCGGCGGGAAAACCCCTCGACCGGATCAGGCGACTCTACGAGGAAGCTGGGCCCCAAATCTTCACAGATCCGATCCCCATCTACGACAAGTCGCTCAGGCTCAGCAAGAGAGCTCGATTCTGGTACTGGGTGGTTCGGCATCTGGGGCGACCCGGAAACTCTAACGTGGTGCTGGAATCTGAACTGCGAAGCGTTTTCGGAAGCCTGACCTTCGGTGAACTCCACCAAAGGCGTCGGGTTGGTCTCTGCGTGTCGGCGACTGCTTTCCGCCATCATGCCCCTAGAGTATTCAAGACGCCGCACCTTGAGAAGAAGGACATGGACAACGGAGTGGCCCTAGCCGACGCTTGTCTCGCCAGCAGCGCCGCACCCATCTACTTGCCACTGGCTTCGATACCCGCAGACGGCTCAGACACCGGGGTCTATGCCGATGGCGGCTTGTGGGCCAACAATCCGGTGCTCTTGGGAGTCATCGAGGGGCTCGCCCTATCGGCTCGAGAACAGCCGATCGTCGTCATGTCCGTTGGCACCTGTCCTCCCCCTACCGGATCTCGACTTCCGGCCGAGCTCGACCGGGGAATCATGGGCTGGCGCGGGGGCGTTCTGCCGTTGGAGTTGGCTATGAACGCTCAAGGGTGGGCGGCCCACTACGCGGTGACCCTACTGGCGGAGCAGCTAGACCGCCTCGGAAAGCAAGTCACCATCCTACGCTGCGAAGAGGCGAAACCCCCGGCGAACCAGGTCCACCTCCTCCAGCTCGACTCCGCGACGAAGGATGCGTGCCGACTAATGAAGGAGCTGGGACACGACGACGGGCAATTCACATACCGATGGTGTCAGCAACCCGGTGAGCCACGCGGCGAGTTGCTGACGCAGATCTTCGAGCGGATGCCGGAGATCGATCACTCCGACATGAACGGAAAGGCAGGGACACGAAGTGAAGAACTGCGATAAGGACATCCGAGACTACCATCGCGAGGAGGTGGCGCTCTCCAAGAGTCAGCGGCAGAAGCTGAAGGATCGGCGCGACAGCAACCGGAACCGCCTACGAAGCGGCCTCGCGAAGAACGAAGACCCCGAGCCGAAGAAACCGGTCTCTCAAGGATCCTACGCGATGCGCACAGTCATCCAAGAGCCGAAGAACGCGTACGACATCGACGATGGCGTAGTGTTCACCAAGGAATCGCTCAAGGGACCGAAAGGCGGGGACAAGTCTCCGCTCGATGCGCGGAAGATGGTGCGCGAGGCGGTCCACAGCGACTCCTTTGCCACACCCCCCAAGGTGAAGACGAATTGCGTACGCGTCTACTACAACGACGGACCCCATGTGGACATCCCAGTCTACCGCGAGGTGGAGGACTGGCTCGGGAACACGTCCTATGAGCTGGCTAGCGCCGAGTGGAAGAAGTCGGACCCAGATGGGGTGAACGACTGGTTCAAGGATTGGCTGAAACGCAAGAAGGACAGCGGACAGAACCACTCACGCGAGCTCATCCGCTTGCTGAAGAGCATCTGCAAGAACCGACAGTCGTATTCCTTGCCGAGCGGGTTCGTCATCACGGTGCTGATCGAGGAGAAATACGGTACCGCGCACGACAGGCTCGATCTCGACCTCCGCGACGTCATCAGCGCGATGTACGATCGCCTATATCTCGATCTTTGGGTCAGGCATCCCGTGGTGGACGGTGAATGGCTCATCGACGGTGCTTCCGAGCACAAGACCCGAGATCTCCGCGACCTCCTGAAGACCGCATTGGACAACCTCGCTGAACTCGACCAGCCGAACTGCACCCGGTCTAAGGCCCTGAAAGCATGGAAGAAGGTGCTCCGCACCGACTTCTTTGACGAGAGGATCGCTGAGGCAGAGGAAAAGGAAAGGGCCAAGAGCGCTGCAGCGGCCGGAGCATTGGGTTCCGCTGCAGAGCCGTGGGCACCACAGTCGTCGAACGAGGAAATGAATGAGACGGGATCTGGCCGCGAGTGAGCGAGAGCGGCTCGCCGACGTGTACCCATCACTAGCGCTGGACACGTCCCGAGTCCCTGCAAGGGTCACCGGCATAATGTGGGTTCGCACTGATCTGGGGTTCAGCATCCATCTAGACGTGCCAGGCAATTACCCCCACGGAGTTCCGAAGCTGTGGTGCCATCCGCAGGAAATCCCCTGGGACGCCGATCGCCACGTGTACCAGAACGGACTCGCTTGCTTATGCGTTTTCTCCGAGTACAGAAAGCACTGGCCTCCGGGGTCGGATCTCACGGACTTCTTGAGTACCCTGGTTCATCCATATCTCGTCGGACAGGCCTACTACCAGGACCACGGGCGCTGGCCACCGGGACGCGGGAGGTCGCATGGTCCAAAGGGGATCGTCGAGGCATACCAAGACCTGCTAGCCCCACTCGGAGTCGTGACCCAATCGGTGATCGAGGACTTCGCCCGGCTCTTGGCTCGGCCGAAACATCCAAAAGGACACGAGCCCTGTCCGTGTGGTAGCAGCCAACGACTACGTAACTGCCATCGATCGCTCCTGATGAGCTTGAGGCGGATGATTGACCCGGAGCACGCGAGGGCCGATTGGGAATTCCTAAGGCGTCACACCAGCAATGAGGAAGCGGCCAATGCCGACACGTAAGGTAAAGTATACATTTGGTAATGTTCACATTACATATCTGAGAAGATCATTGCGGAGGTTCCGCCTAAGGGTGGTTCAGAAAGCCCGACGTTCGCCTGCTCAATGGGTTCTCTATGAGTAGACCGCGACCACGTGTCTTTGTGAGTTCGATTATGAACGGCTACGAAGAGAATCGCGAGGCCGCTCGGGCGGGCATCCTTGAAGCCGGTTGCGAGGCCGTGCTGGCCGAGGACTTCGCCGCACAGGGCACCTCTTCCAGAAACGCGTGTCTCGATGGTGTTCAGAGTGCGGACGCCATGGTACTCCTTCTCGGCCCACGGTATGGCTGGAAGGCGCCATCCGGTCATTCCGCGACCGAAGAGGAATACCGTGAAGCCAAGCTTCAGCAGATGCCGATTCTCGCGTTCGTCCAGGATTGCATTCGGAGAGCCCCGGACCAGCAGCGTTTCGTCGCCAGGGTCGAAGACTACATACGCGGACACTTCAGAAGGTCGTTCCAGAGTCCAGATCATCTAAGGAGGCTCGTCAAGGAGGCAGTCATGGAAAGGGACCTCAGAGCGGTTCCACAGGACTTGGGCGACGCCGAGAGCCGGATTCACGAGGCCCTCAATCGAAGGCCGCGCGAGAATCAGCACAGCGTCTGGATGAAGACGGTATTTACCACGTTGCGTAACGAAGAGGTCGTTGACCCGCTCGTTCTTACCAACAGTGGTTTCCAGAATCAGGTTCTCCGGTTGGGAGACGAATGCCAACCAGCACTGTTCAGATGCGAGCGCCCGAAACACGTGGAGGCGAGTGCGTCGCGGTTGTCAATTATTGACGGTACTTCGCGAGGTGTGATGGCTGACGAAGACGCGACGGTCGTCACCATCCACTCTAACGGCACCCTGACCGTGCTACAAGACGTCACCGGAAACCCATCCGGCCACGATCTCAACCGCCTCTTCGTCGCATTGCTTCGGGTTGATCCCATTGTTGTAGATGCCTGTCTTGAGCGGGCGTGGTCTTTCGCTGTGGCTTGGTGGGACCTGCATGACCGTTTCCTGAGGCATGATGCACTCATCTACAACGTTGGGCTCTATGACATCGGCCGCCGATCGTTCGAGACGCCCGGCGACTACACCCAGGGTAGCGGTTTCCCCGACCCGCCCGAGTGTCCGCACAACCCGCTGATTGTTTTCGAGCCTTCCCGACGGGTCTCCCGCTCGGGTTTTGCCAGTCCTAGCGCGGAGATCACCCGGATCATCAAGATGATCGAACTCCGGTTCTGTGAATGGACCAACAACGCTTGGTGAACCGATGAAGGAAGTCAACCTTAGCGAGACCCATGTGACCGAAGCGAGCGACCAAAGACGTCTGGAAAAGCGTAAGCTGGGGGCCGCGTAGGGCACCGAGCATGGACGAGGAAGGTGCTAATCTCGACCCCACGCAAGCATCGACCAAGGACATTGCGGATCTGTGGCATCTTGTGGGAGCCGTGTATTGCGATGTAGCGGCGCGAAGCTCCTGGACTCGCCGGAGGTAGCCGTGTCGGATGGCCGATCTGTAGTCGGCGTCGGCGGCCTCGCCGATCTCCTTGCCCTCCTGGAAGGTCGGTCCGCAATCCTCCGTGTAGCCGTCCCAAGCGCAGTTCCCCGTGTAGGGCGGGTCGTCCAGGCTCGCCCCGGCAACGCTCAAGATCGGACAGCATTCGCTCTCGGATCGGAGACAGCCATCGCGGAGCCACCAACCGTCCACGTCCGCAGTGTCCGCGAGCATGGCCACAAAGTCCCTCTGTCCCTGCGTCAACATGCCTTACTCCAGTCCATGGATCCCCATCCGCACCTTGCCCGCAGCCGAAGTGACGTTGCGGGCGGCCGGTTGCGCTCGGTGAGATTGGCCGTCGCACCCCTCGTGGGCAAGAAGGGGCCCGCAGACAGGTAGCCCATCGACCCGCGCCGTCTCCGGGGGAGCGCCACCGGTCGCGGTTCCTCTCCTTGACGCCCGCTCGATCACCGGGCCATTGTGACTCCCGTCCCGGCCAGCCACGTCCACCCCACCCACCCCACCACCCCCATGCCGCTCCGGAAATCCCAACTCTACTCCTCGCTCTGGAAGAGCTGCGACGAGCTGCGCGGCGGCATGGACGCATCCCGGTACAAGGCCTACATCCTCACGCTGCTCTTCATGAAGTACGTCTCGGACAAGTTCCCGTCCGCTCCTCTTGACCCGGTATCGCCGGCAGGTCGCAAGACCCGACAAAGGTCACCGTGCTCTGGGCGCGCGACGCGTGGCAGTCCTCCGCCCGACCCCGGATCAAGGAGGCGAATCTCGCCCCCACGTAGATCGCGTTGGATCGGCTTGGTGATCACGGCTGGGCGGAAGCCCTGCGAGGCGCGAGGGAATGCTTTGACTCCCGGAAGTGACATCGCGGCCGCAGGAGGATCCCGGTCACGCTGCTCCCTTCGAAGCGACACCCTTCGCAACGACAGGTTGAGAGGTATGTGAGCCCTCACCTGAAGATCGGGACGCCGCTCGCCGAGTTCACGCTCCGCGCGATGAGGGAGGCCAGGAGCAGCCTGGAAGCGCTCCACGGGTTCGCCATTGACCAGTCAAGGGCTGTACGAAAGTCGGAGTAGGTGCTGCGCATTCCGACGAAGTCGTCAACCCTGAATCACGTTTGCCGGTCCGATCTCACCCTAACCTGGTACGGCCCGCCATTGCGGTCTCCCAGCCAATCCAGTACGATGGACTCTCGATGTCTTCCAACGGCAAGAGGGGCAGATCGTGGAGTCCCGTTCCGTTGGGAGGTTTCTCGCCGCGAATCGGGTGATCCGAGGTTCGGCTTTACAAGCAGGAGGTCGTCGGTTCAAGTGAACATTGAGACAACGTACCGAGCTCTGCTGGAATTGCTGCCGGAGCGTTTTGTCGTCGTTCTGCGACCCGATGTCCCTAATCTTCTACGGGGACCTGATCTCATCATCGGAGGTGAAGGTCGCCTATTCGCCATCTTCAAGTTTCAGGCCGCTGAACAGCGATCCCCGGATCGGCTCCTCGTACGCCTTGCCCTAGCTCGCCTTGCCCTGCCCCGGCACACACTGTGTGTGCTGCTGTGGCGTTCTGAGCGCGCCGACGGCGAGACTGCGGCGATCACCACGCATTTTCACTCGATGATCTCTGAAGATTCGCCGGCCATGCTTGTCGATCACGTTCTGAACTCGGACGCCGGTGAGCGTACTCAACAGACTGCGGGTGACATACAGGGTCGCCAATACCGACGCGCGGCCGCAGTGATGAGCCTCTCCTCTGACTGGCTCCGAGCAGCGTTTCCGGGGTGGCCCTTGGAGGAGACATCACGAAATCCCAAACGACTCGTTCGTGATGTAGGTCACGTACCTCTTGGGATGGTAGGAAGGCCGAGCGATCTGTTCGAGGCGATTCGCCCATCGATGCGGGAGCGCTTTCAAAAGGTGCGGGCACGCAGTTGGTTTCGTGGTACCAAGACGGTTTTCCCGACTCTCTTGGAGTACGAGAACGTCATCCTCGGCGCAGCATCGGGAGCGAGACTCACCACCCGTCTCGCGCGTTTCAACGAGCGTTTGCTCCTCCGCACCGCCAGCCTGGATAACGGGGTACCGTACCCGCGCACCGTGACCCAGAACCTCTTGGTTGTCGACCGAGTGCCAACGCATCGTTTCGACCCCATGAAGGCCATTCGAGCTGCCTGCTTCGCCGGCTGGTCGCTGATCGGGCCCCCTCAACTCGCTCGGCTTGACCAGACGCTGGACGAGCTACGAGCGCTGCCTCTGGAGGAATAGGCATGGGTGACAGCAAGCGTCGAGTACGATTCATGCAGTCTCTGGTGGCGGGAAGTCGGGTTTCCGGTACCGCGAAACATGCAGACATACAAGCAGAGTTTGACGAAGTCCTGTCTGCGAGAAGGGTCCTAAAGAGATCGCGCAAGCGGCTGCTCCAGGTCCTTCACTCAACGAGAGCGCTTGATTCTACACTCAAAGAGTTCACCAAACTTCACGGTTGTCTTCCCCCTAATCCTTCGCTCGGCTCTTACCTTTATGCGCTCAGGAACGGGAAGTGTCCCTCGCTGAAGCCAATATCCGATGCGGAAAGACGCCACTACCAAGCACAGATCGTCCAACTGCGCAACAGGTACATGCATGAAGCGGGGCTAATGCCCGCCAACGAATCTGAGGTCTTGACACTCCTCGCAGAGATGGAAGCGTGCCTGCAGCGAGTGCTGTCGCTATGACGGAAGCCGAGGTGGGATGCGAAACGGTCATCCCGGTCTAGGTGCCGACTCTAGAACGTCTCAGTTGCCTTGGTCACAGTCCTTTGAAGAACTCCGGTTGCGGCTCTGTGACTTCCACGGTCTGCGTCCGCACTCCCAACTCCAGACTCTTCAGGAGATCGCATAGCGCTATCCCGTCAATAAGATCAATTGCCGGTGCGCCGTCTCGTATCGCTTCGCGAATCGCATCTCGCGTGAAGTGACTCGTCGTGATGAACAGACCCTTGTCCGCACGACCCACCATTGCCCCTCGGAAATCTCGAATTTCTCTGGCTCCAACCGCACCGGTGTATCTCTTGCACTGAAAGCGGACATCAAAAGAAATGAGTTCAACCCTCAGCACACCGGCTCCGTCGATCCCGCCATCACCTGAACGCCCTGTGACTTCAACCTTCGTGAATCCCGACTCTCTGAGAATCCGTTGACATAGACGCTCGAACGCGTCAGGGGCTATGACACGCACTGTCCCCAGCACTTCATCTCTCCATTTATGCTGACCATCGATGCCGTCGTCGTTGCCGTTCACGGGTGGCTTTGGCTTCTGCTTCTGTCGCTTCTTGCGTTCCCGCCGGACCAACTCCCGCACTTGCTTTTCCGAAGAGATCTTTATTCCAATGTCGGTGATTGTCCATATGCCTCGACTGGTGTTGTCGATGGCTCCGATCCACTTCAAGTTCGTCCGTGCCCAAGAAGACCGATAGTCGACTTCCGTCCTTGTGTAGGATCCCCAAGACGCCATCGGCCAGATCTAGTTCACGAGCAACGTGTTCCGAGACTTCCTGGATGGAAGCCTCCTTGTTTTTCCAGCACTCGTAGTGTCGGCCAGAGGAGATCCTTGTAGGTGGGCATTGCGTTGCTCGCCATGATGTCCTCGTTGGGAACTGGGTTTCCAGGATTGCTACCTCTGATTCTGACGGACTCGTGCCGGTGGCGCAAGGACTCGACACTCGCGGATCATGCCCATGAAGTCCTTCTGAGCCTGTCTCATGTCACGAGCCTTGTCCTCCGGCGAGCGGGCGACGGTCCGGTAACCCTGATTGGCGACACCGTCGGCCACGCTCCCCCGCACGCCCACCCACCTCTACTCTCCTCGCGAATCACCCGCCGGATCCCTTGGTTCGCCGAAGTCGCGCTTCAGAGAGCTGCCGCCTGAACCGATGGACCACTTGGGCGCTGGTCTCTCCGGTCTGCGCCGCTTCCCAGAGGTCCTGAAGCTCCTCTTGAGCGAGAAGCACGACATCGTCACGCTCGGCCTTCTCCACCTCGGCCTTGGATAGCGCCGCACGCGGTCTCGCCGTCGAGAGGACCGCGATCACTTCGCGGTCGGGAAGTCGGTTACGCACCTCCTCACGCCGATCGATGAGCTTGCCCACCTTTCCACCCGTGTCCGGAGACCGGAGCGTACACTCGATCACGAGCGTCTCGGAGGATCCTGGCGCGTGAGCAATGTGATCGACCGTATCTCCCCGTCTCGTGTGCCCGGAAAGCGGATGCACGTGGAAGCCGAGGAAGAAGAACAGAAGACCCACCGCGGCCTCGAACTGCTGCGACTTGTTCTTCCCGCTGGCTTGAAGCTGCTTGCGGAAGCGTCCAAGGCCCGGGTCGATGGCGTCCTGAGCTTTGATCCGGATATTGGAGGTTGTGGATGCCAACGGCACGGACACCCGGTCCACGCACCGGTCCCTGATGACGATGAACGCCGAGGCGGTCGAATCACCTTTCTGAACCGGGATTCCCAACTCCGAGTTGAGAGCGCCCCCTTCGTGGGTCCACTCGCCCTCCGCGAGCTTGGCCGATCTATGACGGACCGGCTCCCCGGCGCGTCCGCCGATCGTCCAGTTGAGGTCCGCATCCGCCACAAAGACATCTGCGGCAGCCCGCACTGCGACGGTCACGCGATCCGCCGACGAGGATACCCTCTCGGGATCAAATCGCACGGCGAGGGGGGCGATCAGCTCGACGACGGTAGCATTGTCTTGGATCTTCAGGTCTCGGGGCCGTGCGCAGAATCTGCGCACCAGGTCCGGCAGACCATCGTAGGCGTGGGGCCCTCCACGGATCATGCCATCCAGCTCGAATGGATCGCAGCCGGCGTTTTTCACGACATCGAAGATTGGGGAACCATGGCCCACGAGCGAGTGACCGCTCCACAGGTCGTATTGGGCGGTCCGGTACGGGCCGGCCAACTCGTTGAAGTTGTATCTGACATCGGTCGCAGGCTGACCCGACTTGCCGACGTACCTGACGTGCCGGGGTCGCAGCTTCATCATTCCATCGACGATGCCGCGGACTATGAGACAGAGGTCCGCAACGGGACGAACGACCTGCCAGGCACGGAGCTGGCTCCGCTCGACCGGTGAAAACCGTGGGACCGATCGAGGGGGACGATGGTCCAGGAAGCCACGGGTAACAAGGTTCATCCACCGGCGGCCGCTACGGATCGCACATATGCGCAGATCGACGGACCGCCAATACCCACCGGCATTCACCGAATCGATAAAACGATTTGCGTCCTGCTCCGGAGAGCGCTCGCGTCTTTCCTGTGACATCCGGGTCTCCATGGCGGCTGGCAGAGCTCGGTCACTACGAGGGGCGTGTGAAACTAACTGCCCCGGTCCCGAACGCTGCGACCTTCTGGTTCACTACCCAACAAAGTGCTCGGGCTACCCAGAAAACAGCCGTCCGCGAGTCCGGTGGCGGCCACCCCGACACCGCACGGCACCTACCCCCACGGCGGGTGCCGCCGCCGCCACTCCTCCCTCTCGGCTCGGACTCGGCACCGGCAGCACGCGGGCGTCTCGCCTTCGAAGCACCACATGGCCAGCGCCAGGAAGTTCGCGTAGTACTCGTACCCCTTTCCCGCGAGCATCCACGCGCTTGGGGCGCCCCTCACCCTTTCCCCCGCGACCATCTGCTGCCGCAGGATGGTTATGACCAGCGCCCTCTTGATTCGGTCGATTATCCCTCGCATCCGTTCCGCCCCTCTCATCCCTCTCCCCCTTGCCCGGTAGTATCCGGCTTGCCCGCCCGCCGGATGCGCGCCGCGCTCGCCTCGCACGGTGTCCGGGAATCTTAGCACGCTCTCGACGGTCTCCGCGAGTGGGGCCGTCGGGGCTCCGGCCCGCCGCCCCCTCTCCTTGACGCCCGCTCGACATCGCCGGGATAGTCACCCGATGGAGTGCAGGGCTATCCCTCTTCGAAATCCCCGTTTTGAAGCATCAGCTTGAACCCGTCGCGGTCAACGTCCTTGATTTGAGAAATCAGCATGTCCACCTCTTTCAATGTGGTTCCGCGATTCCCCAGGTCTTTGCGGATTGCCAGTAGTAAGCGAGCAAACAGCAACATCACTTGGGGGCTATCTGTGTAGGTGGCTCGCATCAGTTCATTGTAAGCCTGAACCACACCATCAGGAGCCATCAGCACTACTCGGAAAACGTGTCTTCGGTGCTCCACCCCCTGAACCGCCTTCAGTGCCTTCTGGGTTTCGCGAGGGTTTCGAATTCCCGCGAGCATTCGGATGTATGGGTCGATTACGCCCATGTACGCATCCCAACGAGCTTCGGACACTCCTTGTCGGTCTCGTTCGTCTCGTTCGTATGCCGACCGGATCACCCATCCGACTGGTCCTGCCAGGACAGCGACGACGCCGAGTATCCATTCCATTTGAAAAGGGCTCCTTTGGTTAGCGCGGTGACAGAAGGGACTCTGGGAAAGATAATGGCGCGTACTGCCGAGCTACGTCCGACAGAGCCCTTCCGTATCCGGCGCAGGTTGCGCTGGCCGGTGGGCACACCCCATTATTCGACCGCCCGTACCGGTCCTTTGGCCTCTGACCCTGATCATTCGATGATCCGCACACCGCCAACCATGTCTGCCCGCTACCGATGCGAGTAACCCTTCCGCAACCCGCCGCCACCACCGCCATCGTCGACAACCGCCAACGCACCGTCGGCGCTTTCCTGGCCGGCCACGCCGTCCCCGGAAGCCTCCTCTCGGTCGTGTCCGCCTACTTCACGATCTACGGCTACGGCGACCTCCGAGCCCAGCTCGACCAGATCGGCCACATGCGGTTCCTGTACGGGGATCCGCGCGGAGTCGGGACGATGGACCCGGAGGAAGCCGAGGACAAGGCGTTCCGGCTGACGGACGAAGGCGGGCTGGAACTGACACGGGCGCTGCGGCAGAAGCCGCTAGCCCAGGCGTGCGCCGACTGGATCGCCCGGAAGGCCGACATCCGGTCGATCAGGCGGAGCAACTTCCTCCACGGTAAGATGTACCACGTCGCGAGGCCCGACGGCGAGGCCGCCGCTCTCGTGGGCAGCTCCAACTTCACCCGGCGGGGGCTCGGTCTCGGCCAGAACCCCAACCTCGAACTGAACCTCGAAGCGCGCAGGGCGGCGGATCGGGAGCCGCTGCTCGCGTGGTTCGACGAGCTGTGGGACGACGAGGAGCTCACCCACGACGCGAAGCAGAAGGTGCTCGACGCCCTCGAACGGCTGGGCAGGGACTACTCGCCCGAATTCGTATACTACAAGACCCTGTACCACGTCCTCGGGAACCGCCTAGCGCGGCAGAAGGAGAGCGAGGAACTCGCGGGCGGCGTCCACCTCTTCGATTCGCGCATCTGGCGGCAGCTCTACGACTTCCAGCGCCACGGGGTGATCAGCGCCATCAATCGGCTCCTGACGCACAACGGGTGCATCGTCGCCGACAGCGTGGGGCTGGGGAAGACCTTCACGGCGCTGGGCGTGATCAAGTACTTCGAGTCCCGGAACGAGCGGGTCCTGGTCCTCTGCCCCAGCCGCCTGAAGCCGACCTGGCTCAGGTACCTGGCCCACACCGGCCAGCGTGGCAATCCCTTCATCGCCGACCGCTTCGGCTACACCGTTCTCGCCCACACGGACCTGAGTCGGACCAAGGGCATGGCGGGCGACACTGACCTGGCCGGCTTCACGTGGAGTTCGTTCAACCTGATCGTCATCGACGAGTCCCACAACTTCCGCAACGAGGGCCGCGAGAAGCGGGACGACGACGGCAATCTCATCTCCCGCAGCCGCTACCGCCGGCTTCTCGAAGAGGTGCTGAAGGAGGGAACCAAGACGAAGGTCCTCATGCTGTCGGCGACCCCGGTCAACACCAGTCTGCGCGATCTGCGGAACCAGATCTACCTGATGACCGAGAAGCAGGAGGACGCCTTCCGTGAGCTCGGCGTCGGCAGCATCCAGAACATCTTCGCGCGCGCCCAAAAGGAGTTCCAGAAGTGGGAGAAGCGGTTTGCGGACGGCGGCACGAGGGACAAGGCCGTACTGCTGGAACGCCTGGGTGCCGACTTCCTAGCTGTTCTCGACGCCGTGACGATCGCCCGTTCGCGCCACCATATCCGCACCTACTACCCCGACTTCGAGAAGAAGCACGGTGCCTTCCCGGAACGAGCGAAGCCGGCGAACCTGCACCCGCCCACCGACACTCGGGGCGAGCTGTCCTACGACCAGCTCCACGAAGCGATCAGTAACTTCCGGATGGCGGTCTACATGCCCTCCCAGTACGTCACCGACCCGACGGACCTCGAGGAGGAGAAGAAGAAGCTCAACTTCGACCAGCGCGACCGCGAGAAGTGGCTGATCGGCATGATTCGAGTCAACCTCCTCAAGCGGCTGGAGAGTTCCGTGGACTCGTTCGCCCTGACCATGGAGCGGATCATCGACAAGATGGAGGCGCTTGACGACCTCATCGAGCGTTGGGAGGCGACCGGCGAGGGCAGGCATCAGTTCGGGATTGAATTCACCGACGAGGAGGACGAGGACTTCACGCTCGGCCAGGGTAGCGCTTCGTACCGGTTGGAGAGTCTCGACGTGACGAGGCTGCGGCGGGATCTCCACAAGGACCGGGACAACTTCCTGGCGATCCTGAAGCAGGTGCGTGCGGTGAACCCGGGCCGCGACGCGAAGCTCTGGGAACTGAGGCGCGTGCTGGCCGAGAAGGTGCTGGAAGCGCCCAGAGACAGGGAAGGGCGACCGAACCGGAAAGCGCTCGTCTTCACCACCTTCTCGGACACGGCGAGTTACCTGTACGAGAACCTTGAAGAAGGCGCGCGCGAGGAGGGCGTCAACATGGCGCTCGTGGCCGGAAGCGCGGGGAACAGGGCGATGGTCGGAAGCACCCGCTTCGAGGACATTCTGGCGCGCTTCTCCCCCCGATCGCAGGGAGAGGCATCCGACGGGGACACGGGCGACATGCGGACCGAAGCGACCGACGAAATCGACATCGTGATCGCCACCGACTGCCTCTCCGAGGGACAGAACCTTCAGGACTGCGATCTGGTGGTCAACTACGACATCCACTGGAACCCTGTCCGCCTCATGCAGCGCCTGGGACGGATCGACCGCATCGGTAGCACCAATCGCGAGGTGCGAATGGTCAACTTCTGGCCAACGAAGGATCTCGACCGGTACCTGGACCTGAAAAACCGCGTCGAGGCCCGCATGATGCTCGCGGACGCGGCGGGTACGGGTACCGACGATCCTCTTGCGTTGGACGAGGACACGGACGGGGTCGACAAGGCACGCGCCTCCGCTCAGGAGGAGCTGAAGTTCCGCGACCGTCAGCTGAGGAAGCTGCGGGAGGAGACGCTTGACATCGAAGAGGTGGACGACGGCGTCTCCCTGACCGACTTCACCCTCGACGATTTTCTGGTCGATCTGGCCAACTATTTACAGCGTCACAAACAGGCGCTGGAGGAAGCTCCGTTCGGGATCCTGGCCGTGGTGCCGCCATGGTGGGAGAAGGACGGTGTACGCGAACGGCCGAAGGAGCTTCGCCCCGGTGTAATCTTCTGTCTCAAGCAGAGACGGAGCCCGAAGGAGCGGACGCCCAACCGGCTGCAACCGTATTTCCTAGTCTACGTGCGGGACGACGGGGTGGTCCGCTACACCTTCAGGAACGCCAAAGAGATCCTGGCGCTGTTCGGGGCGGTGTCGCGGGGGCAGGATCGCGAGATCAGGGGTCTCGTGGACGCTTTCGACAGCGAGACCGCCCACGGCGAGCGGATGGCGAGGTACGACGGGATGGTGAAGGCGGCGCTCCAGAGCATCATGCGGGCGTTCCGAAGGAAGATGCTGACCGGACTGACGCAGCGCCGGGGCGCGAAGATCGCGAAGAGGGCGGAGCAGCCGAGGAGCGGCGAGGACTTCGAGCTGGTGACCTGGTTGGTGATCCGGGAACAGACAGATGCCTCCTGACCTGCGAGCGACGATCCGGGATTCCGTCCGTGACGCGCTTCGCAGCTTCGAAGCCGGGTCGTTGCGTGATCGAGCTGCGGAGCTGCTGGAGGTCCTCGGATATGAGAGTGACCGCTGCGACGAGGATTTCGACTTCGGGCCGGACGACTTTCTGGAGTGGGCGGATGGAGAGCCTCACGACCGCAAGATCGCCACGCGGCCCCGGCAGTTGATCCGGGACACCTGGAAACGGATTGCGATGGTCTTCCAGTACACGGAAGGCGAACTCAAACGGGAGGCCGACCTGTTCGGCGGACACGGATTCGAAAAGGGACGGGTGAAGTCCTTTCTATTCCTTGCGGTGGATCTCGAGGACGGCGATCACGCGCGCCACCGTCTGGCCGCGATGACACGCGCCATCAATCGCCCGCTGATGATGCCCGCCATTGTCTTCTTCCGGTATCGTCGAGACGACGGATCCTCGGCTCTTACGCTTGCGGTGATCCATCGTCGAGCCCACAAACGGGACGCAGAGCGAGACGTGCTCGAACGGGCCACGCTGATCAAGGACGTCCGCGTGGCCGATCCGCACCGGGCGCATCTCGACATCCTCACGGAACTGGCACTGACCGCGCTGGTAGGAGTTCGGGCGCTTGAGAATCGCACCTTTGACGCGCTCCATCGAGCTTGGCAGGGTGTCCTCGACACAGAGAAACTCAACCGCCGCTTCTACACGAGGCTCTTCGCTTGGTTTGAGTACGCCGTGGCAACCTGCACCTTCCCGGACGACCGCGCTGGCGAGGGCAACGCCGAGCGGCATGTCATCCGTATGATTACCCGATTGCTCTTCATCTGGTTCCTAAAGGAAAAGCGACTCGTCCCGGAGGAGTTCTTCACTGAAAGCTTCGCCAAAGGTCAGCTCAAGCACCACGGACCCGATGCCACAGACTACTACCGTGCTGTCCTCCAGAATCTCTTCTTCGCCACTCTCAACACGCCAATCGACAGGCGGGCGTTCAGCACCGAATCCCAAGCCACGCACCGTGACTTCACCAAGTTCCGGTACAAGAAACTCCTAAAGGACCCAAACGGGTTCAAGGAGCGTTTCGACCGGGTGCCATTCGTGAACGGCGGCCTGTTCGATTGTCTGGACACCTTCGAGCATCGGCGGCACCGGCGGCGTCCGGGCCACCGCATCGACGCATTCACGGATTCGGATCAGGGGAAGGACCTCTACGTTCCGGCCAGCGTATTCTTCGACCCAGGACAAGGCCTGTTCCCCATCCTGCGACAGCATAAGTTCACCGTCGAAGAAAACACGCCCCTCGACCAGGAAGTCGCGCTCGATCCAGAGTTGCTCGGCAAGGCTTTCGAGAATCTGCTCGCCGCGTACAATCCAGAGACCAGGGAGCACGCTCGAAAGAGAACCGGTTCATACTATACCCCCAGAGATGTCGTCGACTACATGGTGCAGGAAACACTTGTCGAGCACCTGTCCTTAGTCGTCACCCCATACGACAGCGATGAAGATTGGCTCAAGGAACGACTACGTCATCTGTTCGCAGTCGATCAGGGCGAGGGTACGTTCGCCGGCAAACGTCGGCCGGGCGGGAGACCCGGAACAGAAGACCACCTCATTCACCGCCGCGAGATCGGTTCCATCATCGACTCCATCGACACACTGCGCATTCTCGATCCAGCCTGCGGATCGGGTGCGTTCCCGATGGGAATCCTCCACAAGCTCGTCATGGCACTCAGGAAGATCGACCCCGGTAACGAACGGTGGCAGGCACGGCAAATGGCGGTCGCCGAGCGGATCCCGGATCCGGCTGTTCGCCGAGAAGCCGTACGTACCGTCCGGCTCGCCTTTTCGCCGGAGCGCGGATTTGGAGATTTCGGTCGAAAACTCTACCTGATCCAGAATGTCATCCATGGGGTGGACATTCAGACAATCGCGACTCAGATCGCCAAGCTACGCTTCTTCATCTCACTGGTCATTGAGCAACCGACGAGCGAAGACGCGAATGCGAACTTCGGGCTTGAGCCGCTTCCCAATTTGGAGACGTGCTTCGTCGCGACAGATGCGCTGAAGCCACTGGCCCGGCCGGTACAGGCGGAAATCCGCAGCGGGGAAGTGGAGCGACTCGAAGAGGACTTACGGGCACATCGTAGGAACTGGTTTGACGCCCATGACCGGGACGCGAAATGGGAGCTTAGGAAGCGTGATCGCCGCCTTCGCCGACGCCTTCGAGAGGCGTTGCTCAAGGATCACTGGGACGAGGCATCCGCCCGCGCGATCGCAAGTTGGGACGCATACGACCAGAATGCCTGCGCCAACTGGTTCGACCCTGAATGGATGTTCGGTCTGATTGGCGGTTTCGACATCGTGATTGGCAATCCACCCTACATTCAGCTTCAGAAGAGCGGTGGTGAACTAGCCAATCGATATGAGACCGATGGCTTCCAAGCGTTCGCCCGGACCGGTGACGTCTACGTTTTGTTCTGCGAGCGCGCCGTGGGACTGTTGCGTTCCAACACCGGGATTCTCGCCTACATTACGTCCAACAGTTGGCTAAAAGCCAAGTACGGTAGAAAGCTACGGACGCTCCTTTCCAACGGCCATACGCCACTCCGCCTCCTCGAGATGGGTGGGGAAGTGTTCGAGAACGCCATCGTCGACTCATCGGTGGTCATCGTGCAGCAGGGGGGCCAAGCCACCTCGTTACCTGCGGTGGACCTTGAGTCGCTCCCCACCAAGGTGTCCCTCACTGACCTTCCCGACGATATCTGGGGCGAAGTCCGACCATCGAACGAGGCACCATGGAGCATCTTGTCTTTGGACGAGTGGAGAGTCATGGACAAGATGCGAGCGGTAGGCATCCCTCTGAAGGATTGGAACGATATTTCCATTTATCGAGGAATATTGACAGGCTACAATGCCGCCTTCCTCATTGACGGGCCGACTCGTGACCTTTTGATCGCTGAGGACCCCAAGTCGGCCGAGATCCTGAAACCCATCCTACGTGGGCGCGATATAGGCCGTTATCGAGCAGAATGGGCAGGGCTATGGCTGATCGCCACACTACCATCGCTGTCGATTGACATCGATGCGTACCCGGCAGTGAAGAAGCATCTCTTGTCCTTCGGACGAAGGAGACTCTCGCAAACCGGGACAGTTTATGCAGATGGTACCAAGTCTAGAAAGCAGACGCCGCATCGATGGTTCGAACTACAGGATACCTGCGCTTACCATGCAGAATTCGCCAAGGAGAAGGTGTTTTGGATTGATCTAAGCGACGAGGGCCGGTTTGCCTACGCAGGTAGTCATGAGGTTTTTTGCGTGAACAGCGCGTATATGTTGTCTGGTTCACTTGTGAAATACCTTTGTGCGGTGCTCAACTCTCAACTCATCGGCTGGTTCATGCACAAGACTGCCTTGAACTCGGGAATGGGCGTGGTGCGATGGATTAGGTCCACTATTGACGTCATTCCTATTCCAAAACCGGAACGAAATGCCCGTGAATTGATCGTGGGCTTGGTCGACGACATTGTGCAAATGAAAGCAACCAGTCCCTTCGCAAGCACGTCAGAGATGGAACGACAAGTAGATGCCATGGTGTACATGCTCTACGGGCTAACAAACGAGGAAACCGAAATCGTCTTGCGGAATGCAAGTTCGACTAGAGCCAGATAGTGGCCTGTAGTGAGACTCTATCGGTGGGGCTCCAGGAATTGAAGGCGTGTGTGTCTGACCTTGCAGACGATCCCCTCAACGTCGAGGGCGTCGCAGCAATCGAAGCTGTAGGTCGCAAGCTCGCCCGCGTGTTCGGTCAGAGGGAATTCACTGGGAAATGTCGTTGCGGAAACTGACGGAGATGGACGCACTTCTCCATGAGCGTGCGGATGGGGCGCTCGGCGACGCTCTGCACTCTGGCTCGCCGACGTCGGCAGGCGGGGAGCGGATGCCGAACCACTTGAGCTCGGCCTGGAGCTGCCATCGCTCGGTTCTGCGAGTCCCAGTCGTACCGCAGATCGGGACCAAGGGCAATCGCCTTGCTGGAGGTGCCCGTAGTGGGGCACGCACCCCCTGGCGCGTTGGGTCCGGCACCAGGCGGCGGTCGCCCGTCTTCGCGACGTGGCAGGCAACGACGTCCCACGCGAAGTGGTCGACGACCGCGAGGAACCAGGCCCAGCCCTGCCCGTTTGTCCAGAGCCGGTGACGTATCCTTGTCCCATTAGAATCGTCCGGCCCACGCGGTCTGGATCGCGCGGACATGAAACAAACGGGTCAGGAGACAGCGGAGATGTCACCCGCCGTGAGCCCGTATAGTTTGTAGATCATCTCGTCCAAGTCAGCCTCGTGGACGGATGTATCTGTCGAGCCATCGGCATCCTTGGCCGACAGAATTGCATCCACGAGGCGAAGGAGCGGATCCTCGTCAGCCGCCGACAGCCTCGGAACTGGGATGGCCTCAACTCCAAATTTCTTCCATTGCAACTGACCCATGCCTGTAGTGAGACCGGTACTCCTCATGAACCACGACACGAGACGGCTGTTCAAGATGGCGCATAGGTATCTTAGTGATCGGCCGGTCAACATGAATCCCTTGTCATTGCAAAACACAGTCGTGTCAGATACGGCGAAACGGCCTTGCGTGGACATGTCCATCCACAGCAGCTTCCTTCTAGAGAATTCTGCATGGTAAGCGCAGTTACGGAGATTATACGGAGTCCTGCCCTGGTCGCGCCGTACAGCCAGTCGATCGTAGAATTGATCTAGGTGTCTCTTGACTGCGGGATACTCGCTGATCTGGACGGGCGGAATGTCGCCGTGGCCGTTGTGACTGGCGATCAGCCACAGCCCTGCCCATTCTGCTCGATAACGGCCTATATCGCGGCCACGCAGGATGGGTCTTAGGATCTCCGCCGACCGTGGATCTTCCGTTACAATCCGCTCCTTAGTTGGCGTATCCACGATGAATGCGGGGTTATAGCCGGTCTTAATGCCGTAGTAAATGGAATTACCCCAATATCGGTCAAGTCCTAGAATGTTGAAGTGCTCCGGGCGGCTAAGACCGCTTACGGGCCCGGACCGGCAGACTGCCGACTCCGTAGGCAGCTCACCGCGACCGAGACTCAAGTGCGAGGAGCCATCGACGGGTGTTGGTGAGGCCCTACAGGTTCGGCGTGAGGCCGACCGACCTCAGCCCGTGCGAGTAGCCATGGAGGCGGACCTCGTGCGCATGGGGTGGCCGGTCTTGGTCTGGGCAGTTCGGGAAGAGGGAACGTGTTGGCGGAGGATGGTCTGCCGTCTTCGTGGCCAACCACCGTAACAGGTTCGCCGGCGATGTAGCGCCCCGGCGTTTTCCTGCTCACGCAGGCGCAGCTACTCAATGCGCCTGCTGACCACAGCGCGCTTCCTTGGAAGGGGTCCTCCCGACTGCGCTGCTCCGCGCCATCCGTTCTTCCCTCTTGCGGCAGAGGGACGGTGAGGTGTAGTCTGCCTTCTCAGACAGAGCAGAGTGGACGCTCGCGCAGGGTCTCAAAGCATCAGCGGGAATACACCTTCGCTCTTGAACTGTCCACAAGATGGGACACATTTCAAGTATCCAACCATAATTACGCGGGGTTCACAACAACCTGGACTGAAATGACCGACATGACTACTGCTGGAACTACAACTACGCCTAGGATGCTCCAGAATGACAACGACGTCGCGGAGGCACTGCGCATAGCAGCACGATCGCGAAATACTCGTCTCGCCTACGAAAAGGCCTGGCGACGGTTCACGACTTTTTGTGACGCTCGTGGCATTCAGCCATACGAGGCACGACCGGACGATGTAGCAGACTTCTTCATTGCGTTGGGGGTAGATCCACAGGGAGCGGCTGGGCAGACTCTGTCCATGGGCACCTTGAGGATCTATCGAAGCGCGTTGAACCGACATTACGCGGATGTCGAAAAGCCGTCCCCAGCGGCATCGACGCGCGTCAGCGACGTCTTCGCGGGCCTGTCCCGGCTCCACGACAACCTCCCACGGCGAGTCAAGGCACTGCGTGAGTACGACATCAAGGCCATGCTAGAGATCTGCCCAGATAGTCGATTCGGGCGCCGGGACGCAGCAATGCTGGCACTCGGCTTCGCCGCCGCGCTACGCCGCTCTGAGCTTTGCGCCCTTCTGGTTACGGACATCGATATCCTCCGCAGCGACAAGATGGTCGTGCAAATCCGGCGGTCCAAGACCGATCAGGCTGGCAACGGGCAGCGTGTAGCCGTGCCGGATGGTACGGTGATCAGGCCGGTCAGCCGCGTGCGCGCGTGGCTAGCTGTTGCCGGGATTGGCGACGGCCACCTATTTCAAACGTTTCGCAAAGGTGGCCGACCATCGGGACGACCGCTGAATCACAGTGAAATACCGCGCCTAGTCAAGAAGTACGCGGTACAGATCGGCCTCGACCCGAAGGAGTACTCCGGGCACTCCCTGCGAGCCGGCTTCGTCACTAGCGCGGCCGCGCATGGTGCTCGAATGGACAAGATCATGGAGGTGACCCGTCACCGGAATCCCGCAACCGTGATGCAGTACATCCGTGAGGCGGACGCCTTCGCGGATCACGCCGGGGCGCATTTCCTTTAGCATTGATGACGGCAACCACGCGGCTCCCACATCTCTCGGACGGGCCACCACCCTGCGTTCAGGCCCCGTAAACTTGCCATGCGCGACCATCGGGTTGCCGATGTTTCCCCCGGTCACCTTGCCAGTTCCCGCATCCATCACGTTGGCACCCTGAAGCCCCACTCCACCCAGGTCTCTAAGTGCCTGTCGTAGTGCCCCTTCGGTAACCCGACGACAAGTACGTGGCGAGCACGCGTCATGCCGACATACGCCAGCCGTCGCTCTTCCGTGTTGTCGCCTTTTCGCACGGCCGCCACTACGGCGTTCCAGAATTTGGCACTGCCGATGACCAGCACCGCGTCGATACTCTCACCTTTCACTTGGTGAATCGTGTCCTGTCGCACTCTCGGAAACTCATCGACCGCTTCGAAGAGCGGCAAAGCCTTCTGAGCGGTGGTGAGTCCCGTTGTCTTGATGTGGTGTCCGAGCTGTGCATCACATTGCAGACCGATTTCCTCGATCAACTTCGCTAACTGCCCTCGGATGGAAGGAATCCATGTGGCACCAAGCTGAGATATCGGTATTAGTCGCTCGGGGCTTTTGACGAACCTCCAGATTGCCAATGAGATAGCCCGGCGCTCCGGTGAGACTGGATCGGTCTCGATACGTTCCCACAAAGGGTCGTCACCTGTGAGTTCACGCACGATACTCTCGACTGTCTTGGACGCCGTACGGTAATCTTGCCGGGAATCACGAAGGAACGCGGCCGTAGCCAGCCGCTTTGCTTTGCCCTTGAGTCCGGTGTAGTTCACATTGCCCCTCAGTGATTCGAGTTGCCCATGCCCTCGGCAGACGACGGCAGCAGATTCGATGTTCACACCGGCCTGTTCTGTGATGTGTTGAAACGCCGCTAGGCCATCGGCGAATGTCGTTGACGCTTCTCGGACCACAAACGCACGGCACCATTCGGAGGCTCCATCACCAGCTCCCGTGAAGAGTGCATTCCCACCCACGTTCCGAACAGCCGTAGCAATTGGGTCGTTGCACCGAAACGACTGACTCAACGGTCTTTCTGGAATTGACCACTTTGCCTTCAGGTCGGGCAACGACGCCGCATCTGCCATACTAAACTCGAAGATGCACTGGTCGGGGTCGCCAACGAGCGTGATCCGTGCGCCCTTCTCGCGCAGAAAGTGCAAGAGGTACAGCAACCATGCATTTGAGTCCTGCGCTTCATCAACGATGATTTCGGGGAAGCGCTTAGCAAGGAGCTCGGCGATATGAGGTCTCCTCAACAGAAGCTCGCAGGCCCAGAACACCCGCTGGGCATGTGTATAGAAGCCCAGAGACAGAAGTTCGTAGACAGCATCACGGGGAGCAACGAGAGGCTGTTTACCAAGAGTGCGTGACGCCTTGAAGCGGCGCTTCGTGCCATCCGGATAGGGTATGATTTCCCATGCTGGAACGGGGATGCCGCCGCCACGCCTCCTCACTTTCAGTCTATTGTTGTTCCAGTCGCCTGGGCGTGGGCCCAAAAAAAGCCTAGGCCGCTTGTCTGCGCCGGTGAGCAGGTGGCCAAATGGGGTGAGAATATAACGTTCAACAAATGAGTCAAACGTACCGACGTAGTTCGGATCAGCAAGGAGGTCTCTTCGCCCCAAGTTAATCGTGGCGGTCTTGAACTCGCGAATGGCAGCGTTCGTGAACGACAGGAGGGCCAGCCCGCCGACAGGATAAGGCCAGTTGGCCGCTCTCCAGATAAAGCGGCGACATGATGTCCAGGTCTTTCCGCTTCCTGGAGCTGCGCGCAAGAGAAACTCCAGCTCCTTGGCAAAGATGGCCTCCTGCTGTTGGTCGGTCGGGCTCTCCGTAAGTATCGCCTCCCGGAGTCGATCAGCTGTGGGCATCGTCCGGCGCCTCACCGAGCACTTCCAGATACGTGAGGGCGTTGCGGATGTACTCGGGTACCGCGTTGACCTCAAGACTACTTTCAGTCAAGATTCCGGCGAGTTCCTGCGCAAACCGGCCTTTGGAAACCGACTTTGCAAGGAACACGTCTAGGAACCTCGTGGCCTTTTCCTCACCATTGGCAAGCGTCCCGAGTTCGTTCTCGAGCGTTGCTCCAATACGGGGATGCAGCTCCTTTAGTGCAGACACCAGGTACGGAAGCAGGACCTCCGACCGAGCAAGCTCGTGCTCGAAAGTTCTTTCCGACATCTCGACGCTCAGATTCGACACGGCCTCCGCTTGCTCTTTCAAGCCCGACGCCGTCTCTGACACCGCTCCACCGACCTCCTTTGCGTCACCGTCTGTGAGAATGACGACCGGCACACCAAGCCGTTCCGCTCCAAACAATGGAATGAACGCGTTGAAGTTGATACCATCGGCATTTAGAACGGTCACGGACGACTCCTCCAGATTGCCGCCCGCAGTTTTAGCCAACACAGGAAGCAGCAGAGCCTCCGCGATCCCCTCCACCATCAAGATACGTCGCGCGAAGAATAACTCGCTGCGGGTCGCGTCGAGATACCGCTGGAGCTTCTTCTTGATCTTATCGTCCATCGTGATGGAACAGACCGAGACCGTGCTGACCTTGCCGCCAGCTTCATGAACGGAAACGATCGAGTCAATCGGCGCCTGACTCGCCAGTATGGGAGAGTGGCTGCTCGCGATGACCTGAACTTCATTGTCGTCGTGTTTGCTGGCGACATCAGCCAAGTGCCTGAGAAGGAGCATCTGTAGCTGTGGGTGCAGGTGCGCCTCGGGTTCCTCAACCAAGATTGAACGGAATGAGAACTGCGGACTCCGCCGGAGCGTGCCCAAAGTCGCGGATGTGAAGATCAAGTTGTTGTAGCCAAGCCCATTGAGGGCAAACGGTAGTCCCTCGATCTCAGGTTGCAGGCCCGCGATGATGCGACGGAAAGTTGGGTCGGTGAAGATCAGCTCCGTCTGCTGGGTTAGTTCACCACCTGCGATAGCTTCCATCCGCGCATTAATGTCTCCCCTTGCGTCCTCGACTGGCGCTAGGGCTCGGATCTTCTCATTTGCATCGCCGGCGATGGTTTCAAAGGCTGCACGCTGATTCTCCTTGGTCAGGCGGTCGATAAGGCGGGACACCTGGGAATGCTGGCCAGGCCGCAGGCCGCGCTCGGGATCACGCAGCGGCTGCAAGTAGATCGTCGAGAATTGGTCGTAGTGGTTCGACGGAAGGCGACCGCCTTCCGTCTCGCCACCCCACATCCTCACGTTGCAACGATTCGTCGTCTCGTTGAATTCAACGCGGGCATTGACTTGCATCTCGAAATTGCCGTCACCGATATCGACGAGGCATTCTTGAAAGTGCACTTCTTCTTCATCCTCGAGTCCGGTGAATCTGCAGGACATCTCAATCGGTGCGTGGTCGGTTCCGGCACGGAAGTCATCCTCCGTCAGCCGGAGGGAACCAAAATCACGGCTTGGGAACAGCATAAGGCGCAATGCATCGATGATCGTCGTCTTACCCGAGTTATTCTCCCCGACCAACACCGTGAGACCGCGCGGGAAACTCACTGTGAGTGCGTCGATCTTTCGGAAGTTGCGGATCTGTAGTTCGCGGAGCCACATCTGTATGACCTTGGTTTCTGGTGCAGCTATTGATGTCGTCGGCCCTTGGCGTTGTTCGGGGAGTGGCCGTCACGTGGCAGTTGCCTGTGAGCACGTCCTGTATGAGGCCAGACCACCCCTCCCGTTCGCGGGATCATAGCCCCGCTGTCACATCCCCTTGACAATTCGTGGGGAGTCCTCCCCCCCCAACTCCTTCCACCACGTCACGCTCTTCCACCCACCTCACGCTCAGACCATCCCCCACGTCCTCCATCCCGGTCACCATCCCAACGCACCCCCCTCACCCCGCCACCCCCTTCTCCTGCAGCACCTCCCACACCCGGTCAGGCCGAATCGGAATCTCCATGTGCGTCACGCCCAGGTGCGCCAGCGCGTCCACCACCGCATTCGCGATCGCGGGCGGCGCCCCAACCGTCGCCGACTCCCCCACCCCCTTCGCCCCCAAGGGATGATGCGGCGACGGCGTCACCGTGTGCCCCGTCTCCCACGCCGGCGTCTCCACCGCAGTCGGCACCAGATAGTCCATGAACGACCCGGCGAGATTGTTCCCGTCCTCGTCGTACGGAATCTCCTCGTACAGCGCCGGTCCCAGCCCCTGCGTCAACCCGCCGTGGATCTGCCCCTGCACGATCATGGGGTTGATGATGTTCCCACAGTCATCCACGGCCACGAACCGCCGCACGGTCACCTCGCCCGTCCCCCGATCGATGTCCACCACGCAGATGTACGTCCCGAACGGGAAGGTCAGGTTCGGCGGGTCGTAGTAGTTCGTCGCCTCCATGCCAGGCTCCAGGCCCTCGGGCAGGTTGGTGTAGGCCGCGAAGGCGCAGTCCTGGATCGTCACCGACTTCCCCGGGGCACCCTTCACCGAGAACTGGCCGGGCTCCCACTCCAGGTCCTCCTCGCCGACCTCCAGCAGGTGCGCGGCGATCTTGGCCGCCTTGTCGCGGATCTTCCGGGCGGCCATCGCGCCCGCGGCCCCCGCCGTCGGCGTCGAGCGGCTGGCGTACGTGCCGAGCCCGTACGGGGCCGTGTCCGTGTCGCCCTCCTCGACCTGCACGTGGGCGGCCGGCAGTCCCAGCTCCTCGGCGATGATCTGCGCGTAGGTCGTCTCGTGGCCCTGGCCCTGCGACTTCGTGCCGAACCGGGCGATCGCCTTGCCGGTCGGGTGCACGCGCACCTCGGCCGAGTCGAACATCTTGATGCCCAGGATGTCGAAGTCCTTCGACGGGCCCGCGCCCAGCACCTCGGTGAAGCTGCACACGCCGATCCCCATGAGCTCGCCGCGCGCGCGCTTCTCGGCCTGCTCGCGGCGCAGGTCGTCGTAGCCGATCATCGCCTTGGCCTTGTCCATCGCGGCCTGGTAGTCCCCGCTGTCGTACTCCCAGCCGAGCGGCGACTGGTACGGGAACGCCTCCTTCGGAATGAAGTTCTCCTCGCGCAGCGTCGCGGGATCCTTCCCCACCTTGTGGGCGAGGGTGTCCACGATCCGCTCCATGCAGTGAACGGCCTCGGTCACGCGGAACGAGCAGCGGTACGCGACGCCTCCCGGCGGCTTGTTGGTGTACACCGCGTCCACCTCGGCGTAGGCCTGCTCCATGTCGTACGAGCCGGTGCAGATCGAGAACAGACCGGCCGGCCACTTCGACGGCGCGGCCTGCGCGTCCGCGTACCCGTGGTCCGCCAGCGTCTTGATGCGCAGCGCCCGGATCTTGCCGTTGGCGTCCGCGGCGATCTCGGCGTCCATGTGGTAGTCGCGCGCGAACGAGTCGGCCTGGAGGTTCTCCATGCGGTCCTCGATCCACTTGACCGGCTTGCCGAGCACGACCGACGCGGCGATCGCGATCACGTAGCCGGGGTAGACGGGGACCTTCCCGCCGAAGCCGCCGCCGATGTCGGGCGACACCACGCGGATCTTCTCCTCGGACAGGCCGACGTGACCCGCGACCAGCGCCAGCACGGTGCGGATCGCGTGCGGGGCCTGCGTGGTCATGTAGACGGTCAGGTGACCCTCGACGGGGTTGAAGTCGGCCAGGCAGCCGCACGTCTCGATCGACGCGACGTGGATGCGGGGCACGTGCATCTTCTCGCGCACCACCACGTCGGCCTCGTCGAAGACCTTGTCGGTGGCCGCCTTGTCGCCCGACTCCCAGTGCCAGATGCGGTTGTCCTCCTGGCCCTCCTTGTCGGTGCGCAGCACGGGGGCGTCGTCCTCCAGCGCCTGGAAGGGGTCGATGACGGGCTGCATGGGCTCGTACTCGACCTCGACCGCGGCCACGCCGTCGGCCGCCGCGTAGCGCGACGTCGCGATCACGCCCGCGACCTCCTGGGCCTGGTACATGACCGTGTCGGTCGGCAGCACCATCTGGGTGTCCGACATGAGCGTCGGCATCCAGTGCAGGTTGTACGCCTCCAGGTCCTTGCCGGTCAGCACGGCGAGCACGCCGTCGATCTCCAGCGCCTTCGAGGTGTCGATGTTCTTGATCTTCCCGTAGGCGATCGGGCTGCGCACGATGTCGAGCCACAGCATGCCCGGCAGGGTGAAGTCGTCGATGTAGTTGCCCTTGCCCTGCAGGAAGCGCGGATCCTCCTTGCGCTTCATGGAGTGGCCCATGCCGCAGATCTTGGCGGAAGTCTTCGGAGTCATCAGTTGTCCTCCATCTTGGCGGCGGCGTACTGGACGGCCTTGACGATGTTCACGTATCCGGTGCAGCGGCAGAGATTTCCGGAGATGGCCTCGCGGATCTCGGCCTCGCTGGGGTTGGGGTTGGCGGCGAGCAGGGCGGTCCCGGTCATGAGCATGCCGGGGGTGCAGAAGCCGCACTGGAGGCCGTGCTCCTGCTGGAAGCCCTCCTGGAGCGGGCTCATGCCGTCGGCGCCCGCGAGACCCTCGACGGTGGCGATCTCGGCGCCGTCGGCCTGGACGGCCAGGACGGTGCACGACTTGGTGGGCGTGCCGTCGACCAGCACGGTGCACGCGCCGCAGTGGGTGGTGTCGCAGCCGATGTGGGTGCCGGTGAGGCGGAGCTCGTCGCGGATGAGGTGGACGAGGAGCAGGCGGGAGTCGACCTCGCGCGAGTGCGCCTCGCCGTTGACGGTGACGGTGACGTTGTGTCTGGCCATGTCGCTACTCCCCCGCGCCGGTCGGGCGCGCGCGCTCGAGCGCCTTGTGGATGGCCCGCTCGGTCAGCACGCGGGCCATGTTCGTCTTGTATTCGACCGAGCCGCGCCGGTCGGCCACGGGATCGGTGGCGTCGGCGGCGGCCTGCGCGGCGGCCGCGATGATCTCCTCGGCGCCGGGCGCTTCGAAGAACGCGGAGCGGACCTTGCGGATGGCGCCCCGGAAGCCGCCCTTCTCGACCAGGTGCGCGCCGGTGAGCACCTCCTCGGCGGCGGTCGCCCGGATCGGCGCGAAGCCGAGGTTGGTGAGGCCGATCCCGGCCTGCGTGACGTCGCCGTGGTCGTCGAGGGTGAGCTGCACGGCGGCCCCCGCGACCGCGTAGTCGCCGACCTTGCGCTCCAGCTTGAGGTAGGCGCCGCCGGTGCGCTCGCCGGGAGCCGGAATCCGGATCTCGGTGAGGATCTCGCCGGGCGACAGCGCGGTCATGAAGAGGCCGTGGAAGAAGTCGTCCACGTCGATGGTGCGCTCGCCGTCGGGGCCGGTCGCGATCATCTGGGCGCGCACGGCCAGCATGGTGGCCGGATGGTCGTTGGCGGGGTCGCCGTGCGCGACGTTGCCGCAGATGGTGGCGCGGTTCCGCACGAGGGGGTCGGCGATGACCTTGGCGGTGTCGAGGAGGATGGGGTAGCGCCGGGCGACGGTGGCGTCCTCCTCCAGCGCGGTCTCGGTGACGAGCGCGCCGATGCGGAGGAAGCCGTCCTCTTCGGCGAGGGTGTCGAGGCCGGGGACGCGCCCGATGTCGACGATGTTGGCGGGCGTCGCGAGACGCAGCTTCAACATGGGAAGCAGGCTCTGTCCCCCCGACATGACCTTGGCGTCGTCGAGGCTGCCGAGCAGTCCCAGCGCCTCGTCGAGGCTGCCAGGCGCGTGATAGTCGAACGGCGGCGGAATCATCGTCATCCCTCCTAGGCTGTGACGGCCCCGGGGAGCCGCTCGCTCGCGAAGACCTGTCCCGTTCAGCCCGCGGCGAGCTCCTTCCCCAGCACCTCCGTGAACTCCTTGAACATCTTCTTGCTGACGTGCTGCATCATGCCGCGCCCGAGCTGGGCGAGGATTCCGGTGACCGTGAGGTTCGCTTCGACCGTCACCTCGGCGGTGCCGGGGCCGAGCGACACGACCCGGCTGGTCATCTTCATGTCGGCGTTGCCCATTCCGGCCTTGCCCTGCCCCTTGGCGTGAACCACGGCGGAGCGCGCCTCCTCGTCGAGGTCGAAGGCGACGGTACCGGTGTACGCGGCCGCGAGCGGTCCCACCTTGACCCCCATGCCGCCCTTGTAGGTGTTCTCGTCGATCCGCTCGGTGATCTCGGCGCCGGGCAGGGCCGCCGCGACGCGCTCGGGGTCGATCAGGAACGCCCAGACGTCGTCGGCCGAGGCCGCGACGGTGAACTTCTCTTCGATTCTCACTGTGTCCCCCCTACAGCAGCGGCAGCAGCCTCTCCAGCGACTCCGCGTTGTGAGCCGGCACCAGGTGGTCCACGTGGGGAAGCGCGGCCTTCATGCCCCGGGCCTCGGGACGGTACCGCGGATCACCCATGAGCGGATTGAGCCAGATCACGCGGCGGGCTCGTCGCCGGATCGCCAGGAGCGCCGTGTCCAGCGCCCCCGTCTCGCCCCGGTCGAGTCCGTCGCTGAAGATCAGGATTGATGTATCGCCCGAGACGGTCTGCCGCAAGTGTTCGTCGACGAACGCGGTCAGGCACTGGCCGATGCGGGTGCCCCCCGACCAGTCCTCGACCTTGCGCGCGAAGCGGCTGAGCGTGGCCGCGACGTTGCCGGCGGTGATCCAGGGCGTGAGCCGGGTGAGCGAGGTGTTGAATGCGAAGGTCTCGGTGCGGCGCGCGACCCTGCCCAGCGACAGGACGAAGGTCAGCAGCAGCCGCGAGTAGGGGTCCATGGACCCGCTGGTGTCGCAGAGGACGACGATTCGCGGCAGCTCGACGGCGCGGGCGCGGCGGGCGAGGTCGATGAACTCGCCGTCGCGGGCGAGGGAACGGCGGAAGCTGCGGCGCAGGTCCACGATGCGGCCGCGCGCGGAGGGGACGAGGCGGCGACTTGGGCGCGTGGCGAGCTTGCGGGCGACCTGGGCGAGGAGCCGTTCCATGGCCGCGAGCTCGTCGGCGGTGCAGGCGTCGAACGACTTGCGGCGCAGCAGGGCGCGGGGGCTGTAGCCGGGGCGTCCGCCGTCGGGGTCGGGGGCCTCGTCGTCTTCGATCGGCCCGACGCGTCCCCGTTCGGCGATGGTGCGCGCCAGCTCGGCGAGCGGGTTGCCGTGGCCGGGCCACGGTCGGGGGGCTTGTCGCTCGGTGGACTTGCGGGTGTCGCCCGGCTGGGTGGGCGGCCCCCCTTGCCGCCAGTGCAGCCCGAAGAGGTGATCGAAGATGGGCCAAGCGCGATGCTCCACCTTGAGGCTCGTCCTCAGCGCCAATCTCACCTGTTCGCGATCCCCCAGGTCGATGTGGACCAGGGCGGTCGCCGCATCGATCTCGTCGCCGAGCACCACGGCAATCCCGGCCTCGCGCAACGCGGCGGCGAAGCGGGCCAGGTGGGCGACGAGATCGGTGCTGGGTGGGGTCATGTGGCACACACTACCGCGCGACGGTACGATTCGTCCACCATGGAGACTCAAACGCCGACCACTTGGGAAGACGTCCTGCAGATGCCGGACGACGGCAACCGCTACGAGTTCATCGGCGGGCGGCTGTACGTGACGCCCGCGCCCATTACCCGCCACCACCGCATTGCCAAGCGACTCCAGTTGGCTCTCGTGCGGGTGCTGGAGGACACCGGGCACGGTGAGGTGTTCTGGGCACCGTTTCTGGTCGAGTTTCCCGGCACCGGCAACCGCGTACAGCCCGACATCCTCTTCGTGTCGAACGAGCGCCGGGGAATCATCGGCAAGAACCAGGTGCTGGGTGCACCGGACCTAGTCGTCGAGATCCTCTCGCCGATCACGGCCCACCGCGACCGGGGCGTCAAGCTCGATCTCTACGCGCGGCGCGGCGTGCGGGAGTACTGGATTGTGGACCCGGACGAGGATGTGGTGGATGTCTGGCGGTTTGGGCACGACCCGAGGCACGAGCGCTTCACGAGCGAGCTACCCGTCCGGCTGGGTGGCAAGCGGGTGGGCACGATCGGCCTTGGCGTGGTGTTTTCGCGACACCTGGACGTGTGGGCGACGCCGGACTCTTAGAAACGTCCCCTCCAGTCTCGTTGGCTCGACCGGCATCATTCGTTTCACCCAAGTGTATATATTCATGTCATGTCGGAACGAGATCGTGTCATTCTGTCCTACGTGGCGAGTCACCCCGAGTGCGCCCGCTCGCAGATCCGCCGTGACGCCGCCCCCGACGCGAGCGCGTCCACCGTGTGGAGATCCCTGCGCCGTCTCGTGGACGCGGGCAAGCTGGAGATGCTGGGAGCGGGACGGGGAACGAGGTACCGGGTCGCCGGACGGGAGGTGGTGCTCGCCCACCTGAGGGTGCCCGCCCGGTTGAGGGATCCGGTGTCGTACCGTCCAGAGTTCCTGGAGCGCTACGTTCCCAACGAGTCGCAGTATCTGACCGACGACGACCGGGCGGAGATGACCAAGGCGGGCACACCAGTGCTCGACCGAATCCACGCCGCGATGGGCGTCACGTATGCGCGGCGCGTTCTCGAGCAGCTCGAAATCGATATGTCGTGGGCGTCATCGCGCATGGAGGGCAATACCTACGACTTCCTTGAGGCCGATTCCCTCGTTCGGGCGGGCCGGACGGCCGACGGCAAGACATTCCGGGAAGCCGTCATGATCCTGAACCACAGGGACGCGACCCGGTACGTGGTGAAAAACCTGGCCGAAATCGACGTCGGGTGGCGGTCCGTTCGGGACATCCACGCCCTCCTCGCCAACCGACTGATCTCCGACCCGAAGCTCGCGGGCAGCCTGCGGCGGACGCCCGTGAGCATCGGCAGGTCCGCCTACACGCCGTTGGGCGACCGCTTCGAGCTGCGAGACGAAATGGAAGCCATCCTCTCCAAGGCGGCGCGGATCGACGATCCCTTCGAGCAGTCGTTCTTTCTTCTCGTTCACCTCCCCTACCTGCAACCCTTCGCGGACGTGAACAAGCGAACATCCAGGATCGCCGCGCTCATCCCGCTTCTGAAGGCCGATTTGGCCCCGATGTCGTTCTTCGGCATCGACGACCGCGACTACATCCGGGGACTGCTCGGCGTGTACGAGCTGAACGACGTCTCCCTCCTGCGCGAGGCGTTCGTCAACGGCTACTTGGCGACAGCGGACCGCTACCGCTACCTGCGGCCGATCGCGATCCACATCGAGAGGGTCTCGGTTGTATACGAGCGCTTCACGCGGCTTGCCGTCCGGCGGTGCATCCTGAGGTGGCGAGGGTTCGACCGGGACGGGGTGTGGCGGATGATGCGCGACGCCGATATCCCGCGCGCGGACCATCAGGAGATCCTCGATTTCGTCGAGGGTTCGTTCGCCGACCTCACCCCCGGTAGGGCGGTCCTATACGGCGTGAAACCCGAGGCGCTGGAGGGACTGGAGGGGATCGCCGGCGGCGAGTGAAGCGCGCTGATCGATCGCTGATCGCACCGTTGTACCCTTCCCGCTCGAACGAGTTGTCACGCTCTGGAGCGGGGAGGTATGATGTGTCCACCATGCAGACCGCCACACCGACCACCTGGGAAGACGTCCTGCAGATGCCGGACGACGGCAACCGCTACGAGTTCATCGGGGGGCGGCTGTACGTGACCCCCGCGCCCGTGATACGGCACCACCTCGTCTCGGAGAGGCTGCAATCTGCCCTCAGGCGGATCCTGGAGCGCGCTGGCCACGGGCACGTGTTCTACGCCCCTGTCCTCGTCGAATTCCCGGGCACCGGAGACCGCGTCCAGCCCGACATCTTCTTCGTGTCGAGCGAGCAGCGGGGGATCATCGGGACGAAGCAGGTGACAGGCGCACCGGACCTAGTGATCGAGATCCTTTCGCCGACCACCGCACACCGCGACCGGGGCGTCAAGCTCGATGTCTACGCACGAGGCGGGGTGCGCGAGTACTGGATCGTGGATCCGGTTGAGGACGCGGTGGACGTCTGGCGCTTCGGGCGCGATCCGGGTCACGAGCGCTTCACGAGCAAGCTCCCCGTCCGGCTGGGTGCCGAGCGGGTTGGCACGATCGACCTGAGCGTGGTGTTCTCGCATAATCTGGACGTGTGGGAGACACCGTCCTCACCGACGGACTGATTGCGCCTTTCGGCGCGGGGCCGTGGCTGATGAACGACGAGCTTAGCCCCAACGCCCAGGCGATCCTTCTCCTCACGGCGCCGCTCATCGTGGGGAGGTCGCCTCCGTCCGTCAGGCCCCTGTCACTTGGCGACTACAACAAGTTGGTGCGGCACCTTCGGGACACCGAAATGCAGCCTGCGGATCTCCTTGAATCCGAAGGCTTGCGCGAGCTTGATAGCTCGTGTTCGGGGTTGAGGATCAAGCGAACCCTGGAAGATGTTCGGCGACTTCTCGGACGAGGATTCCTTCTGGCCCAGGCCCTGGAGCGCTGGAGCTCACGCGCGATCTGGGTGATCACAAGGCCGGACGCCGCCTACCCCAAGCGGCTCCGGAAGAGAATGCGGGGGAAGGCTCCGCCGGTCCTCTATGGTTGCGGCGACCGGGAGGCCCTGGACGGCGGCGGACTGGCGGTGGTCGGCTCGCGAGACGTGAACGAGGCACTGATCGAGTACACGGAACGCGTTGGACAGTTGGCCGCCGACGCGGAGATTCAGATCGTCTCCGGCGGAGCCCGTGGCGTCGATCAGGCCGCCATGCGGGGATCCATCGAGGCGGGTGGGCGTGCGATTGGCGTCCTGGGCAACAACCTGGCACGCGCCGCGCTCAGCCGCAGGAATCGCGAGCCGCTCATGGACGGGCGGCTGGTGCTGGTCTCCTCCTTCGATCCCGCAGTCCCGTTCCGGGGTTGGCAGGCGATGGAACGCAACAAGCAGATCTATGGGCTGGCCGATGCGGCGCTGGTCGTGAACTCCGATCATTGGCGTGGCGGCACTTGGGCGGGAGCGACGGAGCAACTGGGGAAGCTTCGCTATGTGCCGGTGTATGTCCGGTCAAAGGGAGAGCCGTGCCGAGGGCTCGACGAGCTGGTCGTGTGGGGGGCCGGCAAGTGGCCGGAACCGACATCGCCATCCGACCTTCGCGGGATCGTGTTCGATGGGGCAGCACCGGTTCCAGAGCATCGTGACCTGCCCCTGTGGGAGCCCCTTCCATGATGCTGCGTCGGCCCGCCGAAGGCACAGGGCCAGAAATGCAACGCTTTCGGGGCAAGAAATGCAACGCATTCAGAGACAGATATTTGACGTTTCCAGAGACAGAAATTCGACGGACTGGCCGGGGCAGCTCTGAGCTCAGATCCCCCAGAGCACCATCGCGGCCCAGGCGCTGGCGGCCAGTGCGCCACCGTAGCAGGGCAGCTTGAGGAGGCCGGCGAAGCGACGCATTCCCAGATCCATGAGGGTGTGGCGGATGCGGTGGGCGCAGTGGAAGAGCGACAGCGCGATGATGCCCAGCAGGGCGATCCGGGCGGGCCACCAGGCCACGATGGCCGTGAGCCGCCGGGCGCCTTCCGCAGCCGCGCCGGCGTCGCCGCTCGGCAAAAGGAATCCAGTCGTGAGGACGAAGGCCGGGACGAAGATGGCCGCCATCACTCCGCCCGCCGAGAAGAGGGCCCACCAGAACGCTTCGCCGGAGCGCCGAGTGGGGCGGTCGGGCTTTCCTCCGCTTCTGCTCATCGGAGCACCCCCCACAGGATGATTGCGGTGACGGTGAGCCAGGGACCGTAGCCCATGACGATCTTCGCGATGGGATCGGGCAGACGGTTCTCGCCGAGGTAGATCGGCATTGCCTGCGGCACCGCGGCGAAGAACGTGACGGTGTGCCAGATCGCGGCCGCCAGCGCCACCGCGTGCGCGACCTTCCAGCCGGTGCCGCTCAGCGCCAGGAGCCATTCGGTCGTCGCCGCCTCGCCGCCGCCGACCTTCGCGAGCGTGACGATGAGCACGATCAGGTAGGCCGCCATGAAGAAGCCCGTGAGCTCCCGGATCATGAAACGGATGTAGCCGGGCCGCTCCAGGAACCACGCCCAACTGTGGGGACGGTGGTACTGTCCGCTCATGCGCCTGCTCCTTTCATGCGCCCGCTCCCTTGGGCATCACGAAGCCCTTGAAGTATTCCTGTGCGCCGACGGCCTTGGCCTGCTGGATCGCCCCGGCCGGATCGACGTGCTTGGGGCATACCACCGAGCACTCGCCGACGAAGGTGCACCCCCACATGGCCTCGTGCGAGAGCATGACGCCGAGCCGTTCGGACTGGCCCTGGTCGCGCGAGTCCTTGTTGTAGCGGTGACCGAGCGCGAGCGCCGCCGGACCCAGGAACTCGTCCTCGTGGCCCACGACGGGGCACGCCGAGTAGCACAGCATGCAGTTGATGCACATCGAGTACTGCTTGTAGCGGGCCAGCTCGGCGGGGGTCTGCCGGAACTCGCCCTGCGACGTGTCGTTCACGTCGTCGCGAATGATGTAGGGCTTGACCGACTGGAGCTTGTCCATGAAGTCGTCGATCGAGACGACCAGGTCGCGCTCCACGGGGAAGTTGACGAGCGGCTCCACCTTGACGGGGCGCGGATAGTAGTCCTTGAGGAAGACCGCGCAGGTGAGCTTCGGTTCGCCGTTCACCATCATGCCGCAGCTTCCGCAGACGCCCATGCGGCAGCTCCAGCGGTGGGTGACCGAACCGTCGACGTAGTCCTTGATCCAGTTGATGGCGTCGAGAACCACCCAGTCCTCGTCGTAGGGGACCTCGAAGGTCTCGAAGCGCGGCTCGGAGTCGGTCTCGGGGTGATACCGAAACAGCTCCAGCGTCATGGTGTCTTGGTCGGGCATGACTTTTTGTGGCATGGTCGTTCCGGCTGCGTGGAGCTAGGTGGAATCGCCGTCGGGCCGCTTGAGTCCGGAGTCCGCGCCGTAGGTGCGCGCGCCGGGGGGCCACTTGGTGATCGTCACGGGACGGTACTCGATGCGCGGGGCGCCGCCGTCGCCGTCGTGGTAGGCCAGCGAGTGGGCGAGGAAGTCGTCGTCGTTGCGCTCGGGGTGGTCGAGCCGCTGGTGCGAGCCGCGCGACTCGGTGCGCTCCCGGGCAGAGTGCGCCATGGCCTGGGCCACGTCGAGCAGCGATGACAGCTCCAGGACGGCGGTGAGCTCGGTGTTGAAGCTGTTGGTGTGGTCGTCGAGGGCGACCCGGGCGAAGCGGTCGCGCAGCTCGGCGATCTTGGTGCAGGTCGCCTCCAGCGATTCGGCGTCGCGGTAGATGCCGGCGCCGTCCTCCATGGAGTCGTGGAGCTCCTTGCGCAGCACCGCGATCCGTTCGCTGCCGGACTTGCGTGGGGATGAGAAGTAGGTGCGCCTTATGCGGTCGCCCTCGTCGCCCGCCTGCGCCGCAAGTCCGGACACGTCGTAGTCGGGATGGTCCATCGCGAAGCGCGCGGCGTGGGTTCCCGCCTGGCCACCGAACACGAGCAGCTCGGTGAGCGAGTTCGACCCCAGCCGGTTGGCCCCGTTGATCGAGACGCAGGCGCACTCGCCGGCCGCGTAGAGTCCGGGGACGTTCGTCGCCGAGTCGCTGTCGACGTCGATCCCGCCCATGACGTAGTGCACCACGGGGCGCACCGGGATGGGTTGATGCACGGGATCGATGCCCGCGTAGCTGCGCGCGAGCTCGCGCACGAAGGGGATCTTCTTGTCGATCTTGGCCTCGCCGAGGTGGCGCAGGTCGAGGTGCACCACGTGTCCGTCCTTGGTCTCGATGGTGCGCCCGGCGTTCTTCTCCTTGATGAAGCACTGGCTGAGCTTGTCGCGCGGCCCGAGTTCCATGGCGCGCTTCAGCGGGTGGCGCGGGTCGCTCACGTCGAGCGCCTCGCCGAGGTCGTAGTCCTGCAGGTAGCGGCGGCCGTCCTTGTTGACCAGAATGCCGCCCTCGCCGCGCGAGGCCTCGGTGATGAGGATGCCCGTTCCCGGCAGCCCCGTCGGGTGGTACTGGATGAACTCCATGTCCTTGAGCGCGACGCCCGCCTGGTAGGCCATCGCCATGCCGTCGCCGGTCTTGATGGCGCCGTTGGTCGTGAACGGGAAGGCCTTCCCCGCCCCGCCGGTGCAGATGATGACGGACTTGCCCAGCACCGCCCGCACGTTGCCGGTGCGCAGCTCGATCGCGGCGCACCCCCGGCAGCGCCCCTCGTCGTCGAGGAGCAGCTTCGTGGCGAAGTGCTCGTCGTAGCGCACGATGTTGCCGTACTTGAGGGTGGTCTGGAAGAGCGAGTGGAGCATGTGGAACCCGGTCTTGTCGGCCGCGAACCAGGTGCGCTCGATCTTCATGCCGCCGAACGGACGCACGGCGACGGAACCGTCGGGCATGCGGCTCCAGGGACAGCCCCAGTGCTCGAGCTGGATCATCTCCTTCGGGGCGCGGTTCACGAAGTACTCGACCGCGTCCTGGTCGGCGAGCCAGTCGGCGCCGCTCACCGTGTCGTAGATGTGGTCTTCCAGGCTGTCGTTGGGCTTGATCACCGCCGCCGCGCCGCCCTCGGCGGTCACGGTGTGGCTCCGCATCGGGTAGACCTTGGAGACGCAGGCCACCGAGAAGGCGGGGTTCTCCTCGGCGATTGCGATGGCGGCGCGGAGTCCGGCCCCGCCGCCGCCGATGATGATCACGTCGTGCTGATGCGTCGTTACGTGGCTCATGCTTCCGAGTGTGGAGGGGCGGTTGGTCCGGGAACCGAAGTTACCGATGCGGGCGAAGGGGGATCAAGGGGCGGCGACGGGGAGGTCGAGGGCCGCCGTCCGGCGGATGTCGTCGCGGTCCTTGACCAGGCAGCCGAGCGTTTCGGCGACCGTGGCCGCGTCGAGGCGGTCGCGGTGCAGGGTGATCAGCGCCCGCGCCCAGTCCAGCGTCTCGGCCACGCCGGGCGGCTTGAGGAGCGAGCGCTCGCGCAGCGCCTGGACGAAGCGCGTGATCTCGACCGCCAGCTCGTCGGCGATGCCCGGCACCTTGGTGCGCACGATCTCGACCTCCTTCTCGAAGGGCGGATGCTCGATGTACAGGTACAGGCAGCGCCGCCGCAGCGCGTCGCCGATCTCGCGCGTGCGGTTCGAGGTGAGGATGACCAGCGGCCGGTGCGTGGCCCGAATCGTCCCCAGCTCCGGGATCGTGACCTGGAAGTCGGAGAGCACCTCGAGCAGGAACGCCTCGAACCCCTCGTCGGCCCGGTCGATCTCGTCGATGAGCAGCACCGCCGCCCCCGCCCCGTCCGTGCGGGCGATGGCGCGCAGCAGGGGGCGCTCCAGCAGGTAGTCGCGGCCGAAGATGACGTCTTCGAGGCTCTCGCCGTCCGCGCTCGGCGGGCCCGCGCGCCGCTCGTCCGCGGCCATCCGCAGCCGCAGCAACTGCTTCTGGTAGTTCCACTCGTAGAGCGCGGTGTTGACGTCGAGTCCCTCGTAGCACTGCAGCCGGATCAGGTCGGTCCCCTCGATCGCGGCCATGACCTTCGCGATCTCGGTCTTGCCCACGCCGGCGTCGCCCTCGACCAGCAGCGGCTTCTCCATGGCCCGCGCCAGGTGCACGGCGGTGACGATGGACCGCTCCGCGATGTACCCCTGCCCCCGCATCTCGTCCCGGAGCCGGGCGACCTCGGGTCTCATCGGCGGCCGCGTCCGTCCCGCGGGCCGCTACACATAGGCCGCCGGATTCGCGTCGAACTTGCCGCGACACCCCGGGCAGCAGAAGTGGAAGGTCTGCCCCTGGTAGGAGGAGGAGGGCCGCGATCCGTCGGTGGGGACGGTCATGCCGCAGATCGGGTCGGTGGCATGTTCGGGCGCGCCGGCGTGGATGGCGTCGGCCTGGTCGCGGGCGTCCTCCTCGGCGCTTCCCTTCCCCGCCCGCGCGGCGACGATCTCCGCGAGGATGCTCACCGCGACCTCCTCGGGGCTCTCGGCGCCGATGTCGAGTCCGGCGGGCCCGCGCACGGCTGCGATCTCGTCGTCGCCCAGCCCCGCGTCTGCCAGCGTCCCGCGCACCTGGCGCATGCGCTTCGGCGACACCACCACGCCAAGGTAGTCCGGCCTGGCGGCGGCGAGCCGCTCGACGGCCTGCTCGTCGCCGCGCCCCATCGTCGCGACCACGGCGAAGAGTCTGGCGCCCCCCGCGCGGCGGGCCCAGTCGGCGGCGGCCGCGCCCAGATCGTCGTCGGCCGCCGCGTCCACGACCCGGTAGCCCATGGCCACGCCCAGCCGCGACAGCGCCTCGGCGATGGGCGACGATCCCACCACGACGAGCTGCGGCGTCGGAAACACCGGATTGATGTGCACCTCGACCTTCCCTTCGCTGCCGCAGGACATGGGTACCGGAACAAGATCGCCCCGATCGCCCGGCGACGCGCCGAAGCCGAGGAGGCGGGGGCGGCCGTCGGCCAGGGCGGCCAGGGCGTGGCGCACGACCTCGGGCTGGGTGCAGCTCCCGCCGATCCAGCCGTGCACCTGCCCGTCGGTGGTGATGACGGCCGTGTTGCCGGGCGTCGCAGAGCTGGGGCGCTCGCGGCGCACGACGGTGGCGAGGGCGTAGGCGCGCCGGTCGCTCAGGAGCCGGGCGGCGACTTCGAGGAGGCGGCTATCCATGGGCGGGCTCGGGGGCGGGGTTGCGCTCGGCGGCGGCGGGCTCACTCGGCGGCGGGGGCGCGCTCGGCGGCGGGGGCGGCGCGCAGCTCCAGCCGGGCGGCTGCATAGTCCGATGGGCGGTCCAGGTCGCGCAGCGCCGAGAGGGGCCAATCGACCTCGACCGCCGCCGCGCGGTGCCGCTTCACGACGCCGCGGCCGCAGTGGCGGTCCAGGCGGGTGAGTTCGCCGAACAGGCTGCGGTCGTACAGGATCGGCGGCGCGATGGTGGCGCCCCCGTAGCGCGACACGACCAGCGGCGCGCCGGTCTCCGCGTGGCGGGCCGCCACCGAGCGCAGCATGTCCGCGGTCACGAAGGGCATGTCCGCAAGCACGACGACCGCCGCCGCGCAGCCACCATCGAGCGCCGCGACCCCCGCGCCGACGGAGGTGTGGTGCCCGAGGGCGTGCCTGTCGTTGTGAACGGCGCTGCACCGCAAACCGTGCAATTCGGCCTCCACCGCTTCGCGCTCATGTCCCGTGACCACCACCACCGGGGCCAGCCCGGCGGCGCAAGCGGTCCTCGCGGCGCGCCGCACCACCGTCTCGCCGCCCAGATCCAGCAGCAGCTTGTTGCGCCCCATGCGGACGGACGCTCCCGCCGCGAGCACAACCCCCGCGCGCGTCGCTGCAAGCATCGGTCACGGGCCGGATCAGCCCGGCTCCTGCGCCGCGCTTTCGAGCCACGCGAACCACCACAGCGCGGCGAGCATGTCGGCTCCGGCCGCGATCCGGCTGGCCGCGAACTCGACGGTGGCCGGGTGCGGCGGCCGTTCGGGATCGAAGCCGATGTCGCGTTCGAGCCGATAGAGCGTCTCGACGTGATCGTGCGCGGCGATGATGTGGGCCAGGACGGTCTCGCGGACCAGCCCCACCGACAGCGACGGCTGCCAGCGAAGAAACCGGGCCACGTCGTCGTCGGTGACGTGCGCCTCGACGAAGTGGCGCTCGAAACGGGTGTGGAAGCCCGGGTCCCCCGTGAACCTCTCCGGGTTCGGGGGCTCCGCGCACCCATCCGTTGAAGTGGATCGTCGTGTGGTGCGGCTGCGACGCGTTGGTCACGTAGTGGCCCAGGATTCCCGCGTCGTTCACGATCCGCTGCTCGATCCAGCTCCTGTGCACCGGGTCCCGCTCCGCGCGCCACCGGCGCCACTGGCTCACGAGCCGCTGATGGAGCTCGACGATCCGGAAGGGCAGAAGGCCCACGTCGCGCTCGGGACGCGGCACCCCGGCATCGTACAGCATGCGCAGGAACTCGAAGCGGTTGGTCGCGTCGAGCGCGCCCTGCGGCACGTTCTCGAGGCTGATGTAGTTGTCGTACACGAACGCCTGGTCCATCGCCTCGAATTCGCGCACCCGCCACCGATCCGGCTCGGGGTTCAGGTAGACGAGCTGTTCGCCGGCCTCGATGAAGAAGGTGGGGATTCCGGCGGGCGGCACGGCGGGCAGCAGCGACACCGCGGCGCGCGCGGCCATCTGTTGCCCGGTGAAGCCCCACATGGCTAGGCGGTGTCCGGCTCGTCGCGCGCGATGACGTACGGCGAGCGCTGGACGGTCGGCATGACGACGAGGTGGAGCACGTTCACGTGCGGGGGCGTGTTGAGGACGTAGCAGACGTTGTCGGCGATGTCTTCGGCCACGAGCGGCTCGGTGCCTTCGTAGACGGTGCGCGCGCGGGCCTCGTCGCCGCGGAAGCGCACCTGCGAGAACTCGGTCTCGGCCAGGCCGGGATCCACGCTGGACATGCGGACCTTGGTGCCGACGAGGTCGATGTTCGCGGCCTCGGTGAGGGCCCGCACGGCGTACTTGGTGGCGCAGTAGACGTTGCCCTTCGGGTACACCCAGTGTCCCGCGATGCTGCCCACGTTGACGACGTGCCCGGAATCGCGCGCGATCATTCCCGGCAGGATGGCCCGGGTCATGTTGAGCAGACCCTTGACGTTGGTGTCGATCATTTCGTCCCAGTCGTCGTGGCTGCCCTCCTGCAGGGTGTCCAGGCCGCGCGCCAGACCCGCGTTGTTGACGAGGATGTCGACCTGCACCCCCCGGCCGTCGAGCCAGGCCATGAAGTCGGCGATGGCCGCGCGGTCGCGCACGTCGAGGACGTGGGTCGGGTGGGTGCCGTCGCCGTTCTTCTCGATGGCCGCCGCGAGGGCGTCGAGCCTGTCGCTCCTGCGACCGGTCAGCACCACGCGCACGCCCATCGCGGCCAGCGCACGGGCGCACGCCTCGCCGATTCCGGCGGTGGCGCCGGTGACGACGGCGGTCTTGCCTCTGATTCGGTTCATGGGGTGGGATTCTACCGGAGGCCGTCGGGGCCAGCAAGAACGGTTTCCACGATCGCGCGGCGTCCCGGTGTGACGAAGACGGTGGTCGCGGCGAGCGGGACCCGCCCGTCGGGGCCGTCCACGGCGATTCGGAGCCGCGAGCCGTGGGGCGCGTCGCAGACGAGGAAGAGACCGCGCTCGTCGGTGGCGGTTTCCCACGCCGCGTAGTGACCCTCGCGGCCGGGTTGCCACACGGGGCCGCGCTCGCCCTCGGGACGCAGGGGCGCGGCGATGCGGGGCGGGGCGAAGCCGGTCGCGGCGGGCCACCCCACGCGGACGCGAAGGCCCTTGGCGCCCCCGCCGCCCCGCCGCACGATCCGGCCCATCAGGATGGCGGTGCCCTCGGGCCGGGGAGCGCCCCCGCAGGAATGTGCCAGCGCATCGGCCAGCGACGGGGCGCGCAGGCGAACGTAGGTGACCTCGCCGGGCTCCCCCTCGACGACCGTTTCCGGGACCGCGATCTCCCATGTTCCCACAATCGGCGACATGACGCGCATTGCGTGGCTGCCGCCGGGGAGCTCGCTGAAGAGGAAGGATCCGTCCGGGTCGGTGATCGTGAAGCGGCGCGTGCCCGCGATCTCGACCCCGATCGGCACGGCGGGCGGGCCGGTGCCGACGGAGTCGGTCACGACGCCGAACACGGTGGCCGCGCGCGCATCGAGCACCTTGCGGTCGCGCGCGTCGGTGATGGTCTCGGTGAAGCCGCCCTCCTCCCGGTACGCGGTGCGCACGATGCGCCTCCTCACCATGTCGAGAACGGGCATCCGGATCCGCCACTGCCGCACGATCCACGCGCCATTGGGCAACCGCGAGAAGTACACCTCACCGCCCGGCTCCCCTATCTCCCGCGACCGAATCAAGTTGACGTATCGATACACGAGCCGGTCGAGTTCCGCCGTGCTTTCATCCACCCAAAGAACGCCCACGATGTCGGGAACCACGCGGCCTGTTATCGGTTCGAAGGTGAGGCCGATCAGCCCTTCGTCGCCCGCGGTGACGCCGAAGCAGTGGGTGTCGAGGAACGGGTCCGAGAGGAGCGCCTCGGCGTCGGGGGCGTAGTAGACCGTGGCCGAGTCCCCTTCGGCCTGCACGAAGCCCTTCTCGGCCAGCGTCTCGATGGCGACCGACGAGAAGGCGGCGTCGCGTTCGTCGGAGAGCGCCGAGTTGTCGGAGATGACGGTCTCGGCCTCGCGGTCCAGCCGGCGGTTGAAGCGGAGCAGGGTGTAGCGGTAGAGCGCGGCCTCGCGGGTCCACGCCTCGGCGGCGAGCGCCTTGCGGACTTCGTCCCACACGCGGGCGGTGGCGCGTCCCTCCTCGGGCCTGACCTCGCACCGCTGACCGGCCTCGACGTCGAGTCCGACGAGGACGACCGGCTCCACGGGCACCTCGATGGTCATGGGGGCGTCGTCGGGCCGGGGCTGGAAGCGGTCGGTGGTCAGGTTGGCGTAGCCGATCCGCTCGACGGTGATGTAGTGGGGTCCGGGGAGGCGCGCTTCGAGGCGGAACTGTCCGGCGGCGTTGGTGAGGAAGCGGTCCACGCGGTCGCCGTCGTCGTCGAAGAGCATGACCATCGCGCCGGACACGGGCAGGCCGTTGCCGCGCTCGACCACGATTCCGGTGACGGGCTGCGCGGCCGCGCCGAAGGGGCATGACGGCGGCGAGAGCGACGACGAGCGCCAGGAACGGGAGCGGGCGCAGCGAGAGCGGGCGCGCTCGCACGGGCCGGGTCGATGACCGATTCGGGGTCAAGTTGCCTGTCCGCCTTTCATAAAGGTCGGTCACCGTACAGATTTGTGGCCCCGCCGCCGAGCCGCAACCCGCGCTCGCCCGCCCCACGCCCCCCAAGGAGCCCCACGATGAGCGACGCCCCTGTCCGCCATTATCGCGTAGCCGACCAGCCCAAGGAGGAGCTCAATCCTCTGATTTCGCGCAGCCTGATCACCGGTGAGAGGGCCATGCTCGCTCACGTATATCTGAAGAAGGGCGCGGTTGTTCCCATGCACTCGCACGACAACGAGCAGATCACCTACGTGCTGGAGGGCGCGCTCAAGTTCAGGATCGGGAACGGCGGGCCGGACGGGCTCGTGGTCCGCACGGGCGAGGTGCTGCACCTGCCGAGCAACGTGCCGCACGAGGCCGAGGCGCTGGAGGACACCATCGACGTCGACGTTTTCACCCCGCCGCGGCAGGACTGGCTGGACGGGACCGATTCCTATCTGCGCGACGCGCCCGCCGCCGGCGATGGCACGCGGAACGGAGGCTAGCGCCATGGCCGGCAAGCTGGAGGGCAGCACCTGGATCTGGAAGGACGGCGAGTTCATCCGCTGGGAGGACGCCACGGTCCACATTCTGAGCCTCGCGGTGCAGTTCGCGTCGTCGGTCTTCGAGGGCGTCCGCTGCTACGAGACGCCCAACGGGCCGGCGGTCTTCAGGCTGCGCGCCCATCTCAAGAGGCTCATGGCGTCGAGCCGCACGTACCGCATGCAGCCCGAGCACACCGTCGACGAACTCGCCGAGGCCACGCTCGCCACCATTCGCCGCAACGACCTGAGCTCGTGCTACATACGCCCCATGGTCCTGCGCGGTTACGGCTCGTCGAGCATGCACGCGGGCGACAGTCCGGTCGAGACCTACATCCCCATGTGGCCCTGGGGCGCCTACCTGGGCGAGGAGGGTCTGGTCAAGGGGGTCGACGTCTGCGTGTCGTCGTGGAACCGGCCCGCCCCGAACACGATCCCCAGCGGCGCCAAGTCGGCCGGCAACTACATCCTGTCGAGCCTGATGGTGATCGAGGCCGCCTCGCACGGCTACTCCGAGGCGATCGGACTCGGCCCCAGCGGCCTGGTGAGCGAGGGGAGCGGCCAGAACCTGTTCCTGATCATGGACGGCGAGGTCGTCACGCCCATCCTCGACGGCACGTCGCTCTGGGGCATCACCCGTCACAGCGTGCTCAGGATCGCCGAGGAACTCGGGCTCACCGTGCGCCAGCAGCTGGTGCCACGCGAGATGCTCTACAGCGCCGACGAGCTTTTCTTCACCGGCACGGCGTCGGAGGTGACGCCGATTCGGTCGGTGGACGGCTTGCAGGTGGGGGCGGGGCGGCGGGGACCGGTGACGGAGCGGATCCAGCGACGGTACCTGGAGATGGTGAAGGGTGAAGGGCCGGATCCGTGGGGGTGGTTGACGTACGTTTGAGGGGGTGCAAGACGCACGTCGCATCGATCTGGCCTACGACTTACGAAATCACGTTCGTTTCACATGTCGCAAGATGGTGGCCTTTTCGCCGCTACGCCTAACGCGCAGCACCTTCACCTGCGGGCAGTTCGCAGGAGGCACGCGCACCGTGGACCGTAAGTCGAACTCCGATGCGCTCGATCGAGAATTAGCGCACTGGCAGCCAGCCACATGGGGAGGTGTCGATCTCGTACACGCGAATCCACGACTTCATCGTGTCGCCGAGTGCCGTGAGCGTCCGGTCGAGCAGGAAGAGCGTGTCGCGCGCCGCTGCGATCTGAGTCCGCAGTTGGTTTGCAAACCGCACCGCTCCGTCCACGCAGGCGGTCCGGCGATCGGGCGACAACACGGTCACATAAACCTCCGCAAGGAACTCCACCATTGGCGGCTCACCGTCGATGATTCCATCGTGGTGCACCGCGACCGTCGAGCCATCGGGCATTCGGTACAGGCCCTCCAGCGTCGAGAGCATCTCCATCCGCTCCTTGAACGAGAGCTGGTCGCTCGGATCGTCGATTCTCTCCTGCGCGTCATTGGGGACGCCCCGGCGGCGCGCTCGGGGCAAATGCAGCGTATCGAGCATTCTGTCGTCCCAGGTCGCGAGGTACAGTTCGTTTTCCGCCACCGTCCCCACGAGCATCGTGTCAGCCCACGCCACGATGGATGAACCTGCAAGGACCCCGAAGTAGATGTCGCGGCCACGCAGCGACCGGCGGTACGGGACCGGCAGATCAATGGCCTTGCCCAGCATCTCGTCCCTGCGCCAGTCCCACAGACTCACCATCTTGTGGCTTTCGAGGTCGATGGCCGGGAGGAGGGCAACGTCGCCAGCGACTGCGGCCCAGCCATCCTTGAAGCCCTCGTAGCGCGTGCTGCCGAGGTGCTCGCCTTCGCGTGAAAACCGGGTCAGCAGGTTGCGGTGATTGTCCCGGCCCACAACGATCGAGTCGTTTAGGATGAACCCGCGTCCGAGCCCCCTGAACTCCCCCGGCCCCTCCCCCGGTCGCCCGTAAGCACGCATGTATCGACCGTCGCGCGCGAAACGCAACATCCGGCCGAGGTAGCCGTCCGCGATCAGGAACGACCCGTCCACGGTATCTACCGAGAGGCTGTATGGCCGGCCCAAGTGGAACTCCGTCTCCTCCAGAAGGAGGCTGTCAACCTGCACGATCGCCGGACCGGCGACACCTTGGTTAGGCAGATCTGCGACACCCCCGCCGTCGTCGGGCGGGTCGTCGGCGACACAGGCGACGGCGGTCACCACCGCCACCAGCAAGACCGGCGATGGACACCGGGCCGCGTTCATCCCTCCCCGTCCAGCGCGAGCACCGAGCCGAGCAGCACGTTGGCGCCGCGCGTGATGTCGTCGGGGGCCGTGTACTCGTCGGGCGAGTGGCTGATGCCGTCGCGGCTCGGCACGAAGATCATGCCGACGGGGCCGAGTTCGGCCATGCTCTGGGCGTCGTGGCCGGCGCCGGACGGCATGCGCGTGTGCGAGTAGCCGAGTGCGGCGGCCGACGCCTCGACCATGTCGCGGAAGCGGGGGTCGGTGGGCGCGGCGAGGCTTTCGTAGAAGGGCTCGAGGGCGATGGTGACCTCGCGGGCCGTCTCGATCGCGCGAGCCCGCCGCTCGATCTCGGCGAAGATGAGAGAGATCTTGTCCATTTCGAGGTCGCGGATCTCGATCGTGGCCCGCACCACGCCCGGCACGACGTTCGGCGCCCCCGGCACGGCCTCGATCCTGCCGACGGTGGCGACCTGGCGCCCCGGCATGGTGTTCGCGACCTCGTTGACGGCGAGGATGAGCGGGGAAATCCTCCTGACGTCCATGGACCGGGACGGCACCCGCCTCGGCTACGATCTCGATTTGACGCGCAGGATTGCCGATGCGGTGGGAATTCCGGTCGTCGCCTCGGGCGGGGTCGGCACGCTCGCCCACCTTGTCGAAGGCGTCGTGTCCGGGCGCGCCAGCGCCGTGCTTGCCGCATCTATTTTCCATTTCGGCGAATCCTCGATCAGGGAGGCCAAGGAATACATGGCAGACCGCGGAATTCCGGTGAGACTTTAGAGTAGCTTCTATGCCCAATGTTCTGACCCGCCTCGCCCGAACGATCGAATCCCGCAAGGGCGAGGACGAGCGCAAGTCCTACGCCGCGAGACTCTTCGCGCGCGGTCCAGAGAAATGCGCGGAAAAGTTCGGCGAGGAAGCGGTGGAGGCCATCATCGCCTCGGCGAAGAACGACCGCAAGAACCTCACTGAAGAAGCCGCCGACGTGATCTTTCATCTCCTGGTGATGCTGTCCGCGCGCGGAGTCAGGTTCGAGGACGTGCTCGCGGAACTCAAACGCCGCGAAGGCAGGTCGGGTCTCGTCGAGAAACGCGAGCGCAAGAAGAAGCAGGGCTGACACGAGTTGCCCGGTTCCGGACGCCTCCGGCGCCATTGCGCATCGAAGGCGACACGCTCGGTGCGAGGCAAACTTCAAGGCTGGGAAGTCGGGACACGCCGTCCGGAACCCGTAAGGGAGAACGCCTCGTGAACGTATTCGGCCCGGCGGAGTGACGGCAAACGGAACCTGCCGTCACATCCGGGCCGGGCGACGCTCGCGCGGGAGACCGGGGTATTGCCACCGCGCGGCACATGCCGGAAAATCAGTTGCCGTCACGCGGCGAAGTCACCGGCTGAAAATCCAGGAGAACCGCCAATGAAACTCGAACGAGCGCTCGTGACGGGCGCATCCAGCGGGATTGGCGCGGCGACGGTCCGGGCGCTTTCCGCTTCGGGGCCGAGAGGTTCTTGCGCCGCACGTCCGCGGACGTGCGGGCGAACTGCTTCTCCATGTAAAAGTGCTTGCCCGCCTCGGCCAGCTTGATCCCCGCGCCGGGCACCTCCGCGGCCGGCAGGACGACCCAGCCCACGTCGAACTCCTCGTTGGTGATCAGGTCGTCCACGTCGTCGTAGAGCGCCGCCCCGGGCTGGTGGCGCCCGGCCTGCTCCAGCAGGTCCGCGTCCGAGTCCTCGCAGTACGCGACGACCTCCGCGCCCCGCACGTGCTTCAGCGTCTCCAGGTAGCCGGTGCCCGCCCCGGGCTGCCCAACGTGCCCATGGCGCATACCCACTATCGCAACCTTCAGATCGTCGCTTCCACTCATGTCGTCCTCCATCAGCCGTCGGATATGGCGAGCCATAGCATAGCCTGTCGGGACTCCATTGCATAGCTCCCCGCGCGGAATGGAGCAAATGTGGTAGAATAGTGGCAGCGGCCCCGGCTCGTCGGGGGCGTTTTCGTGTACAACGCATCCGAATCCGAGAGGCCCATGATGGAAACTCCAACAGTAACGCTCTCGCCCCGAACGGTGACGGGCAAGAAGGTCCGGTTCCTGCGACGCGAGGGCATGGTGCCCGTCCACTTCTACGGGCGCGGCGTGGACTCCATGTCCCTGCAGGTCGAGGCCGCGACCCTGCGCAAGGTCATCACCTCGGCGGGCCGCAACGTGCCCGTCAAGGTCAACATCGATGGGCGGGGCGGCGAGGACATCTGCTTCATACGCGACGCGCAGCGCCACCCAGTGTCGGAGGACCTGCTGCACGTCGACTTCTACCGCGTGGACGTGGACCGCGTGGTGCGGGCCGAGGTACCGGTCATACTGGACGGCGAGGCCCCTGCCGTCCGCAATCTCGGCGGCGTGCTGCTCCAGTCGTTCAACAGCCTGGAGGTCGAGGCGCTGCCCCTGGACATGCCCGCGGCCTTCCACGTGGACGTGACCGGTCTGGAGGACTTCGAGGCGGCCGTCAGGATCGGGGACATATCCATCGCCCGTGAGGTCACCATACTGCGAGACGACCAGGAGGTCGTCGCGAGGGTAGCCCCGCCGAGGATCGAGGAAGAGGAGGAGGTCGTCGACGAACTCGAGGAGGGTGTCGAGGGCGAAGAGGCAGAGGGCGAAGAGGGAGCCGCCGAGGAGTCGGCAGAGTCCCAGGAGTAAGCCCGCGCTCCCTACGCGACCCGGTAGCGGCCCAGCACCTCTTCGTTCGGCTCGATGCCCAGCCCGGGCTTGTCCGGCGGGCGGACGTACCCGTCCTCGACCTGCAGGTTGTCGACCAGCATCTCGGTCCTGAGCGGGTCCGTCGACGTGCTGTAGTACTCCAGGATGAGCCCGTTGGGAATCGCCGTCATCAGGTGAATGTGGACGTCCTGTGTCCCGTGCGAGGCGAGCGGCAGGTCATGTGACTGGGCCATGGCGGCCACCTTCATGAACTCCGTCACGCCGCCCATGATCAGGGCGTCCGGCTGGAGGATCGCCGCGCTGCGGCTCTCGATCAGGTCCCGGAACCCGTAGCGCGTGTACTCGTTCTCGCCGGTGGCGACCGGGATGGTCGTAGCTTCGGTGATCAGCTTGTGGCCCCTGTAATCGTCCGGGTTGACGGGCTCCTCGAACCAGAAGATGTCGTAGGGCTCCATCTTCCGCGCGATATCTATCGCCTCGTAGTACCTGTACGCGCAGTTGGCGTCGACCATGAGCTTGGCGTCGGGGCCGATGGCCTCGCGGACCACCCTGACCCTCTCCACGTCCTCCTTGATGGGCACGCCGCCGATCTTCATCTTGACGGCAGTGGCCCCCGTCTCCAGCGCGACCAGCATCTCCTGGGCCAGGTCCTCCAGGGTCTTGCCCTCCTCGTAGTAGCCGCCCGCGATGTAGACGGGGATGCGGTCTGCGTACCCCCCGAGCAGCTTGTAGACGGGCTGGCCCGTGGCCCTGCCCTTCAGGTCCCACAGGGCGATGTCGATGCCGCTGATGACGCGCGTGGTCAGGCCCCGGCGGCCAACGAGCTTCGGCTGCCACATCTCGTCCCAGATGCGCTCGGTGTCGAAGGGGTCCTGCCCTATCACGTACTGCTTGAGGTGGTCGACCAGCTCGCGTCCTATCCCGACCGACCGGTCCACCCCTCCGGCAAGGCCGAGCCCGGTCACGCCCTCGTCCGTGTCGATCTTGATCACGTCGAGGCCGGCGGTCGGGTAGACGTAGCGCCCGTTGCGGATGGGCTTGCGCCTGGGCCAGCGGTAGGACTCCAGTCTCACGTCGGTGACTTTCACGGTTGCTCTCCTATGCGCGACTTGCGGCCCCGTGATTCTAGCACGAGGAGGCGGGCAGTTGGCGCGCGTCTGGGGCGACGTTGTATCATGGCTTCAGCCCCCATCCTAACCTTCCCCCTCGGGGGGAAGGAATATAAGGACAACCTCCCTCTTGGGAAGGAATGTAAGGAGCAACATTGAAGAAGCTGGTGGCGGTCGAGCCTGACAGGGTCGAGGTGGTCGAGGTGGAGACGCCGAGGCCCGGTGACGACCAGGTGCTCGTGAGGGGCGTCCGGTCGCTGCTGAGCCCCGGCTCGGAGCTGAAGCGGGTGCGGCCCTGGGACTCGCCCACCCCGAGGCGCTGGCCCAACTACGACCTGGGCTACGCGATGACCGGCGTTGTCGAGGAGGTCGGATCCGAGGTGGTGGGACTGGAGCCGGGGGACCGGGTCATGACCAGCGGACACCACCAGCAGTTCGTGGTGGCCAACGGGCCGCTGGTGCTGCCGGAGCCCGCCACGCCCCTGCCCGGCGACATGGACTGGGACATCGCCCCGTTCACCCTGTGGAGCCGGTCGTGCATCAACTGGGTGAACCGCGCGGCGATACGCCACCACGAGAGCGTGGTGGTCGTCGGCTGCGGGCTGGTCGGGCTGCTGATGATCATGTGGTCGAGGCTGTCGAACCCGCGCCGGATCATCGCCGTCGACCTGTTCGAGCGGCGGCGCGGGCTGGCGGGCCGGGTCGGGGCCGACACCGTGCTGGACCCGGCCGAGGTGGACGTGATCGAGGCGGTGAACGACCTGACGGACGGCGGCGCGGACGTGACGCTCCACTGCGTCGGCGGCATGGGCGGCAAGGCGTTCGAGACGACGCAGGAGGTGACGCGGCAGGGCGGTCGCGCCGTGCTGATAGGCCACCACTCGGACAACCTGACCATCCTGCCGCGGAACTTCTCCGGCAAGGACCTGCTGGGAGCGGGCGTCGGGTACAACCGCGACCCGCGCCTCTTCCTCGACGGGATCAAGCTCATATCCGAGGGGAAGCTGCCGGTGGGCGAGATCGTCACCCACAAGGAGCCGTACACGGAGGGACCAAAGATATACGACATGCTCATCAATTCGCCGGACGACTCGGGGGCGATACTGCTCGAGTGGGACGTGGAAGCATGAGGGCGACGGACGCTACACAACTGCCCGACTCGGCGGGGCGCTTCGGGCAATTCGGGGGGCGGTTCGTCCCCGAGACGCTGATGCACGCGCTGGACGAGCTGGACGGGTTCTACGAGTCGGTGCGGGGCGACCGGGAGTTCGAGGAGGAGTACGCGCGGCTGCTCACGCACTACGTCGGCCGGCCTACGCCGCTGTACCACGCGGCGAACCTGAGCGCCGAGCTGGGCGGGGCGCAGATCTACCTGAAGCGTGAGGACCTGGCGCACACGGGCGCCCACAAGATCAACAACGCCCTGGGCCAGGGCCTGCTGGCGAAGCGGATGGGGAAGCGGCGGATCATCGCCGAGACGGGGGCCGGGCAGCACGGAGTGGCCGCCGCGACGGTGTGCGCCATGCTCGACCTGGAGTGCATCGTCTACATGGGCGAGGAGGACATCAGGCGGCAGGCGCTCAACGTGTTCAGGATGAAGCTGCTGGGCGCGCGGGTCGAGACGGTGACATCGGGCAGCCGGACGCTGAAGGACGCGATCAACGAGACGATCCGGGACTGGGTGACGAACGTCGAGACGACCCACTACATCATCGGCAGCGTGGTTGGGCCGCACCCGTACCCGAAGATCGTGCGGGACTTCCAGTCGATGATCGGGCGCGAGGCGCGGGCGCAGTTGCTGTCGGAGACGGGCAGGCTTCCCGACTACGCGGTGGCCTGCGTGGGTGGGGGCAGCAACGCCATCGGGCTGTTCCACGAGCTGGTGGGCGACGATGGCGTGAGGCTGGTGGGCGTGGAGGCCGGAGGCGATGGGGCCGAGACGGACCGGACCGCGGCGACGCTGACCTCAGGGGACGTGGGTGTGCTGCACGGGAGCATGTCGTACCTGCTGCAGGACGACGACGGCCAGATACGGGAGGCGCACAGCATCTCGGCGGGGCTGGACTACCCGGGCGTCGGGCCTGAGCACAGCTGGCTGAAGGAGACGGGGCGGGCCGAGTACGTCAACGTGACGGACGCGCAGGCGCTGGAGGGGTTCAAGCTGCTGTGCCGGACCGAGGGCATCATCCCGGCGCTGGAGCCGGCGCACGCCATCTACCAGGTGTCGAAGCTGGCGCCGACGCTGAACCCGGAGCAGATCGTGCTGGTGGGCCTGAGCGGCCGGGGCGACAAGGACATGGGCACGGTGGTCGACGCGCTGGGCGTCGAGTAGAAGCAGGCCCGGTCCCGGATCAGTAGATGTGGCCCTGGAGCGAGGCCGCGACGGACATTTCGATGTCCAGGATGGCCTGGGTGGTGACCCGTCCTATGAGGTCGAGCTTCCGCACCTGCTCGATGCGCTCCGACGCCCGGTCCAACTCCCGGCGGGACAGGATCTCGTCGAAGATGCCGCAGGCGTCCGCAAGGCAGATGATCATCACGTCCCGCGCGTCCGGGATCTCGTCGCTGAAGAGCACGCCCATGATGCGCAGCTTGACCTCGCGCTCGGCCGTGCCGTCGACGGCCGGGTAGCGCCTGGAGCGGAACACCCAGAGGAAGCTCTCGTCCTGGCGTTCCAGGATTCCGCGGTCGACCAGCCGGGAGAGCGCCTCCTCCTGGATCGCTTCGGCGCGCTCCGCCGTGCGCTCCACCCAATGCCGGGTGTCGTGCTGCCCGCCGGCCGCTATCTCCGCCAGCGTGGGGTCGAGCAGGCTGTCGCCCACGGGCGTGGTGTCGACCACGGCGAGGTTCTCCAGGTCGGTGTCGATGCGGTCCTCGAGGGCGAGGTCCATCAGCACCGCCCCGGAGAGGGCGTAGTTCATGGACCAGGTGGGGACCCGTACGAACCTCCCGCCCTCGTCCTCGAGCAGGAGCAGAATGATCTCCTCGACGAATCTCAGCATGATGTGTTCCTCTCCCGGTTTCGCCGCCTATTATACCAATTGGGTGTGATGCGGGTGGATGATGTTGATTGACATTAGAGGGCAACGCCACGTATCTTACAGCTTGGAGTTGTGTGTGCGAATCCTGGCAAATGTGAGAGGTCTATCAGTTGACTGAGCATCTGGCGCGTTTTAGCGCGCAGAGGCCGTGGGTGGTGATCGGTGGGTGGGTGGCGCTGGTCGTGGTGGCGCTCGTCCTGATACAGAGCCTGCTTCCGAGCGCGACGACGACGGACTTCCGGCTGGCGGGCAGGTACGAGTCGGAGCGGGCGGCGGCGTTGCTGGAAGAGCGGCTGCGCGGGCCGGAGAAGCTGGCTGAGATCGTGATCGTGCAGTCGGAGACCCTGACCGTGGACGACGAGGCTTTCCGCGCCAAGGTGGAGGCGGTCCACGAGGATATCTTCTCGCTGGGGCCCGGTACGATAGCGGGCGGCATAGACGGGCAGCCGCTGTTCCACTACTACCAGGCCATCGACGCGGGGCCGCTCATCCCGCAGGAGCAGCTTGCGCGGCTGCTCCCGCTGCTGGTCTCGGCCGACCGGCAGACGGTTCTGGTGCACTACACGCTGGCGGGCACGTCCCAGGAGGCCACGGCCAACGTGGCGGACGTGATCCACAAGGTGGAGGATGCGGACGAGGCGGACGATTTCCGGGTGCTGGTCGGCGGGGACGCCAGCGCGGCATTCGAGAACAACGAGCTGGCGGAGGCGGACCTCAGGAAGGGCGAGCAGTTCGGAATACCGGTGGCGCTGCTGGTGCTGCTGGTGCTGTTCGGGGCCGTCGCGGCCACCCTGCTTCCCCTTGGTCTCGCGGCCGTCTCCATCGTCGTAGCGTTGGCGGCCGTCGCGGTCATCGGCCAGCAGTTCCAGTTCGTCTTCTTCGTCACGGTCATGGTGGTGATGCTGGGCCTCGCGGTGGGGATCGACTACTCCCTGCTGATCGTGTCCCGCTTCAAGGAGGAGATGAGGCACGGCATGCCGGCGAAGGACGCAGTAGGCAAGACGGGCGGAACGGCCGGGCGCACCGTGCTGTTCAGCGGCGCAACCGTGGTGGTGGCCCTGATCGGGCTGCTGATAGTTCCCGCGTCCTTCTACCAGTCGCTGGCGCTGGGGGCGATTCTCGTAGTGCTCGCCTCGCTGGCGGCAACCCTGACCCTGCTGCCTGCCGTGCTCTCCCTGCTGGGCGACCGGGTGAACTTCCTGACCATTCCCTTCCTGGCGAGGTTCTCGCTGAAGGGGGCGGACACCTCCCAGGGCGGGTTCTGGGACACCATCACCCACGTCGTCACCCGCAGGCCGGTGATCAGCCTGCTCATCATCGGCGCTCCCATGCTGGCCCTGTCCTACTTCTACCTGGACATTCGCACGGGCCTCAACGACGTCAACACCTTCCCGGACAAGGCTGAGACCAAGCAGGCCTTCCTGCTGATGGAGGAGAAGTTCTCCTTCGGGACGGTGAGCCCGGCCGGCTTCCTGAGCCCCGCGGAGATAGTCGTGTCCGGCGAGGTGGACGACCCGCAAGTGACGGAGGCGATCGGGCGTCTCGCAGCAGCCCTGGCGGAGGACCCCGCCTTCCCCGTGCCTCCCGAGCCGCCGGTGGTGAACGAGGCGGGCGACCTGGCGCTGCTGACGCTGCCATTCCCCGGGAAATCGACCAGCCCCGAGGCGGCCGACGACATGAAGCGGCTGCGCGAGGAGCACGTCGCGCCCGCCTTCGACGAGGAAGTCCCGGCGGAGGCGCTGGTGGGCGGCCTGACGGCGGAAGTCGCCGACTTCTACGGCATCGTCGATCTCTACACGCCGATCGTGTTCGCGTTCGTGCTGGGCCTCAGCTTCGTCATCCTGATGATGGTGTTCCGGTCGATCGTGATACCGATCAAGGCGATCATCATGAACCTGCTGTCGGTCGGCGCCACGTACGGGCTGCTGGTGATCGTGTTCCAGAAGGGCGTCGGGGCGGACCTGTTCGGGTTCCAGCGGGCGGAGGTGATCGACGCGTGGCTGCCGCTGTTCCTGTTCACCATCCTGTTCGGGCTGTCGATGGACTACCACGTGTTCCTGCTGAGCCGCATACGTGAGCGGTACGACGAGACGGAGGACAACACCGAGGCGGTGGCCTACGGGCTGCGCTCGACCGCCGGCATCATCACCGGCGCGGCCCTTATCATGGTGGTGGTGTTCGGCGCGTTCGCCGCGGGCGATACGGTGGTGAACCAGCTGATGGGCTTCGGGCTGGCCATAGCGGTGCTGCTGGACGCGACGCTGGTGCGCTCGGTGCTGGTCCCGGCCAGCATGGAGGTGCTGGGCAAGGGCAACTGGTACCTGCCGTCGTGGCTGGACTGGCTTCCCGACCTGCGGGTGGAGGCTCCCGAAGAGGATCCGGCCCACGGGACGAAGGATGCCGGGTAGGCCCGATGCAGATACCGTCCGACTACGTGGATGGCTATGAGAAGGCCCGCGCCCTCGAACCGGAGATAGCCTCCAACTACGTCGCCCACACGATGATCGGAGACCCGGTGGCCGACGCCGCGATCGAGGAGCTCGCATCCCTCGACAGGGCGGAGGCGACGCTGTTCATCAACGCGCTGATGGAGCAGGAGGACGAGGCGGCGTTTCGCGACGCGCCGCCCGCGCTGAGGACCCTCTTCGACGAGCTCGAGGCGCCGCCGGACTGGGTGGACCCGTCCGCCTTCACGCCGGGCATTCGCATGTTCTACAGGAATTCTAAGCTGATCCTGGGGGCTTTCGTCGGAGGAACCCTCGTGGAGGGGTTCTCGACGAACATCAGCAAGTCCTTCTTCATCACCGGGCGGGTGCGCGACCAGGGGGTCAGGCGCCTGCACCAGAACAACCGCCACATGATCGAGCTGTTCGTGCCCGGGGGCATGGAGAGAGACGGAGACGGCTGGAAGCTGTCGGTCCGCGTCCGGCTGGTCCACGCGCAGGTCAGGCGCCTGCTCCACGAATCGGATGAATGGGACGTCGAGTCCTGGGGCATGCCCATCAGCGCGGCGCACGTGGGCTTCGCGGTCACGGCGTTCTCGGCAAGGCTGCTGGGGCACCTGGAGAGCCTGGGCGCCACGTTCAATGACGAGGAGCGGGAGAGCTTCATGGCCGTCTGGCGCTATTCCGGCCACCTGATGGGCATTCCCGAGACGATCCTGTACCGCGACGAGGAGGACGCCCTGAAGCTGTTCGAGACCGGCCGCACGTGCGAGCCCCCCCCGTCCATCGAAGCGGCGTCCATGGCCCATTCACTGGTCAACTCCGCTCCGCTGGTCATAGGAATCGACGATCCGGATGAGCGCCAGAAGCTTGCCAGGTACGTGTTCGGCATATCGCGCGCGCTCATCGGGAGTCCCCTCGCCGACGCGCTGAAGTATCCTCCCGGCTCGACATTCGGGATACTGGCGTGGTTCCGGATGCAGGCCCGGTATGAGCACGTACTGAACAGGATAATCCCGGGGAAGATGCGGAGCGACAACTTCGGCAACTTCACGGCGCTGATGGATGCTTCGGGGCTGGACGAGGTGGGCATATCCTACAGGATGCCCGACCACGTCTACGCGGAGGAGTCCAGCAGGTGGTAGGACACACGTAGAACCGCAGCCCAACGTGTAGGGGCGGTTCGCGAACCGCCCTACAGGGCCCCCTACCAGTGCAGGTCGGAGAGGGGGGTCTTGCCGCCCTGGGGCGGGCCGTCGCTGATGATGTGGCCGCTGCTCATCTCGACGACCCGGTCGGCGATGCGGGAGATCTCCCGGTTGTGGGTGACGACCAGGACGGCGCGGTCGGCGGCGGCCTGCTCGATGAGCAGCTCCAGTATCTGCGCGCCCGTCCTGAAGTCCAGCTCGCCGGTGGGCTCGTCGGCCAGCAGGACGGGGTTGCCGGTGGCCAGGGCCCGCGCTATGGCGACGCGCTGCTGCTCCCCGCCCGAAAGCTCGTGGGGGAAATGGTCGGTCCGGTGGCCGAGGCCGACGGACTCCAGCACGGATTGGGGTGAGACGCTGCCGCGCTTCCCGGCCACGTCCATGCCGAACTCGACGTTCTCCAGGGCGGTGAGGCCCGGGAAGAGGTTGAAGCTCTGAAATATGAAGCTGACCGTCCGGCGCCTGAGGGCGAAGAGGTCGGAGCGGGAGGCGGTGGTGATGTCGCGCCCGCCGACGGAGACGCTGCCCGAGGTGGGCGTGTCGAGCGCGCCGATGATGTTCAGCAGGGTCGTCTTGCCGCTCCCGGACGGGCCGAGGACCACGACGAACTCGCCGTCGGAGACGTGGAGGTCCACGCCGTCCAGCGCCCGCACCTCGACGGGGCCGATCTGGTAGTGCTTCGAGATTCCGACCAAGTCTATCAAGCCTCGACTCCTCCTGTGCGGGGGCGTGCTATGCTTAGATAATATATCATGGTGAGTGTTCGCGCTCCCCGTGGAGGTTCGTGTGCCATGATGCGCCTTATCGTCGTGCTCGTGCTGATGTGCCTGGCGGCTGCCGCGTTGGGCTGTGGGGAGGACTCCGCGTCCAGCTCATCGGACGGCGACGGCGACGGGGTCGTGAGCCGGGAGAACCCGGGCTTCACCGGCACGGGGTTCGACAGCGCCCGGAACGACGCGCTGGCCGACGCCCAGCCCCTGGACGCGGTGACCTGGACCGTCGAGCCCACGATCTCCGCCGGGGCGCTGGAGGCGAAGGGCGTGCTGAAGGACGGCGCGACGCTCTTCAACCCGATGGTGGACGGCGAGGGGGCCGGCTTCATCGTCTACTTCAAGGGGATGAGTGAGCCGCTGGCGCTGCTGCTGCCCGACCTGGGCCCCACGCGGATATGGGAGACCGACCACACCGTGGCGCCTATGGAGCACGAGATCGAAGGGGCGTCGTTCGAGATCAGGGCCTACTCGCCGCTCTTCATGGACGTGGGGCCGTCGGACCTGGAGATACGGCTATTCGGGTACGACGCGGGGGGCGCGGACGCCCTCCTGGCCGTCCACCCGGTGACCGTGCCGTAATCGCGAGGGCGGGGGGGAAACAGGACTGTTACAACCGGCTGGTAGCATTCCCCTTGAAATCTTCAACGGTTGTGAGTACCATCTGAGAAACCTTGCATCTTCCGGCGGCATAGGGTATCGTATGGGCACGGGATTTAGTTTCAGAAGGCATTGTTTTACATATTCAACAACGAATCGGTAGCGGCAGGGGGCCGGTGAATTGACGACAGGGGCACGACAGGGCGGCAACGTGGACGGGGTCCGGCCGGACCTGGGCACGTACGTGTCCCGGCTGGAGAACGCGGTGTACAAGGGCATCGCCGCGGAGGCGGCCCCGTACGACCTGTTCCCCCTGGACGTGTACCTGCTGCTGATCTGCCAGGAGGCGGGCGAGTGCACGGCCACCCAGCTCGCGCAGATGCTGCCGGTGGACGCGTCCCGGATAAGCCGCCTGGTGACCGGCCTGGCCGACAAGGGCCTGGTGCGCAGGCGGCGCCTGCGGAACGACAGGCGCATCGTCATGCTCAGGCTCTCCCCGCAGGGCGAGCAGCTGACCTCCGAGATGACCGGGCGCATGCAGTCGTACTACGACAGGCTGACCGAGGGCGTCAGCGAGCGTGAGATGAGGGCGTTCGCGGCGACGGCGCTGCGGATAGTCTCGAACTACGACGAGATGCAGGAAGAGTAGCGCCCCCCCATCCTAACCTTCCCCCGAAATGGGGGAAGGGACAGACGGCTAGGCGGGCTTGTTGGCTATGGCCTCGCCGAAGGCCACGCCGGAGATCGCGCCGGGCTCTTGCCTCCACATCTCGTAGGCCTCGGCTATCCTGCCGGCCAGCTCCCGGGTGGACGCGCCGAACTTTATGGACCCCTCGATGATCTCGGGCGAGAGGAACCACTTCACGGATAGCCTGTGGATCAGGTCGATGTCCGCCGGGGTGTTGTAGGTGTCGACGCTGCCCGTGATCCTGGCGTTGACGAAGCCGGCCTCGGCGAGGCGGGCCTTCAGCTCCTTCCCGATCTGGGGATGGCCGCCGTCGTCGACGAGGAGCTCTCCGTATATGTCCCATCCCCTCATCATGACGCTGGAGCCGGGGTGCATGAAGCACGAATCGGAAATGATCTCCCGGCAGGCGATGATGCCGCCGGGCTTCAGGACGCGCTTCACCTCGGCCAGGACCGCGGCGGTGTCCGGCACGTACATGAGTACGTCGTGGCCGTGGGCCACGTCGAAGTAGCCGTCCTCGAAGGGCAGGTCCAGCACGTCGGCGACCTGGAACGCCGCGTTGTCCTGTCCCTGGATCGCCGCGATCGTCCTGGCCGCCTCGATCCGGGACTCGTCCAGGTCCACGCCGTGTAGCTCGCCCGGCTCCACCGCCCTGGCGAGGCCGACGGATATGGCCCCCGGCCCGCAGCCGAAGTCGAGGAGGCGCTGGCCCGGCCGCAGATACGGGAGCAGGTGCCGGGCCTGGGACTGGGCGGTGTATCGCCTGAAGTACTCCAGCACCTGCGGGTCGATGCCCAGCGGATTGCCCGGTGTCGAAGATGCCTGTTCAGTCATCCCGGCCTCTCCTCCTGGTTCTCACGGCTTGCCGGCTATGGCCTCGCCGTAGGCCAGGCCGCAGACGGCGCCGGGGTCGTCCTTCCACTTCTCGTAGGCCTCCCCTATGGCGTCGACCAGCTCCTGGGTGGAGGCCCCGTACTTTATCGCCGCCTCGGTGATCTCGGGCGCCAGGAACCACTGGTTGGCCACGGCGTGGATGAAGAGGACGTCCGCCGGCGTGCTGTGCATCTGGAAAGCGCCCGTGACGTGGACGTTGGCAAAGCCCGCCTCGACCAGGTGCATCTTCAGCTCCTTGCCCATCTGCGGGTGGCCGTCGTCGGCGGCCAGGAGGTCCTCGAACATGTCCCAGGCCTTCCTGATGACGCCGAAGTCGGGCTCCGTGAAGCAGGACTCGCCTATCATCTCCCGGCAGGAGATGATCCCGCCGGGCTTCAGCACGCGCTTCAGCTCGGCCAGGGCCGCCTGGGTATCCGGCACGTAGAGGAGGACGTCGTGGCCGTGGACCACGTCGAAGTAGCCGTCCTCGAAGGGCAGGTCGAGCACGTCGGCCACCTGGAAGGCCGCGTTCGCCTGCTTCTGGAATCCGGCGACCGTCCTGGCAAGCTCGACCTGGGACTCCTCCATGTCGATGCCGTGCATCTCGCCGGGGTCGACGGCCTTGGCCAGGCCCACGGATATGGTGCCGGGCCCGCAGCCGTAGTCGAGGAGGCGGAGGCCGGGCCTGAGATACGGGAGCAGGTGGGCGGCGTGGCTCTGCGCCGTGTACCTCTTGTAGGCGTCGATGATCTCGTCGCTGAAGCCCATCGAGTAGTCGGGCGTCGAAGACATCGGTTCAGTCAATCTAACCCTGCCCCTTGCGCCGATTTGGGAATGCAGAATTATACGCCAGGCGGGGGCGGGGATGTCAAGCCTTGACGGGATTAAATTATTTATACCGGGAATCGTGCCTGGTGATAAATGTTAGGGCGCAGGGCGCTGTTTTGGGGTGAGATGATTGTTGAATCGTGGAGTTATGGGCCGTTGTGTGGGGTGAAAGCGTAGCGGTGTGGCGTGTTCGTGGGATTTTTGGGCAATTTTGGAAAAAGGGGGTCGATGCACTTGACAAACGATATGGTATGCAGCCATTATATAGTCCATTGGCTTATACGGGCATCGAGTGAGCCTTGAATCAGATAGACAGCGCATCGGATGAGACGGTCATCGGCTGAGAAGTGCATCGGGTGAACGGAGCATCGAGGAGGCACAAATGCCTGGACTGATTCACGAGAAGCCGGACGGCGGGAGCGAAGGGCTGAGGAGCCGGTCGCGCGCGTACGCCTCGCGCGCGTACCTTGTACTGTCCCTGCTCGCGGCCTCGCTGGCCGCGGCGATGATCCCCCTCGGGCTCATGGCCGACGGGCCCGGGTCCGACTCGGCGACGGGCGCGGCGGCGAAGGTCAACTCCGCGCCGTACTTCATCATCCCCGGCAACGACGCGGCGCCGGCGCCGGCGGGCGAGCCGGCCGCCGGCACGAGCTCGATCAGGGCCAGCGAGCTGGTGATCGAGAGCGTCAGCGTCCGCCCGGCGGGCTCCCACGAGGCCGGGCCGTCCATCGCAAGCGCCGACTCGACGGCATTCGGCATAGCCGTGCTGGAGGTCGAGCGCGGCGGGATCATGGGGACGGGCACGTCGCCCATGATGGCGGGACTGCTGGCCGCCCTGGCGGGCGCGCTGGGCCTCGCCCTCGTCTTCGCATGGATGATGAGGCGCAGGGCCGTCGCCGCCTGGAGCCCGACGACACAGACAGATAGATAACGCATTGACGGCAAGTTAGGGGGCATCGAGTGGCTGGACGACACTTTGTGAAGCGGGACGACGACCTGGGCGGCGGACGGAGGAGGAGCCGGGCCTCGCGAGTGCTGGGGCCCCGGATGGGCCTGGCGCTCCTGATGCTCGTGGTCTCGATGGCCGCGGTGCTGGCCCCCTTTGCAGAGCCCAGGGCCGCCGAGGCGACGGCAGGGTCGCCCCCCGGCACACCGTCCTCGGTGTCGGTGACGCGGGCCGACGGGACCCTGACCGCAAGCTGGCCCGCCCCCGCGGGCGCCACCAGCTACCACGTCACCTACAGCTCCGACGGCGCCGTGAGCTGGAGCCTCGCCGCCCTGAACCACACGGGTACGAGCATCACCATCGGCGTCGACAACGCCAAGTCCTACATAGTGGGCGTGCGCGCCCGCAACGACGCCGGCGACAGCGGCTGGCGCAACTCCCCATCCGCCGCGCCATTCAAACCGCCCACTCCCACACCGACGCCCACTCCGACGCCCACGCCCGAGCCGCCCACTCCGACTCCCACGCCTACTCCTACGCCCACACCGGCAGATCCCACGCCTCCCAACATCAGCGTCACGGCCGTCCGCGACTCCGGCGGGAAGTCCGCCCAGGTCTCGTGGACCAGGTACACCGGCTCCGACTTCGACTACTACCGGTTCGTCGTGTGCGCCGAGTCCGACTTCACCGGCGGCACGTGCTCGAACAACGTCTTCACCAGCGCCGCCTACTTCGACGCCGGCTCGACCGGCCCGGTCACGGCGACGGGCCTGGACCCCCAGACCGGGTACGGCGTCATCCTCCAGGTCTGGCGCACTGGCGGGTCCTCCGCATACAAGTTCTCCACCACCATCCCGGCCCCGGCCACTCCGACTCCGACTCCCACGCCTACGCCCACTCCGGCTCCGGCCCTGTCCTTCGGCGGCGCGACCGTCGACGACCAGTCCTGGACCAGGGGTACGGCCATCGACACCCTGACCCTGCCCAGGGCCTCCCGGTCCTCCGACGGCGCGTCCGCGACCGTGGGCACGATCACCTACTCCCTCTCGCCCGCGCTTCCGGCGGGCCTGTCCTTCGACGCGACGGCTCGCACCATCAGCGGGACGCCCACGGCGGCCCAGTACCCGACCACTTACACCTACACCGCCACATACGACGGCGACACCGCCGCGCTCAGCTTTACAATCTCCGTGGCCGCGATCTCCCTGACCCTGATCGAGGAGGGCGCATCGGGCCAGGCCAACCAGGCCCCCACCGTGATAGCCAGCACCCACGATACCCACAATCGGGTAACGGGCAGTGACGCCGATTGCTACCATAACCACGGGGTGTCGTACCCCTCCGGCGAGAACAGCTATTTCTCAGACCCGGACGGCGACACGCTTACCATCACTTCGAGCAGCTCCCATCCCGGGCTGGTAGCCATCACGCAGAACGACCCGGTCAGGATTCGCGCCAACCACCCCGCCGACACGTGGGTGACCATAACCACCACGGCGACGGACCCCGGCGGCCTCTCCGCGGACTTCGTTTGGAAGTACAAGATGACCTGCACCACCAACGCATCCATGTCGGTGAACGAGAACTCGCCGGCCGGCACCAACGTGGGCAAGGCGGGATTGTACAACGGCGGCGCCAGCAACTGGACCATCGAGGGGGACGCCGCCAATTCTTTCACCATCAGCAGCGGCTGGGTCAAGGTGAAGTCTGGAGCCAGCCTGGACTACGAGACCAAGACCAGCTACAGCGGCACGGTCAAGTACGACGTGGTGAGTGGCGGCACCACCTACAAGTCCTCCCGCGCCGTGACAGTCACCATCAACGACCTGGGCGGGCCGGTTATGAGCGCCCCCACGGTGACCCGGGACTCCGCCGCGCCCACCACCAAGCTGGACATCTCCTGGTCGGCCCCGTCCGTCTCCAACAATCTCACCGACTACGACGTGCGGTACACGCAGACCGGGGGCAGCTGGGGCGACCACAGCTTCACCGGCACGGGCACCAGCACGGAGCGCTCCGGCCTCACCGCAGGCAAGCGCTACGAGGTCCAGGTGCGGGGCACCGACGCCGAGGGCACCGGCAACTGGTCAGGCTCCGGCACGGCCATCACGCAGTACACCACCCAGACCCGCAGCGTCGCCGAGAACTCTGCGGCGAATACCAACGTGGGCGCTGCGGTGGACGCCGACTCCAACCCCAACGGCCATACCCTGAGCTACTCGCTGAGTGGAACGGACGCCAGCAGTTTCAGCATCAACTCGTCCAGCGGGCAAATCACGGTGGGGACGAATACCGACCTGGACTACGAAACCAAGACGTCGTACAGCGTCATCGTGACCATGGCGGCGTCCGGGGGCAGCGTCACCAGCACCGGCAACACCGGCCTCAGCCCCAACGGGACGGGCAACTACGTCATCCCGGTCACCATCAACGTTACCAACGTGAACGAAGGGCCGGAGTTCGCCGACGATACCGCCACCCGCTCCATCGCAGAGAACTCGGCGGCTGGAACCAGCATCGGCGCGGCGGTGACCGCCGGGGCGGATCCGGAGGGCGACGCGCTCACCTACTCGCTGTCGGGAACGGACGCGAGCAAGCTGGACATCGGCGCGAGCACCGGCCAGATAAGCGTCAAGACGGGCAACGTACCCAACTACGAGGTCCAGACCTCCTACAGCGTCACGGTGAACGTGAGCGACAAGAAGGCCGCCGACGGCACCGCGAACACGGCGATAGACGACACGATCGCGGTCACGATCAACGTGACGGACGTTACCGAGCCTCCGTCCGCGCCGTCCGCGCCCGGGGTTGCGGCCAACACCACGACGCCAACGACCAAGGTGGACGTTACGTGGTCGGCGCCGACCAATACGGGGCCCGACATCACCGACTACGACGTGCGGTACCGGCTGTCCGGCACGACCAACTGGACGGAGTGGCAGGCGAACACGACCATCACGACGCGCAAGGTGACGATCACCGGCCTGACGGTGGGCAAGCGCTATGACGCGCAGGTGAAGGCGCACAACGACGAGGGATCCAGCGGGTGGTCGGACACCGGGTCGGGGACCACCAACTCGAATGCGGTGACGCGGTCGGTCGCCGAGAACTCGGCGGCGGGAACGAACATCGGCGCGGCGGTAACCGCCAGCGCCAACACCAACGGCTACACGCTGACCCACAGCCTGAGCGGCACGGACGCGAGCAGCTTCGACATCGTGTCGAGCAGCGGCCAGATCCAGGTCAAGTCGGCCCTGGACTACGAGACCAAGTCCAGCTACAGCGTGGTCGTGACGGTGAAGGCGGCGGCAGCGGGCGTGAATGCGCAGAGCTTCACGCTCGACCCGAACGCGCCCGGCGACTACGACGTATCCGTAACCATCAACGTGACGGACAAGAACGACGCGCCGGAGTTCAGCGCCGCCACCGCCACCCGCTCCATCGCGGAGAACTCGGCGGCCGGGACCGGCATCGGCGCGGCGGTTACGGCGAGCGACCAGGACGGCGACACGCTGTACTACACGCTGACCGGAACGGACGCATCGTCATTCAACGTTGGGTCCACGACGGGGCAGATAACGGTGAAGTCGGCCCTAGACTACGAGACCAAGAGCAGCTACAGCGTCACCGTGAACGTGAGCGACAAGAAGGACGCGGACGGCACGGCGGACACGGTGATCGACGACACGATCGCGGTGACCATTAGCGTGACCGACGAGCAGTACAAGCCGGCGAAGGTCACGGGCCTCGGCGTCACGCCAAAGACCGCCCAGCCCTACGACACGCTCATCATCACGTGGAGCGAGCCGCTCGATAATAAGGTATCGAGCGGAAAGACGGCAGACCCGGACTACGACGACGTCGAGAGGTTCTTCATCGTCTGGATGAAGGATACCGACACCGACTGGACGAATGATTCGAGCTACAAGTTCGTCCTGGCCGGGACGCAGAACAGTCCGGTGACGAGCTATGAGGTCACCGGCCTCGATCGGAACACCAAGTACCAGTTCCGCATGAAGGCCGTCGACGAATTCACGGTCTACAGCCCGCAGTGGTCAGACATCGTCAAGGGTACAACCGTGGACAACCTGGACCCCTACTTCCCCTCCGATACCGCAACGCGGAGCATCGCGGAGAACTCTCCGGTGGGGACCAACGTCGGAACGGCTATCACCGCCACCGACCCGTACCTGTCAACCGACACCCTCTACTACACGCTGACGGGGACGGACGGCAGCAAGTTTGACGTGGGCTCAAACACCGGCCAGATCACGGTGAAGACGGGCAACATCCCGGACTACGAGGCCAAGACCTCCTACAGCGTGACGCTTAACGTCAGCGACAAGAAGGCCAGCAACGGCACGGCGGACACGGTGATAGACGACACGATCAGCGTGACCATCAACGTGACGGACGTGAACGAGCCGCCCGCCGCGCCCGCGAAGCCCACGGTGACGGCCAACTCCACCACGCCGAAGACGAAGCTGGACGTAAGCTGGACTGCGCCGGCGATGACGGGCAAGCCTGCGATCACGGACTACGACGTGCAGTACCGCAAGACGGGCGACACCGGCTGGACGTCCCACAGCTTCACAGGCACGGGTACGAGCACGACGCTGACGGGCCTGACCGAGGGGCAAGAGCTACGAGGTGCAGGTGCGCGCGGTCAATGACGAGGGCAACGGCGCATGGTCGGCCACGGGCAGCGCCATCACCGACGCGAACGCGGTCACCCGCAACATAGCCGAGAACTCGGCGGCGGATACGAACGTGGGCGCGGCGGTCACGGCGACCTCCAACACCAACGGATACACGCTCACCCACGCCCTGAGCGGAACGGACGCGGGCAAGTTCGCCATCGACAGCGCGACCGGACAGATCACCGTCGGGACGGGCACGAGCCTGGACTACGAGACCAAGACAAGCTACAGCGTCATTGTGACTGTGACGGCGGCAGTGACGGGCGTGCAGAGCACGAGCCTGGACCCCAACGCGCCGGGCGACTACACGGTGCCGGTCACCATCAACGTCACCGACGTGAACGAGCCGCCGGAGTTCTCCGGGGCCACCGCGACCCGCAGCATCGCCGAGAACTCGGCGGCCAACGCCAACGTGGGCGCGGTGGTGACCGCCACGGATCCGGACGGCGTCGCGAAGTACAACACGCTGGCCTACTCGCTGACGGGAACCGACGCGAGCAAGTTCGCCATCGGCTCGTCCACCGGCCAGATCACCGTCGCCAGCGGCACGAGCCTGGACCACGAGGCCAAGGCCTCCTACAGCGTTACGGTGAACGTGACCGACGGCAAGAACGCCAGCGGCACGGCGGACACGACGGTCGACGACACCATCGCGGTGACCATCAACGTGACGGACGTGAACGAGCCGCCGGTCAAGATGGGCGCTCCCACGGTCGCGCAGAACAGCACGACGCCGGCGAGCAAGCTGGACGTTAGCTGGACGGCGTTGACCAACACGCAGATGAGCGGCAAGCCGGCCGTCTCGGACTACGACGTGCAGTACCGTAAGACGGGCGATACCGGCTGGACGAGCCACAGCTTCACGGGTACTGGGACGAGCACGACGCTGACCGGCCTGACCTCGGGCAAGAGCTACGACGTGCAGGTGCGCGCGGTCAACGACGAGGGCGACGGCGCGTGGTCGGACTCGGGCAGCGCCATCACCAAGGCTGGCGGCGTCACCCGCTCCATTAACGAGAACTCGGCGGCCGGCGCCAACGTGGGCGCGGCGGTCACGGCGACGGCCAATAGCAACTACACATACAGCCACACCCTGAGCGGAACGGACGCGGGCAAGTTCACCATCGAGAGCGGCAGCGGCCAGATCAAGGTGAAGACGGGAACCAGCCTGGACTACGAGGCCAAGACGAGCTACAGCGTGGTCGTGACGGTGAAGGCGGCCGCGTCGGGCGGCGGGGCCAGCGGGCAGAGTCTCGACCCCAACGCGCCGGGCGACTACGTCGTCCCGGTGACCATCAACGTAACGGACGTGAACGAGCCCCCGGTCAAGATGGCCGCGCCGACGGTGTGGCAGAACTCGACGACGCCGAAGACGAAGCTCGACGTGTCGTGGACTGCGCCGACCACCACGCAGATGGCGGGCAAGCCGGCGGTGAGCGACTACGACGTGCAGTACAAGAAGAGCAGCGTTTCCAACTGGACTTCGCACAGCTTCACGGGCACGGGTACGACCACGACCCTGACGGGCCTGGACGAGGGTACGGAGTACGACGTGCAGGTGCGCGCGGTCAACGACGAGGGCGACGGCGCATGGTCGGACAACGGGTCGGCGAACACGCAGGACAAGAACGTACACTCGGAGTTCCCGGACGACACGGCGACGCGCAGCATCGCGGAGAACTCGGCGGCGGGGACGAACGTGGGCGCGGCGGTCACGGCAACGGACACCGAGGGCCACACCCTGTACTACAGCCTGTCGGGAACCGACGGCGCCAAGTTCGACGTGGGGCTGAACACGGGGCAGGTAACGGTCAAGGCGGGCAATATACCCGACTACGAAGCCAAGACCTCCTACAGCGTGACCGTCGAGGTCAGCGACCGCAAGGACAGCGACGACAACGCGGACACGAAGATCGACGACACCATAGCAGTGACCATCAACGTGACGGACGTGGACGAGCCGCCGGCCGCGCCGGCCCTCAACGTATCGGCCAACGCGACCACGCCGGCGACCAAGATCGACGCGTCGTGGACGGCCCCCACGATGACGGGCAAGCCCGCCATCAGCGGCTACGACGTGCAGTACAAGCTGTCGGACGATTCGACCTGGACGACCAAGACCCACAGCGGCACGGGCACGTCGACCAGCATCAGCGGCCTGACCGAGGGCAAGAGCTACGACGTGCAGGTGCGGGCGGTGAACGACGAGGGCGACGGGGCATGGGCCACCGGCAGCGCGATCACGGACGCGAACGCGGTCTCCCGCAGCGTCGCCGAGAACTCGGCGGCGGGGACGAACGTGGGCGCGGCGGTCACGGCAAAGGCCAATAGCAATTACACCTACAGCCACACCCTGAGCGGGACGGACGCGAGCAAGTTCAGCATCGCCTCGTCGAGCGGCCAGATCACGGTCGGGACGGGCACGAGCCTGGACTACGAGACGAAGACGAGCTACAGCGTGACGGTGACGGTGAAGGCCGCCACGTCGGGCGGCGGGGCCAGCGGGCAGAGTCTCGACCCCAACGCGCCGGGCGACTACGTCGTGCCGGTGACCATCAACGTCACCAACGTGAACGAGGGGCCGGAGTTCAGCGCCGCCACGGCCACGCGCTCCATCGCGGAGAACTCGGCGGCCGGGACCGGCATCGGCGCGGCGGTCACCGCCGGGGCCGACCCGGAGGGCGACGCGCTGACCTACTCGCTGACGGGCACGGACGCGAGCAAGTTCGACATCGGCTCGAGCACGGGCCAGATAAGCGTCAAGACGGGCAACGTCCCGGACTACGAGGCCAAGACATCCTACAGCGTGACGGTGAACGTCACGGACAAGAAGAAGCCCGACGGCACGGCGGACACGGCCATAGACGACACCATATCGGTCACCATCAACGTGACCAACGTGAACGAGCCGCCGGACGCGCCGGACGGCCCCGTGGTCGAGCAGAACGCCACGGAGCCCAAGGAGAAGCTGGACGTGTCGTGGACCGCGCCGGACATGACGGGCAAGCCCGCCATCACCGACTACGACGTGCAGTACAGGATGAGCGGCGACTCGACCTGGATCTCCCACTCCTTCACGGGCGCGGGCACGTCGACCATCCTGACCGGGCTGGAGGGCGGACGCACCTACGAGGTGCAGGTCAAGGCGAAGAACGATGAGTGCGGAGAAACCAACGAACCCGCCTGCCCCTGGTCGGCCACCAGCAGCCACAAGACCGAGGACAAGAACACGTCGCCCCTCATCGTCGAAGACGATAAGCGGAGTATCCCGGAGAACACGGGCGCGGGCAGGAGCGTCGGCGCGCCGGTCACGACCACCGACCCGGAGGGCGACACGCTGACCTACTCCATCAGCGGCGCGAGCGAGTTCACCATCGACTCGGCCACCGGGCAGATCAAGGTGGCCTCGGGCGCGGACCTGGACTTCGAGGACACGAGCTCCTACACCGTGACGGTGTCGGCCAGCGACGGGCTCGACAACGAGAAAAACCCCGATCCCGCCATCGACGTCGACATGAACGTGACCATCAACATCACCGACGTGGACGAGGCGCCCGCGCCGCCCCGCGCGCCCACCGTGGCCCAGGGCAGCAGCCCCAAGACCACCCTGGACGTGACCTGGACGGCGCCGGACACCTCGGACAGGCCGGCCGTCTCCGACTACGACGTGCAGTACAAGAAGGCGAGCGACACGGGCTGGAGCAACCACCTGTTCATCGGCGCCGGCACGGGAACCACGCTGACCGGGCTGGACTCCGGCACGGAGTACGAGGTGCAGGTGCGGGCCACCAACGACGAGGGCTCCAGCACCTGGTCGCCCAGTGGCACGGGCAGCACGGAGTCCACGAGCGGCGGGCCCACCTTCGACGACGACAAGGCCACGCGCAGCGTCGCCGAGAACTCGGCGGCGGGAACCAACGTGGGCGCTCCGGTCACCGCGACGGACCCGGACGGCGACACGCTGTCCTACAGCCTGAGCGGAACCGACGCGTCCAGCTTCGACATCGACGGCGCAACCGGGCAGATCACCGTCGGCGCGGGCACGGACCTGGACCACGAGGCGACGACTTCCTACGGCGTGACCGTCGAGGTCAGCGACGGGAAGGACGACAAGGGCAACGCGGACACGGCGGTCGACGCGACCATCGCGGTCACCATCAACGTCATCGACGTGGACGAGGCCCCAGGCGCACCCGACGCGCCCACGGTCACACGCAACACCGGCTCGCCCAAGTCCATGCTCGACGCTAGCTGGACGGCCCCGGACACGACGGGCATCCCTGCCATCGACGACTACGACGTGCGGTACAAGGCCGCCGGCGCGACGGGCTGGACGTCCCACGCCTTCACGGGCGCGGGCACGTCGACCATCCTGACCGGGCTGGCCGCCGACACGGACTACGAGGTGCAGGTCAAGGCGCACAACGACGAGGGCGAGAGCCCCTGGTCGGCCAGCGGCAGCGCCTCCACCTCGGGCACGAACGACGACCCGGACTTCACCGGCGCGACGGCATCCCGCAGCATCGCCGAGAACTCGGCGGCGGGCACGAACGTCGGCGCGCCCGTCACCGCATCGGACCCGGACGGCGACGCGCTCACCTACTCGCTGAGCGGCACGGACGCAGCCAGCTTCGACATCGATAACGCAACCGGCCAGATCACCGTCGCCGCGGGCACGAGCCTGGACTACGAGGCCACGACGACCTACGCCGTGACGGTCTCGGCCAGCGACGGCATCGACTCGGACGGCAACGCCGACTCGTCGGTAGACGCCACCATCGCGGTCACCATCAACGTAACCGACGTGAACGAGCCGCCCGCAGCGCCAGCAGCGCCCAAGGTCACACGCGGCAGCGACCCCAAGTCCATGCTCGACGCGTCCTGGACGGCCCCCGACATGACGGGCAAGCCCGCCATCGACGACTACGACGTGCAGTACAGCCTCTCCGGCGGGCAGTGGCAGGACCACGGCTTCGACGGCACGGGCACCAGCACCACCATCACGGGCCTGGGCCAGGACACCGGGTACCAGGTGCGGGTGAGGGCCAGCAACGACGAGGGCACTAGCCCCTGGTCCGCGCCCGGCAGCGAGTCCACAGGCACGCCGACCATCATCATCAGCATCGCGCCGCCGCCACAGGCATCGAACCCGCCGGGCGCACCCGAGGCCCCAGACCTGTCGCCGTCGCAGGACGACCCGCAGACGGCCCTGTACGCCACCTGGAAGGTCCCCGCCAACGACGGCCCGGACATCACCGGATACACCCTGCGCTACAGGACGGATGGCGACCTCACCTGGGGCTCGGTGAAGTCGACCACGACCAACGCGACCATCACCGGCCTGGCCGCCGACACCACATACGAGGCCCAGGTCCGCGCGGTCAACGCCGACGGCGCGGGGCCCTGGTCGCCCAGCGGCTACGGGGCCACCCTGCCATACCCCGACCCCACGCCGGTCAACGGCCAGCCCGCCCTGGGCTCACGCTCAGGCATCACCTTCGCCGTGGCCGAGAACTCACCGGCCAGCACACTCGTGGGCACGCCCATCGACGCCTCCGACCCGGACGGCGACGACCTGGCGTACTCCATCAGCGGCGCGGGCGAGTTCGCCATAGACGCGGACACCGGCCAGATCACCGTCGCACAGGGCGCGGACCTGGACTACGAGTCGGTCCGCTCCTACACGGTCACGGTCAGCATCACCGACGGCCTGGACGACGACGGCAACGCCGATCCCTCGGCGGACGACTCCACGCAGGTCACCATCAACGTGACCGACGTGGACGAGCCGCCCGCAAGGCCCGGCGCGCCCACGGTCACCCAGGACCCCGACGCGCCCACCAGCGCCTTGGTCGTGAAGTGGGAGGCCCCGGCCAACCGCGGCCCGGCCATCACCGGCTACAAGCTCCAGTACCGCATCGAGGGCGCGTCCGCCTGGACGTCCCACCCGGTCGAGGGCGCCGTAACCATCGCGCGGATCGCCGACCTCAAGAGCGGCACGGTCTACGAGGCCCAGGTTCGCGCGGTCAACGACGAGGGCGCGAGCCCCTGGTCCGAATCGGGCGCCGGCGCGACGGCTACCGCCAACGGCGGCTCGACCCTGCCGGGCGGCATCGTCCGCACCGTGCTGGAGAACTCGCCCGCGGGCACGCCCGTCGGTGAGCCCGTCGCGGCCGCGGACCCGGACGATGACGCGCTGACCTACGCCATCGAGGGCGCAAGCGAGTTCGTCATCGACGCGACCACCGGCCAGATCAGGGTGGCACAGGGCGCAACCCTCGACTACGAGACTGTGCGCACCTACAACGTCACCGTATCGGTCACCGACGGCGTGGACTTCCAGGGCAGGAGCGACCCGTCGGTGGACGCATCCGTGCAGGTCACCATCCACGTGATCGACGTGGACGAGTCCACCATCACGTCGTCGGTCACCACCCCGGCCGTCGCGGCGGTTCTCAAGACGACGGCCACGGAGGACGAGGAGATCAGGCCCTGGACGGGCAACGCCGCCACGGCCAAGCCCAACGGCGCACCGTCGCTGTCCTACGGGACCTTCAGCGTGGCCGAGAACTCGGCAGCCGGAACGACCGTCGGCGCCCCGGTATCCGCGACGGACTCGGATGGCGACGCACTGACCTTTGCCATCGAGGGCGCGGGACGGTTCGTCATCGACCCGGCCACCGGACAGATCAGCGTGGCCCCCGGCGCGAAGCTCGACCACGAGGCCGACGACTCGTACACGGTCACCGTGAGCGTCTCCGACGGGCTGGACGCCTTCGGCGGCGACGACCCTGCCGCGGACGACTCGGCCCAGGTCGCCATACGCATCACCGACGTGGACGAGCCCCCGGCAAGGCCCGACGCGCCGTCGGCAGCACAGGCCCCGGCGTCGCCCGCCACCGGGCTCGTCGTCGAGTGGACGGCCCCGGACAACGCGGGCAGGCCCGCCATCACCGGCTACCACATGCGCTACCGCGTCGAGGGCGGCTCAGACTGGGCCACCCACAGCTTCGAGGGGCCGGTCACCGTCGCGGAGATCGAGGGACTCGACAG